>NZ_CABFVD010000001.1 GCF_902143515.1 Hathewaya massiliensis
TGACAGTTAAGTTATAGTGTATAAAAATACATAGTAAATGAATTAAGCCTATAACTTATGATGGCATGAAAATTGAAGTAATAGCGAGAATTTAATAGAGTTTGTCCAAAATAAAGGGGTTAATCCGGTTCCTGAACTGTATGGTTTGGTTCGTTTTCACCTACTAAATATGAATACCTTCTAGCTGGTGTTAAATCTAAACTAATACCCTTTTCTGTGAAAGAATAATCCAATCTTACAAAAGATAATCTCCAACTTGGCTCATCTTCACTATAAAATGCTACAATAGCAGCCTCCATGCCATTGTCGTCTAAAATTTTAGAAATAAAATTTCTCTGCATACTTCTTGCTCTATCTATACTTGTATTTCTTTTTAATTCTACCGCCATTACAATCAAGTTATTGTCTTCATTATCTGTATATTTAGAAACAGTATAATAAGCCTCTATATGATCGGTATATTCTTTCCATATACCTGTGTGCCTAACTTCTTTCAGCATCTCTAGCTCATTAAAAAATTCTCTTGTAAATTTTTTGAAACGCTGAATATCAAATTTATTTTCAAATGTCTCTTGCAAAATATTTATTTTAGCAATGTTCATCTATTCTGTCTCCCCCTTTTTTAGGTATGATGAAAGTATAACCTTCATATTTCCAGATAAGTTTACTTTTTTCTTTCCTTTTCTTTCTTCAAAATACTTCTTTGGGATAATTTCTTGTATTTCATAGAAAATCTTTACTGGATCATCCATACCCTTTGTTTGTTTAATAATATCTTTTGAAATACCTGCTGGAACATTCCCTTCTTCCCATATGTTTCTAAGTTTCTTTATTAAGGTATCTTGCTCATCTGTAAATGCTTTACACCTAGAAATAGCTCTTAGAAGTTTTATTACTTTTGCATCATTACCTACCTTAGAAGTTTTTTCTGTAATAATCTCTTCCTCTTCTGTAAGAGCTATTTCAAATCCTAATTTATTTAATTCCAGATGTTCAAAATAAATTTTTGGTGTTTTAACTTTTTTCTCATTAGGCTCCACTTCTAAATATTTCATTGCTCGTAAGAAAGAAATTTCTTCTGAATCTTTAACATCTGCCATAAAAAACTTTTTTAATGCACCTTTTTTTAAAAATGTAACTGTTTTATCTTCTGAAATATCATTTAGTATTATTCCACTTTTTGATTTTTGAGGTAACTTTTTAATCTTTTCATAAAGCTTTTCATTATTATCTCTAACTTCTCTAATAATTTTTAAATATTTTAATTCATATGCATCATCATTTTCCTCTGCTTCAAGTATATCCGTGCTATTTAGTTTTTTATAAAGATTATGAGATGATACTTCCTCATCCTCAGATAAATACTTAAAGTCCTCTCCTAATGTATCATGAAATGCTTGTATTTTTAGTATAATGTTTTCTTCTAATGGTAGCTCAGCATTTGCTTGAGCAGTTGGAAAAAAGTTGAAAACATAAATTTTATCATGTTCTGTTCCTACCCTATTAATACGCCCAACCCTTTGCATAATTTTTGTTGGATTCCATGGCAAATCATAATTAATAATAATGTTGCTCCTATGAAGGTTAATCCCTTCTGCAAGTACGTCTGTAGTTACTAAAAATTGAATATCATTTTTCTTTTCATATGCAAAATTAGGATTATAATTTGCTTCTATTTCTTGCCTTACAGATCGAGAACCTTGTCCACTAAAGACTAATACTTTTTCCGGATAATACTTTTCTAAATATTCTCCCACATATTCTGCTGTTTCTTTTGATTCTGTAAAAATAATAACTTTTTTATCTTTTATTTTTTCATTTATTTTTAACTCTAGCAAAAACTGTTCTTTTTTAGGGTCTTCTATAATTTCTTCCCATTGGCTTTCAAGTTCTCTCAGTATATTCAAATCATATTTTATGGAAGGGATAAATTCTTTCTTAAAAGCTTTTATAGGATAATATTGAACAATATCTTCTTCAACTAGTCCTATAAGCTTTTCATCATCACCATTGTCCAAAAGATCATATACATCAACTTTTTTACTAATATACAATTCACCGTCTAAGCACATTTTAAAAAATTTTTCATAGGATTTTATAAATCTATGTAAAGTTTTTTTAAATGCTTCAAAACTACTTTCTAGTCTTTTTACTAAAATCGATTTCATAAATCCTGACATATTTCTTTGAGATACTAATAGTGAAGCTACTTCTTTTGGTACATTTTCTAAATAAGTAAGTGGTTTATATCTTGCATATGTAAGATTTTTAATACTTTCTATTGTATGATTAAATACAACTTCTATATCCTCATCGTAAGTATAAACAATCTTTTCTGGATCACCCAATTCTGGAAATTTTAATCCTTGTTTTTCTAAATCTTCTTTATAGCATTCCATAATTTCATTACGAGTTCTTCTAATCATTACATTTCTAAGCACCTGATCTCTAATAATTTCTGAATTAGCTTTTAATGTTTCTGAATACTCCTCGGTACCTTTATCTAATTTTTTTAATTTACTATCTAAGCGATTAAAAAAAGTTTCAATATTTTTATTATTGGGTATAATAGTACTGTTATTCTTAGGCTGAAACAAATAAATTTGATTAGCTATATCACTAGAATAGTTATTTTGAGGTGTAGCGGTAATTAAAATAACTTTCTTATTATAGCAAATCTCATGAAGTTTCTGGAAACTTTCAGTTTTTTGATTTCTAAACCTATGTGCTTCATCAATAAAAACATACTTCACATTTTTCATTAAATCCTCATCTTCAAGAATACTATCTAACTTTCCTAATGACTCAACTTTAGCAGATACTTCAAATTGTTGTAATGTTCTTTCCCAGTATTCTTTTAACACTGGTGGACATATAATTAACTTTCTTCCTTTTAACCTTTGTGCTAGCATAGCACATATAAAGGTTTTACCCAATCCAACTACATCAGCTATAAAGACCCCATTATAAGCTTTGAGTATCTTTTTAGCCTGGACTATTGCATCCGTTTGATATTGAAGCTTCATAAACCCATCTGGAAGTATTTCCTCCCATGTTTCATTTTTATCTTCATTAATTTCTTCTTTAAAATACTCATAAAGTGTTTTCAAAAATAACTCATATGGTGTAATATCTTCTCTAATCCATGTTTTTTTATTTACCGTTTCTATATATTCATCAGAAATATCTATAGAACTCTTCCATAATTCTTCAAACTTATTTAATGCAAATTCAACATCTCGACTATCCTTTAGTTCAACATTAAATTTAAGGTTATTTACAAGTCCTGCTTTTGAAAAATTACTTGAACCTGTAATAACCGTTCCATATTGGTCTGGGATCTTTTCCATATCTTTCCTCATAATATATACTTTCGCATGTATGGGTGCCTCAGGATATACCCTCATTTCTAGTTTTCCAGTTTGAAGCCATTTAATGAAAGTTTTAACCCCCTGCTCTACTCGATAACTGTCTTCTGAATTTTGCATTTCTTCAACTACATCATCTGAAAATTCATCCCTTACTTCTTTATATGACATTTCAAAAGACATTTGCTCTTCTTTAGCTTTTTCAATTATCTGAACTGTTTTTCCATCTACATTTAAACCAACTAATACTCTAACCTTTTCAACATCTTTCATTGATGGATACATTAAATAAAATCCACTAGTTCTAAAATATCCTACAATCATATCGTAAAACTGCGTATTTGATTGCAGAATATTATTAAATCGATCATAGAGATTTCGTTCTGGTTCATTTGTAAAAAAAGTTAAATCATTATGAACTCCCACTGTTCTGTCTCCTTTGCTTTTTATTTCCAATTAATTCTAATATACTAATTATTACCCTAAGTGTTCTTTTATTAACAGTGTCACTCCCAAGAAAGGTCTTTAAATAGTAAATACCTTATATAAATTCCTATTGAATATTATATCATAATTTTTTCATGTTAATGTAATAAAATGAATATAGTCTAAGACTTAGGTAATATTGCCTTACTAGGATATTTTAATACTATTGTTGGAATTATTAAAGGTGCTAAAACTTTGACGCTTACCTTTATTCTCTATTGTTTCCCTAATCTTTTCTCCTTCTTTAAATATAACTAAAAGCCTACAAATATAGTCTTCCCTATATTTGTAGGCTTCTTCTACTTTATTATATTAAACGTATAAACGTCCATTTACTTATGCAAAGACACAATGCTTTCACAATGCCCAGTATTCGCAAACATATCCATCCCCTTAACTCTCTCTATCTTATATCCTTTTCCCACAAAATACTTTAAGTCTTCTACCAAGGTTTTTGGGTTACAGGATACGTAGATTATGTTTTTAGGATCAAATTCTGTTACATATTTTAGTGCTACAGGATGCACTCCTGGTCTTGGAGGGTCTAGGATTATGGTGTCTGGTTTTTCTTTTAGGTTTCCTATGACTTTTGCTACGTCTCCTGCTATAAAAGTGCAGTTTTCTAGGTTGTTTAGTTTTGCATTTTCTTTTGCTGCTTCTACTGCTTCTTCTATTAGCTCTATGCCTACTACTTTTTTAGCTTTTGGTGCTACTATTTGGCCTATGGTTCCTGTGCCGCAGTATAGGTCGAATACTACTTTGTCTTCTGTATTTCCCATAAAGTCGCGTACTATGCTGTATAGTTTTTCTGCTCCTTTTGTGTTGGTTTGGAAGAAGGCAAAAGGGTTTATTTTAAATTTTAAGCCTAAAAGTTCTTCGTATATATATTCTCTTCCGTATAAAATTTCTACTCTATCTGCTTGAACTACATCGCTTAGGGAATCGTTTATAGTATGGATTACTCCTGTTAGTTTACCTTTATATTGAAGTCCTTGAAGAAGGTTTAAAAATTCGCTTAGGTCAATATCCATTTGGGATGTGGTAACTAAGTTTACTAGGATTTCTCCTGTATTTATTCCCTTTCTTATAACAAGATTTCTTAAGTAACCTTCTCTTTTCATTATTTTATAGTAAGTTAGTGCTTTTTTTCTAAAGTATTCTATTGCTGTGCTATGTATTATTCTAAAGTCTTCATCTACTATTTCACAGCAACTGGTGTTTACTATGGAGTATCCTTTACTTTTAACGTGCATCCCAAGGGTTAATTCTCCGCCCTTTTCCATATCTCCAAAGTTAAACTCCATTTTATTTCTATATGCAAATATTGAAGGGCTTTCTTCTACGCCTAGGTATTCAAATCCTGAAAGTCCTGCATTCTCAAATAGTTTTAAAATCTGTTCGTTTTTTAATTCTAATTGTTTTTTATAGGGAATATGTTGTGATGTACACCCTCCACAAAGCTCTGTAACAGGGCACTTAGGTTCTATTTTATAATCTACATCTTCTAAAACCTGTACTAATTTTGCTTCTATTCTCTCACTATTTTTCTTTTTAACTGTGGCAATAACTTTTTGCCCGGGAAATGTTCCCTTAACTAAAACTTTAACACCCTCTACATTACAGACCCCCATGCCTGGAAATTCTGTTCCTTCTATAGTAAATTCATAATTCTTACCTTTTCTCATGTTTTCACTCCTATGTATTTATATTATGTTTTACATTCTGTTATCAATCTCATCTACTTCTTATTATGTTTAAGAATCTACTATATTATATAATATTTTGGCTAAAAACTTAACTGTTAAGAGAAATTAATTTTAATATTTGAGCATAGCGAGTTTTAAAACTTTAGTAATATTTACGGAATAACTAATAGAAATTCTTAGAGCAGTGAATCAGTGATGAGCTGACTTCATATGAACATTTAATCTAAGATAGTAAACACTGCTTACAATTACGCATATTGTAAAGAGGACTTTCATATGAAGATTTAATCTAGGATAGCCCTAAATTTAAAAACACTAACTAAATCCAGTAAAATTATTAGTTAGTGTTTTTTTATTTATTAACTTTAGTTATGCAAAATAAAAATCTAAATTGGTAATACTACCAAAAAATAAATATGGCATACTTTCTCTTGCCGTGTTATATAAAAGTTACCACACAAATACAAACACGGGAGGTAAGAAGTATGCCAAGTACTAATATTGTATCCATTAATGATGAACTTTACAATTACTTAAATGATGTAAACTATGGAATGTCTAAGCCTCAATTTAATCATTTAACCACTATTGCCAATGGATTAATTAATTTACCTGGCACTAAAACTTTATCTGAAATTGCTAAAAATGTATTGTCTTCAAAAGACAAAAGTTGTATTTACAGGTTTTTAAGCCATTCTAAATGGGACGATAGTCTTTTAAACAACAATCGAATCAATTATTTAAACTTTTTCCTTGAACATAATATTAAACCTAAATCCGTAGGATTCTTGATTATAGATGATACTGTAAATTCCAAGGAATCTGCGAAGAAAATACAAGGACTATCTTATAATTACTCTCATACGGAAGGCAAAAATATTTGGTCACATTGTGTGGTTACTTCAAATTTTGTTGTAAATGACAAATCCATTCCTTTACAATATAAACCTTACTATAAAAAGGAATTTTGCGAAGATTTAAAGAAAAATTTTAAATCTAAGGTTGATATTGCAAAAGATTTTATAACTTCTTTTAAAACTCCATCTAAGTGTGAAAAAATATATTGTCTTATGGATTCATGGTATACAAATAACAAATTAATAGAAGCTTCTTTAGCAAAGGGCTACCACCTAATAGGAGCAATTAAATCTAACAGAAAAATATCTCCATTAGGAATTTCGCTACAATTATCAGAATTTGAAAAATTTATTAGTCCTAACACCTTAGACCTCGTTACAGTTGAAGGTAAGGACTATAGGGTATATACCTATGAAGGTAATATTGCTAAATTCCCTTATGCTAAAGTACTTATTTGCTATGAAGTTACCGATGATGGATTCAAGAATCCAGTATATTTGCTGTCTACCGACATTTTATTAAATGCAGAAACTATAATTAAATATTATTCACACAGATGGAGTATAGAAACTTCATATAAGTATTTAAAAAGCAATTTAGCCTTTGATAAATATAGAATGCGTAGCATTTTATCTATAGAACGATATTTTCTTATAGTATTCCTAATCTATAATTTTTTAGAATTATTTAGAGTTAGTTACAAATACAAAGATTTTAATACTATAGGTGAAACCCAGAAGTATCTAAACAGCCTCACGGCAAAAGCACTTGTATGCTTTATATACGAAAAATTAAAACAAAATACTAAACTAGAAGATATTTTATCAGAACTAAAAATTGCTTAAGAAGTTTTAAAAAATGCATAAATTTAAATTGGATAAGTGTTATTATTCAGTTTGGATAAAATATGCTAACAAGCATATTTTATCTACAATAGTTAATTTAGATTTTAAAATTGCCTAACTAAAGTTATTAAATTAAAGTCATATTAATTTCACTTCACTCTATTACTTTTAAACTTCTATAAATCCTTCTTTTAAAATGTTTAGATATACTTCTTCTCCTTCTTTAAAGCTTTCATTATGTAAGTTTGTATCTTTTACTTTTATGTTATCTTCTCCAACTCTTACAACATAAAGATAATAAGAACCCATGAAGGTTTTTAAAATTATTTCTCCTTTTAAATCTCCTTTTTCTCTATGGATGCTTATGTGCTCTGGTCTTATAAATTTTGTTTTTCCATTTTTCTCTTTTATAATATTTGAACTTCCTATAAAGTCTAAGACAAAGGAATTCTTAGGGTTTAAATAAATATCTTCTGCTGTTCCTAGCTGTTCAATTTTCCCATTATTCATAACTGCAATTTTATCTCCCATACTTAGGGCTTCTTCTTGGTCATGGGTTACAAAAACCATGGTAATGTTAAATTTTCTCTGTACTTCTTTAATTTCTTCTCTAACTTTTATTCTAAGTTTTGCATCTAGATTACTTAAAGGTTCATCTAAAAGTAAGACCTTAGGATTTATTATAAGAGCTCTTGCAAGGGCTACTCTTTGTTGTTGTCCTCCGCTTAACTCATGGATTTTCTTATTTTCGTAAGCTTCTAAACCTACTATTTTTAAATACTCTTCCCCTTTTTTTAAAGCCTCTTTTTTATTGTAACCTTGAAATTTTAGCCCATAAATTACGTTTTCTATTACATTCAAATGAGGAAAAAGTGCATAGGACTGAAATACTGTGGATACCGGTCTTTTTTCTGGAGGCAAGACACTTATATCTTCTCCTTCTATAATAACTTTTCCATTATCCGCTTTTAAAAATCCTCCTATAATTTTTAAAACTGTGGTTTTTCCACATCCTGAAGGGCCTAGTAGGCATAGAATTTCTCCTTTTTCTATACTTAAACTTAAATTATCTACTGCCTTTTTTTCCTCAAATTCCTTAACTAAATCTTTTAGTTGAAGATACATTGTTAAACTCCCTCCCCTTTAAAACTAGTTTAGAGAAAATTAAATTTATAATAAGCGTGCTTAAGATTATAATACTTGCAATGGCAGAGCCTACCCCGTAATTTCCTGTTTGTATGGCATCAAACATCTCTAAGGTTGCAACCTTTTGTCCTGGATAAACTAAGAAAATAATAGCTCCTACAGTGGTCATAGTTGCTGTAAAGTTATTTATAAATCCAATTAAAAAAGCTGTTTTAACATTTGGAAGTATTATATCTTTTATAACATAAATATTTTTAGCTCCTAAATCTCTAGCTGCATTTTCAATTTCTCTATTAATTTGAGAAATAACTGCACTACTTGTTTTAGTAGTCATTGGAAGTTGCTTAAATATACAGTTTAAAACCACAATAGTCATGGTTCCTGTAAGTTCTAATGGATATTTATTAAAGGCTAAAATATACCCAATACCAAAGAAAAATCCTGGTATTATATAAGGCAAAGTTGATATAAAGTCTATAGTCTTCATGCCTTTTATATTTCTTCTCTCTGTATAATAAGCTATGATAATTCCTAGGAAACTTCCTAAAATCCCTGTTATAAAGGAGTAAATTATACTTCTTGTAAAACTATCTAAGCCATAGTTTTTTAGATTGTAAAAATGTTCTAGAGTAAACTGAATTTTACCTCTACTATATTTAGACAGAGAGGATAAAAATATAGTTCCATATTGAAGAATCATAATAACTACAAATAAAAAGGTTACTATGGATATTATATTTCCTAAAACTCCTCGGATTTTAAACTCAATATTTTGTGAAGATAACTTTACGCTTGCTTCAGATTTTAACTTATTTTTTTTCATATATATTCTATAAATTATAAAAACAATTAAAGCTGGTATTAAAATAAGTGAACTTATGGATGATGCCATGGCAATATCAGCCCCAGCTATAACCCTCATATACACTTCTGTAGCTAAAACATTAAAAGCCCCTCCAATTATCATTGGTGTTCCAAAATCTGCAATGGAGCTTATAAAAGATAATAAGGAAGCAACCATTATTCCTGGCATCATTATTGGAATAAGAACCTTTCTTATGGCATAGGAAGTACTAGAGCCTAAATCCCTAGATGCCATAAGCAGATTTTTATCTACCCCATTTATTATGCCTATTAATAAAAGAGAATTTAAGGACACATTAGATACTGCCTGCATTAAAACTATTCCCTGCCATCCATAAGGGTTTAAGGTTAAACCTAAGACATAATGAGTTATAAACCCTCTTCTTCCAAATAAATTTATATAGGCTAAGGAAGATACAAAGGGTGGTGAAATCATAGTTATCATTAAAATTATAATTAATATATTTCTTATTTTTTTATTAGAAAAGCTTGCATATATGGATATGCATATAGATATACTGGTTGAAAGTATAGTAGATAAAACTCCTACAAACAAAGTATTATAGATTAATTTCTTATTATCTCTAAATAAACTTTCGTATAGACTCAAAGTAAACTTTCCCTCAACTATGAAGCTTTCTTTAATTACACAAAACACAGGCCAAAGAACAAATAATAATACTGTTATTAGAACTAAAAACAAAAGGTTTTTTTCTAAAAAATTATCAAAAAAGGTATCCAATTTAGATACCTTTTTATATTTACTATTCATTATTTTTGTCCTACCATCTTAGCCCATTTATCTAAAACAGCTTTTCTGTCCTTGCCAAATAAAGATAAGTCTTCCTTCATTAATTTTTCTTTTGGGAAAGTTAACTCTAAACCTTCTATACTAGGTTTAATTAATTTTACTGTATCTTTATTATCAATTTTAGCAATTTCTTTTAAGTTTTCATCTTTAAAAACCCAAGAAATAAATTCCTTTGCTGCATCCATATTTTTTGCATTTTTAAATATGGCAACACCATCTGGCATCCATGGAATACCGTCTTCTGGATATATTATTTCTACATTCTTTTCATTCTTCATATTTTCTAAGTTTTTATCTATATATGTTATACCTATAGCAACTTCTCCTGCTATGGTTTTTTGGTTAGGATCTTTTCCCCTCTTTGAATAGAAAGGAATATTTTTATTTAGTTCTTCAAAGTACTTCCAACCCTTTTCTTCTCCCTTATTTTGAAGAAGTGCATTTACTACTGCATAGTTTGTACCTGATACTGCAGGATTAGACATTAAAATTTCTCCCTTATATTTAGGGTCTTTTAAATCTTCCCAGCTCTTTGGAGCCTTAAGATTCTTTTCTTTTAAAACATCATTATTAACTATAAATCCTACTACAGTTAAGCCTTTTGTAAACCAATAATTTTCTTTATCCTTGTATGGTTCTACAATTTTATCTGCTTCTTCAAAATCATATTTTTCTAAAAGCCCTTCCTCCTTAGCTTGCATAAAGGCATCTACGCCTCCACCAAACCAAACATCTCCCATAGGCTTTCCACCTTCAGCCTTAGTTCTAGATATAACTTCCCCTGAAGACATGGATAAAAACTCTATTTTTATTCCTGTTTCCTTAGTAAACCTATCAAATAATGGTTTATAGTCCTCAGATGTTGTTACAAGTTTTAAACTTCCCTCTACCTTTTTCTCTTGTTTAGTTTCTGTTTTAGCTTCTTCTTTCTTATCCTCTTTCTTTTCACCACATGCACTAAAGCTTAAAGGTAAAAGCATTGAAAGCATGAGTGCTAAAAATTTATTAGCTTTTTTCATATAAATCCCCCTACTATAGCATAATTTTTAATTATAACCAAATATTATGTCAAGTTTTGTAGCAATGTCAATTTTAACATATAATTTGTTATAAAAGAATACACATTGATTTAATTAATAGATAACTCTTTTATTATTGATTAAATCTATAGTTAAGGATTTCTAAATTATATAGTATTATAATTTATTCCATAGCTATCTGCTATAATACTTCAACCTTATTCAAAGTGGAAGAAAAGAGTGGCTATGCCCCTGGATAAGGATTTCCTCTAAAGGATAAGGACTTCTAAGGAGTAAACTCCTAAGAATTCTACTAATAATCTTCAGTGGGAAAATACTCCCTCTGAAGCTAAGAACTTTGTTTATACTTAGATTATAAATTCGAGGTGATATAAATGTTAATAGATACTCATTTGCATGAGAGTAAATATTCTCCTGATAGTTTTATTTCCTTAGATGAGGCTATAGCTACAGCTAAAGAAATAGGCCTCCAAGGTATATGTATAACTGACCATGAAAGTAATGAATTAAGACGAGAAATAGCTCCTTCCTTTAAAAAGGATGGTATTTTAGTAATTGTAGGTGCTGAATTTTTAACCTTTGAAGGTGATATTTTAGTATTTGGTCTTGAAAACTTGCCAGATAAAAAAATTCATGCTAAAGAACTCTTAGAGGAAGTTCAAAAAGTAGGAGGAGTTGCTATTAGTGCTCATCCTTATAGAAATAATAATAGAGGCCTTGGTGATAATATAAGAAATGTACATAATCTTCTATCTGGAGTTGAAGTCTTTAATGGAAGTACAAGCCCTCATGCTAATCTTTATGCCTATGCCTTAGCTACAGAACTTAATTTAGGCTGCTTTGGAGCAGGTGACGCTCATGTTACAGAAAAGATAGGTTCATATGCAACCCTATTTAATGGAAATATTAGAGATGAAAAAGACTTTATAGAAGCAGTTAAGACCGGAAATTTTTGTCCTGTTAAAAGAAAAAATAATACCTTTGAAAAAATAAATATATTTGATACCTTAAAAACAAGTGATAAATAAAGTTAACATGTAAATCCTCTATTTCTTCTGTGTTTTTATCACTTAAAATAACTCATAAATATATTTAAATAAGCTTAATTAAACTTAAATTATGAAATAAATAAAAGGCTCTTCAAGCTATAAATATTATCACTAGTGTTTAATTAATGGATTGAAAATCCTATTGACAATAATAACTTGTAATAAATTTCTATGTGTACCAGCAATATATAAATGAAAATAGTCAGCACCTTTGCTTTAATATAATTACCACAATCATATCGCAAAGGAGTTGCTGACTATCTATGAATAATTATATCACTATTTTTGAAAAATTATTAGATATTGTTAACTGGAACACTTTGAAAAAATCTACGTATAAGTTAGATGTTGACTATAATATAGCATCAAATCATTTGAAAACTCACCTTTACTTTCATTTAGCGAAGCTAGATAGCTTAAGGGATGTTGATGATTTTATGCAATCTGATTCTAAGCTAAAGGAGTCAATAAAAAGCGTTAGCTTGGGAACGTTGTCTAATTATAATAACTATATGGATTATAATGTTTACATTCCAATATTAAACGAACTAATTGATACTGCTTTAAAACAATTACCTGTAAATGAGAAACTTAAAAAGTTTGGAACCATAAAACTAATAGATTCTTCAACTATAAGTATGGCCAAGACTTATTTTCAGTGGGCAGAATTTCGCTCTACAAAAGCAGGAATAAAGCTTCATACAAAATTCAACTTAAGCAAAGGAGTTCCTGAGCTTATAATTGTGTCTAATGCTAAACCACATGATAGAACTAAGATGAAAGAACTTATTACAGAAAACAACTGTATATATGTCTTTGACAAAGGCTATGTTGACTATAAAAAGTTTGATGAGTTTAGCAATAAAGGAATACGCTTTATTACCCGATTAAAAGATAATGCTGCTATAACTGAAGTAAGTAAGCTTGAAATAACTTACTCTGACGTTACTCTACTAGATGATTCTATAAATATCATTGAAGATATTATTTGCTATCTTGGTACAGAAGATATTAATATGACAAAAAATCAGTATAGGGTTATCACTGTAGTTGATTCTGAAGGTCAAATACTAACCTTTGTAACTAACATATTACAATATACTAGTGAAGATATAGCATGGTTATATAAAAAACGTTGGGATATCGAGCTATTCTTCAAATGGATTAAGCAAAATTTAAAAATTAAAAGATTCATAGGACATAGCCTTAATGCAGTTATGATGCAAATTGTTTCGGCAATAATAACATTCATTATAATAAAACTAATACAAGACGTAGCCAAAACAGCCTACGGCTTATTAAAAATAAAGAGATTAATAAAACATTCAATTACAAAATTAATAGATAATATCTTGTTTTCTTGGGAGAAGTGGTTAGGTGGCTAACTGCAACTATAAAACCATATACTTCCATACAAGCTATCACTATGCGGGCAAGTCTGCCCTTTGTTATAGGAATATTATTCTATATTAGCTTAATTTAAGAATTTTACTATAAAGAATGATTATAATACAAATGTCAATGAAAATATTTTCTAAAAATTAAACACTAGTGAAATATTATATAGTTTAAAGTAGCCTTTTCTCTATTTAACTTATCTATTATTATATTATAAAACTTTATAGTATATCTAATATCATATTCTATTTTATAAAACCACCTTTCCTATGATATATTTTTAAATCATATATATTAACATGGTTACCTTACAACTTTCTACTAATTACTGCCATACAATCTATTTTTAAATCATGTAAATTAACCCCCATTTCCATCTATGAAATCTTTTGTTAAATTTCCTTCACAATTATAGACTTTTATCCTTATTTTATATAAAATATGAAAGGTTAATCGTTTGTATATTGCATTGTTTTAAGAATAATCTCACAATTAAAGTATTGTTTTTATATAAAATGCCTATAATATCGAAGGGAGGAGATTATAATGAAAAAACTTTTATCATCCACTTTAACTGCTTTTATGTTATTTTCTTTTGCTAGTAGTTCAGCTATAGCTAAGGAACATTTACATAAAAGAGAGTTAAAAAATAAAATTTATAGTATTGCAAAGGGGTCTGATGAAGTCTTTGGAGATGGAATAGTACTTCATGGTGAAGAAGAGTCATACCTTAAATTAAAGGAAGATAAGAAAAATGGTGATAGATTTAAAAGTGGTGGTATAGATCACACCCATCAATATTTAGCGGCTAATGCTTTAAAGATCCTTGAAAATGATATGGGCTCAGAAATTGCTGATAAACTATTTATATATGGTGACACTCTTTTAGAATTTACGGATATGCCTGATGTTGATGAAAAATCTCCTTTTTATGCACCTTATTCTTCGCATTTTTATGATCCGTATACCGAAAAAAATTATATAGGGCAAAGGGATAACACTGCTCTAATTAAGTTTAAAGAACATGCCATGAATGCTAAAAAGTTTTATACTATAAATAAACCTTATGCCATAGAAGAACTTGGGCGAGCAGTTCATTATTTAGAGGATTTAAATGTGCCTCATCATGCTGCAAATTTAGTGGCTATACTTAGTAATCATGCTAAATATGAAAGATTTGTAGATGACCATAGGAAAGATTTTTCCGTAAATTCTGCAGGAAATACTTATGATAAATTTAATAATATAAAAGACTTTGAAAAGTATTGTGAATTACTACTTAGAGACTGTGCCTTTAATGCCTATAGTATGAAAAATAAAGCCACCTCTAAAAATCCTAATGATATGAGAGATGCTAGTAATAATGTGGTTCCTTATGCTCAAAAGCATGTAGCTGCTTTTTTATATAGATTTTTAGTAGAAGTTGGAGAAGTATAGATTTTCTACACTTTCGGCTATGAATTCTAAATCATAAGCCTATAACTATTGATAAATATGGTTTTGTAATGTATGATTTATTTAATAGGGAATTAGCAGAAGGGATGGAGAATATATGTCAAATAATTTTAGTATACTTGAAATGCTTAAGGTTGCAATTTTAACTGAAGAGGAAGGACGTAATTTTTATCTAAATGGAGCTAAGCATACTACAGGAAAAGTTAAAGACTTTTTAACCATGGCAGCTGGACAAGAACTTATGCATAAGGAAAAATTTCAAAAACTTTTCAATGAATATTCTAGTAAAAATGAAGATGAATTAAGTTCAGATTACCTTTATGATTCTGAAGTAAGTGAATATTTAAGAAAATTAGTTGAAAATAAAGTCTTTGATAAAAATGAAGAGCCTGAAGATGCTTTTAAAAATTTAAAATCAGCTATAGAACGTGCACTTAAATCTGAAGAACTTACAGTGGAACTTTATACTAATATGTACAAAGGAATTTTATCTGACGAAGTTAAGGAAATATTTAATATTATAATCGAAGAAGAAAAAGAACATGTAAAATACTTTTCAAAACTTCTTGAAGAAATAGTTTAATTAAGAAAGCTACTATTTTTAATGTAATCATCAAGGAATTTACGTATAGAATAAAAAAATGTTTTCTGATAAACTAAATCCAGTAGTAAGCAGTAATGCTTCTCTACTGGATTTATTTTTGAATCTTATTTATCTTAACTTAAATTCCTGTACCATGGTATTTAAAGTTTCTGACTGTGCTGTTAACTCTTCACTCGCTGCAGCACTTTCCTCTGCTATTGCTGAATTTGATTGTACAACATCTGATATTTGATCTATTCCAGTGTTTACTTGATCTATAGATTGTGATTGTTCTAAGGTATCAGATTTTATTTCATCTACTATTTCAGTTGCTCTATTTATATTTTTAACTACTTTTTCTAAAGACTTAGCAGTATCATCCGCTATATTTTTTCCTTTATTTACAGCATTTATCTCTGATTCAATAAGACTCGCTGTTTGCTTTACTGCCTCAGAACTTTGTTCTGCAAGTTTTCTCACTTCATCTGCAACTACTGCAAAACCACGTCCAGCTTCCCCTGCCCTTGCAGATTCTATAGCTGCATTAAGTGCTAGTAAATTAGTTTGTTCTGCTATGGCATCAATAGTTTTAATAATATTACTAATATCTGATGATGTTTTTTCAATTTCATTCATGGCTTTCACCATGTCCACCATTTGCTCATTACTCTTTTCTATATTTCCAGCTAGTTCCTCAGTAATATCCTTTGTGTCCTTTGCACGTTGCGCTGTTGTATGAACCTGTTCGTTTATTTCATGCATTGATGCTAAAAGTTCTTCAATTACACTTGCTTGTTCTGTAGCACCTTGAGATAAACTTTGTGCTGTAGCAGATACTTGTTCCGAACCGCCATTAACTTGTCCAATAGCTTCTCTTATTTCTAAAAAAGTACTATTTAAATATATTATTATATTTTCTAAACTATTTTTAATATTAACAAAATCGCCAATATACTCTTTTTCTATACTAACTGTCATATCTTTTTGTGATATTTTCCCTAGTATAGAATCAATATCCTCTATATACTCCTTTAAAAAACCTTGTGTCTTTTTTACTGAATAGACCAACTGACCTAGTTCCGTATCATTTTCTTCTAGAGGAATTTCAATATTAAGATTTCCCTGTGATAATAAGATAAATTTATCCTTTATTATTTCTATAGGTTCAACTACCTTTATTTTTATTTCTTTATTATAATGTAAGTTTATTTTCAAAATTACTATTAAAATTATTATTAAAACTATTATAGAAAGAGTTAATATTAATTGAGATATTTTAGATGAATTACTTGTTCTTACTGCTATCATATCAGCAAATTTCACTGTTAAATTATCTATTTCTGACTTACTGGTAAAGTACTCCTCACTAAAAACCATTTGCCTTGCCCTATCTTTTTCACCATTTTTAACATATTCTATTGCTTTAATTTCTATTTCTGCTAATTTGTTAGACTTATTTAAAGCTCCTTCTATTGTAGATTTTTCTTCTTTATTTATACCAATATTATTTATTCCTTCTAATGATTTATCTCTTCTTTTGGTTTCCTTTAGTTCCTTATTATAATTATCTAGATATTTTTCATCTCCCGTAATTGAATAGTATCTAACTTGATTTGTTAAATAATCAGAACCATCTTTTAATTGCTGACTATAACTATTTAATTTTACCCTTTCAGAGTTTAAACTATTTGTTCTATAGGATATACCTAAAACTAAAATTGCAGCTACCATACTAACTATCAATGATATAGAAGTAATTTTCGACATGTTTTTTACTAATTGTGATATACTAACTAATTTTCCCTCTTTGTCCATGCTTTTCATCTCCCAAAATCATTTTTTATAGGTGTTTTTTTGTATAATACCACATTTTTATTAATGATTTTTGTTTGATGTTTCTTGTTTTATATGAATTTTTCAGTTTATTCTTAAAATACTCCTATTTACTATTGTTTTATCTTATTTAGCATTTATTTAATGCATTTATTAATATAGTTATAAATTTTATAAAAATGGTTTTGCTATTTTAAAATTCTCTCTTCCTATGTTGATTTCTTCAATTATTTTTATTAAAGTATGGCTTTATTAAAAGAAATTAGATGACTTCAATACGCTAAATGTATAATTGGAGATTATTCCATTAGAAAGAGTGCTATATGATTACATTTAAATAAATGTTATAATTAGTGTACAATTAAACTTTAATAAAATATAAACTTTAAGTTATATATGTGAATATCATTTATATTATATGGGGAGGAGTACAGTATGTTAATTTTTTCTTTAATTATGACAGCAATAATATCTCTAACTATGATAGTTTTTGGATTTTTATTAGCAAAAAAAACGCCTAAAGAAATAAACTCCTTAATTGGGTATAGAACGCCAATGTCAACAAAAAATAAAGATACATGGGAATTTGCTCATAAGTATTCAGGCAAAATATGGATGAAAAGTGGAATCACTACTGCAATTATATCATTTCTTTTAGCACTTACTTTACAAAGTTTAAGTATTTATAATGAACTTATGGTTGCATTGATTTACATTCAAATACTAATATTACTTTTAGTTATACCATTTACAGAAATAGCGTTAAGAAAAACATTTGATAAGAACGGTATAAAAAAATAAACGTAAGCTGTTAAAAATTCTTGTATCATTTTTATTTTTATAATCCATCATAAAACCCTCTGTTAGTTTAATTAAAAAAATTACTATTGGAGATTATATGTAAATAATAAACAACATATATATAAAGAAAATCTAGCCTTATATATATGTTTTTTCATGATTTTACTATTTATCCACTTGTAAAGTACTTTTAGAAAACTATAGCATTATCCATATTACAGCTTCTAAAAGATTTTTTGCTACATAATCAGGAGTTACATTAGCCCATTTATATCTGTATTTATTTAAAGAATCTTCCCCTGCACCAGTTCTTACTAATATCTTCTTTGCTCCAGCATTTTCAGCTGCCAACATATCACTCCATCTATCCCCTATTACTATACACTTTGAAATATCCATTTTATATTCATCAACTGCTCTAATCAATAGTTCTGGCTTTGGTTTTCTACAAGAACAATTTTCTTCTACAGTATGAGTACATATATAAGACTTTTTAAATCCAAAATTAAAAAGTTCTTTCTTAAAATCATCTAGTTTTGCTTCTCCTCTTCCTACACCTGGTTGATTTGTAAACGCAAAAACATTTATATTCATATCTTTCAAAAGTTTTATAGCTTCTTTAGTAAAAGGAAATAATTTGAGTTTACCTGGATATTTTATTTCTTTATCTCCTCCAATAGTTCCATCTCTATCAATAAAAACTGCTTGTATTTCATTTTTCATCTTTTATTCCTCCAATTATAGTGTTATAATAAAAGTTTATATTACTATATTCATTATACCATAGATACTTATATGTTTTTCTATTCATATTCCCATTACCTTAACCCCTATATATTTATAGTTGTATTTTAGCTCATTATACATAACATTAGAATTAACTATAAATACTTCCAGTCATTATATAAAAAATCGCCTTACAAATCTCATCCCTCCTTTATTTTTGTATCAAAATAGGAAGTATGAGATTTGTAAGGCATTATGAATATGGTACTTTTCCAATTTCAATATTATTCTTAAACAGAGCTTTATTTGAAATCTTATTTTAAAATATTAATCTATAATAATTCTTCTAAAGATCTAATTATTGGGTACTTACTTTTAAGATCATCTTGTCCGTACCTATCAATTAATATTGGAACTAATCCAAATTCCTCTGCTGCAAGTAAGTTAGATTCGCTATCATCAACGAAAATTACTTCCTTAGGATTTAATTTTATTTCATCAAGAGCTAGTCTAAATAGCTTTTTTTCTGATTTATAAGAACCGTGAATTGAAGACATAACAAAGGTTTTAAAATATTTACGTAAATCTTTGTTTATAAAAACTCTTTCTAAAGATGGCCATGTGTCAGATACTACCCCTAATATATATCTATCACTTAGCTTTTCTAAGGAAGGTTGTACATCATCAAAAAACAAAAACTTTTCATCATTATAAACATTGTCCTTAGCCAAATCATTAATAATATTTTTACTTATATAAGGATATTTTATTTCATTTAATACAATTTCATAAAACTCCTTAAACATTAAAAACTCCTCTTCTTCAGTGATTACAGTTAGAATTTTATTAATATGATTACATGCCTTTTCCATGGCAAGTTCAAGCTCATTCTCATTAATTTCAAAGTTTCCCTTATTAACTATATTAAAAAAATTTGGAGTTATAAACCAATGACCTGTCCTAGGCACATTTAATGTTCTTCCCGAATCAAACAATATAGCTTTTATATTTTTATATTCCATAATAAAATCCCCTTTATATTAAATATGATTTACTCTATATTCATTTATATGTTGTATAACCTCATCACAATGATAGAATATTATATACTCAATTATTTCACTCTTAATAAATAAGATAAATTTTACTCTTTATAGTTTTACACCTTTAGCTAATAAAAACTCACCATTATCTACCATACTCTTTATACAATATGCTTTTTCTTCTAATCTTAATATTGTATCTATAGCTACTTTATCTTTCTCCAAAAGTTCCGCTGCTTTTCTAAATCCACTGGTAATACATGGGCTTCCCCCTAAAGTTATATTTACAATTCCTGCATCTTTCATTAAATTTTCAAGTTCTTGAGACTCAAAAAAATGTCTTGGTGGTTGATTTACTTTTTCATGTTTTAATAGATCTCCTGTATTAACCATCTTATCTATAGCCCAATATTCCGGTTGCCCAAAGAAAGATGTAAAATCAAAATCTTCTCTTCCCAATTGAGTTCTTATAACTCCCCACTTACTGTTAACACTAATAACTATATTTCCACCTTTTTTAGTAACTCTAACTAATTCACTTATTGCCTTTTCTGTATTTTCCATTAAGTAATTTAAAGGTGCTCCATAACATACTACTGTATCAAATTTATTATCTTCAATCATTGATAGATTGCTTAAATCTGCCAAAATAAAATCCTCTACATTTGAAAGTAAATTCAATTCTCCTAATTTTTCTTTAGCTATGTTTAATTGTTCCTTTGAAATATCTAATAATGTAACCTTACTTCCACTTTTAGCAATTTCAATACTAAACCTTCCTGCACCACACCCTGCATCTAATACATTTTTTCCTTCTCCTATATGTTCTTTTAAAAAATGCATATGCAAATAATAGTTTATTCTATCGTAAGCAGATAAATCCAATCTTTCCCATTCCTTTATGCCATAATTATTATAAAATTCACTTACTTCTTTTGAATTGTACATAGTGTCTCCCCCTTTATTTTTTCTTCTTTATGTAATACACTTGGATTTTGTAGTTGGAATTTTTACCCTTGGTTCAACTTTTTCCACTTTCGTATTTTTGTTCTAAAAGACTTGAACGGTGCAACAGTATTGATGTGAATCCACTTCCATATTGGCCAATTGGAGGGAGTTGATGACGACCACTTTCTTCCCCCTTGTTGAAACAATTCTATATCTGTATAACTATTAATCAATTCAATAATTTGTTGTTCTGCCTTTGTGAACATAGTACATAAGTCTTTTAGAGTATATCCATCGTATTGTTTGTAAAAATTTTCATATAAACCACCAAGATTATTCCACTTATAGTCTGGAGTTGGCGTCATAACAATTTGCCCTTCTTTTTCTTGCTTCTCCCAATGCAGAATAAGATTCATCCATCCTAATTGATAAGCAATCATTTGAGTAGGTGTTCTGTCAACTCCTTCAATTAGCTTATCTTTATCCTTTTCATTAATATCATTGAATTCCTCGACGAATAATTTTGCACGCTTTGAAATCTCTAAAATTAATTCTTGCCTATCTCCATATTCCTCCAATTTAACACCTCATTTCAAAATTACAATTATTGTTTAACCAATAATTGTAATTTATTAAATACTTAGTACCTTAAATTCTAAACCTACCTATTTAAGTTTATTTCTTCTTTCTGAATCTCTTTCAATAAAGTTGTCCACTACAAATTATAGTGAGAAGTATATATTTTATTAGCAGTTATATAATTTAAGTCTTTAAACATTATAACCTAAATATTCTGGCAAATAACTCATTTTTCGATACTCATTAAAAATCTTAAAGCATAACTTAAAACCATATATATTTATGCAAACAATATATTGCTTTGCTCTAATATTTTTTAAAGTCAGTAAACTAATTTAATTTAAGGCTAAATTTTAAAACAATATTAAAAATATAGAACGTAGTGATTGTATTTTTTTACTTTTTATCTCCAAATGCATATATTACCGGCATATTAAAATGAAGTCCATCCCCTCTTTTAAACTTTTCAAGTCCGTTAAATATCTCTGCCTTAAACTGTGCATATACTTCTGAACCTAATTTTTCAATTTCATCAAATATACCCCTTACCGCATTATTAAGCATTTCTTCCCACCAGTCGTCCTTGTCTGTATATACAACCTCTGAGTCTTCTTCATGAACTTTAATATTCTCAAATCCTGAATCATATAATATTTTTATTACATCGCCTACATTATCAAACTTTAGAATGTCCACCTGTTTACTATTTGAATTCTTTAAATCTGTTTTTAAATATTTTTGTATTATTTCAGTTAACCACTTTTGATCTTCTTGTACACCCCAGATACTAAATCCCGCTTGTCCCCCATGTTTTAACACGCTTAATATATCACTTAATTTGTTTTCACTGCATAAAAGATATCCAATTCCAAATCCACAAATAACATTATCAAAATACTCTTCTTTAAAATTCAAAGATTGAGCATTCATCTTCTTTACTGTTGCATTACATATATTGCTATCTAAAATATCCTTATAAGTTTCATTTACCATAACTTCTGAATTATCTATACCTATAACATGTCCGTATTTTCCCACCTTTTTTATAGCAGGAAAAAGCGATGCCCCTCTCCCCATTCCAACATCCAATACTGTTGCAGATTTTTGAATATTTGAAAGTTCAATTAACCTATTACCAAAGTCATCCCAATATTTAGGTCCAGTTTTTCCAAAGTTAGAAGCAACCTTGTCCCATACATTAATAACTTTTTCCTTTTCGGCATACATACATAATCTCTCCTTTTTGTTTATTGCTATATACTAATATACCTTTACAATAATATTTTACTGTTGTAACATTTTTCCGAAAAATACACTGAATCATAAAAAATGTTACTAAAATGAAGCTAAAATGTTGACCTTTTGACATATTACTCAATGTAATCTGGTAATCTTTCCTCTATGTTACATCCATCTAATGAATACCAAGTTATTTTTTCAATAACATCACGTAAACTTTTGCCATGAAATACTTTAGCATTTACAATATCCTCTAATTTAGCATAATCATATGCTTGTGAGCCATCTGGCACTAATCCATACCAATATATTTCTTTGCCACGTTCATCTCTATCTGGCATTTTTCCAAGCCAACAATCTTCATATTCTGTGTCATTATCAATACAAAAGTTCATTTCAATACAAGAATTATATTTTACTACATCCCTATTTAATACTGTTATTAAATCTTGCAATTTAATTTTTACCAATATGCTCACCCCCTCAATATACTATAATTATTTTAACCATTCCTCTATAATTGATACTTTCTTTTCAGTAGCATTTAGTTCAATCTCACATCCTATAGGTAATGTAAACATTGGATGTGTATGACAACAATCAAAAGCTGCAATGAATGGTAACTCCTTATCTCCTAATACTTCTAATAGTATTTGAGTTCATTCCTCAATTGTAGACATAATACACTTAACTTCTGGATTTCTATAATATGTTACTTATCCCAAGTATAGATTTTCCATGTCTTATTTTTATGTTCAATAGTTCCCTTAACATCTGCTCTATACTTGTTTCTCTCAAGATTATTATACATTTCATCCATATCTGCATAATGACCAATCGTATAGTAATCTACACTAATACATTTATTATCTTTATATATATTGGAAAAGTCTATTAACAGCCCATTCCTGGTTAATTCAAATATTTTATTCTTTATATCTTCAGCCATAGGATATATTTTTCTTCTTTTATTTGTTGAAAAACTATCTATAATTTTATTTGCTATTATATCTTTAAATACCTCCATATCTCTACAATACAATTTACAAACCCATCCATCATCATGAGCAAGATAAACAAAATTATTATTTATTCTGTTAAAAAACGGCGATTTTAAGGGTTTACAAAAATGCGATAAATATAATACTTCTGCCTTTTCTTCAGGTGTACAATTATTCAAATCTATTTCATTACTATAATCTATCCAATGGAAATTACCTAACCCGTAAATATCTTCTTTTGATAATTCAAAAATCTCTTCTTTTCCATTAGCAGTCTCTAAGAACCAACTTCTATTATAATTATTAGTAATATACTCTCCATCAGTTACTAAAATATTTTCTAACCCTATTGGACTACATCTAATAAACTCTTTAAATTCCATTCCATAATATAAAAAATAATTTTCATTAAAATTTGCATTTATATAAAATACATCTCTTATTCTTCTCATAAATTTAAAACTCCTCTTATTTCACATTATCTTATAATTATCTAATATTTTTACTAGCTATAATACCATTAAGTTAAATTTAATTTACTGTAAATATGCAAATTGATTTTATCCTACTTAACAAATTTATCATCAATCATTTTTACTTTTTCAGTTCTCCCCATTAGTTCATAATAATTACGCCATTCCTTTACTGATTGAAGTGGGATTTTTACACCATTAATCTCTTCATAGTCCATAATATCGCCTTTATGAAGTGGAAAATAAAAATCTCTCCCCTTATTCACTATTACAAACCCTGCCATTACATCAATATCCACATCCTCAACTTTAAACTCAAGAAATTCTTTACTTTTGTATTGAATATTTGTAGTTTTAGGCTGTAGTTCTCCTAAATGCAATAATATATTCTTTAATGCTTCCACATCACTTTCTGCAACCATTATATCTATATCATGAAATTCACTTGAAATTCCCTTTATATATAATAAAAGAGAGGCACCTATTGCCCATGTAATATTATTATCATTTAATTGTTTCCCAATTTTAGAAAGAACTTTAAATTTCTCTTCTACTTCTGTCATACTTCTCCTCCATAAACTACTATTTATTTTATTACATCCTGATAAACCATATCCACTATTTCATTTAAGCTTAATTCTTTGTGAAGACATACCTCATGGATACTTGCTAATAAATCCTTTTCTTTCCACCAACTTCTCATCTCTTTCTCTCCAAATTCATTTGAGTTAGGTTTTTGTTTATGACGTTTTAATGTTTCTTTAAAAGGTAGGTCAAAATAATATGCAAAAATATTGTCTTTAAACTCATCCTTCAAGTTTTCAAATAAGTTTTCATACCATTTTGAATTTAAAATACCTTCTAAAATTACAACCTTACAATTCTTTTTACCATGTAGTGCAAGTTCATTTATTAATTTACTAGCCTCTGTGTTAGGTCCATCTTTTTCATACAGCATATCTCGTCTAACCACATCTTGGGAAATCAACATTGTGCCTCGTCCAAACTTTCTTTGTAAAGTCTTGCCCAATGTACTCTTGCCACTTCCAGAATTACCTCTAATTATTACTAATTTTGTTACATTGTCCATTCAATATATCCCCTTCTCAATCGCCTGAATAAAAATTTATCTATTTACATTTATGCCAATTATAAAAATCTTTTAGGTCTGCTTTTCGTTCCTGTGATAAGTCTGTTTTCTTAATACCTTGAATTGCACCTTCCAGTGATAACAATCTATTTTTATAACCCCTCTAAATAGTCTCCTGGCTCTGTAAAATCTGCCCTTACCTTAGAATATCCCTTTGTAATTCCGTAATAAAGCCGAGTATGACCATCCATAAACATAGAATAATCATAGAAGATTAGAGACTATATGTTTTTATTTACATGAGAGTTTCAAGCAAGTATTCATCCATATTTTTTCTAAATTCTCCATAACTGTTAATGGATCCATTGCTAATCTTTTTAAAACCTATTCCTTCATGGAGTTTTATTGATGCTATATTTTTATTTGAAATATGCACAAATATATTCTCCTTAGTTGTATTTCGTAATATATGTATTCCTTTTATGACAATAGATTTTCCTACACCCTTTCTCCTTTCAGGCGGAATTACTTCCAGCCCCTCTATTAACCATTTATTATTACAAAAAGGAGTTTTCCAAAACCTTGTAACACCTATAATATTATTTTGTTCTTCAGCAATAATTGTAAATTTATCACCTGGAATTTTATCAGAAAACCAACTTTCCCACCATTTAACGCAATCCTCAAAATTTTCCGGTTCAGAATAAGTCAATACCTGCGATAATTGTTTTACTAACTGTTCATTTACATCTGTGCTTTCAACCCTTTTAATAGATATTATACTCACGATAGTTCCCCCTCCTTTACTTTCGTTATAATTTACTATTATGCAGCACTCTTCATACCCATAATACGATTAAGCTAAAATTATATTACTGTCCCCCTGCAAATTTGGAATTTGTAACTGAAATAAATCAAATCCTATCTACAACTTCTGCATATATATTTTTTCTTCTTCTCCCCAAGGAGCAATTTTTCTATCAATTACACAGAAACCATATTTTTCATATAGATTGATATGGTCACTTACTAAATATACTTTCTCGAATCCCAAGCCTTTTAGATATTTAATAGCATTTTGAATAAGTTTTTGACTTAGTCTGTGACCTCTATACGCTTCTCCAACAAACATAAAGCTAATATAAGGTGTATATTCTACGTTGGGAATACAATCTGTTTTTGAAACAGTACAATAACCTGCAATTTCACCCTTTTCAATTGCAACAAGCACTTTTTCCCATTCTGTAAACATTTCTTTTTTCATTAATATAGACAAATTTTTTCCAGCACGCCAAGAGCAATCCTCAGCATAACTTATAACTTGTTCCCATTCACTATCACGTGATGTAATTGTTTTAATTTCCATTCGTTACCTCCATAATTTGCAGCTGGCTATTTGATTTTTGCCCTCCTATGATTTGTTACGTTTAAATAGATTTTTTTATCATACATCCCCTTTTATTATCTACTTAGACTCTCATTTTTTATTCCATCTCTTTAAAAAAATCATCACAAAACTTATTCCATTTTATTTTATATTCTTCATGAGATACTAATTTTAAATCATAAGGTGAATAAACCTTTCTCTTCCTTGCCTCCTCTACAAATCCCTCTAAATAGTCTCCTGGCTCTGTAAAATATGCCCTTACCTTAGAATATCCCTTTTTGATGGCGTAATAAAGTCGAGTATGACCATCCATAGATATAAAATAATCATTTATTTTAGCTAAAGGAATACAGATATCTTCTTCACTTTCTATAAAAGATTCTATAGCCTTAACCTTATCTATATCCACAAAAAACTGAGAGGGTTGAATATCCTTTAAACTTATATAAAAGATATCCTTGCGTGGTAAAGATTTTATTAATTTCATATTTTCATCATAAAAATAAATAATATGCTCTGAATAAAATCTAAATTCATCTATCAATTTAAACACATCAATTTCCTTATCAAAGGATACAATAGCAGAATCTTTATTTAGTATTTTAAAACTGCACTTATATTTTCCATCAACAATAAAAGCACCATGTTGCCTTAAGATGTCTTTATCAAATCTATCATCATCATAGATATTAATTCTTTGTATTTTACTACTCATTTCCACAGGTCCTTTCTACTTAATAATTACTTGCTAATATTTAATTCCATAATCTATATTAAAAATCTTATTTATTAAGTTGTTTTACATCTTTTCTATGTGACATTATATAAATAATATTATACACTGCTATAAAGGGAATAGTATGATTTATTGCAAAATAATACTGTGAATAAAGAAATAATTAAATTAAAAACAACACAACAATTATTTTATATATTGGCTTAGGTCTATTTAAAACATAATAAGTAATTAATTACTTATTTATAAATATTATACATAAATCGTATAAAATAGTAGACCGAATGTTCAGAATATGGTATATTATTTTTAACAATATTATTATTGTTAAAAATAATATACCAAAGGGGTGTTTGTAATGATAAATAAGAAAAGTTTTGTGATTTTACTTGCATTGTTACTTTGCCTTCCCATGATAACTGACAAGGCCTTTGCGACTGAGCTATTTAATGAAGATATTGTTGAAATAAGGAATACTCTAGAAGATAGGGGTTCATATACTGAATTTATTGATGGAAGCCTAAAAGTAGACAAACTGGTAATAAAAAAATGGGAAGAAAAAGGATATCAAGACTTTCTGAATTACGATTACTATGAAAAAGGTAGCAATTGGGAATCAACGTTTAACTATTTTAAAAAAGCAGATAATAATCTAAGGCAAAAATCTAGAAATATAAAAAGTTTTGAAGACGAAGACAAACTATATTTTGATGAATTATTTTATAACAATCTTTTAGAAGAAGTATATGTAGTTGATTTAGTTAATGCTAATTCTGATACAAAAACAACTCTTGATAATTGGAAATATAACTTGCAATTTTTAATCGACAATTATGATTCGATTAAAAATAATAAAAATTCAAATATGCTAGTTATTGATAAGTATATTGAAGCGTATTTGCCTACTCTAGCTACAGAGGATTATCCAGATGAAAAAGGTGTAAATATTCGAAGTATATCTCCTAAATCTACATCAACCTATAAAAATAAAGTTGTTGCTTATATAGATGCAAATTGGAATAACTATAGTAACACAATTAAATATGCATATTATCAAGGTGCAGATTGCGCTAATTTTGTATCACAATGCTTACATGAGGGTGGGATATCCATGAAAGGGACACCTGGAACATCATCCTCAGCTAATAATACTAACAATTGGTTTTCGAAAGGAAATAGTCAAAGCTCTGTAAATGTTTCCTCAACATGGAGAGGAGCTAATATGTTCAAATGGCATTGGTTAGATCGCACAAGCAAATATAAATTTTTTAACGGTTCAAATAGACCTCTTGAAGATTACTATACTTATGGGGATGTTGGTGACGCTGTTTCTATAACTAATGCAAATAAAGCTGCTATTCATACAATGGTAGTTTACAAAAAATCTTTTCCAGAATTGATTCTAGCAGGTCACACAAGCAATACCAGAACTGCCAAATTTATAGATAAAATATCTCAGTTTGGCGGGGGAATATACATTTTTAAGATGTAATAGGCTATAAAATATGTAAGTCTATACTTAAATGTGTAAGTATAGACTTATTGTTTAACTTTAAAATCATGAATTTAATTTGTATTATGAATAATAGAAGGATAATAATATTAAAAGCCTAGGTATTTATTTTCTAATACCCAGAATCATCAATTATCCAGTTACTATTTTTATTATTTCTTATTAGTATCCATTGATAATCCTCATAAGTTGAACCTGCGTTGAAAACAGGATTATCACCTGAATCATCAACATCAAAATTAGTTAACAATACAATCACATTCTCAGGTTTAGCTCCATTTACCGAGTCTCTACCATTTTCTAAATAAGTTTTAATAAGTTTATCTGATTTTTCTTCGTTGTAGCATATCCTTGTTAGAGTAGAAGCTGGAAAATCAAAGTTATATTTTACAACTTTCATCGCATTTTCTATCTCTTGTTTATCAAATTTATCAGAATTCCCGATATTTGTTACTAACTTATCACTAATAGAAGCTTCATTATCCTTTACCATCTCCTTATCATTTGATTTTTGATTACAGCCTACCAATGAAAATACTAACAATATTACAAACAACGAAATAACAATTTTTTTCATTAACAATACCTCCTCACTTATATTACGCTTTTATCTACCATTGCAATTTAATGATTGCCACAATGCTATTAATTATAATAGAACATTTTACATTTACTACTCTATATTATTTAATTTCAATCCAATATCTTCTTGTTATTCTCTCAACACCATCAATCACATTTATAATTTTATCTTGCAATACTCCAAAATTTTTTTCGATAACACGAGCAGAACCTAAATTATTATCATTACATGTAATTAAAACTTTTTCTAGGCCAATAACTTCTTTTGCATATTTCAAGGCCAAAGAAAGCATAATTGTCCCATATCCTTTATTCCATTTTGAATATCGAATACCATATCCTATGTTACCACCGAAACATAACAAAGAATCAGTTAATTCATGACGGATTGATACTTCTCCAATAAACTCATCATCTTCTACCAGCCATAAATATGTTGCTTTAACATAATTAAGAGGTAAATTTTTGCCTGTTTTAAAATTTTGAATTTTTTCAAAAATGTCATATTTTGATGCATCTAAAAATTGATAAGTATCAACTTCATGCTCAGAAAATTCTTTTATAGCCTCAATATAAGATGAATAATATTTTTTACATGGTGCTATCAATTCCATTTATCTTACCCCCTTAAAATACAAGTTAGTGTAAAGTTTTTCACACTATATTTTTTACTTTATCTTTATATATCAAGGGTTACAGAATTTTTTTAAACAAAAAAACAATGACCCCCTTTTTTATGCTATAATTGAATCGCCAAAACCCAAAATAACATGAAAGGATGTCATTGCTATGGATTCAATTATAACTTATTTACTTTTATATATTCAATACCAAAACAAAATTATTTTAGAACTTTTTTTATTTATATCTAAATATATTCCTCTTAAACAATTGGTTTTTGAGGATTCACATAGTCCTGAATATCAGAAGTTTAAGGTGGATAAACTTCCTAAAATCTTCAATTCAGAACCTGTTGATTATCAATTGCTTTTAGCTTATTACAAGAACAGGTACGGAAAAACTGTTAAGCCAGTAAATCGTAGGTCTGAAAGTGCAAAAGTTGGTGAATCTACCGTGTGCCCTCGTTGTGGTGCTCCGCACAAATACATTTACAAAAATAATGGTTCTAAAGGTCAATATCAGTGTAAAGTATGTGGAGAGTTATTTAACGAAATAAATATCTATAATAGACCTTTAGCTTTACGTTGCCCTTATTGTGGACATATTTTAACACCTAAGAAAGATCGTAAGCATTTTAGAATACATAAATGTGTTAATCCTAAGTGTTCTTACTACCGCAATAACTTAGACAAGCTGCCTAAAGACTTAAGTGACGCTGATAAACACAAGTACAAGCTCCACTACATCTATCGTGAGTTCACCATAGATTTCTTTAAAATGGACTTACATGAACTTCCTTCTAGAGCAATTAACTTTAAGTATAAGAAGTTTAATGCCCACATTATGGGGCTTTGCCTTACTTATCACGTTAATCTTAAGCTATCTACTAGACAGACAGCACATGCCTTGGAAGAAGTACACGGCATAAAGATTTCACATACAATGGTTGCTAATTATGCTATGACTGCTGCCGCAGTTATAAAGCCTTTTGTTGACACATTTGACTACAAACCATCTAATATTCTTTCAGCTGATGAAACCTATATCAAGGTAAAAGGTATAAAACATTACGTTTGGATTATCATGGATGCCTGTAAGAAGTCTATCTTAGGCTATCAAGTATCTGATACTCGTGCTGTAGGTCCATGTATCCTCACTATGCGTATGGCTTTTGAGAAGTTTAAAAAATTCCCTAATAAAGCCTTAAAATTCATTGCAGACGGCTATAGTGCCTATCCTCTTGCAAGTCAACAGTGCAAAATAGTTAATGGATGGGACTTTGATGTTACTCAAGTTATCGGACTCACCAATGATGATGCTGTATCCACCGAATTTCGTTGGGTAAAGCAAGTAGTAGAACGACTTAACCGCACCTTCAAATCTTCTTATCGCGTTACCTGCGGTTATGGAAGCGAGAATGGTGCACTTTATGGCGTTTCCCTTTGGGTTGCCTATTATAACTTTCTACGTCCTCATCCTTATAACTACTGGAAGCCACTAAATGAGATAGATATTTTAACTAATGCGGGCAATATGCCTGCTAAGTGGCAATTACTTATTTATCTTGGTCAACAAACAATATTAAAGATGCAAGCTGAAAACTCTGCTTAATTTAGTTATAAAGTAAATATACGATATTTCTGAGCCACTACGTGGATAAATTAATGTGGTGATTAGCAATATCAAAAATTTTCCTTCTCTGAAAAGGATTTTTTGTCATGCTCAAAATTCGTTAATCCATCTTTAAATCACAAAGTATTTTAGTATTCTACGCCCTTCGGGCAAAACATTTTTAAACTTAACTTTTTCATATTTCACTTTACACTATCAAATACAATATTCTTTACTTCACAAAATCCCACTATTGCGCAAAATTATAAAATTGCAAAGCAAGACTGATGTCCCAATCTTGCACAATACCAAACTCAATTTTGAGTTTTTCATACCTGTTTTTTTCATGTGGCATTATTTTAAACATAGATTAATGCACAAGATTCAGCAACTCCATATAAATTTACATAAGCGCATCTTTGTTCTTTGATGTCTGATATATTCAATTTAATTCACAATTTTTTTAATTTTGATTTAGATCATATTATGTGTTTTGCTTAAGTAGTCCTGTTTAGTTAATTCAACAATATTATCTGAAACTCTTTTAAATCCAACTTTCATAAACACTTTTTCTGCTGATATTCTTGATTTTGGAAAATCATCAAAGACCTTATATGCTCTTAACTCTCTAAAAGCAGTATCAACTAACAATTTTAATGCTTGTTCACTAAATCCATTTCCCCTATATTTTGCTTCAACTATTATATTAACACAGTAAGAATTTTTTTCACTGACATATCGTAGAGCAACCTCACCAATAGGTCTATTTTCATCAACTTTAATGATATATGCATAATATCTTTCTGGCATATTATTAACCCATCGGGAAAACCAATCCCTCCAAAGATTTTCCTTAAATTCTATACATCCTGTTCCCTCATTCTCTCCATATCCTATATTGTAAGACATTGTTTCTCTATCTGATAAAAGTTTTCTTCTATATTCTAGTTCTTCAAGTTTAGGTATTCTTAATTTTATTTTGTTACTTTCCATTTTTATTCTCCCTATATTAAACAAGCTGTTTTCCTTAAAAATGATATTTTTTCAAATATTAGGTTATGAAATGAATAAATGGCTTTAAATTCATCTTTTTATAATATTTTCTCTCTCTGAAATTTATTTGAAACTATATCCTTGAAAATCATTAACCATTTTGTATCCTATTCTTGTATAAATTCCATTTGAAGTAGGATTAGATAAATCTGTGAATAAGGAGCAAAACTTGTAACCCTTATCTAGTAAATGTTGGCTTAAAGTTGCAACACACGAAGATGCATAACCATTTCCCCTATACTCTTTTGGGGTGTATACCATATTTACAACTATACCATTTTTTGTTTCCCTTGCAGTACATGCCATTGAGAGAGGCTTTTTATCATACCATATATATAATTGTTTATTTTTTATTTTATCTTGCGCAATTTCTATAGACTTTTCTTCAGTTATATTAGTACCCTCATCATTTTCCAAATCTCTTATCCATTTTGAGATTATTTCCAAATCGCTTTTTTCTCCAATTCTAAATTTCCCACTACTTATATGGATTTCATTAACTTTCTGTAGCTCATAGACTCTCATATCTAAACCTTTTATTAAATTACATCTAATGCTTTCAGTCCAAATACTTGCAAATAACTGAGAAAGTTTTAATGGTGCAATAACCCCCTCAACAGACCATTCTTCAGCAATAAGATCTTTAACTATACATTCTATTTCTTCTGTAATGTCTATTTTATTGCTATAAAGTACAATTGACAATGGTGGAGTCATCATTGCAACAAGTTAAATTCCATCTTTACTACTTATTACTGCAAAATAAGGTTGTTTTTCAAAATTCCCTGGATCACTGGCTAACTTAAGACAAGTCCCTAAAATTATATTATTTACTCATTCATTCTCTTCAAGAAACTTTTGCGTATCTACCAAAAAATCTTTAGCATTGTTATATTTTATGATTTTCAAAAGACTACCCCCAATACATAATAATTTATAAACATAAAATAATAATTTTATTATAAATAATTAATCCTAAAGCTTATTTAAGCTTAAATCTAAATTTGGAATTTATCGCTCACTTTTCAGTAAAGAGTAGTAACATGCATCACAAACTCCTTGATTATTCCAATCTGCATTCCTTAGAGTCCCCTCGTATTTCATACCACACTTTTTCATAACTGCACCAGAATTCATATTTCTTGGGTCATGTCTTGATTCTATACGTTGTACATCAACCTTTTCAAATAAAAATTCCATAACATAATGTAATGCTTCTGATGTAATGCCCTTATTCCACCATTCTTGTCCAATACAATATCCTATATGTACCTTGCCAACAGCATCATCATGTGAAACCACACTAATTGTTCCAATTGGTTCAGAACCATTTTTCTTTAAAACAATTGCCCACTGATAGAAATCACTTTTAAAATAATTATCTATCCACTCTTCCAATACTTTTTTACTTACAGAAATATCCTCATGTGCTGGCCACATTAAAAACTTAGTTACTTCTTTATTGGATGCCCAGTTCCTAAACATTGCGTCTGTATCTTCTAATGTAAACCTACGTAATATTAGTCTCTCTGTTTCTATATATTCTGTTCCACAATGATTCATTATATCTCCTCTTTCACTTACAGCCACTCCTTTAGTAGCTTTATTTTCTCTTCATATCGATATAGTTCTCTTATTGTTATAATTACCTGTTGTTCGCCCATACATATTTCATCTTCGCTGGTTAATTCTATACCCAGTGCTCTTTTCAAATTATATTCCAACCATCCAAGCATACCTTCATATCCACTATCTAGTACTAGATCCCAATTTACTTCATCCATACATTTATGTTCTTTATATGCATTAAGGAGAGCCACAAAGTGCTTCTTAACTAGTCCACCATTTCCATCATCAGCCCAATAGTTTAACACTTCCAATAATTCTTGATAAGGATTTATATATCCTGCAGCTTCCCAATCGATCAAATAAGGATCACTTCCCTGCCACATCACATTTTTGGGATCTAAGTCTCTATGACTAATCACCTTATTTTTAGATAATACAGCTTTTGCATTCAATGCTTTTAGATTCCATTTTATTAGGTTTTCAAGTGATTTTTCATATACGGAAAACCATATTGTATTTTCTTTTGTCCTCATTTTGTGATATTTATTCCACTCAAATAATTGTTCTACTTCCGCATCTACGACTACCCCTAAAACAGAAATGTCTAGACTATGTATCTTTCCAAGTAAATCACCAATTACATAACAATGCTCTTCACTTATATCAGGTGGAAACATGGATTTTCCATCTATCCAATTAAAAATCATAAAGTATTCTTCTTTAAATAAATGTACATGATTACCATTAATCTCTTTTGCCAAAATAGCTGGAACCTCTAAGCTAAGTATAGCTGAAATCTTTTCCGAATTTTTCATGTTTTTTAAGGCACTTTCTCGTTTCATGATCATTGAATTCAAGCATTTAATTGCGTACTCTCCTTTATTTGTAGTAACTTTGTATAACTTATGTAACAATCCACCCTTAATTTCTACTGGTTGCTTTATGACCATACCTAATCCAAAGGTTTTGCAAAATTCAATAAGTTGTTTTTCATAATCTTTTACCACAATTCTCCCCCTTTGCTATAAGCAAATTCATGATTCTTAATTGTCAACTCTCATTTAAAACAAGCCTTATTTTAAAATAATCTTTTCAAAATCCTTTTTTAATAAATCCATATATATAACATCTACAAATTTTCCAACGCTACCATCAAAATATCCTTCTCTAATTATTCCTATTTCTTTAAAACCTAATTTTTTATAAAGATTTTGAGCTCTATTGTTATCGTGCATAGTTGTTAACTCTATTTTATTAAGGTTTAAATGCCTAAACAAATATTTTAAAAAATTATATAGAGTGTCTTCCCCATATCCCTTACCTTGCTCATCTATCTCACAAATCTTTATACCTATCTCACATTTTTGATTTCTTGAATCCCAATCACTATAGCAAAGTTCACCTATTGGTTTAAGATTTTCTTTTTTACAAATTATAAACCTTTTACTTTTTACATATATATCTGAACTCTCTATATCCTTTAATATTTTTAATCTTATGGATTCTTTACTCTCCATAAGTCCACATGAAAATCCTGAATGAGCCATGATTTCTCCACTATTCCACCATTTGTAAAGATAGTTCTCGTCCTCTAATTCAAGTTGTCTTATTAAAATGTTCTTTCCTTCTACCATACCTGTACACCCCTAATTCTTCAAAAATTATCTAATAAAATTTATCTACAATCTTTTTAATATTCAAAACAGTTTAATTGCTAAAGAATCCTATTTCTCTAATAGGTTTTTCTCTTTTTTGAATAAAGTTCAGCCCAGGCAGGGAAAAAACCAGCATTTATAGCTATGTTTTGAGAGTAAATATGAGATTCTGCCGTACCGTAAAATGGTACTTTTCCTCGTCTCAAAACTTCATTTTTTAAGAGTGCAACTAAATTTGTTCCTATGCCCCTACCCCTATACTGTGGTAAAACATCAATGCCTATTTGCCATATAGTTTTGCCATCTGAACTCGCTCCTGCCATACCCATTATGTTACTTCCATCTAAAGCTGCAACTGCAAGCATGTCTGGATGATTTTTATCAAAGGCAAATGCTTCTTGAAACCTATTATCACCTTTAAATTGTAAAATATCTGCATATTCATACCATTTTATATTAATCGTAGGATTTGTTTCCACTTTATTAAGTTTTGGAAGATAATAATGATGAACATCTGCAATTTCATGTCCAAACCCCTGTAATTTCTTATCTATTTCTCGAAGTTTTGGATACTCGAAAAACCATGCAGCATCTCTTTTTAAAAGTTTTTCTTCACACCAAGAAATCATTTTTGCTTCTGTACTAATAATTGCTGTGCCACCAAAGCAAAGTACTTTAAAAAAGCATCCATCACTTTCATATATTCGTCTGCCTTCAATAAGCTTATTTTCAACTACTGCATTTTCTCTCTTATCAAAATCAGATATAAGACAGTTATAATCCAAGGATAATTGAGCCTTAGCCACTTCTAAAACATCAGCTTTACTTCTCATATATTAGCTCCTTATATAAACATAATATATACTTTCAATTTTTAAATATAATTCCCGATTTAAATTTCTTCTCTTTATTTCTTATAGTACTCATCTCTCAAAAGTCCCATAACTATATCATCATAGTACTCCCCATCTCTAAATATCTCTTTTCGTAATACTCCTTCTATTTTAAACCCACATTTCTCATAACATTTTATAGCTCGTTTATTATACTCAAAAACATTTAGTTTAATTTTGTGTATATTCATCTGCTGGAAGATAAATTTAATTAAAATATTTAAAGCATCTGTTCCATAGCCTTTGTTCCAGTATTCCTTATCACCTATAAATATACCAATAGTTACTACACTGTTTTTCCAATCAAGTTTGTTTATCCCACATCCACCTATATACTTACTTTCATCCAGGGTTTCAATGGCAAAATCATAAGTCTCATTTGCTGCAGACAATTTTTCAAACCATTTTTCTTCGTCCTCATAAGTATATAAATAAGGAATGCCTGGATTTATCATTTTCTTTACTTCTACATCATTTATAAATTTTTGAGCTAATTTAATATCTTCTTTTTTATATTCACGTAATCTAACTTTTTCACCTGTATACATAAATTTCACTCCTTAAAATTAATATTTTTATTTGCTATTATTATTTTTATAAATTATTCTTTATTCTAAAAAATCTTCTTTTAGTAACCCTAAAACAAGTACATCTGCAAAATTTTTATTTTCATAATATGCTTCTCTTCTAGTACCTTCATGCTTAAATCCAATTGATTGTAATAACTTAAAGCTTATTTCATTAAACTTATAAACCTCTGCATCAATTCTATGAACTTCTTTTTATAGCATTTGATCCTATAGACATTTTTCTTATCAGATCATCATTTTTCCATTTAACTAATAATGAGCTATCTGTTAGCTCAACATCTCTTAAATACAGTCTTTCACTTTCACAGAATATAGGCAAATTATATTCCCCCATTTAATTAAATTTTTCATAGCAAAGCGGAGAAAAATATCCATCACTATTCGCTTTTCACTATTAGTTATTTACTAAAAAGAGGGATTATGCTCCCTCTTTTAAAAACTTATACTGTGTCATATAAAGGTTGTAGTATACTCCTTTCTTTTGAAGGAGTTCTTCATGAGTTCCTACTTCCTTAATTCCTCCATCTTCTATAACCATAATTCTGTCACAATCTCTTATGGTTGATAATCTATGAGCTATTACAAAGGAGGTTCTTCCTTTTAAAAGTTTTTTAATTCCCTCTTGGACAAGCATCTCTGTATAAGTATCTATATTAGAGGTTGCTTCATCTAGAATTAAAATTCTAGGATCTGCAAGAAGGGCTCTTGCAAAGGAGATAAGCTGCCTTTGTCCTACGGATAATCTTGATCCTCTCTCATTAACTTCTGTGTCATAAGCTTTTTCTAATTTTTCTATAAAATCATGGGCATTAACTGCTTTTGCTGCTTTTATTATCTCTTCATCAGTGGCATCTAGCTTCCCATATTTAATATTTTCTTTTATACTATTTGAAAATAAAAAGGTGTCTTGAAGCATTATACCCATTTGACTTCTTAAGGACTCTAAGTCCACATCTTTTACGTCTATTCCATCTATTAAAACTTTTCCTGAAGTTGCATCATAAAAACGACTTATTAGGTTTATAATTGTAGTCTTTCCTGCTCCTGTAGCACCTACTAAGGCTATACTCTCTCCTGCTCTTACTTTAAAGTTTAAATTGTCTAAAACCTTAGTTTCACCATCATAAGAAAAATCTACATTTTTAAATTCTATATTTCCTTTAATCTTAGGCATTTTAGGTGCTTCTATTTCTGACTTTATTAGAGGATTTAAATCTAAAATTTCAAATATTCTCTCCCCTGCTGCAAGGTTTGTAATTAAGGTATTATAGAAATCACTAATGTTCATTATAGGTCTCCAAAACATAGATACATAAAGGGTAAATGAAATTAAAGTTCCTATTTCTATATGTCCTCCTGTGATTAACCTAATACCAGCAAAATAAACTAAAATGGATCCTCCACCCCAAGAAAGCTCTACAAGTGGCCAAAATAGATCATTTAATCTTACAGCTCTTACAAAGGAGCCTAGCATATCTCCTGTCATTTCTTCGAAGACTTCTCCTCTTTTTTCTTCTGCTGCAAAACTTTGTACTACTCTTATGCCTGAAAAGTCTTCATGGGTAAAGGCATTTAAGTTAGATCTTTTTTGTCTATACTTACCCCATCTTTTAGTTGATACTGCTTCTATGGAAAAAAGCCCTATAAATAATATAGGCAAAATTATAATAGCCCAAAGTGCTAATTTATAATTCATCCAAAACATTACAATGGTTACACAAATAAGACTTAAAAGTTCTGGAACTAAGTTTGTAATACTTGTGTTAAAAAGTGCTTGCAATGAATTAACATCTCCCATAACACGAGCTAATACCTTTCCTACTGGTCTATTATCAAAGAAAGAAAATGAAAGCTTTTGAATATGGGTATATAATTCATGTCTAATATTTATTAAAATTTTATTAGTTATTTTAGCCATATCACTTATTCTCTTTTTGGATGCAATCATAGCTAAAAAATTTAATACTGTAAGTATTATGGCAATAGTTATAAGTCCTTTTACATCTTTATTTGCAATATGAGTATCAATGGCTACCTTTAAAAGATAAGGATTTAAAAGTGAACATACCATAACAAATATCATTAAAACTGTAACTACAGCTACTTCTTTCTTAAATGGTTTTAAATAAGTTAAAAGTCTTTTTATTATATAAGATTTAGAATGATAATTAATTTTTTCATCTTGTCTTGTTGCATTAATTGCCATTATACCACCTCTCTTCCTTCTACATCTTCTACAAAGTCTTTAAATTGTTCTTTATAAATTTCATAGTATTTACCTTTAAGTTTTAATAGTTCTTCATGGGTTCCTCTTTCTGCAATTCTTCCATTATCCATGAAAAGTATAATGTCCGCATTTTTTACCGCCGAAATTCTATGAGCTATTATAAAGGTTGTGCTTCCTTTTTTTCTCTCATTTAGATTTTTAAGAAGTTGAAATTCTGTCTCCATATCTAAAGCTGAGGTAGAGTCATCTAATATTAATATAGGTGCTTTCTTAATTAAAGCTCTTGCTATGGATAACCTTTGCTTTTGTCCTCCTGAAAGCCCTATGCCTCTTTCCCCTATAATTGTTTCATATCCCTTTGGAAGCTCATTTATAAATTCCTCTGCACAGGCAAGGCTACAAGCTTCTTTAATATCTTTTAAGTTTCCTTCTGGCATACCAAGTTTTAAGTTTTCCTCTATGGTATCTGAAAATAAAAATACCTCTTGTGGAACCACTGCCATGGAATTTCTTAAAGTGTAAATATCTAAGTCTCTTACATCTACACCATCTATTAAAACTTCACCTTTTAAAACATCATAGTATCTTCCAATTAGGTTAACCAAGGAACTTTTTCCTGACCCTGTAGTTCCCATAATGGCTATGGTGCTACCTTGTGCTACTTTAAAGTTAATATCATTTAATATTTCTTCATTGTTATATTTAAAATCTACATTTTTAAACTCTATTTCTCCTCCTATTTTAGCTGGAGTTATACAGTTTTCTTTATTTTTAATTTCAGGCTCTGTATCTAATATTTTAAATATTTTTTTAGCTGAAGCTTTGTTTTGAGCTAGCATATTTGTAAGCCATCCAAGCATTCTCATTGACCATATCATGCTAAAAATATATCCATTAAAAGCTACTAATTCTCCAATAGTAAGTTCCCCTTTTATTACAAAATATCCACCTAAGGTTATCATAATAACAATAGATAAATTCGTTAAAAACTCCATAAGAGGAAGATGATTAGATAGAACTTTTGCCTGTTTCATATTTAATTTATAATAGGTCTTATTCATATTTAAAAACTTTAATATTTCATGTTTTTCCCTGGCAAAGGCCTTAACTAATCTAACCCCTGCTATATTTTCTTCTGCCGTAGTATTAAGTTCTGCATTTTGATCACTAATGTCATCATAAATTTTTCCTTCTTTCTTCTCAAGGCTTACAGCTACAAAGGCAATTGGAATCATAATTAATATACAAGCTAAAGCAAGCTTATAATTTATATATAAAAGTGCTATGGATCCAAAAACAAAATATATAGCATTTTCTATAAAAAGTCTTAGTCCAAAAGATAGAGTCTGCCAAATATTTTCAACATCCTCTCCTATTCTAGACATAAGCTCTCCAGTATTGATATTATCAAAATATTTAAAAGGAAGTATTTGAATATGCTTAAATAGTTCAACTTTTATATCCCTATGCACATCTGTTCCTAGTACATCAAATAAATATTCTTTTATATATCCAGTAATTGCTCTTACTATAGTAATACCTAATATTCCTAGTAATAGGGGAGTAACTAAAGATCCATCGCCACCTAATATGGCTTTATCTACAAGTTCCTTTGAAAGATAAGGTGTTACTAAATCTAAGCCTATGTTTAAAAGCATAGCTATAGTAGGTATAATTATCAGTAGTTTGTATTTTAGTACGTATTTTATAATTCGTTTCAAGGTTATTCCCTCCTTTTTAAGAAAAAAAATGCAAAATAAAAGGCCATGGAAATTCCATGACCTTAAACGCCTAAAGGGCCCTTATACGCATAAAAGGTCATGGATGATATCCCATGACCTTAAAGATGTCCTCTAAAGAAAACTTAGTAGAACTCTATGTATAAAAGTTTTGCTTTTATTTTCTAAAATCCTTATATACAGAGATAGGGTTATCACTTAAATTTATTTTTTTATTAACTTTTCTAAAATTAACATTGCCTCTAGAAATTATTAAGTTTAACATGCTTCCTACCTCCTTTTTTATATTTAGAATATTCATTAAATTTATTCTATAAATATAGTATATTACCATAATTTTATAATGTCAATACTTTTTTTAAAAAATTTTCAGTATATTTTTAAAAATAACAAAAGCACTATTAAATTATTCATTTAATAATGCTTCTGTTTTTAATATGCTTATTTATGACATTTATTTTCTTTTGCTTTTGCCATAAATTCTTCTATTTCATCTACTTCTTTTATGATATCTTTAGATAGGTTTATGCATCCATCTTCAGTTACAAGTAGATCATCTTCAATTCTTATACCAATGCTTTCTTCTTCTATATAAAGTCCTGGCTCATTAGTTAAAATCATTCCTGGTTGTAGTGGAATGTTGTAATCTCCAACATCGTGAGTATCTAATCCTAAATGGTGACCAAAAGTATGGAAATAATATTTTTGTAATTCACTTTCTTCTTTAATTAAGCCAAGTTCCATGCATCCTTTTGCAAGTTCTTTTTTAGATAATTCGTTAATATCTCTCCATAAAACTCCTGGTTTAACTGCAGCTTCTATAGCTTTTTGTGCTCTTAAAACTGCATTGTATACTGCCTTTTGTCTCTCTGTAAACTTTCCGTTTATTGGGAAGGTACGAGAAATATCTCCATTATAAAGTTTATGTTGGGCACCTAAGTCTAAAAGAACTAGGGTATTATCCTCTGCCTTACAACAGTTATCTTCATAGTGAAGAACTGTTCCATTATGTCCTGAACCTACTATAGTATTGAATGCTGTAAATTTAACACCATTTTTCTTTAAAGAATAATCAAAGAAAGCTTCAAGTTCATATTCCATCATACCTGGCTTTGCATGAGACCACATATTATAAATACCTTCTTTTGTGATTTCAATTGCTTTTTTAATTAATTCTATTTCCTCTTCAGTTTTAACTAATCTTAAATCTGCAATTTTGCTAAATACATTATTGATTTTTAAATGTGGGTATCTTGTTAAAATTTCTGTTGCAAATTCTTGTGATTCTGTTTTTCTAATTCCATATTCTTGTCTTTCAAGGTCTAAATATAAATTTTCAAGTTCTAATCTTCCTGTAGCTCTTCCAAATCCATCTTGGAATTGATCTAAATATTTAACATCTTCTATACCTGTTAATTCTTTAGCTTCTACATCAGATAATCTCTCTCCTACCCATCTTGCCATTACTGGGTCTTGTCTCTCAATGTAAAGGCTTTCATAAGTCTTTCCACCTATTTTTAATAACATAAATATAGCTTTTTCTCTTGGAAAACCAGTTATATAATAGAAGTTTCTATTTTGTACCCAAGAATATTTATAGTCTGCTGATTTATAAGGTGCATCTCCAGCAAATAATACAACTATAGAATTATCTTCTAATTTTTCTGCAAGTCTTTTTCTGTTTTTAATAAAAAATTCTTTATTCATTATAATTCCCCCCACTTTAAATAATTACCATTCTTATACCATAACGTTATCACTTTATATAATAAATTTCAATATATAAAACATTAATTTATTATTCTATCTTTTTATTTAAATATTTTTAGATTATAATTAATAAGAGACTCTAAAGACTTTAATTTTAATTAACATTTAGGTGGTGCAATTTATGTTTAAACTTATATTTTTATGTATTGCTGGATTTCTAGCTTCCTTTGTAGATTCTATTGCTGGTGGAGGCGGCTTAATAAGTGTTCCAGCCTTTTTAATGGCAGGTGTTCCGCCACATCTAACCTTAGGAACCAATAAATTCTGTGCAACTTCTGGCTCATTAACTAGCTCTATAAAATTTGCAAAAAGCAAAAAAGTTAATTTTAACCTTATAAAATACTTGATTCCCTTTACTTTATTAGGCTCTGTACTTGGGGTTATAGTAGTTGGCTTTATTCCTTCTAATTTTCTTCAAGGCATTGTACTTATACTTGTATTATTTATAGGAATATATACTATATTTTCTAAGAGTCTAGGTATGGAAGATAAGCATATGGATTTAACTAAAAAAAGTATTGTATATGGCATGATATTTGCTTTTAGTCTAGGATTTTATGATGGTTTTTTTGGACCTGGTACAGGCTCTTTTTTAATTTTTGGTTTTATAAAGATTTTTGGTTATGACTTTACTAAAGCCACTGGAAATGCAAAATTTTTAAACTTTGTTAGTAACATATCTGCCTTTATAATGTTTGCTATAAAAGGACAAATTATTTATACCTATGCAATTCCCATAGCTGTATTTATGATAATAGGTGCAAAGCTCGGAACAAAACTTGCTATAGAAAATGGAGCAAAGTTTATAAAACCTATTTTCATAGTAATGTCCCTTGCAGTCGGTATTAAATTGTTACTTCCATTTATAAGTAGACTTTTTTAAAATGTTTCAACTAACTAGAAGCTGAATAATATTTAAAGGGCTGTTTCAACAAGAATTTTATATACAATATGTTAATTTGAAAATTAGCACAATATATTGTAGTATTTATTCTTAATGTAACAGCCCTTACCCATTACTTAACTGCTCCCTTTCCCGAATCCGTAAGTTCTTCTAGTTCTATAGGGTAAGGTTGAAAGAAAGTCTGTTTTAGTAGGTTTTCCTCGTTAAATCTAATGGCATTGGAACGAATTAAATATAGTGGTGCACTAAATGGAACCTTTCCATTCCTATATCTTTCAATAGTCTCTAATATAAATGATTTCTCTGTGCTACTTATTTTATCTTTAAAATATCCCATAGCTTTCATAAGTACGTTTATATTAGATGTATATCTTGGTGCCCTAATTAATGAAGCTCCTAAGGTTTCCCTATACAAATTAAAGGTCTCTTCTACTTCATGCTCTTTCTGGTTTCCTAGAATCTTTCCTAAATTCTTTAAACCTTTTTGATTATAAGACATAAGTAATAGTTTATTTCTGCTATGAAAATCTATTAAAGCTTCTATAGATTTTTCCTTTTCTATCTCCCTAAAATCTCTCATTAAAAATATCTTTGTCAAAAAATGTTGTCTTATATTATAATTCTTAAGTCTACCCTCATCTTCTATAGGTAAATAAGGAAAGTTATCTATAACAGCTTCTCCAAAAACTCCTTTTCCCTTTTTAATACACATAGCTTTTTCAATGCCATTATAAATTTTAACCTCCTTTATACCACAGGAAGGTGATCTGCTTTTTAATATAAATCCGTCCACGTCCTGTAGATTTTTTAAAAACTCCTCGGAAAATTCATTCATAGACTTTGTAAGATCCTTCTTAGTATATGGTTGAATTAAAAGCACTTCTTCACTATCCTTATGTTGTACTAGCCTTATGGTATTTCTAGGTGTTGGAAGTCCAATATCAACTTCTGGACACACAGTTATAAACTCCACAAAAGGGTTTAAGCTTTCCAGAAATTTAAAATTCTCCATTTCCCCATTATATCTGCAGGCACTAAAACCTAAGCACCTACTTACTACAACCCTTGGTTTTTTAATAGTATTTTTCATGTTATATCTAATTCCTTTCATCACCTATATTACCCCGTTTAATTAATATTTTAACCAAAATTCTTTTTAATATCAATTAAAACTTAACATATTCTTGGAATCATAGCATTTTCTAAGGTATTGATTATTTTTAATCCTCCAAAGGAATTTTCCATATATACAGTTCTAGTCTTTTCAAAAGTAAAATTCCCTATGATTTCTGCCTCTTTCCCTTCCTCTAATATCCTTAGTTTTTCTAAAACTTTTTTTGCATATTCTTTTTTTACAACTATGACCATTCTCCCCTCACAAGCCATATACATTGGATCTAGCCCTAAAATATCACAAACACCTTTAACCTCTCTTCTTATAGGAATTTTATCCTCAAAAATATGAATACTTAAAGAAGTAAATTTAGAAATTTCGTTTAATATAGTCCCTAATCCCCCTCTTGTAGGATCTTTCATAAGTTTAATATAAGGAAAATATTCTTCTAAGTTTTCTAAAACTTTATTTAAGGGAGCACAATCACTTTCAAGGTTTCCCTGTACTGAAAGTTCATATCTATCTATAGCTATAGAAGTTCCATGATCTCCTATGGAACCTGTTATTAAAATTTCATCATCCTCTTCTATACCACCCATATTAAATTCTTCATCTACTATGCCAATACCAGAAGTATTTATATAAAGTCCATCTACGCTGCCCTTTGGTACTACCTTCGTATCTCCTGTAATTATTTTTACTCCTGTATTATTGCAAGTATCCACCATAGAGTTTACTATTTCTTTTAAACTTTCCATGGAAAAACCCTCTTCTATAATAAATGCAGTACTTAAATATAAAGGTTTAGCTCCTGAAACCACTAAATCATTTATAGTTCCACAAATAGCTAATTTCCCAATATCCCCTCCTCTAAAAAAAATCGGCTTTACCACAAAAGAATCCGTAGTAAATGCCATTTTTCCTTTTTCTATGGGAAATATTCCTGAATCTAAACCTTTTAATAGTATATTATTTCCAAAGCTTTTATAAAATAAATTTTCTATTAATTCATTAGTAAGTTTTCCCCCATCACCATGTTGCAATTTAATTTTATTATCCATAATAACCACTCCATTTATAAAGTATTAAATCTATCTTACTTTATAGCCTAACTATATTTATAAGAAATTAGACAAGATCCTTCTCTTGAAACCATACAAGGCCCTAGTGGATTTTCAGGAGTACAGTATTTTTTAAACATATTACATTGATTTGGTTCCTTATTTCCCAATATAATTTCACTACAAATGCAAGTTTCCTTAAGGTTTTTATAATCTATACTAAGATTAAACTTTTTTACTGCATCATAACTCCTATATTTTTCTTTGATAAAAAATCCTGAATTCTCTATTTTACCAATACCTCTCCAATAAGTTTCTCCCCTTGTGAAAATCTCTTTTATAATGGATTGTGCCCTTAAATTTCCTTCGAGAGTTACACAGGACTTATATAAGTTATTAAATCTTACATCTTTAAGATTGCAATCTATTAAAAAATCTATAGCACCTAAAATATCTAGTGCTTCAAATCCTACTACAGCTGCAGGAATATTGTATTCTTCTGTTATAAATTTAAAATATTCACTTCCCACAATAGAAGCTACATGTCCTGGACATATAATGCCATTTATATTGTGATTTTTCTTATTTAAAATCATTCTAATAATGGGTTCCATGGACTTTAATTCACATAAAAATGAGATATTTTTAATTTTTCTCTTATAACATTCATTGATGACTAATCCTATTATAGGGGCTGTAGTTTCAAAGCCAACAGCTAAAAAAACTACCTCACTATCTTTGTATTCCTCAGCAATTTTAATTACATCTAAAGGAGAGTATAATATTTTTATGTTTTTTCCCTCTTCTTTTTTATCCATTAAACTCTTTGAACTTCCTTTAACCCTTATAAGATCTCCAAAAGTACATAATATAGCATTGTGCTTATCTACAATATCTATAGCACTATCTATGTAAGCAATAGATGTAACACAAACTGGACATCCTGGCCCTGAAATTAACCTTACTTTAGGATATAAAAGTTTTCTTATACCATTACTTTCTATTGTAGAAGTGTGTGTACCACAGACTTCCATTATATTTATTCTCTCAATATCTGATTCTTTTATTTTTTCTACTAAAATTGAATTTAGATTCATATTGCTTACCTTTTATTACCCCTTTGTTATATTTTCTTTTTCTAATAACTCCTTATAAAAGGAACTTAAATAATTAAAGTATTCTTCTCTAATTTTTTCAATAGCACATCCCCCGTGAATCAATACATATTCACCTACTTTAATATTTTCTATAAGTTGTATATTAACTTTTGTTTCAATGCCCATGATAAAAACTGTAGCATAGTTATTTTCTAGAGCTAAAATTTTGCCCGGTACTGCAATACACATATTATTACTCCTTTTTATAAAACATATCTTAATTAATTTTTGCCCTCTCTACTATTAATTTGTGCATTTGCAATAGCTATTTGCCCAAAGGATATACCACCATCATTTATAGGTATTTCCCTATTAAAAAAGACTTCAAATCCTTTTTTATTTAAACCTTTATAAACAGAATTTAATAAGTAATCATTTTGAAAAACTCCTCCACTTAAAATAACCTTATTTATTCCATAAACTTCTCTTAATTTTGAAACTAAGAATATAGTAATTTCTGAAATAGTATTATGGAATTTAAGAGCTATTTTTTCCTTTGAAATTCCCTTGATCATATCTTTTAATATTCCTCTTATTATTTCTTCATATTGAATTTGAAAAATTTTATCTTCTCTATGAATAAAATAATTATAATACTCATATTCTGTATTCCTATATTCTCCTATTAAACTTTCTAATTCTATAGCAGCCTGTCCATCATATGTGATATAATTTCTAAGTCCTAGTAGAGAGGCAATAGCATCAAAAAATCTCCCAACACTAGAAGTCTTATAACAATTTATATTATTTTTTAAAGCTTCCTTAATTAGAACTATTTTTTCTTTTTCTATGCCCTCTAAAACATCCTCTATTTCATATCCTATATTATATAAATATGAGGCAGCAATCCTCCAAGGTTCTTTTATAGATTTATCTCCTCCTTGAATGGATACATACTTAAAATGCCCAATTCTTCTAAAAGAAATCATATCCCCTATAAAAAATTCTCCTCCCCATATTGCTCCATCTAGTCCATATCCAGTACCGTCGTATATTACACCTATGACCTTCTCATAAATAGAATTTTCCATAAGACAACTTGCCATATGAGCATGATGATGTTGAATAGGTACTTTTATTCCTTTAAATTTAGAAACATAATCCTGTGTTACATAATTAGGATGCATATCATAAGCAATAATTTTAGGATTAGCATAAAAACTCTCTTTAAAATATTCTATTAATTGTACATAGTTATTATATGATTTAAGATTTTTTAAATCTCCAAGGTGCTGACTTACATAAACTTCTTGTGGATTTGAAAGTGAAAAAGTATTTTTTTCTTCTGATCCTAAAGCTAGAATTCTATGTTTTACAGGCTTTTTAAATACTTTTGGAGCATATTCCCTTCCTATTCTAAGAATACACACATCTTTCATAAATACCTTTACTAAGGAATCATCTATAGGAAACTCTATATTAATATCATGAACTAAAAAATAATCCACTATATTTTTTAAACTTTCAATGGCCTCTACGTCTTTATGCTCAATAAGTCCCCCACTGATATTTCCACTGGTTACAATTAATAAATCTAAGTCTTCTCCAAATAAGGCTCTATGAAGTTCGGTATAGGGTAGCATTATTCCTAAGGTACTTAGTTTTGGCGCAATAATATCCATAAGTTCACTACTAAGAGATCTATTTTTTAATATAACTATAGGTTTTTTATTGCTTATTAGAATTTTTTCTTCTTCCTTAGTTAAACTACAAACATCTTTTACTATATCTATATCTCTTCCCATCATAGCAAAGGGCTTATGTGGACGGTTTTTTAATGTTCTAAGTCTTTTAACCGCTTTATAATCCCTTCCATTACATACAAGATGAAATCCTCCAAGTCCCTTTACTCCTATTATGCTTCCTTTTTTTATAAGATTTATAGCATAATCTATAGGGCTTTTAACATCCATATAATTCCCTTGCACATCTTTTAAAAATACATTGTTAAAAGAATTCTTTTCTACGTTTTTCATTTTCTAATTTACCATCCTTGTTATTCCTTAAATTCTCCTTGTATGCTTTCTATAATAGCAGTTTGACTCTCTAGATTTTCTCTTTTCTCTATTAATATCTCACTCCACTCTCCAACCAAAGTTTTATTTGTATTATTTAAATGTTTGTAGAGATTTTCTGAATTTACATGACTATCTAAACTTACACTTACTTTAAGCTTATTTACCCTTTCAATACAGTTCTTCTTACAAATTTGCTCTAAGTTTTTTCTAATATTATCCAATAACATAGTATCATGCATTACATATTCCCCCATTTATTTTTATTTTAAAATCGTATAGGCATTTTTGTTCATATGATGGTTATAACATCCCATATAAACAAGCCTTACTATTTTATTAATACACCCACTTTAGGCAATTTATTTAAAATAGTCATATCTCCTCCATGACAAGACATAAATTGTGTTGTTAAATCTTGTCCTGCTTTTACTCCAAAATGAGTTCCTCCACCCCATGCTGGATTAAAACTCACATCATATACAACTCCATTTATAGCTATATATGCAGGTCTCCCCTCTGCTCCATCAAACTTCGCAAGTTCATTCAATGTAAACTGCTTAGGACTTTCCCTGAAAAAATCCCCCTCATCTAATTCATCTAAAAATTCTATAATCCTTTCCATATTTGTTCTCATTAAAGTTTTATAACGACTCCACTCTTTATGGTCTACACTTAAAAGAATTCTTTGAGCATAATAACAATTTTTCCATTGGAAATTATATATAATTTCTTCTAGTTCCCTTTCCCTTCTCATTTACTCACCCTATAAACTAAATGATTTATTTAAATATATGAAAATTTCATTTTAATTATGATAAGATTTTTAGTTTTAAAATTTCCTCTAAAACCTTCTTACTTATAGTGTCTAATTCTTCATTTAAAGTTTCACTTATACCTAAACTCATTTCTATCTCTGCTATTTCAATAGTTATAATGTATCCCTTAATTTTAGGGTAATGTAATCTTATTAGATCTACTATAGAAAAGCTATGTTGAGTATAACTTTTTGTATTTTTCTTAGAGCTATTAATTGAAGTTATAGTAATCTCTCCTGGCTCTACTCCATAAAAGGAAGAATCTAAAATAACAATAAAATCTTCTTCTTTTATATTTGATATACAATATATAAAGTCAGTTTCTCCAAAAATAAGTTCTATTCTATGTTTTTTTAGTTCCTCTTCAATTTTTTCCCCCACTGATAGAGCAATAGCATCATCCCGCATTAATCTGTTTCCTATGGCAATAACTTTCATATAGCTTTCCACCTTTTTATACTAATACTTTAATTTTAATAGGCTCAAATTTATCCCCAGTTACATGTGTAGCACATGAAATACAAGGGTCGTAAGATCTAATTATTCTTCCTATTTCAACAGGTTCATTTATATTGCTTATTTTAGATCCAATTAGGGATTTTTCCCCTACACCATGAACCCCATTATTATCTAAAGGAGACATATTCCAAGCTGTTGGAGTTATTATATTATAGTATTTTATGATTTTGTTTTCTATTTTTATCCAATGACCTAAGGAACCTCTTGTGGTATCTATAAGTCCTACCCCAAACCCCTCTTCTGGTATAGTATATTTGCTCTGATTATTCCTTTTTAATTCTACTCTATTAGCTAAATTAAGCATTATTTTTGATATTTTCCTAGCTTCTAAAACTCTTGCTATATTTCTATCCATACAAGAATTTCCACCATCATATTCAGAAGTTAATTTTAGACGTGCTAAAGGTCCTACTTCCATAGGCAGATTTTTATATCTAGGTGCCTTTACAAAGGTATACGCATCCTTTTTATTTATATCAACCTTTTCTTCTTCATCTAATCTAGGATTTTGCATGTTATTATCACTTATATACCAAGCATGTTGTATATTTTGCGTAATTTCTTCTTCCTTAAAAGCATATCTTTTTCCATTTATAAGTACTGATGGCTTTACATAAGTAATATCCTCATCTTCATATTTATTAAAAACTCCATAACTCATAAAATTTTCATATGAATTTCCCTTTTCAAAATAATCTGCATAGTATTGTGCTAATATATTTACATCTTCTATCATACGATTATCTATAAAACTATAAATTTCAGAAATTATTGATTTAATTTTAGTTAATTTATAAGGATCTATATTTACAGTAACTCCACCTACAAATATTCCATGACTATGAGGAATTTTACCTCCTAAAACTGCAAGTCCTTCATGAGCTAACCTACTAATTAATACACTTTTTTCATAACTTTCTATGAGCCTTGCATTTAATTTCTGAGGTAATCTATAATCTTTATATTCTTGTGGTTGAAGGGGATTTACATCTGGCATTTTCACATAACTTGGTATTGTATAATAATAAAATTGTCTTATATGATTTTGTAAAAATTCAAAGCCATGCATTATATCCCTTATATAAGAATCATTAAGTGTAGGTGTAACTCCTAATACATTTTCTAATGCCATAGTAGATGCCATGGCATGTGCTGTAGAACATATACCACAAATTCGTTCTGTAAAAAAAATAGAATCTAAAGGGGCTCTTCCTTCTAACATAGTTTCAAATCCTCTAAATAAAAGCCCACTAGTTTTGGCATCTATAATTGTGTTATCTTGCACTTGAACCTGTATTTCAAGGAATCCACTTATTCTAGTTACAGGGTCTATAGTAATTGTCTTTCCCATAAATTCCTCCATTAATTAATTTTTTTAAACTAGTATCTAACAAAAGGCTCCATGCCATCTGGAAAATAGGCTTGGGCACATCCTATACAATTTGTATTGTCCTCTACAGGCCAATTTACATATCCGTTCCATTTTCTAACAGGACAATCTGTTTTAGTAACAGGCCCCCTGCATCCTAGCTTAAACATACAACCTTCTTTCCCAAATTTTTCTGCAAATATGCCCTTATTAAAAAGACTTCTTCTTGAACATCTATCATGAATAGTAACTCCATAAAAAAGAAGTGGTCTTCTTTCTTCATCTAAATTAGGCATACCAAAAGCAGTTAAATAGGCTAAGGTTCCAACTACCCAATCTGGATGACATGGACATCCAGGAAGTTTTATAACATCTCTATTTATCACCTTATCCACACTTTTGCTCTCTGAAGGATTAGGTTTTGCAGCTGAAATTCCTCCATAAGAAGCACAGGTACCTACAGTTATTACATATTTCGCCTTCTCTCCTGCAATTTTTATTGCCTCCAAGGCAGTAATAGGCTTTCCTTTGTAATTTGCAATAATGTTATACATTCCATTTTCCTTTGTGGATACTGCCCCATCCACTAAAAGTATAAATTCAGTATCTAAGGTTCTTAAAAATTCTTCATAAGCCCTCTCTCCCTCAGAACTCATAAGACTATTATTAAAAGTTAAATTAACTATATTTTTTAATATATAAATAAGTCCTGGATTCTCACTATTTAGAAGTGATATTATATTCCCCGAACACCCAGTAACCTCTAACCACATAGCATTTAATTTTTTCTTATTTTCGTATCGCATTAAATTCATTGCTTCCTTGCAAAGTATTTGTACAGTATAATCTTTTTCCTTAGTAAGAGGACATCCACCTCCACCACAATTTAAATATTTATAACTCCTTTTATCTTTACAATTATTTTCATCTTCGTAATAATTTTTATATGGCAATAAAATTCCCCCAAGTTTATTGATGTAGCTACTAATTTCGTTTTTATATGAATTTTTTACATAAGATACATAATAAAATTTATATATAAAATATAATTCTCCCAATTAATTTATATGAAGCATTACTATAAATATTCTTATGAATTCTCAAATACAAATAATCTACTCTTTTATCCCAATTTAAAGAAAAGCAGAGAGTCCAAATCTTCGATTTTGTAGGAATCACTTTCATAGTGTGCCATAGGAGTATTAGATTGTATAGACATGGGATAACTTACCCTAAAAAAAATAGGCTTTACCACAAAAGAATCCGTAGTAAATGCCATTAGTCCATGTATTATACCTATACTTTTTAATAGTATAATATCTCTTTAAAATATTCTATTAGTTGTAAATATTTATTAATGATTTAAACACCTTACCATAATTATTGTTCTAAGAATTTCCCTGATACACTTTCAATAATAGCAGTTTCACCTTCTAAATTTTGTTTTCTATCTATTATTATCTCAGTCCAATCTCCAACTAATGTTTTATTACTAGTAGTTAAATGTTTTTTAAGATTTTCTTTATCTACATGACTATCTGCATCTACGCTTATTTGAAGTTTGTTTACCTTTCCAATACAATTTTCTTTACAAATCATTTCTAAATCTTTTCTAACATTTTCCAATAATGTTTTATCATTCATTTTTACTCCCCCAATCTATTTTTTTATTTTATTAGTACCACATCTTAGGTAACTTATTCAGATTATTCAAATTATTATGTCTATTCATATATTCTTCATTAAGTAACAAAACCCTTCTTATATTTTATCAATCTAATCACTTTAAATATATGAAAAACAGATATAAGCCTTTTGGAATAAACATACACTTATTTTCAAGCTTATATAGTATAAAGAAAAACAGAGATAATACCTTAATTAGCTTTACCTCTGTTTTTTGTCTAATCTTAAATTGTTATTTATTGTATATTTATATTTTACCTATATCATTTCTATAATAAATTCCTTCAAAGTCTATTTTAGAAATCTCATTATATGCTTTTTTCCTAGCTTCCTCTATGGTATCTCCCATTGCAACTAAGGCTAAAACTCTTCCCCCATTAGTTAAAAGCTCTTCTTTTGACCCCTTAACTCCTGCATGAAAAATCTTTCCTTCTAAATTATTTTCTATTTTTATAGGTAATCCTTTTTTATAGGCTTTTGGATATCCTTTTGATGCAGCTATTATAGTGCATGCATTAGCATTTTTCCATAGTATTTTTTTATTTTTAAGTTGTTTTTCTAAGGCAGCTTCTATTAGTTCTACAAGGTCACTTTCCATAAGTGGAAGCACACATTCTGTCTCAGGGTCTCCCATTCTTACATTGTATTCTAAAAGATACGTCCCTTTTTTAGTTATCATAATTCCAAAGAAAATTACTCCTGTAAAGTCTAGGGATTCTTCTCTTATTCCTTTTAAAGTAGGCATCATTATGTTTTCCCTAAAATCTTCTAAAACCGCTTTTGTGCAATAAGGATTTGGTGCTATAACTCCCATGCCCCCTGTATTTGGACCCTTATTTCCATCTAAAAGTTGCTTATGATCCTTTGATGATATAAATGGAATTATGGTTTCTCCATCAGTAATAGATAAAATTGAAGCTTCTACACCTTCTAAAAACTCTTCTATTACAATCTCCTTTGCTGCACCTTTAAATATGTCTTTTTCCATAAAATCTACAAGAGTTAGCTCTGCTTCTTTTTTGTCTTCACATATAACAACACCTTTTCCTGCTGCTAATCCATCTGCCTTTATAACTAGAGGATAGGTTGCTTTTTCTATGTATTTAAGAGCTTCATCCTTATTTGTAAAGGTTGCATATTCAGCAGTTTTTATTCCGTACTTTTTCATGAAATCCTTTGCATATACCTTGCTTCCCTCAAGCCTTGCACCTAGTTTTGAAGGTCCAAAAATTTTAAGTCCCTCATTTTTAAATAAATCCACTATTCCTTCACAAAGGGGTGCTTCTGGTCCTACTACAGTAAAATCTATATTATTATTCTTTGCAAAGTTTTTAATCTCTTCATTATTATTTAAATCTATAAGTTCACATTTTTCTTCACTTAGCATGCCTGGGTTTCCTGGTGATACAAAGATTTTTTCTATCTTACTGCTTTGTGCAAGTTTCCATAAAAGAGCATGTTCTCTTCCACCAGAGCCTATTAATAAAATTTTCATATAAATTCCCCCAAACTATTAGTATAATTTCATTCTACACCTTAATGTTTAAAATGTCTTATACCTGTAAATACCATGGAAATTTCATGCTCATTACATGCTTTTATTGATTCCTCATCTCCACGAGAACCCCCTGGTTGAATTATAGCTTTAATATTATATTTATTAGCTTCATCTACACAATCTCTAAATGGGAAGAATGCATCGGATGCAAGTACAACTCCATCTCCTGCTCTGTCTAAAGCCTCCATTGTAGCCCAAATTCTATTAACTTGGCCTCCTCCAATTCCCTTTGCCATACCATCTTTAACTACTACTATGGCATTGGACTTAACATATTTTACAACCTTCATACCAAAGATTAAATCCTTCATTTCTTCTTCTGTTGGTGCTTTTTCTGTAACTACTTTTATATCCTCAATTAATTTGTTATCAGGGCTTTGTACTAATATTCCACCATCTACTTTTACAATTTCATTTTTATTTTCTTTCTTTATATCACATTTAATAACTCTTAGGTTCTTCTTACTTTTTAATACTTCTAAAGCTTCCTCTGTAAAGTCTGGTGCCATTACAATTTCTAAAAATATTTTAACCATTTCCTCCGCACAAGCTTTGTCTACAGTTCTATTTAAAGCAACTATACCACCAAAAATTGAAACAGGATCACATTGAAAAGCTTTTGTATATATATCTTTTACAGAATCCCCGCATCTTTCTACAGCAACTCCACAAGGAGTATTGTGTTTTAGTGCACAACAAGCCCCTTCCTGAAATTCTGAAACTACTTTAAAAGCAATATCCATATCCTTTATATTATTATAGGATAATTCTTTTCCATTAAGTTGAGTGTAATTATTTATTAAACCTTCCCCTGTTGTATCTCTATATAGAGCTGCACTTTGATGAGGATTTTCTCCATATCTTAAATCCATAGCTTTTTCATAAGATAAAGATAAATAATTTGGGTACTCTTCTTCTAATAAAAAGTTACTAATTGCAGCATCATATGCAGAGGTTAAATTAAATACCTTTCCAGCTAGGTATCTTTTAGTCTCCATGGAAACCTCTTCATTTTGTTCAATTTCTTCCATAACCTTTTTATAATCCTTGGTATCAGATACTACAACTACATCTCTAAAGTTTTTAGCCGCAGACCTAAGCATAGTAGGTCCTCCAATGTCTATAAATTCAATTTTTTCTTCAAAGTTTAAATCCTCTCTTACCTTTTCAAAGAAAGGATAAAGATTTACAATAACCATATCTATTGGTGTAATTTCAGTTTCCTTTATGGTATCCATATGATTATTGTTTTCTCTTATAGCTAAAATTCCCCCATGTATTTTAGGATGAAGAGTTTTAACTCTACCATCTAATATCTCTTTAAACCCTGTAACCTCTGAAACATCTATAACCTTTATACCATTTTCCTTTAAATGTTTAAAGGTTCCCCCTGTTGATACAATCTCAACTCCTCTATGTTCTAAAAACTTAGCAAGTTCTACTATTCCTTCTTTATAAAAAACACTAATTAAAGCTCTTTTCATAAACTTTCCCTCCTTATTAATTTATAACTAGTTAAGGGTATGTTTTTTTAAAAATACTTTCCCCTCTTTTATTTCAATCTTACCTTCACTAATATATTTAATGGCTTCTGGAAGCGCCTTATGTTCTTCCACTAATACTCTTTTTTGAAGTTCTTCCCTAGTGTCCTCTGCATACACTGGTACAACTCTTTGGATTATAATATTCCCAGTATCAGTTCCTTCATCTACAAAATGCACTGTGCATCCTGATACTTTAACCCCATACTCTAGAGCCTTTTCATGAACTCTTATTCCATACATTCCATTCCCACAAAAACTCGGAATTAAGGAAGGATGAATATTTATAATTCTCTGCTGAAATTTTTGAATAATCTCTCCTTTTAATATAGATAAAAATCCTGCAAGAACTATTAAATCTACTTTTCCATGTAAAACTTCTAAAATTTTATCAGATAATTTTTCTCCATATTCTTTTTTATTAAAAATTAAGGTTTTTATATTATTATTTTCAGCTCTTTTAATTCCATAAGCGTTTTTGTTGTCAGATATTACATATTCTATTTTGCAATTTAAATATCCAGCATTAATACTATCTATAATAGACTGAAGGTTACTCCCCCCTCCAGATATTAAAACCGCTATTTTAAACAAACTCCTGCACCTCCAGCTTTAACATATCCAATTTCATATGCCTTTTCTCCTAGAGTTTCAAGTAAGTTTTTAACACCTTCTACTTCCTCTTTTTTAACACATAATACAAAACCTATACCCATATTAAAGGTATTAAACATATGATTTTCATCTACACCTTTTTCCATTATTCTTTTAAATATTTCTGGAACTTTAAAGCTATTTTTCTCTATAACAGCTGTGAATTCTCCTTTAAACATCCTTGGAATATTCTCATAAAATCCTCCACCTGTAACATGAGCCATACCCCTTATTTCATGTTTTTTCATAACTTCTAATATAGGTTTTACATATATTTTAGTTGGAGTTAAAAGTTCTTCCCCTACTGGTCTTCCGTTAAAATCCTCATTAAGATCAGGAAATACCTTTCTAACAAGAGAATATCCATTACTGTGAACTCCTGATGATGCTATTCCAATAAGTGCATCTCCCTCTTCTATTTTACTTCCATCGATTATATTTTTCTTATCTACAATTCCTACTGCAAATCCTGCAAGATCATATTCTCCGTCTCTATAAAAACCTGGCATTTCAGCAGTTTCTCCTCCAATTAATGCTGATGCTGATTGAATACATCCTTCCGATACTCCACTTACTATTTCAGCTGCAACCTCAGATTCTAGCTTTCCACAAGCTAAATAATCAAGGAAAAACAATGGTTTTGCTCCATGACATAAAATATCATTTACACACATAGCAACACAATCTATTCCTATGGTATTGTATTTTTTTAATCTAAAAGCTATATCAAGTTTAGTTCCAACACCATCAGTTCCTGAAACAAGTACAGGTTCCTCATAGCCTTTACCAAGTTCAAACATCCCAGCAAAACTTCCAATATTATTTAAAACTCCCTTTGTATAAGTTTTTTCTGTATATTCCTTTATTAACTTTACTGCCTTATATCCTTCTTCTATATTAACCCCAGCTTGTTTATAATCCATTTTAACAATCCCCTTTCTAATTATATATATCTAAGTGAATCAGTGATGAAGTGACTTTCATATGAACATTCTATCTGAAACAGCCTACTTTATTGGTGCTGATATTGGATATATACCATTAAAGCATCCTAGGCAAAAACCTAACTCATTGTGACATTCTTTACTTAAACACTGAAGTAATCCATCTATACTTAAATATCCTAAGGTATCTGCTCCAATTTCTTCTCTAATAGCTTCAATATCATTATTTGCACCTATAAGATCCTTCCTATATGGTGTATCTATTCCAAAATAACAAGAACTATTAACTACTGGTGAAGATACTCTAAAGTGAACTTCCTTTGCACCTGCATTTTTTAAAATTTGTATTATTTTTTTACTTGTAGTTCCCCTTACAATAGAGTCATCTATTAAAATCACTCTCTTTCCTTGAACCACTTCTTTTAATGCATTAAGCTTAACTGTAACTGCTCTCTCTCTGAGTTCCTGAGTAGGTTTTATAAAAGTTCTTCCTACATATCTATTTTTAATAAGCCCCATATCAAATGGTATTCCAGAGACCCTAGAATATCCTATAGCTGCTGGGATTCCTGAATCTGGAACTCCAATTACTACATCTGCTTCTACTGGTGCCTCTTCAAATAATTTCTTACCAGTTTCTACTCTTGCACTATTTACACTTATACCATCTATAACACTATCTGGCCTTGCAAAATAAATATATTCAAAGGCACAAGTGGCTCTTTTACTCTTTTCAGCAAAGTTTATAGATTTTATTCCCTCTTTATTTATTATTATTATTTCTCCTGGTTCCACATCTCTTATAAATTCAGCACCTGTAGTATCAAGGGCACAACTTTCAGAGCTTATAACATAACTTTCTCCAATTTTTCCTATGCAAAGTGGTCTAATACCATGGGGATCACGAACACCTATAAGTTCATCTTTAGTTAAGATCACAATTCCATAAGAACCTTTTATGGCTTGTACAGTATCTACAACGGCATCTTCTATTCCCTTTTTAGCTCCTCTAGATATTAAATTTAATATGACTTCTGAATCTATTGAAGTTTGAAAAACACAACCACAATCCTCTAATAATTCTCTTATAACTTCTGCATTAACTAAGTTTCCATTATGGGCCATGGCAATATCTCCAAGTTTAAATCTCCCTAAAACTGGCTGTGCATTTTTAAGAGAGCTTTCTCCTGCTGTAGAATACCTAACATGCCCTATGGCTGATCTACCTTTCATAGAATTTAATATATTTTCATTAAAAATTTCTGACACTAAACCCATGCCCTTATGGCACATCATCTCTTTTTCATTACAAGAAGATGTTACAATACCTGCACTTTCTTGTCCCCTATGTTGAAGGGCATATAGACCATAATAAGTAAGTCTTGCTACATCTAAATTTTCATCCTTTGAAAATATACCATAAACTCCACACTCATCATGAAACTTATCATCTAACTCATCATCATATATACTGCACCCGTATTCTTTATTTTTCAACATGAACTTCTCCCCCATAAATTAATTTTAAATCCAATATAGAAAGCTATGTAATATTCTCTTTAGTTTAATATGTCATAGGAAGTCTAAACTTCCTATGACATATCTATACCATGACTATCCGCTCTAATTCTCTAAACTTCTTTAAAGTTCCAGTATTAGAGCTAATATATATCCGAATAAGGATTCCTAATTATTTTTGCATTCTATTTAATATTTCCTTATAGCCTTCTACTAAATCTCCAAGCTCTCTTCTAAATCTATCCTTATCTAATTTTACCCCTGTATTCACATCCCAAAATCTACATGTATCTGGAGATATTTCATCTGCTAAAACTATTTCACCATTTATTTTGCCAAACTCTAATTTAAAATCTATTAGTTTTATGTCCTGTTTTAAGAAAAATTCTTTTAAGATTTCATTTACTTTTGAAGCCTGTGAATATATGTATTCTAACTCCTCAAAAGTTGTAATCCCCATAGCAACAGCATGATAGTCATTCATTAATGGGTCTCCTAAATCATCATTTTTATAGCTTAATTCTAAAACCGTAGTTTTAAGCTCTGTTCCTTCTGTAATACCATATCTTTTAGCCATGCTTCCTGCAGCTACATTTCTTACTATAACCTCAAGTGGAATTATATCTACTTTCTTACAAAGTTGTTCTCTCTCATTTAATTTTTTTATAAAATGAGTCTTAAGCCCTTTTTCATGTAATAATTCAAATATCATTGATGTTATAGCATTATTTAAAATTCCCTTTTCATTTATAGTAGCCTTTTTTTCTCCATTAAATGCTGTAGCATCATCTTTGTAATAAACTATAACTTCATCCTTTACATCTGTCTTAAATATTTTTTTAGCTTTGCCCTCATATAATTGTTCTAATTTTTCCATTATAATTCAACCCCTTTTTCACTTTCTTTAATAAAGTTTTCTTTCATTTCTTTTCTAAAATTTAAAAGTCTTTCTTTAAGTTCTGGATATTTAATTGAAAGTATTTCTACTGCAAGCATCCCAGCATTGTAGCTATTATTTATACCTACTGTAGCTACTGGAATAGATTTAGGCATCTGAACTATAGATAATAAGGCATCCATTCCTTCAACAGCAGCCTTAATTGGAACTCCTATTACAGGAAGTACAGTCTTAGATGCTATAACCCCTGGTAGATGAGCTGCAAGACCTGCCCCTGCTATAATACATTCAAAGCCCTCATTTTCTAATTCTTTTAAAACTTCCTCTAATCTTTCTGGAACTCTGTGTGCTGAAAGTACAAATGCTTTATATTCCACATTGAATTCTTTTAATGCTTTTGCCGCATTTTTCATAACTTCTGTGTCAGATTTACTGCCGAAAATTATTGCAACCTTCATAAATATTTTCCCCCTTAAACTAAGTTAAATTTGGATATAGTGTGAAAATCCCCATCTTAGAATTTATGATGGGGATTAAATTTAATCCATCATAATTCCTAATAGTCAAAGATTTAAGATCTTTAGCCCTATTATTTGAAGTATTCAATTCCTGATTTAAATAACTTTTGATCATAATCTCCAATTACATTTTTATATAAACCATTTCCTATTCTTTCGGAGTGTCCCATTTTTCCAAGTACCCTTCCATCTGGGCTTGTAATACCTTCAATAGCCATTACAGAGCCATTAGGGTTGTATCTAATATCGTAGGTTGGTTTTCCCTCTAAGTCCACATACTGAGTTGCAACTTGTCCTTTTGCAAATAAATCTAAAACCATATCTTCTGTAGCATAGAATCTTCCCTCACCATGTGATAAAGGCATTTTGTGTACATCACCTTCATTAACCAAACTAAACCAAGGAGATTTTGTAGATACTACTTTTGTATTTGTAATACAGGATATATGTCTTCCTATGGCATTAAAAGTTAGAGTTGGAGCCTCTTCTTTTATATCCACAATATCACCATATGGAACTAAGCCTAGTTTAATTAAAGCCTGGAATCCATTACAAATTCCTAAGATTAACCCATCTCTCACATTTAAAAGTTCGCGTATAGCTTCCTTTATACTTTCATTTCTAAATACTGTTGCTATAAACTTACCAGAACCATCAGGTTCATCCCCTGCACTAAATCCTCCTGGAATCATTACGATTTGGCTTTCTTTTATAAGCCTTGTGATCTCCACTATGGATTCCTTTATTTTATTTTCATTCATATTATTGAATACAAATAGCTCCGTATCCCCGCCCGCTTCTTCAAAAGCTCTCATACAGTCATATTCACAGTTAGTACCAGGGAATACAGGAATTAAAACCTTAGGTCTTACATCTTTAATTAGTAGGTTACTTTTTTTGTTATATGCTTTTCCTATAAACTCAGGTTCATCTATGTGAAGTTTTAAAAGGTCGTTTTCTTCGGTATAATTTGTTTTAAATGTACTTTCTAACGGACTATACCATGCTTTTATAGCCTCATCTATAAGGACTTTTTCCTTATTATCTAATATTATCTCTTGTTCTTTTACTGTATTTCCTATAACTTCATAAGAGATTTCCTTTGATTTTTCTAATATGCTTATATCACCTTTAAACTCTGCTAAAATAGCACCATATTCACTACTAAAGATTTCTTCTTTATTGTAAGAATCCTTGAATTTAAATCCTACTTTATTTCCAAAACACATTTTAGCTATGATTTCAGCTAAACCACCATATTTAACTGAAGATGCTGATATTATTTCTCCCTTTTTTATCATCTTGTTTATAAATTTAAAATTATCTTTCAAGGTTTCAAAAGAAGGAACTCCCTTTTCATCAAAATTACTTTTGAATAGTACAACATGGCTGTTTTCTTTTTTAAATTCTGGGGTAATGACCTCATGAATATTAGCATAGGTAACAGCAAAGGAAATTAAGGTTGGTGGAACGTTTATATCTTTAAAGGTTCCTGACATACTATCCTTCCCACCTATGGCTGCTATCTCAAGTTTATCTTGTACATAAAGTCCTCCTAACAATGCTGAAAATGGTTTTCCCCATTTCTCTGGATCTTCTCCTAGCTTTTCAAAATACTCTTGAAAAGAAAGTCTTATTTTTCTGTAGTCTCCTCCACTTGCAACTATTTTAGCTACAGACTCAATTACTGCACACATAGCTCCATGGAAAGGACTCCATTTACCTATTTTAGGATTATACCCATAGGACATTAAAGAAGCTGTTGAGGTATCTCCATTTAAAACTGGAATTTTTGCTGCCATGGCTTCGTTTGGTGTTAATTGATATTTTCCTCCAAAAGGCATAAATACTGTTCCTGCACCAACAGTGCTATCAAACATCTCTACTAATCCTTTTTGTGAGCATACATTTAAATCTCTTAAGTTTTCTAAAAATCCTTCTCTTAAGCTTTTATTTCTAAAGATTTCTCTTCTCTTATTGAAATAACTTTCCTTATGTGGTGCAGATACCTTTATTTTTGTAAACTGTTTTGCTCCATTAGTATCTAAAAATTCTCTACATAAGTCTAAAATAACCTGATCTTTCCACTTCATAACAACTCTTTTCTCTTCTGTAACTTCTGCAACTACTGTAGCTTCTAAATTTTCTTTTTCTGCATAGCCTATAAATCTTTCTGCATCCTCTTCACTTACTACTACAGCCATTCTTTCTTGTGATTCTGATATAGCAAGTTCTGTTCCATCTAAACCTTCATATTTTTTAGGAACTTTATCTAAATCTATAAATAAACCTTCAGCAAGTTCTCCTATAGCAACAGAAACTCCACCTGCGCCAAAGTCATTACATTTTTTTATCATAGTTGTTACTTTATTGTCTCTAAAAAGTCTTTGTATTTTTCTTTCTGTAGGAGCATTTCCCTTTTGAACCTCAGCTCCACAAGTTAGTATAGATTTTTCATCATGTTCTTTTGAAGATCCTGAAGCTCCACCGCAGCCATCTCTACCAGTTTTACCTCCAAGTAGTATTACTAAATCCCCAGGTACTGGCTTTTCTCTCTTCACATTTTTAAAAGGCGCTGCTCCTATAACTGCTCCTACTTCCATTCTCTTTGCTATAAAATCCTCATCATAAACTTCAGACACCTGTCCAGTAGCAAGACCTATTTGATTTCCATAACTACTATACCCTCTTGCAGCTTCCTTTGTTATTTTACTTTGAGGTAATTTCCCCTTTAATGTATTAGCTATTGGAGTCCTTGGATCAGCTGCTCCTGTAACACGCATAGCTTGATATACATAACTTCTTCCTGATAATGGGTCTCTTATAGCACCTCCAAGGCATGTGGAAGCCCCACCAAAAGGTTCTATTTCTGTAGGGTGATTATGGGTTTCATTTTTAAACATTAAAAGCCAATCTTCTTCTCTACCATTAACTTCAACAGGAATCACTATACTACATGCATTTATCTCATCTGACTTATCTAAATCCTGAAGTTTACCCTCAGCTCTTAATTTTTTCATACCTATTATAGCCATATCCATTAAGCACTTTTCTTTATGTTTATTTTTATATAGCTTATCTCTAAGCTGTAAATACTCTTCATAGGTTTCTTTTATTGGAGTGTTATAATCTCCTTCTTCAAATTCTACTTCTTCTATTACAGTGTTAAAAGTTGTATGTCTGCAATGATCTGACCAATATGTGTCTATAACCTTTATTTCTGTAATAGTTGGCACCCTTTTTTCTCTCTTAAAATATGCTTGTACTAATTTTATATCTTCAAAACTCATAGCTAGATTCTTTTCTTTTATAAAATCTTTAAGCTCATCTACATTTAAGTCATTAAAACCATGTAAGTTTTCAACCTTATTATTTATATCTAATTCCACTTCATATTTTTTAGGTTTTTCTAAAGTTGCTTCCCTAGAATCCACCTTATTAATATAATAATTTTTTATTCTTATAAACTCTTCCTCTGAAATTTCACCATGTATAGATATAAGCTTAGCATTTTTTATAACAGAATTTTTTCCTTGTAGAATAATACTAGTACATTGTTCTGCAGAGTCAGCTCTTTGATCATATTGCCCAGGCAAATATTCTACTGCAAAATATCTATTCCCTAAATTATCTATTTCTTCTTCAAATACATTATCAACATTAGGCTCACTTAATATGTATTTTGTTATTTTTTTAAACTCTTTATGCTCCACCCCAAAAACATCATATCTGTTAATTACTCTTATATCCTCTATGCTCTTTATACCTAAATTTTCTCTTAAGTCTTGAAGAAGCTTTTGTGCCTCCACATTAAAGTTCGGTTTTTTTTCTACAAAAGCCCTATAAACATTTGGATACATTTTAATCCCCCTTAAATAACGAAATAATCACGAATATTTTTTCGTTTTTATTTTTTATCGTTCGATATTTTAATTATAGTATATATTGGAGTAAATTTAAAGAGTGTTTACTAAAAATTTATAATTATTTGAATATAAATAGATTTTTAAGTTTTAAAAAACATTTTAATTACTAATGAAGCTTATAAATAATTTTAGACATAATAAAAAGAGCATTGAAATTCAACGCTCTTTTTGGGGGAACAAAGGTGAAAATTTACACCCTTATTCTGTTATTGGTTTGTTATTTTGGGGTTTGCTTATTTTTTCAACTACAAATTATTTAAGCTCTTCATAGTCTTTTAATTTATCTTTAACTATCATAGATAGTCCGATAACTGCTATTAAGTTTGGAATTACCATTATTCCATTAAAGAAGTCTGCTAACTCCCAAACTAAATCAACTTTTACTCCACAACCTAAGAATATAAACACCATTACTAATACTCTATATACATTTAAAGCCTTTTTACCAAATAAGAACTTTACATTAGATTCTCCAAAGAAATACCATCCTATTATAGTTGAGAAAGCAAAGAAGAATAAAGAAATAGCTATAAATTTCTCTCCAAAACTTCCCATACCTACCGTAAATGCCTTTTGAGTTAAGGCTATACCTGTTGTCTTACCATCTAATACACCAGTTGTTAAAATAACTAAAGCTGTTATACTTAAGATTACAAAGGTATCAATAAAAACTCCAACAATAGCTACTAGCCCTTGATCGCATGGGTGTTTAACCCTAGCTACGGCATGAGCATGTGGTGTAGAACCCATACCAGCCTCATTTGAGAACAACCCCCTTGAGACTCCGTATCTAACAGCTTGTTTTATAGTTACACCTATAACTCCACCTGCAACAGCTTTAGGATTAAAAGCTCCTACAAATATCATTTCAAAAGCTGGTAATATATTTGTGTAATTTTTTACTATAATAAATAAGCTCCCTACTATATAGAATACAGCCATAATAGGAACAATCATTTCAGCAAAAGAAGCTATTCTAGATATACCACCTATGAATATAAATCCTGCTAAAACCGCAAGAATGCCTCCTACTATAAAAGGATTTATATTAAATGCAGTATTAAAGGCATCTCCTATGGAGTTAGCTTGTACCATATTTCCTACAAATCCAAGAGCCACAATAATACTTACAGCGAAAAATATAGCAAGGCCATTACTTTTCAGACCATTTTTAATATAATATGCAGGTCCTCCAGTAACCTCTCCGTCTTTAACTTCCTTATAAGTTTGAGCTAAAGTAGCCTCTGCAAATATAGTTGCCATACCAAAGAAAGCGCTTACCCACATCCAAAATATAGCTCCTGGCCCTCCTGCTGCTATTGCTGTAGCTGCACCTGCTAGGTTTCCTGTACCAACTTGAGCTGATATAGCTGTTGCTAAGGCTTGAAATGAAGACATTCCATCATTTCCAGCTTTTTTACCAAAGGATAACCCGCCAAAAGTGTTCTTAAAAGCTTGTTTAAATTTTCTTACTTGAATGAACTTAAGTTTAAAAGTAAAAAATATTCCTGTACCACAAAGCAAAAATATTAAAACATAATTCCATAGGTATTGATTCAATGTTTTTACTACATTCATTAAAGAGTCCATTAATGCATTCATTAAAAGTTCCCCCCTATAGTACTATTATATTTTTCTATAAATATATTTTAGTCTATTATATGATAATTCAAGTTACTTTGCAACACTTTTTCAAATTTTCTGAAACTTTTAGATTTTATTTGTATTTTTAAATGTGTAATTTGAATATTTTATTTGTACATAAGTATTTAATAGTTTATTGTTTAAAAATTCATCTTAAATTCAAATTTATATATGATATAATTATTTTGCTATAATAAACTTAGTTTAACAAGGAGGATAATATGAGAAAGAAATCATTTTTAACCATACTAGTTTTGTTAATGTCCATATCTTTAATATCCTGTGCAGGAAAAAGCACTCCAAAAGAAGAGTCTAAAACCCCTACACAAAGCAATGAAACTTCTAAAACCCAAACAAATGAAAATAATCAAGGAGAAAATAAGCCTGAAGAACCAAAAGCTCCAAAGGTTAACTTAATTCAATACTCTGAATTAAAACCTGGAGAAGAAATTGCAGTTTTTGATACTACCATGGGAACTATAAAGCTAAGGCTTTTCCCAAAGGAAGCTCCAAAAACTGTAGAAAATTTCAAAAAGCTTATAGAAAAGAAATACTACGATGGAATAACCTTTCATAGGGTAATAAATGATTTTATGATTCAAAGTGGAGATCCTACTGCTACCGGTCGTGGTGGTGAGAGTATTTGGAATAAACCTTTTGAAGATGAATTCTCTAGAAATTTACATAACTTTAGAGGGGCTCTTTCCATGGCAAATGCAGGCCCTATGACCAATGGAAGTCAATTTTTTATAGTTCAAAAAAAGCAAGTTGAATCTTCATTAATTGATCAAATGAAAAATTTAGATGGAGATGCATTTCCAGAAGAAGTTATAAAAAAATATGAAGAAGTTGGAGGTACTCCACATCTAGATTATAGACATACAGTTTTTGGTTATGTTATAAGTGGTATGGATGTGGTAGATAAAATAGCTACAACAAAAACTGATACTAAGGATAAACCTTTAAAAGAAGTGAGAATTAATAAAGCATACTTAGAAAAGTATAAAAAATAACCAGAGTCCTTCATTTAGAACCTAATTATAGTTTTTTTGATATATGTATCTATTTTTGTTATACTATTAATGTAATAAAAAAATTATATTCTTGGGAGGTATTGCTATGAAGTCACTAAAAGGAACAAAAACTGCTGAAAACTTATTAAAGGCTTTTGCAGGAGAATCTCAAGCTAGAAACAGATATACTTATTATGCTTCTGTAGCTAGAAAAGAAGGTTATGTTCAAATCCAAAACATATTCCTAGAAACAGCTGAAAATGAAAAAGAACACGCAAAAAGGTTTTTTAAATTTTTAGCTGAAGACTTTAAACATGAGGCTATAGAAATTCAAGCTGCTTATCCTGTTACTTATGGAGATACCATAGATAACTTAAAATCTGCTGCTAATGGAGAAAATGAAGAATGGTCTATATTATACCCTGCCTTTGCTGATGTGGCTGAAGAAGAAGGCTTTAAAGAAATAGCTGCTGTATTTAGACATATAGCTTCAGTTGAAAAACACCATGAAGAGAGATATAAAAAGTTATTATCTAACATAGAAAATAATAAGGTATTCCAAAAAGATGAAAAGGTTATGTGGAAATGTTCCAATTGTGGATTTATCTTTGAAGGAGATAAAGCACCTGAAAAATGTCCTGCTTGTGCTCATCCAAAGGACTTCTTTGAACTTTTATGTGATAACTTCTAATATAAAAAAACATTATTTAAAAATAAAAAGTGCAGAAATCTCTGCACTTTTTATATTAAAACCTTAGGCTGTGTTAGATGAAAATCTCTAGCACAGCTAAGTTTAAAATAGTTTATATCTTATTTTAAATTTATATTTATTATAATAATTCTTGACCTTCTTCCCAGTCTATTGGGCAAAGTCCACCAGTTTTAAGTGCTCTTAATACACGTAATGTTTCATCTACACTTCTTCCTACGTTTAAATCATGAACTACTGAGTATCTTACAACACCTTCTGGATCTATGATAAATAATCCTCTTAAAGAAATTCCTTCTTCTTCAATTAATATTCCATAGTTTTTAGCTGTTGATTTTATTATATCAGAAGCTATAGGGAATTTTATTTCTCCTAAACCATCTTTAATCCAAGCTTGATGTGAGTATTGGCTATCACAACTTACAGCTAATAACTCAGCACCTTCTTTTTGGAACTCCTCAAATTTCTTACTAAAACCTGTGATTTCTGTTGGACATACAAAAGTAAAATCTAATGGATAAAAGAACATCACCAACCATTTTCCTTTATAATCTTCAAGCTTAACTTCTTTAAATTCCTTTCCGTCTCCAGTTACAGCTTGCATTTTAAATTCTGGTGCTACTTTACCTACTAATCTTTCCATACTTCATACCTCCTATTTTCTTTTACATTTATAATTATTCCTAATTATATCTAAATTATTATAACTATACTTTAATAATATTTTATAGTTATTAATATGTTTTTGATTGTATTTAGAATTGGGATTATTATTTAATAATAATTATCTCTTGAATACATTCTATCTCACTTATATATTCTTGTCAAGACTAATTGATAATTTTTTTCATTTATTTTGATTTTCTATAAACAAAAAAAGCTTATTAGTATTTATAATATAACTAATAAGCTTTTTTAACTCTATTTATTAATATAAGTGTCTACTATTTCTCCAAAATATAAAGTATGGTAATCATTATCTGAGTAAATGGATGTTTTAACTTCATCACATAATAAGTTTGGTATTATAGGTTGATTACTTAATATTTTACACTCATAATGAAGTTCTGCATCAGAAATTATAGGAGTAGCTACTTTATTACTTTCTTTTAAAGTAAGGTTACACTCCTTTATTTTATCAACGTCTCTCCCAGATTTTGTCCCACAATATTTTAAAGAATCCTTTAACGCTTCACCAAGTGGTATGCTTACTGTAAAATCCTTAGCTTTTTCTATAAGTTCATAAGTGTGTCTAGACTTTCTTACTAATGCCATAAATACTGGTCTACCCCATTGGAATCCTATTGTACCCCAACTTATGGTCATGGTATTTATCTCTTCACCACTTTTAACAGTTAAGAAAGCTCCTTGAGTGTGAAGCCATTTCATTCCTTCTTCTAAATTCTCTACAAAATTCACCCCTTTTAAATGCCCCCTTTTTATTATATATTTAATCTCTTAATATCATAGGTTCATCTTCGATTCCTTGTAGGAAATTGAAATATCTAGCTAAAGTATGGAAGTAGTCAGATAATCTATTTATATACTGATAATCCGCTGGATATTCCATATCACCTAGAGCTTTAACAAAAGTACGTTCAGCTCTTCTTGTAGTGGATCTTATAACATGAGCATAAGTTCCTTCTTTACTACCACTATAATATATAAAACTTTTTATTGGTGGCATTTGATTTACCATTCTATCTATTTCTTGCTCTAGGGCATCTACATGAGATTGCGATATATGTTTTTTACTAAATCTAGATGAAATATCTATGCCTATTTTATAAGTGTTATATTGAATTTCCTTTAATACTTCATCAGTATGAGCAACCTTAGGTGTAAAACTAAGATTTTTTAATAAACTTCTTAAATATCCAACACCTGAATTAATTTCATCTATTTGTCCTTGAAGTTCCATGTTTATATCTGCTTTAGATAATCTTTCTCCTAAAAGATTTGATGTTGTTCCTTTATCACCGGTTTTTGTATAAATTTTCATTTAATCACCTCTATATAATTAAGTATGGTTTAATAATATATCTTATCTTTTGTATCTTTTTATTTTATAATACTATTATATTAGTTATAATTCAAGGCAATCTTTATCATATAATAATAGTTTTTATTTATCATACTCTATTTTCCTATTTTTAAAATAAACTTGTTTTAAATTACATTTTTCAACTATTTCTAAAGCATAGTTAAAATTCATGGCTATGGCTGATTCTTTATGAGAATCTGATCCTATGGTTATATAATTTCCACCTAAGTCCTTGTATCTTTTGTAAATATTAATTAAGCTTTCTCTAGCTTTATCTGTGGAAAGCCTTCTTGTGTTAAGTTCCATTGCCTTTTCTTTTTCTATTAAAACTTTTAAAATCTCATCTATATAATCACTAAACTCTTCATAATAGATTTCTGGATCTTCATATGTAGCATACCTACAAATATAATCTATATGTCCCAGTGAATCTATAAAATCATACTGCTTTAAGCACCTAAGCATATATTCTAAATATTCTTCATAGGCATCTTTTTTTGTTCTTTCTGCATAAAATTCTTCTCTAAATATATCTATAGTATTAACTACATGGACAGAACCTATAACATAATCAAAAGGTGACTTTTCTTCTTCCCTCTTATTTTCCTTTAAAAATTCAGGCCTCATGCCCATTTCCATACCTAATAGTAAATTATCCCCTCTAAATCCATCATACTTTTTAAAATATTCCTCTGAATCAAAAGTGAAATGCCCATATTCTTCTATGGGCCCTTGAATATCCATATGTTCTGTAAGTATTAAGGAAACTCCTTTTTCTTTTGCCGATTTTAAAGCATCCAGAAGCTTCATCTTAGAATCAGTTGAAACTTCTGTGTGTATATGTGTATCAAACATAAACTTCACCCCATTATAATAAATTTGAAAACATTCTTGCTATGGCTTCTAAAAATTTTATAATTAAATTTGTATTTTCAAAGTATTCCTTATCTAATATAACACTTTTTTTTATATCTTCCAAAAAAGCTTTTTCTAATTTAAAAGTAGTTTCCACATCGTATATAACTGTATTTATTTCATAATTTAATTCAAAGCTCCTAACATCCATATTGGCAGTACCTACCATGCTTATTTCTCCGTCTATGGTTATTACTTTTGAGTGAATAAATGAATTCTTATCATAAAAGTATATTTCAACTCCATAGCTTATAAGTTCAGCAAGATAGGTCCTAGAAGCATAATAAACATGGAAATGATCATACTTCCCAGGAAATATTATTTTTATATCTATTCCACCTAGGGCAGCTATTTTAAGTGCTGTCATTATACTTTCCGTAGGTATAAAATATGGTGTTGTTATATAGATATGCTTTTTAGCCCTTCCTATCATCATAACCAAAGTCTGCATTATAGAAGGATTTTCAGAATCTGGCCCTGATTTTGCTATTTGCAATATACTGCCATTACCATTAAACTCTTGAAAATAATCTTCTACATAACCCTTATAACCAAAATCCTTTTTTAAAATTTTTTTTATCCTACAAAAATCATGGATAAATACAGCTTGAAGTCCTAGTACACAATCTCCTTCTATCATAAGATGTGTATCTCTCCAAAATCCTAGTTTACCTTTTCCTAAATATTCATCCCCTATATTTATGCCTCCTATAAATCCTATCTTTCCATCTATTATAACTATTTTTCTATGATTTCTATAATTTATTTGTGTATTTATAAATCTTAATATGGGAGCTAAAAAGTAAGTATAAAAAACCACATCTGCCCCAGCTTTCCTTAACTTTTCTACATACCTTTTTTTAAACTTTATAGACCCTACCTTATCTAATATAAGTCTAACTTCTACTCCTTCTCTAGCTTTTTTTTCTAGTATATTTATTATTTCCTTACCTATATTATCGCTTTTAAAAATATAATATTCAAGATGAATATGGTGTTCAGCCTTTAAAAGTTCTCTTTTTAATGATTCAAATTTTTCTTTTCCATTATTAAAAACCTCTACTTTATTTTTATAAAACACTGGTGAACTACTGCTATTTTGTAGCAGTGTCATAAGTTCTAAATATTTATTTTCAGGAATTGCCTTTTTATATGCCATCATTAATTCTTCTGAGAAATCAAAATTATCATCCCTTAGTTTATTTTTCTTCCAATTCCTTCCTAAAAATATATATAATATTAATCCCAAGGGAGGAAAGAGTATAAATATTAATAACCAAGCTATAGTTTTCTCTGGCCTTCTTCTCTCTAAAATAACTATAATAAGAGCTATTACTGCATTTATAATAATAAATTTATATATGGCACTATTAAAATATATCATAGCGTCCTCCTAAGGCTTATAAGTTTATCCCATGATATGGTCCCTGTATAAGAATTTTTAAGCTTCAGTAAGAATAAAAACCCACTGAAAACTAGTAACTCTCTTTAGATTATTATTTTTCCCTTAAGACAATATTTTATATATAATTTTGCAAAATTAAAAAGTCACCAAAAGCTTATGCTTTTAGTGACTCTTTAGAACTACCTTCGAAGCCTGTATAAATCTATATAAAGATTATAACTTCGTAACGTTAGCAGCTTGAGGTCCTCTTTCACCTTCAACTACTTCGAATTCAACCTTTTGACCTTCTTCTAAAGCTTTAAATCCATCTCCTTGTATAGCTGAGAAATGAACGAATACGTCTTTTTCTCCTTCTACTGATATGAATCCAAATCCTTTTTCTGCGTTAAACCATTTAACAATACCTATTTTCATATAAAAAATCCTCCAAAAAATAAAAATACTAATAATGAACAAGTCATTATAGTTGTATTCTATCATATTTTAGTCTTTATTTCAATATATCAATATATCAATTAAAATATACTCTATACAAAACAGGCTATATTTATTTCAATAAAAATACTTATAAATCACTATATTATAACCTTAAAAATTTTTTAAACTCTAAGTTCTTTAAAAAAGTAAGGTTTTATACTTTAATTTCTCTTGATATGTGGAAATTATCTCTATTTATAAGTTATAATTATATGACAGAAAGGAGTTATTTTTATGAAAAAAATAGGAATGAGAAATATAAAAACATCTATAGCAGTATTTATCTGCATTATATCCCTTAGATTTTTTAATATTAGCTTCCCATTCTATGCCTGTATTGCTGCCATAATAACTATGGAAAAAACCATATATAATTCTTTTAAAACAGGGAAAAATAGAGTAATAGGCACTACTATAGGTGCTTTAATTGGAATGGTGTTTTCATTAATTCTACCAGGGAATCCAATTTTAATAGCTATAGGAATCTCTCTTACCATATACCTTTGTCACATTTTGGGTTATAAGAAATCCATCTCCATTGCTTGTGTGGTGTTTATTGCCATATCAGTAAACTTAAAGGGTGGAAGTCCAATAACCTATAGCATAAACAGACTTTTGGAAACCCTTTTTGGAATCATGGTGGCCGTATTAGTTAATTACTTTGTATCTCCACCTAATTTAAGAAAGCAAATATATGATTCTAGTAGCAAAATACATAAAGATTTAATCTTACTTTGTGGAGAGGATTTTTATAAACCTAATAGAGAAAACTTATCTATATTATATAAACATATAAAAGCCTTAGAAGAATCTATATCAGCTTATGAAGAGGAATATAAAGGTCCTAGTGATAATTTAAGCCTTAAAAGATATGAAGAGGGCATTGAACTATTTTATAAACTATATATCCATCTTAGAATAGTTGAAAATATAAAAAATAAAGTAAGTATGCCTAAGGAAACTTACGAAAAAATAAATGATTTAGCTAGTATACCCTATAAAGATATTTCTAGTTATAAAGATGAAAATTTGGAAGTTGTATTTAAATATCATATGGATAAAATAAATGAAATACTTCATTCCCTAGATAATATTAACATGTTATAAAATAGAAAGGATGTTTATATGACTAAAGAATTTTTTAAAGGAAGTACTATGTTAGACCCCCTTCCTGTAACCCTAATAACTTCAAAATATAATAATAAAGTAAATGTGTTTACAGCAGCATGGATTGGTATTGTGTGTACAAAACCTCCTATGCTTTCCGTCTCTATACGCCCTGAAAGATTATCTTATGATTATATTAAATCTACTGGAGAATTTGTGGTAAACTTACCTAGTAAATCCCTTGCAAAAATAGTGGATTTCTGTGGAGTTCGTTCCGGAAGGGATATAGATAAAATTGAAAAATTTAATCTTCCTCTAGGAGAAAGTAAAAACGTTCTAGTACCATATATTGAAAGTTGTCCTATAAATATTGAGTGTAAGGTTCATAATATTATTCCTTTAGGTTCTCATGACATGTTTATAGCTAATATAGTTGGTATACATGTGGATAGCTCCCTTAAAGACTCTAATGGAAAAATACACTATGAAAATGCAAGACTTCTTTCCTATTGTCACGGTGAATACTATACACTTCCTAAAGTTTCAGAAGGTAAATTTGGATATTCAGTTCAAAAAAAGAAAAAATCTAGGACATCAAGAAATACTAAAAACAAAAGAGATTAAAAATAAAAAGTTACTTGAAATCTTTTTAGAGACTTCAAGCAACTTTTTATTTTATACCTATTTATTAGATTTATTTTGTGTTTATTTCTTTTATTTTATACTTACTCTCTTATTTTATATTTACTTCTTTAATATTATTCTAGCAGGTATGCCTACTGCTGTTGCCTCATCTGGAACATCTTTTAACACTACGGCATTTGCACCAATTTTTACACCTTTTCCCAAGGTTATAGGCCCTAAAACCTTGGCCCCACTTCCAACTATAACATCATCCTTTAGGGTTGGGTGCCTTTTTCCGTGATCCTTCCCAGTTCCTCCAAGTGTAACTCCTTGATATAGAGTAACATTATCACCTATCTCAGTGGTCTCTCCAATTACAACTCCCATACCATGATCTACAAAAAAGCCTTTTCCTATCTTCGCACCAGGATGAATTTCAATGCCCGTTAAAAGCCTAGCTATTTGAGATAAAAGTCTAGATAAGAAAAATAATTTTTTGTTATATAGAAGGTGAGTTATTCTATATATTATTAAAGCATGAATTGAAGGATATAACAAAAACACTTCTAATTTATTTCTAGCCGCCGGATCTTTTTTTAAAACATTTTCTAAATCATACATTAAAGTTTTAAACATCTGTACACCCCCCCTTTTTTTATTTTATAAAATAAAAAACCTCATCTCTTTAGAGATGAAGTTCCCTTCATTATTCCACTCCAATTAAATCAAAGCCTTTTAAGACACTTCCTATGCCCTAGTATTATAACGGATACTGCCGATGTAGCCTACTAAATTTCGGTACATAACTCCAAAGTGCACTTCAAATAAACTTCTATTTAAAAATCCTCTCAGCTAAAAGATTTTCTCTCTGTAAACTCCATTTATTTTACTTTCCTTTTTCATAGCCTCTATTATATAACTATTACAATATCATACTATATAATATTACAATTTAACATATTTGTCTACATTTATTTTTGAAGTTCCCAAATATATTTTCCCTTCTTATCTACATACCCAATTTTAGTTCCTAATTGAACTTCTCCTAAAGAACTAAAAAAACTAAAGACCTCGTCAAATTTAGGTTCTACAATAGAGTTTTCTTCCATATCTATATATCCCCAGTGCTCTCCATTCATAACCCCTAGAACCTCTTCTGAAATATAGTCTACATCATCATACTTTAAGTTTATTATTACTTTTCCTTCTCTATCTATATAACCATACTTGTCATCTTTACATACAACTGCTCTTCCATCTATAAAATCTTCTGCTGAATCAAAAATTAAATCTATAACCACTTCCCCATTTTTATTTATATATCCCATTTTATGATTAATTTCAACTGCAGCAAGCCCCTCACTAAATTCTCTAGCTGTATAAAACTTCCCTTTTATTTTTACCTCACCTGATTTATCTATATATCCATATTTACTACCTATGGCAATAGGTGCCAAACCTTCACTGAAATTACCTGCATAATCATATATAGGTGAAATAATCATATTTCCTGACCTATCTATATATCCTAATTTTCCTCCTACCTGAACCAATGCCACTTCCTCATTAAAATCATAAGCATCCATAAAGGAAGGTTTTATAATTTCCTCTCCTTTTTCATTTATATACCCCCAATTGTATGCTTTTTTAACAGCACAAAAACCCTCACTAAAACTTCTTATATCATCATATATATTATTACATAAAATTTCTCCCTTAATATTAATAACACCCTTTTTACCCTCACTCATATAAGAAACCAAATCTTTATATATAAATTCTAAATGTTCAAAGCTTGGCTTTATAATATATTCCCCTTCTTTATTTATAACACCATATTTTTCTTCAAAAGATACTACCGCAAAATCATTTTGAAATTGCTCTCCAAAATTAAACCTTGGTTCAATTATTATTTTACCAGTGCAATCTATGTATCCAAACTTCTTATTTTTCTTAATTAAATATAATTCATTATTTTTTGAGTCCAAAATAATTCCTCCTTTATAGTCCTTATATTTATTATATTACATTTTCTATTATTTTATAGTATATTTTTATAATAATATTATATTTATATTTTATCACATTGAAATTTGTTTTATAATAAGTCTTATAGTATAGTAAATTATCACTATAAGTTTCACAGTGTAAAGACTTTACACTAACATAAGTTTTTAGGAGGTAAAAATTATGAAAAAAGAATTTAGAGAAGTTCCTATTAGAAAAAATATAGCCTTAGTTGCTCATGATAACAAGAAAAAAGAATTACTAGAATGGGTTAATGATAATAAGGAAATTTTATCTGAACATAATCTTTTTGCAACTGGAACCACTGGAAGTATAATTGCTAAAGAAACAGGCTTACCTATAAAATCTTTTAAAAGTGGTCCTTTAGGTGGAGACCAACAACTAGGTGCTACCATAGTAGATTTCGGCCTTGATATCCTAATATTCTTTTGGGATCCATTAGAGTCTCAGCCACACGATCCTGATGTAAGGGCACTTCTTAGAATAGCAACACTTTATAATATACCTTGTGGAACAAATAAAGCCACATCAGATTTTATAGTTTCTTCACCTTACATGAATGAAACTTATACGCTAGAATTATATGATCATGCTGAATACTATAATAGAAATGTAAAATTAAAATAAAGGGGTTTCTAAGCTTCATAGGGAGTTTTTACTCCCGTGGATACTTAGAAACCCTTATCTATGTATAATTCATTTAAGTAATCCTAACTTGATTTTTTCTAATACTATATTATAATTACTTTGGAAATAATCAATTTGAAAGAGGTGAGCACTTGAAATATTTAAGAGAATTAGCAATTATTTTTTCCTTTTGCATCCTAGGAGAATTAGTTAAACTTCTTTTTAATCTTTCAGTACCAAGTAATGTTATAGGTATGCTTTTACTTTTACTAGCACTTTGTACTGGCATTGTAAAGCTTAATATGATTGAAAAAACTAGCAACTTACTTTTAGAACATCTACCCTTTTTATTTATTCCTGCAGGTGTAGGGCTTATAACTTGTTTTGATACTATTAGAAAAAACTTAGTTAGCTTTGGCGCAATAATCATTGTGTCTACCATTGTAGTTATTGTTGTGACTGGACTAACTATTGAACTTTTCATGAGGAGGAGTAAAAGTGAATTCCATAATTAATAATCCTATTTTCGGTATTACTATTTCTCTAATAGCCTTTGAAATAGGATGCTTCTTATTTAAAAAAACTAAAAATCCCTTATTTAACCCCCTATTAATTGGTATAGCTTTGGTTATTACATTTTTAAAATTAACAAATATAAGCTTAGAGTCTTATAATATTGGTGGAAAATACATTTCATTTTTATTAGGTCCTGCTACGGTTATATTGGCAGTACCCCTTTATAAAAAACTTGAACTTTTAAAAAAACATATAGTTCCTATATTCATTGGAATAACAACGGGTACTTCAATAGGTATAATTTGCATTATAGTTTTAAGTAAATTATTTAAAATTGATAAAGAGCTTATGTTTTCTTTAGTGCCAAAATCCATAACAACTCCTATAGGAATGGAAGTTTCAAAACAACTTGGTGCAAATACTGCTATTACTGTTGCAGCTATAATTATTACTGGTATATTAGGATCAATTATAGGTCCTCTAATCTGCAATATGTGCAAAATTAAAAATAAAATTGCAGTTGGTATATCACTGGGAACTGCATCTCACGCCATGGGAACTGCAAAAGCTTTAGAGTTAGGGGAAACAGAAGGTGCTATGGGTGGACTAGCTATCGCTATATCTGGCTTGTTAACAGTGTTCTTAGCTCCATTAATTGTAAAGCTTTTTTAGGATAATTATTAATTCTTAAAAGTTAATAATTATATTAGCAAGAAAGTTAAAGATAGAAAAATAATTATTAACTAATAAAAAATAACAAGAGCCCTCAGTTAAATATAGCTCTTGTTATTTTTATCTTTTATATATTTATATAAAATTTAATACATAATACAAAAACAATATATAGGTCGACACTCTAAATTGATCAAATTTAAATTCAATAGTAACTTTACTTTTAAAATGGACTTTGCACATGATATATTTCTCTTTAACTTGATATTCTACATATTGTTATCCATACATATATCTAAAAACTTATTTAATCCACTTTCAATCTCCTTTTTCTGTTCCTCTGTTAAAGGTCCTCTCCCCATTCTATCGCAAAGTGATAGTAAATATATCTCCTTTGGATTAACCTCTTTTTTCATAGTTTCTATATCTTTAAAAGGTAAATCTTTTATTACAAATAAGGGTTCCATATGCCATCTAATTATAGCTTTTACTTTCTTTATAAAATCCTTATCCTCATTAAAAAACCCTAAAAATTCTTCAGCCATCTCTGAACCTATTTTTTCATGATTATAAGCAGTTATTTTTCCTTTTCTTACTTTAGTGGCTTTTATCTTCCCAATATCATGAAGCAATGCTCCCCACATAAAGGCTCTTTTATCTTCACTTTCCTCTTTTTTTCCTGCTGCTAGATCTAAAACTTCCATAGTATGATTAAAAACATTTCCTTCAGGATGATACTTAGGTTCTTGCTCTATGTTTTCTAATTCCCCTATAAATTTCAAAGGGTACTGTGATTTTTTAAGTTCTTCCTTAATTTTATTTATATATAAAGAAGGTTTATCACTATGCAGAATTTCCCTATCAATTTCCTTATAAAGTTCCGTTATGTCCATTAATTTTCACTTCCTTTATAATATTTAGTCTATTTTATATTAAGATTTATTAGACAATTTTATCCATATGATGGTTGCGTAATCACGTATTATTAAAATACCACTCTAAATTCTGAAGGACTTAAAGTCCTAAATTCATATCCCATTGATTTTAATTCTTTTATTATTTCTGGCAGCGCTTCTACAGTTGTATTTTTTCTACCACTATCATGCATAAGAACTATAGCCTTATTTAAATTGATACTATTATTAAGTACGGAATCTACTATTTTATCCTTATCTTGAAGGGGTACAGATGCATCTGTAGAATCTACGTTCCAATCAAAGTATGCATAGTTTTTTTCATCCATATGTCGTGTAAGTTCTTTCATTATTTTTTTCCCACCATAATTATGGCTTACTGTATTATTACTTCCTCCTGGAAATCTTAAAATATTAGGTTCAACTCCAGTGGTTTCTTTAATTAGATTTTGAAGTTTATAAAAATCCTTTATAAAGTTTTCTTTATTTCTATATATATATCTGTAATTATGTGAATAAGTATGGTTTCCTATAGCATTTCCTTCATTGGTTATTCTTTTATAAATAGCCTTACAATATTCTGTGTTAGAACCATTAACAAAAAACGTAGCATTAATATTATTTTCCTTTAATATATCTAAAATCTTACTAGTGTTACTGGAAGGTCCATCATCGAAGGTTAAATAAACTATTTTTTTATTATTAGAATTCTCTTCTCTTAGTCTTGATTTTTTTTCTTCTTCTATTTTCTTTTTTTTAAGCTTTTCTTTTTCAATTTCATCTTTTAATTTCCTCTTATTTTTAGAGATCTTATCTAGGTCCTTTTTAAGCTTTTCATTATTTTCTTCTTCTAATTGTATACTCTCTCTTAGGGCATATATTCTAGCTCTATTATCAAAAATACTATATACTAAAAATGATTGAAGTATAATTGCAATTATTAGTAAAACCCTAACTAAGTTTTTCCTCATTGGTAATCACACCTTTATATAAATTACTTTAGCTCTTTGTATGTTTTATCTAATTTTTTTAATTCTTGTTCCTCACTATATTTCTTTCGATCTAATTTTTCTGAATTAAGTTGTGCTTTATTTTCTCTATCTTTAAGAACTTTAATTTCATCTTGTTGTCTATATAATATAACTGAAAATACTAGACATAAACAAAGTAAAATTATGCTGAACTTTAGTTCCCACCGCTTCAATTTTTCACCTCCTTCCTTTAGCTGCTAAATATACTTATATAAATATATCTTCTTTTTAACATGTAGGAAATTAAAATGTACTTATCCATTAATAGATAAACCTTTTTACTAATAAATCTAATGTTATTTAAATGATATTTTAAACTATACTGATAAACTTATTATTTACAATAAAAAAATAAATATAAAATTTTTCGACAAAAAAGAACACCATTTTATACCATAGCATAGAATTTTCAAATTATTCTATTGAAAATTCTTTATACTATAAATATAAATAAGTGTTCTTTAAAAATAATGCCTTAAAAAATTTCAAACTACTAATTTTTCTTCCTTTACCTGTTGCAAAACCTTCTTATAAAGTTTTTCTACATTCAAGCCAAAATTTTTACTTGAATATTCCTCAGCTTTAATTACACTATTTTCTTTTAATTCGATTAATCCTTCTTCTTTATAGAAAATTTTATCTATATATTCTACAAACTCTTCTTCATTATTATAGGTATAACCATTGTATCCATTTATAACTAACCCCTCAACACACTGATCCCATCTACATAGTATTGGAAGCCCACTAGCTAAAGCCTCTATATATGTTAATCCCTGTGTTTCACTAGTTGAAGCTGTAGCAAATAAATCTCCTAGTTTATAGTACTTATATACATCAGAGCTCTCTACCATTCCTGTAAAGAATACTCTCTCTTCTATATTTAAAGATTTAACTAAGTCTTTTAGTACTTCTAAATATGGTCCTCCACCTACTATAATTAAACTAATGTCCCTGGTTTTACATACCTTACTATAAAAACTAATTACCTCTTCTATGTTTTTTTCTTCTGCTATTCTTCCAACATATATAATCTTTTTACCTGTTTTAGGTATTCCATGTTTCTCTAATAAACCATCTATCTCTTCTTGTGAAACCTTAGTACCAAATTTCTCTACATCTATTCCTGTAGGAATAATAGAAATATTAGTAGTAATACCATAGGATTTTAAAGTCTCACTTACTTTTTTAGTTGGAGTTATTACACCTTCTAAAGGGTTTAATAAAGCAGATGTTACCTTTGCTGCAGTACTTTTGCTAATAAGCTTTCCTCCAAGTACATAATGCAAATAATCCTCATACATAGTATGGTATGTATGTATCTGAGGAATGTTTAATTTCTTTGATATAATTCGTGATAAAACCATTGTGGTAAATTCTGTTTGAGAGTGTATTATATCCGGTTTCCATTCTAGAATTTCATCTGTAATTGAATTAAAGAATGGACTACCTATTCTAGCTCCTGGATATATTTTAAGCCCTGCAGACCTAATATAATATACGTCACCCTCAACTCTTGATTTGTGACGTTCAGAAAGGGTTAATACTCTAACATCATGTCCTAAATTCTTAAGTTCTTTATATAAATTGTACGTAGAAATAACAACACCATTTACCATTGGAAAGTACGTATCAGTTGTTATTAATATCTTCATGAAATAACAACCTCCTATCTAAAATCTTAATACTAATAAATGTTAACAAGTTTTTATTAGTATAATAATAGCATATAAATATTAAATTTAATCAATGTATACTCTTAAATTTACCTTAAATTTTCCTTAAAGCTCATTTTTTATGATTAATGTCCTAATTATATTATTGCCTTAGTTATATTATTATCCCCATGAAATTTAAATATACTTTTTTAATTTTCGTATAATAAAACATAATATAACTATAATTTTATCCTTATTTGTAATGTTATATTTATTAAAAGTATAAAAAAAGTTAGTACATAATATAATCTACTAACTTTTTATTTTAAAAGAAAAACCCACTATCCTTTCATTAAATTATGTAATGTATCAATAGCACTACTAATGAATTCTCTTTCATCAAATTTTTCACTTATATCATTATCACTTATTTTCAATATACTTAAAACATCTTTATATTTCCTTATAATCAAGGTTTTTGCATATAACTCAATTAATCGTTCTTCTGTTTTAGATAAACTTATTTTAGAAGTGTATCCATCTAGTATTGCTTCATATGTATTTTCATCATAACAAAGTTTTATAACAGCCAAATCATGTATCCTCCAACCATATGCACAGTGATCAAAATCGAATATTGTTAGATTTCCCTTATAATCTAAATGTATATTAGAAGGATTTAAATCGCCATGTATTATACCATATGCATCACTATTAACAGGTAATTCTTGTAACTCTCTATATAAATATTTTGCATAAGGCATAAAAAAGTTAAGACTCTCAAATTTATGTTTACTGCAATATTGTTTCAGCATTTCAATTGGTTCAATTATAAGATAATTAAGATCTATCTTATATCTATAATGCTTACTTTTAAATTCATTTGATACTTTATGTAAGTTTGCAATATTTTCTCCAAAGCACAATGCTAAATTACTATCCAATGAAGTATTGATCTGTTCTCCTTCTGCAAATGAAAACATTGCTATAAATCTTTTTTCTTTATTATATAAAAATTCACTTAAAAATAAGCCCTCTTTATTTCTAAGTGAAGAAGATACAGGTACATTTTTTGAAGCAAGAAACGAAAGCAAATCTAACTCAAATTTGAAATCATTTTTATCATAAATATAATATTTATTGTTTAAATATACTCTTAAAATATATTTATGATTTTTAGTCTGTATTAAATAATGATCATTAAAACTTCTGCGAATAAACTTGCAATCAAAAGGTTCATAAATGCCATAAAAATTTGTTATTATTTTTTTTAATTTATCAGTATCCATAATTATATTTGTAAGCATCAAAATCTATCCCCTATTCTTTTATAACTACTTTATAACTATTATACTATAATTAATATTATTTTTTTCTCCCCTTCAATAAACAGATTTCTAAGATTAAGAGGAAATCTTTACTCCTCTTAAGCTTAGAAATCTTTATCCATTTATCCCTGTTATCCAAACTTACATAAAAATATAATAATAAAAAATAAAAAAAGCTGGTAAACACTTACCAACTTTTAAAATATTACTGTTATACTCACAGTAACTTCTCTGGCAGGGGCACGAGGACTTGAACCCGGAACCAACGGTTTTGGAGACCGCTACTCTACCAATTGAGCTATACCCCTAAATTTCTTATGACACTTTAGTATTTTAACATATATTTAATTTTTGTCAACAAGAAATTTTATACGATGACTATCCGCTGTAATACTACCATTGTATAAATTATTTAATATAAGCTTTAAAGTTTCTGTAAAAGCCCTATTTTCTTCTTCTGACCCCACAGTTACTCTTAGAAATTCTCCATAAAATTCACTAACACTAATACTGTTTTCTTTAAGTTTAGATGCTATTTCCTTTGCTGAAACTGCTTTAATATAGAAAAAGTTTGCATAGGAAGGATATACTTTAAAAAGCTCTCCTCCAAAGTCTTTTTCCATTTGTTTTAATTCTTTCCTAAAGCTTTCTTTTAAAGAAATCAATAAGTTTACACTTTCTTTCATTAATTCAGTATTTTTTAGGGCTACTTCTCCAATTTTTTGAGAAATGGAATTTACATTAAAAGGTGCTTTTACTTTTTTAATATTTTCTATTAACTTTTTGTTACTTATTAAAAAACCAATTCTTAGGGAAGCTAGTCCAAAAGCTTTTGAGAGGGTTCTAAGTATTATTAAATTTTCATATTCATTTATATAATTAACTAAGGTTTTGCCATAAAACTCAAAGTATGCCTCATCTACTACAATAACGGTGTTTTTTAAGTTCTCTATGATTTTAATTATATCCTCTTCTTCTATAACCTTTGATGTAGGATTATTAGGATTAGAAAAAATAAATAATTTCACCTTATTTTTCTTTGCAAAATTTATTAAATGTTCTACATCAAAGGAAATCTCCTGCTCTTCCAATTCATATTTAATAACTCGTGCTTCAATTATATTTCCATAAAGATTATACATGCCAAAATCCGGATTTAAGGTTAATAATGTGTCACCTTTACTTAATAAACTATTTGTTATAATTTGAATTAATTCATCTGAACCATTACCTACCATAACCTCTTCAAAAGAAACCCCTGAATAACTTGAATAAAGTCTGCGTAATTCTATACAACTAGATGAAGGATATCTATTAAAATCTATAGCTAAAATCTCCTTTTGAACTTCATTTAATAAATATTTCCCTATAATATCAAAGCCTTCATTTGCATTTAATTTTACTCCATATTTAGTTTCATCTGCTTTATATGGATTTATATTTTCTAGTTTTGAATTCAACACTAAATCTTTCAAAGTTACTTCCCCCTTGTATAATGTAGTCATAACATTCAATAGAAAACTATCTATTATTCTAACGAACATTACAACAAATCTTTTTTATTATTGTTCTAATTATTTTGCCCGATAGGGCGTTCATTTCATATCTAAATTAAGTTTTCTATTAAATCTAAATTGAAACCTATACCGTTAAATTTTTTGATATAATATCTCCTGAATAGAAGATAGATGGTTTCCCCCTGGGAAGTGGCTCTATCGAGTCATTTATACCCGTGAATTAGCGTATCATTCCATCAGTGAGAACTCTATGTTTAGCTGGTTGGGTTTCCTTTTAGGAATTACCCGTGTCACAAACAAGGTTATAGAATCACTGATAGAAATGGAATATTTATTCTATCTCAAAAATAAAGGAGATAATAAACATGAGTAAATTTTTTTATAGACCAACAGTAGGAATTGATGTGTCAGCAGATTTTTCAGTAGTGGCTATTTTAGCACCTGACGGTGAAATTTTTAAGAAGCCTTTTAAGATTAATCATAATAGAGATGGTTTTGATTACCTAGTAGATCAAATAAAAAAAGCGGAAAAAGAGTTTAACATGAAAACCGGCATTTTCATGGAATCTACTGGTGTTTATCACCTTACTCTTTTCCACTTTCTTAAAGATAAGTTCGAAACATTTATCTTTAATCCACTCATTACTAATAGTAACAAAAATAGTGGAATAAGAAAAGTAAAAAATGATAAACGTGATGCAATATCCATCGCTACAATAGGCAAATTTCAATCTGTTAAATGCTCTTCTGCATTCGATGTTGAAATTTATACCTTGAAATCTCTCTGTAGAGACTACTATAAATTAACAGATACCAAATCTACTTATAAGAAAAAATTATCTACTGACTTAAGGGTTATTTTTCCTGGATATAATTCCGTATTTTCAAATATTACGTGTAAAACTTCTTTGACTATACTCAAGCAATATAGTAGTCCACAAGCCATTCTTGATGAAGATAGAGATACTTTGATAGAAATTATTTCTCGTAACTCAAGAAAAGGACTAATCTATGGTGAAAACCTTTATGAAAAACTGATTTCTATTGCCCAAGAAGCACTCTATATCGGCATAAAATCATCTAGCTTATTTATAAAAATCACCAATACAATTTCATTGATAGAAACTCTAGAAACTCAACTTGAAAATTTACTGAAGGAAATACACTCATTTATAAAAAGCCATAGGCTCTCAGAAACATTTGTGAAAAACATGCAATTGATATATTCAATACCTGGTATTGGTGAATTGACTGCAATAACCATAATGAGTGAAATCGGTAATATCAACGGTTTTCTTAAGCCTAAGCATTTAATTGCGTATTTTGGTATCGATCCTTCTGTTAGTCAATCAGGCAAGTTCAACAGTGATAAAAATAGAATGTCTAAGCGTGGTACCAGGATTGGACGCCGTGCCTTATATGCTGCCGCATTAGCATCCGTAAGAACCAATAAAAATGGTGAACCTATCAATGAAGTTCAATGAAGTTTTGCTTAAATACTACAAAGAAAATCTTAAAGGTAAAAAGAAAAAAGTAGCTTTAGGTGCTGTGATGAACAAACTAATCAAATACATATTCTCAGTTCTAAAAAATCAGAAACCTTATGAAATTAGAGATTCTAAAATACATGAGAAGATGTATCTACAAAATCAATTAAAAACAGCAGCCTAGTCGGCTAAAACCTTAACAGCGAATTCAAGCTATTGTTCGTATATTTACAATAGTTAGCTTTGCTATACCTTTAATCAGTTTTTACTTTTTTAAAAAAACTATTGACTATTACTAGCTGGTCTTCACTTTATTTATCTAGTTTTAAATACTTTACCATATTATATATATACTTTACAATGTTTCATTTTTTTGTTCTAATACTTTATTATTCTCTTGGTTAAATTAATATTGAAATATGATTTTTTAAGGAGGTTTTAATATGCATAATAATAAAAACCATATGAAAACAAAGGAAAAGAGTAACGCTGAACTTAGAAAGATGTTTCCAAGGGATGGTGCTGATGTTGGAATAGAAAATGGTGTTAAAATTGATTCAAATGGTGATAAATTCACTAAACATTCAAAGCTTTCTCATAATAAATAGGCGATCTTTTTCATAATAAGATGTTTAATCTATTTATTAAACATCTTAAATTATAATATTAACTCCAAAGAGGTTTTCCCTTTGGAGTTAATACAATTTCTAATATCCAAGTTGTCTTAAAACACATCCTTCAAAGGCATTAATACAATTTTCTTTGCAGTAATTTAATATTTCTTCACTTCCTGCACCTGGTTGAATTAAAACATTTTTAATTCCCATTTCATGTGCTTCCTTCATTATTTCAATTCCTGACTTTGGATTTATACATAAATCTATAACTTCAATTTTGTAATTTACTGCTTTAAGGGAAATAAATGACTCTTCCCCATTTCCTCTAGGATTTACTCCAACTACATTATACTTTTCATTTTTTAAAGCATTTAAAATCCTATAGGCATATTTAGTTTCATTATTCACATCTCCAACTACAACCCAATTTTTGTACTCAAATAGTTCATTAATACTCATAATATCACCCCTGTTTATTTAATGTACAAGATATACAGCCTCTTGTCATACTATACTATAATAATTTAATTCATATGGTTTTGTTGCTTAATATAAAGTTCATGTTATCTTATATTATGTTTATTTTAAATATTTAAACTAAAAGTTCGTTTCTATGTTTTTTAAATTTCTAAAAAGTTCCTTGACTTAGTAGTTTAATATTAGTATAATGGTAAACATATTAAAAGTAAATATAGTGGACGGTTGATGATAGAGGCGCCGTATTTATGAGTAATACTATGGAGGTAAGCACAATGAAGTAGTATGAAAGGAACTATGGCCGAAGTGTACAATCAATGCTTTGAGATTGTATAGCTGGTTTTACATAAAATATGTGTAAGACTGTCACAAATATCATAATTAATTTGTGAAGAGCTATCCTAAAACTTATTCATATTAATTTATTAGTATAAATTTAACTTTATATCTATTTAAATTTGTGAAATAAGCCCTAGGATTTCTCCTAGGGCTTTTGTTTTTTTATCCCCTAAAATCACTTCCTCTTAACCTTCCACTAACTAAAAAGAGGAGGAATCTTTCATGAAAAATTCCATTAAAAATTCATCAAAAAGTTTTTTTATTTTTGCTTTATCACTTTGCTTCTTTAACTTGTTAAATTCAAGTCTAGTTTTAGCTAGTGAACTAAGTAAACCTGAAGTAAATGCACAAAAATTCGGTTTTCTCACTCTATTACCACCAATAATAGCTATTGTTTTAGCTTTTATATTTAAAAATGTTGTAATTTCTCTTTTCCTTGGATTACTTGTAGGTGGTTTTTTATTAAGTCTTAATGGGTTTAACATATTCCCTGCAATAATTAATTCATTTACTATGATTGTTCATTATTTGCTTAATTCTTTAGCTGATCCTTGGAATGCAGGTATTATACTTCAATGTTTAACAATTGGTGGGCTTATATCTCTTATCTCTAAAATGGGTGGAACAAAAGCCGTAGCAGAAGCCCTTGCAAAAAAAGCAAAAACACCAAGAAGTACTCAAATAGTAACTTGGCTTTTAGGAATTTTAGTATTTTTCGATGACTATGCTAACTCTTTAATCGTAGGTCCTATTATGAGACCTGTATGTGATAACATGAAAGTTTCAAGAGAAAAGTTATCGTTTATTGTAGATTCCACAGCTGCCCCTATTTCTGGTATAGCAGTTATATCTACTTGGATAGGATATGAACTTAGTTTAATAAAAGATGGTTTTTCAGCTATAGGAGTTAAGGAGAACTCTTATAATATATTTATTCAAACTATTCCTTATAGATTTTACAATATTTTAATCCTTGCATTTATAGTTATTTCAGCTATATTACTAAGGGAATTTGGTCCTATGTATAAAAGTGAATATAGAGCTAGAACTACTGGGGAAACTTTGAGACCAGGATCAAGCCCTCTTTCTTCAGAGGATAAAAGTATGGAGCCTAAGGAAGGAATTAAGCTTAGCATTTGGAATGCTATAACTCCTATCCTAGTTTTAATTATAAGTTCTTTTATTGGATTTTATTTTAATGGTTATAATGCTATAATGTCTGGAGATAATAAAGAATATATAAATTTACTTAAGACTGCTCCAACGTCTTTTTCAGCTATTCAAGCAACTTTTGGACAATCAGATGCTAGTATAGTACTTTTTTCCTCTGCATTATTTTCAAGTATTGTAGCTATGATTATGGGATGTACTCAAAAAATATTTACTTTAGGCGAGGCAATTGAAACTTGGATAGAAGGAATGAAATCTTTAATAATCACAGGAGTTATATTACTTCTTGCTTGGTCTTTAAGTAGTATAATAAAGGAATTAGGTACTGCCCCTTACTTAGTATCTATTCTTTCTAAGACTAAAATGCCTACTTTTATACTTCCTAGTATAGTTTTTATATTATCTGCTATAATATCTTTTGCAACAGGAACTTCTTATGGAACTATGGGTATACTAATGCCCCTTACCATACCTCTATCATATGCTTTAAATGCAGATCACAATTACGTTGTGCTATGTATTAGTGCCATACTAACTGGAAGTATATTTGGAGATCATTGTTCTCCTATTTCAGATACAACCATTTTATCTTCTATGGGTTCTAGTTGTGATCACCTAGACCATGTTAGCACTCAACTTCCTTATGCTTTAGTAGTAGGTGCTATTTCAGTGTTATTTGGATATATTCCATCAGGTTTAGGTATGCCTATTTATTTAACTTTACCTATATGTTTAATTATAGTATTTCTTGTTCTTAAGTTTATAGGAAAACCTGTACCTAATGGTTTAGAGGCTTCTGTTGATCCAGATGCTTCTCTTAACTTAGAATTTTCAAAGTGTGACTTAGAATCCACTAAATAAATATATAAAAGCTTCAGAGAGAGTTTTTACTCCCGCTGAAGCTTTTATTATTGACATTGTTAGATAGAATGTTGATATAATGGTTACTTAATCAAATATCAGCAAGTTTTTAATTATTTATGTGTTCCTAATTATTAGTTCTGTATCCAAAATTACTTGTTTACACTTAATTGTAATTCCTTCTATCATATCTATTAACATATGACAGGATTCTTTTCCAATTTGATAAATTGGTTGTGACACAGTAGTTAACTCAGGTTCAAACATGCTAGAAATATTTATATTATCATATCCAATTACATTTACTTCCTTAGGTATACTTATACCAGACTTAATTAAAGTCTTAATACCGTTGCATAAAACTTATAAAAAGTTATAAATATATAAATTTTACTTGTGTTATTCATTACTAAATAACATTTCCTGTTCATAGAATCCTATTTTAAATAATTTATTCTACTCTAGTTTGGTGTGATTCTCCAAGGACTTAAATTCCCCCACAACGCAGGGTACATATAGCATAATTTTTGTAAACACCAATTATGCTATTTTATAATTACCAAGATAAATTTCTTCTCTTTTTTATTTGCTTCATATTTTCTTGATACTTGTCTTTGTAATCTTTTTAATTTCTTTTTAGGCTTTCTAATTTTTACAGACTTATTAATATTTTTTATTGGTTTATCTAAAGAATTCACTATGGCTAAATTAGATACTCCTAAATCAATTCCAATAGATAAATCCTTATCTAACTCAACTTGATTTTCGTTGTGCTCAAATCCTAATGTTAAATACCAATACTTTCCGTCAAAATAGCATCTAGGGTTAATATAAAGTTTTCTCCCATTTTGAAAGTCCCCAGTTGTAAGCAAACCTTGCGCATCCTACGGATTTAAACATTAATATTTCTTGTTCATTAGTGGGCTTTAATCTTATTTTTATTGCCTTTATCAAATTTTCACCTCCCTTCCATTATTATTATTTCCTAATTATTAAAGGATATAATGGAATTGAGGTAATTTAAAAAGATTACTAATAATTTTATATATTTATAACTCCTTACAAGTTTTATGCCTCATTCACTTAGTGTCGCTAGTACTAAGCAGTTCTCAAAGTCTTGTAAAACTTATGAACTTCTCATACTTTCATATGAGCGTAGACTATATCATCACCTAATGGTGTCCTCCACTTCCACTACCAATGGCTTGTAGTGTACTCCCATCACGGGATAGTCGTTGAAGTTTCCCCTTTTCGAGGCTTACCTGCTGATTGCCCATTATCACAACCTAGTGGTTTTAAAGCTTAGGTCAGTGCACTTAGGATTTAACCTTATGCCATCTAACTAATTTTTTCTACTTTCGTAACTATCACGCTTAGGCTTATTTCATCCTTACGTTGTAGTTTAGTTAGCTTTAGGGGTTTCCAGCAATTCAAAGGATTTTGGATGTATTTCATACATCACTCCATGCTCTTTACGAACATGGGAGGCTGTCAACAATTTTCTAAGTTAAAAGTTATAAAACTTTACAGTAAGTTATAACTTTTTATAACTTATTTGTAACTGTTAGTTACCTCCAAAGGCCATTAAATCATTACTATATAATATTCCATCAAAAGCATGACCTGATTTTATAAGTTCCCCTGTGGCTTTTATTCCTGACTCTAGTGTAAAATCTCCTTGCTTTATTATGTTTTCATTATAAATATTAAGCTTTTTAACTTCTTCCTTAAATCTACCTAACCTTCTCCTAGAAATTTCAAGGCTCATATTTCCCGTTACAAAGGCTATTTTTCTCCTATTTTTTTTATAGTAAAGATATTCTATAGCTTCTTTTATGCCCTTCTCTTCATTGCAAAATACACCATAATAATCTTCAGAACTTTTCATATATCTATCTAAGACTACAAAAGGAATATTATTATTTTTAAAGAACTTTATGGAATCATTATTATTACTATGAGATATTAAAATTACTCCATCTACAAGTTTACTTATTAATAATTCTAAATATTCTTTTTCTTTTAAAGCTTTATTATCTGTATTACAAAGAAAAATATTATATTTTCTATCACTAGCAGCATCTTCTATAGCCCTACAAATTTCAGAAAAGAAGGGGTTGGTAATATCAGGTACTATTATTCCTATGGTTTGAGTCTTTTTAGTGCTTAAACTTCTGGCAATAGAATTTGGTACATAATTCATTTCCCTGCATATCTTAAGTACCTTTTCTTTTGTATCTGTGCTTATACTTTCATCCTTATTGTTAATTACCATTGAAACTGTAGCTTTTGAAACGCCAGCCATTAGAGCTATATCTTTCATTGTAACCTTATTCATTTATATTAAACTTCTCCATAAGCATCCCTTACTTCAGCTAAAGTTGGTATAGAACTCTGTGCCCCTTCTCTAGTTACAGTTATAGATGAAACTTTATTGCCTAAGGTTACAGCTTCAATTATATTCTCAAAATTTAGCTCTCTTAACTGTCCTAGTTTACTAGACATAGCCCCTATAAAAGAATCTCCAGCTGCAGTAGTATCTATAGCTTTAACTTTAAAAGCTGGTACAATCATGCTATGCTCTTTAGAAATAATAGCAGCACCTCTGCTTCCTAAGGTAATTACTACAAACTTAACTCCTTTATTTAAAAATACCTCTGCTGACTCTCTAGCTTTTTCTAAATCTGTAATTTCTACCCCTGTTAACTCAAAAGCTTCTGTTTCATTAGGTATAATTATATCTGTGTATTTTAGAATTTCACCCTTAATTTCCATTGCTGGTGCTGGATTTAAAATAGTAATCTTATTAAATTCCTTTGCTATTTTAAATGCCTTTTCCCCTATCTCTATTGGGGTCTCTAATTGAGTTATAACTACATCACTATTTTCTATGGATGACTTTGATTTTTCTACGTCTTCTAAATTAAGTTCCATGTTTGCACCAGATACAACACATATAGTATTGTTTCCATCCCTATCAACAGTTATTATAGCTACTCCTGTAGATGTACCTTCCATTATGTTAATATCTTCTAATCTTACTCCATCTTTCTCCATAGATTCCAGAAGAATTTGTCCATTTTCATCTTTTCCAACTGCGCCAACAAAGCTAACTTGGCAACCTAATCTACTAGCAGCTACTGCTTGATTTGCACCCTTTCCCCCTGGAATTTTGATAATATCTTTTACTAATATAGTCTCACCTTTTTTTGGTAAATTCTTAGTGTTTAAAACTAAATCCATATTTATACTTCCAATTACACATACTTTACTCAAAATTTTCACCTCATTTGTTTTATGAACTAAACCGGTTAATTGAATTTTAACATTTGTTAAAAATTCTGTCAACGTTCCTAAATTCAAAACATAGATTTACAATATATATAAAACAATATAAACTATATTTAAGTAGATTAAAGGGGGAATTAAGTATGCATAATAAAAATATAAAAACTGCCTATTTTGCAGGTGGATGTTTTTGGTGTATGGTAGATTGCTTCTACCTTTTAGAAGGAGTTATTGATGTTAAAGTGGGTTATTCTGGTGGGAACACAAAACAGCCAACTTATGAAGAGGTAAAATCTCAAAAGACAGGTCATTATGAGACAGCTATGGTAGTATACGATAGTTCTATTACTCCTTATAAAGAATTATTATCTATGTTTTGGAGACAAATAGATCCTACAGATGATGGAGGGCAATTTCAAGATAGGGGATCTTCATATAAAACAGCTATCTTTTATGAAAGTGACGAGGAAAAAATTATGGCTGAAAACTCTATACTTGATCTAAAAAAATCAAATAAATTTTCTAAGCCCATAGTAACAAAACTACTTCCTCTTAAAAATTTTTATCTAGCTGAAGATTATCATCAAAATTTTCCTGCTAATAATCCAAATGAGTACAAAGAGGATAGAGAAAAATCAGGAAGAGATAACTTTCTAAATAAAATTTGGAGTTAATATGATTAAATAAAATCTATTCCATAATACATAGTAATCCTAAATAATAATAAAACTATACATAAGCGGAAAACCAAACACCTTTTATGCATAGTTTTATTCATAGTATATTAATATATATCTTTCATTATATCTTTCTTGGAAGAAATACAGTAAAGATAGTTCCAACACCTTCATAGCTCTCTACATTAATTTCTCCACTATGCTTATTAACTAAATCTTTTACTATAGTTAATCCATAACCCCTACCATCCCCATCTTTAGTTGAAAATCCCTTATTGAAAAGCTTTTCTTTAATTTTCTCAGAGATAATGGGATATGAATTAGTAATACATAAAATTACTTTGTCCTCAAACTCCCTAATTTCTATAGAAAGAATTCGTTTTTCTTCCTTGCATTTTTCTAGTTCATAACAAGCGTTGTCCATAAGATTAAAAAAAATTCTACAAAGATCTATATTATTAATATACATATGATCTAATCCACATTCTATGTCTAGCTCCACCTCTATACCTTTAGATTCAGCAATAGCCACTTTTGTATGAAGTATAGCTGCAAACTCAACATTATTTAACTTGCTAATAGAAAAAGCCTCATCTATTCTGCCATTTATATCATATATATATTCTCTAGCTTTATTTATTTCATTCATGTGCAATAAACCTAATATAACACTTAGATGATTCTTAAAATCATGTTTTTGTAACCTTAAAGCATCAATAACCTCTTCAGAGGAACTTAGCTTTTTTACACTTTCGTTGTTTAATTTTATAAGATTTAAAATTCCTCCCAGAGTATAACTTGCTATTATAGCAAGGCCAACTATAATTAAAATCATACTTTTAGCATTTTTTATTGGTATATTTTTTTTATCCATTAAAAATACACTACTTAAAGTGAAAAATATTAAAAAGTTTTCAACTAACACTACGATTATTAAAAAATAAATTTTCTTATATGACCTCATATGTACACCTATTTTCTAACCTTATATTGGTCTAAATTTACTATATTATGCTTAGAAATAGAAAATATTACAAATAAAATAATTAACAGTGAATTTGATGCTATTACTATTAATAAAGAAATAATATCACCAGCACTTAATAACTTGTCTAAATCCACTTTAAATATATGGATCATGGGAAACAAAACTATAAGTTCTTGAATAATTATTAATGAAAAAGATATTAAACTTGATATGGTAGCTATTATTAAAGACTTTTTTAATACAAGTTTACAGACTAAAGTATATATAATTGCTATTATAATTACATGGGAACCATTTTTTAAATTTAAAATACTATACATATATCTTATAATTGCTATATTTAATGTGTTTAGTAAAATTATCTTAATAAGTTCTTTGAGTTTAATATGTATGCCAATTATGCTATATCCAACAGTTGTCATCAAGAAACTCTGGAAAATGTATCCAAAAGCTTTTAAAAGCATTTTCTTTTCACCTCATAGAGTTTATCTTTTGTTTATCGGTATTTAATCTTTAGTAAGGCTTAAAGATTAGTCTTCTAAATCTTTTGGCATTTTTGGTTGGTATGCAATATAATTGCATGCTGCTTTTGCATTAGAAAACGCAATTGAATCAAATAATGCTTTTGTAAATTCTAAAAATTTCTTGAACATATTAGTTCCCCCTTACATTGTTTTTTATATTAATCAAGCTAAATAGCTTGTCAATAACATTTAAAAACTTATATCCTAATGGAGTAATAGAGAAGGTTTGCCATAGTATCCCCATGGATATATGAAAGGAAATTTCATTTACGTTTTTTCTTATGTAAAACCAAAAAATGTTGAAGCAATACCAAATTATAATATAAACAAAAGATAATTTTTTAAGTTTTTCTCTTTTTTCTCTATTGTTAATAGGTTTTTCTTCAGTATCTGCTGGTGCATAATTGTATAAAGCCCAAATTGAATATAAAAGTATCATAAATTCCATTATAAAATATATACACTGGGTAAAATTTAATCCTAATATATATTTTGAAACTATACAAATTAAATTTACTAATATACTACTAAATATAGTACATCTAATCATTGTGCTACAATGTGCACCACCTGATAATCCTCTATATAAAGTCATAGAAAGTATGAGAATTAGCACAGAGAAAAAATTTCCTAAAAGATATGCTAAAGCTAAACTTCCAATATAACCTGAGATAGTACTTATAGCAATAGTTACTCCGTATTTCAAAATAGCCTTATCCCTGTCGCTTAAATTTAAATTTTTATCATAAATAAAAACAATATTGTCTATAAACTTTTCCATCCCTTCACATCCCTAACAGTATATTTAACTAAAATATACCTTTTTGTTACAGGAACGTCAAGCATTTTTTGTATTATTTTTACATGTTTTTTCATCAAAATTCGAGTGATTTAGCTATTATTTTACTTTAATATAAATACTATCGTTTATTATCATAATATCATATTTTTTAATTAGAAAGCAATGAAAATAGAGGTAAAATGTCTATTTATAAGTTATTTTTTATTTATATGATTTTTTTTGAAATTAATTTGCAACTAAATTTAATATATGTTTAGTTTTTTATATAATCACTGTATTTTTTGGTATAATTCTTTTATACTTTTTATATAATATTCCGGTTTTAGTTTTAATAATTCTTCCCTATTAAGCATTGAATAACTTACAAGTGCAGTTTTTGTGCCAGCATTTTTTCCACATAAAATATCATAAGAACTATCACCTACCATTATACACTCACTAGGCTGTAATTTTAAAATATCACAAGCTTTATATATAGGATCAGGATTTGGTTTATGTAGTTCTGTGTCTTCTGGTGTAACTATAACATCCATATATTTAAGCATTTCACTAAACTCTAAGCCTTTTATTGCAGCTTCTCTTCTTTTAGAAGTTACTACAGCTAGCTTGTACCCCTTTTCCTTAAATAATTTAACCCCCTCTAGTGACCCATCGATATGTCTTGTATACACATCATGAACTCTCATATTATATTCCATATAAAACTTAGTCAGTTCACTCCATTTGTCTCCTCCATACCTCTTCATTGTTACATATAATGGTTCTCCAAAAAAGCCTAGTATTTCTTCTCTTTCTACACAAAGCCCTAAAAACTCTTTAAATGTATGTTGAAAGGAATTTATTATAAGCTCATTTGTATCCAATAGTGTACCATCTAAATCAAATAATATTCCTTTAATCATATTTGCCTCCTCTAAACCTTATCTATTTGTAATAATAAATTATATCTATTGTAATAATAACATATATAAATATTTCTTTTAAGTTGTATATAATTATATCTTAAAAACAAGTAAATTTCATTTATTTGTTTTACAATATTCGAGTATTTTTTCTATTATTTTATAATAACACATTATTGTATTGACATTTTATTTTTATTATAATAAACTTTTAATTATTTTATAAAATGAAATATTTAGCTTTAAAATATTCACTTTATCCACTGTCTATTTATTCTAAACCTACTATGGCTTAGAATTACCAAAAGATACTTAGTAGCCTGGATAATTGTATATAAGCTTCGGATAGAGTTAAAACTCCACCTGAAACTAACAATCCTATTTATAAATCTAAAGGAGGAGAAAATATTGAATAAACTACTTTATACTATTCCTAAAGAAAAACATTCTATAAAAGAATTAAAGGAAATACTATTATCTCATAGTGAAATAAAATTTGTATCATTTATGGGTATAGATTTATCTGGTAATGATACAGATGAAAGAATCCCCATAAGTGTATTTATTGAGGATTTAAACAAATTTCTATATAAAAGTGCTGTTCAAACAGACGGTTCCTCTGTTGTTTTACCTGGTATAGCTTCTTTAAATAACGCAAAACTAGATATGATAGCTGACTTAGACTGCACATGGTTTATAGACTATAATTATGAAAATATAGATAGCTCAACTAATCTTCCAATAGGAACTTTAAAAATTCCATGTTTCCTATTTCATGATAATAAACCAGTGGATTCAAGACATATTCTAAAGAATTCCATGTCTTTATTTAAAGAAGATTTATTAAAACTACTAAAAGATAATCCTCATATTTGCAAAGATCATAAATTTAATTTTGAAGAAGTAAAAGATTTAAAATTTACAGTAGCCACAGAACTAGAATTTTGGGTTAAAACTCCTAACGACAAGGCTCATACTGAGGAACTTACTACTTCACAAGTACTTAAAGAACAATACTGGACCCGTACAAAAGGTGCTGTTAGAACCTCTCTTGAACAATGTTTACTTTTAATGGAGTCCTATGGTCTAGAACCAGAAATGGCTCATAAAGAAGTTGGAGGGGTAAAAGCTCAATTAGACCAAAGTGGAACTTTTACTCATATTATGGAACAGTTAGAAATAGATTGGAAATATTCTGATGCACTGCAAGCTTGTGATAATGAGATTTTTATAAGAAATCTAGTTAAAGAAACCTTCAGACAAAATGGTCTTGATGTTATATTTCTTGCAAAACCTATTAATGATGTAGCAGGAAGTGGTGAACACGTCCATGTAGGTGTTGCAGTAGAACTTACAAATGGTAATATAATAAACCTATTTACAGCTACAAAAGAACATTTCTTAAGTATAATAGGTTATGGAGCCTTAATGGGAATACTTAAAAATTATGAAGGAATAAACCCTTTTGTATCTTCTACTAATGACTCTTTAAAAAGGCTAAAACCAGGTTTTGAAGCTCCAGTATGTATAGTAACTTCTCTTGGTCATAGTATCCATGTCCCTTCAAGAAATAGGACTATACTAATTGCTTTAATTCGTGATATGGAAAATCCTTATGCTACAAGGTTTGAATTAAGATCACCAAACCCCCATACAAACACATATCTAGCTGTATCAACTCTATACCTTTCAATGATAGAGGGTATTGAATACGCAATAACTTGTAATAAAACTGAAGATGATCTTTTAAAAGAGTTATCTAAAAAGCCTGGAGATACTGCTGAATATTTAGAGCATTCTAGAGCATATAGAAGTGAAGAAAACATTTTTGAAGACTTTACCGAGGAAGAAAGGGAAATTTTCTTTGGAAAAGCCCCAAAAACTGTATATGAAAATATTAAAAATTTAGATTGTGATGATAAAGTAAACTTTCTTAAAAGAGGCAATGTATTTAATAATAAACTTATAAATAGCTTTAAATTAGGAGCTCAAACAAGATGGCTTACAGAAATACAAAATAGGATACTAAATGAATATACAAATGAAATTAGACAATATAAAATGGTTCACTCTATAGATAAAGCTTTGGATTTGGATCTAGCTAACTTTCAAAAAATAAATAATTTAAGGTATTATCTAATGAAAGACTCTTATACTAATATAAGCCTTTTTTCTATGATTAGAGAGGCCATCGATAAAAATGATCTTGAAAAAGTCTCAGAACTTCAAATAGAACTAGAAGAAAAAATGGATGAACTTAGACATATGTATACCATATATTTAAAAAACTTAATAGACATTTAAAGTAATCTTAAAATTTTCTTATTTTAATTTGTATTTTAAATAATTGATTAAAGTTTCATTTGATTACACCCTTAGAAATAATTATCAGATACGTATCCACTCTAATACCCTCAACTTAAAGAAAGTGGGAGTATTAGGGTTGATAGTCATGGGATAAAATAACTTTATATTAGTTGTATTGACTTTTATATTTTGTTTAGTTATCATGTATTAGGTTATTGGTATAACTTATACTATTTTATGGAATACTATAAAAAAATATAAAGAGGTGTAATCTATGAAAAAACTTAATAAAGTACTCTACTTATTTTTATGTATAACCATGATCCTATCTTTTTCTGCTTGTGGCAATACATCTAATAAGGGTAAGGAGTCTAGTGAAAATAAATCTATAGAAACTAAAGATACAAATAAAAGTTATCCAAAAAAGATAAAAGATTTTCTAGGAAAAGAAATAACTCTAGAAAAAGAACCTACTAGAGTAGTCTCCTTAGCTCCTAGTGCAACTGAAACTATCTTCGCTTTAGGACGTGGAAATCTTTTGGTAGGAAGAACTGATTATTGTAATTATCCTAAAGAAGCAACTAAAATTGAATCTATAGGTAAGCTTGACGAACCTAATGTAGAAAAGATTATATCACTAAAACCAGATGTGGTTTTTTCAACATCACTTACAAAGCCAGGAATTATAAAAAAACTTCAAGATGCCAACATTAAGGTTCTTAATGTCTTAGAAAATACCATGGGCTTTGAAGATGTATATAAAAATATAAATCTTTTTGGAGATACCTTAAATGCTAAGGATAAATCAGATGAAGTAATTAAAGATATGAAGGATAAAGTAACCTCCATTTCTAATAAAACTAAAAACACACAAAAACCAAAAGTATATTATGTAATATCTTATGGTGAAGCTGGTGATTATACAGCTACTGGTGATACTTTTATAAATGAACTAATAAACCTAGCTGGTGCAGATAATATAGCCAAGGATGCTAAGGGATGGAAATATACAAAAGAAAAGATTATTGCAAATAATCCTGATATAATAATAGTATCTAAACACATGGATAGTAAAAAAGGATTTATGAGTAATCCCTCATATAAATCTTTAAAAGCTGTAAAGGAAAATAAAGTATTTGAAATCGACAATAATAATTTAGATATTCCTAGTCCAAGGTTGGTAGATGGATTAGAGGACCTTACAAAAATAATTCACCCAGAATTATTTAAATAATGAAGTAAATTTAAAATTGGAATCCTTAAAATAGGATTCCTTTTTTAAGGCAATACATAAAGCGATTTTTAGGTACATATAAGCCCTTTTCTACCACTTTGAATAATATAGGGTGTTAGTGTTGATAATCACGAGATAAAGTGGATTTATAAAAAAATCAAAAATAATAAATATATAGGTGTTCTTATATATTTATTATATATTATAATAGTTATAAACAGAGTTCTTGTTTCAGAGGGAGTTTACCCCTCTTTGAGGAAGATGGAGTATTAGAACGGATAGTCATGGAATAAAGAGAGTTTTTAGTTTTATGGGGAATCTTTACTTCCACTTTGAATAAAATGAAGGTATTAGAGCGGATAGTCATGGATAAATGAGAGGAGGATTTAATTGTGGATAAAAACAAAAAAGAAATCTATGAACTAATAAATATTGCATGTAGAATGGGACAAATCATCTTAGAAAATGGGGGAGAAACCTATAGGGTAGAGCAAACTATTAATATTGTATGTAAAGCTTATAACTATAAAAACACGGAAAGTTTTGTAACCCCTACTGGAATAATGATTTCCATAACAGACGACAATGATGAAACTATTTCTTTAATTAAAAGGATAAATTCTAGGACAGTTAATTTAAGTAAAGTCTCCATGATTAATGACCTTTCTAGGAAAATTGGTAGTGGACAAATTCCTATATCTAAACTTAAAACCATGTTAAATGACATAGATAATTCTCCAAATTATGCTCAACACACTAAAGCATTTTTTACTGCATTGGCTTCTGGTGCATTTTGTGTACTATTTGGTGGAGGATTTAGGGATTTTTTAGTATCTTTTATTGTAGGCTTTCTTTTAAATTACCTTGGTATTTATCTTTCTAAAATTGAGGTTAACACATTCTTTATAAATGCATTTTCTGGCTTTTTAGCTTCTATATTTGCTATAATAGCTGTTAAATATGGATTAGGAGCTAATGAAGATAAAATTATAATAGGTTCTATAATGCTACTACTACCTGGAATTTCTATAACAAATGCCATAAGAGATATTATTGCAGGAGATTTAGTTTCGGGAATATCCAGAACCATTGAAGCTTTTCTAAATGCTATTGCTATAGCCTTAGGTACTGGTGTTGGTTTTAATTTTTGGATATCTTTTTTTGGAGGTCTTTAAATATGATTAAGTTACTACTAGATTTAACTTATGCATTTCTTGGATCCTTAGGATTTTGTGTATTATTTAACATACGTGGTAAAAGTCTCTTTGCAGCTTCTATTGGTGGAGCTGTTGGTTGGTTTGTTTACGAATTAATTCCACTTATGGGGGTAAGTTCTAATAACAATGCTATTTTTATAGCAACTATAGTTATTAGTATATATTCTGAAATCATGGCTAGAATACTAAAACAACCTGTTACAGTATTTGTAATTGCCTCTATGATCCCTCTTGTTCCTGGAAGTGGTATGTATTATACAACTTTTGAGGCCGTACAAGGCAATATAGATAAAGCCGTTGCTCATGGACTAAAAACCCTTTATGATGCTGGTACTATTGCTATAGGAATAATTTTAGTTTCTACCATTGCTAGGATTTTAAAACAAAAAAAATTCTTAAATATTAATTTTATTCCTACTAAAAAATCTAAGAAAACTTTAAATACAAAATAAAGATCAACATACCTAGTTGATCTTTATTTTGTAAACATTATAAGAGTTTTAATTAATTCATCTAACTTTTTTTCATCTAGATTTTGAGTGTCTTCAACTATGCATTTATTAGCATAGTTTTCAAGTACTATGGCACCTACCTTGTTCATAGCAGATCTTACTGCTGCTACTTGAACTAATATATCCCTACAAGGTAAATCTTCTGATACCATCTTTTCAATTCCCTTAACCTGTCCTTCAATTTTTCTTAATCTTATTAAAATATCTTTTTTCTTATGGTTTTTATTATTTAATTCATTTAAATTACCAGGCATAAGCTCACTCCCTATTTAATACAAATGAAGCTATAGTCCAATTGATTATATCACTTAGCTAATATTTATTCAAATATACGGAGTTTTATTATACTTTTTTAAACTTCCATCTACTAACCATTAAATAAGATAATAATAAAACAATTATTAAGGTAATTCCTACGTTTAATACTCTATTAATATCAAATAAAGAATAAACTGCGAGAGACATTCCTGCACAAGTAATTGGAATCCCTGTAAATACTCCCGCAAAATCTGTTATATTGTACTTTGCTAACCTATATGCCCCTGCAACCGGAAAAATTATTAATGATATATATCCTATAATTCCTAAACTTCCGAAGTTATTCATGTTAAATACTAATAAAGAAGGTGCAACACCAAAAGATATTAAATCTGCAAGAGAATCTAATTCTTTTCCAATATCATTACATACATTTAAGGCCCTTGCTATTCTTCCATCATATCTATCTAATAATGCAGCCAAAATTATAAATAAGCAAGCATATTTATAGGCCCCTTCATATGTCATAAGAAGGGAGATTACTCCACAAGATAAGTTGCCTAAAGTAAATATATTCGGTAAAAAACATTTTATTTTTTCACTCATAAATTCAACTCCAATTCCAATTTAAAAAACTTATAATATTCTATTATATAATAATACCATTCATAACTTATATTTCTCTTATATTAATCTTAAATTTACCTTAAATCCTAAATTCATAAGTTAATTTACTTATAAACCTATTAATTCCTATTCAACAATTAATTATTTGTTTAAGTATTAACTACAAAAAGTTAATATTTTTTATAAAAAAATAGGTTGACTTTTAATGTTATAAATGCTATGATTTAGTCATAAAAAGTCGAACTTTGTAGAGGAGGTTTTCTAATGAAATCAACAGGTATTGTTAGAAAGATTGACGAGTTAGGGAGAATAGTAATTCCAATAGAATTAAGAAGGACTTTAGACATTGAAATTAAAGATTCTCTAGAAATATTCGTAGAAGGTGAACATATCATATTAAAGAAATACAATCCTTCTTGTATATTCTGTGGAAATGCAAGAGATGTTATAAACTATAAAGGTAAAAACATCTGCCAATCTTGTTTAACACAATTAAAGAATGACTAATTAAGTAATATATTTTTGTACATATATTATTTCATAAAAAGGAGCTTATCTAGTGTAAGCTCCTTTTTATGTAGAATTTACTCTTCTATGGAAATACCTAATTCTTTTAATTGTTTTTCATCAACCAAATTCGGTGCTTCTGACATAGGACAGAAAGCATTTTGATTTTTAGGGAATGCTATAACATCTTTTATGTTTTCAGTATTTGCAAGGAACATTATAAGCCTATCTAAGCCATATGCCATTCCCCCATGTGGTGGTGGTCCATATTTAAATGCCTCTAATAAGAAGCCAAATCTTTCCCAAGCACTTTCCTTAGTGAAACCTAGTGCACTAAACATTCTCTCTTGAATATTAGCATCGTGAATTCTTATGCTTCCTCCACCTATTTCTTCCCCATTTAAAACTATATCATATGCCTTAGCCCTAACTTTTCCTGGGTCGCTTTCTAAAAGCTCTAGATCTTCATCCTTAGGACTTGTAAATGGATGGTGTTTTGCCACATATCTATTTTCTTCTTCATCATATTCTAATAATGGGAATTCTGTAATCCAAACAAATCTAAACTCTTTATTATCTTTTAATATTTCTAATGTCTTTGCCATTTCAAGTCTCAATGCCCCTAGAGATTGTAATACAACCTCATCTTTATCTGCAACTATTAAAATTAAATCTCCTACTTTAGCATCTAATTTTGAAATAATTTCATTTAACTCTTCTTCTTTAAAGAATTTAGCTATTGGTGATTTTATTTCATTATCTTTTATAGCTATCCATGCAAGGCCTTTTGCCTTATATGTCTTTACAAAGTCAGTTAACTTATCTATTTGTTTTCTTCCCATATCAGCTGAATTTGGAACTACAATAGCTCTAACTGAACCGCCATTTTCTATGGCATTTTTAAACACTGCAAATTCTGAAGCTTTAACTACTTCTGAAATATTTTTAATTTCCATGCCAAATCTTAAATCAGGTTTATCTGATCCAAATCTATCCATAGCTTCACTATAAGGCATTCTTTCGATTGGAAGCTTTACATCATAGTTTAAAACTTCCTTAAATACTTTTTTAATTAATTGTTCATTTACATTAATAACGTCGTCTTCTTCTACAAAGGACATCTCAATATCTACTTGAGTAAATTCTGGTTGTCGATTAGCTCTTAAATCTTCATCTCTAAAGCACTTAACTATTTGAAAGTATCTATCATAGCCTGACACCATAAGTAATTGCTTAAATATTTGTGGTGATTGGGGTAATGCATAGAATCTTCCTTTATAATTTCTACTAGGAACTAGATAATCTCTTGCTCCTTCTGGTGTGCTTTTAGTAAGCATAGGAGTTTCTATTTCTAAAAATTTATTTTCATCTAGAAAATCCCTAATAATCTTTGTAGTTTTATGTCTTAACATAATATTTCTTTGCATATCTGGTCTTCTAAGATCTAAATATCTATATTTTAATCTTATATTTTCAGCAGCATCTAAATTTTCTTTTATGTAGATAGGTGGTGTTTCTGATTCTGAAAGTATCTTTATACTCTTAGCTTTAAGTTCTACCTTTCCTGTTGGTAAGTTTTCATTTGCAGACTCTCTTAATACTACTTCTCCAGTTACTGTAATGCAGTACTCTGGCTTAACACCATCCGCTTTATTAAATGCTTCCTTATTTATCTCTTCTCCAAAAACTACCTGCATTAATCCTGTTCTATCTCTAAGATCTATAAATACTAAAGATCCTAAATTTCTTTTTCTTTGAACCCAACCCATGAAAGTCATCTTTTGCCCTACATTGGTTTCTCTGGTGTCGCCACACATCATGGTCCTTTTTAAACCTAAAAGCTGTTCACCCATGTCCTTCATCCTTTCATTATTTTCTATAAATCATTATACATCTTTTTATACTTATTGGTAAGTTTTTTTTATTTCACCTTTATTAATTCTGCTATTTCTTCTATTGAATCTAGAGAAATATCAAATTGCTCTCCATCACTCATTCTCTTTAATCTTGCCTTCTTTTCTTCTAACTCTAACTCTCCTATAACAATTGAAAATCTACTGTCTATCTTGTTTGCAAATTTCATTTGGGCCTTTACACTTCTATTCATATGATCACAGTCACATTTAATCCCTTGTTCTCTTAAGCTATTTACAAGTTTTAAAGAAAATATCCTAGCCGCTTCCCCCATAGAACCTACATATAAGTCCATATAGTTTGGTTTCGGAATTTCCATTCCTGACTCTTCTAATACTATTAAAAGTCTCTCCATACCCATACCAAATCCAAAAGCAGGTATACTCTGTCCTCCAATTTCTTCTATAAGTCCGTCGTATCTTCCTCCTCCACATATGGTTAATCCATCAGAATTATTTATTATTTCAAATACAGTCTTTGTATAATAATCTAATCCCCTAACTATATATGGATCTACATTATATTGTATTTCTAAGGCATCTAGATAACTCTTTAACTCTTGAAAATGCTCACTACATTCTTCGCATATATAATCTAAAATTATAGGAGCACCTTTTCCTATTTCTTTGCATGTTTTTTCTTTACAATCTAATATTCTCATAGGGTTTTTTTCAAATCTTGTTTTACAAGTAGTACATAACTCTTCATAATTCTCTTTTAAATATTCTTGAAGAGCATCATTAAACTTAGCTCTACACTTTGGACATCCTAAACTATTTATGTTTAAAGCTAAATTATTTAGTCCAAGTTCCTTTAATGCTCTCATAGCAAGTGAAATTCCCTCTGCATCTACTGATGCCTCTTTAGAAGCAAAAACCTCTATACCAAATTGATGAAATTGTCTAAGTCTTCCCTTTTGCATTTTTTCATATCTAAATGCATCTGTAAAATAATACATCTTTGTAGGTTGAGCATCTGCATAAAGACTGTTTTCAATAAAAGCTCTAGCTACTGGTGCAGTTCCCTCTGGCTTTAATGTTATACTTCTTCCACCTTTATCTTCAAAGGTATACATTTCCTTTTGAACCACATCTGTTGTCTCTCCTACTCCTCTTTCGAAAAGTTCCGTAGATTCAAACATAGGAGTTCTAATTTCTCTAAATCCATATGTTTCTGAAATATTACGCAATGCGTTTTCTAAATATATCCATTTATAAGATTCATTTGGTAATAAATCTTTTGTTCCTTTTGGCGCCTTAGTTACCATTTCCATTCCTCCTATCTAATCTGCATTATAATAAAGTGTTTCTAATAAGTTTATTTTTTTCTCGATCATTTCATCTATTCTCTTTATATAGTCATAAACATCCTTAACATTTCCACATCTTTCTATTTTACCATTTTCTAAGTATACAACCTTTGTAACAGCATCGGCTCCTACAGCCACTATAGTCTCTTTATCTTCCATCATTTCAATGTTGTATATAGACTCTTTTCCCTGCTTACTATATCCCACATTTTCCATGTTGCCTACCATGTTCTTTTGTCTATACATATAGTATGGTTTGATATCTAAATCCTTAGCTAAATTAGAAGTCTCTTTAAACATCAAATTTAATTCATCTTGTGTGGCAATTTCATATTTAATATTATTTATTATATTTTCATATAATCTTGATGCCCTTTTTACGGATAATCCATGAACAGTAAAACTATCTGGTTTTAACTCTCTTATATATTCACAGGTTTTTCTAACATGAGCTGTTTTTTCTCCTGGAAGCCCAACTATTACATCCATATTAATATCATCAAAGCCCATAGTTCTAGCTAATTTAAAAACTTCTATTATATCGGAATAACTATGATTTCTTCCAATTAATTTTAAGGTTTCATCATTCATAGTTTGTGGATTTATGCTTATTCTTGTAACTCCATATTTCTTCATACTTTCTAGCTTTTTATAGGTAATACTATCTGGCCTTCCACACTCAACCGTAAATTCTTCTGGCTCAAAACCTAATATGAAATTGTCATATATATGGTTCATTAAACTATGAAACTGTTCCTCATCTATAGCTGTAGGTGTTCCCCCTCCAAAGTATATAGTATGAATACTTATGTTCTTTTCTTTTAAATACTGAGATATTGTGCTTATTTCTTTTCTTAAGGCTCCTAAATATTCTTCTACTATGTCCTTTTTAAATCCACCTATGGGGTTTGAAGCAAAAGAACAATATAAACATCTAGTAGGACAAAAGGCCATGCTAATATACAAGCTCACTTTATTCTTATTAGGATTTATATACTTAATTTCTCGTTTTGCCACCTCTATACAAAGCTTAGCTTTTTCAAAATCAGTAAGAGAGGTTTCTTTAAAATACTCTATAATTTCCTCATCTTTTTTTCCTTCCATTAACATGCTCATAGCTATTTTAGAAGGTCTTATGCCTATTCTTGTTCCCCAAGGCATAAACTTCCCTGTAATCTCTTCAAAGTATAGGAAAATACCTTTTTTAATTTCATCTTTAAACTTATATTTCTTGTGTACTTTATAAGATTTATTTATTATTTGAGAATTTATTAGAACCTCATCCTCATCTATAATAAATTCAAAATCAGCTTCTCCATCCTCAACAAATAATATATCTTTAAAAGGAAGAAAGATATTTATCATTTGATAAACATCATATCTATATTGTAAATCATTTAATTTTATTCTTAGCTGAGATTTATCAATTATTTGGTCTTTTGAAAACTCTTTCATGTAAATAATACTCCTAATTCTATAAAATTGACTTTATAAATGGATTTATAGACTTTTCGTTTTCAATTGTTGTTTGCCTTCCATGGCCTGGATAAACTATAGTATCATCAGATAGTGTTAATAATTTTTCTTTTATACTCTTTAAAATTATCTCTTGACTTCCACCTTCTAAGTCTGTTCTTCCAATGGAACCATAAAATAAGGTATCACCTGTGAATACTGAATCTTCAACTATAAAACTCATTCCTCCTGGTGTATGTCCTGGTGTCTCTATACATGTAACTTCTATATCTCCAATTTTAAAAGCATCCCCTTCTTTAAGGTAATACTCTGGCTCTTTTCCTTCTAAAAGTGGACCATATAGATGAGCTCCCTTGTTTATTAGTTCACTATCCCTTTCATTTATAGCAATTGGTGCTTTAACTAAGTTTTTTAATATTTCTACCCCAGAAGTATGATCTACATGACCATGGGTTAGAAATATATATTTTACTTTAGCACCTAATTCTGTAATACCATTTAAAATATCATCTACATCCCCACCTGGATCTAAAACCAAGGCTTCCTTAGTTTTGCTATCCATAATAATATAACAATTTGCCCCATAAATACCTGCAACTACTCTTTTAATTTCCATCATACAAACAACCTCCCCTACAATTTAAAAGTTCTTTTTACTATCTAATAAAATTGTAACCGGTCCTGAATTTTCAATGCTCACTTCCATATCAGCACCGAATACTCCACTTTCTACAGTTGAAATGTTTTCTTTGCATAGTTCAATAAATTTTTCATAAAGTATTTTAGCTTCTTCTCCACCTAGAGCTTGCATAAAGTTAGGTCTTCTTCCTTTTCTACAATCTCCATAAAGAGTGAACTGTGAAATTATTAAAAGCTCTCCCTTAACATCTAATAAGGATTTATTTAATTTCCCTTCTTCATCTTCAAAAACTCTTAAATTAACTATTTTATCCCTAAGATATATTGCATCTTCTAAGGTATCTTCTTTTGATATACCTAAAAGTACATTGTATCCTTCCTTTATCTGTCCAACAATTTTATCTTCTACTACTACTTTAGAAGATGTAACCTTTTGTACTACTGCTCTCATAAAATTTCCTCCATATTAACCATTTACTCTGCTTACTTCTAAGACACCTTCAAGTTTTCTAAGTTTTTTTATAAGTTCTTTTAAAGTTTCAATACTTTTTATCTTTACTTTTAAATTTATTACTGCTGAGCCATCATCGCGACTAGTTCCATTTATGGAGCACATATGGATTTTAGTTTGCGTTAAAAGTTGAACTGCATCAGCAAGCATTCCCGCTCTGTCCCTACATTTTATAGTTAACTCGCAGGTAAATTCTGATCCTTTTATGTTTTCCCAAGTTATTTCTATTATTTTTTCTTTTTCTTCTCTAATTAAATTTTCTACATTTCTACAATCTCTTCTATGAACTGAAATTCCTCTTCCTTTTGTAACATAACCTATTATAGCATCACCTGGTACTGGGTTACAACATTTAGCAAATCTAGCCATCAAATTATTAGTATCCTTTAATACTAACTCTGGCATACTATCCTTATCTTGTTTTTCAGTGTTTTTTTTGTTTTTAATATTATTTTCTAAAGTTTCTTTTAATACCTCTTCCTTTTTCCTATCTTCTAATAATCTTGATACAATATTAGAAGGAGCTATGAGACCAGCACCTGAAAAAGAATATAAATCCTCCAAGGTTCTTAAATTATATCTCTTATATATCTTATCTAATTTCTCTCCATAAGCTATATCACCAAAATTACATCCTTGTTTTTTAGCTTCCTTTTCTAGTACTTCCTTACCTTTTTCTATATTCTCTTCTCTCTTTAATTTATTAAAAAAAGATTTAATTTTACTCTTTGCATGATTACTATTTGCAATAGAAAGCCAATCTATATTTGGTCCTTTACTACTTGGTGAAGTTATAACCTCTACTATTTCCCCAGTTTGAAGTTTATAGTCTAAAGATACAATTTTTCCATTTACCTTGCTTCCAATACAATGATTCCCTATATCCGTATGAATTCTGTACGCAAAATCTAGGGGTGTTGAATTTCTTGGTAAGCTTATAACTTTCCCTTTTGGAGTAAATACAAAAACTTCATCTGAAAACAAATCTATTTTAAAAGCTTCCATAAACTCTTCTGGATCAGAGGTTTCCCCTTCCCACTCCAATATATCTCTAAGCCAATACAATCTTGACTCTAAATCATCTTCTTTGCCATTTTCACCTTCTTTATACTTCCAGTGAGCAGCTATACCATATTCTGCAGTTTTGTGCATATCGTAAGTTCTAATTTGAATCTCAAAAGGCTTTCCTTTAGGACCTATAACCGTAGAATGAAGTGATTGATACATGTTAGGTTTTGGCATAGCTATATAATCTTTAAATCTACCTGGCATTGGTTTATATAAGGTATGGACTATACCTAATGTAGAATAACAGTCTACTACTGTATTAACTAATATTCTAACTGCTGTTAGATCAAAGATTTGATCTAGATTTTTATTTTTACTTTTCATCTTGTTGTAAATACTGTAAAAATGTTTTGGTCTGCCCTCTATTTCAGAAGTTATTCCAGCACTAACTAACTTTTGTGATAGATCTTCAATGATATGACTTATATATGCTTCACGTTCTGCCCTTTTTTGTGCTATTTCTTTCACAAGCTCGTAGTATAGATTGGGATTAATATATCTTAAAGCTAAATCCTCTAATTCCCATTTTATTTTTGATATTCCAAGTCTATGAGCTAAGGGTGCATATATATCAAGGGTTTCCTTTGCCTTTTCTTTTTGCTTAAATATTGGCATATACTTTAATGTCCTCATATTATGGAGCCTATCTGCAAGTTTTATTAAAATAACCCTTATATCTCTTGCCATAGCTAAAAGCATTTTTCTAACATTATCTGCTTGTTGCTCTTCTTTGGATTTATATTTTATCTTGCCTAACTTAGTTACACCTTCTACTAAATTGGCAATTTCCTCGTTAAAAATTTCTTTAATATCATCATAAGAGTAATCTGTATCTTCTATGACATCGTGCAAAATACCTGCAGTTATAGTACTAGTGTCCATGCCTAGTTCCGCTAAAATACATGCAACTTCAATAGGATGAATGATATAAGGTTCTCCTGATTCCCTCATTTGATCCTTATGAGCTTCTCGTGCTATATTATATGCTTTAAAAACTATTTCTTTATCAACGTTATAGGAATTTTCATCTATCTTTTTTAACAATTTCTCAATCATTGGTAATACTCTCCTAAATTAAACGACTGGTTGATTAACCAGCCGTTTTTTACATTAATTATATAATATTGAGCAGTTTTATGCAATTTTAATTACATATATTTAGACACAAAATGTATATTTAATTAAAATTATATATTATATTTTACTAAAGAAGTTACATTGTATCCATTTAATCTTTCCCTAGCATTTAAATCTGTAAGTTCAACTACAAAATTTAAACTCACAACTTCTCCACCCATTTTTTCTATAAGTTTAATTATAGCTTCTACTGTACCACCGGTCGCTAAAAGATCATCAACTATAGCTACTTTTTGTCCTTTTTTTATGGCATCTTTATGAATTTCAAGTTTATCAGTTCCATATTCAAGCTCATACTCTATGATTTCTGTTTCAGAAGGAAGCTTTCCTTCTTTTCTAACTGGTACAAAACCAACTCCTAGCTCATAAGCAACGGAGGTTCCAAATAAAAAGCCTCTTGCTTCAGGTCCTAAAATTAAATCAACGTCTAAATCTTTTAGCTGATCGCAAAATAACTTTATACACTCTCTATAACTTTCGGAATCGCTTAATAACGGAGTAACATCTTTAAAACTTATACCTTTTTTCGGAAAGTCTTCTATTATTCTTATTTTATCCTTTAAATGCAACTTTATTCCTCCCTTTAAAAATATACAATTGATTTATTACATAAATGATTCTTATTTTCCATCTAATTCACTTACACCTTTATTATATATAAGAAAATTTATTTATACAATGAAGCGACTCATACTTATCTTATTATTCTCTCCTTATATAAATACTTTGAAATCTGCTCAGCCTTATCTTTATCTTCCGTAGTAAAAAGTTCCACTATTATTTTTGCATTGTCCATATTTCCTATAGGATTAACCTTAGGTATAATGGTAGAAACTAATTTTTGAACAGATTTTATGTTTATACTATTTATCTTATGAATTTTAATAAGAGCCCTTATTCCATAATTATTACTTTTTTTGATTTGCTCAATACCTTGATCTACTATGTATTTGTTTTCTCCTGTGATCTTCTTTTCACTAGCTAATGTACCTAAGCTAATTAAGTCTATGTATTTATTAAACTTGTTAGTCTTGTAATAATGAGATAAAGATTGAACTAACTTATATGTAACTCCAGAACAACTGAGTTCTTTAAATGGATATTTGGAATCTTTGCCTTTAGGGCTTAATATGTACTCATTCTCTTTATAACATATATCACTGCTTAAAGTTATGACGTCTATGCCTAAGCTTTCACATAGATTATCTTCTATATCAGAGTTAACGAAACATCCTAAGGATATTACTAGTTTAGTACCTAAAAACTCAATATGTTCCTTTATATCTTTCTCCGTTAACATTTTAGCCCTCTCTACCTCTCCAGGTATAAAATACTCCACATCTGCTTTTAGATATCTAAGGGTTAAAAGTAAAGTAGACACACTAGTTATACTTTCTACATCATAATATCCAAAAATAACTATCTTTTCTCTATTATTAATAGCTCTAACTACTCTTTGGAGTATTGATTGCATATTGTTTAGAAGAAAGGGATAATAATTATTAAGTTTTATTTGGGAAAAAGATTCCCGAAAAATCTTATTTTCATTTATAATTTTATGTTTCAACATAATCAATCCCCCGAATTATTAGAGAAAACATATATATTATAATGTAAAATTGTAGATTTTACAATTATTTTTAAACAAAATAATAAACCTCAAGAAATAATTAAATTTTTGAGGTTTATTAAAATTTAGTTTCTTATACGATCTATCCCATGAATAGCCGTTCTAATACTTCCATCTTATTTAAAATAGAAGAAAAAAGGCTACGTCCCTAGATAATAATTTTTAAGCTTTAGCTGTTTTTGGTTTTTTATCTCTCTTACTCAACAATACCCATACAGGACTTGCTATAAATATAGATGAATATGTTCCTGCTACAATACCTATAGTTAAAGGTAATGTAAATTCTCTAATAGAAGGAACTAAAATTAAAAGAGCTAAAATAGTAATTAATGTAGATAATGAAGTATTTATAGACCTTGTTATTGTTTGATTTATACTTTTATTTACAAGTTCATTTAATTCTATTCTACCAAGTTTCTTCCTGTTTTCCCTTATTCTATCAAATACAACAATAGTATCATTAATAGAGTATCCTAAAATAGTAAGTATGGCTGCTATAAAAGGAGAATTTACCTTTACTCTAAAAATAGCATAGACACTTAGGGTTATTAATATATCATGGATTAATGCTAATATAGCTGCTATACCAAACTTAACTTCAAATCTAAATGCTATATATATAAGCATTGCTAAAAAAGCAACCCCTATAGCACCCCAAGCTTTTTTAGTAAGCTCACTTCCTACAGATCCACCTATATTTTCTTCTGAAACTAAGTACTTATCACCTAATTTAAATTTTCCTTTTATTTCTTTTTTAAGCTCTGCTATTTTTTCATCCTTAACAGCACCGCTTTGTATTATTATTTCAATTTCTTTTTTATTATTTATATCTCTTAAGGAATACTTATCAGTATATGATTTTAAAATGGTATCTAATTCTTTTTTATCTTCTACTGTAACAGTCTTGTTCATATCTATATCTAAAAGAGTACCACCTGTAAAATCTATACCATAATTTAATCCCTTAGTTATAAAAATAAACATTCCAATTATAATTACTGTAAGAGAAAGAGTAAACCAGAGCTTAGTTTTTTCAACTATTTTAAACATTTTACTCTACCCCCTTTTTTACGCCAAAATGAGAAGGTTTACTTATTAATCCCATATTTAAAGCTAAGTTAAGTAAAAATCTAGTAACTACTAATGCTGTGAATATACTGATTATTATACCCATCATTAAGGTAAGAGCAAATCCTTTGACAGACCCTGTACCAACTGCATATAATATTAAAGCTGCTATAATTGTAGTTATATTAGAATCTAATATTGAAGACATTGCCATGTTAAATCCTGCTTCAACAGAAGATCTTATAGATTTACCTGTTTTTAATTCTTCTTTAATCCTCTCAAAAATAAGCACATTAGCATCCACTGCCATTCCTATAGTGAGTAAAAATCCTGCTATACCTGATAATGTTAAAGTTACATCTGCAAGTGAAAAAGCTAATAGATCTAGTAACATAAATACCATTAGTGCAATATCTGCCATAATACCTGGAATTCTATATAGTGCAGCCATGAAAATTAAGACTAGAGCTATACCAATAAAAGCAGCTTTCTTAGTGTTTGGCATAACACTAGAACCTAGTGTTGCCCCTACTGTTTTAAAAGAAACAGGTTTTATTGGAAGTGGTAATGCACCTGATTTTATTATATCTGCCGTCTTTTTAGCCTCTTCTAGGGATTTACTTCCTGTTATAACTGCAGAACCATCTGTAATAACACTTTGAACTAGCGGACTAGTTAACTCTTCTTCATCCATATGAATAGATATATTTTGATTTAAAAATTTTTGAGTTGCTTCAGCAAACTTTTTGGTTCCTTCAGCATTTAATTCTAGTCTTACTTCTGGTTCATTTCTTTCATTTAAGCCTGCTATAGCATTCTTAACATCTTTTCCAGTAAGAACAACTTTTTTGTCTGGTCCTATAAACTTTAATTCCCCAGTTTTCCCTATAAGGTCCATAACACTCTTAGAATCAAAAATTCCTGGAACTTCAATTCTAATTCTTTTTTCCCCTTCTTGTTTAACTTCTGTTTCTGCAACCCCAAGTTTGTTTACCCTCATATTGATAAATTCAATTTCCCTCGCCATGTCTTCTGGAGTTACCTTATCTGCTTGAATTTCCTCAACTACAGAAATTCCACCTTGAAGGTCTAAACCTCTGTTTATGGTTTTGGAAAAAGGTAGAACTTTATAACCAAATAATTCAAGACCGAAATACCCTATGTACGCAAAAACTCCTATTAGGACTATACATAGTACAAAAATCCCCGTACTTTTGCCCTTTTTCATTTTTATCCTCCTTTGTCGACTATATGCTTTTTTACTGTATTGTTTTTATTATATTACTATGTAAAATAATAGTCAATAATAGGTAATATAAACTACTTTTCCATCTTCTTAGCTTTTAAAGCTATAGCACATTCAATTCTCTTTTTTTGCATTGCACATCCAATTTCATATGGTATATGCATATCTCCATTAAAATTATAATTATTAGCTTGACATCCTCCGCTACAGAAAAATCTTGCCCAACATTCCTTACATTTAGGTTTATTGTAAATATGAGCTTTTTGGAATTCACTACTTAATTCCCTGTCAAAATCATCCTCATATATAGTTCCTAATTTAAATTCTTCATTACCAACAAATTGGTGACAAGGATATATGTCCCCTTCAGGAGTTACTGCTACATATTCATGTCCTGCACCACATCCTGAAATTCTCTTATATACACAAGGTCCACCATTTAAATCTACATTAAAATGATAAAAATTAAACTCTTCACCATTTTCATATCTTCTACACATTTCATTATATAATTTATCATATTGTTCAAAAATAATTGGTAGATCCTCTTCCCTTAAAGATAATTCATGTTCATCTGGTAATACAACTGGTTCTACAGAAATCTCTTTAAAGCCAAGATCTGCTAAGTGCTTAATATCTTCATAAAAATCAAGGTTTTCTCTTGTAAAAGTACCTCTTACATAGTGAGTTTTATCCTTATCTCTTTTTTCTATCATTCTTTTTATCTTTGGAATAATTGCATCATAAGTTCCAGTTCCATCAAACCTAATTCTAACCTTGTCATTTACTTCTTTTCTTCCATCAATACTCAATATAATATTTACCATATTCTCATTTAAATATTCCATGATTTCATCATTTAATAAAGTACAGTTCGTTGTCATAGTAAATCTTATATTCTTATTGTATATTTTTTCCTGTTCTCTTGCATAGTCTACTATTTCTTTAATTGTATCCATAGCCATTATAGGCTCGCCACCAAATAAATCTACTTCTATATTTTTTCTAGGTCCAGAATGTTTAATTACATAATCTATAGCTTTTTTACCCACTTCACTAGACATCCTCTGTCTACATCCATGATACTCTCCTTCATCTGCAAAACAATATTTACATCTTAAATTACAATCATGAATTATGTTTAAGCATAATGCTTTTATAAAAGCTTGACCATTCCCAGTTTTTAAAGCTATATCTTCATATAAATCTTTTGTATAAAGATACTCTTCCTTTATAAGTTCCTTTATTTCAGCATAAGCTTCTTCCATATCATTTTTGGAATATTTATCTTTATATGTACATAATAATTCTTCTTTTTCTTTTAACTTTTCGTCATCTAAAAGATCAAAAACTAGCTCATCAATCTTATGAAGTGAGCCTGAGTTTATATCTATTACAAAGTAATCATCGCCTTGTTTAAATTTATGAATTAATGCCATTGCTTTTTCCTCCTAGTTAAATTTAAGTCTAAGTAAATTTAAAGCAGTAACTTTAAGTTACTGCTATGCCATTTAGCAAAATATCTTATTAGTTTTCACAAGCTAAGTTAGCTACTGTACAAGATGTTTTACATGCAGATTGGCATGAGTTTGCGCATTCTTTACATCCTGGTTTTTTTACGCTATTTTTTAGGTTTGATTTGTTTAGAACCTTTATGTGTTTCATGCATACTCCTCCATTCAATCTTTTTCTAACTGATTATAACATAAACATATGAATAAATAAAGTCCCTACTACAGATTAATTCCAAGCATTCCAGACAAAGTACCTGCAAAAATGCAAAGCAATATTCTAAAAATATCTTTAAGTTCAAGGGAACTTTCTCTTCCTGATATTATAGAAACTAAATAAATTAATAGTATATATATTAATCCAACCATCATTCCTACAAACCACCCCTTTTCACCTGCACTCCTTGCAGCATATGCAGCTCCATATAGAACACTTATTACTGTAATAAATAAAAAACCTATGCCTAATTCACTATTCTCCATACCTCTAGAACTTAAAGAAGTAATCAAGGTATAAAAAATCAAAAAAACTATGGTTAATATAGTAGCTCTTAGTACTCCTAGTCCTATGCTTGAATACTTATTCCTTGCCCTCATAAAAAAACCTCCCCTTTGCTAATTAATATTAATTATGCAAAAGAGAGGTTTTTTATTACTTAAATTTATTTTTCTTCCTTGTTATTTTCTTTAGTTTCTTTGTTGTTTTCCTTAATTTCTTTATTACTTTCCTTAACTTCTTTGTACTCTTCCTCTTCCTCCCTAGAGAATAACACTGAAGAAATACCATTCTTATGAAGTTTTATTCTTGCCCTATTTGGACCTGTTTCGAGAATTATATATTCATCTTCGATGCTTATAACTCTTCCCATTATTCCACCCTTACTTAAAATATCATCATTAACTTTCAAATCTCTAAGCATTTGCTCGTATTTCTTTTTTCTTTTATTTTCTGGAATAAATACTATGGCGTAAAATAATCCAAAAGCAATTATTAAGGGTAAAAAACTACCTAATCCTGCTGGCATACACAACCACTCCTTTAACTTAATTTATTTATATGTAAAGAACCTTTAAATTTAAGCTCTTCCATTCCATTCTCTAAGTTTTTCTGCCTTAAACTCATAGAAATAATCACCATCTATTGCTTTTCTAATGTCTTCCATAAGTTTATTATAAAAATACAAGTTATGCAGAACACACAATCTCATGGCAAGCATCTCTTTTGCTTTAAATAAATGTCTTATGTATGCTCTTGTATAATACCTACATGTAGGACATTGACAACCCTCATCTATAGGTTTTTTATCAAGTTCAAATTTTGCATTCATAAGATTTATTTTGCCATACTTTGTAAATACATGCCCATGTCTTCCATTTCTAGCTGGAAGTACACAGTCAAAAAAGTCTACTCCTCTTTCCACTGCTTCAAGTATATTACTTGGTATTCCTACCCCCATTAAATAAATAGGTTTTTCCTGTGGAAGATAAGGTACTACAGCATCAATAATCCTATACATCTCTTCATGAGTTTCTCCAACTGCTAAACCTCCAATGGCATATCCATCTAAATCCATTTTAGATATGGTTTTAGCATGTTCTATTCTTATATCCTCATAAGTTCCTCCTTGATTTATACCAAAGAGCATTTGACTTTTGTTTACTGTATTTTCTAAAGAGTTTAGTCTATCCATCTCAACTTTACATCTTTCAAGCCATCTAGTAGTTCTTGCCACTGAGTTTTCTACATACTCTCTAGAGGATGGATTTGGTATACACTCATCAAAAGCCATGGCAATAGTGGATCCTAAATTACTCTGAATTTGCATGCTTTCTTCTGGACCCATGAATATTTTTTTCCCATCTATATGAGAGTTAAAATAAACCCCTTCTTCTGCTATCCTTCTATTAGCAGATAAAGAAAATACCTGAAAACCACCTGAATCTGTTAAAATTGGTCTATCCCAATTCATAAATTCATGAAGTCCACCCATCTCTCTTACAACTTTATCTCCTGGTCTTAAGTGTAGATGATATGTATTTGAAAGTTCCACTTGACATCCTATTTCTTTAAGATCCATGGAGGATACCGCTCCCTTAATAGCAGCTAGTGTTCCTACATTCATAAATACAGGTGTCTGTATAGTACCATGTACAGTTTTAAATTCTCCTCTTCTTATTTTATCCACTTTTTTAAGTAATTTGTATTCTCCCAACTAATCACTTCCTTATCTAATGTTAAATATTAAAATTTAAATATAATAATTTATATCTTAACTATCTTTAAAATATTATATATGCAAATTTTATCATCCATATCATATTATTAATAATAAAACCTAACTATTTTATAAACATAGCATCTCCAAAGCTAAAAAACCTATACTTTTCTTCTACTGCTACATTATAAGCATTCATTACATGCTCTTTTCCTGCAAGGGCACTAACTAGCATTATTAATGTAGATTCTGGTAAATGGAAATTAGTAATCAATGCATCTAATACCTTGAATTTATATCCAGGATAAATGAAAATATCAGTCCACCCTGAACATTCCCTAACTTTTCCATGTTCATCAGCTATACTCTCAATAGTTCTGCAAGAAGTGGTTCCAACAGCAATAACCCTTCCTCCATTTTCTTTAGTTTTGTTTATTATATCTGCAGTTTCTGAACTCATTTGATAATATTCAGAGTGCATATGATGTTCCTCTATGGTTTCTGCTTTTACAGGTCTAAAGGTACCAAGACCCACATGAAGTGTAAGAAAAGCTACATTTACTCCTTTATTCTTAATTTCTTTTAGCAATTCCTCTGTAAAATGTAAGCCTGCTGTAGGTGCTGCTGCTGAGCCCGGTTCCTTAGAATAAACTGTTTGATATCTTTCCTTTTCTTCTAATTTTTCAGTTATGTATGGTGGAAGTGGCATTTCTCCTAATTTATCTAATACCTCTTCAAATATACCTTCATATTCAAATTCTACAATTCTACTCCCATCTTCGCCCATACCTACTACTTCTGCCTTTAATTCTCCATTACCAAAAACAAACTTAGATCCTATTTTTGCTCTTTTACCAGGTTTCACCAAGGTTTCCCATTGATTTTTGTCTTTTCTCTTTAAAAGCAAGAATTCCATTCTCCCCATAGTTCCTTCTTTATGACCTATAAGTCTTGCAGGTAGGACCCTTGTATTATTTAAAACAAGGCAATCTCCCGGATTTAAATATTCTAATATATCTTTGAAAATCTTATGTTCTATTTCTCCAGTGTTTTTATCTAAAACCATTAAGCGAGAATTATCTCTTTTTTGTAAGGGATGCTGTGCTATATAATCTTCTGGTAAATTAAAATTAAAATCTTTTACTCTCAAAATTCACACCTTCTTTATTAATTTCATCTATAAAAAACTATTTTGTTCTCCTAAATTATCATCTTTTCTTTTGTCTAATTTTAAATGTTTATAAGCTCTATCACCTGCCACCCTTCCCCTTGGAGTTCTAAGTAGAAATCCTTTTTGAAGTAGGTATGGCTCATAAACATCCTCTAAAGTACTGGTTTCCTCCCCAATAAAATAAGCTAGGGTTTCAACTCCAACTGGTCCACCATTAAAATTATTTATTAGAGCTTCTAATATCTTGTTATCTACAGAATCGAATCCCTCATGATCAATACCTAAAAGTTCTGTAGATTTTAATACTAAATTCTCATCAATGGTATCACACTCTAGGACATCACAATAATCTCTAACTCTTTTTAAAATCCTATTAGCTACTCTAGGTGTTCCCCTAGATCTCCTCGCTAGAAGAAGAGCAGCTTTTTTATTTATGGAAGCACCTAAAATTTTTGCAGAACGAATGATTATCTCCATAAGTTCTTCTTCTTCATAAAATTCCATAGCACAAAGTACTCCAAATCTATCCCTAAGAGGAGAAGTTAATAGTCCTAATCTAGTGGTAGCTCCTATTAAGGTGAATTGCGGTAAATCTATTCTTATGGATTTTGCTTGTGCCCCTTTTCCTATTATAATATCTAAGGCATAGTCTTCCATAGCAGGATAAAGAATTTCTTCTACAGAACGAGAAAGCCTATGTATTTCATCTATGAATAATACGTCTTTATCTTTTAAACTTGTTAATATAGCAGCTAAATCTCCAGCTCTTTCAATAGCTGGTCCTGATGTTACTTTTAAATCTCCTCCCATTTCTTTTGCTATAATATTTGCCATAGTTGTCTTTCCAAGTCCAGGAGGTCCGTATAATAGCGTGTGATCAAGGGATTCATCTCTTTTCTTAGCAGCTTTTATAAAAATGTTTAGGTTACTTTTTACTTTATTTTGTCCTATATATTCATTTAATCTTTGAGGTCGTAAAGAAAATTCATTATTTAAATCTTCATCCATTAAGGAAGATGTTATAATTCGATTCTCCATTAAACTTCACCTCATCCTAATTCATTAAGTATTTTAAACATTCTTTTATTATATCTTCTAAATTTGTTTTGGAATCTATCTCACTTAAAGCCTTTTCAGATTCTTTTTCTGAATATCCTAAAGCTATTAATGCTTCCTTAGCTTCCTCTAGAGTTTTTGCGCTAATCTTACTCTCTCTTTCCTGTAAATCCATTTCTTCATCTAATTCTATATCCAATTTATCCTTAAGCTCTAAGATTATTCTTCCAGCAATTTTTTTACCTATGCCTGGAGCCTTAGTCAAAACCTTATCTTCTTCTAAAACTATAGATTTTTTTAAGTTTTCTACATTAGTTATAGAAAGTAGAGATAGAGAAGCCTTAGCACCAACACCATTTACCGTAAGTAACTGGTTAAAAAGTTCTAACTCCTTTTTTGATGAAAAGCCATAGAGACCAATGAAATCTTGTCTAATAATTTGCGTTAAATAAAGCATAACCTCTTCACCAATACCTGGCATATTAGCCATGGTATATCCTGATGAGTATATCTTGTATCCAATGCCATTATTGTCTACAACTATACATTCCTTGCTTATTCCCATATAAACACCTTTAATATATTCATACATATAATATCACCTCAAAAATAAAGGACTATATTATACTTTATCATTTATAGGATTCTAATTCAATAATTATTGATATATAATCCATACATAGAAATAAAAATTAATATTCACATCTTATTCAAAACAACCATATTATAGTTCATAAATACTTGCGTAAGTATTTATGGGCTTCAGTGAGAGTAAAGGCTCCCTTTGAAGCTTAGAATTGTGTATAAAAAAGAAAAGACACCCTTAGTTGGGCATCTTATGTTCTAAATATTCCTTCTAAGCCTTCTATTGCCTCTTCCTTAGAATTAAATTCATAAATTTTGTCTCCCTTATTTAAAAGTTCAACATCACCTTCTGGAAGGTCTTTTATATTAATATCAGTTATATCCTGTGGTGACTCTATGGCAAGATTTCCATCTTTGTTAACTTTAAATATAGCTACATATCCATCCTTAATTCCAATTACATACTTGTTAGGTGAATATTTATACTTATCAAGGGACCTTGAAAATATTATTTGATTCTTCTTTATATCTTTTAAGCTATAATCATCTTTTTTGAAGGCAGCTACAACTTGTTCTTTAGTCATATCTCCAATTACTTCTTTATCTTTACTAAATTTTTCTATATATTCGTCAACAGCTATGTTATTACTTCCTTCAGGTTTAGAATATACACTCTCATATATAATTTTAATAGAATTTGAAGAATTATCAATTCCTATCTTCTCTTTAACTTCCCTTAATTCTTCATTTTTATTTGTAGAGACTTTTTGATTTTTATTATTTTTAATAGTTACTATTCCGTAAGTCACTAAAAACATAGCCATAAAAAATAAAGGCATTAATATAAGTAATTTTTTATTTTTAGACATAATATCACTCCTTTTATTGTGTATTATGTCCAATTTATGTAATTCTATTCAACTTTTATTTTTTAAAATCCTTAAATAGCAAACTTGGTTGAATCCCTTCATTGTTTTGGTACTTTCCACTGTTATACTTACTATATTCACCATTAATATCATGATAATAGATTTGACATATTTCTACATTAGGATATATTATTATTGGCTGAACGCAAAAAATTTCTAAGGTCCAATATCCTGAAAATCCCACATCACCAAATCCAGCAGTTATGTGTATAAAAAGTCCTAATCTTCCAACAGAAGATCTCCCTTCTAGCATAGGCACTACTTTATCAGTCTTAGTGTATTCAACAGTACTTCCTAGATATAATTTCCCTGGTTCCAAAAGTAAACCTTCCTCAGGTATAATAATCTTACTTGCTTTATTTTCCTTTTTCATATCTAACACATTCTCATCGTAAACCAATAATTCATTATGCAGTTTTAAATTATAACTATTAGGATTTAATTGTTTTTCATTAAATGGTTCTATAAATATATCTTTATTTAATCTATTTTTAATTTCTTTTCCTGAAAGTATCATAATACTCCTCCAAAATTTTATTTTCAGTTCTTAATTAAATTTAATAAAGTCAGAGTTATTATAGCAAAGAAATATAATTGTAGTCAAAAAATTAATCAAAGGATATCCTTAAATATTAAGGTTATCCTTTGACTATTAATTAATCCTTATCTTCCTACAGAACCACTTACATTAATTCTATATGGCATATATTGTCCACTGTACATATATAAGTGTATATAATATTTTCCTGATTTTTGAGCCTTAAAACTTCCTTTTAAATTATAACCATCTTCTGTTGCATAAGCTACTGCATTATTATTTTCATCATATACTACCCAAGTAGCTCCTCCGTAACCCAATTTAGCTATATCAATTTTTACTTCTCCTGGAGTTATTACATCAAAGTAGAAGAAATCACTATAGTCAGTATTATCTAATGTACCATTTACTGAAACACCTGGTAATATAGGTCCATTAGCCATTTCTTTAGAATCATTTGGTTCCGTTTCACGATTAATAGGATATACAGGGTCTGTTACTACTATTTTTTTAGTTTTTTCTGTCATTTGTCCACTATTATCCATTACTTTGAGTGTAACAGTATATTCCCCCTTTTTCCTATATAAATGTGTTGGATTTTGAACATAACTCACATCACTTCCATCACCAAAATCCCATTGGTAACCTGCAACTGAACCATCTGGGTCATAAGTTCCTTTTCCATAGAAAGTAACTTCCTTATCTACATATGCTGTAGTAGGAACTTCCATATATACAACTGGTAATTGATTTTCTGATAAATCTTTTACTCCAACTGTAGTTTTAGATATAGAATATCCACCCTTATCATCTGTAACTTTTAAAGTTACGTTATAAGTTCCAACTTTAGCATATGAATGTTCTGGATTCTCATCCTTACTCTTGTTTCCATCACCAAAATCCCATTCATAAGATACAATTTTACCATCTGGATCAAAAGAGCCTTCACTTGAGAATTTTATCTTAGTATTTTGTGTTCCATTATAAGGTCCATTTATCTTACCATATGGCAGTGAATTTGTAGAATCATTTTCATCTGGCATATATCCATGGAATGCCACATCATAAGTCACATTATTTGATGCATCTACTTTGTAATTAGTGAAATAAGCAGTAACTGTCTTATACCCACTCCAAGAATAAGCATCTAATTTCTTCAAGAACTCATTTGTTAGTTTATCCATTTGCTTGTAATCTTCTATTTTCCCCTTTGAAGTTCCAGCTGAATATTTTCCACGCAAAGTAAAAGTTTTAAAGAATTGTGACTTATTTATTTCAGTCTTAACATCTTTTAATTTAGCAACATTCGTTATTTCTGAATAAATTTCATTAGGATTTTTATAAGCATGTCTTATTAAATAGTCATCTGAAACAAGTGGTACAGTTAAGTTATCATAATCATCTATTAATTTTTGCATATGGTCTTGATATCTATCATTTAATGAATAATTAGAACTTAACTCCTTCATGTAATCATCATATGCTTTAACATCGTTACTTTTAACAATGTTATTGATTTTATCTAATGTAGTGATATCTTTATTATACATATAATCTACAAAAACACATGCATAATTATAGAATTCAAATCCACTTGCATACTTAGAATTAACTGTATCAGAAACCTTATATCTGTTATTCCTTGTTGTAGTACGAATATTATTTATAATACTTTTTCTTGGTAATACCCCAGAAGTTCTTGTAGAGCCTGCAAAAAGTTCTGCCCCACCTTCTTCGTACCAAGTTAATCTATCGTTTTTATATAATTCTGTATCTCCCCATTGTCCCGGAACAGCATATCTTCCTTGTAGATAGTGAGTATATTCATGTCTAAATAACTCTTCTAGGGTATAAGTACTTTCTTCTGGAGTTCTTTCATACGTAAAGAAAGTTCCTTTTCCTTCAATATACATTCCACCATTATTAGTCTCATATCCATAAAGAACACTATTTAAAGTGTATTCATCTGGGCTATTGTAAATAACCATGGTTAATATTTCATCTGGATTACCCGCTTCTAATGGATTATCTCTTCCCATTACTCTAAAGAACTGGGAATTTACTTCTTTTGAAGCCCAATAAAGTCTTTTTATTTTTTCTTCTTCTACTCTATCTCCAGCCTTGATTATTACCTTGCCATTATCAAAAGTATAAGTTTTTGGACAATATTTAGCCTTTCCTTCTTCCTTTAACTTCTCCATATCTATTTTATTACCTGCAGCATCTATTCCGTTATAATTTCTTCTGATTTGCTCTGCTGATTGCAAATGTTGTTGGCTAAGATATGGGTACATTTTCATAGTTTGTGTTAGAGTCTCTATTCCAATTTTAGAATTGCTATGCAACTTACCTAAACTTGCTATATGATAAATTCCATTATCAATAATCCAAGAATTCTTTTCATTTACTTCACCAATAAATGCTATATTTTTTACTTCATTAATAAATCCATCTATTTTTCTATACCATTGAGTTTCTTCCGGACTCTTTTTTGTAGTACTTATATAAGTTGAAATATCATAGCTTGGACCACCTAAAACATTAAATAAAGCTGTTCCTTTAGCATTATCATTAACAAATATATTCATATTTTTAGTGTATTGTTTTAAAATTGGAGTAAAATTGTTAATTACTTCTGGATTAGATGCCCCATTCCATACAAAAAGTCCTGTAGAAGATACTATTTTATCTTGAACTTCTGTACCTAATACAAAATTAGGATTTCTTTGTATGGATAATACAGCTGGTATAGCCCTTTCTCTAAACTCTCTTTTATTTAACTCTTCTAATTCTTTATGATAAAAACCTTGATAAAATCCTGCTCTAACAACTTCTATTAGTGTTGGAATTCCCTTTGAATCTATATCTGTATATTGACTTCCTCTTCTTTGTATCTCGTCCATTAAAAAGGACATACGAGTTTTATCACCATAAAACTGTCTTGCATCTTCGCTGTACTGAAATAAATCTGTCAAGTTATATACGTCTGTTTTTACAAGTAAATCTACTAAATCATAATAACTTAACCTTCTTAAATCTGCTAGAGTATAATTCCTACTCTCCTCTTGTTGACCTAAAACAGCTTGTGCTCCATTATTGCTTTCTAAAGATGCATAAACTGGAACTACTGTGTTAAACGCAAGTACTGTAGCTAAAGTAACAGCTACCATAAGCCTTTTAGATAAAAAATTCCTTTTTTTCATAGTCATCCCCCTAATAAATTAAATTTTAAATTAAAAGATAATAACTTCTCCCTCCTTTATTGGAATATTGAGAAAATATCAAATATTTCTATATAGGAACTAAATATGTTATATATATAATACAACCAATATTAAAATAGGTCAATAATATATCCCATATTTTTTAATATTTTATTAATTATTTTTTGTTTAAATTGATTAATTTTTTCATTAAATACTTTGTAAGATATTTTTCTTCATATAATGATTACGCATTATTTAAGTTATTTTTAATATTTACAATAATAATGAGCATAAAAAAACACTTTCAATATAGTTATACCTATATTGAAAGTGTTTTTTTATCCTATGGCTATCTTCTCTAATACTCTACTTGAACTTTATTTATTCTTCCCATCCCTCTGGGAACTCAGCATTGTGGTAAACGTTTTGAACATCCTCATCTTCTTCTAACACATCAAGCATCTTTTGAAATTTACCTGCTGTATCCTCATCTATTCCTGCATATGTATCTGGGATACTCTTAAGTTCAGCTTCTAAGAATTCTAATCCATTTTCTTCTAAAGCTTCCCTAACATCACCAAAATCTTCTGGTTCTGTTGTAATAACGAAAACTTCTTCCTCTGATTGAAAATCTTCAGCTCCAGCATCTAATGCCATCATCATTAACTCTTCTTCATCAAGCTCACTAGTTCGTTCTATAACCAATTGACCTTTTTTCTGGAACATAAAGGAGACACATCCTGTAGAACCTAAATTTCCTCCATGTTTTGAAAAAGCATGTCTTACATTACCAGCACTTCTGTTTTTATTATCCGTTAATACTTCTACTAAAACAGCTATTCCTGATGGACCATATCCTTCATATACTATTTCCTCATAGTCAACTCCCGCAAGTTCACCTGTAGCTTTTTTTATAGCCCTATCTATTGAATCTTTAGGCATATTATTAGCCTTTGCTTTTGCAATAACATCTCTTAACCTAGGATTTGCATCTGGGTTAGCTCCACCTGTTTTAGCTGCAATAGCTATTTCTTTACCTATTTTAGTGAATATTTTACCTCTTTTTGCATCTACTTTACCTTTTTTAGCCTGTATATTATGCCACTTTGAATGTCCTGACATATACTTATTCTCCTTCCAATTTATAAAATAAACTTAGTTTATATTAAGTTTTTGTATGCTTAAATTTTAATCTAGGAAACCTTGCACTAATAACTATATTTCATTAAAATATAATATTTTTAATTATTGCCTAGAAAATAACCCTTAATTGAAATCTTTTAATATTATAACATGTTAATTATTATTTTTACAAGGGTAGCTGTTTACTCTTCTTCATAAAGCCTATGTTCTAATTTAAAATAGTGCTTAGAATCATCTCTTAAAAGTATACCTTTACCTGAGGTTATATTCATTATCTCTCTTTCTACTTCTTCTATTTTATCTAACTCTAAAAATAAAGTTAATATAACCTTATCTGAATATTCTATGTCTTCTATATGAATATTACTTTGAAGAAAACTATGCTGTACCTTTCCTAAAAGATCGTATTCTATTTCTATATTTACCTTAGCGCCTAAGACTTTTTCAACTATTTGTCCCTCTTTTACAGCTTCTGCTGCTGCTTTAGAATATGCCCTAGTAAGTCCTGAAGCTCCAAGTAAAATTCCTCCAAAATATCTTGTTACAACAATAACAGTATCAGTTAAATTATTCTTTTTAATAACTTCTAATACAGGGATCCCACCAGTTCCTTTAGGTTCTCCATCATCACTATACCTCTGTATACCCATGTTTTCACCTATAATATATGCATAAACATTGTGTCTTGCATCTTTATACTTTTCTTTAATTTCCTCTATAAAAGCCTTAGCCTCTTCTTCTGTATTAACCCTATTTACATGTCCTATAAAAGTAGACTTTTTTTCATCAAATTCTGATACTGCCCTATTTCTAATAGTATAATAACTCATGATTACCCCCCCTTAAACTTATTTTCTCCCTCTTACTTCTTCTATAGACTCTAAATAATTTTCACAAGCTTCCTTTAAATATTTTTTGTCTGTAGAATTTAAAATTTTCTTTACTTTTTCTACTCCCCTATTACTTTTTATTCTTTCAAGAGACTTAATGGCATATTGAATAACCTGGGAATTCTCATCTTCAAGTGCTCTTATTAAAGCACTTTCACCTTTTAAATTCTCAAACTTCCCTAAGGCTGATACCGAAAGCCTTCTTAAATTTATATTCTTATGAACAGAAGCCTTAAGTAATATACTTATGGCTCCTTCGTATTTTGCCTCACCTATTAACCATATAGATTTTTCCTTCTGCTTCCAATCCATATGATTGTATCTTTCAATTATGTAATGCATAAGTTTCTCTTTTAATATATTGTCCATAGAATCTAAAACTCTTATACGCTCTTCTTTTGCTACTGTGCAAAGATAATTAAATAACTCTTCTTCATTTTTTGCCTTAGATAAAATTCCAAATTTAATTTTACCACTTATAATATGAGATTGAATTTCTTCTCTTTCTAATTTTCTTATCTTTGCAATTGCATTTATAGACTTCCCTTCTAAAAATAAATAATATGATATTTCTTCTGAAGAAAATTCATCTGTATTGTTCCAATTAAAATCTAAAAAACCTTTTTTCAAAAATACTCACTCTCTTTATTTATTAGTTTTTAAAGCATCTTTTAATAACTCAGTTCCTTTTAAAATCTCTTCTCTTGTTAAATTAGAGAAACCAATTTTAAAATAAGGAAGACCTTCTGCATAATTTTTATAAAATAAGACCCCTGGAGTTATTATAAGATTTTTCTCTTTGCATTTATAAAATAAATCAACACAGTTAGTATTTTTTAACTTTAAATATAGACTAAGTCCACCCTTTGAAGGATAGAAGCTAAGTTCATCTTTAAAATTTGTATCTAAGATTTCAGTTAAAAAATTATAAGTTTCCTTATAATTTTCTCTTAAATCATCTATATGGGTTTTCCAATACCCTTTGTTTATATATAAATCTAAAGCCCTTTGCATTAGGCTTGATGTAGATATATCTGTGTTGATTTTACAGTTTATCACGTTTTCTAAAAACTTTTGTGGACACATTAAATATCCAAGTCTTATACCTGGAAGGAATATCTTAGAAAAACTTTTAATATAGATTACCCTCTCATGCTTATCTAGGCTTTTAAAACTATTATATCTTATTTCATCATCATATATAAGCTCAGACAAATAATCGTCCTCAATAATATAAAAGTCATATATATTAGCTAGATTTAATATTTTTTCTTTCTTTTCTAAGCTATAGGAAATACCTGTAGGATTTTGAAAATAACTCATAGTATAAAAACATTTTATTTTATTCTTTTTTAGTATTTTTTCAAATTCTTCTAAGTCTATACCGTCCTTTTCCATAGGTACTTCTAGGATATTAGCCCTTCTCCATTTAAATACAGAAAGTGCTCCATTATATGTAGGTTTTTCTACAATTACATTATCCTTAACATTAATTATTGCCTTAGATATTACATCTATTCCTTGTTGTGCTCCTGATATGATTAAAATCTCATCTGTTTCCTTTTCTCCATTCCAAAAAAAGTTATTTATACTTTCTCTAAGTCCCTCATAACCTAGGACTTCTTTATATATGAAAGCAGATGCTCCATCCCTATCTAAAACTTCATTTAAAACTTTTTTAAAGTTTTTTATAGGAAAGTAATTATTAAGAGTTTTTTCCCCTACAAAATCTATATATGACCTATTGTCCTTGTAGTTTATTTTTTTAATTGTATTAGAATAATCTTTTTTAAAATTAATTCCTGTATCCCTCTTTTTAACATAAGTTCCACTACCTATTTTTTGAACTGCATGCCCCTCTTCTTCTAATTTCTTATAGGCACTTATTATTGTATCCTTATTCACATTCAATAACTTGCTAAGTTCCCTTATAGAAGGCAATTTATCTCCATCTCCTAATTCCCCCTCTTCTATAAGTGTTTTTATATGTCTCTGAACTTGCAAATATTTAGGTTTTTGTCCCTTAAACTCCAATTCATATATATTCACCATAATCTCCTAATTATATATAGTATACATTTTCATGAATTAAAATTTCACCATTAAGACCTTTATAGCCTCTTCTGGCTTTATTTATTATTTTTAACTCATAAAGTTTTGTTAAAATTTCCTCCATATTTATATTATAATCCTTTAGACATAACCCTTCTCTAATTTCATTAGAACTAAGATGACACTCTTTCTGTTGTAGATATTGAATAACTATTGAGGCATAAAGTTTTATATCTGAACTTATTCTCTCTTCAACAAAATCTAAAAATTCCTGTATAGTAATACTTAAGTCATTTTTATCTTTAAAAAACTTATCTACTTGCTCACATAGTCTTTCATCTACACTTAATGCCATAGTTACTATGTCTCTATTTATAATATATCCAGAAAAATTTACAATTAACTTAGAATAATCTCTTAGTACAATATTACACAGAGTATAGGCATTATATATAGATTCCATATACAAATATTTTTTACATTCTGATATACTTTTTAATAGTTTACTTAGAAATGAAATATTCCATTTTTCTCTATGAAAATCACTATAAAATCTATCTTCATCATATAATTTATCTATATCCTTATCGATTGAATAAATTAATTTTGAAGAAGAAAACAGTCGGTGAATATGTTGTCCTTTATTATCTCCACTACAAAGTCTTATTAAGTCATTTTTACTTATAAGCCTTATGTGTACTGGTATATCATTGTAATCACTATATATATTTCTAATTTCCTTTTGTTCTTCGCTACTTATAACCATCATATCTATATCAGATTTTTCCCATATATCACCGTTTATTACAGAACCAAAAACTAAAATAGCAACTACTGAGTTTTTTTTCTTTAGTTCCTCTGTAGCTTTAGTAAAGGCCCCTTGATATTCTAAGATAGTTTTTGGCATTTAAATCCCTCCTGATTTTAAAGTTCATATTCTTTACATTTATTATAGGTTTCACTGTCTATTAGAGCTTTTATCTTTGTTCCATTTTCTTCATAAGATTCTTCTAATACTTTTCCATTTCTGTGTATAAAAGATACATACCATTGTTCAGTATATGGTATTAAAAAACTTATTTCTTTTAGTGTATTAGGCAGTGATTCACAAATAACCCCTAAAAGTAATTCTATATTTTCTCCACTTTTAGCTGATATAGAAACAGACTTATATTCATTTAAAAACTCTTTTAGACTCTCTAATTTTTCTTCTTCCAACTTATCAATTTTATTTAAAACTAAAATACATTCTTTTGGATTTACTCCTAATTCAGATAATACTTCTTCTACAGCTTCTATCTCCTCATAAAGCTTATGAGAAGATGCATCTACCACATGTAATAATAAATCTGAATTTACTACTTCTTCAAGAGTAGACTTAAAAGATTCCACCAAATCATGAGGAAGTTTTCTTATAAATCCTACTGTATCGGATATGGTAGAAACCCTTCCATCAGGTAGTAAAATAGCCCTAGTAGTTGTATCTAAGGTTGCAAAAAGCATGTTAGCTTCAAATACCTTTTCTTTATTTATATTCTCTTGTGCAGGAGTAATTTCACAAAGCTTATTTCTAAGGGTAGATTTTCCTGTATTGGTATAACCCACAAGAGAAATTTTAGGCAGATTTCCCCTTACCCTTTTTTCCCTTTGAACTACTCTTATATTTTTAATTTTTTCAAGTTCTCTTGAAAGTTCTGTTATTCTCTCACGTATTCTTCTTCTATCTATTTCAAGTTTCTTTTCTCCTGGTCCTTTAGTACCTATTCCTCCACCTGTTCTAGATAAAACCGTTCCAAGTCCTATTAACCTACTGCTTCTATATTTTAATTGGGCAAGTTCTACTTGAAGTTTTGCTTCCCTACTTCTAGCTCTTCTTGCAAAAATCTCTAGAATTAAAGTAGTTCTATCTATTACCTTTACTCCTAAATTGTCTTCTAAGTTTCTAACCTGAGCACCTGAAAGTTCCTCATCAAAGACCACCAGATTTCCTCTGCATGCTTGAAGAACCATTGATATTTCTTCAACTTTTCCACTACCAACAAAAAAAGCATTATCAGCTTTTGAACGTCTTTGGAATACTTTATATACACTCTCTAAATTACATGCTTTTGCTAATTCCTCTAATTCTTCAAGACTTTCTTCACTTTCTATACCTACTAATACAGCTCTTTCTCCTGTTTCCTCTTGTATTTCTGTTTCTTTAATTGCTTTTTCTATAAATTGAACCTTATCTAAAAATCTTATACTCATAACTTCACTTATTGTCATAGGTCCAAATTCTTCATGGCATAGGATGTCATCCTCTATATCACAATATCCTATATTAACCTTTTCTTCTTTATTTTCAGCAACTCCTATAGCCACAATGGCATCTAACTTTAGCTTTATTAATGCAGATATATCAATTGCAGAAAGTTTAGGATTACCATTAGGATGAGTGTGAATTATCCTAACACCTGAAAGCCTATTCTCCTTAATATCTATTAGAGGTAGGTCTACACTAGAACTATCTCCTAAGGATACAGAAATAACCTTTCCTTTTCTAGTTATAGCAACACTAATCTCTCTATTTAATTTTAAGGTAACTTCCTTTAATATATTTACCATTTCTTCTGTAAAAATAGTATCTTTAAATATGGTTAAATTATAAATTTCATCTAAGTTTTTTAGTGTACTCTCCTTTACCCCTTCAATATTTCCATAAATCATAAAATCATCTCCTTATCTTAAGGATTCCTAAAAAATATTAATAAAATACCTAATTTACAACTATTATTTAATTTTATACTATAATACAATTGTTGTAAATAGAATTTGGATTCTATGTATATAAGGTATTAGATAGCTTTATATTATAAATAATGCAAAATTCACATCCCATATGAGCCGAATTTCATTTATAATATGAAATTTTCACTTGAAATCACAAGGCTTATGAAGTATATTTAACTATATATAATGTAAAAATTAAATTTAGTCCATTTAAGTTATATACGAGGTTTAATATATATAAAAGGTGGGGTTCAATTGGAAGATAAAAAAATAAATGTACTCATAGGAAAAGATGAAATTGATATTAAGATAAGTGAGGTTGGAAAAACTATTTCTGAAGATTACAAGGGCAAAAACTTGTATGTTTTATCACTTTTAAGGGGAAGCTTTATTTTTACAGCAGACCTTGTTAGGGCCTTAGATCTTAAAACAAAAATAGGCTTCATGACTACTTCAAGTTATGGAAATTCTGAATCCTCCTCTGGCAATGTAAAAATTGTAAACGATGTTCCCGATAATATTGAGGGATGGGATGTTCTAATAGTTGATGATATTATGGACACTGGTATAACTATGGATTTTGTAGTTAATCATATTAAAAAACTAGGTGCTAAATCTGTTAAGACATGCGTTCTATTAGATAAGCCAGATAGAAGGAAAGTAAAACTTACTCCAGATTACTGTTGTTTTGAAATACCTGATGTGTTTGTAGTTGGATATGGATTAAATTATGGAGATTACTATAGAAATATTCCTTATATATTTAATTGGGAGGAAAAATAACAAGAGGGTAAAAATCCCTCTTATTATTTTTTATATCCTGATCCACTTAAATCTAGTTGTATTGAAGAATCCGGTATCTTTCCTACTATTATAGTCTCTGATATAGGCATCTCACTGTAAATTTCTGTGTCTATGGAATTTAAGGGTATTATAATTCTTACCTTTGTTTTAAACTTTACAAAGATTTTATGACTAGTTTGATTTATTCCTGCACTTTGAAATAGCGAAGAATAGGTCGTCTCTACATGACTTAAAGGTTCCATTTTTACAGTAATATCCGGTCCTAAATAGGACAATATATTATTTTTAGTTATGTATCCTAATGGAATTTTTATTCCTACAACTCCAATCTCATTTAATTTTTTTTGACTTTTTAATGAAATATCTGTAGCCATCCTATTTAACTTTAAAGTATCTGCTCTCATCATAACTATATTTCCTTGATCATCTTTTTCAATTTTAATTATATCGTCATATTTAAACCCTGATTCCATCTCTTCTAATATACAATTATTTATACTTTCAATAGCTTTAAGTTTTATTTCCGCTTCAGATACTGCTAAAACTGTAGGTGAAACTGTTTTATCAAAAGTATAGATAAATAATATAAAGAAAACTATTATACATATAATGTACAATATAAATTTATCTTTTTTTCTTAACTTCATAAAAACCTCCCAAAATTTAAAATCTTCTCCTATATTTTATTATTTAAATTTTTTATTATGTTATATAAAAGATTATTCTATTTAACTTTTAATAAAATCTCCTTTTATGATATAATAAGTTAATGATTTTAAATCACCTTAATATTAAGGAGGATAGTAGATGAGTCAAAGTAAAAAAACGATGAAAAAAACAAAACCTAAACATAAAAGAAAAATATTTAAAATAACCATATTAACTTTGCTTCTTATATGCCTAACAGTAGGAGTAATCGGAAGTGCTATTTTGCTTGGAATGGCTAAAACTGCACCAGAAATAGATGTTAATATGATAACTTCTCTTAATGAACCTACAAAATTTTATGACTATAAAGGAAAATTTATAGACGAATATTTAACAGTTGAAAAAAGGGATCCTGCAGAGTATAAAGAAATACCTGAAAATCTAAGAGATGCCTTTGTATCTATAGAAGATGAGAGATTCTTCAAACATAGTGGAATTGATTATAAACGATTGATAGGAGCAACCTTATCAAACGTTAAAAATGTTATTACTAGAAATAAAAATTTTCAAGGTGGTTCAACTATAACACAGCAGTTAATAAAACAAAGATACTTTTTAGAACAGTCACTGAATAATAGATTAAGTATACAAAGAAAAGTACAAGAAATGTATCTAGCTACAGAACTTGAAAAGAAACTCTCAAAAGAAAAAATCTTAGAGACATATATGAATACTATTCCGCTTGGTGGTACCGCCTATGGAATTAAGTCTGCTGCAAAACAATATTTTAATAAGGAACTTAAAGATTTAACCTTAACAGAATGTGCTTTTATTGCAAGTTGTGCACAAAGTCCATCTGTATCTTATAGTGCTGCTAAATATACTTTTGATAAAAAAGAAGTTCATAACTCTCCAAGAACTAAAGCAGTTCTTGGTAAAATGTTGCAAAATGGTTATATATCTAAAACTGAATATAATGAAGCAATAAAACCACAGTTAAAATATTCTTTCAATAATAAGACTAAAAATAAAATGAACTATGAATGGTTTTCAAGACCTGTAATAGAAGAAGTAATTAAGGATTTAAAATCAAAGTATAATTATTCAGATAATGAAGTTACCTCCCTTTTTGCTTATGGAGGGCTAAAAATCCACACCACAATGGATACTGAACTCCAAAATAAAGTTCAAAATATAATAAATGATGATATTAGTAAAGATAAATCTAGCTCATGGCAGTATATATTTCCTAGATATAACAACTTAAATCCTATTCAGACGAAGTTACAAGCTTCTGCAACCATAATGGATTATCGTACTGGAGAAGTTAGGGTAATTATAGGTGGTAGAGGAGATCAAGGTCCCCTTTCATATAATAGAGCTGCCTCCTCTAAATTCTTAAAAGCACCTGGATCTGCAATTAAACCTATAACAGTTTTTGCTCCGGCCATAGATAGCAAAATAGCTACTGCTGGAACTGTAATAGAAGATTCTCCTTTGCCTACGGAAATTGCTAAATCATATGGATCAAATGGCACTCCATATGAACCTAAAAATGCTAATAGAAGATTTGCGGGATATATGCCTTTAAGGCAAGCTTTGAAGGTATCCTCTAACTTAGTCTCAGTAAAATTAACCCATGAATTAGGATTAAATACCTCAGCTTTATATGGAGAAAAATTTGGACTTCAATTAGACGAAAAAGACAAAGGAAGTATAGCTGCACTTGCACTAGGACAATTAGATAGTGGTCAATTTAATGGAACTAATCCATTAACTATATCTGCAGCCTATGGAGTTTTTGGAAATAACGGTAAACTGGCTAAACCTAGAATATACTCAAAAGTATTTGATAGAACTGGTAGGATTCTATTGGAAACCAAAACAGAAAGTAATAATGTTGTTTCTCCACAAACTGCTTATATTATGTATGATTTACTTAAAGGTCCAGTGTCTCCTGGTGGAACAGGTTCAGCTGCAAGATTTGGAGATATTGATGTAAGAGGTAAGACAGGAACTTCATCCTATAATACAGATCTTTGGTTTGCAGGATTAACACCTTACTATTCTGCAGCTGTATGGGTTGGAAATGATGATAAGTCTAAAATTGAAGGCGGCATGTATAGTTCAAATGTAGCTAAACTTTGGGGACTTATAATGAATGAAGCCCACAAAGGTTTACAAAATAAAACTCTACCTAAGCCTGATAATATTAATGAAGTAGAAATTTCTATGGATTCTGGTACCCTTCCTACAGAACTTACTCGTAAAGACCCTCGTGGTTCTAGAGTTTATAATGAATTATTTATTGCAGGTACTGAACCAACTACTTATGATAATATACATGTAATAGCTAAAGTTGTAAAACAAGCTAATGGAGCTTATGCTTTGGCATCTCCTAATAGTGATCCAAGAAGAGTCGAGGAAAGAGTCTTTATACGAAGAGACTACTCACCTTCTGTTTCTTTAGCAGATCAAATTTACGTTTTGCCTAAGGATTATGATAATAGTAGTTTTCAAGTTATAGAGGAGCAAACTAAAGATAAGGATAAAGACAAGGATAAAAATAAAGATAAAGATAAAGATAAAAATAAGGATAAGAATAAAGATAAAAATAAGGATAAAGATAATTTAATTGATAACAATAACAACAATAATACCACAGAAACTACAGATCAAGGAACAACTAGCCCTGTAGGACAAGAATAAAATACAAGATAGTGTAAAATAATTTGCATTGTGATAGGAATATTACTAGTCTTATAAATTTTATAATTAGGGGCATAGCTAAGTCTAATTAGACTACCTATGCCCCTAATTTAATTTTTAGTTTTAGGTTCAAAAATTACTGCCATTAAATATCCAAATACAATAGCTGCTGCAATACCTCCAGCTGTTCCTTTTATTCCACCAGTAAATACACCTAAAAGTCCATTTTTCTCTACTTCCTTTATTACACCTTTAGCTAAACTATTTCCAAAGCCCGGTAAAGGCACCGTAGCTCCAGCACCACCAATAGCTACAACTTTATCATATATGCCAAAGGCTCCTAGTATTACACCTAATGTAACAAAAGTTACTAATATTCTAGCTGGTGTAAGTTTCGTTGTATCCATTAGAATTTGTGCTATTACACATATTATTCCTCCTACTATGAATGCCATAATATAATTCATTACTTTCCTCCTCCAATCTCAATTGCTACTGCATGAGCTATTCCAGGTATACTTTCTCCTTGAAGAGAGGATGTAGGACTAAGTAATGCCCCTGTTGACACTAATAATACCCTTTTTATTTTTCTCATAATCATGTTTTTATAAATATATCCTGTGGTTACTACAGCTGAACATCCACATCCACTTCCACCACATTGAACATTTTGTTTTTCACAATCATAAATCTCAACACCACAATCTTTATATACTTTACTTATATTATGTCCATACTGCATTAATAACTTTTCAGTTAATTCCTTTCCAAAACTGCCTAAATCCCCTGTTAAAATCACATCATAATCTGAAGCTTTTCTACTAGTATCTTCAAGATGTTGCTTAATTGTATCCACTGCAGCAGGTGCCATAGCTGCTCCCATGTTATTAGGATCTGTTTCACCATAATCCTTTACTTTACCTATGGTTACATGAGTTACATATGGATAATCTCCATTTTTTCCAAGTACCATAGCACCAGATCCTGTAACTGTTCTTTGTGAAGTTGGGGATTTTTGTGAACCATATTCTAATGGAGTTCTAAATTGTCTTTCCGCACTAGAAAAATGAGAGGAAGTTGCAGCAACAACATTTTTAGCAAAATCTCCATCCATAAGCATAGCTCCCATGCTTAATGAAAGAGCCATAGTTGAACAAGCACCATATAGTCCTATAAAGGGAATATCTATATCCCTTATAGCAAAATTTGAAGCTGTAAGTTGATTTAAAAGGTCTCCTGCCAATACAAAATCTATATCAGGATCTTTTAAATTTGCTCTTTTTATAGCTTCTTCAACAGCCACGTAAAGAAGACTACTTTCTGCCTTTTCAAAGGTATCTTGACCATTTAAATCATCTTGTATTATTCTATCAAAATAATCTTTTAAAGGTCCTTGCCCTTCTATGGGACCTACTATATTATAAGTAGAAATAATCCTAGGTTTACTCTCTATAAGTAAGGTCTGTTTACCAATTTTCTTAGACAATGCTATCACCTCATAAACTTTTTAATTTCGGGCTTTGTTAGACATTTTTGTTCATATTATTATTACGTAATCACATATAACACAGCCTAACTTTTTATAAAATGAAAAAGTAATAGATAAGCCCTACAATTACAGAACTACCTACACCATATACAAGTACAGGGCCTGCTATAGTAAACATCTTTGCAGCAACTCCAAATACAAAACCTTCTTTCTTAAACTCCATAGCAGGAGATACAATAGCATTGGAGAATCCTGTTATAGGTACTACTGTTCCTGCGCCAGCATATTCAGCAATTTTATCATATATTCCTATACCTGTTAAAAAAGCTCCTAAAAACACCATGGTAATTGCAACAAAAGCACCTGCATCATCTTTACTAAAACCAAAGCCTAGGTATATGTTATTAAACATTTCACCTATGGTACAAATAAAACCCCCTACCCAAAATGCTCTTATACAATGTAATACAATAGGAGGCTTAGGTCTATTTTCTTCATTTATTTTCTGAAACTCTTCTCTTAACTTTTTATCTCTTAATTCTTCCTTTTTATTATTATCTTTTTTCTTCAATAGCTTCCTGATAATAAATCAGGTTTTCACCTACCTTCCTTAATAAATTCTCTAAAATCTAAGCTTAGTTTTTGCAAAAAACTTTTTTTTACTCTATTTTTTATAGAAATTATGAAAATAAAAGAACACTTTATGTTTTTTATCATAAACATAAAGTGTTCTCATTTTGATATCTGTAAATTTATGTCATAATTATTATCCACTTAATTTCTCCCGCATTTGCTCCAATACTTTCTTTTCAATTCTAGATACTTGTACTTGGCTTATTCCCAAAACTTTTGCCACTTGTACTTGAGTCTTATCTTTAAAATATCTTAAAATTATTACTTGTCTAGACTTATAATCTAAGGTGCTTAAAAGTTCCTTTAAAGCTATTCTATCAATTAAATCATCACTTTCTTCATAGTTATCACTTAATTTATCTATTAAAAGAACAGGTGCACCATCTTCTTGATGTATAGTATCGTATAAATACTGTGGGCCTGAAACAGATTCTAAAGCAAAAATTATATCTTCCTTTTCTATATTAGAAAACTTAGAAAGTTCTTCTATAGTAGGCTCTCTTCCCAATTTACTTATTAAATTCTCTCTATCATAATGTAATTGTTTTGCCGTATTTTTAACACTTCTACTAACCTTAATTATGCCATCATCTCTTAAAAACCTTTTAATCTCTCCCATTATCATTGGCACTGCATAGGTTGAAAATTTTACATTAAACTTAGAATCAAAGTTATTTACAGCCTTAACTAACCCTATACATCCTATTTGAAATAAATCTTCGTATTCATAACCTCTATTTAAAAACTTTTTACATATAGATGCTACTAATGGAAAGTTTAATTCACTTATTTGATTTAAGGCTAATTTATCACCACTTTTAGCTCTTTCAATTAATTCTAGGTTATCTTCATAACTAAGATTTTTTAAGTTACCATTGTTATCCATTACACCCACCTAACTTACTGATTTAAATATTTTTTTAAGAATAATAGTTGTTCCTTCACTTTTATTAGATACAACTTCCATCTTGTCCATGAAGGTTTCCATTACTGTAAATCCCATGCCTGAACGCTCTAAATCGGGTCTTGAAGTGTATAAAGGTTGAACAGCAAGATCTATATTTTCTATACCTTTTCCACTATCTGAAATGCTAACTGTCAGTTCATTTCCCTCAATTAAAGCTTCAATTTTAATTAATCCTTCTTCATCACCATATCCATGTATAATAGAATTAGTAACAGCCTCTGATATTGCTGTCTTTACATCAGAAAGTTCTTCAATGGTAGGGTCTAATTGAGATACAAAAGCGGCAACAGTAACCCTTGCAAAACTTTCGTTTTGTGATTTGCTTAAGAACTCTAGTTTCATCATATTCTTATACATTTTTATCCCCCCCACTACATGTGTTCTAAAGCATCTTCTAATTTATTGTAGCTTTGAATTATCTTGTACATTCCAGACAATTCAAAAACTTTGTTCACAGGGTTATTTACCCTTACTACTGCTATACTTCCTTTTTTCATATTAAGTCTTTTATATCTTCCTATAACAACCCCTATACCTGAACTGTCCATAAATGTAACCTTATTAAAATCTAAAATAAGTTTTTTAATATTATTTCTATCAAGTCTGTCATCAATTTTATTCCTAACCTCTTCAGCACTATGATGATCTAACTCTCCACTCATATGTACCACTAATTTATCATCAATGTTTTGGAATTCTAAAAACATTTTTATCCCCCTTATCTAAAGATTATATTACAATTATAACACTAATTTCCATATAAATCCACTACTTTTTATTATTTTTAAATATTAACAAAACTAAATATAATTTCCTTTTCACTTTCACTAATTGAAAAATATCTAAAAAGCCCTTCTTCATCCATAATAGTAAAATCTTTAGGTGGTATTAATATTTCCATTAGGGTATTGGGATAATATTCATATAAATTTTCCCCTAACTTTTTAGCAAAGGTTTTAAAATAGAATTCATATAGTGGAGAGTTTAAAACTTTTAAAATAAAATCATAATCATATTCACATTCTTCTTTTAAGATTAAAGCATATACATCAGCACTAAAATAACTTCCTTTATCCAAGGCAAACCTATTATTTTTAGACTTATATGGAAATACAATTTTATGTTTTTCAAATATACTGCAGTCTCTTCCCCACTGCAATTCATACCATTTCCTATACCCCTTTAGTACTTCTCTACGATTCTTTAGCCTTTCTTTTTCAGTACTTATATATTTTATGGCATTGGGATATTCTTTTTCTTCACTTATAAGATTAGAGTATATAATATACTTATCTTCTCTTAAAACATTGTATTTATCTATATTAGTACTTTTAATCCATGGTCTTATAATATCCCTCTCTATAAAATTCTCTTTAGTCTCTTCTGTATTTAAAATAAAAGCCTTATCACATCCTGTTATAACTCCCTGATAACTATTACAAATATCTTTTAATCTTAAACTTGATTTTTTTTCTATTTTTCTTACTATATTTCTTTCTTCCTTAGTTAAAAGACACCAAGAATCCCCTCCTAAGTCCTCATTAGAAATAAAAAAAACTTTACCATACCTATTATCATGAAAGTATTTTAAAAAACTCTTATTATAAACTTTAGACATTGGTTTAACTACCTTAATATTTTCTATATTTTCAGTAGTTAAAAATATTATACAAGGATCTACACCAACATTCTTAAATGGTCTTACACCATAGAAATCAATAATTTCCCTTATACTAATATTTCCTCTTATATATTCTCTTAAATTTATGGCACTTTTACTTTCTAAGAAGTATCTTGAAGTTATAAAACTTATTTTTCCTTTAATATTTAAAGTGTCTATGGACTTCTTAAAAAAACAAAAATGTATGTCACTCTTATCTTTATATACTTCTTTATACATAGTTCTTATGTTTTCCACATATTTTTTTTCTACATCTTTATGACCTATGTAAGGAGGGTTTCCAATATAACAATCTACCTTTTCACAAGGTTCAACTAGAAAATCTTTTAAAATAATGTTTTCATTATAAATACCTGATTCCCTAAAAAGTTTTATTTTAGTAATTTGAATCGCAGTTTTGTCTATGTCATATCCAAAAATATTGTTTTTAACTATGTGATCCTCTATCATATCTATAGTTAAATTCATATTATTTTTTTTATTTATAAATTCCATATTTTCTAAGTAAATCTCTTTTAAGTAATGAAAAAGTGGCACTAAAATGTTACCAACTCCACAAGAAGGATCACATATCTTAATAAAGGGATTTTCTATAACATCTTTAGCCTCTACGGTTCTTCTTATAAGATAATTTGATATTTCCTCGGGTGTATATACTATTCCTTTTATTTTTTTATCTGCATTCAAAATTTTACTGAAATAAAACTCTCCTATATCTTTCTTTATACCAAAACCCTCCATAAATTTATGTAAAGCTACATCTTTATACGTTTTATCTAATTTTAATATTTCATCTAACTCTCCTATAGCTTCTATGAAATAGTTCATATCTTTTCATACTCCTTATGTACACTTATTCATTTTAAAATAATACTATAAAAATAAAACTAATTCTACTAGATAACAAAAAACATAAAAAGTAAGGTTACTTTCAAATATCACCTTACCTTTATCTTTATCCAGGGACGTAGCCGCTCTTTTCTCCCACTTTGAAGAAAAGCAGAGGGTCCAAATCTTCGATTTGGTAGAAATAACTTTCACAGAGTCCGATAGGAGTATTGGAACGGCTAGTCATCAGATAAATTATTAAAACAATGTTACTAACATGTATAGTAAATGCGCCGAAACTCCAGCTGCAAGCCCACCTACAGTATGACTTAGGATTGCTTTTCCTGTAAGTTTTCTAAACTTTAAACTGTCCATCATAGCAACGTGTGTACTTAAATATCCACTCCAACACATTCCCATAGCAGTAAACACAGCTATTTCATTTCCCCCAATTAAATTTTGCTCTAAAAATTGAGGTACAAGACTCATTGCAGCACCTACAGCACCTAAAGATGTTATAGGAAATGCAATAGCTTCTGAACTTTTAAATCCAAATAAAGGATTAATTATAAATTGTAACTTATCTCCTATCCAAGGGAAAAATCTTACTCCTTCATAAGCAGCACCTGTATATTCTCCACTTGGTGAAGGTCCTTTTGTTAACATTAAAACTAAGGTACAGATTATAACAACTCCTGGTATTATAGACATACCAAGTTCCACTCCAGATTTTCCACCTTCTAATACAGATTCTAGAAGTCTAGCTCCAACACTGCCTTCTCTTACTTCTCTGTATTTTATAGTATCTATTCCTGTATCATCACTTTCAAAGGCCGGTTCTTCGGTTCCAAACTCTTTTTTAGTTGTTCTTAACATTAATCTAACACTAACTATACTACCAATTATGGCACCTATATTCCCCATTAAGGCTGCAACTATAAAGTTTTCTCCATTAGGACTCTTTTGAGCAATCATAAAGGTTGTAAGTACTAATCCCATTCCAAAGCCTGTACCTAAATTAGTTAATGCAGGAACTTGGTACTTCTTAAAGTATCTTAAAAACACTTTATTATGGGCCAAGGTTATTATTGCAGGATTATCAGATAAATAAGTTGTAAGAATTCCAAGTGCTGCAACACCAGGTAAATCAAATAGCGGTTTCATTAATGGTGATAAAATCCTGTTAACGATTGATATTACTCCGAATTCTGAAAAAATTGATGCAACCGCCCCTGCTATAACTGCAATTGCCATTATGAAAAATACTGTATTAAGTATTAAGTCATGACCTGTTTTCATAAGGGTATTAAACATATTTACAACACCCATTTTACTGCCTAAAAAAATAAAGAAACCAAAAAAGAAAATGATACATAAAAACCCTTCTAGACCTACTGCCTTTTTATATTTTTTATTCTCCATAATTACGGATCCCCCACATATTGTATTTTTCTAAAGTGCTGCTAACTTTCTTTTGTTAATTTTATTAATTATATAATTACATTCTTTCTTCTACAATTCTAATTATTTCTGCTTTTTTCGGTGTAACTAAACTTTCTATTTTAGAGCACTTTTCTAAAATCAAATTTTTAAATTCTTGATCTTTTATGCCTTTAAGATTAATTTTAATATTAATAATTGAGCTCTCTAAGGCTGCATGTAACATAATAACAGCTGCAGCTGCATCAGATATAACTCCTTTGCTACCATACTTTGCTGCAGTTAAAATATATTCGTATAAAACTTCACTTTTTTCTAAAGTTTTTAAAGGTATTTGTAACGCCTCTTTAAATCCTTCTTCTAATTTATCATTTCTTATTTTCTTTTCTTCTTCTGTATCCTTTGGTAATTTAAATATTTCTATAAACTTCCCAAAGACTTCTGCATCCTTGTTCATTAATTCCATGAACTCATCTTTTAGTTTCATACTATTACTGTAGTGTTCATCCACTAAGTTTTTTTCTGCTTCAGGTAATTCCTTGTAAATTTTTTTGTCCACTGTTAAGCTAAAGACCATACAATTTAAAGCACTACCTAAGGCAGCACACAATCCTGCTACACTCCCCCCTCCCGGAGTTGGTTCACTAGAACCTAATTGATCTACATATTCCCTTACCGTTTTAGTTTCAAGCATATTCTTACCTCCTTAAGCTTTTATTCATATTTAATATAACACATTAAAGGAAATTTTTATATGAAAACTTAAGGTCTTTAAAGCCCCCTTACAATCCTGCTCAATATATATAATAATCGTTATAATCTAAATTTTCAATATAGTAACGAAATTTATTTAGAATACTCATTAAAATTCATATAATAATCTAAAACATAAAAAAACTAGGATTTATATTCTCTCCTAGTTTTTATACTTTAAATAACATTTTTAGTGTTTTCTTAAATAATAAATTTATTATTGCTTAAATACTTTACTCTTTAAATAATCCAATTAATTTATCTGTAACCTTATCAATATGAAACTCATCCCTTACTCTTTTTTCACCATTTTCTATTAATGTAGCTCTATAAGAATCATCTGTTATAATCTTCTCAATAGCTTCTGCTAAAGCTTTATAATTCTTTTGATTTATATTAATACCAGTTGTTCCATCTACTAATTCTGAAATTCCTCCAGTATTTGTTGAAATAACTGGAATTCTTGCTGCCATAGCCTCCATTAAAGATACTGGAATTCCTTCTTTATCTCCATCTGAGGCCACTATACTAGGTAAAATAAAGCAATCAATATCACCACTATAATACTTCTTCAATAAGGAATCATGAGCTATCTTTCCACCAAATATAATTTTATCATCTAAATTATATTCACTTATTTTTTCCTTTAATTCATTTTCTAATGGCCCGTCACCATAAAGAAAGGTTTTAAATTCATGCCCATTGTTACGAACCTCATTTAAAGCCTGTATTAAATATATATGCCCTTTTTTCTCCACAAAATTGGCAGCTGTAACTATAGTAAATTCTTTATTTTTTCTATTGTGATTTTCTGTTCTACATATATCTTTTATATCTACCCCTACATGTACCTTTATACATTTATGCCCATATTTCTCTCCTATTAAATCTATAACCTCCCTGTATCCAGGTTCATCTATAACTCTAATAAACTTTGCATTTCTAGCCTTAGGGATTAACATATTATTTTCTGCTATATCCCACCTATGAGAAGTAATGCTAAAAGGAATATTTGATATTTTTGAAGCTATATACCCCATAGTAGATGATGTAGATATCCAGTGACAATGAATATGTTCTACACCACTTTCTTTTAACTGCTCTGATATGTATAGGCCTTTCGGTAATACTGCTAAATTCTTTATTATTTTTTTAAACCCATTAGAATATATAAATATATCCCTAACTAAAGTTAAAACCTTAAGAGGATTTATAATAAAAACCTTTAAACTTTTTAAAAATATTTTTAAGTTTAAAACATCATATCTTAGAGTAATATTTTTCATTTCCTCAGCTTCTTTTCCTAAGGCCAAATCTTTTTCTGGTCTTACAGGAATTATTATTACTCCATGTCCTTTTTTCCTAATAAACCTGATTTCAGGTAATATAAATTGTTCTCCTTTACCATATGGAGTTTGAGAAGTTATGTAGCATATTTTCATTATGATACCTCACTTTGATATTTTACGATTATTTATATACATAATAATATTTCTTATCTGAGTAATATTTAATATATAACCTGATACTATAAAAACTATAGTTCCTAATAACGAAGAAAGGGATATTTTAATAAGAACAATAAAAGTACTATCTAATGCTATATTTAAAAATTTATTTGATAATAAAATTGTAAATCCCATAAATACAGAGGCAACAATGGTTTTACAAAAAGAAATAATAATTTCCCTATTATTAATATTTTTTAATTTTCTATTTAAACTTATAAATAGAAGCATACATGCTAAGCATGTTGAAATTGCATTAGCAAGGGCTATACCATTTATGCCAAGAGGCCTTTGTAAAATAAAAATCAAAACTATATTTATAAACATTGCAAATCCGCTATTAATCATAGGTGTTTTAGTATCCTTTATAGTATAAAAAGCTTTACATAAAAAGTCTCTTATTCCATAAGGTAATAGTCCTATTATATAAAATGTAAGCAGCCCAGCAGTTAATGTGGTAGACTCCCTAGTAAATCTTCCTCTTTCAAATAATATAAATATTATACTCTTGCTATGTATCATAACCATAACTGTAACAGGTATTATGAATACAACTAATATTGATATATACTTAACTAAAGTTTCTTTCATTTCTTTAATATTATTATTAGCACTTTGTTTTGACATCATTGGATATACTACAGTGGATATTGCCACAGCAAAAATATCTACAAAAATTATGAAAACCCTATAAGAATATGTTAATGTAGAAAGACTTCCTGCTGAAAATCCTCCTGCAAAAGCTCTTTCCACAAAACTATTTATCTGTTGAACACTGGTTCCTAAAATAACTGGTAATATCATTACGCTCATTTTTATAAGCATAGGATCTTTTAAATCTATAAAAAATTTATACTTATAATTTTCTTTTCTCATAGCATAAATCTGTGGTAAAACTTGACATGCTGTTGCTATAAAAGTTATTAGAGTAAGTCCTAATATGCCATGTTTATTTCCAAAGAGCAATAAATATATAATTATAATCATATTAAGAGGAAGAGAAATCATTGCTGGAACAGCAAAGTTTCCTTCTGATTGTAAAAGACCATTAAAAATATATATAATAGAGTTAAATATTAAAGTTGGTAATAATATTTTTGTAAGCATAGCTGTATTAATTATCTCATTTTCATTGAATCCTGGATTTAAAAAAGATGATGCCGGCTTACTAAAAACCACAAATATTATAGTTATAATTGATGACCCTATTATAAATACATTTAACACATTATTAGTAAACTTTATGCCTTCCTCTTTACTAATTTTTCTCTTTTCATTATATAGTGGAATGAAGGTAGTAGTTATTGCAGTTCCTATAGCCATAAATAAAATCATGGGTATATTTGAGGCTGCATTAAAAACATCTAGTTCACTAGTAGCACCAAAGCTTGAAGCTATAAACATATCTCTTAATAGTCCTAATGCCCTACTTAAAATTGTAAAAATTGATATTAAACTAATACTCAATATCATACTTTTTTTTAATGCTTTCATTTCTCTACCTCTCTACATTCATTTATTTCTAAAAATGATACAATTATTCCAAACAAAAGCCAATGAGGTAAAAAATAAGTTATAGAACTAGGTGAAAAGCTTCCAAGTATAAAACCAACCAAGCTCAATATTATGCAGCGAGCTGCCATAACTATATCCCTGTTTTTGTATTTCTTTATATTACTTAATCTTTTAAATATGTATATAAGATACACTACATAAAAAATAAAAATACACACACCGAAATCACCTAATATTTCAAAAAACCATCCATGAGGATTATAAGTTTTATGGGTATTATTTAGTCCTTTTATGTACTCAGAGATATTTCCTACACCAAAACCAAATAAATTTTTCTCTTCTAAAACTCCTTTTATTACATCATAATAAAGGGTAAGTCTTATATTTTCTGATCCTTTTTTGCCTATTGCATTATTATTTTTTATATCTACAATAGATTCTTGTACACTTTTAATCTTATTTATATATCCTAAATTTTTCCCTGTAATTGCAGGCAATATTAGCATAAAACTTAATATAATAATTAGGCATAATGAATAAATAAGACCCTTTTTTCTATGTTTTGAATTGGAGATAGTATAAACTACTACTAAAACCACCATAGCAACTAAAGCAACAATATTAAATCTAGATGTAGTTAAAAGTAATATACCTACTGCAAAAAAACTATAAAAAATATACTTAAGTCTTTTTCTACGTGAATTTGTAATAGCCTTATAAATAAATAAAGGCAAAAACATAGTTATAAAACTACCAAAATTATTAGGATTATAGAAAAATGCTATAGGCCTTTTAGAAACCTCTGCTATAACCTTTGAAGACAATTTATACTGTGTAAATTCATCGTAATAATGTTTTACAGGTAGTTGTATTCTAAACATTATGGCTAATAGCCCTAAAATTAATGAAAGTATAAATACTATCTCTATAGTGCTTATTAAATTCTCTAATCTCTTATAATTGTTAACATATAAAATAATATTAATCATAAATAAAAATACTATAGCATATATTATTATAAATTTAATTGATAAATACTTATTATTAGCCCATATAGAACTAATAAGTATGTACACAAACCATAAAATATAAAAGCCAAAAATCTTTTTATCTAAATTGATTTTTATTTCTTTTTTATATAACTTATAGAGATTTATTACAGTAAACATCAATAATAAAATGTGAAAAAAATGCAGCTTGTCTATATATGGGAAAAATAAAGTATATTCAAATATAGACGCTATTATAAGGGTATAAAATAATTTATCATAATTGTCTTTAATATCCGTTCTATACACCATAAATACATAGCAACAAATAAACAATATATTGTTTACATAGTTTCTACTTAATATTCCCATTAATATTGATATAATAATTAATATTAATGAAAATTTATCTTTATATATAAGATTCATGCCAGTTCCTCCAAAGTTACATACGTGATCATTTCTTTGTACAAGCTATCCATGCAAAAATATTATATCACGTTTTAAATTAATATTATTTACAAATTTATTACTTTTTACTTAACTCGCTATATAACTTGTGTATAATCTTATCCCAATCAAAATTTTCCCTACACTCCTTATATGAGAGGTCACAACTTTCACTTAAATCCTTTAAAAAAATATAGTTTTCAAAGCATTGTTTTAAGCCTTCTACATCATTAAGCTTAACAACATCTCCCCCACCTTTACTGGTTATCTCTTCAGCTATACCTACCTCTGTTGAAATTATAGTATTTCCAAGAGCAGCAGCTTCTATAAAAGAAATACCAAAACTTTCAAAATCTGAAGTAAGAGAAAATATTTTAGACTCCCCGTATAATTTAAATAGTTCTCTTCTATCTCTTATCTCTTCTTTAAATACTACTTTATCTTTTAAATTAGGATTATTGTCATAAAATTCTTTAATGTATGGTTTAAATTCTTCTTCTATAGGACCTACTAAATATAATTTCCAATCTAGCTTTTCTATATCTTTAATCTTTGAAAAAGCTTCTAAAAGCATTTTTGTATTTTTTTCTTTTGCCCCTACCCTTGCTACATTTAAAATTATATTTTTTTTATGATTGAAATCATATTTTATATTTTCATGCTGTAGATAATCAAAATCCACTCCATTGGGAATATTTATTATTTTATGACTTTGTTTTTTCAATATATCTTTTAATTTAGGATATAGCTTTTTTTGCTCCACACTTATATAATCTGCTTTATTTAAATATAGGTTAGTAAGGAACATTCTAAACTTTCCTAAAGAATTTAATTTATCTATTAACTTATGGCTACAATCTAACTTTAGGTATACTTTACCTCTTTTATTTAAAAGTTTATAAATCATGGCATAGCACATAGAATAAAGAGTTATATGAAAAACTTGTAACATATCTATTTCTTTACTATGTTTTAAAAGATATATAACACCATCTATTGTATAATTTCCAGTGTATTTTTTTATAAAATCAATTTTTAGTCCCTTTACTTCCTTTTCTAAATAAGAATAATTTTCTTCATTTTTATAACATGCAATTTTTGCATCGAAGCCATAAAGTTTATGTAATTTATACGGAATCATTCCCATTTCTTTTACTAGATTCACATTCCAAGTATTAGGATATAATACACAATATTTCATTTTACTTCCTCCTATTTTACTTGTTTCTAATTATTTTTTTGATCTCTTCTATAGAAATATATCTAAATACTAAAATTGATATAAAATAAACTATAATAGTACCTATTATTTTTATTAAAACATGAAAAGGAGAAAAAACCTTTATAAAAAGTATCATTACTAATACTGAAGGTATTATCTTTATAAAATACTTGCTATATGTTATTTTAATCTCACTAGATGCAACCTTCCTCATTAAAATAAAGTTAAGTATTTCAGATATAACTGTAGTTATAGCTGCAGCATTAATTCCAAACTTAGGTATTAGTATAAAATTTAAAATAAGATTTAAAAGGGAAGATATACTAACTATCTTAAGATATACTTTTTCTTTTCCCCATGCATTTAAACTATAAGCATATATTTCTCTGAAAAATAGTATTAATATATAAAAAGATAATATATTAAAGGATACATAAGAATCTAAATATCTCTCTTTAAATAGAAATACTATTATTTCTTTTGAGAGCATTATAGAACCAATAAAAATAGGTACAGCTATCATAACTATTATCTTACTTAAATATGATAATAATTCTTTAAGCTTTTCAAATTCCTTGTTACTATAATAACTTATTAAATTAGGGAAAATTGGAATATAGATTATACTTATAAGACTTATTAAAAAAAAGATAATCTTATATCCAGTAGAATATAGTGCAAGTTCACTATCTGACCTTAAAAATCCTATAATTATAGTATCTACATTACAATTTATCATAGACAACATTCCTGATAGAAAGAAAGGAAATGCTGCTTTTAAATAATAAATATTACTATGTGGTTTAAATTTTATAGTAAGTTCGTAGGATTTTTTCCTATACACTATAAGATGATATATAGAAGCCATAAGCATCCCCATAAATGTACCTATGGGAATAATATAAAATTTCTCATCTCCATTTAAAAATAAAACTAATATAATTACTGGAATTATACTCTTAACTATATTGTATCTAGCATTATATTGCATTTCTGAAATTCCAGAGTAAAACCAGTCTATGTTAAAGGCAATAGGAAACAAAGTAATACCATAGATTATTAGCACATATGTAAAAACTGTTCCTTTATTGGCAAATATAGCTATTAAGATTATTAATAAAAAAGAAATCATAGCTATGATTAGCCTTAGCCCTATAATGTTTCCTACTAAGGATTGTATCTTTCCTTTATCATCTTTGTTTTTTGCAACTTCTTTTGTCCCATAAGTTTGAAGACCATAAAGTGTCATCATAGTAAAATATACTAATATAGCTTGTGATAAATTTATTACCCCAACTAAGTCTTTGCTTAAAGTTCTAGTGTAGTAAGTTATAAATAAAAAAGCAAATAACTGTGCAAAAATATTAGAAAATCCTAAGGAAAATAAATTTCTAAGTATTTTATTTATCTTCTACACTTCCTTTCTTTTTACCACGCTTGTAAAATAAAACCTTTAGTATAAATTTAGGTATCACTGCTAATCTCTTAATCCTATATGGCTCCTTAAAAGTTCTATAAAGCCATTCCATTTTTAAATTAATAATTATCTTAGGTGCTCTATTTAATTTCCCTGAAAATATATCAAAACTTCCTCCAACTCCCATAAAAACCTTACAAGGAAACTCATTAATATTATCCCATATAAATCTTTCCTGTCTTGGACATCCCATAGCAACAAAAAGAGCATAGGGTTTTTTACCTTTAATGTCTTGTAAAATCTCATTACAATCCTCTAAATCAAAATAGCCATTATGATATCCTAGTACGTTTAATCCTTTATATTTTTCCTTTAAATTCTCTGCACACTTTTGAACTACTTCTTCTTTAGCTCCAACTAAATATATACCCTTATTTTTATCCCTTGCTTGTTCTACTATGGTTTCCATTACTTCTATACCTGCTAACTTTTCTTTAACAGGATTCTTAAGTAATTTAGATGCTAGAACAGTGCCTACACCATCAGGAATTATTAAAGCTGTTTTATCGGTAAAACAATCTCTTAGCATTTTATCCTGGAGACCAGAATATAAAATTTCAGGATTTCCTGATATTATATTTACCTTATCTCTTTTTTCTATTTCATCTAAGAGTTCTTTTTTATCACCTTTGAATATATCATAAAAAAGTATTTTGCTATACATTTTAATCACCTTTTGTAATAATATTAAAAGAGAACAATGTACAAACAATGTTCTCATATGAATTTATCCCATGACTATCCGCTCTAGTACTCCCATTTTTTCAAAGTAGGAGAAAAGAGCGGCTACGTCCCTGGATAACGACTTCTAACCTTAAGAGGGAGTAAAAACTCCCTCTTAAGCTAATAACTCTGTTTATATTTAATTAATAGCTTACTATACTAGTATGCTCCCTCTTTCTTTAATACAGAGGTTACTGTTCTAATTAATATTTTAAAATCATAGAGTATGGAAAAATTCTTAATATAGTTTAAATCGTATGAAACAGTTTTTCCTAATTCAATTTCTCCTCGTCCACTAACTTGAGCTAGACCAGTTATACCTGGTAATACTAGTAGTCTTTGGTCATATTCTTTAGGATAATACCTAACTACATCAGGAATTTCAGGCCTTGGCCCTACTAGACTCATTTCTCCCTTTAAAACATTAAATAACTGAGGAAGTTCATCTAAACTAGTTTTTCTTAAAAAGGCTCCTACTTTTGTAATCCTATTATCTGATCTACTTTGAAATACAAAATTATTAAGATTCTTAGGATCTATTTTTAATTCTGATTTTTTTTCAGCATCAACTATCATAGTTCTAAATTTATATATTGTAAAATTTTCTTTATCTTTTCCTACCCTTACTTGCTTAAAAAGAGCAGGACCTTTAGAATCTATTTTTATAGCTGTAAATAAAATTATATAAAGTGGAGACAAAATTACAATTCCTATTAAAGATAATATTATATCAAAAAACCTCTTAATAATAAACTGAAGTTTTTTATCTTTAATGTCTCTCTCCACATCTATAGTTGGCAAATTATTCTCCATGGTTTCCTCCTCAAATTATATATTTTGTGAATTGTATTTATATGAACTAGCTACTGCAATTATAATCCAAAAAAAACTTATGACTTTAGGTGCTGAAAAGAAATTATCTATAAAGTTCATTGCCGTAAATGCAATTAATGATGACAGAAATCCTTTATAAAAATACTTATAATGGTAATTTTCCACTTCATTATAAAATTTAGCAACATTAAATACAAGAATTATTAAATAAGATATTAGAGCTACTAATCCTATTATACCTAATTCAACTTGTGCTTTAATGTATATATTATGAGGATGAAACTTACTGTAGGCTCCATAGCCTAAGAACTTTACCTTATTAATATACTGATCATAGTAAGTTCTATAATTTCCTGCTCCAACCCCTAAAATAGGATGATCTTTTATCATAAGAAAAGCCACTTTCCATAGGGTTATCCTTGATAAATTTTGGGATATATTACCTATATCTTTTACCCTATTCCTTATTTGAGGGAATAAAAGAGAAATTCCTCCTAAGGCTCCAACACCCCAAATTAACTTTAAATTATATGTAACTACAAAAACTAAAGCACCTAAAAATAATCCTATCCATGCATTTCTAGAAAAAGATAACATTATATTGAGAAAAGTTAAAAAAGAAACTGTTCCATAGATTATTCTCTTTTTTTTGTTTTTTTCTTTTATGCATAGCATTATGTATGGAAAAATAAGAAGAACACACAATGCACCTAAGTTATTAGAATTTTCTAAAGTAGATGCTATTCTTAAAAAGGAGCTTGCACCACTACTTTGAATTGTTCCCATACCTTTTAAGTATTCAAAGACTCCTATTAAATCTACCAAAAATAAGCTTAGGGTCACTATATTTAAAATCCTATTAAGTATGTTTTTACTATGAACCTCATATTTTATGATAAAAAATAAAATTACATAAGTAAAAAATCTTACACTTTCACTTAAAGCTAGCCTCTTATCTTTAGCATAAATTATGGAAATAAACATAATAGCTATCCATATAAATACTGAAATACTGAACTTATCCTTAAAAAAGTCCTTTATCCCCTTTATAAAACGCTCTCTTGATCTCTTATTTACCAATAAATTTATAATATAAGTTAATATTATAAATAAAATTATAATATCTCCATTTAAGGGTACTGTTTCTTTTATTTTAAATTTGCTAGGAGCTAATGGTAATACGATTATATATAAATATATAAGATATACTAATATAGACTCTAATAAACTCATTATACTATCTCCCATTAAAAACATTAATTAAAGTTCTTTTAATATTTTTTCTAATTTTCTCGTTATACTCTCTCTTGAATAGTTTTCTATAACATACTTTCTACCGTTTTGTCCCAATTCTTCTTTTAAGTCCTTATTCTTATGTAGTTTTAAAACTGCATCTGCAATCTCTTTTGCATTTTCAGGTTCAACAGTTATTCCAGCCCTAGCATCATTTATAAGTTTTTCTGCTTCTCCTTCTACAGCCAATACTATAGGCAATTCAGATGACAATGCTTCAAACATTTTTGATGGCAATGCTCCTTTAAATAAATCCAATTTTTTTAAAGGAACTACAGTAGCATCCATAGATGCTATTATTCTAGGCATATTAGGTTTAAGTTGTACTGGTTGAAAGGAAACATTATTTAATTCCTTTTCCTTTACCATATCCATAAGCTTAGACTTTTCTGGTCCATCTCCTATAAATACAAACTGTATATCTTTTTCTTCTTTTAATAATTCTGCTGCATCTATAATGACTTCTAATCCTTGAGCTAAACCATGTATACCAGCATAGCATACTGCAAACTTATCCTTTATGCCCCACTCTTCTCTTAATTTCTCATCTCTGTTTTCTTTTTTAAAGAATTCTGTATCTACTCCATTAGTTATTAAATGAACTTTATTTTTATCAAAGCCTCTGCTTACAATATTATCAACTATACCTTTTGTTTGCCCAGTAACTGCTGCTGCTTTTCTATAGGAAAATTCCTCAAGCCACGTAGAAGCTTTAATTAATAACTTATTATTTAGAACCCCTAGTTTAACAGCTGACTCTGGCCATAAATCTGAAACATTAAAAACAAACTTAGCTTTTTTTCTTTTTGCAATAACATACCCTGACCAACCTAAAAACAGTGGTGGTGATTCAGTAATTACGACATCTTGTTCTTCAATATGCTTTAAACCTGTAAATACTGAAGAAAACGTAAAGGATAAATAATTTTTTAATCTTTTCGTAAAGGATTTTTCTTTAGTAGCATAAATACTAGTACGTACAATCTTTATACCGTCTATCTCCTCTTTAACTAACTTCTTTCCTCTATATTCTTCAAATATCTCTCCCTTTGGATAGTTAGGCATAGCTGTTAATATAGTTATTTCATGTCCAAATTTTTTTAGCTGTTTTGCAAACTCAAAAATTCTATTTTGTGGTGCACCAACCTCTGGTGGACAATATTGTGTTAAAAATAATATTTTCATAATTTCACCTCAATTAACTAAAAACCTTGATTTATTATAGATAGTATTTTTTCAGAAGCATGCCCATCTCCAAAAATATCTTCTTGCTCTTTTTTAGGCATAAAATTAATTATGGAATCTAATATCTTTTCCTTATTAGTTCCTACTATTACATTCCAACCATTTTTAACTGTTTCTACCCATTCTGTTTCATCCCTCATAGTAATACAAGGTTTCTTTGCAAAAAATGCTTCTTTTTGAACCCCACCGCTATCTGTTACAATTTTTTCTGCATGCATTTCTAAAGCTATCATATCCAAGTATCCAACTGGTTCAATGATTTTAATATTTTCATTAAAATTTAAACCGTAATCTGTCATGTACTTCTTAGTTCTAGGATGCAGTGGAAGAACCACGGTTTTACCACTTTCATTTAAAGCTTCTATAATATTCTTTAATCTATTTATATCATTGGTATTTTCAGCTCTATGAATAGTAGTTAAAATATATTTATTTTCTTCTACACCTATTTTATTTAGTATAGATTCCTTTTCAGAAGCTATTTTTTTAAAATGCAATACAGCATCAAACATTACATCCCCAACATTGTAAACCCCTTTTGCTATGCCCTCTTTTTGTAAGTTGTTCTCAGCTGTTTCTGTTGGTACAAATAAAAACTTAGATATATGATCTGTTAATATTCTATTTTGTTCTTCTGGCATACTCATATTAAAACTTCTAAGTCCAGCTTCAACGTGAGCTACAGGTATTAATAATTTACTTGCACACAAAGCTCCTGCTAAGGTAGAATTTGTATCTCCATAAACCAATATTAAATCAGGTTTTTCCTTTAAATAAATCTTTTCAAGTTCTATAAGCATTTTACCTGTCTGTTCACCATGACCTCCAGAACCAACACATAAATTATAATCAGGTTTTGGTATTTTAAGTTCTTCAAAAAATATTTTTGACATATTTTCATCATAATGTTGCCCTGTATGTATAAGTATTTCTTCGTGTTCTTTTCTTATTACATTTGATACTGCTGCTGCCTTAATAAATTGTGGACGAGCACCAACTACAGTGATAATCTTCATAAATGCATCTCCCTTTATTAACTTAATAAGTCATTGTAAATTTTATTAATTTCATTAAAGTTATTTTCTATATTATAATTTGCCTTAACAAATTCTCTTCCTGCTGTTCCCATAGTTATTCTTAACTCTTTATCATTTACTAATTTTTCTAGGGCTACTTTAAGATCATCTATATCTTCCTTCTCCACTAATAAACTACTTATATTAGGGCATGTAGCCTCTGGTAAACCACCAACATTTGAAACTATAACAGGAATACCACAAGATTGTGCTTCTACTGCTGCTACTCCAAAACTTTCACTATCCAAAGTTGAAGGAAAAACCGCAATATCAAAATTATTGAAAGTTTTTACAACCTCATCTCTATTTAAGAATCCTAAAAATTTAACCTTATGTTCTATCTTTAGTTCTTTACATAAATTAACTAAATATTCTTTTTGACTTCCTTTTCCTGCAATCTCTAACCTAACCTTAGAGTTTTTTTCCGCAACTTTAGCAAAAGCCCTTATTAAGTATTCAATTCCATACTTGGGTTCTAAAGCTTTTATAGTACCTATTACTAGTTCATCCCTATTATACTTTTGATCCTCTTTTTCTGGCTTAAAAATATCAATATCAACCCCAAATGGAGTTACATAAATTGACTTATCCGTATATAAACTAGTTTCCTGCGCCATAACACTACTAGTTGATAGTATTCTATCAGCTTTAGATAAATTGTATTTAAGTAGTATTTTATTAATTATGGTTTTTCTTGGAAAATCAAAGACATCACTTCCCCATACAGACAAAACATAAGGATGAAAATTGCTTAGGGCTCCTAGAAATCCATAGCTAGTAGCATAATGTGCATGAACTATATCTGGATTTATTTCCCTTATAAGCTTTTTTACTTTTTTTCTATAGGTTAAGTATTCTAACTTTTTAAGGTTATTTTTATTTCTAATTTTATCTAAACTTACATCAAAAGAATACACCTTTACATTTGGAATAACCCCTTCATTTAAAGAAATCACATATACCTCATGTCCTCTATCTTTAAAGAAAGCACAAAGTTTTTTAGTGTGTATACTATTTGCATCAGATAAAAAACATATTTTCATTTAATCTCCTCCATAAGGATAATGCTATAACTTACTCAAATCCTCTATTATCTTTTGAGCTCGACAATCCCAAGTATTTTCTTCTAATACTTTACTTATATTTTGTTCCTTTTCAGCTATTTCATTCTTAGAGATATTATAAAAAAACTCTGATAGTTTATCCTTATTATATCCTAACTGCCATCCTATATTTTTCTTTGAGACAAAATCTCCTGCCACAGTATCTTCTACAGACAATATTGGCTTTCTATATCCTATATAAGTGAACAATTTTAATGGCATAGCAAATTCCCAATAACCAGTGGGTTTAATATATAAATTCATTATATCAAAATTCTTAGCTATGTTATATACTTCTTTCCCATCTTTATGTATGATTTCTATCCTATTATTCAAGAACTTACTATACTCTTTCTCATTGGCTTTCCACTCATTTTCTCTACAACAAACAGTTAAATATAAATTTTTATTTTCATTTACAACTTCAAAAAGTAACTTCAAATTATATAGCTCTTCGTTTATTCCACCTACATAAAAAATTTTAATTATATCCTTATTTTCTTTTTCCTTTATACAATAACCTTCACTCTCATCGCTTCCTGGAGGTAAATTTTCGATTTTACCCGTAAAATCCAAATTTAAATATTTAAACATTTCCATTGAAGGCAAATATAAAACATCTACTAATTCTTTATATCTTTTAAGGTCATATTCATAAAATAATTTAGAAATCACTTGTTTAAGAATATTAACCTGATTTTTATATTGAGGAAATTTCCAATGAATATCTCTATAAAAAAGCCCAATTGGAATGTTTTCCTTTGAACAATATTTTAGAAATCCAAAATCTAAAAAAGGATATTTAGGCAAATGATTTTTTTCTGTTAACAATGTTGGCATAGTAGAACTCTCACTATATAAAAAATCGTATTTTACTCCATTTTTTATATTTCTTTTTATATTCTCTATGGAGTTTTTTCTCTCCTTGCCATATCCCTCTACAACTTCTACATTGTACTCATTATTTTTAAGTCCTTCTATTATTTTTATTGGTCTAATATTGGTTCCTGACTTAACTTTATGATTTATTTTATAGGGCACATGAAAAATACAATTTTTAGAGTTCACTGTTATCATTCCTTTTATTATAAATTTTCCTCTAAGCTTTCTCTGTTTCTTAATACTATCATATTTATAATAGCAAAAATCCAAAACTCTTTAAAATATATAAAACCATATCTTCCTGAAATTAAACAATTAGATACTATACACATCCAAGCTAAAAATTCTATGGTAAATAAGCCCTTGTTTATTTTAAATGTAATTATTAATTGTATTAATATTATAATCCATATGCAAAGTTCAATTACAAGTCTAATTATACCACCATCTATAAGGTCTACTAAAAATAAATTATGAGGATGACTTCCTCCCAATTTTGGTTTTTTATTATTACCATATAGTTTTTCTATGTTACTGCTATACTTATCTACATACATGTAAGAAGAGTATCCTGAACCTCTTCCTATTAAATAATCTTTTAGTTTAAATGTCTTTATTTCTGTAAATGCCAAATTCCAAATAACTTTTCTACTATTTAAGGCACTTCCTTTATATATGGTCTTGTACGTATTGTTAACATTATATGGTTCTGCCTCTTCACGTATATCCTCGTATTTTTGTACATTTTCAGGTAAATTAGCACCATCTTTATAAAGATTTGTTACTACATTATTTAATCCTAAACTTACTCCCAATACTACAGAAATTGAAATAATTATAGGTAAAACACTTTTAAAATTCAAATTTTCTTCCATATAAAGCTTCCAAAAATAATATGCTATAACAACTAAAGAACTTATAAGTAATAGAATTACTCCTCTTCTAGAACCACCATTATATATAATAGGTACTGTAAGAAAAGAAGTTAAAGTGAACAATATGATTCTTTTTCTTAAACTTTCTATATTTTTAATTATAACTATTGATAACGCAAAGGTTCCTGTTAAAATTGCTGTTGCAGCTAAATTATAATCCTTTATCAAAGCTATTCTTCCATAAAAAGGTACAATAAGATTTATTAAGCCAAAATAAGCCAAAATAGAACATACTGATATCATAATTGATCCTATACCTAGAACTACAAATACTTTATTTAAATCTCTTCCATTGTCTATAAATAAGTACATAATTAAAGCAAGTATATACATTTGACCAATTACTACATACTTTATTAAAGCATATTTTTTTACAGGTGAATAAGCTATATTTATTATGTCTACAAGTATATATATATTTATTAAGATAAAAATCAATTTATTTAATCTACTATTAGAAAAAATTTTTTTAACCGCAACTTCTCTATTTTGTATAAAATAAATTATACTTAAAAGTAATGAAACCACTAATAGTATTTGATGAACAGGTATAGAGAAATTAAACACCAAGTCCATCCAAGTAAAAAATACAGTAATTAATATAAGATTTACAATATATTCAATTTTTACGCTCATAAAAAATCCTCCATATAAAATACAATTACAAAAATTAAAATGTTTTTGCTATAACTTCTTCATATTCATATACTCTCTTTTTAACACTTTCTATATTTCTAATTATGCCTCTTCCACTAGCAACAGAACAAGGCTTTTTCTCAATATACTCTAAAATTTCACCATATACATAAGCCCATTGTCTCCAAAGTGGATTGAGCTCATCAAAGGAAGAATTGTGCCATAAGATTGTAAATACCCCACCATAGTTCTCAACTGTAGACATCAATTCCTTAACTCTTAGTATACCCTCTTTGGGTTTTAAATTACTATAATTACTTCCTGCCAAAGTTACATCCATTACAATAAGAGGGATTTCCCATATATCTATTATTTTATTTTCTAATAAATCATAAGGCTTATAAGGAAAACAATATCCTGCTCTAAAGCCTTCCCTATCAGCATATCCTAAAGTTGTATCATAATTTAGTTTAACTGCTTCTTGCAATCTCCATGTATATGGTGCTTGAAACCTTAGATAATGTTGCCTACATCCATAGGGTTTTTCCCTTATTATTTTATCTAAAATTTCCTTTTCTTCTTTCATCAAATCTATATCATTATAACTATTGAAGCTTGCATGATATCCTGCTTCAAAATTGTTTTCTTCCACATACCTTATAAGGTTCTTTATTCGTTCATCATAAACCTTATAATAATTGTCCACCTTAGAAGTTCCACCACTCATGAAATAAAAACTTGATGTAAACCCTTTTTTCTGCTCTAAATCCATTATATCTTTTATGTTCCAATAAGGATCATTACTATAGTTTACCTTACTTTTAACGAATAAGCCTAAATTACTTAAAAATTTATTAGGAGATTTTTCCTTTAATAAATATCTAGCAGAATTTCTTATTTCTTTTTTAAAAGATGTATATTTAAATACCATGTCCACATCATGAGTTAAACAAACTGAAAATTTATTATTTCCCCACCAATTTTTTCTAAGATACCCCAGTTTAAATTCATCTATTATATTCCATAAAAATTCCACATATTCATTTACTATAGGTCTATCTAAAAAATCATTTTTATATGCAAGAGATTGTAACGCAGAAAATCTATTGTGAGGATCTTCTCTTTCTTCTAAGGCGCTTACTACTTCTTCCATCCTTGTAAGTATAAAGAATGAATCTGATATAAAGTCAAAATTCGTTTCATAACTCAAACTATGATTTTCATAAGTCCTTTTTAAATATATTGTATCTTCTTTAGAAAACAAAGAAATAAACTCTCCGTAATTATGTATATCAAACTTCTGAACCTTAATATTTTCAAACACTGTTTCCTTCATATAGGAATTAGAATTAAATAATCCATTGCTATCTTTTATTTTTATATTATATTTGAATTCAGGCAAATCATAGCTACTTTCATTATCTTTTAAATAACTTATTAATATATCTTCTGTATTAATATTTATATTTTGTGTTTTGTCTAATATTTTATAATCAAAACCTAAATTTAAAAATATAGTTTCAAAAACATATGATATCTGATTAATGTAATTTTTGTTTTGGATATATAGATATATCATAGAATTCTCCTCACAAATACATGTTATATTTTAAAAGGGTATCTATAGATAATTTAACCCTCTTGTCTATAGATACCATAAAATTATAATTTACCTACTAATCCCTTAATTCTTTCTTTTTCTGTAAGCACATTATCTTTATCATCTACAAGGACATGATATCCATCTTTAATTCTTACATTTACAGCACCTTTGCAGTCTCCAAATCCTTTTAAACATGGAGCATCAATTATTCCTAATTTTACTGCATTAGAAATAACTTCAGGTTGGATTAATGGATTTTCATAATCTTGACCTATCTTAATAATACTATTTATTATTTCCATAGCCTCTTCTTTTAAAGTTTCTTTTCTGTCATAAACCCTCTTATCTGCCATAAAATCTGGAATACCCTGCTTTGCTATTAAATATGATCGTTTAGCTATTTTTACAGATTCAATTATTTCCTTAGGAGTAGCTCTATCCACAGCTTCACAATAAGAAACCACATGTATTATATCTGGATCTAAATATGTTCCATAGAAGATCTCATTAGCAAGTTGGGCCTTTGCAGCATCCATATCCGCTGGATATGATAATAAGCCTGGTCTTACCATTCTAATAATCTTAAAGTCTTCAGATTCTAAGTCTTTAAGTAGTTCCACCTTAGCCATCATTTTAGCTATATCCATTTCTGGGGATATAGTTGGAGGATTACTAAGCATATATTGCATTATAAAATCTTTAACTCCTAATTCCTTTGCATTATAAGCTACTATATAAGACATAGCTACTTCTAAGGCATCATGTGCAAACCTTAAAGCCCATTGATGTGACTCATTTATTTCAACTGGAATACCATTTTCAGCATTCCACTTTATAGCCTCTTGATTTTCTCTCATGGCATCTTTAAGCTTTCTATCTGATCTTCTATCTATTTCAGAATACCAAGTTAGAGGAATAGCTGCCCAAGCATTATTTATGGTTCTCTTTAATATCTTTGAAAACTCTAATAGATGCTCAGTTCCTGAATAACATCTTAATAAAGGATAGTTACCTCTTCTTGTAGCTTCATACATACGAACTAAATCTTCTTCTTTTCGAATAGGTGCTCCACCTGCACCATTTTGCCTAATATCCATTCCCTCAGGATTAAAGTAAAATTGCTGACAATTTTGATCTGGAGCTAGGGAAATAATATCTAGTAGTTTAGAATCTGCTAAAGTCTTAATCCCTTCTTCTGTTTCTTCCAAAGTACCTAGTCCTATATGATGCCTGAAAAGCGGGTATGGTTTTTTGTATTCTAGTCTTTCCCTAAGTCTTTGAGGTGGCATTCCTCCCAACTTTTCCTTATTGTAAGTATCTCTTAAAAATAAAATACTTTCCTCTGGCTCTTCAGAACCATCAAAAACCTTCTTTATAAAGGAAAATTTTCTTGCAACTTCTGCAGTTTCTATGGTACCACCGAAGGAATAAATAATCCCTTCTAATAAGTTATTTTCTATTAACATACCCTCTAAGTCTTTTAATAACTTTTCTGTAGATTCCTTACTTAATCTATATCCTATAGAAACTATATGCGGCTGAATTTCTTTTATAGCATTAATTAACTTTTCTAAAGGTACCGCAGCTCCCATATAGGTAGTATCATAACCTTCTGCATCAGCCATTTGTGTAAATTTAAAAGCTCCTGCTACGTGAACACAACTTCCTATGGCTGCAGATATTAACTTTTTCACCTATCTCACCTCTTTAAAAATTTTGAGACCCTTCTTTTAAAATCACTTTCAGTTATATGTATTTTAAATTTCAAGCAGTCCCCTTTATTTTTTCTAGGATCTATAACCTTATTATGTTGTATAAGTTCTTTAACAACTTTTTTCTTTTCTATGTTATCTATATTCTTAATTACTTCTTTAAGAGGTATTACAGTCCACAATAACTGTTGCTTACCTTCAACATACTGTAAATCCTTATTTAAAACCATATCATCCACCATCATTTTAAATAAATTTACTCCACTTAAATATGAAGAATAGTTCCACATACCTGGTCTAGGATTTACTTCAATTAATTTAAAAGTATCATCTCTATGGTCATATTTATACTCTACATTAGTTATACCATAATACTTACATACTGTTAAAAGTTTTTTTGTAGGTTCTATTAATCTATTTTCATAGCATATCATGCCTGAAGTTATGGTTCCTGCTTCCTTAGGATATTGAGTTAATTTATGTCCAATAGAAACCCCTTTTAAATCACAATCCTTTTTACTACTATAAGTAGTAATGGTATATAAATTTTCTATTCCACCTGGTATATATTCTTGTAATATAAAAGTGCTTTTATATCCATTCTCAAATTTTTCCGTAAGGTAACTTTCCAGTTCTTCAAAATCCTGAAAAACCATATTCCTCTTTTCTGAAGGAAAAGCTGATATAAATTCTACTACTTCTGTAGGTTTAACAAGTATTGGAGTCTTTAAATGGCTCTTAATTCCTTCTATGTTATGTTTATTACATAAGAATGTTTTTGGATATTTAACTCCAAGTTCATCACAATATTTATAAAGCTTATCCTTAATAGTTAGTTTTTCTATTATATCCCATTCTGGAAAAGAGAACTTATAATATTTTTCTAACTCGCTTCTATGTTTTACTAGAGAAATTAACCATTCATCTTTTGTAGTTATTATAATTGGAGTTATATTTTTTTGCTTTAAATTCTGACCTAACTTTATAATTTCTTCTATAAAATCTTCTTCATAAACCTTAGGATCTTTTACTAGCTTGTGCTCACAAAGATCTGAATAGTAACAAATATTTTTTACATGGTCACAAACCAAAGATTTTATTTTATATTCATTATAAAAAGTTCTAACTATACTGTAGGCATTTACATAACCGCCAAAAATTACTGGAATAAAGTTCATTTGCATAGCATCTCCTTGTTAAATCTCCTACCTAAGTTAATAAAATCATAGTCCATTAATAGGGAAGCAAAATCTATTACAGCCTTTATATATTTTAGCTCTATTCCAAACTCTTTACCCGTATAATATATAGGTACAAGCCCCGTACTTATATCATCATAAATATATCTATGTTCTATAGTGTCTGGAGAAGCTATGTTCTTATAGGCTTCTATTTCATTTATGCTTTCATAGACTGAAGCTCCACTGGACCCATACTCTCTATTTAACCATGTTAGTAGGGATATATACTGGCATCCTATTTTCTCACAAACAATTTTTCTCTCAGCATCTACATTCTCTATATATTTAACTACAGTTGGAGAAAATCCTTCTGTGTAATATTTAAATTTACTCCCACTTTCAATTCTAGCTAAATTAAGTATTGTAGGAATAGGATGCAGCAAAGCACCTATATTATTTAAAGTTACCTTAAAGTAATCTTCTTCATAAACGAATTCTGGAATTATAGACTGAATATAATCTATATGTTCTTTTTCTAACTTATCGAAATGAGAATATAGAACCTTAGCTTTTAATCCGTGAATATATAATTTATTTTTATTTATTCTGCAAGCATGTAAAATAGTTTGAGTTTCTATACAGGTTGGACAAAAACCTCTTAGTTCTTTAATTTTTTCTGAAAAAACTAAACTTCCATAAGTTCTACCTGGCATTAAAATAAAAACTTGGTCTTCTCTTATGAATGGAGCTACTATTTTAGCTATATCAATATGTGCATTTCCTGGAGTAACTACAAAAATATATTTAGCATTACATATGGCTGATTCTATGTCATTTGTAAGTTTCGTTATTCTTATATTGTTTACTGAATTTTCTTCAACCTTAGTAACTTCTACTATGTTATTGTTATCTTCTATATTTTTTATTCGGTCCTCTGTCCTGTTCCACACAGTAGTCTTTATGCCCTTTTCTTCTAAATAAGTAGAAATGGCAATTCCCCCATTGCCTGCTCCTAAAACTGCTATCACACATATCACTCCATTTCATCTTAATCTTATTTTCATCCTATTTTAATCTTATCTAATGTTAGCTTTAACTTTAGTTACATATTTTAACCCTGACTTTAATACATACAATATAGTATCTCTATAAATATATATTATAGCTAATATTAACACTAAATCTGCTAATAACAATTTTGCTCCATTTAAAGTAAAAGATATGAAATTAGCTATTATTATTAGTAGTAATCCTTTAAAAAATTCTCTATAGTCTATCTTTACCACAAAGAATTTTTTAATAGTAAAAAGCCTATTTATCCATAATGCAAGATATGCAACTAAAGTAGATATAGCTGCTGCATATATTCCAATAAATTTTATCAAGGAAATATTAACTACAATATTCACAATAGCACTATATACAGTAGTAGTAAAAGCTTCTTTAGTTTTTTTTGCACAATTATAACCAACACCATAAAATAGTCCAAAACTTAAAAACATATTTGCTACAAAAAGAATATTTCCATACTTCCAAGCATCTCTATATTCTGCCCCAACTAGAAACATCATACATGGTTTTAAAAAGATTACACACCCTAATACTAATAAAATTTGAAACTTCATTAATCTACTAAAGACATTTGTGAAAAATACATCTCTATTTTCTGAGTTATAATTCTCTATAGCTGATGTTTGCCACGCCCTATCAAATATGCTATTGAACATAAATAAAAAGGAAGCAAACTTATTGGAGAGGGAGTATATACCTACGGCTCCTCCCCCTATGAAAATTTTCAATAGATACCTATCAGAAGCATTCATTACCCACCAATTTATAGTGTTAGGTATAAGAGGAAGAGAATAGATTAATAGTTCCTTAAAAATGTCTTTGTTAAAAACTTTTAAATCATAGTAATGAAATAATTTTCCCCAGAAAATTATTGCTAAAGTTACTATTAATAAGGTTATTACGTTAGCATAAATCATTCCTTCATAACTCATACCTAAATACCCTATGAAAAATATATTTAAAATACAGAATATTAAAGTAGACATTATTCCAGTAATAGAATAGACTTTTATCTTGTCAATGCCTCTCAAAATCTGCTTTACCATATTATTCAACATAGTAAGTAAGAAATATAGTAAAATCACCCATATATAAGGTATTTCTAGTTTAAACACTTTATATATAATAATAAATGCAATCATACTAATAACTGAAGAAATAATAGTAAAATTTATACCTGTGGATACAATTTCACCTTTTTCATATTTATCATCCAATAAATATCTGAAAACACCACTAGTAAGTTGAAGTGATATTATCGGAATTGCAAGTGATAATGTAGTACCAATTAAGTCCATAGAACCAAATTCAGTTGTGGATAAGTATCTAGTATAAAACGGAACTAATAGAAAACTTATAATTTTAGAGCCAAAATCCCCTAGTGCATATAGTAACATATCTACTAAAAGTCTTTTCCCCTTATTATTCATCAGCTTCACTCCTAAAATATCTACAATAAAAACTATTGATTTTCAAGAAGTTGATCTTCTGGAACATCTTTAAAGTATTTTGCAGGAACTCCTAAAACAATTGTACCCTTTTTTACATCTTTAGTTACTACAGACCCTGCAGCTGCAAATCCATCTTCTTCAATAGTTTTCCCTGGCAATATTACTGTCCCCGCACCAACTCTACCACCTTTTTTAATTGTAACTCCTTTAAAATGATTAAATCTTTCTTTACTTCTTGCAGCATAATTATCATTAGAAGTTATTACGCAAGGTGCAATAAACACATTATCTTCAACCTCTGAGTAAGCTGTTAAATATACATTAGTTTGGATTTTGCAATTAGATCCTACTTTGCAGAAATTTTCAATAGTAGCACCTTTACCTATAATGGTTTTTTCTCCAATTTCAACATCTTCTCTCACCACTGCCAAATCTGCTATTAAAGTTTTATTGCCTATATTAGCGCCTATATAAATTATAGTTCCTGCCCCTATTAAGCATTCATCTCCTATATTACAAGGTTCAAAACTTTTATCATCTTTAAATATACTATTAACAGATCTCATAGGTTCTTTTCCAACTACAGTATTATCATCTATTCTTACATTGTTTCCTATAGTTGTCCCTTTATGAATAACAACATTGTTTCCTATTATGCAATTTTCACCTATAGTAACTGAGTCTTCTATAACAGCAAACTTACCTATCTTAACATTTTTACCCAACAAGGCTTTTTCTGATATATAATTCATTTCCATATACAATTCTCCATCTATATTATTTTTTTATCTTTTTAACATTAACCATTTCCATAGTTGAGAACTTTTCTAGTGGGAATTTAACTGGTTCTCCTGTTAATCTTGATTTATATGCAGCTAATATAATAGCCATTCCCTTTTTGCCCTCTTCTCCAGATACAAGTGGTTCTTTATTTTCTTTTATAGAATCTATCATATCTTTAAATAGTGGATTATGTCCAAAGCCATAAACTGTATCAGGATCTCCCTCTTGAGCAGCTAATATAGATGCTTCTTCCCCTTCAGTCTCATCTTTAAATCTCCAAGTTTCTATTTTATTTACAGCAAGACCACCTATACATACTGTTCCACTTTCTCCAAATATACTTAAAGTCTCTTCTAAGTTCTTTGGATATACACAAGCACTTCCCTCTATTATACCAATAGCTCCGTTTTTAAATCTTATTATTATAGCTCCAAAATCCTCTGCTTCAATATCTCTTAAGAAAGTATCACATTGCGCGTATACTGTATCTATTTCTCCACCCATCATCCATTGAAGTAAGTCTATATTATGTATACATTGATTCATTAGAGTTCCACCATCTAGTTCCCATGTACCTCTCCATGGTGCTTGAGTGTAGTATCCCATATTTCTATTCCAAAGTATTCTTGCTGTTCCATTAATAACCCTGCCAAATCTATTTTTTTCTACAGCAGTTCTCAATTGTTGTATAGGCTTATTAAATCTATTTTGGTGACTTACACATAGTTTCACCCCATTTTCTTTTGAACATGCAATCATTCTATCTGCATCTTCTATAGAAAGAGCCATAGGTTTTTCTACTATAACATGCTTTTTATGCTCCATGCAGTAAATAGCTATGTCAGGATGATATCCACTCTCTGTTGCTATACAAATTACATCTATATCTTCTTTTTGTAACATTTCCTTATAATCTGTATAAACACTTACTTCATATTCTTTTCCCATTTCTTCTATATATTGATTTTTCTTTTCAATAGCTTTTTCTTCCACAACATCACAAACTGAAACCAAAACAGCTTCCTCTTTATTGCTAACTATTGCCTCTACATGCTTATATGATATTCTTCCACAACCTATTATTGCAAATTTTAACATAAAAAACACTTCCTTTTCTCTATTTATATATTACAAACTTTCTAAAATTTATTTAATCTATATTAAACTTTTACAAAGCACATATCTAAAACATATATAATATATTATCTTTTTTTCCTGGAAATTTTTAAAAATTCTTTTGCCTCTTTTATTATTAAAGTAAGATCTTTTCTATTTATTAACAGTAACTCTTTTGAACTTACATTAAATTCTTTTTTAAAGAAATTTATATATTGAATTCCATAAGCTAAATAAGAAAATGTCGACGCTATAGCAGCTCCAATGCCATGAAACTTAGGTATTAAAATTAGATTTAATACTGTATTTATTAATAAAGATATAAATGAAAACTTATTAATAGCACTGACATTTCCACTTGAATAAAAATAAGGAATAGTTATTTTCCCTATGGAAACAAAGGGTATACTGAAAAATAAAATAAAAGTTATTATCATACTTCCCTTATATTTCAAGCTATACACAATAGGTATTAAGGGTATGCACATTATGCCTAAACAAGATATTATAATACAGGATGTAAATCCATATCTTAATGTCCTTATAACTATTTCTTTTCTTTCCTTAGATTCCTTAGGCAAGTTATACAGCCTAGCAGTTATAGGATTGGATATAGCTTGAGGTATAATTAAAACAAGCTCTGCTAGAGATACAGCTAAAGCGTATAGTCCCAGTTCTGTATTTCCTACAAAAAACTTTATTAGAAATAAGTCTACTTTGTAATTAAGATAAATACAAAGATTAGCTAATAATGGATTTACTCCGTATTTAATCTCCTCAATTATTATATTGATCTTTAAAGTGAATTTATATTTATATCCTGATTTTATAAATAGAAGAAAATCATTAATAATCATCTCAACTATTTTAATAATTAAATATGTTTCTAAATTAATATTCTTTATGTTTATAATGATTAATGAAGAGGATATTATGGAGCTTATAACATAATACCTATTCATTTCTTTTATTCTTTCATCACCTACATATATAGTATTTAAAAATACCTTTAATAGAGTAAGAAGAGTATATGCTAAAAAACATAAAAACAGAAATTTACTATAATTCACAAATAGAATTTTATTTTTATATAGACAAAAAAAACATATAGTAGTAATACCCCATATAAAAAGATTATAAGTCAGATTTACCCTATATATAAATTGCCTATTGTAATTTTTTCTAGTTTGAAAATATGTAGTTGAATTTATTACGCCAAGGTGTCCATAATTGCAAAATAAATCTGCTATCAACATAAAAAAGGTTAAATTTCCTTTGTTTGTAGGTCCTAATTGTCTACTTACTATGATACTTATTATAAAACTTAATACCACATTAAAGACCTGAACCGCAAAATTATTAATTATGTTTTCCTTATATTGAGACACTTCTATACCCCATTTTTAATATAAAGAATACCAGAAATACTGATATTCTTTATATTTAATATTTAATATTTTCTATACTATAATTTATGAATTTTTTCTCTATTATTAACTACATCCTTTGTAGCATTTCTTGTATCATAGATTATTTTTGCATTTTCTACTACAAATTCATAATCATAATCTGTATGATCTGTTGTTACTATAACTATATCCGCTTCTTTAATAGCTTCTTTATAGTCTACTGATACATATTCTTTTCCTAAGTGTTTAAAATGTGGCACATATGGATCATTAACTATTACTTCTGCACCAGTTTTTTCTAATATCTCGATTACTTTTAATGCTGGTGATTCTCTCATATCGTCGATATCCTTTTTATAAGCCACACCTAATAATAATACCTTAGATCCATTAAGAGCTTTTTTATGTTCATTTAAAAGTTTCATAGAATTTTCTACCACAAATTCTGGCATGAAATCATTTATTTCTCCTGCAGTTTCAATTAATCTTGTATGATAATCAAATTCTCTTGCTTTATAAGTTAAGTAGAATGGATCTAGTGGTATACAATGTCCTCCAAGACCTGGTCCTGGATAAAAAGCCATAAAACCATAAGGTTTTGTTTTTGCAGCTTCTATTACTTCCCAAATATCTATACCCATTTTTTTACATAATATAGCCATTTCATTTACTAAACCTATATTTATATGTCTAAATGTATTTTCAAGTATTTTCTCCATTTCTGCTACTGCTGGTGAAGATACTGTAAATACTTCTCCTTCTAATACACTCTTATAAAGTGTTGCAGCAATTTCTGTACACTCTTCAGTACATCCTCCTACTACCTTTGGAGTATTTTTAGTTTTAAATTGTTTATTTCCTGGGTCAACCCTTTCTGGTGAAAATGCTAAGAAGAAATCAACACCACATTTTAATCCACTTTGTTCTAGTATTGGTTTTACTATTTCTTCTGTAGTACCAGGGTATGTAGTACTTTCTAATACTACAAGCATACCTTTATGTAAGTATTTAGCAATATCTTCTGCAGATTTTTGAACATAAGATACATCTGGTTGCTTAAATTTATCTAATGGAGTTGGAACTGCTATAGCAACTGCATCCACCTCTTCTACAAAAGAAAAATCTGTTGTAGCTCTTAATTTTCCTTTTTTAACTAAGTCCTCTAAATCAGAATCAATTATATCTCCAATATAGTTTTTACCTTCATTAACCATTTTAACTTTTTCATCTTGAACATCGAATCCTATTACTTCAAAACCAGCTTTTGATTTTTCTACTGCAAGAGGTAATCCTACATATCCTAGTCCTACAACTCCTAACTTCGCAGTCTTATTTTCTATCTTTTTTAACAATTGTTCTCTAAGTTCTGACATTATTTAGCCTCCTAAAATATAAAGATGTTTTGATTAGCACATGTATTTTATCACTATTTAATACTAAAATATAGTACTAATAGTTAAGTTTGAAAACTATATTTATTATTTTATGTATTTTTCTTTCTTTTATAGGTAGGAACTTTTTCCTCCATTTTACAAAATACTTCTTCAGGATTTCCAGTTTTAACTGCTTGCAGTAAATCCTTTATAGAACTTTCTATTTCATCAATTTTAAACTCTTTTGGTTTTTCTACAAAAATCTTTTTATGCTCTGTAGATGTAAGAGCCTTTTCATCCATTAAAAGTTCTTCATATAACTTTTCTCCTGGTCTTAGTCCTGTATATTCTATTTTTATATCTTCATCTGGTTTAAGCCCTGAAAGCTGAATTAAGTCCTTAGCTAAATCTGCTATTTTAACTGGTTCACCCATGTCTAATACAAATATTTCTCCACCCTGTGCCATAGCTCCAGCCTGTATTACTAATTGACTTGCCTCTGGTATGGTCATGAAAAATCTATTGATTTCAGGATGAGTAACTGTAACTGGACCACCTTTTGCTATTTGCTTTTTAAATAGTGGTATTACTGACCCATTACTTCCCAATACATTTCCAAATCTAACAGCAACATATTCTGTTTTACTTATGCCATCAAAGGCTTGAATTATCATTTCACAAAACCTCTTAGTAGCTCCCATTATATTTGTAGGATTAACAGCCTTGTCTGTACTTATCATAACGAACTTTTTAACATTAAATTCATCACTGCATTTAGCTACATTATAAGTACCTACAATATTGTTCTTAATAGCTTCTCCTGGACTTCCTTCCATTAAAGGCACATGTTTATGGGCTGCTGCATGAAATACTACACAAGGGTTATATTCTTTAAATATACTCCTTAATCTATCTAGTTCTCTTACTGATGCAATTACCACCTTAATATTTAACTTAGGATAATCTCTAATAAGCTCCATTTGTAAATCATAAACACCATTTTCATAAATATCAAGAATTATTAATTCTTTTGGATTGAAACGTATAATCTGCCTACATAGTTCCGATCCTATAGAACCGCCACCACCAGTAACTAACACTGTTTTATCTTCTATATATCTTTTTATATTTTCATTGTTAAGTTTAATCTCTTCTCTTCCAAGTAAGTCCTCTATATTTACATCTCTTATTTGCTTAATACTTACCTTATCTTCAATAATTTCATATATACCTGGGATGGTTTTTAACTTACAATTTGTTTTTTTACATATATTAATTATTTCTGTCTTTGTAGAAAAATCTGTAGACGGCATTGCAAGTATTATCTCTTCTACATCATATTTATTACAAATATCTATGATGTCCTCTCTACCTCCAAGAACCTTTATACCGCCTATATGCCTTCCCTTTTTATCATAATCATCATCTATAAATCCTATAAGATTATATTTAAGTTCACCATGCTTATGAATTTCTTTCATCAACATAGCCCCTGCATCTCCAGCACCTATAATAAGTAAATTTATGAGTTTAGACTTACATTCTCTTGATTTATCATTTCTACTTAATATTCTATTTAAAAATCTAATCCCTCCAAGTAATGCAATACTTAGAGACCAGAATATTAACAACACTGTTAATGGAAATCTTCTATATGCACTTTCAAAAAGTTTATATGTAATTAAATAACTATATATTATAAAAGTAATATTAGCTAAAGATACAGAAAAAACAATAGACAACAATTCATCTATAGAAGCATATTTCCATATATTTTTATACAGCTTAAATGTCCAATTAAAAAATACTGTAATTCCAATAACAGGAATTATAGAGTATATAAAAAACTGAAGGTACTCTGTTGGTACTCTAAAATCAAACCTCAAACCTAAGGAGATGTATAATGCAACTAAAACCAATATAGAATCATACACTATAAACAATCTATCCTTTTTCATTCCTTTATCACATCCTTGCTGAATCATTTTAAAATATTATATATTTATCTTCTTATTAATTTTACATCATTTTAAAAATTATTCAACTTTTTTTGTTTATAAACCACTTTATTTACGATTATTTTTACATAAAATTCAATTTGTGTTCTTATTTTTTTAAGTTCTTTCAAAAATAAAAACCCCTATATAGGGATTTTTATTTTTCCTCTAATATACTTTTATATAAATCCGAAAATTTAGGGTTTGTTTTTATAGATTGTAAATATTTCATGAAATTTTCTTGAAGGTTTTCATTTTTTAGAGCAAATTCCACAGTTGCTTCTAAAAAACCTAATTTATCGCCTACATCATATCGTCTTCCTTCAAAATTATAAGCATACATGTTTTCTTTAGACATTAAAACTTTTAATGCATCTGTTAATTGTATTTCATTGTTTTTTCCTGGTTCTATAGCTGATAGTATATCAAATATATCTGGAGTTATAATATATCTTCCTAATATTGCTATATTGGATGGTGCTTCTTTAGCTTGAGGTTTTTCTACCATATCTTCCACTTTATATACTCTATCTTTAACCTGACATCCTTTAATTATACCATATTTAGAAACATCTTTTTCTGGTACTTCTTGAACACCTAAAATACTAGTATTAAACTCTTCATAACACTCCATAAGTTGTTTTAAACATGGCTTTTTACTATCTACTACATCATCTCCGAGCAATACTGCAAAAGGTTCATTTCCAACAAAAATCCTAGCACAATTAATTGCATGCCCTAAACCTTTAGGTTCCTTTTGTCTTATATAATGAATATCAACCATGTTTGATATATCTTGAACTAGATCTAATAATTCTTCTTTTCCACTACTTTTCAGTTGTTCCTCTAATTCAAAGGACTTATCAAAATGATCTTCTATAGATTTCTTATTTCTTCCGGTTATAATCAAAATTTGTTCGATACCAGAGGCAACAGCCTCTTCAATTATGTACTGAATTGTAGGTTTATCAACTATAGGAAGCATCTCCTTAGGTTGAGCCTTAGTTGCAGGCAAAAACCTTGTTCCCAATCCTGCTGCAGGTATTACGGCTTTCTTTACTTTCATTGTGATTTCTCCTTTCAAAATACAAACAAAGTCTAATCATTTATATTAGGAAAATAATTTAGCAATTCTTTTACAACTTCATCTTCCTTATCTAATTTCATTGCTTCTTTCATAAATTTTTCTGCATTTTCTAAATCCTTAATATTAAGATAACACATAACAATATTTGTACATATCTCTACATTCTTTATTGCTTCAAAGGCCTTTTCAAAAAAACTTATAGCCTTATTAAATTCTCCTAAACTGGCATAATTTATTCCATATTCATTTAAAACTTCTATAACTGCATCATCTATAGATGATGCTTCATTTAAATAATATATAGCCTTTTCAAAATTCCCTAAATTTCTATAAGCTACAGCTATATAATAGTATATATTAGGGCTATCACTATAATAATCTATTAAAGGAAGTAAACATTTCAAAGCTTCTTCTGGCTCTTCCATAGTAAGCTCTTTTCCTTTATTAAATTGATTGATATTAAGTAAGAATTCTTTAAGTTCTGTTATTTCTTTTGTCTCTTTTCCTCCCATTTCTAAATAAGTATGTATGGAAACTAGTGCCTTTTCAAAATTCTTCTTATCTTTATGTGCTATAGCTTCATAAAGATAAGGTTTGGCATAATTAGGTAGCTTTTTCCCTTCATCTATTACCTCAAATTCTTCATCTATGTAGTCTTCATCCAGAGAAATTAATTGCTGTAGTAGAATAAAAGTTTTATCATATACCTCTTCTGACTTTTCAATATTTAAAAGCCCTTTTATTAAAATATAAGCTTCTTCATATTTTTTTTCTTTTATCTCATTAAAAACCCTATTTTTAATGAAATCAGCACTGTTTTCTATAGAATTTAAAATTTCTATATAGTCCTCATTATATTTAAATTCTTTATCTGCACCTAGTACATATGTCATTCCTTCTATAAAAGCTGATATTGGAACTTTGTCCATTTTGCCACCCTTACTTATATCTCCTATAATTGAAGTAGCTTTTATTGGTACATATATCTCTTTATTTATGTAATATTCTCCTAAATAATTTCCCTTTTTTAATTCTAAAAATAAAAGTTTTGAAAGTTCTTCTCTTACTTTTGATTTTATATCCATATTAATCCCTTTCTAAAATTGTAATTTATTTAAAAGCTAATCTATTACTTTTATATTTAGCTTTGTTAGATATTTTTGTCCATATGGTGGTTATACAATCACATATGAGCATTTTCATCTAATACAGCCTTATATTTTTATATAAATTATAGATTAGCTTTAATTTAAATACTATTTTACAACATATCTTCTATTAATTCTAATATTTTATTTTTTATAAGACTTAATTTAGCCTCAGCCTCCATAGTACCACTTCCCCTAGCAGCTAAATACACCTTTAGCTTCGGTTCCGTTCCTGAAGGACGTATTACAAAGGATGAGGAATCTTCTAATATAAACTTTAATACATTAGCCTTAGGTAACCTTAAAGTTTCTTCCTTATTATTAATATAATCATACCTTTTACCTACTTTATAATCTTCTAGTGACTTTACTTTAAATTCTTTAAAAAGTTCTTGCTTATTTTCCCTGAAATTTTTCATTATAATTTTTATTTTATAATTTTCTTTTAAATCATTAAAATTTAAGTATAAAAGTTCTTCTCTAAAATACCCATATTTATTATAAACCTCTTCTAACACATCTATCAAGGTTTTTCCTCTTTTTTGGTAATATAAAACCATTTCAGCTATACTTAAAACAGCAATTACTCCATCCTTATCCTTAACAAAATTCCCTCTTAAATACCCTAAACTCTCTTCAAATCCAAGTATAAATTCTTCCTTGTTTTTTTCAATTTCTTTAATTTTTTCCCCTATATATTTAAATCCAGTTAAAGTTTCAATTATCTCTATATCTTTATGTTCTCCTATTATTTCTTTAACTAAATCTGTTGTTACAATAGTTTTAATTACGTATTTCTTCTTTTCACTCTCTAAAGTATTGTTATTTAGAATATAGTATAGCAATAGAGTTCCGATTTCATTTCCTGTAAAAATCCTATACTCCTCATTGCATTTTACTGCTATACCAGCTCTATCACAATCTGGATCTGTTAATAAGATTAAGTCTGCATTATTTTTTTTAGCTACTGATATAGGAATTTTATATGCTTCCTTTTCTTCTGGATTTGGATAAGGAAGTCCTGGAAAATCTCCATTAGGCTGATTTTGTATTAAAATTAAATTTTTAAATCCACATTCTTCTAAAGTTCTTTTAACAATATTATTTCCAGCACCATATAGAGGAGAGTATACAATTTTTAATTCTTGTGCATATCTTAAAGTATATTCATTTATAATTAGGGATTTTACATCTTCTATATATTCTTTAATTATATCATCATCAATAAAATTATATTGGTTTATGTTTTTAACTTCTTTTATTTTGTTAAAATCCTTTACTTCTTCAATGCAATTTTTTATTTCTTTAGCCCTTTCTTCTGTTATTTGTACTCCAAATTCATTGTATATCTTATATCCATTGTACTCTTTAGGATTATGGGAAGCTGTTATAACAATACCTCCTATAAGATTTAATTTAGGTATTGTATAAGATAATAAAGGTGTAGGAGTAGGCTCTTTAAAGGTTAAAACCTCTATTTTATTTCCTTCAAAGACCTTTGCAGCTATTTCTGCAAAGTATTTGGAATTATTTCTAGTGTCATAGGCTATAGCAACCTTTCTATTTGTTTTAAAATTTTTATTTAAGTAATTACAATAGCCTTGAGTTATAATTTTTATAGTATACTCATTTATTCTGTTGGTTCCATAGCCCATTAGCCCCCTAACTCCACCGGTGCCAAAACTAAGTTCTTTTGAAAACCTGTCTTCTAATTCTTCATGGTTAACCTTCTTTAATTTCTCCTTTACCTTATAATCTATATATTTAGAATTCATCCAATCACTGTACCTCTTTTTCCAACTCATATAATTCCTCCAAAATATTATTACATAATACTTTATATGAATTATTAAGATTTTTGATACTTTAAATAATATGATAAACATAGTTCTTGACTTCAAAGGAAGTGTTCCAGTGGATACAATGGAATAAAATTCATCCATAATATTTCATATTTTAATATTTTAAATCCTATATTTTTATATGAAAATATGATTATTCATATAAAAAGCACACTTCTCTAAACCTTATTCCTCTATAGTTTAGAAAGTGTACTTTTAAATGTATAATTAAGTTTTATTACTAATTATTAAATCATGGTTTAAAGTGAATTTTATTTTTCTTCCTCTGCTTCTTCTTCTTTTTCGTCTAAAGCAAAATTATTATGAGTTACCATAGCAATAACTGAATCCATCGGTTCTACAAAAGATAGTTCCTCTGATACTTCTAAATCTGATATCCTAAATATGTCTCCTGTATCAAATTTAGATAAATCTACTTTAAAACTCTTAGGTATCTCATCTGCTCTACACTCTACTTTTATAGAATTTTTCTCTTTTTGTAATATTCCCCCCTTACTAGTAACTGCACCTTCGCCTATAAAATTAATTGGAACCTCTGTAGTTATTTTTTGATCCAAATTTACATTTTCAAAATCCACATGCAATATTGAATTATTAACAGGTTCTCTTTGGATTTCTTTTATTAAAACCTTTGTTGGTTTTCCTTCAACTACTACATCTATTATACCATGTTCCCCATGTGTTCTTATGCTTCTGTTAAGTTCTATTTCTCCTACTTCAAACATAAAACTATTTATAGCTTTTCCATAAAGTATTCCTGGAATTTTACCTTCTCTTCTTTCTTTCTTTGCATATTTATTACATTTCTTTTCTCTTTTTCTTATAACTAAATTTTCCACAATAATTCCTCCTAAAAGAATTAATTTCTATTTTAAATTCTTAACAACTAAAAGGAATTTTATTCATTATTATAATAAAAAAACATAAATTGAAGATACTAAGTATTATTAAAAGTAAAAGGTGGGTGTTGTCAGTGTATAAATTAAATCAAATGGAAACTCCCTTATTTGATGCCTTAATGGAATATGTTAATAGGGATACTATTCCCTTTCACGTGCCAGGTCATAAAAAAGGGGTAGGTGTAGATGATGTGTTTAAAAATTTTATTGGAGAAAATGCTTTTAAAATAGATGTAACTGTTTTTAAATTAGTAGATAGCTTGCATCATCCAACAGGGCCTATAAAAAAAGCCCAGGAATTAGCAGCAGATGCTTATGGTTCAGATGCAGCTTTCTTCTCTATTCATGGAACCTCTGGTGCTATACAAGCAATGATAATGTCAGTTGTAGGTGAAGGTGAAAAAATAATTATACCTAGAAACGTACATAAATCTGTTACAGCGGGCATTATATTAAGTGGTGCAATTCCTGTTTATATGCAACCAGAGCTAGATAAGAATTTAGGCGTTGCTCATGGTGTTACTCCTGAAACTGTTAAAACCACTTTAGATGCTCATCCGGATGCTAAAGCTGTTTTAATAATAAATCCAACCTATTATGGAGTTGCAACCGATATAAAATCCATAGCTGAAATAGTTCATAAGTATAATATTCCCCTAATAGTAGATGAGGCTCACGGCCCTCACCTAAAGTTTAACGAAAAACTTCCAATAAGTGCTATGGAAGCTGGTGCTGATATATGTGCTCAATCTACCCATAAGATAATAGGATCTCTTACTCAAAGTTCTCTTCTCCAAGTTAGATCTGAAAGAGTTAATGTAGGTAGGGTAAAACAAATCTTAAGCTTACTTCAAACTACTTCCCCTTCCTATATAATTATGGCTTCTTTGGATTGTGCAAGAAGACAAATTGCTATACATGGAAAAGAACTTTTAGATAAAACTATAGATCTTGCAAATTATGCTCGATACCAAATTAATAATATTCCTGGATTCTACTGTTTTGGTGAAGAAGTTTTAGGAAAACCAGGTGCCTATGCCTTTGATCCTACTAAAATAACAATTACCTGTAGAGATCTTGGAATTACTGGCTATGAATTAGATATGATTTTATCAGAAAAATATCATATTCAAATGGAGTTATCAGATTTCTATAGTGTATTAGCTGTTGGTTCTTTTGGAGATACTAGGGAAGGAATTGATAAATTAATAAGTGCATTAAAAGAAATTAGTTCCGAATACCATGGAAAAGGAAAAATTGTATCTGACTTTATAGATATACCTCCAATTCCTGAACAAATAAAGAATCCTCGTGAAGCTTTTAATAGCATAAAGGAATCTATCAAACTTGCTGACAGCATAAATAGAGTAAGTGGGGAATTTTTAATGGCTTATCCTCCAGGAATACCTGTCTTATGCCCTGGTGAAATAATAACTACAGAAATCATTAAATATGTTGATGATCTTAAAAAAGTTGGTTTATATGTTCAAGGTACGGAAGATCCAACTGTTGAAAATATAAAAGTTGTTATAGATTAATAAAGATATTGCTAAGCTTCATAGGTAATTTATATTTCCCTAAAGGGAATCAGGCAGCGACAGAAATAATTAGAAAATTAAACTTCATAAATAATTTTATTTCTACTGAAGCTTAAGAATTGCTGTAAAAAATAATAAAAACCATGCATAATAATGAGATAAGCTCCCTTTTATGCATGGTTTTGTGGACTATACTTAGTAAGTATTTATTTTATAGAAACTTAATCTATCTTAAAGATTGAAGTCTTCCTTCTATATTATCTTTCTCTATGTTCTTAAGATGTCTTTCATACTGAGACTTATTCATATAAATTACAGATTCATAAGTATTCAATATTTTAATATAATACAAAACTGTGTATTCTAATTTATTTAACAATATCATATTATCTGATTTTAATTTTACTTTTAATTTCTTCTTATATTTTTTTAGCTTATCATATATTTCATTGTAAAGATGCTTTCCTGTTAAAAGATGTCTTACTTTCATAAAGTTATTCACTAAAACACTCATGTAAGATTCATAAATTTCTTCCACAAAAGCCTCATCAATTTTACCTTTTGACTCTAGGAGCTCTGAAGTAGTAGAAAGTAATGCTCTCATAGACTCATTTGTTTCTTTTCTAAGAGCGTAAAATTCTTTTATTATTTTTTCAAGTTCCACTGTTTCTCTCTCTTTTAATATACTTTCTTTGTTTAAAATAATAAAAGCTTTCTTCATATCCTGAAAATCTTGTTCATCTTTTCTTAGATCACCTTCTACCTTTAGTGCCCTATTCAAGCAAATGGTACTCTCATCATCACATAAAACCTCTGCAAAATATGATAATTTAACTAACTCTCTTAAAGTATTTATATCTTCAACTTTATTATAATTAGAATCAAAAAATATACTCCCTGAAATCTCTCCTGATATATTGGCTAAGAATCTTTTATAGAAAATAGCTTCCCTGTATAATTTTCCTTTTACTTCTATGGTAGATGAAACTTTTATTTTTTCGCCAAATTTTGAGTGCTTTTTTAACTGTTCTTGTTCCTCTTTTGAAGCTAATTTATAGAATCCCATCCTTTGTCCTCCTAATATAACTCTATTTTATATTATAACTAAGTGTAGCCTTTAATTAGTTATAATGGAGTTTATCTATTAAAAATATTTAATTAAACTTTTATTTAGATTTATAAATTATTCTTTCATCTATATCACTTATAGAATTGCATCCTGTTAAAATCATGGCAGACTTTAACTCACCCTTAATTTTATCTAAATATGCCTTTACTCCCTCTACTTCTCCACCAAAAGAACTCCAAACAAAAGGTCTTCCTATAAGAACTGCATCGGCCCCTAAAGCTATCATTTTAAGCACATCTACCCCTGTTCTTATACCACCATCAGCCAAAATCTTAACCTTACCCTTAGCCACTTTAGCTATTTCAGGTAAAACCTCAGCTACCCCTGGTGTATGATCTAAAACCCTTCCTCCATGATTTGATACTACTATAGCACTAGCCCCAGCTTTTATAGCTAGTTTAGCTTCATCTGCTGTCATTATACCTTTTATAATAAAAGGTAGCTTTGTGCTAGTAACTATTTCTTTTATTTCCTCTAAATTTTTTGGCATAACAGGTTTTCCATGTAATGCTAAGGTTATAAGTCCGCATGCATCTATATCCATTCCAACAGCAAAAACTCCAGCCTTTTCTGCAAGCTTAATTTTACTTATTACATTACTATTTTCCCAAGGCTTTATAAAAGCAATACCTCTTCCTTCTCTCTTTTTTAACTCTTCTAAGTTAGTAACTAAAAAAGAGTCTACTGCTGTGTCTCCTACCATTGGATAAACCCCTGATTGTAGGCAGCCATCTATTATCCAAGATATATACTCTTCCTCTGTAAATTTCCCACCCATATTTAAAGTAGTACCTGATACAGGTGCTGCAAAAACCGGAAGACTCATGTTCCTTCCAAAAAGTTTTATTTCCATACTAGGATCTTTAGCATCATGTATTGTTCTCATATTTAATTTAATTTTTGCAAGACTTTCTACATTTTCTTTAAAAGAGGAAGCTGTAGAAAGGCCACCCATTCCTGGAACTTCTCCTTCACAAGCAACTCCATTACACACCTTACATACCTTGCAACTACCATTGAGATTCTCTCTTGCCTCTTTTAAAATTTCTTTATAATTCATAATATACCCCCGTTACAAAAAATCTATAAAAATCTATAAATTAAAAAGTTTTGTTTATTTCCTACTTCATAATGTACCATTTAGCGGAAGCTATTTTGGTTTTATATAATCACATATATTCTATATTATATCATTAATTTTTATATTCTTTTTATATTCTTTTAAAAATTCCTTTATGTTTTTCTCTGTAAATACTTTAATGCCATTTTTTATAAGCAATTCTGCTGTTACTCCATTACCAAGTATTTTATTTCCATTAAAATTCCCATCATATATTTCACCATATCCACAAGAGGGACTTTTAGCTTTTAAAATTGCCAATTTACAATTATTATTCTTAGCAATTTCTAGAGTCTTATGGGCACCTTTTAAAAAATTTTCTGAACAATCTTTGCCACTTTTTGATATTACCTTTGCTCTTCCTTTCAATACATCTTCTCCAGTGCCTCTAACTATCTCACTTGGTTCTCTTGGTGTACTCATACCACCAATTTCCTCTGGACAAACTAGCACAACTTCTTCTTCTTTTAAAATTTCTTTAAGTTCTTTTAAATAGTTATTTTCTCCATTGTACTTGCAGTTTACACCATATAAACAAGCACTAACCAATATCATTTTCTATCACCATTCCTTAGAAATACTTATCTATGGCATAACAGTCCTTACTACCACTTTTAATAATGTGAGAGTATTAGAACCCTTAGTCATAGAACAGGGTTCTCACCTTAAGGAAACTCGTACCAATCACCAATGCGGAAATTGGAAATCCTTATGCTGAAACATAACTGCCCTAATTCTCCAACTTTGAGAGAAGTGGGGAAATTAGGGCTAATAGTCATGGTATAAACTTCACTTATTTTAGTATAGCAACGGTAACCCCTGTTCCTCCTTCACCATACTCTCCTAGTCTGTAGGATTTTACATGAGGATGTCTCTTTAACATATCTTGAACTGATTTCCTTAATATTCCTGTACCTTTTCCATGGATTATAGTAACCTCACCTAATCCACCTAAATAAGCATCATCTAAATATTTATCTACTGTAAATAAGGCTTCTTCAGAATCCATCCCTCTTAAATCCACAGAACTTGATACTGAACTCATTCTTAATTTAGCTTCTCTCTTTGTATTTTGTCTATTTTCTTTTTTAATACTCCTATTGTCTAGGGATTTAAGTTCATCTAGTTTAACATTTATTTTCATTATTCCTGCTTGAACCATTACCTCTCCCTTTTTATCTGGTTTAGTAAGAACTGTAACCTTTTGATTTAACCTAATTAGCATAACTTCTTGCCCAAGTTCTACTTCTTTTAGGTTTCCTTTTTCAACTTCTTTTTCAGTTAAATTTTCAAGTTTTTCTAGTCTAGAATTTACCTTTGATCTTTCACTTTCAAGTCTTTGTCTTGCATCTTTAAAGTCAGAAGATGTTTGTATTTTCCTTACTTCTTTTAAAACCTCATCAACTTCTAATTTAGCTTCTTTTACAACTCTCTTAGCTTCTATTTTAGCCTCTTCTAAAGCCTTTTCTCTAATATTTTCAAGCTTATATGCTTTTTCTTCATACTTTTCCTTAATTCTTTTAGCTTCTTCTTTTAAAACTGCTGCTTCTCTTGCATATTTTTCTGCTAAAATATTTTTTTCTTGAAGGCTTTGTATTAAGTTTTCAAACTCCATACTACTCTCTGATATATTTTCTCTTGCTGAAGTTATTATATAATCTTGAAGTCCTAAACGTTTAGATATTTCAAAAGCATTAGATTTTCCAGGAACCCCTATTAAAAGTTTATATGTAGGTCTTAAGGTCTCAACATCAAATTCTACGGAGGCATTTTCTACATTAACAGTTTTTAAGGCATAAGCTTTTATTTCGCTATAGTGAGTTGTAGCTAGTATTTTACATTTTCTACTTCTAAGTTCTTCTAAAATACTTACTGCTAAAGCTGCTCCCTCTGTTGGATCAGTACCTGCTCCAAGCTCATCAAACAATACTAAAGAGTGTTCATCTGCCCTATCCATGATTTTAACTATATTAGTCATATGTGAAGAGAAGGTAGATAGGCTCTGCTCTATACTTTGTTCATCTCCTATATCTGCGTATATCTCCTTAAAATACCCTACAATAGAGTTTTCTCTTGCCGGTATAAGCATACCACTTAAAGCCATAATCTCTAGTATTCCTAAGGTCTTTAAAGTTACAGTCTTACCTCCAGTATTTGGCCCTGTAATTATAAGAGAGGTAAAATCCTTACCTAAATATATGCTATTAGCTACGACCTCATCTATGTGTATAAGTGGATGTCTTCCCTCTATAATATCAATTATGCCCTCTTCATTTACTACAGGTTTAACTGCATCTATGCTATTTGCATATTTTGCCTTACCAAATATAAAATCTAATTCATATACTATGTTAGCATTATTTTTAACTATTTTTATATTGCTATATACATCTCTTGAAAGTTCTGCTAAAATTCTATCTACTTCTGCCTTTTCTTTTAATTTTATCTCTCTTATATCATTATTTAAATTTACAAGTCCCATAGGCTCAATAAATAAAGTAGAACCTGAAGCACTTTGATCGTGTACTATTCCTGGTACTTGACCCTTATTCTCAGATTTAACAGGTATTACATATCTGTCTCCTCTAATGGTATACAAGCTTTCTTGAAGATAACTTGAGTATTGTCTAACCATAGAGTTTACTCTTTCTTTTATGGAGCTATTTTTTTCTTTTAATGTCTTTCTAAGATTGTAGAGCTTTTCACTGGCTCTATCACTTACTTCCTCTTCACTTATTATGGCATTAAATATCTTATCTTCTATTCTTTTTAGAGGAACTATACCACTACATATATCTTCTAAAACCTTGTATCCGTCCTCTTCCTCTTTGTGGCTCACATACTCTAAAAAATTTCTAGAACTTTTAAGCATTTGAGCTACTTTTATTAATCCATCTGCTCTTAAACTTGCTCCTTTTTCAACTCTAATTAAATCTTCCCTTATATCATACAATCCTTCAAAAGGAGGATTCCCCTTTTTCATTATTAGCCTTACAGCCTCTTCTGTTTCTTCTAAATGTTCTCTTACCTCATGAATGTTATCATAAGGTGCTAACTGCTCTAATAAGTCCTTTCCTGCAGCTGTGTGTATATATCTTTTTAATTCTTCTTTTATTTTATTAAATTCTAAAACCTTTAATCCCTTTTCATTCATATAAAAACCACCTTTATAATTTTTACCTATTCTACCCCTCTTTTATAATGGCCTTTAGTATAATTAAAAGAAGGTAGCTCTTCCTCTTTGCCTAAGAAGTAACTTAAAACCTTTTTACTTTCTTCATAATCCTCATCTATAAAATCTATTCTATAACTTTTAATTCCCATATCATATAATTCATTTTTCACATCTATTAAATTTGTTCTAGCATTATTATATACATAACTTCTACAAAACTTATCTGTCTTAATTAAAAACTCTTCTCCAATTCTATCCTTAAGATAAAATTCACCTTCCCTGCAACTTTCATTACAAGCTGTCTTTATAGTTTTTCCTCCATAGAAAGCTCCAATAGGACAGTATTCACTTACCATAAGCTCATACCTACCATATAAAACCATAGCAAATTTATTATCTTTTCCTATATTTTTTGCTATACTCCTAATTTCTTTTCTATTTAATTCTGTACTCATATAAATTAAGTCTAAATCCTCTAAGAATTCATAGGAAAAAGAATTGAACATATTTATTTTGTAATCGCCTAAAATTTTTGTAATTCCCTTAAACTTATTTATAATTCCTAAATTACCAGTTATTATACCCTCTATTTTAGAAATATACTTTTCTATAGTGCTAACTACATAGTTCCACTCTCTATCTTTAATAATATTAGGAACCTTTAAGTAAATATTCCCCTGTAATTTATTAATATCTAAATTATTTAACTTATTGAATATGCTAATAGCTATATTTTCAGAGCCTAATTCCCTACATGCTCTATATTGGTCCATGGTGTTTATAGAAACCATAACATTAGGCAACTTAGTTTTATCTTTTTCATCCTTATTTTTATCTTTTTCACCCTTGTTTTTATGTTCTTCTTTTATTATATCTAAGTTTATTTTATTGGAGTTTAAACTCTTTTTAAATATGCCCTGTTGAATTTTTTCTAAAAGCTCACGTCTACAATCATTTATGCTGGATATTCTTAAAAATCCATCATTAAATTCTACAAAGCTTATCTCTTTTATTGTGAAAGGAGTGTCTCCAGTTTTATTTAAACTACTAATTACTCTCTCTTTATTAAGTGGTTTGTTTAAAGCCTCCTCAACTACCTCTCCAGTAACTTCAAAATTGTTACCCATAAATTCACATCTTAATAAAATAGGGCTACCTACTTTAAAGAGGACTTCTAAGTTAAGTTCATATTTTCTATGAATCTCTTTATAATAACTGCTTAAATCCTCTAGAAGTGCATTATCTGAAGTTTTATATAATATATCACCAGTTTTATATTTAGATGGTTTTAATTTCACCCTATCTCCCGCTTTAGCCTTTACAACCTCATTGCCATCTTTAATAATATTAGAGACTATAAATCCTGATTCTTCAACTCTTATTCCATCTTTTATGCTTATATCCTCTTCTAACATTATGGTTTTATCTTTTAAAACTTTACCTAAATAAAGTCCCATATTCTTAGGGAAATTAAATGCCATCATATCTTTTCCCCAATTGCCATATAAATAAGCTTTTGAAAAACCTTCTCTATTAAATAATTGAGAAAGAACTTTTTTATCCTCATCTTTTTTATCATAACTTAATTTATTATAATAATTATCTATGGATTTTCTATAGGCTTTTACTACTCCTGCCACATATTCAGGTCTCTTCATTCTACCTTCAATCTTTAAAGAACAAGTCTCTGATTCTATTAGATTGCCTATATTTTCTATGGTACATATGTCTTTAGGGCTCATTATATACCCTTCCTTTTCCATACCATTAGTTTTATTTATTAACTTATAAGGCAATCTACATGGCTGAGCACATCTTCCCCTATTACCACTTCTACCACCTATTATACTACTCATAAGACATTGACCTGAATAGGATATGCATAATGCCCCATGAATAAATACTTCAGTCTCAACTCCAACTTCTTTAGATATATAAGTTATTTCATCAATGGATAATTCCCTCGAAAGTACGATTCTACTAAAACCTTTTTCCTTTAAAAATAAAGCTCCCTCAGCATTATGTACAGTCATTTGCGTTGATGCATGTATTTCTAAATCTTTTACATATTTTTTTATTAAGTAAGCAAGACCCAAATCTTGTATTATAACCGCATCTACATTTATATTGTATAAATAATTGGCATATTCTAAAGCTTCCAAAATCTCCTCTTCTTTTAAAATAGTGTTTATAGTGACATATACCTTTACCCCGTATAAATGACAATAATCTATAGCATCTTTCATATTTTCTTCATTAAAATTTGTAGCATAAGCCCTAGCTGAAAACTTGCTTCCACCTAAATATACTGCATCTGCCCCACTTTGAACTGCAGCTTTTAAACTTTCCATGCTTCCAGCTGGTGCTAATAACTCAATCTTTTTCATATATATTTCTCTCCTAAAACATCTTATGTTATAATGAACTCCTAATTATTATACACCAATTTTAAATACAATAAAATAAAAGCACAGTTTTAACTGTACTTCTAAACTTATATTTTATTATTTTTTAATGGATTTTTCTTCAACTTTTCTCGAGCAAGATAAATTTGATTTTCTTGTAATTTCTTTTCCATATCCAAAACCTTATATTTATATGTCTGCATATTAAATCTTAATTCTCTATTATTTTCTTTTAACATTTTAACTTGATGTAAATATTTCTTTCCACTGTCTTCTAAAATCTGATTTTGCTCTTTTAAACTTTCAAGTTCTAACTTAAGAGCTTCTACCTCTTCTTTACTCTCTAATGAAGACTTAGCTCTAAGTTCTTCTAGCTCAACTTCTTTAAAATTTAATTTTTCTATTAAATTTTCTTTCTCTTTTTCAATGTTTTTTGCTTCTATTTTTACTTTATTAAGTTCTTCTTCTAATTGATTTCTCTCTTCCTTAATTGACCTATTTTCTTCTTTAATTAGTGTAGTTTCATTTTTAATAGATTTATTTTCTTCTTTAATTGATGTGTTTTCATTTTTAATTACTGTATTTTCTTCTTTAAGTGCTATATTTTCTTCCTTAATTACTGTATTTTCTTCTTTAAGTGATGTATTATCTTTTTTAATTGAAGTATTTTCTTCCTTAATTAGTCTTAATTCTTCCTTAATAAGTTTTAATTCCTCTTTAAGTCCTGAATTTTCTTCCATAACATTTAAGTTTTCTTTTATTACTTCGTTGTATTTCTCTAAAATCTTATTAAATTCTTCTTCTTTTTTATTTAACTTATTCTCTAAATCCTCTTGTTCTATTTTAAATTTAAAAAGATCATCCACCACATTTATAGCAGCAAGAATAGCTGCATTACTTGCACCTAGTTTAGGATTGTTTTCCTTTACTGCCTTAACTTTTTCATCAACATATCCTGCTACTTTATATAAATATTCCGGTTTTTCAATACCTTTTAATGAGTATTCAAAGTCATCAATTTTAACTGATACATAGTTCATAGAAACACCCCATATATGCATTATTAACATATATTCTAACACAAAAATACATTATGTTAAACTATAAATTAATATAAAAAATTAAGCACATCTATATACCTTGCATAGATGTGCTTGATTTTTAAATGTTTATCTTAATTCTGCACCTAATTTATGTTCTAGGGCTCTTACTATTTTATCGTGAACTTTATTTACTTCTTCATCTTTTAAAGTTCTCTCTGGAGTTCTATAGATTAAGGCATAAGCTACACTTTTCTTTCCTTCTGGAACCTGTTTTCCTTTATAAACATCAAATAATTTTATGCTTTCTAAAATGTTTCCACCTGCTTTAACTATAGTATCCTCTATTTCTTGAACTAATATTTCTTCATCAACTAATATAGCTATATCTCTAGTTACTGCTGGATATTTTGGTATCTCTACATATTTCTTATCTTCTTTATGATTTTTAAATATTACATCTAAATCTAATTCTGCAATATATGCCCTAGCATCCACTTCATAATTTTCACAAACATCAGGATGAACCTCACCAAATACACCTGCATATTCATTTTTTATAAATAAAGCTGCAGTCTTTCCAGGGTGGAAACTTTTGTTTTCTGACTCTCTTCTATAAGAAACTTTTTCTACTGAAAGTATCCCTAAAAGTTCTTCTATAATACCCTTTAAATATAAGTACTCAGTTTCACCGTACATTCCAATAGTTAATATATTTCTTTCTTCTGGTATTTTATCTTCATCTCTATTTTTAATATATATCTTTCCTACTTCAAACAATCTTACAACATCATTGTTTTTAGCATAGTTTCTTCCTAGAGAATCCATCATAGATCCTATAGTAGTAGTTCTCATTATGCTAAAATCTTCTCCTAAAGGATTTTTAATTTTAACTGCTTCCCTAAGAGGATTATCTTTATCCATTAATATTTTATCAAATACCTTAGGACTTATAAAAGAATAACTTATAGATTGATTTAATCCTAAAGAAATTAAAGTATTTTTAAGCTTTTGATCAAAATTTTGTTTTTGGCTTTTTCCACCTTTTAAAGTTTCACAGTGGGGAATTGTTGCTTTTATATTATTATATCCATATATTCTTGCTATTTCTTCTGCAATATCCTCTTTTATATTTATATCACATCTAAAGGTAGGAGCTTCTATAAGTAAATCCTCCCCCTTTAATTCTGTATTTAATTCTAAACTATTTAAAATTTTTGCCATTTCTTCTATGCTTATTTCAGTTCCTAAAAACTCATTTATCCATTTTGAATTAACTTGCACTGTATGTGTTGTTTTCTTATTTTCATAGATATCTATAACTTCTGATACAACTTTTCCTACACCTAATTTTTCTATTAAGTGACAAGCTCTATCCATTGCAACTTCTACATTGTTAGGATCTAATTCCTTTTCAAACTTTCCAGACGCATCTGTTCTAAGGGCTAACTTGGAAGAAGTTTTTCTAATAGATACAGGATTAAAACTTGCACACTCTAAAATTATTTCAGAAGTATCTTCTTTAATTTCTGAATCTAATCCTCCCATTATACCTGCAATGCCGATTATTCTATCACTATCTTTTATGCAAAGCATTGTATCATCAAGTTTTCTTTCTACTTCATCTAAAGTTTTAAGTGTAGTATTGTTACTTGCCTTTTCAACCACTATTTTATCTGTTTTAATTTCTCTTCTATCAAAAGCATGCATTGGCTGACCAAGCTCTACCATTACAAAATTAGTTATATCTACTATGTTATTTACAGGTCTTATGCCTGCTTCGATTAACCTTTCTTGCATCCACTCTGGGGATTGCCCTATTTTAACATCCCTAATATACTTTGCCATGTATCTTGCACAATCTTCATCCTTTACTTCTACTGAAACTGCATCACTAACCTTTGCACTGTTATCCTCTGTATAATTAAGCTCTGGCATAGTATATATAGTGCCTAAAGTTGCAGCTGTTTCTCTTGCCATACCTATTATACTTAGACAATCTGGTCTATTAGATGTTATTTCAAAATCTAATACTGCGCTTTCAAGGCCTAAAACCTGTTTTATATCCTTACCTAGTTCAGTATCTTCAGGAAGAATCATTAAACCTTCAATTTTCTTACCATCAGCAATTCCAAGTTCCTCTTCAGAACAAAACATTCCGTTTGAAACTTCTCCTCTAAGTTTTCCTTTTTTGATTTTCATTCCTCCATGAAGAGTTGCTCCATGTAAGGCTACTGGAATAATATCTTTCTCTTTCATATTAGTTGCTGCTGTAACTATTTGAATATTTTCTTTTTCACCTATATTAACTTGACAAATTGATAATCTATCTGCTTCAGGATGTTTTGTTATCTCTTCTATTTTACCTGTTACAACCTTTTGAATTTCTTCTCCTGATATAATTATCTCTTCTAATTGAGAACCACTTAAAGTTAGTCTATCTCCTAATTCTCTTGGAGAAATATCTATATTAACATAATCTTTTAACCATTTAAAAGGTACTTTCATAATCAAACCTCCTGCAAAAATTTATATTTTATACTTCTTAAAATTGATTTAAAAATCTCATATCACTTTCGTATAAAAGTCTTATATCATCTATTTCGTAGTTTTGCATAACCATTCTATCTAAACCAAATCCAAAGGCAAATCCACTATATATAGTAGGATCAATGCCACAATTTTTTAGCACTTGTGGGTGAACCATTCCGCAGCCTAATAACTCTATCCAGCCACTGCCTTTACATACCTTACAACCTTCTCCACCACATACAAAACAAGTTGCATCAACCTCTGCTGAAGGTTCTGTAAATGGGAAATGGTGAGGTCTAAATTTAGTCTGCATTTTTTCTCCAAACATTCTTTTTGTAAATAATTCTAAGGTACCTTTTAAATCAGCAAAGGTAATACCTTTATCTATTACAAGACCTTCTATTTGGTAGAAAATTGGTGAATGTGTAGCATCAGCAGCATCTGAACGATAAACCTTACCTGGTGCTATGATTTTTATTGGTGGTTTTTGATTTTCCATAGTCCTTACTTGAATTGGTGATGTTTGAGTTCTAAGTACTAATTTATCATTTATATAAAAAGTATCTTGCTCTCCTCTTGCAGGATGGTCCTTTGGAATATTTAATGCTTCAAAATTATAATAGTCATACTCAACTTCTGGACCCTCTTCAATTGAAAATCCCATAGATAAAAATATATCTGTTATTTTCTCCAAAGTTAACTCTAAAGGATGCTTTCTTCCTATTTCTTTTTTTATGCCTGGCATAGATATATCAATTATTTCTGATTTTAATCTTTCTTCTTTTTCCTTATCTTTTATATCCTTTATAGCCTTTGATAATTTACCTTCTATTTCCTCTCTAACCTCATTGGCAAGCTTACCTATTACAGGTCTCTCTTCTTTAGAAAGTCCTCCCATTGCTCTTAATATGCTCGTTAATTCTCCTTTTTTACCTAGAAATTTTACTCTAAGCTCTTCTAATTCTTCCTTAGAACAAACTTTTTCTATTTCTTCTAATGCTAAAGATTTTATTGATTCCAGTTTTTCTTTCATTTTAATCCTCCTTTTTTATTTAAAGAAACTTAATTGCAAAAAAATAAAGCCCTTCCCCAAAACAGGGACGACTTTATCGTGGTACCACCCTAATTGAGGCTATCACACTAAAGAATTTACATACAATAATTGACCTGAAAATTTAAAATTAGCACAATATATTGTAGTGTTTATTTTTAATGTGATATCCCCCACTCTGTATTTATAACGGATATATATCCGTTAATGACTACTAAATTCATCATTACTGCTCTAGAGTGAACTTCAATATAAAAGTTATCTTAAGTAAATTCTCAGTCAAAGATCTACTCTCCCTGTAAGGCTTATATACCTACTCTCTCCTTCATAGCTTTTAATTTATTAAATTTAATACTTATTATATATGTTTTATTTAAATTTTTCAAATACATTTTGTCTTACTATTTCATAAATCATTATACCTGCTGCAACTGCTACATTTAATGACTCAGATTCTCCTGGCATTGGAAGTTTTGCTTTTAAGTCGCTTAGTTCATAAACTTCCTTACTTATTCCATTTCCCTCATTGCCTATTGCTATTATGACATTCTCTTTTAAATTTAAGCTATAAAAATTTGTTTCTGTATCTAGGGAACTGCTTATTAATTTAAATCCATGATCTTTTAAGTTTTTAGTAAAATCAAAATTATTATCTTTAATTATAGGAACCTTAAATATAGATCCCATGGTAGATCTTAATGTTTTTTCATTATGTAGATCTACAGTTCCTCTAGTTAATATAACACCTAGTGCACCACTAGCATGAGCTGTTCTTATTATAGTTCCTAAATTCCCTGGATCTTGAACCTTATCTACTAGGACATAGAAACCATGATTTTCTTCTACCTTAATAGCTTTATTTTTAATTACTGCAAGAACCCCTTGAGGTGTTTCTGTACTACATAAGGTTTTAAAAATTTCTCTTGTGACCTTATATATTTTCGTCTCTTTATTTACTTTATTAAGTAATTGTATTCCCTCTTCTCGCTCTAAAAAATCTTCACTAAAAAACATATATTCCATGGTAAAAGTTGAATTTATAGCTTCTTCTGTAAATCTAAGTCCTTCTATTATAAAACAGTTTTTTTCTTCTCTATATTTTTTTTCTTTAAGTTTTTTAATTTCTTTTATTAAAGAGTTATTTTTACTTTGAATAAATTCTAATTCCACAAGAAAACTCCTTCTACTGTATCCTATTTTCTAACTTTTTTAAATCCTCAACATTTCCAATGGCTACAATTACATCATCTTTATTTATTATTTCAGTAGGGAAAGGTGTTACGTCAACTTCCGATTCTCTTCTTATAGCTACAACATTTATTCCAAACTCGCCTCTTATATTTAACTCTTGTAAACTTTTACCGTTCCATTCTACTGGGCTTATAAATTCAGCTATACTATAATCAGGAGATAGTTCTATATACTCTAATATATTAGAAAATACTAATCCATGAGCTACTCTAACACCCATATCCTTTTCAGGGAATACAACTTTATTAGCCCCAATCTTTTTTAGAACCTTTGCATGCATAGCATTAGTTGCCTTTGCAACTACTTGTTTAATTCCTAATTCTTTTAATAAAATTGTTGCCATTATACTAGCTTGTATGTCTGAACCTACACTTACAATAGCTACGTCAAAATTCCTTACACCTACTTCTCTTAAAGCTACTTCATCTGTAGCATCTGCTTGTATAGCATGTGTAACATTATTTGATATATTTTGAACACTTTCTTCATCAATATCTATAACAAGAACATCATTCCCTAAATTATATAAAGTCTCTGCCACAGATGTTCCAAATCTCCCCAAACCTATAACCACATATTGTTTTTTATCCATAATTCTACACCTCTTTAACCAATTAAGATTTTTTCTTCAGGATATCTTATATTCCCCTTATTTCCATTTCTATTTGTAAGTGCAAGCACTATAGTTAATGGACCCACTCTTCCAAAATACATGGTAATTGCAATTATGATTTTTCCAATTACACTAAGTTTTGTAGTTATACCTAAAGTAAGACCTACTGTAGCAAAAGCAGATACTGTTTCATAGAGTATTTCCTCTAAGGTGAATCCAGTTTCTGTAATAGCTAAGATCATAGTTACAGTTACTACTAATAGAAAACTTATAGTTAATATAACTATTCCCTTGTATACAATTTCCTTAGAAATTCGCTTATCTCCTATTTCTGTATCTTCTCTTCCTCTTATAACTGAAATAAGAGTGTATATTAAAAGCCCAGCAGTGGTTGTTTTTATTCCCCCTGCTGTAGAACCTGGTGATCCTCCTATAAACATAAGAAGTATGGTTAAAAACCTACCTGGCAGGCTCATATCTGAAGTAGATATTGAGTTAAATCCGGCTGTTCTAGGGGATACTGAAGCAAAAATTGAAGATAAAACCTTTTCTTTAATGCCTTTATTCATTATAGTTGCAGGATTGTTCATTTCAAATAAAAACATTAAAATTGATCCACCTACAATTAAAAATGCTGTTACATATATAGCTAATTTTGTATGCAGAGAAAACTTTCTAATCATCTTTCTATTATAAATCTCACTCCACACAAAAAATCCTAGTCCTCCAGTTGCTATTAAGGTAGCAATAGTAAGTATAACAACTGCATTATTAGAATAGGCTGTTAAACTACTAAAATTGCCCATTAAGTCAAAGCCTGCATTACAAAAGGCAGATATAGCATGAAATATACTATAATAAATTCCCTTTTTAAGACCAAACTTAGGAATAAACTGAGTAGATAAAATTAATGCTCCTATACCTTCAATGGAAAATGTAAAATACAAAACGTACTTTGACATTTTTACTAACCCTTGAAGTGAAAAAGAATTCATAGCCTCCTGCATTACTAGTCTTTCTTTAAGGGTAATTTTTTTACCTAATAATAAAAACACTAAAGTTGCAAGGGACATAAATCCTAAACCACCAATTTGAATTAAACTTATAATTACGGTTTTACCAAAATAACTCCAATAAATTCCTGTGTCTAAGGTTATAAGGCCAGTAACACATACTGCAGATGTAGATGTAAACAAACAATCAACGAAATTGGTCCAGTTTCCCTGAGCTGATGAAATAGGTAACATTAAAAGCAGTGCACCTGCAAATATTACAAAACCAAATCCTATAGCAAGAACCTGTACTGGTTTCAACTTTGTATGTTTATTTAAAAAATTATTTAATTTCATAATTTTAGCTCTACAAAACCCTTTAGATTTTGTTGTATATTCAACTTTATAATATACATTATAATAACTCTACATTATTATAGCGTAAGCTAACGCAGAACATTTCACTCCCCTCTTTATAGATTATAAAACTTATTTTCTTTAAAGAAAATATAGAGAAGCTATTATAATCTTAGTATTAATTATTATCCCTTATTATATAATTTTTATTTTAACATTATTGTATGATTTTTATTTTAACATTATAGGTTTCTTAAATGTAGTTTTAAGATATCATAATAACTGTTATTAATTATGGCTGTTATTAATTCTAAGCTTAAATACAAAAAATGCAGCCGCAGCTGCACCTTACATTACTATTTAGATTCTAATTGTTTTTTTGCAACTTCTACTAATTCTGCAAAAGCTTTAGGATCGTTTATAGCTATTTCAGAAAGCATTTTTCTGTTTATATCTATTTCTGCTAGTTTTATACCATTCATGAATCTTGAATAAGACATTCCATTCATTCTTGTTGCAGCATTTATTCTAGCTATCCAAAGTTTTCTATAATCTCTCTTTTTTAATTTTCTACCTATAAAAGCGTTATTTAACGCTCTAATTACTGTTTCATTAGCTGTTGTAAATAATTTACTTCTTGAACCATAATACCCTTTTGCAAGTTTTAATACTTTTTTATGTTTTTTACGAGCATTTACAGCTTTTTTAACTCTTGCCATTTCACTACCTCCTTAAGTACACCTATTATAGATATGGTAATAATTTCTTCATTACTTTTTCTTGTGAATCAGAAACTAATGTAGATTTTCTTAAATTTCTCTTTGTTTTTGGAGATTTTGATGTTAATAAGTGCCCTTTATAAGCTTTAGCTCTTTTTAACTTTCCAGTTCCTGTTTTCTTAAATCTTTTTGCTGCCCCTCTATGAGTTTTCATTTTTGGCATATTTGTTTCCTCCTTACTAAACGTAGTATTTATTTTTTAGGAGCTAAAATTAAAATCATGTTTCTTCCTTCTAATTTAGCCTTTTTTTCTATAACACAAACGTCTTCAAGCTTAGAATGAAATTCTTCTAATATTCTTTGACCTATATGCGCATAATCAGCTTCTCTGCCCCTAAATCTAACTGTAACTTTAACTTTATCTTCAGCTAGTAAAAACTTTCTAGCATTGTTAGCTTTTATTGTAATATCATGATCTTCTATTGTTGGACTTAATCTAACTTCTTTAATACTAGTAATTTTTTGCTTCTTTTTTGCTTCTTTTAATTTTTTAGTTTGTTCATATACATATTTGCCATAGTCCATTATTTTACATACAGGTGGATTAGCACCTGGGGAAATTAAAACTAAATCTTTTTCCCTCTGTTCAGCTATTGTTAAAGCTTCTCTTGATGACATTATGCCTAATTGTTCTCCCTCATCAGATACAACCCTAACTTCATTTTCTCTGATCTCTTCATTCAATAATTGTTCCTTTTTATTTATATTAGCCACCTCCGGTTAAGAATTTAATATAAAATAAGAGACGGCAAGTGCCGTCTCTATTATATACAAAAGTAATTTTTTTACTAATGAATTAACTAATAATGATTAACCTAACTAGCACCGCTGTTAGGTGAGAAACGACAATTTCTACTTTGTTTAAGTATTAATTTTTAACAACATAAACATTATATATCTAATATATTATGTTTGTCAAGCTTTTTTATTGAGCTTTAGTATTTATTTCTTCTTTAATTTTATTTAAGAAGTCTTCTACAGTAATTGCTCCTAAATCCCCTTCTTTTCTAGCCCTTACTGCAACTTTTCCTTCTTCCATTTCTTTATTCCCTAGAACAAGCATATAAGGAACTTTCTTTAACTGAGCTTCTCTTATTTTATAGCCTATTTTTTCGTTTCTTAAATCTAATTCTGCTCTTATACCTTGAGATTTTAATTTTTCATAAACTTCTTGTGCATATTTTTCTTGAGCATCTGTTATATTCATAATTTTAACTTGTACTGGTGCAAGCCATAATGGGAATGCCCCTGCAAAATGTTCAATTAATATGCCTATAAATCTTTCTATGCTTCCGAATATAACTCTATGAACCATTACCGGTCTATGCTTTTCTCCATCTGCTCCTATATATGTTAAGTCAAATCTCTCTGGCATTTGGAAATCTAATTGGATAGTAGCACATTGCCATGTTCTTCCTAAGCAATCTTTAAGATGTATGTCTATTTTAGGACCATAGAAAGCTCCGTCACCTTCGTTAATTGTATAATCCTTATTAATAGTTTTTAGTGCATCTATTAAGCTATTTGTTGCGATCTCCCAATCTTCATCGCTTCCCATAGAATCATCAGGTCTTGTTGAAACTTCCACAAAGTAATCAAATCCAAAAACTTTATAGAATTCATCTACAAGCTTCATAACCCCTATAATTTCTTCTCTTATTTGTTCCTTTGTCATAAATATATGAGCATCATCTTGAGTAAAACATCTTACTCTCATAAGTCCATGAAGCGCACCAGATAATTCATGTCTATGAACTAATCCAAGTTCTGCAAGTCTTAGAGGGAATTCTTTATAAGAGTGTAATTGACTTTTATAAACTAAAATAGATCCAGGACAGTTCATTGGTTTTACCGCATAGTCCTCATTATCGATTTTTGTAAAATACATATTGTCTTTATAGTGATCCCAATGTCCTGATCTATGCCATAATTGTTCATTTAAGATAATTGGAGTTTTAATTTCTTCATATCCAGCTTTATTATGCATTTCTCTCCAATATTCCTCTAATGCATTTCTTAATATCATTCCTTTTGGATAGAAGAATGGGAATCCTGGTCCTTCTTCCAATAATCCAAACAAATCTAATTCTTTTCCTAATTTTCTATGGTCTCTTTTTTTAGCTTCCTCTAATAACTTCAAATACTCTTCTAATTCACTTTTCTTAGTAAATGCAGTTCCATAAATTCTTTGAAGCATTTTTTTATTTTCATCGCCTCTCCAATAAGCACCGGCAATAGATAGCAATTTTACTGCTTTAACTATTTTTGTACTTGGCACATGAGGCCCTGCACATAAATCAGTAAATTCTCCTTGTGTATAAAGTGAAATTACTTCATCTTCTGGAAGATCTTCAATTAACTCTACTTTGTAATCTTCCCCGTTTTCCTTCATTAGTTTTATTGCGTCTTCTCTTGAAAGTACACTCTTCTCTAATTTTAAATCTTCTTTAATTATCTTTTCCATTTCCTTTTCTATTTTTTCTAATATTTCAGGTGTAAAAGAAAATGGAGCATCAAAATCATAATAAAATCCATTGTCTATAGCAGGCCCTATAGCAAGCTTAACTTCTGGATAAAGTCTTTTTACTGCTTGAGCTAAAATATGTGCTCCTGTATGTCTTAAAGTCTTTTGTCCACCCTTATCTTCAAAAGTCAATATTTCTAATGTACAATCCTCATTAAGTTCTGTCATTAATTCAGCCTTTTCTCCATTTACCAAAGCACCTAAGGATTTTTTATATAGAGCAGGACTTATTTTCATTGCAACTTCACTTACTTTTGTTCCTTTTTGAACTTCCAATACTTTTCCATCTTTAAGTGTTATCTTAACCATACTTTCTCCTCCTTAACTATCTAAATAAGTATATTTCTTAATTAATAATTCTTATAATTTAAAAATTTATATAAAAAAACTCATCCCAAAACATGGGACGAGTTGTTCGCGGTTCCACCCAAATTGATAGGAATAACTCCTATCCACTTAAATATACCTTTAACGCTGGCTGCGTAAATATCTACTAAAAATTCAATACTATACTCGGAGGTGGTTTTCAACAAAACTTATTCAGAAAGACTTTCAGCCAATGGTCTTTCCTCTCTGAGAACAGCAATTTGTTTACTCTTCCTCTTCATCGCATTTAACTTATTAAGTTTTCTTTATATGAAGTTTATTACAACTTTTCTTTTTTGTCAAGTAAAATTTATAACTTTACTCTATACTTGTTTATTTTACAAAATTCACACCCTGTACAGAATGCTACCCTCTCCATAAACACATCTTTTATAGTATTTATAAACTCTGTAGATTCAAAGTGTTCCTTGCAGTGAATTACAATTCTTTTAGGTACATTAGTAATAAGTCCACTTATTATTATATCCTCCATACCAATAGTTCCAGTAAATTTTACCTCTTCAAGATCTTTTAAAAATTCATTTAAAATTTCTTCTCCTTTTTTATCTTTTAAAACATATTCACCCCTATCTGTAACTATAATATTAACCTCATCTATTTTACTTTCTTGTACATCAACAAAGTATTTTAATAACTTAATAAATTCCCTATACTCTTTTTCACTTATATAATTTTGTATAACTGAATCTGAAATAGAAGTTAATTCTTCTTTTATTCCCCTACTTCTAAAATTCAAAAATCCATTTATATTAAATTCATTACTCTCTTCAATACAAGAGGAGATATTTCTTAGTATGCTATTTTTAATATTTATATAATATACATCTTCAGATTTTATAGATACTTTTTCGGATTTTAATACACTTTTTATCTTATTAATTAAAAAATCGATTTCAGTATTTTTTAAAAAGAAATATCTATCCCTAATTTCATCTTCTAAATCTTTTTCACAAAACTCATCTACAATGAAGTCATATAATACCATACTTAAATATATATAAAAATTATTTTTAATATATAAATCTTTTTCAATATAATTACTACAATATATATTTACAAAATATTTGTTATTAACTATTTCTTCTTTTATTCCTAGTTTTATATCTTTGACATCAAAATAATTTTTAATAGCTCCTATATCTTCTGTAAAGTCTTTTAAGCTGTTGTCATAAACTATTGTGCTTATTAACATTGTCACCTCACTCCTTTAAGTTTATTATGTGTGTTTTTTTTATGTATATTCAAAATTATATCTTCATTTATCGACAATATCTTTATCATGCTTTATGATATAATTTTTCTAATAAGGAGTGATTGGTTTTGAATTTTTTATTTGTAGATAATAGAATTAACAACATAGAGCTAGATAATTTAAAAAATTTAAAGAAAAAAATTTTTAAAGTTCCTAGTTGTGAATCCCTCTATACAGCTATTAGCGCTCATCCTGATATATTAATGAACATTATAGATTATAAGAATATTTTAGTTCATAAGGACATGAATTATGATTTTTTATGTCGTATTAAAGAAAACGGATTTAATGTAATTTATTCTAATAATTCTTTATGTAGTTCCTATCCTGAAGATATTATATTAAATGCACTTACCCTGGATAATATTTTTGTTCATAACCTAAACTTTACGGATAAAATGCTATTAGATTTAAATAGACATAAGAAATTAATTCATGTAAAACAGGGATATACAAAATGTTCTATAGCAGTAGTAGATAGCAGGTCCATAATAACCAGTGATACTTCCATAGCAAAGATTTTGAGCAAAGAAAATTTTAACGTACTGCTTCTTCCACCTGGAGATATAATTCTAGAAGGATTAAACTATGGTTTTATAGGTGGAACTTGCGGTTTAGTTGAAGATAAAGTTCTAGCCTTTTATGGGAGTTTAGAACATTATGTTTATGGAAAGGAAGTATTAAACTTTTTAAAGGAGCATAAGGTAGAACCTTTATTTTTAAGAGATGGAAAGTTAGTTGATAGGGGTAGCATTCTCTCTATATAAAGAAAGTTTTAGCTTTATAGAAACTCCTTATCCTAGGAATTAATTGCTCTTAATTTTAATTATATAAATGATGGGAGTATTACAGGGCATAACCTTAGGATAAGGAGATTTAAAAAGCCAGTGATAAAATCACTGGTCTTGGAGGCGCCACCCAGATTTGAACTGGGGATAAAGGTTTTGCAGACCTCTGCCTTACCACTTGGCTATGGCGCCATTTAATTATTACTCTTATAATTCTATAGTATGTACTAACAAACTTATTGTTACTAAAAAATTTAAAAAGAAGCTTAAGTTTATTAAATCTCTTAAGCTTCTTTTAATCCTTAGATTCCTTCAATTTATCCCATGGCTCACAACTCTAAACCCTACTCCTTCTTAAAGCAGATTTTATAGCAGTTATGCCTGTGAATACGGAGTTCTAAAGCTCATAATAATAAGGCTTTCTTATGAGGCTAGAAACTCTATTTATATTTTAAACTCTATCTAATATATCCTTTATATCTTGAGATGTAAATAAGTATTGCTTACCACAAAATTGACATTTTATCTCTTCATCTTTATTATCCTTATATATATCCTCTAGTTCTTTTCTTCCTATACTTATTAAAGCCCCTTCTACCTTTTCCCTACTGCAATCGCAAGAGTATTTAGGTACACTACTGTCTAGTAATTTTAGATCCATGTCTTCAAAAACATATTGAAGTATTTCTTCTATAGTTTTACCTGAGGATATCATCTCTGTAACAGAAGGAATTTCTTCTAATCTATACATTAATATATCTGCTAACATTTCATCGGCACCAGGCATCATTTGAATTATAAATCCTCCTGCAGCCTTTGACTTTAGATTTGTATCTACTAATACACCTAGTGCCACTGCTGATGGAACTTGCTCAGATACAGTAAAGTAGTACGCTAAATCATCTCCTACTTCCCCTGTATATATTGGAACTCTTCCTACATAAGGTTCTTTAAGTCCCATATCCCTTATAACAAGAAGTTCTCCATCCTTTCCTATAGCACCACCCACATCTAATTCCCCTTTACTATTAGCAGGTAAGTTTACTTGTGGATTCCCTATGTAACCTTTTACATTTCCATTTGCATATGAAGTAACTATAATTCCTCTTGCTTCTCCTCCACCATCCATCTTTAAAGTAAGTTTATCCTTTTCTGACTTTTGCATAGCTCCCATTAACACACCAGCAGTAAGCATTCTACCTAAGGCTGCTGTAGCTGTAGGAGTTGTATTTTGGATTTCTACAGCTTCATTTACTATATCAGTAGTAATAGCTCCTATTACCCTAATCTGTCCATCCTTTGCTGTTCCTCTAACTAATCTATCACTCATATGTTTTTCCTCCTAAATAAACTATTTTTGCGCAACAAATAATATTCTTTCACTATTTATTTTAACTTCGCAATTGCTATATCCATTAAGTTTTTCTTTTAATGTAAATCCTGCTTCTTCTAAAAGTTTCTCTATATTCTCAGTTTTATAAGCCCTTTCTCTATGCTGCTCATCAAACCTCCTATATACCTCTCCCTCTTTCACAAAGAATGTAAGATACATGTTCAATATGTCTTCTTCAAGATAATTTTCCCATATGTACACTACTTCCTCATTATCATAATTATATACATTATTACCCATAACTTCTGTTAGCTTATAATAAGAATTTATATCGAAGATAAATAATCCTCCATGCTCTAAATGCTCATATACACTTTTCAAAAATCTTAATAAATCTTCTTCTTCTAAAATATAATTAGTACCATCTAGAGCACAGGTTGCTAGATTAAATTTATTATTTAATTTTAATTCACATATATCTTGGCATATAAATTTTATCCTCTTTCCCCTTAACTTTTCTTCTGCCTTACTTAGCATATAAGGAGATAAATCCACAGCCCAGCTATGTTTAAAATCTTTACATAAATTTAAAGTTAAATTTCCTGTTCCACAAGCAAGGTCTAAATAGTATTCTTTATTAATATTGTATTGTCTGCATTTTTCTAATATAAAATCTGCCCAAAGCCTATAATCTACATCTTGATTTATAAGTTCATCATAAACTGAAGATAAATCCCTATAACTATCCATCTATCCTTCTCCCTTTGTCTATACTATATTTATATTATAAAATAAAAATCCTCTTTATCAAGTGTATTTATAGAAATATATTAATATAAGGCTATTTACTAGTGTAAATAGCCTTATATTATATCATCATTTTTAGGTATCTTCAGCTCTCTTTTTTTCTTTGTCATTATTCCTCCAATCCTTCCTGTTTCCTCTGCAGTAAGTCCTGACCAACCATACTTATCTACTTTATCTTTAAGTCCTAGTTCCTCAGCTATTTCATATTTAATCCTTTCTCTTAACATTTCCATTTCCGTTAGTTCTTTTTTAGCTTTAATTTTAGACTTAATAACCTTTTTTAGGGGAGTTTTTCCCATGTCTATCCCTCCGTAAAATATATTATTTATATATATTTTTTACTAAAGAGGGCAATTTTATTCTAAAAAAACTGGAATAGCTTTAGCTACTCCAGTTTTTAAATTAAATTATATTATTTTTTTCTTCCTGAAATATAAATACCTTTAAGGTCTCCAAATCCAAAGTTCGTTGCGAATGAATTCTTAACATAGTTTCTTCTAAATGTTGATCTCTTACCAATATATATTGGAATTATAGCTGATTCATCATGTAATAAGATTTTTTCAGCTTTTCCATATAGCTCAGCTCTTTCTTTTGGATCTTTAGTGTTTTTTGCTTTCTTAGATAACTCATCATATTCTTTATTCACCCAACCAGTTTTTCTATAATAACCATCTACAGAGTTATGGTTGTCTAAGTAAGAACTTGGGTCATCCCAATCTGCAAACCATCCACCTAGAGCAAGGTCAAAATTTCCTTTATCTACTCTGTCATACATAATATCGTATTCCATTTGTTCAACCTTAAGTTCTATACCAAGTTTTTGTTTAAATTGTTGTTGGAAGAATTCAGCTTCCTCTTTATCTTGTTCCCTAGTTCCTCTTGAATATAATCTAATTTGTACCTTAGATGTATCTTCTGGTTTTCCTAATTCTTTTAAGCCTTCTTGTAATAACTTTTTAGGGTCCTTATGCTCTTCTTGTAATTGTTTTATAAAGTCATTTTTAACTAAAGAAGTGTAAGGTTTTCCTTCTGCTACTGAAATTGTTGGTGGAATTAATCCATAAGCTGGAATTCCAACACCATTTATAATATTCTTACAGAATTCCTCCCTATCAAACCCTAAAGTTATAGCTTGTCTAACTTTAGCATTCTTTAAGTACTCATTTTTAGCATTTACTATAAAATATTCTACGCTATTAGTAGGAGAAGTTATATGCTTTGATGTATCCTCTGATTTAAACTTTTCTACCCAATTGGCATCTGATGTATATACTGAATCTATTTCTCCATTTTGATATGCTTGCATTTTAGCATTTTCATCTGGTATATTTTTCCATGTAACTTTCGTTATAAATCTATTTTTTGCATCCCAGAAATCATTGTTCTTTTCAAATACTAATTTGTTTTTATGAACCCACTCTGTTAATTTATAAGCACCATTTCCCATTATATATTTTGCATCTGAACCATACTCTTTACCATATTTTTCAACGATATCTTTTCTTACAGGTTTTAAAACTGGGAAATAAGTTAATTCCATGAAGAATGCACATGGTTTTTCAAGTTCAACTTCAAATGTATTATCATCTACAGCTTTTACCCCTAATTCTTCTGGTTTTTTCTTTCCATTTGCAATGTCAGTTGCATTTTTAACAATACCGTTAAATACTGTACCATATCCAGAGCCTGTTTTTGGATCTACTACTCTTTGCCAAGTATAAACGAAATCCTTTGCTGTAACAGGTTTGCCATCATGCCATTTAGAATCCTTTCTTAGTTTAAAAGTATATTTTAAACCATCACTACTAGCTTCCCAGCTTTCTGCTACTCCAGGCTCCATTTTTCCTGTACCATCTGGTTGAGGTTGATATCTTGTTAATCCTTCATAAATCATCCCTTGTGGAGCCCAAGTTGTATTAGTTGTAGCCTTTACTGGATCTAATGTTGTAGGCTCACCACTATACTCGTTTAAGAACTGTTCTGCATCCTTAGGTGCATCCTTTTCTTCTGTTGCTACATCTGGTTTCTTGTTATTATCTTTTACTTGGTCTTCCTTGTTTCCTCCGCCACATCCAACTAAAGCAGAAGATGCAACTACAGTTACTGCCAATAAAGTCGCCATAAGCTTTTTACTTTTCATTGATGTATTCCCCTTTCAATATATAAAATAATAAAAATTATAAACTCCCTTAATTTTGTGAAAATTATTAATATTCCACTTATTTTGTTTTATTATATAATACAATAAACTTCAAAATAAATCAACATAAAGTTTTCATAAATTTCAAATAATATAAATTTTAATTATAGATACGCCTTAATAATTCTATATATTACTAGTTATACTTCTTTTTATATATTATATGACTATTATATTCCCCTGTCTATAGAAATATTAAAAAATTCTGTATTTATCTTTTTTAAAAAGAGCTACAGATAAAAATATCTATAGCCCCTCTTCTTACACTATTTAATACATACCCCTTATAGGTTATTATATATTATTTTATTTTGTTCTACCTGCTGTATAAGCACCTTTATAATCGTCACGTCCAAATTCTGTTGTATTTAAGTTCTTAACATATTTTTTTCTAAATCTTGGATTCTTAGTGCTCATTACTGGTATTATAAGTGTATCTTTATAAACAAGTTCTTCTTCAGCTTCTCCATATAATTTAGCTCTTTCTTTAGGATCTAAGGTTTTCTTTGCCTTTTCTACATTCTTATCATATTTTTCATTTTTCCAACCAGCTGCCTTATATTGTCCAATTCCTGAATGGAATGCATCTAAGAAGGCACTTGGGTCGTTGTAATCAGCAAACCAACCGTTAAATGCCATATCAAAATCACCTTTTTCAACCCTATCATACATTATGTTAAAATCCACTTGCTGTACCTTTACATCAATCCCTAAACTTTCCTGCCATTTTTGTTGGAAAAATTCTGCTTCTTGTTTTTCAGATTCCCCTGTTCCTCTTGCAAGTAATGTAAAGCTTACTTTTGACGTATCCTCAGGTAATCCTAATTCTTTTAGTCCTTGTTGTAATAGTTTTTTAGGATCCTTGTTTTCTTCAGCAATTTTCTTAATAAAATCATTATCCACAAACTTTTTATATGAAGTTCCATCTAGAGTTAAACCTTCTGTAACATACCCATACATAGGAACCGCTTGGTCATTCCATACTCCTTTAACAAAATCTTCTCTGCTAAAGGAAATAGCAAGGGCTTTTCTTACTTTTTCATTTTTTAAGAACTTATTTTTTCCAACATTCATAAGTAAATAATCCACATTGTTACCATGAGAATTTATAAATTCATTGTTTTCATCTTGTTTAAACTTTTCTATCCATTCAGGTTCAGTAACAAATATAGAATCAATTTCACCACTTTGGAATGCTTGAAGTTTGGCATTTGAATCTTTAATTATCTTCCAGTTTACAGTTTTAAGATTTATCTTATCCTTATCCCAGTAGTTGTTATTTTTTTCAAAGGTCATTTTATTCTTATGAACCCACTCTTTTAAAGAATATGCTCCATTACCTACAACATACTGAGCTTCAGTCCCATATTGTTTTCCGTATTTCTCAATTATATCTTTTCTTACAGGTTTTAACCCCCCGAAGTATGTTAAATCCATAAAGTATCCACATGGTTCTTGAAGAGTTACTTCAAAAGTATTATCATCAATTGCCTTAACTCCCAATTCATCTACTGGTTTTTTACCCTTTATTACCTCAGAGGAATTTTTAATTATGTTATTTAATATAAATGCAGACTTTCCTCCTGTTTTTGGATTACATAGTCTCTTCCATGAATACTCAAAATCCTTAGCAGTAACAGGTTGTCCATCTGACCATTTAGCATCTTTTCTAAGATGGAAGGTATATATTAATCCATCTTTACTAATATCCCATTTTTCTGCAACACCCGGTTCTAATTTACCTGTTCCATCCTCTTGAGGTGTTAATCTTGTTAAGCCTTCGTATAATAACCCTTGTGGTGTCATTGAAGTATCGTCATTTACCATAGCAGGATCTAATGAAGTTGGCTCCCCACCAGCAGAATTCAAGAATTGTTCAGCATCTTTTTCTTCTGATTTTTCTTGCTTATTTTGTTCTGTTTTTCCTGGCTCATTTTTTCCCTCTTCCTTGCCACCACATCCTACTAATGCAACAGAAGAAATCATTGAAACTGCTAACAAAGTAGCTAAAAGCTTTTTACTTTTCATTTTTTTGCCCCTTTCAAAATATAGATATAACCTTATAGTAAAGGTTTTCCATAGGATTAATTTATATCTTTTCTAAGATAGAAAGTAAAATTTTGTATGCCCCCACTTTAATTGCATAGGAATAAGTTAATGGCACATAACCATTAACTTACCCCTAAATATAGAATAACTTAAAGTTAAAAATAAATCAATAATAACTTAACGTATTCCCCAATTAAATTAAATAAAAGTTAATATAAAATAATAGTGAACTTTATACTTTTAATCTAGTTTAATCAATATTTATAATATCATATATATTACAAAATATGACAAGCTACAAAGTGATCTTTTTTAATTTCTCTTAGTTCTGGTGTCTTTTCAAAACACTCTTCCTTTGCATATTTACATCTTCCTGCAAATCTGCATCCTGGTTTAGGATTGATTGGACTTGGAACTTCCCCTTCTAATGGGATTCTCTTTTTAGCCTTTACAGCATCAGGATCTGGAATTGGTATTGCTGAAAGTAAAGCTTGAGTATATGGATGCATTGGTTCTGCATATAACTCTTCACTTCCTGCAAGTTCCACTAAATGTCCAACATACATAACACCAACTCTGTCAGATATATGTTTTACCATGGAAAGATCGTGTGCTATAAAAAGATAAGTTAATCCTAATTCCTTTTGTAATTTTATAAGTAGGTTAACTACTTGTGCTTGTATCGACACGTCTAGAGCGGATATTGGCTCATCACACACTATAAACTCTGGTTCTATAGCAAGTGCTCTTGCTATACCTATTCTTTGTCTTTGCCCTCCAGAGAATTCATGTGGAAATCTAGATGCGTGTTCTTTATTTAATCCTACTAAATTTAGTAGTTCATATATTTTATTTGTTCTCTCTTGCCCTGTATATAAATTGTGAATATCAATTCCTTCACCAATTATATCTCCTACAGTCATTCTTGGATTTAAAGATGCATAAGGGTCTTGGAATATTATTTGAGCTCTTCTTGCGAATTCTTTCTTTTCTTTTTTATTTAATCCATGAACGCTTACTCCATCAAATAATACTTCTCCCTCTGTAGCATCGTAAAGTCCCATTACAGTTCTTCCACAGGTTGTTTTACCACAACCTGATTCTCCAACTAGTCCTAAGGTTTCACCTTTTCTTATTTGAAAATTAACCCCATCAACAGCTTTTAATAGTGCTTTAGGCCCTACTTTAAAATGTTTTTTTAAGTTTTTCACATCAATTAAAACCTTATTATCTGACATTATTTTGCACCTCCTGATACTAAAACTTTTGGTGTTTCTATTTTAGGTGCCATTGGATGTTTTAACCAACATGCAACTTCGTGAGTTTCTGATATACTTGTAACTTCTGGTAATGCTTCTTTACAAATAGGCATACAATATTCACATCTAGCTGCAAATGGACATCCAACTGGTGGTTTAACCAAGTCTGGTGGAGTACCACCTAATGCATATAAAGTCTCTTTATTTTCAGTTTCCAATCTTGGTACTGATTGAAGTAAAGCCCATGTGTATGGATGTTGAGGATTATAGAATATTTCACTTGTAAGTCCTCTTTCTATAATTTGTCCTGCATACATAACTTGAATTCTATGGGCAACATCTGCAACTACTCCAAGGTCATGAGTTACTAATATAACTGCCGTGCCAAGTTTCTTTTGAAGATCGCCTATAAGATCCATAATCTGAGCTTGAATTGTAACGTCTAGCGCTGTAGTGGGTTCGTCAGCTATAAGAATCTTAGGATTACAAGCAAGTGCTATAGCTATCATAGCCCTTTGTCTCATACCACCTGAAAATTCATGCGGATATTGAGCTGCTCTCTTAGCTGCATTAGGTAACTTTACAAGTTCTAATAATCTTACAGCCTCTTCAAGAGCTTGTTTTTTGTTCATTCCTCTATGAATAATTAAGCTTTCAGCTATTTGCTTTCCAACAGTCATAGTTGGATTTAACGAGGTCATAGGATCTTGGAATATCATTGATATTTCAGCACCTCTATAGTGTCTCATTTCTTTTTCTTTTAATTTTAAAAGATCTTTACCTTCAAATAATATTTCTGAACCTTCCTTTATTTCTGATGGTGGTGTTGGTAAAAGCCTCATTATAGCTTTAGATGTAACAGATTTTCCACATCCTGATTCACCAACCACAGCTAAGGTTTCTCCTTTACTTAAGTAAAAATCCACTCCCCTTACTGCCTGTACTTCTCCTGCATAAGTATGAAAAGATACTCTTAAATTCTTAACTTCCAAAATTTTTTCCATTTATTGTTCCCCCCATTATTGACGTAATCTTGGATCTAATGCGTCATTTAAACCATCTCCAAATAGGTTAAAGCACAACATTACCAAGCTAATAAATAAGCAAGGGAAAAACAACTGGTAAGGGTAAAATTGAATTTTTGATTGTGCAGCAGATGCTAATGCTCCCCAGCTTGTATTTGGTGATGCAATTCCTAGTCCTATATAACTTAAGAAAGCCTCATAGAATATAAAAGATGGTACTGAGAAAGTGATATCAACCATTACAAGTCCAAATGTATTTGGAAGTAAGTGCTTTACAATAACTCTTGAAGCTCCAGCTCCTAGTGATTGAGCTGCAAGAACAAATTCTTGTTCCTTAAGTTGAAGTATTTTACCTCTTACTATTCTAGCCGTACCTATCCACGAGGTTAATGAAATTGCTAATACCAAAGAAAACATTCCTCTACCCAATACAAGAGATAGTAATATGGTTAAAACAAGGTTTGGTAAACTTCCAAGTATCTCTATAAATCTCATCATAATATCATCTACTAATCCACCATAATATCCTGAAACTCCACCATATGCACATCCCATTACAGTCATTAAGAATGTACAGATTATTGCTATTAGTATAGATACTCTTCCACCTTGAGCAACCCTAGCAAATAAATCTCTCCCTAAGTTATCTGTTCCAAATAGAAACTTTGCACTTGGTTTTAAATTTTTAACTGAAGTATCTATTTTTGTATAATCTTTACCAACTATAGGTACAATTATGGTAAATAAAATAATAGCTATAAGTATAATCGCTGATAAAATAGCAAGTTTATTTTTCTTAAGTCTTCTCCAAGCATCTTGCAAATAGGTTAAACTAGGTCTCATTATTTTTTCTGATTCATCTCTATCTATGCCTACAATCTGGAACTTCTCTGGAGTAAGTTCTAGATTTGTACTTTTATTTGTTGTTAACTCTGCCATGGTTTTCCCTCCTATTATTTACTTTCTCCAACTCTAATTCTTGGGTCGGCAATTCCATAGAAAATATCAACTAATATAAGAGCTATAATATAAGTAACTGATATGAAAACAGTTAATCCCATTATCATAGTATAGTCATTACTACTAATAGCTGAAATATAGTTATCTCCTAAGCCTGGTATTGAGAATACTCTTTCAACAACAAATCCACCCATAAATATTCCCATTATTGCAGGTGCTAAAAAAGTAATTATAGGAATAATAGCATTTCTAATAACGTGTTTTACAACTAGGCTAAACTTACTAACACCTTTGGCCTTAGCTGTTACAATGTAATCTTCACCAATAACACTTAGGGTACTGTTTCTCATGAATTTACAGTAACTAGCCATACCTCCAAAGGATACTGAAATAGCTGGTAAAATCATATTAGAAAATTTACCCCAGCCAAAAACAGGAACTAGTTTAAGTTTAATTGAAAATACATATTGTAATAATGCTGCAAGGACGAAACTAGGCACACAAATACCTAAGATAACTAAAACTCCCACAGCCTGGTCAATCCATTTGCCACGATTAAAGGCTGCTAGTATACCTAATGTTACCCCAAATAAAACTTCTATAAGTATAGCAATACCCCCATAAGATGCAGAAATTGGTCCATGTTTTGCAATAATATCTACTACACTTCTTCCTTCATAGATCATAGACTCTCCAAGGTCAAATTCAAAAACAATTTTTTTAATGTACCTAAAATATTGTTGATGTACTGGAAGATCTAATCCGAGTTTCTTCCTGTAAGCCTCTTTAGCTTCTTTTGGTAAATTCTTAGCCCCTTCTGCAAGTGGGTCACCTGGTTTTAATCGGATAAGGAAAAATGTTAGCGTAATAATTATAAACGTGGTAAAAATTCCATATCCAATTCTCTTAAGAATAAATTTAGCCATTAAATACTCCCCCCTAGATTTTTGTATAAATTAAATAAGATTTATATTAATTATTAATTAAAATATTTTTAAAATACTTTTTAATTTTAATTAATAATTTTATAACTTTAAATTAAATGAAAACGTATTCTAATTATTTTAAAAAAATAATATAAACTTGTTTATATTATTAAATATATGTATTACTATTTTTATTATTAATTTTTAGTAAACCAATTTCCCCCTTTCATATAAACGATTATAATAACAATGTTACTTTTTGAACCTTTTCTAAAATTAGACTTTGAATTAACAAAAAATTTTATCTTTTTTAAATTATATGTATATTTTAAATGAAAAAGCACATAATTTCAATACAAGTTAAAAAATAAAAAATTTTTTTTGCAAGTTTTTATTTTTACAATTTAAAATTACGAACATTTATACAATACACTTTATTAAATATATGTATAACTTAGATTGAATTATTTTATTATGTACCTAATTTTATTGTAAATTAACTTATTTAATAAGTTAATCATTAAGATAATAAGTTATTGTAATTTTACGAAAATTCTAAAGGTAACAACTAATCTAAGATATTATTAATATTATACATACTTTTTTATAAAACACATATAGTAATGTCACATATTAAAACAAAGGTAATAAGAGTTATGCCCACTATTAATGTTTTATTTTCTCTACAAGGCATTTAATGAACTTTTAACTTTAAAAATCAATAAAAAATGGGGTTTCCCCCATTTTAATATAAATGACATGCTACAAAATGATCTTTTTTTACCTCTTTAAATTCAGGTGTAACTTCAAAACATTCTTGTTTTGCATATTTACATCTTCCTGCAAATCTACATCCTGGCTTAGGATTAATCGGACTTGGCACTTCACCTTCTAATTTTATTCTAGTCTTAGTCTTTTCAACTTCTGGATCTGGAATTGGTATTGCTGAAAGTAAAGCTCTAGTGTATGGATGCATCGGCTCTGCATACAATTCTTCACTTCCCGCAAGTTCTACTAGGTGTCCAACATACATAACACCAACTCTATCAGATATATGTTTTACCATGGAAAGATCGTGTGCTATAAAAAGATAAGTTAATCCTAATTCCTTTTGTAATTTTATAAGTAGGTTAACTACTTGTGCTTGTATGGACACGTCTAGAGCGGATATTGGCTCATCACAAACTATAAACTCTGGTTCTATAGCAAGTGCTCTTGCTATACCTATTCTTTGTCTTTGCCCTCCAGAGAATTCATGTGGAAATCTAGATGCGTGTTCTTTATTTAATCCTACTAAATTTAGTAGTTCATATATTTTATTTGTTCTCTCTTGCCCTGTATATAAATTGTGAATATCAATTCCTTCACCAATTATATCTCCTACAGTCATTCTTGGATTTAAAGATGCATAAGGGTCTTGGAATATTATTTGAGCTCTTCTTGCGAATTCTTTCTTTTCTTTTTTATTTAATCCATGAACGCTTACTCCATCAAATAATACTTCTCCCTCTGTAGCACCGTAAAGTCCCATTACAGTTCTTCCACAGGTTGTTTTACCACAACCTGATTCTCCAACTAGTCCTAAGGTTTCACCTTTTTTAATAGTAAAACTTACGTCATCAACTGCTTTTAATAAGGTTTTAGGGCCTACTTTAAAATACTTTTTTAAATTTTTAACTTCAATTAAATCCTTGGACATATCTATTCCCTCCCTGCCTTAATAGCTTCTGGAATCTCTACCTTTGGGGCATATGGATGCTTTAACCAACAAGATACTTTATGAGTTTCAGAGATATCTGTAACTTCAGGCATAACATCTCTACATATATCCATACAATACTCACATCTATCAGCAAAAGGGCAACCAACTGGTGGTTTTATTAAATCTGGTGGAGTTCCACCTAACGCATATAGGTGTTCTTTATTTTCAGTATCTAATCTTGGTACTGATTGAAGTAATGCCCAAGTATAAGGATGTTGTGGATTATAGAATATCTCTTCCTTTGTTCCTCTTTCTATAATCTCTCCTGCATACATAACTTGAATTCTATGTGCAACACTAGCAACTACTCCTAAATCGTGAGTTACTAATATGACTGCTGTACCGAGTTTCTTTTGAAGGTCAGCTATAAGGTCCATAATTTGTGCTTGAATTGTAACATCTAGTGCTGTAGTTGGTTCATCTGCTATAAGAATCTTAGGATTACAAGCAAGGGCTATAGCAATCATTGCTCTCTGTCTCATACCACCTGAGAATTCATGTGGATATTGTGATGCTCTTTTTTCCGGATTAGGTATTCCTACCAAGCCTAACATTTTAATTGCTTCTTCTAAAGCTTCTTTTTTCTTCATTCCTCTATGAATGACTAAACTCTCTGCTATTTGTTTTCCAACAGTCATAGTAGGATTTAAGGAAGTCATAGGATCTTGGAATATCATTGATATTTCAGCACCTCTTAGTTCACGCAATTCCTTAGTATTCATACCAATAACATCTTTGCCCTCAAATAATATTTTAGATTCCTTTTTTATGTCTCCTGGTGGATGAGGTATAAGCCTCATTATTGCTTTTGAAGTTACAGTCTTTCCGCAGCCAGACTCTCCAACTATAGCTAAAGTCTCTCCTTTATTTAAGTGGAAACTGACCCCTCTTACAGATTGAACTTCTCCAGCATAAGTGTGGAAAGACACACTTAAATTTTGAACATCTAATATTTTATCCATATTCTTCACCCCTTCTACTGACGTAATTTTGGATCTAAAGCATCTCTTAATCCATCACCAAGCAACTGGAATGATAACATAGTTAAACTTATCATTATTGCTGGGAAAAATAATTGGTAGGGATAGAATATCATATTAGGCTGTGCTGCTGATGCTAAAGAACCCCAACTTGTATCTGGGGATTGTATTCCAAGTCCAATAAAACTTAAGAATGCTTCTCCAAATATAAATGAAGGAATATCAAATGTAATAGATACAATCATTATTCCTAAGGTATTAGGTAATAAGTGCTTCTTAATTATCCTAGCTGGACTAGCACCTAGTGCACTAGCTGCCAAAACATATTCTTGTTCCCTTACTTGCAAGATTTGCCCTCTTACAAGTCTAGCCATACCACACCAACCTGTAATGGTCATAGCTAGTATTAATGAAAACATTCCTTTACCAAAAATTAAAGAAATAAGAATTACAACAATTAAATACGGAATACTTATTAATATCTCCAATATTCTCATCATAATATCATCTATGGCACCACCAAAATAACCAGCTATGCCTCCATATATAGAACCAAGAACAGTATCAATTAAAGCACCAATAAGTCCTATTATTATAGAGACTCTTCCTCCAATCCATACCCTTGAAAACAAATCTCTTCCTAAATTATCTGTACCAAACCAATACTCCTTAGAAGGACTCATATTTAATAGCTCATTATGATTTTGAGTAAAATCTTTTCCAGATATCCAAGGACCTATTATGGTCATAATTGATATAACAGCTAATATAATTAATGCGGTTATGGCAACTTTATTTTGTTTTAACCTTCTCCAGGCATCTTGCCAATAAGTCATACTAGGTCTTAGTATCTTTTCAGACCCTTCCTTGTCTCTTTCAACAAACTTGAATCTATCTTTAGTTATATTAGGATTATTTTTAGTAACTTCGCTCATGACAAACCCTCCTCATCACTATTTAGAATCTCCTGATAATCTGATTCTTGGGTCAACTAAACTATAAACTATATCAACAACAACTAAAGCTACTATATATAATGAAGACATAAACATGGTTTGGCCCATTACCATAGTGTAATCTTTATCTGTAACAGAGTTAACAAAATATTGTCCAAGTCCTGGTACAGAGAAAATACTTTCAATTATAAAAGAACCTATAAATATCATAGCAATTTGTGGTCCTAATATAGTTATAGCTGGAAGTATAGCATTTCTAATAACGTGTTTTACAACCAAGGCAACCTTTGATACGCCTTTAGCTTCCGCTGTTATTATATAGTCTTGTCCTAAAACATCAAGACAGTTGGCTCTCATATATCTCGCATAGGTTGCAATAGAACCAAAACTCATAGCTATAGTCGGTAATATTGTATGCTTAAATTCACCCCAACCAGTTGTAGGTAGTATTTGCCACTTAACTGTGAATACAAACTGCAGGCTAGCTGCTAACACAAAACTTGGTATAGATACTCCTAATATAGCTAAAAACATCACTAGATAGTCTGGAAATTTATTTCTATTAAATGCTGCAATTATTCCTAAAATTATTCCTATAGTAAATCCCATGAAAATAGCTTGAATACCTATTCTTCCTGATACAGGAGCATATTCTTTAATTGTAGAAACTACAGATCTTCCTGGATATGTTAAGGATGCACCTAGATCCCCATGTAATACCAGGTTTTTCATAAACATACCATATTGAGTTACAACAGGCTTATCTAATCCATACTTAGCATAATAATTAGCTTTTATTTGAGGCGGTAAGTTTCTTGCAAGATTTGCAAGAGGGTCTCCAGGAATAGCATGAACTAAGAAAAAAGTTATAGTGATTGTTACATAAAGTGTTAGAATCATATATCCCAGTCTTTTAAGAATAAATTTACCCAATTTGATCCCTCCATTTTTATATAAAACAAGCAGCACCAAAGGTACTGCCGTTTTATGTTTTATCCGATGACTATCTGCTCTAATACTCCCTTCTTCTTCGAATTGGGAGAAAAGAGCAGCTACGTCCCTGGATAACAATTTCTAAGCTTTAGCTGGAGTAAAAACTCACTCTAAAGCCAAGAACTTTGTTTATTATCTTCCTTTAGTATAAGCGTATTTAAATTCAACAGTACCAAATAAAGGAACCATTACATTATTAACATATTTTCTTGTATAAGTCTGTCTCATTCTATAAATAGTAGGAGAAACTACTCCATCTTCATATAAAAGTATATTTTCCGCTTCTGTAAATGCATCTAATCTTGTCTTCTTATCCATAGTTCCTGCTGCCTTATCTATAAGCTCATCATATTTTTTATTTGACCATCCTGTAGGAACAACTCCAGCTCCTGAAGTAAACATATCAAAGAAAGTCATTGGATCATTGTAGTCTCCAGACCAAGCCATTCCAGCCATTTGGTAATCTTTTTCATCTGTTCTCTTTTGGAATACAGGCCATTGAACATATTCAATTTTACTTTGTACTCCTAATGTATTTTTAAACATTTGTTGGTCAAATTCAGCAAACTCTTTTGCTCTAGCATCTGTTCCTGATTGAAGAATTGTAAGTGACATCTTTGCTGGATCTGGATTTTCACCTATTTCTTTTAATCCTTCTATCAATAATGCTTTTGGATCTTTATTTTCATCTTTTAATTTCTTTAAAGGTTCTTGAGGAACTGCTGTTCTAAACTCTTCACCACCAATTTGAACTTGAGGTGGACACCAAGAATAAGCTGGTGTAGCTAATCCTCTAAATAATGTCTTAGCTGTTCCTTCTCTATCTTGTGCTAATATAAACGCTTTTCTTATTTTAGGGTTTTTGAAATATTTATCTTTTTGGTTAAAGAACTTATAAACAGTTGAACCATCATAAGTTTTTACAACATTAAATTTGCCAGTATCATTAAATTTCTTAACCCAATCTGGATGAGTTACTCCCCCCATATCCACTGAACCATTTAATAACTCACTCATTCTTGATGGTTCTTGATCTATGATTTTCATTGTAACTTTTTCAAGTTTTACTGATTTAGCATCCCAATAGTCCTTATTTTTAGTAAGCTCTATTTTACTGTTATGACTCCATTGAGAAAGAACAAATGGTCCACAGAAAACTAATGTTTCAGCCTTTGTTCCATATTCATCACCATATTTTTCTATTATATCTTTTCTTTGAGGATGCATAACTTTAAAATAAGTTAAATCTAAGAAGTATGCACAAGGTCCTTCTAAAGTTATTTTTAAAGTTTTTTCATCTACAGCTTTAACTCCAACATCTTCCATTTTAGCTTTGCCACTATTGTATTTTTCAGCATTTTTTATAGGGAATAATAAAAATGCATATGGAGAAGCTGTGTCTTTATTTAATGTTCTTGTGATTCCATAAACATATTGTTCAGCTGTAACTGGTTTACCATCAGACCATTTATTCTCTCTTAAATGGAACGTCCATTCAGTTCCGTCTTCGTTGCTCTCCCACTTTTCTGCACCTGCAGCTTTAACAACATCTTTTCCATTTTCTTGTTCTAATCTTGTTAAACCTTCCATAACTTCATTTAGCACTTGAGAAGAATAGGTATCAGATGCTTTAGATGCATCTAGAGATTTAGGTTCTGAACTAAAGACATTTAAGTATTGATTTTTGTCTATATCTCCACTAGCTGTATTTCCTGTGTTTGATTTAGCTCCACCACCACATCCAGCTAACACTGTGGATGCTATAAGAGAAACAGACATAACTGCTGATAGTAATTTTTTACTTTTCATCTTTCTTCCCCCTTTATGATTATATAAATACTATATTTTTTACTAGTTCTTTTACATCTTTCGACATAAAAAGCCTTTAGTAATCTTATAAATATTGTTTACTGATTATTTATGGATTATACATTTTTAGAAAACATTAAACTTTAAAATAACATAATTTTCAGCTTATTAAAAATATTGATTTATTGTGTTTGCAACATTCTTAATTGTTATTAGTATATACATATTACCTTGAATTATTTCTCTTATTAATATTAAAATTGCAATTTAATATATTACTATATTTAGTTTTCTAAAAACTTTACTGATTAAGTATTATTAAAAATATATCACTTTTCTTTTTTATTGTCAAACTTTTATTTAAAAAAATTTAATTATCTTAAAGTTTGAATAATTAATTTATATATAAGTTATAAGCTATTTTCTTACTTTCTCTTCTCCTTATTCTCCTTTATAGATTTTAAGCTATACATACTATTTTTTTCCTTGAGCATTATTACCTTAAAATGAATATATATGCCATTGTTTTTTTGAAAGTTCATCTTCACTTTGTTTTAATTTGAGGTTTTTCAAGGACTTTAGAAATCATTTTTGTAAAACCTTTTCTTATTTCATTTATTTTATGAATATTTTTTCAACTATCTTTCTTTTGTCTTGTTTTATAAACTTATATATATTAATATAAATTTAAACTTTCTCCTTAGTAGTTCGTTTGTAATTTTGAAGGTTTTATTTTGTAAACTTTCATTTTATAATAAAACTTCAATTTTAATGTCTGTCAATTTTAAGATTTAATCATATAATATTGTTATAGAAAAAGTATATAAATTTTCTACCTTAAGTTATATAATATAAATAAGAATTAATTTAGGAGGGATTTTATGAAACTTAATGTAGCAGTTGTTGGTGCAACAGGCATGGTTGGAAGGCAAATAACTAGTATATTAGAAGAAAGAAAGTTTCCTATAGATAAAATATATTTCTATTCTTCTAAAAAATCAGCTGGAACAACCTTAAGTTTTAATGGAGAAGAGATCACTGTAGAAGAGTTACATGAAGATAATATTAAAAACAAAAAAATTCATATGGCTTTATTTTCTGCTGGAGGGGATACTTCCTTAGAATACGCACCTATTTTCACTAAATACGGAACTGTAGTTGTAGACAATAGTAGCGCTTGGAGAATGAATCCTGAAGTACCTCTAATAGTTCCAGAGGTTAATCCTGAAGATATTAATTGGCATAAGGGTATCATAGCTAATCCTAATTGCTCTACTATACAAGCCATGGTAGCCTTAAAACCACTTTACGATAAATATGGTATAAAAAGAGTAATTTACTCCACATATCAAGCAGTTTCCGGTGCTGGTGTTGATGGATATAATGATTTAGTAAATGGATATAAAGGTGAAGAACCTAAAAAGTTCCCTTATGCCATTGCTGGAAATATGTTACCTCAAATTGATGTGTTTCTAGACAATGGATACACTAAAGAAGAAATGAAAATGATTGAGGAGAGTAAAAAAATCCTTCATGATTCTAGCTTAAAAGTTACTGCAACAACTGTTAGGGTACCAGTAGTTCATGGACATAGTGAAAGTATTAATGTGGAACTTAAATCTAATTTTGATTTAAATGAAGTTTTTGAATTGTTTAAAAATGCAAAGGGTATAGAACTTCAAGATGACCCAGATAATTTAGTGTATCCAATGCCAATAAAAGCGGCTGGAACTGATCCCGTATACATTGGAAGAATCAGAAGAGATTTCAGTGTAGAAAATGGTCTTAACCTGTGGGTAGTTGCTGATAATATAAGAAAAGGTGCTGCCTTAAATACTGTTCAAATAGCAGAAATATTAATCCCCACTATAAAATAAAAAGGAGAAGGTATTATGACAATATTTAAAGGTTCAGGGGTTGCCCTAATAACACCATTTAATAATGATGGAGTTGACTTCAACAAATTAGAGGATTTAGTTAACATGCACTTAAGCTCTTCAACTGATGCCATTATAGTATGTGGTACTACTGGTGAAGCTTCAACTATGACAAAGGAAGAAAGAAAAGAAACCATAAAGTTTGTGGTAGATTTAGTTAATAAAAAAATACCTGTTATTGCAGGTACAGGAACTAATGACACAAAGGCTTCTATAGAAATGAGCAAATGGGCTGAAAGTATTGGAGTTGATGGTTTACTTTTAATAACACCTTACTATAATAAAACTACTCAAAAAGGATTAATAAACCACTTTGAAGCTATAGCTAGTGAAGTTAATATTCCTATAATTCTATATAATGTACCTGGAAGAACTGGAATGAATATTCTTCCACAAACTATTTTTAAATTAAGTAATAGCTGCTCAAATATAGTTGCAGTTAAAGAAGCTAGCGGTGATATTAGTCAAGTTGTTAAAATAAAGGCTCTATGTGGAGATAAAATTGATATATACTCTGGAAATGACGATCAAATTATACCTGTATTATCCCTTGGAGGCATAGGTGTAATTTCCGTACTAGCTAATGTAATCCCAAAGCAAGTTCATAATATGGTTTATAACTACCTTAATGGAAAAACAGAGGCTGCATTAAAACTTCAATTAGATTACTTAGATTTGACAAATGCATTGTTTATAGAAACTAATCCTATTCCAGTTAAAACTGCCTTAAATTTAATGAATATGAATGTAGGCCCTTTAAGACTTCCTCTATGTGATATGGATGAGAAAAATTTAGAAATTCTAAAAAAAGAACTAAAAAATTGTAATTTAATTTAGGAGGCTCATATGGTTAGAATTATTTTAAGTGGCTGTACTGGAAAAATGGGTAAAATGGTAAGTGAATGTGCAGATAAAGCCCCAAATATCTCTATAGTAGCAGGCATAGATTTAAATAAAATCACCAACTGCAATTACCCTATCTTTAGTAATATAGAGGAATGTAATGTAGATGCAGATGTTATAATTGACTTTTCAAGACCTGCAACTCTTCCTAGTTTAATTAGCTATTCTTCATCTAAAAATATACCTATTGTAATTTGCACTACTGGATATTCTGAAGATGAAAAAGCAAAAATATTAGACTTAAGTTCTAAAGTAGCAGTTTTTCAATCTGCTAATATGTCTATAGGTGTTAATTTAGTTAATAATGTTCTAAAGCAAATTAGTGGAAAACTATTTAATGACTACGATATAGAAATTATAGAAAAACACCATAACCAAAAGGTTGATTCCCCTAGTGGAACAGCATTACTACTTGCAAATACTATAAAAAATTCTATAGACCAAGAAACAGAGTTTGTATTTGGAAGAGAAGGTAATAAAAAAAGAGAAAAAAATGACATTGGAATACACGCTATAAGAGGTGGAAATATTGTAGGTGATCACACCGTAATATTTGCAGGAAGCGGAGAATGTATAGAGCTTACACATAAAGCTATTTCAAGAGAAGTATTTGCTGTAGGAGCTATTAAAGCTGCAGAGTTTATAGCTAATAAAAATCCTGGTCTTTATAATATGGATGATTTATTAACATTATAATCTCAATATAATCTCAATAATACAAAATAAATATTAATTAATTTACTATCAATAAAACCATGCAAGAACTCTGTTCCTCAATTCTTGCATGGTTTTTGTTAAATATTATTAAGAGCTCTATATATATTATTTAATGCCTTTGATAACAAATCACGAGAACATCCTATGTTCATTCTCATAAATCCACTTCCTGATTTTCCAAAGATTGTGCCAGAATTCAAAACAATTCTACATTCTTTTATAAAAAATTCTTCTAATTCCTTATGACTTAAATTTAAGCTACTACAATCAAGCCATAAAAGATAAGTTCCTTCACTTTCTATAGCTTTTATTTCAGGAATATGTTTTTTGAAAAACTCTATGGCATAGTCTTTATTATCCTCAAGATAAACTAGCATCTCTTCTAAATACTCTTCTCCCTCATTATAAGCTGATTCTAAGGCTGTTGTTGCAAATATATTAGGCTTAGACACAAAATGTTTTTCTAGTTCACTACTTACTTTTTCCCTTAATTCATCATTAGGTATAATTAAGTTTGAAACTTGAAATCCAGCTAAATTAAAGGTCTTTGTCGGTGCTGTAGCTACTATAAAGTTTTCCTTTATATCCTTACTTATATTAAGTAGGGAAACATATTCTTTTTTTCTAAAAATAAGATCGCTATGAATTTCATCAGAAATTATATTTACATTGTGTCTTAAGCAAATCTCATGCAGTTTATTTAATTCGTCACTACTCCATACTCTTCCCACTGGATTATGTGGGCTACATAATATAATAGCCTTTGTCTTATCTGTTATTTTATTTTCCAAGTCCTCAAAATCCATATAATATTTCCCTTCTTTATATGTAAGAGGATTTTCCACTAATCTACATCCTGAATTTTCAACTATGTCAAAAAAGCGATGATAGACAGGAGTTTGTAATATAACCTCATCACCTTCTTCTGTTATAGCCTTTAAGGAAAAAAGTATACCTTGTACCACAGTAGGTGCAAATAAAATCCATTCCTTTTTTAATTCAATATTATGTCGTTTTTTGTTCCATGCAATTATAGCTTCATAATAAGATTCTGGTATAAAACTATACCCAAATACACCTTCTTTTAATTTCTTTTCTATTGCATCTTGAATAAAATACCCACACCTAAAATCCATATCAGCAACCCATAAAGGTATTAAGTCCTCTCTATTAAATGTTTCCTTAATAGTGTCCCATTTTACACTATTAGTTCCTTTTCTTTTTACTATTTCATCAAAATTGTACACCCAAGATCACACTCACTCTCGTATAATCTGAAATTATTAAGATTTGGCTGTGTTACAAATTTTCATCTAACACAACTAAGATTTAAATAATTCTCTATATATAATATTAATACTATTAATACTACATGTCTAATAGAAAATGATTATATATTTATTTTAACCAATTAGTATTCCATCCAACATTGCTGTTATATTCAAAATAAGAGTGAAAACTCTATCTAAAGCTAAAAACCTTATTTGTTTATAAACCTTTCAATTCTAATAAGAGCTTCATTAAGTTCCTGTATAGAATAAGAATAAGATATTCTAACATGCCCCTCTCCCTTACTACCAAAGGCACTTCCTGGAATAATGGCTACCTTTTCTTCCTTTAATAAGGATTTGCAAAATTCAAAGCTATTGTTACTATAATTCTTTATAGATGGAAAAACATAAAAAGCCCCTTTAGGCTTAATCACATCAAAGCCCATACTTTTCAATTTATCGCATAGGAAATCTCTTCTTTTTTCAAACTCACCTCTCATTAACTCTAAACTATGAAGGGAATACTTTAGTCCTGCATAAGCTCCCCATTGAGATACGGAGCTAGCTGAAGATACATTGTATTGATGAACTTTCATTATATGCTTAAGCAAAGAGCTATGGGTACAAATAAATCCAACCCTGAGACCAGTCATGGAAAACATCTTAGAAAACCCGCCAATTAATATTATTTTCTCCTTTATATCCTTATACTGAGCCAATGAAAAATACTGATTTTCATAGCATATAGAGGCATATATTTCATCTGATATAACTAAAATTTCTCTTTCCTTAATTATATTATAAAGTTCATTTCTGCTCTCTTTATCTAATATAGCTCCTGTTGGATTTGTAGGAAAGGAAAGTACTAATATTTTTGGGTTTTCCTTTTCAATAATAGTTTTTAATCCTTCTATATCTATAGTAAAATCTTCTTTAAGATAATAATTGACAACTTCCCCTCCTGCAATCTTAACACAGCTTTCATAAGCTGGATAAGCTGGGTTTGGAATTAAAACCTTATCTCCTTCCTCTACTAGAGATAAAAATGTTGAGCTTAGTCCTTCACTTCCTCCAACAGTTACACATATTTCATCCTCATTATAGGATATATCCATTTTATTTAAATAACTTTTAATTTCTCTTCTCAATTCTAATATACCAGCATTAGGAGTATATGTTGTTTTATCTTCCTCTATGGCTCTTATCATGGCTAATTTTACTTCCTCTGGAACCTTAAAATCTGGTTCACCTAAAGTTAAAGAGATAGCCCCTGGTACCTTTACAACTTCATTATAAAATTTTCTTATTCCTGAAATCTCAATGTCTTTTATCTTATTACAAACTAATCTTTCCATAATATCACCTTAATCCTTTTAAAATCACTCATACCATGTATTATATATTAAAATATTTCCTTTATTAATTTCTGCCCTTTATTATAACTCTCATACTATGTATTGTATCTTTAAAATTAATCTCTTTCAATAATTTTTATATTTATGTTGCCCTCTCCACTAACAATGATGTAAAATAATATATAGTTTATTTTGTTTATTTTTTTATTATTGTGTCAAAATAATAATAAGTAAATAAATCTATGGAAGGGAGTATTACCATGAATTATAATTTAACTGACCCATATGAGATCGCAAGATACATAAAAGAAGCTAAGAAATCTACTCCTTGCAAGGCTTATATTCAAGGAAACCTAGAAGGATGTACATTTGAAAATATAGAATCCTTTGGAGGAAACAATTTTTTTCTTTTATTTGGTGAAAATGAAGATATAGAGAAATTTATAGAAGATAATAAAGAAAAAATTGAAAAGTACAGATTAGAAATAGACAGGAGAAACTCAGCAATTCCACTGTTAGATTTAAGCAAATTAGAGGCTCGTATAGAACCTGGTGCTCTAATTCGTGATAAAGTATCTATAGGTAAAAAGGTTGTAGTTATGATGGGAGCTGTTATAAACATAGGCTCTGAAATCGGTGACGAATCCATGATAGATATGAATGCTGTATTAGGTGCCAGAGCAAAAATCGGTAAGAGATGCCATGTAGGTGCAGGAGCTGTTATAGCTGGAGTTTTAGAACCACCAAGCAAATCCCCGTGTGAAATTGGAGATAATGTAGTAATTGGAGCAAATGCTGTTATTTTAGAAGGTGTAAAAGTTGGTAAGAATTCTGTAGTAGCTGCAGGCTCTATTGTTACTTCAGATGTACCTGAAAATGTAGTAGTTGCTGGTGCACCTGCAAAAATAATTAAATCAGTAGACGATAAAACAAAAGGCAAAACTGAATTACTAGAGGACTTAAGATAAAAAAAAGGGGAATTTCCCCTTTTTTTATTATATAGCATCCTTTTCTGAAGTTTTATCTGAATCGTTTAAAGTTTCCTCTTCTTCACTTAAGTCAAGTTCCTTATCTACTAATTCCATTTTAGATATTGAAACTTCATAAGCTACCTTTTCAATTACATCTTCACCTAACTTCTTTTGATATTCCCTACTCTGTAGTCTACCCCAAATTCTTATGTTATCTCCCACTTCAAGGGCTTTACAGAATCTTGAGTTTCTTCCCCAAGCAATGGTAGGTATATAATCTGATTTATTATATGCTCTATTAACAGCAAGTAGCATATCTGCAATTTCTCTTCCAAATGGTGTTTTCCTATATATAGGACTTTTACATATAAATCCATTTAAGAAGATTTGGTTAGGGTTTTTACTCTTTTCTTTACACTCATATATATCTCTAGCAAATACGGTAAGTATTAATCTATTTGCCCCATCTACATATTTATTATAAGATCTTAATTGCCCCTCTACAATTATGTCTCTTCCTACTTTAACATCAAAAGTTGTTAAAAGACGTTCTGAAATAGTAATGTTAATTTTGTCTTTAGCATCACTTAATCTTGAAACTTCTATGTAAAATGAATAGAAGCCTTCCCCATACATTTCATGACTAAACTCTAAGTCTGTTATTACTGTCCCCTCTAAGTAAATATTATTATTGTTCATTAAATTATCCATTGTAACCCCTCTTCCCTTTGTTTTTTTAACTTCTTATAATTATTTATATTATGTTTTTTTATAATTTATAACCTTATTATGAATTATATCCTTACCATAATTCATAATATTTGTTATCTATACCTATATTTTAAAGCACGTTTCCATTATAATACAAATCACCTTGTACTTTCAACCTATTTCTTATTATATTTTATAATAATTAAACTAGTTTAACATAAATTTCATAATTACTTCTTAATCTGCTTCCCTGTATTATCTATATAATAATTATCTTTATATATTAGTTCAGATATTGGTACAATCTCATATCCATCTTCTTTTAACTTTTTTATAATTCTATCTAAATTTTCTGGTGTATACTTTGCATTATTATGAAATAATATTATAGAACCTGGTTTTACTTTTTTTATTACCCTATCATATTCAATATCTGCCCCATGTTCCTTCCAATCAATACTGTCCACATCCCATTGAATTGGTATATGTTTTGTGCTTTCAACAGCTTCTACTGCATCATTATTATAGGCACCTGAAGGAAATCTAAATAATTTTGTTCTTTCACCAGTAATACCCATTATCTTTGCATCAGTTATAGCAATTTCATTTATTATCTTGTCTTTAGAAATTTTGGTCATATCTGCATGTGTATTTGAATGGTTTCCTATTTCATGTCCTCTTTCATGTATAAGCTTTATCTTATCAGGAAATTTTTCCACCCATCCCCCTAGTACAAAAAAACTTGACTTAATCTTATATTTATCTAAAGTATCAAGTATTTTTTCTGTATTATCTGGTCCCCAATTAATATCAAAGGAAATTGCTACCTTCTTATTCTTTGTATCTACACAGTATACAGGTATCTTCTTATTACTTGAGAACACTGAAGTAATGTCCTTAGTGTTAAATTTTACAAATATTAAAAAAATTAAAGCTGCACAAATACCTATGCCTATAAATATAGTATGTTTTTTTTTCAATTTAATCAAGTAATTTTCCCCTCCTCATTTTAATTATTAATAAATTTATATTCAATATTTTTAATTAGTATGATAGAATATTAGTGAAAAAGTATATTATATAAACTTATTAGAATATCTTTTTTATTAATTCCTATTAAGGGAGGGATATAATGAAGGAAGATACACTAGAACTTGCTGAAAATAAGTTATTACTCTTATATATTATTAATGAGATTAAACTTCCTATATCAAATCTTCAGCTAACAGAAATTGTTCTTGAAAATAATTTTTTAAATTATTTTAATTTGCAACAATATTTATTGGAATTAAATTCTTCAGGATTTATTAAATCTATTGAAAAAGACGAAAAAATAAGGCTTTGTATTACGGACAAAGGTGAAAAAGTTTTAACTATGTTCTTCAGTAGGATTTCTGAGGATAAAGTAGATAAAGTATCCCTATATTTAGATAAACACATGGAGAATATAAAAAAACAAATAACTATAACATCAGATTATACTATAGAAGGAAAAGATAATTTCATAGTTACTTTAGGAGCATATGAAAATGAGTCCATTTTAATTGAAGTAAAGTTAAGTGTTCCTAACAATAAACAAGCAAGAGACCTCTGCACAAAATGGAAAGAAAACTCTGCCCAATTATATGATAATGTCATTAAAACACTAATCAGTGATGTTTAAACTAATATCATACTATTGGGCTCTTTCCCAATGTATATATGTTTACTTTCTAAGTCTTTTAGTGAAATTCTAATTAATTTACTATTAAAATAATCTCCTATATATAAAAAATTATCCTTCTCTATAACTCCTCTTGGCATTCCTCCTACTTTTATTCTTTCTACCTCTTTAAAATCTTTCTCATCTATTATACTTATAGTTCCTTCCCCCATATTTGAAACATATATATTCTCTTTCCCACAGAATATATCTACAGGATTTATTCCTACCTTTAAAATTTTTACCTCACAAAGATTTTTATCTAATATTCTTATATTTCCATTTTTATTACTACCTAGACAACTCTCACAAACAAAAATTTTCTCTCCACAACTAGAAAACACTGCTTTTGTGGGATAGCTACCGATAGATCTATGCTTTATGCTCTTTTCTTCTTTTAAGTCAATTAAATTTAAAACACCATCACCCATGTTACAAACTAAAATCATATTATAGTTATGTTCTATATCAACACTATGAGGAAAATTACCACAAAAGATTGTCCGTTCTATAATTTTTTCTTTAATATTGAAAATCTTCATATCATTAGAGTCACCACAAACTATATAAGCCTTATCTTCATAAACTTTAACATCATTACATCTAGAACCAATATAAAAAGAACTTATAGAATAATCTTCTAAATTTATTATAGTTATATCATTGCTATAATTATTTGCAGTAATAATATGTTGGTTAAACCTTGAAATACCGTGAGGACCAATTCTACTATGAGTAGAAAGATTAATTCGTTTATTTTCATTAAATTCTTTAATATCTATTTCTGATATATAATCTGAAAAGGTGTTACAAACATATATATTCACTATTTCACCCCCTAGTTTTAATTTATGTTTAATTTTTAGTAATGACATACTACTTTTAAAGTATTAATTTAAAATTCAATTCTTATTGATATACTGCATAGAGTAATATAAAATAATATATGTAAATTTTAAAAAAGGGGTGACAGTATAAAATGTATACTTATTATCCAAAGGGAGTATGTGCAAGGGAGATACATTTTGAGTTAGATAATAATAAAATAGCAAAGGTTAACTTTATTGGTGGGTGTAACGGTAATCTTCAAGGTATTTCAAAGCTTTTAGAAGGCTTAACTGTTGAAGATGCAATTAATAAATTAGAAGGAATACGCTGTGGCAATAAACGAACTTCTTGCCCAGATCAATTGGCATGTGCACTTAAAGAGTTAAGGAAAGGTAATTAGATCTGCCATTATACTCTGAAATACATCAATAATTTAATATTGGACTGTATTACAGAAAAATGTTGATATGAAAATCACTTCATATCAACATTTTTCTCTTACAAAGTCTTTAATTTTAAATAAGTCTACATTAGAAAAAATATCCTTATTATTATGCTTAATTATTATGCTTAATTATTTTTCTCATATCTCCTATCATATATAAGGAGCCTGATATTAAAATTAAATCATCTTTTGAAGCTAGTTGTAAAGCTTTTTTATAAGCATTTTCATATTCTTCCTCATAAGAACAATTTTTATTGTATTTTTTTACAATATCTTTTAATTCTAAAGATAATTTTGCCCTATCACTATGAGGAGTCACTGTAATTACATGCTTAGCTAAAGGAGCTATGGTTTCTACCATATTGTCAACTTCCTTATCTTTTAGTATGCCTAATATTAATATAATGTTATTGTATTTAAAATACGTTTCTACACTTTCTTTTAAGCTTTTTATTCCATCAATATTATGCGCTCCATCAATAACTACTAGTGGCTCTCTTTTCATCATCTCTAGTCTTCCTGGCCATTTAACCTTTTTAAGCCCTTTTAAGATATGCTCCTTTTCTATATTAATTCCTTGTTTTTTTAAGACCTCTATAGCTTGTATACATAAGGAGCAATTTAAAAGTTGATGTTTACCTAATAAATTTAATTCTATATCATAATTTTCTTCTTCGCCTTTTATAGATATAAGTTGTCTTACATTATCTCCTTCAATAACTTTTATAAACCTTGCAGAATCCTTATTTACTTTTATTAAAGGAGCCTTTAGCTCTTTACATCTATTTTCTATAACTCTTTCACTTTCCTCCAATTGAGGATAAAGAATTAAAGGAATATTTTCTTTTATTATACCAGCCTTTTCATAGGCTATTTTCTCTAAAGTATCTCCTAGAATATCCATATGATCATAACTTATAGAGGTTATTAAAGTTAGAATTGGGGAAAGTACATTGGTTGAATCTAATCTTCCTCCTAATCCAACTTCTATTACAGCAAAATCTACATTTTTTCTATAAAAATATAAAAAAGCTGATGTGGTTACTATTTCAAAATATGTTGGCTCACCATAACCTTCTTTTATAACCTTATCTATTACAGTGGATAGTTCTGTAATAATTTCTGCAAACTCCTCTTTTTTTATATATGAATTTGATATTTGAATTCTCTCCTCAAACTCTTCTATATAAGGTGATGTATACATACCAACCTTATATCCCGCCTCTATTAAAATTTGATTTAACATAGCTGTAGTAGAACCTTTTCCATTAGTTCCTGCAACATGTATAGCTTTAATATTTTTATGTGGATTACCTAAGATTTCTAAAATTCTTTCCGTTCTCTCAAGTCCAAACTTCATTCCAAACTTTGCAGTATTTTCAAGATAATTCATAGCTTCATTATAATTCATTTTAATCCCTCGCTAACTTTATGCCATATTTCTTACCTAATTATATCAAATAGTTTTTTTTATTCAAAGTCTATGTTGATTTGATATGTGGATTGGATATGTTGATTAATTTTTATATAATAGTAATTGATTAATTTTTATCTATGTAGTATTATGTTATTGATAAAGTTTATTGATTAATAAACAGAGTTCTTTGCTTTATAGAGAGTTTTTACTTCCATTAAAGCTTATTAACAGAATTCTTAGGAGTTTTACTCCTTAGAAGTAGTTATCCTTTAGTGGAAATCCTTATCCAGAGACCTATCTACTCTTTTTCTTAACCTTGAAAAAGAGATAAACTTATTAGAAGAGATAGTAATGGATAAAATCTTGTCTTTATATTAGGAGTGATTTTCTATGACAGAAAAAGAAAAAGATCTAGACCAAGAAAAATATGACTTAATATTTGAAAACGCTTATAATGATTTTATTAAAACCATGAAAGAGGATCCTAATTACTCAATAGAAAGTTTAGAATCTCTTTTAGAAAGTATGTACATTGTTCAAGGTAATGACCAGCTTGGAAGAGGTAGTAGACATGATATAAGTATAAATGCTACTATAGCTGCAGCTGAAACAGTGCTATATGAATGGAGAAAACAATTAAGAAAATCAAAGCAATAAAATATTAGTTATGGTCTAGAAGCATATTTAAGTTAGAAAACGGGGCAACTTATAATAAAGGACAAATTATTCAAAGGGAGTTTAAAAACTCCCTTTGAAGTAGAATTCTTCTTATAAAGCTTTTAAAGATTCTATTCTTTCTAAAACGGTATTGTACATAGACTTATATTTTTCTGCCTTTTCTTTTTCTTCTTGTACTACAGCTTCTGGTGCCTTACTTACAAATTTCTCATTAGATAATTTTTTCTCTACCCTATCTATTTCTTTTTCTAACTTTTCTTTTTCCTTATTTAATCTATCTATTTCTTGTTCTAGATCTATAAGGTCTAATAGTGGCATATATATCTCCGCACTCTTAGTAACCGCTGATACAGCATCCTTAGGTGCTTCTTGTTTACTATTTAAGAAGATAACTTCACTTGCAGAAGCTAACTTTTCAAAGTAAATTCTACCCTCTTCAAAAGCTTTTTTCCCTTCATGTGCTAATATCATAAGTTTTGCTTTTCTAGAAGGTGGTACATTCATCTCAGCCTTAAGATTTCTAATTGCTTTTATAGCTTCTATAATATATTTCATGTTTTCTTCTGATTTTAAATCTTCTAGTTCTTCTTTATATTCTGGCCATTTAGATATAGTAATTGATTCATATTCTGTATCTAAATGAGTATATATTTCCTCAGTAATAAATGGCATTACTGGATGTAATAATTGTAATCCCGTAGTTAGAACTGTGTACAATACATTGTATGCAATTCCCTTAGCTTCTTCATCTTCAGAGAAGAATACTGGTTTTACAAGTTCAATGTACCAATCACAGAATTCATTCCACATAAAGTCGTAAATTTTTTGTAATGCTATACCTATTTCAAACTTCTCTATGTTTTCTGTAACCTCTTTAACTACAGTATTTATTCTTGATAATATCCATTTATCTGCTATAGAATAATTCTTACTATCTTTATACTTCTCCATTAATTCACTATCAAGATTCATCATAACAAATCTAGAAGCATTCCAAATTTTATTAGCAAAATTTCTAGCTGATTCTACTCTTTCCTCATAGAATCTTATATCATTTCCTGGGGAATTTCCTGTAACTAACATGAATCTTAGGGCATCTGCTCCATATTTATCTACAATCTCTAAAGGATCTACTCCATTTCCTAAAGACTTAGACATCTTACGTCCTTGACTATCTCTTACAAGTCCATGCATTAATACATTTTCAAAAGGAACTTCTCCCATATTATGAAGTCCTGAGAATATCATTCTAGCAACCCAGAAGAATATAATGTCATGACCTGTAACTAAAGTTGCTGTTGGATAAAAATATTTTAAGTCCTCAGTATCATCTGGCCATCCTAAAGTTGAGAAAGGCCATAATGCAGAACTAAACCAAGTATCTAGCACATCTTCCTCTTGCTTTATATTCTTGCTTCCACACTTTGAACAGCAATGCGGATCTTCCATAGATACCATAATTTCATCGCAGTCCTTACAATACCAAACTGGAATTCTATGTCCCCACCATAATTGTCTTGATATACACCAATCTTGTATATTGTCCATCCAGTTAAAATAGGTCTTTTCAAATCTTTCTGGAATAAATTTTATTTTTTTATCTTTAACAACCTGTATAGCTGGCTCTGCTAGTGGCTCCATTTTAACATACCATTGTTTTGAAAGCATAGGTTCAATTACTGTACCACATCTATCGTGAGTTCCAACATTATGGTCATGTTTTCTTATTTGAACTAAAAGTCCCGCTTCTTTTAAGTCTTCTACCATGGCTACTCTTGCTTCATATCTATCCATGCCAGAATATCTTCCATAGCCTTCTTTTATAGTTCCATCTTCATTCATAACAACTATTTGTGGAAGATTATGTCTTTGTCCTACACCATAGTCATTAGGGTCATGAGCTGGTGTTATTTTAACTGCACCTGTTCCAAATTCCATATCTACATAGCTATCAGCTACTATAGGAATTTCCCTGTTAACAAGTGGTAACATTAATTTCTTTCCAACTAAATGAGCATATCGTGAGTCCTCTGGATTTACAGCTACAGCAGTATCTCCAAGCATAGTTTCTGGTCTTGTAGTTGCTATTTCTAAGTATTCATCTGAACCTACTACTGGATATTTTATATGCCAGAAGTTTCCTTCTTTTTCTTCATGCTCAATTTCTGCGTCTGAAATAGCAGTCATACATTTAGGACACCAGTTAGTTATTCTATCACCTTTATAAATTAATCCTTCTTCATAAAGTTTAACAAAAACTTTTCTAACAGCCTTACTTAGGTTTTCGTCCATAGTAAATCTCTCTCTTGAGAAATCTGCAGAACAACCTATTTTTTTAATTTGTCCTCTTATTCTATTTCTATATTCATCTGTCCATTGCCAAACTCTATCTAAGAAGGCATCTCTGCCCATTTCTTTCTTGTCTAGTCCTTCTTTTATTAGCTCTTTTTCTACCCTAACCTCTGTTGCAATACTTGCATGGTCTTCACCTGGTAACCATAAAGTACTATATCCTTGCATTCTCTTTGTTCTAATTAAAATATCTTGAAGAGTATTGTCAATAGCATGACCTAAGTGCAATTGACCTGTTATATTTGGTGGTGGCATTATAATTGTATAAGGTTTTTTACTTTTATCCACTACTGGAGTAAAAAATTTCTCCTCCTCCCACCATGCATATAATCTCTCTTCAAACTCTTTCGGATCATAGGTTTTAGCTATATTTTTATTTTCATCCATATTTTTTCCTCCTTTAAGTGTATTACTATTATTGAAATTTAATCTTTATCATATTTTTTAATATATATTTTAAAAGAAATTCTTAACCTAGTGAGGCAGTGATGAAGTGACCCTCATATTATCTTATTCTAACTTAGCAAAAAATAAAAAGCGCTGTAATCCTAAAAAGGACGACAGCGCGCGTTACCACCTTTATTCTTAAAATACAAAAAATCTATATTTTAAGCTCTTAAAATTTTTAACGATAATACCGTTTCTGCCTAATACAATTTCAGCAGAAAAGCTCCAAAGCTACCTTCAAAATGCTTCCTATAGAAGACCTTACAGCCAGTGAATCTTCCTCTCTTAATATTTCACACTTTTACTCCTCTTTATCATTGCCTTTTCATATTTACTTATACTTTACAATTATAAACCATAATTTCAATATGTCAATATTAAAATTATATAAATTATAATTCTTAATATAAACTCTATAATGCGATCACAAAAGATTATAACTTTTCACTGTCTTAGAGAAAATGTTCATATGAAAATCGTTCTTGTAGAAAATTTCACTTTAATATATTAGTAAGATTGAAAAGTTTATTAATATAAATTTAAGGTTATTTAATATTTATATAATTCATGTTATAATTAAACCTATATTCATAATATTTTGATAAATTGGAGGGATCTATGGTGAAAATTAAAAAGAAACATGGGAATATTGAAGATTTTAATATAAAAAAAATTAGAACAAGCTTAGAAAATTCAGCTAATGACATTAATTTTATTTTAACAGAATCAGATATACAGATAATTCTTGGTGATATAGAAAATACTTTAAAAGAACTTAGAAATAATGATGGACATACTTCTTCTTATGAAATCAGAGGCTTAATATACAATATATTAATTAATATGAAATTTGATAAATTGTGTAGATCTTATATGTTTCCTAACAGAGATTAAACATGGAATTCATAAACAGGTCTATTAGCTTTAGACCATGTTTTTACTCTCACTTTAAAGAAAATATTTGTATTAACGCAGATAAAATCTTTTTAATAAAAATTTAATATTGAAGTGAAATTAAGACATGTAGGATAATTAAACTACATGTCTTGATTTTTATCCTCTGTTTATCCAATTACTATCTGATCTAATACTCTCATCTAAGAAAAGAACAGGTGCCTCCCTGATAAAGTTTTCTTAACTTATAATATTGGGGAAAGAAGTCTAACTACGGATTCTGCAATTTTAGTGGTTCTACTTCTATTTTTAAAATCCTCAAGTTTTATCTCTTTACAAAACTCCATATCTTCTATAAACTGATTTTTCATCTTTTCGCTAATGGAGGTATTGTATATTACAGCATTAGTTTCAAAGTTTAAGCTAAAACTTCTAATATCCATATTTGCTGTTCCAACACTACATACAGTATCATCAGATACTATAACCTTACAGTGGAGGAAGCCCCTATTATATAAATATACCCTAACACCGCTTTCTAATAATTCTCCTATATATGAATTTGCAGCCCAAGCCATAAACTTATGGTCTGGTATTCCTGGTATCATTATTCTAAGATCTACCCCAGATAAAGCTGATAATTTTATAGCGTCTAACATAGTTTCATCTGGAACAAAATAAGGTGATTGCAAATATACATATTTTTTTGCATTATTTATTACTTTTAGGTATACATTTCTAATATAAGGTTCCTTATGGTCAGGACCACTAGAGACTATTTGCATTCCAGTAATACTGTTAGCAGCATTATTCTCTTTTATATATTTATTAAAATCATCTATTTCTTCCCCAGAGGCATAAGACCAATCTAGTAAGAATCTCTCTTCTAAATCCTTAACAGCCTCTCCCCCTATCATAATATGAGTATCTCTCCAATATCCTATTTTTTTATCTTTGCTTAAATATTCATCTCCTACATTAAACCCACCTACAAAAGCCTTTTTGCCATCTATAACCACTATCTTTCTATGATTTCTATAATTTATACGTTTATTAATATATGGAAGAATATTAGGGAAAAAAACTGCATATTCTCCCCCAGCCTCTAAAAATTCCTTTAAAAGTTTTTTACTATTTATTTTATAGGATCCCATACCATCGAACAATAGCTTTACCTCTACACCTTCTTTAAGTTTTTTGGTGAGCCTATTTATTAATTCCTTTCCTGTACTATCTTTTTGTATGATATAATATTCTACATGAATAAACTTTTCTGCCTTTTCTATTTCTTCATATAACTTTTTAAATTTACTAGCCCCTTCAAAAAATAAATCCACCTTATTTTTTTGAGTATATAAGGCACCAGTATTTCTAAAATTCAGCTGTATTATATCTATATTTTCAGCTGTATCTTCATCATATTCATAATCTCTTCTCGCCTTATTAAAATACTCTTTTTTTATCTTATCATTTACAAGTTTATGACTAAACATTTTTTCTCTAGTTAAGTTTTGTCCAAAAAGTAAATAGATTATAAATCCTACAACAGGCAAAAACATAATTACTAAAAGCCATGCCCAAGTAGTAGTAGGATTTTTTCTCTCAAAAAAAATTAAAACAAAAACAAGAAATATATTTATTACAACTATGGAAGTTCCTAAAAAAATCCCTATACTCATCCTTTTCTCCTTTATTAGAACATAATTTTATAAATTTCTACATTCCCTTAATAATATTTTATCAAAAATCGTAATTAATACAATGTTATAAAGAAAATTAACATTTAAATCACAGTATTTATATTAAACATGCATTTAATTTGTATAAATACACCTATTTTACCTGATAGCATTCTTCAATTCATTTTCCTAAGAGTTTGTTGTATAATATAGTTATTAAATTTATTGCATAAATACTAAATGATAGAATAGGCTATAATTATAATATGGAGGTGCTAAGATGAATTCTGATGAAAAGATAATAAGTTTACTAGAAAATCTCACTGCCTCAGTTTCTCAAATTCAATCGGATATAACAGAAATAAAGGGTAAAATTAATTCTGTTTATGAGCAAACTGCTGACCTTACAGAATTTCGTACAGAAACTAAAGATAGTTTTAGTTTAGTTTCTAAAGATATTAAATTTATAAAGCATAAACTTCGTGAAACAGAAGAAGACGTGTTTGATATTAAAGATCATTTTAAACTAATTAAATAAATATACTAAGACACTCACGTAGGTGTCTTTTTGCTGTTAAAAAATTCTTAATCTTTAGTGGACTAAAGACTCCCCCCTAAAACTAAGAACTCTGTTTATCTTCTATTTTAATATTTATTATAATCTTTTCCCTAACTGCATGTTCACAAAACAATGCTTCTAAAACTAAAGTAAAAGAAGTAAATGTAAACGAAGTGACACGTTCAATTTTCTATGCACCAATGTATGTTGACATAAATGAAGGCTTCTTTGAAAAGGAAGGATTAAAAATTGAACTATCTGCGGGACAAGGTGCTGATAAGACGTTTACAAAAACACATTATAAAAATAGCCACCGATTTGGTGACTTTTTTATTTTTAATATTTAATTATGTTGTTACTTACTATAAACATGCTTATAAACTTTCAAAACTAAATATCCCACTACTCCTCCTAGGGTATTACAAATTAAATCTAATATATCAGTAGCTCTTGGGATAGATAAAATTTTAAAATATGATTCAAAATATTGTAATATCTCAATACATAGAGAAACACTAAAACATAAAAGTATAACATGCTTTAGATTGTTAACTTTTTTATTATATCCATTAAAATATAACAGTATTGGTAATGGAGCTAATAATAAAATATTGCCTGCAATATTTATAAAAGCATATTTATTAAAACCATAATCAAATATACTAACTATGTTCAAGTTGATAACTGGAGTAATATCATTAGGTATATTAGATATCCTAATAGGAAACAAAGTTACCCCTATTAGTAATGTCAAATACTCAATTAAAGCTAATTTTAAAAGTGCACTCTTAACTGTTTGAAAATCTATTTTTTTATTTTCCTTGATGATTTTTACTATAAAACATAATAACCATATAATAAAGCTTAACATTAATATTAATTCTTTTTTTATTACAATACCTGTTCCCATAAATTTCCCCCTGGTATAAGTTTTTTCTTTTATAATTACTCCTCCATATTCTTTATCAATAGGCCAAGTACAATATATATATAACTTTTTAGCATGTTCATACTTATCTATATTTCTATTTCATATTATAACATATATTTTTTACTTTCTGTAATATTTTTCATGCGCATATTGTACGAAATCTACTTAATTACTACAATATTATAAAGAAAATTAACATCTAAATCATATTCTTCATATTATAAATATGCAAACTATAAAATAATTTTATAAGGAGATTTATTTATGAAGAAAAAAAGTTTTAAAATGATTTTATCTTCTATTTTAATATTTATTATAAGCTTTTCCCTAACTGCATGTTCACAAAACAATTCTTCTAAAACTAAAGTAAAAGAAGTAAAGGTAAACGAAGTGGCACGTTCAATTTTCTATGCACCAATGTATGTTGCCATAAATGAAGGCTTCTTTGAAAATGAAGGATTAAAAATTGAACTATCTACGGGACAAGGTGCTGATGCAACCTATTCAAAAAGACAGATAAAAAAACCACCAATTATGGTGGCTTTTTTTATGGATTGCAAACTTTACAATGTGTATACCCTTGGTTTTGAGCATCTGTCTTTTTAACTCCTAATATATTATATCTAAACATAATCTTATCTATTTGTTATTTCTTTTTTAATGTTAATGTTCCATTAAATGTTCTTGGCTTATCTTCATTATAAATTAAATCTTTTCTTATCAAACATATAATTTCTTCATATCTCCTACTTTTTAAATTTAATAACAACAAAAGCTCACGTCCTACGGTTGATTTGAACATAGTTAAAATCATTACAACATAAGTAATTAACATTAAAACTAATATCATATTATCCTTGGTATATTCAATGTCCCTAATAAAATTGTTCCAAAATGGAAGTACTAGTGTAAACAAAATACCTATAGACCATAACTTATCAACTTTATGTTTTGAAGCCTCTTCCTTTAAAATCTCTATTAATAACACTTTCTGACTATATGTTTTAATGCCATATTCAACATCTATATATTTAATAAGCTTTTTTCTTCTGTATGTCTTAATTATTTCAATTCCCTTCGCTTTTATATGATTATCTTTTTGTATTCTCGTAAATAATCCATTTTTTAGTTTTACTATAAAATACAAATCAAATATATAAATAGCTACCCCCCCAAAAATATACTCAATCCTTTTATTTGTATAAATAAGGCTTAATATTAAAAGTATAAAGCTTATTGCAAGAGTTGTACTTATAAGCATTGCTTTTATTTTCTCTTTTGTTTTTAAAATACTTTTTATCCCTAGGTTTCGTGTGTAGTATCCATATAATTCATTAACACTAAATTCCACAATAATGCACCCCAATTACATTTAATTTTTTATATATTTTTAGGTTCAATTAAATAATTATATGTATTGTACTAAACCTAATTATTAGGCTATAAGTTAATCTTTATCCTATATTTAATATCCCCTTTCTATTTGATACTCTTTGTATATTTTAAGAGAAATTTATAAAAACTTTTCGAAAACAAAATAAAAAAGGTAGCTGCAACCTAAGCTCCGACTACCTTATTAGAATTTTCCCTAAACTTATAAAATATTTTGAGAACCATATTCTTCATTTATTGCATATCTACACATAATAAGTAGAAGGTTTAGATAGTAACGCAAGAAGATCTAATATTACTCCTACTAGACATAATCCAAACGTAAAAAAATATATTATTCCTTTAATTATTTTTCCTTCATAAAATTTATGCGCCCCAAAAATGCCAAATAGTAAACATAATAACAAGGCTGTACTTTTTCTTTTAGGATTACCAAAATGCCTACCACCATTAATATTCGCATTTACATTAGCATTAACATTTCTACTAGAATTCTCATTGTTAATTACTATGTTAGGTTGATTAGTTTTAAGTTCTTCCACTTGCCTACCACATTTAGTACATATAACTGCATCAGCTGGAATCTTCTCCCCACAATGCTTACAATATTTAAGATCTCCATATTGAGAATTTCCGCTATTTAATTGTTCCATAAAAATTCCCCCCTTTTGACAATATTATGTCTAAATTATACATAGAGTTGAACAATTTGTAAACATATACATAATAGGAAGTTGAATATTGTTAATTATAAAAACGAAACAACTTAATAGCCATTCTAATTTAATAAAATATTGTATTTTAGCCTGTGTTAAATGCTTTTTGTTTCGTAATATAAAAGGACTAAAGAAGTTAAAAACCTTCTCTAATCCTCTTTTATACGTATCTTATTTTTTACTATCAATTTAATTTCTTAAAAAACATTTGCCATGTTTTTTGACCCATTATACCATCAACAGATAAACCATATGTTTTTTGAAAATGTTTTACGGCATTTTCAGTACCTGTACCATATACACAATCCGCTCCATATGGAGAAAGAAAATTAATATACCCCATGTTTATTAGCATTTCTTGAATGATTTTTGTTATATTTCCCTTAGCACCTTTCTTACACATAGGAACTGCTGCTAGAGTTTTTTCTCCTGGAATACCATCAACTGATAATGAACCGAATCCTTGAGAATTTATCTCTTGTTGTAATCTTTTAATTAATAAAGTACGACCTTTATCAATAGTCTGTTTTCGGGGTTGAGTTTTTTTAATTTCATTCGAATTGATAGGTTTTGTTGCATTAAATGGCTCTCCTAATATACCCGCAACGATAGCATCTGCTATTTTACCTGGACCTAATGCTTTATACAGTGAAATGTCCTTAGGATTATTTATAAAACATACTTCTATAAGCATTGCTTTCATTTTAGTACGCCTTATGACATGTAATCTAGAGCCATCTTTTATACCTCTATCCTCAAATCCTAAAGCTATTAAGTTATTTAATACTCTAACAGCTTCAGGCATCTTAACTCCATCTGTGGTATAAATTTCAGTTCCTGTGCCTGGTCTTCCTTCATTATGATTAAAGTGAATTGATGTAAATATATTAGCGTTTGATTTATTAGCTGTACTAGATCTATATGATAACGATGCAGCTATATCAGTCGCATAATCTGTATTACAAATTGTAATCTTACCGCCACGAGCTTGTATTTTTAAACTTACTTGATTAGCAACTTCTCTTGTCAAATTTTCTTCTTTTAAATTGCATCCTTGTGCACCAGTATCTGCACCGGTTTTGCAGTGTCCAGCATCTAAAGCTAAATGTAATTCTGAAATATTCATAATAATTTACCTCCTAAAAGTTTGATTTAAAAAAGAACAGAACTATTTGTCCTGCTCTTTTCTATCTTTAGAAAAATAAAAAGCTATAACCATTGTATAGATAGTTATAAACTCTGTATTTAAAGTGTTTTTAATTGCTAATATGGCAAATACCATAGTCATAATGACCGCTATCAACCATCTGGCACTTGTTATTTTGCTTAATATTCTTTCCATATTTTAATCCTCCTAATTAAATTTTATTAAAGCACCCAAAATGCCTAAAATAATAGCTCCAGCGATTGTTCGCCAGAGCCACTTTTGATTATCTTTAATTTCTGCTATATCTTTTTCATTTTGCATAGCTTTAGTACAAGCCATATCTGCTTTTTCCCTTGTACTGTTATATCCATCTATTTTAGTTTCAATTCGTACTATTCTTTCTAATATTTCTTGCTGTATACTTCCATCCATATTGCACCTCCAAAATTATACTAAAAAAGAACCTGCCTTAGGCAAGTTTCTTTTTTATTGTTTCTAAATTATATAACAAGCATTTACTTAATATCATTTTTGAATTTAAATCTAGCATCTTTAGGTATTTGTACATCTCCTTCTATAACTAATTGAGAGCATAACAATAACTTTCCACCAAAAATTCTCTTTCCAAGTCCATTCGCCTTTCTTACTCTAGTTTCTTCTATTTCAAAAGTAACACTTGCTTCTCCTCTTTTCCCACTCATTCCTGAAAAATATCTATTAATAAAATTAGGTTCTCCCTTGGTAACCCAAACTACTTTTTCACTGTCTTCGATTTTTTTTAAATACTCTATAAATTTATCTTGATTATTTTTAAACACTTTTAATAAAATTCTATTAGGTCTAATAACCCCTGCATTTAAAAGCATATTCTCTTGTTTTCTTCTAATACTTTCATTTGTCCCCCTATGCGTAACTGTTATATATTTTTTTATAATGATCCCCCCCCTTATTAAATATTTATCTCATATTAACATTTTTATCTTTAATGTTCAAACTTTATATAAATATCTCTATATTTTTTTAAACATAAAAATTACACCTCACTATTTAGGTGTAATACCTTGTATCATAATTTGGTTCTATTGTGTAAATTCTATTCCAGTTATCTGCTTATACTCTTCTATTGTAATTTCTCCAAATTTATTATCTTCTGTCTTTACTACCATCTTTAATTGTTCTAAAGTACACCATTTATATTCCCATGCCAAACTCCAAAATTTCATGATTATCTACCTCCTGCTAATTGTATTTTCACTTGTGCTAATTCCTGTCCTAATGTGTTTATTATATTATCTTTCTTAACATTTTCTACTTTAGATTGTGCCAACTCTTGCCCTAATGTATCTACTTGTTTTTGTAATTCTAATATTGGGTTTTTAGGCAGTTCTGGTATAACTTCTTTAGGTTCTTGACCTTGTAACACCTTAATTATTGCACCACTTTCGTATTCCGTTATAAGATAATCACCTTCTATATATTGTTTCATTATTTTATACCTCCTAAAAAATAAAATATTGAAGGATAACCTTTTTTTATTAATACTTTTATGCTTTTTTTAAAAAATATTGGTTGTGCTATATATTTATCTATGTTAACCGTAGGAACACTACCCTCTGCAATCTTAGATTTAGACCATGTTGAATCAGAGAAATCACCAATATGTGAAACGCCACGTATTAATAAATATCTAATATCTGATTCAGCAACATTTAAATACAAACTTCCATCTATATAAATATCAACATCAAAATAATCTTTTTTACCACCGATAAATAAATTTCTTATATACCCTTCACCACTAATTTCAAACACAATGTTATTATTATAATAATCACGGTTGTTACTAACCTCTACATTTTTATATTGACTCCAATCAATCCCCCCACTTATTGGAAATTGAGCTTTAATAAAATTAGTATCTTGTTTTATTACGTCAACGTTAGATTTTACACTGTCTAACGTTGGTTTATCTGCTATATAAATTTCACCTGCCATTATAACACCTCCCTATAGTATAAAAGTCCATTTTTAATACCTAATTCATATTTTTTTGTAGTAGAATCATCTACTATTTTTTTATTCATTTTCTCTTCTAAAGATGTTTCAATTGTTTTTCCTGAAGATGTTTTTATATCACTTGCTTTAAGGTCTACATCTCCTGTTTTCCCATTTACTTTTGTTACTGGAACAGTTATACCCTTAAATTTATTATCTACTTCTGTTTTACTGTATGCTCCAACATCACTAGCACTCAACTCTACTGCACCAGTTTTATTATTTACAGAAGCAACAGGGATTTTTATATCCTTTATTTTATTTTCTAATATTTCTATATCTTTTTTAGTGGCCAATATAACTGTAGGATCCACCTTAAGAGTTACACTAGAAGCATTAGAAACTTCTAATATCATTTTTATAACTAGATCTTTAGTGCTGCCATCAGCACTTTGTGGTTTATATGTTTCAGGATATTTGCCTATAGCTATTAAGTTTCCCTCACTATCAAAAACACCAGCTTCACGAATCATGAAGCCACCTATATTACCTGGTAAAATTGTTTGTAAGACTATCCAATTAGGATTATTTTCATCAACTGTTATACTACTTATAACTCCTTCCCACACTTTATTCTTAAGATCTGTTTGTTCTTCTGTTGGGTTATAATAGCTTCCATTGCTATCTCCTACCTGAAATTTTGCTAAGTTTAACTTTGTCCCTAATGCACTTGCATTAGCTATTTTAGCTTTTCCCACTTTTGTGAGTAGTGTATAGAATTGTTCTGCCAAGTTAATCCCTCCTTACTTCGGATATATAGTTACATTTTCTACTCCTGAACTTTGTGCAGTAGCTATATTTACCCTTCCTTTACTTTCTATATCCTTAGGGCTCCAAGGATATACTGTTATTTCTTCACCAGAAGTGATGCATGCACCTAAGTATATTTTTCCTTTACCAGTTAGGAATATAGTTATACTTCTAATCCAACTACGTGCATTTTTATATGCATTCACTAGTTTTTCTAACTTCTCTATGTTTTCCTTAGAAGCTCCTTGTTCTGTAACTTCTACATTCAATTTAAAAAAGAATGGCTCGTCATTATATTCAAACCATTCTTCTAATGTTGTACGTCCAAAAACTGATGTAGCTACATCTAGAACTGCTTTAGGTGTACCTTTTATTTTGTGCCAATATAGAGAGTTTTTTATTAAGTCTCTTTTTTGTGATATAGACAAATTATAGTCATAAAAGTCTACGTGCATTTGCCAGGCTAATTCATCAATTACTTTTTCATCTAAATGATCAATTCTAGAATAAATTAAAACTAATTTAGACTCTTCATTTAGTCCTTTAAAATGTGGTTGTAATGCTTCACACATAGCTATTGTTGTAGGATCATTCTTCATATGTGAGGTTTGTAAATCTAATAAATTTATATTATTTAAATCCATTATTCAAGTCCTCCATATTTTACAGTTATATCTCCTACTTTAGCTACTTCCGTTTCTTTTAATTCTCTAAAATTGGGAGTATTCACAACTATTCTTCTAATAGCTGTACATACCTTTCCATCTCCAATCTTGTATGCCACTGCATTTTGTATTCTAAATCTTAATTCATCAGGATTTATTCTTTTGCCCAATTGCTCTTGTTGCCAATTAATAAAATCTCTTATAGCTCCTTCAGAACAGTCTAATTTTTCTCCTTCTATTAGTTTCCTGAACTTTAACTCTTCTGTTTCATGTTGCATATCCAAATAATATTCAATATTAATATCATATTTAACTATTTCAGGAGCTTTAACTTCAACCTTGTCTGTAAGGGGTCTCCTATCTTTTTTACTACATACATCTAAAACATTATCCAAGACCTCTTTTCCTGGTATCTCTCCATTTTTCAATAATGGAATTATATTAATAACTCCAGGACTAGGACTTATTATTTTTACATCAACAATATTAGAGTTTGCAGTTTTAGCAAAATACTCATATGCACCACTTGGTCCTGCTGTGCTGTAACTTTCAGGTGCTAACCTACATCTTTCCCTGTAACGTTCATTTGTTTCTATATCACTTCCACCTTCTGAAGTTGTTATATTCACTATGCTTTCAACAAATGCTATAGGATCTACAATATTTTTTATTTGTCCTGGTAAAAAATTATTATATTCTTCTCCGATATCCACTGCTTCTAAAATGCATTCTGCTTCACCTTTATTTACTGATATAATAATATTTTTTGTAACTCTAAAAAATATAGTTCCATCAGGTGTAATTCTTGTACCTTCTGGAACTATTATATCTTTATTTTGTCCTTCAATTAGTTTAATTTTCCCCTTGCAAGTTGCTCTAGTTGCTTGCAACCTTTTCGTACTAAAGAAATCCTCACCTATACAATCTAGAATTTCATCCCTAGCATATCTTAATAGGTTTTGTTTAGCACTATCATTTATATTATTTTTACATGCAACAATTATAGGTACTATTTGTTGTAAGAAAATTCTTCGCTCGTCACCTGGATATAATGTTTCTCCATAGGTTTTTTCAAAAGAAGAAATCACATCCATATAAATGTTTTCTGCAGCTGTTTCTATAAAGTTAATCTCCAACTTCAATCACCACCTTTAAAATTGGAATATTGTTTTCTAATCCTAAATATTCAATATCTTTAATTAAGGCTCTTGGTTCATTTTCCTCTATTAAATCAAAAGTTTCTTCTATAATCTTTGACACATACATATCTATGGGAAGGTCAATATTACTAGAATCTCGTCCCAAATTTCTATTGTATGCTACTTCATGAGTATGCGTATTTAATATATTAGATACATTTTGTACTATTCTTTCTTTACCTTTGGCATTCCAATTTAAACATGACTTTGTATTAAAAGTGTATTCCATAATTATATCTAACCTTCTTTTTGTTTTTTACCTGCTCTAAAATACTCTTTAAAAGTTACTTTTACAGTGGCTTTTAGAAATTCTCCTTTATTATTTATCATTGTATCTTGAACTTCTACATTGGTAAGTAGAAACTTATAATATGTAAAAGGTCTGTTATTTACTATGAATAAATATGGTTTTCTTCTATTCTGCAAATTAAGCCAACTAATAATTTCCCCTCTTACATTTACATTTTTTTGTTTTAGTAATTTAATTTCAAAGCTAAAAGTGTCTGCATTTAATCCTTTTACATAAATAGCAGGCTTTGTATTTTCTAATTCCTGTTCTTCTACATTTACAGATGATGAATATGAAAATTCATCAAAAGTATATATTTTACTTAAGCTTACTGAAAATTTCATAGGACCGAAAACAGCTATAGCCATCTTATATCACTCCTATAATTACACCATCTGTTAAGTTATCTTTCCAAAATGCTACTATAACTATATTTCCTACTTTAAGTTCACCTAAATTTCTAGATATAGGGATTTCATAAGTCATATTATTATCTAGCTCTGGGAAAAATACTCTTGCTTTTCTAGTTACATTATTTACAAAAGATACAATTCCTTTTTTATTCACTAATATCCCTCCAATACTCTACGAACTTTTAAACTAGACTTATTATTTATAAGATCATGCCTTATTCCATAAATAAAATACTTCCCTGAGAAATCATTTAATTTTATGTTTATAACATTTCCTGAGGCTAATTTATCATCTAGTCTTATGGTAAAAGAACCTATTGTTTCAAACTTATTCTCATATCTTAATAAATTCTTAGAGTATCTTTCAGCTTCTCCTAAGCTATCTACTTTAATATCCTTAATTAACTTAGGGCCTATGACATTACTCTTAAATTCATACTCTATTAATTGATTTTCTTCGGAATAACATTTAACTATACAACTAGAATATAAACTATTACCCTTTGTATTAAATTCATACCCACCTTCAAACTCAGTGCTATCAAACTCTTTTATTGTTTGTGATTGCTCCATATCCCTTTCATTAAAAATTACTAATTTGTTATCAGTAACTTTTAATGCATATCCTTCTAATATACACCTTTCATTTAAATAACCTAAGGGAGTTCTGTTTAATAGATCTAATCTTTTATACCTAAATTCTTGTATGCCATATGTTTTAAGTTTTAAACCTAATACTAAAGCTAATTCGCTGGCCATTTGTATAAAACTAATATTCTCCCATGTCCTACAAATTAATTCCTTAGCTTTAAGTGGTGTAGATTTAGCATATATTTTAAATTTACCACTACTTAAGCCAAAACTATCTACAAACATAATGCCACTCTTAAATTCTCCTTTAATAAGTTGTACAGTATCCCCTTTCTTAACACTCCAATTTCTCCATTCATTTTTTATATCTGAAAATTCTAATTCTATAGAATCAGCCATGCCTCCAGCTGTATCATTTATTATTGCCTTAGTTAGATGTACGTCATTAATTATGTTAACTGCATTATATATAAAATCCAATTAAATCACCTCTTCCAAGGTGGCAATGTACTATTTTTGATTTCTTCAATTACAGGTATCTTTAAATTTATGTTGCTTGGAAAAACAATCTTATCTATATAATTAGGATTTAATTTCATTATTTCAGATGATTTAAACTCATTATTTAAAAATTTAAGGGCAATACTATCAAAAGTATCACCCTCTACTGTAGTATATTCAAAGTACTTATTATTCAAATTGAAGTCTATCCTCCTCATCTAAAAATCTTTTAATATATTCCTTAAATTCTTCAAAGCTTGATTTTTCTTGATCCTGAATTTCTTCTTTTGTATGCTTATCCACTCCCTCAAATTTAGGACTATAATTTATAGTTATATGTTTATTACTATTTTTATCATTACCAGCACTCTTTAAAGTTTTAAAACCCGATAGATTTTCAGCTTTTCTACTAGATAATGTGTCTGCTTTTAAATTTCCTAGTCCAAGCCTTCTAGATGTTTCTGCTAATAATTGAATACTTCTAGGATTATTTCTTTTTAACGGTATCACTGCTTCTGGTCCAGCTTCTCCACAAATACTAGGGATAGAAGTGAATCCACCCTTAGCAAGCATAGGAATTTGAGGAATATTCATTCCAAAGTGTTTACCACCAAGTCCTGGAACCCAATCTGGAACATCTATGCTTATAGCATTAATTCCACCTATAGCTGAATTAATTAATCCTATAACAGCATTAAGTGGGGCTTTAATAAGTCCTACAATACCTCCAAAAATACCTCCAAAGATATTTACAACTCCTTCCCATGCAGAACTCCAGTTAGCTGTAAATACTCCTTCTATAAATTGAAGTACCCCACTTATTGCTTGTATTATTCCTTGCAATACAGTAGTAATTGTAGTTACTGCTACTAAAACTATTTGCTCAATATAAGCAATTTTAGCTCCCAACTTTGATAATACAACAAATAAGATAGCTTCAAATACCCTAGCTATTGTTTGTATGGCTTGTACTAAAAATGGTATAACATTGGAGATAAAGCTTAAAATAGGTGGAAGTATATAAGTACTTATAAACGTAACTACCTGACTTAACATAGGAAATACTTTGCTTGATATAAAAGCAACTAGCTCTACTATAATAGGTTGAAGCTTTACAATACCACTACAAATACTTGAAAAGGCTGTTGATACATATGGTAGAACTGTTTGTAATCCATCACCTATACTCACTACAAACTGTGAAACATAAGGACTTATTTTTTCTATTAATTTTCCGCCATTTGTAATGATTGATTGTATTACTGAGAACATACTATTTCCTATTGTTTTTGCAGTAGAAACCCCTATTTGAATAAGTCCCATTATTTTTTTTAATTTTCCATTGATTTCAGAAGGATTAGGGAAAAAAGCCTGCATTAAAGAAGATCCTTTACCTAAAGAACCAATTATTTTATAAATTGATGAAAAGGCCTTTGCTCCTATTCCAACTACAACATTAAGACCTTTACCTATAGTAGAACCTATAGAAGCTAATATTCCACTTCCGGATAAATCCTGAAGTACATTCCCAAGCTTAATAGCACCTTTAGTAAGATAATCAAATAAACTTCCTTTTATAATATCTCCATTAGCTGCTACCCCTGCAATTTGTGCTAAAGCATTTTTAGCAACACCTGAAACTGTAGACATTGCCCCTTTAAATGTTTTAGCTTGCTTTTCCATCCCTCCCCCAAAACGTGTTTTCATTACATTTTGAAGTACAGCATTAAATTTATTTAAATCAGTTATTTGACCTTTTTTATTTATAACCTCAAATCCCATTTTCTTTCCCTGATCTGCTATCATGTCTTTTGTAATACCAAAGGATTTTAATCTTTCTGTCTCCCCAGTCTGTGCATCTGCAACAGCTTCTACTGCTTGCATTAAATCTGTGTTCATTACAGATGCCATATCTCCTATAGTTGGTATAAGTTTTTGTGCTTCTAATCCATAGGATTGGAGCCTTACAGTAGCTTGAACTACATCATCAGTTTCAAAAGGAGTTTTATTTGCAAAATCAGTGGCCCAGGCGAACATTTTTCCAGCTTTCTTACTATCCTTCATTACAACATTCAATGTATTCCTATAGGCTTCCATATCTGCTGCTTGATTTATCATTAAATGTCCTACTTTTGCGGCTCCTATGGCAGAAGCAAAGGCTGCTATCTTACCTGTTAATCCTGAAAAGGCTGTTGAAATTGTAGAAGTTTCTTTGGGTACTTTACTAGCTATGTTAGAAGCATCTTTTGAAAGCTTACTATTTACTTTGCTTATTATTCCTGAAGTCTTTTGAGCCATCTTAGCAGCTGTTCCGAAGGCTGAATGTAATGAAGGGCTTATATTACCACCTATAACTATATTAGTTACGATATTTTTAGCTCCTATTATTACCGCCTCCTTTATCCTCTACTTCTTGTTGAAGTCTAAATTCCTCAACTAAGGCATCATAATAATTAATCAAATCCACCAAGCTCATTTTCATACATTCTTTATATGAGTTTGAAGTATGAATAGTTATCTGAGCTACTACTCTTCTGATGAACTCCTGCCCTGTGAATCCATCAAGTCTTGTGCGAAAAAATTTCTTACTGTTGTTGTTGCTTTAGAATAATCTTTAATTGATAATCTCCTAATATCTAAATAATCTAAGTTAGCAGATTGTGCAAAAAGATGTGCATGCAATAATGGATCTACTTCTTGTACTGAAGGTATATATGAATTAATTGCTAATTCCTTCATTGCAATTTCCATAGCTTCTCCTGTTAAAGAATCCAGGTCATATTCTATTTCTTTAACCTTATTTCCGTTTATTTCTGTTTCCCTAGTAAGCATTAATTTTTGTTTTGACATGTTTATTCCTCCCAAAATTAAAGAGCCTTGAAAATCTATTTCAAAGCTCTTTTTAAGTTATTTTTATAATTTTTATAATTTTTATAATGCATTTTGAATATCCTGAGATAAATTTTTGCCATTTATAGCGAATATGCCATTAAACTTATCTATATTTAAAATCTCTTTGCCATTTATAGTTCTTTTATATGCAAATACCTCATACTCTAAAGAACCTTCTTGAGCTTCTCCCATAGCAACCTTGCCTTCATCAAATTTCTTATTAATGCATTGAATAAATGCTTTATGTGCATTAATTCCTACTTTAATATTGTTTGTATCAAAGACATCAGTAACCCAACGTATTTCAAGGCTGTGTGCGCCTATGAGGTCTCCAAGCTTTTCATTTGAAGTTCTCATACTAATTTCTAGTCCCATACTTCCTGGTTGAAGAAAAGTTGGAAAATCTACTTCTCCTAATATTCCAGACCCCTTTATAGTATCACTTAACATTTCAACTTCTGGAAGCTTAACTTCTGTTGTGTCATCAATTTTACTTACTCTGCCATCATTGTTCACATAAACAGAATAATTAATGGTTTTATTGCTTATTTTAGGCATTACTTATCCTCTCCTAGTAAAGAATTTATACCTTTAGTAGTATACTGTATTCTATTTATTAAAGATTTTCCTGGTGGAGTATTAGTTACCTCTGTATTAAATACAAAATCACCTTGAACTAAATCATTAATTGAATTTTCTTTTGCTAAAAATGAAATATTACCAAATAAGATTTTACCATCTGCTTTTAATGAATCTAATCTTATTTGCTCTGTATTTAATATACTATCTATGTCTTTTCTAGCAATTGGTGAATCTATTAGCCTTGCATTTCTAAGTTGAAAATCATTTAATAAATAAATATTAGTTCTTATATTAACATCAAATATCTTAGAAAAATCATCTTGAGTTATTGTGTACTCATAATTCGCCATATGCGGTCCCCATAATACCCACTTACCACCATTATAAATAGCTGTTGTTATTCCTTTTTCATTTAATTTATTTCCTTGTACTTGATTGAATTTTTTCTTACTACCATTGATAATAAGCCCACTTATATCAATTTCTTTATTTGATGGGCTTTCATATGGAATACCTTTATTTTTATAGTCAGTTTGTTGCATTCTTACTATGGTTATAATAGAAAGCCACATCTCTTTTCCCTGAATTTCAGCTTTAGGCCATACAGTTTTTTCATTGTCATTTACATAATTATTTTTTACTTTCCATTCCCTTGCTTCCTCTATATTTTTACATGTAGGATCTAAATCCGTAACACAAATTGCACTCCAATGGCCACCTATATTAGTTGAATTATTAATTAATGCCTTTTCTACAACCGGTATATGATTCCACCCAGGTGCAGATAGAACAGAAGGTACAATTCCTAATTCTTCATAGCAAATCTGAATATTATTTAATCCAGTTCTTTCATCTGTATCAGGATCATACCCTCCAATAATATCTTTTTCAGTTATTTTACTTACATCAACTACATTAAAATTACACTCCACTGGCGATGCAACTTTTTCAGTTAAAGCAGTAATTTTAACTTTTCCCTCAATTGTATACTCTACTTTAAAATCCTCATTTATCTTACAATTTTCAATAGTTATGCTCTCTAGTATAGCACTTTTGGAGATATATCCTATTTTATTTGTTAGTATAACTTTTTCCTTATCTTGTTTAAAATGTTCTGACGGATTTAAAACATTAACAACAACTATAGGTCCTATAGCCTTTATTCTATTTTTAAAATGTGCTGAAATTACTTCTGATAAGCTATATTCCTTCCAATCGTCAAAGTCAGAATATCCTAGTTTTTCTTTTGCTTCTTCCAAATCTCCAATTATAATAGGTTTATTAATTGAGTTTAAAATTTTTCTTACCCTTTGTACTGGAGCAGTTCCAATATAAAAAGGTATGGTTCCATAATTTAAATTTTCTATTTGTTGGGTACCTTCTATTATTTCACCATATGCACCATGTTTATATGACATTTAAACACCACCTTTATAAATATTTATTAAGTTCCTCTGAAAAATTTAAAGAGCTTATCTTAACTTCAAAAGTAATCCATCCGCACCAATAAGGATATTGTTGTTCTTCATACATTCCCCACTTAATTGGTTTTTCTATCTCTAAATTACTTACTAGTTTTTTTGATAGCTCCATTCTTATTCTAGTTATTAAGTTTAATATATCTCTATAACCTGTATAATCTGCTACTATATCAGTATCAGATTGCTCTCCTGGATCAAAAGTAGTAATTCCAAGCCTAATCTTTAAAGAAGCTTCTTCTCCATCATCTTCCCCTTCATCCATCATAACAACAATAGAAGGCACGTCATAATCACCTATAGAATTATTCTTTGGAGGTATCCATCCAATAAAAACTGCTGGATTTACTAATTCATAATTTTGCATAGTAGAATCATCATCATAATAATCCTCTACTTTAAAGTCATCTTGTGGCTTCTTTAACTTAATATTTGTGGCCACATTTATAATTAAAAATTCTTTAAGAATTTCTAAAACTAAATCATCATGCATACTATCCCTTCTTCTTAGTAGCCCATTCTATTTCATGCTGTGTCCTTTCTTCCAATTTTTTCGCTGCTAACTTTTGTACTTTTTCTTTTATACCTTCATTTCTAATCATTTGTGGAATTGCTATTGTCCTTAAAACTGTTACTGGAAATTTTCTCTTATCTTTTCTTTTCCAAATGTTAGTTGAACCGTTAATTGTCTGAACAAAAGCAGATGGACTTACACTAATTTTTTTATACCCACCACTTTTTTTAATTTTAACTTGTACACTATTTTTCCTTCGCCTTTTAGGTGGGTTTTTAGGTTTATGAGGAAATTTACTTAAAGCTATAGTTCACCCTGAAGATTCTAAATAAGCATATAAATTTGACTTACTTGCTTTATATTTCTTAAAAGTTTTTTTAACTTCTTTTGATTTTATATCATAAATATTTCTTACTTCTTTATCTGTTTGACTTGCAGTAAATGTTAAGGTTCTATTTAAAGCACTTGCAGCTGCTCCTGGAATTTGCTTAGGAAACTTCTCTAACTTGATTGAAACTTTTTCTAAAGACTTATTTTCTATAAAAACATTTGATGCCATATTAATTTCCTCTTAAACTTAGAATTACTTCATACATTCCCATGTCATATCGTACATCTACTATGTTACAAGGCTTCCCATCAAATAACTGAACTTCTCCAGGTTTAATAGCTTGATTACCGTAATCTTTTAGGGCTACAAAATATAAAATATCTCCTATAATAATTCCATCATACTCTTTTTTAGACCTTTCCTGTAACCTGTCATTATCAATAATTATAGGAACTTTTCTGCGATTAATAATATGAATTTCAGCAAATTCATTTGAATTTGTAAATAAACTTAAGTCTTTTTTTATTTCATCTTTAAACACTATATTCCTGTTCCTCCTTAAGTTTTTTATTACGTTTATATAGCTTTATATTCTGTTCTATTTTCTTCTTACTCGTTTTAAATTTATCATCTATTATTTCTGCTACATCTAAAGAAACTAGCCTGTTAGCTTCTTCTTTTGTAATATCAAAAATAATATCACCACAACAGTACTTACTACCATTGTGGTTTATATTGGATTTTGCCCTTACAGACATCTTATAAAACCTTACCTACATACCAGCTATCAACATCATCTGGAACAGGTACTGGTCTTGATGTAATTTTAAAATTCTTTGTTTCATTTTTTTCATCAGAATATATCTTAGGAACTCTAACTCCTTCATAAGTTATGAATTCCCCTTTCTCCATTTGAGTTACTGCACCATATATAGTCTTTCCTAAATTCCTTGATGCCAAAATAACATTACCATCAGGAATCATTGCTACTTCCTCATCCTTATCATTTAAAAACCATTCATCATAGCTATAAATTTCAACACCTAATTCTGGTAACTTACCATAGAAAGTAGTCCCATCTATCTTAATAGAAGGTTCTATTACTCCAAATTTCATATTCAATAAATTAAACTGAGACTTAACTTTAGGATGATTTAAAAATACATCTACAACATCATCAGCTAAAATAAGAATATCTGGAGCCTGCCCTGTTTTCTTTACTATACTCTTTTTCCACTCTTTTAGTTTTGCTATAGGATCTGATTTATCACTGCTCCATACATCTTCTCCACTTAAAGTAATTTTATTTGTAAAATTGAAATCAATTTCCTTTTCAATAATCTCATTATCAGTTTCTTCGTTTATATCAATTTTCCCATGAAGTAAAAGCTCTCTTGCCATCCATTCTTCTCTTCTTGTTATATATCCATCTAATTCTATTACATCATTTGCTAACACTTCTCTTGCCCTTTCTTCAGGTGTTTTAGCTGAATATATATTTTCTCCCATGCTTCTTTGAGTTATATTATCTATAGTTAAAATCCTTTCAGGAGCAATTTTAGGAGTAGAAATTAATTTAGTATTAAATCCTTCCCTCTGCATTACAATTCCCCCAACTCTCGGAGCCACAAAAGGAGCCATTTTTCTCTTCCCTTTTTTAACGTCAACTTCAACTTTTTCAGTTAATTTCGTTGATTTCTCTCCGAAAAAAGTATCTTTTAAAAAGGTTCTTGTTGGTTTCATTAAATTTAAAGCCTCTAACATTGTTCTAGTTTCATATATGTTTGCCATTTTAAAATCCTCCTATATTACATTTTTTAAGAAAACACCTAATTCTCTTAACTTGTTTTCATAATCGCTTGCTTTATCGTCCTTACCGCCAAAATGTAAGGCCTTTTTATTGAATAAACCTGATATATATACTGTTGCTCCTGTAGATTCTGTAGTATCTACATCATCTGTTAAAATTCCATAGGGAATATTACTTCCATCATCTTTGCTTTTATCAACTGCAACTGCTTCACCTGTTTTTAAAATACCTATTACAGTTCCTCTCTTTAATACCCCTTGACCTTCTTTAAGTTTTACTCCAGTGATTAAGCACGGTACATTTAAACCTGCTATAAGGTTATCTGGAGTATACTCTCCTTCTTTTTTATATAAGTTTTCTTTTGCCATAACTACATCACCCTTCTTTGATTAATAAAATTAGCCATACCTTCAGCTGTATCTTTTATTTCTTCTTTTTCTGATTTCATAGTCGTATCTGTAGCTCTAACTTTATTAACATTGGAGTTCTCTATATCCTTTTCTCTATTTTCTAAATAATTTTTACCTTTATTTTTTTCATTTTTTATTATTTGAATTGCTAATGCCTCTGCTGTTATTCCTGTTTCAAATTTAGCTGCATTGATTATATCTTCATTACCTGGGATTGCTAAATCCTCTATAGCCTTAATTCTTTCCCTTTCTGCATTAGTTGCATTTAAGACAATTTCATCATAAATTTCTTTATGTTCATTTTTTAAAGTGTTTAAATCCATTTGTTTTCCTCCTTCTGAAATTTTATTTAATTTATTTTCAACTACTGTTTTTCCAGTAGTTTCAATTTTCATTTTATTATTAATAAGCTGTTCTTTAAATTTAGCTACACTTCCACACTGTTTCATTTCTTCAAGTGCTTTCAAACTAGGAATTGGTAAGCTATTATAAAGTATTGGTGCTATATCCTCTTCTTTTTGTTCATTTTCAAACATTATTTCATCAATAAAATTTAATTCCTTAGCTCTTTCAGCCGTTAGCCATGTTTCTTCATCCATGAACGCTGTTATATCTTCTTCGCTTAATCCTGTTTTTAATTTATAAGCATTAAGAATAGATTTATTTGTAACTTGAAGTACTTTACTTGTTTTATCCATGACTCTATAATCACCACTTGCTCCTGTAGCTGCATTATGAAGCATCATTTGAGCTGTTGGACTCATTAAACATTTGTTGCCCCCCATTGCTACTACAGATGCAGCACTAGCTGCCAAACCTACAATTTTAACTGTAACATTACCTGGATAATCTTTTAAACTTGTATAAATTTCACTTCCTACATGTACTGCCCCTCCATATGAATTAATCAGTACTTCTATATCATCTCCATTAGCTTCTAACAATGTATTATTTACATCTTCTGCACATGTGTAGGGGTAATCAAACCAATCATACATCCATTTGTCTTCTTGAGGTATGATAAAGCCTTTAACATTTATTTTTTTCATACTCCCTCTCCTTACTGTATTTTATTTAACAATTCTTTTCTCATTTTTTCTTCCTTAATTCTTTGCCTATTATTCTTATAAAAATCTCCACCTGTAAGCTCTACAGTTTCTTTTGCTCTAGTTGAAAAGCCTTCTTCAACTCTCTTAGTTGCGGCTGCAACTTCTTTTAATGGATCCAATTGTCCCTGTGTTGGTCCATTCCATTCAGCACTGCAATAAGCTTTTTTTATAAGTGGATCATCAAAGAATCCTGGTGCATATATTCTTCCTTTTGCTACTGCTTCAGCTAACCACTCTTCATAAATCGGTTGACAAAAATCACTAGCAAGCCAACTTCTTCTCATCTTAAACATTTTCCAAGATTCAAGTAATGCTGCTCTAGATGCTGAATAAGAAGAAGTAAAGTGTTTCATTAGTACCTCATAAGGAATTTCTAAAGCAGCACCTATTTGCCTACAAATAGACGTTACAAAGCCATCAAAAGCAGTATTAGGTCTTCCTGGATTAGCTTCCTTTATTTCTTCTCCTTCACCTAAAGCAATGATGGCTCCATTTCCTAGTTCATATGAATTTTCGTCTTCTGTATCTACTTGTAATTCTTCCGAAATCCCTTCTCCAAAAGGTGAACTTGTATCATTGCTCTTACTTTCAATGAATACTGTATACATTCCTGAAACAACTGCAGCCATAAGTTCTGCATCGGAATAACGTGACAATTGTTTTAGACTTTCAATAACTGGTGAAAGTATTGGAACTCCTCTTCTCTGCCCTGGTCTTTCAGCTTCCATTATGTGTAGAATATTAGGTCTTCCTGTTTCCTTACCAAAGGCTTCTATTCGTGCCCAGTCTTTTTGTTTTGCTAAGTTATTAGAAAGGGGATGGACATTTAAAATATAATATGCAACTAATTCTCCTTCTGAATTGAACTCTACACCCCCACTAATATCCTTATTATTATAATTATTACTAGGAGTACATACTCTATCTGCTTCTATAAGGCTAATTCTTAGATCATAGGGCATATTAGGTCTTTTATTCATAGGCAATGATGCAAAACAGTCCCCACTCATTAAAGCACTTAAAAAAGCCAATTGCTGTAGCTCATAAAAATTATTCATACGTTGCATATCACAATTTTTACTTTCAGACCATAATAAAAACTCTCTTTCAACACCAGTTTCCCATTTATCTGCCTCTTCTTCACTTAATCCTAAAAAATCTGCATCAATTTGTGATTTTAACTTAAGCCCACTACCAACTACATTGGTTCTAGTAGTCTTCAATGCACCTGTTGCTAATGGAGCACCCATGTATAAGTCCCTTGAACGTTCCCTAAGTAAATCAATATTTTCGTCTATATCTTCTTTAGTAGATCCTCCACTACTAATCCACCCTATTAAACTTTTTTTTACTCTGCTGGCACCATGATGTGAATAACCTGAATTAATAATATCTATCTTTTTTCTTGCTAATTCTCTTTTTAAAGCTTTTTCAGGTGAAAAAATATTTATAGTTTTATCTATTAAATTCATTCTGACCTCCTATAAATCTCTAGGAACTACTCTTAAAACTCTATTTCTTCCTTTTCTTTGTGATATATTTTTTAATTTGTAAATTTCATTACTCCAAAATTTAATTTGTTGTCTTACTTGTCCTAAATCTGCCCTTGTAACTGTTCTTGACCCTACAGAATAACTTTGTGCACCTGTTGTTATAGCAAGTTCTGCTTCTAGCCAAGCATTTAAATGTTTTTCTGCAATTTCTAACGTATACATTATTTCACTCCTTTAGAGATTATTCTCCTCTTCTTATTCTTAATAACCTTAGCCTTTTGAACAAATACATTACCATTTTTGTTTTGTTCTCTTAAGGTTTCAAAATCAGGATTTAATATTTCAACTGCTGCTGTTGCATAATTTCGCAAATCTAAAGGTTCATTTCTAACTCCTGATTTAACTTTCCATTCTATCTTTGCAACACCTTTAACATATTTAATTTTTTTGGTTTCAGATGTAAGTCCATTAAAAAAATCCTCGTTATACCCCTTTTCCTGTTCTCTCGGAAAATGGCAATAACCAGGACCCTGAAACTCTATTTTTAATCGTGACATTATAGCTTCTTTCCCAGTGTCTACTCCTAAAGGAAATAATGCAGCTCTTTCCCTATTGTTTCTACTTACTTTACCTATAAATGCTTTCCCATAGCCTCCAACACCTTTTATAGCAAATATCCTTCTATGTTCTCTTTCTTTACAGAACTTATAAACTTCAGTAGTATAATGCCCTCCTGAGTCTATGCATGTACATGAAATAACTAATCCTTCACCATTTCTATAATAAAAAGGCTTACTTAAAAATTCATCTAGTTGATCCCAAACTATCTTTTGTCCAGGATCTCCATAAAATATCTTATAGTGAATACCCCATGATTCTTTTTCTTCTGCCCATCCAACAACTTCAACTTCTAATCTATCATCTTGAACGTCTACTCCTGCTGTTAAAATTAAGACTGGCGAAGGTACCTCACATTCGTAATTTTCTCTACGTTTTATAAGAACTTCTTTATCTGTGGATTCTCCATCTTTATCTTCCCAAGTTTCTCCTAATGTTGTATTTACCCAAGTTTTAAGTGTTTCTACACCTTTTTTCTTAGCTTCTTTGAAATCTTCAATTATATTTCCCCAACGTTCCCAGGGACTTGCTAAAGCATTCAGATGAAACCCTCTTTTTTTTACTTCTGGATTTTCTGCAATCCATTTTCCCTTACATGTTTTCCATTCAAATTCTGTAAATCTTTCTTTGCAAAATTCACATTCCATAGTTATATCTGAAAATCTTATTTTACTCCATTTATAAGGCTGATATTTTCCACACATTGGACAAGGTACACACCACTCTTCTTTTGTACTACCTTCAAACTCTTTTTCTATACGTGATATTCCCTTTTCTGTAGGTGTAGATACAAAGAACTTTTTTCTATTCCAAAAGGTTTTTGTTCTTTTTTCGGCCAAACTAAGTGGATCACCTTCTGTACCTGCACTATGAGGAAACCTATCAACTTCATCAGCTAATAGAATACGTATTGGTCTACTTGAAAGACCTGTAGGTGAATTTGCTCCAACCATAGCTATATATCCCCCTGGAAAGCCCTTTTCAAGAAGTGTATTGTCACTATCTCTGCTTTTAGCATCTTTAACCTTGTCTTTTAAAGCTGGTGTATCTCTTATCATTGTTGATAACCTTTTTTTAGAATATGAAGTTGCAAGCTCTATTGTTGGCATTAAAACCATTATAGGTGCAGGATCATAATCTATAAAATAACCTATGATATTATTTATTAATTCTGTTTTCCCAACTTGAGCTGAACTCATAACAATTACAGTTTCAGTATCTTTATCAGAAAGTGCATCCATTATTTCTCTTTGGTAAGGTGCTCTATCTGTGTTCCATTGACCTGGTTCTGCAGAGCTTTCAGGACTTAGCCTTCTATACTCGTCTGCCCATTGAGACACTGTAAGTTCAGGTGGTGGTGCTAATACCCCAACAACATTTTCAAATAATTTAATTGTCCTTCTTTTTATCTTCACTTTCTGTTGCTTCTTGGCCATTAGTATCACCTGCCACTTCATCCTCTTCTATCTCAATATATTTTTCATTATAGAACTTTTCAGGATCATAATTACTTAATTCTTGAAGTACTTCTAGCATTTCTTTATGAAGCAATTCCTGTATATCTCCTACATCATCCCTAGCAACCAGTATTGGTGCAACTCTCGTAGGTAATGATAAAACCTTACTTCGAAAGTTAGCAAGCATATCATTCATGACTCTTTCAACATCCCCTGAAAAATGCATTGTCCCCCTCATAGCTGCAAGCTCTAATTCTGCCTTTTCACGTTTTGCTCGTTCTAAAAGTGCATGTTCTTTATCATAATCAATTTCTTTTTCTGTTTTATCTTCTTTTAAATCATTATTAGTTTTCAAATGTACAATATAATTTCTAACACTAGAAGATAGATCATATCTCCCTCGTTTAACTCTAACTATTATTTTTTCATCTGCTAATTGTCTAATTCTTCTATCTGTTAATCCAAATAAATCAGCAAGTACAGAACTCGATATAGTAACAGAATCAATACTTTCTATTTTTTTAGTTGTATTTTCACTCACATTTTCACCCCCTATGGAAATGGAAACGCTCTAAAAAATTTTTTTGTAACTGAACAAGCCCCGGGGTTCGGAGCACCCGCAACTCTCCTACTTCCGTGGGAGAACCTAATATTTTTTTGAAATTTCCTCAAATTCGAAGAAATCAACAATTATTTCTAATAAAATTCAACTTTTTTCCTTTTTTAATAAATAATTTAAGATTATTTTTATATTTTACATATATATAGCTACATCTAGTGCATTGAGTTGGTATCCCCTTTGCATTTGTATTGTTTTTCTTTAACTCTATACTACCCATTAGTTTATTTAAAGATTGTGTAATCTTTTTTAAAACTCTTTTTATTTTATTAAGAAATTCTTCCAAATTCACAACAAATCTCCTTCCAAATTTCTCTCTTAACATTCTAAAAATCCCATCCTGTTTTTACAATTAGTGGTTATTTGAATGTCACAAATAGATTAAACTGTGATATTAATTTTTTATGCACATATAATGTAGATATTTTTTTCTTATGATTGAATGTAATGTGACCTAAATTTGTGACATTGAAGATTATAAAGAAACTTATTTCCGTTTTCTTCTTCCAAAGTTCAAAGCTACAATACTATCATTAATCATCTTTTCTGTTAATCCTATATACCTTTTTGTTACACTTATATCACTATGATTAAGTGCCTCCCTTACCTGTACTATATCTCCTGTTTGTTTATATAAAAAATATCCAAAGGTCTTTCTCATTGTATGAGTATTGATTCTTCGGATACCAAACTTCTTACCTGCATTTTTTAATATTCTTCCTGCATGCTCCCTTGTTATGGGTTTATATATTCCTGAGGTTTTTTTCCTAGATTGAAAAAGATATTCGTAGTCACTCTTTCCCTCTATATAATCTTTTAAGATTTCTCTTAAAGCAGGGTTTAATTCAATTATTCTTTCTTTATTGGTTTTTTGTTCAACTATATCAATAGTATTAGTTTCTAAAAATTCTTTAACATCCCTTACTTTTAATTTTAATATATCACTTATCCTAAACCCTGTATAAATTCCAAAATTAAATAAAACACAATCCCTTATATTTTTATCTTGTAAATAATCAGATATATCTAATACTGTTTCTATATCTCTTATTGGTTGAACAGTCTGTTTTCTCATATTTCTTTGATGCTACCCTCCTTTCCATTTTTCTAATGCTATTTAAATATAATGCTGTAATATTAGGTTGATTAAAGAAATATAATAACTCCACTAACTTTCTTACATAATTAGCATTATTTTTTTACTAAAAACCATATTAATGTAACTATATATCTTTTTTAAAGTTAATTTCTTTCAAATTATTAGTTACCTTTACTTTTTTACTTTCTAAAACTACTCTAAAGATAGCTTATATAGTTGATTTATATATATACGTACTTCTAAATTAAAGAATTAAATAATTAAAATCCTCTTAAATAAAGAAATAAAACAATATAAAGCATTTAAGCCTTATTTGAATTAAATAAGTTTTTTATGCTATTAGTTACTTTGTTTTATGCATCATTTCTGTACTATTACATATAATATACTATATAAACTTTGAGGGAGGGGTAATGATGATTTATATTGATATAAAACTATTCAATTTAAAACTAATGATTATTTATATAAAAAATCATTAGTTTTAGTAGACCTTAATACAAGGTCTACCTATAAATTCAATAAAGAATTATAATAATTGAAAAGTTTTAAAAACTATAATAAATCATCATTACCTAATATAAAAGAGGCTTTCTTAAAGTAAAATTAATTACTTATGAAAGCCTCTTTATTTAATACTAAAAAATACTGAAATTCCTTCAAGCACTTTCTTCACATTTCTATAAAAGGTTTATTTTACCTTGTATATCACTATCTCATCTCTGCTTATGCTCTACTTTAAAAGCTTTAAAAATAATGATTGTTGCCATTTTAAGTCTTGAAATTCGCTCAAATGTTCTACTTTAATAATTTCACACTCTATTTTAAGCAATTTTTCAAAATTAGGGATATTATTATTGACAATCAACTCATAAGCAGCTGTTAATGCTTTCTTATACTCTATACTTAGAAATATTTTTTCTGACTCCATGGAATCTAATGTTGATTTTATATTGATTAAAACAATATCTGAATTAGTTTCTAAATATAATTTGCAATATCTTAAGTATGTTTTATATGCTAAAATCATATCTTTTTTAACATCTAGAGAGTTTTTATTAAATATAAATACTAATCCTTGATATACAACAATTCCTGTAAAAAAACGTTCAATATTTTCATATGAATTTTCAATTCTACAAAAATAACTTGTAATTATAACAAATAAAATAGCTACTAAAATAACTTCTATAACATAAACAATAAATTGATTTACATATTTCCTCCCCATAAGTATAATCCCTTCATTTTTATATTTTATTGTTAATTTGATAAAAATAACTTTAAGATAGGCTTTTGCCTTTTCTTTCTTCTTTATATCTTTTAATCATCTCTTGTAAAAAAGTATAATATTTATTATAATTATTAGATTTTATCACAGCTATACTTAAAACAATAAGTATAACTAATAAAGCACCTAAAAAAATATATGTTATACCACTCTTTTCATATAAAGCTGCTATTATACCTAAAATGAAAGTTAAAAGAGGTAATATCGACATTGCTATACTTAACCCATTAATATCAACTATCTCAACCTTTATCATTGTCTCTATATCCTCTATTTCTTTATCATTCTTTTTATCTAACCAATTAAAAATATTTTCTCTTAATAGCGTCATGCTAGGTTCAAACTTTTCAAATTCATATTTAAATCTACATATATCAATATAGTTAGTCTTATAAATCTTAAAAATCTTTCTCATAAAACCACCTCATATATTTATCGATGATTATATGCTTTTCTTTATATTTCTAACTACTAAAATGATAATACAAGATTACCTCACCTTTATATCTTATTTATATCTGATCTGACCTGTTTTCATTAAAAAAGAGCCCTATTATGAGCTCTTTTTTTATTAATTAGTATTGTTCAATATTATCAAGGTTATCACACTTTTTACCATTTGCCTTAGTTTTAATGTATTTTTTACCTTCTATTGTTTCTGTTATCACTTTTGCACCAAGTTCATACTTTCCTGAACTATTTTTATAAATAGTATATATAGTCTTATTTCCTTGATCAATATCGTAAACAACTTCTTCTCTAGTCTTTTCTTTTTTATTAGTTAAGATAGTTGAAATATAAAATGTACATGTTTTTACAGTTTTTATTATATCATTTTCTTGATGAACTGAATAAATATAATAATCAGCCATATATATCATCCTCCTTAATGTAACCATTTCTACATATTAGAAGATTTCCCTTTATATTTCGTTCGTTCTTTTTCTATATAACTCTCATTAAAAGGAATTTTTTAATATTAAAACCATTAAACTCACTTCTGCCTAATAGCTCCATTAATTCTCCTATAGCTTCTCTCATTCATACATTCCTTAAGATTATCAGCTATATTTTCTCTTTTAACTTTCCTGGAACTACAATAAGGACACACTAAGTATCCTTTCATATTTCCTAAATCCTCTGATAATAGTACAAATTCTTTTCCACAAGTGCAGCACTTATAACTTGTATAAATACTTAGCATATCCTCACATCCTTTTTAATAATTAGTTATAATTAATTCTTTATACTTTCCTCTTGCTTTCTGTTCTTTAGATACAGAATAATTAACTTCAACTTCTTTTATTTTAAAGCCTTTATACCATTCTCTAACCTTTTCATGGTCATTTATAGTTAATAAAAACTTTCCTCTTAAATTTATAAGATTATCTCTTAATAACAGATGTTCTTTTTCTCCAAACTCATTACCATACCCTGTTGTTTCAAAATACGGTGGATCTGCAAAGAAAAAGCTATGTTTTCTATCATACTTTTCAATAACCTTTTCAAAACTTAAATTTTCTACATAAGTATTTCTAAGCCTTCCTTTTATATCTCCTAGAACTCCTTTATAAAATATTTGTGGCGAAGGTCTAGTAGTGGTACCATAACCATAATTATTTCCTTTCCCTGCAAAACTTTGAGATATTAAATATAAAAACCTCACTGCTCTATGTATGTCAGTAAGGTTTCCTATCTCAATATTTTTATATTCTTCAAACACATCTCTGCCTGAGAATTCATATTCTAGTTGTCTTTCTATTTCTGGAGCATGATACTTAATGATTTTAAATAGGTTTATTAATTCCTTGTCTATATCATTTATAACCTCTATTTTTGAAGACTCTTTTCCAAAGTAAACCCATCCTGCTCCAAAGAATAACTCAACATAACAAATATGTTCTGGTATCATTTCTATTATTGTTTTTCTTAATTTACTTTTTCCGCCCATACGAGCTATTGGTGGCTTAAGCATTTATATCACTCCTAGTAATTTTTATTCTATTGGGTTAATTACACACCGCCACCAAATTAAAAACACTTAGCCTATACAATGTAAGCCAAGTGTTTTCTAAGTTTATCTTAAGGAGGTTGTCTTAAGAACTCATGATACTATAATAACTGATTTATTCTTTAATAAAGTATCAACTTAGTATCATAAGAGTATCACTTTCGTATCATTTTAGTATCATAAGTTAATTATCCTTTGAAAAACTAACATTTTGTATATATTTTTTAATATTTTATTTTTAGCTCTTTTAGCAGTTATCTCTGTTCCTTGATACATATCTACAGCTATCCAGGTTAATGTTTTCTCATTTTTATATCTATATTCTATAAACTTTTTAGATTCTTCATTTAATGTATCTAGATTATATTCAATTTTATCTATTTCCCTTTGAAGTTCCCTATTATGCTTTTGTAATTCTAGTTTTTCTGCTAATAATTGAAGTACTTCTCTTTCCATCTTATTTATTTCTCCTATAATTTTTTCCTCAATCCCTCCTGAAGAAAATCCACCATTTACATTATCTTTTCTATAATCTATAGCCTTAAGATCTACTCTAATATTACAATTTTTTAAATCATCTTCTATAGAACTTATTTGTTTTTCTATATTTTTTATCCTGTTTTTATTACTATCTATCCAATTTTTTTGTTTATAATACAACTTAATTCTTTTCTCTGCCTCTTTTATTTGACAATCCTCTAAAGTTTCTATTCTCTTTTTATTATTCATCCAACATCCTCCTAACATCTTATATGTATATAAAAATAAAAAGCTACATGAATTATCTCACATAGCTCTTCTTAGCTTTAAACTATCCCTATTGATAGTTCACCTAATTGTTTTGCATCAAATTCACCTTCTTTTTACCAATTAAATATTATGATAAAATACTCTTAGAAGGAGCTGATTAGATGCTAGACTACTTAAAAATTAATGCCGATACTGCTATTAAAATTTTAAGTATTATAATAACTGCTATTACTACATATTTTGTTACAAAATACACTGCTAATAGACCTCGTAAACTTGAAATAAAAGACTTACAATTTAAAACTGTTTATCTCCCAATATATAAGCTTCTGTATAATGATCTAAATAAAAGAATTAATAAAGATACAGCATTAAAGTATGCTAATGAAATTAAAATAATATTATCCAATAACTTTGAACTAGCTTTCCCATAATTACATACTTTAAATGATTCATTTTTAGAAGCAATAACTTCTAATGGCGATTATCAATCTTTATTTTATAAAATCTGTTATCAGGTCAATCTTGACTATGAATTATTAAAACAAGCTTTAGGATATCCGTCTCAAACTTCCTTTTCAATATTTAAACGCATGAGTAGAAAAGATAAACTTAAAGAAATACTTGGCTGGTGTTGTGTTATTCAAATGTTTTCCAGTATCCTTCTTATTGTTATTCTTAGTAATACGATTAGCAAAATTAAATTAGTAAAATTTATGATTATTAACGGTATAATTTTCTTTTACTTACTTTATTTAAATTCAAAGGTAAGGAGCATGGAATACTAATTTAAACTTTTGATATAAATTATTGCTAATATAAAATAAAGTATTAAAGCTTCTAAATAACCAATTAATTCCGAAATTCCTATATAAATAGTTGTTACAATTATTGTGATAACTATTTCTTTTTTATTCATATTCTTACCCTTCTTTCTACTTCATTTTTATCTATATAAAAATAAAAAGCTACATGAATTATTTCACATAGCTCTTCTTAGCTTTTAACTATCCCTATTGATAGTTTACCTTCATTGCTTTTTCTAAATCTTATTTTTTATTTTTAATACTTTAAATTTCTCCATTCTTCTAATTGAGCAAATTGCACAATTAGATTTTTAATATTTGTGAAAATGAGTTACTAAAAACACTAAAAAAGATAATAGCAAAGCTAAGCACTACCGTGCCTGTGGATAACTTATTATTTTTTGAAAGTTATTTTATGCTACTTTCTTTAAGTCGTGAGGCTGATTGACTGCAATAGTACCTGCTACTAATGTAATACAATTTAATAAAGCAAATATTTTAGCCTTACGTATTCCTGCGGAACGGATATTATCAGTACTCAGATATTCCTTTAAGAGAGAGTTACATCTCTCAACAGAGCTTCTTTTATTGTACAGATATTGCCATTCCTTTGAATCTCTTAAAGGATAACTATAAAATCTGTTATTTTTTTTATAATTTACTTTATGGCATAAACCATAGTTAGAATTACTACACCAACTCATCCCGTACGGACAGTTTACTTTACTAACTGCATGAGGACATCTAAACTTTAAATAGTTTCCGTCCTTTCCCCAATATGTTAATGGATATCCAAGAGAACATATTGGATGAAAATTTTCATTCATGCCTTCTGGAGGAGCATATGCTCCTCTAGTATTTAATGCTATTATAGGTTGAGCTTTAATAATATGAGTGATGTAATCATAGACTTTTTTATAATCATAGCCTGAATCCATAATGTAATTTACTGATTTAAATGTTGAACCATAGGTATTTTTGAATTTAGCTATTAGTGGTAAAGCCATATCTCCATCATTATAACTAGCAGGGCTAAGTAATATACTTAATGGCAATTCACTTTTGCAGTCAGCAAGTATGTGTAATTTAAATCCAAACCACTTTATTTTATTGCCATCTGTATCATTTTTAGCTCCCCAGTTAGGAGAGACTCCATCCTTTTTAAGTTTAGATGATGGTTTGGATTTTTCATAAGCATTTAACTTAGTAGAATCTATGGCAATATTTGTACCTTCAATAATATTTAATTCCTTTGCTTTCAATATAAGAGATTCAAAGTCTCTTTCAAGCTCATTAGAGCTAGAAATTTTATCTAAAAATCTGCTAAATGTTGAAGCAGAAGGTGCACGATCCAAAACATTAATACCGCAGGTATATCTAAAAACAGGATCTGTTTCAAGTCTATCGACTAATTTTTTTATTGTTTTAATTTGCTCTAATTGCATTGCAATTAATGAATATAACAAAGTTAAAGAATCCCACCCTTTCGGGCCGCGCACAGCGCTTTTAGAAGATAAAAAATTTAAGATATTAGTAAAATTTAATTGAGCAAGAATCATCTCTAATTTTGTTTTTGGTTGATATTTTATAATTTCCTCAAAGGATAATAAACATTGTTGTTGAATATACATAAGTGAGGTTCACTCCTTTCGTTGGTTATTTTGGTCGTACTTAATATATTCAACATTTGGGGGTGAATCTCCTTTTTGTGTTGAGAAAAATTTAGCTGTATCAACAATTAAAAATTATGAAATTTGCTCAATTAACAATATCTTTATATTATGAATAATTACTACTTCAAACTACTTTTAAGTCCTATATTAATTGTCATATTTAATGCTCTAAAAATCTTATCTGCATTTTCAAGACTTATATTTCTTTCACCAGCTTCCCAATAATCAATTGATCTTGTTGTACAGCCCACAATTTTAGCTAATTGACTCTTAGAAATATTATACTTATTTCTTTCTTTTTTGATTATTTCTCCTATTTTCATATTTTTATTGACTTCCTCCCCTTTCATGTACTACCATAATAATACATGAATTATTGTTCATGATTTTATATGAAAGGTGTTGATGCTATGCTTAATAGTGTTGATAAATTTGCTGAAGCTACTGAAAAAGTTCTTGAAGTAGCTCCAAAATTATATGATGATGTAATACAACCTTCTGCTCAAGAGAGTGGAAAACTTCTAGGACGTATCCCAAGAGTAATTAACGCAGTTTTGGCCCCACTTGATATTTGGATTTTAAACAAAGAATATAATATTGAAGAAACTAAAAAACTTCTTGCTAAAAAACTAGAAAATGTTTCTACGGAAAAAATAGTGCCCCCTGAACCATACGTTGCAGTTCCAGCTTTACAAGCTATTTCTTATTCAATGAATAATATTGAACTTAGAAACATGTATGCAAATTTACTTGCTAATTCAATGAATGTTGATGAAAAAGATAATGTTCATCCATCCTTCGTTGAAATCATCAAACAACTTTCTCCATTTGATGCAAATTTATTAAAATTATTTTCTATAATGGGTCAATCTACAAAACCAAGCTACCCAATTATAAAATTACGTTCGCAAATAAGTAAGGAAGATTCCTCAGGAATTGATCGAGTTTATCACATTCTTTCTCCTTCTTTTGGTATATCAATTAACAACTATATTCAATATTCTATTTCTATTGACAATTTAATAAGATTACATTTAGTAAAAGCTGATTACGATAGAAGCTTTGTTGATAAAACATATTACAATGATATCCTTAATAGTGATTTAGTAACAAAACTAAATCAAACATTACCAATTGCTCCAAATTACACCTATGTTAATGATAAAGAAGGTGTTTTAACTATAACTGATCTTGGTCAAGCCTTCATTAATATTTGTGTTTCTTAACATTTTAATTTAATTTTTTTATAAACTCTGCTACACCATCTGTGCAGCTTTCAATAATATCGTGTTTAAATTCTAAAAGTTTCTTATTTAAGAATATTATATTTGTTTTAATAATTATTTGTACTGTAATAGTAGAAAAAGCAATACTTGCTATTACAGTATCCCAATTTATTCTATTCATGATATTGCCTCCTTAAATTCTCATAAATTTTAAATTACCTAATTACTTATATTTTCTGAAGCTAATAATGGCTCTTCCTTAACTTCACCTTCTGCAATTTTATCTGATATACTAAACATTTCACCATCTTCACAGCCTTTGTAATATACATCAGCATACCCTTTAAATTTAGTACGTGTACTTATTGTACGTTTAAAATTTATATTTTCATGTGCTTCAACCACTTCTGCATCCTTAACAAGAACAAGTCCCCATTCCTGGTTTGCTTTTTGTTGTTCAAACATATAATTTAAACCTTTAATAAATCCTAATGCATAGTCATTTTCAAGCCCTTTAGTGCTATGACCATCTTTGGAATATTGATATCTTAATTTTCTTACCGAGCTGTTGATACAGTCTACCGCATACTCTAATACTATATTGCATACAAGTGTGTCTTCTTCTCTTCCGAAAAATGCAATTGTATGAGACCTTCTTGTTTTAAAATAATAGTAGCACCCAAAATTATCAGCTATTACCCCGGCTAATTTAGCTTTCCATTTAGCCTTAGTAAATGATACTGTACTTACTTTCTCTTTAATTGAATTATTGTATATCTTAAATTCTTTAACTTCCTTTAAAGAAAGTTTGTGCTTGGCAAGTAATTCTTGAGCTTTAAGCAATGAAGCTTTAGCTTCATGTTCATTATTGCTTTCACTTAGAGCTAAGAGTTTTTTTATTTTCTCAACAACCTTTATATCCATACTTTCTCCTTTCAAATAGTACACAATATCTACAAATTGTGACCTATTTAAAGAACTTTTGTTTTGCTTTTTCAAGCAATTTAATAGTTTTATCTATACCCTCAATTGATTTTGGTATTGCAACATAACCTTCTGAATCATCTTCATTATTTATATCTTCAAGTATTAACCAACAATGATTATTTGATGAAGAAGATATTTTTAATTCTAGTTCTTCATCTTTTATAACACTGGTTAAAACAACTTCTATTCCTGTATCCTCTATACCTCTTTCAATTGTACCCATTATTCAACCTTCCTTTCAGCATAAGCTTCATCTAATAATCCATAAAATACATTACCCTCAACTACTTTTGTATGAAATTCTATCTCTTCACAATCTCTATCAAAATCTACTTTTTCAAATCCTTCTTTTATGGCTTCCTTTTCATTCTCTGCTTCAACTTCTATGCAAGCTATACCTGTAAATGGTATTGATACTTTATAAGTTCCCAATTTAATTCCTCCTCAATTTTACTTAATAACCTTAACTTTAAGTGCCTGTACCTTTATTCCGTCCTTTGATTTTTTTATCATAATGTCTTTCCCTTGGCCCAATTCTTCTGCAATTTTATATTTATGTTTTTCTATTTCTAAAACTAGATCTCTTTCCATGGCGCCTCCCTTAGCATTAAGCTTTGCTAATTATTTCTTTAACTAAACCTCTCCATATAGCTATATTTCCTTTATTAAAACTTACACATAGGCTTTCTTTACTTTGGCCATAAATGTGAGTTACTTTCCCCTCTAAGAGCTCATCTTTATCATATTGGAACCTTATTACGTCTCCAATGCTTATTTCATCATTAGAGCCTTCCTTATGTGATTTTTTTATATTTGTATTAGATTCATCTTCAATTTCTGTTTTAATAAATTTTAGAACCCAGCCTTTTTTATTTATGCTTAAGGTCTTATCTTTAAGCTGCACTATTATGTTTTCATCACCTTTTCTTCTTATAACTGCTTCAGCTTTCTCCTTGATCTCTTTTAATCTTTCTTCCTGAAGTGAGTTTGTGTTAAACTCTGAACTTTTGTTATAAAAAATTATTTTGTCATTAGGTAGTACAGAAGATTTATCTGGAATAATAAATTCCTCTTTACCTTGGGAATTTATATATACAGTTTTATATTCATGTCCTTCTTTTAATTCCGCTCCTATAGCTCCAAAAGAATATTTTATTATTCTGTTTAACTCTGGCATTTTCTCATACTTTTCAATACACTTTTTTTGAGATGCATTGTAGTAATTTATAGCTGGAGCATATATCTTTTCTGATATTTTATTTTCAGGGATTTTAGTATTACTTTCAGTTATTCTTTCTAAAACATCCCATACAGATAATTGTCCTTCTAATGGCTTAATATACTCTGGGTAAATATCTTTTTTCTTACCCATTTGCATTTACCCCCTTTTAATTTTATATTTTTTCTGTTCTTTATGTACCTGCATACTTCTAGCCTTTTCTATAGCTACTTTTACAGCATATCCCTCAAAATACAATCTCACTGCTTCATCTATCCAAAATTCTATTTTTCTATCTTGCATAAAGAACTCCATTCATACACATTAAAACTATATCTAGCCTTTCATATCCCTTGCCTTCGTGATAAGTAATTCTATTTGTAATTTCTTCTGCAGTATTTATGTTTACTCCTAAAATTTCAGCTATTTCTTCTCTTGAATAATATTCTTTATCAAATCTTTCAAATAGTTTCTTTTGAATCATATTCTTATACTCAAACTCATGCTTATTACTCAAATTTAACACTCCTCCCTGTACTAGAATAATTGGACTTGTTTTATTGCTATAAGCTTGTCTAACTCTTGACTTTTAGTTAGTGTCCTATTGTCACTTAATCCATACTTTAAAACGTAATTATCTAGCTCTTTACGCATTCTTTTAATTTTTATATCTAATTCCATTGTTTACCTCCTAAAAATAACTGCGAACCTTTTCCAAACCCGCATTTATAAGCTTCCTTGCTGTTTCCCTAGAATATCCTTCACGTTCTCCTATTTCTTGATATGTCATATCGCATATATATCTTAGGGTTATAGCTTGTTTCTCTCTTGGATATAGCAAGTTTAATTTACTCCAAACATCTCTTATCTCTAAATTTTTAATTGCTCTATCTTCAGTATCAACATAACCGCCTAATATGTCTTCATAGGTTATATCTTTAGATTCAAAATTTATAATTATCTCTTGTAAGGATTCTATTTTAATCCTATTCTTTAAGCTCATATTCAGCTCTTTTTGAAATTTATATATAGCCTTCATCATGTATCCCTTTGAGCTATGCCATAAGTAAGTACTAAATTCATACTTAGGATTATAATTTCTTATACATGCATCTATATTTAAGGCTGCTTCAGCTACTAATTCCTCTTGATCCATTAAGGTATTAGTTTTTGTCTTTATTTCTTTAGCAACTTTAGTAATTAAAGCTAAATTGTTTTCTATAAGCATATTTCTTGCTTCAAGATCTCCTTCCTTAGCTTTTAATACTAAATCCCTATTGCTTTCACTACACATCTTCTCACTCCCCTAGTTAACCTAAATTTCATTTAGGTGCAGGACTATATATTTTTATTATTCTTTTTATTATTATTCTTCTTTTTATTATTCTTTTTATTGTGGGCAAGACGTACCACGTAACGTTAACGTATCGTTAAACAGAGCACTAAATTTTTTGTTTTCTATTTAATATTTCTTCTATTTCAGCTAAGGTTTTACCACCATCTGAACCATCATATTTTCTTTGTGGATAGTTACAAAAAGCAGATTTATTCTTAGTATTATTAATACGTATAATCTCTTTTTGATTTAAATATCCCTCAAATTTAGTACCAAATAAAGTTTCTGGTCTTAAGTATTTGTCCATCTCTGTATTAGTCCATTCTTTAACTTTTTTATTTATAACAATTTTAAAATCTTCTAGTGTAAAACCTTCTTTTAATCGTGCTGAAATCAGCTGCTGTGTTTTTTTAGTATTAGGTTTAAACTGAGTACCTGCCATTTGGTTTAAATATTGAATTATACTAAAATAGATGCCCTTATCTTTAGTAGGCTTATTATTTTTGATATGGTTTTCATCATTATTTTTTACTGGAGTATTATCTATATTTTTTGAAGAAGATTTGCTTTCTCCTATAGCTTCTTCAGGTATATAGCTTTCAATTATATTATCAATAGAATTTGATACTTCTGGTTGTACATCTTCACTTAGACTTTCTTCTTCATCTACTGGTTCTACTTGCTCTACCTCATCTACTTCCTCACCACAATGATCTAAGAGTTTATAAATAAACTCCTTAATACTTTCATTTTGTATTTTCTTTATAACTTCTTTAACTAAAGATATATCCTTAACCTCTTTTAGCTCTTTTTTTATTAGATCTTCCATGGGCTTTCCACCTCTATTAAGGTTATATTTACCCCAATTTAATAATGCAATTTCCCTGGTCTCTTTGTTATATTTAATTATTTTGTAATGATCCTCAAACCTTTGTACTAAGGAATTAACGCTTTCTATTGAATATCCAAGTTCAAAACCTATTATTTTTTTAGGTAATTGATAAACTCCTATTTGATTCGTATGTGGGTTTGTAAGAAGATACAAATAAAAATATTTATCCTCTGGAGTCATTTCCTCTAAAACCATTACATCAGTCCAAAACTTAATATGCACTTGTCTAAAAACTGCCATGCATACCCCTCCTCTATAAACCTTATTTATGTTCTTAAAAAGGGCAGATTTTATCTACCCTTATTTATTTAAAGTTGCAATAACCTTTTTATTTCTAATGGTTAAAGCAATCCCATACTTGTACATTCTTTGTGCAAACTCTATAGTTATAAGATTATTTTCTTTATTATTTTGAATACTCATATTGAAATTACCTCTCCTTAATGTTAAAATTAAGATACGACTTTTTAAATTTTTTTTGGGGTGCTTATAATAGCACTCTTTTTTTATCCACATAATGCCTATTAACGCATTTCAAATTATGCTGCTGAATAAACGGACTTACATCTGAAAAATTATTAAAAGCTATTTTTAAACACTCAATGTTATGCTCTAGATCTAACCACTCATGAAGTGATTTAACTACCTGGTCCCATTCTTCTTCTGAAAAATCTTCTCTGACCCTCTTATTTCTAACAAGCCTAATCAAATCCGGTAAAACTTCTATAGCTTCTTCTAGTTCCTGTTGAAGGCTCATAAGAACACTTTCTACTGTTAAATTCACATTATTAAGTACCTCATAACTGTAAGCCTTTCCTATAGCGCAACATTCTTTACAGTAAATTTGAGTTATAAATGGCTGTTTATATTCTCTACTCATTGCTAAAGCAACCTCTGGTGATGGTACTGTTTCCCCTGATTCATAGTTTGACAATGTTCTATTTGCCACGTTCAGTTTAAATGCTGCCTCTTCAATGCTAAGTCCAACCTTTTTTCTTGCAATCTTATACATTTCTTCACCTTCCTATCTGAAAAACAATTCATGGTAAAAAATCCTTAATGCTTTATAATAGAATTAAGAAAACAATTTCTAATCTATTTCTCTTTTCTAACATCCTCATAAGTTACATATCCAGGACATTCTCCAAGTAGCCACATCCAACATCTATCCTTAAAAAGATCACACTCTGCTTCTTGGTTGAATGTCTTACAAAATACACATTCCTTAGCAATCTCAAAATCTTTTTTATTTATAATTCCTCCAGTAACACATTTTCTAAAATTGAATATCATATATTGAGAAAATGTTTTCAAATTTAGAATAGTTTAAGTGGTTCTCCACTTTTTTATCTTGTGTAAGGTTACAACCTACTAACTAGCTTTTCTAGTTGCTCTGGTGTTAAAAGTTGATTTAATACAGTTAAAACTGCCTCAGCTTGACTTTTATCTAGCTTTCGTTTACCTTCTTCGGTTGTTGGATAATTCACAATAACCTCAATTTCTCTACTCATAAGCTCCCCTCCCTTCTACATTTAAAATATTCCTGGTTCTATGCTTCTGTTACTATGATGTTGTAATGAATATTAAACGTTCACCATGCTCTGTAATAGAAATTTCATTTTTAGTTAATTTACATGCAATAAATAAATTCCCCATGTAAATTGATATAAAAAGGTATTCTTCATCACTTGCAAGTGTAATTTCTATCCTTGAAATTAGATCCTTTTTAAAAGAAATTCCATCTAGATCAATATCTGCTCCTGGTGCAATGTTATATACTTTTTTCTGCCCTTGTTGTAGATCTTTAGGCTTTATTACGTTTTTTTTCATTTCTATCTGCTCCTTTAATATTAATTTCAAAATGGTTTATTGTTTAAATAGATAACTTTCCCATACCTGTGTATTTGTTTAGGAAAACCATCCTCAATCTCAATACAGATTCTAAAAAATATAAAGTTAAATTCTATACGTCTTTTTGTTATCCTCATTTATGCACCTTCAATCTATATTTTCATTTAATACAACTTGTAGCAGTTAAACGTAGAACTGTTTAAGATACTGCTAATGTCTGACTAGACTAAGATATGCTATTTACATACTTAATAAAATTTTTTTGTTCCCTTTAGGCACTATTCATTCAAAAAAATATTGTCGTTTTGATAACTTAAAACCTCTTTTATCCTCATAGCTAAATTAAATGATGGATTTCTATTCCCATTTTCAATATTAGTATAAGTTGCCCTACTAATATTGAGCTTATGAGCAATTTCTTTTTGAGTATAATTCATTTTCTCTCTTTTTTCTTTTAGTATTCTTCTCATTTAATCACCTCTCTTTTGTGTCTATTAGGAACTTAATTTAAGTATAGTGCCTTATTGAAACATTGTCAAGAGTATTTTTGTTTTTTGTTCATTATAAGCACTAAAGTTTATTTTCGAAACCTTTATAGGTAAAATTGTATTAGGAGGTGTAATAATGACCTTTGGAGATAAACTGAAACAACTTAGAGATGAAAAAAATATTACTCAGCAAGAATTAGCTGATATCCTTAAAGTAGGAAGACCAACTATTGCTGGATATGAAACTAAAGGTAAACAACCAGATTATGATAAATTAATAATTCTTTCTAATTATTTTAATGTATCTATAGACTATCTTTTAGGGAAAACAGATATTAAGGAGCCAGCTGATAAGATCTTAGAAAAATCTCAGGACACTATAGCTCTACATAGAAATGATGGTTATGATGATGATTTACCTGAAGAAGCTAGAAAAGAGATAGAAGATTTTAAAGAGTATGTTAGACATAAATATGGGAAGAAAAAAGATTAAATTATAAACCAATGTAATTATGGGGGTAATTATATGAGTTTTGTATGTATAGATTTTGAAACGGCCAATAAATTTTATAATAGTGCATGCTCACTTGGATTAGTACTCGTTGAAGAAGAAACAATAAAAGAATCAAAATACTACCTTATACAACCACCAGACTTAAACTTTGATCAAGGTAATATTAATATACATGGAATAACACCAGATGAAGTTGCTGATAAGCCAAAATTTTGTGATGTATGGAATGAAATAAGTGATTACATATTATCAGCAGATTATGTTATTGCACATAACGCAGTTTTTGATATGTCAGTTTTAAAATGTTGTCTAGAAGAATACAATATACCTATTCCTAACTTTGAATATGTATGTAGTATTCCTATATCTGCAAGAGCAGTTCGTAAATTAGGTTATCCTACAAAAGATTATAAATCCTTATCAAATGTATGTGATTTATTTAATATTAAATTAAATCATCATAATGCATTAAGTGATGCAGAAGCTTGTGCTCAAGTAGTCATAAATTCATTATTAACTGTAAAAAGAAAAAACTTAGAATCATTTCTTTCTACTCATAGATCTGTACCAATTCACTCTTTTAAAGATCTTGAAATTAAAAAGAATTTTTTTGCTAAAGGAGTTAGTAAATTTAATAGAGTTAAAATTGAGGATATTAAAACTGATAAGTGTGATTTTGATGAAACTCATCCCTTCTATAATAAAAACTTTGTTTTTACTGGCAACTTACAGAATATTGATAGAAAATTAGCAATGCAAAAAGTTGTAGATCTTGGGGGAATAATAAAAAGTGGTGTAAGTAGAACTACTAATTTCTTAGTAGTGGGTATTCAGGATCTATCACTAGTTGATGAAAGTGGTATGAGTACAAAAGAAAAAAGGGCCCTTGAACTTATAGATAAAGGCTTTGATATAAAATTCCTTAGTGAAGTTTGTTTTTTAGATATGATTTAGATTACAGGGGGAATAATAATGATTTTACAAGAATACATAGAAGAATTAGGCAGTGGAATACTTAATATTAAAGATGATAAAATTTATTTAACTGGTTTTATGTCTCCTGAAAGACTATACTCTTATTATCTTCAAGGTGAAAACTGTATCTTTTCTCAAGGAATATATGACTATGAAGAATTAAATTTTGCCTATATTCAAGATAATTCTTTATTTATTATTCTTAAAGATAATGTAGAACAATCTAAAATTCAATTTGAATTAATAAAAAAGAGCACAGTTAAATATAAAAATGAAGAAAATAAAACATTTTCAAAAGTTTATTCTATAAGAAAATGTAAATATACTGATGTTTATAACTATAGAGATGGAGATAAAAGTATACTATTTGATACTTTAGATGAATTAAAAAAATATTTCTTTGGAAAATTTAATACTGAACTTATATTTTAAATTAAATAATCTTAAAATAGGCTATAATTATAAAATGGAGGTGCTTAAGGTGAATAATGATGAAAAAATAATAAGTTTACTAGAAAATCTTACAACCTCAGTTTCTCAGATTCAATCTGATATAACAGAAATAAAGGGTAAAGTTAATTCTGTTTATGAACAAACTGCTGACCTTACAGAATTTCGTACAGAAACTAAAGATAGTTTTGGTTTAGTTTCTAAAGATATTAAATTCATAAAACATAAACTTCGTGAAACAGAAGAAGATGTTTTTGATATTAAAGACCATTTTAAACTAATTAAATAAATATACTAAGACACTTATATAGGTGTCTTTTCCTGTTGGAAATTTAAATATAAAAGAAAAGGTTTTTTGTAATTACTCAAATTTATTTGGTTTGAGTTTTCTTTATAGCTATGTGTGCAAAATTTGTAATAAATACTTATATATAATATATTTATAAGTATTTATGTTAACCCATAATTATTTTTTTTAAATAATATAAATTAGACTATTTAAATCTTTTACAAAATAACTTTATTAATATATTTATTAAAAATATGTCCAAGTTATCATGAATAAACAGCAATAATTAATAGTATTAACTTAACATTTTTTTGATAAGAACGGAGGTTACATATTGAAGAGTGAAACATATTTCTATCATACAATTTTTGATAATCAACTTTTAGAATCATATGGGGATGAATTTGAACAAAAATTTTATAGTGTCATGTATGCTAAGTATGATAATTTTATAAAAATAGAAAGCCAAGGCAGGATCGGTGATAGAAAATGTGATGGTTATATTAAAGGTGAAGGAATATTTTTTCAAGCATATTCACCCAAAGACAGTAGAACCTCAGATGCTTCAATTCAGAAATATGCAATTAAAAAGTTATATGAAGACTTTGAAGGCTTATATATGAAAACTAAAGAAGGCTATTGGGAGCCAATAACACAATTTAATTTCGTTTTTAATAATAAAAGAGGTAATTTTCCTGATTTAATTGAAGCTATCAAAAATTTAGAAATTGAGTATCCTAATATTAAATTTAAACCTTTCGATAGGAGTGATCTTCTAAAAATCTTTGATTCTTTGGATGAAAATGATAAGATGTCTATATCTGGTGCCATGGTCCCTGAAATAAATCCTCTATTACTAGATAATAACATAATGTATAAAATTATAGAGCACTTACTAAACTTAGATTCTAGTCAACTTCCTCAAAAGCTTATAGCCCCAGATTTTAACGAAAAATTAAATTTCAATAGTCTATGTCCCTATTATACATTGAATCTATCAGTAGCTAATTATTCTGTTGATAAATTAAATTCTTATCTGGATTCATTTTCAGATAATATTGAAAATGAATTATGTGAAAAATTTCAAAAATTATATGAAAAAGCAAAAATAGAATTTCCAAATAACTCAGATAGCCAATTTAAATACATTTTAGATAATTCATTTGATTATTCACAGCTAGACAATGCTAATAAACAGCTTTATATAAGCAACTGTTATATAATTTTGTCAAAATACTTTGAATCATGTGATATTTTTGAAGAACCATCATAATAAATTAAGATTCTAATCAAAAAGTAAGACACAAGTTAAAATACTCTGTGTCTTACTAAATTTAAAATATACATTTATATTTCTATACCTAATAGCTTATTTTCTAAATTGTCATCACATAATTCTTTAACCACACCTTGTTGTATATAATCAACAAACTCTAGATCATCATTTAGCTTAGCAAATTCCAAAACTTTCTCATACATATCATAATTTAAATTTGCTATATATTGAACGTGTTTATCAGTACATATTTTTTCTGCTAACTTAAACATCTTATAGACTTGCCTAGGATCTATTTCACTGAATAATGTACTATCATGGTATATAAATTCTACTCTATGATTTATTTTATTATACAAGTTTATCATATCCATACAAAATATTTTAACATTGTTTATGCCTGCAGATTTCTCACTAGTTATTTCAGGTTTAATATTAAATCTCAACTTATTACTTCCAGTATTATTTTCTAAAAAAACACCTGACACCCTTTCCTCTTCATATATATAGTCTATAAATTCTTTAAACTTGTTTGAAATATCTCGTAAAGGCTTTTTTTCAACGTATTCAGAAGCTTCTATGTCCTCACTGGCCATTTTAAGTTTTATAGAATTAATTTCTGTATTTATACCATTAACAATACGCTCATGTTCCCTCATTTTCTGTAGCCTTAATTTCATATCTGTTAATTTAGCTCGCAATGCATCATATTCATCTAAGCTAGCTTTATCCTTTAAATAATCCATTTCAGTATTTATCTTATTATTTATAATACTTAATTCTTTATTCAACTCTCCAATAGTATGTAAAATTTTTTTTCTATCCTTTTTTAAACGATCTTGCCTATTTTCAATTAGTTTAACATGAAAATTAGATACTTCCTTCAAACTTTTAACTATACTCTCCTCAAAGACAACTTTGACATCTTCATATAACTTCAAGACTCTTTCAGCAGTTATATCAATTTTAATTTTTATACTTTCTTCTATGTTTTCTAAAATCTTCTTATTCATAACTATCTCATTAATAATCTCTTGCTTTTGATACTTAGATTTTTCTAAACTTTCCTTTATTAAATTATACTCTTCAGATATTTGAAAATTTCTTATTTTAAACTCTAAACTTTTGATATCCCTTTCTAGGGAATCTATATTGACTCCTATTTCTGTTCCCTTTATAAGTTCTCTTATTGTTTCATCATTCTCAATAATTTTTTTATTACCTTGTAGCTTATTTATTTTTTGTTTATTCTGTATCTTATTCAAAACTAATTCAACATCAAGACCCATAAGAAAAGAATTACACATTAAAGCAGAATCATCATTTTCTTTTTTCTTGCATATATTCCAATCTATATATCCCCTCTTAGGTATTCTTAGAAATCTAGATATTAAATTTCTATACGTTATTTGATTTGAATCTATTAAAACATCAAATAATATATTTTCCATATACTGATTAAACTGTTTATCTCTAAATTCAATGTTATTAAAATAAATTTTATTTTTATCATTTATAGACCTTTTTATTCTTTTTTCTTGTCCATCTATATTAATATATAAAAAGAATTCCCAATCCTTTAACTTCAGTAATTCTGATTCATCAGAATCTTTAGAAACAGTTGAACCTAAGCAAAAATCTATTAATTTTAAGGAAAGACTTTTTCCAACACCATTAACACTTTTTCCTTTTTTATTCGTTGTTTTTTTTCCCAATATTATATTTATTCTATTAGGCTTAAATTTAATAGTTCTAAACCTATCATCATCCGCATCAAGCTTAGTAATGTACATTATATAATTCCCCCTTATTGTTTATATCAACTACCCCTAAAATATACAATAATTCTATAGCAAGGATAAAATTATCAAAGCTATGTTTTTTTTGTATTTCTTTTGAATAAACATATGTACTATTATAATTTTGCCAACATTGATCTACTGTCTGTGGCATCTTCAAAATAGAAATTATTAATGCTCCTAGTCCTAAATATGACCCAGATATTTTAATGTGCTTGGATGGTAAAATCATTCTAACCCCTCTTTTTTTCTACTATATATACTTTTATAATAACATATAAAATTTAAAATTTATAGTAAGCTTTGAAAGCCAAATCTTTAATTTTATATATCCACGTCTAGAACATAGGTTCGATTTGTGTTATTATTATACCATAAAATTCTTAACGAAAGAGTGATAATTATGGTAAACGTTGATGTACTTTTCGATATAGTAGAAAAAGAAAATATTCAAATAGAATATGTGAAACTACCTAAGGATATTCAAGGAATCTATTATAAAGCAGAAAATCTTCCACCTATAATAGGTATTAATAGAAATATAATAAATAATGCTCCCCTTTTTAAAACAATTCTTGCTGAAGAAATTGGTCATCATTTCACTACCTTTGGTGATACTACTGCTGAATGTTTTTCTTACATTGAGAAACTTCTTATAACTAAGAAAGAAAACTTAGCTTTAAAATGGGCCACAGATCTTCTTATTCCAACTCCTTTTTTAGTACAAGCTATACAAGATAATATTTCTACAATCTATGACCTTGCTGAGTTTTTTTGTGTAACTGAGGACTTTATAAGGTTAAAGCTCTATTTTATAAATATTGATTCTAAAGCATATACTTATTGTGAAAGCGAAATTAGGAGGATGAACTATGATAGCTGCAATCTATAGTAGAAAGTCTAAATTCTCTGAAAAAGGAGAATCTGTTGAAAATCAAGTTCAGATGTGCAGAGAATACTTAAAAAGAAATTTTAGTAATATAGAAGATATTAAAGTTTATGAAGATGAAGGCTTTTCAGGAAAAGATGTAAACAGGCCCGAATTTAAAAAGATGATGAAGGCTGCTAAAAATAAAAAATTTAATGTACTTATTTGTTATCGCCTGGACCGTATAAGTAGAAATGTTGCTGACTTTTCTAATACCATAGAAGAATTACAAAAATATAATATAGATTTTATTAGCATAAAGGAGCAATTTGACACAAGTTCTCCTATGGGCAGAGCAATGATGAACATTGCAGCAGTATTCGCACAGCTTGAGCGTGAAACCATAGCAGAACGTATAAAAGACAATATGTTAGAGTTAGCTAAAACAGGTCGTTGGCTTGGTGGTACTGCTCCATTAGGTTATAAATCAGAGCCTATACTCTATGCAAATGAAGATGGTAAAGGTAAAAAGATGTATAAATTAACTCAAGTTAAAGATGAAATGAATATAGTAAAATTAGTCTATAAACTGTACTTAAATAAACAAGGCTTTTCTTCTGTTGCCACATATCTATGTAAAAATAAATATAAAGGGAAAAATGGTGGAGAATTCTCCAGGGAAACTACACGTCAAATAGTTGTAAATCCAGTGTATTGTATAAGTGATGATAAAATATTTGAATGGTTTAAGAAACAAGGTGCCACTGTATACGGTACCCCTGATGGAATCCACGGATTAATGGTATACAATAAAAGAGAAGGTGGTAAAAAAGATAATCCTATTAATGAATGGATCGTAGCTATAGGAAAACATAAGGGTGTTATATCCTCTGATATATGGATAAAATGTCAGGATATAATTAAAGATAATAAATCAAAAGTTTCCCCTCGCTCTGGTACTGGAGAAAAATTTTTATTATCTGGTATGGTTATATGTGGGGAATGTGGTTCTGGCATGAGCTCCTGGAGTAGATATAATAAAAAAACAAAGTATATGGAAAGATACTATAGGTGTAATCTAAAAAATAGAGCAAGTACTAGATGTAGTACTAAAATGTTGAATGCATATAAAGCAGAAGATTATGTAGCTGCTTACCTTAAGGAATTAAATATAGATATGTTTAAAGAAATATATCAGAAGAATAAAAAAAATATAATAAATTATGATGTAACAGATGAAATAAATAAATTAAATAAAACCTTATCTGAAAATAAAAAAATAATTCAGGGAGTAATAAAAAAGCTAGCTCTAATTGATGATAATGACATAGTAGATATGCTTAAAAATGAGCTAGAGAGATTAAAAAAAGAAAATGATGATATAAACTATAAGCTCCATGAATTAAACTCTGTAATGGAAGAAAAAGATGATGAAGAAAGATTTTTAAACAACATGGAGGTTAATATATCAAACTTTAAAAAACTTTATGACTTTGTTGATATTACACAAAAAAGAATATTAGTTAAGGGCCTAATTGAAAACGTAGTATGGACTACCTCAGATGAAAAAAATATATTAGAAATTAATCTTATAGGCACCAATTCACTGCTTCCATGTGGTATTATAAAAAGGAGATAGATTTGTAAATACCTACTTGTGTATTTGCATAAGGTGCTGATAAAACCATGCAACAAGTTTTAAGTGGTGCTGTAGATGTAGGTCTTTGTGGTCCTGAACAAGTTATTTATATTTATAATCAAAAAAGAGAAGATTATCCTATAATATTTTCTGGACTAACTCAAAAAGACGGTTCTTTTCTAGTTGGAAGGAAAGATGAAAAAGATTTTGATTGGCAAAACTTAAAAGGAAAAAAAGTAATAGGTGGTAGACCTGGTGGAATGCCTGAAATGACCTTTGAATACGTACTTAAGGAAAAAGGTATAACACCATTTCAAGATGTTGATATTATAACTAATATAGCATTCCATGCAACTGCAGGCGCTTTTAAAGGTGGAACTGAAGATTATGTAACCTTATTTGAACCTACTGCTAGTATGCTAAAAAAAGATAATTCAGGATATGTTGTAGCTTCTATAGGAGAGCTAGCTGGAAATATCCCATATACCTCTTTTTTCTCTACCAAATCCTATAGGGATAAAAATCCTGATAACTTAGAATCCTTTACTAGAGCTATATATAAGGGTCAAAAGTGGATATATGAACATTCCAATGAAGAAGTTATAGAATCCGTTAAATCCTTCTTCCCTTCTGCAGATAAAGAAATATTAGTAAGTTCTATTAAACGCTATAAGGAAATAGATGCCTTTGCAAAAGACCCATTATTAAAAGAAGATGAATTAAATAAATTAATGGACATTATCGAAAACTATAAGTCCGATTTAATAAAAACTAGACCTCCTTTTGATAAAATTGTGGATAACTCCTTTGCAGAAAAAGCAATAAAATAAACAAACCCATGCGTAAACAGAGAAATGTAGAGCTTGTTTTACGCATGGGTTTTATTAAAGTAATAGAAATTCTTAACGTAGTAAATCAGTGATGAAGTGATTTTCATATCAACATTTTACCCTAGCAAAGCATTGTATTTATAAACCTATTCTCTTACGGGAGCTGCTTCTAGTAATGCCTCATTTAGTTCTTTTTCTTGCATACTTAGTTTTTCATCTTTTTCTTTTAGTTCTAAATTTTTAAAAGCTGTTGAAAGCATTAATTTTATACGATTAATTTGATTTACTTCACTAGCTCCTGGGTCATAATCTACTGCCACAATATTAGCTACTGGATACCTTCTCTTTAACTCTTTTATCATGCCCTTTCCTGTTACATGATTAGGAAGGCAGGCAAAGGGTTGGACACAGATTATATTATGAACACCACTCTCTATAAGTTCTACCATCTCAGCAGTTAAAAACCATCCTTCTCCAGTTTGATTTCCTATGGATAAAATAGGCGCTGCCCCCTTAGCTAATTCATGAATAGAATTTGGAGCTGAAAAACGTTCACTGGATTTTAAAGCATTTTTTAGAGGCTTTCTATACATTTCAATGTATTTTATACCTATATCACTGCCTATTTTACTTATTAAGCTTGCCCCTAAATACTTATGCTTAAAAGTTTGATCATAAGCACAATATAAGAAAAAGTCTGTAAGATCAGGCATAATAGCCTCTCCACCTTCCTCTTCTATAACTTTAACCACATCATTATTAGCATCTGGGTGGAACTTAACAAGGATTTCCCCTACTATACCTACCTTAGGTTTCTTTATATCTAGTAATTCTAAGTTATCAAAGTCTTTTACAATTTCATATATATTTTCTTTAAACTCCTTAAATTTACCTACTCTAATAGATTCCTTACACCTTTCTGCCCAAGTTCTATAGAGCCTATCTGCGGAGCCCTTTACCTTTTCATAAGGTCTTGTAGCATATAGTACCCTCATAAATAAATCTCCATATAGAAGTCCCATTAAAGACTTTCTAAGCATATTTAAATTAAAATTAAATCCTGGATTACTTTCAAGCCCACATGCATTTAAAGATATTACTGGAATATGTTCCATTCCTGATTCTTTCAATGCCTTTCTTAAAAAAGATATATAATTTGTGGCTCTACATCCACCACCAGTTTGAGATATTATAACAGAAGTATTATTTAAATCATATTCCCCTGATTTTAATGCTCTCATTATTTGACCTATAGTTATTATAGATGGATAGCATGCATCATTATTTACATACTTAAGCCCCTCTTCAATAGCTAAACTATCTACTTCCTTTAATAACTTTATATTATATCCCTCTGAATTTAAAGCACTTTCAACAAACTCAAAATGTATAGGTGACATTTGTGGTGATAATATAGTATGAGTTTTTCTCATGTCTTTTGTAAAAGGTACTTTCTTAACATAAGGTACTTTTTTAATTTTTATATTTTTATCATTTTTCGAAGTAGCCCTCTCTTCTATAGCTGCTTTTAAAGATCTTATTCTTATTCTTGCAGCACCTAAGTTATTAACTTCATCTATTTTTAATAAGGTATATATCTTATTATGAGCCTCTAAGATTTCTTCCACTTGATCTGTAGTTACAGCATCAAGTCCACAACCAAAGGAGTTTAACTGTACAAGCTCTAAATTAGGATTTTTAGCTACATAGCTAGCAGCTCTATAAAGTCTTGAATGATACATCCATTGATCCACAATTCTAAGAGGTCTATCTATTTCCTCCATATGACTTATAGAATCTTCAGTTAAAACTGCCATATCATAAGTAGTTATTAACTCTGCTATACCATGATTAATCTCAGGATCTATATGGTATGGTCTTCCTGCTAGAACTATTCCTGTAATATGGTTTTCTTCTATATATCTTAAAGTCTCTTCTCCTTTTCTTTTTATATCTTCTTTAAAAACACGGTCTTCCTCATAAGCTTTATTAAGAGCATATTTTACTTCACCCTTACTTACTCCAAATTCTTTAAATATATCATATAACCTAGATTGAAGTTTTGTTTTATTGTGAAGTGCTAAAAAAGGATTCATAAACTTTATGTTTTTCTCTTTTAAATCATCCATATTATTTTTTATAACCTCTGCATAGGAAGTTACTATAGGACAATTATAGTGATTATCAGCCTTACTATCTTCGATTTGTTCATAAACTACGCAAGGATAAAATATAGTTTTAACTCCTCTCTCTATAAGATCACTTATATGACCATGAGATAATTTTGCAGGATAACACGCTGACTCTGAAGGTATGGTATCCATCCCCATCTCATAAACTTTTTTAGATGATCTTTGAGATAATTCTACCCTAAAGCCAAGGTTTGTTAAAAAGGTAAACCAAAAGGGATAATTTTCATACATATTTAAAACCCTAGGTATACCTATAACTCCTCTTTTAGCTTTTTCTAAGTCTAAAGGCTTATATTTAAAAATTCTATTATATTTGTAATTATATAAATTAGGAATATTTCTATTGTTTTTTTCTTTTCCTAAAGGTCTTTCACACCTATTTCCTGTTATAAAATTTCTCCCTCCAAAGTCATTTATAGTAAGAAGACAGTTATTTGCACAAAGTCCACATCTTCTCATACTGGTTTTTATACTAAATTCATAGAGCTCCTCTTTATCTACAATAGTGCTAATATATCCTTCTTTATAATTCTCCTTTGCAATCAATGCAGCTCCAAAAGCTCCCATTATACCTGATATGTCGGGCCTTACTACTCTCCTGCCTGAGACTAATTCAAAACTTCTTAATACAGCTTCATTATAAAAGGTTCCCCCTTGGACTATAATATTTTCTCCCATTTGTTTAGGGTCTCTAATTTTTATCACCTTATATATAGCATTTTTTATAACAGAATAAGAAAGTCCTGCAGAGATATCTCCTATGGTAGCTCCCTCTTTTTGAACCTGTTTAACTTTAGAATTCATAAATACAGTACATCTTGATCCTAAGTCTACAGGTTTTTCAGCAAATAAGGCTTTTTTTGAAAACTCTTCTACGCTTATGTGTAAGGACTTAGCAAAACTTTCAATAAAAGATCCACATCCTGATGAACAAGCTTCGTTAAGCATTATGCTTTGAATTACTCCATCTTTTATCTTTAGGCATTTCATATCTTGTCCACCAATATCTAATATAAAATCCACTCCTGGAAGGAAAAAGTTTGCTGCTTTAAAATGTGCTACAGTCTCTATTTCCCCAATATCAATTTTTAAAGCTGCCTTTATAAGTCCCTCTCCATACCCTGTAATAGCTGAATTAGATATTTCAATCCCTTCAGGAATTTTAGTATATAAGTCCTTCAATATCTCAATAGTTGATATAAGAGGATTTCCATCATTGCTTTTATAATGAGAGTAAAGAAGCTCACCTTTTTCAGATATTAAGGCTACTTTAGTGGTTGTAGATCCTGCATCTATACCTAGAAAACATTTTCCATCATAATGCTCTAGTTCCCTTCTTTGTACACAATGCTTATTATGCTCATTTCTAAAACTTAAATATTCTTCTTCTGATTTAAAAAGTGCTGGAAGGGAGACTATGTGTTCTTCTAAATTTTTATCCTTATTATGTAATCTATCTAAAAGTTCCTTAAAAGAAATCTCTATACTTTTATCTGAACTTAAAGCTGCACCAAGTGCCACATAAAGTTGAGATTTTTCGGGAAATATAACTTCATCATCTTTTAAACCCAAAGTTTCTATAAATCTTTTTCTAAGTTCTGATAAGAAAAATAAAGGGCCTCCTAAAAAAGCAACTTTTCCCCTTATAGGTCGTCCACAAGCAAGTCCACTAATAGTTTGAGTAACTACAGCTTGAAATATAGAAACTGCTATATCTTCCTTTCTAGCCCCTTCATTTAAAAGTGGTTGTATATCAGTTTTTGCAAAAACCCCACATCTTGCTGCAATAGGATATATAGTTTTATAATCCTTTGCAAGTTCATTAAGGCCCTTAGGATCTGTTTTTAGTAATGTTGCCATTTGATCTATAAATGCTCCTGTTCCCCCTGCACAAGTTCCATTCATCCTCTGTTCTATACCATTTTTAAAATATGTTATTTTAGCATCTTCTCCACCTAATTCAATAGCCACATCTACTTCACTTAAGGTCTCTTCTATAGCTTTTGTACATGCGATAACCTCTTGCACAAAAGTAGATTTTAGCCATTCGGACACAGATAGTCCCCCAGAACCAGTAATAGCAACTCTAATATATCTATTTCCTACTTTGTCATAACACTGATTTAAAATCTCCATTACTGAATTCTTAATATCCGAAAAATGACGTTGGTATTTTGAATATATTACCTCTTGACCATCTAATGCAACCACTTTTACAGTAGTTGACCCCACATCTAATCCTAATCTTAAGACTTTATTCATAATACTATCACTTCTCCAATTATTATTTTATAAATATTTACTATATATTTATTAACTTGAACTTTATTACGTATATTCTTACTATTATAAGGTTCAAGTTAAATTTTTTCAATTTTAATTTATAAAGGATAATAGCTATTTAATTCTACTAATACTTATTTAAGCAAATTAGTTCCATATACTAATGAATCTTATTAATTTTATACATTTATCCTATGACTATCCCCTAAAGACAAGAACTATGTTTATCCGATGACTATCCGCTCTAATACTCCCATAACACTCTGTGAAAGCGAATTCTACCAAATAGAAGATCTGGACTCTCTGCTTTTCTTTAAAGTGCGATAAAAGAGCGGCTACGTCCCTGGATAACGATTTCTAAGTTTTAGAAGGAATAAAAACTCCCTCTAAAGCCAAGAACTCTGTTTATTATGCTTCTTTGCATTAACCTTTCTCACTCTATAGTCATATTTTATTATATGGATGCTATAAAGTTTATAACAGACATTTCATAGAATTTATCTATGTAAAGGAGTTGAAAAAAATATGAAAGTAACTGTAGAAAATGTTTATATGAACTACCATACTCTAAACGCAGAGACACCAGCATTAAAAGATATAAACTTCCAAGTAGAAGAAGGGGAGTTTCTAAGTATTATCGGTCCTTCAGGTTGCGGTAAATCCACTATACTAAATATTATTTCTGGTTTAATATCACCAACCTCTGGAAATATATATATGGACAATAGAAAAATAGAAGAACACACTAACATTATAGGATATATGTTTCAAAAAGACCATCTATTCCCTTGGCTTACACTTTGGGATAATGTATGCCTTGGTTTAAAAATTCAAAATAAAATGAATCCTGAATCCATTAAATATATAGAGGATTTACTAAAAAAATATGAACTTTGGGACTTTAAAAATCACTACCCTTCTCAGCTTTCAGGTGGTATGAGACAAAGAGTTGCCTTGATTAGAACTCTTGCTTTAAACCCTAAGATTCTCCTGTTAGATGAGCCTTTTTCCGCCCTTGATTACCAAACTAGATTAAATATTAGTGATGAAATTCATGAGATAATAAAGAGAGAAAATAAAACCACTATTATGGTTACCCATGATATTTCAGAAGCTATTTCTATGTCTAATAGAATAATACTTTTAACTCCACGTCCTGCTACAATAAATAAAAATATAAAAATAGAATTTGATCCTAAATATAATACGCCGTTAAAAAAACGTGAAGCACCAAACTTTAGTATATACTTCAATTTGTTATGGAAGGAGCTAAATAACTATGGAAAAATACAGTAAGGAACATCTAGAATACTTAAATCTAGTGAAAAAGAAAAACAGAAAAATTACAATAACTAGAATTCTTCTATTGGTATTTATTTTTGCTTTTTGGGAAGTTGCTGGAAATCTAGGATGGATAGATCCCTTCTTAACAAGCACTCCTTCTCGTATGGTTAAGAGCTTTGTAAAAGTTTACAGTGAAGGTACTTTACTAAAGCATGTATTTATAACTTGTTTTGAAACAGTTCTAGGATTTCTTCTAGGAACTATACTAGGAACTTTAATTGCAATTTTGCTTTGGTGGTCAGATTTCTTATGTAAGGTTTTAGATCCTTATCTTGTAGTTTTAAATGCGCTTCCAAAAGTTGCTCTTGCACCAATTATAATATTCTGGGTGGGAAATGGTATAAGTGCAATAATTGTTATAGCCCTTTTAATTTCTATAGTTGTAACTATAATTGGAGTGCTATCAGGTTTTAATGAAGTAGACAAAGAAAAAATTAAGCTTATGAAAACTTTTAATTCTACTAAATTCCAAATACTAAAATATTTAATTATTCCCTCATCTATACCTACTCTAATTTCTGCACTAAAAATAAATGTAGGTCTTTCTTGGGTTGGTGTAATTATGGGAGAATTTCTTGTTGCCAAAGAAGGCTTAGGTTTCTTAATTATATATGGTGGCCAAATCTCTGAGTTAGATATGGTTATGATGAGTGTAGTTTTACTTTCATTATTGGCCTATTTAATGTATGGAGCTGTGTCCCTAATAGAACAAAAACTTAAAGCTTAATTTTACTAATAATGTTTAAAATCTCTCAACATGGGTATTATTAAAAATAGAAAACCTTTATGTGCATAAGGAGGATAAAATGAATTACTTCAAAAAAGCTAATGAACTTTATAATGCTAAAGAATATCAAAAAGCCATATCTATGTATGAGAGAGCCCTAAAAGTTAATGAAAATGAATCAAGTTCACTTTATAATACTGCTGTTTGTCATATTAAGCTTAAAAATTATAAAAAGGCAGTAGGTTTCTTGAAAAATGCTATAAACTTAAAAAGAGACAGTAAATATATATTTAATCTAGGATATTGTTATGCCATGTTAAATGACAATCCAAAAGCTTTATACCACTTTAATTTGGCATGGAGTATAAATAACGATGATAAAGACTGTGAAAAAGCCATTAATCTTATATTAGATAACTATATTGATTAATTTATAAACTACAAAAATAACTTCAAAACTATAAATTCTCAATTTCATCTAGTGCTTCCTTTAAATTTATAAATTATAACTTATAAATTACAAAAGTAACTTCAAACCCCCTCTTTAGTTTGAAGTTACTTTTATTTTTATTTATATTCAGTGTCAAAAGCTTCATCTAAAGTCTTAAAACTATATCCTTTTGATTTAATATAATCAATAACTCTTCCTAAGGACCTTGCAGTTGTTTGTTTTGTTCCAGAGTCATGCATTAAAATCACAATATGCTCCTGATTCCCCATGGTTTCTTTAACCTTACTAATTAATTTTTCCTCTGGTACATTTAATGCTTCAGCATCCCCATTTAAACAGTTCCAATCTACATAATGAAATCCTTCTTTATTTACTCTTTTTTGAAACTCTACTTTCTTAAAAGACCCTCCTGGAAACCTAACTATCTTAGCTGGTTCCTCTCCAATAATCTTTTTTATAACTTCATCAGCTTTTTTAAAATCTTTAATTAAATTATCAGGATTTGAGTAAACATACTTATAATCATGAGAATAAGTGTGATTTGCAATTAAATGCCCTTCTTGTTTTTCTTTTAAAATTAATTCTGGATTAACTTCTGCCATCTTGCCAAGTACAAAAAATGTTGCTTTTACATCCTTCTCTTTTAAAACTTTTAATATTTCAGGAGTTATATTTTTTGTAGGACCATCATCAAAAGTTAAATAACATACTTTTTCATTTTTAAATTTTTCGCTATTATAATTTTTACTTACCTCTTTTTTAGGTTCCCCCTTAGTTTCTTTTTCTTCCTTAATTTCTTGCTTATTATTATTTTTAAATTTATTAGACTTAAAGCTTTCTTCTTCCCTATTATCATCCTTATTGCCTTTTATATTATCTTTTTTAGGCTCTTTTAAGTCTGTATTCTCTTCCACTACTGGCTTCTTCTCCTTAACACCAGCATAGGCTTTATAGTTTTCTGTAGACACATTAAATAATTGCAACCCTATAAAAGCTCCCAAAGAAAAGATACCCAAAATACAAAATGAATATATAATAAAATCCCTACGTCTATTTTTTTTCCTTATTAATTCATTCCTCTTTGCTTTTCTTATTTTCCTACTATGCTCTACCTCATTATCTACCTTCATATAACTACCCCCTAATAAGTTCTTAATAAATATTATACCACTTTTTCACATTTTTAGAACCATTTACTCGGTAATTTTCTGCTATAATATTCAATTTTAGTTTATTTCCATTCTCCTGCTACTTTATCTTCTTTATGATCTAAGGAAAATTTTTCACTATCAAAATAATTACCACCTACACCAAAGGTAGGATCAACGTTAATCCAAGTGTTTTTCTCTGAATCATAAAATTGATTCCATGAATGATTTACCCAACTACGACCATCAAAGCCCTTTCCTGTTACCATTCTAACTTTAATATTGTTAGCTCTACACATAGCTACAAATAGGGAAGAATAGTCAAAGCAAATTCCCTTTTTTGTGTTGTATGTATTTATAGCCCCTGATTTCTTTGAAAAGTCATCACTTAAGATTCTTTTTGCCTTATCATAATCATAGTGTACATTTTTACATATCCAAGAGTATATTTCATGGGACTTATTATAAGTACCTTTTTTATTACTTACTAATTTTCTACTAAATGTATCTATATCCTCATTGGACTTAATTGCTTCTTCCAAGGTTACACCATTATAATATATTATTACCTTTTTATTATTATTACTTTTATGATCTGAAGACTTATTTTCAGTAACTTCAATTTTAAAGGAATTACTTAATATGTTAGGTAGTTTTTTAGCTAGTGGAGAATTTGATATAGGAACAACTACTTTAGCGGAAAGTTCATTATATAGTTTAGACTTTTCTAAATGCTCATTTATATCTAACTTAGATGAAAAAATATTAAAGGCAGAAAAATAATTTAAAGCAAAACATAACATGGTTACATATGCAATAGCTCTAGGTACTTGAAATAAAGCCCCTAAAACTCGCTTAAAAATACTACTTCTCTTTTTTGCAAAATTCTCTATAATATCAAAAATAGGATATAATAATATGGAGCATACCCCTATAGTAAACCATCTTAGAACTATATAAATTATTAAAATGAATACAGGAAAAATAACCAAATACAATATTATTGGATTTTTATCTATAAACTGCACTAGATCTCCTTTAGAAAACTTTTCAATGACTGAATAGAAAAATGAATTTCTATTTAAAAATATTTCTTTAAATAAATTTACTCCTATAAAAATTGCTAAAATAAAAGAGATGCTACTTAGTAAGCTATTTATTGTTTCCTTCTGATCCTTTGATCTATAACTTACTAAAAATCCTTTTAATATTGGTAAAAACATAGCCAAAAATAAAATTAAAGTTATAGGATCTATCTTCATCTATTCACCTACTTCTAATATATTTATAATTACAGCTCTTACCTCATCATAATTATACCCTCTTCTTAAAAGGTAATCATTTAATTTTTTCTTAACTTTAAATAAATCTTTTTCACTTTTAACTAGTGAATTATACTTTTTAATAGCAATTTCACTAAGAATATTTTCCTTATCCTCTTCATCTATATGTTCCATTTTACTTATTATAAGTTTCTCATCTACTCCTTTTTTTAAAAGCTCATACTTTATTCTATTCTCTCCCCATTTTTTTAGTTTCTCTTTTATAAATAATTCTACATATCTATTATCATCTATAAAATTATATTCCTTTAAAAAGTTAATTGTTCTTTCTATGATTTTTTCATCATATCCTTCTCCTATTAACTTTTCTCTTACTTCTTCTTCAGCTTTATAAGCTCTTCCCAAATATCTTAAACTTCTACTTTTAGCTTTAATAAAATTATCCTCTTCAACTATGGAATTTAACTTTTCCTTATCTATAGACTCTCCTTTTTTTATACCTTCCTTATAAATTAGTTCCATATGGCAACTTATAAAATATTCATCATCCACATAAATGTTTACTCTTTCTTTATTTTTCTTTTGAACTTCTATTTTGCTTACCTTATTGCTCATATTCCTCACTCTTTTCCGATCTTAAAATATGTATACTTGGATTTCTTAAAATTTTTTCAGCTATATTATAAATATGCTCACTATTTATATATTCTAACCTTTTCATATCTTCTATAAACTCATAAACACTCTCATTTTCCATTAGTTGCATAAGACCATAATGACCTAGTTCAGCTCCACTTTCTAAGGTAGCTATTAAGGAAGTCTTAAAAATCTTTTTCATTAGGCTTAGTGTATTTTCATGAGTTTTAATTTCCCTAGATTTTATATTAACTATAGATTTATCTATAATATCCAAAGCTTCTTCCAAATTTTCTTCCTCAACTGCTGTATAAATATATAGGGTCTTTATGTGTTCTGAAGAATCCATATGGCTATAAACATCATAGGCAATCCCCCTATTTTCCCTAAGTTCTCTAAATAATATGGAGTTTGCACTCTCCCCTAATTTATGATTTAATACCTTAAGACTTAATTCTTCCTCTTTACTTAAACCATAAAATGTATATAAATATACTATGGTACTCTGTTCTATTTCTTTTTTATATGATTCAAATACACCTTCCCTATTCTTTTCATCTTCTAATATTTTCTTATTAATTTTTCTTCTACTCCAAGCCCCAAAATATTTCTTTACTAAAGCTTGTACATATTCATGGCTATACGATGACACAATAGATATAACAGAATTATTAGGTGCATAGTATTCTTCATAATATTTTACAAGTTTTTCTTTATTAAAACTTTTTATAATCTTCTCTGTGCCAAGCACGTCCATCTTTAATCCACTTTTTCTAAATGCATACTCATTTATCTTCTTAAAACTTAAATCTTCTATATCATCCTTACTACTTCTTAGTTCTGATAGTATTACTCCTCTTTCCTTCTCTATTTCTTCTTCCTTAAATTTAGAATTCATAACCATGTCTGAAATTATTTCTAGGGAATTTTCCATCTCACTATTTAATCCATCAATGCTGTATACTGTACAAGTATAATCTGTATAGGCATTGTAATCTCCACCTATATTCTCTAATTCATTATTTAATTTTTCATTATCCCTAGTTTGGGTACCTTTAAATAACATATGCTCTATAAAATGACTAATACCTTTTTCCTCTTTATTCTCATAAAGTGCACCTATTTTTATACCTAAATTTATAGACATTAATCCTGTTTCTTTTTTTATACTTAATATTTTAAGTCCATTATCCATTTCTATAATCTTTGAATCAAAAATTTTTTCATTCATCCTTATTCTCCTTCAGATATCCCCTATAATTATTTTACTTAAAAGCCTTATTAGAAATTCAAAGCGTAGTGAATCAGTGATGAAGTAATTTTCATATCAATATATTTCCAATAAAGACTATATTTCATATTTTACTCTGTTAGAAATTTTTCTTGATATGACAGTTACGTAATCACCTATGAACAAGTTTTAGAATTTCTTATGAAAAACAAAAGTATGCTATCTTTAAAATAACATACTTTTAAATATTATTAACTTTTTATTAGTAAAATTCTTTTATTTTTTTATTTTTATTCTTTTATTCTCTTACTCTTAGTTTCTATTATAGTAAATTTAACTCAATCTATCAATTCTAAATTCTTCATACTTAAGTCAAAAGCCTTATATGAGTGTGTAATGTATCCTGAAGATATGTAATTCACACCTGTTTTAGCTATTTCTTCGATATTATCTAGGGTTACATTTCCAGAAGCTTCAGTTTTAGCTCTATTTCCTATTAAGCTCACTGCCTCTTTTAAGGTATCTATGTCCATATTATCTAGCATTATAATATCTACTCCGCACTGTAGTGCTTCTTTAACCTCACTTAAAGTTTCAACTTCAACTTCTATTTTTCTAACAAAGGGTGCATATTCTCTTGCCTTAAATACAGCTTCTTTTATTCCACCAGCTGCGTCTATATGATTATCTTTTATCAAAACTCCGTCACTTAAATTAAATCTGTGGTTATTGCCTCCACCTATGGATACTGCATACTTTTCTAGAATTCTTAAGTTGGGAGTGGTTTTTCTAGTGTCTAGGAGTTTAGTTTTAGTGTTCTCTAATTTACTAATAAATTTATTAGTAAGCGTTGCAATTCCACTTAATCTTTGAATTAAATTTAGGGCTACCCTTTCTCCTATTAAAACCTTTCTTGTATTTCCTTTAATTTTACCTATTACCTGATTTTTTTTAACCCTTTCTCCCTCTTTTATAAAAAAAGTAACCTCTACATCTTGAAGTATATGATAAACTCTGCTAAACACCTCAATACCTGCTATAATCCCCTCTTCTTTTGAAATTAAATCTACGGTGCATGTACTATCTTTATCTACTATTGCTTCTGTTGTAACATCCCCAAAAGGACAATCCTCATTTAAAGCTTCTTTTATAATATTATCTACAATTAACCAATTCATCTTTAAGATCACTCCTAACTTCCTCTATTTTTTTAGTAGCTAGTTTAATGTTTTTCTTATCTTCATTTACAGCCTCTTCTATTGAATACTGAGAAATATAATTTTTAATATGATTTTTAAAGTTTGATGGGGGAACCTTATGTATATTTTCATTTACAAACTCTGCACCTCTTTTAGAAAATACTAAGGCTTCTAAAAGTGAATTGCTTGCAAGTCTATTTTCTCCATGAACCCCCGTACAACTAGCTTCCCCGACTGCAAATAGATTTTTCATAGAAGTTCTACTAAGAGTATCTACCTTTAGTCCTCCCATAAAGTAATGCTGTGCTGGGGTTACTTTTATCTTTTCCCTAGTTATATCAATGCCTTTTTCTAAACATACAGAATAAATCCCTGGAAATCTATTTTTTATAAAATCCTCTCCTACATGAGTCATATCTAAAAAAACATAAGGTTTTTCTGTCTTTTTTTCTTCCTCTAATATAGCTCTTGAAACCACATTTCTAGGTAAGAGTTCATCAATAAATCTTTTATTATCTGAATTTAAAAGTTTTCCACCTTCCCCTCTTAAGGATTCAGAAATCAAAAATTTTTTACTCCTATTTTCTTCATAAAGGGAAGTTGGATGAAATTGTATAAACTCTATATCCTGCATTTCAATATTGTGTTTTACTCCTAAGGATAAAGATAGACCTTTAATTTCTCTTTCATTTGTAGAATTCTTAAATATTCCACCTAACCCCCCTGAAGCTATTACAGTTTCCTTAGAATAAAATCTAATTATACTATTTTTCTTAGTATCAATTCCTACTGCCCCATAACATGTATTATTAATGGAAAGTAAATCTACTATATTTATATGTTCTAGTATTTCCACATTTTCTTTTTCCTTAATCCTTTTTATCAATGTATCTGTAACAACTTTACCAGTTTGATCCTTACAATGAACTATTCTAAAAATACTGTGTGCACCTTCTCTTGTATAATGAAGATTTCCTGCCTCCTTATCAAAGGGAACTTTGAAATCTAATAATTTATTTATATTTTCATTAGACTCTTCTACTAATATTTTAACCGCATTTAAATCATTTCTATAAGACCCTGCTCTTAAAGTATCTTCTATATAGGTCTCCGTATCATTTATATCTTTTCTAGTTGAAATTCCTCCCTGTGCAAGACTTGAGTTACACACTCCTAAAGCCTCTTTTGTAACTATGGTAACTTTTATACTGCTATGCAAATTTAGTGCAAAATATAACCCTGCCACACCAGCACCAATTATTAAAACCTCTGTATCTTTAATCATATAAAATCACCTTCTATAATTTGTAGCTTATCCACCTTGTTTATCCGATGACTACCTGCTCTAGAGAAAAGAGCAGGTACGTCCCTGGATAACGACTTCTAAGGAGTAAAACTCCTAAGAATTCTGTTTATCCGATGACTACCCGCTCTAGAGAAAAGAGCAGTTACGTCCCTGGATAACGACTTCTAAGAACCCAGTTTATGCATATTGTCTAGTGCATTATAGGCTTTAATTCTTATATCCTCATCTACAAAGATTTCTCCTTCCATGTTTAAAAGACAGTTGTAAACTCTATCTAAAGTAGTTATCTTCATACTATTGCATCTCATACCTAGGCTATAAAAAGTTTTATTAGGATTTTTCTTTTTTAATTCATGAATAACTCCTTCATCTGTAACTATTAGATATTCTTTAGCTTTACACTGTGTAGCATAATCTATTATGCCTGAAGTGCTTCCAACATAGTGAGCCATATCCCTAACTTCTTTATTGCACTCTGGATGGGCTAAGATTACTATGTCTTGTCCATATTTATTCTTAGCTTCGATAATATCCTTAGGTTCTATAATATCGTGTATATTACAACATCCATGCCATAGTATAATATTTTTATTAGGAGCCTTCTCAGCAATATAAGAGCCTAAATTTTTATCTGGAACAAATATAATTTCCTCTGTATCTAAATTGTTTATTATATTAAGTGCAGAGGCTGAAGTACAGCATACATCTGAAACCGCTTTAACTTCTGAGGAGGAATTTACATAACAAACTACCTTTGCCTTAGGATGTTTCTTTTTCATCTCTTCTATACCCTCTTTATCTGCCATTAAAGCCATGCAACAAAGAGCATCTTCATGAGTTAATAAAACTCTTTTTTCTGGAGATAATATTTTAGCTCCCTCAGCCATAAATTTTACTCCACAAAATACAATTACATCCGCTTTGCTTTCCATACCTACTTTGCTTAAATAATAAGAATCTCCCACGTAATCTGCTATATCTTGTATTTCAGGGTTTTGATAATAATGTGCTAAAATAATTGCATTTTTCTCCTCTTTTAATTTCTGTATTTTTTCAACTATATTTGTACTCATATTTACACCCCTTATATTTTATCTTTACAAGTGTATATACACCTATCAGAAATAATATATCATTTTAAATTCATTTAATCAATAAAGGAAGTTCTTGACTTTAAGATAAATCTTTACTCTCCTAAAGCTTAGAACTTATTATCTAAGTAGATAACCGCTCTTTTGTGCCATTTTGAAGAAGATGGTATAAAATTTGTTTTGACTATTGAGTCTTATTATATTAAAATTTTATAGGACAGTTCGCAATATCCTGTCTTTAAATAAAACTACGGAGGTATTTGTTATGATAGAAAACTCAAAGGAGGCGTCTAAGACTAGTATGATAGGTCAAACTAAATCTAAGACGCAAAAAATTGTGTTTGCAGCTATACTTGCTGCAATTTATTCAGCCATAACTGTAAGCCTAAGCTTTTTAAGTTATGGACCTATTCAATTTAGAATTGCAGAGGGACTAACAGTTTTACCTTATTTCTCACCCTATGCAATATATGGACTTTTTATTGGATGTATTGCTTCTAATATAATAAGTCCTATGGGGCTACCTGATTTAATATTTGGTTCCCTAGCAACCCTAATAGCTGCTATAATCACTTACTACATAGGCAAAAGCAACTTAAAGTACAAAAAATATTTAGCACCACTTCCTTCAGTAATTGTAAATGCTTTTGTAATTGGAACTATGCTAAAATTACTTTATGTTAAAGATATGCCACTTTATTTAAATATGCTTTATGTAGGAATTGGTCAGCTTGTATGTTGCTATGGAGTTGGGTTACCTCTAATGTCAGTTATGGAGAACAACGAAGTATTAAAAGATTTTTTTAAATAAAATAAGGACAATGTAGGCTTAGAATTTTTTTAAATTCTAAGCCTTTATTTATAGTTTTATATTTATATTTTGCATGTTTACTTATGGTTTTATATTTATTTATATTTTGCCTGTTTATTTAATAAATATAGTAATAGAGTACTGCACTGGAGGCTATTATATGAATCCTAAATTCAAAAAATTATTAAAAGTACTTATTATTATATTAATAATTGAATTCTTCATTATATTAATAGGCTATAAACAAAGTTCTTGTTTCAGCGGGAGTTTTTACTTCCTCTGAAGCTTCTTAACAGACTTCTTAGGAGTTCTACTCCTAAGAAGTCATTATCCTTTAGGGGAAATCCTTCTCTAGGGACGTAGCCACTCTTTTCTACCACCCCTTATTTTTTTCCTTCAAAACTCGACATTGTTATTTTTTTATCAAAATTTTTGGAAAATTCACTACTATAAATTTTTAAATATCTATGTTACAATATAATTCATATAGCAAAACTTAATTTCATATATATAAAATTAAGCTTTTATTGAAAATTTTGTATAATTGTTTTTTCAGACTTTTTAATACCTATTTAAAATTTATTTTAAATAAATAAATTTTTTATTTAACCCTTTATACATTAATACATAGGGCTAAAATTTAATTTAGCCTACAGTTTAAACTTATTTTTCTAATCAATAAATTAGAAAGGAAGTAATAAAATGAATCTACTAACTTTTAAAAAAGGCATTCATCCTCCTCATGGAAAATATCTTACAGAGAAAGAAAAAATAGAGGAGTATATGCCAAAAGGAGATCTAGTATTTCCTTTATCACAACACATTGGTGCTCCTTGTGAATCCCTAGTGAAAAAAGGAGATAGGGTATTAGTTGGACAAAAAATAGCGGAATCTAAGGCTTTTGTTTCTTCTCCTATTTTTAGTAGTGTTTCTGGAACCGTTAAAAATATTGCTCCTGTCATTACTCCTAGTGGAATGAAAGTAATGTCAATTATCATTGAAAATGATGGAGAATATGAAAATGTAAATACTGAACATATAAAAAGGGATTATAATAAACTTTCCGCTGAAGAAATAAGAGAAATAGTTAAAAATTCAGGAATTGTTGGTATGGGTGGCGCTGCTTTCCCAACTCATATAAAACTTTCCCCTCCAGAGGATAAAGAAATCGATTCCATTATAGTAAATGGTGCTGAATGTGAGCCTTATTTAACTTGCGATCATAGGCTTATGCTGGAAGAGGGAAAAAATATAATTGAAGGTTTAAAAATAGTTCTTAAACTGTTTCCAAAAGCTAAGGGTTATATAGGTATTGAAAATAATAAGCTAGATGCTATTGAAGTCATGAAAAAACTAGCAGAAGATGAACAAAATATTGAGGTAAAAGCTTTAAAAACAAAGTATCCTCAAGGTGCTGAAAAACAATTAATCTACTCTATAACTAAAAGAGAAGTACCCTCTGGAAAACTTCCTGCAGATGTAGGGTGTATAGTACAAAATATAGCTACTATGAATGCTATTTATAAAGCTATAGTTCTAGATATTCCTCTTACAGAAAGAGTTGTTACTGTAACTGGTGAGGCTCTACGTAATCCTAAAAACTTAAAAGTGAAATTAGGTACTTCTGTAAAGGAACTTATTGAAGCTTGTGGTGGCTTTAAAGAAGATCCAGTTAAAATTATATCTGGTGGCCCTATGATGGGTATGACTATTAGTACATTGGACATGCCTATTATGAAAGGAACTTCAGGAATTCTATGCCTTACAAAAGAAGGTGCAGTACTTCCTGACTCATCAAATTGTATTAGGTGTGGAAGATGTGTTCAAGCTTGCCCTATGGAACTTATACCATGTAAGCTCGACTCACTTGCTAATAGAAGCGAACTAGAAGATTTTGAATCTTTTAATGGTTTAGATTGTATAGAATGTGGCTGCTGTACATTTGTATGTCCTGCTAAAAAACACTTAGTACAGTCTATAAGAACTGCAAAACGTGCTGTTATAGCAAATAAGAAGAAAGCTAAATAAGGAGAGTGACTTAAATGAATGAACCAATTTTAACTTTGTCATCATCTCCTCATATTAGGTCAAATGATTCTGTTCAAACTATTATGAGAGATGTAGTTATAGCTCTTATACCTGCTTGTATAGCTGGAGTTTACTTTTTTAAATTGAGAGCTTTAATAGTTATTTTAACTGCTATAATATCTTCTGTTTTATCAGAATATTTATGGCAAAGATTTACTGGTAGAAAGATTACTATTAATGATTATAGTGCTGTAGTTACTGGAATACTAATAGCTTTTAATACTCCACCAACTATCCCCCTTTGGATGGTAGTCATAGGATGTGTTTTTGCTATTATAGTAGTAAAACAACTATTTGGTGGATTAGGTCAAAACATTGTAAACCCAGCATTAGCTGCTAGAGCAGTTTTGCTTGCTTCTTGGCCTGTAGCCATGACTACTTGGACCTTAGATGGTTCAACTACAGCTACCCCACTGGCTCTTTTGAAAAGTGGAGCTAACTTTCAAGAACTGCCTTCTCTAGCAAATGCATTCTTAGGAAATATCGGTGGCTGTATTGGAGAAACCTCTGCCTTAGCTATTTTAATAGGTGCAGCTTACCTTTTGTATAAAAAAATAATCTCTTGGGAGATTCCAGTATTTTATATAGGTACTGTGGCTATACTTACTACTTTATTAAGAAATAGTGGATTTTCATATGGTAATGGATTATATGAAATATTTACTGGAGGATTAATGTTAGGAGCCTTCTTTATGGCAACGGATTATACAACTTCCCCAGTTACAAAAAGAGGTCAAATAGTCTTTGCTATAGGCTGTGGTATAATTGCAACTGTTATTCGTATTTTTGGAGGATATCCTGAAGGTGTATCTTATTCCATATTAATTATGAACCTAGTTGTGCCACTAATTGATAAGTTCATTACTCCTAAAAAATTTGGGGGGGTGAAGTAGTATGGATAAAAAATCTGATTCACTAAAATTAGGGGGCTTACTTCTTATTATTACTGCTTGTGCTGGTCTAATCCTTGGTTTTGCTTATAGTATAACCAAAGACCCTATAGCGAAACAAACAGAAAAAGAAAATAATGAAGCTATGAAAGAAATACTAACAAAAGCAGAAACCTTTAAGAAAAAGGAAGATGCTAAATTACCAGAAAATATATTAGAATTAAATGAAGCAAAGCTTGGTAATGACACCATAGGATATGCAATAAAAATCCAAACAAAGGGTTATGGTGGAAAAATAGACTTAATGGTAGGTATATCAAAGGACGGTAAGGTTGAAGGGATAAAAATATTAAATCAATCTGAAACTCCTGGTCTTGGTGCAAACTCAACAAATCCAAACTTCTATAATCAATATAAAGAAAAATCTATTGATAAGGATATAGAAGTTATAAAAACCACCCCTTCAAAGGATAATGAAATACAAGCTATTACTGGAGCTACTATTACTTCAAGAGCTGTAACTTCAGCAGTTAATGAAGCGGTGAAATACTATAAAAGTGAATTAGAAGGAGGTAGTAAATAATGTATACTCCTTTAGAGAGAATTAAAAATGGTGTAATAACAGAAAACGTAACTTTTGTTCAAGTGCTTGCAATGTGCCCTACCCTAGCCGTAACTACTAGTGCTAAAAATGGTATTGGAATGGGAATTGCATCTACTGTAGTTTTAATGGGATCTAACTTTGTTATATCTTTACTTAGAAAACTTATTCCTGATAAAATACGTATTCCATCATTTATAGTTGTTATAGCAGGTTTTGTTACCTTGCTACAGTTTTTAATGCAAGGTTTTGTTCCTTCACTTTATAAATCTTTAGGAATATTTATACCTCTTATTGTTGTTAACTGTGTAATCCTTGGTAGAGCTGAAGCTTTTGCTTCTAAAAATGGTCCAATTATATCTATATTTGATGGTCTTGGACAAGGTCTTGGTTTTACACTTTCCCTAACTGTAATAGGTATAATAAGAGAATTGCTTGGAACTGGTAAAGTATTTGACTATCAAATAATGCCTGCTTCTTTTCAACCTGCTATTATAATGATTCTAGCACCAGGTGCTTTCTTTACTCTTGGTATTTTAATGGCTTTAATTAACTATAGAAATGCTAAAAAAGAGAAAGAAAATAAAAGGATTAAAGAATTTGCTGGTTGTGATGGAAACTGTGCTCATTGTTCTGTAAAACATGGGGAGTAACCTAATAGAAAGAAGGGTAATATAAATGAATTTACTTAAGATATTTTTAATTGCTTTACTTGTAAATAACTTTGTTCTTTCAAAATTCCTAGGAATTTGTTCTTTCCTTGGTGTTTCTAAAAAAATAAAAACTGCCTTTGGTATGGGGTGTGCTGTTACTTTTGTTATGGTACTAGCTTCCTTTATATCCTATGTAGTTTATAATGTAATATTGCTTCCACTTGGTATAGGCTACATGTATACCATAGCCTTTATCTTAGTTATTGCAGCTTTAGTACAATTTGTAGAAATGTTTTTAAAGAAGTCAAGTCCAGCCTTATATAGTGCATTAGGTATATTTTTACCTCTTATAACAACTAACTGTGCTATTCTAGGTGCTGTTATTATAAACATGAATGAAAGCTACAATATGTTAGAATCTGTAGTATTTGGTTTTGCTTCTGGTCTTGGTTATATGCTTGCCATAGTATTACTTGCAGGTATAAGAGAGAGATTAGATGAAAATGAATATATGCCTGAATCTATGAAAGGCCTTCCAATATCCTTAATTACAGCAGGATTAATGTCTATTGCCTTTTTAGGATTCCAAGGTTTAATTCACTAATTTGGAGGTGCTATTATGGAATTAAAATTATTATTATATCCTGCCCTTAGCTTAGGGGGATTAGGACTAGTATTTGGAATAATCTTAGGATATGCATCAAAAAAATTCCACGTTCCTGTAGATGAAAGAGTACCTCTAGTTAGAGATTGTCTACCTGGTGCAAACTGTGGAGGATGTGGATATGCTGGCTGTGATGCATATGCTGAAGCTGTAGTGCGTGGAGAAGCTGAAGCCAATCTTTGTGCTGTAGCAGGTGCTCCTGCTGCTGAAAAAATCGGTACAATTATGGGGGTTTCAGTTGAAATGGGAGAGCCTAAAAAAGCCTTTGTAAAATGTTCAGGTGTTTGCACTGAGGCAAAGACAAGTGGACAATATTATGGAGAAATGGATTGTGCTCAAGCTGCTATAATTCCTGGTGGTGGAAGTAAATCTTGTACTTATGGATGTTTAGGTTTAGGAACCTGTGTTAAAGCTTGTAAGTTTGATGCTATTCATGTAGTAGATGGCGTTGCCATTGTAGATGAAGAAAAATGTACAGCTTGTGGTGCTTGCACTGTAGCCTGTCCAAAAAATCTAATAGAGTTAAAACCAAAGTCAGCAGTAATCAGAGTTTCTTGTAATTCAAGAGACAAGCTTAAAGAAGTTAAAGATGTATGTAATGTAGGATGTATAACCTGTGGATTATGTGCAAGAAATTGTCCAGAAGGTGCCATAACTATGGAAAACAATCTACCAGTTGTGGATAAAGATAAGTGTACTTTATGTATGACTTGTGTTCAAAAGTGTCCTACAAAAGTAATAAGAGCTCATGGGGAAAAAATAGAATTAAAAGAAACTCTTTAAATGAAAGGCTTTGCCATATGAAAATCTTAATATGAAAGTCACTTCATCACTACTTCACTACGTTAAGAATAATAAAACCAGGTTGCTATTTTAAAATGGCAACCTGGTTTTATTTAGTCTACTATATAGATTTTTAGTAACTGTACCTGTGAAGTAACCTGTAGCAACTGCAGATAAGGTTAAAATAGGAAAGTAGAAATAGATTCTAAAATCTCTAATTATAAAAGCTGCCACTAAAAGTTGTCCAATATTATGAAATACTGCACCAAAAACACTAAGCCATTCTATGCTTACTTCTTCTTTAAAATACTTTAGGGCTATTATTGTGGATATGTTACTAAAAAGTCCTCCTAAAATGCTAAATAAGAAAGCAAAGATATTTCCTCCAAATACAGAACCTAGAAAGGTCCTTATTATCATTACTACTAAGGCTTCCTTCCATCCAAAATACATCAAAACAAATAGGGATACTGAATTTGCAAGTCCTAACTTTATTCCTGGAAAAAGTACGGGTATCTGAGCTTCTATAAAGTAAATTACAAGAGCTATACCTATACAAAAACTTAAATACAATAGTTTCTTCGTATCCTTCATAAAATCACATCCAATTAACTTAAATAATCTTAATAAGTTACTTCATCCAAATCTTCTTTTTCACCTAATATTTTAATAGCTATCCTATGTGGTAAGCATATGGACATATCTCCTTTTCTAGAAAGCCATCCACTTCTTACACAGACTTTATCACTGCAATTAGCATCTTTAAATCTAATTCTTCCCTTTTGGATTTCAACTAAATTATATTCTCCCTTATGTAGTTCTACTTTTATTTCTTTCTCCCCTTCAAATTTAGTTATATTAAATCTATAAACTTCCTTCCCTTCCTTTTCAACCACAGCTATTAGATTTCTATCTTTTCCACTTTTATAAAACACCATAGAGGCTAAGCTAAGTAGAAAAACCACTACTACAAAACTTATAATAAACTTATCTCCCCTTTTCATAAGTAAACTCTCCATTAGTTATTTCAAGGGAATCTTTTATACCTTCTGTAGTGTATACTTTCTTATCTGCAGTTACAAATACAGCTTCTACTCCCTTTAAAGAATTAATAAGCTTCATAGCCTCATCTACTCCTAAAACATAGGTAGCTGTAGATAGAGCATCTCCATCCATAGACTTATCAGATATTATGGTACTACTTATAATTCCTCTCTCTGCAGGATATCCTGTTTTAGGATCAAATATATGATGATATCTCTTCCCATTTTTAATAAAATACCTTTCATAGTTTCCTGATGTTACTACAGACTTATTTTTAACTCTTAATGTGGCAAAAGATTTCCCCTTATCTCCTAGTGGATCTTGTATGCCTATATTCCATGGCTCACCCTTTTCCTTTTCTCCATAAACATAGAGATTTCCACCAAGGTTTATAAAAGCTCTTTTAATTTTATATTTTTCTACTATACTCTTTAACTGATCTGCTGCATACCCCTTAGCTATTCCTCCTAGGTCTATAGCCATATTACCTTCTTTTAAAAATACACTATTATCTTTTTTATTTAAAACTATATTTTTATAATTAACGTATTTTAAAGCATTTTTAATTTCTTCACTTTCTGGAACCCTAGGATTATCAGTACCAATATTCCAAAGAGAACTTACGGGAAGGATAGATATATCAAATGCTCCCTTTGATAATTCACCATACTCCAAAGCTTCATTTATAACTTCATAGGTATCTTTGCTTACCTTTGTATAAGTTTTCCCCGCATTTTTATTTAGTTTACATATTTCACTACTATCTATATTTAAAGACATTTTATTTTCTATATCCTTTAGTTTATCTAAGGACTCCTCAATTGCTTTTTCTCCATTTTCTCCATAATATTTTAGACTTATTATGGTACCAAGCATATATGTATCTCTCTTTGAAAGCTTTTCATCCTTTTCACACCCTGTTAAACTAAAGGAAAATATAAAAACCACAATAAAACTAATTAATCTCTTCTTCATATATTTCACCCTTTATTTAAGATTCATATTTATATATATTTTTTATGTTTATTCTCTTAATTATATTTTTATATTATACTCTAACTAAAGGAACTTATGTGAAATTATCATTTTCATAAAGCTTAAAGTAATTTTTCCATTTCTTCTATATGATTTTTACTAAAATCCACAATAGAATTTTCATCTTTTTTTAATTCACTTAAAATCCTATAAGCGAGCTCCTTTGCCATAAAGAAGTCTTCCTTTGTAATATCTCCTATATTATAAGCTTCCTCTAACTCATCTTCATCTAAAAGCATAATTTTCCCCTGTGGCAAAAGTACCACATCTAGATAAAGATCATAAAAATAAGGAATTCCTCTACTATCTATTTCGTTTCCCTTACAAATATCAAAATACCACTGTATAATCTCTTTTTCAGTGTTAAACATTACAGTAACTGCATAATTAAGTCCCTTCGGAAAATATTGAATCCAAGTATATCCCTCATCTAAAATTAAATATTTTTTTCCATTCATTTCAGCATAACGTGGTTCTGTAACTTTTCTAAAATAAGATATAGCGGCATACCCCTTAAATTTATTATTATCTATGTACTGAAAATTAAAATCTTTTTCTAATATACTATTCCCTTTAATATAATCTGCATATTTAACCTTCATATTTATACACTCTTTTCCTTTTATCTAAACTAAGAAAATATAACTATTTAAATATAACTTTATTATTCTCTATATTATCTAATATAGCAAGGGATTCTACCCTAACTCCTTCTTTTTCAATTTCACTTCTTCCTATTTGGAATCCTTTTTCTATTACAATACCTACTCCTACTGGTACGGCACCAGCTTGTCTTACAATATCTATAAGACCTAGGGCAGCTCTTCCATTAGCTAAAAAATCATCTATTATTAAAATTCTCTCTCCTTCTTTTAAATAATTTTTACTTACTCTTACATTATACCTTTTTTGCTTAGTATAAGAAAATACATCTGCCTGATAACATTCACTATCTAAGTTTGCACTTTGAAATTTTTTTGCAAAAACTACAGGAACATAATCGAAATACTGAGATATTATACAAGCAATTCCTATTCCTGAAGCCTCTATTGTTAATATTTTATCTATTTTTTCTTCTTTAAATCTTTCTTTAAATTCTTTTCCCATTTCATTAAACAACTTAACATCCATTTGATGATTTAAAAACATATCTACCTTTAGTATATTTCCTTCTAAGATTTTACCTTCTTCTAAGATTTTTTCCTTTAATATTTTCAAGTAACTCATCCTTTCTATATATGTATAATGAAGTGCTTTCGAAACATGCTTATTTAGATTTTTAATATGCTTTATTGAAAAAACCCCTATAGATAGTAGCCTTTTAAAAGCATACTCTATAGGAGTTTTAAACTAAAATCCTTAGACTTAGTTTGTTACTTGATCTAAATTATTTATTAACTACTTTTAATACTGTTTCAACTACATTATCTACAGTAAATCCAAATTCTTTAAATAATATCTCTCCTGGTGCTGATGCTCCAAAAGTATCTATAGATATTACTTCTCCATCTAAACCTACATATTTATGCCATCCCACAGAAGAGCCAGCTTCTACTGCAACTCTATTTCTTACAGCACTTGGTAGAATTCTTTCCTTATATTCTTTTCCTTGCTCTTCAAAAATCTCCCATGATGGCATACTAATTACTCTAGCATCTATACCTTTTTCTCTTAATACTTTTTCAGCTTCAAATATTAATGAAACCTCTGAACCTGAAGCCATTAAAATAGCATCTGGAACGTCCTTTTCACTATCCTTTAATATATAAGCTCCTTTTAAAGCCTCTTTACCTGTACCCTCTAATAGAGGTAGATTTTGTCTTGAAAGTACAAGTCCTGTTGGTCCATCCTTACGTTCTAATGCAGAAATCCAACCTGCTGTTGTTTCCCTAGCATCTGCTGGTCTAAATACAGTAAAGTTAGGTATACTTCTTAAAGCTACTAAATGTTCTACTGGTTCATGAGTTGGTCCATCTTCACCTACACCGATACTATCATGAGTTAATATATAAACTAATGGTAGTTTCATTAAAGCTGATAGTCTCATAGAACCTTTCATGTAGTCTGAGAATACAAAGAAGGTAGCAACGAAACTTCTTAATCCACCATGAAGCATAATACCGTTTCCTATAGCTGCCATAGCATGCTCTCTTACTCCAAAGTGAATATTGCTTCCGCTATTATCTTCTTTAGAGAACTCTCCTAAGCCTTTCATATTAGTATTGTTTGATGGTGCAAGGTCAGCAGAACCACCAAATAAATTAGGCATAAGTTTAGTTAATTTATTTATAACTGTACCTGAAGCTGCTCTTGTAGCTACAGCACTTTCAAAATTCCATAAATCTTCATTATTTATAACTTCAGATAGGTTTTCATTGAAATATCTTTCCCATTCCTTAGCTAATTCTGGATAAGCTTTTTTATACTCTTCAAATAACTTATTCCATGCCTCTTCTTTTTCTTTACCTAGTTTTTTCATGCTTTCTGTAAATTCTTTTACTTCTGATGGAACAGAAAAATCTTCTGCTTCATTCCACTTATAGAAATCCTTTGTAGATTTCATATTTTCGCCAACTAATGGTGATCCATGAACACCAGATGTACCTTGTTTTGGAGATCCATATCCTATTGTTGTTTTAATTTCAATAAGAGAAGGTCTTTCCTTATCTTCTTTAGCCTTTAAAATAGCCTTTTCGATTTCTTCTATGTTGTTTCCATCTTCTACATGGAATACACTCCATCCATAAGCTTCATATCTCTTAGCTACATTTTCTCTAAATGCTATATCAGTATTTCCTTCTATAGATATATTGTTAGAGTCATATAAAACTATTAATTTATCTAATCCCAATGTTCCAGCTAGGGATGATGCTTCTGATGCTATACCTTCCATCATGCAACCATCACCTGCTAAAACATAAGTATAATGATCAATTACATTATAATTTTCTTTATTAAATTTCGCTGCTAAATGTGCTTCAGCCATAGCCATTCCAACACCATTTGCAACTCCTTGACCAAGAGGACCTGTAGTTACTTCTACTCCTGCAGTATGACCGTATTCTGGATGTCCTGGTGTCTTACTTCCCCATTGTCTAAAATTCTTTAAATCTTCAATTGAAATATCATATCCAAAAGTATGAAGTAAAGAATATAGTAATGCTGAACCATGACCTGCTGATAAAATAAATCTATCTCTATTTATCCAATTAGTGTTTTCAGGATTATGATTCATAACTTTACCCCAAAGAGTATACGCCATAGGAGCAGCCCCTAATGGTAAACCTGGATGACCTGAATTTGCTTTTTCTATTGCCTCAACTGAAAGCACCCTTATAGTTTTTACGACTAATTCATTAATATCCATCACTTTACCTCCCATTATTATGCGGTGATTTACTTTATTTATTTTGTACTTTAATAATAATAAATATATTCCCATACTAATTATAAAACAGCTGGTAGAATATATCTATATATTTAGACAGTTTTTTTATATTTCCCTAAAGATTTTTAAATAATACTGTATTAGATGAAAATGCTGATAGATTCTTTTCCTGATAATTTACATAGCTCCTTGTAAAAACTCTTGAATTCTAGTGTTTTTATTATTAAAAACCTCTTCTACATAATCATTTAGTAAAATTTTACCCTTCTCCATAAAAATAATCTTAGAAGAAATATCCCTTGCAAAGGAAATTTCATGAGTCACTATTATCATGGTTATTTTATCCTCTTTTAATTCCCTTATAACTTTTAGTACTTCCCCAACCAATTCTGGATCTAAGGCAGAGGTAGGTTCATCAAATAATATAATTTTAGGTTTCATAGCTAGTGCCCTTGCAATAGCTACCCTTTGTTTTTGTCCACCTGACAAATTTCCCGGGTAATCATTCTTTTTCCCTAATAGTCCAACTCTCTCTAAAAATTTCTCTCCTATTTTAATAGCTTCCTCTTTTTTAATTTTTTTATTTAACATGGGACCTATAATTACATTTTCTAATACAGTTTTATGTGGAAATAAGTTAAAACTTTGAAATACCATGCCCATTTCAATTGTAGAATCTTTTAAAATCTTACCACTTGATATTTCTTCTAAGCCTATAATACTACGTAATAAGGTACTTTTTCCTGAACCTGATGGACCTATAATAGATACTATATCTCCCTCTTCTATTGAAATATTTATATCTTTTAAAGCCAAGTCTTTATTATAATATTTATTTATATTTTCTAATCTTAAAATCTCCATATCTCACCTCTTAATTAAAGTATCCATATTTTTTCTCTAAACTTTTAAATAAATATAAAATTAAGTAAGTTAAGATCAAATATAATAATCCTGCTATAAATAAAGGGGTTATGTCAAACTCCCTCGTTACTATTTCCTTAGCATTTCTAAGCATGTCCCCCATACCTATTACAGAAACTAAGGCTGTATCTTTTATTAAATTTATAGATTCATTGGTTATAGAAGGTATAACTCTTTTAAAAGCCTGTGGAAAAATTATATTAATCATAGTCTGCCTTCTATTTAATCCAATAACATAAGCTCCCTCATATTGTCCTTTATCTATGGAAGTTATTCCTCCTCTAAATATTTCTGTATAATATGCAGCATAATTTAATATAAAAGCTAAATTAGCTGCCATAAAAGGTGTAAACTTAATTCCTATAGTTCCTAAACCGAAGTATATAAATATTAGTTGTAAAAGTAGAGGGGTTCCCCTAAATATCCAGGTATACCCTTCTAAAACGCCCTTAATTATTCTACTACTTCCTACCTTCCCTAAGGAAAATATTAATCCTAAAGGCATAGCAACTAAGGTAGTTATAAAATATATACTTAAGGTTATATTCAATCCTTTTATTAAATATAGACTTATATTAAAAATTCTCATAATTTCTCCTAACTATTTTATAATATTTTCCCCAAACCATTTTTTTGATATACTTTCTGTAGTTCCATCCTTTTTCATCTGATCTAATATCTTATCAACCTCTTTTTTAAACTCGATCTCCTCTTTTCTAAAACCAACACCATATTGTTCCCTTCCAAAATCTTCACTTAATACTTTATAAAGTCCTGGTTTTTTAGAAATATAGTATCTTCCTACTACTTCATCAACTACAACAGCATCTATCCTTTTAGCCTCTAAGTCCATAAGTGCCTCCGTGTTTTTAGAATACTTTTTTGTTTCTACTACATCATTTGAAATTTCTTCATCCTTGCTAAAAGCTTCATAGCTACTACTTCCCATTTGTACTCCTACGATTTTTCCTTTTAACCCTTTTTTACTTCCTATATTTGACTCTTTATTAACTACTATTATTTGTTTATTTTCTAAATATGGATTTGAAAATTCTATTTGTTTTTTTCTATTTTCAGTTATTGTAAGCCCATTCCATATTAAATCTATGTCTCCATTATTTAAACTTCCTATAACCCCATCCCACTCTACAGTTTTAAACTCTACATTAAGTTTCATACGTTTTGCTACTTCCTTTGCAAGGTCTATATCAAAACCTACTATTTCTTCTTTTTCACTTCTAAATCCCATAGGTGGAAAGCTGTCATCTAATCCTACAACAAATTTCCCCTTATTTTTTATGTCATTTAAAGTGTTTCCCTTCTCTTTATTGCCACAAGCAATAAAAGTTAAAGAAATAATTACTACCATTAAAAAGTTTAAAATCTTATATTTTTTCATTTTCATCCTCTTCTCCCCTTTAAAAATTTCTACTCCTATTAAGAACATAATATTTTCAATGTCTTCTAGTCTTTAATAAAATAATCTAGAACCTTAACTATTAACCTTTTTAAGTTCCTATTTTATCTTAAAAACTTCCCTAAAATGCTCTAGAAATTAAGCTTTTAATTTTTATCTAGCAATCAATTAATCTCATTATACTTTATTATGATAAAGTTGTAAAGCATTAAATTAATAAAATAATAAGGCTGTCGTATTAAGAATAAATACTTCAATATACTGTGCTAATTTTAAATTTGCAAATCAATATATTGTATGTAGATTTCTTAGTACGACAACCCTACTTTTAAAATCAAATTATTTTGTTGTAGCTACTTCTTTTTCTAATACACCTAAAAGATTTTTTTCCTTAGGAAAACCTATTGCTATAAATACTATGGCAGTTATACACATTAAATATGGATAATGAAGATATCTCATAATTTCTATTGGTGATAGCTTTGATAGAGTAGAAGCTAGAAGTAATTGTGCTCCATAAGGAATTATTCCTTGGAAAGCACAGGAGAATATGTCTAATATACTAGCGGTTCTTGCACCACTTATACCATATTCCTCACTTACATTCTTAGCTATAGAACCCGTTATTACTATGGATACTGTATTATTTGCTGTACACAAATCCACTAAACTTACTAGAAAAGCAATCCCCAGTTCCGCACCTCTTTTGCTCTTCATTTTTTTGCTAATAATATACAACATATAATCTATTCCACCATTGTGGCTGATTATTTGAACAAGTCCCGCTACTAACATAGAAATTATTATAAGTTCTGACATTCCTAATATTCCATCATTTGCAGCTTTTAAAAATTCCCAAATTCCAAAGGATTTTGTAGCCATGCCTATAATTCCAGCTAGTCCAACACCTGTTGCAAGCACTGTAAGAACATTTATTCCTGATAAAGCTCCTACCAGTACTACTATGTAAGGAATTACTTTTATTATGTTATATTCATAATTTCCTGTTAAATTTACCTTAGCCCCCCTAGTCATAAATACTAAAATAATTGTAGTTATAACTACAGCTGGAATTACCATGTAGAGATTGATCTTAAATTTTTCTTTCATATTTGTGCTTTGAGTTCTAACAGCTGCTATAGTTGTGTCGGAAAGCATAGATAGATTATCTCCAAACATAGACCCTCCAACCACAGCTCCCATGGCTAAAGCACTAGAAACTCCTATTTTTTCTGCAATTCCCATAGCTATAGGTGCAAGTGCAGCTATAGTTCCCATAGAAGTTCCAATAGATAAGGATATAAATGAAGCTATTAGAAAAACTCCTGCGATTAAAATATTACTGGGTAAGAACTTTAAACCCAAATTTACTGTAGATTCTACAGCTCCCATGGATTTTGCTACACTGGCAAAGGCTCCTGAAAATATAAATATAAGTAACATTATTATAATGTCTAAATTCCCTGCCCCCTTACAAAACAATTCAAGTTTACTATCTATAGACTCTTTAGGATTCATTATAAATGCAACTATACAGGCAGCTAATAGTGCAATTATTACAGGCATTTTGTAAAAATCCCTAGTAATTATAGATGTAGCAAGATATAATACTAAAAATACTCCCATTGGCAATAGTGCCACTGGATTCCCTCTATTAATTTTATTTTTTTCTGTGCCCATACTTATATTTAGTCAAAATTTGACTAAATATTTCACCCCCTATACTATATTTAGGATAATTCCATAAATGAATATATCACATAACAATAAGGATAAAAAGTATTATTGTGGATATCTATAAGTAAGTTTTATCTATATACTTATCCGACATAATACGCCCTTCACATTCTATGAGAGCTACTCCTACCAAACCTAAGATTTGATTCCTACTTATCTTTAATTGAGATAAAAGATAATCAGTCCATGTATAAGTATTCTAAGATTTAATGTAAGAATTTCCTCTTAAACTTAGAGCTATCATTACTAATGTTTTATTATTGTGTCTATTATTAATATTCTGTAAAATTACAATATTTTTATATTTTTTCTCTCTTTTATATTTACAACTAGTTCATTATATGATAACATTATATCACAAATAAACTTTTAGTTATTTTTCAGAAATATGTGAATACAAAGAAAATTAACTAAAGTTTCCTCATCACACCACGTCATAAGCTTGTTCAGTGCCCCCCATTATTGTAATGGTTGAATAAGTAGTGACACAAATTATTAAAGCTCCTTACTGATAAAAGGAGCTCTTTTTTATTTAAATATATTCTTCTATTATTTCTTTTATTACTTCCCCACCTATTATCATGCCTGCTACTGGTGGAACAAAGGATATGCTTGCAGGAATTTGTCTTTTTTGCGAACATTTTTTGCTTCCTCCATTACATACACATCCTTCTTTGCATGTAATGGTTTCTTCTATTTTAGGTTTTCTAGGTAGCTCTTCTGAATAAAGAACTTTAACCTTTTCAATTCCTCTTTTTCTTAGTTCATGCCTCATAACCTTTGCAAGAGGACATACTTTTGTTTTATTTAAAGTAGTTATTTTAAACTTTGTAGGATCTAACTTATTACCAGTACCCATGGAACTAATAATTTTAATATTATTTTTATAACAATAATCTATAACTTCAATTTTAGAAGAAACTGTATCTATGGCATCTATTACATAATCTACATCCTCTTCTATTATATCCTTAATATTATCCTTATTTATAAAGCACTGAAGTGGCTTTACATTGCATTTAGGATTAATGCTAAGTATTCTTTCTTTCATAACCTCTACTTTTGCCTTTGAAATAGTGTCGTAGGTTGCAATAATTTGTCTATTTAAATTAGTAAGACAAACTGTATCATCGTCTACTAAAATTAATTTTCCAACTCCGGCCCTTGCCAAAGCTTCCGTTGCAAAACTTCCAACACCACCAATTCCTAGCACTACAACTTTGCTATTTTTTAATTTTTCTAAGGCTTCTTTGCCTATTAAAAGTTCTGTTCTTGATAATGAATGTTGTAACATAATTTTTTCCCTTCGCTTTAGTTTTTTCTATACTATAAATTTTTTATACTATGGATTTTTCTTTTATTTTTTCTTGCATATCTTTTAATTTAACTAGGCTTTGTTCTCTTATTTGCTTATTTTCAGCTTCAATTTGCTTTGTTTCGTTTATACCTTCCATTATAGTATTCCATGTGTTTTCAAGGGTTTCTATTTTAACACTAGAAGAACCCGATAACCTTGCTATATCAATACTTTGAGTTTTTATGTTCTCTGCATTTTTCATAAGTAATTCATTAGTAGTTTTATCTAATTCACTTAGGGAATCTGCTACTATTTTTTGTCTCTTCAATGCAACCGCCTGAATTACTCCATTTTTAAATATAGGAATAGTTACTATAAAAGCTGAATGGATTTTTGATACAAGCTTATAATTTCCTTTTTGAATTAATCTAATTTGTGGAGCTGTTTGAAGAGATACCATTTTTGCCATCTCTAAATCATATATTCTTTGCCTTAAAAGTTCTAGGGAATTTTTCATATTCTCCACATTTATAACATCCATTTGATCTCCGCTTGTAGCTGCCTTGCTTTCTAACTTAGGTAAAAGATGATTTACTATATCCTGTTCTATAATGTTTCCTGCTGCTATATATTTTTCAAGCTCTCTATAATAATGAACATTTTGTTCGTACATGGCATCTAACATTAAATTAACATCATTGATATCTTTTTTATATGTGGTAAGTTCTGTATATATTTTATCAATTTCTCCACCTATGGTTTTGTATTTTCCCATTATTTTTTCTATAGTTTTAGAAGGCTTGTTAAATAGCTTTTGGAAAAATCCTTGCTTTTCCTCAATGAAATCATTTTTATCAAATCTTTTCATAATTGAAGAAAGTTGTTTTATCATTTCACTAGAACCTTCTACACTGGAGGTTTTTATAGTTTTTAAAATCCTATCTGAAAACTCTGCTATTTTTACTGCTGGCTCATTTCCAAATTCTAGAATAGCATTCCCATCAGAAATATTAACCTTAGTTGTAAGGGCCATAACTTCTTTAGAGTCCTTTAATTCTTCTTTTACCTTGTTAGAAACCTCCGTCATTTCATTTTCATTTATTTCAATTATTTTGTTATCTGCATTTCCATTTTCCATGCTTTATTCCTCCTAATTAAATTCCAAAAATTCTTTGAAACAAGTTCCTCTTCCCTTTAGGCTTCCTAAACTCTAAATTAAAGCTCATTTTATCTAAGGTGTGAATATCATATAACTCCTTATATATATAATTTTCTATATCACTATAACCTGAAGGATTAAATATAAATATATCAACCCCCATATAATTTAATAAGGTCAACATTATACAATCTTCCATAGATAAATTCCCATTTTGCTCATTGTTAAATATAAGAATTTTAGGAACTTCCTCTGAATAATCAAAGCTCTGTAATAATTCTTGAAATCTCTTATCTAAATTATTTATTAAAACAGAGAATATTTCCACTTGAAAATCCCTAGCATTTTCATTTTGCTTATTATAAATAACAGGATTTAAACATAATTCCTTTATATTCTCACCCAGTGCCCTTTGAAGTCCTATTCTTAATTCTTTGTAGGGCCACCAATGTGAATTTATCATTTTATCCACATCAAAATATAAACTTTCTTTAGGATATATCTGATTTAACTTACCATACTCTAAATGTGTATACTCTATTATAGGAAGCTTATCTATAAATAATGTATTTTTTTCACTTAATACTTTATCTATACTTTTAAAGTACTCTTCTAAATCTTCATTAGTCCCAATAACCTTAGCAAATATATTAGGTATATATACAGTATTATCTGCTACTTTCCATTCAGATCTTATACTTCCTTTTTCCTTCATCCATATAAAGCTCTCTTCATATGTAGTCTTTAAAGTAACTGCTTTTACCTTATAATCTGCAAACTGCCATGGTCTATAAAAATTAGTTTCTTCATTATATAATATTTTATCTAACTCTTCTCTTGTCTCATAAGCAGTAGTAGCTATTCTATTTGTAAAACTTTCTGGTAAATCTTTCATATTACAACGCCTTGAATATAAGACTTCCCTTGAAAACGTATTATATGGATCTATTTTAGAAAAAACTTCATCCTCTTCAGTAGAAAAATATAATACATCTATTCCTAAGGTCCAAAGAAGTATTAAAAACAATCCTTCTTCTTCTTTAGCTTTCCCATAATAAATAACTTTAGGATTATATTCTTTATAATCATAGTTTAAAATTAAGCTAGGAATATATAAATTAATCCAATAAACTAAAAATGCCAAAATTTCATTTAATCTTATATCTTCCTTAATTATATTTTTATAATATTCTAAGACTACCTTTAGGTTGTTTTTTATTTGATCTTTAAAATATATATTCTTTATATTTGCAAATAAGTTATTTTCCTCTGCTTTCTGTATCAAAAAGCTTATATCATTTATAAGGTTTTCTTCCTTCATATTGCAAAGTACACTTTGAACCTTTATGCCTACATCTCTTTTAAAGCCAGACGAAACACTTAAATACAAAGTTCCTAAAAACATAAGTTCTTTGTGGGTTCTTATAATCTCATCAAAATATTCTTCTTCATTTTCCTTTATTCCTATAAATCTATAAAAATAAGCTGGAATTTTGACCACATTTGAACTAATCTTATATCCTTTTCTCTGTGTTAAAGGAGTTTTTAGTGCCTCCCAAATTTTGTCATCTAATTGTAGGTTATTTGCATTTATTTGCATATTACTTACTGTAGCTTTCATCTAAATTCACCCTTCAAATACCCTTAGTTTTATATTATATAGTATACCATATTACTTATTATTAATTAAATTAAATTTCCCCTGACCCCATTGAAAAAACTTAATTATAAAAGTTAACTTTTTATAAAACCCTGCTAAAATAAAAATTAGCAGGGTTTTAATATGTCTATTTATTTTTTACTATTTATTTTCTTTACTGCCCTTTAGCATTTCCCCAATAGCCGCTATACTACCTAAGCTTGATAGAGTTTCATTAGGTAATATTAACTTATTAGCTGGGTTCTTAGCCATCTCTTTTAGAGCATCTACTTGTTTTAAAGCTATTATAGTTTCATTTGTTCCTGATTCTATTATAGCCTTGTTTACTTTTTGTATTGCTTCTGCCTCTGCTTCTGCAATAGCTTCTATAGCTCTAGCTTTACCTTCAGCCTCTAATAGTTGTGATTCTTTAAGTCCTTCTGCTCTTCTAATATTAGCTTCTTTTGCAGCTTCAGCTTCAAGTATTTTAGCTTGCTTTTCTCCTTCAGCTCTAGCAATTTCACTTTGCTTTTGTCCTTCAGCTTGAAGAATTATAGCTCTCTTATCTCTTTCAGCCCTCATTTGCTTTTCCATAGCTTGTTGAATTTCAGCTGGTGGAATTATATTTTTAATTTCAACAGAAAGAATTTTTATACCATAAGCATCTGTTATCTCATCTATAATCTCTAAAAGCTTTGAGTTTATCTTATCTCTACCTGATAAAACTTCATCAAGACTCATATCACCAACTATGTTTCTCATGTTAGTAATAGTTGAATAAACAATACCTGACTTATAATCTTCAATATTGTATACAGCATCTCTTGGATTTAAAACTTTGTAGAATATAACATTGTCTATAGAAATCTTTACATTATCCTTAGTAATAACACTTTGAGGTTGTATGTCTAATATTTGTTGTTTTGTAGAAATTTTCTTTCTAACAAAATCAGCAAAAGGTATTGTAGTGTGCCATCCTGGTTCTAAGGTTCTATGATATTGACCAAACCTTTCAACTATATAAACATATCCTGTATTAACAACTTTAATTGATGATAAAACAGCTAATATAACTAAAACTGAAATTACTATTAATATTATAAATCCCATATGTTCTCCTCCTAATATAATTTATATTTTTTTAACTAAAAATTTATTTCCGTCTATACCTATAATTTCAAATTTCTCACCTTTTTCTATATTCCCCCCTTTATTGACTACACTCCAATATATTCCGTCAATTTTAATATTAGCCTTATTTTTTATATTTTCTTCTGCAATAAACTCTCTTCCAATATAAGTTTCTTCCATAGTTTTTAAAGCATTAACTGATTTTCTTGTTATTTTCTTTGCTGCTGGATATCCAATAATAAGTCCAATTGCACTAACTAATATAAAAGTAATAATTTGAATAGAGTTTGAAGCACCTAAACTTAAACCAACTAAGGACACAATACCTCCAATAGCAAACCATACAAATAAAATAGAACTTGTAAAAATATCTATAAGTATAGCTACTAAAGAAATACTTACCCATAATAAAAGCATCCCCCATTCCATTATTCCTCACCTCCCCTATATAAATATTACTGAAAATTTATCCCATGGCTATATGCTCTAAAACTCCCTCTGAATCTAGAAACTCTGTTTATTGATATTATAATACAGTTTTTAATCATATTTTAAAAGTTTGATTTAGACTCTTAAAGTGATATTTAATACCTCTTTTAGTTGTTTTTCTAATTATTTTATTACTTTTCTTAGTAAAGCTTTTTTATACTACATTATACTCTTACTTATAAGTTAATTATATATATGTTATTATATAATGTGTATATAATAGGCTCCTATACCTATTATAGAATAGATTGCTTATATATATTATTATATAAGTATTATTGTATAATTGTAATAAGTGCTATAATAATTTTAAAATTATATTTATCTTTTATTATATCAAAATATTTTATAATTTTGCAAAGGAAGGTAGTGAATTAACATGAAAGTTCCCTTTATAAAAGTAGCCTCTAGTTGTCCTAAAATTAAGGTATCAGAAGTTAGTTATAATATAAAAAATATAGAATCTTGCATAAAAGAAGCTTTTGAAAATAATTCTAAATTAATAGTTTTTCCTGAACTCTCTATTACCTCCTATACTTGTAGTGATTTGTTTTTTCAGCATAAATTATTAAATGAATCTAATGAAGCACTAAAAAAATTATGTGATGTTTCCTTAAATAAAGACATTTTAATTTCAGTTGGTGCACCTATTCTGTATGAAGATAATTTATATAATTGCGCTATAATTATTCATGAGGGTAAAATTCTTGGAATTGTGCCAAAGAGTTATTTGCCTAATTATAGTGAATTCTATGAAAAACGTTGGTTCAGGGAAGGTTTAGATATTAAAAATTCTTATATAGATTTAGACTTTCAAAAAGAAATCCCTTTTGGTACAGATTTAATTTTTTCATATGAAAATGTAAATATTTTCTTTGAAATATGTGAAGATCTTTGGGTTACAATACCGCCTAGTTCTTATGCTTCCTTATATGGTGCAAATATTATATGTAATCTCTCTGCTTCAAATGAATTGGTTAGTAAGTATGAATATAGAAAAGACTTAATAAAAAATCAAAGTGCTCGTTGCATGTGTTCTTATGTATATTCTTCTTCTGGAGTCCATGAATCTTCAACAGATTTAACTTTTAGTGGCCATTTAATTATAACAGAAAATGGCTCTGTATTAAATGAAAATAAAAGGTTTAATCGTGAAAATGAAGTTATATACTCTATAATAGATTTAGATAGAATTTCAGGGGAAAGATTAAAAAATACTAGCTTTAGAAATAGCAATAATTTAAATTTAAATTTTAGAAAAATAAAAGTTCATTTTAAGGATACTTCCCTTAATAACTTTGATCGTCCTATTGATAAGCATCCTTTTATACCAAAGAACGAAAAAGTTATGGAAGATCGTTGTGAAGAAATTTTAAACATTCAAAGTTCGGCTCTTGCTAAACGTTTAGAGCATACTAAAATGGATAAAGTAATACTTGGAATATCTGGTGGTCTAGATTCAACTCTAGCACTTATAGTTGCAGTTAAAACCTTTGATTTATTAAATATACCTCATGAAAATATAATTACAATTACAATGCCTAGCTTTGGAACCACTGATAGAACCTATAATAATGCTATAGAGCTTTGTAAAGATTTAGGAACTACCTTAAAAGAAATAAATATTGTAGAGGCTTGTTTAAAGCATTTTCAAGATATAGGTCATGATCCTGAAGTTCATGATGTTACATATGAAAATGTTCAAGCAAGGGAAAGAACCCAAATATTAATGGATATTGCTAATAAAAACTCTGCCCTATTAATAGGAACTGGGGATCTATCAGAATTAGCTTTAGGCTGGTGTACCTATAATGGAGATCATATGTCCATGTATGCTGTTAACACCTCAATACCTAAAACCTTAGTTAGATATTTAGTAAAATATGCTGCCTTATATTCAGAGGAATTTAAGAAATGTAAGGATATATTAATTGATATTTTAGATACTCCAGTAAGTCCTGAATTACTTCCTAAGGATAGCGAAGGGAATATAGTACAAAAAACAGAGGATATTGTGGGACCTTATGAATTACATGACTTTTTCCTATATCATCTTATGAAAGAAGGGGCTTCTCCTGAAAGGATTTACTTCTTAGCAAAAGAAGCATTTAAAGAAGTTTATGATAATGAAACCATAAAAAAATGGTTGGATAAATTTTTAGTCAGATTCTTTACTCAACAGTTTAAACGTTCAGCCTTACCTGATGGACCAAAGGTTGGTAGCATAAGTCTCTCTCCAAGAGGAGACCTTAAAATGCCTTCTGATGCTAGTTATGTAGATTTTTTAGACTATGCTAGTGGAAAATATTAATATAAAAATTACTTCATCACTTAACCATCATATGGACAAAAACATCTAATAAAGTTATTTTGAAAATATATGTAATTAAAAAAATCTAATACATCATAAGAATAAATAGTAGAAAAACCATGGATAAATAGGAAATAACCTTCCCTTTTATCCATGATTTATTTACTATTTATTTACCTGCAAGTTTATTAAAAATCTATTAGAAAATCTAGCTACTATATAATATTTATATATAAATATTTGCACTAAGGCATGTTATAAAATTTTATCTATATATATCTACTAAAAGCCCTGTAATTTCATCAATGGTAGCAGCTATGTTTAAACTCTCTTTTTCCTCTTTTAGTAAACCTTCAGTTAATTCCTCTAATTTTTGATCTATAGTCTCTACAGTAATAAAATATCCCGCTTGCCAAAAACTAATATCTTTTTTTACACTATACATATATTCTAGCACAGATTCAAGATACTCCCTTATAAGATTTTTATATGCCTTTACATCAGCATAACACTTAGTTATAGCAAGTCTATTCCCTTTTTTCTTTATACTTTCAAATAACTTTTTAAGTTCCTCTTCTGACTTCTTTTGTTTTGCAAAGTTCATACTATTAGAAAAATCTTTTTTCTCAGTAACCTTCTTAGTTTCAGTTCTTATTTCTCTACTTCCGGTAATTCTTCCTATTTCCAAAATATCACCTCAATTCTCCTATATATTTTCCCTTACTATAATTATATCTTAAACCAATAAAATCTCTATATCAATAGAAAAAAAGCATAGTTTACAACTATGCTTCTAATATCTTTCCTGAACTCTCAGATTTTTTATTCTTCTTATATTCCTTGGATTCTTTATACTCTTCATATTCTTCATGAAGCTCTCTGTTTGCTTTATTAATATAAATATACCCTGTAACAGCAGCTATAATATCTACTACTGGATAAGTGATCCATGCACCATTTAATCCCCATAACTTCACAAAAAGTATGGATACAGGTATAAATATCACTAGTTGTCTATATATAGATAAAACAAAACTTACATTAGCCTGTCCAATAGATTGGTAATAATAAGTTGCTATATAGTAAAGACTTACTATAGGGAATACAGATATACATATTCTAAATGCTCTAACAGCCTCATTTAAAAGTGCAGGATCTGTTAAGAAACTACCTATTATTTTTCTTGTAAATATCATCATGGTTCCCCATAACATAATACAAGTAATTGATGCAGTTCTAATAGTCTTTTTCACTGTTTCTTTTAATCTCTTAAAATTATTAGCTCCATAATTAAATGCAACTATAGGTTGCATTGCAGAGCTTATTCCAAGCATAGTTATATAAAGGAACATAGATATCCTAGTAATTACACCTATTATAACTATAGCTCCATCTCCCCCAAAGTCTGCTAACATATTATTTAATAAAATAGCAACTATAGCATCAGAAAATTCTATTATAAAAGTAGTAAATCCTACAGCTAATATAGTTGTACCTATGCTACCATAAAATCTAAAATTAAATCCTAATTTAAATCTACTATGAACATCTCTATAAGCATAATAAGCAACTAAGAAACTTACAATTTGTGAACCTACCGTTGCAATAGCAGCGCCTTTCACACCAATTCCAAATATTTTAACTAATATAAAATCTACTATCATATTTGATATTGCACCTATTGTAGTAGAAATAAGCATTATTTTAGTATTTCCTAGTGCTGTCATTATATAGCACATAATAAGTGTTAAGCACTGAAATATACCACCTAACAATATGATTGTTACATATTCTTTTGCCAAGGGTAAAATATTTGGAGTTGATCCGATTTTTATTAATATCCAATCTAAAAATAAAAATATAACTACTGGCAAAATAATCATTGAAATAACACCTAAACTTAAAGCACTTTTTATGGTCTTCTTAAGGTCTACATAGTTCTCTTCTCCAAGATATCTAGCAACTGTAGTGCTTGTACCAACCGCTATAAGTAATCCAGTAGAAACTAATAACTTTTGTATTGGGAAGGCTATAGTTAAAGCTCCAATAGCATTAGGTCCTACATATCTCCCTACAAAGAAAGTGTCAACCATATTATACAGCTCTAATACAAGTAAAGTTATTACCGCTGGTATGGCAAACTTTAATAAAACTTTTTCTACCTTCCCGTCAGTAAATATCCTATCGTCAATTCCCATAATATCCCTCTCCTATTATCATATTTTATATATTCAATCTTAGTATTTATTTCCATTTAATTAACCACTTCCTTTCAATACATACCTTGTAAGTTTATTATATATTCTATTTTGTTGCCCTACACTCACTTACTTGTGAATAAAATTGTACATTTTTAAGGAGTTTCTCAAAATCGTTTTTTATATATAAAGCACAAAAACACCTTTTTAAAGGTGTTTTTGTACTTTTAATTATATTTTAGGTACATTTATAGGTGTAAGCTCTATTAAAACAGCACCATATCCTTTTATTTTTGTACCTAAATGATGAACTGTATTTTTCCTACTACATATAAATTTAATCCTAGGCTCACATGCTATGCTTATTGTTTTTATCTCTTCATCATCTAGTCTCTCAGGAGAACCCATAGCTAACCATTGACTATAAACAGTATTCAACTTTTCGTTTATCTCATATATTGTTAATCTATAATCACCAGGAAGATTTGTAATATTAAGAGATATGTTTTTCTGTGCTACATTTCTTTTACCTCTTAATTTGTTTAAATTATTAAAATCTATTATCTCCTCCATAGTTTCATCATAAGTATATAAAAGAACCTGAAACTTATCTCCTTTTGATGTTGCTATATATCCATCACCTTTTTCAACTAAGGTATCACCTAATTTACTTAAATAGTAATAAGCATAATATGAAGGCTTCTTTATTCCCTGCCAAGTTAAAAGAGATTTTCCTCCCCAGAGCACTTCATTTTTAGCATTTTTACCTAAACTTATATGATCCATTGTATTTATTCCACAAATACTCTTATTATTTATCACTTTATGTACTATATATGGAAGCATATATGAAGTATCATATATAGGATTAATCTCATCTTTTATATTATAATCTATAGCTTGTAGATTATATTCTTGAAGCACTTTTAAAAGCTCTAAGCTTTTTTCTTTTGAAATCTTACTACTTATTGAATATCTCCATTTTCCAACTTCATAACTTCCACATTTATCAATAAAAAATTCTATAAATTTAACTAAAAATTCTACGTGCTTTCCTATCTCAATGTCTTCTTCCAATATTATATGAGGTCTTAATTCTATGGATAATAAAAATTCTATAATTTCCATGGCATTGCTTAAGTTTATAAAACTATTACCGGGGAAAAAGCCCATTTCTTCACAAAACCATCCCCCTATTTTTCCATATTCAAAACCTATTTCTCTTTGAATATAACTTAGTAATTTTCTATACTTTTCATTCTTAATTTCGTATGCCTTAGGCAATATAATATCTTCTTTAAACTCTTTTCTAAATTCAGAGCTTTTTTTAGAACCATCAATAGAAATCTTAATTATTCTATCTTCATAGCTAAATCTATCATAATCCTCCAAATATGACGAAAGTTCTTCTAAGGCTTCCTTTAAGTCATAATACTTTATATCTCTTATTTCTTCCAACTTTTCATTATCTATCTTATATTTTTTTCTAAATTGAATAGGAGTCATATTATAATGTATTTTAAAATGTTTATTATAATATCTTGAGTGTGAAAAACCTACTTCTTGAGATATTTCAGTTATTGTCATATCTGTATCTAATAAAAGCTTTATAGATTCTTCTACCCTAGTTAAGTTAACGAACTCCTTAAAACTTAATCCCATGGTATTTTTAATTTCATGAGATAGATAGTGAGAACTTAAAAATTCTTTTTTAGCTATATCTTGAAGACTTATTTTACTGTCATAATTATTGTATATATATTTTATTATTCTATGATATCTTTCTAGTTGCTCTTCATTTTGCCTAAGTTCTTCTTTTTCATACATAAGATAATGAAAGTTATTTATTAAATGATATAAAAGTTCAATCATAGTTTCTTCAATATATTCATCATAATCATCACTCTTTTGAACAAATTCACAAAGCAATATAGATAAATACTTTCTTAAAACCTCATATTTCTCATCGTTCTGAGTTACTTCTTCAGATGTATCCGTATAGAAAAACATATTCTTTATATCATCATAATATCTCTTAAAAAATCCAGGATCTAAATGGAACATTAAAACCCTATTATCTTCCTCTGAAAATATTCTATGAGCTTCCTCTACGTTTATAATCTCAATTTCTCTTTCCCTAACTGTATAAATTCCAGATTCTATGGTTACATTAACTTCACCTTTTAAAACCATAAGTACTTCTATAGCATCATGCCAGTGTATGGGATATTCTTTTATATTAACTAATTCAATTTTTATAGGTAAGTTATCGTAAGCTATGTATTCATTTCTCACATTATCACTTCCTTTTATTATTATTAATCCCTAATGCACTATATATTATATACTACAATAGAAATAAAAAAAACGCCGTATATCCTACGGCGTTTTAAAATGCTAGAATTAAACTGTTTCTCCAACTAAATTCTCTTGTGAATTTTCTTCTTTTACCTTAGGTCTATTATAATTCTTAGTAAATACTACTATTAACATAATAGCTGCTATAGCATAAATTGTACCTGTAACATAATAAGCAATTGAATATCCATTTGGCTTGTTGAATAGGAATTGCTTTCCTAAAATACCAGCTATTACTTGCGCAAGACCTTGTGCAACATATATTACTGCATTATATGCAGGTCTAGCTTCTTTAGTAACAAACTCCATTGGTAAAGCTTGTTGAACTGGTTGAGCTGCATTCATGAATCCTGATCTGAAGAATAATCCAAGTCCAACTGCCATAACCATATTGCCACCAAAAGCTGCACCATTAGCTATAATAAGCATAAATGGTATTGAACATAATGCTAGTCCACCTAAAGAGATAACTCTTCCTAATTTCTTAACAATCCAAGGTGATACAAATATGAATATAACCATAGCAAAATACTGATAAGAAATAAGTTGTGATGTTGTATCTCTGTCTATACCCATTCTGCTTAAGAATACTGAGAAGTATGGAGTAATTAATGATGCTCCTAATCTTATTAAGAATGAGAAAACTACATATAATATTATATATTTATTAAAGAAAGCACTCCAGTTAATTTTTTCTTTTTTACCGTCAGCATTCTTAACCTTTTTATAATCTGTATCAACTTCTTTTATAAATAAAATAGGTATAAGAGTTATTGCTGCAACCACAGCATAAATTAAAAGTGCATCCTTATGAGCTCCTACATATGCAGATAATTGTTCTGGGTTAAAATCTGCTATTTTTCCTGTTAGAGCCTTTGCTTGAGCATAATCTATGTTTAATCTAGATGCAAATCTACTTGCAATTAACTTACCGCCTGACCATGTACCAAATACCATACCAGCAATATTAGTCCATAGAGTAGTTGAGAATATCTTTTCTCTCTTTTCTTCTGAAGTATAACAACTTAAGAATGGTGATAAAATAGCATCAAACATACATACGCCTATCATAATTACTGAAGCTGCTATTGCAACTAATGTAACTGATTCAAACTTAGTAATAATAAGTATTCCTATAACAATTGATATTGGAGATAGGGCTAAAATTTTCTTATACCCTAGCTTAGGTACTACTAATAAAAGTGCTGCTCCACCATAAAAACCTATACCCATTATAATGGACATACTAGCAGCAATACCTTTTGTAGCTGAAGATGCATCTAGGAAGGTTACCATAGTATCTAAGGATACTCCCCCTAATATTCCCATAAATATATATGCAACAATAAACATCCAACTATTACGTTTAAACCTTTTATCCATTTCTTTTCCTCCAAACACATTTTGGCTTTTAATATAATTAACTTTTTTGAAAAAAATAAAACTTAAGATCATATTTCCCCTTACTGGCCATGTAAGAATTTTAATTCCATAATCAATATAGACTATTCTATTTAGAAAATCAATACTTTATAAAATAGTCAAACAATTGATTTTATTAGCCTTGATATATTTCTATTTTACAAGAAAAATATCTATATACATCTAATTTTTTTGATGAATTTTGTCATTTTCATTGTTATCTTATAATTAGGAAGATTGTTAATATTATATCTTTCAATGGTTTGTATTATGTTTATATAATTAACAACTTATAATTTACTGATTAATTTAATCAAATTAATTTAATTTTCTTGAAAGTGCCTTGTATATAAATTTCAAATTTCTTATATTTTCATGTATTTTTATGTATCTTAAGAACTTTTTTGGAATAAACAAACAGTTATTTCAATAAGTTTTTTTATTTTTTTAAGTAATTTCTATTTATTCTTATGGATATCCTTTATAATTAAGTTAATATTTTAACACTTTAATATGTTAACTATGTAAATCATATATGTTAGATATTGATTAATAATTTAATTTTTAATCTTCCTAGGGATTTTTTACTCCCTTGCTCCTAATAAAGTGGTGAATTATTCTCCAAGATTTTTACTTCCCTAATACTATAATTTTAAAAACATTGAAATATTAGAAGGAATAGTCATGATATAAATTTATCCTTTTAATATTGAATTTTCCTATTAACTTATGTTATAATTATTTTAGTTATTTTACAAAGGGGAGTAGCAAAAGCTTTTAAGCTTCAGGTTGTTCGTCATTACGGTATATCCCGGGCAACTACTCTAGGTGTTTTGTGAGTTTGCAAGACCTTTGTCTTAAGAATTACTTAGGACAAAGGTCTTTTTTAATATTCTATAATAAATTTTGTAATTATATTTAATACTATGAAAGAGGTGATTTTATGTGGTTTAGTAAAAGTACTGAAGATGTATTAAAAGAACTTAACACTGACCCTAAGCTTGGTTTAAGTTCTGAAGAAGCAAAAAAGCGTCTAGAGAAGTATGGTGAAAATAAGTTAGCTGGTAAAAAGCAAAAGACCATGATTCAACTGTTTTTCTCCCAGTTAAATGATATTTTAATTTATATACTTGTAGCCGCTGCATTAATTTCAGGATTTTTAGGAGAAGTAAGCGACGCAATTATTATTGGTATTGTTATTTTAATCAATGCTATAGTAGGAGTAATTCAAGAATCTAAAGCTGAAAAAGCTCTAGAAGCATTAAAAGAATTATCCACACCTAAAGCTGTTGTAAAAAGGGATGGTTCCCTAAAGGAAATACCATCAGAATTAGTGGTTCCAGGTGATGTAATAATTTTAGATGCTGGAAGGTATATTCCATGTGATTTAAGATTAGTGGAATCAGCTAATTTAAAAGTTGAAGAATCTGCCCTTACAGGTGAATCAGTGCCTGTAAATAAAAGCAGTGATTTAGTACTTAAAGATGGAGAAACTCCACTTGGAGATCAGAAAAACATGGCATTTATGTCTACCCTAGTTACTTATGGTAGAGGAATTGGTATAGCTGTAGGAACTGGTATGAGTACTGAAATTGGTAAAATAGCTAAAATGTTAGATGAGGATGTAAATGATCAAACTCCTCTTCAAAAGAAACTTGAGGAACTTGGAAAATTCCTAGGTTTTGGTGCCCTTGGAATATGTGCTGTAATGCTTGCGGTTGGATTATTACAAGGTAGAGATATCTTAACAATGTTCCTAACAGCTATAAGTTTAGCCGTTGCTGCTATTCCTGAAGGATTACCTGCAGTTGTAACCATAGTTCTTGCCATGGGAGTTCAAAAGATGATAAAAGAAAATGCTATCATTAGAAAACTTCCTGCAGTTGAAACCCTAGGTGCTGTAAATATAGTTTGTTCAGATAAAACAGGTACCCTAACGCAAAATAAAATGACTGTTGTAAAGTATTATGTAAATGGTACCCTACAGGATGTTAATAAATTTAATACTGAAAATAAAGCTGAAGAGTTACTTCTTAAAAATATAATTCTTTGCAACGATGCTACTTATTCTGAAGACTCTAAAACAGGAGACCCTACAGAAATTGCACTTTTAGAGGTTGGATTTAATAATAGCCTATATAAAGATGATTTAGAAAAAGAACATAAAAGAATAGATGAAATTCCTTTTGAATCTGATAGAAAACTTATGACCACAGTAAATAAATTTACTGATGAATTTTTAGTAATGACCAAAGGTGCCATTGATAACCTTTTAAAAATTTGTACAAAATACTATGAAAATGGTGAAATAAAAGATTTAACTGAAGATATAAAAGAAAAGATACTAAAAAGTTCTTATGATATGTCAGATGATGCCTTAAGGGTTCTTGGTTCTGCCTTTAAAACTCTTCCAAATTCTCATGTAGAGATAGATGCCTTAGAAAAAGATTTAACTTTTATAGGCCTTGTTGGTATGATAGACCCTCCAAGACTTGAGGTTAAAGACTCCATAGCTATGTGTAAAGACTCTGGAATTAAAACTATAATGATTACAGGGGACCATAAAAAAACAGCTTTTGCTATTGCAAAAGAATTAAACATAGCTGAAGAGGAAAGCCAAGTTATATCTGGTGCTGACCTTGATAAGATGTCTGAAGATGAATTAAAGTCTACTATAGACAACTTAAGAGTCTTTGCAAGAGTATCTCCTGAACACAAAGTTAAAATAGTAAAGGCTTTTAAATCAAAAGGGAATGTAGTTTCTATGACTGGAGATGGTGTTAATGATGCTCCTTCTCTAAAAATCGCAGATATTGGAGTAGCCATGGGAATAACAGGAACTGACGTTGCAAAAGGTGCCTCTGATATGGTACTAACTGATGATAACTTCTCAACTATAATCCGTGCCATAGAAGAAGGAAGAAATATATTTAACAATATAAAAAAATCTATACTGTTCCTTATTTCTTGTAATATAGGTGAAATAATAGCCCTATTCCTTGCAATATTACTTGGATGGAAAACTCCACTAGAACCAATTCATATATTATGGGTTAACTTAATTACAGACACATTACCGGCTCTTTCTCTAGGTATAGATCCTGGTGATCCTGATGTTATGAAAAACAAACCTAGAAATCCTGAAGATAGCTTATTTAAAGGTTCAACTTTAAGCCTAATCTTAAATGGTATTCTTATAGGATTTTTAACCTTAGCAGCCTTTGTAATTGGTGCTAGAGTATTTAGTGGAACTAAAGGATTATTCCCATTATTCCCTAAAAATATTACTGAAGATGCTCTAAGACATGCGCAAACTATGGCTTTTGTAGTTTTAAGTGTTTCTCAATTGGTTCATTCTCTAAATATGAGAAATGATAAAAAATCAATTTTCCAAATTGGCTTCTTTACAAATAGATTTTTAGTTATATCCATCTTAATAGGAATATTCCTACAAGATGTTATAATTACAGTTCCATTCTTAGCTAATATATTTAATGTTCATGATTTAACTGCTAAAGATTGGTTATTTGTAAGCGGTCTTAGTATTATACCTTTAATATTAAACGAAATAGCAAAAATCTTTAAACGAGCTAGAGAAAATAAAGTATCTTAAAGTTTGGCTGTGTTAGATAAAAATGTTGATATGAAAGTCACTACATCACTGATTCACTACGTTAAGAATTTCTATTATTTCTTCCGTAAATATTACTAAAGTTTTAAAACTCGCTATGCTCAAACATTAAAACTTTTTAACGTAATATTTACTACAAAAATAATGAAATTCTAAAACTTGTTCATAGGTGATTGCGTAACCATCATATCAACAAAATTCTATAACGAAGCTTAAACTTTAAATCTCTATTGTATAATTCATAGTAAATTTAAAAGATAAAAGAGGCTGTTGCACTAAGGAATCTACATACAATATATTGTAGTATTTATTCTTAATGCAACAGCCTCTTATTTATAATTTCTACTTTCCTGTAAACTTATTGTAGAATTTATTTTTTGTGTCTTCTTTTTTTGCATCCTTCTGTTTTGTATCTTTATATTTAGACTCTTTACCTTTTGTAAACTTCTTTTTATCTTTGAAATTCTTCTCTTTGAATTCCTTACCCTTATTATGTTCTTTACTGCTATAATCACCTTTTTTATTTGTTGTTGGTTTTTTAGGGCTTTCTTCTTGTAGATAAGTTCCATCCTTCTTTTGAACTACTACTCCACTTTTCATAAGTCCACCTAAGGCTCTTTTAAATGCATTTTTACTACATTTAAAGTTTGCTTTTATCTCTTCTGGTGAAGAGTTATCGTTAAACTTCATATATCCCTTATTAATCTTTAAATATAATACTATAGCATTTTCTAAGTCAGATTTTTCATCTAATCTTTTTTTTCTAGGAGTTACTTCCATTTTCCCGTCTTCATAATATTTTTTAACTCTTACATCTACAACTTCTCCTGATTTTGCTCCCATGTAATTTTCTTTTTTTAAAATTACAGCTCTATATAGGTTTTGAATAGCTACCATAACACTGCCATTGGTTTGTTCACCATATACGGTTCCCATTAATTCTTCACCTGTGCTGAATTTATCTGTATTTTCAAGATATTTATCTATAAATGTAGTAGCTGTTATTCTTTCTGTCTTATCTAAATATAAATAAAATAAATAACTATTTCCAACCTGAAGTTCGTAAGCAAGCTCTTTAAAAGGTACAAGAATATCTCTTTCAAGTCCAAAATCTACAAAATAGCCTACAGGAGTTTCATCTACAACTTTTAAATAAGCTATTTCTCCAACCTTAGCTAGAGGGGTTTTACATGTAGCTATAACCCTATCCTTAGAGTCTTTATATATAAATACATCAACTTCTTCTTCAACTTCAAACTCCTTATTATCACAACTACCGAAAGGAAGTAAAATTTCTTCCCCCTTTACGCTCTGTAAATCCTCTACTAGAAAATAACCAAAATCCCTTTTTTTCTTTATAAATAACTTATTAAATTCTCCAACTTTTATCATTAATTTCTCCTTTATCTATAAGTATTTTTCTAAAATCTTTACAAGCTTTATTAAATACTCTTCTTCTAATTCAGTAAATCTCCCTACATAAGGACTATCAATATCTAAAACTCCAAAAACTTCTCCATTTACCACTATAGGAAGTACTATTTCAGATTTTGATGCCTCATCACAAGCTATATGACCTGGAAATTCTTCCACATCATAAACCCTTAAAACCTTTTTTTCCCTTACTGCAGTACCACAAACTCCCTTTCCATATTTTATCCTGTTACAAGCAGGTAAACCTTGGAAAGGCCCTAAAACTAAGTCTCCTTCTTTCATTAAATAAAAACCAACCCAGTTTATACTGTTAAAGATAACATTTATTATGGCAGAAGCATTACATAAATTTGCTAAAACATCCTTCTCTGAACTTAATTGAGCTTCTAATAGATTTAACATATATTTATATTTTTGCTCTATTGTCATCTTTTCTATTCCTTTTAATTTAAACATTATTTCACCTCATTATAATGGCAATTATCATATGAAAAGTATACCATCAAGCCTAAACTTATTCAATTTATTTTCAATAGTGTATACTATAACTTCGTAAGTAATTTATCTTTTGTACATTCCATTATTACCGCACCTAATGGAGCTGTTATGATTATAGCAAGTACTGCTATAGCAAGGATTATTTCACCTGAAGGCACTCCTTTTGCTAAAGGAATACTACCAATTGCTGCTTGAACTGTAGCTTTAGGTAGATATGCTATACAGCAAAATAATTTTTCTTTAAAATTTAAATTAGAGCCTATTAAAGCTAAGTTCACTCCAATGCTTCTTCCTATTAATCCTACAAATATTATAATTACCCCTAATGTTCCAGCTTTTAAAGCTACATTTATATTTACTGTAGCACCTATTAATACAAACAAGAAACTTTGTGCAAAAAACCATATAGAATTTAACATTTTCTCTAATTTAATTGCCTCATCTTTATTTTTTTCTAAAAGATAAAACCCTAATGTCATTATACCTAGTAACCCAGAAACTCTTATATAATTTCCTAAAATCTGCAATAAAAATGCAGTGGAAACAAGTAAACATAATTTCTCTAAAGAAGTTAATTTATGTTTAAATTTTACCATAATATAATTTAGGATAAATCCTAAAAGTATACCTAAAGCCACTCCTCCTATTATTTCTATAGGTATATGTAATAATGTGTTAGTTATATTTTTACCTGCATTTCCAAAAACCCCAAGAAAAACGCTAAAAAATGTAATTGCAAAAATATCATCAATAGAAGCCCCAGCAAGAATTATAATTGGAATCCCTTTATCCATTCCTCTTCCCTCTTCTTTTAATCTCAACATAAATGGAACAACTACAGCAGGAGATACTGCAGCTAAGATAAATCCTAGCATTCCTGACTCTATGTAGGAAAAGTTTAGAATAGCTTTTGCAACAATCATTATAGTAACGCCTTCCACTAAACAAGGAATAAAACTCATTTTAATTGAAGTCTTGCCAACCTTTTTAAGCATTTTTTTATCTATGCCAAGTCCTGCTCTTAGAAGAATAACTATTAAAGCTATAGTTCTTATTTCACTTCCATTATCTAATAAAGATTTATGTAAAAAATTTAATCCATAAGGACCTACTACTATACCTAAAATTATCATTCCTAATAATCCTGGCAATTTAAACTTCATAAATATCTTGCTAAAAATAAACCCAAAAAACAGGATTATAAATATACTTTGAATCATTTTATATTCCCCCTTCTAAAAACAAAAAACTCCTACGAAAAAATCGTAGAAGCCATTAGCATATTATACGCGATTCGAATTTTCTTCAGGAGAGCTTCATCTCCAAATATGTATTACATAATATATATAATATTATACTCTAAAATATATTTCAATATACTTTTATATAAAATTTTCTATAACTAAAATTTATAATATCCTATTTAGGTAGTAAATTTACCAAAATTTATATTGATTATAAGTTTTTATATCTTATAATTCTTTATACCCTTATAACTCTTTATATTCTTTAGATAAATTTATGTAATTTTCAGCTGATCGTTTTAATGATAAAATTTCTTCCTCTGTAAGTTCTCTTATAACCTTAGCTGGTGATCCCATGCAAAGAACTCCTGAAGGTATTTTCTTTCCACCTGTTACCATGCTGCCTGCACCTATTAATGTATTTTCACCTATTTCAGCACCATTTAATATTATAGATCCCATACCTATTAAGGAATTATCCCCAATAGTACATCCATGTATAATACAGTTATGCCCTATGGTTACATTGTTCCCTATGATTGCAGCATAAGTTTTATCTACATGGACCATGGAGTTTTCTTGAATATTAGTTCCTACTCCTACTTTTATGTAATTAATATCCCCTCTTAAAACAGTGCCATACCAAAGGTTAGCATCTTTTTCTATGGTTACATCTCCTATTAATACTACATTCTCTGCAATAAAACTTTCACTATTAACCAAAGGTTTTTTATTTCTAAACTCTAAAAACATAGATATTCTCTCCCTTTTCAAATAATAATAATACATATAAATTATATTTTACATGTTCCATATTGTAAATCAATTTCATTTAATTAAAAATACTGAAAATTAGATTATCCTCTTTTAATATGATATTATATATAAGGATAATTTTTATTAGTTCATAAATATTTTTTATTAATGATTTAGTATTGTAATTATAATTTTTTTCTTTTATAATACTATATGTGGTGTTTACATAATATATTTATACTACATATAGTATTTTTTATATATTTAATTTAATGGGAGGTGAAACACTATGGGAAGCTTGATCTTATAAGTTTTCTCATGGTAAAGTATGCATAAAATTCATAGTATATTTAAAAGAGTATTTACTAAAGAACTAGAAAATAGAAATGATATTACAGTTTACGATTTATTTAATTGGAAAAAGGTAAACGTAACTTTAAAAGATTATAAAACTAATAAAGTTTTAGTTGATATGAAAGATTTAGAATTTCCGACTCATTACTCTCAAAATGCTTGTGATATAATAGCATCAAAGTATTTTAGAAAAGCCGGTGTTAACAATAAATTAGGTTATGAAAACAGTATGAAGCAAGTAGCTCATAGAATAGTTAACTTCTGGACTGAAGCCCTAGTGGATGAAAAAATAATAGCAACAGAAGAAGAAAAATCTATTTACTATGATGAAATGGTATATGCATTTTTAAATCAAATGTATGCTCCTAATTCACCTCAATGGTTTAATACAGGATTAAAACTAGCTTATGGTATAAAGGGAAATAGCAATAATAATTATTATTATGATGAAAAAGAAGGTAAAGTGGTTAAGTCAAAGGATTTTTATACAAGAACACAAGCTTCTGCCTGCTTTATACTTTCTATAGAGGATAAACTACTTGGAGATCACTCTATTTCTGAGCAATTTGTAACAGAAACAAAATTATTTAAAGGTGGTTCTGGTACTGGAACAAACTTCTCAAATATTAGAGCTAAGGGTGAAAAGCTATCTGGAGGGGGATTCTCTTCTGGTCTTATGAGCTTTTTAAGATCTTTTGATAGAAATGCAGGAGCTATAAAATCTGGTGGTACTACTCGTAGAGCAGCAAAAATGGTAATTTTAGATGTTGATCATCCAGAAATTATGGACTTTATCACTTGGAAAGCTAAGGAAGAGGATAAGGTTCGTGCTCTTGGAAAAATGGGTTATGATATAAGTTTTGAAGGTGAAGCTTATGAAACTGTATCAGGACAAAATGGAAACAATTCTGTAAGATTTTCAGATGAGTTTATGAAAAAGGTAGAAAATCTAAATAATGAACCTGATGCTGAAATTAAACTAGCTGGCAGAGTCGATAAAAATTTAGATAAAACTATAAAAGTACAAGAACTTTGGAATGCATTTAATGAAGCTGCTTGGAAATGTGCTGACCCTGCTCCACAATTTGATGATACCTTTAATGCTTGGCATACATGTCCTTCTGGAGAAGATGGAATTTATAATGCAAAATATAATAGAATAAATTCAACAAACCCATGTGGTGAGTATGCTTTCCTAGATGATACTGCATGTAACTTAGCTTCAATAAATATATTTAAATTTTATAATTTAAAAACTAAAAAGTTTGATTTAAATAGTTACACTCATATAATTGGGTTATTACAATTAGCTCTTGAAGCTTCTATACATTGGGGTCAATTCCCAACAGAAGATATTGCAAGAAAAACTTACCTTTTTAGAACTACAGGCCTTGGAATATCTAACATAGCGTCCTTGTTAATGGTAATGGGTTACCCATATGAGTCAGAAAAAGCAAGAAACTTAACTTCTTCTTTAACTGGACTATTAACAGGTCACTCTTACTATGTTTCTTCTTTAATGGCTGAAAAATTAGGCGCTTTTGAAAAATACAGTATAAATAAAGAACATATGCTTAGAGTTATCAGAAACCATTCAAGAGTTGCTGGTGCAGTAGAATCAAATTATGAAGGATTAAACTATGAACCAATTAAAGTTAAACATAACATTCTAAAAGAAGAAGGTTTAGAATATATTGGAGAGCAACTTAAAAAGACTTGGATTAATGCTTTAGAATATGGAGAAAAATACGGTTATAGAAATGCTCAAGTGTCTGTAATAGCTCCAACTGGAACCATTTCTTTTGCAATGGACTGTGGTGCTACATCAATTGAGCCGTATTTTAGTCATTTTATATATAAAAAGCTCTCTGGTGGCGGATATATGACCATAGTTAATCCAGTTATAGAGCTTACTCTTGAAAACTTAGGTTATAGCAAAGATGAAATAAATGATATTTTAGAATATATTTTAAGAAAAGAAACCGTAGAAGAAGATGGTTACGAATACGAAAAAATAGTAGATGGAAAAATAGAAGGTGCACCTCACCTAAAAGAAGAACATTTACCTATTTTTGATACTGCAAATAAATGTGGGTCAGGAAAAAGATATATATCACCTGAAGGTCACGTTTTAATGATGGCTTGTATTACCCCTTTAATTTCTGGAGCTATCTCTAAAACTGTAAATCTTCCTAAAAATGCTTCTGTTCAAGATTTTAAAAATGCAGTACTGTTATCTTGGAAATTAGGAGTTAAGGGAATTGCACTATATAGAGATTCCTCAAAGGCAAGTCAACCACTTAACACAAGTTTAAATGATGGTGAACATAAAAAATTAGAAGATCTAAACTATAATGAACTTCTAGCTAAGGCTAAGGAACTTTATTATTCTAAGTACTCAGAGAGGGATAAACCAGAGGGAATTAGAGTTGGAACTACTCACCCTGCTCAAATTGATGATGTAAAAATATATACCACTGTCAATAGAAGAGAAAATGGTGAAATTTGTGAAATATATATAACTACAGATAGAGAAGGAACCATAATAACAGGACTATTAAATTCTCTTTCTAAATCAATTTCAGTAATGCTCCAATATAATGTCCCACCTCAAGATATAGCAAAAATGCTAAGAGGTCAAAAATATGAGCCTTATGGATTTGTACAAAGACATCCATATATTAAATCTGTAAGTTCAATTTCAGATTTAATAAGTAAGGTTATTGATATTGAAATAGGTGATTTTAGTCGTTGTCAAGTTAAACCTGATAGCTATAATTTACCCTATAACTCTGCACTCAGTAATACTGAAATAACTAAATCAAATGAAGCAAGCTTTACAGTGGACAATAAAAGTAAAGATAATGTAACAGGAGAAAGATTATATACTGAAGTATGTTCTAATTGTGCAAGTACAAGAATGGTTAGAAATGGAACATGTAAAGTATGTTTAGACTGTGGAACCACTACAGGATGTAGCTAAATTAATTTTTCTTAAAGAGGCTTTAGGTTTAAGCCTCTTTTTTCCTTTTCATTATTTCTGTGGTAAATGTTACTCTCGGAAGTTTTAATCTTTGAGAATAGCTAGTATAATATTACTCTATGGTATTGAATTTAAAGATATTATAAAAATATCTCATAATATTATACTGTAGCATTGAATTTTAATGTTTTTTGTAATTGTAGTAAAATATAAAATTATGGTATAATAATTAAAATATTAATATCATAAATTTTAACTTATTTAAGGGGGAATATGTAATGGACGGTAGTCCGAGTAGTAACATTCTTTTTAATCTCTTATTAATATTTATACTCATCCTTATAAATGCCTTTTTTGCTGCGGCAGAAATGGCCATTGTTTCTTTAAACAAAAGTAGAATAAATTTTCTTTCAGAGGAAGGAAATAAAAAAGCTGATCTTCTAAAATCACTTCTAGAAGAACCAAGTAAATTCTTAGCAACAATTCAAGTAGGTATTACCTTAGCTGGTTTCTTTGCTAGTGCTTTTGCTGCTACTGGTATATCTCGCTCTTTAAGTACTTTTTTTGGTGAGAATAATATACCTTATGCAAATAAGCTCTCTATTGTAATAGTAACCTTGTTGCTATCTTATATAACTTTGGTTCTAGGAGAATTATTTCCAAAGCGACTAGCGCTTCAATATTCAGAACAAATTTCCATGTTTTCTATAAGGCCAATAATATTTATGTATAAAATAAGTTTACCTTTTATAAAATTACTTTCAGCTTCCACTAATTTTTTAGTAAGAATTTTTGGAATTGATACTAATAATTTAGAAGAAAAAATATCTATAGAAGAAATCAGATCACTAATAGAAGTTGGAGAGGAACATGGAGTAATAAATCAAATAGAAAAAGAAATGATAAACGGTATATTTGATTTTGATAATACTCTCGCTAAAGAGATCATGACACCAAGGACAGAGGTATTATTAATAGACATAGATGATCCTATAGATGAAATAGTAGATGAAATTCTTTGTGAAAAATATTCAAGAATACCTGTGTATAGAGAAGATATTGATAATATTATTGGTATGCTTTATACTAAGGATCTCTTTGTAAACATTATTAAATATGGAAAAGAGAATTTAAATCTTGAAGAAATATTAAGACCTGCTTATTTTGTTCCAGAAACTAAAAATATAGACGATTTATTTAAAGAACTACAAAGCCAAAAAAATTATATGGCTATTTTAATAGATGAGTACGGTGGTTTTTCAGGAATCGTAACTATAGAAGATTTAACAGAAGAGGTTATGGGAAATATATTTGATGAATATGATATAAACGAACCTGAAATATCAAAAATAGATAATAATGTGTATATTGTAAATGGTTTACTTTCTATAGATGATTTAAATGAAAACTTAAATCTTTCATTAAATTCAGAAATAACAGATACCATTGGTGGATTTGTTATGACTCTTTTAGGAAGAGTTCCAAAGGAAAATGAAAATAAAATAATAAAATATGAAAATCTAACCTTTGAAATAAAAAAAATAGATGAAAAAAGAATTGAAAAATTAAAAATTTGTATTAATGATCCTATATAAAGTAAAACTCCTAGACCAAAAGTCTTAGGAGTTTTATTTTTATTACTTATACAATGATTATCTGCTCTAATGCTTTATTTTTCTTAAAAGTTAAATAAAATAACATATACCTCTATAGATAAGAATTTCTAGGTTTTCTATAATTCCTACCATATATTCTAGCTCCATCAATTAGAGCTTGTATATTTTCTCTTGGTGTGCCTATTGGGATTTGACATCCTGTACTTAATATGTAACCTTTTTTATTATCCCAGCCTTTTTCTATACAGCTCTTGCACTCTTCATATATCTGCTCTGGAGTACCCATTTTCACAGTTTCTACTGGTCTAACATTCCCAACTAAGCAAACCTTGTGTCCAACTAATTCTTTAGCTTCACTTAAGTCTTCTACATTATCTATGCTTAAAGTTGATATACCGGATTCAACCATATCATTCCAGATATCTTTACTTTTACCACATATATGTAAAAGCGCTCCTTCCCCTCTCCAATGTGCAACTCTATCTATACACTTTTTTAGATAAGGTTGTGCAAATTCTTTAAATTGCTTTTCACTAATCATACTGCAGGATGCAACTGGATCTGAAAATCCAAGGTCATAGCCCATTCCACAAGCAGCATCTATAAATCTTAAATTGCTTTCAGTTACAAGCTCTAAAAGTTCGTGAACCTTATCTGGGTGTTTTCTAATATCCTTCATTAGATTTTCTGCCCCACGAATGGCAGCAGCTACACTCATAGGCCCTGCTATATCTGTTGAAACCCCTACCTCATGACCAATTTCCTTATCAATCATTTGAAGAGCTTTTAAAATAAGAGGAAGTCTTCCATCTTTATATGGATCTGCTGGCTTTAATTTATGAAGATCATCATAGGATTTTAAAAGAGGTTCTTTTACATAAGACATACTTTTTTCAGGATATACAAGCTTTGTACCCATAGCTTCTGCAACCCCTCTTAGTCCTGTCCCTATGCCTGCCCCATCACCTTTAAAAGCCTTATAAATCTCTATTTCAACCTTTGCCATTAATTCAGCAGAATGATTATGCTCCCTTGGCCAAATACCAAATAAAGGTGCACAAGTTTCTCCCATAATAGGTGAACAAGGTATCCTGTCAATCTCTTCCCCCTTAGCAAAAGCTGCCATTCTCTCTTTAGATGTCATTTCATCTGATTTTATATCCCTAATCATCATATACCACTTCCCACTTACATATTATTATAGTATTTTTTACTAAATACCCCTAATAAATTGTAACGTACATATCATTTTTAGTCTAATAAAAAAAGTCTATAGGTTATCTATTCATTATTGATATTTTTAATTATATTTTAATGATGTAGTGAAATAAGTTTTCTTTTAACTAGGATATAGTTTTTTCCTTTTTATATTAATTAATATTAATACAAAAAAGTTTTACATTATTCTTATTATAAACTACTACTTATCTTCTTTTTCTTTATTTATATTCTTTACCCTATTAGGTTTAGCCTTAGGTTTTATAATATCATTCTCTTTTCTCTTCTTATCTCCATAGGCTTTCCCCTTACCTTCTGCAGCCGCGAAAAGTCCTGCTGCATCTAAGAACCATAAGAAAAATATTATATATATGGTTGGAAATATAGTTCTCCCTAAAAGCCCATCCATAGGGATTTTTAAAATTGCTGGAATAATTAAAATCGCAACATTAATTCCAAGAATTATCCATTTATTTAACTTAATTTTTGAAAACACAAATTCTCTTAAAAAAGAAAATATTAAAAATCCTATAAAAGCAGATAATAATGTAGATAATAAAAACATTAAAATTTTCATATTAATTCTCCTCCTTAAAAATAGATAACAATACTATTATTAAATATTTCTCAAATATTATCAAGTTGTTTTTAAATCTGAATTTTCTTAATTCATTGAGTGAAGGGTTTTTTTGTGATAAAATTCTTTTGGGTAGTATCTTATCTGAAGAACTGCACCTTTGTTTATTAAGTTTATTAATAATTTATTAATTTATTGCTTATATCTCAAAAGAGAATAAGACAATTAAGGAACCAGTAATTAAAACTGGTGGTGATAACATGTTCAATAATATATCTTTTATAGGAGCAGGAAAAGTTGGTTGCAACCTTGCCAAATATTTTATGGAAAAAGGATATAATATTAATGGCTTTTTTTGCAACTCTTTAAATTCAAAACAATTTATAGAAGAAACTTTGAATTTAAAAACTTTTAGCTCTCTCCATTTATTAGTAAAAAGTAGTGATGCAATTTTTATTACTACTCCTGATGATGAAATTAAAAATATATGGAACATATTAAAAGAAACCAAAGATTTAAATAATAAATTTTTGGTACATGTAAGCGGTTCCTTAAATTCCGACGTATTTACTGATATAAACAAATTTGGTGCCTATGGCTTTTCAGTTCACCCTATGTGGCCATTTTCAGATAAGCATACCTCCTACAAAGGCTTAAAAGAAGCCTACTTTTCCATAGAAGGAAACATAGAAAAAATTCATACTGTGGAAAAGTTCATAAACTCTCTTGGAAATAACTCCTTTATTATATCTAAAGAACATAAAACTCTATATCATGCTGCAAATGTAGCTGTATCTAATCTTGTTTTATCTCTAATAAATTTAGGTACAGAATATTTAAGTCTTTGTGGCATAGATGAAAACAACGCTAAGGATGCCTTAATGCCTTTAATTCTTAATAATATTAATAGCATTAAAGAAAAGGGCTTTATAGACTCCTTAACAGGTCCTATAGAGCGCTTGGACCTTGGAACCATAGAACATCATCTTAGTGTTATTCCTCAAGAACATATTGATATATATAAAGGTCTCTCTTTAAACTTAGTTAAACTTTCAAAAGAGAAAAATCCAAATAAAAATTATAAGGAATTAGAAAAAATTCTACAGGAGGAATGTTAAATGAAAAATACCATAGGAACTTTTTTAGAAGCTAAATCTAAGGGTGAAAAGCTTACCATGTTAACTGCCTATGACTACTCTATGGCAAAATTAATAGATGAATCCGGTATTAATGGAATTTTAGTTGGAGACTCCTTAGGCATGGTTTGCCTTGGATATAAGGACACTTTAAGTGTTACCATGGAAGATATGATACATCATACAAAAGCTGTGTCTAGAGGGGCTAAAAATGCTCTTATTGTTGGTGATATGCCTTTTCTATCCTATCAAACTTCAACTTATGATGCTGTAAAAAATGCTGGAAAATTTATAAAAGAAGCTGGTGCTGAAGCTGTAAAGTTAGAAGGTGGAGCAACTGTAATAGAGGAAGTTAAGGCTATTGTAAGGGCACAAATCCCTGTTATGGGCCATTTAGGATTGACACCTCAATCTGTAAATATGCTTGGTGGCTTTAAGGTTCAAGGTAAAAGTGAAGAGGCCGCAAGAGCTTTAATAGAAGACGCTAAAAGATTAGAAGATGCAGGTGTCTTTGCTATAGTATTAGAATGTATCCCTGCAAAACTTGCAGATATAATCTCAAAAGAAGTTTCCGTTCCTACTATAGGAATTGGTGCTGGTGCTGGTTGTGATGGACAAATATTAGTTTACCAAGACATGCTTAATATGTTCTCAGATTTTAAACCTAAGTTTGTAAAGACTTTTGCAAATGTTGGTGATGTTATAAGAGAAGGAATACAAAATTATATAGATGAAGTAAAAGAAGAAAGCTTTCCTAGTGAAGAACATTGTTTCAAAATATCTGAAGAAACTTTAAATAAATTATACTAAATTCCTCGAAAGGATGTGAAGCTGCCTTTGCAGCAAGATATATGATGATTTTAAAAACTATTGATGAAGTAAGAAAACAAGTAAACTCTTGGAGAAAAGAAGGTTATTCTATAGCTTTAGTTCCTACTATGGGTTACTTACATGAAGGTCATAAAAGTCTTATAGAAAAGGCTCATAGTGAAAATAAAAAAGTAGTAGTTAGTGTATTTGTAAACCCTATTCAATTTGGTCCAAATGAGGATTATGACAAATATCCTAGAGATATTGAAAAAGATTCTAAGCTTTGTGAAAGTGCCGGTGCAGATTTAATATTTAATCCTGAAGTTTCAGAAATGTATCCTGAAGAAATTCTAACTACAGTAAAACTAAGTAAACTTACCGCAGGACTTTGTGGTGCTAAAAGGCCTGGACATTTTGATGGTGTTTGTACTGTAGTTTCAAAACTTTTTAACATAGTTAAACCTGATAGAGCTTATTTTGGTGAAAAAGATGCTCAGCAATTAGCTGTTATAAAAAAGATGGTTAAGGATTTAAATTTTGATATTGAAATTATAGGTTGTCCTATAGTAAGAGAAGAAAGTGGCCTTGCTAAAAGCTCAAGAAATGCCTATTTATCAGAAGAAGAAAAAAAATCTGCCCTAATACTAAGCAAAAGTTTATTTAAAGCTAAGGAATTAATCCAAAATGGCGAAAAATCTGTAGCTAAAATAGAAGATTTTTTAATAAAAAACCTTTCTTCAGAACCTAGTGCAAGAATAGATTATGTAGAAATTGTAGATTTTAAAACTATAGAAAACATTGAAGAAATTAAAGATGAAACCTTAATTGCCATAGCTGTATATATTGGTAAAACTAGATTAATTGACAATATTATAATTAGATAGGATGGTTATAAACAATGCAACTTAATATGTTAAAAGCAAAAATTCATCGTGCTACAATTACAGAAGCTAATTTAAATTATGTTGGCAGTATTACTATTGATTCTGCACTTTTAAAAGCCTCTGGCATACTTGAATATGAAAAAGTTCAAATTGTAGACATAAATAATGGTGAAAGACTAGATACTTATGTAATACCTGGAGAAGAAAATAGTGGTATGATATGTTTAAATGGTGCAGCAGCAAGACTAGTACAAAAAGATGACAAAATCATAATTATGTCCTATGCTTTTATGGATGAAAATGAAGCAAAATCTTATAGGCCTACAGTAGTTTTTGTAGATGAAAATAATAAGGTTTCTGAAATCATTAATTATGAAACCCATGGAGAAATTAAGTAGTTACTTAAACTAATGCTAGTTAGGATAAAATGTTGATATGAAAGTCACTTCATCACTGATTCACTACGCTTTGAATTTCTATTATTTCTTCCGTAAATATTACTAAAGTTTTAAAACTCGCTTTGCTCAAACATTAAAACTTTTTTACGTAATATTTACTACAGAAATAATGAAATTCTAAAACTTGTTCATAGGTGATTACGTAACCATCATATCAACAAAAATCATCTAACACAGCATAACTTAAATATATCTCTTTTAAAAGTTTGTATATTAAAATTTTTATATTGAAACTTATAATATATAAAAAAATGCTAATACTAATATATGAAAATCATAATAAAGGAGATGTATTGCGGTGAAAACTTTAGATGCTATTGCACTAACTCTTGTGGTTATTGGAGCAATTAACTGGGGACTAATAGGATTTTTTAGATTTGATCTTGTAGCAGCTCTATTTGGTAACATGACTGCATTTAGTAGAGTAATATATTCCTTAGTTGGTTTAGCAGGATTATATGCTATTTCTTTCTTTGGAAGAGACAGAGAAGTTGTTGAAGAAAAATAATTAATTATAAAATTAAAACCCCTATATAGGGGTTTTAGTTTTATATAGCACTTTTAACTATTTCTCCAACTGTTAAATGGATATTATCCTTTTCTTCCTTAGATAAATTATCTACATAAATAGGTTTATGAAATACAACCTTTACCTTGCTTTTTTGTAACTTATTATTATTCCCCTCATAACTTTTATATGTTCCATCTAAGGTAACTGGAACTATAGGTCTTTCAGACTTAAGGGCCATTTTTAAGCTTCCCTTTTTAAATTCATTCATATTAGAAGATCTACTCCTTGTCCCCTCTGGGAAAATTAGCATAGAATGACCTTCCTTTAAGTTATTACTTCCCTCTATAATAGCTTTTATTCCCTCTCTTGGATTTTGCCTATCTATAAATACGCATTTAATTTCTCTCATCCAAAAAGTTATGCTAGGTGATTTCATAAGTTCCTTTTTAGCAACTACTCCTATAGTTCTAGGAATTGCGTATAACATAACTGGAATATCTAATAAACTTTGATGATTTGCTGCAAATAAACAAGGGTCCTCTGGTATGTTCTCAATTCCACTTATTTCAACTTCCATAGGAACTTTTTTCACAATAAATTCTGACCATTCTTTTACTAGTTTACTTAAGAACTCCTCTGCCTCCTTAGGAGAGTTTTTCTTTAAACTATTATATTTTATTTTTTTAAAATAACATCCTATCATATAAAGTCCAAACTCTAAAAATAATATATATGTTTTCATGATTTCTTCCTTTCATCTCTAATTATTTAACTATATTTTTTCCACACAAATATTATACCTTTATTAAGATATATTTTCAATTATACCTTATATCATAAGCAGAAATGAATATTTTTAGAAAATTTAAACTATATAACATTTATTGTTTTAAATCTAATATAGCCTTATAATTACTATATACCTATAAAAAATTTAATGAGTTTATAGTTGATAAAATAACTGCTATAAACTTATTATACGAGGAGAGATATATTTGAAAAAATTAAATAAGATATTTTTTATACCAATTAGCATATTTTTATCTCTTTCTTTAGTTTTATCTGGATGTACTGTAGAAAATTCAAATAACAATAATAATAAAAGTACACCCCCTACTTCCAACTCAACTAAAGAAAATAAAAAAGAAAACTTACCTAAAGATAAAAAATCTAATCCTGTTAGGGATTCTGTAAAAGATAAACTTGTTGTTCATTATATAGATGTTGGACAAGGAGATGCAGAGTTAATTCAATTTAAGGGTAAGAATATTCTTATTGATGCTGGCCCAAATGATTCTAGAGAAGCTTTTATGACTTATTTAAAAAGAGCTGGGGTTAAAAAACTAGATTATGTTATTGCAACTCATCCCCATGAAGACCATATTGGAAACATGGATGATGTTATCAATGAGTTTGAAATAGGAGAATTTATAGCTCCAAAAGCTTCTGCTAATACAAAAGCCTTTGAATGGATGCTAAAAAATCTTAAAAAGAAGGGATTAAAAATAACCACAGCCAAAGCTGGATTAAAGTTAAACTTAGATAAGGATATAAATTGTGAAATCCTAGCTCCAAATAAAGATAACTACGAAGACACAAACGATTATTCTGCAGTTCTTAAAATTACCTATGGAAATAATAAATTTTTATTCACTGGAGATGCCGAGGCATTAAGTGAAAAAGAAACCTTAAGTGCTGGATCAGATGTAAGCGCAGATGTTTTAAAATTTGGTCATCATGGAAGTAAAACTTCCTCCTCAAAGGAATTTTTAAATAAGGTTAACCCTAAAATAGGCATAATTTCTTGTGCTAAAGGAAATAAATATGGACATCCTCATAAGCAAACTCTAGATAAAATTAAAGCTATGAATATGAAAATATATAGGACTGATATTGATGGAACCATAATCTTAACAAGCGATGGAAACTCTATACAAAAATTAAATAAAAAATAAAGGGATTTATACTTTTTTATAGAATTATATAACAATAATTGTTTATCTTTACTACAATTATAAAATTATATTAAAAGGGGTAACATAGATTGAAAATACTTAAAAACAAAAAAAATATAATAATAATATTATTATTTATAATACTTCTAGCTATTATTACCGTACCCTCATTTTTTAAAGACGAAGGATTATATGGTATATGGTACAAATACCATGGTAAAAATATTCTAGAAGATAAAAATATCCCCTCTAATATAAGAAAAAATGAATGCATTATTTTTAGTAAAAGTATTGAAACCTCCTTTGAAAAAAACGGCCTTATTGGAAATAGCGCTTATTATAAGAGAGGAAATAAATTATTTATTGGAGATGCTTCATATAGATATGAAATTAAAAAGGTAGATGGATATAGTTTTTTATTTTTATATTCAACTAATAATACACTTGACTCAGTATATGTATTAGGGGTAAATATTTATCCTGAAAAATAAAATGGAGTAGAGGCTGAATAATTATTTTATTCAGCCTCTACTCACACTACTGTATATCCTCCTAGATACACGGTGATTCAATGAAATTAATATACCGGTAGACCACCACGGAGACAAGCAACCGTGACTTCGTGAAAGGTTTACTATTTAAATTCCCACCTTGACAATAAATAAATTTTTCATATTGAAAATAATATTAAAGGAAATTTACAAAAGTAAGTCCAAGAATTATAAATCCTAGGATAAGTCTATATATAGCAAATACTTTCATTGGTTTCTTTTTAAGATAATTAATAAATTGTTTTACTACAATTAAAGCAACTATAAAGGATACCACAAATCCTATAAGAAGAACTATAACTTCATTACTACTTAAAGCAAGACCACTCTTATATAATTTTAGTCCTGATGCTCCTACCATGGTTGGTAAAGCTAAGAAGAATGAAAATTCTGCAGCTCCTACTGTATTTAATCCAACTATCCAAGCTCCCATTATAGTAGATGCTGACCTTGACATTCCTGGCCACATAGCTAAACATTGAAACATACCTATTATAAATGCTTTTTTATAACTTATATCATGAACTTCTTGTATTCCATTTCTATTTCTATACTTTCCTTCAATTATTATCATAAGTATAGCTCCTACAATTAGAGCTAAGGCAACTGTATAAGGGTTCATAAGTTTTTCTTCAATTAAGTCATCAAATAAAACTCCTAGTACAGCAGCTGGAATTGCTCCCACTAAAATTGTAAACCAAAACTTTAATCCCCTTGGTTTTAAAGTAAAGAATTCTACAACACTTGTCCAAATCTTATTCCAATATAAAACAACTATTGCTAAAATAGCCCCTAACTGAATTACAATTTCAAATAAATTTGCAAAGCTACCTGTAAAATTAATAAAGTGTCCAACTATTATCATATGTCCTGTAGATGATACTGGTAAGAATTCTGTTATACCTTCTACTATGGCTATAATAATAGCTTTAAATATTAAAATAATGTCCATTTGATTTCCACCTTTTCTAGATTTTTATTACTTATATGGATTTAAAACGCCCCCTAAATCCTAAATACTACTTTTATAATTATACTATAAAGCTTTTTATAATAGTATATTTGTAAGGAAATTTTAATAACTAAATTCAATGCACTATTTTTCACCATTTTAAAGAACATTAGAATATTTACAGATAGTCCTGTACTAAAAGAAGAAAATAGGTATTATAGGAAAGCTTTCTATCCTATAATACCTATTTTAAACAAATAACATATACTTTAAACAAATACTCTTAAAAAAAGATGTACAAGTTATTCTTTTATTCTTCCCGAAGCTACTTAAATTTTTAAAAAATATTAATTATATATTTTTAGGTCCAGCTTCTATAACTTCCTTTGGTACGTCTGTATATTTTTTAAAGTTTTCTATGAACTTTTCTGCAAGTTCTCTTGCTTTAACATGGTATTCCTCTTTATTTTCCCAAGTATTTATTGGTTCTAATAATTCAGAAGGAACTCCCTTAACTTCTTTTGGAATTAAAAGATTAAATCTCTCGTCTTTAGTGTATTCAACATCTTTTAATTCTCCAGACAGTGCTGCATTAACCATGGCTCTTGTATATGGAAGATGCATTCTATACCCTTTTCCATATCCTCCAGCAATCCATCCTGTATTTACAAGATATACTTCTGTATTATGCTTGTTTATTTTTTCTCCTAAAAGCTTAGCATAAACATAAGGGCTCATTAACATAAATGGCTCACCGAAACAAGTTGAGAAAGTAGCCTTAGGTTCTGTTATTCCTCTTTCTGTTCCTGCAAGCTTACTTGTATACCCTGACATAAAGTGATACATAGCACTTTCCTTAGTAAGTTTAGAAATTGGAGGCAATACTCCAAAAGCATCTGCTGTTAAGAAGATTATTGTATTAGGATGTCCACTTTTTCCACTCTTTTCTATATTAGAAATATGACATAGTGGATATGCACCCCTTGTATTTTCTGTTTTGCTTCCATCATTATAATCTGGTTCCCCATTTTCATCTAATACAACATTTTCTAAAATAGCTCCAAATCTTAGGGCATCATAAATTTCTCTTTCCTTTTCCCTACTTAAACTTATGGTCTTAGCATAGCATCCACCCTCGAAGTTAAAAACTCCTTCATCACACCAACCATGTTCATCGTCTCCAATAAGTCTTCTATGCTTGTCTGCTGACAATGTAGTTTTACCTGTTCCTGATAATCCAAAGAAAATAGCTGTATCCCCTTCTTCTCCAATGTTAGCTGAACAGTGCATTGGGAAAACATTTTTCTCTGGAAGTAAAAAGTTCATAACAGAGAACATAGATTTTTTAATTTCTCCAGAATACTGTGTTCCCCCTATTAAAACTATTTTTTCATGGAAATTAACTAAGATAAAAGCTTCTGAGTTTATTCCATATTCCTTAGGATCTACCTTTAATCCTGGTGCTGCAATTATTGTAAATTCAGCTTTGTGTTCTTTTAATTCTTCTTCACTTGGCTTTCTAAAAAGTGAACTTGCAAAAAGACATTGAGAAGCTAGCTCGTTAATTACCCTAATAGATAGTCTATGCTCTTCCATAGCTCCAACAAATCCATCAAATACATATAAATCTTTTGCTTCTAAGTATTCACACATTCTTTTATATAATCTATCAAATTTATCTTTCTCAATAGGAAGGTTTGTACTTCCCCAGTTTACTTTTTCATTTATACTCTCATGTCTAACTATAAATCTATCCTTAGGTGATCTTCCTGTATATTTTCCTGTATCAATAACTAATGCCCCATTACTACCTAAATTGCCTTCTCCCCTTTTAACTGCATCCTCTACTAATTTACATGTAGGTAAATTTCTAAATACCTCTCCAGAAGTCTTTATACCTATATGCTCTAGTTCCCCTTTTAAACATCTACACATTAGATTCACTCCTATTTATTATATATATTAATATTATTTATTGTTTTTTTCCTAATTAGTATATCACATTTTTTCTATTAATCAAATATATTTTATTTATTATCACATATATGTGGTAATATAGGATAAACAGAGCTCTTGGCTTTAGGGGAGATCGTTATCCGATGACTACACGCTCTTTTCTCTAGAGCGGGTAGTCATCGGATAAAAAAATAATTTCAATTAATACAACATAAAATAACTACAAAACATATTAATTTTCTAGTTATACATACTGTATTAAATGAAATTACTTTAATATAGGTTATTTAATTTATTAGACTTTGTTAGACACTTTTTTTGATGTGAATTGGCCTTTATATCAATATTTTACTCTAACACAGCTATTGTTTCTAATATTACTGCTTTATTAAGTATACTGCTACAACTATGAATAAAGCACCAAATATCTGCATTATAGATATTCCTTCACTTAAAAATAAATATCCTAAAACCATTGCTGTAGGTATTTCTATATTACCTATTATAGAAGTTTTAAATGCACCTATATTGTTGATTGCTGCATACAAAAGAGTTAAAGGAATTATTTCGCAAAATATAGCTAAGATTGTTATATACTTAAGACTTTCCATACTTAGAGAGGTATTATATATAGATATTCCCCCTCCATTATATACTCCTATGCCTATTTGAATTACTATTAAGGACATAAGAGAAAACAAAGTAGCATATGCATTTATTTTTAAAGGTTTTACATTACTTAAATACTTTTCCGTACATATATTCATAAAAGCATAGAATAATGCACTAATTAAAGCTAATATAATTCCTATTATAGAATAGTTAAGATGTCCAGAAGATAATCCTAAACTTAAAAAACATCCTACTATAGCTAATAGGAGAGCCATTAGTTTATTTCTATTAAATTTTATCCCTTGAAAGAAAAACTCATAAAAAAATACCATTATAGGACAAGTGTATAAAAGCATATTTACTAAGGCAACGGGTAAATAATTAAAAGCCATATAATAAAATACGGTCATAAAAGTATTCCCTATTACCCCTAAAATCATAAGATACTTTAATTCATGTCTAGTAAGTTTTATATCTTTTTTGTCTAAAATTAATAATAATATAAACATTAGTATTATAGCTAATGTATATTGATGTATTAAAAGAGACGTGGAACTTAAACCAGTCTTAAAAGACATTTTTACAAATAAGCCTGCACTTCCAAATAAAACCGCAGATAGGATAGCATATATATATCCTTTTTTCATAAACATTCCCCCTTCGTTTGTTTTTTATACTTTCTTTTGTTTTTTTTACTTTTATTTATTTTTTTATATTAACATATTACCAAAAAAATAATCATATAACTACTAGTCATATTAATTTTTTTATAATAAAACTTCTTTATTATAGTTTTAGAAGCTAAAAATTGATACAATATACTTACAACATTTAAGAAAGGCGGTTTTTCCTTTGAATAATAAAAATAAAAAAAGAGCAAAGCATTTTTCTTATATTGTTATGTTAGTTTTATTACTTGGTATTCTTAGTTCTATAGTATATATGGTTGACAAAGTTCACTCTAAAAATAAAGGAAACACAGAAAACAAAAATATTTCACATAAAAATACAGAAGATAAGCCTAAAAATAATCAAGATGGGAAAAATAAGGTTGAGGAAAAAAAGAAAGTTGAAGAAAAAAAGCCTGAAGAAAAAAAAGCTGATACCTCCACAGAAATTTTGCTTTCTTTTGCTGGAGACTGCACCATCGGGAATGATCCTAAATTCTCTGGCGAAACTTTGCCAGTGGTTCTTGCTAACAAAGGTATGGACTACTCATATTTCTTTAAAAATGTATCTCCTTATTTCAAAAATGATGATATGACCATAGTAAATTTAGAAACTACTTTTACAAATAGTAACAATAAAGTGCAAAAGGCTTTTAACTTTAAAGCTCCACCTTCTTATGTAAAATCTTTAACTTTAGGTTCTATAGAAGCAGTTAATATTGCTAATAATCATATTTATGATTATAATGAAAAAGGGTTTATTGATACAAAAGAAACCCTAAAAGGTGAAAAAATTAATTTCTTTGGAGAAGGTACTATTTTTAAGACCACTATAAAAGGTAAAAAATTTGCCTTTTTAGGTTATCAAGGTTGGGAAGGTAGTATAGATTTTTCTAAGTTAAAAACCGAAATTACAGAGTTAAAAAAAGAAGGATGTATAGTAATTATTAACTTCCATTGGGGAATAGAGCGACAATATCATCCAATAGGGTTTCAAAAAAAACTTGCTAAATTCTCCATAGACAATGGTGCAGATTTAATAGTTGGCCATCATCCACATGTAGTTCAAGGAATTGAAACTTATAAAGGAAAGTATATTGCCTATAGTTTAGGAAATTTCTGTTTTGGAGGAAATACCAATCCAAGTGATAAGGATACTTTTATAATGCAAACAAATTTTAAATTTAAAAATGATACCTTAGTTGAAACTGGATTTAAGGCTATACCTTGCAGAGTTTCTTCTGTAACTTATAAAAATGACTATTGCCCTACCCCTTTAAAGGAAAATGAAAAAAATAGAGTTCTAAATAAAATTAACAGTGTTTCTCCGAATTCTGGTTTTAAAATCTCTGAAGAATTTCATTACGAAAAACACTAAGACATAAATAGAGGCGGTGACTAAAATTAATATAAAATCTTTTTTTAGTATAATTTGTTCTAAACTAGTTATTAAATTATGTAAGATTTTTTCTAAGGGTGGAACTAACTTCCCTGGCAAAATAGCTTTAAAATTAGATAGAAATATTTTAAAAACCATAGCAAAAGATTATAAAGTAGTGCTTGTTACAGGAACTAACGGTAAAACCACCACTACTAATATGATATATAGCATAGTAAAGTCTAGTGGTAAAAAAGTTATAACAAATTCCTCTGGTGCAAACCTTTATGCAGGAATTATAACCACCTTTGTATCTAATTTTTCTTTTAAAAAGAATGTAGGAGAAAAATATGCCATTATTGAAGTAGATGAAGCCAATGTAAAATTTATAACAGAACATATTTCTCCTGAAATTATTACCATAACAAATTTATTTAGGGATCAATTAGATAGATATGGTGAGGTTTATACTACCTTAGAAAAAATACTTGAAGGAGTAAAAAAGGTAGAAAACTCTACTTTAATTTTAAATGGAGATGAATCTTTATTAGGTAATTTACCTCTTAAAAATAAGGTTATTTATTATGGCTTCCAAAACTATGATTTAGAAAATAATCAAGTTCATATAAACTCTGACGCTAAGTTTTGTAAGTTTTGCAAAACATCTTATAACTATAACTTTGTGACTTATAACCATTTAGGGGATTATTATTGCCCTAATTGTGGATATAAACATCCCGAATTAAAATATAAAGTGGATAAAGTTTTAGATAAAACACCTTCTAGTTCTTCTGTAATAATTAATGATGAAGAAATTTTAATTAATCAGCCAGGAACTTATAATATTTATAATGGACTATGTGCTTTTGCCATAGGTTCTGAACTTTCTATTGCTGTGGAAAATATTAAATCCTCTCTAGAAAACCAAGAAAGTAGCTTTGGTCGTCAAGAAGAGATAGATATTGAAGGAAAGAAACTTAAAATTATATTAGTTAAAAATCCTGCTGGATATGATGAAGCACTAAACACCATACTCCTAGATAAGAGAAAAATAAACCTATGCTTTATGTTAAATGACAACTATGCAGATGGTAGAGATGTATCCTGGATATGGGATGTAAACTTTGAAAAACTACAAAATTTAAATGTGGATAAAATCTTAATATCTGGTATGAGAAAATATGATATGTCAGTAAGATTAAAGATATCTGGATTTAATGAAGAGGGATTTATTATATGTAATAATGATGAAGAAGTAATAAATAAAATTAAAACTAATGAAGAAGATTTCACTTATGTATTAGCAACTTATACAGCCATGACTGACTTTAGAAAGTTCCTAAATACTAAAGGTTATGCAAAAGAAATTTGGTAGTTTAAAAGGAGACGATTAATATGGAATTAAATATATGTCACCTATATCCAGACCTACTAAATGTATATGGAGACTATGGAAATATTTTAGTTCTTAAATATAGGGCAGAAAAAAGAGGTATTAAAGTTAATATAATAAATTTATCCGTTGATGAAGCTTTTGATGATAAATTATATGATATAGTACTTTTCGGCGGAGGACAGGACTTTGAGCAATCTATAGTTTCTAAAGATATGGTAGAAACTAAAAAAAATAACATACAAAAATACATAGAAGATGGAAAAGTATTTTTAAGCATTTGCGGTGGATATCAGCTTTTAGGAAAATACTACACAACTCCTGAAGGTGAAAAGCTTCCTGGTCTTTCTATATTAGATATATACACAGAATCTGGTGACAATAGATTTATTGGAAACACAGTTATATATAATGAAGAGTTTAAAGAAACTTATGTAGGTTTTGAAAATCATTCAGGAAGAACATATATAGGAGATTTAAAGCCTCTCGGAGAGGTTTTATATGGCTATGGTAATAATGGAGAGGATGGTTACGAAGGATGTATATATAAAAATACCTTCTGTACTTATTTTCATGGTTCCCTACTTTCAAAAAATCCTGAATTAGCAGATAGACTTCTTATGTTAGCTTTAAAGAGCAAATATGAAGAAGTAAACTTATGTCCTCTTAATGACACTTTAGAATTAAATGCAAAAGAATATATAATAAAAACTTATACAAAAGATAAACAGAGTTCATAACATAATTCACAGTAAACTTTAATAATAGAAAACCATGCATAATTGGGGTATAATAAAAAGCCCTTTTATGCATGGTTTTATTCTTAAGAAGTTAATTAATATTCCTTTTGAAACCCTCTCTTATTTATTTAAAATTTTTAATTTTTCTAGTCTAGTTCTTTCTTCCTTTGGTAAATTTTTTAGACTCTTAAAAGTATATCCTTGATCTTTATAATATTTAATAACTTCTTTTAACACTTGCATACTAGTAGTATTATAATATCCATCATGCAAAAGAAGTACTACGCATTCTTTTCCCTTAGTACTCTTTAGTATATTATTTTTAATTTTACCCACAGGTACATTACGCCCTATAGCATCTTCCCCACTAACATTCCAATCAATGTAACTTAGATTTTTATTTTTAACAAAATCCTTAATCTGAGTTTTATTCCCCTTATTACAATTATTATTACTAGAACCACATGGCATTCTAATTATATCTATATAATTTTTACCTATGATTTCATTAAGTGTTTCTATGCACTTTTCTAAGTCCTTACTATAATTCCCCTTAGACTTATATATATAAGAAACCTTATGAGTATAACTATGAGCACCTATAGCCATACCACTTTTATCTAACTCTTTTATTATATTAGGGTATTTTTCTGCATTTTCTCCAATAACAAAAAAAGTAGCAGGTACTTTTTCTTCTTTTAAAATCTCCAGTACTTTTAAAGTGTTATTAGGAGAGGGACCATCATCAAAAGTAAGATAAATCACTTTTTCCCCCTCTCCCTTAACAGTATATATATTAAAGGTAACTAAGGACAAAATAAATACAATAAGTAATGAAACTTTCGTAAATCCACTTTTTCTCACAGTTTTCATCTCCTTAAAAGCTTTTAACTTTAGGATATGCACTGCAATACTTTTAATACACTTTTTTATATACTATTTTAAGAATATATTTACAGTAAATTCTAAGGACTCTCCACTTTTTAAAGTAAAAACTTTATTTTTTCTCTCTGCTATATCTATACTATCATAATATCCATTAGTAGGTTCTAGTGCACAGTTATAGTCACCTCTAAATCCACCTTCTGTAACCCAAAAACCTAAATAAGGAAGTATTTCTCTATCATATTTTAAAGTATAAGTTAAATCCTTATTTTTATAATAAATAGAACATTCACCCTCATTAACCTTGCCATTTACATAGTATTTTTCCGTGTGATTACTATTTTGACTTAATACTCTTCCTAGGTTATATTCTTCATTTTTTAAAGTCTTAGTCATAGGATACTTGTGGATTACATCTACTTCTCCAAGCTTAGAACTTTTTTGAACATTTACAACTTCAGTAGTGCCTTTTGGAAATATAATTTCCATATCTCCGCTACAATTAACCAAATAATGAGCTGCCCAAATACACGGGAAATCAAAATCCCCAAGGTTTTTAATTAAATAATCTATTTTTATTCCACACTCTTCTATGGTGATTTTTTTTGAATAGGTATAAGGTAGTATAGAACTTTTAAAACTTAAAGTAAGAGTATTGTCTTTTATCTCATCAACATTAAATTCTGAAGTCCATACTTCTCCATGATCCGGATACTTAACCTTTTTCCCATTCACTTCTACTTCTCCATAGTCTATAGTTGGAAATGCATCATCAAATCCAGCTGCATCATACTTTGAAAAATCATCATAAAGTTCTGGTTTTTTATAACTGTCATCCTTATTTTGAAATAAAAGTTCAAATTCCTTTTCCTTATGATAAATAGAAGCTATTTTCCCACCTATGGAAGGAATTATTTTAACCTTAAGAATATTATTTTCAAACTCTAAAGCATTAATACCTTTAAAAATAATTTCTTTAAACATATCCCCACTCCAATATTTTATATTATTTTTTATAGCCGTCTAAATGATTTAAGTGCCAGTTCCATGCTGTTTCAATAATTTTTTCTAAAGAATTATATCTACAATTCCATCCTAATTCTTTAGTCGCTCTTTCTGAAGATGCAATTAAAGTTCCAGGATCACCAGCTCTTCTATCGCCCATTTCTACTTTAAATTCTTTTCCTGTTACTTTTTTTACAGTTTCTATAACCTCTTTAACTGAGAACCCTTTTCCATTTCCTAAATTATATATAGCACTTTCTTCTCCTCTCATTAATCTCTCTAAAGCTAGAAGATGTGCATTAGCAAGGTCTGTAACATGTATATAATCTCTAACACAAGTTCCATCTGGTGTATTATAGTCATCGCCAAAAATAAATACTTTTTCTCTCTTACCTAAAGCAGCTTGAATTATTATAGGAATTAAATGAGTTTCTGGATTATGATCCTCACCTATTTTTCCGCTTATATGAGCTCCTGCAGCATTAAAATATCTAAGAGCTGTATATTTTATACCATAAGCATTATCACACCATTTTAAAATTTTCTCTACTGCTAATTTAGATTCTCCATAAGGATTAGTTGGAAAAGTTTTATCCTTTTCTAATATTGGAATATTTTCAGGTTCTCCATAAGTTGCTGCTGTAGATGAAAATATTATATATTTAACATTATAATCTCTCATAGCTTCTAATAAACATATGGTACCATATACGTTGTTATTGAAATATTTTAAAGGCTCTACCACACTCTCTCCAACTAAGGATTCTGCAGCAAAATCAATAACCGCATCAATTTTATTTTCAACAAATACCTTGTCCAAAACTTTTCTATCTCTTATATCACCTTCATATATTTTGCCACCTAAAATAGCATCCCTATGTCCCTTTTGAAAATTATCTAATACTATAACTTCATGACCCTTTTCCAGCAGTTCCGCCACCATATGACTTCCAATATATCCAGCACCACCACAAACTAAAACTTTCATTACTTTCCCTCCTTAATAGAAAACCTTTTCTATGATTATATTTAATAAACAAAACATAATTTCGCTACCTTCATATGTAATTTTTAATTAAATTGATTATATCACATTATAACTTATATGTTAACATTTTTCGTAACAAATCAAAGAGAAATATCCTAAACTATTCACTTTTTACTATTAGTTATTTACTAAAAAACACCTTAGCAATTAAAGAAAATTACTATGTAATTTTCTTATAAAGTGAATAGTTAGGAATAACTTTGCTAAAGGAATTTTCCATAGTCCTACTATCTTTAACTAATTAAGTAAAATTAAATTTTTTCATAGCAAAGCGAAGAAAAATATCCATAACTATTCACTGTTACCTATTACTTATTCAATGTTAACTGTTAATAATTACTTATTCACTAAAAAACTGTTCCGCAATTAATATTTAATCCTAAATTCTTCCCCATCTATATCAAATTCTATATTCATGCCATCTTCTATATTTCCTTTTATAATTTCCTTTGCAAGATGAGTTTCTATATGATTTTCTATATATCTTTTTAAAGGTCTTGCCCCATATATTGGGTCATAAGCTTCTTTAGCTATAAATTCTTTAGCTCTTTCTGTTATATGAAGCTCTATATTCTTTTCCTTTAATCTATTTTTTGTATCTTCTAAGAATATTTCTATAACTTTTTCTATATCTTTCAATTCTAATGGTTTAAATACTATGGTATCATCTAGCCTATTTAAAAATTCCGGCTTAAACCTAAGCTTTAGTTCATTCATTACTTCTTCTCTTACATTTTCATCTATTTTTCCATCATTAATATTATCTAAAAGATAGGCACTTCCTATATTTGAAGTCATAATAATTATGGTATTTTTAAAGTCAACTACTTGACCTTTATTGTCTGTAAGCCTACCATCATCTAATATTTGAAGGAAGATATTAAATACATCTTCATGTGCTTTTTCAATTTCGTCAAATAAAATAACACTATATGGATTCCTTCTAACAGCCTCTGTAAGCTGCCCTCCCTCTTCATATCCTACATATCCTGGAGGAGCTCCTATAAGTCTTGACACTGCATATTTTTCCATATACTCTGACATATCTATTCTAATAATATTTTCTTCAGTATCAAATAGGTTTTTTGCTAAACTTTTAGCCAGTTGAGTTTTTCCAACTCCTGTAGGTCCTAAGAATATAAAGGAGCCAATTGGCCTTCTTGGGTCTTTAAGTCCAGAACGTGCTCTTATTACTGCATTAGCAACTGCCTCTACTGCTTCTTCTTGACCTATTACTCTTTTTCTTAACTCTTCTTCTAGTCTTAATAATTTTCTTCTTTCACCTTCTACTAAACTAGTTACAGGAATTCCAGTCCATTTAGATACTATATCTGAGATTTCTCTCTCTGTAACCTCTTGTTTTAAAAGTGAACCTTTGCCCTGTTTTAAAAGCTCATCCTTTTCTTTTAATTGTTTTTCAAGTTCTGGTATAACTCCATATTTTATTTCTGCAACTCTATTTAGGTCATATTCTCTTTCAGCCTTTTCAAGTTCTACTTTTCTTTCATCAATTTTTTCTTTTAATTCTTTAACTTCTTTTATTTGTGCCTTTTCTCTTTCATATCTTGCAGTATATTCCTTATCAATTTCTTCAAGATTGCTAAGCTCTTTTTCTACCTCTTTTAATCTCTCTTTAGAAATTTCATCTATTTCTTTTGAAAGCGCTTCTCTCTCAATTTTAAAATTAAATATCTTTCTTCTTATATCGTCCATTTCTGTAGGAAGGCTATCAATTTCTGTTCTTATCATAGCACAGGCTTCATCTATTAAATCTATAGCCTTATCCGGTAGAAATCTATTATTTATATATCTTTGAGAAAGTTTAGCTGAGGCAACAATAGCATTATCATGTATTCTTATGCCATGATATATCTCAAATTTTTCCTTAAGACCCCTTAATATGGTTATACATTCTTCCACAGAAGGCTCATTTACTGAAACTTGCTGGAATCTTCTCTCTAGTGCCTTATCTTTTTCTATATACTTTCTATATTCATCAAAAGTAGTAGCTCCTATGCAATGTAACTCTCCTCTTGCAAGCATTGGTTTAATTAAATTTCCTGCATCCATAGCCCCTTCTGTCTTTCCTGCTCCAACTATGGTGTGAATTTCATCAATAAATAAAATTATTTTTCCTTCACTAGAACTAACTTCTTTTAAAACTGCCTTAAGTCTTTCTTCAAATTCTCCTCTATATTTTGCTCCTGCAATTAAAGCTCCCATATCTAAGGAAAATACTATTTTATCCCTTAACCCTTCTGGAACATCCCCTCTAACTATTCTCTCTGCTAAGCCCTCTACTATAGCTGTCTTACCAACTCCAGGTTCTCCAAGAAGTACAGGATTATTTTTAGTTCTTCTGGATAGTATTCTAACAACTCGTCTTATTTCATCATCTCTTCCTATTACAGGATTAAGCTTATGTTTTTTTGCATCTTCAATTAAATTTCTTCCATACTTAGATAGAGCATCATAAGTTCCTTCAGGATCTTGTGTATCTACTGTTTGATTTCCCCTAACCTCCATTAAGGTTTTTAGAAAACCATCCTTACTTATTCCAAATCTTCTTAGAATACTACCTATAGCACCCCTATCCTCTAAATCCATCATAGATAAAATTAAATGTTCAACACTTATATAACTATCCTTAAATCTTTTAGATATATCTTCAGCTTTAACAAAAATCTCTTCAAATCTTCTTGTCGGATAAACCCCAGAAGTTCTAGCCCCCTCTCCTAAAACCTTAGGCATTTTTTCTAATTCCTTATGGGTTTCCTCTCTTAATTTCTTTATATTAACCCCCATTTTAGAAAAAATATTAGGTATAAGTGATTCATCTTCAGAAATTAAAGCCATAAAAAGATGAATAGAATCTAGCTGTTGATGATTATATTTTACCGCTATACCATGAGCTTCATTAATAGACTTTTGAACTTTAATAGTAAGTTTTTCAATATCCATTTTTCTCTCTCCTTTCTATTTACTTTCTTTCTTTAATCACTTTAGTATATATTTTACCTATTTGCCACACAACTATCCACTCTAATACTCCCATTGACTCTGTGAAATAATTTCTACCAAATGGAAGTTTGTGACTCTCTACCTGACTTCAAATTGGGTAGCTATGCCCTAGATACTATTTCCAAACTTCAAGGAGAACTTTACTCCCACTGAAGCTTAAAACTCTGTTTATATTTATTATAATACTTTTACATTTAAAATTTAATATAAAAATATAAACACCCCACTAATAATCACAGCAGGATGTTTATCTTCATTTATCTATTCCCTATTACTTATCATTCTTAACTATTAACTGTCCACTCTTAACCATTAACTATCACATCATATGTACGTTTCCATTTTTATAGCAAGATTAAAATACTTTAAAGCTTCTGTAGTATTTTTTATTTTATAATACATTTCTCCCATTTGTAAATATCTTTTATATATTTGAGCCTTTGTCCCAAACTTAACCAAAGTATCTAATGACAGATTCATATACATTTCAGCTGAGTAATGACTCTGTTGTTTCATGCATATAGTAGCTTTATTATAATATGCTCTCTCTATGAGAACCACATCATTTAGTTCTATAGCTATATTTAGGGCTTCATCTCCTACTTCTTCTGCTCTTTTTAAAAATTCACCTTTTATTAAAGTTTCCGTTACTATAATTAAATATTCTATAAACTTTGATTTTTGTTCCTTAGGGCATGTAGCTAGTCCTTTTTCAATATACTCTAGTGCTTCTGCTCTAAGTCCTATTTCTAACATTGTACTTGCATATTCATTTAAGGCTTTTGATTTTTCAAAATAATTATTTTTATAAAATTTAAAAGATTTCTTTTCATATTTAGTAAAATTAGGGTCACTCATTCTTAAACATAAAAATGCCATCATATTATAAGATTTAGCTTTTATTAAATCATCTTCAATAAGATCTATGTATTCATTAACTTGTTTTGAAAGCTCATATGCTTTACTATATTTCTGTTCCTTTATATAGCAGTAAGTTTCTTTAGATATAATATTTACTATAGTTTCATAATACTCTTCATTGTCTTCTTTTTCTTTAAGAAGAGAATGCTTAACATTATTATAATAGTTAGCAGCTTGAAGATATTCTCCTGTTGCATATAAATAATTTGCAATATCTGTATAGTACATTTGGTGATGCTTATCACTATATACCTTTTCATAAACATTATAATATCTACACTGAATATCTTCTAAGGATTTAATATCTTCTTTCATTAAATAATACTCAAAAAGTAAATGTATAAGCTTCATAGAAATATCGTAATGATTATACTCTTCAGCATATTCTAAGTTATATATTAAATTATTTTCATAGTCATTTTTTTCTTTTGGCATTTTTTCTATTAATTTTAGGTTTTCTAAAAGATGATCTTCTACATCTTTTTTCAAATACTCATATTCAATTTCTAACTTCTTACTTATAAATTCTAATATCCAAGGTTCTGCTTTAATCTTATTATTTTCTATACAACTCATCTTAGATACAGATACCTTATCTTCACATAATTCTTTTAACGTTAAGCCTTTATATACGCGGGCTTTTTTAATCTTTTCCCCTGTTGATAATATTTCCATACTAAACCTCACCCATTCAAGTAGCATTATAGATAACTAATAATTCCTAGCTCTTTAAATATATCAACTCCGTCATTTAAATACTTAGCTGCTGAAACTTCATCTCCTTTATCCATGTAGAATTTTCCAATCATCATGGATATCTCTGCTGACTCTTTTAAATAATTCATACTTTTTGCAAAATTTAAAGCAATTATTAGAGTGTTTTCCGCTTCGATAAAGTTTTCTTCTTGCATATCAATTCTAAACTTTAAGAGATAGTATTGAACAAGGGCTCTCTTATTTCCGTTTTGAACCTCTGACATTATCTCTTCTAAAATTTCTTTTGATCTTTTTATATCCTTTAATTTAATATAATTTTGGCACATAGTTATTAAAGTATCTATTAATTTAGGATCTTTATTATTATTTCTAAGTATTTTAGCTCTCTCTAAATGTATAAATGCCTCATCAACATTACCAAAATCAGAAAATAATTTTCCTAAATTATTTTCAATTGATGATATATTTTTAACATCATGCATTTCTTTAAATATACTTAAAGCCTTTTTAGAATATTTTATTGCACTTTCCATATCATCTTTTTTAGAGTATTGTTCTGAAAGTAATAATAGAGATTTTGCATATTCTTTCTTATCATTTAATTGTTTAAACTTTTCTTGAGCTATGTATGAATACTTTATAGATTTATCTATCTGTTCTAATTTAAAGAAAGTATAAGCTATATAATAATAAATTTGTCCTATTAAGAAGTCATTACCTACATTGTTATCTAAAAAGACCTTTTCAGCCTGCTGAAAGTACGTGCTTGATGAATGATATGCCTTTAATTCTAAGGTTATAATACCCAAATTTAAAAATGTATTAATTACTTCCTCATGTCTATTATGTTTAATAAATATTACATTTGCAGAAAGAAATAATTGTTGTGCCAAAGCCATTTCAGATTTTAGCATATGAATTTTTCCTCTTAAAAATAGGGTTCTGCCCCTAGTATACTCTAAATTATACTTTTCAGCGTAATAGAGAGCCCTTTCTATATATTGTTCACTTTTAATTAAGTCCTCTTCCAACATATGGGCTTCTGCTATGTTTTCAAAGAAGGTACAAATTTTTTCAGCCTGACTTTCTTCTGATTCCATTAAATACTCCACCGTAGTATTTAATGACTGAGCTAAGTACTCTAATAAATCCATACTCGGATTGGATTTTCCAGACTCTACCAAACTTATTTGCCCTGGTGTTATTCTGTCCCCTGCCAAATCTTTAAGTGTCATATTAAGTTCTTTTCTTTTTCTTTTAATCTTTTCTCCTAAAGACAAAATTTCCATGTCCATATGTCCACTCTTCCTTTTCATGGTATTAAAATCTTTAATAAAATTTAAATTTTTTTATAAAATATTAATCTTATTATAGCATAAATTTATATATTACTGCAAAATTATATAAAAAATTTTCTGTATTTTATATAAAAACAGCTTATATTTAAATTAAATTAAATATAAGCTGTGCAATGATTATTCACTGTAATTTTTAAGATATTTTTTGAATTTAAATATTTATCTCATCATACCCATTACAGAATTGAACATATCACCTGTTGTACTTGTAATATTTCTAGCTGCTCTTCTCATTTTTCTCTTTGTTCTTCTATCCATTGATGGATTCATCATCATTGCAGCTGCCATACCCATTAAAGCACCAGTAGTCATGCCTCTAATAAACTTTGTACCCATTTCTACACACCCTTTCTAAAAATCATTTCATTTATAGAATGTGTATTTTTTTTAAAATTAAACATATAAATTTTTATATTTTTGCTCTGTTAGAGATTTTTGTTGATATTATGGTTACGTAATCACATAATAAAGAGTTTTATTTATATACTTTTAAATCCTGAATCAATAAAAGAAAATATCTTATTAACATTTTCTCCACCAACCATAGGGTTTATAAAAGATATTCCTTCTTTTATAATTAAAATTACATTTTCTTCCCCTTCCCAATTTTGGATTACAACTTCCTCTGGAATAGAATTTATAATTTTGTCTAAACTAAAAAAAACTAAGGCAAGTTCATCTATCTTACCTACAAAAGGAATCTTATCTGGTATAATATCTATTGGCATAACAATATACCCCATAACACCACCTAATATTATCTTTTCCTTTTTAGGCACTCTAGGATCCTTAAATAACCTATACAATAATGCTATTAAATCTGGTAGAACTAAGGCACATTTAACTATATCTTTATAATCTTCTTGTGTTTTCATCTCTATATTATTTCTTACAGCTGAATACATATCTTCTACTTTATTATCCTTATTTAGCTTCTTTGTAAAATCCTCTTGAACTTTTACCTTTTTAGGATTTAGTTCCCATACATTTTGTATCTTTTCATTCTTTTTCATAGCTTCTTCAAAGTTTAAATATTTTTTATTTAAATCTATATTAATTTCTTTTGCCTTTACCAATAGCTTGTCCTTTTCTATTCTAACTTCATCTAAGATTAAAGATACATAGGGAACTATAGTAAATAAAGTATTTAACTCTAAACAGACTTCCCCCTTGTGACTTATAATTCCTATAACCATAAAATCCTTTAATAATTTTTTAAGAGCAAAGTTTTTTATAAAAGAAAAGATACCAAGTTTTGCTATAGAGATTTTATTTATTTTTAATTTAAGAAAATTATCCTTTAAATACATAAAACTTAATTTTATACTAAAAGGAATTCTTATTTTAAACTTATATGTACCCTTTATATTTATAAGGCCTTCTTCATAATTAACTTTACTTATTTCTAAGCCTTTTACATTTCCATAAGTTATTACATCTTTTAAAATACTAAGTAAATCTTCTTCATTTAAAAGAACCTCTGCATTAGATATATTCAAGTTCTCCACCTCTTGTAATCATACTTTACATTCTAGTATACACTATAAGCTTAGGATATTAAATATAATTTATGCAAAAATTACATACCCATATTTTATGATTTTTATTAGACATATTTTTTAAAACTCTTTATAATCGTACACAGATGTTAAATTAAAATAAAATAAAATGTAGGTGATATAAGTGAAATTAAAAAACAACATTAACAAGCTTTCTTTAATTGCCACTTTAATTTCCCTTTTACTCTTCTTTTCTGTGAAAATTTTTTATATAGGAAATATGCAAAAAAACTATACTGAATTTTTACAAGATCTTAATTCTAAAAAAATTACTGCTGTATATTTAGATGATGCCTCTACCATAAGGGTAAAATTAATAAATGGACAAATATACGAAACTGATAACCCTAGAAAAGAAAACTTTAAAGCAGAACTTTTAAATAAAAATATAAAGGTTTATGAAAATTCCTTTATGTCAATTCCTGAATTAATTCCTGCTGTTGCCTTATTCCTATCAGCATCTACTTTTATCTTTGTATCTCTTAAAAATTCTAAGCTAAAATCAAAAGGTAGTTTTTCTTTCTCTAGCTTAAACGTAGAAGCTATTGAAAATTGTAGTTACAACTTCTCTATTGTAGCTGGAAATGATGAAGCAAAGCATAGCGTAGAAGATATGGTTGATTTTCTTAAAAACCCTGATAAATATAGTGCTTACGGTGCTAGAATGCCTAAGGGTATTATTTTTTACGGGGAACCGGGAACTGGTAAAACCCTTCTTGCAAAAGCTATTGCTGGGGAAGCCAATGTACCTTTTTATGCTGTATCTGGTTCTGACTTCGTACAAATGTATGTAGGTGTTGGTGCTGGACGTATAAGAGATTTATTCAAAAAGGCTAAAAAACATGGAAAAGCCGTTATTTTCATTGATGAAATAGACGCAATTGGTAAGAAAAGAGATAATGGTTCTGGTAGCGGAAGTTCTGATGAAAAAGACCAAACTTTAAATGCCCTACTTACTGAAATGTCAGGATTTAATGAAAAAGAGGGTATAATTGTTATAGCCGCAACAAATAGGTTAGACATGCTAGACCCAGCCCTTTTAAGACCTGGTAGATTTGATAGACACATTGAAGTTACCTTGCCAGATCTTATTGCAAGAGAAAAGATAATTGAGCTTTATCTTAAAAATAAACCTACTAAAAATATTGATGTTAAGCAGTGGGCTAAGAAAACTTCTTACTTTTCTGGGGCTAAATTAGAAAGTCTTATAAATGAAGCTGCTATTATAGCTTGTAAGGAAGATAAAAGCTATATAGATAACAGTGTTTTAGATAAGGCTTATTCTATTGTTCTTACCGGTCATGAAAAATTTAATAGAGATTATATAAAGGATGAAGATAAAGAGATAACAGCTGTGCATGAAAGTGGACATGCATTAGTAAATAGCTTAATAATGCCAGAGGAAAAAGTTTCAAAGGTTACAATAATCCCAAGTACTAAGGGCGCTGGTGGTTACACTTTAAGCATTCCTGAAGACCGTCTATTTAGAAATAAATCCTATCTAGAAAATAGGATAATGATACTACTGGCTGGTAGAGCTGCAGAAGAAATTTATTTTGGAGAAAAGAATATAACCACAGGAGCATATAATGATATGCAAAAATCCACAGATTTAGTTTTTAATATGATTAGTAGATATGGAATGGGGACAAGTTTAGGTCTCCTTAATATAGATGAACTAAAAAAACATGGAATAAACAACCCATCCATGGTGTTAGATGAATGTAAAACCACTATAGAAAACTTATATGAGGACACTAAAAAGCTAATTTTAGAGAATAAATCTATCTTAGATATTATGAAGGATACCCTACTTCAAAAAGAAACCTTATATGAAAATGATATAGACTGCATATTAAATTCTAAAGCTAGTTAATGTAAATTCCTTAGTGCAACACCCCCTTTTATTTAAACATTAGGCTTTGTTAGACAATTTTGTTCATATGATGGTTACGCAATTACCTATGAACAAGTTTTAGAATTTCTTTATTTCTGTAGTAAATATTACGTTAAAAAGTTTTAATGTTTGAGCAAAGCGAGTTTTAAAACTTTAGTAATATTTATGGAAGAAATATTAGAAATTCTTAAGGCAGTGAATCAGTAATGAAGTAACTCTCATATAAACATTTTATTCTAACAAAGCTTATATATAATCTAAAGATATGCTTTTCTTAATTTTTATTTTAAGCTTCTGCATATAATATAAAACCAACAATCATACCTGATAATAGTCCTATACCATGAGCAAAGTTATCTATATTAGGCAGTGTGATCCCAATAAAAATGTTTATTGCAATTACTGTTATTATATTATATAAAAGCCCTTTTCCTATTTTACTTCTCACCTTATATGCAAATACAAGCACTGCACCAAGTAATCCAAAAATAGCTCCAGAGGCACCTATGGATATTCCTTTCAATGTAAAGGAACTTATAATAGAGGCAGTTACTCCTGAAATTAAATATATTTTAAAAAAGTTCTTTCTTCCATATACCCCTTCAACCAAAGAACCCATAGAATACAATGCATACATATTAAAAAATAAATGAGCCATTCCCCCATGTAAGAACATACTAGTTATAAATCTATAAACTTCCCCATTTAAAAGAGAAATATTAACATTAGATCCTAGTTTATATAGGACCTGTGAATCTATATCAATAAATCCTTCCCCTAATTTTAAATTACAGTAAATGGAAATTAAAAAATAAATTACATTAGCTATAATTAAAGAAATAGCGCATAAATTTTCCTTAAGTATTTCTTTTTTCTTTTCCTTACTTCTTGCAACTATATAAAAGCCTTCTTTTATATGGGTTATATTTTCTTCCTTAAAATCCCCTATAATCTTAAAACTATTTTCTTCAAAGTTTAAAACCATAGTGTTTTGAAATAATTGTAAATTATTTTTTTCTTCTTCAATTAAAATATTGAAAATATTGATATAGTTATTAGTATTTCTTGTGTTAGCTAAAATAATATTCTCATACATAGAGGCATAGACATAAGTTTCTGGATTTAAAATTACAAAATAATCTTCAACACCAGAATTAATATAAGAAAGGCACCAAGTGTTTGGTACCCTTCCTTCACCTTTTATCTCTATGACCCTATACCCTCTTTCCCTTATTAAAAAATCTATAAAGGTTTTAGTATTCTTAGTCATATTTTATTAAATTCTCCTACTCATTAATTAATTTTTCTAGCATATTAAGCCTTTCAGCAAATATATCCATAGTATCTTGAAGAGGTTTTGAAGAAGTCATATCAACTCCTGCCTTCTTTAATAATTCTATAGAGTAATCAGAGCAACCACTCTTTAAGAAGTTCATATATCTTTCTCTTGCTTCCTCTCCCTCTTCTAATATAGCTTTGCTAAAGGAGTTTGCAGCTGCAAATCCTGTAACGTATTGATAAGTATAGTAGTCTGTATAGTATTGAGGAATTCTTGCCCATTCCATACCTATTTCTTCATCAACTACTATAGCATCTCCATAATACTTTTTATTTAATTCAACATACATTTTGCATAAATCATCCGCTGAAAGTATATTTCCTTTTTCAATTTCCTCATGTACTCTAAGTTCAAATTCTGCAAAAAGTGCTTGTCTAAATACAACTACTCTCATTTGTTCTAATTGAGCTGCTATATAGAACATTTTTTTAAGCTTATCATTTTCATTATCTATTAAATAGCTAATAAGAAGTGATTCATTAGTTGTAGATGCCACCTCTGCACAGAAATAACTATAACTTGAATAAATATATGGTTGATTTTTGTTAGAATAATGAGAATGAATTGAGTGACCCATTTCATGCGCTAACATTGAAACATCATTATAATGGTTTGCATAGTTTATGTGTACATAAGCTGGTATATCATAAGTTCCCCAAGAGTAAGCTCCACCTTTTTTACCCTTATTTTCATAAACGTCTACCCATCTAGTTTCTATACCATTATTAAATACACTTAAATATTCTTCTCCTAAGGGCTTTAATCCTTTTCTAACTAATTCTACCCCTTCTTCATATGGAGTATAGTCCTCTATTTCTTCAATTATAGGCATATAAATATCGTACATATGCATTTCATCTAAATTTAATAATCTCTTCTTTAATGCTATATATTTATGAAGATGTTCTAAATTCTTATTTATAGTATCTATTGTTGTATAGTATACAGATGTAGGAATGTTGTCAGGCTTTAAGGCATATTCTAAAGAATCCTTATAATTCTTTATCTTAGCCATATCAGCAAAGCTTTTCATAGATGATGTCATTAAATTTGCAAAAGTACTTTTAAACTGTGCATAAGTTCCAAAAGCTCCTTTAAAAGCATCTTTTCTTACCCTTCTATCTTTGTGTTTTAACATTCCAGTAAAGTTACTATCACTTAATTTAATTTCATTGCCATTTTCATCTTTTATACTTGGAAATTCCATATCTGAACTTGTTAACATTCCAAAGGTATTTACTGGCACACCAAAGGAATCAGATATGTTTGCTATTAACTCTTCTTTTTCCTTATCTAAGGTATGAGGTTTTGCAGCTAATACAGTTTCCAAATGGAATTTATACATTTGAAGCCCTGGTATTCTCTCTACTTCTTTATCTAAAACTTCCTTATCTATAGATAATAGCTCTGGAACTATAAATGCTCTAATTCCAGCTAATTCTGTCATATAAGAATCCATCTTTTTCTTTATTATCTGTGACTCTGCAACTGTTGTATCTTCATCATATCTTAATGAAGCAAATACAAATAATTTATCTGCAAGTCTGCATACCTCTTCATCCTTTTTAAAAAATTCTAAAAGGTCTTCACCTTTATGTAATTTTCCTTGGTATTCTTTTAATTTAATACCTTCTGCTTTTACTTTTGCATAGTCATTTTGAAATTCCTCTAAAGAACTATATATATTTTCTATAGCCCACTTATATTTTTTCTCAATTTCTTCTCTTGTTTTGATTTTTAAATTTTCACTCATCACAAATCCCCCTTTAAAAATAAATATATAAAATATAAAAAATAAATACCTTTATTTATTTTTCTATTTATCCTTTTCCTTTGCAAGAATCGCAAATCCCTTTTAAGCTAACATCTCCACAAGTAACATCAAATCCTGTTTCTTTCTTTAATATTTCTTTTATTTTAGGCATTGGACATTCATACTCAACTTCCTTATGACAAAGGGAGCATTCTAAAGTATGTTTATGACCTTTTTCTTTTAAGATAAAAGTTTTTCTATCGTCTTCTCCTATAATTTTAGTTACTATATGTTTTTCTTCAAATAATTCTAAGGTTCTATAAACCGTAGATAAATCAATCTTAATTTTTTCATTTCTAAGAGAAAGATATATTTCTTCTGCATTTATAGGAGATGAATTTTCTATAAAAAGTTTTAAAACACTTACTCTTCCTTTAGTTATTTTTATTTTAGCATTCTTTAAATATGCTTCACAATTCATACATTTCACCTCTCTTTTATTTTAACATATTAAATAAAAAAATCCTATGAGTTGTTATCATAGGATTCTTACATTAAATTAATTTATTATATTATTCGTATCTATAGATATTATTTGTTGTAAGTTTCATATTTTAAGCTAAAACTACTTTAAGTTCTCTAATACTTTTAATATATATTCATAAGTTCTATCTGTTGAAGAAATGCATAGATGTTCTTTTGGTGTGTGAACATCAAAAATATCAGGTCCTAGAGAAATCATATCCATTTCACCTTTAAACTTTCCTCCAAATAATCCACATTCAAGTCCGGCATGAATTGCAGATATTTCTGGTTCCTTACCATATAAATTCTTATATACTTCTATAAATTTTTCTCTTAATTTTGAATTTGGATTGTATTGCCACTCTGGATAATCTGCAAATAATTCAAATTTAGCTCCTATTAATTTAGAAAGTACTTCACCTTTTCTAACTATATCTTCCTTAAGAGTTCCAACAGAACTTCTTATACAACTTTCAAAATAAACAGAGTCTTCTTTAGTAACTAAAACCCCTATATTAGTTGAGCTTTGAACTAATCCCTTTATATCCATGCTCATACTTTGGATACCATTAGGCATTAAGATCAATGTTTGAATTACTTTTTCTGTACTTTCGCAAGTAAATACTTTTTCTTTATATTCTACTTTTTCTAAGCATAGTGCTACATTAGGATCTTTGCCATATAGCTCAACTTTTAAAATTTCTTCCCATTTCTTAATCTTCTCTTCTAAAGCTTTTACTCCACTTTCATTTATAGTAATTAAAGCTTCTGACTCTCTTGGTATTGCATTCATCTTTGCTCCACCATTTATAGAAGCAATATTAAAATCTAAATCCAAGCTTAAATCATATAATATACGACCTAAAATTATATTAGCATTTCCTCTTTCCTTATCTATTTCCATGCCAGAGTGTCCACCTTGTAATCCGTGAACAAAAATTCTATAAGCTAAGGTACCATCTTTCATATCTTCCTTGTTAATTGGAAGAGTTATAACTTCTCTTACTCCTCCTGCACAACTAACTAATAACTTTCCTTCTTCTTCTGAATCTATATTAATTAGTCTTTTTCCAGTTACGTCTTTTGGATTTAAACCTTGAGCTCCACCCATTCCTGTTTCTTCTTCTGTAGTTACTAAAAGTTCTATTGGAGGATGAGAAATATCCTTTGATGCTAAAATAGCAAGACCTATAGCAACAGCAATTCCATTGTCTGCCCCTAAAGTAGTGCCATTTGCTCTTAAATAATCCCCTTCAACTATAAAGTCTATAGGATCCTTAGTAAAATCATGTGGATTATTTGATTCTTTTTCACAAACCATATCCATATGCCCTTGAAGAATTACTGTTTCTGAATTTTCATATCCCTTTGTACCAGGCTTTCTTATAATTACATTTAAAACTTCATCTTGTTTAACTTCTAAGTTATGTTCTTTTGCAAAATTAACTAACCAATCGCTAATAGCCTTCTCATTTCCAGATCCCCTTGGTATTTCATTCATTTCTTTAAAATACTTAAATACTTCATAGCTTTTTAAATTTTTTAATGTCTCTAACATAAAACCCATCCTTTCTATAAAAACATCATTTTAATACCAAACAATATAAGTATTATACCACCAATAAGGTCAGCATACTTCTCAAAACCATCAAATTTTTTTAAACTTTTAGAAATACAAAATGCTATGGTAGTCATAATTAAAGCAACAATACCCATAAATAGAGTATCCCTTGTTAAAATAAATATGCTATTAAATCCATTAAGCACTGTAAATCCAACAACCATAGCATCCACACTAACGGATGCACCTAAAATAATATTTGTTTTGTTTCTTAGTATTAATTTATCCTCTTTCTTATTTTCCATACTCTCTTTTAGCATAAAAACTCCTACTAATGATACAATAGTACCCCCTACAACTTTAGGTAAGCACAATATGTATTTACTAAATAAAGAACCACCATATCCCCCTATAAAAGCAAATAAAAACTGAAAAAAACCAAAAGACAGTATAAAAGTTATTTTATTTTTCTTTTTTACTATAGGATTTAATCCTATACCTAAAGCAACACCAAAGGCATCTAAAGCTAATGCTAAGGCCACCAAAAGTAAATCCTTAAATTCCAACTTTCTCCCCCTAAACCTAATGTTTTTATTAATCTATTATAAATATTTTATAAAAATTACAATAAGTTTAGAGAGCATGCTATATATTTTAAATTATATATTTTGTAAATCTATATATAAATGCATTAAAATAAAATTTTTTTATTTTAAAATAAAGAATTAACACTTTACGAATCTTTACATATAATAATTTAAGAGAACTTATGAAAGGTGTTAAATATGAATCCTAATATTCCAAATTCTTTAAAATCATTTATAAGAGTTTTACATGCATCCCCTAAAAGTCCCTCAGTAGATATATATATTAATAATGTTCCTACTATAAGAGACTTAAGATATAGGGGTTTTACAGAGTATCTTCCTATTTCTGCTGGAAACTATAATATTAAAATTTATCCTACTGGAAATAGGACTGACTTAATTCTAGAACAAAGTGTAACCATAGCTCCTAATAAAATTGTTACCATAGCAGCTATAGGAAGAGATCCTAGAACTTTATCCTTACTTCCTATATTAGACCCTAAAATAAATATAGACAACAGCAAAGTGTACTTAAGAATTGCCCATCTTTCACCTAATACGCCTCCTGTAGACATAGTTACTTCTACAGGAATAACACTTTTTAAAAATGTATCCTATAAGCAACTACAAGGATATATACCATTACCTCCAGGAATTTATTCCGTGGATGTTAGACTTGCAGATACAACAACCTCAATTTTATATGTGCCTAACATAAGATTAAATGCAAATAAATTTTATACAATTTATGTAGTAGGTTTATTAAATGATGAACCACCACTACAAGTTTTAATACCTTTAGATGGTAACTCATATATTAACTTTTATAGTTAAAATGAAGATAGTTCAATAAAAAATATTTGTTATAAAAGGCTTTGTTAGGTGAAAAATGTTGATATGAAAATCACTTCATCACTGATTCACTATGTTAAGAATTTCTATTATTTCTTCCATAAATATTACTAAAGTTTTAAAACTCGCTATGCTCAAACATTAAAACTTTTTAACGTAATATTTACTACAGAAATAATGAAATTCTAAAACTTGTTCATAGGTGATTACGTAATATCATATCAACAAAATTTCTAACAAAGTCTTATAAAAAATTATTGTAGTATAGAAAGTAGTATAGAAATTTGTTTATATAAATAAAAAGAATACTTAAAAAATGAACAGCCCCTGTCTACTTGATTGGCGGCTGTTCACTTTATACATGGTTTTTCTATTATAATCTTTCTTCTAATTTGCTTTTAAGGTCTTCAAACCCTGGTTTTCCTAGAAGTGCAAACATATTTTTCTTGTATGCTTCAACTCCTGGTTGATTAAATGGATTTACTCCTAATAAGTATCCGCTTATACCGCAAGCTTTTTCAAAGAAATATACTAGGTATCCAAAATAGTATGGACTTATCTCTGGAACGTTTATTATAAAATTAGGAACTCCTCCATCATTGTGTGCAAGCATTGTACCCTGAAAAGCTTTTTTATTTACAAAATCTATAGTTTTTCCTGAAAGATAATTTAATCCATCTATATCCTCTTCTATAGCTTTTAATTCCATGTCTTTACTTGGATTTTCTATATTTATAACAGTTTCAAATATATTTCTTAATCCATCTTGAATATATTGTCCCATGGAATGAAGATCTGTTGAAAAGTTAACAGAAGCAGGGAAAATACCCTTTCCATCCTTTCCTTCACTTTCACCATATAGTTGTTTCCACCATTCAGACATATATTGAAGTCTTGGCTCATAATTTACTAGTATTTCTGTAGTTTTTCCTTTTCTATATAAACAATTTCTAGCTGCTGCATACATATAGCAAGGGTTTTCTTTTAATAATGGTTTATTATAAACTTCCCTTGCATCTCTCGCGCCTTCCATTATTTTTTCTATGTCTATGCCAGCTGTAGCTATAGGAAGCAACCCTACTGCTGTTAAAACAGAAAATCTTCCACCAACATCATCTGGAATAACAAAAGTTTCGTATACTTCTGCATCAGATAAGCTCTTTAAAGCACCTTTTTCCTTATCAGTTGTGGCAAATATCCTCTCCTTTGCTCCATCTTTTCCATATTTCTTCTCTAAAAGTTCTTTAAATATTCTAAAAGCAATGGCAGGTTCTGTAGTTGTTCCTGACTTTGAAACTACATTAACAGAAAAATCTTTGTGTTGTACAAATTCTATTAAATCTTGAATATAAGTAGAACTTATACTATTTCCTACAAAATATATTTCAGGTGTATTTCTTTTTTCCTTTGGAAGATAATTATAAAAAGAATGACTTAACATCTCTATAGCAGCTCTTGCTCCTAAATAAGAACCACCAATACCTATAACTATTAAAACCTCTGAATTATTTTGTATTTTTTTAGCAGCTTTTTGAATTCTAGAAAACTCCTCTTTATCATAATCAACAGGAAGATCTAACCACCCTAAAAAATCATTGCCCTCTCCTATTTTATTATGAAGCTCATTATGTGCTTCATTTACCATGCCTTGCATTTTCATTACTTCTTCTTCAGTTAAATATGGATTTGCTTTATTTAAATCTAAAGTTATTTTTGACATATTTTTTCCCTCCTATTTATTATTTACATTCCCCTTTTAATTATATTATATGTAGGAAAACTCTAAGGTCATAATATTTTTTATTATATACTTTAAGGGACATAATATCAATAATTGGGACAATATAGTAACAGTTAAATCATAGAATAAAAACAAATATGCATTTGTCATTATTGTAGTGATAACCTCAATACTCACACTAAAAGGAGAAGGCAAATGCAAAATAATTGTATCAAAGTTTCAATAGATTTATCAGATTTTAATATCTAACATTCTGAAGTCTGAATAATGTAATAATACTATTTTTATAAGAGTTTCTTCAATAAAACGATCTTTAAAATTTCATAAATACTATAGAATAGCTTATAGACTGCATGATAAAAAAGATTTCTTAGTAAGAGATTACTATTTATAGTAGAAAAATCAGCTTGAGATGTACTTGCTGTGGACATATATAAATATCAATAACAATTTCTTTTCTTAATAAATATTAAAGAAAACCCAATGGGATTATTAAGTTTATTACTAAAGAAGGATATAAAATAAGTATTAATGATTTATCTTTATGCAGCCATACAAATATAAATCACATATGATATTATAATTGTTAAATATATAGTATCTATTGTACTATTTTTATTACTTTGAACCTTTTTAAAAATATTTGTCATACATTTAATTCCTACAAAAATTGCTATTGGAATAGAATAATAAACTAATGTTCCCATCTAATACCCCCCATATATATTTTTTTGTTTTTTAAATTAACCCCTTTATTTTACCAAAAGGTATTCTTCTTATCAATTTTTTATATAAAAATTTGATGATTACTTTAGCCAAAATGATTTTAAAAAGGGTATTTAAAGTATCAGTCTCTTTTTTTATAATGACTTCTACTATTTTCTTTTAAGTTCCCATAGCATCGATTGTAGCAATAGTATCTTTTAATTCTAATATTTCAATTAATTTAGGAATTGCTGTGATTTCATTTGATTTGTCATCTGTTTTGATTTATCATAAAACTACATGATTCTCATTTGCCAAGCACTAACAATATGATATAATTACCACTAACCATAAAAAACAAGAAATGAGCTGTCTCAAATTTAATTTGCTTCAGTTCCTTGCTTTTTATTATTTAGATATTGCTGCCACAGACTCTATTTCTACTTTATTTACACCTATTAACTAAAAAAGAGATCGTCCTTTTGGACAACCTCTTTTTTTATATTTAATCTTCTCTATTATAATGTCTTTATATTGTGCTAGGACATTTACAATTAGTTGGGTCTATATAGTGAGCAATAATCTTTGCTTTAAATGTTCTATTTCCTGAAGTACAGTTGCTTTGTTTAAGAGCAAAGGTAAATTCTACATTTAAATTTGCACAGGAAAAATTTTGTCGTCCTGAAGGGCATGTTGCTGTTCCTTCTAAAACTTGAACTGCTCTAACTTTATCCAAACCACCTACTCTTTCACATAGTATACAAGCTACTGAAATTTTCTTACCAACACATACATTATTAATAGTTGTAGGAACATTTATTATTAATCCTGCATTTGTTAGTTCTGGGTCAGAAGGAATTAAATTTGCACAAACCTCACATGGACTCACAGAAACTGGATCACACCCCGCCATGCTCATCCCTAAGTTTTCTGGATACATTTCGTCTTTTACTTCTATTTCATTTATGTCTAATTTCCCCATACCAATTTCTTTTTTCATTTATAAATACACCTCACGTTTTTATTTTAATATTTAACCACTATATTAAGCATTAGTAATAACATTGATTGTAGTAATACCTACCACAACAACATTTTTTAAGAAGTATTAGTACAATTATTATTATAAATATAAGCTCTATATTAATTGTACATTTAATTGGAGGGGGTAATGAATCATCCATATCTACATCTGCATTTATGTCTATATCTATATTTTTAAAAACATCGAAAGGTTTAAATTTTACCTGTCCTTGACCACATATTAAATTACAATTTTCTATATTGCTACTCATCACTCCCCCCCTTAACTTTCACTTCTTAATTTATTATATGGAATAATAACTTTAAAAGTTACAAAGCTTTATACAATAATTTATTTCATAAAATCGTGAATTTCCACTATGAGAAGAGCACAGGTTTCCTATAGAAGACTATAATGTATGCTCTCTTATTGTAGTAGGAGCATACACTTCTTTCCCTACTGTATAGTGCATTTAGGCACATAACACTACTTTTTTTAATATATATAATTAAAGTGCGTAAATCCTAAGGTACAATACCATGAGGTTTTACGCACTTTGCTATAAAGAGGCTGTCCTATTAAGAATAAATACTACAATAATTATTATGACGCCCTTTTATTTGAATTTTTCATTAAAAAATAGAATGGGATTCCTAATATTAAGCCACCTAGTCCCCAAATTATTTGTTGCATAGATGCTTGAAGTAAAAGCCAAAAGCTTACTAAAACTGCTAAGATAGGAATTACTGGACCAAATGGAACTCTAAAAGAACCTGTTAAATCCTTTCTCTTTCTTAATACAATTATAGCTAAACATGTTGGAACATATTGAACAAATCTTGACACTACGCTAATTGCTGCTAATGTAGTAAAACTTCCTGATAAAGCTATAGGAATAGCTAATAGTACAGTGATGATTATTGCTACATATGGTGTTCCCTTTTTACTTTGTTTGCCAACTACTTTAGGTAATAATCCATCTTCTGCTAAAGCAACCCCACTACGAGGAGTTATAAATGCAGCTGCTACGTTAATTCCACCTATTGAAATTAATGTTCCTGATGCTACTAAAGCATTTCCAAAGGATCCCATAAGTTTTCTTGCAACTGTTTGAATTGGAGTAAGGTCTTTAGCTAAATCTGCTCCTAAAATACCAATAGAAACTACTAGTAAAGCTATATAGAATACTGATACTATAATCATAACTATAATTATAGCTTTTGGAAGATTTTTTTGAGGATCTTCCATATCTTTAGCCGCTACTGCTATGGACTCAAATCCTGTAAATGCATAAAACATTAATAATGCTGCTGCTCCAAAGGAACCTGATATATAAGTTCCATTAGGCCCTGGAAACATAGGAGTAAAGTTGCTTCCATTAATAAAGAAAATCCCTACAGCAACAACAATTATTAGAGGAACTAACTTTGAAACAGTAATAATATTACCAAGTACTTTTGAAAAATTAACACCTAAAATATTTATGATACCTAAACCTACTAAAATAGATACTACAATTATATTTTGCATAGATTGACTCTCTGCTGGAGCCCATACCTTGCCAAGTGCAGTTGCAAATCCAACAGCCATAGCTGCCCAAGCTATAATACTAATAGCCCACTTCATAAAACCAACCTCAAAACCTACAAAATCACCAAAAGCCTCTTTAGCATAAACATAAGGTCCACCATTTTTTGAAAACATACCTGCTGCCTCTGCAAAACAAAGCGCAATACTAATAACAAGTAACATATCAAATAAGATTACCCCAATACTGGCTGGTCCTATAAGTGACATAGCCTTATTGGGAAGCAAAAATATGCCGGAACCTATAATTGCATTTAACCCTAGTAATATAATACTCGGGAGTTTTAATTTATCTTTCATAGTTCATCTTTCCTTTATTATTTATTCTTTCGTGCTTATTATTTTTGTGTCTATTATTCTTTTGTGTTTATTACTTTTTTGTATTTAATTTTCTTTTATGTTTATTCTTCTTTCCTGCTTATTATTTTCTTTTATGTTTATTCTTCTTTCCTGCTTATTATTTAATGTTTATTCTTTATTCTTTATTCTTTAATGAGTATTATTTCTTTGCTAATTCTATAAAATATTTGAATAAATCTAACATAGAGCTATTTGTTCCTGCCATCATCTCTGGATGCCACTGAGTTCCAAATATAGGTTCTCCAGTATTGCTTTCTATAGCTTCTACTACACCATCTGATGCATGAGCTACAGCCTTAAAAGAAGGAGCAACCTCTTTTATAATTTGATGATGGAAACTATTAATTTTTAAATCAATTCCTAAAATAGAAGCCAACCTGCTATCTTCTTCTATTTTTACAGAATGAGTTCCTAAGCTTGGAGAATGTCCTTGGGAATGTTTAATACACTTCTCCTCCCTACAAGATAAATCTTGATAAAGAGTCCCTCCATGTGCAACATTAATAATTTGAAAACCTCTACATACCCCAAAAACAGGAATCTCTCTTTTCTTAGCCGCTGCTAATAATTGAAAATCAAATTCATCACGCTCTGGAAATACCTCTCCTAATTTCCCATCTGGTTCCTCATTATAATTTAAGGGAGAAACATCATGTCCTCCTGATAAAATTAATCCATCAATATGTTGAACTGACATTTCTATCACTGACTTATCCTCAGAAAAAGGGATTATAAATGGTATTCCCCCTGCCTTAATAACAGCTTGTACATAATCATCATTTACGTACGCACGTTTATATCCTGGAAACATGCCGCCATTATCAATAATTAAACTACCTGATATTCCGATAATAGGTTTTTTCATCTTTAGCACCTCCATTTACTACTGTAGTCATTGTATTATTAAATCTATTTATTGTAATTTATATTAACAGATAATAATTATTTTTTAATTATAATGTGAAAAATATGATGTGTCAATAAATAATACTATAAATTATGCGTGTTAAAATTAGTCACTTTGTAAATTAAATTTACAGAAAATAAAATATTGACCATTACCCGTAGTTACCTCTATCAGTAATGCCCTAGAACTTTCATAACATTTCCTCATAATCATGTTCATCAGGTATACTTACTATGTTTATTATTGCTATTGTTATTATTATTGTCTGTTATAGTCTTGTATAGTTTAGTATAGTCTAGTATATTAATGTTTACCTTTTTATCATGTTTTGGTAAGTGGTTTGGTAAGTACTTTGGTATATGGTCTGGTAAGTACTTTGGTAAGTACCCTGGTGCATACTTTGGTAAGTCATCTGGTACATGGTTTGGTAAGTACTCTGGTAAATGTTCTAAACTTTTACTTAATACTCCTTCATTTAATGTTGTCTCTAGTAAGTGCTTTGCTGAATTCTCTAGGAAATGCCCTAGTGCAGGCTTTACCTCATTCTCTGTTTTATACTCAAAACCATTGCCTATCACGGAATTTTCAGAATTACTTGATTCTCCCTTTTCTCTCACATAGCTTTCTTTTTCTATTAAATATTCATCTATATTTTCATACTCTTCCTTATCACAATTGTCACAAGCTACCTCTGATAACCCCTCTTCATTAAAATTCTCCCTAGACGCTTCTGAAAGATCCTCTTCTTCTATGTACTCCTCTTCATAATCACTTTCAATTCCCCCATTTAAAGATAATAAGTCAAAATTTAATATATACATACCACACTTTCCTAATTTCTTTGATTTAGCATGCTTAATAAAGCCCTGTTCTATAAGCTTACCTCTTGCTGCGATTACAGTTTTATCGCTACCAAAACCACCTCTGTATTTAATCTCAGTATTAGTCATGGTAAAATCATTTCTCCATCCTAACTCGTTAGACTTTCTCCACAAAGCCATAAGAAGACAAAAAGCAGCTTGACCAGTTTTTTCAACCCCACCTATAGCATCAAATTGTTTTAATAAAACATATAAATTTTGCATAAAAATACACCCCTTCCTGGAGTGTATATATGCGTATAAATTTATTTTGGGACACTATGCTATATTTATAAATATACATGAAAATTATATTTCATATGGGATTACTTTCTAAGTTCATAAATACCCTTAAGTAGTATATAACATATAAAAAGGAGTGTTTTATTAATAGGAAATAAAAAAATTCATTAATGCTTTAAAAAATTCAAACCCATATTAAAACTCTTATTTTAATAATGAATTAAAATAGATTTATAATAAGAAACTAAGAAGGTGAACTAGTGAAGCCTGCAAATTATGAAGATTTAATTACGAAAAGAACAATGAACCTTTTTGCATAGGAAGGTCTAAAATTCTTTGGTATAAACAAAAAAGTTAAGGAAATTGGGTCAACAGAATTAGTAGTTTTAGAAACTAAAAATATGTTTATGGACTACACGTTCCTAATGGAAGATGATACTTTTATACATTTTGAATTTCAAACAACACATAAAGTGAAAACCGATTTAAGAAGGTTTAGAGCCTATGAAGCATTGTTAAGTCATCAAACAGGAAAAGATACAGTTACATATGTTATTTATTCAGGTAATATAAAATCTCCAGCTAATATTTTAGAAACTGGAATAAATGAATATAAAGTTAATTCAATATCTATGGCTGATAAAGATGGAGATAAGATATATAGTGATATTGTACAAAAAATAAAATTAGGTAAGGAAATCACAAAACAAGATATAATATCTTTAACATTCACTCCTATTATGGGTGGAAACATAGAGATAGCTGATAAAATAATTAATGCTATACATATAGTAAAAGACATAAATAATCACTATAAGTATGATGTGGAATCAATACTATATGCCTTTGCAAATAAATTTTTAAGTGGAAAAGATTTAGAAAAAGTAAAGGAGGAATTGCGAATGACTGAACTAGGTAAGAGTTTAATACAAGAAGGAATGGAAAAAGGTCGAGAAGAAGGTCGAGAAGAAGGAAAATCAGATCTTCTAATTAAACTGTTGATAAAAAAAATTTAAAAAATTACCTGATCAATATAAATAAAAGATAAAATTACTTCCAGAAGAAACTTTAGAAATAATTGCAACGGATATATTTGAACTAAATTCAATAGAAGAGTTAGAGCAATATTTCTAGAATAACATATTACATTTTTAATGGAGTGTCTTAAATAAGTCACTCCATTTTTTGTACATTTATTTCATAAGCTCAATAAAAAAACAACCAGCAAGAATAATACTTACTGATTGCTTTCATTATCTACAAACATAAATCATTGATGCTATTCTTTTATTCCCACTCAATTGTTGAAGGCGGCTTAGAAGTGATATCATACACGATTCTATTTACTCCTTCAACTTCATTTACTATTCTTCTAGATATTTTATCTAATACGTCATATGGGATTCTAGCCCAATCTGATGTCATTCCATCTGAAGATGTAACTGCTCTTAAGCCTACTGTATGGCAATATGTTCTTTCATCTCCCATAACTCCAACGGAACGGATGTTAGGTAGGCAGGCAAAGTACTGCCATATTTCTCTTTCAAGGCCTGCTTTTGCAACTTCTTCTCTTAATATTGCATCTGCTTCTCTTACTATGTGAAGTTTTTCCTCTGTAACTTCTCCTAAGACTCTAATTGCAAGTCCTGGTCCTGGGAATGGCTGTCTCCAAACTAAATCCTTAGGTATTCCTAATTCTTCTCCTACAGCTCTTACTTCATCTTTAAATAACTCTCTTAGTGGCTCTATTAGTGTAAACTCTATATCTTCTGGAAGTCCACCTACATTGTGATGGCTTTTTATTACAGCAGAAGTTTTTGTACCACTTTCAACTACGTCTGCATATATTGTTCCTTGAACTAAGAAATCCATTTTACCAAGTTTATTTGATTCTTCTTCAAATACTCTTATGAATTCTTCTCCAATAATTTTTCTCTTTCTCTCTGGGTCTGATACACCTTTTAATTTTCCAAAGAATCTCTCTTGTGCATTTACTCTAACAAGGTTCATATCAAATTTTTCCCTAAAGATTTTTTCAACTTGATCTCCTTCATCTTTTCTTAAAAGGCCATGATCAACGAATACACAAGTTAATTGTTTTCCTATAGCTCTATGCACAAGCACTGCTGCTACTGAAGAATCTACTCCTCCTGATAATGCACATAGAACTTTTTTATCTCCAACTTTTTCTTTTATTTCACTTATCTTTTCTTCTATAAAGGAAGTCATAGACCAATCCCCTGAAACTTCACATACATCAAATAAGAAACTCTTAAGCATTTCTCTTCCAAATAGTGTATGTTCAACTTCTGGATGGAATTGAACTCCGTATAATCTTCTCTCTTTATTTTCAAAAGCTGCTACAGGACATTCGCTAGTTGTTGCTGTTATTTTAAATCCTTCTGGCACTTCTGAAATATAGTCTGTATGACTCATCCAGCATTGCTTTTCATTTAAGCCTTTGAAAATTAAAGATTCTCCATTTAAATCTACATCAGTTTTTCCATATTCTCTAACTGTTGCAGTGCTAACTTTTCCACCTAGAGTATATGACATTAATTGTGCACCGTAGCAAATTCCAAGCACTGGAACTCCTAAGTCAAATAATTCTTTATCTACCTTTGGAGCACCTTCTGCATAAACACTGTTTGGTCCTCCTGTGAAAATTATCCCCTTAGGATCTTTTTCTTTAATTTCTTCAATGCTTATATCATTAGATACTATTTCACAGTATACGTGGTTTTCTCTTACTCTTCTTCCAATAAGCTGCTTATATTGACCACCAAAGTCTATTATTAAAATTAATTCATTTTTAGCCACTTTAGTTCCTCCATTCTTATTACATATTAATACTGTAGTTTGGTGCTTCCTTAGTAATATTTATATCATGAGGATGACTTTCTCTAAGTCCTGCTGAACTTTGAACTACAAATCTTGCAGTTTCATATAGTGTATCTAAATCCTTAGATCCTAAGTATCCCATTCCTGATTTAATACCACCAAGTAATTGATATATAGTTTCTGATACAGCTCCTTTAAATGGAACTCTACCTTCAACTCCTTCTGGAACTAATTTTTTATTTCCTTCTTGGAAATATCTATCCTTACTTCCTGATGCCATAGCTGCTAGAGATCCCATTCCTCTATATACTTTGTAACTTCTTCCTTGGTATATTTCTAATTCTCCTGGAGATTCTTCACAACCTGCAAATAATGAACCCATCATACATACGCTAGCTCCTGCTGCTAATGCTTTTACTAAGTCTCCTGAATATTTTAATCCACCGTCTGCTATTACAGGAATACCATATTTTCTTCCAACTTCTGCACAGTCCATAACTGCTGTTAATTGAGGAACTCCAACTCCTGCAACTACTCTTGTTGTACAAATAGATCCAGGTCCGATTCCAACTTTAACACAGTCAGCCCCTGCTTTAATTAAATCTTCAACAGCTTCAGGAGTAGCAACATTTCCTGCAATAACTTGAAGTTCAGGATATTTTTCTTTTACTCTCTTTACTCCTTCTATAACTCCTTTAGAATGTCCGTGAGCTGTATCTAATACTACAACGTCTACTCCAACTTTAACTAGGGCATCTACTCTATCCATCATATCTGCAGTTATTCCAATTGCTGCTCCACAAAGTAATCTTCCTCTTTCATCCTTAGCTGCATTTGGATGCTTAATTGTCTTTTGAATATCTTTTATAGTTATTAGTCCTATTAAGTTATTATCCTTATCTACTAAAGGTAATTTTTCAATTTTATGTTTTTGTAGTATTTCCTTAGCTTCTTCTATAGAAGTTCCCTCTGGTGCTGTAACTAGGTTTTTACTAGTCATAACTTCTTTAATTTCTTTTGAATAGTCTGTTTCATAAACTATATCTCTATTAGTAATTATACCAACTAATTTTCCTTCTGAAGTTACAGGTATTCCAGATATTCTATATTTTTTCATTAAGTCTAAGGCATCTTGAATTTTATTATGAGGTGCTAAATAAAAAGGATTTGTAATTACTCCATTTTCTTGTCTCTTTACTGTATCTACTTCTGCAGCTTGTGCATCAATTGACATATTCTTGTGAACTATTCCTATGCCACCTTCTCTAGCCATAGCTATAGCCATTTTAGCCTGAGTAACTGTGTCCATCCCTGCACTCATAAGTGGTATATTTAATTTAATTTTCTTAGTTAAGTTTGTTTTTAAAGAAACTTCCTTAGGTAATACTTCAGATTTATTAGGTATTAATAAAACGTCATCAAAAGTGTATGCTTGTTTTAAGATAATTGCCATTTTTTTATCCTCCCTTAATTTAATGTTAGTGTAAAGTTTTTCACACTATATTTTTTACTTTATCTTTATATATCAAGGGTTACAGAATTTTTTTAAACAAAAAAACAATGACCCCCTTTTTTATGCTATAATTGAATCGCCAAAACCCAAAATAACATGAAAGGATGTCATTGCTATGGATTCAATTATAACTTATTTACTTTTATATATTCAATACCAAAACAAAATTATTTTAGAACTTTTTTTATTTATATCTAAATATATTCCTCTTAAACAATTGGTTTTTGAGGATTCACATAGTCCTGAATATCAGAAGTTTAAGGTGGATAAACTTCCTAAAATCTTCAATTCAGAACCTGTTGATTATCAATTGCTTTTAGCTTATTACAAGAACAGGTACGGAAAAACTGTTAAGCCAGTAAATCGTAGGTCTGAAAGTGCAAAAGTTGGTGAATCTACCGTGTGCCCTCGTTGTGGTGCTCCGCACAAATACATTTACAAAAATAATGGTTCTAAAGGTCAATATCAGTGTAAAGTATGTGGAGAGTTATTTAACGAAATAAATATCTATAATAGACCTTTAGCTTTACGTTGCCCTTATTGTGGACATATTTTAACACCTAAGAAAGATCGTAAGCATTTTAGAATACATAAATGTGTTAATCCTAAGTGTTCTTACTACCGCAATAACTTAGACAAGCTACCTAAAGACTTAAGTGACGCTAATAAACACAAGTACAAGCTCCACTACATCTATCGTGAGTTCACCATAGATTTCTTTAAAATGGACTTACATGAACTTCCTTCTAGAGCAATTAACTTTAAGTATAAGAAGTTTAATGCCCACATTATGGGGCTTTGCCTTACTTATCACGTTAATCTTAAGCTATCTACTAGACAGACAGCACATGCCTTGGAAGAAGTACACGGCATAAAGATTTCACATACAATGGTTGCTAATTATGCTATGACTGCTGCCGCAGTTATAAAGCCTTTTGTTGACACATTTGACTACAAACCATCTAATATTCTTTCAGCTGATGAAACCTATATCAAGGTAAAAGGTATAAAACATTACGTTTGGATTATCATGGATGCCTGTAAGAAGTCTATCTTAGGCTATCAAGTATCTGATACTCGTGCTGTAGGTCCATGTATCCTCACTATGCGTATGGCTTTTGAGAAGTTTAAAAAATTCCCTAATAAAGCCTTAAAATTCATTGCAGACGGCTATAGTGCCTATCCTCTTGCAAGTCAGCAGTGCAAAATCGTTAATGGATGGGACTTTGATGTTACTCAAGTTATCGGACTCACCAATGATGATGCTGTATCCACCGAATTTCGTTGGGTAAAGCAAGTAGTAGAACGACTTAACCGCACCTTCAAATCTTCTTATCGCGTTACCTGCGGTTATGGAAGCGAGAATGGTGCACTTTATGGCGTTTCCCTTTGGGTTGCCTATTATAACTTTCTACGTCCTCATCCTTATAACTACTGGAAGCCACTAAATGAGATAGATATTTTAACTAATGCGGGCAATATGCCTGCTAAGTGGCAAATACTTATTTATCTTGGTCAACAAACAATATTAAAGATGCAAGCTGAAAACTCTGCTTAATTTAGTTATAAAGTAAATATACGATATTTCTGAGCCACTACGTGGATAAATTAATGTGGTGATTAGCAATATCAAAAATTTTCCTTCTCTGAAAAGGATTTTTTGTCATGCTCAAAATTCGTTAATCCATCTTTAAATCACAAAATATTTTAGTATTCTACGCCCTTCGGGCAAAACATTTTTAAACTTAACTTTTTCATATTTCACTTTACACTATCAATTTAATTTCAAATACAAAAAATACAACCATAGAGACACTATCAAAAAAGAGTCCATAGTTGTATAAACTAAAGGCTCTTTTCATAGTGAGGAATTTACGGTTCCCTGTAGATACTCCCTACCTTATTTAGAGATTATATGAAAAGTTTTATTCATTTTTAAAATAAAATGAATGTAATATTTCATTTTTTTCTGACTAATTATTAATATTTATTCTATTTAAAGTTTATACATTTGTCAATGGTTTTTTATATAAAAATTAGGTTTTGCTTAGCAAAACTTTTTTATTAAAGGTTCTTCTTAGGTATTCGCTCTAAATGAGCCTTATTTTTCATTAAAACTTTTTCTTAGGTATTTGCTTCTAACTAAGCCTAATAAAAAAGGGGCTTTGCTTAGCAAAGTCCCTTTTTTTATATTTCATTATATTACATACAATGTTTTATTTTTAGTACATTCCGTCCATTCCCATACCGCCCATTCCTGGTGCTGGCATTGCTGGTTGTTTTTCTGGGATGTCAACTACTGCAGCTTCAGTAGTTAAGAATGTTGAAGATACAGATGCTGCATTTTGTAATGCTGATCTAGTAACCTTAGTTGGATCTACTATACCAGATTTTATCATGTCAACATACTCTTCTTTGTAAGCGTCAAAACCTACTCCTGGTGCACTTGATTTTACTTTTTCTATTATTACTGAACCTTCTAGACCTGCATTTTCAGCAATTTGTCTAACTGGTTCTTCTAGAGCTCTTACAATTATGTTAATTCCTAATTGTACATCAGGATTTTCATCAGTTAACTTAGCAACTTCTTTTATAGAATTTATATAAGCTGTTCCTCCACCTGGAACTATACCTTCTTCTACTGCTGCTCTTGTAGCTGCTAGAGCGTCTTCTATTCTTAATTTCTTTTCTTTTAATTCAGTTTCAGTTACTGCACCAACTTTAACTACAGCTACTCCACCTGCAAGTTTTGCAAGTCTTTCTTGAAGTTTTTCTTTGTCAAATTCAGAAGTTGTCTCTTCTATTTGAGCCTTTAATTGTCCAACTCTGTTTTGGATTTCTTCTTTGCTTCCTTTTCCATTTACAATAGTTGTATTATCCTTTGATACTTTTACGCTTTCTGCTCTTCCTAGCATATCAACTGTAACATCTTTTATGTCTCTTCCTAATTCTTCTGAAATTACTTCTCCACCAGTTAATATAGCTATATCAGCTAACATTTCTTTTCTTCTATCACCGAATCCTGGAGCTTTAACAGCTACACAAGTAAAGGTTCCTCTTAATTTATTTACAACTAAAGTTGCTAGAGCTTCCCCTTCAACATCATCAGCAATTATAAGTAGTTTTCTACCTTGTTGCACTATTTGTTCTAATAGTGGTAGTAATTCTTGAATATTTCCTATCTTTTTATCAGTGATTAAGATATAAGGATCTTCTAATGAAGCTTCCATTTTTTCTGTATCTGTTGACATATAAGGGCTTAAGTATCCTCTATCAAATTGCATACCTTCAACTACGCTTAATTCTGTTCCCATGGATTTTGATTCTTCAATAGTGATAACACCTTCGTTACCAACCCTCTCCATAGCATCAGCAATTAGCTTTCCAATCTCTTCATCTGCTGCTGAAATTGCTGCAACTCTCGCTATATCTTCTTTACCATTTATAGGTTTAGAAGTCTTCTTTATTTCCTCAACAGCTTTGTCTACAGCCATTTTAATACCATTTCTAATCATCATTGGATTAGCACCAGCTGTAACATTTTTTAATCCTTCTCTTATAATAGCTTGAGCTAATAAAGTTGCTGTTGTAGTACCATCTCCAGCTACGTCATTTGTCTTTGTAGCAACTTCTTTTACTAATTGTGCTCCCATATTTTCATATGGATCTTCTAATTCTATTTCTCTAGCTATAGTAACACCATCGTTTGTTATTAATGGTGAACCAAATTTCTTATCTAAAACAACATTTCTTCCTTTAGGTCCTAAAGTTACCTTTACTGTATTTCCAAGAATATCTACACCTTTTTGCATAGCTCTTCTAGCATCTTCATTAAATAAAATTTGTTTTGCCATATGTTTGACCCTCCTTATAAAACTACTTTTCAATAACTGCTAAAATATCACTTTGGCTTAATATGATGTACTCTTCGCCTTCGAATTTTATTTCATTTCCTGCATACTTAGAGAATAATACTCTGTCTCCAACTGCAACTTCCATTTTTATTTCTTTTCCGTCTACTACAGCACCAGGTCCCACAGCAACTATTTCTGCTTCTTGTGGTTTTTCTTTAGAAGCTCCTGGAATAACTATTCCGCTTTTTGTAGTTTCTTCTGCTTCAATTCTTTTAATAACAACTCTGTCAGCAAGTGGTCTTATTTTCATTTAAAACCCTCCTTAATTGTTTTGTTTATTTAATTAATAAATAAATTATTATTTAGTATTTTAAAATTTAATCAGTTTATATTTATTAGCACTCTTTAATGTCGAGTGCTAATACAATTATTATACTAATTAATACTATACTTAATATCAAATCCTATTTTAGCCTAAATTAATGATTTTACTAATGAATGGTTAATTTAAATGCCTATAACTTAACTTTTCTTATTTTTTCATATGAAATCAATTGTTTCCTTTTTAATATTAAATTTAAATGATATAATATTAAATAGATGTAAAAAATTATAAAGTTTAGGTGATTTATATGATTTTAAAGAGGTTTAAAAGTGCAAGATTACTTTCAATATTAAAGAACTTAATAATTTATCTCTTATTAGCATTTACTATAATAGGCATTTGTATAAACTTTATATTGCTTTTTAAGTATATTTATTATTTAGATATTAAATTACTAGATTTAGAAAATATATCAGGATTAAGTTTTAACAAATTAAAAACTAATTATGACTACTTAGTGAAATTCTTATATTCTAATAGTAATAATTTTTCTATGCCATATTTTCCTGCTTCGCCTGAAGGTAAGATTCATTTTTTTGAAGTTAGAAATATTATAAGAACATTAAACTATTGTCTATGTGTAACTTTGCCTATTAGTATTTTTTATATTTTTAAACAATTACATAGTAAAACTCTAAAGTTCTTAAAATGGACATCTATACTTTTATGTGCTATACCTGTAATTTTACTATTTCCACTAGCGATAAACTTTTCTAAATCCTTTGATGTATTTCACTATATACTATTTAATAATGATTATTGGATTTTTGATGAAACTCTAGATCCTGTAATAACTGTTTTACCAGAAAAGTTTTTCTTGCATGAAGGTATTTTTTTACTTTTTATAATCTTTATTATATCCATAATTTTATATTTTATATACCATAAAAAGAAAAGAAGCTCCTAGGGCTTCTTTATATTGTTATAATTGATATTAATTATTGTATAGTTCATACTTACGTTCTACATTTTATTGAAAAGGGTGATTTTCATGGATTATTTTTTTATAGTTTTTGGTCTCCTCATTCCATCTATGTTGTTCATCATTATAAATAGAGTATTTCTTAACAACATGCCTACTATTAAATTAATGTTTCTATCTTTATTTACAATGATAATTGGTATAGCATGTTTGGTAATTATAAATGATGAATTTAAAACTTCCTGGGTTTTTTTATTAATTGGTTTTTTTATGTTCTTATTTGGGGTTATTACTGGAATAAGCGTACTAAAAAAAGATTTAAAGTAAGTTTTTGGTTACATATAATATAAGTTCAAAATAAGTTATAACAAAATTTTAGACTAGGACTATATTTTTAATTCCTAGTCTAATAAATTATCTACAGTTTTTTAACTAAACCCTTGCTTCTTTATATTTTTATATTATTCTCTCTAGCATAGAAAAATAAATATTGCTGTGCAAATCCTGATAGTTCTCCGAACTTCTCTCTTGCAAATATTCTTATTTTAGGAAGAGAAACATCTGGTGCTACATAAAAGTGTTGCATTGCCCTTTTAACCCATACATCCACAGGAAAAGCTGAGTACTTTTGCATGGAAAATAAAATTATACAATCTGACACCTTAGGTCCTATTCCATTAAACTCCTTCATTGCATCGTGACACTGATCATCATCTAAGGTCTTTATGTATTCTAAATCTTGTTCTTTATTATATATTTTACTCACCGTATCTTTTATATATTTAGCCCTAAAACCTGCACTACAGCCTTCTAATTCTTCTATAGTTGCCTCTTTTAGCTGCTCCATAGTTGGAAATGAGAAATAAGATTTTCCTTTGTAAATTATCTCTTCTCCCCATTTTTCACTTATATTATTTATAACTTTTTTTATCATAGGTATCCTATTATTTGCAGAAATTATAAAAGATAAAGTTATCTCAAAAGGTTCTTGCCTTAATATCCTTATACCTTCCCCAAACCTAACAGCTTCCTTTAGTATAGGATCTTCACTTAATTTATCTTTAATTTTTTTATAATCCCTTTTTAAATCAAAATACTCTTCCCATATTTTATAAAATTCATCCATATTGGTGTTATAAATCATAACATCCTCTTTTATTTTCTCAACTTCTATTACCTTTCCATAGGCAACCCCTATATAACTGCCATTCTCCGTCTTATTCCATCTAAAACATTGTCCACAATCAAATATATCTTTAAGTTCGAAATTACGTACCTTCTTAATTAAAACCCCTTCTTTAACCTCTTCCACACTTTCATAATCTATATATGACATCTCATTCACTTCTTCCTTTTTTTAAATTTATTTTTACACTTCATATAATAATATTATACCAAAAACATATATTTTAACTATATAAAAATTCTTAAGGTAGTGAATCAGTGATGAAGTGACTGTCATATGAACATTTTATTCCAACAAAGCATATATTAATACTTTACCTCTGTTAGATAATTCTGTTCATATGATGGTTACGCAATTACCTATGAACAAGTTTAGAATTTCTTTACTTCTGTAGTAAATATTACGTTAAAAAGTTTTAATGTTTGAGCAAAGCGAGTTTTAAAACTTTAGTAATATTTATGGAAGAAATATTAGAAATTCTTAAGGCAGTGAATCAGTAATGAAGTAACTCTCATATGAACATTTTATTCCAATAAAGCATAAAATTAAAACAGCCCCTAATAATAGGAACTGTTTACTATTTAGTAATATCATTGTGAAAAAATTATTAACTTAAAATATAATTGCTAATTATTCATTGATAATTTGGTAATTGTTCATTGCTAGAATATCATATACAGTATATTAGCTAATATACCAGCTACAAGGCCAGCAATTAATTGAGTTACAATTGCTTGATTTACTAGGTCTCTTTCACCTATAGCGTCCATCATTCCAACATGAACACTTAAGAAACCAGCATTTGCTATACCCATTGCTGTAAATACTGCAATATCTTTTGCATTTATTATACCATTTTTAAGGAACTCTGGTACAACTGCTAAGGAAGCCCCTACAGATGCTAAGGATGTTACTGGGAATGCCACTGCTTCTGGATTTGAGAATCCGAATAATGGTTTTATTATAAACTCAAGCTTTTTACCTGCCCATGGGAAGAAACCTATACCTTGATATGCTTCTCCTGTGTAAACACCATTAGGACCTGCACCCTTAGATAACATCATTATAAATGTGCACATGATTACAACACCTGGTATAATTGTAAGTGCTGTATCAACACCAGTTTTACCACCATCTAATAGCGCTTGTAGTACTCTTTGAGCAACATTACCATCTCTAATTTCCCTATACTTTAATATATCATATCCTTCATATTCACCTTTAATAACGTCTTCATCTGGCCCATAAACTTTTTTACCAACCCTAAGCATTAATCTTACTCCTACAATACCACTAGCTAAAGCTGCAATATTTCCTATTAAAACTGCTTTTCCTAATGGTACCTCTGCTGTAGACTGAGCAAGCATAAATGTAGTTACTATAAGTCCCATACCAAAGGTTGTTCCAAAATTAACAAGAGAAGGTATTTGATATTTTTTAAAATATTTTAAAAATCCTTTATCTTGTACAATTGGAACTATAGATGGATTATCAGATAAATAAGTTGTAACTGCCCCTACAGATGCAGCTCCTGGTAATCCGTAAAGCGGTTTCATAAGTGGATATAATAACTTATTAATTACAGAAACTATTCCAAATTCAGATAATAGAGCTGTAAATGAACCTGCAATAACAATAACACCCATTAAAAACCATATGGTGTTTAAAATTATGTCATGTGCAGTTCCCATCATGGTTTTAAACATTTTATCCACACCCATTTTACTAGCAAATACTCCAAATAGGATTGCAATAACAACAAAAGCTATATAGGTTTCTGTTGTTACAACTTTAACTATTCTTTTTTCTTTAGTTGTTTCTTTTGATGTCTCTTTTACTTCTTCATTTTTTGTTTTTTCCCCGATCATAAAGTAACCCCTCCTAAAATTTATAAAAGTAGTACGAGAAATGGCGAAATTAATTTAATATTCTAAAAATTAACAAAATAATTTTTCCCCTAATTCCTGTCCCTCATATACTTTAATTCTATTTTATATAGATGAACAGCAAATGTCAAACTATTAATAATATTTTTTATAATTAAATTTTTTCTATATATATTCATATCTATAAAACTTTCAGCATATATATGAAATTCATTCTTTTAATGTTTGAGCATAGCGAGTTTTAAAAATAAAACCATGCATAAAATGGAGTTTTTATTCCCATTCATGCATGGTTCTATATCATCTACGGATACTGCTTATGCAATAAACCTTTTTATATTCTATTTGCTTAGCATGTCCTCTATAGCTTTAGCTGCTTTTTTACCAGCTTCCATAGCTAATATTACTGTAGCTGCTCCTGTTACAGCATCTCCACCTGCATAAACTTTTTCTCTTGATGTTAATCCTGTATCTTCTTCTGCTACAATACATCTTCTCTTATTAATTTCAAGACCCTTTGTTGTTGAAGGAATTAATGGGTTTGGTGATGTTCCAAGTGACATAATTACTGTATCAACATCTAAAACAAACTCTGAACCTGGAATTTCAATTGGTCTTCTTCTTCCTGATTCGTCTGGTTCTCCTAATTCCATTCTTACACATTTCATACCTTTAACCCAGCCCTTTTCATCTCCTAAGATTTCTACTGGATTAACTAAAAGATCTAGTATTACCCCTTCATCCTTTGCATGGTGAACTTCTTCAACCCTTGCTGGAAGTTCTGGTTCTGATCTTCTATATACGATATGTGCTTCCTTAGCTCCTAATCTTAAAGCAGTTCTAACAGCGTCCATAGCAACGTTTCCGCCACCAACAACTGCAACTTTTTCTCCTACTCTAATTGGAGTATCGTACTCTTCTTTAAATGCTTTCATAAGGTTAGTTCTTGTTAGGAATTCGTTAGCTGAGCAAACACCATTTAAATTTTCTCCTGGAATGCCCATAAACTTTGGAAGTCCAGCTCCTGAACCTATAAATACTGCATCAAATTTTTCTTTTTCAAATAAATCATCTATAGTAACTGTTCTACCAACTATTACGTTAGTCTCAATTTTTACACCTAATTTTCTAACGTTGTCTATTTCATGTTTTACAACTGTATCTTTAGGTAATCTAAATTCTGGAATACCATATACTAAAACTCCACCTGGTTCATGTAAAGCTTCAAAAATAGTTACATCGTAACCATCTTTAGCAAGATCTCCAGCACATGTTAATCCTGCAGGGCCACTGCCTATAACAGCAACTTTTTTACCATTTCTAGGTTTAGTTTCTGTAATGTCTACATTGTTTTCTCTAGTCCAGTCAGCTACAAATCTTTCTAATTTTCCTATAGCTACTGCTTCTCCCTTTATGCCTAAAACACATGTGCTCTCACATTGTAATTCTTGTGGACAGACTCTTCCACATACTGCAGGTAGTGCACTATATTTAGCTATAGTTCTTGCTGCTTCTTCAAATTCTCTATTTTTAACATGTTGAATGAACTCTGGTATAGCTATGCTAACAGGGCACATAGTAACACATCTTGGATTTTTACAATTTAAACATCTAGAAGCTTCTTGTACAGCTTCCTCCTCTGTATATCCTAAGCAAACTTCCTTAAAATTCTTTGCTCTTACCTTTGGATCTTGCTCAGAAATTGGAACTTTTTTCATTCTATCTATAGCCATTATTTAGCACCTCCTAAGCCACATCCTGTTTTCATACCTTCAGTTTGTTTTACTTCTTCTGACTTATACATTGCAGCTCTTCTCATAGCTTCATCAAAGTTTACTTTATGTCCATCAAACTCTGGTCCATCTACGCAAGCAAATTTAGTTTCTCCATCTACAGTTACTCTACAAGCACCACACATGCCTGTACCATCAACCATAATTGGATTTAAACTAATTACAGTATTTATTCCTAATTTTTCAGTTGTTAAACATACGAATTTCATCATTATCATAGGTCCAATTGCTACAACTTGGTCATATTTCTTTCCTTGGTTATTAACTAAATCTTCTATTAAGTTTGTAACAAGCCCCTTAAATCCATAAGAACCATCATCAGTAGCTATGTATACATTATCTGCAACTGCTTTCATTTCTTCTTCTAAGATGACTAATTCTTTAGTTTTTGCACCAATTATAACATCTGCTTTTACGCCATGTTCACTTAACCATTTAGCTTGTGGATAAACAGGTGCTGTTCCTAATCCTCCAGCTACGAAAAGTATTTTCTTGTCTTTTAATTTTTCAAGATCTTCATGTACAAATTCTGAAGCTTGTCCTAGTGGTCCTACGAAGTCATGTAGATAATCTCCTTCATTAAGCTCCATCATTCTTTGTGTTGAGCAACCAATAGCTTGTATAACTATAGTTACTGTTCCTTTTTCCTCATCAAAATCACAAATTGTAAGTGGAAGTCTTTCTCCCTTTTCATCCATTATAACTATAACAAATTGTCCAGGTAAAGCTGACTTAGCAACTCTTGGAGCCTCAATATTCATTAAAAATATTTGAGGAGATAATTGTCTTTTCTCAACAATCTTATACATAGTCATTCCTCCATATTATTTTATATTAAAATTTTTAAAGCTATAGGTTTTAAAAATTTATAATTTTCACAATTATTATTATAACACGTTTTATATCTTTGTGAAGTGTTGTGTATTAATACTACACAATATTAGTATTAATACTATAGAATATTACTATTAATAGTATATTATTCCTTTCAGATACAAAAAAATACAGAGATAGTAATTCTATTCTCTGCTATTTATCCCTGTCCTTTTACCTGAAAGATTCCTTAATACTTTTAAAATGTAATATTAAATAATATAATACCTTTTTAAAATATTAAGTTTCTTCTTCGATGCCCTTGCGGATCTCTCCAGGGGTGTGTCCAGTTATTGTTCTTACACCTGAAAGTTTCATAATAAATCCATAGCGAAATTTACTCTTTTCTTCTTCGGTTACTCTTTAAGAGTATCTCCAATAACCTTCATTCACTTATTAAATTTTACAATACATAATGTCCAATCTATTTCTGTACATATTCATTTTATAATTATATATATGTTTAGTCAACCTAAATCATTAAAAATACTTTAGAAAATTAAACCTTTAGAAAAAATTTCAAAAACTTTCTAAAGGTCTATGTATATTAATTCCTTATTTTTTATCAACAATTATCACAATCGTTTATAAGACAACTTAAAGTTAAAAGACTTTCACTTAAATGTACATTTTCCACAATAACACCCTCTGGAACATTAAGGTCAACTGGTGCAAAATTCCATATACCTTTTATTCCACCTTGAACTAAACTATCGCACACTCCTTGTGCACTTTCACTAGTTACACATAGTATTCCTATATCTATCTCATTATCTGATAAAAATTGAGGTAATCTATCAATATCTTTTACTTCTATATCCCTTATTCTTAATCCTATTACCTTTGGATTTCTGTCAAAAATTCCTTCAATTACAAAACCCAGTTTTTCAAAATTCACATAGTTTGCAACAGCCTGACCTATGTTACCTGAGCCAATCAATACCATCTTATATGCTTTTGCAAGTCCTAATATATTGCTTATTTGCATATACAGTTCATTTACATTGTAGCCATATCCTTGTTGTCCAAAATCACCAAAACAATTTAAATCTTGTCTAATCTGTGAAGCTGTAAAACCAATTTTTTCACTTAATTCCTTAGATGAAATTCTATCTACATCATTGCGCAATAATTCTCTTAAATATCTATGATACTTAGGAAGCCTCTTGATTACAGCCATAGATATATTTTCTTTTTTCTTATCCAAAGTTGCACCTCCTCTTAAAGTTATACTAAGATTACATTTTTTAGATTTTTAATATATATAATAATATTCTTATGTGTTACCCATTGTCAAGTATTATAATGTGTAAGAATTTTATTATTTATTCTATTTTATCATATAATCTAAATCTATAAGTGACTATTGCCCAATTATTTTGTATAATAACTTTATATGTATAAAAAAGTGAAGGTGATTTAAGTGATAGTTCTTAGTTGTAATAAGGTACATAAAAGTTATGGAATTGATACAATATTAAAAGATATCACCTTTAGTATCAATGAAGGTGACAAGATAGGTTTAGTTGGTTCCAATGGTGCAGGTAAATCTACATTATTTAAAATATTAACTGGAAATTTAGAGCATGATGGTGGAGATATTTTTATAGATAAGGGAAAACAACTGGGTTACTTATCTCAAAGTTTATCCCTAGAATCTACAAATACCATATATGAGGAAATGCTTACAGTTTTCAATGAACTTATAAATCTTGAAAATAGGATTAAGAAATTAGAGGAAGAGTTAAATAAACCCTATGAAGATTTTAATAGTAATGATTATGATAATGTAATTAAAGACTATACTTCTTCTAGAGAAATCTATGAAATAAAGGGTGGCTATACTTATAAGGCAGAAATATACAAGGTGCTTTATGGTCTTGGATTTCAGGAAATTGATTTTTCTAAGAAAATAAATATACTTAGTGGTGGTCAAAAAACTAGGGTAGCCCTATGTAAACTTCTACTCCTAAAACCTGAAATACTACTTTTAGATGAACCTACAAACCATTTGGACTTAAATGCTATTGAATGGTTAGAAGAATATCTAAAATCTTATAAAGGAAGTATAGTAATTGTTTCCCACGATAGATTCTTTCTAGATTCTATTACAGAGAGAACTTTTGAATTAATTAATGGAAAAGTTGAAGCTTATAATGGTAACTATTCTAAGTTTATTGAACTTAAAAAAAAGAATAGAGAAACCCAAATGAAAGCTTTTGAACATCAACAAGAGGAAATTAAGCGTCAGGAAGAAATAATTAAGAGATATAAGTCTTTTAATAGGGAAAAAAGCGTAAGAGCTGCAGAAAGCAGACAAAAAGCCTTAGATAAAATGGATAGAATTGATGCTCCTGAAAAAGAATATAAATTAAAATCCTTTTCTTTTCAACAAGAAATCCAAAGTGGAACTGATGTTTTGTTTTTAGAAAACCTATGTAAATCCTATGGTCATAAAACTTTATTTAAAGATTTAAGCTTTCAAATAAAGCGTGAAGAAAAGGTTGCTTTAATAGGAGAAAATGGTGGTGGTAAAACTACCCTATTTAAAATCCTATTAGATTTAGTAAAACCTGATTCTGGAACTAAAATTCTAGGAAGAAACGTAACCATTGGTTATTATGATCAGGAACAATCAAATCTTACCTCTGAAAAAACTGTTTTAGATGAGGTTTGGGATGACTTTCCTGAACTAAGTATGACTGAGGTAAGAAGTGCTCTAGCTGCTTTTTTATTTATAGGGGATGATGTATTTAAAAATATTTCTTCTTTAAGTGGTGGAGAAAAATGCAGAATAAATCTTTTAAAATTAATGCTTAAAAAATCTAATTTTTTACTTTTAGATGAACCTACAAACCACTTAGATATAATGTCTCGTGAAGCCTTAGAAGATGCCCTGTTAACCTATGATGGTACAGTTTTAGTAATTTCCCACGATAGATACTTTTTAAACAAAGTGGTTAATAAAATTTTAGAACTTCATGTAGATGGACTTAAAGAATATTTAGGAAATTATTCTTACTACATTGAAAAAAAGAAAAATCCAACTAGATTCAAACTTGAAGAAGAATTTCAATCTGGAAAAACCAAAACTCAAATAAACAATGAAAAAAAGAAAAAAAGAGAATTAGAAAAAGAAGATAAACAAAAAAAGTTGCGAGTAAAAGCTTTAGAAAAGGAGATAAGTTCTCTAGAAGAAGAAGTATCTAAACTTCATAAAGAACTTTGCAAAGAAGAGGTATACTCAAGTCCTGAAGAGACTATAAAAATAAATTCTTTAATAAGTTCTAAAGAAAATGCCCTTGAGGAATTATATGAGGAATGGGAAAACTTAATTTAATGCCTGTAATAAGAAGTTCTTAGCCTTAGTAGGAATAATTTACTTCCCCTAAAGCTAAGAACTCTATTTATTTATTAAGTTTTCTTAGACATTTTTGTTCATATGATAGTTAAGCAATCCCATGTAAACATTTTTGTCTAACATATCCATTTATTAAATATTCACTATTAACTTGCATAAAACTTTGGTAAAATTAAATTCTTTTACACTAAATTCTTTTGTTTTAACGGGAACCTTTAAATATAAAACTCCTTGCAATTGGCCACTTTTAACCAATGGATTTATTATAACAGAATAACAATTTGGTATATTAGTTATAGGATCTATATCTTTTATATCATTCCAATCAACTAATACCATACCATTTTTATTGCTAATAACTTTACCTAGCAATTGTTCATTAAAATAGTTAGATACAAGACTACTTTTATTACTTTTTCTATAAAATCTTTCTTTTATATTTTTATCTTTATCTAAAATAAATAAACTAATAGATTCTCCATCAAATAAAGTCAATACTTTATCTAAAAACATATTTGTTCTTACATCAGAATGCATTTTTGAATTTATTATATCAATACATTCAAAAAGTGTAGATAAATAGCTATAATCCTTTGTATAGTCATCTTTTAAAACCCAAGATATTTTATCATTTTGTTTTGCATCCTTAGAAAAACTTGAACTCCACTTAACAGTGTTATCTTTTCCTGTCTCTTTAGCTTTGTACAAGGCTGCATCTGCTTTCTCAATGAGGTTCCATAACCTTGTACTATGCTTGGGATAAGATGCTACACCTAAACTTACAGTAACTCTTATACTATTTTTAAATTCTAAATTTGAACTTATACCTTTTCTTATTTCTTCACTTCTTAAATAAGCTTCATTTACATCTGTATTCTCTAAAATTATAATAAACTCTTCTCCACCATACCTACCTAAAAATTCATTATCTTTTAATTTTGATAGAACATTTTTACATACTTCTCTTAAAACCAAGTCCCCTGTTTTATGTCCATGTCTATCATTGACATTTTTAAAATCATCAATATCAAACATTATTATGGAAAGAGGTTCCTTATTTTTTTCACATTTTATGATAGATGAATTTAGACACTGTTCAAGGTATTTTCTTGTAAAAGCCATAGTGAGTTTATCATAATTAGAATCTAACTGATTTAAATAAGTTTCAATAAGAAACTGTAGAAAACTAAATAGACTCCTGCACTCTTCTACGAATTTATCATTCAAATTATGTAAAAATTTATCACTTTCGATATATATATAAGCACTTACATTTTCACCTAAATTGTTAATAGGTATAGGCATGCACATAGCTATTTCTATATCTTGAAGCTCAATTAGTTTTTCTTCTTTAAAAACTTTATTTTCTAGAACCACTTCTCTTTTTTCTAACTTGCACTTATTTACGATATATTGGTTTTTAAATTCATATTTTTTATCTGTGCCAACTAAAATTTCTAATTTGTTATTTTTTTCAATAATAATACATCCTAGAGTACTAACGGAGGTTTCAACTAAATACTTTAGAATATTTTCTAAATTTGTCTTAGGATTAGTGGTTATTTCTTTTATCATGTCTTCTTTGTTTTTAATTTTTCCACCCATGTTTTTTTCATATCCTTTTATATATATCTTTCTAAATTTATTATTTTTAAATAACTGTTTTAATATATTAAACTGAAATAACTCTTCCAACTCTTTTAATGTAATGTCTTCTAAATTCATACCTAAATTATTATTATTTAAAAATAATCTTTCAACTTTAAAAATTTCTTCTATAAATACCCATAGATTGTTATATTTTATAAATTGAAGTTTAAGATCTTCAGGAACTTCCTTTATAAGTTTCCTTAAAATCTTAAGTGCATATATATAATTATTAATGGCATTGTATATATCTTCATGTTTTAAATAATACTCTCCTAAAGTGCCGTATATAATAATAGAGAGCATAGGATTTACATTTTTATCGCAGTTCTTTAAAGCTTTCTCTAAGTAATTTAATTTATTTTCCTCTTCTAGGTTAGCTAATACATAATATTTCTCAGAACTAAATCTTTCACTTAAGCTATTAATATTATTGGTATTTAAAATTTCTCTCCATAAAAATCCTAGCCTTTCCTTATCACTTCTTACTATAAATAAAAGTTTTATAAAAAATTCATCCTTAACAACTTCATTTTCAAAGACCTTTACCATCTCTACAAGTTTTATAAACTTGTTATCATCTTTTATATCATTCTCTACATAGGACTTTTCAAAATAAATCATATGTTTTAGAATAATTAAGTCATCATACCCTTCATAAGAAATTTCCCTGCAAACTTGAAGGTACTTATCTATATAATCTATACTTTTCTCATAATCTTTTATCTCATAATATAACATTGCGGAACTATAGTAAAAATCCAGTATATCAAATTTATTTACATTATTGTCCCCTATATATTTCTTAGCTTTAAAATAATAGAAAAAAGCTTCTGAATATCTTCCCGTAATAAAATTGTTTCTAAGTAGTTGATTACATAAAATTAAGTATCCTATATTAATTCTATGTTTATCACATATAGCCAAGGCATTTTTAGATATAGAGATTGACTCCTCATATTTGTTAGTTTTAGAATATAGCTCTGCTAAATTATGACTGGGTAATATAGTTTCACTTATATATCCTTTTTCTTCATATATCCTTTTAGCTTCTATAAAGTACTTTTTAGGATCCCTATTAGAACCGGTTAAGTACATATTACATATACCTAAATTATTTAAAACTCTTGCCATTCCTTCAATATCGGAAAACTCTTTTAAATTATCATAAGCCAATTTATAAAACTCCTCACCTTTAAAGTAATTAGCATTATTTAGCTCTAAATTTCCTAATATATTGTAAATTTTTCCCTTGTGATAACTTTTATATTCCTCACAAATTTTTAAACCATTTTCACATACATTTTTTGCTTTAATTTGATCTCCTTGTAATAAATATAAGTTAGCTTCAATTATAAGCATATCTAGTTTTCCTTTTTTATAATCTATGTGATTTAAAATTTCGTTTATTTCTTTTATAACCATGGATGATTTTTCACCATCTACATATTCAAAATATATATTTAAAATAGCATTTAGTGAATCTATCTTCTTTTTTAAATCCTTTAAACCTGTAGCCATATTTAATGCCTTTTTATAATTTAATAAAGCCTTGTCCATATAATTAATTCTGTAATATAACTTACCAAGTCTTAAGGTTAGAATATATTGTTTGTTTAGATTACCACCAATTGTTTCTAATAAGTTTACAACTTTATCTATATAGTAAATTTCTTTTTTTATATCACCTTGTTTTTTTAATTTATTAGCAAAGATAATGCTATAATTTATTACCTTATGGTAATCCTTTGTTTTTTCTAAATGAAATATAAACTCCTCATCTTCATAAAAATTTATTAGTGAGAACTCTTCAAAATATGAAACTACTTTTTTATGCATTAAATATTTTTCATCTTCATCCATAGAATCATATACTAATTTCTTCAATAACCTATTAGAAAAATCATATATGAAATCCTTACCTTGATAAAAATAAACTAATACCCCTTTATTAACTAAAGGTTCTAATATTTCCTCTATATTATAATCTCTATTTGAATTTTTGATTTCCTTATGAGATACTCCTCTCTTTGGAAATAGAGAAAGATACTTTAATATATAAAGACTTTTAGAATCAATAGTTCCTAATTGATTTAATGTTACTTCCTTTATACTATAAGGTAGCTCATAACTAAGAATTTTATCTCTAGCACTCCAAAACCCTCTATTATCTATATATATATATTCTTTTAAAAATAAGTCCTTTATAATTTCCTCTATAAATAGTGGATTCCCAAAACAATTCTTAACTATTTTGTTTATTTTAATTATAAATTGGAGGTTTTCCACTTCACTTCTAATGCCAAATATTCTATTTAAGAGAATCATTACTTCTTGTTCTTTTAAGCCTTCTAATTTTAGATTTCCACTCTTTTTGTCGCATTTATCTATATAATATATTAGATTTTTTAAATGTTCATTGCATATAATCTCTTCATCTGAATAAGAAAATATAAAATAAAAGTCATAACTATCTCTACTCATATACCTATACTTTTCTAAATTATACAGTATAAAATCTTCAAAAAATTGTGATATACAATTTATATTATCTAATATAAATATAATCTTCATGTTTCTTAAAGTTTCATGTACAAAATTTGAAAGTCTGCTTATTATTTTTTCTTTATCCTTATATATAGCTTCTACATCTAAATTATTATGATTTTTAAGTTCAGGTACTACTTTTTCTAATTCTTCTCTATATTTTTCAATTATATTTTTACTTGAAGCTGCTAAAACCTTCTTTATAAATAAGCAGAAATCACTAATATGTTCAATTTTAGAATTCTTCTTGTTATATACAGTAAAAAATCTTATATTCCCTATATTCAAAGATTCTTCTATATTCTTTAAAAATCTACTTTTTCCTATACCAGCTTCCCCGTGTATTTTAAAAATCCTGGTTTTATCCTTTATGCATTTTTTTATATAACCAACTTCTTCTCTTCTTCCAATGAATGGATTTCTAAATTTTAAAACTTCTAGTTCTTTTAAATCAATATCTTCATATTTTTTATTAAATTTAAAATTTATATCTCTAATTATTTCACTAATGGATTTATATCTTTTTTCTAGATCATCCGTTATTTTAAATATTATATAATAAAATTTATTTATAAATTCATTACTTATTTTTTTATTTGTTATGTTTTTTTTAAATATTTCTTGACCCTTTGACCTAATTTCTTCTACTGGAATAATCTTTCCTGTTATAATGTAGCTTCCCAGTACCCCCAAAGCATATATATCTGAATTTTTGTTATCCTCTTCACCCTTTAAAATTTCTTTAGATTTAAAATAGAGATTACTGTCATCACTATTTAAAAAAGGATCTATAAAATTACTTTTAATTATATCGCTTAAATAAACTTTGATGTCATTGCTTCCCTTTTTAATTTTTACATTAAGGGGATTGATATTTTTGTATGCATATCCCTTTAAATGAACGTAATTAATAGCCCTAAGAATTTCTACAAAAATATGAAGAATTTCATCCTCTGTAAAATCCTTATATATATCTATTATTCTTTTACTATTTTCTACATATTCCGTAGTGACAAAGTATTTTAATTCTTTTACACAGTCACTTTCCCACCACTTTAAAGCTTTAAATTCATAAACTTTTAATATAGACTTAGTATCAATGTTTGAATACTCAATAAATACTTCATTTAATTTCTTGATTAATTCTATTGTAAAAGAATTCTCGTCTATTAAATGAAGCAATTTTAGTTTAAGTCCTTCATTTAAATCAGAAACTAAATATGTACCAATATAGTTATGCTGGTGAATTTTATCTAATATCCTGTATCTTTTATTAATAAGACTCATAGCATCCTTCCCCGTTCAAATATTATAACTTTATCTCATTCCTATCCTGTCTAATCTAATAATTTATCTTTTTCAAAATGAAAGTAAAGAGCAGTTAAGGACATGGATAAAAATTTCCCTAAAGGATAGTGAATTCTAAGAAGTAAAACTCCTTAGAATTCTGGTACTAGCTTCAGTAGAGTAAGGTTTTCCACTGAAGGTAAGAACTCTCTTTGTTATTTAATTATATCATATAAATAATTTATTAATAACTTAAACAGGAGTTAAATTTTTATTTAATAAAAATTTCTATAAGAAATAACTTATAGTCTTCACTTAAACTAAAGCCCCTTGTAATAAAACTTTAATATTATCCCTATATATTTTATCAAATTGTGAAATTGGTAGAGGATTCTTTCCAAGTCCTACCTCCATTGTATATCCCGGTCTTCTAAAGTCTTTTATAAACCAATCCTTATATCCGCCATAAGATGAAATTCCATAAGTTTCCCCTAATTCATATCCACTTAATCTTGAAAATAGCTCTCCTATTCTTCTTGCCTCTTCTCCAGCTAAATCTTTATAAGTCCAATATATAACTTCTCCCTGAGTATGGTAGGCTATTACTAGTCTAAAGTCTCCCTTTCTTGTAAACTCCACCATAGCTTTTGTTTCTGGTTCAGACTCAGGATAAGGTCCACCATATCTAGTAGGTCCAGGCCCATATACTCCATAAAGTTCCTCTGCTGCTTTAGCTTCTTCAAAGGATGCATTATAATTGTGATTTAAGTCAACCCCTCTTATATTTGCACTCCAGTTCTGTGAAAAATCCATATTCCCTTTATTCCATTCTATTAATTGATTATAATAAGGATTATCCTTAGAAAGTCCATTTAAAACTAAATCCACTCCATCTGGATTAACCATAGGTATTAAATATATAGTAGAGGATTGCCAAATTTCTCTTGGAGAATACCCCTCTATATTTTCTCCTCTTGCATAAGCTTTTAAGAAGTTTTCTGCAAATTTCATAAGCAAGGCTGAAGTTATCCACTCTATAGCATGATGTGCTGCATTATATGAAACTTTATTTTTTCCATTCCCTAATTTTATATAGTAAAGATTTTTCCCTAAAACACTTTTACCAATAGATCCTATTTCTATAAATGGATAAATACGTTTTAAGGACTTTATGTTTTCTTCCATTATCTCATAAGTGTAGTCAATATCCGTATATACAACCTCTAAATTTTTATAAGGAATTATAATTTCAGTGCCTATACTTAAAGAATTTGGATTTTTTATATTATTAATCAATATAACTTCTTCTACTGGTATATTAAGTTCTTTAGATATTTTATATAGGGTATCTCCATCTTTAATTACATAAGTAAAAAAACCTCTATAATATCTTTGTATAATATCATAAGTTCGATCTTCAACTACACCAGTTGGTAATATTCCTCTGTCACTTTGAAACTTAGCTACGGCATTTTTAGTTCTAGAACCGTAAACTCCATCAATATTACCAATATCATATCCTAATTTTTTTAAAAGAGATTGTAACCTCTTTACCCTTGTTCCTCTATCTCCTTCTTTTAAAATAATCAAAAAATCACCTCATCTAGTAATTATATAATTAACTTATACTATAACTAGAATCTTGGTGATTAATTTTACTTATTATTTTTTCTTCTTATATATAATCCAATAGGAAACTCCAATAAATATAGCTCCCCCTATAATATTTCCTAAAGTTACTGTAGATAAATTTTTAAATAAATTACTCATATTTATTAAATCTAATTTTTCAGATGGAATTTTAGAGAAATCTACAAACTTTGCATTTTTCTTAATTAATTGTGCAATGGTTAAATAGTACATATTTGCAACACAGTGTTCAAAGCCACTAATCACAAATGCCATAATAGGGAAAAATGCCATAAATATTTTGCTTACCACATCTCTTGCTGCAAAACTTCCCCATACAGAAGCACAAACAACTATATTGCAAAGTATTCCACTAAGAAAGGCTTCTATAATATTTAATCCTTCTTTGGCAGAAGCAGTTTTTAAAGCTGCTAAAGCCACCAATCCCTCATTAGTTTTTATGGCACCACTATAATATATTAATAATGCAAATATAAATGCTCCTATAAAGTTACCTATGTAAACTAAAACCCAATTCCTCATAAGCTTAGTGAAAGTAATCTTTTTTTCTGCATAAGCAACTGATAATAAGTTATTGCCAGTAAAAAGTTCAGCTCCACAAACTAAAACTAGCATAAGTCCAACGGGAAACACAATACCTGATACTAATTTAGAAAGTCCATAGTTTTTTATGCTATGAGAAGCTACAGTAGATGCAAATGCGCCAATAGATATAAAAATACCAGCTAAAATACTTAATAAAAGCGTATTTATGACTTTATTATTAGCCTTATTTATGCCTACTTCCTCAGTAAAGTCACATATCTCTTTTGGTGTTAAAAACCTTTTTTCTTTTGGTGTTAAAAGTCCTTTTTCCATTATATTTCCCCCTATAATATAATCAAGCATAACTATTATACTACATAAGGATAAAACTTTGTATTTTATTAATATTAAAAATGTACCCATACATTTTACTTTTTTCTTTTTTTTACTTATACTAATATTGAAAATAAATTTTTCTTATAAATCAATAATTTTCTTTTTACAATAATTTATATAAGGGGTGTATAATTATGGATAAGTATAATTCAAACAAAAATTTAGCACAAACATTTAAAAATGGGGTTATAATGGATGTTACTAATGTAGAACAAGCTAAAATTGCTGAAAAAGCTGGTGCATGTGCTGTAATGGCACTAGAAAGAGTTCCAGCGGACATTAGAAAAGAAGGCGGAGTTGCCAGAATGTCTGACCCCAAAATGATACAAGAAATTCAAAAAGCAGTTTCAATTCCTGTAATGGCAAAGGTTAGAATTGGCCACTTTGTTGAAGCTCAAATTCTTGAGGCAATTGGAATAGACTTTATAGATGAAAGCGAAGTTTTAACACCTGCTGATGAAACATTTCATATAAATAAAAAAGATTTCAAAGCTCCTTTTGTTTGTGGTGCTAGGAACCTTGGGGAAGCTCTTAGAAGAATACATGAAGGTGCTTCTATGATAAGAACAAAAGGTGAAGCCGGAACTGGTAATGTTGTTGAAGCTGTAAGACATATGAGAACTATAATGAATGATATAAAAAGAGTACAAAAATCTTCTGAAGAAAATGAACTTATGTCTATTGCAAAAGAAATGAATGCACCATTTGATTTAATACAATATGCTTATAAAGAAGGAAAATTACCTGTTGTTAACTTTGCAGCTGGTGGCATTGCAACTCCTGCAGATGCAGCATTAATGATGCAATTAGGTTGTGATGGCGTTTTTGTAGGTTCTGGAATATTTAAATCTGGAAATCCTGAAAAAAGAGCTAAAGCAATTGTTCTTGCTACCACTTACTACAATGATCCTATAAAACTAGCTGAACTTTCTAAAGACCTTGGGGAACCTATGTCCGGATTAGAAATAGGAGATTTAGATTGCAAATATGCTACAAGAGGCTGGTAAATAAATTTTAGAAATAATTTAATATTTATTTCTTAAAAATATCTTAAAATAACATAAATCTCTTAAATCGTATTTAATATTTTTTTATAATGTGTATAATTATTTATAGAATGATTGTACCATATAAGATTTCTATGACTTTATCATGTTATTGTATTATAATTTTTAACTCTTAATTTTTATATCCTGTAATACAATTTTCTAATCTTATAAATATAAGTACTTTGAGGAGATATGATGTTTAAAAAAAAGATACCTTATATTGAATTCTTACCTATTATCATAATTACAATGATATTATTTAACCTATTAGGTAACATTAATTTAATAACCAAAAGTGTTTCCATTATTTTATCCTATGTTACTTCATTTATATGGGCTTTTGGAATAGCTTTTTTAATTAATCCTCTAATGGTTTATTTTGAAAAGAAATTTAAAATGTCTAGGGGACTAAGTCTTCTATTAGTTTATTTAATAGTCTTAGGCTTTATAATTCTTTTAATAACTATAGTTACACCTACTATAATTTATAGCATTAGAGACCTTTTAAACTCTCTTCCTGATTACTTTAATGGGGTTCAAGATACTATAGAATCTCTTTTAAGAAAATCTCGAAGCTTAGACAATGAGGCCTTAAGAACTACCATTGAAAAATATTTGTCAAACTTAAATAATTACTTATTTAGCATTCTAAATCCTAGCATAAATAAAGGTTTAAATGCAGTTTTAACTAGAGCAGTTACTTTTACTTCATCCATGGTTAAAATTATCTTTGGCTTCATTGTTTCAATATATATGTTAAAAGATAAGGAAATTTTTATAAAAAACATTAAAGCCATGCTATATGCTCTACTAAAAGAGGAACAGACTGATGACCTTATTATCTTTGGAAGAGAGGTTAATATTATATTTTCTAAATATATAATAGGTAAATTTATAGACTCTTTAATTATAGGTGTTATGTGTTTTGTTGGACTTAGTCTTTTAAAGGTTCCATATTCCCCATTATTAAGCTTGATTGTTGGAATTACAAATATGATTCCTTACTTTGGTCCTTTTATAGGCATGATACCAGCTACCTTGATCACTATGTTATCAAGCCCAACTTTAGCTTTTTGGGTGTTAGTTTTTATAATTATTCTGCAACAATTTGATGGATGGTATCTTGGACCTAAGATTCTTGGAAGTCAAGTAGGCCTTAGTCCTTTTTGGATAATCCTAGCCATTACCTTAGGTGGAGGACTCTTTGGTGTATTAGGTATGTTTCTTGGAACCCCAGTTGTGGCTTTAATAAAAATGCTTTTAGATAGATTTATAAGTAAACGTCTAAAAACTAAAAATATAGAACTATAACTTTATAGAGAGTAATAATTTTCTCTAAAGCTTAAAACTCTCTATTTATACAATAAACAGAACCATCATATAATTTTTAGAAACCCCCAGAAAACATCTTAAAACTCCATTTTCATAATAAAGAGTACTTATTTTAAAAGCTTTGTGCTTTAAAAGTAAGTACTCTTTATTTATAAGTTCATATCTATGATAAATTCATATTCAAATTTTTTACTATGCTTTATATTGAAGAATATTGGAGAGAGTTTTTTTCTATGCCTATATTGAAAATATTAATATAAACTTTTTATTGTATACTGAAACTTATCTTTCCCCTAATTTTAAGTTAGGTATAGCATTTAAAGTTAAGGGTGCTACCCTTCCCTTTAAATATTCAAAATAAGCTGCACTTCCAATCATAGCTGCATTATCTGTACATAGTATAGGAGAAGGATATAACACTTTTATTCCTCTTTTTTCCCCCTCTCTATTTAAATTCTCTCTTAGACTAGAATTACAAGCAACTCCCCCTGCAATTATTATTTTGTCTACATTCTTAACTTTACATGCCTTCATAGCATTTTCAGTTAACATCTCTACAGCTGTCCTTTGGAAAGAAGCTGCTAAATCCGGACTATTCACTTCTTCCCCTTTCATTTGCTTTTTATTTAGATAATTTAAAACAGCAGATTTTATTCCACTAAAAGAAAAGTCTAAGGTTTCCTCTTGGAATTTTGCCTTTGGAAAATTAATAGCAAAAGCATCTCCCTCTTTTGAAATCTTATCTATTTTAGGTCCTCCAGGATACCCAAGACCAATAGCTCTTGCTACCTTGTCAAAGGCTTCTCCTGCAGCATCATCTCTTGTTTGACCTAAAACTTCAAACTCTCCATAATCCTTCATATATACAACAAAAGTATGTCCTCCAGACACAACTAAACAAACAAAAGGTGGTTCTAAATCTTTATGTTCAATAAAGTTAGCACATATATGCCCTTCTATATGATTCACACCTATAAGTGGTTTTTCAAGAGCATAAGCTAGACCCTTTGCATATTGAAGTCCTACTAAAAGTGCTCCCACAAGCCCAGGTCCATAAGTTACAGCTACAGCATCTATATCCTCCATAGTTATCTTAGCCTCGTTTAAGGCCTGCTCTACAACTAAACTAATAGCCTCTATATGTTTTCTAGATGCCACCTCTGGCACAACACCACCAAACTTTTCATGTATGTTAATTTGTGACGATATAACATTTGATAACACATGCCTTCCATCTACCACAATAGCCGCAGAAGTTTCATCACAACTTGATTCTATAGAAAGTATTTTCATACCACTTTTCATCATAATTACCTCTTTTCAATCTATGTATTAAGACTATCCTTTATTATACTTTATATGTTTTACTACTTCAATAGCGACTTTCATATGAAGATTTGCCCCAACACAGCCTTATTTTTTATTAAAAGTCTTGCTAGACAATTTTGTTCATATAATGATCACGTAATCACCTATGAGCAAGTTTTAGAATTTCATTATTTCTGCAGTAAATATTACGTTAAAAGTTTTAATGTTTGAGCAAAGCGAGTTTTAAAACTTTAGTAATATTTACGGAAGAAATAATAGAAATTATTAACGTAGCGAATCAGTGATGAAGTGACTTTTATATGAACACTTGCCTCTAATACAGTATTTTTATTAAAACTCTTTCTTAGAAATTTGTTCATATAATGATCACGTAATCACCTATGAGGTACGTTTTAGAATTTCATTATTTCTGTAGTAAATATTACGTAAAAAAGTTTTAATGTTTGAGCATAGCGAGTTTTAAAACTTTAGTAATATTTACGGAAGAAATAATAGAAATTATTAACGTAGCGAATCAGTGATGAAGTGACTTTTATATGAACACTTGCCTCTAATACAGTATTTTTATTAAAACTCTTTCTTAGAAATTTGTTCATATAATGATCACGTAATCACCTATGAGGTACGTTTTAGAATTTCATTATTTCTGTAGTAAATATTACGTAAAAAAGTTTTAATGTTTGAGCATAGCGAGTTTTAAAACTTTAGTAATATTTACGGAAGAAATAATAGAAATTATTAACGTAGCGAATCAGTGATGAAGTGACTTTTATATGAATAAATTTCTCTAACACAGCAGTTCTAAACTTATACTATGTGTGATTTTACACTTACTTATTTAAATGTTATAATTAAACCTTAAAGAGAATGTATGTTCTAGGAGGGATTTATGAAAAATACATATGCAAAAGTTATTGTAGAAGGATCTCCTATTTCTAAATCTAATTTTAAACTTTTTAATATGAATGGAAGAGCCATACTTCCTTATAATTCTGGAAAATATCATGATAGATATGCACTTTATGAGGAAGAAATAGCCCTAAAAGCTAGAGCACAAAATCCTAATATAGTAATAGAAGAATCAGTTATTGCCATATTAAAAGTTTATTATAAAAGTAAAAAAAGACATCCTGATACAAATAATATAACAAAGAGCATTTTTGATGGTATAGAAAAAAGCGGACTTATAATAAATGACGCTCAAATTAGAAGAATTATGGTGGAAGAATTTTATGATAAGGAAAATCCAAGATTTGAATTAGAACTTTTTGGAGAAAGTGTTTATAGTATTGAATATACTGTTTTAAAGTCTCCTACAGAAGAAAAACCAATTTTATATTCTCCTCCATCCAATAGTAAAAATACTATTACCAAAAATACTATTAATAAAAAAAGTAAAAATGAAAAGAATATAAAATCTACTCTTTATATTTGTGAGCTTTGCAATAAAGAATTTAATAATTCCGAGATGATTTCAGCAAATAAGGGACAAACCTTAATATGTAAAAACTGCTTTAAAAAATTATTTTAAATAAAGCTATGTATGAGTAACCTTTACAGTTATCCTCTTATACATAGCTTGTATTTTTATACCTCTATTTCTTCTTTATATATAATTTTATTTTTGCTTTTATACCAAATAACACTTAAGAAATACCTAACTACTAAGTCCATGGCAATAATAACCCATATCCAAAATATGTCACCTTTAATAAACTTAGTGAATAAATAAGATAGTAAAATTCTAACTCCCCAAATTCCCACTCCTACAATTATCATAGGAATCTTAGTAAATCCCGCTCCTTTTAAAGCCCCTCCATAAACCCCTGAAAGATTTTGAGGTATTTGAACAATTCCCATAATAATCAGATATTTAATTCCAATATCAATAACTTCTTTTTTATTTGTTAAGATACCCATTATGTATTTTGGGAAAAATATTAATACTATAGAACTAATTGATGTAACTAATAGGGTTTCAAATAAAATTTCCTTCATATATTTTTCACCTAAATCTGGTCTTTTAGCTCCAACAGTTTGTCCTATAAAAGCAGTAGCTGCTATACCTAATCCAACTGCAGGCATATATGATATTGATTCTGCTTGAAGTCCTACTTGATATGCTTCAAGGGCTACTTCTCCATAAGATAATATTATATTAGTTAGTATTATGGCAGAAATTTGCCAAAATATAGATTCTAAAGAAGCTGGTATACTTAAGGCATATATTTCTTTTATCTTATGTGAGTCAAATCTAAAATCCTCCCTTTTTCTAACTCCAAAAACTTCTCTCTTAGAAAATACTGCATATAAACATATGATTGCTGAAATAAATTGAGCTATTACAAGTCCTATAGCAGCTCCCCTTAATCCTAAACCTTCCACTCCAAATTTACCAAATATAAATATGTAACTAAAAACTATATTTAACAAATTCATTATTAGGGAAATTTTCATAGGAGTCTTAGCATCCCCCATAGATTGAAGAACCCCTCCAACTATAAGCATTATAGCTAAAAAAGGCAATCCTATAGAAGCTATTTTTAAATGAGTTAGGGAATTCATAAGTAAGGTCTGTTCTGGATTAAACATATATTTTAATATTGGTTCTGCACACCAAAATATAAACTGTTGAAATAGTAGTACCAAAATAAATCCTGACAATAATGTTTGTATTATAACTTCTTTTATTCTCTTATAATCACCAGCACCATAGGCTTGTGCTACAAAGACTCCTGCACCTGTTGAAATCCCCTTAAAAACTGCCCATACAAGCTGAGTCACTCTCATACTTAAACCTAAAGCAGCTACAGCATATCCTTCTATTCTTCCTATCATAGCCATAGAAACAAATCCTGCAGCCATTTGAAGCATGTTTTCCCCTGTAATAGGGAGAATCATATTTAAAACTTTTTTCCTTATTTCTATGATATCCTTCTCCATACATATCCCTCCCTATAAAACAATTTTTATCTCAAGTAGATGTTCTATAACTAATACCTATAGTTAATCTATTTTATTATATCATTTTAAACCCTCTATTAATACTATGTCTATTCTATTTAAAGATAAAACTTTTCTAGTTCACAGAGGTTTCTTAGTTTAGAATAAATCTCTTTAATAAAAATTACTAGGTTATATATTTTAAATAATTATAATAAGTATATATAGAATTAAATTTTAAAGGGGAATTACTATGTTAAAATATATAAATATTAAGGTTTCCATCATAAGTTTTTATATTATTTAAAAGGATATTGTAAAATAGATATCTTACAATATCCCTTTCACAATGTAAAATTTGATGAATCAACTACAATTATGATGGATACCTGTTTTATCTTAACATTACTTTATGATAAGGATCCTAAAAATACAGAATGCTCTAATCTTGCAATCAGACTTATGTTATCGAAATGTAAGCTTTTTGTCACTGATATGACAGCTGCAGAGACTATAAACCAAATAACTAAAAAACTTTTTTTAACAGATATGAAATACAAAGCAGAGAAAGTAACTCCTTTAAATTCTCTATCAAATATAAATCTTATTTGTGCATGTTTTAATAAACATCATAGAAGAATTATAAAAGATAGAAAGTTTGAAAAGTATAAAGATATACCTTTTAATAAATACTTCTATAATATTGCTAAAAACCCTTGGAAAAAAGATTTGCTTTATATTTATTTTCAGAAATCCATTGAACTCTATACCTATTTAGAGCAAATACTTAAATTTCAATATTTAAACATCACGAAACCTTCTATTGATATTTCAAAAAATTTTATAACAGAAAATATGCTCTCTGTAAATGACGCTTTCCATTTAGGATGTTCACAATATTATGGAATAAAGTACTTTCTAACCTTAGATAGTGATTTTGAAAATAATATAAAGACTACAGTGAAAGTATTAAAGATATAAAAGGTGTGTAAATATTATAATTTACACCTTTTATATCTTTTAAACTTTAAATCTTGTAATATTTTGATTTTTTAATCCTTAATCTTTTAATTTTTAACCTTTTAACTTTCTAAAAACTCTTTTAATTTTCTAGCTTGCATAGCTGAGTCTTCAGCAAACTCTTTAAATGTTTTTGCAACTTCCCTATCTTCAGAAGTTCCATTGCTTTCTATTCTCTTTGAAAACATTTGAAAATCTCTAACATTTTCTTGGCAGTCTAATATTTTTTTCTTTAACATATCCCTTGTATCTAAATCCATTATATTCACTCTCCCATTATATAAAATCCACTAAAATCTAAAAATATATCAATGTATTTTAATATATCTTAGTAGTGTTTTAAACCTCTATGCTTATATTGTGAAAAAAAATAATTAATATTCTAATTTATTAACAAATTAATTAAAACTTTTTTTTAATTTTGTCACTTAGTTGTCACAATAGACCTTTATTATTAAATTAAAGAAAACTTAAAAATAAACTTATTTATTTTATAAAGGAGGCAACTATTATGGGTATATCTTCCAAGGATAATGATAATAATAATTATAATATAGTAAAAGACGATTATGAGGAGGTTAAAAGCTATTCTATGGATAACAACTTTTATTCAGAGGAGAATAATAGAATTAAACCTAAGAAAAAATTTGGCAGAATTTTAAGTTATGTATTGATAGGAGTGTTGTGCACTACTTTAGGAGGTGTGGCATCCTCAATTGCTACCATAAACTACATGAAAAATAATTCTAGCTTAGTACAAAAAGAAAATATAACCGGAGGAGAAGGTAAAAAATCTCAAAATAAAAATACTACAATTAGTACTTTAGGTCAAATGTCAGTTGTAGATATTGCTAAAAAAGTAGGTCCTGCTGTAGTTGGGGTTTCAACTAAAGGATTTCCTAAAGCTTCCGGTTTAGGATTTGAATTTGAACAACCTGAAGGCTTAGGATCTGGTATTATATTTGATAAAGAAGGTTATATATTAACTAACAACCACGTTATTGAAGGTGCAAAAACCATAAGAGTAATCTTTAATAATGGTAAAGAAGTTGCTGCAAAACTTGTAAACTCTGATCCTAGCTATGATGTGGCAGTAATAAAAATCACTGAAAAAGTTGATGTTCCTGCTGTGGGTGAATTTGGTGATTCAGATGATATATCCATAGGAGAAACAGCTGTTGCTATCGGAAATCCTCTTGGAAAAGAACTTTTAGGTTCTGTAACTAGCGGAGTTATAAGTGCAGTAAATAGAAATATTGATGAAAGAAATAAAGACTTAAAACTTATACAAACCGACGCTGCTATTAACCCTGGTAATAGTGGTGGTCCTCTAGTAAACGCTAAGGGCCAAGTAATTGGTATCAATACAGAGAAAAGAGTTGGAAATGGTATTGAAGGTCTAGGTTTCGCTATACCAATAAATCAAATTAAACCTAAAATCCAAAGCTTAATGACTCCTAAATTAATGTTAGGCATATTAGGAAGAACAGTAACAGAAGACGACTCTAAGTATTATAAAATTCCTATAGGTGTCTTTATTTCAGATGTAATTAAATATGGTCCAGGTGAAAAAGCTGGTTTAGCCCCTGGAGATATAATATTATCTATGGATGGAAAGAAAGTTACTTCCATGGAAGAATTAGATAAAATAAAACAAAAACACAAAAGTGGAGATGAGATAAGCTTAAAGGTTTATAGGGATAAAAAAGAAATCTCACTTAAATTAAAATTAGAAGCACAATAACTAGAGTTATAATCAATGAATTTTTGTTCCCCCTAAATTTAAAAATTATTATAAATGTATTTGTTCCCTAAATCCCTTTCAAAATATAAACTTTATAAAAGAGCTTAACTATTAAAGAAAATTCTTTAAAGTTAAGCTCTTTTTAATTTGACTTTCTTATAGATTTTGTCCATGTGATGAAGTGACATTCATATTAACATTGCCTCTAAGAAAGTCTTGTCTAAAGTTAAAGACTGTGTCAAAGATTTTGTTCATATAATGATCACGTAATCACCTATGAGATAAGTTTTAGAATTCCATTATTTCTGTAGTAAATATTACGTTAAAAAGTTTTAATGTTTGAGCGAAGCGAGTTTTAAAACTTTAGTAATATTTACGGAAGAAATAATAGGAATCCTTAACTTAGCGAATCAGTGATGAAGTGACATTCATATGAACATTTACTCCTAACACAGTCTTTAACTTACTTATATTTTATTTGTTAGCATATAGTTCTACAATTTTAACAATTACCTCAGTTGCCTTTTCCATTGCAAAAACAGGTACAAATTCATATTTTGAGTGAAAATTTTGTCCACCTGCAAAGATATTTGGTGTTGGTAATCCCATAAAGGATAGTCTAGCACCATCTGTACCACCTCTTATAGGTTGAATAATTGGCTCTAATCCAACTTCTTTAACAGCTTGAATTCCTGTATCGATAATATGTTTTTCAGGCTCTAATTTTTCTCTCATATTGTAGTATTGATCATAAACTTCTACTTCTACTGTGCCTTCACCATATTTTTTATTTAATTCTTCCCCAACTTTTTTCATGGTTTCTTTTCTTTGCTCAAATTTTGCTTTATCAAAATCTCTTATTATATATTCAAGTTTGCTCTCTTCAACATTTCCTTCTATAATGTCAATGTGATAAAATCCTTCATATCCTGAAGTTTTTTCTGGTCTCTCTTCTTTTGGAAGCATATCTATAAATTCTTGAGCTATAAATATTGAGTTTACTAATTTACCTTTTGCATATCCTGTATGAACATTATTTCCATGAATAAGAACTTTTGCTCCTGCAGCATTGAAAGTTTCGTATACAAATTCCCCAACTTCACTTCCATCTAAAGTATATGCAAAATCTGCTCCAAACTTCTTAACATCAAAGTGATCTGCTCCACTTCCTACCTCTTCATCTGGTGTAAAACAAATCATTACTTTACCATGTTTTATTTGTGGATTTTCAATTAAATACTCTATAGCTGTTACAATTTCAGCTATACCAGCCTTATCATCTGCTCCAAGTAAAGTTGTGCCATCTGTTGTAATTAGTGTTTTACCCACATATTTCTTTAAGTCTGGTGTATCATTTGGTGATAAGATTATATTTTTTTCTTTATTTAATACTATGTCTCCACCATCATAATTCTCAACTATTTGAGGTTTAACGTTGTTTCCTGGCATTTCAGGACTTGTATCCATATGTGCTATAAATCCTATAGTTGGAATATCCTTGTCAGTATTAGCTGGTAGTTCAGCCATAACATAGCAATTCTCATCTACAGATACATTACTCATACCTATTTCTTCTAATTCTTTTGCTATTTCCTTTGCTAATACAAATTGTTTTTCTGTGCTTGGGAAAGTAGTTGAATTTGGGTCTGATTGAGTATCAAAAGATACATAATGTAAAAATCTTTTAACTAATCTTGACATTTGACATATCCCCTTTTAATTATTTTATTCTAGCTATTCCTGTTTCAATGGCTATTCTTTCTACTTCTTTAGCAACTGAATCAGCCACTGTTTTATCTAGAGCATATGGAATTATAAATTCTTCATTTAATTGCTCTTCTTTTACTAAATTAGCTACGGCTCTAGCTGCTGCAAGCTTCATGTCTTCAGTTATTTCACTTGCTCTTACCTTTAATGCTCCTTTAAATATTCCAGGGAATACAAGAACATTATTTATTTGATTTGGGAAATCTGATCTTCCTGTTGCTATTACTCTAGCACCTGCTTCTTTTGCTTCATCTGGCATAATTTCTGGTGTTGGGTTTGCCATAGCAAATATTATAGCATCCTTATTCATACTCTTAACCATTTCTTTTGTTAATACTCCTGGTGCTGAAACCCCTATAAATACATCTTTATTCTTTATAACATCTCCTAATGCACCTTTTTCATGATTTCTATTAGTAATTTTGGCAATTTCAGCCTTAGAAGAATTTAAATTTTCAGCGCCTTCTACTATAGCACCTTTACTATCACACATTATTATATTTTTTGCTCCTGCATTTAAAAGAAGCTTACAAATTGCTACACCTGCTGCTCCTGAACCATTTATTACTATGCCTATTTCTTCTATAGATTTTTTAGTGATTTTTAAAGCATTGTATAATCCAGCTAAAGTAACAATTGCTGTTCCATGTTGGTCATCATGAAATACTGGTATATCTAATTCTTTTTTTAATCTTTCTTCTATATAGAAGCATTCTGGAGCTTTTATATCTTCTAGGTTTATTCCTCCGAATACTGGTTGAATTAATTTAACTGTTTTAATGATTTCCTCTGGATCTTGTGAGTCTATACAAATTGGGAAAGCATCTATATCTCCAAATTCCTTAAATAATAAAGCCTTTCCTTCCATAACTGGTAAGCCTGCTCCTGCTCCTATATTACCTAATCCTAAAACCGCAGTTCCATTAGTTACTATTGCCACTGTATGACTCTTTATTGTATAATCATAAATTTTATCATTATCCTTTGCAATTTGAAGACAAGGCTCTGCAACACCTGGAGTGTATGCAACTGCTAAATCTTCTCTAGTTTCTACTTTTATCTTACTTATAACTTCAAGTTTCCCCTTATTTTCCTTATGTACTTGTAATGCTTTTTCACCGTATGACATAATCATATTCCTCCTAATTAATGTATTATTATTAATTTTATAAAGAGATTTTGTAAAAAAATTTATAAACTTCTATAGTACTCACAATGAGGTACCATAGGACATATTTCACAATTTGGTTTTCTTGCCTTACATATCTTTCTTCCATGCCAAATTAAATAGTGATGAGCATCACTCCATTTTTCCTTAGGAATGTTCTCCATTAATTGTTCTTCCACTTTTTCCACGGTCTTTCCCTTTGCTATACCAATCCTATTAGATACTCTAAAAACATGGGTATCCACAGCAATAGCTGGTATATTAAATGCATTTGATAATACTACATTTGCTGTCTTCCTGCCCACACCTGGAAGTTCAATAAGTTCTTCCATAGTGTTAGGTATTTTACCATTATATTTTTCTATTATTATATTTGTAGCCCCTAATATATTCTTGCTTTTATTCTTGTAAAATCCACAAGACTTTATCTTTTCACCTAATTCTTCTTCACTTAGAGAATTTATGCTCTCAGGAGTTCCATAGTCTTTATAAAGTTCTCCGCAAACCTTATTTACTCTTTCATCTGTACATTGAGCAGATAATATTGTGGAGATTAAAAGCTGATATGGAGTTTCAAAATCTAACCCACATTTAGCCCCTTTATAAGTATTCTCTAAAATATCTATTACTATATCTATTTCTTTTTTATCCATATTATCACCTTTGTTTTATATTATTGAAACCTATATAATTTCCTTTATTATAACACAAGTAATAATAATTATTATAAGAAAAGAAACTTTAGGTTAATTCCAAAGGCAAAATTCAGGTAAATCAACTAACTTTTTAAGCAAAAATGCTAATTCTTCAAATAAAAGAGCTCGAGTACATAAAAATGCAACTTCAAGCTCTATTATTATTTTATCTGATGACTATCTGCTCTAATACTTCCATATTTTTAAAAATAGAAGTAAAGAGCAGCTATGTCCCCGGATAAGGACTTCTAAATTCCTTTTGCTTTTAATTTTTCTAACATATCAGCAGTCATTTTTGCTAAATCGTATTCAGTTTTGAAGCCCCATTCTTCTTTAGCTGCAGTGCAATCTATTGAATCTGGCCAACTTTCAGCAATAGCCTGTCTTACTGGGTCTACATCATAATCCATTTTGAATTCTGGAATATGTTTTCTTATTTCTGCTGCAATTTGTTCTGGCTCAAAACTCATAGCTGTAATGTTAAATGCATTTCTATGCTTTAACTTAGCTGGATCTGCTTCCATTAAATTAACTATACCATTTAAAGCATCAGGCATATACATCATATCCATATATGTTCCTTTTGCTATATAGCTTGTATAAGCTTTGTTTTTTAATGCTTCATAATATATATCTACAGCATAATCTGTAGTTCCGCCCCCTGGAGGTGCAACATATGAAATTAAACCTGGGAATCTAACTCCTCTTGTATCTACTCCAAATCTCTTAAAGTAGTAGTCACATAATAATTCTCCTGAAACCTTTGTAACTCCATACATAGTTCCTGGTCTTTGTAATGTATCTTGTGGAGTTTTAACTTTTGGTGTTGACTCTCCAAATGCTCCTATAGAACTTGGTGTAAAGAACTGACACTTTTCTTCTCTTGCAACTTCTAATGCATTTACTAATCCACCCATGTTAATTTCCCATGCTAATTGTGGTTTTGCTTCTGCAACAGCTGATAATAACGCTGCTAGATGAATTATAGAATCCACCTTATTATCTCTTACCACCTCAGCCATTTTCTTACCGTCTAATACATCTAAAATTTCAAATGGTCCACCTTCAACAGTAGGATTTCCCTCTGGTTTTCTTATATCTGATGCTATTACATTGCTAGTACCATAAACTTCTCTTAATTTCGCAACAAGTTCACTACCTATTTGTCCTAATGAGCCTGTAACTAATATTTTCTTCATTATGATTCCTCCCAAATATTGAGTTTGTTTTGTCTTACGTCTCTAAAATTCTAATATCTCTATATTTTGAAACTGAATATAAAGAGACGTAAAACATATTACTTATTATATTCTACTTAATAATCCCCATTTCTCTTCCTACTTTTTCATAAGCTTTTAGAGCATTATCTAACATTTCTTTAGTATGAGCTGCTGTTGGCATATTTCTAACTCTACCTGTTCCCTTTGGAACTGTTGGGAATACTATTGATTTTGCATAAACCCCTTCTTCATACAATCTCTTACTAAATTCTTGAGCTTTTGACTCTTCTCCTATGATACATGGAGTAATTGGTGTTTCACTGTTTCCAATGTTGAATCCTAGCTCCTTTAAGCCCTTCTTTAAGTAGTTTCCATTTTCCCAAAGTTTTTCCCAAAGCTCAGTGCTTTCAGTTAATATATTTATAGCTTCTATACAAGATGCAGCTGCTCCTGGAGTTAGAGAAGTTGAGAATAGGAATGGTCTGCCTCTAACCTTTAACCAGTCAATAAGTTCTTTTTTACCTGCTACATAACCACCAACTACACCAATAGCCTTTGATAATGTACCTATTTGGAAATCGATTTTATCAGAAAGTCCAAAGTGTTTAACTGTTCCTGCCCCTTTACCTAAAACACCTGAACCATGAGCATCATCTACATAAGTTATTAAGTCAAATTCTTCTGCTATTTCTACAATTTCAGGAAGTTTTGCAATATCTCCATCCATTGAGAATACACCATCAGTTATAACCATTATTTTATTATATAAGCCTGATTCTTTTGCTTCCTTTGCTTTTTCTCTTAAATCCTTCATATCTGAGTGATTAAATCTTATGATTTTAGCTCTTGATAATTTACATCCATCAATAATAGATGCATGATTTAATTCATCAGATAATATAGCATCATTTTTATCCATTACAGCTTGAATTGCTGCCATATTACAATTAAATCCTGATTGGAATGCGATAGCAGCTTCTGTATGTTTAAATTCTGCAAGTTTTTCTTCAAGTTCTATGTGAACTTGTAAAGTTCCATTAATAGTTCTAACAGCCCCTGCACCAACCCCGTATTTTTTAGTAGCTTCTATATTTTGTTCAATCATTCTTGGGTGAGTAGCTAATCCTAAATAGTTATTTGATGAAAGATTTATAAATTCTTTTCCGTCAATTGTTATAATAGCTCCATTAGCACTTTGTAATGGATTTATAACGTTATACAATCCCTTTTGTTTTAAGTCTTCTAAATTTTCCTTTAAGAATTTTTCTAAAGTTTTACTAGACATTAAAACACCTCCAAATATAGTTTTGATTTTATTAAAGCTAAAAATTTATTTATCATTATTTTCAATGATATTATAATTTAATATGTTTTTGCATCAAAAATTGCATTTCTAAAATTACTATACTCCATTCTTGCTATTTTTTCAATGATTTGTTTTAATATTGTCAAAGTTAAGTATATTAAATATCTAAATAAACAGAGTTCTTGGATTCAGAGGGAGTTTTTATTCCCTCTGAAGCTTATTAACAGACTTCTTAGGAGTTCCCTCCTTAGAAGTCATTATCCCTTATGCGAAATCCTTATCCATGAACATAATTCTCTAATACTTCCACCATTAATATACAGAAGTATTAAAGCGAATAGTTATAGGGTAACTTTAAAATTTATTTTTCTTTTACTTTTGAATACACTCCTCTATAATCTTCTGGAATAAGCTCTGAAATCGAGCACATTAGCTCATTTATAGCCCTTTCTTCATAAGTTTTCTTATCTTCCTTATCTTCTTTTTTAGGTAAAAGAAATTGTTTCCCTATGTTCACATTTACATCGGCATAGTTAAATCTTTCACTACTCATATTTCCTGATTCATTTATTGGAAGAAGCTTTTCTGTTCCCCATATTCCAATAGGAACTATAGGTGCCTTAGTAAGTTTTGCAATTAGAAGTATTCCTTTTTTAGCTTCTATCATCTTACCCTCTCTACTCCTAGTACCCTCTGGAAAAATAATTATATTCTCACCTTTTTTAATAAGTTCCATTATGTTTTTTAAGCCTTCCTTATCGGCTGTATTGGGTTTTATAGGAGCAGTTTTATAAATACCTACTGCTAAATTTGTAGTAGGATTTTTAGAAAGTTTTATTCCTGCTACAAAAGTTGGATCAAAATCCTTTAAAATCTTACCCAATACTAGTCCATCAGAATTGCTAAGATGATTTGCAATAAATATAGTAGGGGTTTTTATTTCTTTTAAATTATTTACACCTTTAACCTTTAAATTAGCATACTTTTTCAGATAAATTTCTACAGTCTTTCTTGCAATAGAATTTACAATGCCTTTTGGCAGTATAGAAATTATTTTTGCCATTCTAGCAGATATCATAACCTTCCAGTCCTTTCACAATAGTTATATAGTGTGTGTGTTAATTATAAGTTATATAATATGTATTTTAATTACAATTTCTTTATCCTATGATAATACTCCTCTATATATGGAGATTTAAATTCATGAATTTTAGGAATTTCTTTTTTTATGTTTTTCATAGCGATTAATGTATTTCTAGTTAATAAATTTTTCCCCCTCCATGAACAGGCTAAATCTTTGTATTTTTCCTTAAATGTTTTTTTATCTATTTTAATTAATTCTTCTAAATTAGGTTTTTTTACATATTCCATAGGTTTAAATTCTTCTAATTTACTATTTTTAGCTTTTTTATTAAAAGGACATACATCTTGGCAGGTATCACATCCCCATATCCTACCACCAATTTTATCCATCCAAAAATCTTCTAAGTTTTTTTTCTGCGTAATATAAGAGAGACATATATTGGGATTATTATTTAATCCGTATTTATTTTCAATTTTTTCTTGATCTAATATGGCCTTGGTTGGGCAAGCTTTTGTACATAGATTACATTCTCCACACCTACTTTCCATAGGCTCATCTGGAGTTATAAAAAGATCTGTAATTATCTCTCCTAAAAATACATAAGAACCATAGTCTTCAGTAATAAGACAATTATTTTTACCTATAAACCCTATACCACTCTCCATAGCAATATATCTTTCAGGAAGTGGATTATTGTCTACAAAACACTGATATTCACCACCTAATTCTTTAATAAATTCACCTATAGTATTTAGATATTTCTTAAGAATTAAGTGATAATCCTTGCCTAAGGTATATTTAGAAAAATAAATTGAATCCTTATGAGTATTTTCATAAACATAGGGAAATGCTATGGAGATTATAGTTTTCCCCTCACTGATTATTTTATTAGGATTAACTCTAAGTTCTATATCACTTTCCTCAAATTCATTAACTAAATTCTTATCCTTTTTATAAAGAAAAAAATCTTCTAAATCATAAAATTTTTCACAAGATATAAATCCTATATTCTCTAGTCCTAGAGAATAACAAAATTTTTTTATTTTATCTTTTAGTTCCATATAGACCTCTTCTAACTTTCACATATATCTACTGATATTTCCCCTTCAGAAATATTTTTAATTAATTGTTCCTTATCTATGTTAATTATTTCCATTCTACTTGGTATTATCTTTGATTTGTATACTTCTAAAAAACCTTCTCCAAAATTAAACCTAATATTAACATCTTTATATTCTGTAGATGACCTAAATTTAAATTGTACAACTTCTTCTACATTATCTAGGTTAATTTTCTTAGGTAATATATAAGCTACTCCTTTACCAGGGATAACTTTTAAACTTTTATTAGACTTTAACTTGTCTAATACAAATTTAGCAGCATTTCTTCCTGATAAAATCCCCTCTTTAGTTACATCATCTACATAATCATGTAAGTGAACTATATTGCCTGCTGCAAATACTCCTGCTATATTTGTCTGCATACTTTCATCAATTTCAGCTCCCCCAGTAACACTATTTACTGATATACCTAATTTTTTAAATAGCTCACTCTCTGGAGTTAAACCAACTGAAAGTATTACTGTATCACAGGATATAAATTCTTCTGTGCCTTTTATAACTCTTTTATTAGAATCGACTTTTGCAATAAGAACTCCATCAACCCTTTCCTGACCTTTTATGTCTATAATTGTATGTTGAAGTTTTAATGGTATATTAAAGTTTTTTAAACACTGATTATAATTCTCTTCAAGTCCACTACAATAAGGTAATATTTCTATTACCCCTTTAACTTCTGCACCTTCTATAGTTAGTCGTTTTGCCATTATTAGTCCAAGGTCCCCTGATCCTAAAATAACTACCTTTTTTCCTGGCATTATTCCTTCTAAGTTTATTAATCTTTGGACCATACCTGCTGTAAATACTCCTGCAAAAGTACTTCCTGAAATTTTAGCAGCGCCTCTTGATTTTTCTCTACATCCCATAGCTAAAATAATGACCTTAGCTTTTATTTCCATTATACCATCTGTCCCATTTACTGCTAATATGTTTCTATCTTTATCTATTTCTAATACTGTGGTTTCTAGTTTGTAATCTATACCTAACTTTTTAATTTCTTCTACAAAGATATTAGCATATTCAGGTCCTGTAACTTCTTTTTTTAAAACATACCTTCCAAACCCATTGTGAATGCATTGGTTCAGTACTCCTCCTAAATACTTCTCTCTATCTAGTATAAGAATACCTGAAACCCCTTGTTTCCTTGCTTCTATAGCTGCTGCCATTCCAGCAACGCCCCCACCAATTATCACTATATCGTAATACATTTTCGGCTCACCTCAAAAGATAATAAGTATCTACTATTAAAAAAATATTCAGCTTTACTAGTATATTATAGACTTAATTTAAGTATTAAATCAAATTATTTATTGGTTTGTGTTAAATTAAAGTGGGAATTTTATTTTTTAATTTTTTCATTATAAATTTAGTTAAAAAATCCTACTCCGAGATTAAAAAATTTCAAAATGAAAATATTAGATATGAAAATATATAAGAAAATTAAAAACGACTAAGCAGTATAATACTGGCTTAGTCATTCAAATGCTGTATCAATTTTTTAAATATTAACTGGCAGGGGCAGCAGGAATCGAACCCGCAACCAACGGTTTTGGAGACCGCTACTCTACCAATTGAGCTATACCCCTAAACACTTTCTAAATTATAACATGATTTTTTTGTAAAATCAACATATATTTTAAGTTTATTTATGATAAATTAAAATATGTGCTCCAATTAAGTGTTGTTATTTTTTTACTTTTATTATTCATAACTTAAAGCATCAATTGGGTTAAGTTTTGCAGCCTTTAGAGCAGGACTTATTCCAAAAACAACTCCCATAAAAGTTGATGTTCCAAGTCCTAATATTATAATACTAAGGGATGTTCTTGCATGAATCTTTATTATATTAGCTATTAAGTTGGCAAGCCCTATACCTAAAAGTACTCCAATTATTCCACCTATTAAACAAATTACTACTGATTCTATTAGAAATTGAAATAAAATGTTTTTACTAGTGGCACCTAGAGCTCTTCTTATTCCAATTTCTTTGGTCCTTTCTACAATGGCCATATACATTATGTTCATAATACCAATCCCTCCTACAACCAAAGATATGCTTGCAATACTTGCTACAAATCCTGTTAAAATAGAGCTTACCTTATTTATAGACTTTGCTATATTCTCCATATTGAAAACTTCATAGGTACCATCTAAATTAGTAACCTTGTTAAGCTTGTCTACTATTTTTTTTGAAACCTCATTTATATCGTACTTATCCTTAATACTTATTTTTAAACTCCTTGCCGAATCATCTCCATAGGTTATGCTCCAAGTTGATTTTGGAATATAAATATTATCAAAGTTTATGAAGGATGCTGGTCCATCCCCATCAATTACACCTATTATTCTCATTGGTTTATTGGTGAGCTGTATAATTTCACCTATAGCATTCTTGTTTTCAAATAGCTTCTCCTTTAAACTTTTATTTATAATACATACTCTTGAAACTTTATTAAGTTCATTCTCATTAAAGTTTCTTCCATATATTATTTTCTTATTACTAGGGTTATTTTCTTGTGTACTACAATTTACACTAATCATAACTGGCTTATCTTTAATCTGCATTTCTGTTACTGCTGAAAATTCTTTTTCTACCTTATCAACACCAGGAATATTTCTTATTGTATTCATGGTAAATTCATTAAAAGCATTTATATTATCTAAAGGTGAAAAGTTCTCAGAAGGAGTAAAGGTTAAAGTTATAGATCGTGTTCCATCATTACTTATTATAGACTCTTTAATGCCATCTCCCATACCATTACCTAAGGAAACTATAGCAATTAAACTACTTATGCCAAGTACAATTCCAATAAGAGTTAATATATATCGTAACTTATTATCTATAATAGAGGAAAAAGCCATTTCAATTATCTCTTTAAAATTCTTCATTTTAACACCTCATCCTTAAGAATTTTCCCATCTAATATAGTTATTAACCTGTCAGCATAATTAGCAACCATTCTATCATGAGTAACTAAAATAATAGTTTTTCCCTCACCATGTAGCTTTAAAAAGAGTTCCATAATGGCTTTACCTGTATTAGAATCTAATGCTCCTGTTGGCTCATCTGCAAGTATAAAAGAGGGCCTGCTTACTAAAGCTCTCGCAATAGCAATACGTTGTTTTTGACCACCTGACATTTCTTTTGGTAAGTTTTCCTTATGGCTTAAAAGTTCCACACTTTCAAGCGCCTCCACGACCCTATCTAATCTTTCTTTTTTATTTATCCTAGGTCCATATAATAGTGGTAATTCTATATTACGAAAAGCATTTAGTTTTGGTAATAAATTAAAACTTTGAAATACAAATCCTATATGTTTATTCCTAAATAAGGATAGCTCTTCATCATTATGATTTTTAACTTCAATTCCATTTAATTTATATTCCCCTTCAAAATTTTTATCTAAAAGACCAATTATATTCATAAGAGTTGATTTTCCACTACCAGATGGTCCCATAATAGCTACAAACTCACCCTGTTTTATTTCTAAATTAATATCCTTTAAAGCTTCAAATTTCCCCTTTCCTTTCCCAAAATATTTCGAAACATTAGTAATATTTATCATTATTTTAAAGTCACCTCATCTCCCTCTTTTAAATTATTAGGAGCATTAAGAATAACCTTGCTTCCACTAGTAACATTACTTAAAATAATATAATTATCACCGCTATCTTTTACTTTTATCTCCGTTGAAACCACCTTATTGTCTTTTACAATCCAAATCATTTTATTATCTTTATCTATATCTTTATAAACTGCTTTTTTAGGTAGCTTAATAGTATTTTCAACTTCTCCTAACTTAATTAAGGCATGAAAGCCATTTTCAGTTTTTCCTTTGAATTCTTTTGGAACTTCAAAACTTATTTCATAATTAGATACCTTAGGAGAATTTCCTAAATTAGAATTCATAGGATTATTAATATCATTTAAAGGATTATTATCTATCTTTATTATTTTACTTTTATAATACTTTTCATCAAAAGCTTTAAAATTAACAAAAGCCTTTGTGGAAACCTTAACATTAGGTAGTTCATACTCTGTTAATTGCCCTTTTATAACCTTATTATTAGATTCTATGGTAATAATAGGACTTGCAGGATTATTTCCCTCATTAATTTTAACTATCTTTCCTTCTATAGGGCTTTTTATAGTAAAAGTTCCCTTTTGCTTTTTTAATTCTTTAAGTCCAATTTCATAACTTTTTATAGTATTAGTAACCATATTTATTTTTTCTTTTAATGCATCCTTTTCACTCTCTAAATAATTCATATCTATTTGACTATTAGCTGTAAATTCCTTAGATTGTGAAGGTGTTAAATTTTTAGGATTAGTATTTTTTTTATTGTTAATTTCATTTAACTTGTTCTTTAAATTTTGTAACTGATTCTTGTTATCCTGAATTTGAGATTCTTCAAGTGATATTTTATTATCTAGGCTCTCACTGTTATAAACTAATAATACATCTTCTTTTTTTACATTATCTCCTTCTTTAATTTTAACTTCATAGTCATTTCCCTTAGATGGTTCTAAAAATATATTGTTACTGTTCTCAGCATATACAACTCCATTTACTACAGTAATATTCTCACTACTATCTGAAATTACATAAGTCTCAACCTCTTTCTTTGCCCCTTTCTTAACTAAAAAAGCAATAAGAGGTGTACCTACTATAAAAATAATCAAGGAAATTATAATAATAATCTTTTTCTTTTTACTATTTATAGTTTTACTCATTCTACTTACACCCTCCAAAACAAATCATATTATCCCCACTAGATATATGTTTAGTTTTTATACTTAAATTTTCTATAGCTTATATTTGTAAAATTTAAACTTTATGACATATAAAAATGAATAAAAGCCCATAGATAATTTGTATATAACTATGGGCTATATTTTAAATAATTAAACTATTTCTTTTTCACTATCTTCCATTTCTTTAAAAAGTTTCATAAGTGTATAAGCTGCCCATAAGTTTAAAAGTACACCTATTATGCCTGATATAATGGTAGTAGTTGATATTTCATTCATAAAAAATGAATAAGCAAAATTAAATAGGGCTATACCTGCATATAAATATACAGCAACCTTTTTCCAAAGAAATATTCCTATAGTACTTGCAAATTGTATTATAGAAGCTATAGTAGAAACCACAAGAACACTTGTAGAAAATTTAGGATATTCAGGTAAAACCTTTACCATGTACGAATTAGAAAAGATGATAAACATTCCAAAAAAAGAACCAATTAACCCCAATACAAGCCATCCAGTTAAAAAACACCCTCTTTTAGGTTTTTCATTCATAATTTATTTCCCCCTAATTTATTATATTAATATTAACAATAATATCATATTTTAATATTATGTTCAATATTTTAACATAATGCTTAAAAATTTTACATTATTAAATTAAAATACAGTTATTTTAATTTAATAAAAAATAAGGCGGACTTTAGTCCCCCTTATTTTTTATTATTGAATTTTAAAACCTGCATCTTTTACTTTAGCCATTACATCATCGTAGTTTTCTGTGTTTATTCTAACTACAATTTCTTTAACTTCTGTTAAGCTTTTTGGATCTACTACAACAAAGCTTATAATTTGAGCATTATTCTCTGTTATTATTTTTGATAGTTTTGAAATTTGACCTGGTATATCATAAGCTATAACTGCAATTCTCTTTCCTCTATTTAAACCAAATAATTCTGTAAATTGTTTAAATACTGCATTATGAGTTATTATTCCATGAAATGTATTAGCATGGTCTACAACTGCTACAAAAGCAGTATTTTTAGTAGCTAAAAAATGTGCGGCTTCTTCAATTTGCTCCATAGGTCCTATCTTAGGAACATCTTCTCTCATTATATTTTCTACTAAGAATTCTCCTAAAAGACTCTTTTTATCTAGATTTTTTTCAAAATAGAAAGTGTAGATTCTTTCTTTTGAAATGGCCCCGTAAAACTTTTCCCCCTCTGCTACTGGTATTGATAAGAATTTGTATTCCTCTATTAATTCCAGAGCTTTTTTTACAGTATCTTTAGGAGAAACTGTGATTAACTTATCTTTAGATAACATTAAATTGTTTACAAACATATATGACCCTCCCTTATTATACCTTTACAAATAGTATATACTATAAAAGATGAGTTTAAGTATATTTAATCTAAAAAGTTAAAAAACTTTTTATTTGTAAAGCTATTTATATTTAGTTCCTTATATTATACAACCTTTTTCACAATTTTTGAAGTTTTCTATATATTGCATTAAAAATATTTCCATTCTATATACTATGCTTTGAACATTAACAATATTAATAATTTTAAATAATAACAATATTAATATTTAAAATAATATTTCATTATATTTTTAGAACACTTAACTTTTTTTCTATATTAATATAAAATATTAGAGAGGTGAGAATATGATGTTTTTAGTTAATTCTGTAGAACAGACTTATAATATTGGTTTTCAAATAGGTCAGATGTGCAAAAGTGGTGATATAATTTGTCTAGTAGGTGACCTTGGCACTGGTAAAACACACTTAACCAAAGGAATAGCAAAGGGTTTAAATATAGATGATCATATTACAAGTCCTACATTTACCATTGTAAATGAATATGAAGGAAGACTTAAACTTTACCATTTTGATGTATATAGGGTAAATGACCCTGATGAAATAGAAGCTATTGGTTTTGATGAATATATATTTTCAGATGGAGTTTCCATAATAGAGTGGGCAAATTATATTGAAGACTTAATCCCACAAGAAGATGCAATGTATATATATATAAATAAAATAGAAGATCAATGCCCTAATAATCGTGAAATTAAATTTGAATTTACTAATCCTAAATATAATTATGTAAAGGAGATAAATATATGAAGATATTAAGTCTAGACTCTGCTACTGAAAGTGCAAGTTGTGCTTTATTAGATGATGAAAAACTTTTAGGTGAAATAACTTTTAATTATAAAAAACAACATTCAATTATTACTATGCCTATGATAGATTCCCTATTAAAAAATACTGGTACTGACATAAAAGATATTGATGGTTTTGTTGTATCTAAAGGCCCTGGATCTTTTACTGGGCTTAGAATAGGTATGGCAACTATAAAAGGCTTAAGCCAAGGGCTCAATAAACCTCTAATTAGCATTTCTTCTTTAGATGCATTAGCTCATAACTTAGCTTTTTCTGAAGGAATTATTTGTCCTATTATGGATGCCTTAAGAAATAATGTATATACTGCCCTATATAAATTTGAAGAAAATAAACTAGTTAGGTTATCAGATTATATGGCAATACATATAGATGAGCTTTTGGAAAAATTAAAAAAATATGATTCAAAAGTTATTTTTATAGGAGATGGAACCTATAAATTTAAGGATTATTTAGTAGAAAAAACAGAAGGTCTTAATATAGGTTTTGCACCTACTAGTTTAAATTTAGTTAAAGCCTCTTCCCTTGGAGAATTAGGTTTAAATCACTTAAAAAATGAAGAAGATGAAAATATATTTTCCATGGCCCCTATATATTTAAGAAAATCTCAAGCTGAAAGAGAATATGAAGAAAAGCACGGAGAAGGTGTTTAAAAGTTATGGAAAAAGATGATTTTTTATTTTCATATATGAAGGAAGAAGATATTCCTGGAGTTTATCTAGTGAATACCTTAAGTTTAAAATCACCTTGGAGTATAGAAGCTTTTAAAGATGAATTTAAAAATACCTTTGCACACTATATTGTATGCAAATATAAAGAAGACATTATTGCTTTTGCTGGTATGTGGATAATTGCAGATGAAGCCCATATAACAAATGTAGCAGTCCATCCAAATTTTAGACATATGAAAATTGGTACTTCTTTAATTAAAACTTTAAAAGGGATTTGTAGTGATAATAAGGTTACTGGAATAACCTTGGAAGTAAGAGAATCTAATATTATAGCTCAAAACCTTTATAAAAAAGAAGAATTCGTAAATGCAGGAGTTAGGAAAAACTTCTACACAAACCCTGTGGAAGATGGAATTATTATGTGGTGTTATGAAAGCACGGATACTAGGTAAAGGGTAAAAAGTCAGAAGTATTAAGTGAGAAGTAAAAAGCAAGGCGTAAGAAATACTAAGTAATGGGTAAGAGCTAAGAGTTGAGATGTAAGAGATAACTCTGAAGTTACTTTACTAGTTTAAAAGTAAAACCATGTATAAAAGAGATTTTATTTTCTCTTTTATACATGGTTTTTTTGTTATTTGCTATTTCCTATTTATTATCTACTTTTTACTATTCCATACTTATTATTTATATGAACATTCTACAATAACTAATTACATTTCATATTATTTAACCATTTTCAGTTTATTTTTTTCCTTATATCTTTCATTTGATATTACAGGTGCTAAACTCCTATATAAAGATACAGAAACCACTGAAACTATAAATCCCTTTATTAAATTAAATGGTATTATGGACCAGTATATTAAAGTTTTAAAACTATTTACATTGCCATTTACCTTGTTTGCCATTTTAACAAAACTCTCTACATTAGCTCCATAAAACTTAGCATATGCAGGTATAAATGCATAGTAATTCAAAACACCTGCAACTAGAGACATTACTATGGTTCCTATTAATAATCCCATTATTGCACTTTTTTTACTTCTATTTTTATTATATATATAACTTGATATAAATACTAAAAATACTCCTACGGAAAAGTTTGCAACTTCACCTATAAAGGCTGTTTTTGTCATTAATAAGCCATGTAGTATGTTTTTTAATAGTAGAATTAAGACTCCCGCTAAAGGTCCTAGTGCAAATCCTCCAAATAAAGCTGGGATATCACTTACATCAATTTTTAAAAATTGTGGAAATAAAAATGATAACGAAAACTCCAGTTGCATTAGTAACAAAGATATCACCGATAGCATAGATACCTTAATTAAAGTGTTTAATCTTAGTTTTGTGTTGATTTTTTCCATTATTCTTCCCCCTATAAAAGATAATTTTATCTTTCAGGGTGGGAGGTACAATAACAAAAAAGCCCTGAATAAATTCAGGGCAAATAAACGTACTTATACCTCTCTTCTTTCATCCAGACTTTAACTGTCGGCTTCGGAATCTCACCGAATCATGCTAAAAATAGCTCGCGGGCTTTACCGCCGGTGGGGACTTACACCCCGCCCTGAAGAGTAATTTAATTTTTTAACTTATAATTTTATTATACTCTTTAGAAACTTATTTATCAACTTTAATTTTCTTTCATACTAAGAGAAATTCTTCCTCTCTTTTCATCCACTTCTAAAATTCTAACTTTAACTACATCTCCAACCTTTACCACATCTAAAGGATGTTTTATAAATCTATCTGCAAGTTCACTTATATGAACCAATCCATCTTGGTGAACACCTATGTCAACAAAAGCTCCAAAATCTGCTACATTTCTAACAGTTCCCATAAGTTCCATGCCAGGCTTTAACTGACTAAGTTCTAATATCCCAGTCTTAAATATTGGCTTTGGAAGCTCTTCTCTTGGGTCTCTACCTGGTTTTTTTAGTTCTTTTATTATATCTTTTAGGGTAGGAACTCCAACCCCTATTTCCTCAGCTAATTTTTCTATACCATGGCTTTGTGATCTTTCCTCTATATCTTTTAAACCAGATTTTTTAAGCTCTTCCTTTGAATATTCTAATGTAGCAAGTAGCTTCTTTGCAGCTTCGTAAGATTCAGGGTGAACCCCAGTATTATCTAGTGGTTCAGAACTCTCCAGAACCCTTAAAAATCCTGCACATTGTTCAAAAGCCTTATCTCCTAATCTCTTAACTTTTTTAAGCTCTTTTCTACTTTTAAATTTGCCCTGATCTTCTCTATATGCAACTATATTTTTAGCTATGGTACTATTTATACCTGAAACATAAGATAATAATGAAGGTGTGGCTATATTTAAATCTACTCCTACATTGTTAACACAATCTTCTACAACACCTTTTAGTGATTCTTCTAATTTTTTTTGGGTAACATCATGTTGATATTGCCCAACTCCTAAGGACTTTGGATCTATTTTTACTAATTCAGCTAGAGGGTCTTGAAGACGTCTCCCTATGGATATGGCCCCTCTTATAGATACATTTATATCTGGATATTCTTTTGTTGCAAGTTCAGATGCTGAATATACTGATGCTCCTGATTCTGATACTATTACATAGTAAACTTCTTTATTATGTTCTGCTTTAACTTCTTTAATAATCTCTCCAATAATCTCTTCTGACTCTCTACAAGCAGTACCATTTCCCAAGGATATAACATCTACATTATGTTTTAGTATGAGATTTTTAAGCTGCGTCTTAGCTTTTTCCTTATCATCCTTAGGCAGAGTAGCATAAACTGTTTCCATTCCTACTACTTTACCTGTATCATCTAAGACAGCTATTTTACATCCTGTTCTAAATCCAGGGTCATAACCTAAAACTACCTTTCCATGTATAGGTGGTTGCATTAAAAGAGAGTTTAAATTAGCTTTAAATACTTCTATAGCTCCATTTTCAGCTTTCTCAGTTAATTCACTTCTAATTTCTCTCTCTATAGATGGGTAAATTAATCTTTTAAGAGAATCTTTTATACTATTTTCTATAAATTTATCTGTAAGTTCATTTTCTTTCTTTGTCTTATAACTTAGATAGTCTGTAATTTTATTCTCATCACATATAATTTTAACACTTAATACGCCATCTTTTTCTCCCCTATTAATAGCTAAAATTCTATGAGATGGTATCTTTTTAACGCTTTCACTGTATTCATAATACATTTCATAAATTTTATTTTCATCTTCTGTATCATCTTTAGAAGACTTTTTACACTCAATAACTCCCTCTTTATTAACAAAATCCCTAATCCATTTTCTATACTCCGCCTCATCAGAAATAACCTCTGCAATTATATCTTCTGCTCCCTTTATAGCATCTTCAACTTTTAAAACTGATTTTTCTTCATTTAAATACTGCTTTGCAATCTCTTCTATACTCTCTGTACATTTACCACTTAAAATTAAATCAGCTAGGGGTTTTAGTCCTTTTTCTAAGGCTATGGTAGCCCTTGTTCTTTTTTTAGGTTTATATGGTCTATATAAATCTTCTACCTCTGTTAAAGTCGTTGCAGCATTTATTTTATTTTTTAATTCCTCTGTTAGTTTTCCCTGTTCTTCTATGGATTTTAGAACAGTTTCTTTTCTTTCATCTAAATTTCTAAGATATTTTAACCTCTCTGATAAATCTCTTAATTGAATATCGCTTAAGCCACCAGTTCTCTCTTTTCTATATCTAGCTATAAAAGGTACTGTATTTCCCTCATCTAGCATTTCTATTACATTTTCCACTTGAAAACTTTTTAAAGAAAATTCCTTACATAAAACTTCTAAAATATTAGTCATATAAAAAGGCACTCTTGAGAGCGCCCCCTCCTTTCTTAATATAAAGTTTAAATTAATTCTCCTCTAAATATGCGTTTATAAACATATCAATTTCCCCATCCATAACAGCATTAACATTAGAAGTTTCTACCCCACTTCTATGATCCTTAACTAAATTATAGGGATGGAATATATAAGACCTTATCTGGCTTCCCCAACTAATATCCTTTAATTCTCCGCTTAAGTCCTCTATTTTTTCTTTATGTGCCATTTCTTTTAGAGCTATTAATTTTGATTTTAACATCTTTAAAGCTGTTTCTTTATTAGTGAACTGACTTCTTTCATTTTGACACTGAACAATTATTCCTGTTGGAATGTGTGTTATTCTAATAGCTGATTCTGTCTTATTAACATGTTGTCCACCAGCTCCCCCAGCCCTATATGTATCAATCTTTAAGTCTTGAGGGTTTATCTCAATATTATCCTGTTCAGCCTTAAGTTCCGGTATTACTTCACAAGAAGCAAAGGAAGTCTGTCTTTTCCCATTTGCATTATAAGGTGATATCCTAACTAGTCTATGTACACCTTTCTCTGACTTTAAAAAGCCATAAGCAAATTCTCCTATAACCTTCAAAGTAACACTTTTAATTCCAGCCTCATCCGCAGAAATATAATCTAAAACTTCTATTTTAAATCCTTTTTTATCACACCACCTAGAGTACATCCTATATAGCATCTCAGTCCAATCTTGAGCATCATTTCCTCCCACACCAGTATGAAGAGTTAAAATAGCATTGTTCCTGTCATAGGTTCCTGAAAGTAGTGTTTCTATTTTTAAGCTTCTAAGTATATCATTTAATTCTTTAAATTCTTTTTTTATTTCTTTATAAGTAGATTCATCTTGTTCTTCTATACTAATCTGAAGTAAAATCTTAAGATCTTCTGTTCTATTTTTAAGTTCATTATAATTTTCTATGCTATCCTTTAAATTTTTAGCCTCTTGCGTTATATCACTAGCTTTCTCTGCATCTTGCCAAAAACTTTTTTCCTGCATTTTAGCCTCTAACTCACTTAATCTTATCTCCAACTTATCTAAGTCAAAGTAAGTCCCTCATTTCAACAACATTATTAATTAGTTCTTCAATTTCTCCATATAATTCTTCAAGCTTAATTAACAAAGTAACACCTCTTTTCAACTAATTACATAAACATACCAAAGACTCAACTCTTTAATACTTCAACTTTAAAAAACATAAAATATTAAAGAGTATAATCATATATAAACAAAATATATTATAGCACAAATTTTACTTACTTACTTTGGTTTGTATAAAGTTAAGTAGAAAAACTTTACAAATTAAAAAATGCATTTGCTATTATAGTTTTATAAAAACTATATTCTCCAAAGAAAGGAGAAAGCAAATGCAATATATATCTTTTTCTTTAAATCATTCAATATGTTTCATTATTTTTTTGTATATCCAAAAGTACTTTTATTATATAAACTTTTATCTATTGAAGTATTTACTTCTAATTTAGTACATTCTAATTTGTATTTTTCTTTTCCATTGTCATCAAATAATAAAAATTGAAGCACTATTCCAGTTTCTTTATCCATAAGTAAAGAAAATTTTCCTTGCATATTACCACCTAGGTGTGGATCAATTACTCCCTTTAATTTATATACATTTCTCCCTAAAAAAGTTGACTCTATATAGTTCCAATCTTCATAAATAAATATATATTTTGAAAATACCTCCGCACAAATAATATTTCTACTTGTGCCTAAATATCCAATATCTGTTCTGTTAAGCTCTGGATTTAAATATAGTTCAAAGGGTTTTACTATTGTGGGGTTTTCCTTCTCTTGTTTTTCCTCAAACTCTCTATAACTTTTATCATTATTCTCAAAAACTTTTCTCTTATCATCATGATAAATTAAAGTTATAGGTTTTTTACCACTCTCTTCAATTACAGATACTGAGGATTTATTTTCTACATCCACTTCAAAGGTATATTTTCCATTCAAGTTCAGCATAGCACTTTCCTCAGTAAATTCCCCTTTACAGGTTTTAAAATTATCTACAGCATTAATCATTTTAAGATGTATTTTTTCCTTGTCTGGGTAATTTAAACTATTTTTTACCTTTTTACCTATCGGATCTCCTTTTAGTAGCTTTTCTCTATCAGATAATGTTATTTCCATATTATTATTCTTCTTTTCTGATGTTTTCTCTTGTGCAGTTATAACTTCCTTTTTTTCACTTAAAATATTAATATTAACTCCACTTGTTTTAAGTTCATAGGCCATAATCGATACAGGTAAAATTGTTAATACCATTGCTAATATATAACCCTTAGATTTTTTATTCATACTTTCCCTCCCTAAATTTTTATTACCTTTCTATATACCTTCATAAAATTTTTTCTTTATCTAATTATGATATAGCTTTTCTCTTAAATACATATATATAATCACTAGTGTTTAATTAATGGATTGAAAATCCTATTGACAATAATAACTTGTAATAAATTTCTATGTGTACCAGCAATATATAAATGAAAATAGTCAGCACCTTTGCTTTAATATAATTACCACAATCATATCGCAAAGGAGTTGCTGACTATCTATGAATAATTATATCACTATTTTTGAAAAATTATTAGATATTGTTAACTGGAACACTTTGAAAAAATCTACGTATAAGTTAGATGTTGACTATAATATAGCATCAAATCATTTGAAAACTCACCTTTACTTTCATTTAGCGAAGCTAGATAGCTTAAGGGATGTTGATGATTTTATGCAATCTGATTCTAAGCTAAAGGAGTCAATAAAAAGCGTTAGCTTGGGAACGTTGTCTAATTATAATAACTATATGGATTATAATGTTTACATTCCAATATTAAACGAACTAATTGATACTGCTTTAAAACAATTACCTGTAAATGAGAAACTTAAAAAGTTTGGAACCATAAAACTAATAGATTCTTCAACTATAAGTATGGCCAAGACTTATTTTCAGTGGGCAGAATTTCGCTCTACAAAAGCAGGAATAAAGCTTCATACAAAATTCAACTTAAGCAAAGGAGTTCCTGAGCTTATAATTGTGTCTAATGCTAAACCACATGATAGAACTAAGATGAAAGAACTTATTACAGAAAACAACTGTATATATGTCTTTGACAAAGGCTATGTTGACTATAAAAAGTTTGATGAGTTTAGCAATAAAGGAATACGCTTTATTACCCGATTAAAAGATAATGCTGCTATAACTGAAGTAAGTAAGCTTGAAATAACTTACTCTGACGTTACTCTACTAGATGATTCTATAAATATCATTGAAGATATTATTTGCTATCTTGGTACAGAAGATATTAATATGACAAAAAATCAGTATAGGGTTATCACTGTAGTTGATTCTGAAGGTCAAATACTAACCTTTGTAACTAACATATTACAATATACTAGTGAAGATATAGCATGGTTATATAAAAAACGTTGGGATATCGAGCTATTCTTCAAATGGATTAAGCAAAATTTAAAAATTAAAAGATTCATATGACATAGCCTTAATGCAGTTATGATGCAAATTGTTTCGGCAATAATAACATTCATTATAATAAAACTAATACAAGACGTAGCCAAAACAGCCTACGGCTTATTAAAAATAAAGAGATTAATAAAACATTCAATTACAAAATTAATAGATAATATCTTGTTTTCTTGGGAGAAGTGGTTAGGTGGCTAACTGCAACTATAAAACCATATACTTCCATACAAGCTATCACTATGCGGGCAAGTCTGCCCTTTGTTATAGGAATATTATTCTATATTAGCTTAATTTAAGAATTTTACTATAAAGAATGATTATAATACAAATGTCAATGAAAATATTTTCTAAAAATTAAACACTAGTGATATATAATATATATTTAACTAAGATAAGCTTATTATAAAATATCATAGTTTTTAATAAAGCATTTTAAAAGTAACCATTTACCTACAATAATTACTTCTTTTTATTTTTGCAAGCTTGCTTGTATTAACTTTATCACATATAATACCTCTTAGAAATATTATTTTCATATTTTAAGAATATCTTCATAATTGTCATAATTTTTTACAATAAAAAAACACCTTACTATAAAATTCTTATACATTTCATAGTAAGGTGTTAATATCAAATTTTTATTTTGTAATCCTACATCTTCAGAAAATTCCTTAGACCAAGGCATATATTTTAATAGTTTCTAAAAAATAATCATATATTATTTGAGATTTCTATTGAAATCTTCCACAACAGTTTTTATATTTTTTTCCTGATCCACATGGGCATTCATCGTTTCTTCCAACTTTTTCACCTTTTCTAATAGGCTCTTTTTTTATATCTTCATCCCCATGTCTTGCATTGGTAACTACAGCTACTCTTTCTCTCTCTAAGTTTTGATGTATTTGAACATGGAATAAATACTTAATTGTTTCAACTTTAATGTTCCAAGTCATTTCATTGAACATATCAGTTCCTTCAAATTGATATGCTTGAACTGGGTCTTGTTGTTTGTAAGCTCTAAGTCCTATACCTTGTCTTAAATGTTCCATATTATCAATATGATCCATCCACTTAGAGTCAACAACTCTTAACATTATAATTCTTTCTATTTCTCTTAAATCTTCAGCAGCTTCAAACTCTGCTTCCTTTTCTTCATATAATTTTAATGCTACTTGTATTAATTCTTCTTTTATATCCTCAATACCCTTTTTAATTAACTCATCATAATTTATTGAGTCCTTTAGAAGGAATATATCATCTAAATAATTAATCATTTTTTCTACTTCTTCATCATATCCATCGTCTACGTTACCAATATAAGAGTCTACAACTCCATTTATTAAATCCTTAATCATAATAATTATTTGATCTTTTAAATCTTTACCTTGTAAAACTTGTGCTCTTTGTTCATATATTATGCTTCTTTGTTGGTTCATAACATCATCATATTGTAATACATTCTTTCTTATGTCGAAGTTATTTCCTTCTACCTTCTTTTGAGCACTTTCTATAGCATTAGAAACCATTTTACTTTCTATAGCTTCATCTTCAAGTCCCAATCTTTCAACTACACCTTGAAGTCTATCAGATCCAAAGATTCTCATTAAGTCATCTTCTAAGGATACATAGAATCTTGATTCTCCTAAGTCTCCTTGACGTCCTGAACGCCCTCTTAATTGGTTATCTATACGTCTTGATTCATGTCTTTCAGTTCCAATTACTTTTAATCCACCAAGCTTAGCAACATCATCAGTAAGCTTTATATCAGTACCACGTCCTGCCATATTTGTTGCTATGGTAACCATACCTTTTTCCCCTGCATGAGAAACTATTTCTGCTTCTTTTTCATGGTATTTAGCATTTAATACTTGGTGTTTAACTCCCTTTTTCTTAAGCAAATCAGATATTATCTCAGATTTTTCTATACTTACAGTACCTACAAGAACTGGTTGCCCTGTTTTATGAGTTTCTGCTATTTCTTCTACTATAGCCTTATACTTAGCTTTTTGAGTTTTAAATACTAAGTCTGGTTGATCTACTCTAGATACTGGCTTGTTTGTAGGAATTTCTATAACGTCAAGTCCATAAATTTCTCTAAATTCACTTTCCTCTGTCTTAGCAGTACCAGTCATACCTGCTAATTTTTTATACATTCTAAAATAATTTTGGAATGTAATTGTAGCTAGTGTCTTAGATTCCTTTTCAACCTTAACTCCCTCTTTAGCTTCTATGGCTTGGTGAAGTCCATCACTATATCTTCTACCTTCCATAAGTCTTCCTGTAAATTCATCTACTATAATAACTTCTCCATCTTTAACCATATAATCTTTATCTATTCTCATATGGTAATTAGCCTTAAGCGCCTGAATAACATGGTGCTGAACCATCATGTTGTCTGCATCAGCATAGTTATCTAATTTAAAGAAAGCCTCTGCCTTATCTACACCACTTTCAGTTAAAATTACTGAATTAGCTTTTTCATCTAATTCATAATCTTTTTCTGAAAGACCTTTTACAAAAAAGTCTGCTACTTTATAAAATTCAGTTGACTTATCTCCCTCTCCTGATATTATAAGCGGAGTTCTAGCTTCATCTATTAAAACTGAGTCAACCTCGTCTACTATACAATAATTTAGGGTTCTTTGAACTTTTTCTTCCTTGTATATAACCATATTGTCTCTTAAATAGTCAAATCCAAACTCATTATTTGTACCATAGACTATATCAGATTCATATGCTGCTCTTCTTTCTTCAGGACTTAAATCATGAAGTATTACCCCAACAGAAAGTCCTAAAAATTTATAAATTTGTCCCATCCACTCACTATCTCTTTTTGCAAGATAATCGTTTACTGTAATTACATGTACTCCCTCTCCTGTTAAGGCATTTAAATATGTTGGTAGGGTAGCTACTAAAGTCTTACCTTCACCTGTTTTCATTTCAGCAATTCTTCCTTGGTGAAGAACTATTCCCCCAATTAATTGAACTCTAAAATGTTTCATTCCTAAAACACGCCAAGAAGCTTCCCTAACTACTGCAAAAGCTTCTGGAAGTATTTGATCTAAAGTTTCCCCTTTTCCTAATCTTTCTTTAAACTCAAAAGTCTTTTGTTTTAAATCTTCATCTGAAAGTTTAGCCATCGCGTCATCATAAGATTCTATTTTGTCAACTAAAGGATTTATTTTTTTTATTTGTCTGTCACTATATGTACCTAATATTTTTTCATAAAACTTCATATTTAGTCATCCTCACTATAATTAATATTACTTTTCGCCTATAATTTAAAATTATATCATTTAAATTTTTACTATTCAACTTAATCTATACATATTTAAAGATTTAATAACATTAAATAACATTAAGTATATAATATTGTATATAAGATTGCATATAAGATTAATTACATAGTAGTAATTTTTAAATATTACTGCTAATATTAAGACTCTATAAACAAGATTAAACAATAAAAAAACTAAAATTTCTATAATATATACTAATACTAAGATTATATAATTAATGCTAAAACTTAAAAATGTAATAAATAAAGCAGTGATAAAATCACTGCTCTTATTTGCTTTATATAAGTATTTTAGTCTAAATCAGGTTCAATTAAACCATAGTTTCCATCTTTTCTCTTATAAACTACATTTACATCTGAAGTTTCTCCATCCATATATACAAAGAAGCTGTGACCTAACAATTCCATTTGTAAAATTGCTTCTTCAGATGACATAGGCTTCATAGCAAATTTCTTTGTTCTTACTATTTTAGATTCTTCTTTTGGTGTTTTATCTTCTTCTATAAATGAAAATACTAAACTTTCACCTTGTAATTTTCTTTGTAATTTAGTTTTTTGTTTTCTTATTTGTCTCTCAATTTTATCTAAAACTAAATCTACTGACTTATACATGTCATCGCTTTCTTCTTCTGCTCTTAAGATACCACCTTTAAAAGGTATAGTTAACTCAAACTTTTGAATCTCTTTTTGAACACTTAACACTGAATGAGCCTCTACATCTTGCTTAAAATACTTTTCTAACTTAGATACCTTTTTAGAAATCACATCTTTTAGTGCTTCTGTAATCTCAATATTTTTCCCAGTAAATTTAACTCTCATGAAACCAGCCCCTCTCTTATATTAAGAGTTTTGTTAAATGCTTTTAAAGTAATGCATATATAATTTTATCTTTGTATATATTTTATACTGAAAAAAAATAAATAACAATAATTAAATATACAATTCACAGAATATTAAAGAAAGTTAAATGCTTTCTACATGATATTCCTTATTATATATAGATATAACTATATAACATTGTAAGTGAATTATTATTAAAAATATGCTATAATTATTAATTGTGGGGTATTATAGCTCACTCTATATTTATAGATGTAACACCACCCTACAACTAAATTCTCATTTATGGTATCCTATCTAACCTATATTTCTAGCTATAGTAAACACATTGATTTCTCCTGCCCCATTTTCCTTTAAAACCTTATAACAGTTGTAAACTGTAGCTCCAGTAGTTAATACATCATCTATTAGTATTATATCTTTTCCCTTTATATTATATTTATTATTGAAATAAAAAATGTCTTTTACATTATCCCATCTTTCAATATCATCGAGACCAATCTGATCTTTTGCACCTTCTTTTTTAAAAATTAATTCTTTTTTCTCTAGTTTAAGTTTATTAGCTACATAATAACAAAGTGCATCACTTTGATTGTACCCTCTTTCTTTTTTTCTACTTTTACTACTTGGAACAAAGGTTATAATATCGGCTTTGATTCCACAATTAATTATTTTCTCTACAATAAAATCACTTAAAAACTCTATGGATTTAAAATCCTTTTTATATTTCATTTTTATAATAAGTTTTTTTACAGTACTAGAATAATATGCACAACTATAGCAATTAATACTATACTGGCTTTTAATCTTAAAAGACTTTTTGCATATAACTATGTTTCTTCTACAATTACTACATAGATAATCTTCATTATATATTTTTTTATCACAACAAAGACATATATCACTTCTAAAATAAATTAAATTTAACATACACTCTAAGATGTATTTTACTCTTTCCATAGTTTCCTCATTTATTTATTATTTATTCCGTACTGTATCTTAAAATATATCCAATTTTTTCTTTTTTTATTCACCTACATTTAAAAGTTTTCTATGATATTACTTATTCTCCACTTTAAAGCTGAATATCTTTTAAAGCTTCTATCGTTTTTCACCATAAAACTTAAAGCTTTTTCTTGTCCAACAAGCACTGCCATGCTTTTAGCTCTAGTAATTCCAGTATACAATAAGTTTCTATTCATAAGCATAGGCGGTCCCATAAAAATAGGCATTATCACTACTGGAAACTCACTTCCTTGGCTCTTATGTATAGTAATAGCATATGCAAGATTAAGTTCGTCTAAAAATATATTGTCATATTTAACTATCTTCTCATCATCAAATATTACTTCTATATTTTCATCTTCATCAATGTCTATTATATATCCTATATCCCCATTATATATACCTATTCCCTCTTCAGAGTTATCTACTTTTCTCCATTTTATAGAGTAGTTATTTTTTATTTGCATTACTTTATCTCCAACCCTAAAGATGGTATCTCTATATTCTTTTTCTCTTTTTTCTTTTGTCTTAGGATTTAATATTTCTTGTAAGTTTCTATTTAAATTCTCTACTCCTAATACACCTTTTCTTGTAGGGGATAATATCTGTATATCTTTAATTTTATCCCACCCTTTATTAAACTGAGGAAGTCTTTTTGCAATTAATTCTAAAAGTGTGTTAATTATATTTTCCTGTTCATCACATCTTAAAAAGTAAAAGTCATTATTTTTTTTATTTAAAATAGGCATTTCTCCCTGATTGATTTTATGTGCATTAGTTACAATCATGCTCTCATTACCTTGTCTAAATATTTCTTTTAGTCTAACAACTTTTACACTCTTACTTTCTATTAGATCTCGAAGTACATTTCCTGGTCCAACTGAAGGCAGCTGGTCAACATCGCCTACGATTATAAGTCTAGTTCCTAGAGAAATAGCTTTTAACAAGTTATTCATTAAAATTATATCTATCATGGATGCTTCATCTATGATTATTACATTAGCCTCTAGTGGTTCATCTTCTCCTTTAAAAAAGTGCATGTTTAACTCTTCTTCACTATATCCAATCTCTAAAAGCCTATGAATAGTTTTTGATTCTCTATTAGTAGCTTCTGTCATTCTCTTTGCAGCTCTTCCAGTTGGTGCCGCCATAAGAACTCTCATACCTAAATTTTCAAAAGTCCTAATTATACAATTTATTATGGTAGTCTTACCTGTTCCCGGTCCACCTGTTATGATTTCTATACCATTTTCAAAGGCACCACAAATAGCTTCTTTTTGTGAAGGTGCAAATTTAATTTTATTTTCTTCTTCAAAACTTTTTATTTCTTTATCTATGTCCATATCAATCTTGTTGTAATTTGACATGGTTAAGCTTAATATCTTTTTAGTTACAGATAGCTCACTATAATAGTATGGAATGGTAAAAGCACATTCTACCTCCTCTATATTCTCCACCTTTATATCTCCAGAGACCACTACCTCGAAAATATTTTTTTCTAAGTGATCTTTGGATACACAAAGAGTAGTTTCTCCCTCTTTTAGCAGTCTTTCCATTGGCATATATGTATTTCCTAGTTGACAAAAATCATTTATAATGTATTTAATTCCACTTTTTATTCTATAGGGAGAATCCTTTTCTATGCCTAGGTTTAAAGCTATCTTATCTGCAGTCTTAAACCCCATACCTGAAATATCCTCTACCATCTTATATGGATTTTGCTTTACAACTTCTATAGCATCTAATCCATATTTATTATATATTTTTACACATTGATTTGCCGTAACGCCGTAAGGTTGTAGAAATATCATTATATTTCTAACTTCCCTCTGTCTTGAGTAAGATTCATATATAAGCTTTATTTTCTTCTCACCTATACCCTCTATTTCGTTTAACTTATCTATATGATTATCTAAAATATCTAAGGTCTCTTCTTTAAAATGTTGTACAATTTTTCTAGCTGTAACGGGTCCAATTCCTGATATTATGCCTGAAGATAAATATTTTTCTATACCTATAAGGGTTTTGGGCACAATTTCCTCGCAATTAATCACCTTTAATTGTTTGCCAAAACTAGGGTGAGTTACCCATTCACCTTTTAACTTTAAGTTTTGTCCTTCTATAATAAATGGCATAGTACCAACCGCAGTTATTTCATCCTTCTTTGCGCCTTCTTCTTTTACTCTAGCTACGGTATAACCATTTTCTTCATTTTTAAATACTATGTTTTGTACTATAGCTACTATTTCAAACATAAAATATCGCTCCTACTATTTTTTTAACTTATTTAATTATAACATATGAAATAAGTCTTAGCTTCAATTTAAGTTAACTTAAAGCTACGTGCTCAAAATCTCTCTGCTATGATTAACTAAATACAAAATACTAACTAATAACTAAGAATTATTTATTAAAGATAGTTATATAAATATACTTCTTTTAACATATATCTAATTAAATAAAAGTATCTGATTTAAATAGAAAAACACGGATATATTAAGTATATCCGTGTTTTTTATATCATAAACAAAGTTTTTATTCTTTTAAAAGCTAATATCCTTTTACTACAACTTATCCACTTTTTATTCTGATTTTAAATAATATATGAATACTAGAGCTGATAGTAATGGGATAAAATTGCTTCTATAAATATTTTTTTATTTCATCTACTTTATTTAATTGTTCCCATGGAAGTTCTACATCAACTCTTCCAAAATGTCCATAAGCGGCTGTTTGTTTGTATATTGGTCTTCTTAAATCTAATTCTTTTATTATAGCAGCTGGTCTTAAATCAAAAACCTTATTTACTATTTCTACTATTTTCTCATCAGATATTTTTCCTGTTCCAAAGGTTTCAACACTTATTGACACTGGTCTTGCAACTCCAATAGCATAAGCTAACTGAATTTCAAGCTTATCAGCAACTCCAGCTGCAACTAAATTCTTAGCTACCCATCTTGCAGCATATGCAGCAGATCTGTCAACTTTTGTAGGATCTTTTCCTGAGAAAGCTCCCCCTCCATGTCTACCAGCACCACCATAGGTGTCTACTATAATTTTTCTTCCTGTTAAACCTGAATCTCCTTGAGGTCCACCAATTACAAATCTTCCTGTTGGATTTATAAAATATTTTGTGTTTTCGTCTAGTAATTCACTAGGAACTATAACATCTATTACATGTTTCTTTAAATCTTCTTCTATTTGCTCACGAGTTACATCTGGACAATGTTGTGTAGAAATAACTATAGTATCTATTCTTACTGGTTTATTGTCCTCATATTCTACAGTAACTTGAGTCTTTCCATCTGGTCTTAAATAACCTAAAATATCTTCTTTTCTAACAGTTGATAATCTTAAAGCTAATTTATGAGCAAGTGAAATTGGAAGAGGCATATACTCTTCTGTTTCATTAGAAGCAAATCCAAACATCATTCCTTGATCTCCTGCACCTATTGCTTCTATTTTGTCCATATCACCTTTTCTTGATTCTAGAGCTTCATCCACGCCCATAGCTATATCTGAAGATTGCTCATCTATAGATGTCATAACAGCACAAGTTTCAGCATCAAAGCCAAACTTAGCTCTTGTATATCCTATATCTTTTATTGTATTTCTAACAACTTTTGGTATATCTACATAACAGTTAGTACTAATTTCTCCAACTACCATTACCATTCCTGTAGTAACTGTAGTTTCACATGCTACTCTTCCCTCTGGATCCTTAGATAAAATTTCGTCTAATATAGCATCTGAAATTTGATCACAAATTTTATCTGGATGCCCTTCAGTAACAGATTCTGATGTAAATAATCTTCTCATTTTTTCTCCTCCTACCTCAGTAATACTGTGGTTTTATAAATAAAAAAACCTCTTCTACAAAGAAGAGGATAAAATCGCTTTTACCTCCTATCTTGCAGAATATCTGCAGGAATTGGCACCATTGTGCTTTAGCACCGGTTGCCGGGTTTCATCGGGCCTGTTTCCCTCCACCTCTCTTGATAAGAGCATTTTATATAATTTTATGGTAAAATCATGATATCATTTTTTTTATGTATTGTCAATATATTTTTTAATATTTTTCAAAAATAAAAGGACATAAAAATGTCCTATGGTGGATGAGGATGGATTCGAACCATCGAAGCGAGACGCAACAGATTTACAGTCTGCCCCCTTTGGCCACTCGGGAACTCATCCATATTTTATGGAGCTGACAATAGGAATCGAACCTACAACCTGCTGATTACAAGTCAGCTGCTCTGCCAATTGAGCCATGTCAGCATATTATTTTGTTTTAAATTTAAATGGTGGATGAGGATGGATTCGAACCATCGAAGCGAGACGCAACAGATTTACAGTCTGCCCCCTTTGGCCACTCGGGAACTCATCCAGTTTTATGGAGCTGGCAATAGGAATCGAACCTACAACCTGCTGATTACAAGTCAGCTGCTCTGCCAATTGAGCCATGCCAGCATATTATTTTCATTAAATTTAAATGGTGGATGAGGATGGATTCGAACCATCGAAGCGAGACGCAACAGATTTACAGTCTGCCCCCTTTGGCCACTCGGGAACTCATCCATATAAATTTAATTAATTTTCGTCATTTCCGACAAGGTTTAGTATACATTTATATACACTGTATTTCAAATCTAAATATGAGCATATAACTTAATTAAACCCCTATTACTCATGTTTTCTTTTTATTTCTTACTATTACATAATTACATTAATATTATGATGTTTTTTAATCATATTTAACATTTAAATCATATATCTATATATAGATACACTAATATACACTTAATGGAGGTATATATATTGATTAAGGAATATATAGACTATAAAGAACCCTTAGCATATTACAAAATAGCTGAACTCTTATATAAATACATAAACAAAGATACAACTATAGTATGTATTGGTACTGACAAATGTATAGGAGATTCTTTAGGTCCTATTGTAGGTTCTATTTTAAAAGAAATGAATCTCCCTATTCCTGTATATGGAACCCTGGAAGATCCAATTCATGCTTTAAATCTAAAAGAAAAGCTTTCTGAAATAAACAGACTTCATGAAACCAACAACATAATAGGCATAGATGCCTGCCTTGGCAATGAAGAGGATATAGGTAATATAATTATAAGAGATCACCCTATTTATCCTGGAAAGGGCGTTGGAAAAAGTCTCCCGGAGGTTGGAAATATATCTATTGTTGGCATTGTAGATTCTAGTAAAAAAAGTGAACTATTTTCTAATAGAAATATTAGATTAAGTTTTATTGTTAATATGTGCAAAACCTTATGTCATGGAATTGTTCACTCTTACTACCTATACTCTTTAAATTCTAATACTCCTTAAATAATAGTACTCCCATGGCACTCTGTGAAAGCAATTCCTACCAAATTGAAATTGGGACTCTCTCTTCTTATATTCTAGAATATAAGAAAAAATACAAGCTATAAGCTTGTATTTTTTTAATTTAAGATTTACCTATATAATCTAAGTACTTACCTGTTCCTAATGCAACACATGACACACTTTGTTCAGCAACATATACTGGCACTTTTGTATGCTCTTGTATTAATTTATCAAGACCATTTAATAAAGCTCCTCCACCAGTCATAACAATTCCTTTATCTGCTATGTCTGCTGCAAGTTCTGGAGGTGTTTTTTCAAGCACCGCATGAGCACACTCTGCTATAGCTGATACAGCTTCACTTAAAGCTTCTCTCATTTCACTAGAAGTTACCTCAATATTCTTAGGTAGTCCTGTAATTAAGTCCCTTCCTCTTATGCCCATACTTTTCTCTTCTACTTCATATGCACAACCAATATTAATTTTTAATTCCTCAGCAGTTCTTTCTCCAATCATAAGCTTATGTTTCTTTCTTATGTACTTAATGATAGCTTCATCAAACTCATCACCAGCAACTTTTATAGATTGTCTAACAACCATGCCACCTAATGAAATAACTGCAACATCAGTAGTTCCACCACCAATGTCTATTACCATATTTCCACTTGCCTTAGAAATATCTAATCCTGCCCCTATAGCTGCTGCAACAGGCTCCTCAATAAGTTCAACCATTTTAGCGCCAGCCATTCTAGCTGCATCTAAAACTGCTCTTCTTTCAACCTCTGTAGCCTCACAAGGAACACATATAACTACTCTAGGAGTTGATTTCTTTCTTCCACAAGCTTTACGAATAAAATGTTTTAGCATTTTTTCTGTCATATCGTAGTCTGATATAACACCATCTTTTAATGGTCTTATAGCTACTATATTTCCTGGTGTTCTACCTATCATTTGTCTTGCTTCTTCTCCAACTGCTAATACTTTATCATTTGTTTTATCAATTGCCACTACTGAAGGCTCTTTTAAAATTACACCTTTTCCTTTTATGTACACTAAAACTGTAGCAGTACCTAAATCTATACCCATATCAGTACCCATTCCGAAAAAAAACATAGTTTTCACTCCTGCTCTTTGGTATATTAATTTTAACATGTATTATTTCTATAAATAAATTAAAAATCCTCTTTTGAAAATAAATTTATTATAAGATTTTTTTAAATTATAAAAACCACGCATAAAAAAATAATATCACATATTCTAAGAAATTTTTTAAATATTTTATAAACTTTCAATGAATTATAACATTATAATTCATTTTATCATAATAATTGTGCATATGAAATAGTTAATTTGTTTAACTAATGGTTTTATATTTTAATTGAGTAGCTTTTCCACCTCTAATGTGTCTTTCAGCCTTATTTAATTCTAAAACTATTCTTGCCTCATCTGCAATCTCAGGATTTATTTTAGGTAATCTTTCAGTCATATCTTTATGGATAGTACTCTTGCTTACACCAAATATTTGAGCTGTTTTTCTTATAGTAGATTTTGATTCTATTATATATTTAGCAACATCTAAAACTCTCTCTTCAATATAATCCTTCAAAGTTAACTCCTCCTATTATAATAAATTATTTAAAATAGTCACTTTTAAATAAAAGTGACTATTTTATTTAAAGGACTATTTTATAAATTTATCTGGATTTATATATTTGTTTTCATAATCTAAATCCTTAAATTTACCATTTCCTTGTAACATTGAAAAATGTAAGTGACTTAACTCTTTTTTATCGCCACTCTTTGAAGTTCTCAATGTAGTATCTCCTAGTTTTCCTATTTCTTGCCCTTGTTTTACAGTATCACCTTTTTTGATAGAAACTTTTCCATCTAAGTTTGAATAAATAGTTTTAAATCCATTCTTATGATCAATTACAACCATTTGACCATAGCCTTTAGGATTTTCTCCTACCTCTTCTACCACACCATCTGCTGCTGCTTTTATTGAACTTCCTATTTTAGCTTGTATGTTTATACCAAGATTAGTTTTGTAAGTTTTTGTGTTGTCATCACTAAATTCTTGTGCTAATACTGGAATTTCAGAATATCCTTGAGTTACTTTTCCATCTAAAGGTTTAATAAATTTAGTATCCATTCCATTGGAAACAGATACAGTAGCATTTTTCTTATTATCATTTAATTTTTTGCCACTTTTATATACCTTTACTCCTGCCTCTTTTTGATTTTCCTTAGCTACATTCTTTTTTTTCTTTTCTCCTTCTACCAATAGTGCATTATCTGGTTTTTCACTATTAGTATCTTTAGCCTTACTAACTACATTTTTCTCAGTTTTGTTTGTAGCTACTTTCCTAGAATTAATACTTATAGCAGCAACAGCAGCAACTATGCATAAAGTAATAAAAAGGATTACATAAAAACTTTCCCTTTTTAAGAAATTTGAAAAACTCTTTCCTGATCCTTGCGTATTGTTTGATTTATTATCCATTTATAAGCACCTCCTATTAGTAATTTTGTCCATTAAACTATAAATAATACATGTTTAGAAAAAATATATTTAATATTTTTTCTTTCTTTTATGACAAAATAAGATAAAATATAGTGCATTCTTTTCAAAAAACAAAAATGTCTTAGAAGATCATAAACCTTCTAAGACATTTTTTATTTATATCTATAAACTAAATATTTACTAATCCAAAAATAAAACATAAATCATACTAGATTACTTATTAATCATTCTCTAATTTATATATAGTAAACCCCAATTTAAAACTAAAAACCTTATTTATACTTTAATTTGCTAATCTTTGTATCTTTATAATAGTGATTTAAAATATACTTATAATCCTTACCTTCCTTAGCCATAACACTAGCTCCCCACTGACTCATACCAACTCCATGACCGTACCCTTTGCAATTAAACTTAATATTATTCCCCTCTATTTCTATATTAAAGTTAGCAGAAGTAAGACCCATTACACTTCTTACTACCTTTCCTGTGGTAACAATATTTCCTATTTTAACTTTTTTAACACTTCCACCTTCACTTCTCTCTAATATACTTATATTATGATTTAAGTTATTGCTATTTACATTTAAATTAGGATACTTACCTTTTAAAGCTTTTATAAAATCTTCTTTTAAAAAAACAAATTCCTTTTTAAACTTTGGAGCTATTTCTTCACCAGGACTTTCAACACTTTTTAAATATGGAGAACTAGTTGCAAAAACTTCTTCTGCATTTTCTGTCTTTCCACTACTTGTTGCAAAATAAAAAGGTGTCATTATAATCTCTTCTTCATAACTTATAACTTCACACTTAGTATCTTTTACAGCCTTTTCTACTTTTTTATATAGATCCTCACTTTCTGATTTAGGCCATGCTGCTAATCTCTTCTCTTTATTTATATAAGCTTGACAATGGACTGAATCACATAAATCTGCATCCTTATTTAAATTGCATCCACCCCCAAAAACCCCTTTCATATGTGCAACAGTGTAAGTTCTAGCTGCCACAGCTTGTGCTTTTAAAGCTTCTTCTCCAAAGTTTGCAGGCATTTCTGCAGAAACAACTCCAACTATATAATCTTCTAAATCTAACTGGATTACTCTCTTTTCTTTTGTAAGATATATTTTCACCTTAGGATCTATGTACTTTTTTAATACTTCTTTTCTTATATTATTTTCTTCCTTGCTATTTTCTTTCTTGTTCTTTACTTCCTTATTAGCTACTTTTTTATTTAAATTGCTATTTGGTTCTTTTATTTGTCCTATTTCTTTATTTTTACCAATAACAATCAAAGACAAAAATATAATACATAGATTAAATATAAGTATTCCTACTAAAATATCTTTTAGTTTAAAAGAAACTATTATTTTCCTCATTTTATCACCCCTAGTTTTACTATACTATATATAAATATTTATTCTTAAAATTAATATTTATTACTTAAATTTAAGTTTTAACAATCCATAATCCTTTATTAAAGTTAAAAATTTCTATAAATTTTACAATTCTATTTATCTATATATCATTATATTATTAACAAAAATAAAACCTCTTTAAAGTATTCTAGTTTTTATAATTACTTTAAAAAGGTTTTCATTAACATTATATTCTATATATATCTGCGCCTAGATTCTGTAGTTTTTTCTCTATATTCACATATCCTCTGTCTATATGATATATATCACTTACTACTGTTTCACCTTCTGCAACAAGTCCTGCTAAAATCATGGCAGCTCCAGCTCTTAAATCTGTAGATTTTACTTCTGCTCCAGTTAATCTATCCACACCCTGGATTATGGCACTTCTACCATCAATCTTTATATTTGCTCCCATTCTTCTTAATTCTGCTACATGCATAAACCTATTCTCAAATATAGTTTCTGTTATAACACTAATTCCTTTAGTTATGCTTAATAAGGAAGTTAATTGAGATTGCATATCTGTAGGGAAACCAGGATAAGGCATAGTTTTTATATCTGTAGGAGTAAGTGTTTTTCTTGCATCTACACTCATCATATCTCCCTTTATATCTATCTCTACTCCCATTTCAATTAATTTTGCTATTACAGGCTTTAGATGCTCTTCTTTTACACCGTTTATGTTTATGAAACTATTAGTAATTGCAGCAGCAATCATAAAAGTTCCAGCTTCAATTCTGTCGTATATAGGGGTGTATTCAACTCCCCTTAGTTCTTTTACTCCATTTATTTTTATAGTATCAGTTCCAGCTCCTTTTATATCAGCCCCCATAGCTATTAGGCAATTAGCTAAATCTTCAATTTCAGGTTCTTCTGCACAATTACCTATTATGGTTTCTCCTTCAGCCAAAGTTGCTGCCATCATAATATTTTCTGTAGCTCCTACAGAAGGAAAATCTAGATATATATTAGCACCCTTTAATTTTTTTGCTCTAGCCTCTACATACCCATGTCCAACGTTTATTTCAGCCCCAAGTGCTGCCAAACCTTTCAGGTGTAAATCTATAGGTCTCGTCCCTATATTGCACCCTCCCGGCAAAGAAAGTTTAAATTCTCCAAACCTAGCTAACATAGCTCCCATAATTAAAAATGAGGCTCTCATTTTTCTAACCAAATCATCTGATGGCTGTATTGATTTTAAATTACTACTATCTATAGTTATTTCTTCTTTACATTCATCTATATTAACCTCTGCATTAAGAGACTTTAATACATTAGAAAGTACAATTACATCCTCTAACATAGGTGCCTTTTTAATAATGTTCTTCTCCCCATTTAAGATACAAGATGCAATTATCGGTAAAACCGCATTTTTAGCTGAATTTATATTTACACTTCCATTAAGTCCTTTTCCGCCTTTTATAATAATCTTATCCATAAATATCCTCCAATTCTAACTTATTCTCACTAATAAGAAATAAAAATCTCAGAATCCCCTATAATTAGGTAGTCTCCTGTATCATATGAACAAAGAAGATACTGAAAATCTTCCCTATCCTTAGCACTAACTTTAGCACTATATCCATTATGAAATTTAACTGTATCAGCATAATAATCTTTTTTATGCAAATACTCTTCTACTTTAATTTTTGCAAGATCTATTTTTTCTACATTGCTTAATTTTGTTTTTATATTAATGGATATTCTAAGATTGGATTCTTTTAAATTTAAGGACTTATGAATCTTCTGTATGAATTCCTTAATATCATCTTCTTTATATCCTCTTATTTTTATTTTTATAGAGAATACATATGATTTTTTATTTTTAGTTATATTCAAAGTTGCTGCCTTTAAATTATATTCATCTTCTTTATAAGTGTAATTATTTATGTCTATTCCTTCTCTTCTGAAAGAAGTTTTTATATCATCTTCATATGCTTTTATGTCACTTATAAAATTCTCACTCCAATTGACACATAAATAAGTAAATGTCTCCTCAGTTGAAACCTGGCTTAACACTTCCTTAAAAATGTTCTTTTGGCTTAAACTATAACAGTTCATATATCTATAGTTTAAAGATAATATTAAAATTAAAAAAATGGAGAAAATCTTTTTTACCTTCATTTTTTTACCTCTCTTACTCTTTATTTATTATCTAAATTATTTCCATTTTATTGTTTAATATACATGATTTTAAAATGAAGGTTTTTAATATTATATATTATAATATATCTAAATTAATAAAAGCGTGACTATTTTCCATTTTAAATTGAGAATCAAAAAAATAAAGAGTACTTATCTTATGATTATATAGTCACCCTTACACCATAAAGGTTAGTCTATATACATAAAATTACATACTCTTACTCTTATGTAGCTATATACTTTTAATTTTACTTCTAGTTAAAGCCCTTTTTAAAGCTAGTTCAGCTCTTTTTACATCTAAATTTGATGTTTTTTCTTTAAGCCTTTTTTCTGCTCTTTCTTCTGCAGCCTTTGCCCTATTGATATCTATATCTTCTGGCCATTCTGCAGAATTACATAGCATTTCTACTAAATCCTTATCTACCTTTAAAATTCCTTCTGAGGTAAACGCTTTGTATTCTTTCCCATCTACAGTGGTAAACCTTGTCATACTAGGTTCCAAAATTTTAACTACAGACATATGATTAGGTAAAATACCTAAGCTTCCTTCCCTGTCTTCAGTTGTAAGTTTAATTATTTTTCCAGAAAAAAATCTTTTTTCTGGTGTAATTATATTTAATTCTATTTCTTTCATTAGTTTCACCTTCAGAAATTTTTACTATTCCATTGATTTTGCTTTTTCTAAAACCTCTTCAATGGTTCCTACAAATAAGAAGGCACTTTCAGGAATATTATCATGTTTACCTTCTAAGATTTCCTTAAAGCCTTTAATAGTATCCTCAACAGTTACAAACTTTCCTTGCATTCCTGTAAACTGTTCTGCTACAGTAAATGGTTGTGATAAGAATCTTTGAATTTTTCTTGCCCTAGATACAGTTAATTTGTCTTCTTCCGATAGTTCATCAATACCCAGTATGGCAATTATATCTTGTAATTCTTTATATCTTTCTAAAATATGCTTTACTCTAACTGCAACTTTATAATGTTCTTCTCCAACTATTCTAGCATCTAATATTCTTGATGTAGAATCGATTGGATCTACTGCTGGATAAATGCCCAGCTCTACTATAGACCTTGATAATACTGTTGTAGCATCAAGGTGAGTAAATGTGGTTGCTGGTGCTGGATCCGTTAAATCGTCTGCTGGAACATATACTGCTTGAACTGAAGTAATTGATCCATTTTTAGTAGAAGTTATTCTCTCTTGCAAAGCACCCATTTCAGTAGCTAGGGTTGGTTGGTATCCCACAGCACTAGGTATTCTACCTAAAAGTGCAGATACCTCTGATCCCGCTTGTGTAAACCTATAAATATTATCTATAAATAAAAGAACATCCTGACCCTTATCTCTAAAATATTCAGCCATGGTAAGCCCTGTTAGAGCAACTCTCATTCTTGCTCCTGGTGGCTCATTCATTTGTCCAAATACTAAGGCAGTTTTATCTATAACTCCAGATTCTTTCATTTCATTGTAGAGATCATTTCCTTCTCTTGTCCTCTCACCTACACCAGTAAATACTGAAAGTCCACCATATTGTTTCGCTATATTATTAATAAGTTCTTGAATCAATACAGTTTTACCAACTCCGGCACCTCCAAAGAGTCCTATTTTACCTCCTTTTGGATATGGAGCTAGAAGGTCTATTACCTTTATACCTGTTTCAAACATCTCAGGTTTAACTGCCTGTTCTTCAAAACTTGGTGCATTTCTGTGAATTGGGTAATATAAATCTGTCTTTATCTTTTCCCCTTCATCCATAGGGTTACCTAACACGTTAAACAGTCTTCCTAATACATTATCTCCAACTGGTACTGTAATAGGTTTTCCTGTATCAAAAGCTTCCATACCTCTTCTTAGGCCTTCTGTATTTTCTACAGCTATAGTTCTTACTATATCGTCGCCTATATGTTGTTCTACTTCAGCCACAACCTTCCTATCCTCCATGTTAATCTCAATGGCATTATATATGTTAGGCAGTGCATCAGAATCGAACTTAATATCAATAACTGGTCCTATTACTTGAACAACCTTTCCCATTTGTCCCGGCATACAACTTCACCTCCAAAATAAAGTAATTAAAAATGGCCCTATATTTTACCTTTGAGCTTCTGCTCCTCCAACTATCTCTGATATCTCTTGTGTTATAGCACTTTGTCTTAGCCTGTTATATTGAAGATTTAATTTTTCTAAAAGTTCATCTGCGCTTTTAGTTGCACCCTGCATAGCTTCCATTCTAGAACTTTCTTCACTTGCCTTTGAGTGAAGAATATAATTTAATATTTTTTCTTCCATATACATAAATATTAACTCATCTATAATATTTGAATCTTCTATATCATACTCTTCTATAACCTTATCACTAAGGACTTCTTCCTTAGATAATGGCAATATTTTATTCACTCTAACTTCCCTTTTAATAGTAGATATAAATTCAGTGTATATAATGTTTATTTCTCCAACTTCACCACTTACATATAGATCTTTTATATAGTTAGCTATTAATTTTGCATCTTTTAAACTAGGTATACTAGGGAAATCAATATATTCTTTTTTAATACTATGGTTAAATTTTTTACTATTGCTAACTCCCTTTTTACCTATAACTATAATTTCAGCTTCTTCACTTGTACTCTTCAATCTATTATTTAACTCAGATATAATATTGCCATTATACCCACCACATAGACCTAGATCTGAAGTTATAATTATATAAGCCTTTTTATTAGAGTTATTACCATCTATATATTTATTTCCTTCTTCATAATCTTTTAAAATACTTCTAATAACTTTATCTAAACCATTTTTATATTGATTATTTAGATATAATCTTTCCTTATTTTTTCTAAGCTTAGATGTAGCTACTAAAGACATAGCTTTAGTTATTTTTTTAGTATTATTTACAGATTTTATTCTTTTTTTAATAATAGCAAAACTTGCTCCTGACACCTTACTGCACCTCCTTAGAGGTTTCATTTTATTTATTTATTTATAATGAAGACCTTCTTAAATTCTTCAATAGCATTTACAAGAGATTTTTCTAATTCATCTGTAAGGCTTCCTCTTTCAGTAATATCACTTAAAATTTCTCTATGGTGTGTTTCTACATATGTCAAAAACTCTTTTTCAAATCTTTGTATATCCTCAACGGGTACATTCATTAAATAATTCTTAACTGCTGCATATAAAATTACTATTTGATTTTCCACATCCATAGGCTCATATTGATCTTGTTTTAATATTTCTATTAATCTCTTACCTTTTTCTAATCTCCTAATAGCTTCCTTATCTAAATCTGAACCAAATTGAGCAAAGGCAGCTAATTCCCTATATTGGGCTAATTCTAATCTTAAGGTTCCTGAAACCTGTTTCATTGCTTTTATCTGAGCATTTCCACCTACTCTAGATACAGATATACCAGCATTTATAGCAGGTTTTTGCCCTGCATAAAATAAATCTGATTCCAAGAATATTTGACCATCTGTTATGGATATTACATTTGTTGGTATATATGATGTTACATCTCCTGATAGAGTTTCTATAATTGGTAGGGCTGTTAAAGAACCTCCACCTAATTTTTCAGATAATCTAGCTGCTCTTTCTAACAACCTTGAATGTAGATAGAATACATCTCCTGGGTAAGCTTCTCTTCCTGGTGGTCTACGTAATAGTAGAGACATAGTTCTATATGCAACAGCATGTTTAGATAAATCATCATATATTATAAGCACATCTTTTCCTTTATACATGAAATATTCTCCCATGCTACAACCAGAATAAGGTGCTAAAAATTGAAGTGGCGCTGAATCTGATGCTGTAGATGAAAGTACTATAGTATAATCCATGGCACCAAAACTCTCTAAAGTATTTACTATATTAGCTACTGTTGATTGTTTTTGGCCAATAGCAACATATATACAAACAACATCCTTATCTTTTTGATTAAGTATGGTATCCATTACAATAGCAGTCTTGCCGATTTGTCTATCCCCAATAATAAGTTCTCTCTGTCCTTTTCCTATTGGAACCATAGCATCAATAGCTTTTATACCTGTTTGTAGTGGTTCTTTTACAGATTGTCTTTCTATAACTCCTGGGGCTGAAGACTCTACAGCTCTTCTTTCTGTAGTATTAATTGGACCTTTTCCATCAATAGGATTTCCTAAGGGATCTATAACTCTTCCTATTAAATCTTCTCCAACTGGCACATCAACTACTTTATAGCATCTTTTTACTACGTCACCTTCTTTAATACCTTCCTCAGATCCAAATAAAACACAACCTACGTTATCTTGTTCTAAATTTAAAGCCATACCATATACGTTATTAGGGAACTCTAAAAGTTCACCTTCCATGCACTCATCTAATCCATAAACTCTAGCTATCCCATCACCAATTTGAATAATTGTTCCTGAGTCTACAGTTTCAATCTTGTTTTCATATTTTTCTATTTCTTTTTTTATAATAGAAGTTATTTCTTCTGGTTTAACGTGCATAGTTTCACCTCTTTTCTAACCTAACATACTTTTTTTGATTTCATTAAGTTTAGACCTAATGGTTCCATCAATTACATCATCACCAACTCGTACATAGACGCCGCCTATAACTAATTCATCAACTTTTTCATCTAGGATAATTTCTTTATCATACTTATTTTGTAACTTAGTTCTTAAACTCTCTCTCTCCTCTTCTATTAGAGGAACTGCTGTTATAATTTCAGCAAGAAGTTTATTTTGTCTCTCTAAATGAATTTTCTCCATTTCTTTAAGCTTTTCTTCTAAGTAAAGAATTCTTCCTTTATTTATAAGAATAATCAAGAATGAAAGTAATTCATCATCTATTTTGTCCTTAAATGCTAGTGTGAAAATCTCTCTTTTTCTTGCAGTATTTATTTGAGGATGCTTTATTACTTTAATAAAGTTTTCATCACTCTTTATCATCTTGACAATCTCTTTTAAATCCTGCAAGTATTCCTCTACTTTACCTTTTTCCTCTGCAACTTTATATAGTGCAAGTGCATATCTCTTATCTAAGTATTCATACATTTTTAGGTCCCTACCTTAGAGATAAAATCATTTATAAGCCTTCTGTGTTCTTTTTCATCAAGCTCTTTTTCTAAAATCTTTTTAGATATTAAAATAGATAGATCAGCCACTTCTTGTCTAACCTCACTTTGAGCTTTTTGCTTTTCTCTTTCTATCTCTTTTTTACTTCTTTCCCTTACTAATTCTGATTCTTTTTTTGCCTCTTCCAAAATTTCAGAGTACAATTTTTCTGCACTAATTTTATATTCTTCTAGAATCTTTTTACTTTCTTCTCTTGACTTAAGAATTTCTTCTTCCATCTGTTTCTTTAATTCTTCTGCATTTCTTTTATTGTCATCTGCTTCTTTGTAATTCTCTCTTATTTCCCTATTTCTGCTATCTATTTTCTCTGTTATATTCTTAAAAAAGTACTTTTTAGCAAATAAATATATAATTAAAAAGTTTACCATAGCGCATAAAACTTTTATAAATTCGTTAGTCAAAAATATTGACCCTCCCTTCAGGCTCAATATAGTTTAAGTTTATTTCCATACTCTTAAATTATAATTTTAATATTAATAGTATGGCAACTAATAAGCCATATATTGCTGTAGCTTCTGATAATGCTCCACCTATAATTAATGCAGTCATAATTTTATTGCTAGCTTCTGGTTGTCTAGCTATACTTTCTACTGCTTTACCAGTTGCATTACCTGTTCCAATACCACCACCTATACAAGCTAAAGATGAAATTCCTGCTGCAAGTGCAATCATACCTAATACAAATTCATGATTCATTGTAAATCCTCCTTAAATATTCTTATTTTTAGTGTTCTGATATTATTTTAATATTTATCATGGTTAACATTACAAATATAACCATTTGCAACGTTCCATCGAACAAGTCAAAATATCCATGAAAAAATATTGGTATACCTATAGTAGCAAAGGGTGATATACTGCCTAACCCTTTATAAATCAAATCCATAATCATAGTTGCTGCAAACATATTTCCAAAGAGCCTTAAACTTAAAGAAATTGGGAAAGCTATTCTTTCCAAAATATTTATTGGCAGTAGAACTATAATAGGCTTAGTATACCCTAAGAAATAATGAACAAGTCCTATTTTTTTAATTGTATAACCTTGTATTACTAAAAAGCTAACAAGGCCTAATCCTAAGGTCACACTGTAGTTAGTAGTTGGTGGAGTTATTCCAAAAAGACCAACAAAATTTAGTAAAATCATATATAAAGCCAAGGTACCAAAGAAGGGAATAAACTCCCTGTATTGTTCTCCCATATTTGCTTTTACAAGATTATCTATAGTATCAACAAAAAGTTCAGCTATACCCTGTCTTCTATCTGGAAACTTTTTTAAATTACTACCAAATTTCAAAACTAAGAAGGCAATTATTATCATAACCACCCACTGAATAGCCATACTTAAGGTAATTTGTAAACTGTAGCTAAATAATTTTAAAGTAACTAAGACTATATCCTCCATAAGCATCACTTCCTTATACTTCTTTGTTTAAGGATACCCCATATAAAATCATTCCTAAAAATTCTACAGAATAACCTAATATATAAGGTATAATTTTCTCCATGTTATTTTTAGCTATAATAGCTCCTACCATACATACTAAAATCACTCTTAACATGGAGCTAAGCAATAATATTCCTTTATTCTTATTATTTTTTAATATATTTGTTGTTGTGAAGGAATTAATAATTAATGAAAAAATACCCATAAAACTTCCAATAAAAAAAGGAACCATATATTTTTTATTTATAAAGTACAATATTATTGATCCCATTAATGAAATAGCAAAAGTATTAAAAACAACCTTTTTTAACATATCAGTTATATCTTTAATCAAATTGTTTCCCTCCGGAGTTTAAATTCATGTTCTCTATTATATTACTGTACTTTTTATAAATAAAATCTTATTTTACCTTAAATTTCTTGTTGTAGAGCAAAATTTCTTGTTTACATAAGATTAACCCTATATTTATTACACACACTTAAGTTTCTGTATATTTTACTATGTATTAGATTTTATTTCCTCCAATTATTCATTTTTAAGATTATACTTTATTGTTATTACATTAGGACTATAATATATTTTGTTTATTTATAAAGATACATAAAGAAAGTATCCTCTAATATATATATCTTTACCTTATAATATAACCAAATTAATATATTTTATCATACAGTTTTATTTTTCTAAATTTTCTGTAATATGAATATTATTTATACTTATTAATCTTTTTTTTGATTTATTAAAATTTGTTTTAACAAATTTCGACCATAGATTATAGTTATTTAAACCACTTTAACAATTTATTTTATCTACTTATATACTGTTTTATATATTATTCATTATTAATTATGTATAATTATAATTTAATACTATATTTTTTAAGGCATAAAAAAAGAAAGTTTTAATTTTTAAACTTTCTTTTATACTTTTCTATACTTATTGTTAATTTTTATATACTATTGTTAATTTTATATACTTACTGTTGATTTTTGAAGAAACCACATTTCCAAGCTATAAGTACAATTAAAATTATAACAGAAGTTGTTAAAAAGTAAGAACGTTGACTGCTTATCTGCATTGCTATTATGGAAACTCCACCTAGAACACAACTTATTAAATACATTATTAAAACTGCCTGTCTTTGGCTTAATCCCATGTTTAGTAACCTATGATGGAAATGGCCCTTATCCGCCTGCATTATAGGTTTACCATTTATTTTTCTCCTTACCATAGCAAATAAGGTATCATATATGGGAAGCCCAAAAGCTAATATGGGAACTGCTAAGGAAAATGCAGCTGCTGATTTTATAGCTCCCTTAATAGAAATTGCAGCCAGTAAAAATCCTATAAGTTGAGAACCTGTATCCCCCATAAATATGGAAGCCGGATTAAAATTATATGGTATAAAGCCTAATAATGCTCCTGCTAATATTGCAGTCATAATAGCTGTTTCATATCTATTGTTTAAAATTGCAATTATAAAAAGTGTTATAGAAGATATAAACCCAATTCCTGCTGAAAGTCCATCTAATCCATCTATTAAATTAAAGGCATTAGTTACCCCTATTATCCATAGTATGGTTAATGGTATGGATAATACTCCTATGTTTAAAAATAATTCACTACTTGTAAAAGGGTTAGTCACATAATTTATTCTTAAACCAAATGCTATTAATGCAATAGTTCCAGCTAATTGAAATAAAAGCTTGTATAATGGTCTTATCTCCCTTATGTCGTCTAAAACTCCACCAATAGTTATTATAGTTGCTCCTATTATTATACCTATTTCTTGAAAATTCAAACTTTCTTTTTGAAATATAATACCAATCACAAAGGATAAAAATATAGCGATGCCACCCAAAAGTGGTATAGGTTTTTTATGTACTCTTCTATTATCTTTAGGAATATCTACTGCATTTACTTTTATAGCTAAATTCCTTACTATGGGTGTTAATATTAAAGAGAACACCATAGAAAGTATAGCTAAAATTAAAGCCTCTTTCATATTTAATAACCTTCCTGTCTATATTTTAGTAACCCTGTTTCTTAAATAAATCTGCACTTTCTTCTACCCAGCTTTGTACCTCAGTAACTTTATACTCATCTTTAGTAATTCTAATAACTACTTTATCTATACCTGAATTAATAATTAACTTCTTACACATTATACAACAATCCGCATCTTTAACCAAATCACCATTATTTTCTTTTCCTACAAGATATAAAGTTCCACCTATCATCTCTTTTCTAGAAGCACTTATTATAGCATTAGCTTCTGAATGAACTGATCTACATAACTCGTAATGTGTCCCTCTTGGTATTTTTAACTCTGCTCTTAAACATATACCCATATCAGAACAATTGCTAGTACCTCTTGGTGCCCCTGTATATCCAGTGGAAACTATTTCATCATTGTTTACTATAACAGATCCATAATTTCTCCTAAGGCAAGTTCCTCTTTCTAATATGGTTTCTGCTATATCTAAATAATAATTATATTTATCTCTTCTTTTCATAAAATTCCTCCTCAGTGCATCATATATTATTTTATAATAAAATTTTCACATTTTAAAGGTAAAAATATATTCTTTTAAATTTTATTTTGAAGAATTCAATAAGATTTTGCAAATTATAAATAAAACCATGCACAAAAGGTACTTTATTTCCCATTTATGCATGGTTTCTGTTATTTAAGTTTATTATATGTTCAGAAAAAACCTCTTCATTTTAGATTATTTTGTTCCAAATAATCTATCTCCTGCATCGCCTAATCCAGGAACTATATAACCATTTTCATTTAATTTTTCATCTAAATTAGCTAAGTATATATCTACATCTGGATGTGCATTCATTACAGCTTTAGTTCCTTCTGGTGAAGCTATTAAGCACATAAGTCTTATATTTTTAGCTCCTCTTTTTTTCAATGCTGAAATTGCATCTATTGCTGATCCTCCTGTTGCAAGCATAGGATCTGTAACTATTACATCTCTATCTTGTATATCTTGAGGTAATTTACAGAAGTATTCTACTGGTTGAAGAGTTTCTTCATCCCTATACATTCCTATGTGACCAACCTTAGCTGCTGGTATTAGTTTAAGCATTCCATCTACCATCCCTAAACCTGCTCTTAAAATAGGTACTATAGCAAGTTTTTTTCCAGCTAAAACCTTAGACTTAGTTTTACAGATAGGTGTTTCAATTTCAACTTCTTCAAGCTGCATATCTCTTGTAACTTCATAAGCCATAAGCATAGCAACTTCCTCTACAAGCTCTCTAAAGTCCTTTGCCCCTGTATTTTTATCTCTTATAAAAGTAAGTTTATGTAGTATTAATGGGTGTCCAATCTGTGTTAATTTGCTCATTAAAATTCCTCCTCAAGATTTTATCTTTATTTTAGTTTATGTTATTTAAAATACTTTTTCTCTATCTCTGTTATTTTGTCTATTCTCTTTTGATGTCTTTCTCCTTGAAAATCTGCTTCTAAGAAAGTGTCAACTATATCTAGCGCTAGTCCTGGTCCCACAACTCTCTCTCCTAAAGCTAAAATATTAGCATTATTATGTTCCCTTGTAGCATGTGCACTAAAAGTATCACTGCAAAGTGCAGCCCTGATTCCTTTAACCTTATTTGCTGCAATACTTATACCAATTCCTGTGCCGCAAACTATAATGCCAAAATCAAAATTCTTGGCACTAACTTCTTCTGCAACCTTTAGAGCATAATCGGGATAATCACAAGACTCCATTGTATAAGTTCCAAAATCTTTTATTTCATATCCTTTTTCTTCTAGATGTTTTATTATTGTGTTTTTTAAGTTTATACCTCCATGGTCACTACCTAAAGCTATTTTCATAATATACTACCTCCAAAATTTTATATTTGCCCTAAAAAAAAAGATAGTGGTATTACCAAAAGATCTACAATTCCCCTTTAGTAATACTATTATCTTTTTCTAACTTTTTTAACAAAAAAGAAATACTTTCTTTTAAATTTTTGAAAGTTAAATCATATATATGTAAATCCCCACCAAAAGGATCCATAACATCTGAGTGTATTCCAATATATTCATTTAACGTATAAATTTTACTTGCAAATTGAGGATAATAGTTATGTAAATATAACTTATGATTATATGTCATAGTTAAAATTAAATCACTTTCTGATAAAATTTCTTTATTTAAAGTTAAGGATTTTCTTTTACTAATATCTAAACCTAAGTTTTCTTTTATAACTATGGTAGAATTTTTAGAAGTGCATTCTCCAGTTATAGCTGAAATACCGGCTGAATAGGCTTTATGGTTTGTATTAGTATTAAAATAGTTAAATATAGCTTCTGCCATAGGGCTTCTACAAGTATTTCCTGTACAAACAAAAAGAATTTTCATAACTTCCTCCATAAAATTATACTTCTATTATGTTAAACTTCGATTATATTAAATCCAGCAGACTTTTTTAGTCTATTCATTATAGCTATGCCTATACCAACTTCTTCAAAAGACTCAGATAAAATATAATCTACCTTTAAATCATCAAAATCCCTTAAAACCTTAAATAAATTCTTTGCTACTTCCTCTTCATTACCTCTACTACCTACAGATAAAACTTTTCCATGCTTATAAAAATTCTTAGTTTCTTCTGTGGCAATTATTCCAACTGATTTGTTATCATCTATATAATTTTGCACTAATTCATTGATTTTTGCAATAGTTTTTTTTAAATCACCCTTAATTATTTTTACTGGAGCTTTTGGTGCATAATGTCTATATTTCATTCCTGGAGCTTTTGGTTTAAAATCGCCTTCTGGTTTTTTTAATATAACAGGATCTATATAGACCTCTGGGTCTACTTCTCTTAACATATCAATAGTTATACCCCCTGGTCTTAAAACACATAACCTATCACAAGTACAGTCCACTATAGTAGACTCCACTCCAACCTTACAACTCTTGCCACCAACAATATATTGAATTTTTCCATCTAAGTCCTCTATACAATGCTGAACAGTTGTAGGACTTGGTCTTCCTGAAATATTAGCTGAAGGAGCTGCTATAGGCGTGCCTGCACTTCTTATAAGTTCTAAGGCTATAGGATTATTAGGCATTCTAATACCTACAGTAGATAATTTAGCACTAGTATTATCTGGTACTATATTTGATTTATTTAAAATTAAAGTTAGGGGTCCTGGCCAATACTTCTCCATTAAAATTCTAGCTTTTTTAGGAATGTCTTTAACATAGGACTCTATATTAAAATCAGCTACATGTAGGATTAAAGGATTATCTTGAGGTCTCCCCTTTGCTAAAAATATTTTATTAACAGCTTCACTATTTAAAGCATCAGCACCTAAACCATAGACAGTCTCTGTAGGAAATGCAACTAATCCGCCATTTTTTATAATCTCCGCAGCCTCTTTAATAATTTCTTTATCTAAATTTTCTTCATCTAGAAATACAACTTTTGTTTCCATAAAATCATCTCCATACTTCACCTAAAAATTACATAAATACTATCATGCACATTCCTATAACAGATCCTATAACCAGGCCAAGTGTACAAATCTTAACCCCACATATCTCCCTGGATTTAGGTATCATTTCAAATAATGTTACGTATAACATAATACCCGCTGCTATAGAAAGGCTTGCTCCTATAGCTAAATCAGATATACTACCTAAAAAAATTCCTACAAGGGAACCTATTAATGCTGGTAATGCAGTTAAAAATGCATAAATCATTATTCTAGTGCTACTTACTTTTGAATATTTAAGAGGAGCTGCTACAGAAATCCCCTCAGGTATATCATGAATAGCAATTAAAATACTCATTTTCAGCCCTAAGTTTCCCCCTGCCATAAAACCTACTCCCATTATAAGCCCTTCCGGAAAATTATGAAGCATTATTCCAAGGGAAATTAATAGGGCAATCTTTATATTGTTATCTTTAGTATAATAGGCACTAAAATAATTTATAATTAAAATTGTAAGTATACCTATAGAAAAAAACACTAAAAAACTTTTCATATTGCTAACTTCAATAGCTTCAGGAATTAGCTCAAATGCAGAAACCATAAGCATTAACCCTGCTGCAAAAGAAAAAATAAACCCTAAAAAATTTTTTGATGGATTTTTTATACTTACTCCAATTAAGGCTCCAATCATAGTGCCAATTAAAGACATGCAAAGACAAAACAATACTATAAATATATTTCTCAATATTATACCTCCATATAAAATAAATTCATTATAAATTTATTTTATAAAATAGAAGTATATTCTTATTTCCTATATTCTTTTATATGCTTTACAGATTCCTCTGAATAAAATGCATTAAAACAACTTCCATAAAGTTTATTTAACAAAAGATACTTCTTGTACTTTCCCCTATTTATAATTATATAATAATACTTGTAATCAGGTTTTTCCTTAAATAAATTATAGTAATAATCTCCTGCATAAGGATACTCTTTTATAAACTTCTTAGTTATTGGTCTTAAATTCCTACTGTTTTTCTTTGATCTTACGATTAAAATAAGCTTTATATTTTCTTCTTTACCTTCAACATGAACAAATATTAAATCCTCACAATTAAAGGAATTCCTCTTTCTAAAAAGCCCTCTTTTTATATAAAACTTATTAAATCTTTGCCTATAAAAAAGAGCATCCTCATCGCTTCTTTTTAATATAGCAATAAGCACTAAAAGATCCAATACCAATACATATACATAAATGATGTAATTATACAATTTAGCATATATCACAATGAATGGAAACAATATAAAAATAAAGCTCATCAGAAAAACAAATCTTAAATATTTATTTCTTTGTTTTTTAATGGCTTTATTAATATTCATATTATCACCCTTAAAAGTTTTTTATTTCCTTTTAAAATGCTGTATCTCCAAGAGACTCCATTTTCTTAGATTGTTCTTCTGTAATTAATGCATCTATTATTTCATCAATGTCACCATTTAGGAAAGTTTCTAATTTATATAAGGTAAGCCCTATCCTATGATCTGTTACTCTACCTTGTGGATAGTTATATGTTCTAATTCTTTCACTTCTATCCCCTGTTCCTACTTGGCTTTTTCTATCTTCTGCAATTCCTTTATTTCTTTCTGCTTCTGCAATTTCATAAAGTCTAGCTCTTAAAACCTTCATAGCCTTTTCTTTATTTTTTAGCTGTGACTTTTCATCCTGGCAAGAAACTACTAGTCCTGTTGGTAAGTGAGTTATTCTAACCGCAGAATCTGTAGTGTTAACACATTGTCCACCGTTACCTGATGCCCTAAATACATCTATTCTTAAATCATTTTGATTTATTTCTATATCTACATCTTCAACCTCTGGCAATACAGCTACTGTAGCAGTTGATGTATGTATTCTTCCACTAGACTCTGTATCAGGAACCCTTTGAACTCTGTGAACTCCACTTTCATATTTAAATTTACTGTAAGCACCATTACCTTTAATCATAAATACTACTTCCTTGAAGCCGCCGATATCAGTTTCATTAGCACTCATGACTTCATATTTCCATCCATTTTTTTCTGCATATTTTATATACATTCTAAAGAGATTTGCTGCAAATAAAGCTGCTTCATCACCGCCAGCTCCACCTCTTATTTCTATAAATACGTTTTTAGAATCATTAGGATCCTTAGGTAAAAGTAAGATTTTAAGTTCTGATTCATACTGGTCTTTTTGTTCGCTTAAGTTTTTTAAGTCCTCTTGAATCATATCTTTCATATCTTTATCAGATTCTTCTTTTAACATCTCTTTATTTTCTTCTATTTGCTCAATAGTCTCTTTATATTGTCTATACTTCATAACTATCACTTCAAGTTCTGCATGCTCTTTACATAACTTTTGCCACTCTTTTTGGTTTTCCATAAGAGAGGGATCGCTAATCTTTATAGACAACTCATCATATTTATTCTCTAAAAAGTTAAGTCTATCTAACATTATTTATCACTCCGTATTCGTAATTTAACATTATAATATTATATCATAAACATCTATTCTTCACAATAAATTGCTGTAACTACTCTATCCAATCCACTTAAATCTTTTAAAACTTCTATGTTATTAAAACCCTCTTTATCTAAAAGCTTCCCTACAGCTTCTCCTTGATTGTACCCTATTTCAAAACCTATATAAGCACCTTTATTTAATACCTTATATAAATCTTTTATTATATTTCTGTAGAAATAAAGTCCATCTTCTCCACCTGACAGGGCTAGGTGAGGCTCGTAATTTTTAACATCATTCATTAAAGCATCTATTTCCTTCTCTTCGATATATGGAGGATTAGATAGAAAAATATCGTACGTTTTATTCTCCTTAATAGGGGTTTCTAAAAGGTCACTATAGTGAACTTTTGCATTGGATAAACTAAAATTTCTTATATTTTTCTCTGTAACTTCTATTGCATCTTTTGAAATATCATATAAATCTACAGTACTTTCCTTAATGTAAGTAGCAATAGAAACTCCAATAGCTCCACTACCACAACAAAGATCACATACTTTAATTAATTTTTCTTCCTTTATTTTATCTATTGCCCATTCCACAAGAATTTCTGTATCAGGTCTTGGAATCAAAACCCCTTCTTTTATATAGAAATTTAATCCCATAAACTCACACTGATTTAAAATATATTTTACAGGCATATGATTTTTTCTTAAACTTATATACTTAAAAAATAGTTTTTCTTCTTCTTCTTTAAGCTCATATTCCCTATTTACCATTATAAACACTTTATCTTTATTTAAAACCTTTGAAAGTAAAAGTTGTGAATCTATCATATAACTTTCTATATTTTCATCTTTTAAAATTTTATATGCTTCTCTTAAAGCTTCACCTATTAACACTCTATCACCACCCTAACCTAATAACTTAACATCCCAACCTTCACTCATAATTTTTAAGTTCTAAATTAGATGAATAAGGGAAATGTAAATATAATTCCCACGTCTTACTTCTTAACTCTTACTCCTCAACTCTAATCTTCCCCTCTTCTTCAAAGGGATAAAAAAGAGTGGCTACGGTTCAATGTAACACTCAATACATCTAGCCTCATAACTTTCTCTTGCACCTACTAAAACTACTGGATCCTTATATTTTGCTGGAACTCCATTTATATATCTCTGTGTTCTAGTAGCTGGATTTCCACAACACACACAAATAGCACTAACCTTTTGAACATATTCTGCAATTGCTAAAAGTTTAGGCACTTCTCCAAAGGGTTCCCCCCTAAAATCCATATCTAGTCCTGCACAAATCACTCTTTTGTTTTCTTTAGTAAGTTTTTTTATAGTATCTACTATATCTTCTGAAAAAAATTGCACTTCATCTATAGCTACCACTTTAGTATCTTTGTCAATATAATTTAATATGTCTCTAGAATTACTTACTGCTATAGCCTCTATCTTATCGCCACAATGAGATACCACATCTTTTTTGCTATACCTATTATCTATAGCAGGTTTAAATACTAAAACCTTTTGTTTTGCTATTTCTGCTCTTCTAACTCTTCTTATTAATTCCTCGGACTTACCACTATACATAGGTCCTACTATAACCTCTAACCAACCATGATTTCTTAATATATCCATAGCTTTCCTCCCAAAACCAAATCCATCTTTTGCTTTAATATATTATTACCTCTGTTTTTTCATATATCATTTTATCAGATAGAATTAATTTTATAAATAGTAAAGTATTATTGACTTAAATATATGCTTGTGCTAAAATTAAGAAGTTGATAAGACGGGTATACAACCATATTGTTTTAAGAAGAGGTGAACACGATGAAAAAGGAATTACAACCAGAATTCCACAGTGAAGCTGTAGTTAAATGTGCTTGTGGTAATACATTCACAACTGGATCAGTAAAGCCAGAGCTTAAAGTGGATATTTGTTCTAAATGCCACCCATTCTTTACTGGTAAACAAAAAGTTGTAGACCAAGGTGGTAGAATCGATAGATTCATGAAGAAATTCAATATCAAAGCTGAAGAATAGTTTTAATAAAGAAGGTTTAACCTTCTTTATTTTTTTTATACCTGGAACTTTACTTTATAATTATAGCTTTCTTTTATAATTGCAACCCTACTCTATAATTATAACTCTCTTTTGTAATTGTAACTTTACCTAATAATTATAATTTGCTTTCATAATTAAAATACAAATAACTTGCAAAATCAGCTTAAATTTGCAAGTTATTTTGATATATAGCTTTGTTAGACATTTTTGTTCATATGATTGCTATCTTATTCTATAGTCTTTATTCTCCCTATCCTTTGTTATTAATTCAAAATTCTTATTTAGCATATATATTAGCTCTTTATTACCATCCGTCTTTCCAAGAAGATTAATTAACTTCTCAGTTACATTTTGAGCTGTTCCTTCTTTATACATATGCCTTCTAATACTAAATCCAACCTCTTGTTCTTCTTTAGATAATAATAGATCTTCTCTTCTAGTTCCTGATTTATAAATATCAATGGCTGGGAAAATTCTTCTTTCTTGTAGTTTTCTATCTAAGTGAACTTCCATGTTTCCTGTGCCTTTAAATTCTTCAAATATCATATCATCCATACGACTTCCTGTTTCAATAAGTACTGTAGCTAAAATAGTTAAACTAGCACCATTTTTTATATTTCTTGCAGCACCAAAAAACTTTTTAGGTCTTATAAGTGCACCTGGGTCTAACCCCCCAGATAAAGTTCTTCCTGTAGGTTCAATTACTAAGTTATTAGCTCTAGTAAGTCTTGTTAAACTATCCATTAATATAAAGACATCTTGACCTTGTTCTACCATTCTTTTAGCTCTCTCTAAGACCATATCAGCGACTTTTATATGATGTGAAGGCTCTTCATCAAAGGTAGAATAAATAACATCACCTTTAATCTTTTCCTGCATCTCAGTTACTTCCTCAGGTCTCTCATCTATTAATAATACAATTAATTTCACATTAGGGTGATTTTTAGTTATACTATTAGCTACTTTTTGTAGTAATGTTGTTTTACCTGCTTTAGGGGGTGCTACTATAAGTCCTCTTTGCCCCTTACCTATAGGACAAATTATATCCATAAGCCTAGGAGATATATCTTCCTTATCTCTTTCTAAAAATAGCCTCTCTTCAGGATAAATAGGCGTTAATTTTTCAAAAGGTTCTCTACCAATGGCCTTTTCAGGTGATTCTCCATTTATACTTTCAACATAAAGTAAGGCTCTAAATTTTTCCCCTTCTTTTGGAATTCTTACTTTTCCCTTAACTTCATCTCCAGTTTTTAAGTTAAACTTTCTTATTTGCGATGGTGAAACGTAAATATCATCAGAACAGGATAAATAGTTGTCCCCTCTTAAAAAACCAAAACTATTATTATCTATAAGTTCTAAAACACCTTTAGCACTATTAGATTCTCCTATCATCTCTTTTAACTTTTCTTTTTTATTTTCTTGTTCTCTTTTGTAATTATCAAAATTCCTCACTGGGGTATTTTCTTTAGAAGGATTTTCATTAGAATTACTGTAGTTCTTCACTTTTTCTTCATTACCGTTTTCTTGATTTTTAGGTGATATTTTTTCCTTTAATATAACTCCATCTTTTTCAACAAAAAATGTATCTGTTGATTGTTTATTAATTTCTTCTATCAATTCTGATTTTCTAAATTTTGATATGTTTTTAACACCTAATTCCTTAGCAATTACCTTTAGCTCATTTAAACTCTTATTGGATAAATCCATATTATTCACATAGTCACACCTAGATATAACCTTAAGTTGTTACTTAAACTAGATGTTGCCTCCCTTCTACTATTTTTTCCATTTGCAATAATTTTATTATTTATTCACTTTTCTTCATAATTTAGGATATTCTTACTCATAAAAACATATTGGTGCTTTACTAAAATCTATAATTTAAAAAATTTATATTATTTCTGGGATTTATTTTAGAGATAAAATTTATCCGATGACTACCTCCTCTAATACTTCCACCTTCTTTAAAATTAGGGTAAAGAGGAGCTACGTCCCTGAATAAGGATTTCTAAGCTTCATTCAGATTAAAGACTAGCTATGAAGCAAAAAACTTAATTTATTATGAAATGCTTTTATTCTTTTAATTATATCCTATTGAATCTATTTTAATTCAACTTTGATAAAAATACAACAAAAAATATGAGCAATTGCTCCTGCTCATATTAAAATATAGCTTTTAACTTATAATTAACAGAGTTATGATGCAAAACTAAATTTTCAACATCTTCTTTTTTACCTAAAATAATAAGTGGAATACCTAGTGCATTACATCCTAAGACTAGTATATTTTTTTTAATTAAATTTTTTAATGGCATATTGTATAGATGATATTCCTCACAGATATTACAAAACACTGAAAAAACCATGTCCCCATTTTTCTTCTTGTTTATGTAAACTTCTTTAGATATTTGATTTTTCTCTCTTAAGGAAAATAAATTTAGTTCTTGTATATTGTAAGAAAGGTCTCTTCCCTTTGAAGCTAATACCATTTCCATACTTATATCCATTTCATCACCCCTAAATTAATACGTTTAACCCTATATATTTATAATTCTATAAAATATATAAAATCCCTTCATACAAAATTTTATAAATAGAAAATAAACTTAAAACCAATTTTCCTTAAAGTTGGTTTTTATTATTAACTTTAATTATTTATAATTTTAACCAATTTCAAATTATATTGTTTCTCTCAAATGCCTTTACTACTTCAAAGTATGTATCCCTAAATTCCTTATTTATAAAAAACTTTTCTTCTGCCACCTTACTTTTTGATTTAATATTTTCTATTTTAAAATCATCTCTTATTTTTTCCTCATCTAAGCAGTTATATTTTTTTAGCATAAGAAATAATAGATTTCTACACTCTTCTTCCTCTAATATTACTAACAATTCTTCTCTTTCTACCCCTCTTATATCACATATCATTTTTATAATCTTTTCATATTTATTTTGAAAAAACATATAAATCACCTCAGCTACTTTTATTTAGATTATTTACATATATTTTATTTTTAAACCTTCATAAAAAGCTTTATTACACATTTTTATTTATATGTAGCGAATCAGTGATGAAGTGACTTTCATATCAACATGTTTCTCTAACACAATCTTATTTAAAAGTAGTTAACCATTAATTTTTTATTAAAGACTTTGTCAGAGATTTTCTTGATATGATGGTTACGTAATCACATATAAGCAAGCTTTTAGAATTTCATTATTCCTGTAGTAAATATTACGTAAAAAAGTTTTAATGTTTGAGCAAAGCGAGTTTTAAAACTTTAGTAATATTTACGGAAGAAATAATAGAAATTCTTAAGCTAGCGAATCAGTGATGAAGTGACTTTCATATCAACATGTTTCTCTAACAGTGGCATATAAAAAAATAACTTGAAAAGTTTTTAACTTTTCAAGTTATTTTTAATATAAGCTTATAATTAATTTAACTCTTCAATTGTTTTTACTTTAACATTTAATTCTGTAGAAACAATTTGTCCTTCTCCTAAATTTAAATTGTAATTAGCATACACTTCTCCACCACATTCATTTAAATCTATATTTACTTTTAAAATGTCCATGGAGAAACTTAAAGTTCCTTGTGGAGTACTATAAAGTATGTGATCTATATTATTCTTCTTAAAATTCATTTTAGAGTTAATAGCTCCATTTCTAATCAAAGTAAACTCATCCTCTTCTACCTTTAATGTAGTCATGGTGCCTTCCATTCCTGAAAGTTCTGTTTCCTCGTAAACTATATAATATTTATCATTTTTTTTATAAAACTTCCCTGGAGTTACTACCTCAATAATATCCTCTGCACTGCCCTTTTGTTTGCTAATTACAGATATTATAGCTTTTTTATTCATATACTCCCACCTTAATTTATCTTATATATTAATTTAACCTTCTTAGGCATTTACTTCTAATGCAGCCTTATTTTTTATTAAAGGTTCTTGTTAAACAATTTTGTTCATATGATGGTTACGTAATCACCTATGAGCAAGTTTTAGAATTTCATTATTTTTGTAGTAAATATTACGTAAAAAAGTTTTAATCTTTGAGCATATGGAGTTTTAAAACTTTAGTAATATTTACGGAAGAAATAATAGAAATTCTTAACGTAGTGAATCAGTGATGAAGTGAGTCTCATATGAACATTTGCTCCTAACACAGCTATTAATTTATATCATATATTCTTTTAATTCATCTTCTGTTGCACTATTACTATATAAAATGTTGTTTAAGTTGGTACCAAACTCTCCATACTTAACCTTTACATTCTCTTCTTCTCTCCCCTTACTATACCTAACAGTTACCTTAGCAGCAAGCTTTAGATCTTCCTCTGTATAATCACCAATTATAGCAACAGAGGAACCCTTGAAATCATTGCATAGCATGTACAAATCTTCCTTTGTTAAAAAAGACTTTAGAAGTGGAGTTTCTTCTTGTAATCTTGTAGATATTATTTTAGCATTATTACTTATTCTAAAATGTCTTCCTATCTTTAAAAGTTCTATATCTTTAAATGTAGGATTTTCATTATGCTTAAGTAAGTCTTTTAATCTCTTTGAAAAGTTAGGTTCTGTTAACTTACATCCTCCTGCTGGTGATGGATAATCAACTATACCCCATTTTTCAGCAAGCTCCATTTGAACCTTTCTATTTCTACCAGATATATTTAATAATTTTTCTCTATCTACTAGGCCCTTTTCTTCCATCTCTGTAGGTTCTAGATTTAATGCACATAGGGGTCTTAATATCTTTTGTCCTATCCCAGATTCTTTTTTTACTAAATTTAAAGCAGATCTATTTTGAGACATAGGTCTTTGATTTACAACTTCTCCAGTTATTATAAAATCAGCGTTAAATTTATTTAATAATTCTCCAGAACATCTCATCATCATGGCATGGCAATCTATACATGGATTCATATTTTTACCATACCCGTGTTTAGGGTTTTTTACCATATTAAAATGTTCTTCCGAAAAATCTATAACTTCTAATGGAATTTCTATTTGCTTAACCATTCTTCTTGCATGCTCTTCATTAAAAAATAAGGATTTAAAGCATATTCCTATAACCTCTATACCTTGTTCTTTAATAAGTTTAGCTGCAAGTATACTGTCTAACCCACCGGAAACCATAGCTATTGCTCTTGTCATGTTGTAATTTGCCCCTCTCTTTAGTTAACCATCTTTTCTTTCAATAGCAAGTTCAATTAAGTTATCTATTAAATCTTTATAAGAAATGCCTGTAGCTTCCCACATTTTTGGGTACATACTTATACTAGTGAATCCTGGTATAGTATTTACCTCATTTAAATACACTTCATCATTATCCTTAGTTACTAAGAAGTCTACCCTAGCCATGCCTGCACAATCTAATGCTTTATATACCTCTACTGCTGTTTCCCTTATATTTTCTAGTTTAGCATTGTCTAAAGCAGGAGGAATTAAAAGCTTAGAATCTTCGTTTTGATATTTAGCTTCATAATCGTAAAACTCTTTTGCTGGAATTATTTCTCCAGGTATTGAAGCTTTAGGATCATCATTTCCTAAAACTGAAACTTCAATTTCTCTTGCATTTAAAGCTTCTTCCACTAATATTTTTCTATCAAATTTAAGTGCTTCTTCTATACCATTAACTAATTCTTCTCTATTATGAGCCTTAGTAATACCAACAGAAGATCCACTATTAGATGGTTTTATAAATAAATTGTATCCTAACTTATTTTCAATTTTATTTATTAGTTCTTCCTTATTATTTTTGTAATCAAAAGCTGTAACAACTACATAATCTGCTTGCTTTATTCCAAATCTCTCTAGAACATACTTTGTATACACCTTATCCATACAAACTGCAGAAGACATAACTCCAGGTCCCACACAAGGAAGATTTAGAAGCTTACACATTCCTTGAATTGTACCATCTTCACCATATAATCCATGAAGCACTGGAAATACTACATCAACTTCTTTGTTAAATAAAATTTTTTCTCCCTCAGGTTTCTTGTAGAATTGATCCTCTTCCCATTTACCACTTTTTATATTTTCTATATCTCCTGTGTATTCAAACCATTTTCCAGACTTTGTTATACCTATAGGATACACATCATATTTTTGTTCATCTATGTTTTTTAAAACTGATGATGCAGAAACTCTAGATACTTCATGCTCAGTAGACTGACCCCCAAATAATATAGCAACTTTTTTTTTCATTTTATCTCTCCTCTATCTTAATTACTGAAATCATCTTAATTACTACAATATAAAAAAATAAATTCAACCATGTTAAAGTTCAGATAGAGCAATAACTCCATCTGAACTAAGTTTCACATTATATTATATAATTAGATAGGGATTTTTAAAAGTATATATAATAAATTGTTAAAATAAATTTAAAAACTAAATAGTAAGTTCTCCATTTGGAGTGTTAATGATTTCAACTATTCTCTCCTCATATCCGGTTTCAGCATTAATATATACTAAATATTTTTTCCCTTTATAAGTTCCTAAGTATTCATAACATAAGACTTCTTCATTGCTTTCTGTTGGAATAATAGCTAAGTTTATACTGCTTATTTCTAGTCTTTTACTTATTCTTTCTTTCCCCTTCTCAGAGGTTATTTTAGGACTAGGTATTTTTCTATTTTCTATATGTGAAACTAAATATTTATCACTTTCAATTCCTATTACTTCTCCATCAATTAAAGATATTTTAACCTTTATTTGATCTGGATATATAGTTGTATTACCTTGTTTATATACATAGTTTACTAATATAGAGTCTTCGTACTTTAGTCTGTAACTTGCTTTCATATTCCTATAACCCATATCCTGTAACTTTTTCAAGGCTATAGTTTCTGCTTCTTCTGGCTTTATAGTTGGTTTTGCCTTAGCCTTGTTATATAGTAAGTACATAACATGCCCACCATTTTTGCTTACTTCTGCAACTATACTCTCACCCTGTTTTTCATTTTTTAAATTAATATTAAATCTATAAGAAGGTATAATAACTTTTGTTTTCTTATCTGTATGGCGCTTTACTTCACTTATTTTAACTATGTTTTCTTTTCCATATAATTTTTCTATACTTTCCTTTGCTTTTTCCACAGAAACTTCTTTTTCATTTCTAACTCTTGGTTTGATATTAAGGGTATTGTCTGAAAAAGGCCCATCATATATTAAAACAGGGTATTGACTTATTTGTTTTTGTATACCTTCAAACTTATTTCCTACACTATTATTTTCCTTAGCAAATACTGTAGAAGTTTTCTTTCTTAATTCTGACCATTTTACTTTTCCCCTATTAACATCACTTAATATAGAGTTTAGCTCTGTTTCTAAGGAGTATGCCTGCATTTCTAAATCATCAATTAAATTAACTTGTTTATCAGTTAATTGAACATCTTTTGAAGAGTTTTTAGCTAAGGTATAACAAAAATCTCCAACTTGAGCTAAAAACTTACTAGTATTACCTAAAGTGTTTTGAGAAATTGGTAGGGAGTGAAGATTTTCATTTGCCATAGATGCATGCCTAAAAATCTCTTCAAAAACAGTTATTCTTTGTTCTTTTGAACCTACAACTGCCGCTTTACCTAGGTTACTTCTAATGTTCTCAACAGAACTTACCATATTGTAAAGGTTTTTGCTATACTGACTTTGCAAATAATTTCTATAGTCTATTCTCTCTAAGGTCATAAGCATTGCAAAGGTAGTGGAAAAAACAATAATCATTGTAGCTATAAGTGTGTATGTGATTCTTTTTTTGCTCTCTTTCATAAAATATCCTCCTATCCTTATCTTAAAAATATATTATTAGTTTTTACTAAATCCCCTATAGTATGTATAAATAATAAAAAACCTCTTAATATTTATGTAAAAAAAATAGAAGAGTACTCTTTATAAAAGTGCCCCTCTCCTATATATTGTAATTTTAAATTTTCTCTTATCTTATTACTATGTGCCCTAATACTCTAATCTTCTTCAAATTGGTAATATTATAGCAGTTACGTCCATGGATAATAATTTCTAAGCTTTAAATGTATCAAAACTCTCTCAGACCTTAAGAACTATATTTATTTCTTACCTAAAAGTTCAAATATTTTAAACTTAACTTTAATTTTATGCTTATTTGAATTATTTATACAATCGTACTCTTCATTATCCAAAACCATTTTCATTTCTTTTTCCGTTGCCTCTTCATCCACCTTTGATTTACTTTCGTCTATAAAGCATAATGGTGGAAACATAACACACCACCAATTGTGTCCATATCCTGTTCCTATTATTATTCTATATGCTTCATAATTTCCTTGTGGAAGAGTTATATTACCATATGTCTTTTGAGGAAAATTTTCTCTTGATAGTGTAGATTGTACTTTATAATTGTAACCATTTTTCTCTACTACTGATTTTGCTATATCTATGATTTCTTTATTATGTTTTTTTAATATTTTTCTAGACTCTTTAATATCCTTTGAATTTTTTAATTTTGGAGATATATATTTTAATATTTCATCTCTAACTTTTAATTTAAGTTCTTGATCTTCTTTAGAGTCACTATTAGCTATAACATGAAATCTAATTATCTTAGATGATATATTTTCTACTATTTCTTCTTCACTTTTATTATATCCCTTTGCATTATTTCCCACTAAACAAAACAATAATATAGATATTATTATAAATACTATAGTTCTTTTCATATTGGTATTCCCCCTAGTAAATTATTGTATCTAAATTATATCCATATTTTCCTATTTTAATCACTGAGTTATACCAATTCTTCTAATTTTAGTTTTTATATTCACATTAAATTCTGCATTCTTATATATTTCTTCCCAATTCCCCTGAACTTTTTTCCACTTATATGGGTGATATTTTTCAAGATATTCCTTAATTGCAAAGGGTTCTATATTATATTTCTCCTGAATCACTTTAAGAATTTTATTACACTCCATACTTAAAGTTTTATCAAAGTTTTTTTCATATTCAGCTAGAACCTTTGAAGAAAGAAGTTTCTTATCTACTGTAAAGGACTTTGCTGAACCTTCTAAGTTTATATCTATATCCATTTTAAGTTTTTTCTCATTTATTTCTGTAACTCTTAATTTTCTTTCTATACCTTCAATAGAATAATTAATAGGATGACCTTCTTTATAAATAACTTTAGTTCCACCCTTTGCTTTTCCTCTTAAGATTTCAACATCTGATGTTTCTATAGAATTTAAAACTCCTATTAACTCATAATTTTTAATTAATGCTATACCATACACTGAAACTTCATTTTCTTTTTTATTCATTTTTATATATGGAATAATAGCATTTCCGTTTTCTTCTAGAAGTTTTAGAAGTTCATTTAAGGTCATGGGTATTATAGTTGAATTTTTATCACTATTCTCCATAAGTCCATTTATATAGCTTTGGAAGTTTTGTTCCATAGAAGGTTTAAACTTCTCATAGTCTTCAGCATTTCCTTCTGCTACAACTACATTCATACTCCTATTTATCGTAGGATTTCTTCTAAAATAATCTACAATTTCCTTAACAACCTCTGGATAAGAAAACATAGCATCACTTAAAACAAGCATTTTACTATGTCCTAAATGTATACTTCTACTACTTTTACTTGTAGCTTCCGATATGGAACCTTCCATGGAGTATGACTGAGTTTTTATAGTTTTTTCTGCTGATGTACCTGAAACATTAGGCCCTAAAGAGCTTATATCCGGAAAACTATATGTAACATTGATTTTTTTTATTTGTCTCTCTTGGAAGATTTCATCCTCTTTTATTCCCTTTAACTCTTGTGATTTTCCTATTTCTTCTCCTGGATCAATAGATATGGTAGAAATAAATGCTCTTCTATCTATTTCAGTTTTATCCCAACAACCTGTTAATATAAAAGAAATTGCCAAAAGAAAACAAGTAAATCTAAATTTCCTCTTCAAATTTATCTCCCCTCCTTTTTCTATATTTTGTAAGAAGGTACATTATTATAGGAAATAAAAGCATTATTATCCCAGAAATAATATATATATTTTTTTCAGTTATTTCATATATTTGAGCTATATTCTCGCTACTTAAAGAAATTATATAAAATATTGGAGCCAAAATAGCTGTAGTCAATTTTACATCTTTTAAGTTTAATAATTCATTTGTAAGTTGTGATGAGAATAAATACATATTTACAAAACTTATAAAGAAAAATACAACCCAAAATACCATAACCACACCTTCCCATCTCTCAATAAAAGAACCCTGGATTTCTATAGTTCTAATACTAGCTATGGTAGGCCAAATTAAGCTTTGTACTTGCGTTTTTCCAAAGACACCTAGAGATATTACTGTTACTACTATATAAGCAATAGCAACAAAGATTTGAGACATAACAAGTGTTTTTTTTACACTTACCCTATTCTTTGCATAAGGGACTATCATATAAGATATATTAGCTCCTAGAAAATAAAATAAAATTTTAAATGTTCCCTTCATATAAGCCTTAGGTGGATTGTTAAAAACAGGCAATACATTGGTTAAATCCGCATTAGTTAAAGTTAAAAGTAAAGTTATAGTTAAGGGTATAAATACAATGAAAAATATTATCTCATTAAACTTAATTACTGAATCTAGTCCTCCCCTTACAAGAAATACAGAAACAATTATAAGTAGAAGTATTATAACCTCTGAAGGAGTCCTCTCTAAAAGATGCATTTTTACAACTTCTACGAATATCCTTAAAGCATATGCTGTAAAAACTATATTGTATATTGAAAAAAACAATAATACTATTTTTCCAAAAAATACTCCAAAATTATCTTTAACCATCTCACTAAAACTTTTAAACCTATTTAGCTCTACGGTCTTATACACTAGATTTAAAAGAAAAATTATAATTAAAGAAGCTAATATTGTTACTATCCATCCTTCCGTTTCCACTAGATTGCTTACAATTCTAGGATAAGAAAATATATTTATACCTATTATGCTTACAATCATAGTGCAAAATATACCATAATTTCCTATTTTAAAATCATCTTTCATAATTAAACTTACTGTGAATAGTAAGTTCTTCACCTCCTTTCTTACTTTTGTCTTATTTTATCCCCAGTTTTCATATAAGCAGGTCTTTCTTTTAAGTATTTAATTGGAATTCTAATAAATAAATCCTTGAAGTCTTTAAAATTAGGAGAAACCATTGGTGCCAAATATGGAATTGTAAAACTCTTTAATTTTACTAAATGAATTAAAACTATAATAAGTCCTAATATTATTCCATATAATCCTAAAATTGAAGATAATATAATTAATAAGAATCTAATATATCTAAAAGCTGCTGTTATTTCATAATTAGGAGTTATAAATGTAGTAATAGCTGTAAGTCCTAATATAATTATCATTATAGGGCTTACTATACCTGCGCTTACAGCTGCCTGACCTATTATTAAACCTCCCACAATACCTATAGTTGCTCCTATAGCTTTAGGAAGCCTAGCTACAGCTTCTATTAAAAGAGCTAAACTTACTTCCATAATTATAGCTTCTATAAATGCTGGAAATGGCACACCCTCTCTTGATGCTGCTATAGAATAAGCTAATTTTGTTGGAATTATAGAAGTATGAAAAGATGTTATAGCCACATATAACCCTGGCATAATTATTGAAATAAATATGGATAAAAATCTAAGCATCCTAATTACAGAACTATCTAGCCATCTTTGGTAATAATCATCTGGAGATTGAAATAGATTAGCCATAATAGTGGGAACTATAATAGCGAAAGGTGAATTATCTACTAATATGGCAATTCTCCCTTCATATAGAGCTGCTGCTACCACATCTGGCCTTTCTGTGCTTTGTATTTGTGGAAATGGAGAGTATTTATTGTCTTCTATAAAAGAACTTATATAAGAACTATCAAGTATAGCATCTATATTTATATCTTGAATTCTATTATTTAACTCCTTTAAAGCCTCTTTATTTACTATATCTTCTATATACATTATTGCCACATCGGTTTTAGACCTTACTCCTATACTTTCAGATTTAATTTTAAGATTTATATCTCTAACTCTTCTTCTTATTAAGGCTGTGTTAAACCTTATAGTTTCAACAAAGCCTTCTCTAGAACCTCTAATTACAGTCTCCCCAGAAGGTTCTGAAACCCCTCTTGCAGGCCAGCCACGACTAGCAATTACATATGCTGTTTTTAACCCATCTACAAACATTAATGTGTCTCCAGAGAGTATAGCCTTTACCCCTTCTACCATGTTATCTATTTCTTTTATATCAGAAACTGATAACAATTTATCTTTTATCTCTGCGGCATTGTTAACTTCACGATAACTCTCCATAATTTGTTCTACAACATGTTCATTAATAAGCATCTTATCCACTAGACCATCTACATATACCAATGCTACATTTCTATCTTGGAGGTAAAAACTCCTATATACTATATCTGAATTATCACTTAGTAATTCCTTTAAATATCCTATATTTTCTTTTGACCATATATCTATGTTTTCTCTAATTTCTTCTCTCATTTCTTCACATCCTTCCTTTTGTTAAATCACTAATAATAAAAATTAATCTGATGAAGCCCTGCTCTAATAAATTCAAAAAACAATTCAGTCCCTAATTTATATAAAACTTCTTATAATGAAAAGTATAAAGGAGGCTATAATTAATAAATATCCTAATTTTTTAGCCCTTTTCTCTCTAGTAGAGTCTTTTGATTTCTTAAATTGCTTCCCATCTACCTGTATTAAAATACAACTATTTACTAAGTTTAAAATTAAAAAATGAATATCAAATAATTCAAAATATCTCATGAATACCCCCTTAAATTAATACCTCTCATCCTCCTAAGTAAACAAAGAAGGTTTCCAGGAATTTTCTATAAAAATAAAAACTATTTAAGCATATATAATTTTGTATGCTTAAATAGTTTTTACTAATTTATAATATTTTATGCAAAGTACTATAATGTTCTCGTTATGAAAACATCATTATACATATTTTTAAAATAGTCATAGGCTCTTTGTGCCTTTAACATATCTTCATAAATCCCAAAAACTGTAGGCCCACTACCACTCATTAAACTTCCCAATGCACCAAGTTGTAGCATCTCTCTTTTAATATTTGCAATAGTTGGATAAGTACTTACTGTAACATTTTCTAATACATTTTTTATATTTCCTCCAAGACTTCTCATATCTCTCTTTTCCATAAACCCTATTAAAGATTCCGTATCAGGATGTTTATATATTTTACTAACATCTAAATTTTTATACACTTCCTTAGTAGATACCCCAAAATTAGGTTTCACAAGAACTAATATAGCTCCCCTAAAAGGTTTTAATGAAATCATTTTCTCTCCTATACCTTCACATAATACTGTTCCACCCTTTATACAATAAGGTACATCTGATCCAATTTTAAGTCCTAATTCCATAAGTTCTTCTAACTTTAAGTCTTTTTTATATTTTTCTCTCATTATCCTTAGAACACCAGCAGCATCAGTACTTCCCCCTGCTAGTCCTGCAGATACAGGAATATTTTTTTGTATTTTTATATCTATACCCACATTTATATTATAAGTTTTCATAAATAATTCAGCAGCTTTGTATGCTAAATTTCTATTATCTAAGGGTACATATGGTTTATCACAAAATATTTTAATCTCTTTTTTTTCATTTTCTTTTATTTCTATAAGATCATATAAATCTATCTGTTGCATTATCATCTTTAAAAGATGATAACCATCATCCCTTTTTCCTATTACATCTAGGGATAAATTGACTTTTGCATAAGCCTTCCACATCATTGTTAAAAATATCCTCCCTAAGTTTTAATGGTACCTTATTTCTCTACATATTATATCATTAAAATTTCCTTAGTCCATAAAACTTTTTAAAAAAATATAGCCCCAAAATAATTTGAGGCTATAATCATTAAATATTATATAAGGGCTCTTCCTGGTATAATAAGCTTTGAGCCTATTTTAATATTTTCCGGATCTTCAATTTCGTTAACTTTTACAATGGTCTCTACAGTAGTATTATACCTTTTTGCTATCTTCCATAAAGTATCTCCAGATTGAACTGAATATATTATAATACTAGCTTTTTTCTTTGGAAGTTCTCCCTCACCTTTTTCAACATGAATTAAAAATTCTTTATTATCCGTATAATTAACACGTACATATATTTTACTAACTGCTTTTATAGATATATTTCCGCCTTGTATTTCTGCATCCACATCTTCTAAAGCAATTCTGCAAAGAGATTGCATATCTATTTTGGCACCTTCAACATCAACTGCTGTACTAAAAGGGATTTGATCTTCAATTGAACAGATTTGATTTTCCTCTTCCCCAGTTTTATATAACACATTAGTTTTCATTATTCCTTCAACAACAATTCTATCTTCTACTAGCTTTTTATCTGTTATATTTAAGTCAGCATGGCATAATATTATTTCTCTTGGTCTCGGCATAGAACTATCTAATTCTATATCACCACGTATTTCTCTTTCCACACTTATTTGATGATGAATAATGTTCATGTTATATTTTTTCTTTTCCATATTTAAAATCATAGATGGAGAATATGCATCTTCTATGGTATGAATTTCTTCTTTACACATAACTCTAGTATTGGCCTTAGCCATAATTACCATATCTACAATTCTGTTTTCCCCTAAATCATCTTCTTTAATAGAATAATCTAGGTCTAAAACTTCATAAGCTGTAAAGTTATCCATACCTTCTTTTGCTCTTTCTAAAGGAACTTCTTTTTCTATAAATACATCTTCGCAAATAGTGTATATATCCCTATGATTTTCAGGTGCTTTATACAGTAATTTTACCTTTGCCCACATTTCTAACTTTAACATGCCCTCAAGGATTTTTACGTCCTTCTTATGCAAATTCACATCCCATTTCATTATTTTGCCTATTTGGGGTTTTTCCATTGGAATTTTAACGCTACACTCCCCCATTAAATCTGTTGATGCATTTTCTACAATTTTATCAACAAATACAGGGTTTCTAAAAAACTGTATATCTTCTGATTCTCTAATATCTTTTACAATTTCGTAGCTATATTTGTTGTAAACTTCTGTTTTTAATTTTACTATGCCTTCTATGCAAACTTTTCTTTCATTAACAACGTTGCATTCTATATGTTCTACAAAACATTCAGCTTCACAATTCATATCAGAAGTAGCACCATTACAATCTATATTATTCACAAAAGATGTAGAGTACTTGACTCCATGAACTTCTGAGCCCTCTTCACCCCTATTTACATACATAAGATTATAGTCCATTACCCCTTCTATAAAAACCTTTTCTTGAAGAACCTGAACATTTGTAATCCTTGGTTTAGCATCCAACATAAGAATTTCCCCTACGTCTGGATGAGTATCCGGAATGACATATTCATCTCTTAATACAGTGTCAGCATAGTCTTCCCCTAATAACTGTTCATACTCTATACTTTCTTTAACAAGTTCCATACTCAACTTACCTCCTCCTTAAAATACCTACTAATTAATGTATATAATGTATTTTAAGAATTTATGAGGATATTTTAAAAATTTTTATGGTATTATGTTAATATGTCTATTTTTATTATAAACAGTTATAATTTTATTGATTGAATTCTTTAGGCGAGATATAAAATGTGTAGTTAGAATATGTAAGCAAATTTACTTTAAACTACTTATGCAATATATTGAATTTGAACAGTTTTTGTAAGAATGTCTGAGTAGCTATACGCAACTCTTCTATCAAAGTCTCCTTCGACTTTTACTGTGAAAATACTAGAATAAGCCTTCTCTATTACTCCATCTTTAATATAAATCTTTTTTCTTCCTGCAGAATCTTTTAGGTTAACTTTATCTCCTACATGTCTTTCAATTTCTGCCCTAATAACACCTAATTGGCTTTTAGCTTCCATTAAAACACACCCTTTCTTAAGGTATTTATATTAATTTAAATTAATAACGTGCAAACATCACCTCAGTATTAGTATTGGTATAAATTAAATAGTTTATACCTTTTTTTAATATATTCTATAAGTTTCATGAAATAGGGCAAATTTAGAACAATTTTACCCTATCCCATGTATAGTATATCATACTTTACTTAATAAATGAAGACTTAGGGAAGCCTTCCCTGTATTTACCTCTAGTTTGAAGCCCTCCAATGCCTTTTAAGCCAGTTATAGTATTTTCTATTACATCCTGTATTGGAACTATTTTATCAATATTTGTATATGCTATTTTCTCGCAAACTAATACTGGATCAAGACAGTGAATCAAAACCCTATTAGGAGAACTTGCAAAATTAGCTCCTGAATCTAAAATAGCTTCATAACAAGACTGACATGCTCCAGCAAATATAACAAGATCATCATAACTATTTTCATAATTTCTAAGGGTCTTTACTGCCTCGACAAAATATTTTGTATTTCTATAATTTTCAATATTCATATAATCTTTGGCATGCCTTATCATACCATCATGTCCTGTTATGACTACAATATCTGGTTTATACTTATTTACAAGCTCTAATATGTGTTTTGATTGTTCTCTCTCAGGAATGGCATGTCCAAAAGCTTCAAGGGAAAGCTGTTTATATGTTTTTAAGCACACCTCTAAATAATCAGCATCTCCGTCAATGTGAAGTATTCTTCCTGGCCTACCAAAGGTGAGTTTATTATCTTTTGTTTTGCTCTCTTCTTTCCTATATCCCCTTTTTTTTCTTTCTCCTTTTTGTTTTTTCTTTTTTCCCCTATATTCCTCCTTTTCTTTCTGTGCAGACACCAGAATTGTCTTATGCTCTTCCTCTCTTTGAGATATTACTCTTCTTATGGACTCATTTATTTTTTTATTAAATATAATATCTGCTTTACTAAGGTTTTTTTCTGTAACCTTTTCTAAATCTTCTTCTAGGGCATCTGCCTCTATTCTTAGATTTACCCCTTTTAACATATATATCTTATGATTGTCATCTCCCTCTTTAATCTCTATAATCTTAAATGTTATATCCTTATCATAAGATTTTCTTACAACTAAATCTCCAACTTCCATACTATGCCCTCCACAAAAGCTTCTCTTACCTTAGTATATGATTAATCTGCTAATAGGTACCTAATTTTAAAAATAGTCTGTGTTAGAACATATGGATATGAAAGTTACTTCATCAATACTTCACTACGTTAATAATTCTTTAATAAAAAAGAATTTCCCTAAAAATAAAGAAGTAGCACTAAAAGCACTTGTGCTACTTCTTTACTTACTTCCTAATTATTTGCCTTAGTACCTCTTCTTTTTATTTTTGGAGTTAAGAGCAACTTTATCTCTGCATAAGTATTTCTAACCTTGTATGTGGTAAAAACTCCCCACAAAGTTAGAAATCTGTCTATTGATCATATTTTTCTTTGAATTCCTTTAAAAATTCCATGTATACTTCTTGCTCATTCACTAATGATTCCATTTTTTTGCTAAAGGTATTTTGAATCCAAGTTGTTTCATTATAATAATATCTGTTACATAATCTCCAAAATCTTTGAGGAAATAATAAAAATGCATATAAAACTCTATATTCTTCTTCCCTTAGTGGGCTAACTGAATTATAGGAGTTTATTATAAGATCTGAAATCTCCATATTCCAATCTCTTCTTTTTAGCACCTTAGTCATGAAATTTGCTATATCATAAACCCTAAGTTCTCTTTTACAATAGTCAAAATCAACTACATTTACCTCATTATTTTCCCCTATTAATATATTATGATAAGTATAATCATGATGGCAGAAACTCATTTTCTCTTCTGCTTCGGCACACATGCTTTCATATTGCGAGTCCTTTAATATTTCCATAGACTGTTTGCCTAAATCCTTATAAAAGTCCATATATTTAATATATTCTATATCAAATTGGCTCTTTTTATTTTTCTTTTTTCTTACCATGTTTTTCATCTTATTAAAGGAGTTCACTCTTTTCTCCATCAAGTAAGGCCACCTGCATAGATCACTCTTTAACTTGCTATTTTCAGGTGGTTCATACCCCTCCGATGCTAAGTGTAACTCTGCAAGCTTTTTAGAAGCAAGCATAATATCTTCGTCATTATAAAAGTCACACTCTCTTCCTTTAATCCATTGTGATAAAGTATATATATCTTCATTTACTAAGGCATAAGGATTTCCTTCTGTGTTTAAATAATATCTATCTATATTTTTAAAGCCATTTTTAATTAGATGCTCTTTGGCTCCATAGATAAAAAATAACTTTTGGACTCCATAATTAATTTTTTTTAAACATTTCTTACCCTCGTCAGTATTTAACTCATATATACCCTTATTAGGAATCATTTCTTCGATCTTAATATCAAACTGTCTTTCAATTTCTAGTTCTCTCATCATTGTTATCTACCCCCCTATAAATTTATATGTGTCCTATATGGATTTTAGAAGTAAGATTTTATACCTCATTACTAACAAAAGTATGATTCTATTAATATAATAAATTATATTCATAAATAAGGAGTTTTATTATGAAAATTGGTATTGATGGAAGAGCTGCTAAATGGTATAGGGGAACTGGCATAGGAACATATACTTATGAACTCATTAACTTTCTTGGCAAAATACCAGGTTATTATTATTATGTTCATATGCCACAAAATATAAATTTCCCCTATTACGAAAACATTGAAATAATTGCTTCTAAGGATAACAAGAAAGAAAATTTTTGGGATGAAGTAAGGAACCCAAATTGTATTTCTTCTTTAGATATAGACCTATATCATATTCCTCAAAATGGAATAGGTATGCCTAATCCTAAAAAATGCCCCTATATAATAACATTACACGACATTATCCCTTGTAAACTTCCTGAAACAGTTAATCCAAAGTTTTTAAAGTTATTTCAAAAAACAATGCCTCCAATATTAGAAAAATCTGATGGAGTAATTACCGTATCAAATTTTTCTAAACAAGATATTGTAAATACCTTTAATTATCCCGAAGATAAAGTTTTTGTAACTCCCTTAGCAAGTGAAAAAATTTATCGTCCTTTAGATAAACTATATAGTAAAAAACTAATAGAGAAAAACTATGGTATAAGTGATCCTTTCATACTTTATATTGGAGGCCTAAGTCATAGAAAAAATATAGTTAGAATTATTGAAGCTTTTGAATTATTAAAAACAAAGTATAATAAAAACATAAAGCTTGTTATAGCTGGAAAAAAAGATTCTAACTATGAATTTTATAAAAAAGAAGTTCAAAGATTTTCTTTAGCATCCCATGTTGTTTTCCCTGGTTTTATACCAATGGAACATATGCCTTATATATATAATGCTTCTGAGCTATTTGTCTATCCTTCACTTTATGAAGGATTTGGACTTCCTCCAATAGAAGCTATGGCTTGTGGGGTTCCAGTAATAAGTTCTAATATTACTTCTATGCCAGAAGTTCTTAAAAATGCCGCTATTTTAATTAATCCTAAAGATTCTTTTATGCTTTGTGAAAAAATGTATGAAGTTTTAAGTGATAATTCACTTAGCAATAAGCTAAGCAAAAGAGGATTATGCAGAGCTAATGAATTAACCTGGGAAAAAACTGCTTCCTTAACCTTAGAAGCTTATAAAAAAGTCTATAATAAAAACTGCTGAAATATTATCAGCAGTTTTTATTAATTATAATTAATTAAATATATTTCTTTAAATCTTTCCATAAATTCTTCTTTTTCCTGTATACAGCTTACTTTGTTTTTTACTTTTTCTAAAAAGCTAATATACTCCCAGTCTTTTTGTCTAAAATAATAATGCTTAAATAGAGTAAAGCTTTTATAAGGGAACAATAACATCCCATATAAAACCTCAATTTCTTCTTTCTTTAAGGTATACACTTCCTTATAATTGTCTATAACAAAAGTAGCTTTATTTATATCATAGGCAAAATTTTTTACTACTTTGTATATATAATTAGCAATATCATGTACTTTTAAATCTATAATAGCGTAGTCAAAGTCTATAAAGTAAGCTTGTTCATCTTTAATAAGTATATTATGATAGGCAAGATCATGATGACAAAATGCTACAGCATTCTCTGTATCACATAATTTATGATACTGTGATTTTTTTAGTAAATTTACACTTTCCTCTCCTTTCTTTATTAAATAATCTACATTATTTAAAAATATCTCATCCATCTCTTTTTTATTATGATACCTTAAAACTAACTCTTTTAATAATTTTATTTCATGAATTTCATTCTCTAGTTTATTTATCAGCTTTCCCCTAAAATCCCTTTTCTCTAACTTATGATAAAACCCTTTAGAACTACTGTGAAGAGACCCTAAACTTCTAGTACCTAGAGCAATATCAATTGGATTACTGTATACACTTTCTCTTCCATTTATAAGATTCATAATACAATAATTGCTCCCCTTATAAGTTTCTATTATATTGCCATCTAAATTTTTTCTAAAAGAAAAGGTTCTTTCGAATCCCCTACTTTTTACATACTCTAACCCCCTATTAATAAACTCTAAATCTTCTGCTTCATAATCTAATTTTTTTATTATAAAGTCTCCTTCCTCTGATGAAACTATAAAGACCTTTCTAATAGGGGCTACATCCTTAATATGAAGATTAAACTTTCTAAATAAATCTATATCAAGAGAATAATCTTTTAGAAAATCTCTATCTTTATACTTTATATCAATCATGAAAACACTCCTTTATATTAGGCTTTTCCCATCCGCTTTCATAGCCTTTCTAAGCTTCTTTTCATATTTTTCAAAGGACCAATTTTTCTTATTTTCCCTGTATCTATCACAACATCTCATGACTTGTGTAGGATAAGATGCTAAAGAAATAATAAAATCTTCACTATGATCATCTATGTTTTCTAGGTCGCAAAACTTCTTACATATATATCTCCAATCTAATTCATGCCCTTCTCTTCTTAACTTTTTTATTAAATATATAAGATCCATTTCAACCAAGTTGTAACATATTTCTTTTACTTCTTTTATTTTCACAGTGTTATTTTCTAAAGTTAAATTATTTATCCACAAATTTTGAAGACATACTTCTTTTCTTCTCATACTTCTTAAGATTATTTCAACATAATAAGAAGTATTTACAATTTCTAAGGCTTTTTCTCCTCTATTAATATAATCCTCACCTATATAACTTAAAGTCTTTTCAAAATCATTTGTTGCTCCTTCTCTCCATATTCTCTCTATATCCTTAGTAAATCTTCTAAGACTTACCTTGTATTCTTCTATTTCTCTTCCTATTTTATTACTTAACCTACTTCTTAAATGCTTTTCAAATCCCATAGACCTCTTATGAAACTCCTTTAAATATATTAGTTGTTTTAAAACCTCATCTTCAGTAATATTAAGTTTATAATCAACCTTATTTTCAAAAGAATCTACTACCTTAATATTATTATTATTAAGATATTCTATAAAATCTAAGGAAGCAACACCCATTTCTTCACCCTACTTTCTTAGCATTAATTAAAAACATTTAGTTTTTCAAATTTCTTAATAAACTCTTCTTTTTGTTCTATATCTAAAATGTATTTTCTTAATTTTTTTAGGAAAAACTCCTCATTCCAAGGTTGCTCTTCCCAATAATACTGTATGCCTAATTGCCAATAAATTTGAGGAAAATTCATAAATCCTGCCATTACCGGTATCTCTTCCTTATAAATAGGATAGATTTCACCATATACTTTTAGGATATCTAAGGCATTATATATACTCCATTTTCCATCTTTCATCCTTCTTATTAATAAGCTACATAAGTCATGTAAATGAGTATCTAATATACAGTAATCAAAGTCTATTAGGTATATATCCTCATCTCTACCAATTAAAATATTATGATTAGCATAGTCATGATGACAAAATCCATTTTTCCTCATTTCCTTTTTCATAAGTTCCTCGTACAAGCTGTTTTTTAAAATATTTAGAGACTCATCACATCTCTTTAATTCACCTTCCATAATAGCTTCGTACTCTATATCAAATTCACTCTTCTTAGGTTTTTTATCTATTCTTCTTTTAAAATCAAAAATCTCATCTTTCCTAGTCTTAAAAGTTTCAATCCATTTAAGCCATCCTATTCTTGGTTTCATATCCTCTGTCACTATAAATCCTTCTGATTTTTTGTGAAGTTCCGCAAGATTTATGGTAGATTTATATATATCAAAAAAATTATCATAATTACTTTCTCTTGCATCCATCCAAGGATTTAAATATGCATAATTGTTAAAAACCTCAATATATTCTTTGCCATCTTTTGTGGGAATAAATTCAGGTATTTTATTATAACCATTACTTTGAAGATGCTTCATAGCCTTATATATAAAAAGAAAATGTGGAAACTCATACTTTATAACTTTTAATGCAAAATATTTATTATCACTCTCTATGTTGTATACATTTTTCACCTTTTTAATGTTATCTACCTTTATATCATAGTTTTTTTCTACTATTTTTTTTATATCTTCAAACATAAATTTAGTCCCCTATAAATTGCTATATTTCAATATATGACTAGTATTAATCTATTGTGATTGCACAAATTTAATAAAAGATTAATATACTATTATATATGTCATAATCTTAGGGAGTGATTTTATGAAAATTGCCATAGACTGTAGGGGCATAAATTGGTACCATGGCACTGGTATAGGAACTTATACAGATAATCTACTAAAAAACCTTTTAAATTTAGATAATGAAAATTACTATAATTTATTTTGGTCAGGTTTAGGATATGAAAAATATGAACATAAGAACACAAATTTTGTAATGTGTTCAAAAAAGCATCACAGATTTTTTCAACAGCATTATTTTCCTAACAACTTAGAAAATGAAAAAATAGACATATATCATGTTCCACAAAACGGCATAGGTCTTTCAGAAAATATAAATTGTTTAAAGTTTGTTACAGTTCACGATTTAATTCCCTACGTAATGCCTGAAACTGTTGGGGATGGTTATTTAAATAAATTTTTAAAAGAAATGCCCTATATAATAGAAAACTCTCATGGTGTCTTAACTGTTTCTGAGTTTTCTAAAAGAGATATTTTAAAGTTTTTTCCCATAGATGAGGATAAAGTATTTGTAACACCTCTTGCTGCAAATGAGATATTTAAGCCTTTAGACAGGATTTCATGTTCTAATTACATTAAAGAAAAATACAATATAAAGGGTAAATTCGCCTTATATGTAGGTGGTTTTAGCGATAGAAAAAATGTTCACTCTCTAATACAAGCCTTCTCTAAGGCATATAAAAACTTAGGTGAAGACTTTTCCTTACTTATTTTAGGTTCATATAGAGATAGTGATGGTCCTCTTGTTAGACTTGCGGACTCTTTAGGTATGAGTGAAAAAATAATATTTACTGGCTTTATTCCTGAAATTGAATTACCTATTTTTTATAATGCATCCTCACTTTTTGTATATCCTTCTTTTTATGAAGGTTTTGGTCTTCCTCCACTGGAAGCTATGAGTTGTGGAACTCCTGTTATATCCTCTAATCTTTCATCTATTCCAGAAGTAGTTAAGGATAATGGTATATTAATAGATCCTTATAATGTAAAAGAGCTTCAACACTCTATAGAAAAGGTATTAAATAATACTAATCTGCGAAGTAACTTAAGAAAAAACTCTCTACTAGGAGCTAAAAAATTCTCATGGGAAAATACAGCAAAATTAACTTTAGAAGCTTATAATAAAGTTTATACTAATTTTAAAATATAAAAATATTCTTACTAAATATATAGCCTCTTTGTTGATATTATGGTTACGCAATCACATATGAGCAATTTAAAGTGACTTTCATATCAACATTTCCCTCTAACATAGCCAATATAAAAAGGGTACCAAATTCTATGATTCTATTAATCCTCTTAGAATTTAAGTACCCTTTTACTATTAACTTAACTTTCTTGTACCATTTCCAATTCCGCTTAAATAGAAGCTTGGTTCATAACCTATGGTAGCTTTATAATTCTTGCCCACAACCTCCATAAAGTCTTTAACCCTATCTTTTCTAACTATACTTATGGCACATCCTCCAAAGCCTGCTCCAGTCATTCTAGCCCCTATACACCCTTCAACTTTTAAAGCCTCTTCTACCACAGTATCTAGTTCCTTACCTGTAACTTCATATAAATCCCTTAAAGAATTATGTGATTCAATTAAAAGCTGTCCAAATCTTTTTAAATCACCTTCATTTAAGGCTTTATATGCTTCTTTAACTCTTTCATTTTCATATACTACATGTTTTGCTCTCTTTTTTAAAACTTCACTTTCTAACAACTCTTTATAACTTTGAAAATCATCCTTAGATATCTCACATAAATTCTTAAAATATTTTTGAGACTTAATTATATTTAAAACCTTATCACATTCTTCTCTTCTCTCATTGTATTTTGACTCATTTAAAGCTCTTCTTTTATTTGTATTAATAAGTACTAAGGTATAATCTTTTAAATCTAAATCTGCATAACTATATTCTAAAGTATTACAATCCAATAAAATAGCCTTATTTTCTTTTCCCATGCCTACAGCAAATTGATCCATTATACCACAATTTACCCCTACGAAATCATTTTCTGCCTTTTGAGAGATTTTGATAAGTTCAATCATAGGTATAGTTTCCTCATTAAAAAGTACATTTACCATATATCCAATTAAAACTTCCAAGGATGCAGATGAGGATAACCCCGCACCATTTGGTATATCACCACTGATTAAAATATCCATTCCGCCTACCCTAAAACCTTTATCTTTCATTACCTTTATAACACCTTTAGGATAGTTAGCCCAATCATCTTCTTTTTTATATTCTATATTATTTATATCATCAGTAATTCTTAAATCAAAATTAGTTGAAACAAAGTTTATTTTACTATCATTTCTTTTTCTTACAAGTCCATAGGTTCCAAAATCTAAGGCACAGGGAAAAACTAGCCCTCCATTATAGTCAATGTGTTCTCCAATTAAATTTATTCTTCCTGGAGAATGAAAAGAAATAATTTCTCCTATACCTTGTCCAAATATTTCTATAAACTTATGTTTAAGTTCTTCTAAGCTCATACCCTAACCCCTCTATAATGTTTTATTTTACTTTGTATCCATGACTATCCGCCCTAATATTACCATCTTTAAAATCATAGTAAAGAGCAACTACGTCCCTAGATAATGGTTTCTGAAAATCTTTTATATGCCTCTCTTAGTTCTTCTGCTGTATCTTCCACAGCCCTTGGATTACAAGCAGCCCAAGCTCCTGTTTCAGAGGAAGCATTAAATTTAATCTTATCTGCTGATCTTAATGGTGGATAAAATTCTACATGAAAGTGATAATATTCATCATAATTTCCATACTCAGGTGAATTAACTGGTGCCTGATGGATACACATCATATATGGAAATCTTCTATTAAATAAGCTATCAAAGGTTCCCGAAACCTTCTTTAAAATATCTGCAAAATTAGTTTTTACTCTATCATTAAAATCAGTAATCTTACTATAATGATCCTTTGATACTATAAATACTCCATAAGGATAGTCTGTAAAAAAAGGTATATATGCAATAAAATCTTCATTTTCCATTACAACTCTCTGTTTAAAACTAATTTCTTCCCTATTCATATTGCAAATTAAACATTCTTTATTCTCCTCATAGTATTCCCTACAAGAATTTAATTCTGTCTGTATTTTTAAAGGCATTACTGAATACCCATAAATTTGTCCATGAGGGTGTGGCATAGTAACTCCTACCTCTTCCCCTCTATTTTCAAATTCTAATATGTATTTAATCTCTTTATCCTTAGATAATTCTTCATATCTAAGAGACCATAGATCTACTAACTTTTTAATATGCTCTACAGAAAGCTCACTTAAAACAGCATTATGTTCCTTAGAGTAAAGAATAACCTCACATTTTCCATATGCCTTTTTTGTCTTATATAATTCGCTTCCTACCTTATCTGGTTCTGGTGGATTTTCACTTAGTGCTGGAAAATCATTATCATACTTTAAAACTTGAAAATCCTCTGGAACCTTTCCTGAACCTGGACAAAATGGACACCAATCCTTAGGCATTTGAGGTCTATTTTGTCTATGAGATGCTACCATTGTCCAATCCTTTAACAATGGATTCCATCTTAATTCTGCCATAAAAAATCCCCCTTTATCTGCGAAAACCTTTTCTATTCAATAACTCTATAAACAATATATTTATATTATTATATCATAATCTTCATAATTAAGTAAAACAAAAAAATTCATAAAGCACTGATTAAAAATAATTTCATCATCAGTACCTTATGAAATCACTTTTTTACTTATCTTAAATTCTCTGCACAACTTTCCCTTAAAATTAGCTTTGTAGGAAGATTTAATTTTACAGTTCTTTTATTCTTTTGATTTATCATATCCATTAAGAATCTAGCTGCTTCAATAGCTACTAATTTCATATTTTGATCTACAGAGGTTAATCTAGGTCTAGTTACACTAGATAAAAGCGTGTTGTCAAATCCTATAATAGATAAGTCCTCTGGAACACTTATCCCAAGCTTAGCGCATATATTTAAAACACCTATAGCCATAAGGTCGTTACAGGCAAAAACTGCTGTAGGTCTTTTTGTACTTTTTAATAAATTTTCAAACTCTATTTCTGTTTGGTGAACAACTTGTATGCTATTTCCATCACCTACATTTAATATTTCACAATAATCTAATTTATGTTCACTTACTATGTCTTTATATACTTCTTCTTTTATATTATATGAAAGACTTTTATTTCCTCTTATAAATAATATATCCCTATGTTTTAAATCTAATAAATATTTAAAGGCATCTAAAGTACCTTTTTTTTCATCATAACAAACAGAATTACATGAATTACTTTCACATAAACCATTTACAATAATGATAGGTATATCTTTAGATATTTCCTCATAATATCCACTTTCCAAGTTATCTAAAGAAGGGTCTATTACAATAATTCCATCCACTTGCCTAGATATTATATCTTCTATTAAGTTCTTCTCCTCTTTACTATCTCCACCAGTATTACATAAGGAAATACTGTAATCAAATTGTTTTATAGCATTCTCAATACTTTCTACAATAGTAGAGAAAAAAAGATTTGTAATACCAGGAACTACTACTCCTATTACAGATGTTCTTTTTGTTATTAATCCTCTTGCCATAATATTGGGTCTATAGTTAAGCTTTTCTATTGCTTCCTCTATTCTTTCTCTAGTTTCCTTTTTTACTGGATAATTATTATTTAAAACTCTAGATACTGTGGTTATGGAAACCCCAGCCTCCTTAGCTACATCGTTTATAGTTACTGGCATCTATAGTCACCCTCTCAATTTTTCGAATTTTCAATAAAGTATTTTTATTACATATATATTATCAGATTATTTTTTATTTTTCAATAATATATAAGTTATATCAATATATTTTTATTCTTTATTTAATATCTTTTTTTATTCTATTATAATTATTTAAAAAATAAACATTTTACATGCTATTTTCATATTTTACAATAATATTTTTTTTATTTAAGGCTATACTAATATTATAATTTAACAAAAGGAGGCATGTAGAATTATGTCACATAAGAACAATAAAAATAGTAAAGATAATAAAAAATCTAGTCAAAAAACAAAATCCGAATTAAAGAAGATGCAAATGGAAACTGCCAATGAAATCGGAGTAAATAATGAATCTAAAAAATTAGGCAAAGAAAAGTAAGATAAACTTACCATAGCACAAAAGTGCTAAATTTTACACAGTAAATTATAAAAATATATGATACCTACCTCCTGTAAAATAAGTGGTAGGTATTATATACTTGGCTATATTTCTAAAAATAACATCAATGTTAAAATTAAATATAAGCAGTTCTAATACTATATATTTTTTTATATCTCTACCTTTAATATACATAAGTCTCCAACCAGCTCATAATTTGTTTTCTTATCTATTAAGATATTATCTTTTTCCTTTAAACTTATTATTTCCCTTGAATTTAGATCTATTACTTGGCCCTCCCCACTTAGAACAAATATAAAGTTTAAATTATTTAATGTTTCCAGTAAAGATTGTTCTTTAACCTTGATTTTCTCTATAGAGAACTCCATATTTTTGAAATACTCAAAATCCTCAATTATATTAATATTTAGATTTTTTCTTAGATCAATAACATTAAGCGCCTTTTTTATATGAAGTTCTCTACCTCTTCCATAATCATGTATTCTATAAGTTATATTACTATTTTGTTGTACTTCTAATAATTCTATTCCCTCTCCAATTGCATGAATTGTTCCTGCTGGTATATATATAAAATCTCCATTTTTAACTCTTATTTTATTAACGTAATTTTCTATTTCTCCACCCTTTAATATATCTTCTAGCTTATTATAAGATATTTCTTCTTTTAAACCACAATAAATATAGGCATCCTTTTTTGCATTTAAAATATACCAACATTCACTTTTTCCATTATCTTTTTCTACTGTTCTTGCAAACTCTTGTGTTGGATGGACTTGAATTGATAATTTATTAATTGCCATAATATTTTTTATTAGTATAGGGAAATCCACATAGTTTAAATATCTCCATAAATTTTTTTCTTTTATATCTTTATTTTCTATATTAGATACTCCCTCTTTATGACAACATAAATTCCAATCCTCAAAACCCCATGGCTTGCACTTGTGTACCGCATTTAATTTCAATATAGAGTTTCTCATATTTGTAAAAACACTCCCTAAACTACTTTTATTATTAAAGTATTCTAGGAGTATTTATTATGTTAATAGTTTTGTTGTTTTAATGAATTAATTCTTTCAATATTTCGTTATTATATTTAGTTTTAGTGCTTTTACAAAAGGAATCGAAATTTTTATACTAATAGTTTTGTTATTATCTATGTTTTTTATACCTTAAAAAATAATATACAGGAAGTCCTAACAAAGTTATCCCTATTCCCGTTAAAGAATTTATAGTATCGTTATTAATAGTACTTATAATAATATATAGCCCACCTAATATTCCAACAATAGGAGTAATGGGGTATAAGGGCACTGTGTAAGTTCGTTCTTTATCTTTATGTCTTTTTCTTAATATAAATATAGAGAAAACTCCTAAAGTAAAGAAAATCCAAAGAACAAAAACTATCATATCAGTTAATCTATTGAAACTTCCACTTAAGATATATCCAACTGCAAGTAATGCCTCTAATATTAAAGAGTTACTAGGAGTATTAAACTTTGGATGAACCTTAGAAATAAACTTATAGAAAGGAAGTTGTCCCCTTTCTGCCATAGCAAAAGGCACTCTTCCACCAGACATTAAATATCCATTTAGTGTACCAAATACAGATACCATTATGCCTAAAACTACAAAGATAGCTCCACCCTTGCCAAATAGTATTATAGCTGCATCCGCTGCAGGTTCTCTTGTTGCTATTATTTCATTAAAAGGAATTATTTTTAATAACACAAAATTAAAAATAGCATATATAAAAATTACAAAAGTAACCCCAATTATTATAGACCTAGGCAAATCCTTCTTTGGATTTTTTAATTCTCCCGCCATATTAGTAACATAAATCCATCCATCATAAGCCCATAAAGTTCCTAATATAGCTGTTCCAAAACCTGCACCTATTGAAACATCACTTAAAGAAATTGCATTTCCAACCGTACCCTTAAAAAAGCCAATAGTTACAATAGCTAAAATAGGAAGTAATTTACCAAAAGTAGATACTACTTGTATAATCCCTCCATACTTTGTTCCCATAACATTGAATCCTAAAACTACTAAAAGCACTATTGATGCAAAAATCTTAATTTGTGTATTAGTCATGGGAAGAAAAAATACTCCAAAATTAGCAAAAGCAATCGCTAAGGCTGCAACGGACGCTGGACATACTATTATAGTTTGTACCCATCCAAACAAAAATCCTAACTTCTCATCATACAACTCCTCTAAATATACATATAATCCTCCTGTTTTAGGGATTGCACTCCCAACCTCTGCAATAGTTAGAGCTGAACAGAGACTAATGACTCCACCAATAACCCATGCCATTAATCCCATAAATGAAGATCCCGAATTTTTAAAAACTACACCTATCTTCAAAAATATTCCTGAGCCTATTATAGTGCCTATAACTAAGGTTAGTGCATTTAAAAAAGAAATAGATTTTTTTAAATTTTTTTCTTCCATGTTTTCCTCCATTTTTTTCGACTTTAAAGTACATTTTATATATTGAATCTAATTTTATTACTATAATTCTATCATATTTTTAATACTATTCAATATTTTTTTGTATAAAATGAAAGAGTATGTTATTTATTTGAAAGGTTTTCTAAATATCATTTCTTTTATATACTTTTTTATCTACGAAATATTAATTATAGATAAATTCAATAGATTACCTCTTGAAAATTAGTTTTATTTATACTAATATATATATACAGAGAATCAATAATTATTTTTATTAACTAATAAATGTTTTTATATAATACTTACTTTCATTATTGAAGGTAAAATGAATTAAAAGTGAGGTAATTATATGTCAGCTATAAAAATAAGCAATGAAGCTTTTAAAGAATTTAAAGAGCTTTTAAAAAATAATCAAATAGAAACCGATACTGTTAGAATAGTTATATCAGGTATTGGCTGAGGAGGCCCTAGCTTTGGCCTTGTTCTGGATGAACAAAAAGAAAATGACATTGTAGAAAAAGTAGAAGACATGACTTTCCTTGTGGAAGATGATATTAATAAAGAATTTGGTACTTTAGCTATTAGATCTGGTGAAGAAAATGGATATGGCGGACTATCTATTGAACCAGAAAAAAAAGCAGAAGGCGGCTGCAGTAGCTGTTCAAGTTGTAAGTAATTTTTAAAAATATGCAAATAACTTTAAAAGAGGTTCTATATAATCTATAGAGCCTCTTTCTTCTATTAAAAAATCTAATACTATGTTTTTCTATTGAAAGTTAATCTTATTTATAATATGATATATTTATAAATATTATTTGATATGCTTTATCAAATAACACTTCTTATCTAATAAACAAATTTCTAAAATTCATAAGAAATTTTTGCTCCTACTAAAACTTAGAAAACTTTATCCCAAGACATAGCTGTTCTTTAATAACACTTTAAAGAAATCAGATAGTCCAAATCTTTGATTGGTAGGAGTCACCTTCACATAGTGGGATGTGAGTATTAGGTCGGATAGTCATTAAATAAAAGTGAGGTTGGATATATATGTCAGCAGTTAAAATAAGTGAAAATGCCTTTAAAGAATTAAAGGAACTTTTAAAAAATAATCAAATTGATGCTAATGTTGTTAGAATTGTAGTATCAGGTATGGGATGTAGTGGTCCTAGATTTGGACTTGTATTAGATGAGAAAAAAGAGGACGATATAGTAGAGGAAGTACAGGATATGACCTTCCTTGTACAAAAGGACATAAACTTAGAATTTGGTGTATTACAAATTAAATCTAGTGATGAAAATGGATATGGCGGACTATCTATAGAAACAGAAATTCCAGCTGGTGGTTGCTCAAGTTGTTCAGGATGTAACTAATTAAAGAAGCTGTTTAAAAATTGATATCTACTAATTCACTATAAAACCATGTATACAAGGGTTTTTCATTCCCATTTATACATGGTTTTTTTGTTGTTTAAGTCTGTATATTGCATTATGGAAGAGGCTCTTTTTACTATATATTTATTGAGTTGCACATTTTATTATAAATATATACTCATTTGTCATACAGTACATGCTCTTTTATATATATTTATCATATTCCCTATTCTCTTTTAACATATTAACTAAATGTTTTATTTCTTGATCTTTATTTTTATCCATAACCAAGATTACATCTTCCGTATCTACTATGATTAAATCACTAACTCCAAATCCTATTACTAGTTTATCTTTAGTAAAAACTGAGCATTCTTCACATTCTTCCATAAATACATTTCCTTTTACACTATTTCCTCGGAAATTTTTCATAAAACGACTTAAGGCAACATAACTTCCTATGTCATCCCATCCAAAACTACTTTTAATAACATAGGCCTTTCTTGTTTTCTGCATTACTCCAAAATCCACAGAAATACCCTCTATTAAATTGTATTGTTCTTTAATAGTTTCCTCCTCTGATTCTGTATCCAAGTTTTGATATATAACCATTAATCCCTTGTATATTTTATTTAAATATTTTTCCATTTCCCTTAAATATACATCTGCTCTCCAAACAAACATACCACTGTTCCAAAGATATGTCCCCTTTGAAACTAAATCTTTTGCAACCTCTATATTAGGTTTTTCTAAAAACCTATCAACTTTATATGATGGTATCTTTCCATCTATCCTATCACCCATTTCAATATATCCATAACCAGTTTCTGCTCTAGTAGGTTCTATGCCTAAGGTAACAAGTCCCCTTTTTCTCTTTGCTACACTTACCGATTCTTCTATAGTATCAACAAACATCTTATCACCCTCTATATGATGATCCGATGGTAAAACTATCATAGTTGCATCTTTATCTTTCTTTAAAAACTTTACTGCTGCAAGACCTATACATGTAGCAGTCCCCTTATAGACGATAAGGGTCTTTTTTATTAATTTTCATAGGTCACTGAAGGTCGCGACCGGTCATTTTTATTCTTCTACATTTGAATCTATTAATACATATCTAGTTTTCGATCCTATTCCAATTCTTTTTACTTTATCTAATTGTATTAGTGTATTAAAAATCTCTTTACTCTTTGTTCTACCAAAACCTAACTCACTAATGCATATTTTAGTATTTATGAATTTATTTTCAATTATATAATCTAACACCTTTTTTTCATCTTCTCCTAATACAACTGATTTTTTATAACACTCATCATTATTTATCTCATTTATATTTTCATTGCTAAGATTTTTAAATACTTCTGTTAAATAATACTTGGTTCCTCTACCTATTCCATCAGCCTCTAAATAACCTTTATCCACTAAAGACGATAGTATTTTGTTGCTATTTCTTGCATGCGTATCAAGTAATTGTTGAAGCCTATTATTAGTAACATATTCTTCTTGATGTGCTGCTACTAGTGCCATAACTTCTTCTCTACTTAGTTCATTATAATTATTCTTCAATGCAGATTTAAGTAGCATTATACTTCTTTCTGGTAACATTGAAATTGTTCTTAATGTTAATACTATTCTATCTGGATCGTATAATTCTTCCAAATCTGGTGCTAACCACTGTTGCTCTTTCCATGCTAGTTGTATATTTTCAAGTCCTGAACCTGCACGTTCTCCAATACCTAGTAAATTAAACATCTTAAATATATTTTCATTTCTTGGGTCACTTACTCCACCTTTTAATGCTTCTTCCCTTGTTATTCTTAAATTTCCAGGATTACTAAATTTAAAGTAGGTCTTTCCTTTTTCAATTACTATTCCCCTTGGAAGTCTATAGTCTGCATGTATTAATGCATTAGCAACTGCTTCCCTTACTGCCTCATGCACTCTTGTATCTTCTTGTCTTATTCCATTAATAGTTCTAAACGGTACATTTAGGTTATCCGTTATTTTATTTATAATCTTAAAATAAAAATCAAATATATTTCCACTCCAAGTTCCATCTGATGATATAAGTCTGTAATCCCATCTTACTTCTTCTGATATCTTTTCTCTATAATCTAAAAAGTACTTAGGGAATTCATCTGTTATGGCTCTATCTTCTCCAAACATCAAAAGCCCTGCTGCAGTTATTCCTTCTTTACCCGTTTTTCTGTCTTTATCATAAGCACCTAATTTATATAAAAAAGCTTTATCATCAAGAGATACCCATGGATGACTTGGCTTTATAGCTCTTAATCTGTTTCTAAAACTATTTATAGTATCTTGATTTAAATCACTTATATCAAAACCTTCTAATATTAAACTATCTTGAGACTCCTCTAGTTGATCCGCAAGCATTCTCTTTATTTCTTCTTTTGAACATTTATAATCTCCTGAATAGTTTCTCCTAAATGTACCTGAATGTTTGCTATCATTAAATGGATTTTCACCTATATATACTGGTCTTGCTTTTCTATCAGCCTTAGGTATATTTATTTTTATAACCTTAGAACCTTCAATAGTAAGTGTTTCTATTGAATTATTACTTAATATATTGGCACTTACCTTTTTAGGATTATTTAAGTTGTCCCATAAGTCTTTAATTATGTTTTCTTCATCCTTAACTCCAGTAACAAAAAACTTACCCGCCTTTTCTTTTATCCCTAAGAAAATTGTTCCTCCATTAGTATTTGCAAATGCTGAATAAGTCTCCCATAAGTCCTTAGGTAATCCACCTAAAGCCTCTTTACACTCTATTTCATCATTTTCTACTAATGTGTAAATATCGAACTCCATATCATCACCTCTTTTAAATTTAAATTTTCAATTCTTAATTAAATATCTATCTTCATTATACCAAATCCTATTTCTTTTTAAACTTGCTATTAAATCATTGAATTAGTTTTTACTAAATTTAAAATAAACCTCTACAGTCTTTTCTTTTTTATCTTTGTTTTCTGTTACAATAATTTTATCTACTAAAGTTTCTACTAAGGCCCTATCTATTTCTTTTACTTCCAATACTTTTTCTATTTCATCCTTATATATTTGTAATATATCATTAGTATCTGCATCTTTCATAAGTATTTCATCTAATTCCTTTTTTCTTTTAAGGAGTTTTTCTTGCTTGTCTTGAATAACTGCAACCATATTGCTAAAGTTTCTTTCAGTAATTACTTCCATTAACTTATCCTCATATAGTTTTTGAAATTTACCATCTAATGTGGATAACTGCTGCTCAACTGTGACTAATTCTTTTTCAAAATTATTACCTAGACTTATATCTTTTACCGAATCATAATATTGGTCCTTATTTATATTTTTATCTATGATTTCTTTTAAGTTGGTTTTTATAAGTTCTGTTAAATATTCTTCCTTTACACTATGCGCAGTACACCTCTGTCCTCCCATTTGACTATTAGTACATTTATACCCTTTATATTTTGCCCTATAGGTCATTGAACCCTTACAATCTCCACATTTTAATGTCCTTGAAAACGGATGAAGAACTCCGTTTTTATACCTATATCCATTACTTCGCTCTTCAAGGAGTTTTTGTACCTTTTTAAAAGTTTGCTTATCTATTATACCTTCAAACTCTCCCCCAAATATCCATTCATGCTCTTCTGTGGTTCTTATTTTTTTTACCTTATAACTTACTTTTCTCCAACGTTGCTGTACCATATATCCACCATATTTAGGGTTCTTGAGGATTGAAAATATTGTATTATTGGTCCAAATACCAAACTTTTTTCTTTTAAAATTATTAAGCCTTGCAGAGGGTGGTTCTATTCCTTTCTTATTTAGGTGGGTTGCTATCCTACCAGCACCCCATCCACTTATATACAAAGAAAAAATTTCTTTAACTACTTCTGTAGTTTCTCCTCCTTCTGGAACTAAAACTATAGTCTTTTGATTTCCTTCATAATACTCTTCAAATTTATATCCGTATGGTGGTTTACTAGCAATAGATGAACCTCTCTCCATCCTATCTGTTAATGCACTTCTTACCCTCTTACTACAATCCTTAATATACATTTCATTTAAAATATTTTTAAAGGGAATAATATCATTAAATTCATTCTCTGTATCTACATTATCCAAAACAGATATAAATCTTACATTATTAACTTTAAAATAATCCTCTAGGTAATACCCTGCTAAAACATAGTTTCTTGAAAATCTAGATAAGTCCCTTGTAAGCACCATATTAATCTTCTTATCTTCAATGTCTCCCTTCATTCTAATAAATGAATCTCTATCAAAGTTTGATCCTGACATCCCCTGATCTTCATAAACATCAATCAAGTTATATACAGCCTCTTTATCATCTCTAGATCTTTCTAAAAGCCATTTTTTTAAGTTACCCACTTGCGCTGGAATAGATTCACTCTGTTCTTTTTTATCAGTAGAAACCCTTGCATATATTGCTACATTCCAAACTTTTCTCATTTTGTTTCATCCACCTTTTTATCTGTATTGGTGGATGGATAGTTTTCTTTTTGATTATAGAACTCAAATTCTCCATTTTTCAGCCTATTTGTTACTTCGTATATTTTATCTTTAACTATTTCATCGATTAAACTCTCCAAGTTTTCCCTACCAAATTTAATTTTTGTTTGGATCTTCGTCAATTTAATCCCTCGTAATTATTGCTTATATAAGAATTCTATTTATTATATCCTTTGTATATGATTATATTTGCTAATAATAAAATACTAGGCTTTTCTTTAACCTAGTATTTCTACATTACTTCAACCCATTAAATTACAGTAATCAAATTTTTGCAGTTATACTTTAACTATAATTTACCCATTATATTTAATAATTTTTGATAACTATCTACCTTATGATACTTAACATGACTAGTGGATAAATCATTAAATAATTTTTCAGCACATGCTATTTTAGCTTCTTCTATTTTTCTTAAATGCATACTCTCCATAGTTCCTTTAGTCTCTGCTATAAAATAGATATGCTTTACTGAGCCTTCCTTGAATGCAATTGCCCAATCTGGTGAATAATTCCCAACAGGAGTTGGAATTTGAAAAGTTCTAGGAAGTTTTGCATAAACACAAACTTCATCTGCCCCATCAAGCTCTTCAGCAAATTTACGTTCTATACTCTTTTCTGCAATTCCATCTGTGAATACGTAATCTTGAATATGTCTTTTTGCTAAAAATGCTTTTGAAAAATCTTTTCCTTTATTCTCTGCTGTGAAGATATTACTATCATAACTTCCTTCAATTTCATTATAGCTAATATGATCAACTATCATTGTGGCTTTTTCCTCTTTAATTAATTTAATTGTCTTTGCTATAAATTCTTCCGGGTTATATTTAAACATGGAAAATATATTAGGCTCAATTCCTTTTAGTATTTTTACTACTGTTTTTCTAGTTAATATGGTTCCTTCTGAAATTTTCCCAACCAAATCATACTTTACTCCACTTATTTCTGAATGATCCAGGGTCTTTGTTTTAGTTAAAGTATTCTTAAAAGCTTTACCTCTTTCTAATTCATTAACATCAAAATTTTCTTTTTGTTCAGCTTGAGATAAAGTATATTGTAATTTTGATACAAACATATTTCTATTAATATTCTTTATTGCATTTTTTATAAGTTCATCACTTTCAAAATAAACAGTATAAGCATACTTATGATTAATATATTTCCATAATGTTTGAAATTCCTTCTTATAGAAATTATCATTAAGTTCATTTTCTTTAACTTTAGGCTTATTTCCATTATCCATCATGTTATTTAATACACTTTCATCAAATACACTTTGAATTATTTTATGTATTCCATCACAAATAGAAACCAAATTTTCAGGCAAAGAAGCCATGCACTTATTTTCTAAATCTACCCTATACTTTTCAGTTATATTGTCATCATCATCAATATAATCATTTCTAACTAAATAATTATGAATTACATTAGCTTGTTTTTTATTAATTTCTACTATTTCATCATTAGTTAAAACTTTCTTGCCTATGAAATATTCTATCGTTGCTTTCTTAGGTCTATCATATAAATCTTGTCTAATATCTTTTTGTAATCCTTCTACAAAATCTTTATAACTTTCACTTGCAATAACTGTTAACTTATTTACATTATGAATAGTATCCTTATCTATTCCTGGATAATTTAAATCTAACCTATCACCATTTTGATCAACACAAAGTCTAAGACCTCTCCCTACTTCTTGACGCTTTTGAGTTGCACTATCACTATGCTTTAAAGTACAGATTTGAAATACATTAGGGTTATCCCATCCTTCCCTTAGAGCTGAATGGGAAAATATAAATCTAGTAGGTTCATCAAAACTTAATAATCGCTCTTTATTTTTTAGTATCAAATCATAAGCAGTAATATCATCACTTTCTGTACTCTTTCCTTTTGTAGTTGAATTTACTATTCTTTTTGTCTTTTTGTCAATGCTAAAGTAACCCTTATGTGTATCTTTCACATCAATACTTTTTAAATAATTAACATATGGAGTATCTAATAAAGTAATATACTCATTTAAAATGCTTGTATATTCCTCCTCGAAAATTGTTGCATATTCAGAGTTAATCTCTTCTCCATTTTCATCATAAACTCTATACTTAGCTACATCATCAATAAAAAAAAGAGATAATATCTTTATACCTTTATTAAATAATGTTTCTTCTTTTTCAAAGTGTGAAGCAATGGTTTCTCTTATTTGAATTCTCCTCATGTCTTTTTCAGAAATATCCCCAACAATAATTCCTTTAGAAATAACTAATCCATTAGTAAATGTAACAGTCCCATCTATTGGATTTATTTCATTTATAACAAAATTATCTTTATACTGTTCCATTTCCTTTGATGCACTATAAAGATTATCTCCTACATCAAAAATGCGTGTTTCTCTATTTATTGATTTAACATATTTGATCTCTAACTCTATCTTTGCTCTTGGTGGCTTTTGGGAAGAAATAATAATATCATCTAAAAATAAATATTTTTCTGTGCCTCTAAAATTTTTCACTTCAAAACCTTTTACTTCTATCTTCTTAACTAATCTTTCATTATAAGCGTCCAATGCATCTAACACATACACAAGATTATGCTGTTTAGTATGAGTTGCAGAATAGTTTAAACAAAATAATGGATTAAATAATTTTAAAGATTCCTGTGTGGCTTTTCCACCTAATTTTTGTGGTTCATCTATTATTAAAATAGGTCTATTAGCAGCTATAACATCTATAGGTCTTCTACTTTGAAATTCATCTATTTTTTCATAAATACGCCTAGCATCTGCTCCCCGTGCATTAAAAGCTTGGGCATTTATTATCATAACATTAACATTTGAGCTGCTACTGAAGTTATCTAGATTATTTAAATTCTTACTATTATAAATAAAATATCTCGCTTTTTTATTATAATGCTCCATAAAATGTTCTTGTGTTATTTCAAAAGTCTTCTTTACCCCTTCTCTTATTGCAATAGAAGGTACAACTATAATAAATTTACTAAAACCATATTTTTTATTTAACTCAAATATTGTCTTAATATAAACATAAGTTTTTCCTGTGCCGGTTTCCATTTCTACATCAAGACTGCATCTTCCTAAATGCTTAACTAATTTATTAGACAAATTTATGTTATTAATTGATTGAATATCTCTGATATTCTTTAATATTTCTTCATCACTAATAACAATATTAGCATTTTCAAACCCATGGCTATTTTCTATATCCCCATAATTATTTTTTATCTCTATTTCCTTTGGCGACATTCCATTTTCAACATTATTTATATATGTAACCTGTTCTGTTTCTTTTTCTCTTACACCTAAGTCTCTAGTATATTTAACATGATCATTAAATGGTTGACCTTTAAAAACATTTATAACGTTTTCTATTGCTCTTGTTTGGTAATCTTGTATTTTAAATTTAAATTTCATATCTATATCCTCCTACAATATCTTTCTTATTGTATTTGGACTATAGATTTTAAATATCTCTTCAAAATTAGTAGCTACAGAATCATTACTTAAACAACTATCCCTAAATACAGCATAAAATGGGTTCATCTTTGCTATTTCTTTTACTACTTCTTCAATAATATCATTATCAAAGCATGCAACAATATTACCTTGTCCAACATTGAATACTTTTTTACCTTGTATTTCAATTTCTTCAATATCACTAGATAATAGTTCACCTAAATCTAGCATAACTTGGAACAACAAGTCCTCATTTGAACGATCTCCTTTTATATTACTTTCTAACTTATCAATCATCCTTTGGTTAACCTCAACTGGACTATAAAATACATCTTTCATATTACTAGAATCTAATTTAAGAACTCTAAAGCCAGTATCTAAACTTACTGCTTTATCTGGATTTTCTTCTTTTATTTTTTTACCAGCTCTTCTAATACGTTCTTTTCCTATTTCACATATATTTTTATATCCAGCTTTAAATGCTTCGGATTTTTCTTCTGTTGCTTCTGGAAGTTGTACCATAATAAATTTACGATTTCCTCCGTCTTCTGCATTTAGTTGCATAACTGCATGAGCTGTTGTTGATGAGCCAGCGAAAAAGTCTAAAATAATATCATTATCATTTAGTGTACAGCATTTCGTTAATTCTAATAAAAGAGACGTAGGCTTAGGATAATTAAAAACTGAATTATCAAACAAAGACTTTAATTCAATTGTTGCAGATTGATTCATAAATTCACTTTCTACGGGAAATAAACTATTAACTGGATTAAAGTAATTTGATGCTTCATTTTTATACCTTTTAAAAATGAAGCCCCTTTCTCCATCTTTGTAATTTTCTTTAAATTTAATCTTCCCCTTTGCTATATACCTTTCTAATGTATTTTGTGAGAATGCCCAAAATCGTCCTTTAGGGGGATAATCCACTCTATCAGTATAAGGATTTTTTATAGGGAAATATGTGGTATCTCCTCCACTCTTTGCACTAGGATCCCCTGAGCACCACCTACCCAATGGATCATTGTCTGGATTAGAATAATTCTCAAACCTCTTTTCTTTTCCTATTAACAATACATTATTTTTTTCTTTTGTATATATAAATAAATTTTCATGTTGTAAGTTAAATCCATTTGCATTATCACCTGTCATAGATTTTGTTTTTCTAATAATTTCACCTACAAAATTTCCTTCCCCAAACACTTCATTACATAGCTTTTTTAAATTTTCAACTTCATTATCATCAATGCTTATAAATATTACTCCATCCTCACTTAATAAATCTCTAGCCAACTTCAAACGAGAATACATCATATTAAGCCAATCTGTATGAAATTTCCCATTACTTTCATTGTTTTTTCTAATATCATAAATCATATCCCCATCTTCATCATACTGTCCACTTAATTCACTAAATTCTTCGCTACTCATTGCAAAATTATCTGGATATACAAAATAATCATTACCAGTATTGTATGGTGGATCAATATAAATCATTTTAATCTTATTTAGATAGGTTTCTTGAAGTAATTTCAATACCTCTAGGTTATCCCCTTCAATGTAAATGTTTTCTGTGTTATCAAAATCAACACTTTCTTCTCTACAAGGTCTAAGTGTTTTATTTATTGGTGTATTAGCTCTTAATATTGCCTCTTTTTTTCCTGGCCAATTCATTTGATATCTTTCTTCTTTTCCTTCAACTATAAATTTTGATAATTCCTGCTTTAATATATCGAAATCAATTGCTTTTTCAACTATAGGCTTATTATTTTCATCATATACTTTTATTCTTTCTGTAATAGTATTAGGAAATAAATCCTCTATTGTTTCTATATTTACATCAACCTTACTTTTAGTTTGCATTTTAAGCTTTTCCATTATTATCCCCTTCTAATGTCCTTATTACTTCTTTCTGCTTTATTATTTCTCTCCCCATATCAAACTTCTTCTTCGGTTGTGTTTCTTTAAAGGCTTTCTTTTCCAAAGCACTTATTTCTTTTTTTATCTTTTGTATATTGTTAAATCTTTCTAAAAAGCAAGTTAACTCTTCATTTTCATTAGGTTTTAAATCCACTAGATTAAAAATTAAATTATCATAAATTTCTCTTATCTTTATACAATAAGGTAACTCTTTTAATTCTTCCTGCTTCCATTTGCTTTCGTAAATATTTCCAAACTTTATAGAATCATTTTCAACATATCTATGAATACATAACTCCTTAAATTTGCCTTCGCATTTAAAAATAAAATAATTATGTATGTCCATAAATCTATTAAAGACTTTTATAAACTCAAGTGGAATTCTCTTTTCTTCTAAATCTATTTTAAAAATAAATATCTCTTTACAGAAATTATCAGATTTTATATTTAAAGTAGCTTCTGAAATTACATTATTTAGAGTAATCTTTTTAATGCATGAGGCGTCATTCTTTAAATTTTTATCTGCATTGATCATTTTTAATATTTCTTTTAACTTAAATTCTTTATTAACTAAGGTCTTGCTATTAAATTGAAACATACCATCACCTACCTTATAACCACAAAAGCTATAAGTTCAAAGTCATCTAAACCTTTTATCTTTTCTTGAAATAAAACTTGACTTCCTACTTTAAAGAGATTCTTCAAATCTTTTTCTTCTTTTACACTTACTATGCTTTCAATTGCACTATGAAGAAGCTCACCATACTTGCCCATTTTGTATCCATCTTTAGTTTCTTTATTGAATATTTTACAAATATCTTTCAAAGGTTCATTTTTATTTTTACAAGTTGCTCTTAAAATATCCAATATATTTTTTATTTCCAAATGATTAAATTTTATTTTCCCATCATCTTCTACATATACAAGGTAATATGGATGCAGTATATTTTGCTTTTTAATATTTACTTCGTTAGTGGTGTTTTTTAGCACATAAATTACACCTTTTTCAATTCCAAGTTCTTCATTTAATTTTACTACTGCATGCATACCATTTGGTGCATGTTTAGGTTCTCCAATAGCTTTAATATACTCAACCATGTCCATCCTAAAATCATTAAGTCCTAAATCTGTAATACTTATGCTTCCATCAACATCTTCTAAGTCTTGAAGTTCCCCATCTTGTAGCTTTTTAAGCTGAACTTTCCTGTAATCAGCATTTAATTGTTCTTCTGAAATTGGGTTATCATCGGCTGTGCTAGTAGCGTCAACTATTGTCATACGACCCATTACCCTGTCATTTAAATTAATGTACTCATCTAATGATATATTAGGCCAAAAATTTACTAATTGAATATATTGATTTTTGCTTCCTATACGATCAATACGTCCAAACCTTTGAACTATCCTTACTGGATTCCAATGTATATCATAATTTATACATATATCACAATCCTGAAGGTTTTGTCCTTCTGAAATACAATCAGTAGCAATTAATACTGTTAACTCCCCACTTTCATTTGGATAAATTAATTGTTTTTCTTTGCTTATAGGTGAAAAAAACGTTAATATCTTATCCATATCACTTAAGCCTGTTATGGTTGACTTATTTCCTCCAGAACCACCCTCAACTTTAGCGGTTTCAATATTATATTTATTTTTTAAATAACTGCTTAAATAGTTATAAAGATATGTGGTTGTATCTGCAAATGCTGAAAAAATTAATACTTTATTATTTCCTTCATTGAAAGGATTATTAATTTTATTATCTATAATCTCAACTAATTGTTTTAATTTTGCATCATTATTATCAGTTATTTTTTTTATTTCACTTATTAAGTACTTAAGTATGTTAATATCCCCTGTAATATCCCTTTCCCAGCTGATTAAATCCATATCTTTTAAAGCTATTTTTACTTTCCCTTTTGTTGTGTCATTTGTAAACTGCATATTCTCTTCATATAATTCATCAATTTCATTTTGGGATAAATTATCAACAAGATTTTTAACTAAACTTTTATTACCACTTTTGTATTGCTTTATATCTTCTAATGTATTAAAATTAATACCCAATATCTTACTTAATGTTATTCTAAAAGCTTCTACAGAACTTTCTAACCTTTTAAGCATCATAATAGTCATAAGTCTTTGCAATGACTTTTCACGGCTAGATTGCTTTAAAGCACCTTTTCCTTCAATCTTTGTATCATACATTTCATTATATTTATCAATCTTACTTGCAAATATATAACTCATTGGAGCATAAACTGCTAAGGTCATACTACTAATTTTACTGTATATATCATCATAACCAACAACATTGTGGTTTTTAGTTAAATCACAATAGTAAGATTGAGTTTTTAACCTTTTAGGAAAGCTTCCTATATCCTTTATATCATAGTATTTAACAATATGTTTTCTACTTCTAGCAATTGTCACACTATCTAATAATATAGAAAAATCCATATCTAAATTCTCAAGTAAGTCTTTGGCTTTTCTATCTTCTGAAGGTACTTTAATCCACTCATCAAATACTCTCTGAGCTTTTAAAAATATCTGCCTTATAGATTGATCTGTATCTAACTTACTTTCAAATTCTTCAAGATTATCACCATATGCTAAAGCTAATTGATTTTTCAAATCTTTAAACTTATTATTTACAGGGGTAGCGCTTAACATTAATACCTTAGTTTTTACACCTGGTTTCATTACTTTATTTATTAAAAATTGATATCTTGTTTCCTTATCTTTATATGGATCGTTATTTCTAAAATTATGACTTTCATCTATAACTACAAGATCATAGTTTTCCCAATATATTTCTTCTAATTTTTGTCCATTGCTTGTACCGGACTTTCTCCCTAAATCTGTATGATACAAAACATCAAATCTAATTTTATCTTTGTAAAAAATATTAGTCTTTTTATTTCCTATATACCTATTCCAGTTATCTGATAATTTTTTAGGACATAAAACTAGTATAGATTTATTCTTTAAGTCATAGTATTTCATTACTGACAAGGCTGTAAATGTTTTCCCAAGACCTACACTATCTGCTAATATACAACCGTTGTATTTTTCCAACTTATTTATAATTCCTATAGATGCATCTTTTTGGTAGTTATATAGTTTATCCCAAATTATAGTATCCTTAAATCCTGTTAAATCATTAGGCATATAATCTTCTGATAGATCTTGTAAAAATTCATTAAAAATATTATATAAAATAATAAAATAAATATATTCTGGTGAGTTTTCTTTATATGCACTAGAAATGTACTCAACAATCTTCTCAGTTACATCTTCAAATTTCTTATTATCATTCCACATATCCTCAAATTGTTTTAAAAATATTGTTGTTGTGGAATCATCATTAATTTTTGTTATTGCTTTAAAAAGAGAATTATCTTTTTCATAGCCTAATTCACCAGTTGTAAAACTTTCAACTGGCATATATGTAACATTATTTTTTTTCTCCAGTAATAGAAATAAAATTAGGCATAGAGCCACTTGAAATATTAGATTTAAATTTGACTTTCCCTTTAATCCAGTTAGCACATTCTTTAGCTATAGCCTTTTGTGTTAATTTATTTCTAAGCTTTATTTCAAATGGTGTACCATATAAAGTGTTTTCCCTTATTTCATGTGGTATGTAAAATTCCCTACTTTCTTTTTTTATTTTATCTGCTATTTTATCTTCAATAAAAGTTGGGGAAGAAAAAATAAATTCGAGTTCCTTAACATTTTTTAGCTCCTCTTTAAGCGCATCAAATGCATAAATAGAAAAACATGATGCTATTATCTTAAGTTTACTTCCATTTTCAAGCTCTTTTTTAATGTCATCACCTAACAATTTATTCTGATTATTTATTATCTCCATAACAATTCCCCTTAAATAGTAACTAGGTTATATGACTATCTTATCATTTTAATTGGTATTTTAAAATATTGTGTTATTTAATGGTTAATTTTCCTTTTATAATTTTTTTCTCACAGTCTAGTTGCTAAAAATCATATTCACTGCAAAATCTTTTAAGATTTTATGAATTTATTAAAATCTGCTTATTTGCTCGTCATAAAGCTTTTCCTTATTAAAGTATATTCTATAGTGATTCTCTAATCTCACCAAAGATTTTCAGTTTCATTTCTTTTGATATACTATTTCCATTAGGAAAATACTGCATAAAAAATACTGAATTACATTCCTTTAATAGTTTACCATAATTGCCATAATCATTAATATCTTCAAGCTTCCTAAAGTCATTTACTCTATTAAACTTATTTTTAATTTTACTATGTATAATGCACACTGTTTTGGGCTTATACTCAATAATTTTTCCTATTAAACTTTTTATATGTTCTTCTGAAACTTTCACCTTTTTGCTACTAGTCTCTACCCTTTCTGCAACTACATCAATAATCCCAAACTGCTTATTTTTATAATTAAATTCTGTTCCACCAAATACTTGCTCATCTGCATTAAGTTTGTCTACTTCTACGGTAACTAACCCACTTTCATAAAGCAATTTAAAAAATGTTGACTGTTTACCAGAAAAATAATGACCATTAGAATTAGATTGTTTTGGTGGGTTTAAAGCAACGAATAGGATGTCTAAATTATATTTTAAATACTTATCAATAGATAAGTTACCCTGCATAATCTCCATATAAACCTCCTTCTCCATATTCAGTTCAAACACTGTAACGAAGTTACTCGACTATTTAAAAATATTTATAATATTAGCGAATAGACTTTTGTTATATCCAATTACAAGCATGCTTCTATCGGATTAACCCCTTTATTTTGGACAAACTCTATTAAATTCTCGCTATTACTTCAATTTTCATGCCATCATAAGTTATAGGCTTAATTCATTTACTATGTATTTTTATACACTATAACTTAACTGTCATCCATTCTAGAGTTTCTCCAGAATAAAGGTTATAAAATTCACTTGGAGTCTTATATCCTAAGCTTGAATGAATTCTACGGTTATTATATCTTTTCATAAATTCATCTACACTTATAAATGCTTCTTTATAATCATTAAATTCATTAACACTAAAACACTCATCCTCTAATATTCTGTGAAAAGATTCAATATGGGCATTCTTATTTGGTGTTCTAACAGGTATTCTCTCATGATGGATACCCAAAATTTCACAAGTCTCTTTGAAGGTATTACTAATAAACTGTGGACCATTATCAGTTCTTACTACAGGTAATTCAATATCCTTTTGAAATAAATTTCTTTTAATAAGACAGCGCCTAAGGGTAGCTGCGGTATCTTTAGCATCACAACTTAATCCCATATGATAGTCAATTAATGTTCTGTCAAATACATCAATTACATTTAGTAAGAAGAAAAATCTATCTTCTCCTTTTATATAGCCGTATTTAATATCTAGCTCCCAAACATTGTTTGAAGAGTTTACTTTTCTATTTATAGCAATACTCTTCTTAACTTTATCTTTAACTTTTCTCTGAGGCCTTAGTAAATCTAACTCTTTGCATAATCTATATGCTTTCTTATGGTTCAATACAAGCTTATATTCACGCTTGAGGTGTTCTTTTATCTTTCTATATCCATAAAACTCTGCATCTCCATTTATTGATTCTATTATCCATTCTTTTATTTGTTCATCACAAACTTTATCACCACTAAGATTAAATGAATATCCAGGAGCAGGTTTACCTACAGGTTTCTTTTTTATCTTATCTTTATTGGCAATATTATAGTAATAAGTTGATTTGCCTAATTTTATAATCTTAAGTACTAATAATGCACAATATCCTTGTGATATATATTTTTCACAAATTTCTACTTTATCTTTAATTGAGGGTTTACTTTTTTTAATAAGTCTCTAAGTATTGAAATTTCAAGATCTTTCTCACCTAACAGTTTCTTTAAATGATCATTTTCTTGCTCTTTTTCTTTAAGTTCTTTAGTTATTTCTTTTCCCTCAATTAAAGTTGATGATAAACCTTGTTTTTTTATCCATCCATTGACCGTTGATCTTGCAATTCCATGCTTACGTGCAACTATACCAATATCTTTTACATTATTAACTTCCTTAATGATTTGGGATTTAAACTCTTCTGTATAATTCTTCTTTTTCATGTATAATCACTCCTGACAATATTATTATATTTTACATAACAGATATTGTCCAATATCATTTAGGGGCTTAAGAGCTATTACCATTAAACCCATTCTCACCAAAATAATATTTAGCAATAGATTTATCAGTTACTTGCCATTGTATCATCCTACTTGGAATACCACAGTTACAATAAATATTTATTAACAATGCTGTATTTGGTTCTAGTTTTTTTAGCCTATAGACAACCTTGGACTTTTTTAATTTATCTCTTTTGGTGATTTTAAGTTCATAAATCTTAAGATTCTTTAATTCTTGCTTTACTGGAGCTATTAATGTGTACTCTCCACCACATTTTTCGTCACAAAATTCAACTATACTATGATACTTATCAATTTGTGATTCAGTAGGATTTGCAATTATGGTTATATCATCATAAATATGTTCTGTTTTAAATATGGCACAAATCACCTTTGCTATACCTATAAATAACGATAAAATTCCTATTATTCGTAATATCCAATCTAAAATATATGCTAATTTGTCCATACTTCCCCCCCCTATTTAACATTTCTCTATAAGTTTTTACCCCTAAAAAGTATCCTCCTAATTTCTAATTACTTCATGTTTAAACTTAAATATTATCTAAATTCACATAAATAACGTGTAAACCCCCATCCTTTAATGCAAATTTTTTCATCATACTATATTCTATAGATGTCCAATTTCTATTTTATTTATGATTTTTAGCACCTGTCCAAATTTTGATTTATATACTATTCTTGAAGTATCAGAATTACTTACTCTAACATTTAGTGAATAAGCGGTAACAAATCTATATTTATTTATCCTAATGCTATCTAAATTAAAATTTTTAAATTGCTCCATTATTCTTTCCATAAAATATTTTACCACAAAACGTTATAGAAATGTTTATACAAATACAAAATAGCTAGATGGCTCCCTTACTCTTCTTTTGTGTAAAATAGTTTGTTAAAACTTATTTATCCTATTGGTCTTAATTAAAAATAATACATAAAGATAATTACAAAAGAAACAGCTTGGAATATAGTTTTACTACAACAAGATATGCAAGTATTAATGAATTATGTGAGTAGCTTGAGTTAAGATATCAAGAAGTGAAAGCTGCATTTTAATTTTTATAGAAGCTCCTCTTGAGTTTTATCTTTCATTGAGTATTGATATTCGTACATTGATTATCGTATTCAGCATTAACAATTAATCATTAAAAATGACCTATATCCTCTACAACGGGGTGTCTTTATTCGTAGGTTCCAACATTATATTTTCTTTATTTATTTCTGGTATATCTATACAAACCTGCTCATAATATTTTTGGTTAGTTACAACATAGATATTTTCTTTGGGAACCATAGGTAAAATTCTATCTACAGTATTTCTTAAAAAGCTTTTCCCATTTATTATATTTAAAAATTGCTTTGGATTATTATCTCTAGATAAAGGATAAAGCCTAGTGCCTTTCCCTCCTGCCAAAATAAGAGCATAAAGCATAACCAAAAAACACCTCTGCCAATTGATATACATTTATACTATGTATATATCTTAGCAAAGGTGAAAGTCTTTCTACATATAGAGAAATTTATACATTCTAATACTACCATTTTTCAAAATGAAAGTAAAAACCCACTATGTCCTTTTATTATTATATTAATATATCTTTCTTTTTAAAATTAAAATATGAAATGGCATAACATATTATAATCCAAGAGAGCATTACTATTATACCACTCTTAAGATTTATGCTAAGATTTCTCATACTTCTAGCAATGTTACCTTCTAATAAAGATATTGGGTCTCCATAAGTTATAAAAAGTAATTTACTTATTCCCCTAGACTGTCCCATTATTGCATTAAGTATTTGTAACATAATAATTGAAATTACAGAAATCGCCATAGATATCATACTGCTCTTTACAATGGTTGAAATTAAAAATGCTAATGTGCAAGCAACCATAATATATAGGGCTTGAATTAAAATTGCAATAAGTACAAACTTCCACATAGGCATAAGAGAAGCTGAATTAGGAACATTTATAATATTAAAAGTACCATCAGGATTTACTCTGGCCTTATCATACATAAATTTCATTCCTTGAATCACTGGATAGTTAAAATTTCCAGAACCTCTAAATATACTTATACCTATAAAAAATAGAAGTTCTCCACTTGTTATTAAAGTTATTGCTGAGACTACTAAAGATATATACTTAGCTAAAAGCACCTTTCCTCTTGCTACTGGCTGAATAAGTAAAAATTTTAATGTAGGTGGAGTATATTCTCCTGATACCATATCCGCAGCAAATACCACAACTCCTAAGGCTAAGAAACTTAACCCAATATTACTTAAAACACCTACTAAAAAGTTAAATCCATTTAACACATACTCTCCTACTGGTTCTATATCATTTTCTAAAAGATATTTTGCCTTAGCAATTTCCATTCTTAAATACTCAGAGTCAGGATTATTTTCATTCTTTTGAAGGTTATAATTTGCCTCTGTATTTTTTAAATCTGCCTTTAATTTAACTCGCCAATCAATCTTTTTGTCCTTTTCTTTTATTTCCTTCTTTAATTCTTCTATACTTCCTTTATTTTCCTTAATATCCTCATCTATTCTTTTTAAATTTAGTTCTAGTTCTTCTGGTTTATCCTTTAAATCTTTCTTTAATCTTTCCTTATCTTCTTCTAGGTATTTTAAACTTTCTTGCATAGATAATATTCTATTTTCTGGTTTTTCACTTTCTAAAACGAACTTTTCATTTTTATAACTGGCAAATACCATAAAGCCAAGTAGTGCTAAAAAACCTAAAAAAACTACTAGGGTCTTTGCCCTTTTAAATAGTTTAATAAACTCATTTTTAATTAAAACAACCATTATTTTTTTCCTCCTTTAACCAATTCCATATACCTTTGTTCTAAGCCCTTATGTTTTATATAAAACTCCATTAGTTCTACATTTCTTTCTACTAATCTTTTTATAATTAAAGGAGAGTGTTTTTTATAAATTCTTATTTCTAGTGTCTTCTCAAGTTCCTTAAAGTATAATATCTCTTCCATACCTTGTAATTCTTCTAAACATTTCTTCTTATTAACTGGATCTAATATTACTACTACACTTTCCTCTTCATCTTCTTGTCCATTTTTTTCTACGGATTGTATAACACCATTATTTATAAAGGCTACAGTATCACATAACTGTTGAACCTCACTTAAAATATGAGAAGATATAAATACGGAAATTCCTCTTTCTTTGGATGCTTTTCTTACTATTTCCCTAAAGTCTAAAATTCCATTAGGATCTAAACCATTGGTAGGCTCGTCTAATATAAGCAACTTAGGATCTGAAATTAAAGCTGCTGCAAGACCTAGTCTTTGTTTCATACCTAAAGAATATTTCTTTACTTTCATATTAATTTTATCTTTTAATCCCACAAGTTCTATTAGTTCATCAATTTCTTCTTTTGAAACTCCCCTTACTCTAGCAATTTGCATCAAATTTTCTCTACCAGATAAATATGTATATAATTCTGGATTCTCTACTACAGCCCCCACATTAGAAAGAGCTTCCTCTCTATCTTTCTCTAAATCATGTCCCATAATCTTTATGCTTCCACCATTGCTATGAATAAGCCCTACAAGCATCCTTATGGTAGTAGTTTTTCCTGCACCATTAGGTCCTAAAAATCCAAAAATCTCTCCTTCTTTAACCTCAAAACTTATCCCCTTTATAATTTCACTCTTTCCAAGACGTTTTTTAAGATCCTTAACTTCTAATACATTCATCGGAAAATCCTCCTTACTATATTTAAAATAATTATACTATATTTGGTATTAAAGTAAAATCACTTTAAGAATATTGTAAGTATTTTTTATTAATATCTTATGGATTGTATGAATTTTTTTAGACTTTTTTGAGAATAATAATTGTACTAGCAGGAAAGATGCACAAAAATATTTATATATAATTGTATAAACCCTTAATATATTTGGGTATATTTAAAGTTTATTAAGATTAAATAATTTTACAAAAAGATTATATGTGATTGAAATCCAATAATCGAAATAAATAACTTTATAAAAGGAGGATTTATATGTATAAGGATAACAACAATGATGTGCCATTTTATAAAAATGTAAGTGAAGGGGAATCTTTAGAAGAATATATATTAAATAGAGATAAAGAGTTAAATAAAGATAAAATAAAATCTGAAAAACTTCAAAATGAATTTTATGGTTTTTCCCTTTATCCTCAATCGACTCTTTATACTAATGATCCTAACCATTTTTATTAAAAAAACTCCTCTAATGAGGAGTTTTTTTAATATTTCTCTGAGACTATAGCCTTTTATTAACTTATGAACTTGTAGCTTTAGTGAATCTAACATTAACCATATTCCAGTTTATAATGTTATAAAAAGCATTTACAAAATCAGCTCTTTTGTTTTTGTATTTTAAATAATAAGCATGCTCCCAAAGATCCATTACTAGAAGTGGAGCTACTCCCCATTGGGTTAAATTTTGATGTTTTTCACATTGAAGAATAACTAACTTGTTAAAACAAGGATTCCAACATAATATAGCCCAACCTGATCCTTCTACAGCAATAGCTGCTGCTGAAAACTCTTTTTTAAAGTTTTCAAAGCTGCCAAAATCTTTTTCGATTTGTTGTTTTATTTGTCCACTAGGATCATTCTTATTTGGGCACATGTTCTCCCAAAATAAAGTATGAAGAATATGACCTGAGCCATGAAATGCAAGTTCCTTCTCCCAATGTTTAATTAGAGTATAGTCACCACTAGTTCTAGCCTCTTCTAATTTTTTCTCTGCATTATTAAGTCCATCTACATAAGACTTATGATGAGCATCATGATGAATCCTTAAAGTCTCTTCGTCATAATAAGGTTCTAAGGCATTATATGCATAAGGTAAATCTGGTAAAGTATGTGCCATAATAAATCTCCTCTCACTAATTTTAATTACAATATTATTATGGCTTCTACCATGTGCCTTTATACCCTTTCCTCTTGACATTGATTTTTATTAAGGGATTTTTTGCCGTATATATATAAAGTAGCTGCTGCTCCTATTATAATACATCCTCCTAAAAGACTGTATATATCAGGTATCTCTTTAAAAATAACAAAGCCTAATAAAGTAGCAAATATAATATTTACATAATTATATATAGATACTTCAGCAGCCGGTGCATATTTGTAGGCTAAGGTCATAGTTACTTGAGCAAATCCATAACAAAGTCCTATACATATTAAAATAAAGATCATCTTCATATCCGGTACTTTAAACTGAAAAAACATTCCTGGTAAAGTTCCAAGCATAGATATTAAAGCAAAGTGAACCACAATAGTTGAAGAATCTTCTTTGTTTCCTAAAACACTTAAAAATGTATAAGCAATCCCTGATAAAACTGCAGATAAAAACCCTGATAGAGCTGGTATCATTTCCATGCTAAACTTAGGTTTAATTACTAATAGTGCCCCAATAAAAACTATAATTAAAGCTGGTACTTGTAGTTTGTTTAGCTTTTCCTTTAAAAAAATACAGGCAAATAAAGTAACAAAAAAAGGTGACAATTTATTTAACATTGAAGAGTCTGCTATCATAAGCTTACTAATAGCATAAAAATTAGTTATCATAGCACCAAGACCTATAACGGATCTTGCAAATAAATATTTTTGATTTTCCTTCTCCCCTAAAAAACTAACCCCATTTTTCTTGGCAAATAAAAATGCAATAATAAATGTAACTACATTAGTAAAAAACATCCTTTCAAATAAAGGTATATCATTACCCCACTTTACAAATACGTTCATTAAGGCATAGAGAAATGCCGACATAAGCATAAAAATTATGCCTTTATTTTTGTTTTGCATAAAAACTCCCCCTAAATACTATATACTTAAATCATATGCTCTAATTTTATCAGATTTTTATAATTATATATATATAAATTATAAAGATAAAAGATTTAAAAGTAATAAAAAAATCAGGTTAGCTTAACCTGACTTTTTTATTACTTTTTATTTTTCTCATCTATTTCTTGTTCTTTGTTAACATTTTCCTCTTCACATTTAACCTCTTCAAAATAGAAAGAGTCCTTAGATATTACTCCTTTAGTCTCCTTTAATGTCACAAATTCATCATTCTCATCTACATTATCATTATATTCTTTTCTACTTTTATTTGGAATTCTATCGGCAAAAACTCTAAAAAGTTCTTCTCTAAAATATTCAGCATCCAACCTTGGAAAAGAGTCCATTAATTCAAAACCTTTTTCCATAGCTTTTTTTGTACTTTCTACTTCATATTTAAAATAATATTTCCCACTTCTTCTACAAAGTTCACCTATTTTGAAATTGACTCCATCATCACTTTTCCAAAATAAATTAATTAACTCTCTCTCGTCTAGAATCACTATTTCACACCTCTTTATATTAGTAATTACTCATAAGTTTTACTTATTAAATGTTTAAAAGCTTTATTAAATTTTATCACATATTTAAACTATTTATAACCTAATATTAAAATTTATATAAAAATTTTAATATTAGGTTTACAAAAATATGCAAATCAAACTAAAAGTTCTTTAATAAGAGTGAAAAACTCTCTCCTTCTTCGGTTTTTTCACAATTAAAAATATCTGTTATAGTGGCTCCTACATCTCCCAAGGTATTCCTTTCCCCTATAAATTTCATTCCATTAAGCTTGCTATTATATAAAAGAATAGGTATCTCTTCCCTTGTATGTTTACTATGTCCTATAACAGGATCATTTCCATGATCCGCCATAACAATAAGTAAATCCTCTTCTGTTATTTCACTTAAAATTTCTTCAAGTAACATATCTACTTTTTCTAACTCTTTGCCATATAAATATGTATTTTGAAGATGCCCTGCTAAATCTGTGCCCTGTATATTAGCAAATATAAGCCCCTCACTTAAGTTCTTTATTTCCCCTATGATATCCTTTGATATAGTATCAGTTTCAACCCCGTGTATTCTTTTATATACCTCTCCATATATTATATCTGAAACTTTTCCAATTAGAACTACAGGTATACCTTTCATAGTAAGTTTATCTACACAATGTCCTTTATTACTAATTCCATAGCCTAAATGCTCTACCCTATATCCTCTATTATACACATCACACTTAGGTGCATTTATGCCTATGTAATCTTTCTCTCTAACCTCTATAGAAGCTTTTAACTCTTCTATGGGTATATCACAAATCACAGCTACTACTCGTGATACTTCAACCATATGTCTGACTTCCAGAGCAACTTTTTTTACTTCTTCATAGCTAGTATGAAAACTACTTCCTATAACTGTATATACCTGACCATACTCCGCCTCTATATTATCACAAATCATAATTCCCTCATTTACTATTAAGTACATTTTATTCTCTATTATTTTTTCTTCAACTCTATATTCTAAACTCTTTAATCTACTCTTTATATGATCAATATAAAAACTTATAGGTCGTATAATTGGATTTTCCACTTTAGCTCCTGCTATTTCATAGTGTCCATAAAAAGAATCCGCACCATAATGTTTTAACTTAGCTTTTCCGTATGTGGTATTTTTAGAACTTTTATACTCTCCAACCTCTTCTCCTAAAGCATTCATTAAGCCTAATTTTAATAAGTTAGGTATTTTTAAATTTTTTTCACTTTCTAAAATATGCTTTAATGTATTGCTTCCAATATCCTGTTTTCTCTCTTCTTCTATATCACTCATAGCTCCTATACCTAAACTATCAATTATAAGCAAAATAACTCTTTTCATAAAATCACCTTCTTTACTTTATATATCTTATCTTTTGTATTATTAACTTTTAGGCTTTGTTAGACATTATGAAGCGACTTTTATATGAACATTTTTATTTAATGTTTGAGCAAAGCGAATTTTTAAATTTATTTTATAATATCAGATATAAGCTAAAATAGAAAGAGAACACTTTTATATATTTTAAGTGTTCTCTTATTTTTAATAAATTATTATTTAGTTAAGCACTTTCTCAACAGAGATTTTAAAGTCTTCTCCATTTATCTTAACTTCAGTGTACTCTCTATTTTCATTGTATAAAACTTCTACTGATAGAGTTTCTTTCTTTATAGTATCTTCATGTTTTTTTACAACTGATTCTAAGGTTTCATTTCCATCTACATATAAGTTAATTTTATCTGAAACTTCAAACCCACTGTCTTTTCTCATGTTTTGAACTTTACTTAATATTTCTCTTACATGCCCTTCTTCTCTTAATTCATCAGTTATGGTTGTATCTAATAGAACTCCTAGTTCCCCTTCTCCTGCAAAGGCATATCCTTCTAAGCCTTGCATTGTAACTAATAGGTTCTCTTTGTTAAGTTCTATTTCATTTCCTTCTACATTTATAGTTACACCTTCACCATTATTTATGCTTTGAGCTAATTTCATCTGATCTTGTGCAGCTATAGCTTTTCTTATTTGAGGAATTAATTTTCCATAAGTTCTTCCCATTACTGGAAGGTTAGGTTTTATTTCAAAATTAACGTATTGAGAAACATCTGCACCAAAACTTATATCTTTAATATTTAATTCATCTTTAATTATATCGCCATAATATTCAGGTATAGACTTTGTAGATAGGAGCATTTTTGAAAGTGGTTGCCTATTTTTAATATTTGCTCCATTTCTAGCTGCTCTACCTAATTTAACAACCTTATATGCCACTGACATTTCTTCTTCTAATTCTTTATCAATTGAGGAATCACATGCTACTGGCCAAGAGCATAAATGAATACTCTCTTTTGCATTTTTATCAAGTCCTCTTACAAGGTTTTGATAAATTTCCTCTGTCATAAATGGTATAAATGGAGAAGCTATTTTGCTAAATGTAACTAATACATTGTATAGTGTTACATATGCACCTATCTTATCCCCTGTTAAATCTTCTGACCAGAATCTCGCTCTATTTCTTCTTACATACCAGTTAGATAATTCATCTACAAATTCTTCAAGAGCTAAGGCTGCTGTTGTTATTCTATAGTTATCTAGTTCTTCTTCTACAGTCTTAATTAAAGAATTTAATTTTGAAATTATCCACTTATCCATAACATTTTCAGACTTAAAGTCTTTATATTCTAATGGATTAAATTTATCTATATCCGCATATAGCACATAGAAAGAATATACATTCCATAAAGTACTTAAGAATTTTCTTTGAGCCTCAGCCACATCTTCTTCTGAGAATCTAGTTGGAAGCCATGGTGCACTAGCTGTATAGAAATGCCATCTTGTAGCATCTGCCCCTTGACTTTCTAAAACTTCAAAAGGATCCACTACATTTCCCTTATGCTTAGACATTTTAATACCTTTTTTATCTAAAACGTGGCCTAAAACTATACAGTTCTCAAAAGGTGCCTTTTCAAATAAAGTAGTTGAAATTGCAAGTAGTGTGTAGAACCATCCTCTTGTCTGATCCACTGCTTCTGAAATAAATTGTGCTGGGAAGTTCTTTTCAAATAATTCCTTGTTTTCAAATGGATAATGATGTTGAGCAAAAGGCATTGATCCTGAATCAAACCAACAGTCTATAACTTCCTTAGTTCTCTTCATCTCTTTTCCACATTCTGAACAATTTAAATGCACTTCATCTATATATGGCTTATGAAGTTCTAAACCTTCTTTAACTTCTATACCCTTTTTATTTAATTCTTCTCTGCTACCGATACATTCTCTATGTCCGCATTCACATTCCCAAATTGGAAGAGGAGTACCCCAATATCTATCTCTACTAATACCCCAGTCAATATTATTTTCTAAGAATTTACCCATTCTTCCTTGTTTAATATTGTCTGGTAACCAATTTATACTCTGATTATTTTTAATTAAATTTTCTTTTACTGCTGTAGTTTTAACAAACCAGCTATCCTTTGGATAATATAAAAGTGGAGTATCACATCTCCAGCAGTGTGGATATGAATGTGTAAACTTTTCTGATTTATATAACATATTATTTTCATTCATGTAGTCTATTATCTTAGGATCTGCTTTTTTAACAAATAACCCTTTCCAAGGTTCTACAGAATCTACAAAACATCCACTTCTATCTACTAAGTTTATTAATGGAAGTCCATGCTTCTTACATACAAAGCTATCGTCTTCACCATAAGCTGGTGCTGTATGAACTATACCAGTACCATCAGTTAAAGTTACAAAGTCTCCATGAATTATATAAAAGGCTTTTTCCTCTGGAGTTTCGAATTTAAATAATTGCTCATACTCCATACCTAAAATTTCTTCACCCTTGAATTCTTTTAAAACAGTATATTCTTCTACTAAAACCTTAGAAGCTAATTCTTTAGCTAGTATATATACTTCTCCGTTTTGTTCTACTTCCACATAGTCATATTTTCTATTTATAGTTAATGCTACGTTACTTGGTAATGTCCAAGGAGTTGTTGTCCAAGCTAGGAAATATTTATTTTCTTCATTTTTAACTTTAAACTTTACAAAAGCAGTAGATTCTTTTACATCTTTATATCCTTGAGCAACTTCATGGGAAGATAGTGCAGTACCACATCTTGGGCAATAAGGCATTATCTTATGTCCTTTAAATAATAGATTTTTATCCCACATCTGTTTTAATGCCCACCATACAGATTCTATATAATTATCATCATAAGTTATGTATGGATTATCCATGTCTACCCAGTAAGCTATTTTTTCAGACATATCTTTCCAAAGACTTGTATATTTAAATACACTATCCTTACATTCTTTAACAAACTTTTCAACACCATATTCTTCAATTTGTTCTTTTCCTGAAATACCTAGCATTTTTTCAACTTCTAGTTCAACTGGAAGTCCGTGAGTATCCCATCCTGCTTTTCTTATAACTTTATAGCCCTTCATAACCTTATATCTTGGCATTAAGTCTTTCATAACCCTTGTTAAAATATGCCCTATATGAGGTTTTCCATTGGCAGTTGGTGGACCATCGAAAAATGTAAAATACTCTCCATCTTCATTTAACTCAAAACTTTTTTTAATTATATCTTTATTGTTCCAAAGTTCAGCTACTTCTTTTTCTCTTTGTACAAAGCCCTTTGAATTATCAATTTTTTTATACATAGTATTTTCTCCCTTCTTTTTTTCTATTATATCCATTCCTAAAATAAAAAAACTTCGCCCTTAATAGGACGAAGTAAAATTCTTCGTTATACCACCTATGGTAGTTCAATGATTTCAGGTACATATTATACCCTATTCTTTAACGCAGAATTACGTAAAAGCTTACTTAATTTTCAGCTCTCGGCTCCTAGGTGATTTTCATTAACCTTCCACTATGGGCTCCCACCAAATCCCACTCTCTTAAAGTTTCCATGTTAACTACTCTTCCTAATCAAAGCCTTTATTTTAATCTTCTAAATTTAAATATAAAAATATTTTATCTTTAAGTATAAATATAATATACATAGTTTATTATCTATAGTCAATACCTTTAATTAAATTTATAGTTTAAGTGACGCTATAATCTTTGATTTAGCTAGCGGAACTTACTCCTACGTAAAATAGCGAAGTAAAAGTTTCCTTTTTTAAAGATTTAAAAAAAATTTACTTTTCGTACTTACTTATTCAAAGGATTTTTAACCATTTCCTTGTATACTAAATGTAATAAAGACAAATTATATTAATAAAATATAGAAACCACGATTTAAAGGAAGTGATATTTTGCAAATCAAATGGCTTGGCCATTCTAGCTTTTTAATAACCTCTAAAAATGGTACTAAAATTCTTATGGACCCCTTTGATAATACCATAGGTTATAATGTGTATAAAGGGGATGCAGACATAGTAAGTATAAGCCATCATCATTTTGATCATAATTGCCTTAAATATTTAAAAGGTGATTATATGGTTATAGATAGCATAGGTGAATTTAATATTAAAAATATCAAAATAAAAGGTTTTAGGACTTATCATGATAAGTTTTATGGGGCAAAACGTGGGGAAAATATAATATTTAGATTTGAAATAGATGGATTAGTTATATGTCACTTAGGAGATTTAGGTCATATGCTTACAGATGAAGAGATATCCTCTCTTGGTACTATAAATATATTACTAATTCCTATAGGTGGTAATTATACTATTGATAATATTGAAGCCTATGCCCTATGTGAAAAAATCAAAAGTAATATTGTAATTCCAATGCACTATAAAACTCCTAATCTAAACTTTGAATTATTAGGACTTGAAAACTTTTTGATTAAGTTTGAAGAAAGTGATAAAATTAATACTACAACCTTTAACATAGAAAATAATTATACTTTAACCGAAACAAAAAACAAATTACTTATTTTGGACTACTAATTCACATTTACTATGCTATGAAAAAATTTATATAAAGGAGTGAAGCACTATGCGAAAAAATGTTCCAATTATTAAAGGCACTTTAAGAAATCATATGATAGAAGTGCCTAATGCTATAAGAGATGCTAGTGGAATTGTTATATTTGGTAAAAGACTAAAATCATTTTTATTTACTACAGATGTTGCCTTAATTAAAAACACCAATGCGGATGCCATAATAGCAGTATATCCTTTTACTCCTCAGCCTATAATTACAGCCTCTTTACTATTGGCTACAGATGTGCCAATTTTTTGTGGTGTAGGTGGAGGAATTACTACTGGAAAAAGAGTTGTAAACTTAGCCCTTGATGCTGAATTTAAAGGAGCATTAGGTGTTGTTGTAAATAACCCTACTCCAAATGAAGTTATAACTCAAATGAGAGAAACTATAGATATTCCAATTATAGTTACAGTAGTTTCTGAATTTGAAGACATTGAAGCTAGAATAAATGCTGGTGCCACTATATTAAATGTTTCTGGTGCAAAAAGAACAGCACATATAGTTAGAAGCATAAGAGAAAAATTCCCTGATTTCCCTATAATAGCAACTGGCGGTCCTACAGAAGATACGATAAGAGAAACCATAGCAGCAGGTGCTAATGCTATAACTTATACTCCAGCACCTCCAGGAGAAATATTAAATGAAATAATGTTAAGTTATAGACAAAATTATGAACATAACCATGACGGTGACGAAGAAAAATAGAAACCTTTATAAACTATATATTAGTTAAACATGAATAAAACCATGGATAAAAAATGATTTTATAAAATATACTCTTTTTTAAGTACATTTTATTTTTCACCTATTTATACATGGTTTTATTTTATTTAATATTTTAATTCTATAACTTGCCCTTGTTCTAAACTATTTTTTACATCTATAATTCTTTGATTTTTAGAACCCCTATACTTTAAAGTTTCATCCTTTTCTTCTTTAATGAACTTTCCATCTATTATAACATCTACATTACTTAAAAGTTCTCTCCAAAACTTTCTCTTATACATGTTATTTGAAATGTATTCAAAAGTGTATCCAGTATAACACCAAATATTAAGTTCTAATTTTTTAATTTCTTTAGCTAAATAATAAAAGCTTTCTGCTTGTTCAAAAGGATCTCCACCACTAAAAGTTACTCCGCTAAGCATTGGATTTTTCTTAACTTCCTCAACTAATAGAGAGATTTTAAACTCTTCTCCCCCTTCAAAATTATGAGTATGAGGATTAAAACACCCCTTGCAATTATGTATGCACCCTTGAGAAAAAAATACCCTCCTAATACCCGGCCCATTAACTAAGCTTTCAAATATTATGCCTGAGAGTCTTATTTGTTTTTCTTCAATCATATTTACTTACACCTACCCACTTATATAGTCTGTGTATCCTTTTTTATTACTCATATGTGTAATTCTATCTTCTCTTTCACTATACTTACCAGGTCCAAACCTTTCATCAAGACTTAAATAACCTGTAACCCTTGAGATACCTTGAATATCCCTTCCCTTACAAACTGGGCATGACTCTTCACCACTTTGCAAGTATGTTCCACAATCTCTACAATATCTTATATGAAAATTAATACCTATATAGCTGATATTAGTTTCAGTATACGCATAATTTAAAATAGACATTATAATCTCTTCATTTGGACAATCATCTACCTCTAAATAAGTAATATGTCCACCATTACATAAGTTATGATAAGGTGCTTCTATATCAATTTTATCTTTAATAGAAATCGGATATCCAACAGGAACATGATAACTATTAGTATAATAATTTTTATCCGTAACACCCTTAACATCCCCAAATACACTTTTATCCTGAAGAATAAACTTTCCACTTAATCCTTCTGCAGGAGTTGCATAAGTACTCCAGTTTAATTTAGTCTCTTCTGTAATTTTATCCGTATAATTTCTTATGTATGATATTATTTCTACTCCTAGTCTCCTAGACTCTTTATCCTCACCATGATGCTTGCCAGTTAAAGCTACTAAAGTTTCCGCAAGTCCTATAAATCCAATGGCAAAACTACCTTGTTTTAATATAGGTTCTATGGAATCATTTCCACAGAGTCCTTCTGATCCTTTCATAAGCCCTTGACCAGCTACAAAAGGAAGGTCTTTAACTTTTAATTTCTTCAAAATCTCATATCTATGCATTAATGACTCTTTTGCTGACTCTAACCTTCCATGTAAAAGTTCAAAAAACTTATCCTTATTTCCTTTTGCCATTAATCCAAGCCTAGGTAAATTAATTGTAGTAGGAGCAATATTTCCCCTTCCCTTAGTTCCAGGCTCTCCATTTACATTAGAACAGATATAAGTTCTACACCCCATAGTTGAAGGTATTATTCCCATTTCATAATATTTTTTGTTAAAATCTGCATCTAAGTTCATAAATGTAGGGTTCATTCTCTTACTTGCAACTCTACAAGCAAGTTCATATAAATAATAGTAAGGATCATTTTTATCCCTATTAACTCCTGATTTTACCCTAAAAATTATATTAGGAAATATTGGTTGCTCTCCCTTACCAAGTCCCTTTTCATACTCTAATAAGAATAACTCACAAACTAAAGCTGCATCCTTAGAATTAGGTATTCCTAAATTAATAGAGCTAAAAGGTACTTGTGAACCAGCACGAGAATGCATAGTGTTTAAATTGTAAACAATCCCCTGCATTGCCTGACTTACGGTTTTCCTTAGCTTATTTTCCATAATCTCTTCTAATTTATCTTCTTCTAAGCCATACTCCATAAGTTCTTCTTTAATTTCTTTTCTAGTAGGCTCAATAAATGCAGCCATGTCATTATCAAAATCTGGATGAGATTGATACCAATAGGTAAGGCTTTGAAATTATCTCTACCTTTTCCCCTGGTCCACACCGTACGTGATACTTTCATATCATACGGCGTTCCATCGTAATTATTTCAGTTATTTATGTCAGCGATATTTCTTCAAGTTCAGCAAGTTTTCTAAGATTATTTACCTTCTTTAGTTGCTCATCATTCAACCTAGTTCTATAAAGATACTTAGCTATTGTATCCTTATCAGTAGAGTGTATCAACTTATGCACATCGCTATGTAGGTAAATAAGATTTCTATAATCATCTTTCCCTCCGAGCTCAATGGGAATCTTATGATGACATTCCATCTCATGTGGTTCATAAAATTCTTTTAATATTCCACATTTACCTCTTTGTCCTGCATATAACGATATTCTATTATCATTATATTCCACACTTCTATTTAGAGATGGGCTCTGAATTATATACAACAATCTTTTTGAGAGCATTTGTTCAAGATTCTTATGGATTTTATTTCTGCCTTCCTCTGTATAATTACATACACCTTTTCCTAGCTGCATGGGGGTTAAAAACTTAATTCCCCATATTGGCACTACTCTTATACCATGTAGATAGATTGGTCTTCCACCATATTTACCATACATTTTGTTAAAGTAGTCAGGCGTGTAACCTTCCTTTGTAACTGCAAATTTATTTTCCATTTTCCGAAACACTCTATGTTGAATGTCTCTAAATTCTTGACAAACCATTGTTGCCATATTGTAGTATTGGTGATATCCAATTATCATTGAATTCAATTCTTGAACGTACGACTTATATGCATATCTTTTAATCTTCTTTAATTGATGCTTTAAATCACTTACCATTCGTTCTTTTGCTTTATCACAAATCCTACTTTCTATAACCCATTTCTCATTTTCTTTTCGAAGTTTGAATTTAATTCCTAAGAACTCACTATACTCTTTTTCTAGGTTGACAATCTTTGATTTTTCTTCACTTATCTCAAGATGTAATCTATCTTTTATCCAAGCTACAACTGCATGGTATATTCTCTCAGCATCATTTTCATTTGAACAGAAAACCTTGAAGTCATCTGCATATCTAACGATATGCATTTCTTTTAAGTTTGTATTTCTCAAAGCAACATGCATATTTCCTTTTTGTTTGTAAGGAAATTGAGTCTTGGCTTCATCCCATTGACTTGCTATCCACCAATCTAGTTCGTTAAGAACCACATTTGCTAATAGCGGGGATAATATACCGCCTTGAGGAGTACCTTTATTCGGTTTACCTTCACCTTGAATTTCAGCTTTAAGCATCTTGGATAGTACTGATAATATTTTCTTATCTTTAATACCCAAATACCATAGTTGCTTTATTAGTTTGCTGTGGTCAACATTATCAAAGAAACCTTTTATATCAATATCTATACAGTAATGAAGGTGATTTATTTGAGCTAAGCTATATGCTCTTGCTATAGCATGTTTAGTGTTCCTATTCGGTCTAAAGCCAAAGCTATATTTATAAAACTTTGCTTCAAATATTGGTTCTAATACTTGTAATAAACATTGTTGAATAAGTCTATCAACTATAGTAGGAATGCCTAATGGTCTCATTTTGCCATTCGCTTTGGGGATATAAACCCTTCTCACACTTTTAGGATAATAATTATTCAACTTATTTCTCACAAGTGATATTAATTCTTCATTACTCAATGTTTCTAAGTTTTTGATTGTTTGATTATCTGTTCCTTTTGTTTTACTACCACTATTCTTCTTGAGATTTCTATAAGCTAGAAGGATATTCTCCTCTTTTATTATTAGTTCATATAACTTATAAAAGTTATATCCTTCTGAACTTTTTCTATATAACATATCAAAGATATTTTGAATATTATAATATTCATTGTTTCTTAGTTTTTGTTTCTTGCTTTCACTCGTCATATAAGTCCATCCTCCTTCCTAGAAGGATGTCTCTTAGTCTTACTCGAACCTTATATTCGTATCACTTTAACTGAATAATTACAACTTAGGGCTATCCCTCCACTCCTTATTATCAGAGTTTCACAGGTACTATGCCCCTACTCTCACTGTCATTTAAGATTGGTTTCTTCGTTTCACGCTTCCCCCAGTCACGATAACATCTAGGCTACTAAGCTTGTAACCTATTAACATTTATCTTAGACAGCTTTCCACGTTCCGCAATTCTTAGCTTTACATATGAACTTAGGTCGTTGCTCTGCGCCTATTACCTTCCCTTCTGTTACAACACTGTTGGCTGTTGTAGGATTTTCATCGGCGGTCCCTTACTTATCCTTAGGTAATCATATCTTCCGATACCTTCATGCTCTCGCATGGTCATGTTAAAGACGCTTTCATTCACAACTTCGTCAGAGCCTTTTCACTCATTCTAACCATATTCACTTTATAGCCATCCGGCATATCAGCTAACTTCTATTTCTAGCTCTTAACCTTCTGCCGACTTCAACGGGCTTATAACATTACTACTTCTGTAATGCTACCTCGTAGGTTTAACGTAAGAGTTTCAGGAAACCATGATTCCTTCATTCCTCTTATCAGAATTGCAGTTCTTACACCTAATAGCTTTGTACAATACACAGTAATTTATCAATTATAAATTTCCCATATAAGCCATCGGTATAAGGCTTAGCTTTTTGACTAAGCAACGTGTCGCACCCCCCCAAACATGTCATTTTGTGTTGATTGTAATAAAATACAAGAAAGTTCTGCTGCTGATTCTATTCTTCTAGGCTTATTTATAGTTCCATAGCCAGTATTGAATCCTCTCTCTAAGATTTCTTTTGTAGGTATGTGAAGACAGTTTACTGTAAGATTATAACTATCTAAATCATGATAATATAAGTCACCATTTTCATGTAATTTAGCTAAGTTTTTAGGCATTATGGAAAGGTTGTGCCATTTATTAGACTCACTAGCTATTCTTAATAATTTAGAACTGAAATTATTTCCTACATTGGCGTTATCTCTATCAGTTTCTACACCTATCCTATCTATAGCTCTCATTAAATCTGACTTTATCTCTCTTATTCTTGTTCTTTCTCTTCGATAGTTAGAGTATGCTATCCCTATTTCTTTATGTCCATTACTTAAAAGCATCTTTTCAACTTCATTTTGTATTTCTTCTACCTTTAATTTTTCTTTTCCTAACACTTCAATTTTACTTAAAGCCTCATTTTTTAAATTCTCAATTTCATCTTCCCTAATTATATAACCAATTTCATCTGCAGCTCCTTTAATAGCCTTAGATATCTTGGAGGAATCAAAAATAACTTCTCTACCGTCACGCTTAACAACATATAGCATATGTTCGGTGCCCCCTTGCACAATATATTGAATTATTCATACTTTGCTTATTATACTCTTTAAATTTATTGTTATCAATTTTTATTTTAACTTATAAACCGAAATACTATTAATCTCTATTTATTATCTTTGGTTCTATTTATTTTTTACACTTATTCCTTTGTTGACATACTATAATAGTTCACATACCAAATTATTCCTAAGTGTGTAAAATTTTTTATAGAAAATCATTTTCTATATTGATTATACAAGATTTAAATGTTATTATATTTATAGAAAACATATGAACACTTGCTCATATGTTTATACGAAAAGATAATGGAGATGATATTGTTGTCAAAAAACATTGAGAATAAAAATAATGTAGAAATATGTAAATGTAATGTGGTGCACGAAGAGATAATAAAAAAAGTTAAAGATGAGATGATAGCTGAAGAAACTCTCCAAGATATTTCAGATCTTTTTAAAGTATTCTCAGACTCTACAAGAATAAAAATAATTTTTGCACTATTTAAGTCTGAAATGTGTGTATGTGATATAGCAACTCTTCTTCAAATGAATCAATCAGCTATATCACATCAGTTAAGAGTTTTAAAACAAGCAAGACTTGTAAAATACCGAAAAGAAGGTAAATCAGTTTACTATTCTCTTGACGACAACCATATAGAAGAAATCTTCCATATGGCTTTAGAGCATATAAATGAAAATTAAATTTTAACTTAAGGGGTGAATATAATGAGGGAAAAAAGAGAACTTAAACTACTGTTAAAAGGCTTAGACTGTGCTAATTGTGCTAATAAAATCGAAGAAAAAACAAAAAACTTAGATATAGTAAATAATGCTGTATTAAATTTCTCCACTTCTCTTCTAGTATCAGAGCTTAAAGATGGTGTAAAAGAAGAAGAAGCTAAATCACAAATAGAATCTATAGTAAAGAAACTAGAACCCGATGTAGAAGTTATTGAGATTATTAAAGAAGATGTATCTACATCTAAAATGACTCTTATTTTAGATGGATTACATTGTGCCAACTGTGCAGCTAAAATAGAAAGTAAGGTACAAGCTTTAGAAGAAGTTAAAGAAGCTAATTTTAACTTTTCAAATGCTAATTTAAACCTAGAATTCTATAAAAATATTTCTAGAGATGACTTGTTTAAAAAGATTAAGTATATTGTAGATACTACTGAGCCAGGGGTTATAGTAAAATACAAAAATAATTCTCCTAAAGACTCTCAAGATAAAAAAGAAAGTAATAATTTTGCCATAGATAAAAAAGATATTATAAGATTATCCATAGGAACTATGTTATTCATAATAGCCTTAGTAATGAAGTTTGACTTTTACACAGAACTTACTCTATTCCTTGTAAGTTATCTTTTAATAGGTAAAAATGTCTTATTACAAGCATTATCTAATTTTAGAAAAGGTGAAGTGTTTGATGAAAATTTCTTAATGACCTTAGCCACTGTAGGAGCTTTTTCCATAAAAGAATTCCCAGAAGCTGTTGCTGTTATGTTATTTTATGAAATTGGGGAAACATTCCAAGATATAGCTGTTAACCGTTCAAGAAAGTCCATTGCAGATTTAATGGACATAAGACCAGATAAGGCTAACTTAAAGATTGGTGACAATATAGAAGTTGTCTCCCCTAATGATGTTTCTATTGGTGATTTAATTTTAATAAAACCTTATGAAAAAGTTCCTCTAGATGGAATTATAGTAGAGGGAGAATCCTCTGTAGATACTTCTGCACTTACTGGTGAATCACTTCCAAGAGATGTAAAAACCGGTGATGAAATTTTAAGTGGGTTTATAAATAAAAATGGAATTATTACTTTAAAAGTAACAAAAGATTTTTCAGAATCTACTGTATCTAAAATTTTAGATCTAGTAGAAAATGCTGGTTCTAAGAAGGCAGAAACAGAAAAATTTATAACAAAGTTTGCAAAGGTATATACTCCAATTGTTGTAATGGCTGCTCTTGCCCTTGCGTTTATACCGCCGATGATTATAAAAGATTCAAATCTTTTAGACTGGGTTAGAAGGTCACTTATTTTTCTAGTTGTTTCCTGCCCTTGTGCTCTTGTTATCTCTATCCCTCTAGGTTTCTTTGGAGGAATTGGAGCAGCATCAAAATCTGGTATACTAATTAAGGGAAGTAACTATTTAGAAGCTTTAAATGACTTAGAAACTGTTGTATTTGATAAGACAGGCACCCTAACTAAGGGGGTATTTGAAGTTAACTCATTAAATCCAGAAAAAGATATTAAAGAAGATGAACTTTTAGAATATGCAGCACTATGTGAAGCTTATTCCTCACATCCTATAGGAACTTCTATTCTAAAAGCTTATGGAAAAGAAGTTGACAAAGAAAATCTTAAAGACTATGAAGAAATTCCTGGACATGGTATTAAAACAAATTACAAAGGAAAAACTCTTCTAGCTGGTAATAGTAAGCTTATGGATAAATTTAAAATAGACTATTCAAAACCAGCTGAGGTTGGAACTATAGTTTATGTTGCTGTAGATAATAAGTTTTATGGAAGTATAACAATATCAGACAAGATAAAAGAAGATGCTAAAGAAGCTATGTCTCTCTTAAAATCCTTTGGTGTAAAAAATCTTGTTATGTTAACTGGTGATAACAGGAGCACTGCTGAAAATGTAGCAAAATCTTTAGGTATAACTGAAGTTCATTCAGAATTGCTACCTGCAGATAAGGTTACTATATTTGAAGATATACTATCCAAAAAATCTGCAAAATCAAAGGTTGCTTTTGTTGGTGATGGAATCAATGATGCTCCAGTCCTTGCAAGAGCAGATATAGGGTTTGCCATGGGTGGACTTGGCTCTGATGCTGCTATAGAAGCCGCTGACGTTGTAATTATGACTGATGAACCTTCTAGAATATCAAATTCTATTAAAATAGCAAAGTTCACAAGAAAAATAGTAACAGAAAATATTTATTTTGCACTTGGAGTAAAATTAATAGTAATGCTCTTAGGTGCCTTAGGCATGGCAACTATGTGGGCAGCAGTTTTTGCTGATGTAGGTGTTGCCTTACTTGCTGTAATGAATTCCATGAGAGTATTAAAAATAAAATAATAATTCATAGGGGAGATTCACAAATAGTCTCCCCTTATTAATTTAAGTATTATGTATGTATACTTGTAAAATCACAAGTTTAATACTATAATGGATTTGGAATTAATATTATAATCTTGTGCTAGGGGTGCTTTATAAGGCTGAGAAATACCCTTTTAACCTGAACTGGATAATACCAGCGTAGGAAAGCATATATGTATATAATTTTTATACCTATAATACTCCTTGCACAAATAATATGGGGGGTTTTTTTTATGTTACCAAAAGGATTAGTTACTTTTCCAAACATAGTATCCATTTTAGTTGCACTAGCATTACTTATAATTTTCATGTCTGTAAAGAAAATAAAATTTACTACGGACATAATTGTGAAAATAGGTATAGCTGTGGCTTTATCTGCTGTTCTAAATCAAATAACTCTATATAAAATGCCTCAAGGAGGAAGTATTACTCCTGGAAGCATGGTTCCAATAGTTATTATTTCAATAATCTATGGGCCACAAGTAGGAATGCTTACAGGTTTCTTAATGGGTGTTATAGATCTTCTCTTAGGTGGTTATGTAGTCCATCCTGCTCAAATATTATTAGACTATCCACTTGCATATATGTGTATAGGATTAAGTGGGTATATAAGACCTAACTTAGGGAAAGATGCTCCATCTGTTATAAAGATAAAATTAATATCAGGAATTTTAATAGGATTTTTAGCAAGACTTTCATGCCATGTAACTACTGGTGTAATCTTTTTTGAAGAGTATGCTAAGGGAAAAAATCCTTTTATATATTCCTTAGGTTATAACTTTTCATTTTTATCCATAGAATTTCTTATAACAGCCTTTATACTAAGTGGTTTTCCATTAAAACAAATTTTGGGTAAAAATAATACTAAAAATGCATTAGATAATGTAAAATAGAATTAAATAAAACTTATTTAAAGTAACAGAGCACTAAAATTATTAATTTAAGTAAATTTCTTAAACTAATAATTTTTAGTGCTCTAATTTATAACTAATTTTAAACTATTTCTAAGTAGTTTAAAGCTATTTTTAAGTAATTTAAAATTAATAGATATTGTGAAAATCAGTATTATACTTAAAATTTATTTTTAGTTTATAATATAACTCTATTTTTATTATATTGAACTTTAAAGTTTTCTAGGAGCTCATTGTACTCTTTTTCATTCCCTACAAAACTTTCTATGTCATTCTGCTCCATATGTTCTATTAGGTCTTTATTTATTGGCATCTCAGCTAATAGCGGAAGCCCTAATTCCTTAGCCCCTTCTTCTGCAGATCTATTAGAAAACACCTTTATTTTTTCTCCACAATTACATTTTACATAACTCATATTTTCAACAACACCTAAAGTTTTAATCTTAAGCTTCTCAGCCATTATAACCACTTTCTTAACAATCATAGAAACCATATCCTGAGGAGTTGACACAATAACCACTCCATTAATAGGTAAACTTTGCATTACAGTTAAAGCTATATCTCCTGTTCCTGGTGGCATATCTATTAAAAGATAATCTAATTCCCCCCACTCAGTATCTCCATACATTTGATTTAAAACTCCATTTATAACAGGGCCCCTCCATATAACAGGCTCTTCTTCTTTTTCTGTTAATAAGTTTAAGGAAATAACCTTTATCCCGCCCTTTGTTTCTACTGGAGAAAATTTAAATTGATTTGGAGTTTCTGTAGGATTAATCGTAGCTCTTTTTTCATTAATCCCAAAAAATCTTGGCATTGATGGTCCTGTTATATCAGCATCTAAAACTCCTACCTTATACCCCTCTTTTCGAAGTTTTATGGCTAAAATCCCTGTTACTGTTGACTTACCAACGCCACCTTTTCCACTCATAACTCCTATTATATTTTTAACATTACCAAACTTAGGCAATATTACACTGCACCCCTTATTTTCTGAAGCGCTTGAACAACTTGATTTACTTGGACATCCTTCACAACTACTCATTTTAATTCCTCCTTAGAAGTTAAAATTAAAAGTTTTTTGGCTTTTTATCTTCATGTATTTTAATATCCCAATTTCTACTACTTCCATATGAACCTATTACATAATATATTTTAGGTTTTTCTTTACCTTTACTATCACTAAAAGTAATTATTGATTTATATACAGTGGACTTATATCCTTCTGTATCTATATTCAAAACTATATCACTATTATTAGTTTTTTCTGTGATAGAAATATTAGGATACTTTGATTTTAAAGTATTTTTAAATTCCTCTAAATCTGAAGATAAGATAAACTTTTGAATATCTATATCATCCTTTAAGTTAAGTGCAATAGTTTTAGAACTAGCTTCCTTGTTATTTTCTAAATACTTATCTATAGTATTTAGAATAGATTCATAATAAATCTTTTTAAAATTCCTTGGTTTTCTTATATTTTCAAAGTTATTTAGAATATCGTTATCTATTCTTGAGGAAATTATATAAATTTTTTCATCATTATATAGATTCCCTCCCTCTTTTTTATCTAGTCCAGCTACATAGTTAAAATGATGAACTCTATCCCCAACTTCATGTACTTCAAAAATATAATCTGGTTCTAAAGAAGATTTTGAGTTTACCTTCTTACCTGAGGATAAAATATCATAAGTTTCTTTTATAACATCTTTATTAGTTACCACAAACCTAAACCCTTTATCCCTAGTACTTTGAATTACTATTTGCTTTACTTTTTCAGATTTCATATATTCAAAATCATTATTTTTCAATCCTGATTTAATTTTTATACTATCAATTTTACTACAACCTATAAAGCTAAGACTCATGAATAAAACTGTAATTGATACTAATATCTTTTTATAGAATTTCAACTTTAAAAACCCCTCTAAGCTTTTTTACTTTTTTCAAACTTATGTTTAAAGAATATAGCTATACCAAAAATCAAAGTAAATATAGCAATAAACTGTGATGTAGAGAATATTCCTACATTTCCCCTTGGATCATCCCTTAAAAATTCAACTAAAAACCTACCTATACTATAAATTATAATATATAAACCAAATACTTGACCATCTTTGTGTTCTCTCTTAAAATACCATAATAAGAACATAGCTAGTAAAAAGTCAAAAATAGATGAATATATCTGAGTAGGATAAAGTTTTACTCCTGATGGAGCAAATAATGAATTAGGAAATTCTATTCCAAAAGGTGAATCTGTATGAGCCCCATAGCAACACCCTGCAAGAAAACATCCTATCCTACCAAAACCTTGAGCTAGTGCAACACCAGGTACTGCCATATCAAAAAACTCCAGTGTATTCCAGTTAAATTTTCTACAGTATATATATATTCCTATAGCACCACCTATTATAGCACCATAAATTACAAAGCCATATCCAATGTTTTTTAATATACTAGGGTCATCCATTATAAGTTTAAAATCAGTTATAATCCAAAGAAGTTTTCCTCCTAGTATTCCCCCTATTATAGCCGCAAAAAACACACTCCATACTTTATCTTCATTATAGCCTTTTTTATTTGATATATATAGTAAAAGTAGCAGAGCTGATGCAATTCCAATAGATATCATAAGCCCATATCCCTTTACCTCTAATCCAAAAATACTAAATAGAATCGGTCTCATAAGTTACCTCCATAAATAAATAAGAGAAGCTTAATTAAGCTTCTCTTGTACTTTACATTTAATTATATTACTTATAAAGAATTAAATCAATTTAATTCACACTTTATTAAAACAAATCTTTTATAGAACTAGCTATAGCGTCAACCATTTGATTTTGAATCGTAGGGTTAGTACACTTTCCCATATCCTTCGAACTAGTAATAAATCCACACTCTACAAGAACTGAAGGCATAGTGGTCATTCTTGTAACATATAAATTATGATCACTGTCACCTCTATTTGTGAAACCTACTTGTCCAAGTCTATTAGCTATCATCTTAGATAACTCTCTACTTTTAATTGCAGCATCACAAGGTGTTCTATCATAAATAATATCTCCAATTGTTTCAAGTCCACTATTATCCACCCTCGGTCTATATGTACTATAGTGTGTGCTAGTTCCGTTAGCACCTGAAGGGCCTGAGTCATGGTGTATACTAATAAATAAATCTGCATTTCTAGTATTAGCAACATGTGCTCTTGCCTCTAAGTCTTCTCCAACAGAATTATAATTTCCTGGTATGTAATCTCTTGTATAGACTACATCGTATCCCATAGCCTTTAATTTGTTTCCTAATTTTAAAGTTAAATTTTGATTTAAATCAGCTTCTCTTAAACCATTACCAACTGCACCTGAATCTTTTCCTCCATGTCCAGCATCAAGAACTATAAGCTTACGTGCTGGTTTAATTGGAGCTGATAAATAAACAGATATATTGTCATATCTAAAATCGTCTAATCTTTCCTTACTGTTCTTATCTTTAACATGTACACCTAGTAAATAGTTTCCTGGTCTACTAGAAACAGTCCAGTTATAAGTGTTATCTTCACTATAATCTCTTAACATAGTCCATATACCAGTACTTTTATCCTTTAACCAAAATTGATATAATGGTTTTGTAGTTGCACTTGCAAAACCTCTCACTGTATAGTTCTTTCCTGTACCAAAAGTTTTCTCTTTAACAGGATTACCACCTACATACATTATCATATCATCTAATTTGGCCTTACCCTCAACTGGTACCTCTTTAAATACAGTTATATTATCATATCTAAAGTTGTCTAATCTTTTGAGACTATATTTATCCTTAACATGCACACCTATTAAATAGTTTCCAGCACCAACAGAAGCTCTCCAATTATAGCTATTATTTTCACTATAATCTCTTAACATTGTCCATTTTCCAGATTTAATATCTTTTAACCAAAATTGATATAATGGTTTTGAGTCAGCGCTTGCAAAGGCATTTACTGTGTAATTTTTCCCAAACTTAAGCTGACCATCTTTAATCTCATTAGAGCCATCATAAATCTTAATATCTTCTACCTTAGCTGATCCAATTGTAACTTTAATATTATCATATCTAAAGTTATCTAATCTAGCCTTGCTGTATTGGTCTTTAACATGGACTCCTAGTAAATAGTTTTCTGTATCCCCAGGTGCTACAAAATTATAGCTATTATTATCACTATAATCTCTTAACATAGTCCATACTCCTGTACTCTTGTTCTTTAACCAGAATTGATATAATGGCTTTGAATCCGCATTAGCAAAAGCTTTTACTGTATATGCTTTTCCATGCTTTAACTGACCATCTAAAACTTCCTCGGAACCCGTATATAATTTAATATTATCTACCTTAGCACTTCCTTCAGATAGAGTTATATTATTATATATATAATTGTCCAACCTATCTCTGCTATATTGATCTTTAACATGTACTCCTAACAAATAATCTTTTCCATTTGCAGGTGCTGTAAAGCTATAAGTATTCTCTTCACTATAGTCTTTTAGCATAGTCCATTTCCCTGTTTTCTTATCCTTCATCCAAAATTGATATAATGGTTTTGATCCTGAAGTTGCTATAGCATTTAACTTATACGTTTTACCATACTTTAAGTTTCCTGTAGCTAACTTTACATCACCATCATAAACATTGAAAGAACTTACCTTAGCTTTTGAATATGTTAAAGGAGAACTTTCTAAAGTCTTAGCAAGTTGAACCATTTGAACAATCTCAGTTCCATAGTTTGGGTTACCTACTGCCCATTTACCAGCTAATGTTTCAACCCAAGGAGAAGAACCTCTTTTTACATAAGTAAATCTAGGATCAACTACTGGTTTATTTAGTGGTTCTGTGCATGAATAGGCTTTTAAATGCTGTATAACTACTCTTATTCCAGTTTGCATATCTGGAAACTTGTTTCCAGCAGCCCCATTTCCTACTGCTCCTATTCCCCCAAAATTATTTTGATCTGCATTTACATCTCCTCCGAATTTTAGATATCCTGTTTCTTTCATCATTAAGGCAAAAGCTACATCTGGACGAATTCCTTCATCCTTAGCTTCTTGCCATACAGAATCAATAAAGTAAGTGATCTCTTCATCACTTTTATTAGGATTTCCTCTTTTAAAGAATGTAACTGCTTGTCCTTTTGTAATTTCTGCTTCACCCATAATTAGAGTTTCACCTTTTATTATAACCTCTTGTTGAGGTGACAAGTAAGTTTTAGCTAATGATTGTTCACTAGATCTAATAATAGGCGTTTTGGCACTTTTAATTTTAATACTTCTAATTTCTTCACTCTTATTCCCTTTACTGTCTTTTATCAAAACCTTTAGCTTATAATCCCCACTAAAAAATTCTTGTGGATTTAACTTATAGCTAAAATCACCTGTAAATAAATTTCTGTCTTCCTTTTTTGTAGAGTTTACATTAGTTAAAGCTGCTATTCCTAGCTTATCTTCATTTAAATAAACTTCTACACACTCTAATGAATTAAGACTTTCTATAGAGCCTTTAATCTCCATCTCATTTTCTAAAACTTCATTGTTTAAAGGTTTTTCTAAAGACATCTTTATTAAGGACTCTTTGGATATTTCCTCAAGGCCATAAACAACATTAGAGCTAATAAAAATAATACTCATAAAAAGCGCGGTTAATAATACTGTGTTTAACCTCTTTAATCTTTTCATCCTATCCCTCCATATGTTAATAATTAAAACAGATCTTGACTTATTAGCATAAGGGGATATTGTAAGTGAAGGGATTTAAGAAACATAAAATTAAAATTTGCTCTTTTTCTCAAAATAATGTAGGAATTGAAACTTTGAGGTAATACAACATATATATCTTCTACTTTATTATATAGAAAAGCTACTTAAAAAGCAAACCTTCAATTATAAATTAATAATATTTTTAATCTCATTGAACTTACACCTTTAAAACTTCACAGTATCTACTATAGTTTTAAAAATTCTACTCATACTCTCACTATAATTCTTTTTATCCACAAAAAATGAAAGTCTAACAAACTTATTATCTACTGGTATAAAATATTCTTCGGCCATATAAAAAACATTTGGTTCTACTTCTATATAGTATGTAACTAAATATCCTTTCCCTGCATCTGTTTCAATAGGCTTTCTATTATACTGCAAAATTTTATTTTGCTTTTCTGATATGGATTTGCTCTGATTTAAAAACTCCTCTAAATTCTTTTTACTATGCCATACTTGAACATATCCATTTATAAGTGAATCCTGTGATTTAAATTCATTATGATATAATATCTCTCCCCCGGTAAAGCTTCTTCTTTCAGTTATCCAGTTCTTTGGTAGTAAGTACTTTATTCCTGTACTTGTATCACTATATTTTTTTAATTCCTTTATGTTGCTTTGTGTAAAAGTGCTTAATTTAAGTTTATCATGTAGTTTAATTTCGCTAAAAGCCATTACTGCCATTAATAAAAATATAACCACTACTGTAAAAACCTTTTTCCCATGTAAAACCCATAGTTTCATATCTTCCCTCCTATATTACAAATATAGTAAATTATATGAAACTATATTTCCCTTTATTACATTTTTATCTTAAAATAAAAATAGACTTCTCTAGGTAAAACCTTTAAGTTTTACTCTAGGAAGCCTATTTAAATAATTTATATATATTTTTATGATTTCTTTATAGGTATTACTACTGTAGACTTTCTAAAATCATAGAACATAATCCAGTATCCATTATCCTTCTTATCTTTAGAAGGCACCCAAGTTACAAATCCTGTTCTTCCTCTATAAGGTTGACATTCCATATCCTTTTTACCAGGAATAGCATATAGGATGTACATAAGTTTTCCATCTTTATTACATTTATATCCTAAACAAAAATGCTCATGTCTACTGATATATGAATAATAACAAATCATAGGATAATAAATTACAGTATATCTATGATAGTCTGAATTATCATACATATCTTCTAAGCTAGTAACAGGTATCTTATACCATCTACAATGTGGAATCTCATGACACATATCTTTTACTTCCTCAAAACCACAAGCTAAACTTTTAAAATATGAGCCAAGTCTTCCCTTTGGATAATCTTTTAAATAACAAGAACTTTCTTCTTCTTTTTTACAACTTTTCTTTTTACGCATATTCTCTTGTAAGGTACAAAACTCTAAATCTTCCTCACTATTGCAAGGAATGTCACATTCCATGAATTCCCTCAAATAATTTTCTTTCTCTATTTCATTACCTATTATATGTTCTAATTTTTCTTCATTTTTATAACTATCATCTTCTATTTGATCTCTATTTTTCTCTAACACAGTTTCCTTACATTCAGTTTCAACTATGCTTATATCTGTTTCCATTTCGCTATTTTCCACTTCAAATCTATTTTCATCCGTTTCAGTTTTCTTATCTTCTATTTCATCCCTACCCTTATCTGTTTCGGTTTCCTTACCCTCTAGTTCAACCCTACTTTTATCTGTTCCAATTTTATTATCTTCTATTTCATCCCCGCTCTTTTCTGTTTCAGTTCCTTTATCTTCAACTTCAACTCTACTATTTTCTACTTCAGTTTTAGTTTGTTTTTCTTTACAAGCCTCTTCTACATTACTATCTTTACTAGGTTCTTCTTTCCTAGGATTATCTCTTACAGAGCTGTCATCCTTCTCTTCTATTTTAGACTTTATTTTTTCTTCATAATCTACAAATACTTTTTCCTCTATTTCTTCCTTAACTTCTTGTTCTTTTCGTTCTTCTTTTTTATTAGAATCCTTAGGCTTTTTATCCTCTTTATTAGAGGTATTTTCTTCTAATTCCTCTTTTCTTTTAGCTTTTTCTTCATAGACTTTAATAACCTCATACCCTTTCCAATCCTTTGGTACGCTATTATTAGTAAATCCGCTCATTAAAGAAATTATGTTATTGTCTATGACTTTAGCGATACATGCCCCTTTAATATGTGCCATAGATATTTTGGCATTACCTATATTCTCCAAGTCGTATTCATTATTTACATCAATTTTCCCTTGCTCATCTGTAGGTAACTTTCCAATAACCACCAACTTATTTTTGTCTTTTTCACTACAAACTAAAACCATATAGTATGGTTCCATTTTAGGGTTTATATTTTGTGCATAAAAGGATACTTTACACTTATTATTTTTCTTTTCTAGCTTTACATATCCAGAAGAGCTTTTTTCTCTTTCCAAAACGTATCCTTTTTCATCTTCCTGTAATATTATAAAGTATCTTGAATAACTTTTTTTAGAAGCCACTTTAGTCCCTCCATATAACGTACTCTTTATAATATATGAAAGGACTTTCAAAAAGTGAACTTATTTCTTTAATTATTTAATTTATCTTAGATTACCTACGAAAACAACTAAAAAACAACCTTCTTACTTAATTAATTCTCTCTATACCTACTTAAATTAAAACGGTGATTTCTTAATTAAATTTACTTTATATTGCTTATGGTATTTGATAGTTTTGCAAATTCCTGAAGGGTTAAAGTCTCTCCTCTTCTTTTCTGATCTATACCACTTTCAATAAATACCTTTTCCATTGTTTCCTTTGGTAACCCTAGACTCTTAGTTGCATTCCATAAAGTCTTTCTTCTCATATTAAAAGATCCTCTAACTAAATTAAAAAATGTTTTTTCATCTTCTACATAAACACTAGGTGTTTCTAATTTTTCAAGCTTTATTACTATTGAGTCAACCTTTGGTCTTGGAATAAAGGAATTTGGAGATACCATTCTAACAATTTCAGTATTACAATAATATTGAGTCAATATAGAAAGTGCTCCATATTCCTTTGTATTTGGAGTTGCAGCCATTCTTTCTGCGACTTCCTTTTGAATCATAATAGTTAGAGATTTAAATTTATATTCTTCCTTTAGAAGCTTAGACACTATAGGCGTTGTTACATAGTAAGGCAAATTCGCAACTATCTTAACAGAGTTTTCTTCTCCTATAACCTCATTGAAATCTATTTTTAAGGCATCCTTATTAACTAAAGTAAAATTATCAAAAGAAGAAAGCTCTGTTTCTAAAATTGGAATAAGCCTAGTATCAAGTTCTATAGCACAAACTTTCTTTGCTTTACTTAAAAGCTCCTTTGTTAAAGTTCCTACTCCAGGACCTATTTCAATTACAAGATCCTCTTTAGTTATATCTGCTGACTTAACTATATCTGTAAGTACACTTTCATCTACTAAAAAATTCTGTCCAAGACTTTTAGAAAACTTAAAATCATACTTATTTACTAATTCTTTTGTATTTAAATTACTCATAATGTAAAACTCCTTTAAATGTTTTCTTTCACTCTTTCCATAGCTTCTACAAATTCTTCTCTACTAATACCATAATTATTTAACCTAGTTATAAATTGATTTGTATTCCCATATCCTATGCCTAATTCTTTGCCTAAAAGTTGTCTTCTCCTCTTAGAGTCATTTTGTCCTGTAAGTCCAAAATATATCATATCATCAATGTTAAAAAAACTTCTCTTTTCTCTTAGTTCAAACTTAGCATTTTTAAGAGCTTTTAATATAACCTCAGGAGAAGCATTTTCAACTCCTATATCCCCATCTTTTAAACCATCTTCTTGTGCTATATAAGCGTGTTTCACATTTGGTATTCTTTTAGATATGATTTTTCTAATTTTCTCTCCTGCAAAGTCAGGGTCTGTAAACACAATTACTCCACACCTTTTCTGTGCTTCTCTAATTTTATCTATAACTTCTTTATTTATACCAAATCCACCAACAGATATTATCTCTGCATCTACGGCTTTCTTTACAGCAGTAACATCATCTCGTCCTTCAACCACAATTACTTCTTTTATCATAAAACTTCCTCCAAAAACTAATAAAAAATATTAAACCATTTAATTATACTACAAATATATAAAACTTTAAATTCATATTAAACTTAATATAGGAAAAAGAAAAGGATAGGTACATACTACCTATCCTCTTTCAACCATTTTTATAAATGGAATAACTTACATTATTGTAAAATGTACATGTCTACAGTTCTAACACCCCAATTTTGGGTTTGAGGGTAAGTATCCATATAAAGGTCAACTTTGTTACCTTTTATAGCGCCCCCCGTATCTTCAGCAATAGCTAATCCATAACCTTCTATATAAACCTTTGTACCTAAAGGAATAACTCTTGGGTCTACAGCTATAGTACTGTAACCATTTGGATTTCTTTTTGCCCTTTTTCCGCTAGCTGTCATTCCTGCATAAGGATCATCTCTATAACCTAAATGATTATAGTCTGAAGTATATGCTGTTGCCCTAACCTTTAATTTTCTTGAATAATTCATAGCAGGAAGAGTCTTAGAACCACGTGATGGCCTAACTAAATTTAAAGTCCCCACTGCTAGAACTTCATTGATAGGTTTTTTAGTAACCTTTTCACCTACCACTTTTCTTGAAACTTCTTTTCCATTTTCATATATAACTTTTGTAGATATTAATTTTTCTCCTAGCTCTCCACCTTGGATAAGCTTTTTAGTTCCAGTCTCATACTTATCAGTCTTCTTAACCTCTTTAGAAAAATTAATCTTTTCCCTTTTTTCAAGTATTTTTTCTTCTACTCTTGTAATACTTACATTTAACCCTTCTTTAACTTTCTCTTCTAACTTTGGAGATATTTTATCTAGTTTATTTAATTTAATGTTTCTCTCCATTAATACTTCTTCAACTGTATCTTTTACAGTTTTTAACTTTAACTGTTGTCCATCAACAGATAGAGAAACATTGACTGCACTCTTGATATTTATATCATCTCCATGTTTAATATTACTGTTCACTGGAACAGATATCCAATCACCTTCTGCTAAGGCAATATTGTTTTCATTTAAAATCTTTTCAAGATTACTACTTAATGTTGTTACTTCTATTTTGTTATTATCTATTGTCACTGTTATGGTTTTTCTCATCTTAAAAACTGTCAAAGTCGCACATGTCAGGATTAATACGAAAATCAAAAGGGTTTTTGGTATTTGGGAAAAGTAGTTTTTGAGCTTTTCTTTCGACACCATATTCATTTTTTTCCCTCCTTCAAAGGTCTTTGTGTATTATACCCTAATTTATTTTATACGTCAAACAGGGCAAAATTCTTTAGTTATAAAATGCTTTAATAGCATATTTAACCCACAAAGTATGATTTATGGATTCATTAGAAGGTTTATTTATCTAGCTTGTAATAATTATATGTACATCATATTCATATAATTACTAAGAAAAGAAAAATCTCTCCAAATGATCTCCTAATTTATCCTACATGACAAATATTTATTCAGTGCTCTAGTTGTTTTAATCTTCCACTTTGAAAAAAATCAGAAAATCCAAATCTTTGATTTCGTATAAGTCACTTTTACAGAGTGCAGTGGAAGACTCCATGGAATAGTCATGGGATAATAACATATGGAAAAATTTACACTTATTTTTAAAGCTTAGTGTATTATAGCATAGTTTTTTTTCCCTGGCTATAGTTTAAGAAAATTTTTAACATTTTTTATTGTAATTTTTTCCACTTCTTCTGTAGTTAATTCTTTTACTTCAGCAATTTTTTCAATTACATACTGGATATAGTCTGATCTATTTCTCTCTCCCCTATAAGGTACTGGAGCCATGTAAGGACAATCTGTCTCTACTAATATTCTATCCAAAGGAACCTCTTTTAAAACCTCTAAGATTTTTTTAGCATTTTTAAAAGTTACAACCCCTGTAAATCCGATGTAGTATCCCTCTTTTAAACACTCTTTTGCAAACTCTACACTTCCTGAAAAGCAGTGAACAACACCTGTTACTTCTTTATACATCTTAATTATATCTAAAGTATCTTTATGAGCTTCCCTATCATGAATTATAACTGGCAATTTTAGCTCTCTTGCAAGTTCCATTTGCTTTTTAAAAGCCTCTATTTGAACCTCTCTTGGTGGATTTTCTTCCCAATAATAGTCTAAGCCTATTTCTCCAATAGCTTTAGCTCTACTATTTTTAGCCATCTTCTTAATCTCTTGCAACACTTTTTCATCTACCATATGTGCATACTCTGGATGAACCCCTACAGCTGCATATATAAAATCATATTTATTGGCAAGCTCTAAAGAAGCTCTTGCCCCCTCTATAGATGAGCCACAATTTAAAATTCCAACTATTCCTTTTTCCTTGTTTAACTTTTCTAAAAGTTCATATCTATCTTCATTAAAGCTCTCATCATCATAATGTGCATGTGAATCAAAAATCATTTCCTCTCCTCCTCTATAACTAACTCCAAGAACCTATCCCCTCCTTACTCTTACTTTAAAGAACAAGGAGTATTGAATTGATAGTCTTGCTATGACCTCCATAGGTGTAAAACTTTAAGCCTTTGCATTGTATAATTTCTAAAAAATACTGTTAATAATAGGAGTTATAATACCTATTATTCCTCCTAAAAGACCTCCAAGCCATGTAATAGCCTTTAATTCCTTATTTGCAATATCTAGTATAATTTTTTCAGTAAATTCAACATCAAGTTCATTTAGTTTTTCTTCTACCATTTCTGAAATGTTTAATGCTTTAATAATTTCTGTACCTTGTGCATCAAAAACTTTATTATAAATACTCTCTATCCACTGATCTGATTCTTTAAAATATTCATATATATATTCTAAGTGAATTAATTCCTTCACATTTTTTTGAAGTAAATTGTTAACTACTTTTATAAGAGCATTTTCAATATTAATTTCTATTTCTTTAGAATTTATTATTTTATCATATAGATTAGTATAAATTTCTTTTCCATTAATTTTCAATTTATTGCATAAATCCTCTATAGTAACTTCATTTTTATGAAGTTCGTCTTCTAAAGTATTTAATAAGTTTTTAACTAACTTCTCATTTAAAAGTTTACTTTGAATCATATGCGAAAATGTATTTTGAAGCTTTTCTACCTCTTCTAAAGAAAGTTCAGATAAAATCTCTGAAACCTCTTTTTCCTTAATTTTATCTATTTCCTTATTTATAAATGAAATAAGTTGCATTTTAAATTTTTCTTTTTCTAAATTTTCTAAAATAATTGGCATAGCTTTTTCATATAAACTATCTACATTTATAAACATAGCTACCATAGGATTTAATTTATTACGTATAGCATCTGTTAAAATATCTTTAATGTTATCTTCCATATCCTTCTTTTGTATGAAGGTCTTTATTTCATTTACAATTTCGTCTCTATGATTATATGCATAGGTTTTCCCCATGTCTAGCATATCTTCTGGAATTACTTCCTTAACTTTTTCATTACTCTCTATTTTATTATTAATCTTTTCCTTAATAACTTTATTTATATTTTCTTTGAAGCTATTAGATTCTAAAGAAAGAGAAACTTCCTTAATTAATGTATCTTTTATATTCCTCCCCTTTTCACTAGAAAAGTAATCATATAATGGAACATTAATTGAAGGTAATAATTCATTTTCTATGGCTATATAAATTTTCTCCTTAACCTCTTCACTTCTAATATAAGAAAGTAAAACATTACTTATTTTTTTAATAACTCCTGACTTTAAACCTTCATATCGTTGCTTAAATATACTTTTTAATACCTCTTCAGTCTTATTATCCTCTTTAATCAAGTAAGACAGCTTATTTAAAATAAGATTTTTAAAGGCATTTTTAACCTCAACCTTCTTTAAAGACTTACTAATTGTATCCTCTGTTAATAGATACTCTCCTATGGCATCCCCTACACTTTTAGAAATTCTATATCTCTCTTTAGGTATAAGCCCTGGAGTAAAAGGAACTTTAACCCCAAAAACCCTCTTCTCCTCATGTGGTCTAAATAACATTTTTATAGCAAGCCAGTTGGTAAAATACCCAATAACTGCACCTACTATTATAGAAACTACGTACTTCATATTTTTCACCTCTTGTATTTAAATAAACATCAATATATATGTTTTACTATGTTTTCATATATTAGTCAACTTATACATAAGCTTAGTAAATTAAGACATATATAATTCGTTGTTCTCTAATAAACAAAGCTCTCTTCGCTTTATAGTAAATATTAGAATGGATATCCATGGAATAAATTATTAAAATTGAAATAACTCTGAGTGGATATAATACTCAGAGTTATCTATACATTACTATCTCTTACAACACTACTATCTTACAACACTTCCTGTTGGAAGATTCTTATTGATTGTTGCTATAGTAAGATCAGTATCATCATTAGTAGCTACAGATAAAATCATTCCTTGTGATAGTTCGCCTCTTAATTTTGCAGGTTTTAAATTAGCTACGATTATAACATACTTTCCTATTAGATCTTCTGGTTTATAAAACTTAGCAATACCAGATATTATTTGTCTTGTTTCTCCACTTAAATCTAATTTAAATTTTAAAAGTCTATCTGTCTTTTTAACTGGCTCACATTCTAAAACCTTTGCAAGTCTTAAATCTACTTTTTCAAAATCATCAATGCTTATTTCCTCTTTAATAGGTAGCATTTCTTGTGTCTTTTCTAATCCTAAAGCTTCCTTTGCTTTTTGTCTTTGTTCTTCTGATATTTTATTAAGCTCTGAAAGTTTAGCTTCCACATCTATTCTTGGGAAAATTACGCCATTTTTATTTACCTTAGTCTTTTCAATAGTTCCGTTAAATTCTTTTAAACTTTCAAAAGAAGTATTTTTTATACCTAATTGCTCATTTATCTTTTCGCTAGTTTGTGGTAAAAAAGCACTTAAAAGCACTGAAGTAAATCTAATAGATTCACTTAAATTATATAATACTGTAGCAAGTCTAGCTTTTTTATCTTCATCTTTTCCTAAAACCCAAGGTTGTGTTTCATCTATATATTTATTTGTTCTTCTAATTAATTTCCAAACAGCGTCTAGTGCTGAAGGAATTCTTAAATTATCAATAGCTTCTTCTACTTCCTTTGGAGTTTGTAGCGCAAGAGAAATAAGTTCTTCATCTATAGATTCTCTCTCAGAAATTGCTGGAACTTCTCCATCAAAATACTTATCAATCATAGTAACTGTTCTTGAAACTAAATTTCCAAGGTCATTTGCAAGATCTGAATTTGTCTTTTTAATAAAGATTTCATTACTAAATATTCCATCTGCCCCAAAAGGAATTTCATGTAAAAGATAATATCTTACAGCATCCACTCCAAAATGGTTTACAAGCATTTCAGGATCTACAACATTCCCTTTAGATTTTGACATCTTTCCATCCTCAAGCATTAACCATCCATGACCAAAAACTTGCTTCGGAAGAGGTAAGTCTAGTGCCATTAACATAATAGGCCAATAAATAGTATGGAATCTTATTATGTCCTTTCCTACTAAGTGCAGGTCTGCTGGCCAATATTTTTCCATTAATTTATCCTTAGAATTTTCATATCCTAAAGCTGAAATATAGTTTGAAAGTGCATCTATCCATACATAAACCACGTGGCCCTTATCAAATTCTACAGGTATTCCCCAATTAAAAGATGTTCTAGACACACATAAGTCTTGTAATCCTGGTTTTAAAAAGTTATTTAACATTTCATTTTTTCTAGACTCTGGTTGAATAAACTCTGGATGGCTTTCTATATACTCAATAAGTTTAGGAGCATACTTTGACATTTTAAAGAAGTAAGCTTCTTCCTTTGTGTTTTCTACAGGTCTTCCGCAATCAGGACATTTTCCGCCCTCTGCTTGAGTTTCAGTCCAAAATGATTCACAAGGTGTACAATATAACCCTTCATAAGAACTCTTATAAATATCTCCTTGATCATATAACCTCTTAAATATTTTAGATACAGTTTCCATATGATAATCATCAGTAGTTCTAATAAACTTATCATATTTAATGTCCATTATATCCCACAACTTTTTTATTCCACTTACTATTTCATCTACATATTCCTTTGGAGATACACCCTTTTTCTCTGCAAGTCTTTGTATCTTTTGACCATGTTCATCAGTTCCAGTTAGGAACATTACCTCATGACCAGTTAATCTTTTAAATCTAGCTAATGCATCAGCAGCAACTGTAGTATAAGTATTACCTATATGAAGCTTTGCTGATGGATAATATATAGGCGTTGTAATATAAAAAGGTTTCTTTTCACTCATTTTAATTCCTCCTTGTATAATGTAGTCATAACATTCAATAGAAAACTATCTATTATTCTAATGAACATTAAGACAAATCTTTTTATTATTGTTCTAATTATTTCTGCCCGATAGAGCGTTTATTTCATACCTAAATTAAGTTTTCTATTAAATCTAAATTGAAACCTATACAGTTAAATATTTTGATATAATATCTCCTGAATAGAAGATAGATGGTTTCCTCCTGGGAAGTGACTCTATCGAGTCATTAATACCCGTAAAAAAGCGTATCATTCCATCAGTGAGAACTCTATGTTTAGCTGGTTGGGTTTCCAATTTGGAACTACCCGTGTCACAGACAAGGTTATAGAATTACTGATAGAAATGGAATATCTATTCTATCTCAAAATAAAGGAGATAATAAATATGAGTAAATTTTTTTATAGACCAACAGTTGGAATTGATATATCAGCAGACTTTTCGGTAGTTGCTATACTAGCACCTGACGGTGAAGTTTATAGAAAGTCTTTTAAGATTATGCATAATAGAAATGGTTTTGATTACCTAGTAGATCAAATAAAAAAAGCGGAAGAAGAGTTTAACATGAAAACGGCAATTTTCATGGAATCTACTGGTGTATACCATCTTACTCTTTTCCACTTTCTTAAAGATACATTTGAAGTATGTATCCTTAATCCACTCATTACTAATTGTAACAAGAATGGTGACATAAGAAAAGTGAAAAATGATAAAAAAGATGCATTAACCATTGCTACTATAGGTAAATTTCAAAATGTTAAATATTCTTCTAATTTTGATGTTGAAATTTACACTTTAAAGTCTCTTTGTAGAGATTACTATAAATTTACTGATAGCAAATCTACGTTTAAAAAGAAGCTTTCTACTGATTTAAGAGTTATTTTTCCTAGTTATAGCTCTGTCTTTTCAGACATTACTGGTAAAACATCAATAGCTATATTAAAAAAATATTCTAGTCCTGAAGCAGTTTTAAGTGCTGATAGAGATGAACTTATTAACCTCATTTCAACAACTTCTAGAAAAGGACTAGCACATAGTGAAAAAACTTATAAAAAGCTATATGATGCTGCTGAAGAAGCTGCTTACATTGGTCTTAAATCACCAAGTCTATTTGTAAAAATAATTAATACTATCGCAGTAATAGAAGCACTAGAAATCCAAATTGGAAATCTATTAACTGAAATTCATCTATTAATGCGTAGCAATAGGATCTCTGATGAATTTAAGAAAAATGTGCGATTACTTTACTCAATACCAGGTGTTGGAGAACTAACTGCCATCACAATAATGAGTGAAATTGGCAATATAAAAGGCTTTGTTAAACCTAAGCACTTAGTTGCTTATTTTGGCTTAGATTCTTCTGTTAGCCAATCTGGTAAGTTTAACAGTGACAGAAATGCCATGTCTAAACGAGGTACCAGAATAGGCCGTAGGGCCTTATACGCTGTCGCGTTAGCATCCATACGTAAGAACAGAAATGGTGAACCTATAAATAGAGTTCTCCTAAATTTCTATAATGAGAATATGAAAGATAAAAAGAAAAAAGTAGGCTTAGTTGCAATAATGCATAAGTTAATTAACTACATATTCTCTATTCTTAAAAATCAAAAAGAGTATGAACTACGTGACCCCAAAATACATTCAAAAATGTACCTAAACAACAACTCAAAACAAGCAGCCTAACGGCTAAAATAATTAGGAATCATTTTCCATTGTTCGTGTTTTTCAATGGATTTTTTGTGATGCCTATTTTTATAAATAAAAATTTTCATAAAAACTTATTGACTTTTACTAGCTGGTCTTTATGATTATAAAAGGCTGTGTTAGAGGCAAATGTTTATATGAAAGTCACTTCATCATATGGACAAGATTGTCTAATAAAGCCTTATAAAAAAAAATAAAAGCCTCTAAGCATTACACTTAGAGGCGTAGATTACGCGTTACCACTCTATTTTACCCTTACATCACTGTAAAGGTCTCCATAAGTGACGTCTTTATAAAAAAGATTATCACCTTGCAGTATAACGTCTGCAAACGTAATGCCCTCACCATAGGCTTGAGCAATAGACTCCGAGGCCATTTTCATAAACTTCCATGTTACCAGCTTTCACCTATTCTGGCTCTCTTTAAACACTTTTATTTACTACTCTTCTCTTCATAGTCTTTTACTTTATCAATTACTTATTAATATATTATAGTATACTTTATATTATGTCAAGGTACTATAATTAAATACAGAGATTTCATATCAAAAATTGTAGTTTTTGATTTTAATTCTGATATATTTATTACTAATAAAATTTATACTCAATAGATTTTACATATCCTCCATCCATATAATATGAAGAACTCTTCATTGGAAACCCATCAATTTTCCAAGTTTCTTTATCAAGTTCATCCATGGTAATTTTTAAACCTTCAAACCTGATATTAATAATTTCTTTTTTGTTTTTTACTATATCATATAAAACTTTTCTTAGCTCTTCCTTATTACTAACTTTTACATTTGTATCAGGGGACATATTAATAAAACTATATTTAGTACCCTTACATTGAGGATATTCTTTTAATGAACGCTCATCCCTAATATGATCTCTTTTAATTTCCTCATCAGTTAAATTAAAATACACATAACTTATAGAATCATCTATATTTACTCCTGGATCATCCCAAGTGACATCCAAATTGTACCACTCGCCATCTAACTTAACTATATTCCAAGCATGTCCACCTTTACCTAAACTTTTACCTAAACTATTTATGCCTTCCCCAACTACAACTTCACACTGAACTCCAGCCTTATTTAATAATACAAACATTGCCTTTGCATATCCCTCGCAAACACCTTTGTGTAATATTATTGGTCCATATGGACTATGATTTTCTGGTATATATTTTTTAAGCTCATTTGAGTCAAGTACACTTTTATCATATTCAACTGTTTTAACTATATAATCGTGGAGAGCTAATTCCTTCTCAAAATCAGTCATATTAGGGTGGGTAACCTCATCTATAATTCTATTTGCCTCGTCATTAACTTTTCTTATTTTTTTTAGCTCTTCTAATGGTGTATCGTATTTTATATTAAAAGTTAAAATTTTATTCTAAATCATGTTTAAAAATCTATTTTTGGTCAATACTATAAATACATATATGATCCCCCTAATTATATATGTATCCCCCCATATGAAGGCACATACTTTTTCTGTGCTAACCCCATATTAAAAGCCACAGTTTAAAAACTGTGGCTTTTATAATTTTAATAACTATTTCTTTTCTACTAACTATTTTTCTTCTAATAATTCTTCTTTTTCTAATAAGACTTCTTTTTTTCTCTTTAAAAAACTTAGCTTAGTTTCAGCTGTAATTAAGGCTACAAATATTATTGAGCATCCTAAAATCATTTTAGGTGTAAAACTTTCTTTTAATAATATCGCAGAAAACGCTGACCCGAAAACGGTTTCTAGGCAAAGAATTATAGCTGCATGGGTTGAAGATGTATATTTTTGTGCTACATTCTGTATTATATATGCAATCATTGTACTAACAGAGCCTAAATATAATACAGCAAGCCAACCTTTTGTTGAAATATTTGTTGGCACTTGTTCTTTTGTTATAATTGCAAAAATTAAAGATAAAATTGCTGCCATACCCATTTGAAGGATAGTTAGTATTACAGGATCTGTATCCTTTATAAAATATCCAATAAGTACAATATGAGCTGCAAAAAATACTGCTGAAATTAAGGTTAAAGTATCCCCTTTCGCTATACTAAAACTCCCATTTAACGTAAGAAGTGATGTTCCTAAAAGACAAAGTCCTGTAGCAATAAAAGTATATTTATCTGGTGCTTTCTTAGTAATAGCCCAATAAAGAAATGGAACTATAACAACATACAATCCTGTTAAAAAAGATTGTTTACCAGGGGTTGTGTATTGCAATCCTATAGTTTGAAGGGCAAATGCTAAAAATAGTACTGTTCCCACAATAACTCCCGCTTTTAAATCTTTTTTAGTAATTTGCTTTACCTTCTTAAAAAAAGCTATGGAAAGTAAGCTAAATGCAATAGTAAAGCGAATTGTCATAGTATATAATGGTTTAATTCCTTCCTTTAAAGATACATCTGTTGCAACAAATCCAATTCCCCAAATAATAGCACATAAAAGTAAAGATAAATCTGCCATCAAAGCCTTCTTATTTTTTTCAACTGTGGTATCCATTAAATTCCCTCCTTATAAACAGAGTTCTTAACTTTAAAGAAAATCTCTTCTCATTTGAAGTTTAGAACTCATTATCCAAAGGCATAGCTGCTCTTTTCTCCCAATTTGAAAAAAGAAAGCATTCGAGCGTATACCCATCGGATAATTTTTCTCGTATTTAATTATAATAGATTTTATGAAAAATAAATAGCACCAAATTTATATGGTATTAATTTTCTGCCAAAATAAATTTTAGTGCTATTCATTTAACAAAGTTACGTTTATTTTATAACGATTAAATCCTTTGGTGCGTGAGTTATTATTTCACAACCATCTTCTGTTACTATAACAGAATCCTCAACTCTAACTCCACCCCATCCTGGAATATATATACCTGGTTCTACAGTAACTATACAATCTTTTTCAAAAATCCTATTACCTACGTTACTTATAAAAGGTTCCTCATGCAATTCTAAACCTACACCATGTCCTATTCCCGAATAATAGTATTCAATATATTTATCTAATATTTCTCTAGCCTTACTATCTGGAACATCTGTCTTAACACCCGCTTTAACAGTTTTAACAGCTTCCTCCTCTGCTTTTCTAACTAGATTATAAACTTCAGTTTGTTTTTCATCCGGTTCACCAATTGCTATAGTTCTAGTCATATCAGAGTGATATCCATTATATAAAGCCCCAAAGTCAATTAATAAAAATTCTCCATTTTCTATAACTTTATCATCTGGTTTACCATGTAATAAGGATGTTTTAGCCCCTGAAATAAGTATGGTGTCAAAAGAAACACCTTCTGCCCCTTCTTTTCTCATGAAATACTCTAGTTGAAGTGCTACTTCATTTTCAGTCATTCCAGGCTTAACAAAATTTAAAATTTCCCCGAAAGCCTTATCTGCAATTCTAGCAGCTTCGATCATAAATTTCTTTTCTTCTGCATCCTTAACATATCTTAAACCGTCTACTAAACCAGCAGTAGGAACCATTTCAACCTTTGGATTAGAATTTTTTATCCCTTCATATAGTCCAAAGGTAACCTTGTCCTTTTCAAATCCAATGTTTTTAATATCTTTTTCCCAATCAGTTAATATAACTTTAACACATTCCCCTATGGATCCACCAACATTTCTCCAATTTAAAACCTTAAATTCTGGACATTGTTTTTCAGCTTGTTCTGTAAATCTTCCATCTGTTAAAAAGTAATTATTATTTTTAGTAACAAGTAAATATGAAGCCTCATCCGTAAATCCACTAACATACCTAACATTTGAAAGTTTCATAATAAACATGGAGTCTAGAGAATTCTTTTTCATTAATTCCACAAGTCTTTCAACTCTGCTCATTTATTCATCCTCCTTAAATATTATTATCACACCACATCAAAAATAATAAAAGACATTGAATAGTACTTACTTATTTTCAGCCATTTCCTTACATTTAGCTGTGCAAGCTTTCATAGCAGACATAACTGCATGTCTAAAGCCTTTTTCTTCTAAAACTTCAACAGCTTCTATAGTTGTTCCTGCTGGAGAACATACCATATCCTTTAATTGAGCTGGATGTTTTCCTGTTTCAAGAACCATTTTAGCTGAACCTAATACAGCTTGAGCAGCTATTTTATATGCTTTATCTCTTGGTATTCCATCACAAACTGCAGCATCTGCCATTGCCTCTATAAACATAAATACATACGCTGGTGAAGAACCACTTACAGAAACAAATGCATCGATTAAATATTCTGGAAGAACTTCAACTCCTCCAAAACTTGAGAATATACTTTTTACTCTTTCAAGATCTGACTCTGCAATATTCTTATTACCACACAATGCTGACATTCCTTCTCCGACTAACGCAGGCGTATTTGGCATTGTTCTTATAACTTTAAACTCTTTTCCAAATGCATTTTCTAAATGCTCTATAGTCTTTCCAGCAACTATACTAACTATTATACAATCTTTTTTTATAATGTCCTTTATTTCTTTTGCTACTATGTCAAGAATGTTAGGTTTTATAGATAAAATTAGTACATCTGCGTTTTTTGCAACCTCTTTATTGTCTGTAGTTGTGTTAACTCCATATTCTGATTGTGCCTTTTCTAAAGAAGGTTTAAATAAATCAGCAACATATATGTTTGAGTTTTCCACCAAACCTGATTTAAGTATTCCTCCCATCATTGCGCGGCCCATGTTACCACACCCTATAAAACCAATATTATAACTCATTTAAAATGCCTCCCCTTGTAATTATTAAGTATATTTTAAATACCCAAAATATTAGGTATCAAAGTCAAAATATTGACTCTGATACCTATAGAATTTTCTCACTATTTTTATTATACTACTTTTTTTATTTAATTTGTATAATTATTATCAAATTTAGAGTATTTTGTGTATTTTTTTTATCAATTATAAATTTATTTTACTAAGATTAACATCCACATGAGTCACATTCAATACTTTGTTCTGTTCTATCTATTATTTCATCTTGAAGAACCTTGTCTAAGTTATTGAAATAATCACTATATCCAGCAACACGAACAATTAAATCATTGTATTCTTCTGGATTCTTTTGAGCATTAAGCAATGTTTGTCTATCTACAACGTTAAATTGAATGTGGTGACCACCTAATACAAAGTAAGATCTTACTAAATCTTTAACTTTTTCTAAACCTTCTTCTCCTGCTAAAACAGATGGAGTGAATTTTTGGTTTAATAATGTACCACCAGTTCTCACATGATCCATTTTTGATGCTGATTTAATAACACCAGTTGGTCCATTTCTATCTGCTCCCTTAGATGGAGAAATACCATCTGTATGAGGTTTACGAGCAACTCTTCCATCTGGAGTAGCTCCTGTAACCTTACCAAAGTAAACGTGACAAGTTGTTGGTAACATGTCTATTCTATAAGTTGCCCCAGTTGGTGCTACTCTTCCATCTATAGCATTGAAATATGCATTAAATACATCTTGCATAATATCATCTGCATAGTCATCATCATTTCCGTATTTTGGTGTTTTATTTAATACCATGTTATGAATTACTTCATGACCTTCATAGTTATCTTTTAGGGCTTGTAGTAATTCTTCCATAGTAAATTTCTTCTTATCAAATACATTGTATTTAATTGAAGTTAAAGCATCAGTAATTGTTCCGATACCAACACCTTGGATATATCTAGTGTTATATCTAGCACCACCTGCATTATAGTCCTTAGCATCAGTTATACAATCATCTATAACTATTGACATAAATGGTGATGGCATTCTTATAGCATATAATTTTTCAATTATTTGGTTACCTTTTATCTTAATATCAGCAAAATGATTTATTTGCTTTTCATAAGCATCAAATAATTCTTCAAAAGTCTTGAATTCAGTAACCTCTCCAGTCTTAAGACCTATTTGCTTTCCAGTGTTTGGATCTATACCATTATTTAAAGTTATTTCTAGAATCTTTGGTAGGTTAAAGTATCCAGTTAATGAATAACGCTCTTTACCAAAAGCACCTGTTTCAACACATCCACTAATACCACCACATCTAGCATCCTCTATAGTTTTTCCTACTCTTAGCATTTCTGCTATTACAGTTTCAACATTATACATTGATGGTTGTCCAAATCCAGTTCTTACTATTTTAGCAGCTCTTTTTATAAATTTATCTGGATTTAACTTACTAATTTGAACGTTTGAACTTGGTTGTAATAATCTCATATCTTCTATAACATCTAGTAATAAATAAGTTACCTCATTAACACCATCTTTACCATCCTTAGTTAATCCACCAAGGTTAATATTACAGAAGTCTGTGTAAGTTCCACTTTCCTCTAAAGTTATACCTACTTTTGGTGGAGCTGGTTGGTTGTTAAATTTAACCCAGAAACATTCTAATAATTCAAAAGCTTCTTCCTTAGTTAATGTTCCAGCTTCTATTTCTTTCTTATAGAATGGATTTAAGTGTTGATCTAATCTTCCTGGGCAGAATGAATCCCAAGTATTTAGTTCAGTTATAACGCCTAGGTGCACAAACCAGTACATTTGAAGAGCTTCTGCAAAGTTTCTTGGTGCATTTTCTGGAACCCAATCACATCTTTCAGCAATTCCAAGTAATTCTTCTTTTCTTACTGGATCTGCTTCTTTTGCTGCTAACTCTCTTGCATATTCAGCATATCTCTTACCGTAAGTGATTATTGCATCACAGCAGATAGCCATAGCTTCTAATTGAGCTTTCTTTTCGTAGAATTCTGGGTCATTATATATATCTAATTTAGCAATTTCACTTTCTATTTGAGCTTTAAAATCCTTAAATCCTCTATTATACATTTTGTCATCAGCAACTGTGTGCCCTGGCGCTCTTTGTTCCATGAACTCAGTTATTATACCTGCTTCATAGATATCATGCCAATCTTGTGGCATTTGACTTAAAAGTACATGACGCATTGCTCTTTTTTCCCAGAAAGGTATGATTTCTTCCTTTTGATATTTTTTATCTTCATCACAAACTTTAAAGGAAATCTTTTCACGTCTGTCCATAATGTCAAAGTCTTCAACAGTATGACAGCATAATTCTGGATAAGTTGGAGTTGCTGCAGGTTTTTCTCCTCTTTCACCAACAATTAGTTCCCCATCATTAATACATAAGGTTTTCTTTTCCATAAGGTTTTTAAAAGCTAAAGCTCTTAAAATTGGGGTTGGAACAGCCCCTTGGTACTCTTTATAAACTTCTGTTACAAGCTTTGCTCTTTCTAGAGAGATATAAGGTACCGCCTTCACACTTTGTTCTCTTAACTTTTTAACTCTTTCAGTTTTTTCTAACATAATAATTAACCCCCTATCTTTACATTTAGCCCATTTTCTTTGAAATATTCTGAAATTTCCTTCATTTGTTTAGGTGTTGGTTCTTTTAAATCTTCCAGCTTATATTTTTCATTTAATCTTTTATATTTATCCATACCCATTTTATGATATGGTAGAAGATTTACTTGCATCATGTTAATCCCTTTTAGAAACCTAATTGTATCATCAATAGTTTCTTTTGAATCATTTACTCCAGGGATTATAGGCATTCTAATAAATAAGTTTTTCCTTAAGTCAGATAGTTTTTTAATATTTTGTAGTATTAGCTCATTGCCAACCCCTGTGTATTTCTTATGCTCTTCACTATTTATATGCTTTAAATCTAATAAGAATAAATCTGTATAAGGTAATATTCTTTCAAAACTTTCCCATGGTGCATGAGCACAGGTATCTATTATAGTGTGAACCTCATGCTCTTTACATTGCTTAAGAGCCTCTTCTAAGAAATCAATTTGAACCATTGGTTCTCCTCCAGAGAAAGTTACCCCACCTTTTGATTGATCATAGAATATTTGATCTTTTAAAACATTTTTCATTAGCTCTTCTACTGTAATTTCCTCTCCAGCTATTTCTAATGCTCCCTTAAGACAGGCATCTGTACACATTCCACAAAGAGTACACTTGTTTTCATCTATGATTACTCTTCCATCTTGTAAAGATAATGCATTCTCTTTGCACCATTTTACACAAGTACCGCAAGAAACACATTTATTTTGGAAATACATTATTTGTTTTGTTAGCCTTTGACTTTCAGGATTATGACACCACCAGCAATTTAAAGGGCATCCTTTTAAAAACACTGTAGTTCTTATTCCTGGACCATCGTGTACTGAGTATTTCTGTATATTAAAAACTGTCCCCTTCTTCAAAATAGCATCCCCTTTTTTATATTAATAATTATCTACCCATGACTCCCCACTCTAGTACTGCCCTATTTTTCAAATTGATAGTAAAGAATGAATGAATTCCTGGATAAGTATTTCTAAACCTCAGTTGAAGTAAATCATCACTAGAAGCATAACTCTATTTATCTCATATTCTTAAAAGCATTTGGTGTGTGAACTGTCAGAATTCTCACAATCTTATTTGTATAGTTAACCCAGTTATGAGGTGATTTAGAATCAAAATGAGCACTATCTCCGGGATAAAGCTCAGATCTATTTTTATCAAGGAATAAAGTTAAAATTCCCTCTAGTACATACACAAACTCTTCTCCATCATGTTGATAAGAATTTACACACTCTTCCTCATTTCCAGGAAGAAGTTCAATTATTCTTGGCATTAAGTTTTTATTCTCTAAGTCATTACTTAAGTGATAAGTTATAAACTTTGAATTTACAACTTGAAACACTTCCTTTTCATAACCCCTTAATATACTCCCTTTTTTATCTTTAGGAATAACAAAAAAGTAAGATAAGTCAACCCCTAAGATAACTGCTATTTTTTCTAAGGAATCAATAGCTATAGTAGTTAGTCCTCTTTCTAATTGTGATAAAAAACCTATTGATAAATCTGTCTGAGAACTCAGTTCCTTTAAAGTCATCTTTCTACTATTTCTTAATTCTTTTATCTTACTTCCAATATCTGATGTCATAATAATTTTCCCTTTCACCATGCATCCTAATTATATTTCTTAGCTTATGTATATCTTATATGTATTTAATTGTTAAAAGATTGTTTAACAATTCTTTTTCTTTTCACTATTATTATACTATTAAAAATTTAAAAAATCTACAGTTTTTATTAGTTTTTTTCTAAAAATGAAATCCTTTTTACCTATATGAAATGGAAATAACTCTATATATTTTTAGTATAATCTAGAATCTTGGAGCATATGCCTTTTAAATAAATATATTAGCTTCTAATTAAAGTTATTAGTCTTTATTACTTATATTTTCCTTTCCCACTTTCACTCTCTCCTTCATACTATATCTTATATAGAATTTTAAAATACTTGGAGGTGATATTATTGGGAATAAAAAAAGATAATCAAAAGATTAACAATGTGAAACATAAAAAGTTGGATCATTCAGAGAAAGAGAAAAGTTCTAATAAAACAAATTATAAAAAAGATTACGATGAATTAGTTTTAAGAATAAAAGAAGAGGTAACCAAAATTAACGCTTCAGACTATAGCAAAAAATCCTTAGGAAAATTCAAAGAAAAAATCGAAAAAATTTTGGACAGTTGTATGTATAAAAAATAAACTAATTCTTATACATGAACCTAGCCGCTTTTTTCTCCCACTTTGAAGAGAAGCTGAAAGTCCAAATCTTCCATTTGGTAGGAATCACTTTCAAAGAATGCAATTGGAGTATTAGGTCGGATAGTCATCATATAAAAGGAGGTGAATTCATATAAATGAATTCACCTCCTTATTTAATATTTATATATTATTTAATATTTATAATCTAATTACTACTTAATACTTATAATGTTATTACTGTTTAATGCTTATATCTCAATACTTTTTAATTTTTTAATCCCTATACTTTTAATTACAACCCAAAGAATAATATTTAACAAGATTACCCCAAGAGAAAACAGTATAAAAATCATATTGTAATTTAAATTAGTATTAATTACAACAAATGATGGTACTCCAGCTAATGGAATTAATATAAATACATAAATAACTAACATAAAATTCTGTTTAACAGGTTTATGCTCCTCTTCCCAAAGGAGTTTTGGATGTATAATATCACTTAATATTCCTATTAGATTTCCAAAGACTATTCCTAAAGACATAAGAACTAATATAAATAACCCAAGCTTTATATTAGGTAAGAATACAAAACAGAAAATTATAAAGAAAAATATAACCCCAAGAAAGTTAATAGTTATACCAGATAAAATCTTTGATAATATCTGTGTTTTGTAGTCCATAGGAATAAACTTATTAAATGATATATCTTTGCCTTCCCTTGATATGCTACTAGCACTTACAGGCCCCATAGCACAAATAATCAAAGAAACCCCAAGGGCTATAGATAATACTAAAGACCACTTCCCGTCATTGCCATTCATCATACTCCTTAACTCTCCTAAAAATTTAAAAGAACCCTCTTGTATTACAAATGGAATTAAAATAAATAGAGGAAATACAAAATCCATTAAAACACAATTTAGAAAGTATACAGGACTTCTCATTAAAAGTCTTAATTCCTTTAAATAATATGAGTATAATTGGGATTTTCCCTTAGAACCCTTGCTAATTTCACTATGAGTTAGTAATCTTCTCTTTGATGTTACTTCTGTGCTTCCAACTGCCCCCTTAAAATAAAGATTTTCAGCAAATATTATAAAAATATATAGCATCAACATAGAAACACTTATAAATAAAATAAGATTTAATACACCTGTAACTTCCCTATTAAATATTAAGGATTTTATAGCAAATGTATTTGTTAATATATACTTGTTTATGCCCATTATTATAGACATATTACCACTAGTAACAAGTCTTTGAACCCCTACATTCCCATCTGAACCCCCTTGAAAACTTTGCATATAAACATTCATCACCATAACAAATCCAAATACAACAATACTACTTATAAATCTAAATCTCTCTTTGTTTTTAATGAACGGTGTAAAACTCATTATAAGCATACAAAGAACCCCACTTAAGGATAGAGGAATTATAGGAATAAATAAAAATACTATAATTGAATATAAAACATAAGTAAATGTAATCCCTTCCTTAACCCCATATAAAACAATATAAGGTGAAAATAAAATAAGAACTGTCAAATATTCATACATTAAAACTGTTAGAAACTTACTCAAAACAATTTCAGAGGATTTAAAAGGTAGAGGAAGTACTATTTCTAAGTCATTTGAAAAATAATATACATTTATTGAGTATATTATTCCAAATATAAAAACCAACATTATAGATGATGATATGCCAAAGGATAATACAAAACTTTGCTGATTAAGTGGTTTTAGTGCATAATAAATCTGTTCCCCTGCTGCATATAAAGAGAAAGCAAACGGAGTAAAAATCAATAACATCAATATTATTTGTCCAATTCCTGTAATTTTTGATAAAACACCTTTTTTCTTTTTACTACTTAATCCACTCTTATTAAACTCTGCGTTGCCATTTCTTAAAAGAACCTTAGTTAAAGTAATAACCTTATTCATTTTGTGTAAGCTCCAAGAAAATGTTTTCTAAAGACTTACTTTCATTATGTTCTTTTCTTAAGGTTTCTAAATCTCCAGAATAAAGTATCTTACCTTTATCTATAATGGCAACAATATCACAAAGTTTTTCAGCAACTTCTAAAACATGAGTTGAAAATAATACAGTCTTACCATTTTCAACATGCTCCCTCATCATTTCTTTTAACGTAAAGGATGACTTAGGATCTAACCCTGTTAAAGGTTCATCCAATATCCAAACCTCAGGATCATGAATTAAAACACCCATTATAACTATTTTTTGTCTCATACCATGAGAATAGCTTTGAATTCTATCTCCTAAGGCATTTTCCATAGAAAACCTTTTTGATAAGTTTTCTATTCTTTCTTTTCTAATTTCTGTTGGTACTTCGTATACATCTCCCATAAAATTTAAGTATTCTATTCCTTTTAGCCTTAAAAATATATCAGGGCTATCTGGAACAAAACCAAAAAGTTTTTTTGCTTCTAAAGGTTCCCTAACTATATCCTTTCCACCTATGGTTATACTTCCACTATTAGGACTTATAATTCCTGTAATCATCTTTATAGTAGTAGTTTTCCCTGCTCCATTGGGACCTAAAAACCCAAAAATCCTCCCATCTGGTATAGTAAGATTTAAATTATCAATCACCTTATTTTTCCCATTATAAGATTTATCCACAGCTTTTATTTCTATCACGTATGCCACCACCCTTGATTATGATTTATTAACTATCTAATGAAATATTTGTAAATATACTATCATAAAACACATTTCTATACAATATGGTAAGGATGTTTTTTAAGGTATTATTAAGATTATTGGTTTCATATATTATAATTTACATATGTAATGCCTTACATATGTAACGTCTCGCATAATTAAAAAATTCAATTTATAATTATTGCTTTAATTGATAATTCATAATTGATCATTGATTAATTGATTTACATAAGTAATAACTTAGTAAAATATATAGCAGCTATAATAGCTACCATATCAGCTAAAAGCGCAGCCCAAAGCGTATGTCTAATTTTCTTTATTTTAATAGAGCCATAATATATAGAAACAGTATAAAATATAGTCTCTGTAGTTCCCATTATAATAGAAGCTAATATGCCTATATAAGTATCAGGTCCATAGTTTTTAATTATCTCAGTAAAAACCCCTAAAGCCCCACTACCTGAAAGTGGTTTAATTAAAACCAAGGGCAATACTTCTCCCGGAAGCTCTATAACTGAAGTTCCTTTACCCAAAACCCCTATAAAAAAATCTAAAGCACCAGAAGCTCTTACAATTGAAACAGCTAAAAGCATAGCTAATAAATAAGGAAAAATTTTAAGACAAATGCTCAAAGCTTCCTTTGCCCCTTCTACAAAACACTCATAAACCTTAACACCTTTTATTAATCCCCAAAAAACAGTTCCTCCTATTATTATTGGAACTAAGCTTTTTGTAATACTCATATCCTTCCCCTCCTAAAAATATTTTTGTAGTATTTTACAAAATATTATGCCAGCTATAGAAGCAATAGCCGTTGAAATAATGGCAGGTAAAATTATTATAGCTGGATTTTTAGAATTATAAGCAGCTCTTACAGAAATAATGGTTGTGGGAAGAAGCTGAATACAAGTAGCATTTAAAACTAAAAACTTAACCATATCATCTGTAGCTCTTTTTTTATCAGGGTTTTGCTTTTGCATTTCTTCCATAGCTTTAATCCCCGCTGGAGTAGCCGCATTGGAAATACCCATCATATTGGCAGTTAAGTTCATAATAATAGCTTCCATTGCCTCTTCACTTCTCCCCTCCTTTTTAAAAATCACCCTTAATATAGGCCTTAGAAGTTTAGCTAATAACTTCATTATTCCACTTTCTTGTAAAATCTTTATAATCCCACACCAAAGAGCCAAAACACCTAAAAGACTTATAATAAGCTCCACCGTTGAACCCGTTGAACCTACTATGGCCTTTGACAGAGCTTCTCCGCTACCATTAGAAATTCCAAAGACTATGCCCCCACAAATTAAAATAAACCAAATTATATTAATCAAAAAATTTCCCTCCATGTTTATTGGTATAGTAATTTATATGAGAGGGTTTATAGAAATTTTCCTTGTTTTTAATTTATTTTAATGTTAGGATAAAATATAATAAACCTTATTATATAGGAGGAAAACATGCTTCAAAAAGACAACATGGATTATATAGAAAGTGAATACTCCATAATACACGGTACTCCTTGTGAGTTTTGTGGACATAACTTTAAAATAGATGAAATGGATATAGAATTTATACAAGATACTCCACATCATTTTTGTTATTGCATTTGTGAGAATTGTGGTCATGAAAAACTATTTGTTTTTCTAGCACCATATTTTAAAAAAGAAGAGTTAGTTATAAATAAAACTAAAACCATAATACACTAAAAAATCAGTTTAATTATAAAGGACTTATCCATTTGAAATTAAAAATTTCTTAGATAAGTCCTCTATAATTAATTATATATATCTGAAAACTCAACGTTTAACATATCTTTTTCTTCTTCAAAGTTAAAATTATATATAGTATTTTCTTCTTGCAAGTTATAATTAGTGCAAGGTATTTCAATAATAAATTCACTTCCAACACCATACTCACTATTTACATATACATTTCCACCATGAAGTCTAACAAATGCACCTACAACTGAAAGTCCTATACCTGTCCCCTCAGCCATTCTAGTAAAAGACCTGTCTACTCTGGTGAAAGCATCAAATATTTCTTCTTGTTTATCCTTAGGTATTCCTACGCCATTGTCTTTTACAGAAATCTTAACATTTTTTTTCTGTGCTTTTAAAGTTACTAAAATCTCACCACCCTTAGAAGAAAATTTTATAGAATTAGATAGCAAGTTTAGCATAACCCTTTTTATTTTTTCTAAATCAAAACACATGATTTTCTCTTCTACATTCGTATCAAAAATCACAGTAATATCCTTATACTGTAGGAAATTTGCTACTGCAGTTGTAATCTCCTCTATAACTTCTACTATATTGTATGACTTTAATTCCATAGGCATATATCCTAATTCAACTCTGCTAAGGTCTATGATGTTATTTACAAGCCTTAATATTCTATAGGAATTTTGACTAGACATACCTATGTATTCTTTTAACTTTGTATCCTTTATTTTAGTTTCTGCTTCTTCCTCTGATAGCTTTGACATCAACTGATTTACAGAAAATATAATATTTAATGGTGTTCTTATTTCATGTGATATATTACCAAATATCTCTGATTTTATTTTATCTAACTCTCTTGCTTGTTTTAATAATAATGTTTTTTCAAGAAATTTCTTTTCAAGTCTCTCCATTCTCTTTTTTTGAGTTACATCTCTTAGAATTCCTAAAACCGCTTTATTCCCTTCATAAGTCATAGACACAGCTTTAGTTTCCAAATAAAATATCTTCTTATCATCATTTCTCTTGGTTCTTACTACTATAGCCTCTGACTCTACTTTATTTTCTAGTTCAGTAATATTATGAATAAGTGTTTTTTTTATTTTCTTATTTATGGATACATAGTCAAAACAACTTCTTCCTTCCACATCTTTTAATTGCTTTTTATTCACAAGGTTAAGAGCAGCTTTATTTGCATATTCAATTCTGCCTTTTACACATATAACAACTGGATCTGGAATAAACTCCAGTACTTCCTTATACCTTTCTTCACTATTTTTAATTTCATTCTCTATAAGCTTTTTATAAGTTATATCTATACCCATTAATAACTTATAATGTTCTCCTGCTACATTAAAATTTAAAGTGCTTAAATGTAGCCATTTATATTTTTCCTGTTTATCCTTAAGCTTAATTTCCAAGTGAACCGGTTCATTTCTTTCTTCATCTTTTAAGATATTTTTTAAGTCGCTTAAATACTCCTTAGAACATAAATTGTATATTCCCTTATTATTTAATTCATCTAAAGTATACCCCATGAATTCTTCCGATGCAGAATTCATATATTTAAACTCATTATTTGAAAATGTAAAAATAAGCATATGAAGCTTACTTGTTATCTCATCAACATGAAGCATACTATATGAATTATTGTAGTAGTTATCATAGCATTTTTCTTCTAACTTATCAAAAAAATCATTACAAGTAATAATATATTTAATTAATTTAGATTCTAATATATTTTTATTCATAAATTCATTTATTATATTTCTCTTACTAACTTTTAATAGGTGTATTAACTGTTTAAATGAAGTTTCTCTCCCATACTGCCCCAAGTATTGTAAAAGATTTTTATTAAAGAAATATTCTTCACTATCCTTAGAAAACTCATATATTTCATCTAACAAACTATTCATCAAAAATTTTCCATCAAAGCAGGAATCCACCATAAGATTATTATCTTCATTAGAAAAAAACATGTTAAATTCCCTGTTTAAAAACATATCCTTATTATTCTTTAAGGCTTCCATAAAAGCATTCAATCCCCTCACCCTTTATACACTATTATACATATACCATTATATTATATTATTTTTTACCAAAGTAGTAAAGATTAGAAATAGAAAAACCTCGAAAAAAGCACCTATACTTATTAAAATAGTACTTTTATTTCAAGGTTTTTCATTTTTTTCATTTAATTTAATATATCTTCTTAATATACTAATCATAAGCACATTATTTAAACTAGAAAATTTTATTTATGTATAAATTCTAACCCTACAATTCCATAAACCCTTCACCTAAAACTTCTCTAACATCACTTACTGTAATAAATGCTTTTGGATCAATTTCCTTTACTATTTTCCTTAAAGAAAATATTTGTTTTTGAGATACAACTATAAAAAGCATATTACGTTCAACTTTAGTATAAACTCCACTCCCCTTAATAATTGTAGAGCCCCTTTTAATTTTACTAGCCACTGCTTCAGCTATTTCTAAAGAATGATCTGATATAACTAAAGTTGCTTTAGAAAAATTCATTCCCTCAAGCATTGTGGATATCACCTTAGATACTACATAGACAGAAACTAAGGCATACATCGCTTTTTCAAATCCAAAAACTAAAGCACCTATTAATATTATAGTTGAATCTATAAATAACATTATCTTTGATATGCTGATATTAGGAATTTTATAATTAATAATGGTAGCTGCCATATCTGAGCCGCCTGTGCTAGCAGAGGCTCTAAGAACAAGTCCTACTCCAACTCCTATAGATATTGCCCCATAAATACAAGAAAGAAATAAATTTTCATGAGGTAATATTTTAGGTATAAGTTGTGTATACCATAGAGCAAATGAAAAATATAGAGCAGCAAACATGGATTTAGCCCCAAACTTAAATCCCCTTTGCTTAATGCTTATTAAAAATAATGGCAAATTAACAATAATGTTACTCAGCCAAAGAGGAATTCCAAAACCAATTACACTTTTTGTAATATACTCTATAACAATAGCAAGGCCCGCTAAGCCTCCAATTACTAGGTTAGATGGAAGCAAAAATTGGTTTACCCCAAATGAAGCTATACTAACCCCTAACATAATCAGCAAATAATCCATATACTTTCTTTTGGTAAGATTATTATAGTTCAAAAGTATCCCCTCCTAAATTTTTATGCACTAAATTATAAATTCATTATTTCATATGATATTCTAACACCTATTTTAATCAAAAACAACCGTACAGAGCCCTTAGTTTTATGTAGAATTTTAAACTACTCTTAAAACTTAATCATTATCTTGTGAAAATAGCCACACAATAAATATGCACGCAAAAACAAGGGATACCTTGTATGTGTACCCCTTGTTAGATATACTCTTATTAAATATATATTATTAGAATATTTCCCCAATAGTTTTTGCTTGTAAGAATAATAATAAGTAGTCAGCTCCACCTGCTTTAGAGTCTGTTCCTGACATATTAAATCCACCAAATGGCTCAACCCCAACAAGAGCCCCTGTGCATTTTCTATTAATATAAAGATTACCAGCATGTAATTCTCTCTTAGCAACTTCTATCTTAGATCTGTTCTTAGAGAAGCATGCTCCTGTTAATCCATAAACCGTTCCATTAGCTATAGCAATACCATCTTCGAAATCTTTAGCCTTAATAATAGCAACTACAGGTCCAAATATTTCTTCTTGAGCTATTCTAGCATTTCTATCTACATCAGCTATAACTGTTGGAGCTATGAAATATCCGTTTTCCCCAGCTTTTTCTCCACCAGATAAAAGTCTTCCTTCACCTTTTCCTATTTCAATATATTCTAAAATTTTGTTATAAGCTTTGTCATCTATAACTGGAGATACATTTACACCGTATTCTCTAGCTGGACCTACTTTTAATTTCTTTGTCTCTTCAGCAACTTTAGCTACAACTTCATCATATACATCTTCTACTATGATAGCTCTTGAACAAGCTGAACATTTTTGTCCTTGAAAACCAAATGCTGAAGCTACAATAGCTTTAGCTGCTGCATCCAAATCTGCTTCGCTATCAACTAATATAAAATCTTTTCCGCCCATTTCAGCTACAACACGTTTTATCCACTTTTGCCCTGGAGCTACATCTGCAGCCATTTTATTAATTCTTAATCCAACTTCTTTAGATCCTGTAAAGTTTATAAATCTAATTTGTGGATGAGCAGTTAAATAATCCCCAACAGCTCCTCCTGGTCCTGGTAAGAAGTTAACAACACCCTTTGGTAATCTGATTTCTTCTAGAACTTCCATGAATTTTCCAGCTATTAATGGTGTTGTGCTAGCAGGTTTCATAATAACAGTATTACCTGCTACTATAGCTGCTGCAGTCATACCAACTAAAATTGCAAGTGGGAAGTTCCATGGTGCAACTACTAGTCCTACCCCAAGAGGTATGTATCTACATTCATTTAATTCGTTAGGAATAGGAGTTATTTCCATTCCTTTAGCATACTTAAGCATTTGTCTTCCATAATACTCTAAGAAATCAATTGCTTCTGCAGTATCAGCATCAGCTTCTGCCCAGATCTTACCTGCTTCTTCAACAAGTAGTGCTGAGAATTCATGTTTACGACGTCTTATAATTGCTGCAGCATTAAATAAATAGTTAGCTCTTTCTGAAGGACAAACATTTTTCCAAGATTCAAATGCAGTTGTAGCAGCTTGAACAGCCTTTTCTGCAAGCTCAGTAGTTGCTTTTGCAGTTGTTCCAAGTACTTCGTTAAAATTAGATGGATTCTTAGATACTATTTTCTCTTCTGTATCAATCTTTTCTCCATTTATAACAAGTGGATAGTGTTTCCCTTTTTCACTATCAATTAGCTTTAAAGCTTCTAACATTGCTTTTTGATTTTCTTCTAAAGCAAAATTAGTAAACGGTTCATTTTTGTAAGGCATTAACATTCCATATTCCCCCATTCAACATTTTGTAAATTTTACCCCGTATAAATTAAATAATAAATTTTATTAAAGAGAGTTCTTAGCTTTAGAGGAAATCTTTGCTCCTCTGAAGTTTAGAAATCTTTTTTCATAAACATGAACATTTTTTCATTGATTAAAGATAATATCCATTGTAGTAACCAATAACAATCAGTTACTTATGAATTTAAATATAGTATATTATATTTATACTTAATAATCAACTAAAATCTATGATTCCCCATGTTAAGCTTAAGACAAAGCCACCCTCCTTAAGACCCCTTATTTTTCCTTAATTTTTATATTAACCCATATAATATTATATAAAAACCACATAGTAAAGGTTCTCTATTTCTTATATTCCCTGTATTTTTTCATTTATCTTAAATTTTTTTTCACATATAATAAATGCAGAAAAGTGGCTAAGTTCTAAAAAAAACTTAACCACTTTGTTAAAAACCTTAATAAGTTTATATAAATTTAACTATTTTTAAATACTTTTAACACTATAAATTTATTTAATTTAGTTTTAAACTAACTAATTTCATATTTTAATCCTTATTATATAGGTCATATATTCTACATACTAATTTTTCCCGTTACTAAAAATCCTATCATTGCAACAGCTATAATTGTTATTAGAGCCATAGCAATCTTATCACTACTACTAATCTCCTTATTATTTTCCTTCATAGATCTTATATATACATATATACCAACAGCATATAAAATAATAGTAAGTCCTAAATAAGTAATTCCTATAGCATAAATAACATAGATTGTATATATTGTTGCTATTATAGATACAAATTTATCAGCACTAGTGAAGCCTTCTGTAAAAGAAACCTTTAGCCCATATATTGCAGAAAAAAAGTATGGAATTACTATAGAAGTTGTAGCGATACTGTATATAACAAAATAAGCTTTTTGAAAGGAACTAGATAATAATGCAAGTAAAAACACTTGAGTACATAAAGTTGTTACTATAAGTGAATTTTTAGGGGTTCCATTATTATTTAACTTTCTAAACCATTTTGGCATACTTCCACCCTTTGCAACTAAATAAGGAATTTCAGCTGCAAGCATAACCCAACTAATAAAAGCCCCTATAAGAGACACTATTAAGCCTAATTTTGCAATAATAGCACCAGATGATCCAATCATTGTGTGCCCTAAAAGAGATGCAAAAGGAGTAACTGATTCCCCTAATTCTTTAGGTGTAACAACTCCCATAGCTATTATGCTAACAAACATATATACAATTAATGTAGTAATTAGACTAATTATAATTGCCTTTCCTACTATTTTTTGTGATTTTGCTCTCTCAGATAAAACAGCTGCTGCTTCTACTCCTACAAAGCTCCACAATATAGTGCCCATAGATTTACTAATCTGAGATAATATATTAGTAGCTTCTCCTGTTGATGCTAATACAGTAGTTGGTTTAGGAACAAAAAATATTTCACTTTTAAATACAAATATACCTAGTATAATAGCTAAAAATATAGGAATTAACTTTGCTACAGTTACTATGGAACTAATAATACTAGTATTTCTAGTACCCCTTATTTGAATAAAATATACAATCCATAAAAATGCACTTCCTAATATAAAAGAACTTAAAGAACTAAGTCCTCCTATTAAATCGCCTATAGTTTTAAATAACAATACGATAAAAGCAACATTACCAAGCCAAGCACTTATCCAGTATCCCCAAGCAGAATTAAATCCAGCAAAATCACCAAAACCAGCTTTTGCATAAGTATATATACCTCCAGTAAGTTCTGGTTTTTTATTTGCCAGCATATTAAAAACAAGAGCAAGGCCTATAACACCAATTCCTCCAATAACCCATGCAAATACAACTACTTGAGGATTAGCTACCCGTATTAAATCTGTAGGACTGTTAAAAATACCTCCACCTATCATGGATCCTATACCAATTAAGACTAACATCCATAATCCTAACTTATCTCTCTTTGCCATATGCCTCTCCTTTTCTTTTGTATAAATTTCTTCAAATTCTCATGTTCAACTGTAATGACTTTTAACTCTAATATTATTGTTTACATATATATGCTTATTATTTATAGATTTTAAATCTAATTATGTTAAATCACTGTTTTTAATATAACTTTATCCATTATATTAAGATTAACTACTTAAATTTGTTTAAATTACTTTAAACTAGTTGCAATTGGTTTAAATTCTGTGTATTACGTTTAACTATTTAAGTTTATTTAGGTTTATTTAAATTAATTCAAATATGTAATTATATGGATTTAGCTTAATATATACTAAAGTATAGGTATAAAATTACTTTCATTTCAAAGACTAATATAATAAAATAGACTTATACTGTTTTACAGTTATCCTTTTAAAAATTATAGCAAGGGAGTGAAATACATGGATTACAAAAATATGTATAACAATTGGTTAAACAATCCATATATTGATGAAAGCACAAAAGAAGAATTAAAAGCTTTAAAGGATGAAAAAGAAATCGAAGACAGATTTTATAAGGAATTAGAATTTGGTACTGGTGGACTTAGAGGAAAACTTGGTGCTGGAACAAATAGAATGAATATATATAATATAGCTAAAGTTACACAAGGATTAGCTTCATTTATATGTGAAAATGGTGAAGAAGCAAAAAATAGAGGCGTTGCTATTGCATACGATTGCAGACATTTCTCAAAAGAATTTGCTAAAACCGCAGCCTTAGTTTTATGTGCTAATGGTATAAAAGCATATTTATTTGAAGAATTAAGACCAACTCCAGAACTTTCATTTACAGTAAGACACCTAAATACAATTGCAGGTATAGTAGTTACTGCAAGCCATAATCCTAAAGATTATAATGGTTATAAGGTTTATTGGGAAGATGGTGCACAGGTTTTATCTGAAATTGCAGACCCTATATTAGAAAATATACTTAAAATAAAAGACTTTGAAGAAGTTAAAAAAATAGAAGAAAAAGAAGCCTTAGAAAGTGGATTACTTACCATAATAGGTGAAGAAATTGATGACATCTATATATCAAAGGTTAAGGCTGTTGCCCTAAGAGATAGTGAAGATGAAATTGATAAAAATATAAAAATAGTATACACACCTCTTAACGGAACAGGAAATAAACCTGTAAGAAGAGTTTTAAGCGAAAGAGGATTTACTAACATAACAGTAGTACCAGAGCAAGAAAACCCTGATCCAGACTTCACTACAGTAGGTTATCCAAACCCTGAGGATACTAAAGCATTTAAATATTCAGAAACACTAGGAAAGAAAATAGGTGCTGAACTACTTATAGCTACAGATCCTGATTGTGATAGACTTGCTATAGAAGTTAAAGATTCTAAAGGTGAATATGTTCCATTTAACGGAAACCAAACAGGAGCTATACTTATAAATTATATTGTAAGCAGTATGGCAGAAAAGGGTAAGCTTCCAGAAGGCGCTGCTATAGTTAAATCCATAGTTACAGGAGACTTAGGAAAAACCATAGCAAAATCTTTTGGTGTAGAAACTTATGAAGCACTAACAGGATTTAAAAACATTTGTGGACAAATACCAATGTTAGAAAAGAACAATAAGAAATTTATATTTGGCTATGAAGAAAGTATAGGATATGTAGCTGATACTTTCGTAAGAGATAAAGATGGAGTTATGTCAGCAATGTTCCTTTGCGAGGCTGCTGCTTACTACAAAAAACAAGGCAAATCCCTAATAGATGTTTTAAACGAAATATACGAAAAACACGGATACTATAGAGAAAAACAAATTTCTCTAGTATTAGAGGGTATAGAAGGTAAAGAAAGAATAGAAAGAATGATGGCAGGATACAGAAAAGATTTCCCTAAAGTTATTGGAAATGCAAACTTAGTTAAATACACTGACTATAAAGTAGGAAAATCCTTTGATTTACTTACAAACAAAGATAGTTTAAGTGAAATACCAACTTCAAATGTGTTAAAATTCTTCCTAGATGACGAAAGCTGGTATGCTGTAAGACCATCTGGTACAGAGCCAAAAATTAAACTTTACCTATACTCAAAAGGTTCAAGTTTAAAAGAATCAGATGAAAAAATTGCTATGATGGAAGAAGTAGTTTTAGGCAAATTAAATTCCATAGAATAATTGTTTATACGAGCAATTGTTTATAACAAATATTACTAAAATATGGTGCATTCATTGTGCCATATTTTACTTTCTCTTCAGAAAATATTAAGATAATTCAGACTCTATTTTCATTGATTTTTACATAAGAATAATCTTATAATAAATATATTCAATCAACTGGTTGATCAAATACGCTAATTTAATTGTGAAAGGGGTTTAATTATGAAGTCCAATGGTAAAAATAGCTTTATATATGTAATTTTAATATCAAGCATTATATGTTTCTTTCCTTTTTTATCTGGATGTTCCACAAAGAAATCCAGTGCGGATAAAACAGCGGAAAGTGAAAGCTTAATTCCTGTTGAAACTGCAAAGGCTTCTTTAAAGGATATTAATGTTACTAAAAACTATGGTGGCAATTTAAAGCCTGTGCAAGAGATTCCCGTTCTCCCTAAAATACCTTCAAAGGTAAAGAAAATTCATGTTAAGGTGGGAGATAAGGTTAGCAAGGACTCTCTTCTTATAGAATTAGACCCTAGTGATGTAACTCCTCAAATTAAACAAGGAGAAGTTGCCTATAATTCTGCAAAGGCAACTGTAGATTCTACTTTAAAAAAGATAGCTACTTTAAAAGAACAGAAAAAAACACTCACCTCCCAAATTTCCACTTTAAAAAATGCCCTATCAAAGATAGAAGGAAATAAGGGAGGTATAGATAAAGAACTTTTATCTCTTCAAAATAAAGTAGAAAATGGCACCCTATCTCCTGTAGACTTTGAAACCATTAAAAAATCACTAAATGAAAACTCTATTAAACTAGCTTCTGAGTATGCAAACTTAAAAGCAAAAGAAAAGGCATTAAGTGAAGGATTAATTAAAATAGAAGGTGCCCTAGCTTCTATGCCTACAGATGAGACCGTTTTAAATGCACAATTAAATCAAGCTTCTGTAGGTCTTGAAAATGCAAAAACTGCCTTAGAAAATTTCAAACTAAAGTCCCCTATTAATGGTATTGTATCTAATGTTAATACTGTAGAAGGCTCCATGGCAGCTGCTCAAATGCCTCCTATAACTATTATAGACCACTCATCACTTTTGCTAGATATAAATCTTTCAGAAAAAGACGTAAAAAAAGTATCTAAGGGCCAAAGTGTAACTATTACAACTTCTTCTGAATCTAAAGATAATATTATAGGTACTATAGAATCTGTATCTCCAACTATAGATAATAGAACTTTAAGTTACCCATGTAAAATTAAAATCTCTAATAATAATTTAAAACCAGGCACCTTTGCAAGTGCAAAAATAGTAACGGAAAGCAAGAAAAATACCCTCTCTGTTCCTCGTGATGCTGTAATTCATGATGAAAATGGTTATTTTCTATTTACCACAGATGATAAAACAGTGAAAAAAATATTAGTAGAAACTGGCCTTCAAGATGAAGAAAATATAGAAATTCTATCTGGTATTTCAGAAGGCACTAAAGTTATTACTAAAGGTGTTGAATACTTAAAAGAAGGAGACAAAATAAAAGTCATTAGAGGTGATAAATAATGAGAATTTCTGAACATAGTATAAAAAGACCTGTTACCACTCTTATGATAGTCTTTGCCGTAATTATTTTAGGCTTTGTTTCCTTTAGTAAACTTAATATAGACCTTCTTCCAAATATTAACCTTCCCTATGCTATGGTATCTACAGACTATAGTGGTGCTGGTCCTAAGGAAGTAGAAAATATTGTTACTAAAAACTTAGAGAGTGTATTATCTACAGTTGCAAATATAAAAAATGTAAACTCTATTTCCTCAGAAGGAAGATCCATGATTATCCTTGAATTTAATCAAGGCACAAATATGGATTTTGCAACCTTAGAAGTTCGTGAAAAACTAGATTTAATTAAAAAAATGCTTCCAGAAGGTGTAAGTTCTCCTATGGTATTAAAACTTAATCCTAATATGATGCCAATTATGAATATTGCAGCTTATCATAAAACCAAAGGCCCCATGGAGCTTAAATCTTGGATTGAAAACACCCTAAAACCTAGAATAGATAGAATAGAAGGTGTGGCATCTACTAGCATTACTGGTGGCTTAGAAAAAGAAATTTCAGTTTCCCTAGATCCATATAAAATGGCTTCTAAAGGATTAAGCACTACAAACGTAGTTAATGCTCTTAGAATGGATAGCATAGACCTTCCAGCTGGCATTATAGAAGATGGAAAATATAATCTTATACTTAGAACTACTGGAGAATTTACAGATATAAAAGATATTGAAAGTGTGAAAATCCCCTCTCCTGCTAGAGGTGTTAATATAGAGTTATCTGAAATAGCTTCAGTAAAGGAAGATATTAAAACTAAAAATGTATATTCTAAAGTAAACGGAAAAGATAGTATAGGAATTTCTATACAAAAAGAAAGTAATGCAAATACAGTAAAGGTGTCTAAGGCAATCAATGAAGAAATAGCAAAAATTTTAACTGAAGAAAAGGATGTTAGTATAAAAAATATATATGATCAAGCCCTTTTTATAAATCACTCCATTGATTCAGTAAAAAGCAATGCTGTAGTTGGTGGAATTTTAGCTATATTAATACTTCTCTTCTTCCTAAGAGATTTAGCTCCAACTATTGTTATTTCAGTTTCTATACCTATTTCGGTTATCGCCACCTTCATACTAATATATTTTGCAAAAATAACCTTAAATATGATTTCTCTTGGAGGTATTGCCCTTGGAATAGGAATGCTTGTAGATAACTCCATAGTAGTTTTAGAAAATATCTATAGGCTAAAAAAAGAAGGTCTCTCTACCCTTGAAGCTGCAAAAAAGGGAAGCTCAGAAGTTGCCATGGCAATTATAGCTTCAACCCTTACTACAATTTGCGTATTCCTTCCTATAATATTTGTAGAAGGAATAACCGCAGAACTATTTAAACAATTAGCTTTAACAGTAACTTTCTCCTTAGTATCTTCTTTGATCGTAGCACTTACCCTAGTGCCTACTCTCTCATCTAAATTATTTAATAAAACTAGAGGAGAGAAAAAGAATAAGATTATAGAAAGGCTAAAAATATCCTACGAGAAACTTCTAATTAAAAGTTTAAATCATAAAATCTTAATATCAATAATTGTTATATCTACCTTTGCCCTAAGTATTTTATCTTTGAAAATCATAGGAACAGAATTTTTTCCTTATGCAGATCAAGGTCTCATTAATATTTCTGTAAAACTACCTAAAGGAAGCACTTTTGAAAGAGTAAAGGATAGTTTGCAAAGTGTAGAAAATAGGCTTAAAGGCATAGATGAAATTGAACTATTATCCTCTAATATTTCTAGTGGTCAAATGAATACTTCTTCAAGTAATGGAAATACAGGAAATATAGATTTAGTATTAAAAAATAAAAAACATAGAAAAAGAAGTGATACTGAAATTGCAGAAGACATTAGAAATAAATTATCTAATATTGCTGGGTGCAAAATTAAAGTGAACACCTCTGGAAATATGTTTGCAGGACCTGGCAGTGGAAATTCCCCTATTACTATTGAAGTTCAAGGGGAAAATATGGACACCCTAAATAATATAACCAATGATTTAATGAAAAAAGTAGAAAAAATAGAAGGGGTAAGAGAAGTTCGTTCTAGTTTTGAAACTGGCTCTCCTGAATATAAAATAGCTATAGACAAGGATAAAGCAAGTGCCTATGGTTTAAATACTGCTATGATTTCTACAGAAGTTCAAAATCAAATTAAAGGTGTTACAGCAACTAGATATAAATTTCAAGGAAAAGAACTAGATATTAAAGTTAAAAGAGCAGATAGCCAAGAAAAAATAAGTAAAAAAGACCTTGAAAACCTCTTAATACCTTCTCCTCTAGGTACCAATGTACCTCTAAGTTCTATTGCAAACTTTAAAGAAGAGATTGGATTAGCCTCTATTAGTAGAAAAAATGGAGATAGAATGCTTAGCATAAACTTTTCTATAAATGATAGAGCTGTAGGAGACGTTTTAAAAGAAGTAGAAAATATAACAGAAAATCATAAGTTACCTGAAGGTTATTTTATAAAACTCTCTGGTGAAAGTGAAGAAATGAAAGATGCCTTCTCCAACTTAAAATTAGCCTTAATATTAGGCATAATCTTAATATATATGGTTATGGCATCACAGTTTGAATCCTTATTATATCCTTTTATAATAATGTTTACAGTACCACTTGCTATAACCGGAGCTTTCCTAGGTTTATTTATAGCAAGAATTCCTTTAAGCGTACCAGGCATACTAGGAATAATTGTATTAATGGGAGTTGCTGTAAACAATGGTATTGTCCTTGTAGACTACATCAACACCTTAAGAAGCTACGGATTAAATAGAGAAGAAGCCATAATAAAAGCTGGTCCTACAAGGCTTCAGCCTATACTTATGACTACCCTTACAACAGTTTTAGGATTACTACCACTAGCCCTTGCCATGGGTGAAGGAGCTGAAATTGAACAACCCCTTGCAGTAACCCTAATAGGAGGACTAACATTTTCAACCATACTAACCCTATTTGTAGTTCCTGTAATCTATATATTTATGGATAATCTTCAAAATAGGGTAAAAACCATTTTTTCTAAAAATAACCTCTAAAATAAAATGACTTATAGCCTATTTTAAAAAGATCTATAAGTCATTTTTTATTTAGCTTTGTTAGACATTTTTGTCCATATGATGGTTACGCAATCACCTATGAGCAAGTTTTAGAATTTCATTATTTCTGTAGTAAATATCACGTTAAGAAGTTTTAATGTTTGAGCATAGCGAGTTTTAAAACTTTAGTGATATTTACGGAAGAAATAATAGAAATTCTTAACGTAGTGAAGTAGTGATGAAGTGACTTTCATATGGACATTTTCCCCTAACAAAGTCTTATTTGAGTCTTACTCCATTTTGTACCCAACACCCCATACAGTTTTTATGTATTGGGCGTTTCTTGGGTCTTCCTCTATTTTTTCTCTAAGCCTTCTTATATGAACCATTACAGTATTTCCCGATTCAAAAGAGTTTTCATTCCACACTAATTCATAGATTTTATCTGTGCTAAAGACCATTCCCTTATTATCAGCTAAAAGTTTTAAAATATTAAATTCAATAGGAGTTAGCTTTATCTCCTCCTCATTTTTCTTTACTTTATGTCCATCTAAATCTATCTCTAATTCACCTATGTTAATTAGATTTGAATTCTTTTTAACAGGATTATTATTTAAGACCTTATAACGTCTAAGTTGAGATTTTACCCTAGCCATAAGTTCTAAAGGATTAAAAGGTTTAGTTAAATAATCATCAGCCCCTGTAGATAATCCTAATATTTTATCCATATCTTCACTCTTAGCAGATAACATTATAATAGGGATATTATTCTCTTCCCTAATTTTCATACAAGTATCTATACCACTTAGTTTAGGCATCATAATATCTAGTATAATTAAGTCTACCTTCTCAGTTTTTAAAAGCTCTAAGGCTTGTAATCCATCCTCCGCCTTTAAACATTGGAACCCATCATTTTTAAGATATATTCCTACTAAATCTCGTATTTCTTTTTCATCATCAACAATTAGTATATTATTACTATCCAAAAAAATCACCCTTTACTTTTTATACAATCTAACATTAAAGGATACCATATCTCCATTTAAGTTTGCCCATATGTCTCCCCCATGCATATCCACTATACTTTTAGCTATAGCAAGTCCAAGTCCACTTCCACCTGTATCTGAGTTCCTAGACTTATCTCCCCTATAAAATCTTTCAAATATCTTATCTAATTCTTCTTTAGTTATGCCATTACCACATAAATTCTCAACAGTGATTATAGTGCTTACACTTGTATCTTCACAAAGTATACTTATCTTTTCCCCACTAGGACTGTATTTTACTGCATTACTTAAAATATTCTCAAAAACTCTTGAAATTTTATCCCCATCCACATTTATTATAACTCTTTTATTTCCCATATTGTCAAGAAACTCTATATTTTTCTCCTCAGCTGTAGGGGAAAGCTCCATAATCAATTGTCTTATAAGTTCATTTATATCGATTTCTCTTTTATCTAAACTTAAACCTTGATTATTCATCTTTGTATATTGAAATAAATCCTCAATTAAAATCTTTAATTTCTCTGCTTTATTATAGGCAATATTTAAATATTCCTCTCTCTCCTCTTCACTACTGTACTTTTTATCTTTAACTAAACCCATATATCCCATAACAGAGGTAAGAGGAGTTCTAAGATCATGCGATACATTAGTTATAAGCTCACTTTTAGTCTTTTCAGCTAATCTCTCATTTTCTATCTTTTCTTTTATTTCTCTCTCCATATAATTTATATCAGAAGCTAATATAGCGAGTTCGTCATATCCCTTAACTTCTACATTATACTCTAAATCTCCCTTTGAAATTTCCCTCAAAGAATTAGATATATACTCAATATACTCTATTTTTTTCTTTGTAATTGTTAAAAACACTAATATAAATATTATAAAAGATACTATGGCAGAAAAAAAAGCACTAGTTCCTGTATAAGTTACTTTTTCAGTACCATGTAAATTTTTTTCGTAAATTAAGTAATAATTATCCTTATTTATTGTAATAGGGTAAAAACTATAAAAAGTTTTATTATCTGAACCATTATCATAAGCCTCTCCATTATACTGAAAATTATTAACTCTAGTTCTGGACATCTTCCCTATTACACTATAAATATTGATTTTTTCTGAATAAGTTTCACTAGATGAGAACTTAACATTTCCCTCTAAATCTGTTAAAAAAACATTGGCATCATTGTTTAATATTTGTCTACCTATCTTTTGATTCAAAACCTTTTCTGAAGAAACATACTCTTCTATGCTTTTTATTATTTTTTCCATAGACTCGTTTCCCTTTATAGATTTTGAAAGTATCTGCTGCATATCTTTTATATAATATTCATTATTATTTCCATTATTATTTCCATTATAGTTTACTACACCATAAATACTTAAAATTTCCTCTATGTGCGAAGAAGTAAAATTAGATTTTAAATTTTCTATGAGTTCATTTATTCTTTCTTTATTATCATTATATATATCTTCAGGATTTTTTGAGGATATATCCATAAGGCTTGACAAAAGTTGCCTTACATTATTTTCCTCAGATATTCTATCTTCGTTATAAGTTATATAAGTGTGTCTTGATATTTTATTTTTTAAAAAATCATTTAATAAATTAAAAGAAAAAACAGATATCATTAGACAAATTAAAGTTACAGCTAAAAGTTCAAGCCTTAAACTTGTTTGTATCTTAGATTTTTTATCTAAATAAAACCTAATTATCTTTTCTTTTAATTTCTTTATTCTTCGCTTTTTCTCTTTTGGTGGTTTATTTTTTCTACCAAATATTCTTCTTAATATCATAATATATCCTCCAATAAAGGCATTATTGTTAAATTCACATTACTCGCTTTTTACTTTAAACTTTTTATAAGTTCTAATTTGTAACTTTAGTATTTATCTATTAACTTAAAAGAGCCCCATATATAATTTACATAGGTTTATTAAATCTTACATACACATTGTAACATCATTTTATTAATAAAAACCTCTCTATTTTCTTAAAATATCTTAAGAAAATTTAAAAGGATAGGCAAAAAATTGCCTATCCTTAAGATAACTTTATATACTAAGTTTTAGATTTATTCCCCGTAAACCCCTTTGTCTATAAAAACTAACATTCACAAGGTGTGATAAACAACACTTGTTCAGGATTTACGTAAAAGCATCTATGACATCTTCCTTTGATGATAAAATACTTAGTATTACGATCACAAACTTCACAACATCCCATAAACCTACCTGTTATAGTACATCCGTTGCGAAGTGTTACCCTTATTCTATCGCATCTATCAAAACAATCCATATCATGACATCCTGAGTGACTCATAGTATCCCTCCATTGTTTAAGTTTAAAGAATGTAATTAAACCACTCTTCTATATCAATATATTAAAAAACCATAGATACTGTTACTACTTTTACTATTTATATTAATTAGAAAATTAAAAACGTAATTAAATATACGGTTTAAAACAGGACTTTCTTAGAGCAAAAGATCTAACAAATCCTAAAATAAAAGTTAATTAACAAAATATTAATTGTATACTATAGAATTTTTATGTTCACTATGTAATAATACACTATATAATTATATTGGAATAATACATTTTTACTTTGGAGGTCTTATATGAAAATTTCACAGTTTATCCAGGGTTTTTTTGTTATGAGCTTTTATTTTATAATCTATGCTCATCTAGGTTGGTGCCTTGAAACTACATATGCTACCATTAAAAATAAAGCCTTTGTAAATAGGGGTTTTCTACATGGCCCCTATTGCTCCATGTATGGCTTTGGTGCTTTAAGCATTGTAATATTAGCAAAACCTTTTAAGCACAACCTAATTTTACTTTACCTATACTCTGTTATAATAACTACCATAATAGAATATATTACAGGGTATGTGCTAGAAAAGAGTTTTAACACAACTTGGTGGGATTATAGCCGTAGGCCCCTTAATCTTAATGGGAGAATATGTCTTTCATTTTCCTTACTTTGGGGATTAATATCTCTACTATTAGTTAAAGTTCTTCATCCTTTTTTCTCTAGATTTCAGTTTTTGATCTCTAGTCATATTGGTAAATTTTTTGTTTTATTAATACTACTAGGCATATTAGTAGACTTTATCTTAACCTTAAAATCTCTATCTAAACTAAACTACTCCTTAAACGAACTTAAGGACTTATATGAAGATTTTAAAGAAAAGATATTACTTAAATACAAAATTGAAGATGACTCTTATAGCGAAAGCTCTATATATAAAGAAAAGGTGTTAAATTCCTTTGAAGATTTTAAACAAAAATATGAAAATATGTATAATAAAATCCAAAAGCAATATTCAAGATATTTTAAAGCTTTTCCCAAATACACAAAAAATAAATTAAAGGCCTTTACTGAAGAACTTAAAGAAAAAATTCACTCTAGATTTAAATAATATTTACTATAGAAATAATAAAATTCTAAAACTTGCTCATATATAATTACGTAACCATCATATGGGCAAAGATGTATGACAAAGCCTAAATTAGAAATATACCATATGAAAGGAAGTATTGTTAAACATGGAAAAACCAAAACTAATAAAAGTTTTTGGATATATGTATCATCTTCATAAACGTAACTTTAAAACATATTTAAAAAAGAGAGATATTCCTAATAAAAAAGAAGAATTGAAATACAATTCTGTTCATTGGATTGGCCATGCTACTACCTTAATAAATATAGAAGGTAAAACCATAGTTACAGATCCTGTAACTAGCCCATATTTAGGACAACTAAAAAGGCAAGTAGAACCTTCTATGGACTTAAGTAATCTAAACATAGATTATATACTAATATCCCATGGACATATGGATCACTTAGATAAAAATACTATGAAAAAATTTAATAAAGATATTCCTGTAATTTGTCCAAAACAATATAAATCACTATTAAAACTATGGGGCTTTAAAAATCTTCATCTTATAATGGCAGGTGAAAGTTTTACTGATAATAACATTTCCATAGAAGCTTTTAGAGCAAATCATGATGGAAAAAGATATGCCTTTGGAAAACATAGTCCCTCAAATTCTTATCTTATAAAGAGTGCTAAAAAAAGTATATTCTTTGCTGGAGATACAGCTTTTACAGATACTTATAAAGGCATAAAATCAGATATATCCCTAATGCCTGTGGGATGCTATTTTCCCTCTGAATTTGAAAAAATGCACTGTAACCCTTATCAATCCTTTGAAATGTTTAGGATGATGGATTCTAAATTTATGGTACCTATACATTATAAAACTTATATCTTAGCACAAGATGATGATAGTAAAACCCTAGAAACTTTAGAAAAAATAAATGATGGTACTATTAAAATCATAGATATAGGTGAAACTTTGGAATTTTAATTATTTAATAAATAGTATAAAGTGTCATTATAGTTTTTTCTATCTTTTACGATATAGTATATGTAGTATACTATTGGATTTAACTTCAATATAACACTTCTACATCCAAATTTAGGAGGGGTTTAAAATGTTCAAAAACAAATTAAACAGGACATTAGATGAAATATCTATTCTCTATGAGAATAGTAAATTAAAAGAATTAGATACTGTAGGTAAGGATAATAAAAATGCCAAAAGTATAAAACTATTTTCTTCTCTTGCAAAATCCATTAAAATGGCAAGTCCTACTATTAATAAACTTATAAATGGTACTTTAAATCTTAGTGGAGAAGTTAGTAAATTATTTTTAGAGTTAGATTTTTTCTCTAAAAAACTTTTAAAAAGTTCCGATACTATAAAGTCTTCATGTGATAATCTTTCAGCCTCTGTAGAGGAAACTTCTAGTAGTATGAATAACGTAACTTCTTCCATGATAAAGACTACTGAATCAATAGAACATGCTTCTAAAAGTATTACTTCTGTTCTCCTTAAGATAGAAGATAATAACAACACATTAAATAATATTGTAGGGGTAAATGATAAAGTAAATAATGAAGCTCTTAATATGAATAGTAACTTTATCAAACTTTTAGAAGTAACAGAAAACATGAAGGAAATTGTATCTGGAATTAAAGATATTGCAAATCAAACAAATATGTTAGCACTTAATGCTAGCATTGAAGCTGCTAGAGCTGGGGAACAAGGAAAAGGTTTTGCAGTAGTTGCTGATGAAGTTAAAAAGCTCTCTTTAAATACCTCTTCACAACTTGAACAAATGGAGACTTTTATGGGGACTATAATAGAAGCCTCAAATAAAAGTAAGGAGAGTTTAGATACAACACTTAATACCCTAGGAAATTTAAATGTTGAAACTAGCAACCTTGAGAAATCCTTTTCTGAAAGTACAGATTCCCTAAAAGAAGCTACCCTGGATATGACTAGTATAACTTTAGAGGCAGAAGAGGTTTCAGCAGCAGCAGAGCAAATATCCGCAACCTTAGATTCCATTAATGAGGATACTTTAACCCTAGCAAATTTAGCCACAACCCTTACAGAAGATTCGACTACAACTTATAAATTAAGTGAGGACTTAAAAAATATAGAATCCGAACTAATTTCTTATGCTAACTCTGCAGGTTCTTTAAATTTAAACACAGAGTTTAAGCTCTCAAACGAAGACTTTATAAATTATATAGATAATGCCATAACTGCCCATAGAAACTGGTTTAATAATCTTGAGGAAATGGCTACTGAAATGAGCATAAAACCACTTCAAACTGACGGAAATAGATGTTTATTTGGGCATTTTTATAATTCCATAAAGCCTAAAAACGAAAAAATAGTCTCCCTTTGGAAAAACATAGATAGTATTCATATGAAGGTACATAGTCTAGGAAATGAGGCTATAAATGCTATTAAAAGAAATGATGATTCAACTGCTATTAATATTGTAAGAGAAGCAAGAGAAACTTCTAGCAAATTGATTTCCATATTTACAGAAGTAAAAAAAGAAGTTGCAAACTTAGACTCAAAAAAAGAAAGTGTATTTTAAAATACAATCTTATATGGTACTCCACTATAATTACTTCCTAATCTTTAAAGTAAAAGTACCTATAGTGCTTATATACCTAAATAAAAAGTTCTTCGCTTTAGTATGAATAAAAACTCTCTCTAAAGCAAAGAACTTTTTATTATAAAACATCAAATTACTTTCTGAAACAATGTCTGTATTTCTCCCCTTACATTCCCGTGTATAATAAGTAAAACCCTATTAATAAGATTAAAATAGAAAAGACTATTTTTAATATATTTCCTATTTTCATATATTTAGGCGAAGTACTTAAGGTTTCTATTATTCCAATAGAAGTTCCACTTAAAACTATAAGTACACAATGCCCTATGGAATAAACAAGTAGCATTAGAGCACCTAATAATATACTTCCCTTTCCTGCTACAAAAGCTAATATAGCCGCTAAAACTGGTGTTGAACATGGAGAAGATAAAACCCCTCCTAAAACTCCTAAAAAGAATGCCCCTAAAAAGCTTTTTCTCTCCTTAGGAATAGAACATGTTTCTGCCTTCTTTCCCCCTATTACACCCATCATATTTAAAGATAATATAATCATAAGTGTTCCTAAGAATAAGAACCACCATTTACCTGAAAAGTTTAGATATTTCCCTACATAAGCAGATACTATACCTAGTAAAGTAAAGGTTGTTATTATGCCAAGTGCAAAAATAAGAGAATATTTAAAGGCTGTTTTTTTGTCTTTTTTATCATTTTTCTCTACATATCCAATAATTAAGGGTATGGTAGAAAAAACACAAGGACTAAAGGAAGAAACAATACCAGCTAAAAATGCAAGAAAGAGAGCAAATAAGGGGTTATTCCCTAAGGTTTCTGTAAACAGATTAATTAAATTTTCCATAATCCTCTATCCTCTCCGTATCTAGGGCCTGTTGCACTAATGAGTTTACATATAACATATTGATTTGCAAATTTAAAATTATAACAATATATTGTAGTATTTACTCCTAATGCCACAGCCCTTATTAATTTTATTTAACTTTTCTTTAATTCAATAAACCTTCTAAAATCTCTTTAAATTTATCCTTATCTATGGTTCCTGCTTTATTATAAGTAAGATTCCCATCTTTATCATATATAACAAAGGTAGGGACTCCCATAACTCTATATTTTTCTGCAAGTTCGAAATTTTCTTTTTCATTATAATAATTTAAACCAACTTTATGAAAATTAACTTTATCCTTAAAGTCTTCTTTTAATTCATTTACGATGGGCTCCATCCATCCACAAGCTCCTCACGAGTCTGAACTAAATTCTATAACCAAAGGCTTTTTTTCTCCCATCTTCTTCTCTAAATTTTTTATATTATACTCTTCTTCTATGGTCTTTACATCTGCCATATTCTTGTTTTTAAGATAAAAATTCTTATATAGATACATGGAAGCAACTACAAACAATACTCCAAAAATTATGAATATCTTTGTATCCTTTTTCATGGAATCACTCCTTTATACTTGTATACCCTTATAGGGTATATTATATATATAATAATATCTATCATCTATTATGTCAAAAGTTTTTATGTTATAATATTTTTAAGTTTTCCTAGGAGGTGTCGTTTTTGAAACGAGTTTTTAAAGTAAATCTTTTGTTTTTAGCAATAATCGTTCTTCAAATATCTATGGCTTTATTCGGGGTACCCTTATTTAGTAAATATTTTTCCACAAATATTTTTCTAATAATAACCAGTGTACTATTTGTATACGCCCCTGCTATAATCTATATTTTAGTTAATAAACAATCTTTTAAAAAGACACTAAAGTTAAATAAGTTAGGCTCAGATAACGCTTTAAGTTGCTTTGCTATATTTTTACTCTTATTACCTGTTACATCTTTTTGTAACCTTTTAACCTCTATATGGTTTAAAAATAACGTACCAGCTGCCATGGAGCATACTTATAGTGGCTCTGCATTACTATTCTTCTTAACCCTTGCAGTAATGCCGGCTATAGGTGAGGAAATAGTTATGCGTGGAGTAGTGTTAGATGGCTATAAAAAGTTGAACATTCACACTGCAGCTTTAATGAATGGATTTTTATTTGGTATTATGCACTTAAATCCACCTCAATTTTTATATGCTTTTATACTAGGTGCAGTTTTCTCATATTTAGTTATATATACAAACTCCATATTTTCTTCTATGTTTGTTCACTTTTTATTTAATGGTCTTAGTTCAGCTGCATTTATTATAATGATGAAAAGTAAAGATTTATTAAAGGATAAAATGACAAAAGAAGCAACAAACATGGCAATGAGTTCAATTAATAAAGAATATATAACCATGTTAATAATAACAGGTATTTGCGCTATAATAGCACTGTTACTTATAGCACTTGTACTAAAAAAGGTTAAAATACGTAATAATTATGAAGAAAGAATGAAATTTGAAGAGCATACTTTTAATTTAGAAGAAGATGAAACTAGAGATGGTTTTCTAAATATTAATACTAAAAAAAGTAAGCTTATAGCTTACTCCCCAGTAGTTGTATCTGTATTACTTTTTATATTTATAATAATCTTAACAATATAATCTTAAAATACAACTATACTATCTTAAATATTCTAAATTTTAAAGGCTTTGTTAGCAATTTTGTTGATATGATGAAGTGACCCTCATATCAACATTTTCAGCTAACAAAGCCTTATATTATATCAAATATATATTGACTATGTATAACTTAATTTTCTCAAAAGCTTTGTTAGCGACTTTGTTGATATGATGGTTACGTAATCACATATGAACAAGCGTTAGAATTTGATTATTTCTGTAGTAAATATTACGTTAAAAAGTTTTAATGTTTGAGCATAGCGAGTTTTAAAACTTTAGTAATATTTACGGAGGAAATAATAGAAATTCTTAGCATAATGAAATAGTGATGAAGTGACTCTCATATCAACATTTTACACTAACAAAGCAAAGCCTATAAGGCTTTCTCTTCTTTAGTTAAAATCATCATTTGTCTAACCATAAAAACTGCTGTTAGTGCTGATGATAATAAGTCTGAAATAGGAGCTGACATCCAAACACCATTTAATCCAAAATATTTAGGAAGGACTACAAGTAAAGGTATTAATATTATAACCTGTCTTGATAGGGATAATAACATTGATATCATAGCCTTTCCAATAGCTTGGAAGAAGTTTGTTGAAACTATTTGGAATCCTATAACTGGTAACATAGCACAAGTTATTCTTATGGCATGAGTACCTAATTTCAATAATTCTGGATCATTTCCAAAAGGTAAAATCATATATTTAGGGAAAGCTTGAATTATTACAAAACCTACTACAAATATACTCGTTGCAGCTAATATAGCTAATTTTAGAGTCTCTTTAACTCTTTTGTATTCTTTTGCCCCATAATTATATCCTATAATAGGTTGTGACCCTTGGTTTATCCCAAATACGGGCATAAATATCATCATGGTTACACTGTTAATAGCCCCAATTACCCCTACAGATATATATCCTCCGTATTGATTTAAGGTTCTATTTTGTATAGCTGTAACTAAACTAGCAGCAATTTGCATTGCAAAAGGAGACATACCTATAGCAAAAATGCTCTTAACTAACTTCATATCAAGTTTCATATTTTTTCTTCTAAGTTTTAACATACTATTACCTTTTATAAAATATCTTAAAACCCATATACTATTAACTCCTTGAGAGATTATAGTAGCCAGAGCAGCCCCTTTTACTCCCATATGGAAAAACTTCATAAATATGTAGTCTAATATTATATTTAAAACTCCACCTATTAACATAGTGTACATGGCAACCTTTGGATTTCCCTCTGCCCTTATAATATTATTCATACCAAAACCTATGTTTTGAAGGACAATACCTAAAATTATTATGGTAATATACTGAACTGCATAATCTAAAGTTTCATGACTTGCACCAAAGGCTAATAATATCTCTTCTTTAAATATAAGACCAATAGTGGTTAAAATTAAAGAAAGTATAAGAATTAGGGTAAAAGAATTCCCCAAAATCTTCTCTGCTTCTTTCTCCTTATCTTCCCCAAGCCTTATAGAAACACATGCAGCTGCTCCTATACCAACTAACATACCAAAAGCCATAATTATAAAAGCTATAGGAAAGGTTGATGTAAGTCCTGATAGTGCCTTAGCACCCACGTAATTTCCTATAAACATTCTATCAACTATATTATAAAAAGCATTTACTATCATACCTGCTATGGCTGGAAGAGAAAATTTAAATAATAACTTGCCTACACTCTCTTCCCTCAATTGTTTAGATCTTTCCACATATAACACATCCTTTCTCTACTCTAAAGTGGAAAACTCTGTTTATATATTTTGTGAACTAATATTCATAAATTCACACTAAAAAAATAAACAGTTAAATATAATTATAATTTAGAGGGTCTAATTATGTCAATATAAAAGTTTATCCAATAACTGTCTGCTCTAATACTTCCATCTTCTCTAAAATGGGAGTAAAAACCCCATCTAAAACCAAGAACTATGTTTATTTTTAAATTCCTTTAAATTTATTAATTTAAGAATACATAGAACAGAAACAAAACTTAGGGAAGTTTCACTATGAATCCCCATGGTGAACAATACCCTAAGTCTATTAATACTTAATTTAGTTCTACATTTACCTTTGTTCCACCTTCACCCGCTGAAGTAGGTGTAACTATTAACTTTATTGGAACCCTATTTTTCAGCTCTTCTACATGGCTTATAATTCCAACAGCTCGCTTACTACTATGAAGATTTTCAAGTGAACTTATTACAATGTCTAAAAGATTACTATCTAAAGTTCCAAAACCTTCATCTAGGAAGAAAAACTCTAATGGTGCACTTCCTTTTAACTGAATTTGTGAAGATAAGGATAATGCCAGTGCCAAAGATGTAAGGAAGGTTTCTCCTCCTGATAAGGTGCTACAATCTCTTATAACTCCCCCATTCATATCATCTCTTATGGTAAAGTTTCCTTCTCCATCAATTTCTAGGGCATATCTATTTCCTGTTATATCTTTTAATCTTTTAGAAGCTTCAAAAGCTATATATTTTAATCTATTCATAGCTACAAATTCAACAAATTTATTTCCCTTAAAGAGCTTAATTATATCATCGATTAAACTCAATTTATGGTCTAATTCCTTTTCCTTTTCTTTTAATTTCTTAAGTTCCTCTAAATCTCTTTCCATATCTTTTATATATTTCTCAGTTGCTACCTTGTTTTTAACTACTAGCATATATTCGTTTTCTACATTTTTCTTTTTCTCTTCAACTTCTTTTATTTCAACTTCATCTACAATTCTACCTTCTAATTTTCCCTGTACTCTTTTTATATTATCTTTTAAAGTATTTAGTTCTTGTTCATAATCCTGTATATCTTTTTCTATGGATTCTATTCTTCCCTTATCCATATACTCTTCTAGACATTGGGCGATTCCTTGGAAACTGTTCTCTTCTAGTAAAACCTTAATTTGTTCTTCCCCTTTTAAACAAGTTTCCCCTAAATTTATCTTTGTTTGGCCAATCTTTATGGAATTATCCTTAAGTTCTTTTACCTTATTTTTAATGGACTCAATATCCTTTTTAGATTCTGTATATACCTTATTAATTCTCTCTATTTCTAAATTTATCTTTTGGAAAATCTCTTTTGGATCTCCTCCACTTGTAATTTCTAAAATTTCTTTTTCATAACCCTCTATGGTATTCTTTTTTTCCTTACCCACTTCTTCTATAGAACTCATTTTAGATTCTAATTCGCCTATTTCCTTGTTTAAAGTCTCCTTTAACTTTAAATCCTCATTTAGCTTTTCTCTAAGCTTTCTTATAGTCTCCCTTAGGGCTTTAACCTCTTTTTCCCTTTCCTTAACCTCTTCCCACTTCTCCACTACATTTTCTACATTAATCTGCCTTTTATAAAGTTCTATATCCTTGTTTAATCCTTCTAATATGTTATTTAAGCCTTCACTCTCTTCTTTTAATAACTTAACAGCACTTTCTTCCCCTTTTAATCTTTCACTTATGGTAGCTTCTTTAGAAAGTAGTAATTCTTTTTCCTTATTTAACTTTGAAAGTTCCTCTTCTAAATTAGTCTTTTCCTTTTCAAAACTTTCCATATCAATTTGTAATTTAGTAAACTCACTATTTTTATTCTCTAGATTCTTCTTCAATTCTTTTACATTTCCTATAGAAGCTAATTCCTCTCTATAAGCTTTTAAGGTATTTGTGCAATCCTCTTCTTGATTTTTAAGAATAACCAAATTATTATTTACACTATTTAATGATTCTTTTATGTTTTCTAAAGCGGTGTTAAGTTTATCTAGGGAATATTTTTTACTTTCTAATTCTATAGTGTCTACTTCTGGTAGTTCTCCCCTGTGATTAGTAGAACCACAAACAGGACATGGCTCCCCTTCTTTTAAGTCTTTAGCAATTAAATATGCTAAATTCTCTCTTTTTAATTCTTCCAGTAATTCTTCTTCTTTTTCTACTTCTTCTTTTTTAACCTTGTATTTTTTCTGTGATTCCTTCTGCTCTTCTTCAAGATTAACTTTAGTTAAAAGAATTTTTTTCATATTTTCTTCAGAATCTTGTATAATTTTCTCTAATTTTTCCCCTGATTTTACTTTTTCAGATAAAATACTAATTTCATCCTTAAGGGTTAAAGACAATTTATTATGTCCTGGGAAATTTTCTGCTAAATCCTTTTTCTTTTTTTCTTTTTCATCTATTTTTTTTAGGATTTCATCACTTAATTTAAGACAATTTTCATATTCAGCCTCTAAAATTTCTATGTTTTTTTCCTTTTCTTTTATCTTTTCTCTCTTTTCTTTTAAAGAATTAGAATTGCTTATAATCTCTCTATGAATTCCTAAAGATTTTTCTAGAATCTCTTTCTTGTCATCATCATACTCTAAATCTTTAATCTTATTATTTAAAGTATTTTCATGATTTTCATTGTTTTCTATTTCTAAAAAAATTTCCTTTAGTCTATCAGTCTTCTTGTTTTTTTCTTCCTTAACTTTCTTGTATTCGTCCCTTAAGACTTCTCTCTCTTTTCTTATAACTTCACACTTTTCATGTAAATCTAAGGCTCTAGATGTTTTCTCCTTGTTTTCAATAAGGTTTGGCAAAACATTAATCTTTTCTTCCTCTGCCTTTTCAAATTCTTTTTCTCTCTGCCTTAATATATTTTCATTTTCCTCTAATTCTTTATTAATTTTTAAAAATTGCTCTTCTATATTTTTTAGTTCTTCCTTATTCTTTTGAAACTCTTCTATATAAGGCTTAATTTTAAGGCTTCCCTTTGCTCTCTCCACCTTTATTTTATTTAAGTTAATTTCCTCTTCCTTTATAGCTAAAGTCTTTTCTCTATCTTTATAAGAGTCTAATTCTATAGTTAAGTTTCTCTTATCCTTTAAATTAATATAAGTTTTTTCTATTCCTTCTTTTTCATTTTTAAGTTTTTTCTCATTTTCCTCTAGGACTTTAAGTTCTAATTTTTTTTCATCAAAGGACTCTAAAGTTAAATTTTCATATTTTTTAAGCTCACCACTTAAAACATTTTTTTCATCCATATGTTTTCTATTAATATTTGCAATTTTCCTTGATATGTTATTCCCATATTTCTCAAGGGCAAAAATTCTCTCTAGCATATTTCTTCTATCTTTACCCTTTAATCCTAGAAACTCACTAAACTTACCCTGTGGCAAAACCACAGAACGAGTAAAGTCATCACATTTTAGCCCTATAATATCTACACATAGATTAGTAACCTCTATAGCACCTTCCCCTATTACATTAACTTTATTTTCCGTAACCTTTGCATAATCTGTTTTAGTCCTACCTTCTTTACTCTTTTTCATACATCTCTCTACAATATAGTTATTTCTATTACCATCTCTTAAAATTTCAAATTCGTATCTAACTATAACCTTATCGCAATTTGTGTTTATATAATTTTTAGTGTCCCTTGAAATTTCACCATATAAAGCTAAGGTAATAGCATCTAAAATAGTAGATTTACCACTACCCGTTGGTCCAAAAATCCCAAATAACCCTTTAGAAGTAAGCCTTTCAAAATCTATAGTTTGCTTTTCAATAAAACTGTTTAACCCTATAATATCTAGCTTTATAGGCTTCATTATTGCTCCTCCTCCTCTTCTTCCTCTGAAACTATTTTAAGGAATAAGTCTATAATCTCATTACTTGGCTGAACTTCCCTTTCCTTTTTATAAAAATCCACAAAAAGTTCTTCAAAGGTCTTTTCTGCATAACTTTTTAAATCTTCTTCATCCTCTTCACTATCTTTAATAATAGGTCTAATCTCCAATATATCCTTTTTAATAGTCTTCATAGCCTTTATATCTTCTTCATTTAAATATCTATCAGTTTTAACTTCTAGATACACCCAAACATTACGACTAGAATTTTCCCTACACATCTGTAGTGCCTCTTCAATGGAGTCACATTTCCAAACCTCAATAGGTTTATAACTCTTAAAATAAACCTGTTCCACTTCTGGTTTTTTACCACTAAATACTTCTACAATATAAGCTCCCTTTGTATACCCAATTTCACTTTTACTATATTGAAGAGGGGAACCTGAATACTTAATTATAGGAGATGATTTGCCCATATTTTCAGTCATACTTTCAGCGGTACTTTGAGTCATACTTTGAGGTTTATGTAAATGCCCTAGTGCAACATACTGAGCCTTCTCTGGGAAAATAGAATTTCTTATAGCAAGACTTCCCCCTAGCTGAATACTTCTCTCTGAATCGGACTCCTCTCCACCTATAACAAAAAGATGAGAAACTAAAAGGTTTATGGTATCATCTCTATATTTTTTCCCTAAATTATTAAATAGCTCCTTCATCCTATCTTCATAAGATTTTTGTCTTTCATTTTCCCCTAATTCCTCATATAAAACCTCATTTAACCTTTTTTCACTAGGATAAGGAATTGATAAAATCACAGCCTTTTCTCCATTTATATCAATTTCCACATACCCTTCTCCACTATCTACAATTCTATGATTTCCACAGTTTCCTATAGGAGCCACACTTTTAGGAGTAGCAAGCATTATAACCCCTTGTTCATAGGCTAATGGATTTGCAGCAACTAATCTCTCAGGATTATCATGATTCCCAGCTATAATGAAAACCATTCTTTTTCCCTCTGCTGTAATTTCCTTTAAAGTCCTATAAAACATCCTTTCGGCCCTTGCTGGCGGATTACTACTGTCATATATATCACCTGCAATAATTACAAGGTCTATGTCTTTTTCCTCTACTAAAGTCTTAAAATCCTCTAAAAACATTTCCTGTTCATCCATTCTACTGGCTCCCTCTAAACTTTTTCCAAGATGCCAATCAGAAGTATGTAATATCCTCATAATATCCCTCCTTAAAAGAAATCATATTATTACACCAACTTAATTTTAAATACATAATAAGCATTATAACCCTAATAAAGCATATATATATTATTACACGAACAGCGTAAAAAGTGAAATTTATTTATCCAATGACTATCTGGCATAATACTCAAATTTCTTCAAAATGAGAGTAAAGATTTTCACTAAAACTTTGAACTCTGCTTACCATATTTGTTTTATCTATAGTTAATTAAAATTCTATTTTCTTTGCTAATGTTTATTGAATTTTCTTGAAAATTATAATATTATAATACTACATAATAAATCTTTAAATAAGTAAAAAAGTAATATCCTATTATAAAAAATATATAGTATCCTTTAAAAAACATATTGATTTCCTTTTATCTCACTCCTAAAAAAGTGAGATTTTGTTTTTTTGTCTTGCTTTTAGACCTAGAAATATTAAAATATAAGTAAGGATTAAAGAAAGGGGACGATTAAATTTATGGATGCTATTTTTAAAAGAAGAAGTATTAGAAAATATAAACCAATTAAAATTTCTGAAGATATGATAGAAAACTTACTTCGTGCTGGTATGTGTGCACCTTCTGCTGTAAACCAAAAACCTTGGGAATTTATAGTTATAGAAGATAGAGAAACCCTGCATACCCTTGCGGATAAACACCCTTATGGAAAGATGCTACATAATTCCCCTCTATGTATATGTGTTTGTGCTAAAATGGATCTTGGAGATTTTAAACACTTCTGGCCTCAAGACTGTTCTGCAGCCACTGAAAATATCCTTATAGAAGCACAACACCTAGGTCTTGGTGCTGTATGGATGGGAGTTTATCCTGTAGAAGATTTAATTATGTTAGCTAAAGAAACCTTAAAACTTCCTGAGAATATAATGCCATTCTCATTTATTTCTATAGGATACCCTGATGAAGAAAAAAGATACCATGATAGATACGATAAAGAAAAGGTTCACTATAATAAGTGGTAACTAACTCTAAAAACAAATCTATATACTTAACTATAAACAAAACCATGCATAAAACGGTGTTTTATTTGCCATTTATGCATGGTTTTCTATGATTAATGTGTATTATGCAATATCACATTATTTATAATTATGCGGGGAGGTATTTTAAATATCTATAATGCTATATTAGCGTATTTCTTCGGGAGATAAATATGCAACAGCATATATACTATATCCTTTTCCACTTTTAACAGATCTACTGCTATATTCTATAGTGGCCTTATCTCCATTAACTGTAACAACCCTAGACCCATAATTGCCCGTGAACTCTTCTACAACTTTCCCATCTTTATCTTTTATCCTTATATAGTCAACTCCATAGTCTGCATCTATCTTATCAAAATATAATCCTAAAGTTTTAGCTCCATTTTTAGTTATGGTCTCTGTGTTATAGGAGTTTGTACTCTTATTGAAAACAGGTTCTATTTTCTTGTCTTCATAAAACCATTGTAATGGCTTATTATCTTCAACTGGTGTCTTTTTAAAATTAACTTTTAGTCTATATGGATCCTTTATTGCTTTTCCTGTACCTGATAATTTAATATAATATTTTCCCAAGTCGTTTAAATCAAAGGTTATATTCTTGCTAGAACTATTTTTATTATTATCACTTACTAGCTCCTGACCCTCTGAGTTCAATAAGCTTATATTTATGTCACCCCTTAAGTTTGTAAGGCTTATATCTACTTTACCCTTTTCATTTACCTCAAAATAGAAATGATCCAAATCATATTCTTTTGAAATATAAGAATCATATTCTTTATTAAATTCTAATCTTCCATAAGCTTTTTCTAAAGTGTCATTATCTTCGAAGGTATCTTTTATTTCTTCTCCTGGATTAGGGTTTTCTCCTCCATTATTATCATCTACCTCTTCTCCGATACCAACCTTAGCCCATGAGTTTATTGCAAGCTTATGCTCTTTACTATCCTTTCCATATAAATCTATAGAAGCTAAAATAACTGCATTCCTTGCATCCATAAAATTACTTCTAGGAGTTAGATAGTTAGCTAAAGCATGATAATAAATTTTTGCCATAGTAGCTTTTCCTGTTTCTCTACCCATTAAATAAGCTGCTTTATTTGGAATACCTGAATTAAAATGAACCCCACCATTATCATAATCTACATATAGATAGTCCTTCATATGATCAGGTTGGCTATATAGCCTAGGATTTTCCATACTCCTTAGAGCATCTCCCTCTATAGATGGAGTATAACTATCTTCACCAATTAACCAGTCATTCTGTTTATTTTCTATTGCCACCCCTATAATATCTGAAAATGCTTCATTTAAAGCTCCTGATTCATTTCTGTATTCAAGCCCTGCTGTATATTGAGTAACTCCATGAGTAAATTCATGAGCGGTAATATCCAATGAAGATGCAAAATTTGTAAATAAGTTACCATCTCCATCACCAAATATCATCTGCACCCCATTCCAAAATGCATTATTTAAGTTGTATCCAGCATGTACTGAAGAAATTATAGAAGAACCTCTTCCATCAAAACTATCTCTTTTTAAGATATTCTTATAGTAATCATAAACTTTACCTATATTGTAGTGAGCATCTACACCAGCTTTTTGTCTCTCATCCTGAAAAACCCCATCAGGATCACTGATTAAATACCCAGGAAGTTCACTGTAATATTGAGAATTATAGGCATCATAAGTTAATATTTGTCCTTTAGATGGTCTTGTTAAATCTTTTAAATAATAACTTCCATTTTCAAACACAGCATCTAAGGATTTTTCTTCTCCTTTAATACCTACTCCTCTAACTTTAACTGGTGATGCCCCATGTGCTAGTGCATTGTACTTGTCCACTATTTGTCCATCTTCAGCACTTACAAATACATGCCAAAATGCAGGTTCAGGTTCTACAGAAGAAATATTAACTAGATATACAGGCTTTAATTGATCCTCTACATCATATAAATAAAGTTTAGCCTGTACATGATAATCTTTATTTTCTTTACCTTTTAACTTAAGATTCTTTTCAGCTTTTTTAATTGCTGCATTTTCTTTTAATTTGACTTTTTCTTTAAAAGATTGTGGCTTTGATTTTGAATCAATTTTGCCATTTACACCATACACTTCATCCTGTTCATTTACATGAACTATAAGCTCACTACCATAAACAGGTATATCCTCTATATACATTTGTGTACGTAAATGTTTTTTACCATTTATATCTTTCTCTGTCCTTTCTATTTTGAAGCTTGTCCCCGAAAGATTAAAACTTGCATCTTCCATATCTCTAAAATGAAAGCTTCTAATTCTGTAATCTTCACTTAATGCCTCTTTTACAATCTTTGTAATATCATCTCCTTTCTTAGTATTATTGTTTTTAATATTTTTGTACTTCTCAAGATCTGTTTTAACTACAGATACAGATCTTTCATCTTTGGGAGGTCTGATTTCCTTTGAAGTCTTTCCACTTACTAAGATTCCTGAAGAAGTGAATGCTAGTGTAGACGCAATCATTACAGATAAAACTCTTTTCTTCATGTTAAATCTCCTCCTTAAAATATTACTTACATATTAATCATAATACTATTAACTGGGAAAGTAAACACTTTCTAATGAATTTTCTTAATATTCTCACTAATTACTTTTATTTTTTAAATATCTTAGACTATATTTATATTCTCCTTATATATTTCCCACTAAATGTAATAAACATCAGCATTGTTACTCCTTTAGTTCCTCATTATCCCCTTGTATATAAAAAAAATTACAGCTTAAAATTAAGCTGTAATCCTTGTACTAACTAGCTTTCCTCTTCAATACTATTCTTACAATTATAATTCCTATTAACACTCCTATGGAATCAATAAAAACGTCAAATATCTTTCCTTCTCGACCCTGTATAAAAATTTGATGAAATTCGTCGGTAAATGCATATAAAATTGTGACAAAGGCACTGCAAACACTAGCTTTATATAAGTTCTTTATATTCTTGTTTTTATATATTTTATGAAATCCATAATATAATAACATAAATAAAATTAAATACTCTGTTACATGAGCAGTCTTTCTAACTAAAATATTTAAATTTTCATATCCCAAAAAATCAACTATTTTACTATTGATTTTATATAATAAATCTACTATAAAGTTATTGTTTTTAGAAAAAATATCTCCAGGTTCATGAAAAAAATAAAATATAAGAACCATCCAAAGAATGGATGGCATAAAGAATTAAAAAGACCTAATAGATTTTATAGTTTAAAAATCATCCATTTAATGCTCTTTTAATTATATGTTTTACCGCCTCTAAAATATTATCTTCTATATGTATATTACAGCTATCTGCATGCTCTTCATAAGTTTTTCCGTAACCAGTTCTAACTAAAATACCCTTACCCCCTAAATTTACTACAGGTTCTAAATCTGATAATTTATCTCCTATTCCATAGCATAATTTAGGATCAAGATTATATTCTTCTATGGCTAATTTATATAGTCCATCCTTAGGTTTTCTACATTCACATTGAAGTTTATATTCACTAATACCATAAACAGGATGATGAGGACAATAATAAAAACCATCTATCTTTGTATTGTATTTTTTAAGCTCTTCCTGTATGTAATTATGTAACTTATGAACATCTAGTTCTTTATAGTACCCTCTTCCTACCCCTGCTTGATTTGTTACTACTATAACCTTATAATTGTTTTCATTAAGTAATTTTATAGCTTCTGTTGCACCAGTTATAAATTCAAAGTCCTCTATTTTATATAGATAATTTTTTTCAATGTTTATGGTACCGTCTCTATCTAAAAATACAGCTTTATTCATTGGAATCAGTTCCAAACAAATTTTGTTCTACTAAATCACATAATATATGCTCAATTAAAATGTGGCTTTCTTGTATTCTAGCCGTATCATTAGAAGGAACTATAATGGATATATCACTATGATTTTTATTTTCCCCTCCATCTCTACCTAGTAAGCCTATGTTAGTTAGACCTTTCTCATGAGCCTTTTTAAATGCTAAAGTTATATTTTCTGAATTTCCACTAGTACTAATTCCAATAAGAATATCGCCCTTATTTCCTAGTGCTTCTACTTGTCTTTCAAATATATTTTTATACTCATAATCATTACCTATAGATGTTAATATAGAGGAATTAGTAGTTAAGGCTATAGCAGGCAATGCCTTCCTGTCTAGTCTAAATTTACTTACAAATTCCCCAACCATATGTTGTGAGTCTGCAGCACTTCCACCATTTCCACATACTAAGACCTTATTACCTCTTTTGAAAGCCTCTATAATTACGTTAGCTACGTTTTCTATTAAATTTAAAAATTCTTTATCCTCTAAGATTCTCTTTTTAGGCTCAATACTTTCATGTATATATTTTTTTATTAAATCTATCATACCCCTTTTGCCTCCTATGATTTTTTATAAATAAACCCTATTAAATATCGTTTCCCCTTCTATGAACAATATTACTTTAAATTATGTATTATAAATCTTTCTTAACTTCAAATTTATAGTTACCTTCAATGGTATTTACCTCTACATTTTCATAATCCCATCTATCCTCATCTACACTCCAACTCTGCATTCCATTTAAGTCAAAGCTCCACTCAGTTAGCTGTCCTCCCATTTGTTGAAGTCTATCAGCTACTTTGTGCTTTTTATTATATGGGCAATATACAAGTAAATAACCGCCTCCACCAGCGCCTAATAATTTTCCTCCAATAGCTCCAGCCTTTAAAGCCTCTTCATATAGCTCATCAATTTTAGAATTTGATATTTTGGTACTCATTCTTTTTTTATTTTCCCAACCATAGTGAAGCAACCTACCAAAGTTATTTAAATTTCCTCTTAATAACTCTTTTTTCATAGCATAAGCTAATGCCTTTATTTCATGCATTGCACTTATTACGTCTTCCTCTTTATTTATATAGTTTTTCACTTGATCATTTATAATATTAGCTGAAACATGAATATTTCCTGTATAACATAAAAGCAAATTGTACTGTAATTCATTTAATGTGCTTCTAGGTATTTTTAGTGGGTTAACTATAACCTCACCCTTGTTTATTTCCATAAAATTAACTCCACCAAAAGCTGCTGCATATTGATCTTGATATCCTCCAGAAATTTTAAGGTCATTTCTTTCAACCTCATAAGCTAAATCAGCTAATGCATATTGATCTAGAGCTACGCCTTTCCACTTTGCTAGAGCACCTAAAATAGCCACCACTACTGTAGAAGAAGTTCCAAGCCCTGAGCCTGCTGGGGCATCACATTGAAGATAAACTTCGCAACCTTCCCTTATGTTCATCTTTTTTAAGGCTGCCTTAACTAAGTCTAATTTTCCATCATATATTAAATTATCATGGCAATTATAATTTACAGTCATATCAAAGTCCAAGGAATTAACTCTTATCTCATTAGTATTATTAGGCACAATGGAACAATAAGCATATTTATCTATGGTGGTATTTAAAACTACCCCTATATGATCATTACAGTAAGGGGCTACATCGGTTCCACCACCTCCAAAACTTATCCTAAGTGGTGCTTTTGCTCTAATAATCATATAATTACCCCCTGTTTTATATCTTCGCAAAACTTTAAGTAATCTTCAGGTATCCCTATATCTATAAAATAATTCTTAAACTTAAAACCACACATATAAACTTCTTTCACTAAATCCGGTAATATATCTTTTTCTAAAGATACATTCTTATTCTCTTCTATATAATTTAATATACTTGAATCAATAAGATAAACTCCTGCATTTATATATTTACCTTTATCTATACAGTTATCATTACTTATATGATTTTTTTTATTTATATCTCTTCTCTCATCTATCCACTTATACTTACTTATATCTTTGTCTTTATTTAAATTTAAATCTACCTTTTCTTCAAAACTTAGAATTTGTGAATTCTCTGCAAGCTTTACACTACCATATCTACTGCCATCTTCTACTTTTCTAAGTGCCATAGTAAAGAATGACTTACTTTCTCTATGAAAATCCATCATAGCTTTAAGATTTACATTAAGATAGGTATCACCATTTAATACAAAAACTTCATCATGTTTTATAAACCTTTCTGCATTCTTAATGGCTCCCCCTGTTCCTAGAGGACTTTCTTCCTTAGAATAATCAATATTGACACCTAGATGTTCTCCATTTCCAAAATACTCTCTTATAATATCTTCCTTATATCCAGTAGCAAGTATTATATCTTTAATCCCCATAGATTTTAAGTTATTTATAACATACTCTAAAAAGGGTTTACCATTTACTAGTGCCATTGGTTTAGGTCTATCCTTTACAACCTGTCTTAACCTAGTGCCTAATCCCCCAACTAAGATTATAGCTTGCATAACCTCACTCCAATTCTTAATTACATTTAATTATCCATGTAGTTTATAAAATCATAAAGCACTCAATTAAAAGTTTTCTTTAAATAAAGCCTTACTTATCCATATGGTCTATAAAATCCTTTAGGGCCTCTTCCCAAGTACGCATATTATCTCCAATAGTACATTTAAGCATTTGATTTTCTAAATAAGAGTACTTTGGTCTTTCTGCCACTGTAGGAAATTCCCCTGTACTGCATGGAGATACTTCACAATCTATTCCTGAAAACTGTATTATCTTACATGCAAAATCATACCAAGTACAAGGGCCTTTTCCTGCACAATTATAAATTCCATACTCTTTAGTAGCTAAAAGCTTTAAAATATGGTAAGCTAAATCTTCGCAATTAGTAGGACTACCAACTTGGTCATTTACAACCTTTAATTTACCCTTCTCTCTACCATTTTTAATTATAGTATATACAAAATTCTTTCCACTCTTACCATAAAGCCAAGAAGTTCTAATTATAAAATATCTAGAAGAAAATTCCCTTACATATTCTTCTCCTAAAAGCTTAGTTTTTCCGTAAACACTTTTAGGATCTACCTTATGATATTCCTTAAATGGAGTGTTTCCTTCCCCACTAAATACATAATCTGTGGATATGTGTACAAGTTTTGCTCCTATTTGTTCACAAATAATAGCCAAATTTCTAGGACCTAAGGAGTTTACTTTAAAAGCTAAGTTAGACTCACTTTCACAAAGATCTACTTTTGTATATGCAGCACAATTTATAACAACATCAGGCTTTACCTCTTTTAATACCGCTTCTACCATAGACAAATTTGAAATATCTAATTCACTTTTATTTAATGGAACTATAGAAGTATTTAATAGCTCTTTTGGAATAGCTCCTAAGGAGGATTTCTGCAATTTTAAAACTCTACACACCTCTGTAGCTAATTGTCCCCCGGCTCCTGTTATTAAAATCTTCATATGTAACCTCCCTCTCCTGTATAACTATTATTTTCCTTTAGTATTACTTACTTATTACTCACTACTTATTCGCTACCCACTATTTCACTATTACTTATTACTTATTCACTATTACTTGCTCATTACCAATTGTTAACTTGTTCACTATTAATTATTACTTACCCACTGTTAACTGTTCACTACTCACTATGCACTATTTTTTTATCTTAATAATATCTTTTATAGTACTATACTTAATAGAGCGAATCATCTCATTAAAAGCATCGCTACTTTCAATTTGGAATTCACGAACAGGGTCTTGTTGTCTATAAGATCTTAATTTAATTCCCTGTTTTAAATGTTCCATATTATCTAAATGGTCTATCCACTTTTCATCTACATTGCTAAGAAGAATTTCTCTCTCCTTTGTTAAAAAGGCTTCTTCTAGCTCAAAACTTTCTTTTATATCTTTATATATAAGCTCTATAGCATTTTTTATCTTTTCAGAAATTACCTCTTGTGAGCATTCTTTTAAATTCTCGAAACTTATATCTTCACCCTCAACACCAAAATCTTTTAAAAATAATATAAGTTTCTTTAAGTTCTTTTCAAATAGCTGTTTTTCATTTTTGTTATCTTCACCCTCTATTAAGATTAAGTGTTCATCTACCATATCCTTAGCTACAGAACTTATCATATCTTCAATATAACTACTAATATCCCCTTCATCTAAGACGATATTTCTCTGATCATAGATTACAAGTCTTTGCTTATTTAATACATCATCAAAACCTATAAGATTTTTTCTAACTTCAAAGCTATCTCCCTCTACATTTTTTTGTGCATTTTCAATAGCTTTGTCTATATGTTTATTTTCTATAGGTTTATCTTCTGGAAGTTCATGAACTCCAAATAAGGTATTAAATCTATCCACTTCAAAAACTTTTAAAAGCTCATCTTCAAGAGAAATATAAAACTGCGAACTACCAACATCTCCTTGACGCCCTGATCTTCCTTTTAACTGATTATCTATTCTTTTAGCTTCATGTCTATCAGTACCTATAACTCTAAGACCACCTAATGCCTTAACTTCATCAGTAATTTTTATATCAGTTCCACGACCTGCCATGTTGGTTGCAATAGTTATAGCACCTTTTTCTCCTGCCATTTCTATAATCTTTGCTTCTTTTTCATGATTTTTAGCATTAAGCAGATAGTGTTTAATTCCTCTTCTCTTTAGAAGGTAAGATATATCCTCTGATTTCTGAATACTAGAAGTTCCAACAAGCACTGGTTGGCCCTTTTCATGACAACTTATTATATCCTCTATAATTGCCTTGTACTTTCCTTTTAATGTCTTATATACAATATCCTTATGATCCACTCTTCTTACAGGCTTATTAGTAGGAATAACTATAACATCTAATCCATAGATCTCTTGAAATTCCGTCTCTTCTGTAACTGCTGTACCAGACATACCAGATAATTTATTGTACATTTTAAAGTAATTTTGAAGAGTAATAGTAGCTAGTGTCTTAGATTCACTTTGTATCTTTACACCTTCCTTAGCTTCTATAGCTTCGTGAAGACCTTCACTAAATCTTCTTCCTTCCATAACTCTTCCTGTGAATTCATCAACTATAAGAATTTCACCTTTTTTAATTATGTAGTCTTTATTTAAATGCATAGTATAATTAGCTCTTAGTGCTTGAGTTATATGATGCTGGAGTTCCCTATTTTCTAAATCAGCATAGTTTTTTATATTAAAAACTTTTTCAAGTTTCTCTATTCCACTTTCGGTTAAAATTACTGCCTTACCTTTTCTGTCCACTTCAAAGTCTTTATTCTTTTTAAGACTTTTTACAAATCTATCTACAGTTATATAAAATTTAGTTGGTTTTCCACCTTCCCCTGAAATAATAAGAGGTGTTCTAGCTTCATCAATTAAAATAGAGTCTATTTCGTCTACTATGCAATAATTTAATCCTCTTTGAACTCTCTCTTCTTTTTTTGTTGCCATATTGTCTCTTAAATAGTCAAAACCAAATTCACTATTAGTTCCATATACAATATCCGAAGCATACTGAGCTCTTCTCTCGTGAGGTTCCATATCATGAAGAATAACTCCAACATTTAAACCTAAAAATTCATGAACCTTACCCATTTCATCTCTATCTCTTTTAGCTAAATAATCATTAGTGGTTATAATATGTACACCTTTTCCTGTTAAGGCATTTAAATAAGAAGGAAGTGTTGCAACTAAAGTTTTTCCTTCCCCAGTTTTCATCTCTGCAATTCTTCCTTGATGAAGAACCACACCACCAATTAACTGAACCCTATAGTGTTTCATACCTAAAACCCTAAAGGCAGCCTCCCTAACTACAGCAAAAGCTTCTGGGAGAATACTCTCTAAAGTTTCTCCATTATTTATTCTTTCTTTAAATTCCACAGTTTTATTTCTAATGTCTAAATCTGAAAGCAGGGAAATTTCCTCTTCCAAACTTTCAACTTTATTTATTATAGGGTTAATTCTTTTAAGCTCTCTTTCACTATAGTTCTTAATTATATTTAAAAATCCTTCCATAAACTGTCCCATCCTTAACTTATAATATAAAGCAACTACCTTTAATTATACATTATTTAAAAAATTTCTGCCATAATAAAAAGAAATGAAAAAAAGACCAATCCTAAGATTAGTCCTCTCTTCATTTATCTAAATAGAAGCGCTAATGCAACTCTCTACTACCATATTAGAAATCCTATAATATCTCTGACTTAATTATATCACATATATAAATAAAATTAAATACAAAATTTGTTCCTATTATGGAATATTTAATGTGAAATTTTAATTAACTTTAATAATTAGTAAGATATTATATTATTTTAAAGTTGAAATTACATTAAAAATAGTAAATAAATTATATGATAACCTTAAAATTATATAGTTTGATTAAGGGATAACTTATATACATAGTCTTTAATTGGATTTAACATAATTACATCCCTAGGAACCTTTAAACTAAGTAACTTCCCCTTATTCTTTTGCACTAAAACCCCTTGTTCACTTAAATTTATAGAACCTATGTATATAGGAAGATCTTCTTTTAAAGATATAGAAATAGGAATAGAATTTAATACTATATCTCTATTACTTCCATTTCTAAGAAGAAGAATAACATTGATACCATCTTCCTCACCTAGTGCAAAAATAGGGTCTATAATAAATTCCCCTTCCCTTAAAGAAGGTATACCATAAAATTTTTCTCTAAAAAACTCCTTAGATGCTTCTGGGAGATCCTCTTGTAAGAAGTTTTCCATATCCATATCTTTTATGGCAGAAACCTTTAACTCCTCTAAGGATGAAAAAGTTATACTTAAATCTTTTTCTAATTCATTTATATGTAGGCCCTTAAATAAAAATTCATAATAAAAACTAGAATTTGCCTCTATTCTAACATCACCCTTAAAGTTAACTACTTCTCTTCCTTTAACTTTACCCTCTTTGTTTATAATAGAAAATTCAATATTATATAATTCCACAGGATTATTAGAAGTATTTATAAAGAATACCCCAGCTTCTATGCCCTCAAATCCATGATAGGTATATACTGTTTCTATAGTTAATAAATTTTCCTCTTTATATTCAGGTATTTTCTTATATTCCTTATAAATGTTTTCTTTTTTAAATTCAGAAGTACCATAATCAAAGTTTAAGGGCATTTTATCCTTAAACATCTCTTCTATATTTAATCTTTTTTCTAATTGACTGTTTATATCTATTGGCTTTTTAAATAGCTTATCAAATAAACTTGACATATGTACATTTCCTCCTTGCTTTAAATAGGAATTGATTTTGTTTTCGTGCTAATATCTAGTTTTTTAATAAATGCATCCAAATCACTTTTAAGTCCTTTTAAACTATAATATTTGCTTGATTTATCAAATAGTTTTCTTGTAATATACTCTTTATAATAATCACTTAAATCATTAAATTTATCTAAGGATAAAAGACTTATATTATTGTAATAGTTGTAAAAATCAGAAGAGGTATTTATCTTATATAATATGTATATATTTTTTAAATCATATCTTAAGCTTTCATAGTCTTCATAGGAAGGTTTTAAATCCTTAATATATAATTTGAACTTATTATGTTCTATAAAATCTCTATACTCATAAGGAAGTAATGCTTTTATACTAGAAGGTACCCCTATCTTATTATTATAATTTTGTAGTGCTTTACTTCTCGCTTCTTTAACCCAAGTTATAAGCTCATTAAATATTTCCTTTTCCTCTTCACTCTCTAAATAAATTCCATTAAATTTCTCTAGCATATAAGCAACATAAGAGAAGTCTTCCATATTATCAGGGTTATTTTTAAATTTTTTCATTAGTTCTAATAGTTTATTCTCTTCAAAGCATCTTCTTAAATGCTCCATAATCTTTTCATAAACATCATCAAAATAAGAAATATCATATTCGCTATAGATTTTTTTAAAACTATAATAAGCAAATTTTAAATTAAAAAATTCTTCTAAACCAATATTGCTTTTTAAATTCTTCATAACTTTATTTATGATTTCTGAAATATCTTTAAAAAGACAATAATCTTCGTAAAGATCATGATTTTTATTACTTTCAAAATAAGGTTCTATTTTCTTTAATCCTTCTAAACTATTTTCAAAGTACCCTTTTTTTATATTTTCTCCTATACCTTGTAGGGCACCTTGAAAGTCTAAATCTAAAACTACAGAGTCAGTTCCCTTAAGAGAACTTATATCAAAAATAATAGAATCTTTAAATTTTCTATTTTTTAAATCAATAGTTAAAATTTTATCTTCCATTTAACTTTCCACTCCTCAAAATCTTAAAATAAATTCGCATGGTTCTCTTTATAGTATAAGGGTAAAAATAATTTTATTCCATAGAAAAAAAAAGAAAACACTTAAAAGTGCTTTCTTTTTTGTATTTGGAAATTTTTATAGTAGCTTTTATATAAAATCTAAACTAATTTACTTTAAATTCAAATGGATCTGCTAATGATTTTAATGATTTTAAAGAATCCCATGTAAATATCTTAACTTTTAAATTCTTTCCTGCTGGTATTTCAATAGGAGTAGTTAAGCTTATTTTTCCTTCTCCATCTACATTTGCAGTTATCCTAGAACTCTTTACCATTTTATTATTTTCATCATATACACCAACTAGCAGTGTAGCCTTTGTTAAGCCCTTATCCTTAGCATCTACAGTTACCTTTACTTCTGGTTTACTGTTAACTTTAAAGTCTTCTGCCTTATTTAAGCATGCTACCTTAGCAGGTTCTAACTTTTTAAAGTCAGCACCAAATATTTTGTGAACTTCACTATTGTATATAGCTTTTGCATTTCCTGCTTTATCTATAAAGATTATATGACTTAATTTCCAGTCAGTATTATCTTTTAAGAATGCAGCATCAGCTTCGTATTTACCATTTTTATAGTCTAAAGTTAATTGTTTTACCTTATTGTCTTTTCCAACATATTCTGCATAAGCTTTTTCACTATATTTAGAATATGTTTGAACAGATAATTTACCATTTTCTACTTTCATTTCTTTTATTTCAGAAGTATTTTGCGCTACAGTGTTTTTTCCATCTTTTTGTCTAGCAATATGAACCTTAGCAGTACTTCTATCTTTGCTCTCTTCAGTTACAAAAACTTTTAAGCCATAGTTCTTTAATTTAAGCCCACTTTCTGTGTTATAACTACTAGCTGTATAGTCTTTAGCGTCGCTAAACATTGGATTCATAAAAGTATTATTATCTTCAATATAATACTTATCACCATCAGCTTTTCCTTCAATTTTTAAAGCTGATCCTGGTCTTAAGCTAAATGCAGCATCATGCATTTGATAGTTTATTTTGTCTGGTCCAGACTTCCCGCTCTTTTCATATCTATAAGTTACAGGGTTTTGATCTGCATCTACAACCCCTGCAAATAATTCACCTTTATGCCCTGCTGTATTTTGATCTGGTTTAAATCCAGCATATTTTTCATTGATATACCAAACTATTAAACCTGGGTCATACTCTAATCCTTTTCTTCCTATATTTATAGTTTTTAATCCTTTATCAACTAAACTACCACCTCCACTATTTCTCCACTCAAGTAAGTAATAGTGATTAAAGTCTATAACTCCATCTGAATTTATAAAACCATCAAACTTAAATTTTGAATCATTTTCTGCATTATCACTAAAAACAACTTTACCATCTGCAGTTATTTTTATATCATCAAAATAAATTCCATCTTCTGGAGTATTACCATCTGTTCTAAATCTAAATCTTAAGTCTATTTTCTTTCCTTTAAAAGCACTAAGGTCAAAAGTTGCATCTACCCATTTACCATTTGAAGTATCTGTTATACCATGACCTGGGTTTCTCTTTTTAACTTCTTCTGGTGTTTCATTCTTTGTTACCCACTCATCTACCTTGTCAGTAGTTAAATTACCTTTTACAGCAACCCAATCTTCTTTTCCTGCTTCTCTTACTTGAACTGATGCAAAGTCAAACCCTGGGTCTATATTGTACCAAGTTTTAAAACTTAATTCAGCTTTTTCTACTCCTGTTAAATCTATAGGACTCTTAGTTGTCATATAGTTTTCTAAGTTGTCTCCCTTACCACTAAAATAGCATTTTGTTCCTTCTGGTGGAGTTACAACTCTTTCTGCTTTAGCTTCTGGTAAATTAATTCTTACAACATCATTGTTTTGACCCTTCATGCTAGCTTGGTCTAGCACTATGTCTATACCCTTTTCATCTATATCTTCTAAATCCAAAACTTTAGAATTTTGCCAATTAGCTACTCTTCCTCTTTTTTCGAAATCCTTTTGTAAAAATTGTTTACAATAAGCACCATAACTTACTGGTTCAGATCCTCTTGGGTTTCCAGAGTAACTTCCACCCATTATGGACCAGTTTTCTACTGGTGGTAAAGATTTTCTGTCAGTCCCATATAAATCGGGAAGCCCAAGAACATGTCCAAATTCATGGTTAAATAAATCTACTGGCAAGTCCTGTTCAAACACTGTAAAATCTTCTAACTTAAATTCTTTTCCGTTTTTATCTTTTACTGAAGGATTTTTACCAACTAAAGCACGTTTCTCTGCTTCATTAAGCTTATCCATTCTTTCTCCAAAAATATTAAATCCCCATCTAAATGGCCATATAGCATCATCACCTAGAGAACCTCCACCCCACTCTTCTCCAAGACCTGGGTGAATTACAACTAAGCTATCTATGATACCATCTGGTTCATTATAGTTTCCATCACCATCTAAATCCCATTTATCTTCAACGTCAAATTGAGAAAGATCTAAATCCTTTGAAGCTTTTTGTATAGCTTCTTTTACAAGTTCTCTAGCTCTTGGTTGATCACCCTCGCCTTCATTTGAACCATAGTGAGCTGCATTATGATCAGCTGTATACCAGCCTACAACCTTACCCTTAAACTCATAAGTTCCACCAGACTCTTCTTTAAAGAACTTATTTACTGTAATATGTTCTTTTCCGTCAGAAGTTTTATAAAAATCATCTCCAAAGAAAAGCTTCTCATAAAAATCAGCAGTAGTTTCTGCTCCTGTAAAATTATTAATTCTCCAATCTTCTTTCTTATCTAAGTCTGTATACTTATAGTCAGGAAAATCTATTAAAATAACTAATGGTTTTGATGTAAACTTTTTATCACTATATGCTTTCCTTTGAATTGTAGATAGTGGATTTTCAAATTCCCCATTGGTAGCAGCCTTAACTGTTAGTGGACTAGCTAATCCAAATAACATGGAAGCTGCTAAAACAGTACTTAAAAGTTGTTTCCTTTTCACTATACACTCCCCCTAAAACTATAAAATAATTTTTTTAAAAGAAATAAGACATAGGTGCCATAACTCATTTATACCTTTGAATTAATTTAGAAATCAAAATCCTTTGTTATTAGTTCTTTAGCTTTTAAATTTACAGTGTATTTTCCCTTAGGATTTCCACTAAAATTAAATGTAGCTTTAAAACTTCCATATTTGTCACATTGAATTTCTTCCATATGATAAATATGTGTAGCATCATCTTCTAGATTTTCTCCTGCTTTTATAACAATGGTAGGCATATTCATTTCTCCATCAACAGCTACATGTCCACTAACTGTTACTAAATCACCATCAACTTTTACATTTAATTTCGCAATCATACTTTCGGCAATTTCATCTTTTAATACTTTTAATATTGCATTTAATTCTTTAGATTTATCTAAGGTTTGGTTATTTGTTGAAGTTTCTATAGACTTAACTAAATTTTCTGCTAACTCTACATCCTTAGAATCCTTTGACCCCATAGATTTAACCACTGCCTCATGAGCTTCAACAATAAGTTTTTGTTGATAAGTATCTACAGCTGAAGACCAAGAAGGCGTATATTGTTTATTTCCTTCATAAGTATCAAAACCTTTTATATTCTCTCTAGCTTTATTGATTTCTTCTTGAGAAATCCTTTCCTTTTTCTTACCATCTACAAATAATATGGAATAGAATTCATTAAATAACTTTTGTTGAACACCATCAACTTGTTTTGAAAATTCCCCTACAAACCCTTTAAGCTTGTTTTCTTTTGCCAATTGAGCAATTGCTTTTCTAGCAGCAATTACTGATTGTTGAGACCTTTCCTTTTGAGCTTTAACTACAGCATCGTATGCATTTTTGTAAATTGCATCTAAGTTAGTTGCAGCAGACACTGAAATCGTTCCCATAGCTCCACCAAATAAAGTAGCTGTAGCTAGTATACCGCTTAATACTTTTGTACTCTTTTTCCCCATGTAAAGTAACCCTCCTATTTTAATGAATTTTTATAACATAAAATATGGTTATACTATATATATTATATCTTTTATATGCATATTTCAAGATAAAAGATACGAAATTTTCTGTCAAGTCAAAATAGTAATTTTATTTGTTTTATAAATAGAAAAAGATTTAAGTAGAATCAGCTCTCTTAAATCTTTTTTTATTGTATTTTATTTAATTTTTTAATCCTTTATAATTATAATATCTCAAGATTATAATATTCTAATATTTAAAACTATATTTAACGTATACTATTGAATCCCCAATTACATTAATGCCCCAACTGCTAAGTCCATTATCATTTACATTTGCTCTGTTTGAAACTATTTCAACTTCATTTAGCAATTGATTCATATTCATGCCCAAATCGTAAACTTTTAAAGTTAATGTAGAAGATTTCTTTTCAAGAGCTTCTTTTATTTTTATATCTAATTCAGCTTTAGATTTTACATCTACGTATAAATTGCCCTGTATATCACGTTCTGCCACATTTAAATTACGGAAAACATACTTTGTACCATTAGCTGTTGGGTATTGAATTGTATTATCTCTTATATGAGTTCTGCTAAATATAGTATCTGGTACATTAAAGTAATCATATTGAACTTCAAAGATTTTATCTGATGAATTCTCATAAGTAGGGTCGTCCCAAGTTACGTCTACATTATACCACTGTCCATCATCAAGCTTAACCATATTCCAAGCATGATCTCCTCCATTACCTGTTCCCGTAACATATATACATTCTACTCCAGCTGCTTTACATAACTCGTACATGGCTTTTGCATAACTTTCACATACCCCTATTCCATCAATAAGAACTCCATAGGCATTATGATCTTCAGCAAGTAATATATCATTTTTATAATTGTATGTATTATATGTTGCATTTTTAACTATATAATCATGAATAGCTAATTCTTTCTGAACCTTAGTCATGCCTGGTTTTATAATATTTCCTATAATTTGCTTAACCTTATTCTTTACGGCTGATTTTTGTCTAAGCATTTCTGCTCTTGGAAGTCTATAATTTATGTATATATTCAAGGTCTTTTCACTAGACCCTGAATAGCCACTGATTTGTGCTTGAGCCCCATTATATCCATAATCAATATCTGGGTGATCACTTAATATTTTTTGAAAAACATCTAAACCATAATCCTTAGAATTATAATTCTTAACTTTTATACTTACATCTTCCTCAAAATTCTCTAAAGCCTTTTTTAAAACATTGTAATATTCCTCTTTGGAGCTGACTTCATTGGATTCCTCTTCAAATACTGTATCTTTACCTAGCCCATCACTATTTTTTAGTTCTTCTAATATTGCATTTAGTTCTTTAGATTTATCTAGGGTTTGTTTATTTGTTGAAATACCTATTGATTTAACTAATTTTTCAGCTACATCTATGTCCTTAATATCCTTTGTTCCCATAGCTTTAACTACTGCCTCATGAGCTTCAACAATAAGCTTTTGCTGGAAAGCATCAACAGCTGAAGACCAAGAAGCTGTATAATATTTATTTCCTTCATAGGTATCAAAGACTTTTACATACTCTCTTGCTTTATTAACTTCTTCTTGAGAAGCCTTGTCCTTTTTCTTTCCATTTGTAAATAATAAGGAGTAGAATTCATCAAATAACTTTTGCTGAACACCATCAACTTGTTTTGAAAATTCCCCAACAAAGCCTTGTAATTCTTTTTCTTTTGCTAATTGGGTAATTGCCTTTCTAGCAGCAGTTATGGATTGTTGAGAATTTTCCCTTTTAGCTTTTATTACAGCATCATATGTATTTTTATAAATAAAATCTAAGTTAGTTGTAGCAGACACTGAAATTGTGCCCATAGATCCACCAAATAAAATCCCTACAGTTAATATAGAGCTTAAAAGCTTTGTACTAATTTTGCCCATATGAAGTATCCCCTCCTATTTTAGTTAAATTTCCTTATACCCGTACCATAAGTGTACTTTCATGGCATGAGGTATTCACTTGGTTATAAAGTTTGATAAAAATTTTAATTAATTTATAATATCTATAATATGTTTTATATAAAATATATTACACCAACATATGCCAATTTACAATGGATTTTAGGCTTTTCTTTTATTTTAGCCTGTATTCCAGGTTATATAGTATTTAAATCCCTTGCCACTCTTTATAAAACTTTGTTGGTACAACACATCCTAGGTGCCACTTTCATTGCATAATGCATTCACCCCTTAATAGGAATATCTATAGATTCCATCAATTCTAAAATAAAAAAAGTACCATTGAGGTACTTTTTCCATAAAAAGTTTAAACTTCTAAAGTATAAATATCCTTTTTCCCTACCACAATAACTAATGCTTTCTTTAAATCTTCTACTCCAAGCTCCTCTTTTACCAGTTTACTTTCTGCATATCCTTGAAGCTGTTTTACTCCTTCTTCTTTTACTTTTTCCAATGTATTTCTTTCACTTTCCTTTATATATTTTAATTCTATAATCCATTGAAATTTAGTTATATCTTTAAATTGAATTTTTCTTTTTAGCATTATATCTGCATAACCTTTACTATTTTCTGCTTCGCTTTGTATAAAATAAGTACTGTCTATGCCTAAAAGAGTTAAAAGCATCATTTTAATATGTTTTTCATCCATTTGCATTAAATCTCTATTAGACAAATCCTCTAGTATTTTAGCTATAATCTCTACTAAAGGTTCAATGTTTCCATATAGTCTCATTTCATTAACAGATATTCTTATATCTTGAAGCTGAACATTATATTCCAAATTCATTCTTTCAAAATACTGCTCCCAGTAAATTGTTTTTATCACGTAATTAGGTACCTTAAGTACCGTACCTAAAGGCCCTTGTTCCTTTATTGTAAGCATACCTAGATAAAATAATAAGGATTTGAAATTTTCACTTACACTGTACATAGTATGAATATTAAACCTATCTACTAGAATAGTGGAGGTTTCTCCCTTTGTCATTATTTCCTCTAAGGCTACCTTATCATTAAAATTATAAGCTAGCTGATTAACTTTTCCATAATCAGTTTTTACATTATTGTCTATCATCTCTTTTGGATAGCGATTATACATTAAATAATTATCTAAAAAATACATGGACATATCTGGATTAAAAACTGATTTACTATTTTCATTAAACTTATATCCATCATAGTAAGTAGTCATATCAGTGCATATTTTTTCTCTAAGCTCTATATCCTTTATATTTACTTCATCCATAATCCAAGATAATTCTTTCCTTGTAAATCCCATCATGGCATTAAGATTTTCATCTAGAGTATAGTTTCTAGTTATGTTAAATCCACTAGTTAAGTCATCTAGCATTATAGGACTTACGCCTGTCATAAATATTCTATTAAAATTATCCATGGTTGCATCTTTTAAAGCCTTATAAAACACCTTAACAAAACCTTCACCATGGAGAATACTTTCATAAGTACTTTGTTTTCCGCCTGTAATTAGTTCATTTGCAAAGTTGTCATATTCATCTATTAAAACAAATACAGGCATTTTTATTTTATTAGCTAAAATTGATATATATTTAACCGCTACTTCAGCACTTTTCATTTCCTTTGAAATATTTTTGTCCTCAAATAAGTATAAATAATTATCTATAAATTTTTCTACTGATAAATTAACAATTTCATTAAAACTATTTCTTAAATTCTCCTCTCCGTGACCCGCATCTACTCCAGCAAAGCTTATTTTCCAAACTAGAAACTTATTTTTTTCTTCTGTGGGGTTTTTTCCTATATATAAATTTCCAAACAATTCTTCAAATCTATCCTTCTTATTTATATCATAATAGTTTTCAAGCATGGATATAAAAAGACTTTTCCCAAACCTTCTTGGTCTTATAAAAAAATTATAGGGAGCATATCTATCTAAAATTTCTATATATGATGTTTTGTCTACGTATAGATAATTTTTTTTTCTTAATACTTCAAAATTAGAAATACCATAAGGTATTCTTTTCATAATTATATTCAACTCCTAACTTTACTCCATTTATCTAATTTCACCGTTTATAAATAGACTGTTTATAGTGCCCAGCATACAATCAGTACAAAAACCTATATTTTATTTATAGAATTACATTTATGCTATATGTATATTATAATACAAAATAGGTTATAAATGCATAGGATATGCTACTTATTTTATAAATCTCATCAATAGCTGTAGCTTAAAGTTTTAAGCTTCTCTCTTTAACTATAGTTATTGATAAAAATAATAATATAAAAACTATAAGTAAAAATAGAATTGTTAAAAAACTTGGTTTTTATAAAAATTTAGATATGGAAAAAATAGAGGAATATATAAAAAAATAGCCTATTAAGGCTATTTCTTTTTTCCAAACATTATAGCACCTTTAACAACAAATGCACCAGTATTATCTTCATACAAATACATATAAGCTCCAAAATCAGTATATCCTTCAGATTTACACTCATTCGCAAAAGAACCTAAATTTTTATTTAATATTGAATTTATATCGTTACTTGGAACATAAAACCACTTTGAAAAACTTTCTCCTGTTAATTTTGAGTATACATGATTAGTATTTGCAGCTCCTGCTCTATCATTGTTGAAAAAACATTGTGCATTTTTATTTAAATTTGGATTATAGGTGAACCCTTTTGAACTTAAATAATTCACAATAGGTGAATTAGAATATTGTCCTACTTGAGTTCTTAATTGATTAACTTGTGATTGTGTTAATCTATAATTAAACCCATTAGAGGTCATAATAACATCTACTACATGTCCTTCATTGGAGTTACCCTTATTATTTTTTAATGCTTTTAAAATTGCATCCAGTTCTTTAGATTTGTCTATGGTTTGTTTATTTGTTGAACCTGCTATTACTTTAACTAAGTTTTCAGCTACCCCTATGTCCTTAGCATTCTTTGACTTCATAGCTTTAACTACAGCTTCATGAGCTTCAACAATAAGTTTTTGCTGGAAAGCATCTACAGCTGAAGACCAGGAAGCTGTATAATGTTTGTTTCCTTCGTAAGTATCAAAGGCTTTTACATATTCCCTTGCTTTATTAACTTCTGCTTGAGAAGCCTTGTCCTTTTTCTTTCCATTTTTAAATAATAAACTTTAGTTAGGCAATTTTAAAATCTAAATTACCTATTGTAGATAAAATATACTTGCTAGTATATTTTATCCAAACTGAATAATAACACTTATCCAATTTAAATTGATGCGTTTTTGAAAAATTCTTAAGCAATTTTTAGTTCTGATAAAATATCTTCTAGTTTAGTATTTTGTTTTAATTTTTCGTATATAAAGCACACAAGTGCTTTTGCCGTGAGGCTGTTTAGATACTTCTGGGTTTCACCTATAGTATTAAAATCTTTGTATTTGTAACTAACTCTAAATAACTCTAAAAAATTATAGATTAGGAATACTATAAGAAAATATCGTTCTATAGATAAAATGCTACGCATTCTATATTTATCAAAGGCTAAATTGCTTTTTAAATACTTATATGAAGTTTCTATATTCCATCTGTGTGAATAATATTTAATTATAGTTTCTGCATTTAATAAAATGTCGGTAGACAGCAAATATACTGGATTCTTGAATCCATCATCGGTAACTTCATAGCAAATAAGTACTTTAGCATAAGGGAATTTAGCAATATTACCTTCATAGGTATATACCCTATAGTCCTTACCTTCAACTGTAACGAGGTCTAAGGTGTTAGGACTAATAAATTTTTCAAATTCTGATAATTGTAGTGAAATTCCTAATGGAGATATTTTTCTGTTAGATTTAATTGCTCCTATTAGGTGGTAGCCCTTTGCTAAAGAAGCTTCTATTAATTTGTTATTTGTATACCATGAATCCATAAGACAATATATTTTTTCACACTTAGATGGAGTTTTAAAAGAAGTTATAAAATCTTTTGCAATATCAACCTTAGATTTAAAATTTTTCTTTAAATCTTCGCAAAACTCCTTTTTATAGTAAGGTTTATATTGTAAAGGAATGGATTTGTTATTTACAACAAAATTTGAAGTAACCACACAATGTGACCAAATATTTTTGCCTTCCGTATGAGAGTAATTATAAGATAGTCCTTGTATTTTCTTCGCAGATTCCTTGGAATTTACAGTATCATCTATAATCAAGAATCCTACGGATTTAGGTTTAATATTATGTTCAAGGAAAAAGTTTAAATAATTGATTCTATTGTTGTTTAAAAGACTATCGTCCCATTTAGAATGGCTTAAAAATCTGTAAATACAACTTTTGTCTTTTGAAGACAATACATTTTTAGCAATTTCAGATAAAGTTTTAGTGCCAGGTAAATTAATTAATCCATTGGCAATAGTGGTTAAATGATTAAATTGAGGTTTAGACATTCCATAGTTTACATCATTTAAGTAATTGTAAAGTTCATCATTAATGGATACAATATTAGTACTTGGCATACTTATTACCTCCCGTGTTTGTATTTGTGTGGTAACTTTTATATAACACGGCAAGAGAAAGTATGCCATATTTATTTTTTGGTAGTCTTACCAATTTAGATTTTTATTTTGCATAACTAAAGTAATAAAGAATAAAATTCATCAAATAACTTTTGCTGAACACCATCAACTTGTTTTGAAAACTCCCCAACAAAGCCTTTGAGATCGTTTTCTTTTGACAATTGAGCAATTGCTTTTCTAGCAGCTGTTATGGATTGTTGAGTCTTGTCCCCTTTAACTTTAACTACACAGTCATATGCATTTTTATAAAGTTCATCTGAGTTGGTTACAGCTGACACTGAAACTGTTCCCATGGATCCACCAAATAAAGTAGCTACTATTAATATAGCGCTTAAGATTTTTGTGTTCCTTTTACCCATATAATATATATCCTCCTACTTTATGAATTTTAATAATATATAGTACATTACTACATCTAAACTATTTAAGTTAATAGTTTAGATGTAGTGTTAGTTAAGTTTTGTTATACCCACACCATAGCTGTGCTTTTATGTGATGATGTGTTCACTAATATTTATGTCTTAATATATAAGTCTAAAATGAATTATAATTAACAGGCATATTATTTAAAATTTTAAGGTCTAGAATAAAATAATCCCTAATATTTACTCACCCAACCTATACTCTAACACAATATATCTTTGGCTACCATTTTCACTTATCTTTTTTACCTTTGCTTTTACCGTTTCAACTTGATACCCTTGTAAATTTTCTTTGTATATCTTTTCTGCCTTTCCTAAATCTAATCCATAATAATCATAGTCTCCATCAATTATAGAAGTATATTCAGATGTATGGTAGTTTTTTGCATATATATAATATTGGTCATTTCCTATACTCTCCATTTTATAAACAACGGAATAATCTATAGGCGACTCACCATCACCATTCATTTTATAGTAATATCCGTTTTTATATTCATATATATCATCACTAGCATTCATTATTGTTTCATGTTTAATATTTGTATTAAAATATTTTTTTGCTGAATTCTCTACATATTCTTTTTTAAGTTTGATATATGAATCCTCAAATTCAAAATAATTATCTCCCTTTGAAAATATTCCCCTATAGTGATTTCTATAATTGTGCCAAAAACCAAATAATATTAACTGATCATTAGAGATATTTCCTTCCTCAAAAGACATATTATATGGAATTTCTGAGAAATTACTCATAAAAACATTAAGTTCCTTTTGTAATTTTTGGTTAAGAGTTATATCTTGAGAATTAACATTATATTTATATGTTAATTCGTTACTTAAATTATTGTTGTTATTAATCACAATAATTTTTAAAATCAAATTACCCTTTTGGCTTAATCTAATCTTATCATTATATTGTTGGGAATTCTTATTTGGGGTTGTTCCATCTGTAGTATAATATATACTACAATTTTTAGGTACATCTATTGTTATGTAATTTCCTATATAAACTTCTCCACTACCAGGATTAACTTTAGGTACTAGTGTTTTTTTAATTTCTTTTTCAGTTTTTTCTAGAAGTGGTTTAACTTTTTCATCCTTAGTTAAATCATAATATTTTTTTATTACTTTATAAGCATCTTCTATTTTATTTTGTTTTATATAAATATTATAAAGTTCAATATTAGCTTCATAGTAATCTAACTTAATATTTATTATATCAATAAGTTCTTTTTCTGCATCCTTATAGTTATTCATTTTTATATAGGCTTTAGCTAATCCATACTTAGCTTGCACACCTAACTTGTCATCATTTTCTAGCTTCTTAAATAATTCAATAGCCTCAGATATTTTCCCATTTTCTAAAAATTCCTTAGCTTTATTTAATAAACTTTCTTTATCACTATTACTGACACCTGATGAAAAACTTTGTTTTGTTTTATTATCCGAATTTTTAGTGTATGAAAAATTATATACTAAGAAGAAAATCAAAACACTAAAAATTATAATTGCTATCCCATATAAAGCAATCTTTTTATTCTTTAAATACTTTAAATAACTCTTATCTGAATCATTACAATTCTCACATTCTTCTTTTTCTGATGTAGTAAATTCTATTTTGGGAATTACTTCTGTAAATTCGTTATCATAGGATTTTTCAACCTTATCAACTTCTTTAATAATTTCTCTTTTTTGTGTACCACATTTAGGACAAAAATTTTCTCCTTCCTTTAATTTAAAACCACATTTAGAACAAAACATACTACGCCCCCTCTTACAAACCTTTCATAAGTAAATTAATTTAAAGTTCCATCTTTGAAATACCTATCATAGATAGTATAATAAAAAATGTTAATCAGTAAGTACTATTTTCATGGCATATATCATTAAATCCATAGTAAAAAGTTTTATTATTTATTATGTAAAATTTAATTAGTTTATACATTTTACAATATATTCATAATACATTAACATTATACACCAACATATGTAAGTCTACAATTAATTTTAGATATTTTCTTTTATTTTAGATTATTTGTTATATAATGTAATGCAAGATTGAATATATATCATACTCCTTAGTAAAATCTAAAGAAAACCATACATAAAAGATGTTTCGTATATTTTCACCATAAATTATATATATGAGTAACATAAAAACAAAGAGAGCCGTCCTTGTGACGATTCTCTTTTATTTTTACTTATTTAATTCTCTAAATTTCCCCTTAAAATCATTATTCTTATCTTTAATTGTATATGAAGTATTGCTTGTTACATATATAACCACATCAGGTTTATACTTTTCAATATAGTCATATAGGTTCATATCAAAATAATGTCTTAGGTCAAGAATTCTAGTTTCATTAAAATGCATAAATAATAAGGGTTCAACGGCATTTGTGTAGGAGTCACCAAAAATAACTGCATTAGGTAGATCCTTTCTATTAGTTTTTATAACCTGTTCAGCTTTATCCCCATCCATGTATACCCAATAACTAATATAATTTTTATATTTATCATAATAGATTTTATCTTTTTTCTCATAATTAACTATATTATCATATGGAGGCATTTTCATTGTTGGAATTACAGCCCTATCATCATTTTTATATATCCAATTTAAATTAGAATTCCAGGATCCTCTAAAGGGTTTATCAATAGTTTTCATTTTTAATTCATCTAAAGTAAAAGGTTCTTTAATTTTTACCCCATTTTTTCTTAAATTATTAATTATATCAACATATGTTAAATAGGCACCTTTATGATTATAATGATGGTCAGTTTTATAATGCAATTGTTCCTTAGAATTCTTAAAAGTATTTTTCATATCTATATAATTAATATTATAATTTTGAAGCTTCCCAAATAAACTATTGTCTACATGTAATTGCTCTTGGTATCCATCATTAAAAGGATATATGTACTTATCACTATTAAAATATGATTGCGTTGGTATACCAACAAATAAGAACTTTCCTTTATTTTTATTTATATGATTGTTTAGATCCTTTATTTCTTTAGATATATAGCTTGTATCCTTTTCTATATCCTTTGAAGTTTTTTCAGGATAAAAGGAATTAAATTTAAGTAAGTATCCATCTTTACCTATAACCACATCATTATATTTTGTTTTCTTCATTGCCATATCAATTTTAGAAGATAGCAAAATTATTCTTTTTCTACCCACTATTTGATCCTTAAAATATTCATCAAATTCACTAAATAAGCTTCCATCCATAAGTTTTTGCTTTGAATACTTTGGAGCTTGTTTTAAAACTCTATTTTCAGTTTCTGATATAAGTTTATCAGGTCTTGTAAGGGTTAAATACCCACCTAAGAAAAGTATACTAGAAAATAATATAATCATAATTATTTTATATATTCTCATATATATAAATCTCCTTCCCATGAAAGCATTTTAGTTTATACCTAACATTGGAATTTAACTTTAAAATCTAAAATAGATAAATGGATTAAATGAGGATTTAACTAAGAATATTATGGATAGTGCAAAAACCATACAGAGAAAAATATGTTTCAATATAAGTAGTCCATTATAAATTTTCTTATTACTTTTCTCCCTATTCTCATATTCATAATATTTCTTTTGTATAAATTCATAAATAGGTATTGCAGCAATAATTGCAATTATTAACTCTATTTTATATTCTCTTAAAAAGAATACTCCTTGATTATCCATTAATTTTTTATTATTCAAGAAAAACATTGTCTTTATAAGGTTAAAAGCCTTGCCAAAAGATTCTGCTCTAAATATAACCCATCCTATAATAACTAAAACTAAAGTATACACATGTTTCAATGGTTCCCACAGTTTTTCTAAAATATCCTTAAAGACATACTTCTCTAGTGCTAAAATCACACCATAATATAATCCCCATGCAATAAATGTCCAACTTGCTCCATGCCACATTCCTGTTAAAAACCATACAATAAATAAATTTCTTATATGTTTTGTCACTGAACCTCTGTTTCCACCCAAGGGAATGTAAACATAATCCCTAAACCAGGTTCCTAAGGATATATGCCATCTCCTCCAGAATTCAGTAACAGATTTTGCTATATAAGGGTAGTTAAAATTCTCTAAAAAATCAAATCCGAAAATTTTTCCAAGACCAATAGCCATATCAGAGTAACCTGAAAAATCAAAATAGATTTGAAGGGTATAGGCTATAGCGCCAATCCATGCAGTACCTACAGCAAGGTTATTAACTTCCGTCTTAAAAACAGTATCTGCAATAATTCCTACTGTATTTGATAAAATAACCTTTTTACCAAGTCCAAAAATAAACCTTTCAATTCCATAGATAAAATCATCCACTGTCTCTTCTCTACTAATTATCTGTTCTGCTACAGTTTCATATCTAACTATAGGTCCTGCTATAAGTTGAGGAAACAATGAAATATATAAGGCTACGTTTAAAGGGTTTTTCTGAACTTTTCCATGCCCTCTGTAAACATCTATTACATAACTTAGAGATTGGAAGGTAAAAAATGATATACCAACAGGCATAACTACATTGAGTTTCTTTATATCCATATTAAAAATAGAGTTTATATTAGATATAAAAAAATTAGCATACTTATAATACCCAATTACAGATAAATTGCATATAACAGTTAAAATTATTATAAACCTACTAAGTCTTAAATCTTTTTTAGTTTTATGAACCAAAATTCCAAATATGTAGTTTATACCTATGGAAAAAAGCATTACAAATAAATATTTAACTCCTCCATAAGCATAGAAAAATAAACTAAACACTAATAATATGTAGTTCTTTATTTCTTTTCTACTCATATAATAAAAAATTATAGAAAGTGGTAGAAAAAGAAATAAAAATGTAAGAGAACTAAAAACCATTAATTTATCCTCCTCTTCTAATTTAATTTTATAACTACATATAGTATTTTATCATGAATAATGTAAGTTGTACTACTGTAAAGTTTATCTATAGATTTATATTAATGTTTTTTCACTACTTCCCTTGTATCCACTGATAATCTCACTTACTTCTACATATACGTAATTTATTTCTGGATGCTCTGTTACAATTCCAGTTTACTAAAAAAACATACATAGAATAATAGAAGGATAACCATAAGGCTATCCTTCTATTATTTCTTTTCTATTTAAGACCCTATTTTAACATCTGCTAATGGCATCATGTTTTCTAAGTTATCCCAGATATATACTTTCATATCTTTTATTCCTTTTGAATAATCTGAAGACTTTAATTCAATTTTTATTTCATTTTCTCCATTTTTAAAATTATTTTCTTTACATATTACCTTATATGTTCTTCCCTTTTTATCTACTGGCTTTAGTATTACTGTACCTTTTATAGCTTCCTTAGTTTTTGCTGATATAGTTATTTCAATTTTATTACCAACTTCATTTTTCTTAATATCTTTAATTAAAATTGGTTTGTTTGATTTATCTGATTCATCTGCTAACTCATTTATAGCTTCTTGTATTTTCTTTACCACAGAATTTACTTCTTCTAATTCTGGAAAGATGTCTTCATCTAATTGCTTTCCTTTTGCTACAGCTTCTTGTAATGCTTTTACCTTTTCTTCTGGCTTTCCTTGTTTATCTATTCTTTCTGCTTTTTCTAGTAACTCAATCAATGAAGCATATGTTACATTTATACTTGGATTTCTATCAAAGACTGATTTGTGTAAACTCTTTACGCTTTTTGGTATTATTACTTTACTTACTTTATTTCTTTTAAATGCCCTATTTCCTATAATTTCTATTCCTTCTTCTAATATTAAACTACTTATTTTACTTCCTGTAAAAGCATCTGAGCCTATTTGTTTTACATTTCCTGGTATAGTTAGTTCTACTATAACTGAATTCCAGAATGCTTTATCATCTATTTTAACTAAGGTACTTGGGAAAATTACCTCGGATAATAGCTTACTTTCACTAAATGCTGAATTACCTATTACTTTTACTCCTTCTGGAATTACTACTTTCTCTATCTTACTAAATGAAAATGCTCCTCCTGATATTGCTTTTAATTTACTTGAAAGTTTTAATGTTTTTAGATCCTTATTTGATGCAAATGCTCCATCCCCTAATTCTTCTACACTATCAGGCAATACTAAATTCACTATGTTGTTATTTCTAAATGCCATTGAACCTATCTTTCTTATTGTATTAGGCAATGTTAAAGATTTTATTCCGTCTTTTCCAAAACTATCTAAATTAAATGCTTTATCCCCTATACCCTCTAATGCTTTTCCATCGGTAGTCTTTTCTGGTATTACTACTTCTTTATTTTGTGCAAATTTCTTTTTACCTAATTCCGAAAATCCTGTTAAAGTTGTTCCTTCAAAGGTAAAGTGTTTATTCTCCCATGGTTCTTTATCTGGATTTTCTGGTTTTTCAGGGTCTACTGGCTTCTCTGGATCTACTGGCTTTTCTGGTTCTGTTGGTTTTTCAGATTCTATAAATTTTCCATTTAATTTTACTTTAACTATTAAACTTGTCATTTCCATGTTCTCTACAGTATTTTCACATGAAGTACCTGATCCACACTTTATTTTATCCACAGGTACTGGGTCAAATTTACCTCTAAAAATTAAATATCCATTTTCTTCTTTTATCTTTTCCCAAGATTTAAGGTTAATTACATGCTTTTCTTCATTTACTAGTCCTCTAAATACAGCAGCACGTACTTTAACTTCTTTATCTAATCTTTCTTTCATTTGTTCTTCTGTGAAGGTTCCTTGAAGTTCTACTATTTTGTCTATAAATATTTTAAACTCTCCACTTTCAAAGCCCTTATTTTTTCTAAAGGAGTTTGGACAAAATAGTTCTACTGAATCAGGAATTGTAACACTTTCTAAATCGTTTATACCAAAAGCTTTTGGCCCTATAATTTTTATACCTTTTGGGAATGTAACACTTTTAACACTATTGTATAAAAATCCTCCTAAGTCAATTTCTTTAACCGTATTCGGTAAATCAACTTTTTGTATTTTATTATTTTCAAAGCATTGATCACCTATTTTTTCGATACCTGGTAATATAGTTATTTTAGAAATTTTATTTTGTAAAAAAGCCCTATGACCTATTTTTCTTAAAGTAGTTGGAATAGTTAATTCTGTTAACTCATTTATACCAAATGAAAGTTCACCAATAGATACTACTCCTTCTTTTAACTTCATATCACTTATTTGATTTGATGTGAAAGCCCCGTTCCCTATTGATTTAACACTACTTGGAATGTCTATGCTCTTTAAAAGGTTTCCACCAAAAGCTCTTGCTTCTATTACTTCTAGTGTATCTGGTAATTTTAATGATATTATTTTATCTTCTTCTTTAGTGTTTGGGTAGCGCCAAAAAGCCCCTGTACCAATAGTTGTAATTAGTTTTCCTTCTTTATTCTTTTGAGGAATAATTAAATCCCTATTATTCTTAAGCTTTTCTTTTCCACTTTCTGAAAAACCTAATAAGGTTGTACCATTAAACTCAAAATCCTTTGCTAACCATGACTGCTCATCTTGTTTATCTTCTAAATCAGTTATAGCCTTAGTAATACTTTTAACTACTACATTTACTTCATCTAGTGTAGCATCAGATTTATCATTTATAGCTTTTCCTGATTTAATAGCTTCTTCTAATAATTTTATACTTTCTTCTGTCTTTCCTTTTTTGTCTACTTTCTCTGATTTTTCCAATGTTTCAATTAATGAAGCATATTTTATACTTATACCCGAATTATTTTCAAAAGATTTTTTGTCTAGTTTTATTACGCTCTTAGGAATTGTTACTTTACTTAACTTATTTGACTTAAATGCCCTACTTCCTATGGTTTCTATTCCTTCTTCTAATGTTAAGCTACTTAACTTTCCTGGTGTAAAAGCATCTGAACCTATTTCTTTCACGTTTCCTGGTATAGTTAAAGCTGTTATATTTGCACCCCAAAAAGCTCTAGAGCCAATTTTTTCTACTGTGCTTGAAATAGTTAAGTTAGATAATGCATTGTTTTCGCTAAATGCTGAAGGTTCTATTGTTTTTACTCCTTCTGGAATTACTAACTTCTCTATCTTAGTAAATGTAAATACTCCATTTGGTATTACCTTTAAACTACTTGAAAGCTTTAATGTTTTTAACTCTTTATTTGTTGCAAATGCTCCACTACCTAATTCTTCTACACTATTAGGCAATACTAAATCTACTATGTTATTATTTCTAAATGCCATTGAACCTATTTTCTTTATTGTATTAGGCAATGTTAAAGATTTTATTCCATTCTCTCCAAAGACATCTAAATTAAAGGCTTTATCACCTATAGTATCTACTACTTGTCCATCCATGGTCTTTTCTGGTATTACTACTTCTTTCTCTTTTGCAAATTTATTTTTACCTAATTCTGAAAAGCCTTTTATAGTTGTTCCTTCAAAGATAAAATCTTTTGCATTCCATGCTTGGTTTATTTCTTCTACTTCTACATTAGCAATTACATTTAATTTACCTAACTCCTCATTAGGATTATTACCACTTGATTTGAATACCTCATCTGAAAAATCTTTATAAACTCCAATAGCTGTATATTTTCCTACTTTATTTTCATCATAATCTTTAAGTTCCCATGTTGAAAACTCTGTAGGGAAATCAACTTCCTTACTATTCTCATATTTCATAAAAGCTACACGAGCTTTTACATTTTCATTTAATTTGTTGATAACCTCTTCTTTACTTGTTCCAAGCTCCAATTTTATTACTTGCGGTAAATATAGATTTATATTACCATTCTCACCTGGATTGTTTAAAAAAGAATTCCAATAAAATGTTTTTAAAGTTTCAGGAATTTTTAAGGATTTTATTTGGTTTGCTGCAAATGTTTGTCCACCTATTCTTTCTAATCCTTCTCCTAAATTAACTTGCAAAATTTTATTATTTGAAAATGCTCCATCATCAATATTCTTTACAGAATTAGGAATAGATACTGTTGTCAATTCATTTCCTTGAAAAGCCATTATTCCTATATGCTGAACACCTTCATGAATCTGAATATTTTTAAGTTTTCCACCATTTAAAAATGCTTTACTACCTATTTTTTTTACTGAACCAGGGATTACAACTTCTTCTACAGGAGATTTTGCAAAAGCATTGTCTCCTATTTCCTCAAGTCCCTCATTAAAAGTTACTTTACTTATATTGTTAAGTATAAATGCCCCTACGCCAATACTTTTTACATTTTGAGTAAATTCTACAGAGGTTAATTTGTTTTTTGAAAATGCCCCATTTCCTATTTTTTTCAGTGACTTTGGAAATTTAACTGATGTTAAGTTTTTACCTAAAAACACCTTATCAGCTATCTCTATAACATCTTGTCCATTTATTTTTTCTGGTATTACTAAATCTGTTGCAATACCCTTATAACTAGTAATTATACCATCTTTAAAGTCAAAATCCGATTCTGCTACTTCTACTACACTAGCTACTGCTTTTATTGCATTTTGTGCTAATACCGGTTGTAAAATGGAAAATGACATAATAAGCCCAAGCATATATGCCATAAATCTTGTCCTGCTTTTACATCTTTTAAACATATTCCTCTCCCCTTTATTTTTAAAATATTGCACTTATATATTTAAATTAATTTTTTAAATTTACTTAGCTAGTTTTATAAAAAATTATTTAAGTGATAAAGATAAGTTACCTTACCTTTATCACTCACTAAAGCTACTTCTTAGCTTTACTTAGTTTCTACTATTATTAATTTCTCTTCTATTGATTGATTTACAGGATTATTTGCTTTTATTGTTAATATATATGTTCCTGCTTCTAATTCTTCTGGAACATTAAATGTGTGTTTGAACTTACCATCTTTGTCAGTTTGAGTTTGCTCTACTGATACCATTTCACCTTTTTTATTTTCTATTTTCAGTGTAATATCAACCTTATCTAATGCAGTTTCACCATCTAATAATACTCCTGATATTGTTATGTCATCTTCTACCTTATATTGTGTTTTGTCTAGTTTACTATTAAATGTGTATAATGATTTTTCTGGTTGTAAGGTTACTTTGTTATCTTTTCCTTTACCCTTTACTTCTTTTCCTTTTGACTTAAGGCTTTCTTTTATATTTACTGTTACACCTTGTTCAATTTTTGCCTCCACTGGTTTTGTTGATATTACAGTAACTGGTTGATTAATTGTTACAGGATTAATAATTACAGCTTCTCCTGATACTGTTAATATTGAATCTTTTGCATTTATTTCAGTACCTTCAACTTTAGCTTTTTTAGTAATTTCTAAATCCGTATTTTCTGCTTCTACTTTTATATTTTTAATATTTCCTTCTACTTTAACTTGAGGTTTTTTGTTTCCAGTTACTTTTACTTCACTTGTAATATTTCCTTTTAATATAATAGGTGCTGTAGCATCTGATGATGGAACTATTATAATTTCACCATTTATTGTACCAGTGTTATTAAAAGAACCTCCATTAGAATCAGTTATTTTAACTGTATTTAATGTACCCTCATTATTAAAAGTATTATTAGAAACATTAACTATATTAGTAACTCCACCTACTATTGCCTTATTATTTACTGTAGCATTTGGTGTATCTACTGTTAAATCCCCATTTATTGTTCCATTTGAAATATTCAATGTTCCCGAAGTATTACTTATGATATTAACATTCCCTATTAATTTCTTTCCATCTAAATCAAGATTGACTAATTTATTAAGATTAATATTCCCTGTAATGTCTAATGATAATTTTATTGTATCTTTCTCATTAGCTGAATTAATTGCATTTGTTAATTCCGTTGCATTGCTTACAGTTATTGTTTTTAATTCGCTATCCCTAACCTATCTTTATTATAAATAATATCCATATCCTTAATAGATAATATCTATACATCTATTATCTATACTCTATTATCCATATTAAGGATTTCAGTAGGTCCACACCGTACGTGCCACTTTCACGGCATACGGCGTTCTATCGATAATAAAAAGTTTTTAGGAAGTTTTTTAACTTATTAGGAAGTCCTTATACATATTACCATATAAATTGATTAAATTTTATGTATATTTACATTATCTATTAATATATTACAAATTATAGTTATTATAAATCTAAACTGACTCTATAAAAATAATAATATACCCTTATTCAATAAAAAAAGATTGGGAGAAAATTAAAGGTGAAAGAGTTCAACATTGAATTACAGTAAAATCAAAAAATAAAGACCATTGGATAGAGTATGATTTATAATACTTTATCCAATGGTCTTTTAGATATGACTTATTTACTTTCAGCTAGTGATAGGATCTAGCTATGTTTATGAATTTATTGATATGATAAATTTTATATATGATTTAAATTGTTTAGAAATGTTTAATTATTTATTGTAACAATTAAATAAGTTCCGTTCATTTATTTAAATTTGAGAAGGATAACCCGAAGGCTACCCTTCTCTCATTTATTTGTTCATCCGTTATGGTTTCATAGCTTCTCACTGGAAAATTTCACACCCCTAGAGTGCTTACAGGAAAAGGCTGTAGTGAAACGGAAGACTTTTTCTGGTTGCTAGCTATTTAGCTGGTACTGTTACTTTTATTGCTTTTTGTTGAGTAGTTCCTTTATCCTTAGAAACAGTTATTGTAACAGTAATTTCTTCTTGAGCTGTTCCTTTTGTTACTGTTCCATCAGTCGCAATCTTAGCATCATTAGAAGTTACTTCAGCATTAACTGCTAATGTAACACCTTTATCATTCATGCCAGCTACTGCATTTAATACAGTTAGAACATTAGCATCCCCTGAATCTAGAGTTGTATCATTTAAAAGAGCTACTGCATCAGTTATATCTTTATCTGCTGCTGCTTTATCTGCTGCTGCTTTTTCTAATTCAGCTACTTTAGCTTCTGCATCTTCTAATTTTGTTATAGCTCCTACTAAAGCTTTTTGATCTGCTGTTAATTTACCATAGTTAGCTCTTGCAGTTTCTATTGCATCTTTGTTAGCTAATGTTATAGCATCTTTTGCTGGTAATGCAGCTATTTCTGCTTTCACTGGATCTGCTGCTGCTTTATCTGCTGCCGCTTTACCTTCTGCTGCTTCTAATTCAGCTATTTTAGCTTCTGCATCTGTTAATTTTGCTAAATTATCTACTAAAGCTTTTTGAGTTTCTGTTAATTTGTCAAAATTAGCTCTTGCAGTTGTTACTGCATCTTTGTTAGCTAATGTTACAGCATCTTTTGCTGGTAATTTAGCTATTTCCTCTTTTACTGGATTTGCTACTTCTTTGTCTATTTCGCTATCCCTCACTATCCTCTCACTTATGAAAGGATTTCGATCGGTCCACACCATACGTGCCACTTTCATGGCATATGGCGTTCTATCGATAATATATAGGTTTTTACTTAATATCATAGGTTTAATTATAATTCAAAACTTATTAAATTATTGTGTAGTTAAATTCGATTACTTTGTAACGAATTCCACAAAATTACATCTTAAGGTTTAATCTAGTGATAGCATTGATAGTTTCACAATGCTATCACTAGTAAGATTCTAATATGAATATGTTAAACTTTTATCCTAAATTTCTTCCTAATTAACTTCCTATGATTAAACTTTCCTATTACCGACTAGGTTCCTTGGCTAACTCAGTTTTATCCTTCCTCTATGTTACCATAGGGGTATTTCAGAGCCTTCCCAAACTCTAACTTTCGGCTGAGTATCGTAGCTACTATGAACCCGCTGAGCCCGTATATGTGTCATAAGTACTGCTATACCTCTTCATATACAGCATCAAACGTTCCGTTTTGACTATCCCTGATTTTTGGTTGCCTTAGGTATCCACTAACGACTTACTTTGCTTAGGTTTAATAGCCTAAATTATTCCTAAGCCAGCTAAGTATTTAAACTTAACTGTTCCATACCAAGCCCAAAGCATAGCTATCGTTTAACAGTATGGAATATATTTATAAGACGCATCCTCATGGATTAGCATTGTTTACCATAGCAACCTTTTAAGGAGCCCCGCATCCGACTTTCACGGATTACGACCTTACCTGGCTTCATAAGTTTAACTTAGCAGTGTTAAAACCTATGCAGGGGGATTAGGCACAAACCTTAAAGGCTATTAAGCTTGTCTAGGATTTCCACCTAGCAATTCATCAAAACAGTTAGAGAACTTATAATATAGCCCTTCCCAAAACTATATTATTATCTCCGCTCTTTTCATCACATGGTGATTTATAGAGCAACGTTTCGCACTTTTATTATTGAGCAATTCCTTTTATAACAGCTTTAACAACAACTGGAGATGATAATAAGTTCTTAACTTGTCCATTCTCCACTATTTTAGTAATAACTATATCAGCTGTAGCATCTTTAGTTCTGTCAGTAACTACAAGGTTACCTTGAGGATCCTCAGCCTTAAAACCGTTTGTAGTATTAGTTATATAGCAACCACCATCTGGAATGCTTAAAACAACATTATCAACGGCTTTGCCGAATTGGTCATATACTTTAACATTTTCAAGAATTTTTGCTTTTAAATTTTCACCTGTTTTTAAAGCAGGAAGAGCAAAGTTAGTGAATTTAACGCTAGTTGCTTCTGATGCACTATTTACTACTTCAAATTGTAAAGTATTAACTACTAAAGTACCTACTTTAACTTGAACATATGTTGTTCCAGCTTTATCAGCTTTAACTTCACCATTTGCTTGATTTATAGTTAATAATTGCTTATCTGCTTCTAACACTTTACCATCTTTGTCTACTTCTACAAAAGCAACATTATTAGGTTTTCCTATTAAATTACCTTTGTCATCTATTTCAGATACAGAAACTTTTGTGCTAACTGGTAATTTTTCTTTATCTCCGTTAATATTTCCTTTATCTAATTTAGTTGTTCCAGCTTCTACTTTATAATTTGATAATTCTCCTGCTTTTACAACTACTACTTTTAATGTTTGTTTAACTGTTAAATCTCCATCTTTAAAGTTCACTTCTATTGTAGTTGAACCTTCTTTTACAGCTGTAACTTTAACAACTTTTTTAGCGTCAACTTGCACAGTTGCTATCTTTTCATCTTCTGATTTAACTGATACTGCAGCTGTTGCTGATGGATTTTCTACTTCTTTACCAAATTGATTCTTATATTTTATGTTGATGTCTGCTGTCTTCACACCGTCTTTATTTACAATAGAAACTTCTGATTTTTCTAATTGCATAGAAGCTACTTTTGATTTTTCTTTAACTGTTATTTTTATAGTTTGAGCAACATCACCATTTACTACTTTAACATAACCTTCTCCAACTGAAATTGGTTTTATTGTTCCATCGTTCTCAACTATTACAATATTTGGAGTTAAATTAGTTAATTCCGCTACTGCATTGTTATTAATACCGTTAAATGTAGTAACTGATGATACACCTTGACCATATTGATCTTTATAGTAAAGAGCTAATTTGTTTGCAGTGTTTTCCATTTCAGTTTCAATTGATTTTTCCTTAAGTTCTACAAACTTATCAGTGTTTTCTGCTGCAATTCCTGTATATACATAGTATCCAACAAAAGAACTAGCTTTTTTATCATTAACTTTAATTGTTGTTTGAGGAGTTTTAATGTATGCATCTCCAACCTTAACTTTAGCTACAACTATTGCTGAACCTTCATTAACAGATTTTCCATCTACATTTATAACAGTTGCATTTGATGTTTCAAACTCTATCTTAACTTCTTTAGAAATATCTCTTCCTAATTTGTCTGTTACTTTAACATCTAATGTTTTATCTTTAGCTATTGTAGTTGATACAAACTCAACTTTAGCTGCATCAGCTGCTAAATATACAAAGCTATTTGTAGCTTTATCCATTTTGTTACCTTTAACATCTTCTAACTCTGATGTTTCTACGTTATAAACACCTTTATCAGCAAATTTATCAAAGAATGTTAATGTAGCAACTTTTTTGTCTTTGCTTAATTCTACTTTGCTTACAAATACTAAGTTTCCATTTTTATCAGTAACTTTGAAATTAGCTGGTTTTACTTCTTTAACTTCTTTATTAAAAGTAACTTCTGCTTCTGTAGAATTAATAGCATTTATGCTGTTAACTACAAGTTTGCTATCTATAACTTCTAATATTGCATTGTACTTTGTTGCTTCTTTTTTAGCATCTGCATTAGTTGAAGTTGCTAATGCTTTAACTAATTCTTGAGCTACTTTAATATCTTTTTCATCTTTTGATGTCATAGCTTTAACTACTGCATCATTAGCTTCAACAACAAGTACTTGTTGGAAACCATCTACTGCTGTAGACCAAGAAGCTGTATATTGTTTGTTTCCTTCGAAAGTATCGAAAGCTGTTACAAATTCTCTAGCTTTGTTTACATCTCCTTGAGAAATCTTGTCCTTTTTCTTTCCATCTACGAATAGTAATGAATAGAAATCTTCAAATAATTTTTGTTGAACAGCGTCAGTTTGTTTTGAGAATTCTCCAACAAACCCTTTTAATTCTTTGTGTTTTGTTAATTCATTGATTGCTTTTCTAGCAGCTATTATTGATTCTTGAGACTTGTCCTCTTTAGCTTTCATTACAGCATCGAATGCGCTCTTGTACATTGCATCTACGTTAGTTGCTGCAAATGCTGGAACTGCCCCCATAACGCCACCAAGTAAGCTTGTAGTAGCTAATGCACCACTTAATACTTTTGTGCTCTTTTTACCCATATTAAGTATACCTCCCATTTAGATAAAATTTATTGATATAAGCAATTAATTGACATAAGCAATTAAATGTTCTTATTAAAGACTTAATTACTTAATTAATTGCTAACTTTTAATTAAGTAATGATTTGTTATTAATATTTATATATTATAAATAAGTTAATTTTCATCTTTTCTAAAAAAACCTATAAGATGGAAATATAACTTCTTTATATATTTTATACTTTTTCCTTTAGTATTTCAAGTGCAATATGTAAATTATTTTATCCACTTGATTTTTTCTTATTTTTTTCAATATTATTATAAATACAAGAAAAATATTCTTTAAATTTGTCATATCTTCTTGTATTTTTGTTTATTTTTTAAAACTTTTCGACAGATATTTTTTATTACACTATATTTATGGTTAAACTTTATACTTTATACCTAGCCTCATTCCTTCTACAAGGGCTTTTTTCTTTTCTTTTTCACCTTGTAGAGTATATATCGTAGTCTTTATCACACGACTTAAGTAAAAAAAACAAAGTTTGTTTATGTATTCAATGGGTTTCATGCTATTCTTGTTCTTCTTTAGTAATATTAACCTATTTCTAGTGTTCCACTTTATAGCAAAGGGAGAAGCTTCTCCTCCTGTAGATGCACTTACCTTATGATATATCTTAGCTTTAGGAGTGTAATATATTTTAAATCCTTGCTGTTGTACTTTTAAGGAAAAGTCTACATCTTCATAATACATAAAGTACTCTTCGCTAAGTCCAGATATCTTTTTAAAGACTTCTCTCTTAATTAGCATAAGGCATCCTGTGGAAAAACTTATTTGTTTTTCCTCATCATACTGTCCCCTATCCTCTTCCCCTTCTCCTATGTGCTGTCCGTAAAACCTTTGCTGGTTAAATATTCCCCCAGCAAACCAAAACCTATTTCTATCCTCTTCATAATAGATCTTTCCTGTGGTAATTCCTACATTATTATATTTATTAAAAGGTTTTATTAGTTCTTTTAAAAAGTCCTTATGAACTAGGGTATCGTTGTTAAGGAGCAGAATATATTCTGCTCCTTTATCTAAGGCATATTTAATTCCTATATTGTTCCCCTTTGCAAAACCACCATTTTCTTTTGCCCTTATTAAAGTGTGTTTTCCTTCTAAGTTTAACTTTAATTTTTCATAAGAACCATCTGGTGAATTATTGTCTACTACTACTATATTATAGTTATCATATTTTATGTCTTCTAAGGATTTTATACAATCCATGGTATCTTCATAGCCATTGTAGTTTAAAAGTACTATATATATACTATTATTCATTTTCTTTTCTCTCTTTCCTCCTAGAATAGAAAACTTCTATGGTTAAGACTAGAAGTATATTTAATATCAATATTGGAATTTTGAAAGAGTTTACAAATATACTCCATAAAAGTATGCTTGTTATATTGCTATATATTATGATTCTTCCTGTAAAGGTAAAATTTCTTCTACTCTTTATTAATTTTATGGATAGATATGCTAAGGTTAAGTATAATACCAAATAGAGGATAAATCCTATTATACCTAAGTCTTGAAAGGCTTCTGTAATAAAACTACTAGCGTTTAAGCCCACTATCTTATCTAAATATGGTGTATAAGATCCTTGTGATATAAGCCAAGTTTTAAATTGTCCTCCCTTGCCTACTATATTAGCTAAAAATTTTATAAAGGGATAAAACAAATTACAAAGAAAACTATATCCCACTAATTTTTGATTGCTTATGGAATAGGCTGCATTTTCTAGGGGGCTTGTGATATATATATATACCCATAGGGCTCCTGAAGGCATTAATGTGCTTACTCCGTAGTGTTCCCATATAGTCCTGTTGTAAACTTCTTGTAGTACATATTCCATTCTAAGATTTCCTATATATCCAAAGAAAGCTACAAAAACAATTATGGCAAAAATAAAACTTCCATATATAATGTAGGTTTTCTTTTTTGAAATCTTTTCTTTTATGGTTATAAATCTAAATATTTCATATAGTCCTATGGTTACAAATAAAAATGCTATAGGTCCTCTGTTTAGTGTAAGTCCTAAGACTACTATACTGCCTATTAAAATTATAAGGTCTATTATTTTCTTATAATTTCTATAGAGGATGTATTTTATCTCAGCACTCAAGGCTAGCATATATACTATATATCCTGCATAGTGGTCTATTTGTTGTTTATCTATTTTATTTTCTTCTAATATTCTAAGTCCATATTTATATGCATTATAAAAAAATACTGTGGCTCCAACTACAAATATTATATTAGATATGGTTGCATAAAGTTTATAGCTTTTATCTTCTTCTAAATCTTTAAACATGGTTTTTATATCATCTTCTTCTAAGTGAATAAATCTTGATAGGACTAAAAAGCTAAAAAGCATTAATATTACTATTAGATTTATAGTTACTGTAGGGTTGTATAGGGTGCTGAACTGAAAATCATAGAGTATTAAAGTTATAAACCAAAGTATAAACATAATCTTAACTTGATCTACTAAAAATACTAAGCCATGCTTTTTAATAAACCTACTAATTATAAATATAAAAATTATAAGCTGAATTAAGGCTATAAATTTATACATCTCTCTCCTCCATGTTTATTCTTTTATAATATTGTATACTTTTTCTGCGGTCTTTTCCCAAGAAAACTTTTTAAGATTTTCTCTTCCTATGTTTTTTATTTTTTCTATTTCTAATGCATTTTTAGGGTCTATAGCTTTTTCTATGGCTTCTCTTATTTCTTCTACCTTCTCTGGATTAAAGGTTATGGCACCACCCTTTTGAAGTTCTCCTAAGGAAGAATTATTTGAGCAAAGGGCTAAGGTATTGCATGCCCAAGACTCTAAGAGAGGAAGTCCAAAGCCTTCATATAGTGTTGGGTATAAGGAAGCTATGCTTTTATTGTATAAGGCATTTAAATCTTCATTTGGTACATATCCTAGGAATATTACATGTTCTTCTACACCTAAGCTTTTAGAGAGTTCTTTTAATCTTTTTATATAAGGGGAATCTTTTCCTATAATTATTAACTTTGTTCCTCTTTTTTCTTCTATTTCACTAAAAGCTTCTATGGCTCTATGTAAATTCTTATGGGCATAACTAGCTCCTACCATTATTATGTAGGGGTAATCTATTTTATACTTGCTTAAGGTTTCTTCCTTTATATTATCCATATTAAATATTTCTTTATTATACCCATTGTATATTACTCTTATCTTATTCTCATCTATATTGTAGAATTTTAATAAATCCTTTTTTGTGTTTTCTGATATGCATATTATTTTATGTGCTTTTTTAAGTAATATAGGCATAAAGTATTTATAATATTTATATTGATGTTTTGCTACTTCCTTATAATAAAGTGGAATAAAATCATGTATGGTTATTATTTGTTTTTTCCTGCTAAATAAGCATAGGTACTGAAAGGGGTGATATATTATACTATCCTTTGGAACCTTAAAAGGCATTATAAATTGGGTATATAAAAGTCTAACCAATCCGCCCTTTTTCTTATAGGATGGTTTTACATACTTTGTTGTTTTTATTACTTCTACTCCATCTATATCTATAGGTGCAAAGACCCTTATATCTTCCTTAGTTTTTAGGTTATTTATTATGCTTTTTGCATATACTCCAAGACCTTCTGGCCTTTCATGAAGTATAGTGGCATTTACATATATTTTTTCACTCATTTTTATCTCCTTTTTTCAAGCAAACCCTTTATTTCATTTTTAAAGAAAATTAATACTATTAAAGTAAATCCACATAGATAAAGAATAAATCCTTTATACCATACCATTTTAAAAGATAGGTATAAAAATAGGACTATAACTAAAATTTCTGCTATATGATGCTTTGAAACCTTAATTCCTAGATGTTTTTTAAAGAATCCATCTCCACATAATTCCCATATATAAAAGGATAATAAGGAGGAGGTTGCAATAGCTTCTTTACTTCTAAAAACTAAAAAGGCTATAACAATACTTATTAAGGAAACCGCTACGGCGATTAAGTTATTCCTTGTATATTCTTTTTCTAGTTTTAAACTCTTATAGAAATTTGAAGTTACTATATTTATTTCTCCACTTAATAATACAGTTGGGAATATTATAGGAGTAATATAGAGAACTTCTTTATATTTAGGTAAAAATCCTAAAACTATAATTTCAAAAATAAAGTAACTGGAAAGTGCATAGCCTAAAATTATAAATATGTAGGTTTTCATAGTCTCATAGGTTTTATTTAAATTCTTTTCGGAACTTCTAGTGAGGTATGGATATATAACAGACCTTATACCATTTAGTAGTATATATATCATAGAAAGAAGAGATACTGCAAAGGAATACATAGCAAAATCATGTACTGTAAAAAACTTAGATATAAATATTCTATCTACTCCTATTATGATTATGCTAACAAAGTTTCCAAGCATTATAAAGAATCCTATTTTAATATTCTTTTTTATATCTTCTTTCATGGTAATTAAGGGTTTATATTTTCCAAAGTTTACTTCTCTATAATAGATTATATATATTAGCAAGGTTAAAAGATTTATAATGGTCTGAGCTATAATAAGGTAAATGGCTTTTTCATATTTCAGTAATAAAATAAAACTTACAGCTACTATATATAATATTTTAGATAGTATGGTGTTAAAAGAATAAAATTTAAACCTTCTTATAATTTGGCTTAAAAATTCAAAATAGCAAGTTAGGTTTAAAAGTATAATATTTAAAGCTACGAAAAAACATATTATGCGTTTTTGTGGATTCTCTACAAAAATCATAGTTCCAATTGTAACTAAAACTGCTATTAACACTTGAAATATTAGCAAAAACTTAAAATAAGTTCTAAACTTTTCCCTAGGTATATTTTCATAGTCATAGTCACCATAATTTACATATATTCCATCATTAAATCCAAGGTGAAAAAATCCAAGAAAACCTAAGTAAAAAGTAAACATCTTGAAATATCCATATTCATCTATAGATATAACTTTAGGAATTATAAAGGTAACAATAACCCCTATTAGAAGAGTTATGGTGTTAGCACCTAGGGTATATATTAAATCTTTCACTCTTTTATCTTTTATTAGATTATTTTTCATCTTCTCTCACCTAATTACAGCTTTCTTAATTTAGTAACTTATTTCTTAAATTTATGTTCCACTTTAGTTTATCTTCTTTTACTTATATTAATTTTCTCTTTTGTTTATATTTTTTATCCAACTTTGATTTTCTAAATACCAGTCTATAGTTTTTACAATTCCCTCTTCAAAATGAGTTTCAGGATACCAACCTAGTGAGTCTTTTATCTTTGTAGGGTCTATAGCGTATCTCCTGTCATGTCCTTTTCTATCTTCCACATAGGTTATTAAATCCTCTGTTATGGCCCTATCCACTTTTTTATTTAAGTAGTCTATTATAATCTTTACTATGTCTATATTGGTCTTTTCGTTGTGCCCTCCTATATTATAAACTTCTCCTGGAGTGCCTTCATTTATAACCATATCTATGCCCTTACAATGATCCTCTACATAAAGCCAATCTCTTACATTTAATCCATCACCATATACAGGTAAGTTCTTATGCTTTAAACAATTATCTATTATAAGTGGTATTAACTTTTCTGGGAATTGATATGGTCCGTAGTTGTTTGAACATCTAGTTATGTTTATTGGCATTTTATATGTATGGAAATAGGCATTTACTATTAAATCTGCTGAAGCCTTACTAGAAGAATATGGACTTCTAGGGTCTATCTTAGTGTCCTCTGTAAAATATCCTTCTTTTCCTAAGGAGCCATAGACTTCGTCTGTAGATATTTGTATGTATTTTACTCCTTCTTTAAAGCCTTTAGGGCTTTCCCAAAACTTTTTAGCACAATTTAAAAGATTAGTTGTTCCTAGTACATTGGTTTTTATAAATATTTCTGGATCTTCTATGCTTCTATCTACATGAGATTCTGCTGCAAAGTTTACCACATAGTTTATTTCATGATTTTTGAAAATTGTCTCTACTAGGGATTTATCCCCTATATCTCCCTTAATGAATTTATATCTCTCATGATCTTCCACTTCTTTTAAGTTTTCTAAATTTCCTGCATAGGTTAGTTTATCTAGGTTTATTATAAAAATATCCTTATGCTTTTTTAACATATATAATATAAAGTTTGACCCTATAAATCCTGCTCCACCGGTTACTAAATAAGTTTTCATCTAACTCCCTCCCTTTTAATAGCCTATCTATAAAAATAGTAAATATTATAAATTCTTATATACTTTGAAAACACTAGATACTATAGATTTTCATATCTTATTAAAACACTATAACTATAAAATTTCATATCTATTGTTACAGTTTTTCTTAAAAAAGCTCTCTATATCCTTTACCTTTTTTTGAGCTTTATCCTTATCTGATAGGATTATTTCTTCTATGTCTTCTATGGGCCATTTTACCCCTATGGTCTCATCATCCCACTTAACTCCACTATCATGTTCTGGATGATAAAAGTCTGTGCACTTATAATTAAAAATTGCTGTATCCGATAAGACTACAAAGCCGTGGGCAAAACCTTCTGGAATATAAAATTGAGTTTTATTTTCCTCAGATAAAATAACTCCTTCCCACTGAAGAAAGGTCTTTGAATCTTCTCTTAAATCTACAGCAACATCAAATATTTTTCCCTTAATTACTCTCACTAATTTCCCTTGAGGATGTTTTTTTTGAAAGTGAAGTCCTCTTAAAACTCCCTTTTTAGAAAAAGACTCATTATCCTGAACAAATTTCATGGTAAGTCCATTTTCATAAAAGTCTTCTTCGCTATAGGTTTCCATAAAATATCCTCTATGGTCACCAAATACTTTTGGTTCTATAATATATAAATCTTTTATCTTAGTTTCTTTAACATTAAAGTTTCCCATGTACTTATACCCCCTTAAACTTCTTCTCATAATTCCATTAAACTTCCTCTGATAACTCCATTAAATATTTTCCGTATCCTGTTTTTAAAAGAGGTGTTGCAAGTTCCTTTAACTTTTCCCTGTCTATCCATCCCATTCTATATGAGATTTCTTCTAGGCAAGCTATATAAGTTCCTTGGGTGTTTTGTACTGCCTCTACAAAGTTTGAAGCCTTTAACATGGAACTATGACTTCCTGTATCAAGCCAAGCCATGCCTCTTCCTAGTAAATCTACTTTTAAGCTTCCTTCTTTCATATACAATTTATTTAAATCTGTAATTTCAAGTTCTCCTCTTTTGGAAGGCTTTAAGGTTTTAGCCTTTTCTATAACCGTATTATCATAGAAGTATAATCCTGGTACTGCATACTTAGATTTTGGATTTTCTGGCTTTTCTTCAAGGGATATTACTTTATTGTCTTTATCAAACTCTACTACTCCAAATTCTCTTGGATTTTGAACATAATATCCATATATTATAGCCCCTTCTTTTAAACTAGCTCCTCTTTCTAAATGCCTTCCAAAACTTTGTCCCCAAAATATGTTATCTCCAAGTATTAAGGCAACATTATCTTCCCCTATAAAATCTTCTCCTATAATAAAGGCTTCTGCAAGTCCATTGGGGTTTTCTTGTACTTTATAGCTTATGTTAAGGCCTAGGTCACTGCCATCTTTAAACAGATCCTTAAATCCTCTAAGATCTCTCTCTGTGCATATTATTAATACTTCTCTTATACCTGATAACATTAAAACTGACATAGGATAATATATCATTGGTTTATCATAAATTGGAACCATTTGTTTTGACATTGCCTTAGTTACAGGATAAAGTCTTGTTCCTTCTCCTCCAGCTAGTATTATTCCCTTCATAGTTTACACCTTCCATTGTATAAAATAACTTTCTATCTTTAATTTTTTCTTCTTTTTACACTTCTCTTCCCAAAAAAACTTCCTAAAAACCTTGCTGCAAAGTTTGGAATTATATTTAGTATGACCTTATTATTCTTCTCTTCAAAAGACCTTTTTAACACATACTTTAGTAATTTCATTCCTGATTTATTACTTTTATAATTTAATAGGTAATTGTTTTCTTGAAGAAATATTCCTGTTTCATAATATCTTTTATATAGCTCTTTTAAGGTAAATCTATGGGAATGAATAACTTCTGATTCCGCACAGTATTTTATTCTATATCCATTTTGTATTAGTTTATAAGCTATATACATATCCTCATTGGTATTTAAAATCTTTTGATCATACCCATTTAGTTCTATAAACACATCTTTTCTTATGGCTGAAGATGCATCGGAGAAAAAGAAGGTCATAAATCCTAAACTTTTTATACTGTCTTTGGTTACTATTCTGCTTTGTTTTGGATAATTCTTTTCCCTTATATATTTCTCTATAGTATTATTATCACAGATTTGTCTGCTAAAAGCAGCCTCACTTTCCCCTACTGCTATAGGCTTTGTAAGGTTATATAGCCACATTTTGTCTTTAATCACTACATCTTGAGTTATAAAAACTAATATATCCCCTTCTGCATCAAAAGCGGCATCTTCTCTAGTCTTACTGTGGGAGAACTGTGATTTTAAAATCTTTTTATAGTTACATCCTAATTTTTTTAAGATTTCCTCTGAGTTATCGCCACTATCTGTTAATATATATTTTATAGAGCATATGTGAACTCCTTCTTGTTTCATTAAAGAGCTATGTAAACTTTCTATAAAATTTTCTCCATTATATAAGGGACATATAATAGAAATCTTCATATTTCTCTCCTTTTTATAAATAACTTTTTAAATAGAACTCTATTAATAGTTATATTATACGATGTTTTAAATTAGCTAATCTATTTTGTGTTTATTCCATAACTGCTGAATTATGTTAAAACATATTATAATTAAAATATAATTAGTTGATATATGTCTTATAATTGGACTCTCTATTAGGTTTTGTATTAGTATAAAGACTATAAAAGATAGAGAGTAGCTTAAATATTTCATCTCTTCTATTTTATCACAATTGTTTAATTTTTTTACCCTTCTCATGGTAATAAAAAATATAGGGATTATAAATAAGGCTCCTAATACTCCAAAATCTAAAATTATATCTAAATATCCATTATGTGCATTTACAGGAAGTCCTCCATAAAAGGTTGCTACAAAGTTTACTGAATAAATATTATTAGACCAATATCCTGTGTATCCATAACCTAAAAGTGGCTTTGTTTGTATTCCTGCTAGACAACCTTTCCAAATAACACTTCTATTAGTAAGGGTAGGATTTCTTCCAATTGATCCTAAAAGCTCTACATACCAATTAGGTTGATTTACGATTAAATATACAAGGAAAAGAACTACTGGAACTATGCTGTATATTAAAAGCTTATTAAACTTCTTATATCTAGTAAGTATAAGGAGAAATATAAAAACTCCTAATAGCAGCATAGATGTCATACTTTTACTTAAGTATAAAAGTATTGAAGCACCTATAATGTTTAATATACATAAATTCCTTAGTTTCTTATTATTTTTTAAGTTTAATATAAACCACAAACATAGGGTAATTGTCATATTCATATAAAGTCCTAGAGTATTTCTATGTTTAAATATGCCCCTTATAACAAAGGAATATCTCTTTTCTTCTAGATCAAAAATAAAAGGTGCCCTAAATATTAAACATAATAAATTTATAACAACCATAAGGGTAAACCAAATTAAAAGAATTTTAAAAACCTCATCTTTTTTAAAGTTTTTTCCTATATATATTGCTATAATAGTGGTTCCAAGTAATAAAATTGAATTTTTAAAGCTTTGTCCCCTAGCTTGAGACCAAATTACAGTAATTATACTATATAAGCATAATATTAAAAACATAAGGTTAACATCTTTTATATCCATTTTTAATTGCTTCTTTTTTATAAGAACTACAAAAAGAAGGATTGGAAATAAAATTATGTATAAGTTTTTTATTATTTTAATCACTGAAAACTGATCTACAAAGGCTATGCTTGATGAAAATAATAACAACATAAAAAATATTATATATTTAATTTCATTTTTTTCTAAAAAATCCTGAGCTTTTTCTATGTTCTTGTGTAAAATTTCCATATTATTACCTCTCTTTTAAAGATTTCTTATCTTTTAGAGATTTCTTACTTTCTTCATAAGCAAATCTTTATAGTATTTAAACTCTTTATTCCTATAAAATAGAATAACATATGTTAGGTTTATTATGATTACATTAAGTATACAATTTAATAAAAAGTTTAAAAGTTTATTGTGTACATTTAAGTTATTACATGCAAACCTAGTTAGAATAAAGGGAACTACTGCATAAAATAGATATACTATATAGTATTTTAAGTATTCTATAAGCCCTTTATTAAATACATTATTAAATACAATCTTAGGTTTTATCCAAAATACCACGGATAAATTGCTTATTAAGGTACCTAAGAATATACCTACTAACCCCATTTTTTCTGCTAGTATTATAGAAAAGACTAAGTTTATAATTATTTCAAATATGGGTGCATATCTATCCTCATAATATAGTCCTGCACTTTCTTTAAACTTATCTACGCACATTCTCATAGTTGTTATATAAAAGTTTATAAGTAAAACTATAAGGACTTTTCTATCCAATATAAAGCCTTTTCCTAGCCATAATTCTATAAATTTATCTATGGCATTATAAAGTGAAATTCCTACAAAGGAAGATATCCAAAAGTTAAAAAAGAATAACTTTTTAAATACTTCAAAGGATTTCTTTTTATTTCCCTCTGCTAGCATGTTTCCTATACTTGCTGCTATGCCGTCAAATATCTTATTTATAAAGCTTTGACAAAAACCTATAACTAGATTGTAATTTGTAAACATAGTAGCAGTTTTAAAGTTAAAAAAGTAGGGTATTAATATGTTATCCGTGCTAAAAACTACAAAACTCCCGATTTTATGTATAAATAAGGCTTTTATATTTCTAATTATGTTTCCTTTTTCTTTTACTTCCTCTGTTTTTGTGGTCTTTAGCCAGTTGAATTTTTTATCTACTATGTAATTTATAATTATTAAATATCCAATATTAGTTACTACCTGTATAAGAATAAATACAATAAAGGATTTATAAATATAAAGTATTCCTATCTGAATTGCTCCCCTTAAAAATTTAAAAATAAAATCCCAAAAGGAAATTAAATATCCATTTTCACTGGCATATAAAAGACAAGTTTTATATGAGAAATAATAAGTTAAAGTTGTATCTATTATATAAATTATAAAACATACCTTAACATATCTTATATCTATTTGCTCTTTTACAAAGATATAAAGGAAGTTCGAAAGAATTATTCCACTAAAAAATAGTATAGTTCCACAAACTCTATATATTTTTGAATACAATGTAACTATACTTTTTATTTGAACTTTATCCCCTTCTTTAAAGGGTTTATATAAGGAAAACATTATAGCCATGCCTACGCCGGACTCTATTAAATTTAAGAAGTTAAGCACACCTTGTAGCAGTCCTTGAAGTCCTGCCATATCTTGTCCTAAAATATTTATAAATACTTTTCTATTTACAAAGGTTAAAACCATTAGAAGAGTATATGTTACTATACCATATATAACATTTTTTCTTGAATGTTTAACTCTCATTTTTTTCACCTTTTTTTCTAAAAATCCTATACATTAATTTTGGAGAAACTAATATTCCTAGTGAACCTACCTTAAATTTAAGTTTGCTCTTTTCACCATTAGCCTTAAATCCTTTTAAATAAGCTTTTATTTCTCTATTGTTAATAAACTCTAAAAGCTCCTCTTTATGTTGTCCACTTTGTGCAACCTTTGAAAAAATCCTCATTATGGATTGGGGAATTGCATACTCCCTCAGAGATTTTTCAACTTCCTGACTTTTATAAAATTCTCTATTATAATTTAAAATCTGAAGGTTTGATTTATGTAAGTCAAAATATTCTTTTCCACATCTTTTAGTAACAGAACTGTTTCTTCTTAAATAATAAACTAGGGATTCTTTTATGCAAGCTACTTTTTTAGCATTCATAAGTGCTTTTATTATAAATACTGTATCTTCTCCAAATTTTAATTCTGAGTCAAATCTTAAGTTTTTCTCTTTTAAAAACTCTCTTAAATAAAATCCTGAAATAGCACTAATATAAATATTATTTTGAAGCATCTTAGCTGCTGCTTGTACTCCCTCTATAGGTGAATCTATGTATTTATGAACTTTAAAAGGTATGCTTCCATCCTTTTCATTTACATGAACATAGCCACAAAAGCTTATTTCAGCTCCAGAATTTTCAGCACAGTGATACATCTTTTCTAGAAGGCTTTCTTCTATATAGTCATCTCCATCTAAAAAATAAATGTATTTCCCCTTAGCTTCTTCTATGCCTAAATTTCTCGCCTTGCTTACACCTTCATTTTTTTTATTTATAATTCTCCAATTAATAAGGCTTTGATCTAAAGTATCCTCTACAACTTGAAGGCTTTTATCTGTAGAACCATCATTTATAACTATAAGTTCAAAGTCTTTAAAACTTTGAGACTTTATTGATTCTAAGGTTCTCCCTATATAGTTTTCTACATTGTACATAGGTACTACAACAGAAATTTTAATATTCATATCTGCTCCTTACAACTTTACAGCTTATAATTTAGTATTTATACCTCTTATTACTTATTACTACTTACCTCTTACTTCCTACTTGTTTATAACCTATAAATTTAACTTCATAATTGTCTTTCTAAGGGTTCTATTTTCAGATTCAATTTCAAATACTTCATAATAATCCGTAATATTTTCTACCATTCTTATATCCTTAATTAAGGTATCTAAAGCATCTCCATAAGGAGTTTCTTCTATTAAGCTTATGCTCTTTTTAAAATCCTCAACAGAGCTTCTGGTGCTCCCTGTAAGAGTAAGCCCTTTTTCTAAGATTTTTCTTGTGTTTATCTCTATATTATTTTCTGCAACTCCTGTTAAAACTATTTGTCCACCAATGTTAATTACATCTATAATTTCATTAATAGCAAACTTGGAGGAGTTTCCTCCAACACATTCAAAAGCTATATCTATATTTTCTTTTTTTATGTTATGATCCTTTATATAATAGGTTTTATGGCTTTTAAACTGCTCTAGTTTTTCTCCATTTTTACCTATGGATATTATTCTGCTATTAGTATTATTTACTAATATGGAGCTTAATATATACCCTAGTATCCCATCTCCCCATACTCCTATTACTTTGTTATTTAAGTCCCCACACCTTCTCATAGCTGATATACCTACAGAAGTTAACTCAGAAAAAACCGCCTTGTGAATAGGAGTACTCTCCTTAAAAGGTATTATATTTCTAACAGGGAAAGAGAGGTATTCGCAAGAAAATCCATCTACATTACTAGAAGCAAACTTAGCAAATGGATCATAGTTTTCTCCAAGAGAAGAATCTTCTAAGAAAGTTCTCTTTGAATGATTTAACTTACTTGAAAAAATATTAGGTACCAAAACCACCCTTTGACCCACTTCAAAAGTTCCTGTAGGATCTTTTATAACAACCCCTGTAGCTTCATGAATTAATCGCATAGGGTATTTTAAACCTAAAACCTTTTTATCCCTTTTGCCCATATAATACCTTAAATCCGCCTTACAAATTGCACCCATTTCAACTTTTACAAGAGCATGATTTTCTTTTATTTTTATATCTTCATAATATATTTCAAAAGTCTTTGGAGATACTATTTTAAACCCTTTGCTAAGCACCTAATCTCCCCCATTCAAACTCCTTAGTTTACTTAGTTTCTATTCTTAACGTAGTGAATCAGTGATGAAGTAATTTTCATATCAACATTTTGCTACAAGTTTTAGTTTACTTCTAGTTTTCCTAGTTTAATTACGGACTTTAAAATTAGTAAATCTTCAAAGGTAGTTACTTTAAAATTAAGCTTATCCCCATTTACAAGATGAACCTTATGTCCTAATTTTAAAACTAACTGACAATCATCTGTTGCCTCTTTAATATTATTATTTAAAGCCTCTTCATGAGCTTTTTTAATTAAGGCATATTCAAAACTTTGAGGTGTTTGCCCTAAGTAAAGTTCCTTTCTCTTTGGAACCTCTTCTATTTCCTCTCCGTTAAGGCTCTTTATTATGGTGTCCGTACTTGGTATTACAGTATCCACTGCTTTGTATTTTTTAGTAAACTCTATATTTTCCGTTATTATTCTTTGAGATATTAAAGGTCTTGCAGAATCATGAATTACAAGAATGTCATCATCCTTACAAAAATCCTTTAAGGCTTCTATGCCCTTAAATACAGACCCTTGTCTTGAGTCTCCCCCATCTACAATCCATTTAACCTTTGAAATGCCATACTGTCTTATCCATATTTTCAAATCCTCTTGAAACTCTTTTTTACATATTACCGCTATATAATCTATGTCTTGATTTATGTCAAAAGCTTCTATGGTATGTATAATTAGAGGTTTTCCGTATATATCTATAAACTGTTTTGGAGTATCACTACCCATTCTTGTGCCACTTCCACCTGCTAATATAATTCCTATATTCATCATAGTCCCCTCCTATTTCTTAGTTTATATACTATTTAAGTAAAAACTCATCTACAAATCGCTTACTTGAGTTTCCATCTCTATATTCACAAAACTCTGTAGAAAATTTTATTATTCTCTCTATATTAAAACTATTACACTCTATTTTATTTAAGTTTTCTATAACCTCTTCTGTGGTCATAGCTATATTACCTGGTATAAAGTCCTTATAGTCAAAATAAAAATCTCTTAGATTATTTTTATATTTTTCATAGTCATAGGCGAAAAATATAATTGGCTTTTTTAAAAGTGAATATTCAAAAATAACGGAAGAATAGTCAGTAATTAATACATCCGATACCATCATAAGATTATTTATATTTTCTTTTGAAAAATCAAATACAAAATCCTTTAAATCCTCTTCTATAACATAAGGATTTCTTATTATAGGATGTAATTTTAATAAAACCACATATTCTTCTCCTAAGGCACTTTTAAGCTTTCTAAGATCTAATTCCATATTAAAATGCTCTTTTTCATCATCTCTAAAAGTAGGGGCATATAATATTATTTTTTTACCCTTATTTTTAACATTCTCCTTTAGAAATGTACTTTTTACTTTTTCTATATAATCTTCATTAAATAAAGGATCTGTTCTTGGTATTCCTAGAGATAATATTTTTTCTTCTTCTACTCCTAATGCCTTTGAATATATGCTTTTTACCTTATTTGAGCTAACTAAAAGATAATCTATATTTTTTCCATCTTTTAAAAATCTTTTTATTTCTTTATCTGTCTTTGCAGAGTCTATACCAAACTTTTTAAAGGCTCCCATGGCATGCCAAGTGTTTATCATGGTTGTTCCACTTCTCTTTTTTAAAAAGTGATAATAATGATTATTGGTTATCCAATACCTTGAAGTGGCTAAATAGTAAAGATGTTTTAAGCTTCTTGTGTGTATTACAGTATATTGTACATTCCCAATATGCTGAATATCTATATTAACACCTCTATTTACTGGAATTATAATTTCTAGAGGTAATTCTCTTCTTTTTATTTCTTCGTATATGTATAATAAATTACCATAGAATCCTTTGCCGTAATCACATTCCATAATCACTCTATTTTTCTTTATAGGTAAAATTTTTAGTACATTAAATACTATAGATGAAATTATAAATATTATCTCCCTCATAAGCCTACTCTTTCTTTTATTTAAATTTCCTTTTTAAAAACTCTTTTATCTTGCTATACCAATTGATTTTTTCTAAGTTTACTACTGGAAGCTCCTTAATTTTAAATCCTTTTTTATGTACCCAAACATTAAATAATCTCTCACCTAAAAAGCCATATACTCTACTTTGATAACTATCGTAATTAGAAATATCTATGCTCTCTTCTAATTTAAATAAAATAGAAAATAGCCATTGACAATACTCATCAAAGTCTTCTTTTTTCATTATAAACATGTTGTATAGGTGTAGCTTTGTTCCACTCATTACATAGTCAAAACTTTCTATATAATCCTTGTGATCTTCTTTTATTATTTCTTCTACTTTTTCTAGGTCTTTAAATTCATGAGCATGTTTATAGTGTGATTTAATGGTTTCTATAAAATAATTTCTTTTTCTTGGAAGTATAATGTCATAGTATAAAAAAATATTTTTAATTTCTTCCTCTGTTAAAATCATATCTAATCTATGTTTCCTATTCAGTGTTCTTTTTATAAATGGTTTTGAGGTAAAGTATCTCCTATAATGACAAAGCCCGATATACTCACATTTTAAGTTTTTATATGCCCAATAGATACCAGTTAATTCGCAATAATTTTTATTTTTAACAGATATATTATCTCCTACGTTATCGCCCATATAACCTAGATCTAACTTTCCTTCCTTACCTACATGAAGAGGAACATAAATAGATTCTTTGGGCATTTTATATTTTTTATGTGTTGCTACAAGTATTTTAAAATCCATTATTCTCTAAACTCCTCTTTTACCTTATTTAAGGCAACTGCTATGACATTGTGCATATCATAATATTTATATTCCGCAAGTCTCCCACCAAATATAAACTTCTCCTCTTTGTCTGCTAAGCTTTTGTACTTCTCATATATATTAATGTTTCTCTTATCAAATATAGGGTAATAAGGTTCATTTCCTTCTTCCCATTCTATTGAATATTCCCTTGTTATTACGGTTTTATTTCCTTCACCAAATTCAAAGTGCTTATGTTCTATTATTCTTGTATAAGGTACTTCTCTATCTGTATAATTAACCACTGCATTGCCCTGATAGTTCTGCTCTTCTAAAATTTCTGTTTCAAACCTTAAAGTCCTATATTCTAAGACTCCAAATCTATAATCGTAAAATTCATCAATCATTCCTGTAAATAAGACTTTTTTACATAAAGAGTTTAACTTTTCTCTTTCTTTAAAATAATCCACATTTAACTCTACATCAGAGTCTTTTAAAAGTTTTTCTATTAAGGGATTATATCCCCCTATAGGGATCCCTTGATATTTATCTTTAAAATAATTATTATCATATGTATATCTTACTGGAAGTCTCTTTATAATAAAAGCCGGAAGTTCTACACACTGTCTTCCCCATTGCTTTTCTGTATATCCCTTTATTAATTTTTCATATATATCCGTTCCTACTAGAGATATTGCTTGCTCTTCTAGGTTTTCTGGATTTTTTCCCTTTAAAACCAGTTTTTGATTTTCTATTTTTTTCATGGCTTCTTTTGGAGTTATAACTCCCCAAAGTTTATTAAAAGTATTCATATTAAAAGGCAGGTTATATATTTCTCCTCTATAATTTGCTATGGGAGAATTTACAAAGTTATTAAACTCCACAAACTTATTTACATAGTCCCATATTTCTTTATTACTGGTATGGAAAATATGTGCTCCATATTTATGAACATTTATTCCTTCTATATTTTCACAATATATATTTCCACCTACATGTGCTCTCTTATCTATAACTAAACACTTTTTACCTCTCTTAGTAGCTTCATGTGCAAATACAGCACCATAAAGTCCAGCTCCTACTATTAAATAATCGTATTTACTCATGTAAGGTTTCTCCTTTAGTCTGCTTATTTTACTTTGCTCCATTTCCTTTAAATACTTCTGTAAAAGTTTTAAATATAATTTTTATATCCATTAATACGCTTCTATTATCAATATACTCCATATCCAGCTTAACTCTCTCTTCATAAGTAGTATTGCTTCTACCATTGACCTGCCAAAATCCTGTTAATCCTGGTTTTACACTTAAAAACTTTTCTGCATATTTTCCGTATAACTCTAATTCTTTTCTAATTACAGGTCTAGGTCCTACAATGCTTAAATCCCCTTTTAATATATTTAAAAGCTGTGGAAGCTCGTCAAGACTTGTCCTTCTTAAAAAATGACCTATTTTTGTTATTCTAGGATCATTCTCTAACTTAAAGTTTTCGCTAAATTCTTTTTTTTGTTCCTCTGGCAAAGTATCTAATAATTCTTCTGCATTTGCTACCATGGTTCTAAACTTGTATATTTCAATATCCTGCCCTTTATAGCCAACTCTTTTATGTGCAAAAAACACAGGACCTTCTGAATCTTTTTTTACTATTAAACCTAAGATTAAAAATACTGGACTAAATACTATAAGTCCTATTAATGCACCTATAATATCTATAGTTCTCTTTATAAAAAAGTATAAAAAGCTCTTTCTAGAAGCTTTATGATTACTTATTATAAGCTTAGGTTCCTTAGTTTTTACTTCTAACACCTCATAACCCTCCTTATAAGTTAACTAAATTATTGTAAATTTATAATAGTAAATGTTGTAATTTTATTAATATTTATAAATTACAAATTATAAAGTATAATTTATAATTTTTATTATAAGTTTATTATTTACTTATTGAAATTTCACTATAATTATATCATATTTTCATTTTTATTTTAATTAAATTTGTAAAACAAAATGGAAATTTGTACCTTTAGTTGAAAACCTAAAGGTACAAACTATTTATTTTTTATCTTTATGAACACTTTTAACCTCTTCTGGATTGTCAGTCAATAGTTGATCTAAGTTTCTTTCAACTATTTGATGTATTACTATATCAGGTTTCACTTCTTTAACTGCATTTGCATGAAAATAATGTGTCCACTCATAAACTGATTCACTAAAATGTTCTGATATATAAGGAATCATGTTTATGGTAAAAGAATCTCTAAACATTAAAAGTTTAGGAAGTGATTTATTTGGGTTTTCTAATACATAGCCATTCATTAATCCATACTTAGGCTGCATATTAGGAATAGCCTTTTTACCATCCTTATGGTTTACTAATACATATTCATCTCCATAACTTTTAGATAAACTTAGCATATTAGCTAAATCTCCACCTTGAGCCTCTCTATGTTCTTTTTTTATGTCAAACTTATCTAGTTCTAAAGGTTTTATAGTCGGAATATATTTGTGGATTTCTTCTGTTAAACCCTTATATCCAAAATAAGCCCCTAATTCATTCCAATGGGTATCTGTTTTAAGATACAATATTTCTCTTTTTTTCTCTGCTTTTAAGCTTTCCCTAAGATCTACCACATCTATATGAGAATTTTTTCTTAAATATTTTAATAGTTGGTCTTGTCTGCTCTCTTCACTTACCTTTTTATATCTATCATTGTAATACTCTGGATATATAGTTTCTTTATTTGGTGTAATAAGTAAAATAAAAGGAATCCCTTGATTTTTAAGCCAATCTCGTCTTTCTTCTAGATTGTTTTTTATTTTTGAAAGTTCTGCTTCTGTAAACTTAGAAGTTCCCCTATACAGATCCATTGAACTTTTTTCACCTTCAACACCATAAAATAGCCATCCTTCTTTTCCTATAACTACTTTATTTGTAGGAGATGAGTTAAACAATTTAACATCTATAAAGCTATTAGCCTTTATTAAAAGGTTTCTAAGCCCAAAATTATCATCATAAAGCGCTTCAGCTTTTCTTATCTTCTTATTTAATCCTTCTAAATTCTCATTTTGATCTATATTTAAGGCGCCTCGTTTTTCTGTGTTTTCAGCATCTTTCATACCTGATAGTAAAAATAAATTAGGTGCATTTAATACAAATATAAATGACATTATAAATATTACTTTTGATAAACTTAGATTTTTCCTATTTATAAACTGATAAAACTTAATTATAGAAACAGTGATAGTTAAAATTAAAAGTGATATATATAAAATTACGTTATAGTCTGGCTTTGAATTAGCTATAACTTCTCCCATGGTATCGGCAGATATATAAGCATCTTGCCCCCTAGGGTGCATTTTTAAAACTTCATCTTCTACTTTTAATGTTTCTATTTCTTTAGATACTTCTTTAAAATTACTTTTTATATCTTCTGGTTTAAAAACTAGCTTTTTAAATGGAGTCTTTACTACTAATTTTTTAACTTCAATATCTTGGCCTGTGCCTCCAAAATGCACTTTTAGTCCTTTTAGTTTCTTTGTCCCTAACTTAAAAGGAATATTTTTAAATCCTTCAGACCTTGGTACAGTTATAGAGGTTGCCATTTCACTGTTATATACCTTAACATCCTCAGTAGTATAAGATACGACAAAAGTATTATCTACAGTGTATTTTGTAAGAAGTTCTACTTTTACTACTGGTCCAAAAACTCCCATATATAGCTTTATTACTAAAGCAGAAACTATTAAAGTTAATATCATTATTTTTAAAGCCTTCATAAATTTAAAATTCTTCATATTAAATTTCACCTCCTAAAATCTAAAGTATATAAATGGATTATAAGTAGATGCTGCTAAGGATATAAGTGATATTATAAATACTATCATAGCTACTACATTAACTAGGTTATAGTATATTTTAAATCTCTTTTCCTCAATTTTTTTATTTATATACTTTAATATAGGTGTTGAAAATACAATTCCTAGGATTAAAATAACTATACTTTTTCTATCAAAATATAAAGATGGATAATATATGCTATTTGATTTAGTAAAGAGGAACATCTTTTTAACATATGTAAAGGCTGCTCCTAAATTTTCCACCCTAAAGAATACCCAACCTACTATAACAACTACTATAGCATATATATATCTTACTGGTTTCCAAGCTCTATTTAATAGGCTTCCAAGTTTCCATCTTTCAAGTATTAAAAAGGCACCATGATAAGCTCCCCAGAATATAAAGTTCCAGCTAGCTCCATGCCATAATCCTGATAGTAAAAATACTATTATTTGATTTATGTAACTTCTCTTTTCTCCTTTTCTATTTCCACCTAGAGGTATGTACACATAATCTCTAAACCAATTTGTTAAAGATATATGCCATCTCTTCCAAAATTCCTTTATGGACTTTGCTATGTATGGATAATTAAAGTTTTCTAGAAAATCAAAGCCAAAGATTTTACCAAGACCTATAGCCATATCAGAATACCCTGAAAAATCGTAGTATATTTGAAGAGTATAGCATAGTGCTCCTAACCAAATTAAAGCTGTAGATATATTTTGTGGTACTATTTTAAAAATATCATCTGCTATGGCTCCCATTCTATTGGCTATAAGAATTTTCTTTGCAAATCCTAATATAAATCTTCTAATTCCATATGTAAACTTTTCTACGGTTATTTCCCTTTTTTTCATCTGTTCTGCCACATCATGATATCTAACTATAGGACCTGCTATTAACTGTGGGAAAAATGATATGTATAGTGCTAAATCAAATATGTTCTTTTGAACCTCTGCATCATCTCTGTATACATCTATAGCATAGGACATACCCTGAAAAGTAAAGAATGATATCCCTATTGGAAGGGTTATTTTTCTTATACTAATCCCACCTGATATGTTCATAAAACCTAATATACCATTTATGTTATTAACTAAAAAATTAGCATACTTAAAAAATACTAAAAAAGAAAGATTACATATTACAGCTAAAACCAAGTAGACTTTCTTTTTACTAGGTGTTTCACGATTTTTATGAATCCATAATCCAAAGTAATAGTTTATAACTATGGAAAGTAACATTAATAATAAAAACTTAGGCTCTCCCCATGCATAAAATAGAAGACTTACTATTAATAATAATATATTTCTAAGATCTTTTCTTATTAAAAAGTAAGAAGCAATTACCATGGGTAAAAAGACAAATATGAAAATAGCTGATGTAAAAACCATTATTTTTTCACTCCTCTTATATGAGTTTAACCAATATATTATACCATGATTTTTATATAAAGTTAATTCTAAAACAATCCCAGATTCTGAGTAAGCTTCACGTAATTTAAATAAGATATTAGTACATATACTAGTACTTTATAATATAAAAAAATAACTTGCAAGAAGAAAATAGCATTGTTAATAAACTTAACATCTCTCTTATTAACAAGTATTGCTATTACTTTTGCAAGTTAAAGTTTTTGCCACTTAAAATTTATATAATATTTCGCTCTTATTGTTAAACGCCTGGTATACTAAAGCATACAATTTTAATATAATTTGGTATGTATTAATATAAGATATTAAATATCTCCATTAATTAACTTTTCAAAATTAATCTCTTCTAGTTCTTTATTAATAGTCTTCTGTACCTTTGATAGAGTAATGTGAACAACGCATTCTCCATTTTTCTTAGCCGTACAAAGTTCTTTATCATATAGACAACGATTTACATATATAGGACCCTCAATAGCTTCTATAACATCCTTTAAGGTTATATGCTTTGGTTCTCTGTTAAGGGCATATCCACCATTTACTCCTCTATAGGATGTTAAAATCCCGGAGTTAGTAAGTTTTCTTAAGAGTTTTAAAAGAAACCTTAAGGGTATAACCTCCCTATCCGAAATGGTCTTTGCATCAATTTTTTCTCCATATCCTAGGTTCGCCAAGAATAATACAACTCTTAAGGCATAATCCGTTTCTTGTGTTATTCTCATTTGTATTCTCCAATTCTTTATTACTTAATAATACTTATTTTATTCTTAAATAATACTCATATTCTATACTGATTTAGTGCACTTAAAATATACTATTATTCTTAAATATTGTCAATATATTATGAAATATTTAAGAAGATAGCATAATTGTAGAATTTTAGTTTTATCTACTTTTTACTTAATTTTAAATTTGGATTTTGTAATTTACTATTGCTTAATTCTAAAACTTAAATATGCTTATAGCTTTTTCAAGTTCCGTAGCAAGTTTTGTTAAGGATTCTGCAGACTTTGATACTTCTTCCATGGAAGCTCTTTGTTCCTCAGAAGATGCCGCTACATTTCCAGTATTCTCGGAGGATTCTTTTGATACATCTTCCATAGAATTTATAGAATATGACATAGTATCTACATTTTTCTTCATATTATCTACTACATAGTTTACCTTATTTATCTTTTCAGATACTTCATTTACAGAAGTATATATTTTAGAAAATGCCTGTGCTGCATTATCAGCAATAGTCATTCCAGTCTTTACTTCTTCCATGCCTCTTCCCATATCATTTACTGCATTGTTTACCTCTGTTTGTATTTCCTTTGTTATGCTTCCTATTTCTACTGCGGCATTCTTGCTTTCTTCTGCAAGTTTTCTAACCTCTTCTGCAACCACAGCAAATCCTCTTCCATGTTCCCCTGCTCTTGCTGCTTCTATAGCTGCATTTAAGGCTAAAAGGTTAGTTTGTTCTGAAATAGACGTTATAAGAGAAATTATATCCCCTATTTTATAGGATTTTTCTCCTAAATAATTTACAGTAGAAGCTGCATTATTTACAGATTTATCTATGGTTCTCATCTGATCTATTACCTCAATAATAGCCTGATCCCCTTCACCTGCTATCTTAGAAGTTTCTAGTGAACTACTATATACCTCTTTCGTACTAGAAGATATTTCTTCTATGCTTAAATTTAACTCATTCATTATTTTAGAACTTTCTATAGATATCTCCTCTACCCTTTCTGCCCCTGATGCAATCTCTAACATGGAGTCAGATATTCTATCTACAACGGCTTGGTTCTCCTCTGAAATAGCTGTAAGTTCTTCAGAAGAAGATACTACTTCCTCTACTATTCTGTATATTTCTAATATAATTCCTTTTAATTTTTCAGCCATTGAATTTAAATTTCTAGTCATTTCCCCAATTTCATCTTTAGAGTTTACTTGAACCTTTTGAGAGAAGTCTCCCTCTGCCATATGTTGTGATAAAAAGTTAACTTTATTTATATGTCCTACTATATATTTTACAAGTAAAATTATTAATATTATTATGATACTAATTGATATTAAAGTTAAAATTACTATCTTATTCATTAAGGATATTAAAGAATCATTTACTTCACTAGTAGGCATTATTATTGCCAATTTCCATCCAGTCTCTGGTATAGTTTCGCTGTATACAATTTGCTCTTCACCATTGTTCTTAAATGTAAAACTAGATTTCCTATTTGTTAATATTTCCTCTGATTTTTTTTGAAGCTCCTTATCTGTATCATTTTTTATATTAATCTTCATAATCTTATTTTTATCTTTATCTGATAAGTACTGACCTGAACTTGTAACTAAAAATGCTCTACCACTTTTACCTACTTTTATGTTCTCCACTAATTGCACTATATTATCAACATTAACATCTCCTGTTACTACTCCATTGAAAGTATTGTTATCATCATAAAATGGCATACTAGCTGTGACCATAGTTACATTTGTAGCGGCGTCTTTATATACATTAGACCAGGTGAGCATATTATCAGATTCTCTACCAAGTCTATACCATTCTGACTCCTGATACTTATTATCTTTTTTTGAATAATCTACTGACACTATGTAATCTTTTTCTCTATATGCATAGGGTGCAAATTTTTGTAATTCTTTTTTATATTTGTAATCCTCAAACCAAATACCCATGCCGAAGGTATCTGAATTTAATTCTATATTTCTTTTTAGATATTCTTCATAATTCTTCTCAGTATCTTTACCATTTACACCTACTACTTTTGCTATAGATTCTACCATTCTACCATGACTTATTAGTTTAGATCTTATGTCATTTACGTTATTATTTAGAGTTTGATCTAGCTTTCCATTTATTTCTTTTGATAGTAGCTTTTTGCAAGTATAAAATGTTAATATAGATAGCATAATAAATAAAATAACTAATACAGGTATGAAAATACATAATATTTTATTTTTAAGACCACCTTTTAAATTTAGGGATATTTTTTTCATAATATTTTCCTCTCCATTATGTTATATATATTTTTTATATTATCGAAGTATTTTGATGTAACTTTAAAATATCCTTAATTATTTACTAGAATTTTACATAATTTTAACGTAATCAACCTATTTTTTGTATTTAAAAAGGCCATATAGCATTTTAAACTATATGGTCTTTGGAATCTATATTAAATCTATTTTAATTTATAGACTGTTATATTCATAGTTAAGATTAAAACTTACATATTATGAGGTTTTGATTAGCAGCATTTTTCATCTTTATGGTGTTTACACTTTAACTCACAAGGATTAATTCCCATATCAGCCGCTTGCTTTTTAGCTAAAGCCTTTATAACTTCAGCAATTGAATTTTCTTTTATTGTATATCCACACATGATATTCTTTAATACTTGAGATACCCTCTGAAGTTCTTCAACAGTTGGTGCTGATGTGTTTGCTGGTATAGCAAGTATATCTGCAACTAACTCATTACAAAATAAATCTGCCATACATTGAATTATACTAACCTCTGATTCTAAAATAACAGCTATTGATTGTTGTTCAGTTAAAACTGGTGCAGTAGCTCTATATGCCATTTATTTTACCCTCCATTTATCATTTTATTTACATTTGCAACAAGAACAATCTCTTTCTGATCCTACTATATCTTTATCTACTACTATTTTATCTGCAAGTGCTTCTACAACTTCTGCAATAGCACATTCCTTACATCCATATGAGCAAAGAATTTGCTTTACAAGTTCTGCTCTCTTTTCTATATTGCCTGGTACATTTCTGTTTATAGATTTTAAGAATGGCACTAATCCTGGACCTACCACTCCCGTAGTTGGGTTTCTCTCCCCACAAAATAATCTAGCCATACATTGTATTAAACCAGCTTCTGATTCTATTATCGCATCTATACTTTGTTGTTCAGTTAAATTTGCTCTTAAAACATCTGGAAATGCCATCTAACATTACCTCCACATTTTAGTTTATTAGTTTTTATAAATTATTTGTTTGTTACTACACTATTAGTATATGAATCTTTCTTAAGGATGTTACTCTTATTTATTATTTTTTTATATATCCACTCTAATATTCCACTTCTTTAAGGTGAGAATAAAGAATGGTTACGTACATTTATAAGGATTTCAAAGCTTCAGAGGATCAAAGATTTCCTATGAAGCTTTGAACTTACTTTAAATCTCATCTATTTTTTCTATAAATATAGATGATACCACAACTTCTGGATTATCTGCAGGGTCTAACTTCTCTATTTTTATATCTCGAAGTTTATTTCTATTAATTAATTTTAAAGTTGAGTTATTTTTCTCAACTTTAATTATAACTTGACCAAAATTAATAGATGAACCCGTTTCTGCACCATATCTGCTTCCTACAACGGGAGCTCCATTTAATTCTAAATCTAAAATTTCTTTTGCGTTATTATCAAAATAATACGTTACTTCATAAATCCCCGTTTCTTCTATTATGATAGTCTCTCTATTATTATTAACATCATGAGTAATACCTTTTAATATTCCATTTCTATTAAATGGAATGGCATCCCCAACTGGAATATCAATTTCTGTATCTTCTTTTAATAAATATACATATCCATAAGCCGCTTTCACTTTTCCTCCATTCTCATCACATACAATACTCCAACATAAATCCTTCCATCCACAGTTACATCCCTTGTTTGAACTCATCTATAGCACCTTCTATATTATATTTAACATCTTCTAAAAAGTGGTCCATTGCAACCTCTACAACGGTGATCATCGCAGTCTCTTCTATCATCGCATTCTTCTCTATCATCTCTGTTTCTTCTATCTTCCCTACACTCTCTATCGCACCTGCTTCTTCGCTCATCCCTATCATTGGAATTTCTTCTATCTTCCCTATTACGGCAGTTTCTTCTATGATCCCTATCTTCCCTATTACGGCAGTCTTCTTCATCATCAGATTCTCTTTCATCATTTACTTTTTCTAACTTTGCCAATGCTTTTAACAGTTTAGCTAAAGAGCAATCCTTCTTAGCATAGGCACATAATAACTTCTTATATAGGATAACCTTGTCACTGGTTGAAGGTAGCCTATCTATTTCTTTTGTAAGCTTACAAAACATGTCTTCCATACATCCCATAATCTTTTTTTGAGATTTTAAAATATCACAGATAGCATCTTCTATACAATCTTCATCGGAGTCATCATGACAGTCATTGTCAGAATCATTATGACATTCATGATCCCATTCATCGTCACATTCATCATCAAAATCATGTTCACACTTATCATGATGTAAGCTATTTAAATTATCTCTACGATCTTCATACAAATCCTTAGTAACACTATCGAATAAACTATCTACATCTCTTTTTCTACTCATTTTGTTTTTACTCATTTTATCACCATCTACTTTTAAGTTTTTTGAGATAAATCACCTCACTATCTTTATATGCAAAAAGTTTTACGTTTGCTACAACTATAAAAGGAGTAATAAGTAAGATGTAAGATGTAGAAATAAGTGGTAAGAGAAATTTCGAGGAATTATATGGCAACTTCAATTTTCATTTTAGATTTTAAATTAAAGTAAACAATGAAAAAACCAAGTATAGATAAGAGGATTTCCCCCTTTTATACTTGGTTTTACTTATAATTTAATAATATTTCTTTTTAATCTACCTTAATATTATTATGTTAATTTATAATTTCATAAATTTCCTTCCAATTGTAAACCCTTGTAATATTATCTATTAAGGGATACCTATTGTAGTTCGTATCAATCATTAAAACTTTTATGCCCTCTTTTGAAAGAAATACTGAATTTCTATATCTATCTTCTACAAAGAAATCACAGTTTAGCTCCTTTGCTATTTCTCCTTTATTATGATGACCCATCATATATACAGGAACTTTAGGAAGTCCATTGCTATAAAGCCAATTCTCTGTAACCTCTTTATACTTTTCTGGTCTTGCTGTTACATAGTATATATTGTGGTCTTTATCTAGATCATTTAATACTTCTTTTGCATTTTCTCTTACTATGTTATCACCATGAATTTCTTCACCATGTTTATCATAGAACTTTTCATATTCAGATTCATCTATGTTAAGTATTCTGCAAATATCAAATTTAACTATGTCTTCTGCTGTTAATTCTGTTTTAAAATATTTGTTTACGTATTTTAACCAATAGTATGGATCTGTTATAGTTCCATCTATATCTACACATATGTTTAATTTCAAATTTATTCCTCCTACAATATTAGTTTATTCTATTATACTATGCTTTTTTCCCACGCCCCGTGAGAACTCCCTTTACAATGGCAAGAACTCATCCCACACCTTTTCTTACAGTTATAGCTTCTGAAGGACAATTATTCATGCAAGCACCACACTCTATACATAAGTCCTTATTAATAATTTTAGCTTTTCTTTCTTCTATTTTAAATATTCTATAAGGACATACCGTCTCACAATTTTTACACCCAATACATTTATCCCTATCTAAATTTAAAGTTACTACATTTTTAATATATTCTCTAGACATTCTATCCCCCTCTTAACCATTTCTTAACTTCTTAACATAATGAAGTAGTGATGAAGTGACTCTCATATGAACATATTTTTTCTAACACAGCCTATATTAAAGATACTATAGCTAAAGTTAATCCAAATAAGCTTAGGATAATACAACTTGGCAATGTCCACAGAGTTTCTTTTACCACCCCAGAAAATGATGTAAAATTAGTGCTTCCCGTAAAACTTAAGGACACATTTACCATCATAGCATTTAAAAGCATAAGATATCCTAAAATATATACTTGGTTAATACCTAAATAAAGGCTTGTTCTTAAAACTATTATAACTAAACTTAAAATTAAGGATAATATAAATCCATTTAATGAAAACGACCTAAAAGGTAAAATTGGTAACATAATAGGAAATACTATAGCACTTATTATTAAGCCTATTAAAAATGGTACACTTTGGATAAACCCATATTTTAATACACTGCTTAATTCCTTTGTTGGGCTTCCTAAAAAATTTAGTAGTAATAAAATAACTACTGAAATTATATAATACTTTAAATTTTGAATTAGGTTAAGAGGGGTAAGTAAAGCCCTATCCTTTAAAGAAAACTGGGCTTTCCTCATGTAATCTTCTGCTTTAAACTTATTTTTTATAAATTCTTCTAAATACTCTGCTTTAATAGGGCTAAATATACATCTATATCCTAAAGATTTTCTAACCTCTATAGTATTTATGCCTGAAGCCCCTAATTGAGGAACTATAATCACCTTATGTGAAACTATTTTTTCTAAATTGGTGAATTTAATTCTTCTTAAAAGCTCTTCTGTACCAAAAGCCCCTTTACCTGCAGCACACCATACATTAACTCCATTGGTCTCTAGTATAAGTAAGAAACAATCTGTATTTTTTAAGTTATTTCTAACTATATCAAAGGTAAGTTTATAATTACAAGAAACTATAACTGGAGATGTCTCTTTTGGACTCCCTACGGCATATAGTCCTGGCTTAATCATGTAATTATTTCTGTTTATACCAAAATAAGTTCCTAAATTGTATAGCTTGTCCCTTCTCTTTAAAGTAGTATCTATTTTAGGAATTTCCACATCATTTATTTTAATTTTGCCTAAACTTATATGAGAAATATCTCTATAACTTTCTTCATTTAAAAATCCTTGTTTTTCTATCAGTTCTACCCTAGACTGAATATCCTTAGGAGTTCAACAAGATTTTTCATTTAAGTTTTTTTGCATCTTTTTCTCCTTATTCTTTGTATTTTATAATAATTACTATATATTATAACATAAACAGAGTTCTTAGCTTTAGGAGATGTTTTCCTCCTAAAGGTTATTAACAGAATTCTTAGGAGTTTTACTTCTTAGAAGTCGTTATCCTTTAGGGGAAATAATTATCTAAGGACGTAGACATTCCTTTTATTTTACCTACTTTAACGAAGATGAGAGCTTTTATTCACAAATTGATATGTATGCTTCAGCATTATCCACAATCTCTTGTGGATATCCCACCATTCTTAATATCCTTATAGCATTTTTAGTTGGGGATATTCCTTCCTTAATTAAATAATCAAATTTTAATTCATTTCCTTCAACTTCCTCCCTAAAATAATAGGAGTTATATCTATCCTTTAGAAGTTTAGGAAGTTCTAAATCGTGAGTTGCTACGGCTACTAAGGTGTTATGACTACTAAAATATTTTAATATCTCCTTTGCAGCACTAACACGTTCTACGGGGTTTGTACCTCTAAATATCTCATCTATAAGGCTTAAAGTTGGAACCTTTTCTTCATCTGAATTTATTATTCTTAGTAATGCCTCAACTTCTCCAAAATAATAACTCTTTCCACTTGCTAAATTATCTTCAGGACTTATTGAGGTTATAATCTTAAAGTAACTTCCTTCATAGCTTTCAGCATTACACATATATATAGTTTGAGCTAACAAGGCATTAACCCCTAAGGTTCTTAAAAAGGTAGATTTTCCTGACATATTAGATCCTGTAAGTATTATTCCTTTATTAATCATCTCTATAGAATTTGGAACTGGATTCTCTATTATAGGATGCGCAATGTTCTTAGTTTTAAGAACCTTACCTTCTTCTTTTAAAATAGGTTTAGTATATCTTTCTCCATACTGCTTTCTAAAAGAAGCTATAGAAATTATAGCATCTAACTCCCCTAAAATCTTATAAATTTCTTTTAATTCCTTTTGGTACTTGTTTATTTCATCTACTGTAGAAAGATAATCTCTTTCCCTTACCAAAAATACTAAATTAAAATACTCCATAACTTCATCTAAACCTTTTATTTGGATAAGTGAATATGTATTTTTAAAAATTTTCATGGTCTTATTGCATTTTTCTTCCAATTTAGATTTATAACTACAAATTTCGTCTACATTAAGTTTACTTATGTTTTTCCCAACTTTAATCATTCTACCTAAGGTAGACATTGCTGTAATTTTATAATTTAACTTTCCTTCAGCCTTATAATGAATAATACCATTCAAAAAGGTGGACATAAGTAGATACATAGTAAATTTACTTTTAATCCCATAAATATAAATTAAAACTCCTAAAACTATGGGAATTAAGGCTAATATATTGCATACAATCTTTAAAATTCTGTTTCCCTCTAATTTGTTAAAAAAAAGCTCAACAGCTCCAGTATCTCTTACATCTAGTTTGCTTAACTCTAAAAGTAACTTTTCCCTTGCCTCTTGATTATCTTTAAAAGAATCTATAATGCTATCTCTTTCTTTTAAAGCTTTTTCTTTTAAAAAGGGTCTTCTTAATATGTTATATAAAGCTTGTTTACCACAAAAGGAAAAGGTTCTATCTAGTTTTGAATAAACCTCATTCATATTTAAATCTTCCCAAGTCTGATCATCTATGTAGAAAGTTTTTCCCTCTTTATCTTCCTCTTCCTCTTTTAAATAATCAAATAACACCCTTATATTTTTAAAGTCTCTTTTCTTATTATTTTCTTCTCCCCATTCTTGCCTAATATACTTAAGACTTTTTCTGTTTAAAAACTTGTTTATAGATTCTAACATTTGCATCCCCCATCCACATTTATTTCTAACACTCTGTATTTTTTATTTACATTATTATACCATATTCTTATAATAAACCCTTAAGTAAATCTCAGATATATTATTTAATACAAAAAAAGTAAAGAGCACTAAGTTTATTAAGAAGTCATAGAAGCTCTGATTTCTTAATAAGAAAGTGCCCTACTAATATACTATTAGGCTTTATTAGACAATTCTGTCCATATGATGGTTACGCAATCACCTATGAAATAATAGAAATTCTTAACGTAGTGAATCAGTGATGAAGTTATTTTCATATGGACATTTTGCCCCTAACACAGCTTACATTTAACTATTTAGCTTTTCTTACAACGTCAATTACTGTACCGTCTCTATATTCTACTACTGCTACTACATCATCTGTGAATTCGATATCTTTTGGTTTTCCTGTCATGTTTTCAGCTAATTCTTTTAATTCATCTATGGTCATTATAGGAAGTCTTGTTCCTTTTAATTTTTCTATAAGGTCAGTTCTCTTTGGATTAACTGCGATTCCTCTTTCAGTTACTACTACATCAACGCTTTCCCCTGGTGTGGTTACTGTTGTAACCCTGTCTTTTATAATAGGAGTTCTTGATTTTACAAGTTTAGTTACAACTATAGCTAGTTTTGAACCTGCTGCTGTGTCACTATGTCCACCAGATCCTCCCATTATGGTTCCATCGGAAGCTGTGGTTACGTTTACATTGAAATCTGTATCTATTTCTGTAGCGCCTAATATCATAATGTCTAATTTATTTACAACTGCACCTTTATTTTGGGCGTTTCCATACATAGATGAGGACATAGTCATATGCTTCTGATTTTCTCTTACTGATTGAACTGCTTTAAGGTCGAAGCATTGAACATCAAATAAGTTTCTAAACAATCCTTCTTCAAGCATTTCCACCATGTATCCTGTGATTCCACCTGCTGCAAAGCTTCCTACTATCTCTTCTTTTTTCATATAGTCTTTTAATTCTGATGCTACTGCAAGAGATATTCCACCTGCCCCTGTCTGGAAGGACATGCCATCTTTAACTAATCCAGATGATATCATAACCTCTGATGCCATTTTAGCTATTTTTAATCCTACTGGATCTTTAGTAACTTGAGTTGTTCCTGATACTATACCAGCTGGATCTCCTATACTATCTACCTTTAGAACATAGTCTACTAGACTTTGAGTTATTTGTATTGGACAAGCTGGATATGGAACTAAATTATCTGTAATTGCTACTACAGTATCTGCAAATTCTGCATCTGCTTCTGCATATCCTAATGAACCACATGCTGATGGTCCTTGAACTCCATTTACATTCCCATAATCATCTGCAGTTGGTGCCGCTATAAATGCTACATCTACTTGAAGTTCTCCACTTTCCATAAGTCTAGCTCTTCCTCCATGAGTGTGCATTATAGCTGGTTTTTTAAGGATTCCATTTGATACAGCCTGTGCTACTGGTCCTGACATATACCCTGCATAAAGTCCTGTAACTACTCCAGACTTTATATGTTCTACCATTGGTGCATGTACTGGAAATATAGAACTTGCTGCTACAGTTATATCCTTTATTCCTCTTTTTGCTATGGCATCTAAAACCATGTTAAGTACATAGTCACCATTTCTTAGATGATGGTGAAATGATATAGTCATTCCATCTCTTAGGTTTAATTTATTTAATAATTCCTCTAAGGAATCTGCTAATTTTTCTTCATTTGGCTTTGTAGATTTTATTTTAATAGCTCTTTTTTCACTTTCCCCAATATTTTTAAAGGCTCCATTATAAGGTTTTACTTCTCCATAGCCTTCAATAAATTCAGGTATTTCTCTTCCAAGAAGATTTTTCATTCTATATCCCTCACTTTTTCATATGGTTTTTTACATAAGTCCAAGCATTTCAGCTAATTCTAAGGTTGTTTTTGCTCTATTTATAATTGGGGCATCCACCATTTTTCCGTTTAATGAGAATACACCTTTACCTTCTCTCTTAGCTTCTTCCATTGCTTCCATTACTTTTTTTGCATGTTTTATTTCTGCTTCAGTTGGTGAGTATACTGAATGTATTGTATCTATTTGTCTTGGATTTATAGCTGATTTTCCTGTAAATCCTAAGCTTTTTGCTTTTTCTGTGTCTTTTCTTAATCCTTCAAAATCATTTGTATCTGTAAAAGGTGTGTCTATGGAGTGAACTTTTAATGCTTTACATGCAGTTGAAACTTTGTTTCTTGCATAAAAAATTTCTTCTCCTTCTTTTGTTCTTTTAACTCCCATATCTGAAGTTAAATCTTCTCCACCTAAAAGAATTCCTTCCATTCTATCTGAAGCTTTTATTATGTTATAAACATTTTCCACTCCATAAGCTGATTCTACAAGTCCAAATAGTTTTATGCTCTTAGGTTCAAAGCCCTCTTCTTTTTCTATTCTTGTAAGTTCTGCATCTGCTTTTTCTATGGCTTCTTCTGTAGCTTTTGGCACTAAAATTGTATCTGGTTTTACCCTTGCTATAGTATCTATATCATCCATTGCAAATTCAGTATCTAATGGGTTTATTCTAACTACAACTTCTACGCCTTTATATCCTAAATTTTTTATAGCTTCTCTAACTAATATTCTTGCGCTATCTTTTTCTGTTAAACTAACAGCATCTTCAAGGTCTAATATTATGGAGTCAGCTCCTAAAATATCAGCGCTTTGTAACATTCCTGGATTATTTCCTGGCATAAATAACATTGTTCTTCTTAATCTTTTCAACTTAGCTCACCTCCTACATCATAGCTCTTTTTATAGCTGTCTCTACTCTAGCCTTTATTGTATAGTTTAAAGCACCCTTATCTTGAGCTTTAATCTTTACATCTTTTACATTTAACTCTTTTAGAGTCTCTCTTATTACTCTTTCTATTTCTTCACCAAATTGTTTCATAACTATGCTATCTAGCTCTAGTCCTATGCCGCCCTCTTCATTTGGCATTACCATTATATAAATATCGTTTGATTCCATAGTTCCTGCTTTAGCTGGCTTTAGTATTTCCATGCTCTCACCTCAAAACTTTTATTTTAATGAATCTAAGTAAGCCTTTTGTCCCTCTTTATATAGGTTGTTTCCTTCGCTATCTATAACAACAACTGCTGGGAAATCTACTACTTCAAGTCTTCTTATAGCTTCAGCTCCTAAATCTTCGTAAGCTATAACTTCTGCCTTTTTAACTGATTTTCCTATTAAAGCAGCAGCTCCACCTATTGCCCCAAAGTAAACTCCTTTGTTCTTCTTCATAGATTCTATAACTTCTTCTGATCTTAATCCTTTTCCTATCATTCCTTTAAGACCTATTTCTAATAATTCTGGTGCATATGGATCCATTCTATAACTTGTAGTAGGACCCCCTGATCCAAAAGCCATGCCTGGTTTTGATGGTGTTGGTCCAACATAATAGATGATTGAATCTTTTACATCCATTGGTAATTCTTTTCCTTCTTTTATAAGCTCTACAAGTCTTTTATGAGCTGCATCTCTAGCTGTATATATAACTCCAGTGATTAAAACTGAATCTCCTGCTCTTAAATCCTTAACTTTTTCCTCTGTTAATGGAGTAGTTATTTTTTTTACCATTATTATTCCCCCAAACTTTTAAACTTAGTACTTTATAAATATTACTTATATTTCTCTTGATGCGTGTCTTGCAACGTGACATTGAATATTTACTGCCACTGGAAGTCCAGCTATATGTGTTGGATAAGTTTCTATTTGAACTGCAAGGGCTGTAGTTTTTCCGCCAAAACCTTGTGGTCCTATGCCTAAATTATTTATCTTCTCTAACATTTCTTTTTCAAGTTCTGCATACATTGGATTTGGATTTCTTTCATCTACACTTCTTAAAAGTGATTTTTTAGCTAAGTTAGCAGCTCTATCGAAAGTTCCTCCAATACCAACTCCTACGATTATTGGTGGACATGGATTTGGTCCTGCATCTTTTACAACTTTAAGTATAAATTCTTTAACCCCTTCTATTCCATCTGCTGGTTTTAACATTTTAAGTTGACTCATATTCTCTGAACCAAATCCCTTTGGTGCTACTGTTATTTTAAACCCATCTCCTGGAACTATATCGTAGTAGATAACTGCTGGTGTATTGTTTTTAGTGTTTACTCTATCTAATGGATCTTTAACTACAGATTTTCTTAAAAATCCTTCTTCATATCCTTCTGCAACTCCAGCATTTACTGCATCTTCAATGCTTCCACCACTTACATGAACATCTTGCCCTATTTCTAAGAATACACATGCCATTCCTGTATCTTGGCATATCGGCATATTTTCATTTTTAGCAATATCAAAATTTACTATGATATTATCTAATATTCCTTGTGCTGTTCCCCATTTTTCTTCTTCTCTTGATTTCTTTATTTTATTTTTAACATCTTCTGATAAGTAATAGTTTGCTTCTATACATAAATCCTTAACAGCCTTTGTAATTTCAGATACTTGGATTTCTCTCATTGTAAATTCCTCCAATTCTATTTAGTGGACTAATTTTATATAATAAAAGGCAGTTTATAACAAACCGCCTTTTAAATAAATACGTTATTTTCTTCTATTTACAAGTGCAACTACTCTGTTCATCTCGTTATTTACGATCATATATCCTTCATCAACACCCATTCCTGGTTTTGCAAGGCATTGAGTAGCTCCACAAGCGATTGCTATATTTGTTGTTACTTCTGCTGATCTATTTGTTTCGTTACAAGTTCCTCCACAATAAGAACCTACACCTTTTTGGTTACAGTATATTATAGCTTCTGCTGTGTTATTTACTCCTCCAAGGTCTGGAGTTTTTATTTGTAACATATGTCCTGCTTTATTATCTGCAAAGAACTTAACATCTTCTAGTGTATTACACCATTCATCAGCAACTAATTCAACATTGATTCCTCTTCTATCTACTTCAGCAGTTAAATCTCTTAAAGCTTCCATTTGTTTTTGTCTATCATCAACGTCCATTGGTCCTTCTATTCTTAATTTAAATGGATTTGCAGCTTCTGCTAAAGTTTCAAGATAATCTGCCATTAAGTTTGTGTCACAATTAAATGCTGCACCTATTGTTCCGTACACGTCAATATGGAATATTGGTGAATATTCTTCACATGTTCTAAGAGCTATTATTCTATCTCTTAACCATTTAACATAGTCTAAAAGAAGTTCCCCTTTTTCTCCTAATTTTTCTTTTACGTTGTTAATTAAAGCATGTGGTAATACGTCCGCACCTTTTATAATCATCTTGTCAGCATTTTCGTATCTGTTATCACCTGATTGAGTGAATATAGGAATTCTCTTTATTTCAACCCCTGCATTGTATTCTTGATTTACTACTTCAGCCATAGTAAGTTTTTTAGTTTTTGCAACTGCGTCTAATATAGCTTGAGTTATTCCGTATCTAATAGCAGTATGCAATCTCTTGCCACCGATTTCCATTTTATCAAACTCTTCTGCCATAGCTTTGAATTCTGTAACTTCTCTTCCTATTAACTTTGGAGCTATTTCTTTTTCTATTACTGGAATAAAGTCTTTAGCTAAGAATAATGGATCTCTTCCACCTGCTCCTGAATATTGAACTGCAGCACAATCTCCAAAAGCCACTTGTCCATCTTCTAAGATTATCATAACTGAAATAGATTCTCCTGCTTGTCTAATTGAACTAAATCCTTCTGTTACAGCTTCTCCTACATAAGTAAATCCATCGTGACCAGCACCATTTTTTATTGCTCTTTGGTCATCAAAATAGAAACCTGTTCTACCTGCTGAACATACAACATCTAAAATTTTCATTATAATAAGCCCCCATCCTTTTAAACTATTTATTTTTATTATAGCTCCAACAAGCCTAACCTTGTTGGAGCTCCTTAATCTATTAAATTTATTATTAATTTGATCTTATGTAGTTTATTATTTTTTTTCAGGTCTTCCTACAAGAACACCTTTTCCTACTGCAAATATATCATCAACAGTCATTTGGAATCCAACTTCTCTTCCCTCGTATTTGCCTCTTTCTTCAAGTTTACTCATATTATAATCTTTTAATTCCTTAGTGAATGGAACGTTTCCGAATTTTAAATATCTTACGCAACCATTGTTATCTCTAGCAGGCATCATTTTTCCGTAATTATATTTACTTGGTGCAAATGGAATATCTACAACTCCAGCTTCAAATCCTTTAACTGCTCCTATTGCAAGGTCTCCATTTCCTAGTCTAAATAGTTCGTCCATCATGCATTTTGTTTCAGCTTTTATAATAGCTATTTCTGTTTCTAATTCTTTAGACATTGGCATTTTTTGTCCTTTTAAAAGGTTTAATGTCATCTTAGTTGCTTTTATTCCTTGTGCATTTGCTTCTTTTGTTGGTATTCCTATAGCTTCGTGTGGAGTTTTAACTATAACCTTAGTTGCTCCTGCAAGAGCTGCTGCTGCAGATCCTGTTGAAATTACACCGAAAGCTTTAGCTTCATCTGAAGGGAATCCTCCCATCCATTGGTGGAATACTGTTGTTAAAATTACATCATTATAGCCATATTTCTTTAAATATTCTTCACATTGCTCTTCTAAGGCTCTTATAGCTGCTACGTCTTGAATTAAGTTTCCGCACTCACCGTAACCAACTGTAATATTTTTAACCCCTTGTTCTGCTGCAAGTAATGCTTCTATAATAGCAACAACGTTTGATGTGCTTGGTGGTACTAATGTTCCTGTTAATGGTCCGAATGGCTCTCTATTTATACTAACCCCATGTTCTTCGTAGTATCCAACAAGTCTATCACAATATTGCCAATCTAAAATTGACTTTTCTAAAGATACATTTTTTGCATAAGGAATATTATATGAAATTCCTCCACCTTCATTAGAAGTCCATCCACCAGCATGAATTATTTCAGATAATAATCTTGAATCTGGTGTACCGTGTCTTGCTTCTACTGGTAAATTAACAGCTTCTACAACTCTTCTACATCCGCGAATACCGTGATTTACTACTGGGAATCCATTAAGTAGTGATCTTCCTGCTTTTCTACTTTCTTCTATACCAACTTCACATTCGTCATATCTATTTAATCTTGTATAACTATCTATAGTACTTGGTAATAAGTCCGCTCCACCTTCATTTTGTAAGTGAGTTAATAACTCTATATGTTTTTCTATTAAAGCAACCCCAGCTCTTGGTTGTGCTAATGTAACGCCCTCTTCTTTTGCCTTTAATAGTTTCTTTGCAAAGTTTTTATGGTCTGGTAATTGTTTGCAATATTCTATGCCATCTTGAATATTTTTAACATCCTTACCTGTTTCCCACTGTCCTAAAACCTCTTCTCTCATTTTAAAGAACTGTTCTTCAGTCCATTTTTTATTTTTTAACTCCACAACTTTTCCCCCCTAGATTTATAAACTATAACTCTACTAAATATTTTTTCATTAATCTTACGGCTAAATCAGGCAATTCCTGAGCTAATAATCCCATTGCAGATAGAATATATGATTTGTCCAACATAAATCCTGGATTTTGTGGTTTAAGATGTGTTGCATCTTCCATGGAGAATGTTCCTGCTCTTAATATATCACTAGGATTCTTACTATGAACAAGTACTCCACCTGTTCCAATCATATATTTTACTGGCATTAAATCTTTACCAACTTGAGTGTATATTGGTCCCATTGGTGTATAGGTACACTCTACTGTTCCTACATGTCTTGACATAGCTAGCTCCGTTGCTACCTTTGCCATGGCTTCATCGAAGAAAATTTCATCTACTGTTTTTGGAACCATTCTTATATTTTCAGTTCTAAATTTACAGTTTTCCGAAACATCTATTTTTCTTTCCTTATCTTTTAAATAGGTTCTCATTTTTCTTGTACCAGCAGCTTCAAGTAGGGAAAGTGCTGAGTATCTCATTCCCAAATCCCCTTCTACAGTTCTTTTTGCAAAAGGTTCTTCAAGTCCCCTAATTGTTACACCTGCTTTGGATGGTTCTCCATCAGCTAATGAGTGAATATCTGTTGTTGCACCACCTATATCTACTATGATTAAGTCTCCTATACCTTCTTCTTCATCTGTGCCTAAGCTTAAAGCTTGTGCTGCTTTTAATACAGCTGCTGGTGTTGGCATCAGTATACCATTTATAAAACTTTCTGCATTTCCTAAACCTTTTGCTTTTACTATATTACCCATGAAGATTTTTCTTATTTCTTCCCTTGCAGGTTCTACATTAAGTTCATTTAATTTTGGCATTACATTTTGTGTTATGCTGTAATAAACTCCTGCCTCATCAAAAATTTTCTTTATTTCATCATTTGCTACTTTATTTCCTGCTACAACTACTGGAACATTAAGTTTAGACTCTGCTATGATTTTGGCATTATGAATTATGCAATCTTTGTTTCCGCCATCTGTTCCCCCAGCTAAAAGGATTATATCTAGTTTTGATCTTCTCATTTCCTCTATTTCACTTTGGGTTAGCTCAAAGCTGTATACATTTAGTATTCTAGCACCAGCTCCTAGCGCCGCCCTTTTTGCAGCTTCTGCTGTAAGGTCTGGAACTAATCCTACTGCTATCATCTTTAAGCCTCCAGCTGCAGAGGAACAAGCTAATCTATTTATATAATTAACTTCTTTTCCTTTTAGTTGTTCTTCTATTTTGGTGTAGGCATTATTAAAACCTGTCATTATATCATCTTCGATTGTTGTAATATCTTTAGCTGTAGCTATAATTTCCTCTTTTTCTAAATCTACAACTGTTAGCTTGGTATAAGTACTACCAAAGTCTATTAATAGGTATGCATCCACTTCATTTTCACCTCTGATTAAAAGTACTTTTTATTTCTATTTTATATTTAAGTCAGTTTTTAAATCTCCTATAGTAACTTCAATTGGAGTTCCTGGTCCATATACTCTGTCAAAGCCCATTTCTTTAAATCTTCCATGAACTTCATTCCAATCTTGTTTTCCTACAACTATGTTGCCCCCAACATATAGTAATACATCTTTTAATCCTGCTTCTTGACATTTTTCTCTAAGTCCTCTACAGTCAATTTCTCCATGACCATAAAGTGAAGAAACTATAATTGCATCTGCATTTGTTTCTACCGCTGCATTAATAAAGTCTTCCTGTGGTGATAACACCCCAATATTAATTACATTGAACCCTGATTCTGTTAACGCATAATCAATTATTTTATTTCCTACTGCGTGGCAATCAGAACCTATAACCCCAATTACTATAGTCTTGCCATTCTTTTTTTCCATATCAACTAAGGCCTCCTAAATTAATAATAAATAATAATATAAATATTTTTATTTATCTAACCCTTTTAATGTATAAATTTTTTATATATTAAAATATCAGTATTTGATATTTTAAACTCATTTGAAACCCCTTAAACTTCATTATTTGTAATATCTAGCATAAATTTAATTATTAACTCTCAACTCTTGCTTCTTAATTATTACTTCTTAACTGCTCACTACTAACTAATAACCACTAACTGCTACTTATTACTTATTACTTCTTACTTCTTAACTATTATACTTCAATTCTATTAACTTTGATTTTATGGCTTTTACTGATCCATCATCAAGTGTATATATAAATTCAATAACATCTTTCCCATATTTATTGAAATTCTTAATATCTTTGTATCTACCAGGAGATACTATAATTACATCTGTATCTTCTATAAAGTTTTTCAACTCATTTTCTTTATATGTATTAGTAAATTTCATATTAACATTCCCTAAACCTGAACTCTCTAAAGCTCGTCTTATTTTAAACATAAACTCTTCTGATATACAAATAAAACCAAACTTTGTGCCCTCTGGGTATCTTGCTATTCTAACTATGGTACCTAAGTCTGGATTAATGGCTACCCCTAACACATCTTTCTTTTGTTCTTTTGTAAGTTCTATAACCTCATTTACATGATTAAAAGTAGTTATAATCACTTGACACTTTGTTAGAACCTCTATAGTATTCTTGTCCATCTTTTGAAGATCTGATATAGTAAGTGGTATTACACTCATTTCACTTGTACTGCTTAACTGAACACTGAACATTTTGGCTTGTTCTATGTTGCATTCAACATATACAGATACGATTTTTTTCATCATTTCTTTTCTTTCACTTACTCTATCATTTACAACTTCTAGAAACTCTTCTGTACTCATGCCATTTTCAAGGGCTTCTTCTAAGGCAAGATCTAAAACCTTTATAATCTTATCCTTTAGATTTTTATCTTTCCATGAAGATACCTCTTCAATAACAAAAGTACCTTTTCCTTGGTAGGATTTGATTATTCCTTCTTTTTCTAACTCGTTGTATGCTGAACTTATGGTATTTCTACTTACTCCAAGACTAGTAGCTAATTCTCTTTCTGTTGGCATCTTACTACCAACCTTTATCTTTCCACTTCTTATTTGATCTAGAATTTGCTTTTTAACTTGTAAGTATAGTGGAACTCCACTTCTTTTATTAACTAAAATATCTATTTCAATCTCCTCCATCTATAATGGACTAATGGACTAATCCATAGGACAATTTTATAATACCATATATATTTTATCATATCAATAATTTTCAAAAAATAAATTCAATTGTGCACTAAATAAAATCTATTAATAGTTTTTTTAAGATTTTGCCATATATACGCTAAATTCGCCTGTTTTTAATCTTATTTAAACTTAATTTATATATATTTAATTTAAAATTCCTTTACATTTATCTTATACCTCTATATAACTTTAATGTTTTATACTGTATATTTCCTTAAATAAAAGAGAGGTAATGGACTGATTTAAAAGTCCATTACCTCTCTTTATAGTATTCCAATATGGATTTACATAAGGTTTTAGCAATTTTTCTTTGATACTCTTCACTCTTAAGTTTTGTTTCTTCTTCATAATTAGATATAAATCCACATTCTACAATAATTGAAGCCATATCATCATTGGATCTTAAAATTTTAAATTGGTCCTTTGCTTCTTTTTGAACTCTATTATTTTTAGGATTTAAATCTTCTTTTAAATTTTTTTGTGTTATTTCTGCAAGCTTTTTACTGTCCTTATACCTTGAATACCAAACTTGAGCTCCACTATACTTCTCTTCAGGAAATTTATTCATATGGATGCTTAAGAATATATCTGGCTTCTTCTCTTCTTTCATCTTACATCTATTATTTAGATCTTGTATTTTCTTTTGTCTAACAGTACCCTCATTGTCATAAAGCCCTCTATCTTCTTCTCTTGTCATATATACTTTAAATCCTTGCTTTTCTAACTCTTCTTTAGTATATAGTGCTATTTTAAGATTTAAATCTTTTTCTATGGTTCCTCTTGGAGATACAGCTCCTCCGTCAATTCCTCCATGACCTGCATCTATTAATATAGATTTTTCTTCTGATGTTTTCATTGTGCTTATTGCAGCATTATAATTAACTGCTACAATAGAAGTAATACATAATAAAAGCACTAAAATACTGTATAATAACTTTTTGTTTTTTATTATTTTCAATATCTTCTCTCCCTTTCATTTCTCTATTAATAAATCTATTCATGCATAATAGTAAATATGAAAAAAAGTATTTAATTTTGATTATATTCACTACAAAATAAGGGTACTTAATTTTACCTTAATAAATATAAAAAAGAGCACTTAATTTTACTTAAGTACTCTTAAAATTGTCTATTGAATTTTATTAGCAATTCTAATACGGCTTCTAATGTAATAGCTAAAAATATAAAATTAACTCTTATGTTATTATTAAAATTACAATATTAATATTTTTGTGCTATTACATTCTTATCTATTCTGCTAAAGTTTCTACTACTGTATCTGCAATATTATTTGCATGATCTCCTATTCTTTCTAAATTGCTTATAAGATCTAAAAATACAGTACCCACAGAAGCACTACAAAGTTCTTGGTTTAATCTTCTTATGTGAGAAAGTCTTAATTGTTCTTCTAGTGAGTCTACTTTCTTCTCTAATATTCTAACCTCATCTACCTTTTCAATACTTTTTTGTTCAAAAGCTTCTACACTAGTAGACAAAACTTCTACTGTATATTTAAACATTTCATTTAATTCTTTACGAGCTTCTTCTGAGAACTCTATCCTCTTAACCATTTTCTCACTAGCAAGATCTGCTATATTCTCTGCATGATCTCCTATTCTCTCTATATCATTTACTACATGAAACATTGAAGTTACTATATCTGTTTCATGATCAGATAGGTCTTCCTTTGATAATTTAACAAGGAACGTTACAATCTCATCTTCTAGTAGATTTATAAGTTTCTCATTTTTATATACTTTTTTAACTAATTTATCATTATTTGTTTCAAAGGCCTCTTCTGAAATTTCTAAGTTCTCTCTAGCCTTATTTGCCATTCTAATTATTTCTTTAACTGTTTGTCCAACAGCTATAACAGGAGTTTCTAATAACCTGTCATCTATGTACTGAGTTCCATATTTTTCTGTTTCATCTTCACCTTTTATAATAATATTAGCCATTTTTACTAAGTATTTTATAAATGGTAAAAGTATTATGGTATTAATTACATTAAAAATAGTATGTGCATTTGCAATTTGTTTTTCAACTACAGTTGAGCCTATTACTGGTGCTGAGGCAACTATCCAGGATAATGGTTTAAATAATGGTATAAATATTATGGTTCCTAGCAAATTAAATAGTAAGTGTATAATAGCTGCTTTTCTAGCTGTTTTTGAGGTTCCTATACTTGATAATAATGCTGTTACGCAAGTTCCTATGTTACATCCAAACAAAATAGGGATAACCATAGTTATAGTCAAAACCCCTGTAGATGCTAGTGAAATTAATATACCAGTAGTGGCAGAAGAACTTTGTATTACTGCTGTTATTGCTAGTCCTGCTAATATACCTAAAAACATATTCCCATCTAATTTCATTAGTATATCTTTAAACATTTGTGATTTTTCTAAAGGTGCCATTGATGTTTTCATTAATCCCATACCTAAAAAGAGGATACCAAAACCTAATACTATATTACCTATCTCTCTTCCCCTACTTGCCTGTGCAAATAAGACAATTAGGGTTCCTATTCCTATAAATATAGGGATAAAGGCATCAATATCTAAAGTTACTATTTGAGCTGTTATAGTAGTACCTATATTGGCTCCCATAATTACAGCTGTAGCTTGGTAAAGATTCATAAGCTGTGCATTTACAAATCCAACTACCATTACTGTAGTAGCACTACTACTTTGAATAATAGCTGTAACTAATGCACCTGTTAAAACACCTTTTAAAGGATTTGATGTAATTTTCTCAAAAATTGATTTTAGCCCTTCACCTGTTGCATTTTGAAGGCCATCCCCCATTAGTTTCATTCCATATAGAAATAACCCTAGACCACCAAAAAGTTCAATAGCCATTCTAAGCCCCTGGCTCATAAAATCCCTCCTGTTAACAAAAATAATGGTTAATTAAAATACATAAACCTGGATAAGTTCATTCAATACTTAAATCATAAGTAACAGTATTTTTTAATACCATAATCAATAATACAAAATTTTTAGACTAATGTTAATAACTTTCCTTTACTTTTAACATCATCTTTATTTTCATTAACAATTTGTTAACATTTGCTTTAAAAATATTTTTCATTTGTTTGTCACTTATTTCTTAATCACTTACCATACTACATATTCTTTAAAGTACACATATTTAAAGATATATACTATTATAGTGGCTAGCTATTAGATATATATACTATTATAGTGACTAGCTATTAGATAACGCAAAAAAGGAAGGGTTACACCCTTCCTTTTTATGTAAAATAAAAATACTATCTCTTTGAGAATTGTGGAGCTCTTCTTGCTTTTTTAAGACCGTATTTCTTTCTTTCTTTCATTCTAGAATCTCTTGTTAAGAATCCAGCTTTCTTTAATTCTGGTCTTAAGTTTTCATCAGCTTTTATTAAAGCTCTAGATATTCCGTGTCTTATAGCTCCTGCTTGCCCTGAAAAACCACCGCCATGAACATTAACTAATACATCAAATTTCTCTTTTGTACCTGTTAATTCTAATGGTTGGTTAACTATTATTTTTAAAGTATCTAAACCAAAATAATCGTTTATATCTCTTTTATTTATTTTTACTAGTCCCTCACCTGGTACTAGTCTTACTCTAGCTATTGATGTCTTTCTTCTTCCTGTTCCTAAATATTGTACTTTTGCCATGTGACTTCCTCCCTTCAGATAATTAGTATCTTAATTCTAGCTTTTCTGGATTTTGAGCTGCATTATTATGCTCTGGTCCACTATAAACCTTTAATTTCTTAAACATTTGACGACCTAACTTTCCTTTTGGAAGCATTCTTCTAACTGCTTCTTCGAAAACAAACTCAGGTTTTTTAGCTATTGCATCTCTGTAAGACATTTCTTTTAATCCGCCTGGATACATTGAGTGATGTCTTAGTAATTTTTGATCTAACTTCTTACCAGTTAAAACAACTTTCTCTGCATTTATAACTATTACATAGTCACCTGTATCAACATGAGGTGTGTATGTTGGTTTATGCTTTCCTCTTAATATTGATGCTATTTGGCTTGCTGCTCTACCTAATGTTTGTCCTTCAAGATCTACTACATACCATTTTCTTTCTACTTCACTATTTTTAGCTATGTATGATTTCATTCTATTTTCCCTCCCTGAATTTTACATGAACATATCTATGCAAAAGACCCGGGGCTAGTGGATCTATATACACATCACAACTTTAATAATTATAATACATCTAGCCGGGTGTGTCAACATATTTAAGATATATATCATGAATTTTTTTAATTTTTATATATACATTGATGTAAGTAAACATAGTCCTTGTGCTGGAGCTGTCTTACCAGCTTTTTTTCTATCTTTAGATTTAATAATTTTATCTATTTCTTCTGGCTTTAGTTTTCCCTCTCCAACAAGAATTAAGGTACCTACAATTATTCTTACCATATTATATAAAAAACCATCTGCTGAAATATATATTTTTATTCTATATTCTTTATTATCTATTTCTAGTTTTGTAATAGTTCTAATTGAAGTTTGAACGGAGCTTCCTGTGTTTTTAAATGCAGAGAAATCGTGGGTTCCTATAAAAAATTTACATGCTTCTTTCATGGCGTTTATGTTTAAATTATAGGGATGATGATAAACATAATTTCTCTCTATAGCTGAAGGCATTTCCCTATTTAAGATTGTATAAACATAAGTTTTCCCTGTAGAACTATATCTTGCATGAAAATCCTCTGAAACTTCCCTAGAGTCCAAAACTACAATGTCTCTAGGTAATTTATTATTTAAAGCATATTTAATCTTTTCTGCTGGAATCTTAGTTTCACTTTTAAAGTTTAAAACATAAGCTTTTGCATGTACTCCTGCATCTGTTCTACTACATCCTATTACTTCTATATCTTCTTTTAAAACCTCTGATAAAACCTGTTCTAAGGTACCTTGAATACTTCTAGAGTTCTTTTGCTTTTGCCATCCAAAATATTGGCTTCCATCATATTCTATTACTAGCTTTATATTTTTCATATAAAACACACTCTCTTATGTTGTAAATATTGTTTTGTAAGTATACTTTTGTAAATTTCATTTTATAGTTAGTGTTCTATGAACAATATCACATAATAGTTACTGTATAATCACTTTTATATAGAGATTATTATATTAATATACCACCTAAGTCTACAAATCTCGTACTTAATATTAAAATTAAATATATAGATAAAATGCCTATTGCAATATAATCTTCTTTTTCATATTTTAAAATTTTAAGCTTAGTTCTACCTTCGCCACCTCTATAACACCTTGCCTCCATAGCAACACCTAATTCATCGGCTCTTTTAAAGGAATTTATAAATAGTGGTACTAGAATTGGAATTAGACTCTTAGCTCTCTTAACTATACTTCCTGAAGAAAAATCTGCTCCTCTAGACATTTGTGCTTTCATTATTTTATCTGTTTCATCTATAAGTGTAGGAATAAATCTTAATGCTATGGTCATCATCATTGCAAGTTCATGTGCTGGAAAATTATATTTTTTAAGTGGGCTAAATAAGCTCTCTAAACCATCTGTAAGTTGTATTGGGGATGTGGTAAGTGTTAAAAGAGAAGTGCCTATAATAAGAAATATAAGTCTTATAACCATAAAAAGTGCTATTTTAACTCCCTCACTATATATGGTTATAAACTTCCACTTAAATAGTAATTTTCCCCCATCTGTCATAAAAATATTCAAAACTGCAGTAAATATTAAAAGAATAAATATGGGTTTTAATCCTCTATATATATACTTTAATTTAATCTTTGATACTAAGATTGTGGTTCCAACAAATAACCCCACTAATATATAAGCATAAAACTTATCTATTAAAAAGAGATGGATAATAAAAATTAAGGATGCTATGATTTTAAATCTAGGATCTAGTTTATGTATAAAAGAATCTCCTGGTATATATTGTCCTAATGTTATATCTTTTATCATATATCTTTTAAACAAGTATACTTACTTGTTTATATTTCTCCCCTTTCTTTCTTTATCCCTATTTCTTTAAGCAATTCATCTTTTAACTCATGAACTGTATATATGTCGTCTCTTAGATTAAACCCTCTTTTATTTAATCTACTTATGAGGTAAGTAACTGATGGTACACTAAGTCCTGAATTTTCTAGAAGCTTTACTTCTTTAAAAACTTCTATCTTGCTTCCCTTTAAAATACATTTACCTTCTGACATAACTATTACACTTTTAGCAAATCTAGCTACATCATCCATGCTATGTGATACTAATATTATGGTAATGTTATACTTCTCATTTAGTTCTTTTATGCTCCGTAAAATCTCTTCTCTGCCTCTAGGATCCAAACCTGCTGCTGGTTCATCTAATATTAAAACCTTAGGCTTCATTGCAAGGATACCTGCTATAGCAACTCTCCTTTTTTGCCCACCACTAAGATTAAAAGGTGACTTGTCTTTATACTTTTCGTAATTAAGTCCAACCATATTCATGGACTCTTTAACTCTATTAATTATTTCTTCTTCACTTAATCCTAGATTGGATGGCCCATAAGCAATATCTTTTTCTATGGTTTCCTCAAATAATTGATATTCGGGATATTGAAATACTAGACCTACTTTTTTTCTTATATCAGTTAAATTCACCTTTTTAGAAAATATATCAACACCGTCAACATAGACTGTACCAGAGGTTGGTTTTAAAAGTCCGTTTAGCATTTGTATTAATGTGGACTTTCCTGAACCAGTATGGCCTATTATAGATATAAAATCCCCTTTATTTATTTCCATATTTATCTTGTCTAATGCCTTCTTTTCAAAAGGAGTTCCCTGCATATAAATATAAGATAAATCTTTTACCTCAATGAACATAATGCATCCACCATTTCTTCCATATTTATTATATCTTCTTCTATGTTAACTCCAACTTTTCTAAGCTCATAAGCTAGTTCAGTAACTTCTGGAACATCTAGTCCAAAACTCTTCATATTACTTACATTAGAAAAAACTTGCTTTGGAGTCCCTTGCATACATACTTCCCCTCCTGATAGTATTACTAATCTATCAGCTTCTACTACTTCTTCCATGTAGTGTGTAATTAATATTATAGTTTTCCCAAACTCTTTATTAAGCTTTAAGGCTGTATTTATAACTTCTTGTCTTCCTATTGGATCTAACATAGCTGTAGATTCATCAAAAATTATACAATTTGTATCCATAGCCAATATTCCTGCTATAGCTACCCTCTGCTTTTGGCCACCAGATAATAAATTAGGGGAGTGTTTTCTATATTCGTACATTCCTACGCTTTTAAGTGCTCCATCTACTTTATTCCTTATTTCCTTTGAAGGCATGCCTAAATTTTCAGGACCAAAGGCCACATCTTCTTCTACTATAGTTGCAACTATTTGGTTATCTGGATTTTGAAAGACCATACCTACTTTTTTTCTAATATCCCAAATGTTTTTTTCTTCCCTAGTATTCATACCATATACAGTTAAATTACCTTCTTTAGGTGTTAAAAGACCATTAAAAAGTTTTGCTAAAGTGGATTTTCCTGAACCATTATGCCCTAATATGGCTAGAAATTCTCCTTCATAAACATCTAAATTTACTCCATTTAAAGCCTTTATTTCTTTCCCCTCTTCATCTATATAGCTATAGGTTAAATCTTCACACTTAATTATACAATTTAACTTATCCATATCCATTCCCACTTTACAATTAAATTTTAGATTGAATATATTAAAATGGGGACTAAGTAAAATTCACTTAATCCCCTATACACAAGCTAAACCAATTCTAAAACAACTACTTCCGCAGCGTCTCCTCTTCTTGGACCTACTTTGTATATTCTTGTATATCCACCGTTTCTCTCAGCATACTTTGGAGCTATATTGGTAAATAAATTCTCAACTACTTCTTTCTCAGTTACGAAAGCAAGTACTTGTCTTCTTGAATGAAGATCTCCCTTTTTAGCAAGTGTTATCATTTTTTCTGCTAATCTTTTAGTTTCTTTTGCCCTTGTCTCTGTTGTTTCTATTTTACCATGCTTTAAGAAACTAGTTACTAGGTTTCTTAACATAGCCATTCTTTGGTCAGTCGGACGTCCTAACTTGCGTTGTATTGCCATAGCTCTCCCTCCTTATTCCTCACTTTTTTTCAAGCCTAAGTTTAATTCTTTCAATTTATGTTGAACTTCTTCTAGTGATTTTCTTCCAAGGTTTCTGACTTTCATCATATCTTCCATTGTTCTTTCAGTTAATTCTTGAACAGTGTTAATGCCTGCTCTCTTTAAGCAGTTATAACTTCTAACTGAAAGATCAAGTTCTTCGATAGTCATTTCAAGGACTTTTTCCTTCTTGTCTTCTTCCTTTTCCACCATTATTTCAACATCATCAGCATGATCTGTTAATGTCATAAATAACTTGAAGTGTTCAATAAGAATCTTTGCAGATAAACTTATAGCTTCATCAGGTTTTATGGTACCGTTAGTCCATACTTCTAAAGTTAATTTATCATAGTCAGTAATTTGACCTACTCTCGTATTCTCAACAATATAATTAACTCTTTTTACTGGTGTGTATATAGAATCAATAGGAATAACAGATATAGGAAGCTCATCTGATTTGTTTTTAGATTGAGAAACATATCCTCTTCCTTTGTTAACATTGATTTCCATATACAATTTACAATCATCATCTAAAGTAGCAATATGTAAATCTTTATTGATGATTTCTACATTGCCACCAGTTCTAATATCTCCAGCTTTAACTTCTCCTGGACCTTGTGCATCTATATACACAGTGGTTGATCCTTCTCCGTGCATTTTTATTGCTAACTCTTTTACATTAAGAATTAATTCCGCTACATCTTCTTTTACACCTTTTACAGTGGAGAATTCATGTAAAACACCATCTATCTTAATACAATTAGCTGCTGCTCCTGGTAGTGATGAAAGAAGAATTCTTCTTAGGGAATTCCCTAAGGTAATTCCATATCCTCTTTCTAATGGTTCAATGACAAATTTACCATATGATCCATCTTCACTTGTTTCAACACACTCAATTTTTGGCTTTTCAATTTCTAACAACTATATAACCCTCCTTCGTTTAGGAACTTAAACCTCATCTGAGGGCAACTGATTTTAAATTAAATTATTATTTGCTGTATAACTCAACAATTAATGTTTCGTTAACAGGTACATCTATCTCTTCTCTAGTTGGCATTGAAACTATCTTAGCTTCAAAGCTTTCACGATTAGCTTCTATCCAGCTTGGAAGAGTCTTTGGATTTTCATTAAATGTCTTAAATGTTTCTGTTCCTCTGCTTTTCTCACGAACTGATACTACATCATTAACTGAAAGTGTGAATGATGGGATATCAACTTTTTTACCATTTACTAAGAAATGTCCATGAGTTACTAATTGTCTAGCTTCATTTCTTGAATTTCCGTATCCTAATTTGTATACTACACTGTCTAATCTCACTTCTAAAAGTCTTAATAAGTTTTCACCAGTTATACCTCTTAACTTATCAGCTTTTACATAATATCTTCTAAATTGTTTTTCAAGTACACCATATATTCTCTTAGCTTTTTGTTTTTCTCTTAATTGTAAACCGTAGTTAGACATTTTCTTTCTACTTTGTCCGTGTTGTCCTGGAGCATATCCTCTTCTTGCAACAGAACATTTATCTGAGTAACATCTATCTCCCTTAAGGAATAATTTCATTCCTTCTCTTCTACAAAGTCTACAAACAGCACCTGTATATCTTGCCATGGAAAATTACACCTCCTATTTCCCTAAATTAAACTCTTCTTCTTTTTGGTGGTCTACAACCATTGTGTGGTATTGGAGTTACGTCTTTTATTAAAGTGATCTCTAAGCCTGCTGCTTGTAAAGATCTTATAGCAGCTTCTCTTCCTGCGCCTGGACCTTTAACGTAAACTTCTATACTCTTTAATCCGTGTTCCATTGCTACTCCAGCAGCTGTTTCAGCAGCCATTTGTGCAGCAAATGGAGTTCCTTTTCTTGAACCTTTGAAACCTAATCCACCTGCACTAGCCCATGATAAGCAATTTCCTACACTGTCAGTTAAAGTAACAATTGAATTGTTAAATGTTGATTTAATATGTGCACATCCGTGCTCAATATTTTTTCTCTCTTTTCTTCTTCTTGATTTCTTAACTTTTCTTGGTGCCACGATCTTCCCTCCTATCTAATTACTATTTCTTTTTATTAGCAATAGTCTTCTTAGGACCTTTTCTTGTTCTTGCATTAGTTTTAGTTTTTTGACCTCTAACTGGAAGTCCTTTTCTATGTCTGATTCCTCTGTAGCAACCAATCTCATTTAATCTCTTTATATCTAAAGCGATTCTTCTTCTTAAATCACCTTCGATTGTAAAGTTTTTATTGATATAGTCTCTTAAAGAAGCTACTTCATCCTCAGATAAATCTTTTATTCTTGTATCAGGATTAACACCTATATCTTTTAAAATTCTTTGAGAAGTTGGAAGTCCAATTCCGAATATATATGTTAAACCAATTTCCACTCTTTTTTCTCTTGGTAGGTCAACACCTGCTATTCTTGCCATATGTGATTTACACCTCCTAGGTAATTACTTAGTTTTTTATAGCCTGCAATTTAAAATTTTGTGTGTATTTATATAAAACATTAGGATAATAGAATAAGGTTATTCCATTAGCAGCCGCTCCTAAGTATTTTTAACCTTTATAATTATATCAGATTATATGATAAATTAAATAGTCTTTTTAATTTATTATATTTTAGCCTTGTTTTTGTTTATGTTTAGGATTTTCACAGATGACCATTACTCTTCCTTTTCTTTTTATAACTTTGCATTTTTCGCAAATAGGTTTTACAGATGGTCTTACTTTCATCGTTTAACCCTCCTTACTATTTTTCTCTCCATATAATTCTTCCACGAGTCAAATCATAAGGAGATAGTTCTACTTTAACTTTATCGCCTGGTAATATCTTTATAAAGTTCATTCTCAGTTTTCCTGAAATATGAGCTATAATTTTATGACCACTCTCTAATTCAACTTGAAATGTTGCATTAGGTAAAGAATCGGTAACAACACCTTGCATTTCAATTACATCGTCTTTTGACATAAGGTAATCAAACCTCCTTATTGGAAATAGTATCTAAGAAACTTTTTATCTTAGAATTGCTAATCTTCTTTTTACCTAGAATTGAAGTTCTTATCTCCATTGAGAATTTTCCTGTAAAGATAAGATGCTTACATTTCTTTTTCTTAGGTTTTTCAATCTTTCTCAGTTTTCCATCTGCTATATAAACATAATCATTATTTATTATATCTACAACTATATAATAATTGTCGCTGTCTCTTCCAGTTTTAGAATAAACAACTTCCCCTAAAGGAGTATTAGTTTCCAATAGCTTTCACCTCTGCTTGTTTTAAACCTAAGAACTTATTACCATTTTTCCCACAATGAGTCTAAAAATACTATGTTTCTTAAATATATTTTATTTATAAGTATAAAATAATCCAATAGGTTGGATATTACCTTTTGCTTTTACTTTACCCTTTAAGCAACATCTTTTAAATCTATTTTTTAGACTCCAAAACCTCACAAATCGCGTTAAATACATCCTCTATTGGTTTTGATCCATCAACAACAGCTAATTGATTTCTTTTACCATAAAAATCTACTAAAGGTTTAGTTTGATTTTCATAAGAATCTAATCTATTGTTAACTGTTGAAACAGCATCATCAGCTCTTTGGATCACTTCAGTATTGCAAAGATCACATTTTGAATCTACTTTTGGTGGATTAAACTTAATGTGATAACTAGCACCACAAGATGGACATACTCTTCGTCCTGTCATTCTATCAAGGATACTTTCCCTTGGAACTTCTATTTGCAGAGCTAAATCTATTTTTTCACCTTGTTTTTCTAAGGCTTTTTCTAAAGCTTCAGCTTGCTTTACTGTTCTTGGAAAGCCGTCTAGTAAGAATCCATTTTCACAATCCGCTTTAGTTATTCTATCTTCCACAATACTTATAGTTAATTCATCAGGAACTAATGCTCCACTATCAATGTATTTTTTAGCTTCTACTCCAAGTGGGGTTTTATCACCAATGTTTTGCCTAAATATATCTCCAGTTGATATATGAGGTATACAATATTTACTACTAATTGACTTAGCCTGTGTGCCCTTACCAGCCCCTGGAGGACCTAATAAAATTATCTTCAATGTAATCATCTCCGAACTTTTATTTTAAGAATCCTTGATAATGTCTCATTACTAATTGTGATTCTAGTTGTCTCATTGTTTCAACAGCAACTCCTACTACAATAAGTAATGCAGTTCCTCCTAAAGATATCTGTTTAAAAGGACTATAGGCTTCTATCAAAATAGGGAATATTGCTATTATTGAAGCAAATAATCCACCCAATACAGCCATTTTATTTAAAACACTTTCAAGGTACATAGTAGTAGGCTCACCAGGTCTAATTCCAGGAATAAACCCTGATGATTTATGCATATTCTCAGACATCTCATCTGGTTTAAAAGTAATTTGTGTATAGAAAACAGTAAAAAATATTATTAATACTGCATATACTACTGCATATTGCCAAGTATTTTCCCTAAATATACTATATGGACTAGTCTTAACAAACTTAGCAAAAGCTGTGTTAGGAGCAAAATCAGCTATAGTTATAGGAAACCTCATAACTGACATTGCAAATATTATTGAAATTACTGAAGAAGAACTTATGTTTATTGGTATATGAGTTGATTGACCTTTAAACATCTTTCCTCCTGCAGCTTTCCCAGCATATTGAACAGGTATTCTTCTTTCACTTAAGTTAACTACTATAACCATTAGCAACATAGCTGCTAAGCCTGCTAATAGAATAGTTACAGCTACAAATGTAGCTCCTCCCATGCTCTTAGTAAGGAATACTTTTGACATGGAGTTTGGGAATCTTGAAATGATATTAACAAAAATTATCATTGAAACACCATTTCCTATTCCTCTTGCAGTAATCTGCTCTCCTAACCATACTAAGAAGACTGATGCAGTTGTCATTGTCAAAATAACTAGGAACATATTAAATTTAGAAGTATCTAATATGGCACCAGTTCTTCCTATTATATAGTACATACCTAAAGCTTCTACTAATGCAAAAATTATTGAAGAATATCTAGTATAATTCTGTATTTTTTTACGTCCATCCTGACCTTCTTTTGATAACTGTTCAAGTCTAGGAATGGCAACTGTTAAAAGCTGTATTATAATTGAGGCATTTATGTATGGAGTAACACCCATAGCAAAGATACTAAAACTGCTAAATGCTCCTCCTGAAATTAAGTCATAAAAGTTAAGCAAATTCTTCGAGTTAGCTAACTGAGAACCAATCTTGCTACTGTCAATTCCAGGGACAGGAATGAAATTTCCCATCCTGAAAAGGACAACCATCATTATTGTAAAGATCATTCTCTTCCTTAGTTCAGGAACTTTCCAGGCATTACGTAGGGTAGATAGCATCCTAAATCACCTCAACTTTTCCTCCAGCATTTTCTATCTTCTCAGCTGCAGTTTTTGAGAAACTATTTGCCTTTACTGTTAATGTTTTTTCTAAGTTTCCATTTCCTAAAATCTTAACCCCATCATTAACTTTTCTTATTATTCTCTTTTCAAGTAATAATTCTGGAGTAACCTCAGTTCCATTTTCAAACACGTTTAATCTATCTACGTTAATACTAACTATTTCTTTTGCAAATATGTTAGTAAAACCTCTCTTAGGTATTCTTCTATATAGAGGTAACTGACCACCTTCAAAACCTGGTCTAACTCCACCACCTGATCTTGAATTTTGTCCTGTTTGACCTCTACCAGCTGTCTTACCCCAACCAGTAGCAGTACCTCTACCTACTCTTTTTTTATTCTTTTTTGTTCCTTCTGCAGGTCTTAATTCATGTAACTTCATGTTTGCACCTCCTCCTATACAAAATATAAATTAAGCTTCTTCTACCTCTAGGAGATAATTTACTTTATTTATCATTCCTCTTATTTGAGGAGTGTCATTATGTTCTACAACATCATTTATTTTCTTTAGACCTAAAGCACTAACTGTAGCTATTTGGTCTTTTTTTCTACCTATTAAACTTCTTTTCAAAGTTATTCTTAGTTTTGCCAAGGGAATCCCTCCTATCCTAAGATCTCCTCAACAGTCTTGCCTCTTAATTCAGCAATCTGTTCAGCTGTTCTTAAATTTGATAATCCATTAATTGTTGCTCTAACCATGTTTCTTGGGTTATTAGAACCTAAAGATTTAGCTCTAACATCCTTTAATCCTGCAAGCTCAAGCACTGCTCTTGCTGGACCTCCAGCGATAACTCCTGTACCTTCAGAAGCTGGCATTAATAAAATTTTTCCAGTTCCGAATTCTCCATATATTCTATGAGGAATAGTTGTTTCTACCATAGCAACATTTACTAGGTGTTTTTTAGCATCCTCAATAGCCTTTCTTATAGCATCAGGTATTTCAGTAGCTTTTCCCGTACCAAATCCAACGTGGCCATTTTCATCTCCAACAACTACTAAAGCGCTGAATCTGAAGTTTCTACCACCTTTAACAACCTTAGCTACTCTGTTTATACTAACAACTTTTTCTTTAAGTTCTAACTTAGTTGCATCGACTCTCATACATTCCCCTCCTTTTTTTAGAATTGAAGTCCTGATTCTCTAGCTCCTTCAGCTAGTTCTTGCACTCTTCCGTGATATATATTTCCACCTCTATCAAAAACTACTTCTTTAATTCCTTTTTCGATAGCTTTTTTACCTATTACTTCACCTACAAGTCTTGCTGCTTCTTTGTTGCTTCCAACTTTTAAAGTGAAGTCTTTATCTAAACTTGATGCTGAAACTAAAGTTACTCCAGCTACATCATCAACTATTTGAGCATATATATTTTTAGCGCTTCTGAATACGCAAAGTCTTGGTCTTTCCATTGTACCTTGAACTTTTCTACGTACTCTCTTATGACGTCTAATTCTAGCAGCTACTCTTTCATTCTTATTAGCCATAAGTAGTTCACTCCTTTCTACCTATTGTCAACTTTTATTATTTTTTACCTGTTTTACCTTCTTTACGTCTTATAACTTCACCAGCATATTTGATACCTTTACCTTGATATGGCTCTGGTTTTCTCCATCTTCTTATGTCAGCTGCAACCGCACCAACTAATTCTTTGTCAATTCCCTTTATAATAATCTTTGTTGTTTCAGGTGTTTCAAAAGTTACACCTTCAACTTGATTTATTTCTACAGGGTGAGAAAATCCTAAACTTAAAACTAATTTTTTAGCTTTAACTTCAGCTCTATATCCAACACCAACTAATTCAAGTGTTTTTTGGTATCCTTCAGTTACTCCGATTACCATGTTGTTTAATAAAGATCTAGTTGTTCCGTGTAAAGCTCTATGTAACTTATTTTCGCTTGGTCTAGTTACAACTATATTATTATCCTCAACAGTAATTTTAATATCTGAATGCATTTGTCTTACTAATTCACCTTTAGGTCCTTTTACAGCTACCTCATTACTTGGTGATACTGTAACTGTTACACCGTTAGGAATAGCTACTGGAAGTCTTCCTACTCTTGACATAATTACACCTCCTATTCATCAACTACCAAATGTAGCAGATAACCTCTCCGCCTATACCTTGTTTTCTTGCTTCTCTATCTGTAATAATTCCTTGTGAAGTTGAAATTATAGCAACTCCTAATCCACTTAAAACTTGTGGAACTTCATCTTTAGAACTATATACTCTTAAACCTGGCTTAGATATTCTCTTAAGACCAGTAATTACTCTTTGCTTATCCTTACCATATTTCATTGTAAGTCTTAACATTGGCACAGAACCATCATTGTACTCTTCCATGTTTTTTAAGTACCCTTCATTTAACATAATGTTAACTATAGCTTTCTTAATGTTTGAAGATGGTACTTCTACAACTTCGTGTCCAACTATATTGGCATTTCTTATACGTGTAAGTAAATCTGCAATAGGATCTGTCATTCCCATATTTTTTGCCTCCTTTCATACTAAATCAGTATATTACCAACTTGCCTTCTTGCATCCTGGTATTTCACCTTTGTAAGCTAATTCTCTAAAACAAATACGACATATTCCGTATTTTCTTAATACAGCGTGTGGTCTTCCACATAATCTGCATCTTGTGTAAGCTCTTGTTGAGAATTTAGGTTCTCTTTCCCACTTAACTATTAATGATTTACGTGCCACAATCTTCCCTCCTTATTACTTAACAAAAGGCATTCCTAATAATCTTAAAAGCTCTCTTGCCTCTTCGTCTGTCTTAGCAGTAGTAACTACGATAACATCCATTCCTCTAAGTTTATCAATTTTATCATACTCGATTTCAGGGAAAATTAGTTGTTCTTTAATTCCTAGAGCGTAGTTTCCTCTTCCATCAAATGATTTAGCTGAAACTCCTCTGAAGTCTCTAACTCTTGGTAGAGCTATGTTTATTAATTTATCCATGAAATAAAACATTTTTTGTTTTCTTAATGTTACTTTACATCCGATTGGCATGTTCTCTCTTAGCTTGAAATTAGCAACTGATTTTTTAGCTCTAGTTGTAATTGGTTTTTGTCCTGTTATTAACTCTAAATCAGTTATAGCTGAGTCTAAAGACTTTGAATTTTCTTTAGCTTCACCAACTCCCATGTTAATAACTACTTTTTCAAGCTTCGGAACTTCCATTATATTCTTATAACCGAACTTTTCCATTAAAGCTGGTACTACTTCTTTATTATATTTTTCTTGAAGTCTTGGCATGATATTTTAACCTCCTTCCAAAGCTTAGAATGTTTCTCCACATTTTTTACATACTCTTACTTTTGTTCCGTCTTCAAGAATCTTATGGCTTATTCTTGTAGGCTTGCTACATTTTTTACAATATAGCATAACTTTAGAGCTGTATATTGGAGCTTCTACTTTTTCTATTCCGCCTTGCATGTTTTGTCTATTTGGTTTAACGTGTTTTGTTACTACGTTTACACCTTCAACTAGTACTTTGCCCTTCTTAGGCATAACTGCTATGATTTCTCCAATTTTTCCTTTATCTTTACCGGAAATAACCATTACCGTATCTTTTCTTCTTACATGAACTTTATTTGTCAACTTAGCCACCTCCTATCTGAATTATAGAACTTCAGGTGCTAATGAGATAATTTTATTAAATTCTTTCTCTCTTAATTCTCTAGCAACTGGTCCAAAAATACGTGTTCCTTTAGGCTGTTTATCATCTTTTATTATAACAGCTGCATTTTCATCGAATCTTATGTATGATCCATCAGCTCTTCTTAAGCCTTTTACAGATCTTACTATAACAGCTTTTACAACATCACCTTTTTTAACAACTCCGCCTGGTGTTGCACTCTTAACACTTGCAACTATAATATCACCAACATTACCATATCTTCTTTTTGAACCGCCTAATACTCTTATGCACATAATTTCTTTAGCACCAGAGTTATCTGCAACTTTTAGTCTAGTTTGCTGTTGTATCATGTATAATACCCTCCTTTCAAACTGTAAGGAAATTAACGCATTATTTTGCTTTTTCCATTATATTAACAAGTCTCCATCTTTTATCCTTTGATAAAGGTCTTGTTTCCATAATTAAAACTTTATCATTAAGTTTAGCTTCATTATTTTCATCATGAGCCTTGAATTTTGTTGTTCTATTCATTGTTTTTCCGTATAATGGGTGACGAACCTTTGTCTCAACAGCTACAACTATTGTCTTTTCCATTTTATCAGAAACAACTTTACCTATTCTAGTCTTTCTTAAATTTCTTTCCACAAAACTTACCTCCCTTCAGCTACTACTGCTCTAGGTTTTTCAATTCGCTTTCTCTTAAAACTGTCTTTATTTGAGCAATTGATCTTTTTACCTGTCTTATTCTTACAGGATTTTCTAATTGCCCAGTAGCTAGTTGAAATCTTAAGTTGAAAAGCTCTTCTTTTAAATCTTTGATTTTAACTGCTAACTCTTGATTGCTTTGTGTTCTCAACTCTTGCAATTCCCTAGCTTTCATGATCTTCACCACCCATTTCTTTAAAGTTTTCTCTGCTTACAAACTTAGTTTTAACAGGTAATTTATGTGATGCAAGTCTCATAGCTTCTCTTGCTAATTCTTCTGATACACCTGCGATTTCAAATAATACTCTACCTGGTTTAATAACTGCTACCCAGTATTCTGGTGAACCTTTACCAGAACCCATACGAGTTTCAGCTGGTTTCTCTGTTACTGGTTTGTCTGGGAAAATTTTAATCCAAACTTTTCCCCCTCTTTTTACGTGTCTATTTATAGCTATTCTGGCTGCTTCTATTTGATTGCTTGTAATCCAACCACATTCAGTAGCCTGTAATCCATACTCACCATATGCAATAAAGTTTCCTCTAGTTGCCTTACCCTTCATTCTGCCACGTTGAACCTTACGATGTTTAACTCTTTTAGGCATTAACATATGTGATTCCTCCTTCCTGAATCCTAATCTTGCTATATTAAGCTTCTAATTTGTTTTGTACTCTTTTAACTGGAAGAACTTCCCCTTTATAAACCCAAACTTTAACACCAATTTTTCCATATATAGTGTCTGCTTCTGCAAAACCATAATCTATGTCAGCTCTTAAAGTTTGTAGTGGAATTGTTCCTTCATGATAAGCTTCTGTTCTAGCTATTTCAGCTCCACCAAGTCTTCCTGAACAAATTGTTTTAACACCTTTTACGCCTAATCTCATAGATCTTTGAATTGTTTGTTTCATAGCTCTTCTGAAAGATATTCTCTTTTCTAATTGAAGTGCTATATTTTCAGCCATTAATTGAGCTTCAGTTTCTGGTGATTTAACTTCTACTATATTTATTAGTATGTTTTTATCTCCACTAGTAACTTTACTTAATCCAGCTTTTAATTCTTCAATTCCTGCTCCACCTTTTCCTATTATCATACCAGGTTTAGCAGTGTGTATGTTTAACTTTACTTTTTTAGCTGTTCTTTCTATTTCAACTTTTGAAACGCCAGCTGTGTAATGTTTTTGTTTAACGAAATCTCTAATTTTATTATCTTCGATTAGATAGTCTGCAAAATTCTTCTTGTCAGCGTACCATTTAGAATCCCATTCTTTTATTACGCCTACTCTCAATCCATGAGGATGTACTTTTTGACCCACTACATTTCCCTCCTTTTTAGTTTCTCTCTTTAACTACTAGAGTTATATGACTAGTTCTTTTTCTTATTCTATATGCTCTACCTTGTGCACGTGGTCTAAATCTCTTTAAAGTTGTTCCTTGACATGCATAAGCTTCAGCAACATACAACCTGTTTGCATCTAAATTATAGTTATGTTCAGCATTTGCAACAGCAGATTTAAGAACTTTACCAACTGCATCAGCTGCGTCCTTCGGAGTATATTTTAATATTGCTTCTGCTTCTCTAACGTCTTTTCCTCTTATTAAATCTAATACTATGCCAACTTTTCTTGAAGACATTCTTATATGCTTAGCTATAGCTTTAGCTTCCATTCCTATTGCCTCCTTTCCGGACTATTTCCTTACTTTTGATGATTTTTCTTTGTCTACGTGACCTTTGTAAGTTCTTGTCATAACAAATTCACCTAGTTTATGTCCTACCATGTCCTCGCTTACATATACAGGAACATGTTTTCTGCCGTCATGAACAGCTATTGTATGACCTACCATTTGTGGGAATATTGTTGAACTTCTTGACCAAGTCTTAACAACTTTCTTTTCATCGTTTTTATTCATTTCAAGGATTCTTTTCATAAGAACTTCTTGTACGAAAGGTCCTTTTTTTACTGATCTACTCATGTTCTGCCTCCCTCCTATTCACAGAATAGACGAAGAGAATTTTACTTCTCTTCTACTATTTTCTCTTCTTAACAATAAGTCTATCTGAATACTTTTTATTCTTTCTAGTCTTGTATCCAAGAGTTGGTTTACCCCAAGGTGTAACTGGTGATGGACGACCTATTGGAGTTCTTCCTTCTCCTCCTCCATGTGGGTGATCGTTAGGGTTCATAACAGATCCTCTAACATGAGGTCTGAAACCTAAATGTCTAGTTCTTCCTGCTTTACCTATGTTAACGATCTCGTGAGTTAAGTTAGAAACTGTTCCTATTGTAGCTCTACATTCTATTCTAACTTTTCTTAACTCTCCACTTGGTAATCTTAATAAAGCATATTTTCCTTCTTTAGCCATAAGCTGTGCTGAAGCTCCAGCAGATCTAACCATTTGAGCACCTTTTCCAGCTGTTAATTCTATGTTGTGAATAACAGTACCAACTGGGATGTTTATAAGTGGTAGTGCATTACCTGGTTTTATGTCAGCTTCTGGTCCGGATACAACTACATCTCCAACTTTTAATCCAACAGGAGCTATTATGTATCTTTTTTCTCCATCAGCGTATACAACTAATGCTATATATGCTGATCTATTTGGATCATATTCTATACTAGATACCTTAGCTGGGATATTATCCTTATTTCTTTTGAAATCTATAATTCTATATTTTCTCTTAGCTCCGCCTCCACGATGACGAACAGAAATTTTACCTTGTGAGTTTCTTCCACCTTTTCTATTTAAAGATACTAGAAGTGATTTTTCAGGTTTGTCAGTTGTAATCTCTTCAAAAGTAGGCATTGTCATATGTCTTCTAGAAGGTGTTGTAGGTTTAAAACTCTTTAAAGCCATGGTTTTCCCTCCTTTTAAACGCTTTTCTGGCTTCTGCCAATAAGTGCTTTATATTAATTTAATTAAATTCCTTCGAAGAATTCAATTGTCTTACTATCAGCTGTAAGTTTAACTATTGCTTTCTTGTAGTCAGGTTTCTTACCTTGGTGAACTCCAACTCTTTTGTTCTTTCCAATGTATCTAATTGTTTTAACATCTTCAACCTTAACTTCGAAAACTTCTTCTACAGCTCTTTTTATTTGTGATTTGTTAGCGTGTATGTCAACTATGAAGGTGTATTTTTTCTCCGCCATTGCTGCCATACTTTTTTCTGTTATAATTGGCTTTCTTATAATATCATGGCTTACTAACTTCATTATGCATACACCTCCTCAATTTTATTAATGGCTTCTTTAGTTACCATTACTTTTTCGTACTTTAATAGGTCATATACGTTTATATTATTTATTGGTAGTACTTCTACCCCTTGAATGTTTCTTGCTGATTTGAATACATTAACATTGTTTGTTTCAGTTAATATTAATGTCTTTTTAGCTTCAAAAGCACTTAACATTTTAACCATTTCTTTTGTCTTAGGTGCTTCTAATTCTAAGCTTTCTAAAACAATAAGGTTATTATCTAAAACCTTAGAAGATAAAGCAGATTTCATTGCTAATCTCTTAACCTTCTTTGGAACAGCCATTCTATAATCTCTTGGCTTTGGAGCAAATACTACTCCTCCATGAATCCATTGTGGAGCTCTTATAGAACCTTGTCTTGCTCTACCTGTTCCCTTTTGTCTCCATGGCTTTATTCCTCCACCACGAACTTCTGATCTAGTTTTCGCTGATTGAGTTCCTTGTCTCTTGTTTGCAAGTTGAGCAACAACTACTTGATGCATAACTTCTTCATTTACTTTAATACCGAACACATTGTCATTTAACTGCATTTCCCCAACTTTTTGGGCTTCTCTATTATAAACAGCTACTGTTGGCATACAACCTCCTCCTTTCTCCAAAAATCTTATTTAACTGTATTTCTTACTATTATGTATCCCTTTTTAGGTCCTGGAACTGCACCTTTAACAAGGATAATATTCTTTTCTGCAATAACCTTTGCCACTTCTAGGTTTAAAACAGTTGTTTTAACATGACCCATGTGACCAGGCATTTTTCTGTTTTTAAATGTTCTTGATGGATCAGATGATGCTCCTTGAGATCCTGGAGCTCTATGGAATTTAGAACCGTGGCTCTTTGGTCCAATGTGAGCATGCCATCTCTTTACTGCTCCTTGGAAACCTTTACCTTTAGAAACTCCTGTAACATCTATTTTTTCGCCTGCTGCGAATATGTCTGCTTTTATTTCAGTTCCAACTTCATAAGTACTTGTATCTTCTAATCTGAATTCTTTTACGAATCTCTTAGGGGATACTCCTGCTTTTTTAAACTGACCTAACATTGGTTTATTGAATAAAGATTCTCTCTTATCATCAAATCCAACTTTTATTGATTCATATCCATCTTTTTCTACTGTTTTCTTTTGAATAACAGCACATGGACCTGCTTCTATAACAGTAACTGGTACAACTTTACCATTTTCATCAAATATTTGAGTCATACCTAATTTTCTACCTAATATTGCTTTTTTCATTTAAAGCACCTCCTATTAATATTAGCGGATCACCTAGTGATCATAATATTACAAAGTAACCCTTGTAAATTAAAGTTTTATTTCGATATCTACCCCTGCTGGTAAATCAATTCTCATTAGAGCATCAACTGTCTTTTGAGAAGGATTAATTATGTCTAATAATCTCTTATGAGTTCTTATCTCAAATTGCTCTCTAGAATCTTTATACTTATGAGGAGCTCTTAATATTGTAACAACGTCTTTTTCAGTTGGCAATGGCACTGGACCTGCCACTGTTGCTCCAGTATTTTTTGCTGTTTCAACAATCTTTTCAGCAGATTGATCTAAAAGATTGTGTTCATATGCTTTTAATCTTATTCTTATTTTTTGAGTTGCCACTGGACTTCCCTCCTTTTCTAAGATCATGATATTTTATCAACAAAGCAGTTATAAACTGCTCCGGGTGTTGCATATTATAAAATACGAAAGTAAACAAGAAAATCATTTACCCTCAGAGTTTATTAATAAATTAATGTTACAAATATGTTAAGTTCACAATACAACTTCTATAGTATACAATATTTCTTTACTTTTGACAAGTATTTTTTACGGAATTTTATTTTAAAGAAAAAAATTTGTTTTGAATTCATAGACTAATTTCATTTGGCTATTTTTTATGTTTTTAATAAGATTTTTGAGATTACTAAGGGAGGATTTCTCCTCCCTCTAAACTTTAATGTTGGCCAACATTATCTAAATAATCCCTTAGGTTAATTGATCAAAGTAATTATTCTACTATAGTAGTAACAACTCCTGATCCTACTGTTCTTCCGCCTTCTCTTATAGCGAATCTTAATCCTTCTTCCATTGCTACTTTGTTGATTAATTCAACATTCATATCAATGTGATCTCCAGGCATTACCATTTCTACTCCATCTGGTAATTGGATTGATCCTGTAACGTCTGTTGTTCTGAAGTAGAATTGTGGTCTGTATCCGTTGAAGAATGGTGTATGTCTTCCGCCTTCTTCTTTCTTTAATACGTATACTTGACCTACGAATTTTTTGTGAGGTTTTACTGATCCTGATTTTGCAAGTACCTGACCTCTTTCAACATCTGCTCTTTGTACTCCTCTTAGTAATGCTCCGATATTATCTCCAGCCATTGCTTGATCTAATAACTTTCTGAACATTTCTACTCCTGTACATACTACTTTTCTTGACTCATCGCTTAATCCTACGATTTCGATTTCGTCTCCTACTTTAAGTATTCCTCTTTCTACTCTTCCTGTTACAACTGTTCCTCTTCCTGTGATTGTGAATACATCTTCTATTGGCATTAAGAAGTCTTTTTCTGTATCTCTCTCAGGTGTTGGGATGTATGCATCTATTGCATCCATTAAGTCTAGTATTGGTTTTGTCTTTTCTGGAGTTTCTAAGTTGTTGATTGCTTCTAATGCTGATCCTGTTACGATTGGTGCTCCATCTCCATCAAATCCATACTCGCTTAATAATTCTCTGATTTCCATTTCTACTAATTCTAGTAATTCTGGATCATCTACCATATCTGCTTTGTTTAAGAATACTACTATGTGTTGTACTCCTACTCTTGATGCTAGTAGTATATGTTCTCTTGTTTGTGGCATTGGACCATCTGCTGCTGATACAACTAAGATAGCTCCATCCATTTGTGCTGCACCTGTGATCATGTTCTTTACATAGTCAGCGTGTCCTGGGCAGTCTACGTGTGCATAGTGTCTGTTATCTGTTTCGTATTCTACGTGTGATGTATTGATTGTGATTCCTCTTTCTTTTTCCTCTGGAGCCTTATCAATTTCATCATATTTTGATGCTTGCGCATATCCTTTTTGTGCAAGTACTAGTGTAATTGCTGCTGTTAATGTTGTCTTACCATGGTCTACGTGTCCTATTGTTCCTATATTTACGTGTGGCTTCTTTCTTTCAAATTTAGCTTTTGACATTGTTTTTTCCTCCTTTATAATAACAACTTTATAATGGATTTTATTTTATATCGCTTTTATATAGTTAAATAATTTAATCATTTAAAATTATTTTTCTTTGCTTCCTGCGATTTGTTCCATTATGCTCTTTGGAACTGGTTCGTAAGCTGCAAATTCCATACTGTAGTTTCCTCTACCTTGAGTTCTTGATCTTAATGTTGTTGCATAACCAAACATCTCTGATAGTGGAACCATTGCTTTTATTACTTGAGCACCTGCTTGAGCTTCCATACCCTCAATTCTTCCTCTTCTTGAGTTTACGTCACCCATTACATCACCCATGTACTCTTCTGGAACTACAACTTCTACTTTCATTATTGGCTCAAGTAGAACTGGATTTGCCTTAGACATAGCATTCTTAAATGCCATAGATCCTGCAATCTTGAAGGCCATTTCTGATGAGTCAACATCGTGGTAAGATCCATCAACAACTCTAACTTTGAAGTTTAGTGTTGGGTATCCAGCTATTACACCACTTTGTGATGCTTCTTCAATACCATTTTGGATTGCTGGTATGTATTCTTTTGGAATAACACCACCAACTATACCATTTTCAAATTGGAATTCACCTTCATGTGGAGTCATTTCAATCCAACAATGACCATATTGTCCACGTCCACCTGATTGTCTTACAAACTTACCTTCTGCCTTAACAGCAGTAGTAATAGTTTCTTTATAAGCAACTTGTGGCTTACCAACGTTACACTCTACTTTAAACTCTCTTTGTAGTCTGTCAACGATAATTTCAAGGTGAAGCTCACCCATACCTTCTATAATTGTTTGACCAGTTTCTTGGTTTGTAAATGTTCTAAATGTTGGATCCTCTTCTGCTAATTTTGCAAGAGCGATACCCATTTTTTCTGAACCAGCTTTTGTCTTTGGCTCTATAGCAATAGAAATAACTGGCTCTGGGAATTGCATGCTTTCTAATATTACTGGATCATCTTCTGAACATAAAGTATCACCTGTAGTTGTGTTCTTTAGTCCTATGATAGCTCCTAATTCTCCAGCACGTAACTCTTCAACTTCTTCTCTGTGGTTAGAGTGCATTTTAACTAATCTACCAATTCTCTCTTTTTTGCCCTTAGTAGAGTTGTATACATAAGTACCACTAGTCATTATACCAGAATAAATTCTTGTAAACGCTAATCTACCAACGAAAGGATCTGTAGCAATCTTAAATGCTAATGCTGATAATGGTTCATTATCATCTGCATGTCTTGCTATTTCTTCACCATCCATAGTAGTTCCCATTATTGCAGGGATATCAATTGGTGATGGTAGGAATTCAACTGCTGCATCAATCATCATTTGAACCCCTTTATTTCTATATGAAGAACCACATATAACAGGTACTATTTCATTGTTACATACACCTTTTCTTAAAGCTTTCTTTAACTCTTCAAGAGTTAATTCTTCACCTTCAAGGTATTTCATCATTAATTCTTCATCTAACTCAGCAATTGCTTCTATCATTGAAGCTCTATATTCTTCTGCCATTTCCATCATATCTGCTGGAACGTCAGTTTCTTCAAACTCTTTTCCTAATTCATCTTTGTATACTTCAGCTTTCATTGTTAATAAATCAATGATACCTACAAAGTTATCTTCTTTACCTATTGGTAATTGTATTGGCACTGCATTAGCATGAAGTCTTTCTCTCATCATTCTAACTGCTCTAAAGAAGTCTGCTCCAAGTATATCCATTTTATTTACATATGCTATTCTTGGAACCTTATACTTGTCTGCCTGTCTCCATACTGTCTCAGATTGAGGTTCAACCCCACCTTTTGCACAAAATACACCTACTGCACCATCAAGAACTCTTAGAGATCTTTCAACTTCAACCGTAAAATCTACGTGACCAGGTGTGTCTATTATATTTATAACATGACCTTTCCACATACAAGTTGTAGCAGCAGAAGTGATTGTTATACCTCTTTCTTGCTCTTGAGCCATCCAGTCCATTGTTGCTGCACCTTCATGTGTCTCACCTAATTTGTGTGTTTTTCCTGTATAGAATAATATACGTTCTGTAGTTGTTGTTTTACCAGCATCAATGTGAGCCATAATACCTATATTACGGAATTTTTCTAAAGGATATTGTCTATTCAACGTGCTTCCTCCTCTCAAACTGTTCATTTTAAAATTTTATAAAACTGTTTTGGAGTCCAAAACAGTTTTATTACTATTAATATCTATAATGTGCAAATGCCTTATTAGCTTCTGCCATCTTATGAGTGTCTTCTCTCTTTTTAACTGCAGCTCCTGTATTGTTTGAAGCATCAATTAATTCAGCAGCTAGCTTTTCACTCATGCCTCTTTCGCCTCTTTTTCTTGTTGCAATTAAAAGCCATCTTATTCCTAATGTCTGTCTTCTCTCTGGTCTTACTTCCATCGGAACTTGATATGTAGCTCCACCAATTCTTCTTGCTTTTACTTCTAGTAAAGGCATTATATTATTCATTGCTTCTTCAAAAACCTCTAGTGCATCTTTCCCAGTTTTCTCAGCAATTATACCAAATGCATCATAGCATATTTTTTGAGCTGTACCTTTTTTCCCATCATACATTACTGAGTTTATTAATTTTGATACAACCTTACTATTGTACATTGGATCTGCTAATACGTCTCTTTTTTGAACCGTTCCTTTTCTTGGCATTTTACTTCCCTCCTTAAACATTTTCAATTTAGATCATAGGTACTCGATACTTAAAATATCGTCTTGCGTATGTAAAGAAGTTCTCTACTAAACCTAATCAGACATTTTAAATATTAAGACATGAGTTAAGTTTAAACAAACGTGAAGCCACAGCATTACTAGTTTACGAAACTATTTTTTCTTAGGTCTTTTTGTTCCGTATTTTGATCTAGATTGCATTCTTTCATTAACACCAGCAGAGTCAAGAGCTCCTCTTACTATGTGGTATCTAACACCAGGAAGGTCTTTTACTCTTCCTCCCCTGATTAGTACAACACTATGCTCTTGTAAGTTATGTCCTTCACCTGGGATATAAGCTGATACTTCATATCCATTTGTAAGTCTTACTCTAGCAACTTTTCTTAAAGCTGAGTTAGGCTTCTTAGGTGTAGTAGTTTTAACTACAGTACATACTCCTCTTTTTTGTGGGCATTTTTTTAATGCTGGTGAGTCTGATTTATCTAATCCAGTTGATCTGCCTTTTCTTACTAATTGATTAATTGTTGGCATACACGCACCTCCTCAATTTACATAAATTATAACACTGTGCTTTTGTATTAATAAAATTTCTAAAACTTTAATACTTTGAATCTAGTATTACTAGTAGCATTATTAAATGTTTTCTTCTAGTATTAAAGCTGCTGCAGCTCCTACATCTATATTAAACATTTCTCCCAGTTCTTTCATGGTATCAATATAAATAATATCTAGCTTCTTATGTTCTGCTAATTCTATAAGTGATTTAAGCACCTTTTCATCAGCATCTTTTGCAATATGAAGCTGGACATTATTAGTATTTTGTAGGTTTTTTAAAGTCTTTACAGACTGTTTAACCCCTATAATCCACTTTGAGTTTTTCATTAACATAACTATTCCTCCTGGATTAATTATGCTTAAATTTTATATTACACATTGTTGTAGATTTTAAAAATATAGTCTACAACAATGTGTATTTTATCATTTTAATATGTTCATGTCAATAAATTATTATTTATTGATTTTGAATTTGTTCTTCTGAAACTGTATCTTCAGTACTTATTTTTAGTGTTCTATATCTTGTCATTCCAGTTCCAGCTGGTATAAGTTTACCTAGGATAACATTTTCTTTTAATCCTACTAGCGGATCTATTTTTCCTTTAATAGCTGCATCTGTAAGCACCCTTGTTGTTTCTTGGAATGATGCTGCTGATAAGAATGAGTCTGTTGCAAGAGCAGCCTTTGTTATTCCTAGTAATGTTATTTTTCCTTCTGCTAGTTCTCCACCATTTGCTAAGACTTTCCTGTTTTCTTCTTGGAAATCTAATATGTCAATTAGTGTTCCTGGCAATAATGAAGTATCTCCTGATTCTTCTACTTTTACTTTTCTAGTCATTTGTCTTACAACAACCTCTAAGTGCTTATCGTTAATATCAACACCTTGTAGTCTATAAACTTTTTGAACTTCTGATAGCAAATAGTTTTTAACGCCCTCTACTCCTTTAATTCTTAAAATATCGTGAGGGTTTACTGAACCTTGAGTTATCTCATCTCCAGCTTCTACCTTGCTTCCATTAGTTACTTTTAGTCTTGATCCAAATGGTATATCATAACTATGTTCTTCTCCATCATTTGTAGTTATAACTACAACTCTCTTCTTCTTAGTCTCCTCTATTCTTGCAGTACCAGAAGCTTCACTTACTATTGCAAGTCCTTTAGGTTTTCTAGCTTCAAATAATTCTTCAACCCTTGGAAGACCTTGAGTAATATCAGCACCAGCAACCCCTCCAGTGTGGAAAGTTCTCATTGTAAGCTGTGTTCCTGGCTCACCGATTGATTGAGCTGCTATTATACCAACTGATTCTCCTATATTAATCTTTTCACTTGTAGCCATGTTCATTCCATAACATTTAGAACATACACCAAATTTTGATTTACAAGTAAATACTGATCTAATCACAACTGTTTTTACTCCAGCTTCCTCTACCTTTGATGCTAACTCTAAATTCATATACTCATCTTCTTTTACTATTACTTCACCAGTTTCAGGATTAACAATTTCTTGTGCTGAATATCTACCAGTTAATCTTTCTGTTAGGCTTTCAATTAGTTCGTTTCCTTCTCTAATCTCTGTAACAGTAAATCCATCTGTAGTTCCACAATCTTCTTCTCTTATAATAACATCTTGGCTTACGTCAACAAGTCTTCTTGTTAAGTAACCAGAGTCTGCTGTTTTAAGAGCTGTATCAGCATTACCTTTTCTAGCTCCGTGGGTGGATATGAAGTACTCAAGTACATTAAGTCCCTCTCTGAAAGATGCTCTAATTGGAAGTTCTATGATTTTTCCTGATGGGTTAGCCATAAGTCCTCTCATACCAGCAAGCTGTTTTATCTGACTCTTAGATCCTCTAGCACCTGAATCTGCCATCATATATATTGGGTTAAACTTATCAAAACTATCCATCAATGCATTAGCTACATCTTCAGTGGTTTTGGTCCATTTATCTATTACTTTTTCATATCTCTCATCCTCAGATATAAAACCTCTTCTATACATCTTTTCAATTTTTTCAACAGTAGCATCTGCTTCTGCTAGCAATGTTTTTTTTGCTTCTGGAACTATCATATCTGAAACAGATATAGTTATAGCACCTATTGTTGAATAATGATAGCCTGTAGCTTTAATTCTATCTAGCATAACTGAGGTTACTGTTGGACCATATTTTAAGTAACACTTATCTATGATTTTACCTAAGTTCTTCTTACTTACTAAGAAATTAATCTCTAATTGAAACATGTTTTCTGGTTTACTTCTATCCATAAACCCTAAATCTTGTGGTATAGATTCATTAAATAATAATTTACCAGTAGTGGTCTGAATTATTCCTCTAACTATCTTTCCATCTATCTCTTTAGTCACTCTTACTTTAATTTTAGCATGTATATCAATATCTCCACATTGATATGCCATATAAACTTCTTCAGGTGATGAGAATGTTCTTCCCTCGCCTTTTGCCCCTTCTCTTTCCATTGTCAAATAATAAGATCCAAGTACCATATCCTGAGTTGGCACACATACTGGCTTACCATCTGATGGTTTTAATATGTTGTGTGCTGCAAGCATTAAGAATCTGGCTTCTGCTTGAGCTTCTACAGATAACGGAACGTGAACCGCCATTTGGTCTCCATCAAAGTCTGCGTTATATGCTGTACATACTAGTGGGTGAAGTTTTATAGCTCTTCCCTCTACTAAAATTGGTTGGAATGCTTGAATTCCAAGTCTGTGTAGAGTAGGGGCACGGTTAAGCATAACAGGATGATCTTTTATTACCTCTTCTAAGATATCCCATACCTGCGGCATAACTCTTTCAACCATTCTTTTTGCACTTTTTATGTTATGTGCAACTCCCTTTTCTACAAGATTTTTCATAACAAAAGGTTTAAATAATTCTAAAGCCATTTCCTTTGGAAGTCCACATTGATACATCTTTAGTTCCGGTCCTACAACTATAACTGAACGTCCTGAGTAGTCTACACGTTTTCCAAGTAAGTTTTGTCTAAATCTTCCTTGCTTTCCTTTAAGCATATCTGATAAAGACTTCAAAGGTCTATTACCTGGTCCAGTTACTGGTCTTCCTCTTCTACCATTATCTATAAGTGCATCCACTGCCTCTTGAAGCATTCTCTTTTCATTTCTAACAATGATATCTGGTGCACCTAAGGATAAAAGTTTCTTAAGTCTATTGTTTCTATTTATAACTCTTCTATAAAGATCATTTAAGTCTGAAGTTGCAAATCTTCCTCCGTCTAATTGCACCATCGGTCTTAAGTCTGGTGGTATAACTGGAATAACGTCTATAATCATCCATTCAGGCTTATTTGTAGACTTTCTAAAAGACTCTACAACTTCTAATCTTCTAATGGTTCTAACTCTTTTTTGTCCTGTATTGGTTTTTAATTCTTCTTTTAATTCTAAGGCAAGTGACTCAAGATCTATTTGAGCTAATAGTACCTTTACAGCCTCTGCTCCAATGGCTGCTTCAAAGCTATCATATCCAAACTTATCAACAGCTTCTCTATATTCTTTTTCACTAAGTAATTGTTTCCTTATTAAAGGTGTTTCCTTTGGATCAATTACTACATAAGATGCAAAGTATAATACTTTTTCTAGAGATCTTGGAGACATATCTAGTATTAATCCCATTCTTGAAGGTATGCCTTTAAAGTACCAGATATGAGAAACTGGAGCGGCTAACTCTATATGCCCCATTCTCTCACGTCTAACTTTAGATTTTGTGACTTCAACACCACATCTATCACAAACAATGCCTTTATATCTCACTCTCTTATACTTTCCACAGTGACATTCCCAATCTTTAATAGGTCCAAATATCTTTTCACAGAAAAGACCATCTTTTTCAGGTTTTAAGGTTCTATAGTTTATTGTTTCAGGTTTTTTAACTTCACCTCTAGACCACTCTCTTATTTGTTCTGGTGAAGCCAATCCTATTTGAATAGCATCAAAATTATTTAATTCAAACAAGGGTACATCCTCCCTTCAGACTAGTGTTCATCATTTATATCATTTAATTCTAGTTCGCTATCAATTTCATCAAAAGACAAATCATCATCTTCTTCAAATTCTTCTGGCTCTAAATTTTCTTCTATGATTTCCTCCACTGGAGGTATATAAGCAGAATCTTCATTTCCTTCAATGTTTACTTCGCTTACTTCTGAATATTCTGTGTCATCATCTGCAAAATCCTTAATTTTAATCTCACTATATTCATCATCTAAAACTTTAACATTTAAACATAGTGCTTGAAGTTCTTTTATAAGAACTTTAAATGATTCTGGAACTCCTGGTTCTGGTATGTTTTCACCTTTTACTATAGATTCATATGTCTTAACTCTACCTACAACGTCATCTGATTTTACTGTTAAGATTTCTTGTAGGGTATATGCAGCACCATATGCTTCTAGGGCCCAAACTTCCATCTCACCAAATCTTTGGCCTCCAAATTGTGCTTTACCTCCAAGAGGCTGCTGAGTTACTAATGAATAAGGGCCTGTAGATCTTGCGTGGATCTTGTCATCAACCAAGTGGTGAAGTTTTAAGATATACATTACACCTACAGTTACTCTATTATCAAAAGCTTCTCCTGTTCTTCCATCATATAATACAGTCTTTCCATCTTCGTTATAACCTGCTTTTACAAGATGTTCTGCTATATCATCCTCTGAAGCACCATCGAATACTGGCGTTGCAATGTGCCATCCTAGCTTTTGAGCTGCCCACCCAAGGTGAACTTCTAATACCTGACCAATGTTCATACGTGAAGGAACTCCAAGAGGGTTCAAGCATATTTGAACTGGTCTTCCATCTGGTAAGAAAGGCATATCTTCTACTGGTAACACTCTTGAAATAACACCTTTGTTACCATGTCTTCCTGCCATTTTATCTCCTACAGATATTTTTCTTTTTTCTGCTATATAACATCTTACAAGTTTATTTACTCCTGGAGGAAGTTCATCTCCATTTTCTCTTGTGAACACTTTTACGTCTACTATTATACCTGTTGCTCCATGAGGAACTCTTAATGAAGTGTCCCTAACTTCTCTTGCCTTCTCTCCAAATATAGCTCTTAATAATCTTTCTTCTGCTGTAAGTTCTGTTTCTCCCTTAGGAGTTACTTTACCAACTAAAATATCGCCAGCTCTAACTTCAGCACCTATTCTGATTATGCCTCTTTCATCTAAATCTTTTAAAGCATCATCACCAACATTAGGAATATCACGAGTAATCTCTTCAGGTCCTAACTTAGTATCCCTTGCCTCTGCTTCATATTCTTCAATATGAATAGATGTAAATATGTCATCTCTTACTAACTCTTCAGATACCAACATAGCATCTTCGTAGTTATATCCTTCCCAAGTTATAAACCCAATTATAATATTTTTACCTAATGCTATTTCACCAAGATCAGTAGAAGGTCCATCAGCTATTACGTCTCCTGCCTTTAAAACATCACCTTTACTTACTATAGGTCTTTGATTTATACAAGTACCTTGGTTTGATCTTTTAAATTTAAGCAGTTTATATGTATCTAAACCACCATCTGAATCTCTTCTAAGCCTTACCTCATTAGCACTTACAAACTCCACTACCCCTGCATTTCTAGCTTTAGGTAGTACTCCTGAATCTACAGCTGCTTTATTTTCTATGCCTGTTCCCACTATTGGAGCACTTGGTTTAAGTAGTGGTACTGCCTGACGTTGCATGTTAGATCCCATTAGGGCACGGCTGGCGTCATCATTTTCAAGGAATGGTATCATAGCTGTTGCAACAGATACAATCTGTCTTGGTGAAACGTCCATTAAGTCTACTTCTTCTCTAGGTACTATTAATACTTCCTCTTTATCTCTAACCGCTACTTTTTTGTCTACAAAATACCCTTCATCATCTAAAATTTCATTAGCTTTAGCAACTAAATATCCATCTTCTTCATCTGCAGTAAAGTAGGTTATTTTATCAGTAACCCTACCCTCTTTAACAACTCTATATGCTGTCTCAATGAAACCATACTCATTAACTTTAGCATAACTAGCTAGAGAGTTTATAAGACCGATGTTTGGTCCTTCAGGAGTTTCTATAGGACACATTCTTCCATAATGTGAATGGTGAACGTCTCTAACTTCAAATCCTGCCCTTTCTCTTGATAAACCTCCAGGTCCTAGTGCTGATAATCTTCTCTTATGAGTTAATTCTGATAATGGGTTAGTCTGATCCATGAATTGGGATAACTGTGAACTACCAAAGAATTCTTTGATAGAAGCAGTAACTGGTCTTATATTTATTAGTGCTTGTGGTGTGATTCCTTCTTGATCTTGAATAGTCATTCTTTCTTTTACTACTCTTTCCATTCTTGAAAGACCAATTCTAAATTGGTTTTGTAGTAATTCACCAACAGATCTAAGCCTTCTATTGCCTAAGTGGTCTATATCATCTATTTCCCCAATACCATATGCTAAACCTAACTCATAACTTATAGTTGCTAACATATCATCTTTTACAATATGTTTTGGTATTAACTTACTTATATTTTTCTTTATTTCTTCTTTAATTAACTCTTCTTCAGTGTAATTATCCAATATATTTTTAAGTGTTGGATAATGAACCATTTCTCTAATATTTAAATCTGAAATATCAAATGTTACATGACTCTTTATATCTACAAAGTTATTTCCAATAACCCTTATATTCTTATCTTCAACTCTAATTTCAACTTTATTTATACCTAGGTTTTGTATTTTTAGAGCCATTTCTCTTGAAATTTTTTGCTCTTCTTCTACTAGGATTTCTCCTGTTAGTGGATCAACAATATTTTCTCCTGCAATGTTATTAGCTATTCTTTGACTTATAGATAGTTTTTTGTTGAATTTATACCTACCTACCCTAGATAAATCATATCTTTTTGGATCAAAAAATAGAACATCGATAAGAGACCTAGCACTATCAACTGTTGGCGGTTCGCCTGGTCTTAATCTTTTATATATTTCTAGTAAAGCTTCTTCTTCACTCTTTGTATTATCTTTTTCAATTGTAGCTCTTAATCTTTCTTCTTCTCCAAAAAAATCAACAAGCTCATTATCACTACCATATCCCATAGCTCTAGCTAAAATGGTTACAGGTAGTTTTCTAGTTTTGTCTATTCTAACATAAACTATGCTGTTTGAATCTGTTTCATATTCAAGCCATGCACCTCTATTAGGTATTACCGTGGAGGAAAATAGCTTTTTACCAGTCTTATCAACTGTATAGTTATAATATGCCCCTGGTGACCTAACCAATTGGCTTACTATAACTCTTTCTGCACCGTTAATTATAAAAGTACCTTGCTCCGTCATTAATGGGAAATCTCCCATGAAAACTTCTTGTTCTTTAATTTCACCTGTTTCATTATTACGAAGTCTTACTTTTACCTTTAATGGTGCTGCGTAATTTGAGTCTCTCTCTTTACATTCTTCTACTAAGTACTTTATGTTTTCTTCTTCTAAAGAGTAATCCACAAATTCCAAGACTAAGTTTCCTGTATAGTCTTGAATTGGATTGATGTCATCAAATACTTCTTTTAATCCTTCCTCTAAAAACCATTTGTAAGAATTAAGTTGAACTTCTATTAAGTTAGGTATGTCAGTAACTTCATTAACCTTTGAGAAGCTCATTCTGGTTCTTTTACCAACTTGGACAGGATGTACCATGGGCTTTCACTCCTTGTTTAAAGTAAAATAGGCAAAAATCTTTAATTTATTTTTATACTTTTTAAAAAATATAATTGTTATCTTCTTTATTATATCCAAAATAATGTAATAAATTCAAATACATATTACTTCGCCCTATTTAAGCATATTTTACATAACTTTTCGTATCTCTTTAATAAATCAATGCAATTATTTATTTTACCATGGCGAATTAATTTTGTCAATCAAGAAATCTTAGAAAAAGGGCACTTTATACAAAGTGCCCTTTTGGCTATTTATTATTTTAATTCTATAGTAGCTCCAACTTCTTCTAATTGAGCTTTCATTTTTTCAGCTTCTTCTTTAGCTATGCCTTCTTTTAATGTCTTTGGCGCGCCATCAACGATGTCTTTAGCTTCTTTTAAGCCTAAACCAGTTATTTCTCTAACAACTTTTATAACCTTAATTTTTTGTGAACCTGCATTAGCTAATACTACTTCGAATTCTGATTTTTCTTCTGCTGCTCCTGCTGCTGCTCCTGCTCCACCTGCAACTGCAACTGGTGCTGCTGCGCTTACTCCAAATTCCTCTTCGCAAGCTTTTACTAACTCATTTAATTCCATAACAGTCATTTCTTTTATAGCTTGAATCATTTCTTCTCTTGTCATTATAGAACACCTCCAAAATTTCTAAAACTATTCAGCTGATTCGCTTTCTTTTTTATCTTTTATAGCATTTATTAAGTACGCAAAATTTGATACTGGAGCCTTTAAGCTGCCAAGAAGTTTTGCAAGTAAAACTTCTCTTGAAGGAATTGTAGCAAGTTCTTTGATCTTATTATTATCATAGAATTCACCTTGAACAATACCTGCTTTTAACTCTAATTTCTTATGACTTTTAGCAAAGTCATTTAAAATTCTTGCTGGTGCTGTTGGATCATCATAGCTTATAGCCATAGATACAGGACCTGATAACTGTTCGTTTAAGCTATCAATTCCTAATTCTTTTAAAGCTAATATGCTTAAAGTATTTTTGTATACTTTATATTCAACACCTGCTTCTCTTAATTTCTTTCTTAGCTCAGTGTCTTCTTCAACATTTAATCCTTGATAATCTGCAAGGATGATTGCTTGAGCTTTTTCTAGCTTTTCTTTTATTTCTTGAACCTTTGCTTCTTTTAATTGTCTGTTTTTGCTTAACACTGTGTGCCACCTCCTCACAGTTTAACTTATATAAAAATTAAAGCCTCTCCGTAGACACACGAAGAGACTATATATTTAAAATATATAAATCTTCCTAGGTAGGAGAATTTCTTCATTACGCTTACGCACCCACTGTCTACGGAATAACTTTTATTCACTTTTATAACGTGTTAATTATATCAGTTTCAACTGATTATGTCAATAAAATTATTCAAGAACTTTTACTGGATTAACCTTTACTCCAGGACCCATTGTGCTTGAAAGTGTTACTGACTTAACATATTGTCCTTTTGCAGCTGATGGTTTAGCTTTTATAATAGCTTCCATTAATGCTTTAAAGTTATCTTGTAACTTTTCAGTTCCAAAAGATTTTTTTCCTATTGGAACGTGAATTATAGCAGTTTTGTCAACTCTATATTCAACTTTACCAGCTTTAATCTCTGATATAGCTCTTTGTACATCAAATGTAACTGTTCCTGATTTTGGGTTTGGCATTAAACCTTTAGGTCCAAGAACCCTACCAATTCTTCCAACTAGTCCCATCATATCTGGTGTAGCAACAGCTACATCAAAATCAAACCAGTTTTCTTTTTGTATTTTTTCAACTAATTCTTCTGCACCTACATAGTCAGCTCCTGCTGCTTCTGCCTCTTTTGCCTTTTCACCTTTAGCAAAAACTAAAACTTTAATAGTTTTTCCTGTTCCATGAGGAAGTACAACTGCTCCTCTAACCTGTTGATCAGCATGTCTTGGGTCAACACCAAGTCTTACTGCAAGCTCGATTGTTTCATCAAACTTAGCCTTTGAAGTTTTTAGAGATAAATCTAAAGCTTCTAATGGTGTATATAAAGTTTTTGCATCGATTAACTTTGCACTTTCTATGTAATTCTTACCTCTTTTTGGCATACTATATCCTCCTTTGTGGTATTAACGGTTTAAAAAACCTCCCACTTTTTTCAAATTATTCGCGAATAAACTTTTGACTTTATTCAACTACTTCTACGCCCATGCTTCTTGCAGTTCCAGCTACCATTTTCATAGCAGTTTCAACTGATGCAGCATTTAAATCTGGCATTTTAACTTCAGCAATTTCTCTTACTTGAGCCATTGTAATTTTCGCTACTTTTGTTTTGTTTGGTTCTGCTGAACCACTTTCTATTTTAGCTGCCTTCTTTATTAAAACTGCAGCTGGTGGAGTTTTTAATATAAAGCTAAATGATCTATCTTGATATACTGTTATAATAACTGGTATGATCATTCCAGCTTGATTAGCAGTTTTTGCATTAAACTCCTTTGTGAAAGCCATAATGTTAACACCGTGTTGTCCTAAAGCTGGACCAACTGGTGGTGCTGGTGTAGCCTTTCCAGCAGGAAGTTGAAGTTTTATCATTCCTGTAACTTTTTTTGCCATGAGTTTGCACCTCCTGAATTGTGGTAATGCGGATATTAATCCTCCCACTTATTTAAGACATAAGTCTTACATAAGCACCTTACTCTAAATTTTTTATTTGATTAAATTCAAGTTCAACAGGGGTTTCCCTGCCAAACATATTAACTAATCCTTTGATTGTTTGTTTTTCTAAGTTTATTTCTTGAATAACAGCCATATGATTCTCTAATGGACCATATGTAATTTGAACATTATCCCCTACTTCGAAATCAACTTGAACAGCCTTTTCAACTATTCCCATAGAGTTAACTTCTTCATCAGTAAGAGGAACTGGTTTATTTGGTTCAGGTCCAACAAAGCCTGTTACCCCTCTAGTATTTCGTACAACATACCAAGATTCTTCATTCATAATCATTTTAACCATGACGTATCCTGGAAAAACTTTCTTTAGAGTATTCTTTTTCTTTCCATCTTTTATTTCAACTTGTTCTTCCATTGGAACTTGGATATCATATATATACTTTTGTAAGTTTCTATTTTCAACTACTTTTTCTATATTAGTTTTTACCTTATTTTCATAACCAGAGTATGTATGAACTACATACCATTTTACATTTTCTTCATTCATATCATAAGGGACTTTTATATTTATATTAGATAAATGTCCCTACCTCCTTTGAATATCTAATACCATTATTTAAATACTATTTTAAATACATTTATAAATATGGCATCTAATGCGCCTACAAGTATCATGTATAAAATACAAAAACTAACAACTGCCGCTGTAGCCTTTTTTACTTCTTTCTTTGGGGCCCATGTTATCCTTTTAAATTCTGCCTTTAGCCCTCTAAAAAAATTTATGATACCCTTGCTATTAGAGGATTTTTCAATTTTATTATTCTCATTTTTAGACATACTTATTCACATCCCCAAACATATTCAAAGAAAGTTATAATTATTTAGTTTCTTTGTGTGTTGTATGCTTTTGACAGAATTTGCAGTACTTGTTTATTTCTATTCTATCAGGGTTATTTTTTTTATTTTTCATTGAGTTGTAATTTCTTTGTTTACACTCTGAACATGCTAATGTTACTTTTACTCTCATTTGCGGCACCTCCTACCCTTAAACAAAGTGTGTTCTTTTAGGTTACTTAAATAATTTATCATAACTTAACTCACATGTCAATAAAGTATAACACTATGATATTTGTTAACAATGATTTTTTAGTTTATTGTAACTTTCAAGAGGACTGGTTTAATGTACCAGCCCCTTAAAAGATGACTAACAACTTTAATTGATCAAAGTAATTATTCTACTATAGTAGTAACAACTCCTGATCCTACTGTTCTTCCGCCTTCTCTTATAGCGAATCTTAATCCTTCTTCCATTGCTACTTTGTTGATTAACTCAACGTTCATATCAATGTGGTCTCCAGGCATTACCATTTCTACTCCATCTGGTAATTGGATTGATCCTGTAACGTCTGTTGTTCTGAAGTAGAATTGTGGTCTGTATCCGTTGAAGAATGGTGTATGTCTTCCGCCTTCTTCTTTCTTTAATACGTATACTTGACCTACGAATTTTCTGTGAGGTTTTACTGATCCTGATTTTGCAAGTACCTGACCTCTTTCAACATCTGCTCTTTGTACTCCTCTTAGTAATGCTCCGATATTATCTCCAGCCATTGCTTGATCTAATAACTTTCTGAACATTTCTACTCCTGTACATACTACTTTTCTTGACTCATCGCTTAATCCTACGATTTCGATTTCGTCTCCTACTTTAAGTATTCCTCTTTCTACTCTTCCTGTTACAACTGTTCCTCTTCCTGTGATTGTGAATACATCTTCTATTGGCATTAAGAAGTCTTTTTCTGTATCTCTCTCAGGTGTTGGGATGTATGCATCTATTGCATCCATTAAGTCTAGTATTGGTTTTGTCTTTTCTGGAGTTTCTAAGTTGTTGATTGCTTCTAATGCTGATCCTGTTACGATTGGTGCTCCATCTCCATCAAATCCATACTCGCTTAATAATTCTCTGATTTCCATTTCTACTAATTCTAGTAATTCTGGATCATCTACCATATCTGCTTTGTTTAAGAATACTACTATGTGTTGTACTCCTACTCTTGATGCTAATAGTATATGCTCTCTTGTTTGTGGCATTGGACCATCTGCTGCTGATACAACTAAGATAGCTCCATCCATTTGTGCTGCACCTGTGATCATGTTCTTTACATAGTCAGCGTGTCCTGGGCAGTCTACGTGTGCATAGTGTCTGTTATCTGTTTCGTACTCTACGTGTGATGTATTGATTGTGATTCCTCTTTCTTTTTCTTCTGGAGCCTTATCAATTTCATCATATTTTGATGCTTGCGCATACCCTTTTTGTGCAAGTACTAGTGTAATTGCTGCTGTTAATGTTGTCTTACCATGGTCTACGTGTCCTATTGTTCCTATATTTACGTGCGGCTTCTTTCTTTCAAATTTAGCTTTTGACATTGTTTTTTTCCTCCTTTATATGAATACCTAATTATTTATTTCTTTTAAATAAACTCATCCTGGTGTGTTGTATGTAAAAAACAAAGCACTTGGAGCCCACGATCGGGATTGAACCGACGACCTCCACCTTACCAAGGTGACGCTCTACCGACTGAGCTACATGGGCTTATATTATAAACATACATAATAACATACCTAATAGAATTTCAAAATTTAGCTAATTTTTTAAAATCCACATAGATAAGTTAAATTATATCACAACTAGTTATTTATTTTACTCTCTTTGTTTTCTATTGTCAATAATGAGTTTACTTTTTAAACAAAGATTTTTCTAATTTTCTTTTAACTCTTTGAAGTGCATTGTCAATAGACTTAGCATGCCTATCTAAATCACAGGCTATTTCCTGATATGATTTGCCGTCTAAATAAGAGCTTAAAACTTCAAGTTCTAATTCTGATAACACTTCACTTATTTCCTTCTCTATAGCATTAACTTCTTCTCTGCTTATTACAAGGTCTTCTGGATTTGTCACCTTTAAACTTGATAAAACATCAATTAAAGTTCTGTCTGACTCCTCATCATATATTGGCTTATTTAAAGAAACATATGTATTAAGTGGTATATGTTTTTGTCTAGTTGCAGTCTTAATAGCTGTTATTATTTGTCTTGTTATACACAATTCAGCAAAAGCTTTAAAAGAAGATAACTTATCAGGTTTAAAGTCTCTTATGGCTTTATATAACCCTATCATCCCTTCTTGGTAGATATCTTCCTTATCTGCACCTATTAAAAAATATGACTTAGACTTTGCCTTAACAAAGTTCTCATACTTGCTAATCAAATATTCCTGTGCTTCTATATCCCCTTTTTTAGCTTCTATAACCACTTCTTCATCTAACATGCTTTCAAATTTTTTTTCATCTATGCCCTTCTCTGAAAAAGTAAAAGTTTTCTCCACACTTATCCCTCCAGCACCAACATACACATTCACCTTTCATTATACAGTATATATTTTTTTAAAGTCAATACATTTAATTGCTTTTTCTAATTTTTTCTAAAGTATCCAATATGTTATTATCAATTATGTCTTCTATTAAATTCCTTTGTTCTGCATAATTTGTTTTTATAGATTTCGTTATTCTACTGTCAATCTGTTTTATTTCATGATAAAATTCAATAGAAGATTTCCTAGTGGCGCCTCTTTGAAATACTAATTGTTGTTCCAAGGAGTCCGATGTAACTACACAAACATCTCCTTTTCTACCAATGCCATCTACAGATCTTTCTATATAACTATCTGCGGTTTCTCCATTTTTAGTGAAAACCACAATTAAATTTCCCATGCGTTCTTTATGTTCCAGTGCACCTTTTACAAGGTGAGCATCAAAAACAAGAAATATCTTATATCCCTTGTATGATGCATAATTTTGTAGAATATCAACTAATTTTTGTCTTGCATTTTCAAAATTATGTTGTTTTATCTTTATTAAGTCTGGCCAGCTATTTATGACATTATACCCATCTACAAATATTATCTTCACTTTTTATCACTGCTGACTTTTTGTTTTAGCACTTCATACATAACAATTCCTCCAGCTACAGAGGCATTTAATGAATTCACTTTCCCAACCATAGGTATTTTAACTAATACATCACATTTTTCTTTAGTATGTTTTGCCATACCTTTTCCTTCACTGCCTATAATGATGGCAACTGGACCAGTATAATCCACTTCATGGCAATATGCTTTACCATGCATATCTGTACCATATACCCAAATACCTTTATCTTTTAGTTCATCTATACATGCATTTAAATTAGTTACTTTTGCTATTTTCATATGTTCTACTGCTCCAGCTGAAGTCTTATATACCACGGAAGTAACCCCTACATTCCTTCTCTTAGGAATAATAATCCCGTGTACCCCACAAACTTCTGCTGTTCTAACTATAGAGCCAAAATTATGAGGATCTTCTATTTCATCTAGTATAATTATAAAAGGTTCTTCACCTTTTTTCTTTGCATAATCTATAATTTCATCTACTGTGGAATATGAAAATGGAGTTGTAACTGCTATAACTCCTTGATGAGCTTTAGTCTCTGATAGAGAGTCTAGTTTTCTCTTGTCTACATCCTTTATAACTATACCTTTTTCTCTAGCTAACTTAATTATGCTCTTAATAGAACCACTAAGTTCTCCTTTTGAAATCATTACATATTCTATGTGTTTATCACCTTTTAAAAGTTCAGTGACAGCATTTCTTCCTTCAACTATATTATCTAGTGCCTTTTCCTCATCTTTTGTATTATAGATTATATTTTTTTTATTTTTAGGTTCATTTTCTTTTAATGGTTTATATTTTTTATTTATGGTTTCATTTTCTTTTAAGGGTCTGTGTTTTTTAGTTTTAGGTTTAGTTTCTTTTAATGATTTATATTTTTTATTTTTTTCCATAGTATCCTACCTCTTTAACTCTATTTAAAATTCTTTAAACTATTACCTTTTTTAAAAGTTCTTCTATTCTACTTATATCATCTATAAGATACAAATACCCTATAAGCGCCTCAAATCCTGTTGCCATTTTATAATCTGTTAAATCTGCATTTTTAGGTACTGTATAGGATTTAGTGTTTCTACCTCTTTTAAATATTGCCAATTCTTCTTCATTTAATTCATCTAACAAGACTTTCATGAAATCACTCTGTGCTTTGGCTTTTACATATCCTATACCCTTAAGATGAAGTTTATGTACGTTCATGTCCATGTTATTCTTTACCAAATAAGTTCTTATAATAAGCTCATATACCGAATCCCCTACATAGGCAAGTACTAATGGATTTAAGAATGTAGCTTCTTTTTTAGTTAGTTTTATATTAAATAAATCTAATTCCATTTGTTTTTCTCCTATATTATTATAGCATGTTTTTAATTAAAACTTAATTCTAAGAATATGTTATTTTAATTCCTATGTCAAGTTTACAAGAGATAAAAAATACCCCTTATATGAGGGGTATTGTGTAGGATTGAGATTAGTTTAATATTTTCCATGGCTATATGGTATTTGTAAATTTTTTATGACAGTGTACAAATTAGTTAACAGATATATCAAACCGGCTAGCACTACTTAGAATATAATTCAACTACTAATTGTTCATTTGCTTCAACTGGTATTTCTGATCTTTCAGGTAATCTATTAAGTTTACCCGAAAAAGAATCTAGGTTTGTATCTATATATGGCAAAGCAAATTTAGAAAACTCTTGGAAGTTATCTAAAAACATTTGGTTCTTTCTAGACTTTTCCTTCAAAGATATCTCATCTCCAACTTTAATATTATAAGATGGAATATCTACCTTTTTACCATTTACTAGAATGTGCCCATGTGTTACCATTTGTCTGCTTTGTCTAATTGAATTAGCAAATCCTATTCTATATACTAAATTATCTAGTCTGCACTCTAAAGATATTAGAAGAGCATCACCAGTAACTTCTCTACTTTTCATAGCCTTATCTACATATATAGCAAATTGCTTTTCTAAAACCCCGTAATAGGCTTTAATTTTTTGCTTTTCTAAAAGTTGCTTTCCATAATCTGAAAGCTTTTTCCCTGCTCTACTATTTTCCTTAGTAGCTCTTTTCATTGCCTTGGGATGTCCATATACATTTACACCTAACCTTCTACATAATTTAAATCTTGGCCCTGTATATCTTGCCATAGTTAGCCTCCTTATAACTCTCTAATAATGTTTGCCGCGATAGTATATTATTTCTGCCAACGAAAGAAATTATATCACATAATCTACTTATTGAAAATGACTTTCAGTATCTTTTATTCAACAAAAAAAGAGATTATATAGTTGATTTCTTATATAATCTCTCTTTTTCTTAATTAAACTCTATATTTAAAATAGGATTTGTTAGAGATTTTATTCATATGGTGTTTACGTAACCACCTATGAAGAAGTTTTAAAATTTCATTATTCTATAGTTTTTTCCATCTAACTCCCTGTGGAGTATCTTCTAAAACTATGCCTCTAGCTTTTAAATCATCTCTTATCTTATCAGATAAAGCCCAATTTTTTTCTTTTCTAGCATTTTCCCTCTCTAAAATTAACCCTTCGATTTCCTCCTCTAAACTTCCTTTAGTAGATCTTTGAAGTATTCCAAGAGGAGACCCAAGTTCTCTTATTAAATCTAAAGAAGTTTTTATTATTTCTTTGGATGAACTAATATTAATATTTGTATTTACTTCTTTTATAAGATCGAATATAACGGATATAGCATCTGCAGTATTGAAATCGTCATCCATCTTTTCAATGAATTTTACCTTATATGAATTTATCTTATTTAATGTCTCTTTTTCTTCTTCCCTTAGCTTTTCATCCTTTGCCTCTTCTAATAGATTTTCTAAGTTTGAAATTGAATTATAAATTCTATCTACAGAAGATTTGGCTGCCTCTAATAACTCTCTACTAAAATTTAATTGATTTCTATAATGAGCTTGCAACATAAAAAATCTTATAACATCAGAATCAAATTCTTTAAGTGCATCCCTTGCTGTTAAGAAGTTGTTTAGGGACTTAGACATTTTTTTATTATTTACATTTAAGTATGCAGCATGCATCCAATATTTAACGAAGCTTTTTCCTGTCCTTCCCTCACTTTGAGCCATTTCATTTTCATGATGAGGAAATGCAAGGTCCATGCCTCCTCCATGTATATCTATAGTCTCTCCTAAAAGCTTTTGAGACATACATGAACATTCAATGTGCCATCCTGGCCTACCTTTTCCCCAAGGTGACTCCCAATAAGGTTCTCCTGATTTTGCACTTTTCCAAACTGCAAAGTCCATAGGATCTTTCTTTCTTTCATCTACACTTATTCTAGCACCAGCTTGGAGTTCTTCAAGATTTTGTCCTGACAATTTTCCATAGTCATTAAATTTCTTGGTCTCAAAATACACATCTCCATTAATCTCATATGCATAACCTTTTTCTATGAGTTCTTCTACAAACCTTATAATTTCACATATATATTCTGTTGCCCTTGGATTTGTTGTTGCCCTTTTTATATTTAAGCCATCTGCATCTTTATAATATTCACTTATGAAGTTTTCTCCAAGTTCTTTCACTGTTATTCCATCTTCATTGGCTCTTTTTATCATTTTATCATCTATGTCTGTGAAGTTTTGAATAAACTTTACTTCATAACCTTTGTATTCAAGATATCTCCTTACAGTATCGAAAATTATAAAGGTTCTAGCATTACCTATATGGAAAAAATTATATACTGTAGGTCCACATACATACATCTTTACCTTTCCCTCTTCAATAGGCTTAAACTCTTCTTTTTTTCTGGTAAGAGTATTATATATCTTCACCTTGCTCACTCCTCTACTTTAACTATTACAAAAATATTATAACAAAATATCTTATTTCCTTTTAGCAAATATCATCCTACCTGCAGCTGTTTGAAGAACTGATGTTACTTGAACGTCCATAACTTCTCCAATATGCCTTTTAGCTCCTTCTACTACTATCATAGTTCCATCATCTAAATATGCTATTCCTTGCCCTGATTCTTTACCATCCTTAACAACCTGTATAGTCATTTCTTCTCCCGGTAAAACAATAGGTTTTATTGAATTAGCAAGTTCATTTATATTTAATACTTCTACTCCTTGGAACTGTGCTACTTTATTTAAATTATAATCGTTTGTTATTACTTTACCATTTATTGTTTGAGCTAGTTTTAATAATTTGCTATCAACTTCTTTAATGTCTTTAAAGTCAGTTTCGCTAATCTCTACTGCAATTTTTAATTCGTTTTGTATTTTATTTAATATGTCTAGCCCTCTTCTTCCTCTTATTCTTTTTAAGTCATCTGAAGAATCTGCTATGTGTCTTAGCTCTTCTAATACAAATTGAGGGATCACAAGTACCCCCTCTATAAAGCCTGTTTGACATATATCTAAAATCCTTCCATCAATTATAACAGAAGTATCTAATATCTTTGGAATTCCTCTAGTCTTAGCTTTCTTCTCCTTTATTGAGCCACTAGCTTTCTTTAAGTTTATGAAAAAATTGTATATTTCATCTCTTTTTCTAATGGCGATATCTGTACAAAACACCACAATAATAACAGTTATAATAATAGTTAAAAATGTCCATATTATGGAATTATTTTTTATTTGATTTAAAAATAAAGTTGAAATAATAAGTCCTATGATTGCGCCTGCTGTACCAAACAAGATCTCTCCTGCTGGTCTTTTTTGAATACTTCTCTCTACATATTCCATACCTGAAATAATATAATTTATAATAACAGGTGAAAATAAAAATAGTAGTAATGCAAATACTAAAGATAAAATTATCATAAATATTATTTTATATACAGTATGACTACTAATAAAAGCCAAAGCTTTAAGTCCACCTATCAAATCTAAGCTTAAAACCTGATAGGATATTAAGTAACCAATGGCCCCTCCTATTAATGTAAATAAGATTCTCAAAATTTTTTTTAGCAACTGGCTTCACCTCCCTTAAGATTATTAACATTTTTTTCTTTTAATATGCTTTATTTTAAATATATATTAATCCAATGATTATTTCAATAAAAACTATGTTTTTTAATATTTTGTTCAATAAAGTTTTATCCCCCTATAATTTTTTATTTTTTTGTTTTATCATTATATATGAAATACAACTTACTTAGTCCTAATTTATTTGTACACACAATAGCTTATAAGGGGAGTTGAATTTATTGAAAGACATACTTTTTGATCAATTTCAAAATTCAGTAGAAGAATGTCTTATACGACATAAAAGTGTTTTAGATATATTAACAAAGCTTCAGGAATCTGAAGCTAGAGTTAATAGAGCTGTATGTAAATCTGTAACAAATTGTGGTTGTATAGAGATAAATGCTAAAAAACAAATAAACTTACCTAAGGGTGAAGATTTAACATTGGAATCTCTAAATAATATGTTAAATTCACATCTTCAAGGAAAAATTTGTGATGACTGCAGAGACATTGTTGAAAATGAGCTTGGCAATCATATGTTTTATTTAACAGCACTTTGCAATATATTAAATATTAATCTCTATGATGTACTTATTAAAGAATCTAATAAAATAGTTACCCTTGGGGAATATACTCTTAGATAGTGACTTTATCATTTGAATTTAATATCTTTATATAAAATATAGCACAAAAATTTTTGTGCTATATTTGTCTATCTAAAAGGAATTGTTCCCTCAATCTTTTTAATCCATTCTTTATAGCTTTGGCTCTAGCTTCCCCTATTCCCTCAACCTTATCAAGTTGTTCATAAGATGCTTCAATTACATTTTTAAGTTCTTTAAAGTTCTTCGCTAAATTATCTATTACGCTTGAAGGTATTCTAGGTATCTTACTTAACATTCTATATCCTCTTGGAGATATTAAAGTATCCACTAAGGGTATTCCAGCATATCCCATTATTTTAGATAAGGTATCTAAATTTAATAGTTCCTCTGAATCAAGCCTTTGAATTTCTGTATATAAATCTGTATAAACTAAATCCTTTTGACAGTAATCTCTTATAAGAAACATACCTTCTTCTTCTACATTTCTCACAAGCTCATTTAGTTGCATGGAAATAAGTCTTCCTTCGTTTCCAAGTTCGTATATGTATCTTTCAATTTCTTCTACTATCCTCATTACCATTTCTGTTCTCTGAACCGCTGTAACCACATCAAATAATGTAATTAAATCTTGAAACTCAAGTAGATTAAAATTTTTCATTATTCTATCTAAAACAGAGACATACTTTTCCAAAGTCTGTATAGCCTGATTAGCTTTTGCAAGTATGACACTTGTATCTCTTATTACATATTTTAATTCACCCTTATAAAGGCTTATTATATTCCTTCTTTGAGATATAGCAATTACAATTGCATTAGTTTGTTTTGCAACTCTTTTAGCTGTTCTATGCCTTGTTCCTGTTTCTCCCGTCTGCAAAGACTGATCTGGCATAAGTTGTGCATTTGCAAATAATATCTTCTTAAAATCACTGCTAATAACTATAGCCCCATCCATTTTGGCTAATTCATATACATATGCTGGAGAATACTCTGCATTAATTTTAAAACCACCATCTACAATATCTAATACTTCTTCCCCATCTCCTATAACTATAAGTCCACCAGTTTTTGCTCTTAAAATATTTTCTAATCCCTCTCTAAGTTCCGTCCCCGGTGCCATTAACTTTAATATTTCCATAAGTTCTTTATCTTTTTTAAATCTCACAATACTCCACCCTTTTATACAAAAACTTTTCTTATGCATTCTCTAAGAGAGTTAACATAAATAATATTTACTTTCTGTTCTTTTATATTTATCTTATTTTTTTCAGGAATTATAAAGTTTACAAATCCCAATTTTATTCCTTCATTTACAAGTTTTTCGCAATAAGCTACAGGCCTTATTTCTCCTGTTAATCCAACCTCTCCAATTACTAGAGCTTTTTCTAAAGATATGGGCTTATCTTTTACACTAGATAAAAGTGCTATTGCAATCCCTAAGTCACCATAAGTGCCCTCTATACTTAAGCCCCCTACTACATTAACATAAACATCCGCATTATAAAAAGGTACTTTAAGTTTCTTTTCTAGAACAGCTAATATTAAGTTTAATCTAGAGGTATCAACACCTACCGCTGTCCTTCTAGGCATAATTGCTTTGGTTTCACTAACCAATGCTTGCATTTCAACTAATACAGGTCTACTTCCTTCTATGATTCCGATAACAGCAGAACCTTCTTTAGAATAACTTGTATCTTCTAAAAATACTTCAGAAGGATTTAATATCTCTTTTAATCCCTCTCCTCTCATCTCAAATACCCCTATTTCACTAGTGGTTCCAAAACGATTTTTTATAGTCCTAAGTATTCTAAATTCTTGAGTTCTCTCACCTTCAAAGTGAAGTACAGTGTCTACCATATGTTCTAGTACCCTAGGTCCTGCTAGTTCACCTTGCTTAGTAACATGTGCTACTATAAAGAATGGAATTCCCTTGCTCTTTCCTATTCGCATTATATTATTTGAACATTCTCTTACTTGTGAGACACTTCCTGGAGCCGAGCTTAGACTTTCCTTAAATAAGGTTTGAATAGAATCTATTATGACAAATATAGGATCTATTTCTCCTATTTGAAATTCAATATTATCAATATTAGTTTCCGATAATATATATAAGTTTTCACTCTGTATCTCTAGCCTGTCAGCTCGCATTTTTATCTGCTCCTCTGACTCTTCTCCTGATACATATAAAACTTTTCCGTATTCTTTTGCTATATTACCAGCTGTTTGCAAGAGCAGCGTTGATTTGCCAATACCAGGATCACCTGAAATTAAGACTAGAGAACCTTTAACTAATCCCCCACCTAAAACTCTATTTAACTCCTTAATACTTGTATTATATCTTTCATATTCCCCTGATTTAATATTTACTATACTTTTAGGTACTGATTTATTGGCTGAAATTCCTCTACTTACTGAGCTTTCTTTTTGAACTTTCTCTTCTAATATGGTATTCCAACTTCCACATTCAGGACATTTACCTAACCACTTTAAAGTTTCATAACCACATTCTGAACACACAAATTTGGTTTTAATCTTGTGCATATATACCTCTCCTAAGTAATTTTTATTATTACCAAACTAAATTATATACTTAATATGTAATAATTTCTATAGATTTTTAGTATTTAATACAAATAATTATTTACATTTAAAACATTCTTAATCTAAATATACCATAACTTAATCTAAAGAAATTTCTAAGCTTCAGAGGAATATTTGCCCTTATTAATTAAAGAGACTAGTCATAGGGTACAACTTACTTATAATTTAAAGAAAAGAATAGTCTGGAACTGACTATTCTTCCTTTAAACTTAAATCCTGAGTTACTTAAATTAACCAAATTTCAAATTAACTTATGAAAGTAACCTATAGAGTTAGCTTATAAAATTAATTTGTAGTTGTAAATGTTAACTTATCCTCTTTTTCATCTATAATAACCTTGTCACCTTTTTTTACATTTCCACTTAAAATTTCCTCTGAAAGCCTATCTTCTACAATTTTAGTTATAGTTCTTCTAAGAGGTCTAGCTCCATATTCTAGGTCTACACCTTTCTTTGTTAAATATTTTTCTGCCTCAGGTGTAAACTGCAAGTATATATCTTTTTCTTCCAATTTCTTTGTAACTGCGGTCAACATTAATTTAACTATTTTTTCTAAATCATTTTCATCTAATGAATGAAATACTATGATATCATCTATTCTATTTAAAAATTCTGGTCTAAAGTTTCTCTTTAATTCTTCCATCATATTTTCTTTCATCATTTCATATTCTTTTTCATTTTCTGCCTTATTGCTTGAAGTAAATCCTAAAACATTTTGTTTTTTAAGGGTTGAAGCTCCAACATTGGATGTCATTATTATAATTGTATTTTTAAAGTTTACATATTTACCTTTCCCATCAGTTAATCTACCATCTTCAAGTATTTGAAGAAGTATATTAAACACCTCTGGATGAGCTTTTTCTATTTCATCAAATAATATTACAGAGTATGGATTTCTTCTAACTTTTTCTGTTAACTGTCCTCCTTCTTCATAGCCTACATATCCTGGAGGTGAACCAATTAATCTTGAAACTGCATGCTTTTCCATGTATTCTGACATATCTATTCTTATCATATTACTTTCATCACCAAACATAGCCTCAGCTAATGCTTTAGAAAGCTCTGTCTTACCCACTCCAGTAGGCCCTAAGAATATAAAGGATCCAATAGGTCTTTTAGGGTCCTTAAGTCCTACTCTTGCTCTTCTTACTGCCCTTGAAATAGAATTTACAGCTTCTTTTTGTCCTATTACTCTTTTATGGAGTATTTCTTCTAATTTTAAAAGTTTTTCTGATTCTTTTTCTGTAAGTTTTTGTACTGGAATATGAGTCCAGTTAGAAACTACATTTGCTACATGCTCTTCTGTTACCACAAGTTCTTGTGATTCATTTTGGTTTATCCAACTACTTTTAATATCCACTAGTTGTTTTTTTATTTCTTCTTCCTTATCTCTAAATCTAGCTGCCTTTTCAAAATCTTGAACTGCTACAGCATCTGCTTTTTCTTTGCTTATCTTTTCAAGTTCTTTTTCTAATTTTTTCACATTAGGTGGTGTAGTTAAATTTTGAATTCTAACTTTAGATCCTGCTTCATCAATTAAATCTATAGCTTTATCTGGAAGAAATCTATCTGTTATATATCTATCTGATAAGTTAACTGCTGCGTCTAAGGCTTCATCAGTTATTTTTGCTCTATGATGCGCCTCATATTTATCTCTTAAACCTCTTAAGATTAGAAGTGCCTCCTCCTTTGAAGGTTCCCCTACTGTTACTGGTTGAAATCTTCTCTCTAGGGCTGTATCCTTTTCTATATACTTTCTATATTCGTCTATGGTAGTTGCTCCTATGCATTGAATTTCACCCCTAGCTAAGGCTGGCTTTAAAATATTAGAGGCATCAATTGCACCTTCCGCTCCACCTGCCCCTATTATGGTATGAATTTCATCAATAAATAAAATTACATTCCCTGCTATACGAATTTCTTCCATTACCTTTTTTAATCTTTCTTCAAATTCACCTCTATATTTAGAACCTGCAATCATAGAAGATAGATCAAGAGTAACGACTCTTTTATTCTTTAATATTTCAGGAATATTACCCAAAGCAATTTTTTGTGCTAAGCCTTCTGCTATTGCTGTTTTACCAACTCCAGGTTCTCCTATTAAACAAGGATTATTTTTAATTCTTCTACATAAGATTTCCAAAACTCTTTGTGTTTCCTCATCTCTTCCTATTACAGGATCTAGTTTTCCATCTAAGGCTATATCAGTTAAATCCCTACCATACTTATCTAGGGTAGGAGTTTTTTGTACACCTTTTTTTCTTTCTGACTTTAAAGAGGAATTTCCATATCCTTGCATGGAATTTATTATTTCTGATCTTAGATTTTCAAAATTAACGTTCAAATTTCTTAAGATAGTATAAGCTACTCCTTCACTTTCTTTTATTAATGCAAGAAGTATGTGCTCTGGAGATATATAGTTGTGTTGTAGGTTTGAGGCTTCTACTAAACTCAAATCTAAAAGCCTCTTAGTTCTAGGAGTCAATGCTATTTCATTACCTATTATAGGTATATCTCCCATTCCAGTATACTTAAGTATCATGTTCTTTACTTCTTCATAGGAAACTTTATAATTACTTAAAAGTGATTTAGCTATGCCATCATCTTCTTTTAATAAACCAAGTAGAATATGCTCTGTACCTACATATCCATGATTAAATTCTACTGCTGACTGTTGAGCATTCACTATAACCTTTTGAGCTCTTTCCGTAAATCTACTAAACATCATCTATGAAAACACCTCCAAAATTATATATTATAAGGATTTTAACTTATTTCTAATTAATTCTGCTCTTTTTAAATTAATAGCTTTTTCATTATTTTCACTTAAAAGCGATGAAATATAACTAGGACTGCTCTCTATTAAAATCTCACTTAAAAAACTATGAGATATACTTTTTATAAGCCCAAGTTCAATTCCAAGTCTAACATTGGACAAAAGCTCTAATGCTTCTCCAAAACTTAAAATTACTGCGGATTTTAGTATTCCTAAAGATCTAAAAATCTTATCTTTAAGTTCATAATGATAGTATTTATTTATCTTTTCCCTTGTTGCAAATTCACTGTTTTTAACTTGTTCTAACACTGCTGTTAAGTTACTAATTACTTCTTCTTCAGTAACCCCTAAAGTTATTTGGTTTGATATTTGATAAAGATTTCCTTGAACCTTAGACCCTTCACCATACAATCCTCTAATAGTTATACCTACTTGGGATAAAGAATTTAAAACCCTACTAATTTCTTTCTCCATTGATAGGGCTGGTAGATGTATCATTACAGATGCTCTAAGTCCAGTTCCACAATTAGTTGGACATGCAGTCAAGTATCCTAAACTTTCATTAAAAGCATATCTTTCCTTACTCTCAATTAAATCATCTATGCTAGTTGCTCTATTATATGCATCTTTTAAGTCAAACCCACTGGTAATTGCTTGTATTCTCAAATGATCTTCTTCATTGATCATAACACTTACAGTCTCTTCCTCATCTACAATAAAAGCTGCTTTTTCACTGTTATCTAGAAGTTTATTACTAATTAGATGTTTTTCTAAATATAATTTGTTTTCTGTGTTGTTATTTTCCCAAAGCTTTATGGTACTAAGGTTATTCTTATCCTCTTTTAAGTGTGTTTCTATATTTTCAATAACTTCTCTAGCCTTTAAAGTGTCTAATTTGTGAGGAAAAGGTATATCTTTTAAATTTCTAGCTAACCTAATTCTACTACTTAAAACTATTTCATTAGGTTCTATTTCTGATTTTATCCAATTCTTCATTAAATAACCCTCCTATTCCTCTTTTTTTAATTCCTTTATTTTATCTCTTAACTCAGCTGCTTTTTCATACTCTTCTAAATTAACTGCCCTTTGTAGTTCTTCTCTTAATTTAACTATAAGCCTTTTATTGTATATGTCCTTACCTGAGCACACTGGAATTTTGCCACTGTGTTCAGTATTTCCTTGAACTCTCTTTACTACGGGTAATAGATAACTGGAAAAGTCATCATAACATTTACTACAACCTAAAAGTCCTTGATTTTTAAATTCTATATATGATGTACCACAATTTTTACATACCAACTCCTCATTGTGGTCTTCATCATTTAATTGACTCTTACTTATATAATCTACTATTCCACCTAATAAGCTAGGGAAAGAAAAAGGAGTATCAAATTCTAATTCATTAGTAAAACCCATAATATTCAATTCTTTTGCACATTTATCACAAAGATTTTGTTCTTCTTTTTGACCATTAATAATTTTTGCAATATGAACATTAGCTTGATTTTGTTTACATCTTTCACAAATCATTAAATATCACTCCTTCAAAATCTTAATTCAATATTATTAAATTAATAGTGAGAGCATTATACTCTTTAAAATATCTGCTCTTACATGGTTTCTGTAATCGTAATTTTTATTTAAACTTCTATCATTTAAAGCTGCTTTTATTATATTTCCTTCTCTATGAGTTATTATACCATTTTCTAGTAAATTTTCTACTATTTTTATAGAATTGTCATATGTTATACTATGACCGATTTTTTCATTAAGTAAATCCATATAGGAATCATCTGTTGTTATTTCAACTTTCCTAATTCTAATACATCCCCCACCACCACGTCTGCTTTCTACAATATACCCATGTTCTGTTGTAAATCTCGTGGTTAGTACATAGTTAATTTGTGAAGGTGCACAACTAAAATAATTTGCAAGTTCATTTCTTTGTATTTCTAGCTCTAAGTCCTCTGATTCCTTCATCATATCTTTTATAAAATTTTCTATAATATCAGATAATCTAGCCATATCTCACCTCTAGGTTTGCTTTTACTTTTACTTTGACCTTCTTTGACTTTCATTTTTATATTACTATTTTTATTATTAAATTTCAAGCATTTATTGTTAACTTTCTTTAAACAGTTATCCTCTAAAGCTTAAAAATTGTTATCTAGGTACGTAGTCACTCTTTTCTCCCTTCTTAAGTAAGATAGAAGTCTTAGAGCCAATAGTCATCCCATAAATTATGCCAAATTTATATGAATATTATTCACTTTATATTTCATTTTATATTCTTATGCCCTTTACCTTAATATGTTTGTAGGTAAATATATGATAACTCAATTCAAGGTAATTCCAACTGCTAACCTTTACCCTAATATATTTGTAGTTAAGCATAAAAAAATAGCACACTTACTATTAGAGTGTGCTACTTTTATTAATTTAGCTTAGGCAAAAACACATTGATTTATGTATTTTCTATCCTTATATAAGAAAGAAATTGCTTTATCATATTGTAACATATTTATTTCTATATATCCTGGTGTATTACATCTTATAGATACTTCATCTTCTTCTTTAAGTTGTACATCAATTTCGTCACTTTCTTTACAATATGTAAAACTCTTTACTTCCTTTAGTAGTTCTTCTAAACTGTTTTTACTCTTTATCATATTTATCCCCCATATTAATTTTTACTATTTTACATTGCATGTAAAATTTTAACATTACTCTCTCTTTGTTATTATTCTACATCAACCATTTTTTTCCTTCTTTGCTCTGTACTTTTTTATTCGATAACTATCTCCCCCAAAGGATAAGGAATTCTAAGGACTAAAACCCCTTACAAGTCTGTTACTAACCTTTAGAGGAGTAAAGATTTCTTCTCAAGCTAAGAACTCTGTTTATTGTTAGTAATATTCAGTTTAGAAAAGACACCTGATGCGAATTATATTTAGATAAAATCGGGTATATACCCCTTAAACTGTGCATTATATAGTTTAGCATATATTCCGTTTTCTTTCACTAAATTTTCATGATTACCTTCTTCAACAATTCCATCTTTATCTAAGACCATAATCTTATGAGCATTTTTTATAGTAGATAATCTATGTGCTACTACTAAGGTAGTTCTTCCTTTTGATAATTCTTCAAGAGATTTTTGAATCATAAGTTCAGTTTCATTATCTAAAGCTGATGTAGCTTCATCTAAAATTAAGATTGGAGGATTTTTTAAAAATACCCTAGCTATAGAAATTCTTTGTTTCTGACCACCAGACAACTTTACGCCTCTATCTCCCACATAGGTATCATATTCCTCAGGAAGAGACATTATAAATTCATGTATATTAGCATTTTTAGCCGCCTCTATTATCTCCTCATTAGTAGCCTCAGGTTTGCCATATAATATATTATCCCTTATTGTTCCTGAAAATATAAATACATCTTGCTGAACAAATCCTATATTATCCCTTAAGGATTTTAAAGTAATATCCTTAATACTAACTCCATCTATAGATATATCTCCAGAGGTAACTTCATAGAACCTTGGAATTAGTTGACACAAGGTTGTCTTTCCTCCTCCTGAAGGCCCTACTAAGGCTAAGGTTTTTCCTCCATTAGCTGTAAAATTTATATTATCCAGTACTGATTTATTATCATCATCATAGCTAAAGGAAACATTGTTAAATACTATATCTCCTTTAGGGTTTTTTAATTCCTTAGTCCCTTCTTCATCTTTTATCTCAGGTTCTATATTCATTAACTCTATAAATCTTTCAAAACCTGTCATTCCTGATTGGTACTGTTCTATAAACCCTGCAAGCCTCCTTATAGGTTGCATAAAGAAATTTATATAAAGCAAATATGCAACTAGATCTGGCACATTTATATCTCCTTTAAAATAAAAATACCCACCAGCTCCTATAACTAAAACCTGTAACATATCCATTAATAATTTAATTCCTGAGGAAAACTGTGCCATATATTTATATGCAAAGGAACGAGACTCCTTAAATCTTTCATTTCCATCATTAAACTTGTCCATTTCATATTCTTCATTGTTAAAAGATTTAGATACTCTTATACCTGATATACTATTTTCTAGATTAGAGTTTACATCAGCAACCTTAACTCTTACATCTTTAAAAGCATTTGCTAATTTTATTCTCTTAGACATAGCAAACCAAATAATCAGTGGTATGAATGCAAAAATTATTATAGTTAACTTTACATTTATGGTGCAAAGGGCAATAAATGAACCTATTATCATAACAATTGAAATGAATAGATCTTCTGGACCATGATGTGCAAGTTCTGAAATTTCCATTAAGTCGTTTATTATTCTAGACATTATATGACCAGTTTTGTTGTTATCAAAGTATGTGAAAGGTAATTTTTGAAGATGAGAAAATACATCTCTTCTCATATCGTACTGGATTCTAACCCCTACTATATGCCCCCAATACTCTATAAAATAACTACATAGATATTTAAGTATATATATTACTATTAAGACAAATACAAAGACATATAATGCCCTAACATCTTTATTAGGAAGAGTGTCATGTAGTATATTTCTAGTTATCATGGGAAAAATCAAATCTAGTATTGAGACCATAAATGCACATAGCATATCTAAAAAGAAAAGTTTTTTATGTGGTTTGTAATAAGAAATAAATTTTTTAATCATATGTTTCCCCCTTAAATTCATAATAACCGTATTAAATTTTAAATCTATTATTTAATGCAATAAATACTATTGTAGTTTAATAAATTGGTACTGTCAATTATGTCATGGTAATTTTTCTCTTTTTCTTTCTATTCTCTAAACTTTATTATATACTTAAAATATATCATTTGGAGGTGTTACTTCGTGGAAAAAATTATGATTATAGAAGATGAATTTAGAATGAGAAAACTATTAAAAGATTATTTTAAAAAGGAAGGCTTTGAAGTTATAGAGGCTGAAGATGGAAAAGAGGCTATGGAAATTTTTAAAACAGAGAATCCTGACTTAATTATATTAGATATAATGATGCCACATATAGATGGTTTTACTCTTTGTAAGTATATTAGGGAAATATCGGCTGTACCAATTATTTTTTTAACAGCTAAATCAGAAGATGAAGATAAGCTCTTAGGTTTTAAACTTGGTGCTGATGAATACGTTACAAAACCCTTTAGCCCAAAGGTATTAGTTGCAAGATGTAAAAGTCTATTAAAAAGAGTAAATGGAACCATAGGGACAACTGCTAATAATATTTCAATTAATGGACTTGTTATAAATACCCCCTCTAGAGAAGTAACTATTGATGATGAAGAGATTTTTCTCTCTCCAAAGGAATTTGATCTTTTAATGTATATGATAAAAAATAAGGGCCTTGTTCTTACTCGAGATATGATTCTTGATAATGTATGGGGAATGGATTACTTTGGGGACCTTCGAACTGTGGATACACATATTAAAAGACTTAGGGAAAAATTAAAACATAAATCTAACTTGATTTCTACTGTAAGAGGATTGGGATATAAATTTGAAGTGTAAAACATAAATGTACAAATTAAAGTGTAAAATTGAGGTGTAAAATGAAAAAACAAAGTGTAAAATCAAAGTTATTTTTAGTTACATCTATTCTTTTAATTTCACTAGTTACCTTATTTATGGCTACTCAAAGTTTATTTTTTGAAAAGTTTTATTATAAACAAAAAACTAAAGGTCTTACTAATAAGGTTTTTGATTTTAAAGATGTTTATATAAAAGAAATTCATTCTAACAAGGAATTACAAGATTATGCTTACAAATTTGAAGATGAAAATAATGCCCAAATAGCTATATTAAATAAAAATGGAGTTATAAAATATATTAGACAGTTAACCCCATATAGTAGTAACCTAGAGAGTAACGAAATAATAATAATGGCTATTAAAAATTGGATTTCTTATGAAAAAAGTTATTTTGATGTTATTATGAACAAACGAACAGTTCAATTTATTTTTAAAAACCCTATATTGAATTCAGATAACTTAGTTGTAGTATCCCCTGTAATTGTTAATGGTAATATAACAGATATAATATTTGTAGTTTCTACTCTTCAGCCTATTGGTGAAGCAGCTTCCGTTATAAAAACTTATTATATATATGCATATTTAATAGTTATAATTTTAATATTTATTTTATCATTATTTTACTCAAAGATAGTTTCAAAGCCTTTGATACAATTGAACAACACAGCTAAAAAAATGTCCAACTTAGATTTCTCTGAAAAATGTAATTTAGAATCCCAAGATGAGCTTGGAGACTTAGCAAATACTTTAAACTTTCTATCTGAGAAGTTAGGTTGTACTTTAAATGAACTTAAAAATGCAAATATTAAACTAAAAGAAGATATTGAAAAAGAAAGAAAGCTTGAAAATATGCGAAAAGACTTTGTAGCAGGTGTATCCCACGAATTAAAAACTCCTATAAGTTTAATTGAAGGATATGCAGAAGGGTTAAAAGATGGCATTGTAGAAGGTGAAGATAAAGAATACTACTTAGAGGTTATAATAGATGAAAGCAAAAAATTAAATAAACTTGTAATGGATATGTTAGAACTTTCAAGGTTAGAGTCTGGAAACGTAACCTTAAACATTGAACCCTTTGATATATATGATTTAATAATAAAAATTATAAAAAAATATGAAAATACTTATAAAAATAAAAACTTTAATTTATCTTTTAACTTAGATAAGACCACTTTAGTATTAGGAGATAAATTTAAGTTAGAAGGAGTTATAAATAATATTTTAAGTAATGCCATAAGATATTCTAGTGAACATGGGGAAGTATTTGTTAGAGTATGTAAGTTAAGTGAAAAAGATCAAGAATTAGTTTTAGTAGAAATAGAAAATGAAGGAAATAAAATTCCTGAAGGAGAATTAAATTTAGTTTGGGAAAAATTCTATAGAATCGATAAGTCTAGAAATAAATATTTAGGTGGTACAGGGCTTGGTCTTTCAATAATTAAAAATACACTATCTCTTCATAATAGTAATTTTTCCTTAGAAAACTCTGATATAGGTGTTAAATTTAAATTCACCTTACAAATAGATAATTAAAAATTTATACAATAAAAAAGAGTGCTATTATGGATAATACCTAATCATAGACACTCTTTTTTATACAATGACTATCTACTCTAATACTCCCATAGCACTCTGTGAAAGCGACTCCTACTAAATCGAAGATTTGCACCCTCTGCTTTTCTTTAAAGTGGGAGAAAAGAGCTGCTACGTCCCTGGATAAGGAGTTTTATTTTTTAAGATCATTTATCTTATCATCAGTAATTTCATTTAAGCTTTCTTGTATAAAAGAACTTTTTCCCCAGTTTCCATAAAAACTCGGATAGTTATCCACAAAATCTTTTAATTCTTCACCTTTTTCCTGTGAATTGTGGATAAACTTATCAGAACCATATGTCTTATTCATTAAAAAGATATCATTATTATAAAGTCTCTTTTCCTTTAATTGCTTCGATGTAATATCTTCCATTGGCTCCCCCACCTTTTGATTGAATATCAAAGTTTCTATTCTCCAATATACTACATATAACTCCTGCTTCGTTCTTCTCGTATCCATCTATTGATATTTTTATTTTATCTTTTTCATCAACAACATTTACATAATCATCTATAACACTATAATCGCTAAGATCAATTCTCCCTGATATATCTAAAGAGTATTGTGACATGCATAACCCTCCATTTATATAAACAGTTAATTCTATTTCCTATTTTTATTTTGTATCTCTGGTACTGGTGGAACCTCATTTTTAGGTTTCTCTTTATATCTCTTTTTCTCCCAAGATGCTTGTTGATCTTTTTTAGCCATTATAATCACCTCCAAATATAATTAAATCTTATATTTATTATGTCTAGTGAAGAATTTATATATGTTATGATATTAGAGGTTATTATGTATTATTATGTAAATAATATTTTCAAAAAATAAAAAAACTTAGTTTAAATAAACTAAGCCTTATTCTAATCCCGAAATGTAAATGGCTCCGCAGAGAGGATTCGAACCTCCAACCTATCGGTTAACAGCCGAGTGCTCCACCATTGAGCTACTGCGGAATATATTACCTGGCGACGTCTTACTCTCCCACAGGGCTTCCCCTGCAGTACCATCAGCGCTATAAAGCTTAACTTGCCTGTTCGGTATGGGAAGGAGTGTTGCCTTTATGCTATCGTCACCAGATTATTGAGATGTTCTCTCAAAATTGCACAATGAATATTATTTGGTCAAGTCCTCGACTTATTAGTATGAGTCAGCTACACATGTTACCATGCTTCCACCTCTCACCTATCAACCTTGTGTTCTTCAAGGAGTCTTACTGACTTAAAGTCATGGGAAATCTTATCTTGAGGTAGGCTTCACACTTAGATGCTTTCAGTGTTTATCCTGTCCCGACATAGCTACCCAGCTGTGCCACTGGCGTGACAACTGGTGCACCAGAGGTCAGTCCATCCCGGTCCTCTCGTACTAAGGACAGCTCCTCTCAAATTTCCTGCGCCCGCAGCGGATAGGGACCGAACTGTCTCACGACGTTCTGAACCCAGCTCGCGTGCCGCTTTAATGGGCGAACAGCCCAACCCTTGGAACCGACTTCAGCTCCAGGATGCGACGAGCCGACATCGAGGTGCCAAACCTCCCCGTCGATGTGGACTCTTGGGGGAGATCAGCCTGTTATCCCCGAGGTAGCTTTTATCCGTTAAGCGATGGCCCTCCCACGAGGTACCACCGGATCACTAAGCCCGACTTTCGTCCCTGCTCCACCTGTATGTGTTGCAGTCAGGCTCCCTTCTGCCTTTGCACTCTTCGCGCGATTTCCGACCGCGCTGAGGGAACCTTTGGGCGCCTCCGTTACACTTTCGGAGGCGACCGCCCCAGTCAAACTGCCCACCTAACAATGTCCGACGACCAGTTTCATGGCCCTTCGTTAGAACTCCAGTACTGTCAGGGTGGTATCCCAAGGACGACTCCTTACCCCCTGACGAGGGTATCTCCAAGTCTCCCACCTATCCTGTACAGACAATACCGAAGTTCAATGTTAAGTTGCAGTAAAGCTCTACGGGGTCTTTCCGTCCAACTGCGGGTAGCAAGCATCTTCACTTGCACTACAATTTCACCGGATTTGTTGTTGAGACAGTGCCCAGATCATTACGCCATTCGTGCGGGTCGGAACTTACCCGACAAGGAATTTCGCTACCTTAGGACCGTTATAGTTACGGCCGCCGTTTACTGGGGCTTAAGTTCACTGCTTCGCTTGCGCTAACAGATCCCCTTAACCTTCCAGCACCGGGCAGGCGTCAGCCCCTATACATCAGCTTACGCTTTAGCAGAGACCTGTGTTTTTGTTAAACAGTTGCCTGGGCCTATTCACTGCGGCCTAGCTTTCGCTAGGCACCCCTTCTCCCGAAGTTACGGGGTCAATTTGCCGAGTTCCTTAACAACAATTCTTCCGTCGGCCTTAGGATTCTCTCCTCACCTACCTGTGTCGGTTTGCGGTACGGGCACCAAACTTCTCCATAGAGGCTTTTCTTGGCAGCGTGGAATCAGATACTTCGCGAATAAATTCGCTCCCCATCACACCTCAGCATTAACTAGACGGATTTGCCTATCTAGTCTGCCTAAATGCTTAGACATACAATCCAATAGTATGCACATCTTATCCTTCTGCGTCACCCCATTTGTCAAACGAAGTTTGGCGGTATCGGAATATCAACCGATTGTCCATCGCCTACGCTCTTCAGCCTGGGCTTAGGTCCCGACTAACCCTGAGAGGACGAGCCTTCCTCAGGAAACCTTAGGTATTCGGCCAATAGGATTCTCACCTATTTCTCGCTACTCATGCCAACATTCTCACTTCTGCACTGTCCACCGCTCCTTACGGTACAGCTTCAACCTGTGCAGAAAGCTCCTCTACCATGTACTACGTACATCCATAGCTTCGGTGGTAAGTTTTAGCCCCGAACATTTTCGGCGCGGGATCTCTTGACTAGTGAGCTATTACGCACTCTTTAAATGAGTGGCTGCTTCTAAGCCAACATCCTAGTTGTCTTAGAAATCCCACATCCTTTACCACTTAACTTACACTTTGGGACCTTAGCTGATGGTCTGGGCTCTTTCCCTTTTGACTACGGATCTTATCATTCGCAGTCTGACTGCCAGGATAAAAGTATATGGCATTCGGAGTTTGATAGAGTTCGGTAAGCGGTGAAGCCCCCTAGCTCATTCAGTGCTCTACCTCCATTACTCAATTACCTGACGCTAGCCCTAAAGCTATTTCGAGGAGAACCAGCTATCTCCGAGTTCGATTGGAATTTCTCCGCTATCCACAGCTCATCCCATGGTTTTTCAACACCAACGTGGTTCGGACCTCCACGGAATTTTACTTCCGCTTCATCCTGGCCATGGATAGGTCACCCGGTTTCGGGTCTACGACATGCAACTAAAGCGCCCTATTCAGACTTGGTTTCCCTTCGGCTCCACACCTTAAGTGCTTAACCTTGCTACATATCGTAACTCGTTGGCCCGTTCTACAAAAAGTACGCCGTCACACATATAAAGTGCTCCGACCGATTGTAGGCACACGGTTTCAGGTTCTATTTCACTCCCCTCCCGGGGTTCTTTTCACCTTTCCCTCACGGTACTTCTTCACTATCGGTCACCAGGTAGTATTTAGCCTTGGGAGGTGGTCCTCCCTGCTTCCCACAAGGTTTCACGTGTCTCGTGGTACTCTGGATCAGATCTGTGGTCTTCTTGTTTTGTCTACAGGACTATTACCTTCTGCGGTGAAGCTTTCCAGCTTACTTTGACTACAATAGCCTCCACGTTATGATCTGTCCGCAACCCCAGAAACAAGTTTCTGGTTTGGGCTCTTTCCCGTTCGCTCGCCGCTACTTAGGAAATCGATTTTTCTTTCTCTTCCTCCGGGTACTTAGATGTTTCAGTTCCCCGGGTTTACCTTTCTGAACCTATGTATTCAGTTCAGAATATACACTGTTTAGTGTATGAGTTTCCTCATTCGGAAATCTGTGGATCACAGCCTATGTGCGGCTACCCACAGCTTATCGCAGCTTATCACGTCCTTCATCGGCTCCTGGTGCCAAGGCATTCGCCATGCGCCCTTTCTAACTTGACCTATCATGAGTAACTAAAGTTTACATTTTTCAGTAAAATATAGTTATTATAATTATTATTCATTGTGCAATTTTCAAAGAACAAAGTAGTTAACTTAACATCCTTAGATTATTTTAATCTTTTAGACGTTAGTCTTTTCTCCCTTTGGAGATTCTACTTATTTGAAGGAATTTTGGTCCTTCAAAATTAAACAGAGTAAGTGCTCGCTACGAAAAGATCGTAATCTTTTCGAATTCTCCTTAGAAAGGAGGTGATCCAGCCGCAGGTTCTCCTACGGCTACCTTGTTACGACTTCACCCCAATCATCGATCCCACCTTCGGCCGCTGGCTCCAAAAGGTTACCTCACGGACTTCGGGTGTTACCAACTCTCATGGTGTGACGGGCGGTGTGTACAAGGCCCGGGAACGCATTCACCGCGACATTCTGATTCGCGATTACTAGTAACTCCAGCTTCATGTAGGCGAGTTGCAGCCTACAATCCGAACTGAGATCGGCTTTGTGAGATTTGCTCCACCTCACGATCTTGCATCTCTCTGTACCGACCATTGTAGCACGTGTGTAGCCCTGGACATAAGGGGCATGATGATTTGACGTCATCCCCACCTTCCTCCTGGTTACCCAGGCAGTCTTGCTAGAGTGCTCAACTTAATGGTAGCAACTAACAATAAGGGTTGCGCTCGTTGCGGGACTTAACCCAACATCTCACGACACGAGCTGACGACAACCATGCACCACCTGTCTCCAAGTTCCCCGAAGGGCACTCCCATGTTTCCACGGGATTCTTGGGATGTCAAGCCCAGGTAAGGTTCTTCGCGTTGCTTCGAATTAAACCACATGCTCCGCTACTTGTGCGGGCCCCCGTCAATTCCTTTGAGTTTTAATCTTGCGATCGTACTCCCCAGGCGGGGTACTTAATGTGTTAACTGCGGCACCGAGGTAACGAAACCCCGACACCTAGTACCCATCGTTTACGGCGTGGACTACCAGGGTATCTAATCCTGTTTGCTACCCACGCTTTCATGCCTCAGCGTCAGTTACAGTCCAGAAAGCCGCCTTCGCCACTGGTGTTCTTCCTAATCTCTACGCATTTCACCGCTACACTAGGAATTCCGCTTTCCTCTCCTGCACTCTAGATACCCAGTTTGGAATGCAGCACCGGGGTTAAGCCCCGGGATTTCACATCCCACTTAAGTATCCGCCTACGCATGCTTTACGCCCAGTAAATCCGGACAACGCTTGCCACCTACGTATTACCGCGGCTGCTGGCACGTAGTTAGCCGTGGCTTCCTCCTTAGGTACCGTCATTATCGTCCCTAAAGACAGAGCTTTACAATCCGAAGACCTTCATCACTCACGCGGCGTTGCTGCGTCAGAGTTTCCTCCATTGCGCAATATTCCCCACTGCTGCCTCCCGTAGGAGTCTGGGCCGTGTCTCAGTCCCAATGTGGCCGATCACCCTCTCAGGTCGGCTACGCATCGTCGCCTTGGTGAGCCGTTACCTCACCAACTAGCTAATGCGCCGCGGGTCCATCTCAAAGCGGATTGCTCCTTTAATCTTTCTATCATGCAATAAAAAGATATTATGCGGTATTAATCTTCCTTTCGGAAGGCTATCCCCCTCTTTGAGGCAGGTTACCCACGTGTTACTCACCCGTCCGCCGCTAATCCGTTCCCCGAAGGGAACTTCATCGCTCGACTTGCATGTGTTAAGCACGCCGCCAGCGTTCGTCCTGAGCCAGGATCAAACTCTCAATTTAAGATGATACTAGAAACTTGTTTCGTGTAGCATCTTACTCATCAGCGCTAGCTGAGGAGTTTCCTTTTAGCTTATTTACATAAACTATAAAGGTTTTAGCTATACAAATCAGTTTTCTTAATTTGAGTTTATCCACTTGCTCAAGCATTTTACTGACTTGAACTTGTTTCTTTATTTCTTTTCTTTTTCTCAAAAGAATGCGAGTTCTTTTATCTTACTCTGTTTAATTTTCAAAGACCAATTTCTTTAATTTTTGTCACTCTCTTCAAGCGACTTAATCAGTATATCAAACTGATTTATATTTGTCAACAACTTTTTTAAGTTGTTATTTTGTGTTACATTTGTTCTCTGTGGAACGTTTTTTATTATATCATCTATAAAACAATAACATCATTCTTTATCTATTATTTACTAAGATTATTTTTATTATACTTTAATTTTCTACATAATTCTAAGGTTTTAAATATACTGATACACTAGGCAAGGTTATCTTTAAGATAAGTTTCATTATACATTTTTGTTTATATTATAGTTAAATAAAACATCTCCTATTGATAATATAGAATATAAACTATTCAATAGGAGATGTTAAACTTCTTTTCTTAATCTTGTTTTCTTATATTTATAATAAGCTTAATGTTTAATATTAGAATCTACTTTTTTAACTTTAGATAACTGAACTTTAAAATTATTCTTCATAACACTTACATAGTATTCTCTAAGTTTTTTTTGCTCTAATTTTTCCTCTTCAGTCAATCCTTCTTCTTGGCTTTTCTTGTATAGTTCATTTATTCTAGCAATAATTTCACTAAATTCAATTTTACTGTAATCCATAATATATTCCTTTCTAGCATTTATATTTGGCTTTGTTAAACATTTTGTTGAATCTGTGATAAAATGACTTTCATATCAACATTTTTATCTAACATAGTTATATTTTAAATTAATATAATTTATTATACACTATACGCTTTTAAAAAGTATATCTTAATTATAAAATCCTATACTATACTTGCACCTTTTTCCACTTGCCACTCTTAAACCTAAAAAACAATAAACATCCTCTGAATATTAAATCAACACTCATAGCAATCCATGCCCCTATAAGCCCATAGCCTAATACTATAGCAAATAAATAAGCAAGGCTTAATCTTACACACCATATTCCAAGAACAGTAATTATAAGTACACTTCTAGTATCCCCTGCACCTCGAAGTCCTCCTGCAAAGCCCATGCAAGCTGCTAGAAATGGTTGTGATATAGCAACTATCCTTAAACAACTTCTAGAATACTTGAGAATCTCCTGATCTCTTGTAAATATTTTTAATAATAAATCGGGAAATAAAAAGAAAATTATACCTACCGATCCCATAAATATGGCTCCCATTTTCACAGCTACAAATCCACTTTTCTCAGCAACCTCAGGTTTTTCAGCTCCTAGATATTGTCCAACCAAGGTTGTAGCTGCAAGAGCAAACCCAAAACCTACATTGAATGAAAGGGATTCTGCAGTTAAAGTTATTCTATGTGATGCATACATAACAGTTCCTAAGCTTGAAACTATTCTTCCAAAGAGAAGTTGTCCAAATCTCATAAAGAATTGCTCTATTGCAGCAGGAATTCCTATATTAAATATTCTCTTTATAATTTTAAAGTCTAATTTTATTTTCTCTTTTAAATTTATTTTTATAGGAATTTTATCACTGAAAACTATAAATAAAACTATAACCCCACCTACTACCCTTGAAATTGTGGTAGCTATTCCTGCACCAGCAACCCCCATGCCTGCCCCTGGTATGAATATATTTACATTTTTACGAATTATGGGTATTACAAAGGATAGAGTTCTACTTTCATATATAAGAAAAAAGTTCCCTATAATATTTAAAAGATTTGCAGCACCATTTATATACATAGGTGTCTTTGTGTCTCCTGTTCCTCTTAGAACTCCAGACATTATTAAAGTTATTATCATCATAGGTAATCCTAGACTTGTTATTTTAAAATATTCTGTTGATATTGGAATTACATCTTGTTCTGCACCCATTAAGACTATAATACTTCTTGCTAAGCATAAGGCTAATATTGTAAAGACCACTCCAATTAATACACTAATTATTAAAGATTGTTTAGCAACTTCGCCGGCCTCTTTAGGTTTTTTTGCACCTATAGCTCTTGCAACTAAGGCTGTAGTTCCAACACTTATAGCAGCAAATACAGACATAGCAGTCATCATTGGCATATCGCTAAGCCCTATGGATGCAATAGCTGCAGCTCCTAAGCCACCTACCATAGCCATGTCTGCAAAGCCTAATAAGGTTTGCATGATCATCTCCATTATGGCTGGTAATGCAAGCTTAAATGTATCTTTAGCTAAATTATCTTCTCTTAACTCTTCAGTAATTTTATGCTTTTTTAGAGTTTTATCTTTCTGCGCCATAAATTCCTCCCCAATAAATTATTCTATTTTCAAAAATTTCGATATACTAATTATCTTAATGTAATTTTCATAATATTTCAACACAAAGAACTACTCTACACCCTTATAAACAATCATACATATTAAATATTGAGCTATAATCATCTAATACTTAATATCTAATGTTTAATAAACAATATACCTAAATAACATAAAACCATGCATAAAAGTAAATAAAACATCCTTTTATACATGGTTTCACTCATAGTAAATTAATAAATATTACTTTTACAACATATTCTAATATATCTTATAGATCCTTCTTTATATCCTCTACTATATTACCTTCTCTTATCTTTTTTAATGGAATTAAAGTAGATAAATATCCTATAGTCAAAGCTGATACTGTTGCTATTAAAATACTCATATATGGCAATGTTAGGTTTACATCGAAGGATCGTTGTGTAGTTTTATTTAAAATATTAACTAATACACTGCTTATAATTGTTCCATATAAGACCCCGATTAAACTACATAAAATCCCCTCTAGGGTAACCATCTTCTTTATTCCCCTATCCCCTAGTCCAACTGCTTTAACAATAGCAAATTCACGTTTTCTTAAAATTATATTAGTACTTACACTATTTATTATATTTAAGCTACTTATTAAAGAAATAACCACAATAAATCCATATATAAAAACCTTAATAGCTATATCCATTTGATTTGATTCCTGAAAATTTTTATATAAATTCATATAAGATGCTCGATTAGTAATAGCTTCAATTTTTAAATCTTCTATTAGTTTATTTATATCGTTTTTGCTTAAATCCTTTTTTAAACTTATGGATAAGTTTTTAGAAATTAATTTACCATCTTTGAAATTTTCTTGAATAAGACCATTTCTCCTTAAAATATCTTCTTTAATATTATAATCACCTTTGTAATATTTTTCTAATTCCATAAAACCCTTATTTATTATTTTCTCTTGAAGAGTGTTTGATGCTATTATTTTTAAATTTCCATTTTGATTATAACTTTCTCCATAAGGACTTTTATTTAGTATTCCACATATTTTAGCCTTAGTTTTAATAGTGCATATATTTTTATCCTTATCATATATATCATTTCTTATTTCTATAAAATCTCCAACCTTAAAATCATGAGTTTTAATTATAGAACGTTTTTTACTTACAGGATCTATATTATAGTCATTTTGAAGAAGTAATACTTGATTTTCTTCAATCATTTTTTTATAATCAATAGAACCAGACTCCAAATAACTCCTAAATTCATTCAACTGTTCTTCTTCATAACTAGATATACTAATCCTTTGTTCCACCATATTCCCATCTTTATTTCCATACCTCAATGCCCTCTTATCTAGAACTTTATTTTCGGGAATTTTTATATTTCCACCAATATAATCAAATTCTCTATCTACGTTTATTCTTGAATCTTTTTTTAGTTTCTCATATAGATTAAATCCCTCTCCCCCTTTGGTAGAAAAATCTTTATTATAAATATTAAATATAACTTTAGACCCCCTATTGCTTCTACCATAAGTCTCTTCTATATCCATAATATTAAATAAAAATCCATGAAAAACAACAAATAAAATTACACTTATAGCTATAGAAAAGCTGGTAATCCTAAACTTTTTCTTATTTCTTTTAAGATTTTTATACGCTAGTTGCCCTTCTATTTTAAATATTTTTTTTATAAGTTTATTTGTTTTTACATTTCCTTCTTTTTCTTTTATACTGCCTCTATTTTGTACTGCTACTAAAGGGGATACCTTTGAGGCGTATATAGCCGGAAAAATAGATGCTAAAAAAATTGCTACACTTCCTATTAAAACACTAATCATTAAGATCTTAGGAGAAATTATTACCTTAAAATTATTAAAATATGAGTATTCATTTTGTCCCAGAAAAAACATTACAACTTTAACTGCAATAACTCCACTTATAAGTCCTAAAGGAATACCTGTTAATCCTAGAATAATACTTTCCTTTATAATTAATTTTTTTATATGTTTAGGTGATCCACCTACAGATCTTAAAATTCCAAATTGCTTTATCCTTTCTAAAACAGAAATATTAAAAGAATTATATATAACTGCTATAGTACAAACTACTATTATAGAAATTAAGATAAGAGCTAAACTATTAACTGTAGAATCCATGCTACTATGAAAATTACTACTAACACTATTTATAAGTACCGAATTCTCCTCAATTTTATACTCATTACCTAGCTTTTCTCCCACTTTTATAAGTTCTTTCTGCATATTTTTATTTTCTATAAATTTTAAGTATAAGTCCACTTTATTCTCTTCAGAAAAATCATTTTTATATATTAAAATATCTTTTCTAGAAATAGAATTACTATCATAATAATCTTCTATAACTCCAACTATCTTAAATTCACGATTTCCAACCTCTTTATACTTTTCCTTGGTATTTTCATTATTACCCTCATCATCACTTTTATCTTCTTCACTATCTTGCATAACTCCATAAGGTAACTTAACAAGATCACCAATTTTTTTGTCTCCTAAAATTTGATCTAATGCTGACATTTCCACTATAGCTTCATTATTTTCCTTAGGTAATCTCCCCTGAATTATTTTTAAAGAAAGCATATTAAAAGAATTACTGCTAAGTTCCCTAATTCTTATATAATGTTTTTTATCTAACTTAGAATATCCTAACTCTTTATTAATTCCTATTTTATCTACTCCAACTGTTCCTTCAACTTCCTCTAACCTATTTTTATCTATAGATGAAACTTTAATATGATAATCCCCTTTATTTTTTCTTGCATTTTCTATGGTATTATTTTTATAACTTATGGCCATAGTTCCTATTGCAGTTATAAGGGATATGGATAATATTATGCCAAAAATATTAAGAATAGCTTTTTTTATATCTGATTTTAAATATCTATAAGTCATTTGAGAAAAACTAATCATTGCGAACCACCTCATTTTTCGCAATTTCCCCATCTTCAATTCTAATTATCCTATCTGCCTGCTCTGCTATATTTAAATCATGGGTTATTAAAATTAAAGTTTGATGATATTTCTTTGCTGAATACCTTAAAAGTTCTATAACTTCCCTGCTGTTTTTACTATCCAAATTTCCAGTAGGCTCATCAGCTAAAATAATAGGTGGTTTATAAGCTAATGCCCTTCCTATAGATACTCTTTGTTGCTGTCCCCCAGACAATTGAGAAGGAATGTGTTTTCTTCTTTCCTTTAGATCTAATATCTCTAAAAGTTCTTCTAAATACTCTTTTTCTATTTCTATATTATCTAGCATAAGTGGAAGAGCAATATTTTCTTCTATATTTAATACAGGAATTAAGTTGTAAAATTGAAATATAAACCCTATATTTCTCCTTCTAAATACAGATAGCTTCTCCTCACTAAAAGAAAATATGTCATGATTATTTATAATAATCTTCCCTGATGTAGCCTTGTCTAGCCCTCCAAGTATATGCAAAAGTGTACTTTTCCCTGATCCACTTGGTCCTACTATTGCAACGAATTCTCCTTTTTCAATAGAAATATTTATATTCTTAAGGGCTTCAACTTTAAGATCCCCTTTTCCATAAGTTTTACATAAATCAATAGTTCTTATAATTTCCATGTAGTAATCCCCCATAACTTTTAATTTTTATAACTAGACATACTAATATGCTATTCCTCTTTAAATTTTAAGAATCATAACATATATCTCTTATACAAAGGCTTCTAAACTTTCAAGGATAGTAAGAATACCATTTGAAATTAAGTAGTCTTTTTACAATTTAATAATACCAAATAAAGCTTACTTTTAAATGAATAGGAACCTTACAATTTAGTAAGATTCCTTAATTTATTACTTATTACATTAAATAACTTCTTCTAAAAAGGTTATAATAAATTCTGTACCCTTATTCTCTTCGCTTTTGACTCTTATATCACCATTTTGCAATTGCATAATAGATTTAGATAATGCAAGCCCTATACCCACACTATCAGATTTTTTAGATTTATTTCCTTTATAAAACCTCTCAAAAATATGAGGTATATCCTCCTTTAAAATCCCTTCGCCATTGTCCTTAACAATAATTTCTTTAAAAATAGGGTTATTCTTAAAATAAATATCTATTTTCCCACTATATTCTGTATGTTCTATGGAATTTTTTATAATATTACTCAATGCTTCTGCAGTCCAAAAACTATCATGTAAAACTATAATATCTTTATCATAATGAATTTTATAGGAAATATTTTTCTCTCTTATTTTTCCTTTTAAAATTTCTAAAGCCTCTAAAGTAGTATGAATAATAGATTCTTTTTCTAAATTAAACTCCAGAGCACCCGCTTCCAATTTAGCAAGTTTTAACAAGCTCTCAATAAGGTATTTCATTCTATTTAATTGTCTTTCACTATATGTACAAAGCTTTAAAACTTCATCTTTGTTGAATTCTTCCATGGATAAAATAATATCATTATATACTTTTAAAGATGATAATGGAGTTTTTAATTGATGTGAAATATCAGAAAGTAAATTCTTAAGAAATACCTTTTCATTTTTTAGTTCATCTATATTCATTTTTAATCTCTTTCCCATTTCATTAAAGTTACTATTTAACCTTGAAAATGTACCTTCCTCTAAATAATCTAATGTTGAGTCAAAGTTTCCATCAATAAATTCTGTAGATACTTTTATTACTTTATCAAGTTTAAAATATATTTTCGAATAATTAATATGTATTATGATGAGAAAAAACATAAAAAATATAGATGTAAAACCTATAAACCTAATTTTAGTGTCTTTGTATATATCTTTATATAAAGGGATAAGTTCTAATTGTATACTTTCATTATAACCATATTTCTCTAAAACTTCTTTCCCTTTTATATACTCCTTCTCTGATATATTTTTTGTAATTAATTTAATTTCTTTATTTATATCTAAATTAGGATTTGAATAAATATTTCCTATAATAGCGGTATTATTAAATACAAGCATCTTTTTATAATTGTCTATTTCATAATTTATAATAAATGTGCCTATAATTATAAATAAAACATAAATAATAATAAATTGGCTTATTATCTTTTTAATTTCTGGATTTTTAATAACCTTAATCATGTTTTTCCCCCTCTAACCTATAACCAAATCTTCTTACAGTTAATATTAATTTAGGTTCACTTGGATTGTCCTCTATTTTTTCTCTAAGCCTACGAATATACACAGACAATGTATTGTTATCCACAAATTCACCATAAACATCCCACAACTGTTGAAAAATTTGATTTCTTGTTAAAACTTGATTAGGATTTTGCATGAAAAATAAAAGCAATTTGTATTCCACTGAAGTTAAACATACTTCTTCCTCATTTTTATAAACCTTCGCCTGTTTTAAATCTAATCTTATATTATGTTTTTTAATAATATCCTTATTTTCTTCCTTTTTAATATTACCCTTTCTTCTTAAGACTGCTTTAATTCTAGCTATCAATTCCTTTACTCCAAAGGGTTTTGTTATGTAGTCATCTGCTCCTAAGTCTAATCCTAGAACAATATTAACTTCATCATCACAAGCAGTTAAAAAAATTATAGGTAAATCACTTCTATTTCTAACCTCTCTACAAAAATCATATCCATTTCCATCTGGAAGAGTTATATCTAAGAGTATTAAATCTATGGAATTATTATTTAATACTTCTCTACCCCCTTTTAAATCTTCACCTCTACTAACTGTAAATCCCTCTTTTTTTAAGGCATATTCGATTCCTAATGCTAAACCATCATCATCCTCAATTAGTAAGATTTTTTCCACTTTTAATCTCCCCTATTTATTCTTATATTTATTATCCTTTATCCAGGACTATCCGCTCTAATACTCCAATCGCACTCTGTGAAACTACTACTCCAATCGCACTCTGTGAAAACCATTCCTACCAAACCGAAGATTTGGACTCTCTGCCTTTCTTTAAAGTTGGAGAAGATTCGACTATGTGCCTGGATAAATATTTCTAAAGTATAACTACTTTTATAACTTATATAATCATTATATACTAAATTTTTGCATAAAAAAAAACAAGTTATGAATTTCTTCATAACTTGTTTTGGTGGAGATAAAGGGATTTGAACCCTTGACCCCCTGCGTGCAAGGCAGGTGCTCTCCCAGCTGAGCTATACCCCCAAATATGGTGGATCATCAGGGACTCGAACCCCAGACCTACCGGTTATGAGCCGGTTGCTCTAACCAACTGAGCTAATGATCCGTATTTACCTGGCGACGTCTTACTCTCCCACAGGGCTTCCCCTGCAGTACCATCAGCGCTATAAAGCTTAACTTGCCTGTTCGGTATGGGAAGGAGTGTTACCTTTACGCCATTGCCACCAGATGCTGATTTACAGAAATCTGTGATTTCGTTTTAAATCAGTACTCATCAGCTTCGCTGAGGAGTTTCCTTAGAGAGATGTTCTCTCAAAATTGCACAATGAATATTATTTGGTCAAGTCCTCGACTTATTAGTATGAGTCAGCTACACATGTTACCATGCTTCCACCTCTCACCTATCAACCTTGTGTTCTTCAAGGAGTCTTACTGACTTAAAGTCATGGGAAATCTTATCTTGAGGTAGGCTTCACACTTAGATGCTTTCAGTGTTTATCCTGTCCCGACATAGCTACCCAGCTGTGCCACTGGCGTGACAACTGGTGCACCAGAGGTCAGTCCATCCCGGTCCTCTCGTACTAAGGACAGCTCCTCTCAAATTTCCTGCGCCCGCAGCGGATAGGGACCGAACTGTCTCACGACGTTCTGAACCCAGCTCGCGTGCCGCTTTAATGGGCGAACAGCCCAACCCTTGGAACCGACTTCAGCTCCAGGATGCGACGAGCCGACATCGAGGTGCCAAACCTCCCCGTCGATGTGGACTCTTGGGGGAGATCAGCCTGTTATCCCCGAGGTAGCTTTTATCCGTTAAGCGATGGCCCTCCCACGAGGTACCACCGGATCACTAAGCCCGACTTTCGTCCCTGCTCCACCTGTATGTGTTGCAGTCAGGCTCCCTTCTGCCTTTGCACTCTTCGCGCGATTTCCGACCGCGCTGAGGGAACCTTTGGGCGCCTCCGTTACACTTTCGGAGGCGACCGCCCCAGTCAAACTGCCCACCTAACAATGTCCGACGACCAGTTTCATGGCCCTTCGTTAGAACTCCAGTACTGTCAGGGTGGTATCCCAAGGACGACTCCTTACCCCCTGACGAGGGTATCTCCAAGTCTCCCACCTATCCTGTACAGACAATACCGAAGTTCAATGTTAAGTTACAGTAAAGCTCTACGGGGTCTTTCCGTCCAACTGCGGGTAGCAAGCATCTTCACTTGCACTACAATTTCACCGGATTTGTTGTTGAGACAGTGCCCAGATCATTACGCCATTCGTGCGGGTCGGAACTTACCCGACAAGGAATTTCGCTACCTTAGGACCGTTATAGTTACGGCCGCCGTTTACTGGGGCTTAAGTTCACTGCTTCGCTTGCGCTAACAGATCCCCTTAACCTTCCAGCACCGGGCAGGCGTCAGCCCCTATACATCAGCTTACGCTTTAGCAGAGACCTGTGTTTTTGTTAAACAGTTGCCTGGGCCTATTCACTGCGGCCTAGCTTTCGCTAGGCACCCCTTCTCCCGAAGTTACGGGGTCAATTTGCCGAGTTCCTTAACAACAATTCTTCCGTCGGCCTTAGGATTCTCTCCTCACCTACCTGTGTCGGTTTGCGGTACGGGCACCAAACTTCTCCATAGAGGCTTTTCTTGGCAGCGTGGAATCAGATACTTCGCGAATAAATTCGCTCCCCATCACACCTCAGCATTAACTAGACGGATTTGCCTATCTAGTCTGCCTAAATGCTTAGACATACAATCCAATAGTATGCACATCTTATCCTTCTGCGTCACCCCATTTGTCAAACGAAGTTTGGCGGTATCGGAATATCAACCGATTGTCCATCGCCTACGCTCTTCAGCCTGGGCTTAGGTCCCGACTAACCCTGAGAGGACGAGCCTTCCTCAGGAAACCTTAGGTATTCGGCCAATAGGATTCTCACCTATTTCTCGCTACTCATGCCAACATTCTCACTTCTGCACTGTCCACCGCTCCTTACGGTACAGCTTCAACCTGTGCAGAAAGCTCCTCTACCATGTACTACGTACATCCATAGCTTCGGTGGTAAGTTTTAGCCCCGAACATTTTCGGCGCGGGATCTCTTGACTAGTGAGCTATTACGCACTCTTTAAATGAGTGGCTGCTTCTAAGCCAACATCCTAGTTGTCTTAGAAATCCCACATCCTTTACCACTTAACTTACACTTTGGGACCTTAGCTGATGGTCTGGGCTCTTTCCCTTTTGACTACGGATCTTATCATTCGCAGTCTGACTGCCAGGATAAAAGTATATGGCATTCGGAGTTTGATAGAGTTCGGTAAGCGGTGAAGCCCCCTAGCTCATTCAGTGCTCTACCTCCATTACTCAATTACCTGACGCTAGCCCTAAAGCTATTTCGAGGAGAACCAGCTATCTCCGAGTTCGATTGGAATTTCTCCGCTATCCACAGCTCATCCCATGGTTTTTCAACACCAACGTGGTTCGGACCTCCACGGAATTTTACTTCCGCTTCATCCTGGCCATGGATAGGTCACCCGGTTTCGGGTCTACGACATGCAACTAAAGCGCCCTATTCAGACTTGGTTTCCCTTCGGCTCCACACCTTAAGTGCTTAACCTTGCTACATATCGTAACTCGTTGGCCCGTTCTACAAAAAGTACGCCGTCACACATATAAAGTGCTCCGACCGATTGTAGGCACACGGTTTCAGGTTCTATTTCACTCCCCTCCCGGGGTTCTTTTCACCTTTCCCTCACGGTACTTCTTCACTATCGGTCACCAGGTAGTATTTAGCCTTGGGAGGTGGTCCTCCCTGCTTCCCACAAGGTTTCACGTGTCTCGTGGTACTCTGGATCAGATCTGTGGTCTTCTTGTTTTGTCTACAGGACTATTACCTTCTGCGGTGAAGCTTTCCAGCTTACTTTGACTACAATAGCCTCCACGTTATGATCTGTCCGCAACCCCAGAAACAAGTTTCTGGTTTGGGCTCTTTCCCGTTCGCTCGCCGCTACTTAGGAAATCGATTTTTCTTTCTCTTCCTCCGGGTACTTAGATGTTTCAGTTCCCCGGGTTTACCCTTCTGAACCTATGTATTCAGTTCAGAATATACACTGTTTAGTGTATGAGTTTCCTCATTCGGAAATCTGTGGATCACAGCCTATGTGCGGCTACCCACAGCTTATCGCAGCTTATCACGTCCTTCATCGGCTCCTGGTGCCAAGGCATTCGCCATGCGCCCTTTCTAACTTGACCTATCATGAGTAACTAAAGTTTACATTTTTCAGTAAAATATAGTTATTATAATTATTATTCATTGTGCAATTTTCAAAGAACAAAGTAGTTAACTTAACATCCTTAGATTATTTTAATCTTTTAGACGTTAGTCTTTTCTCCCTTTGGAGATTCTACTTATTTGAAGGAATTTTGGTCCTTCAAAATTAAACAGAGTAAGTGCTCGCTACGAAAAGATCGTAATCTTTTCGAATTCTCCTTAGAAAGGAGGTGATCCAGCCGCAGGTTCTCCTACGGCTACCTTGTTACGACTTCACCCCAATCATCGATCCCACCTTCGGCCGCTGGCTCCAAAAGGTTACCTCACGGACTTCGGGTGTTACCAACTCTCATGGTGTGACGGGCGGTGTGTACAAGGCCCGGGAACGCATTCACCGCGACATTCTGATTCGCGATTACTAGTAACTCCAGCTTCATGTAGGCGAGTTGCAGCCTACAATCCGAACTGAGATCGGCTTTGTGAGATTTGCTCCACCTCACGATCTTGCATCTCTCTGTACCGACCATTGTAGCACGTGTGTAGCCCTGGACATAAGGGGCATGATGATTTGACGTCATCCCCACCTTCCTCCTGGTTACCCAGGCAGTCTTGCTAGAGTGCTCAACTTAATGGTAGCAACTAACAATAAGGGTTGCGCTCGTTGCGGGACTTAACCCAACATCTCACGACACGAGCTGACGACAACCATGCACCACCTGTCTCCAAGTTCCCCGAAGGGCACTCCCATGTTTCCACGGGATTCTTGGGATGTCAAGCCCAGGTAAGGTTCTTCGCGTTGCTTCGAATTAAACCACATGCTCCGCTACTTGTGCGGGCCCCCGTCAATTCCTTTGAGTTTTAATCTTGCGATCGTACTCCCCAGGCGGGGTACTTAATGTGTTAACTGCGGCACCGAGGTAACGAAACCCCGACACCTAGTACCCATCGTTTACGGCGTGGACTACCAGGGTATCTAATCCTGTTTGCTACCCACGCTTTCATGCCTCAGCGTCAGTTACAGTCCAGAAAGCCGCCTTCGCCACTGGTGTTCTTCCTAATCTCTACGCATTTCACCGCTACACTAGGAATTCCGCTTTCCTCTCCTGCACTCTAGATACCCAGTTTGGAATGCAGCACCGGGGTTAAGCCCCGGGATTTCACATCCCACTTAAGTATCCGCCTACGCATGCTTTACGCCCAGTAAATCCGGACAACGCTTGCCACCTACGTATTACCGCGGCTGCTGGCACGTAGTTAGCCGTGGCTTCCTCCTTAGGTACCGTCATTATCGTCCCTAAAGACAGAGCTTTACAATCCGAAGACCTTCATCACTCACGCGGCGTTGCTGCGTCAGAGTTTCCTCCATTGCGCAATATTCCCCACTGCTGCCTCCCGTAGGAGTCTGGGCCGTGTCTCAGTCCCAATGTGGCCGATCACCCTCTCAGGTCGGCTACGCATCGTCGCCTTGGTGAGCCGTTACCTCACCAACTAGCTAATGCGCCGCGGGTCCATCTCAAAGCGGATTGCTCCTTTAATCTTTCTATCATGCAATAAAAAGATATTATGCGGTATTAATCTTCCTTTCGGAAGGCTATCCCCCTCTTTGAGGCAGGTTACCCACGTGTTACTCACCCGTCCGCCGCTAATCCGTTCCCCGAAGGGAACTTCATCGCTCGACTTGCATGTGTTAAGCACGCCGCCAGCGTTCGTCCTGAGCCAGGATCAAACTCTCAATTTAAGATGATACTAGAAACTTGTTTCGTGTAGCATCTTACTCATCAGCGCTAGCTGAGGAGTTTCCTTTTAGCTTATTTACATAAACTATAAAGGTTTTAGCTATACAAACCAGTTTTCTTAATTTGAGTTTATCCACTTGCTCAAGCATTTTACTGACTTGAACTTGTTTCTTTATTTCTTTTCTTTTTCTCAAAAGAATGCGAGTTCTTTTATCTTACTCTGTTTAATTTTCAAAGTTCAATTGATTTAAATTACTTTTACATATTATCACTTGCTTTTAACTTTGTCAACATTTTTTTTAATGTTTTTTGTTTTCCAAAGAAGCGATGTACTTATAATAACACTATAGAATACAATTGAGAATCATAAAAAACAACTTTAACTGAAATTAAATTTAACTTTCTATAATTTTCTCCATTTTTCTAAATTATTTATATATAGATACACAAGGATAAGTTTCCATCACTTCATTGTTATTAGATATTTTAACTATGATATATATACATGCTTATATGTGTTTTTATACTAATATTTGCACAAGAAAAAATGTGAATTATTAAGGTAATAAACTTGTGATAAAGTGATTTTTATATTAAGATTTTTCCCTAATACAACCTAATATAATTAAAGCTGTATCTTCTATAGCCCTTTTAGTTACGTCTATAGTTTTGCACCTAAGTCTTTTCATTACCTTATCTGAAAAATCAAGTTCTTCTAAAATTCTCTCATCATTAGCATATTCTACTCCTGTAAGTGCCCTTTCAAACTTATCTAACCTTCTTTTCCTTATCTCTATTAATCTTAATGGATCAATAACTAACCCAAAAATTTTTCCTCTTTCAACCTCAAAAAGTTCTTTAGGTAATTCTATCTCTGGTATTAGTGGAATATTAATAGCCTTAATGCCTTTATTAGCTAAATACATACATAAAGGTGTTTTAGATGTTCTTGAAAGTCCTACTAAAACTACATCTGCATTTTTTATTCCTGAATAGTCTTTACTATCATCATACCTAATAGCAAACTCCATGGCCTCAATTCTCTTATAGTATATCTCATCTGTTTTCCATATAGCTCCTGGATTATATGATGGATATGTATTTAGCAAAGTTGAAGCTACGTTAATTATAGGTCCTAGTACATTGATGATATTTATATTATTTTCAATGCACTTTTGTGTAAGATATTCTCTAACATTTACAGTTATGATTGTAGAAACAACCATACATTTTTTACTGCTTTTTAAAGTTTCCATTACATGTTCTACCTCTTCTAAGGTCTTTACATAAGAAAGTCTCTTTACATGTACATCCTTAAATTGACTAGATACGGCAATAGATACCTGTTCTGCAGTTTCTCCTATGGAATCCGAAATTGCAAATATAGTTAACATACATTTCCTCCCATCTAATTTATTGAACTTCCCTTAATTTATTTATAATTAAGTATTAGCTTATTACCCTATCCATGCTTCTTATTTACTTCCCCCCGGAACTGATGATTACCACTCACTTCTATTATTTATAGATAAATTTTTTTAACTTAAAATAATAGAAGTGAGTTATTTTTATAAATCTACAATAGCTTATTTAATTAAAGATAAGGGATTATACTAATAGAGTTATAAGTAGTGTATTTTTATTTATATATTAAATATTAAATATTGAATTTTAAAATTAATTTACTTTAAATTCTCTACAAGTTCTTTAAACTTATTTCCCCTTACTTCAAAATTAGGGAACATATCAAAACTTGCACAAGCAGGTGATAGCACAACTGTATCTCCAGTTTTTGCAACTTTCATACTCTTTTCCACGGCTTCTTCTAAAGAATTCACCATATAAATTGATATGTTAAGCTTTTTCTCTTCTATTATCTTTTCAAAAACAGCTTTAATCTTCTCTCGAGTCGTTCCTAATAAAATTAAACTTTTAATTTTATCATATCCGTTTTCAGCTAAAGGCTCAAAAGGGATTTGTTTATCATATCCACCTGCTATTAATATTACAGGACTATGAAAGGATGAAATTGTAGCTAAGGTTCTAGTTGGGCTAGATCCTATGGAATCATTGTAATATCCTACCCCATTAACCTCTTTAATAAACTCATTTCTATGATGAACCCCCTTAAAACTAGTGGCTACTTTTTTCATTGTTTCCTTTGATACTTCTCCTTGTACAGCTAGGAAAGCAGTTAAATAATTTTCTATATTATGCATTCCTCTTATAATTATATCTTTTCCATTACAAACCTCTTCGCCATCTAAATACAATACTCCATCTTTGTAATAAGCTCCATTCTCTAATTGTCTCTTACTACTAAATAACTTGACCGTACCTTTTTCTTCTCCTAAGAAGGAGTAAGTTATATCATTTTCCCTATTTAATATAAGTAGGTCTTTACTATGTTGATACTTAAATATATTCTTTTTAGAATGGACATATTCTTCCATTCCTTTATGCATATCTAAATGATTAGGACTTAAATTTGTAACTACAGCCACTTCAGGAGATACATTCATTGTCATAAGTTGAAAACTAGAAAGTTCTATAACAACTTTATCCTCTGGTTTTATTTCTTCTATCTTAGAAAACAATGGAGTTCCTATGTTTCCTCCAACCCAAGTCTTATATCCTTGTGTTTTTAACATATTATATATTAAGGTAGTAGTTGTAGTTTTTCCATCACTACCTGTAACCCCATATATTTTAGCTGGACAATATCTTACAAACTCCTCCATTTCAGAAGTTATATAACTTCCAGATTCCTTAGCTTTTACAAAAGCTTCATTATCTATTCTCATAGAAGGTGACTTAAAAATTACATTAAAAGGAGTTAGATCATCTAAATAACTCTCTCCTAATTTTAAATTCACACCCCTTCTTTTAAAATCTACTAATAAACTTTCATCCAACTTATCTTCTGTTTTTTTATCTAGCGCTGTTATTTTAGCTCCTAAATCTAATAAAAAATATATAAGAGGCACGTTACTAACTCCGATGCCAACAACTCCTACTTTTTTATCTTTTATAAAAGTTTTAAATTCTGAAAAATTCTTTTTCATCTAAATTTTCGCCTCCAAATTAAATTTTCTATAAAAAACTTCTTCTCAATTTATATTATACACACTTTTTTAAATTCTGTAACATTAAGTAATATAATTGTATACTAAGTTCTTTTAAATGCAGTTGTAACTTTCTGAAAAATATTAATAAAAAAACTTTTTGACTTAATATTGCAAAATTCGACTTAATATGATATTATAATCATGTGCCGTAAAGAAATGATATAGATAATTCCCCAAGTATAGGTTAATCATTGACATATCCCATAATTATCATAAATAAAATAACAACCCCATGATTAACCCCTTTTAAACCGGATATAAATCCGGTTTTTTTTTATGTTTTTTTCAATACTTTATGGTTTTACATACATTAATATACATTAATTTATATTTTAATAATAAAAAAAGCTAGAATGCATCTAGCTTTTTTTATTATTATTTAAATTAAATAAATTTTATTTTAAAGTACAATTAAAATTGCAATTTTTCTTCTATAAAACTTTCTAGCTTATCTATATCTATTCTTATTTGCTCCATAGTATCTCTATCTCTTACTGTTACTTGATTATCTTCTAGAGTATCAAAGTCAATTGTTATACAATAAGGAGTTCCAATTTCATCTTGTCTTCTATACCTTTTTCCTATACTTCCAGTATCATCATAATCCACATTAAACTTTCCCCTAAGCACTGAATAAACCTCATCAGCTTTTTCAGATAATTTCTTAGAAAGAGGAAGTATAGCTGCTTTAAATGGTGCTAAAGCTGGGTGTAAATGCATTACTACTCTACTGTCATCATTGTCAAGTTCCTCTTCATCATAGGCATCTACTAAAAATGCAAGAGCTACTCTGTCTGCACCTAAAGATGGTTCTATGCAGTATGGCACATATTTTTCATTAGTTACTGGATCCATATAACTTAAATCAACGCCTGAATGATCCATATGTTTTTTAAGGTCATAATCTGTTCTATCTGCAATACCCCATAATTCTCCCCATCCAAATGGGAATAGGTATTCTATATCTGTAGTAGCATTACTATAGAAAGATAATTCTTCTGCTTCATGATCTCTATATCTTACATTGTCTTTATTTAAGCCTAGATTAAATAAAAAATCTAAACAATATTTTTTCCAGTATGCAAACCATTCTAAATCTGTGCCTGGCTTGCAGAAAAACTCAAGCTCCATTTGTTCAAATTCTCTAGTTCTAAAAGTAAAATTACCAGGTGTTATTTCATTTCTAAAAGACTTTCCTATTTGACCAATACCAAATGGAATCTTCTTTCTACTAGCTCTTTGAACTGATCTAAAATTAACAAAAATTCCTTGTGCAGTTTCTGGTCTTAAATATATTTCAGCTTTACTGTCTTCTGTTATTCCTTGGAAAGTCTTAAACATTAGATTAAACTTTCTTATATCAGTGAAATTCTTTTTACCGCAATTAGGGCACGCTATTTCATGCTCTTTTATATATTTTTCGTATTCTTCATTGGACCATCCATCTGCTGAAGCAACTTCTGCTCCTTGTGATGTCATATAGTCTTCTATGATTTTATCCGCTCTAAATCTAGACTTACAATCCTTACAATCCATTAAGGGATCTGAAAAATTTCCTAAGTGTCCTGAGGCAACCCATGTTTCTGGATTCATTAAAATGGCACAGTCTAATCCTACATTGTAAGGGCTTTCTTGTATAAATTTCTTCCACCATGCTTTTTTAACATTGTTTTTAAATTCAACTCCTAATGGGCCGTAGTCCCATGTGTTAGCTAATCCACCATATATCTCTGAACCCTGAAATATAAATCCTCTTGTTTTGCAAAGTCCTACTATTTTATCCATAGTTTTTTCTACAGCCATATAAACTCCTCCGTTCTTGAATAAAATTCTTTATATAACTTTTCTTGTAAAAGTTTCTAATTGGAGAAATGGATGCTTATAATTAAGCACCCATTCAAGTTACCTTTATTAGTTGTTTGATGGTTTCATTGTTGGGAATAAAATTACATCTCTTATTGAATAAGAATCTGTTAAGAACATGATTAATCTATCTATTCCTATTCCTAATCCACCTGTTGGAGGCATACCAATTTCTAAAGCATACATGAAGTCTTCATCTATAACGTAAGCCTCGTCATCTCCTAATTCTCTTTCTTTAAGCTGTTGCATAAATCTTTCTCTTTGTACTATTGGATCATTTAACTCAGAGTATGAGTTACAAATTTCTCTACCAAATACAAAGCCTTCAAATCTTTCTGTAAGAGCCTCATTTCCTCTCTTTTTCTTAGTTAGAGGAGAGATTTCCACTGGATAATCATAAATAAATGTAGGTTGAATCATTTTTTCCTCTGCATATTCTTCATATAATCCATTTAACACATCGGCTTTTGTACAATCTTTTAAATCCTTCTTAAATTCTAAATGTTTTTCCTTAGCTATTTCTCTAGCTTCTTCATCTGAGTTAACCTTATTAAAATCTACACCTGCATATTCTTTAACAGCATCCACCATAGTAATTCTTCTCCAAGGCGGCTTAAAGTCTATTTCAGTACCTTGGTATATTACTTTAGTAGTTCCTAAAACTTTTTCACAAACATGTGCTACCATGTTTTCAGTGATTTCCATCATATCGTTATAATCAGCATAAGCTTGATATAATTCAATCATAGTAAACTCTGGGTTATGTCTTACATCTATACCTTCATTTCTGAAGTTCTTACCCATATCATAAACTTTTTCAAAGCCTGCTACTATTAATCTCTTTAAGTATAGTTCTGTTGCAATTCTAAGATACATATCAATATCTAAAGCATTGTGATGAGTTATAAATGGTCTTGCTGCTGCACCACCTGCAATTGGAGAAAGAATCGGAGTTTCAACTTCCATAAATCCATTGTTATCTAAGTATTCTCTAATAGCTCTTATTATAGCTGTTCTCTTTACAAAAGTTTCTCTCACTTCTTCATTCATTATTATGTCTACTTCTCTATGTCTATATCTTAAATCTGGATCTTTTAACCCATGCCATTTTTCTGGTAAAGGTCTTATAGACTTACAAGTTAATTGGAAGTCCTTTATATGAACAGAAACTTCCCCTGTTTTTGTCTTAAATACAAATCCCTTAACGGAGATTATGTCTCCTATATTAAATGACTTAAACTCTTTTAGTTTATCTTCTCCAACGTCATCTAATTTAATGTATATTTGAATTTTTCCGTATTTATCATGGATATGAGAAAACCCAGCTTTTCCATGAACTCTTTTAGACATAAGTCTACCTGCTACGGTAACTTCTTTTTCTTGTAATTCTTCAAAGTGTTCTTTTATTTCTCTTGAATTATGAGTAACCTCTACTTTATATACATCAAAAGGGTCTTTTCCTTCCTTTTGAAGTTCTCTTAGTTTTTCTACTCTTTGAGCCATCTGCTCATTATATTCTTGCTCTTCTTTGTTTTGAAGCTTTAATTCCTTAAGCTCCTCTTTAGTTAATTGCCTTTCATCTGACATTGAAACTCCTCCTATCCTCTTTTTACTTCTAATATTTCATATTTGCTTACACCATCTGGAATAGGTACCTCTACTACATCTCCAACTTTTCTATTAATCAAGGCATTTCCCACTGGTGATTCATTGGAAATCTTGTTTTCAATTGGATCTGCTTCAGCTGAACCTACGATTTTAAAATCAACTTCTTCATCGAATTCAAAGTCTTTAACCCTAACAATACATCCTAAAGTAACAGTATCTTCTTTCATATCACTTTCATCAATAACTTCTGCATTTCTTAACATAGTTTCTAATTGAGCTATTCTACCTTCAACGAAAGCCTGCTCATTCTTAGCTTCATCATATTCTGCATTCTCGCTTAAATCCCCAAAAGAAAGAGCAACTTTTATCTTTTCAGTTATTTCTCTTCTTTTTACAGTCTTTAAAAATTCTAATTCATCCTCTAATTTTGTTATCCCTTCAGGTGTCATCATATATTTTTTTGCTTCATTCATGACTTTCGCTCCTTTATGAACAAATTGTTTTAATTTCATTATTTTAACATTTATTCTATAATATATATTTCCTTAATCATTTAAATAATTATAAAACAGTGCATAATTAAAGTCAATATATCAATATCCCTCTTTACAATGTATATGCATATTGTTCTAAGATTTCTATAACTTTTTCTGGTAATTCTTCTGTATTAATATTGTTTTTAATCTCAGCACAATTCTTAATACCCTTTATATACCATGAAATATGTTTTCTCATTTCCCTTACTGCTTTATATTCACATTCATATTGCAATGCTAGCTTGTAATGCTTAATACACATTTCAACCTTTTCTTTATCTGAAACTTCTATTGATTCCTTACCTTCTATTGCTGATTTTATTTCCCTAAATATCCAAGGATTTCCCATTGCCCCCCTAGCTACCATTATACCATCTGTTCCTGTTTCTTTCTTTAATTTTAAAGCATCTTTTCCTGAAAAGACATCACCATTTCCTAAGACAGGTATAGATACAGCTTCCTTCACCCTTCTTATAATATCATAATCTGCCTTACCTTCATACATTTGACTTCTAGTTCTCCCATGAACTGTAATAGCATCTACCCCTGATTGTTCTAAAACCTTAGCAAATTCCACTGCATTTACATTCTGATCATCAAAGCCTTTCCTAAACTTAACTGTTATAGGCTTATTTGTTACCTTCTTAAGGGCTTTTACAATTTCGCCAGCTAATTTAGGATTATTCATAAGAGCTGAGCCTTCCCCATTCTTTACTATTTTAGGCACAGGACATCCCATGTTTATATCTATTAAGCAAAAGTCATTATTTATATTTAAATAATCTTCACAAACTTTAGCCATTATTTCAGGGTCATTCCCAAATATTTGTATGGCAGTTTGTTTATTTTTAGAGGATACTTTCATTAAAGCTTCTGTATTTTCACTTCCGTAGTATAGTCCCTTTGCACTAACCATTTCTGTGTAAGTTAAATCGCAACCTAATTCTCCACAAACTTCTCTGTAAGCTACATCAGTAACTCCTGCCATTGGAGCTAAAAATACCGGATTTTTAAATTCTAGGTTCCCTATTCTCATAAAACAACCTACTCCTTATTTTTTTCGTATATTATTCTCAATCCCTCTAAAGTTAGAAATGGTTCTACTTTATCTATGGTACTAGACTCTTTTGAAATGGATGTGGCAAGGCCTCCCGTTGCAATAATTAAAGGATTGGTTTCTCCAATTAGGGCCATCTCTTCTTTCATTTTATTTACTATAAAATCAACTTGACCTACATAACCATAGAATATTCCAGCTTGCATGCTTGAAACTGTATCTTTACATATCATAGTTTTAGGTTTCTCAAGCTTTACTTCTGGAAGTTTTGCTGCCCTCTCTATTAAAGCTTGAGTAGATATTTTAATTCCTGGGCAAATAGCTCCCCCTAAATAATTACCTTCCTCTGTAATGGCACAAAAGGTGGTTGCTGTTCCGAAATCTATTATAATAGCTGGCTCCTTATGAACCTCATGGACTGCTACTGCATTTACTATCCTATCTGCACCTACTTCTTTAGGATTATCATACTTTATATTTATTCCAGTCTTTACCCCCGGTCCAACTGTTACAGGTTTTATGTTAAAATATTTTTTTATCATATGTTCAAGTGAGTACATAATATTAGGTACCACAGAAGAGATTATTATTCCTTCTATTGTTTCAATATCTATTTTATCATTTTTAAATAATTGCATTACTTGTATTCCATATTCATCGGAAGTCCTATGTACATCTGTAGATATTCTCCAAAATGAAAGTAATTTCTTGTTATCATAAACGCCTAAAACTATATTTGTATTTCCAACATCCATCACTAAAACCATGTCCTATACACCACCTCATGTGATAATAATAAAAGCAGCTTTTAGCTGCTTTTATTATACTGTCATATAATCAATAATTTAATTGTAACAACTCAAACTCATTTGTCAAGTAAATACTACCTGTATTTTAGTGTTGCATATAATTTTAGTAGAAATATTTGATACATTAGAATAATCCTACTATTGAACCATCTTCTAACATATCCATATTATTAGCAGCTGGAACCTTTGGTAGTCCTGGCATAACCATTATACTTCCTGTTAAAACAACTATAAATCCCGCACCATTTGATATTCTAACTTCTCTTACAGTAATATTAAATCCTGTAGGTCTTCCTTTTAAGCTTGGATTATCGGAAAGTGAATTTTGGGTCTTAGCCATGCAAATTGGTAACTTATCTAAGCCTAAGGACTCAATTTCTTTTATATTATTTAGTGCAGTTTTATCAAATTCTACACCATCTGCTCCATAAATTTCTTTTGCTATAGTTGTTATCTTATCTTTAATACTTAATTCCACATCATATAGTGGCTTAAAGTCACTATGTTCTTTTTCTATAACATCTACAACCTCTTTAGCAAGTTCTATTCCACCTTCTCCACCCTTAGCCCAAACATCAGATAGAGCAACTCTAGCACCTGCTTTTTCGCAATATTCTCTGACAAGTTTTAATTCTGATTCTGTATCACTTACAAATCTATTAATAGCAACTACCGCTGGTATGTTAAACTTTTTAACATTTTCAATGTGCTTTTCTAAGTTCGCCATACCTTTTTCTAGTGCTTCTAAATTTTCATTATTTAACTCTTCCTTCTTAACTCCACCATGATGTTTTAAAGCTCTAACCGTAGCTACTATAACAACACATTTTGGTTTTAATCCACCATATCTACATTTTATATCAAAGAACTTCTCTGCCCCTAAATCTGCTCCAAATCCTGCTTCTGTAATAGCATAGTCAGATAACTTTATTCCCATGTTAGTAGCTATTAAGCTATTGCATCCATGAGCTATATTAGCAAATGGTCCACCGTGAATTATAGCAGGTGTGTTTTCAAGCGTTTGAACTAAGTTAGGCTTTATAGCATCCTTCATAAGCAATGCCATGGCACCATTTACCCCTAAATCCTTACAATATATCGGTTCTCCATCTAAATTATAAGCTACTAGTATTCTGCCCATTCTCTCTTTTAAATCCATTAAATCTTTAGATAAGCATAAAATTGCCATTATTTCAGATGCAACTGTAATCATAAATCCATCTTCTCTTAAGAAACCATTTGGTTTTCCACCTAAGCCAACAACAATATGTCTTAAAGCCCTATCGTTCATGTCCATAACTCTTTTAAATTTAATTCTTCTGCTATCTATTTTAAGAGGATTTCCTTGATGGATATGATTATCTATAGCTGCACATAACAAATTATTTGTAGCAGTTATTGCATGCATATCACCAGTAAAATGAAGATTTATATCTTCCATAGGAACAACTTGGGCATATCCTCCTCCTGCTGCTCCTCCCTTAACACCAAATACTGGTCCTAATGAAGGCTCTCTTAAAACAGCAATAGAATCTTTATCTAATTTATTTAAAGCTTGGCTTAATCCTATAGTAACTGTAGATTTTCCTTCTCCTGCTGGTGTCGGGTTAATAGCGGTAACTAAAACTAAGTTCCCTTCTTTATCTGTTTTCCTATCTAATACATCTAAATTAATTTTACATTTGTATTTTCCGTAAAGTTCTATGTCATCTTCTGTTAAACCTAATTTCTCTGATATCTTTGTAATCTGTTCCATTTTTGATTCTTGAGCTATTTGAATATCAGTTTTCACAAAATCAACCCCCTTATATACTTTAGCATTAAATAACAGTTTAATAGTTATTTCCTGCAAATAATTATCAACTATATTATATCATAATTATTCTTTAGTAAAAAGATATATAAATAAAAGATAACCTTAATATAGGTTATCTTTTATTTATTGTATTTTAAATATCATCATTATGCTCTTTTAATTCTGACTCTTGTTTATTAATAACCTCTTCTTTTTTTGAATTGTTATCTTCTTGGTTATTCCCTTTTAGTTTACTCTCTTCTAAGTTGTCTTTTTGTAACTCTTCTTTAGAATTAGTTTCCATAGAATTTTTGTCTTCTTTTAACTCCACTTCTTCACTTTTAGGTTCTTTACTCTCTTCAACTACTGGAAGTAGTTCTTCACCTCTCATAAGGATTTCGAACTCTTCTCTTGAAATTCTTTCTCTCTCTAAAAGTGCTTGAGCCACTGCATGTAATTTATCTATATTTTCTTTTAATATAGTTTCTGCCCTATTATATGCTTCAAAACTTAATCTTGAAACTTCAGAGTCAATTTTACCTGCAATTTCTTCACCGTAATTTCTTTCATGTCCTAAGTCTCTACCAAGGAAAACTTCACCATGACCATTGCCAAAGGAAAGTGGTCCTAATACATCTGACATACCATATTCTGTAACCATCTTTCTAGCAATTGAACTCATTCTATCTATATCATTTTTAGCTCCTGTACTTATATCACCAATTATAAGTTTTTCAGCAACTCTTCCTCCAAGAAGTCCTACCATTTCATCTAATAATCTAGATTTAGATGTATAACTTCTATCTTCTTCTGGCAGATTCATTGTATATCCACCAGCCATACCTCTTGGTATTATACTAATTTCATGAACTGGATCTGCATTTTCAAGGTTTTTCATAACTACTGCGTGACCAGCTTCATGGTATGCTGTAAGTCTTCTATCTTTTTCACTAACAACTCTACTTTTCTTTTCTGGTCCTGCAATAACTCTTGTGCTTGCTTCTTCTAGTTCTTCCATTCCTATGAGCTTTTTATCTGCCCTAACCGCAAGTAAAGCTGATTCATTCATTAAGTTCTCAAGATCCGCCCCTGTAAACCCTGGAGTTCTCTTTGCAAGAACTTTAAGGTCTATTTCTTTGCCTAAACGTTTATTTCTAGAATGTATTTTTAATATTTCTTCTCTTCCTTTAACATCTGGTGCACCTACTACTATCTGTCTATCAAATCTTCCTGGTCTTAATAATGCTGGGTCTAGAATGTCTGGTCTATTTGTAGCTGCAATCATTATAATACCTTCATTAGCAGAGAAACCATCCATTTCAACAAGTAATTGGTTTAATGTTTGTTCTCTTTCATCATGTCCTCCACCAACACCTGCTCCTCTTTGTCTTCCAACAGCATCTATTTCATCTATAAATATAATACATGGTGCATTCTTTTTTGCCTGTTCAAATAAATCTCTAACTCTTGATGCTCCAACACCAACAAACATTTCAACGAAATCAGAACCTGAAATAGTAAAGAAAGGTACTCCAGCTTCCCCTGCTACTGCTTTTGCAAGTAAAGTTTTACCTGTACCTGGAGGTCCTACTAATAGAACTCCTTTTGGTATTCTAGCACCCATTTCAATATATCTCTTAGGTTGCTTTAAAAAGTGAACTACTTCTGCTAATTCTTGCTTTTCTTCATCAGCACCTGCTACATCTTTAAATCCTAATTTCTTTTTGTCTGGAGTTGCCATTCTAGCTTTACTCTTTCCAAAGTTCATAACTCCTCTTCCCCCGCCGCCACCTTGTGACTGCTGCATCATCATAAAGAAAAGGAATCCAATCATTAAAACAAATAATAATGTAGGTAAATATTGTACCCAAATAGGAAAACTTTGTGGCTTTACATAATTAATTTGTATGCCCTTTGCTTCACTTTTTTCAACTATTTGATCTAATAATCTTGATGACACTACAGATTCATATTTGGTTTTATCTTTTAATTCACCAGAAACTATAGCTATACTTCCATCTTGTTGTATTTTCATGGTATTAATTTTATCTTGCTTCCAATAAGTTTGGAATTGATCCACTCTTATATTGCCACCTGTCTTATTTGTATCAAGTATTGCCATACCTGCAAACATAGCTAATATGAGCACAAGTATCCAGGCCGTTGTTGCACTAAAAAATTTCTTCATTTAAAGGCCCCCTTCCATTCTGTTACTATAAAATTTTATCATATGGGATTTTTATTTACAATAATAATTATTATTAATTATTTATTAATGATAATATAATTCCATTTTATATCTTACCATAACTAAAATACTATTATTGTATATGTACAAAATATTAAGCTCTTAAATTTATTGCTTAGTATATACTTCCTCTTTTAATATGCCCACAAAAGGTAAATTTCTATATTTTTCTGCGTAATCAAGACCATATCCTACAAGGAAATAATCAGGTACTTCATAGCCTAAATACTTAACATCTATCTCTACTTTTCTTCTCTCTTGTTTATTTAAAAGACATGCTACTTCCACACTTTCAGGATTTTTAGACTTTAAATACTTCAATAAATATTTAAGAGTAATACCTGAATCAATAATATCTTCAATTACTAAAACATGTTTTCCCTCTATTTCATAATCTAAATCTTTTAATATCCTTACAACTCCAGAGCTGGAACTTGAATTTCCATAACTAGACACTGCCATAAAATCCATCCTACATGGTATAGTAATCTCTTTTAAAAGATCTGACATAAAGACTACGGAACCTTTTAAAATACCAATTAAAATTAAATCTTCTCCTTCATAGTCCTTACTTATTTTTTCCCCTAATTCTTTTATTTTAATTCTTAATTCTTCCTCAGAATATAAAATTTCTTTAATATCTTCTCTCATTTGTTTTTATCCCCTCTCTACTTTTATTTCAAGAATTTTTTTTGTATGTTCTGTTACCTTAAAGCTCTCACTTACCCTATATCCTACAATCCAGGCTATTTCATCCTTAAAACATATTAGAGGGACTCTATCCCTTAAATCTTTATCTACTTTCATATCTATAAAAGTCTTTTTAAGAGTTTTAGTTCCTCTCATGCCCAAGGGTTTAAACTGGTCTCCATGTCTTTTGTAACGCAGCTTTATATCCCCTTCAATTTTTTCATAGTCAAAATATTTTAAGTACTTATTGCTTTTACTTATAGATATATCTTCTCTATTTAATATTTCCAAGGAAATTATAATGCCCTCATTACTTATATAATTAGACTGACCTATAATTAAATTATATTCCCTACATATATTATCTTCATTTTTTGTAAAACCTTTAGAATATGCTATATGTAAATCTCCATAGTTATTATATGCAATTATATCCTTAGGAAGCATTACTTTTTTACCAGTAGAATTACTTTGCAATTCTATAACACTATAAATGTGATTTTTTTCAAAATTATAGGTATCTCCAGTTAAACTAGTTAAAGCTTTTCTAATTATTCTAGTTAAAATGCTATGATGTTCTTTAAAAGCCTCTTTACTTATTATAACCTTATTTTCATTAACATCACAATATCTTTCATAATACTCTTTAGAAAGTTTTTCTAAAATTTCATTGTCCATCTGCATATTATAAGCTAACCTGTTTAAAGATCCAATAATATCTTCATTAAAGTTCTTTTCTATATAAGGTATAAGCTCTAGTCTAACTTTATTTCTAGTATATATATTTTGTAAATTTGTCTTATCTATTCTAGGATTTAATTTCTCCTCTTCACAATATGATTCAATCTCTGATCTTGTTATATTAATTATTGGCCTTATATATAGATTCTCTCTTATAGCTCTTATACCGCATAACCCTTGAAGACCAGTTCCTCTCATTATTCTCATTAATAAGGTTTCTGCCTGATCATTGGCATTATGAGCTAAGGCAATCTTTTGAATATTTTGTTCAGTTTTAATTTTATTAAAAAACTCATACCTTAGGTTTCTTCCTGCAACCTCACAGGAAACTCCATGCTTTTTTTCATAAGCCCTAACATCAACTTTAGTATTAAACAATGTTATACCCATGTTATTACAAAGTTCAATTACATATTGTTCATCCTTGTCAGAGTCTTCTCCTCTTAAACAATGATTAACATGAGCTGCACATATTTCTATGTCTAGCTCATGTTTTAATCTATTCAAAGAATGTATCAAAGATACAGAATCAGGACCTCCTGATAGAGCTACTAAAACTTTGTCACCTTTATTAATCATATTGTAATTTTTTATATTTTCCAGTACTTTCTCTATCAAGTTACCAACTCCTAGTTTAAGGTTTTATTTTCCTAAGTTAACAATACATAATTATAACATAATAATGCGTTCTTAAAAATGATTTTACAGAATTTTAATAGACTGCATACACTTTAGAAACTAATACAGTCATATCATCCTTTATTTTATAATCATTTGATTTTATAGCTTCATTTAGTATTCCACAAGCTACTTCTTTAGGATCGTTACTCTTGCTCTCCTTTAAATACTCTAATATCCAATTGCTATTTATAAGTGAAGTATCATTATAATCTAATACTCCATCACTGACCATAACTATTAGATCTCCATTTTCAATCTTTTTATCTTCTATTTCCACGTCTACCTTATCTAAGACTCCAATTGGTAAACTCTTAGATTTTATTATATTAATTTTATTCCCACTTTTTAAAAAGCTAGATACTGCTCCTACTTTCATAAACTGAGCATTACCTCTATAAAGATCTATATTGCATAAGTCTAAGGTTGAAAACTTCTCATCTTCATTAAATTTCATGCTCATAATAGAGTTAATAGTATTTATTGCTGTTATTTTATCAAATCCCGCCCTACAAAACTGATTTATCAAATCTACAGCCGCTTTACTCTCTCTACCTGCTTGCGGCCCTGATCCCATACCATCACTAATAAGAGAAATGTAAGTACCATCTTTTAATTTGGAAAAACTATAACTATCTCCGTTGCACTTTTCTCCATCTTTACATTTAACCGCTGCATAAGAATTAATATGAAATTTAGGTACTTCTTCAAAGGTAACTGAACAGGTGTTATTTTTCTTATCTATGGAACAGTCTTCACTAGTTATACACATTGCCTCACCTGTAGCCTCAGTTATATATGAGAGAACCTTCTTTGCACAAAGCTTTTTCCCTCCACATACCTTCATGGATAACTTAATTATGTTTCTTCCTCGCTCATCTTTTATGCACAAAAGACTACCATACTCTACTCTGTTTTTATCCAATATTCTTCTTATTTTATTTTCTAAATAAATATTTATATATATATTTGAATGTATTTCATCTCCAATATTATGGACTGTTTTAGCCATATTTTTTATTTGATTTGCTAGTAATTCTCTTCCCTCACATAAACTACTTTTTCTCATTTCATTAATTATATATTTATTTACTATATCCTCTGTATTTTTTATAAGTAAGGTTCTATTTATACATTTTCTTTCAATCTCATAAGGAATATCTTTTTTATTTTCCTGATAGTTTTGTATAAGTTCAGAAAAAGCTGAATATGTATAATGTATTTCCCTACTCCAACAAATACTCTTCATATTGCAACCTGAACATACCCTATCAGCTAAGTTTTCTATAAGAGCTGAACTCTTACTTTTTAAGGCTAATTTATCATTGTCTACTAAGCCATCTAAGGTAGATGATATATTAAATAAGAGATCAGAAAAATTATTAATCTTATCATAATATATAGTTTTGATTCTATCTATATAAGCTTCCCCCAAGTCTTCCTTTTTATCTTCAGCATTAAAATCTAAGGTGAGTTTTTTATATACTTTGTTTGGTATAAGGATAAATCCTAATAGACTAATTAAAGCTTCAATGCCTATAAAATTAGTATTTGTACCTAAATATATCTGAATTATAAAGAAAGTTACTCCACAAGACATAGCTGTAAAATATTTTCCTGTATCTCTAAAAATACCGGATATAAGTCCACATATTCCAAATACACTTATAAATATAGGCATATCTACAGAAGTCATTCCTATTATTGCTCCTAAAGCAACACCTGTGGTTCCACCTATGGAGCTTCCACTTATATATCCAACAGCAGTTACAAATAGGAGCCCACAAATATTCATTATGAAAACATATTTAATATTTACCCCCCATGTGCCTGCTAATATTAGAGATATTATTATGCCCATACTGACCATTTCTTCATTATTAAATATTTTCTTTGAATCTAAAGATTTAAAGCATATTATTCCTTGATTAATAATATAATATAAAGGTAATAGACATAAAACTTCCATAAAGGAATAAAAAATACTAAAAGAAAAAGTCATCTTGTTTAATATAAACCTAGATACCATATATTCTAAAACAAGCAATACAAATATAGATATTATTTTTCTTCTTTTTTCCCTTTCATTAAAAATATAATTTACTGCTAATATGGTACTCACTGATATAAAATATATGGATATATTTTCAACCTTGTTTATTAAAGTTAAATATCCAATTAGACTCCCTATTGATGAAGCTATAAATTCTCTCTTATCTATATGTAAAGATAAGGATATAAGCAAGGCTGTACCAAAAGGTGCCATTCCATTTATTAGTTTAACCCTACTTATGAGAAAGCAAATTAAACCTAAACCCACATATCTTTTAACGCAATTTATAACCTCTCTCTTGGAAAACTTCTCATCATTTTTTTCCTTTTTTATTCTTTTGTAAGGTAATACTTCTAATCCATACTGCATTAAAAATCACCACCCCTTTTATAAATTACGTATTCATTATAACAAAAACCTATGGAAATATTTGTCATAAAGTGGTGTCTTAATTTTTTTTCGTAAGACAGGAATCCTTTTTATATGTATTTTTTTACCATCTTTTATAGGTACTACTTTTTAACTATATAAACAGATTTCTTAGCTTTAAAGGGGGTTTTACTCCCTCTAAGGCTTATTAACAGAATTCTTATGAGTTTTACTCCTTAAAAGTCGTTATACTTTAGGGAAAATCATTATCTAGGGAGTTAGCCGCTCTTTTCTCCCACTTTAAAGAAAAGCAGAAAGTCCAAATCTTGGATTTGGTAGGAATCGCTTTCACAGAGTGCCATGGGAGTATCAGTGCGGATAGTCATGGTATAAAGGAAAATAATAAGATGAGAACAGTATATATGTTAGTCTTAAAATAAAAAAAGTTGTTGAATAATCAACAACTTTCTTGGTAGCGGAAATAGGACTTGAACCTACGACACTTCGGGTATGAACCGAATGCTCTAGCCAGCTGAGCTATTCCGCCATGTTTGGTTGCGGGGATAGGACTTGAACCTATGACCTTCGGGTTATGAGCCCGACGAGCTACCAGCTGCTCCACCCCGCGATGTTTGGTGCTGAAGACCGGAATCGAACCGGTACGGTGTGTTAGCACCGCAGGATTTTAAGTCCTGTGCGTCTGCCTGTTCCGCCACTTCAGCATGTTTTCTTATTTAAATTTATAGACACTAAAAACAAATTTGGTTGCGGGGATAGGACTTGAACCTATGACCTTCGGGTTATGAGCCCGACGAGCTACCAGCTGCTCCACCCCGCGATATCTGGTGCTGAAGACCGGAATCGAACCGGTACGGTGTGTTAGCACCGCAGGATTTTAAGTCCTGTGCGTCTGCCTGTTCCGCCACTTCAGCATGTTTTTTTATAATTCGTGTCCTGCAACAAGTGTAATTATATATTAATATAAATAATAAGTCAATAGTTTTTTATAAAATAATTTAACTTGTAAATTCAAAAGCTAGATAGCTTATAATTAGCTTCTAGCTTATATTTTGAAAATAAATTACTTTATTAACTATTATTTAGTCTTCTTTTTACCACCACTACCTTGATTCTTATTAACCTTAAATGTTTTCATATCTTTTAGCTTCTCTTCACTTTCTTTTAAAAACTTAGATAAGCTATCTTCAAAGTTTGAGGAATTTAATCTATTTTTCTCTCTACTCCAATCCACTTCTTGAGGGGCACTAGTTTTTTTAGGTCTTTCTTCCTCTATTTGTTTCATGGATAAGCTAATTTTCCCATCCTCATCAATGGATATAACTTTTACTTTAACAATTTCATTTTCTTTTAAATGCTTATTTATATCTTTTACAAAAGTCTTAGATATTTCAGATATATGTAATAAGCCTGTTTTTCCCTCCACTTCCACAAATGCTCCAAATTTTGTAATGTTAACTATTTTGCCTTCTATAATGCTTCCTGGTTTTAAAGACATGGAAAAAGTATCCTCCTTAAAATAAAATATTTATGTAATTTATTTTTTCTTATCTATAATAGTTGATTCACCTTTGTGAATAAGCCCCAACCTCTCTCTTGCAATTTTTTCCACATATTGATCACTTTCAGACATTTTAACTTCATCTTTTAATCGTTCATTCTCTTTTTTAACTTCTTCAATTTCAACATTCCACTTTTTAATTTCTTTGTTTTGGTTATGAATATTTATTTGTTGCGAAATAAGTGTATATACTACATAAATACTTCCCAAAAATATAACCACTTTTTTAGAATTTTTAAATCTTTTCATAGTATATCACACCTTTCCCATTTGGTAAATTAATAAATATAATTAATCTTTGAAGCTTTTATTAATTTTATATAAAATAAACTCTATTGGAAACATAATATATTTAAAGCTTATTCTAATAATCTTGTATATAAACTTATTTAGATTATACAATAATACTATAAATAAATCACTTAAAATATTTAAATATATTATCATTCCTATAAAAATTAACAAATATATATATATACTAACATATGCATAGTTTGTATACAACAAAAATGTAAATACTAAAATCGAGGTAAATATCCAAAAAAGTATATCTTCCACAGCAGTTATTACTTTATTAGGATTAGATGATCCCCTTATTAATCTGTATATATCAAATAATATACCAGTTAAAATTCCAGCTAACATACTAAATATAAATAATCTTAATTGAAAACCAATAGAAAATAACATTATGTCACCTACTTAAAAAGTCTTTTTAATATAGACTCTTCTTTTAGTGATTTTTTATCATTTTTATATATACAAGAATTAATTGTGCCAGTTATACTTACCTCTCCATTAGTTACATCTAATCTGTTCATTTTTAGATTATGACCTTTTACATTTAATCCTCCTAATTTAGTACTTAATATTATTTCTTCTTCATTAAAACTTATAACTTCCAAAACACCATCTATATCTAGTTTTTCTCTGTTCTTTAATTTTAAGCCACCTTTATTTTCTTCTATATTCATACCTTTTTTTACTTCCATATAATCCTCCCCATATATAATGCTAATTTATCCTACTTATTCTAATTATAAAACAGATATACCGTTGCCTTTTATTCTTAAAGTAATTGTATAATCTGCTTAATGTGCCTTATAATTATTTAACTTACTTCAGTAAAACTCCCCTCTGAATTAAGTTTCAATATATATATATGCTATAACTTTTAAATAAATTCTTTAAGTTAGTCTAAAACTAGTATACAAAATAAAAGAGTAATGAATTAGACTTGTACCAATTCACTACTCTTTTTAAATTAAAATAACTAATATTAAAATAAACGTATTACTCTTCTTCTGCATCTTTACCAGAGATTATTTCATACATTTCCTTTGCCTCTTCTTTTTTTACATGTTCTGCTATGTTAACTATTTTAGCCTTTAAAGTATCTTTTGCAAATACAATTTCTATAATGTCATTTTCCTTTATGGTTGTACTTGCTTTAGCTTCTTTCCCATTTATAAGTACTCTTCCACTATCACAGATTTCTTTTGCTTTGGTTCTTCTTTTAATTATTCTAGAAACTTTTAAATATTTATCTAATCTCATGCCCATTCCCCTTTTCACAATATTATTGGAGGATTAAAATAAAAAACCCAGATTTACACCTAGGTTTTTTTATCCTCTATAAAACTACTTGTTTACTCTTTCTTTGAACTCTTTTCCAGCCTTGAAAACTGGAGCTACTGATGCAGGAATATCTATTTCTTCTTTAGTTCTTGGGTTTCTTCCTTTTCTAGCAGCTCTTTTTCTAGTTTCAAAAGTTCCAAAACCAATTAATTGTACTTTTTCATCTTTTTCTAGAGCTTCCTCTACTGCCTCTATAAATGCTTTTAAAGCAGCTTCTGCATCTTTTTTAGTTAATTTAGATTTTTCACTCATAACAGTAATTAATTCCGCTTTATTCACCTTAGTTACCTCCTTAAATTAAAGTCTACTCATTGTTAGAGTACACTATAGAATAGCTTATTCTTCAAAAGATTTTAAAATCCTTCTTTTTATATAATTTTTTGTTTTAAAAATTATCGAATTTAAAACTTACCTATCCTTTTTAGCTAAATCCCAAAGTTTATCCATTTCATCTAAAGTCATCTTTTCAATGTCATACCCATTTTCTTTAGCCTTATTCTCAATAAATTCAAATCGATTTATAAACTTTTCAGTGGTATGATTTATAGCTTCTTCAGGATCAATTTCTAAAAATCTACATACGTTTACAGTGGCAAATATTAAGTCCCCTAGCTCATCTAATATTTTTTCCCTATTTTTTGAATTATATACTTCTTTAACTTCAAAATATTCTTCCTGTACTTTTTCCAAGGCAGGTTCTATACTATTCCAATCAAATCCTACCTTAGCAGCCTTCTTTTGAACTTTTTCTGCCCTTATTAAACCTGGCAGACTTTTAGAAATATGTTTTAGCTGTTCAGTATATGAAGCATAAGCTTTCTCTTGTTTTTTTATTTCTTCCCAATTATCTAATACATCTTGCGAACTGTCAAGATTTATTTTACCAAATATATGAGGATGCCTGTTTATCATCTTTTCACAGATTTCATTTGTAACATCATAGATATTAAAGTATCCCTCTTCTTTTCCTATTTTAGCATGAAATACAACTTGTAACAACAAATCTCCTAATTCCTCTGCTAAATTTTCTGGGTCTTCTTCATCTATGGCATCTATAACCTCATAAGCTTCTTCTATTAAACATCTTCTAAGGGATTTATGATCCTGTTCTAAGTCCCATGGACATCCATCATCCCCTCTTAGAACATCTATTATACCTACTAAATCATAAAAATCCTTTAATGCCTTTGTATCTTTAGGAACATATATAGATGTTAAATAATCTATATCTTCTTGTCTATCTAATTCATATAGTTTTATTTTCCTTACACTTTCTACGCCTTTTATACCAGCACCTCTTACAAAATATATATCAGCACTATCATTATAATATTCAGATAAAGCAAGTTTAACCTCTGAGGCTATTAAATTGTTATATACTTGAGTTATTATTAGTCCTGTACTGTTATGTAATATGATCTTATTTATTTCAAATGCATCTACAATCTTAATCCCTTCAATTGGATCTAATTTAAGACTTTCCATCATTGCTTCAACAAAGCTTACTGCAGGTAATATCTCATATTCTACATTTTGTTCTCTGCAAAGTTCTATAATCATTAAAACAGATTTTTCAGCAACTAAGGGGTGCCCTGGAACTGCATACACTATATTTTTAAGTTCTTCATGTTTAGTTACTATATCTTTAGCAATAGCTGAATATACATCATCAAAACTATCATAGGCTTCATAAAAACTATCATAAGTTTTAAAATTTATATTTAAAGATCTTATATAATCTACAGTTGGATGTTTTTCTGTTCTAAAAAATATATTTTCACAACTTTTTAAGGCATCTATAGTGCCAAGTGTTAAGGAATTTTTATCTCCTGGTCCCAATCCCAAAATCTTAATCATAGGCTAATCACTCTCCTTCTTAAGTATTTTACCATATATTAATCTTATTAAATACTAGATTTTAAAAAACTTCAACGCTCTTCTTTCCCTATATATTATAGTTGTAAAATAATATAATTATTTAATTTAAGAAACTTTAAACCTACTCTTTATCTCTTTATAACTAAAAATTCTAAGAATTAATACTGCTAAGGAATAAATAATAACACCAATTAATATAGCTGACAGACAAGCTAAATCGTTACTTAAGGTGTAAAAATATATATACTTATACCCTAATATAACTGAGATAGACATAATTATTGACGCAAAGGCTGGCTTCACAATACACTCATAAAAACTTATTGTCATGGCTAACTTTCTTTTAATCAACACAACATTTAAAACACAAGATATTATATAGCCAATTGTAGATCCAATTACAGCACCATATATATTTATTTTAGGTATTGGAACTAAAACATAGGTTATTGCAATTTTAGCTATACATCCTATAGCTAAGTTTTTAACAGGTGCATAAAAATTATTCATAGCTTGAAGTAAAGTTGTAGTACATTGGCTAAGGATTATAAATGGTAGTGACAGTGACATATATTTTAAAATTATATACCCCCCTGTGTCCCCCCTAAAAACTAAATTCATTATAGGGTATGCAAGAAAATAAAGTCCCATAGATGACGGAATTGATATTACACTAGAAATTTTTATTGAACCTTCCACCTTATTTTGAAGCTCACCCCTTCTATTCTTTATATATGCTTCCGCCACTATAGGTACTATGGATGTACATAAGGCTACAGATAATGCTAAAGGTACGTGAGCTAAAGTAGCAGACTTTCCTGTTAATTGTCCATATAGTATAGCAGCTTCTTTAGTAGTAAATCCAGCTTTAAGCAAACTTCTAGGAACTACTATAGAATCTACTAGTCCCATAATTGTTCCTATAACTGCTCCAAAGGAAAAAGGAACTGCATTTTTAAGTATATCCCCAATCACCGGCCCTACAGTTGTGTTATTAACCTTGGGTAGGTATTTAGATACTTTTAAATACTTTATAATTAAGTAAAAAAGTCCTAATATAGAACCTATTAAGGCTCCTAAAGCTGCTCCTCCTGCAGCATACTCAATTCCCAAAGGAAATAATATATATGCAAGTCCTACCCCTCCAACTACTCTCCCTATCTGTTCTATTATTTGAGATACAGCTGTAGGATTCATGTTATGTAAGCCTTGGAAAAAACCTCTTAATATGCCCATTGCTATTACAAATATTGGAGCTAAAGCTGTGGCTATAAACGCATAATATGATTTTGTATCCCATCTTAGGGATTCTATTATGTTTGTTGAAAAAAATATAAGTAAAAAGGAAAATCCTAAAGCCACAGGAATCATTATTAAAAAGCTAGATCGTAAAACTTTTACTATACCTCCTTTATTATTCTTTGTATTCATTTCAGAAATTATTTTAGATACAGCTATGGGGATTCCTGAAGATACCGCAATAAATGTAAGATACAAGGGATATGACATTTGATAATACCCCATTCCTTCATCGCCAAGGAGTAACTGTATTGGAACTCTAAAAAATAGCCCTAAAAACCTTGCAAATATTCCAGCCAAGCCTAAAATGATAGTCCCTTTTATCAAGGTCTGTTTTTTCATAAAAATACCCCCAATTATAAAACTACTTTATATTAAATATACTTTTTTATTGATGGTATTATTACTGAAAAAAATAAATGGCAGTACAATAAGTTGTACTGCCATTTATGTACTATTCCATTTGTTTTCCTAAAAAATTGGCTGCTGTTTCAGCTAACTTTAATTCTAGTTCTCCAAAATCATCCTTTTCTTCTTCTGTAAATATTATAACACTTCCAATAGTGTCTCCTTCTGCTAGGATTGGAGCTATAACTTGATGAGTATACTTTTCTTCATCATCATCTTTGTAGATAGGAACAGCATCTTCTAAATCTCCACCCAAAATTCTAGCCTTTCTATCTTCCATTATTCTTTCAATATCAGAACTTATTTTCTTTTCGGTATATTCCTTCTTAGAAGCTCCACTAACTGAAATAATACCATCCTTATCTGTTATTAATACAGAGGATCCAATAGTTTGTTGGAGTGCTTCTGCATACTCTCTTGAAAAATCGCTTAACTCTTCTATAGGAGAATATTTTCTTAATATTACTCCTCCATCTCTATCTGTAAATATTTCTAGTGGATCTCCCTCTCTAATTCTTAATGTTCTTCTAATTTCTTTAGGTATAACAACTCTTCCTAAATCATCTATACGTCTTACTATACCTGTTGCCTTCATTTGTTTCTTCCTCCTTATATATGTGTATTGCATTAAATATACTTCTTATATTATTATCTTTATAATTATGAAATTTTATACACACATATAAATTATTTTTTCATAGTTAGACATATTTTTCATATTTTATTTTAAATTATCTTCAGAAATCTTAGCCTTTGCCTCTTCTCTCCACTTAGTTACCTTTTCTTCCCAATCCTTCATTTTCTTTTCTGCAACTAACTTTTCTTTTATAGCATCTTTTACTTCATCATACTTTTTTGGTGGATAATTTGTTTTATTTATAACTTTAATTATATGAAAACCCTCTTCATCTTCTATAGGTTGACTAACTTGTCCTTTGCTCATTGCCATGGCATTAGTTAAGTATGGTTTTTGGTAAAGTTGTCTAAACTCAAGGAACCCTATTTCTCCACCTTTGGACTTAGTCTTTTCATCCTTGCTCTTCTCCTTAGCAAGCTTTGAAAAGTCAGCACCACCATCTAATTCTTTTTTAATTTTGTCTGCATCTTCTTTCTTCTCAACTACTATTTGTGCTAATTCTACTCCATTTGGTTTTTCAGTGTATTCGTTTAAATTTTCATTGTAATGTTGTTTTACATCTTTATCTTCTACTTTTATATCTTTAGTTACATTTTCATAAACCTTACTTGTAAGTAACTCTATTTCTACATTTTCTTTTATTCTAGTCTTTAGCTTTTCTTCTGTTAACTTTTCTCTTTCTAAAGCTTTTTTATAGTCTTCATCCTTCTTAAACTGTTGTTTTACGCCTTTAAGTGCCTCTTCTACTTTTTTATTTATTTCATCATCAGTAACCTTTATGCCTAATTCCTTAGCTTTTTTCTTCATGACTTCATTATCTACTAAAACCTGAATTAATTGTTCTCTTTGTTTTGTTAATATTTCCTTAGCTTCTGCATTTTCCTCATATTTCTCACCATATTTTTCTTTTAAAGCTGCATGCAAATAAGCTAATCTATCATCTATTTCTCCTCTTGTATACTTCTTACCATTTACTTTTAATACAGTACTCTTTTTGATAGCCTCTGGTGTCTTTTCGACCATTTTACAACCAGTCATTCCAAAAGCTATAGATAAAGCCAACACCGTACTTATAATTTTCTTTGTATTCTTCACTTTACTTCCCCCGATTCAAATTTAATTTTGTTATTTTATCATAATAATAACCTAATTGTACAAAGCTTATTTTATCATATATAGTAATTATTTTGAACTTATAGTTTCAAAGTCTTTCAAAATTTTAATTAAATTGTCTACTACCTCCTCTTTCTTAGTATTCTTTAGACTATAAGCTAATACAGGTTCATCACCCATTTTAATTATAAGCTGTCGTTTATAATCTGATAGAACCTTCTTAATAACATCTTTAGAAAGTTTATCTTTATTTAAAAACTTCATATTTATCATATCTTTAACTTCTTTAATTTCAATTATACCCATATTTCTTGCTATGCTTTTTAAATAAGCAATATTAATAAGATTAATTACTGGAAGAGGGATATCTGAAAATCTATCTTCAATTTCTTCTTGAATATCCATAAGTTCTTCAGTAGATGATATAGCTGCAATCTTTTTATATACTTCGATTTTATTGGTTTCATCTTTAATATATGAACTAGGAATATATGCATCAACCTTAATTTCAATAGTTGTGTCTATATCTTCTTTTGCTACTTCTCCCTTTATTTTGGATATAGTATCTTCAAGCATTCTACAGTATAGATCATATCCTACAGAAGCCATATGTCCATGTTGTGAAGAGCCCATCATATTTCCAGCTCCTCTAATTTCAAGATCCCTCATAGCAATTTTAAATCCTGATCCAAGTTCCGTAAATTCCTTTATAGCTTTAAGCCTTTTTTCTGCAACTTCAGTTAAAACTTTATCTTTTTTATAAGTAAAATATGCATATGCTATTCTACTAGAACGCCCCACTCTACCTCTTAATTGATATAGTTGAGATAGTCCCATTTTATCTGAATCGTAAATTATCATAGTATTGGCGTTTTGTATATCTATTCCTGTCTCTATAATGGTAGTACAAAGAAGAATATCATATTTGCGTTCCATAAAATCTATCATAATATTCTCAAGTTCTCTCTCTGCCATTTGTCCATGAGCTATACAAATTCTCGCCTCTGGGATAAGTTTACTTAAATATGCACTCATATCCATTATAGTTTCTACTCTATTATACACAAAAAATACTTGGCCATCACGACTTATCTCTCTTAGTATGGCGTCTCTTATTAGTTGATCATTAAATTCTACAACATAAGTTTGAATTGGATATCTCTCTTCCGGTGGTGTTTCTATAACACTTATATCCCTAACCCCTGTTAAAGACATATGTAGAGTTCTTGGAATAGGGGTTGCAGATAAGGTTAGAACATCTATGTTCTTTTTTAAATCTTTTACCTTTTCCTTATGTTTTACCCCAAATCTTTGTTCTTCATCTACAATTAAAAGTCCTAAGTCCTTAAACATAACGTCCTTTTGAAGAATTCTATGAGTACCAATTATAATATCTAGATTTCCCTCTTTTAAGGCTTGAAGTGCTTTCTTTTGTTCTGCAGGTGTTCTAAACCTACAAACCATGTCTATTTTAACAGGAAAATCCTTAAATCTGCTTATAAAATTATTGTAATGCTGTTTTGCTAAAATAGTAGTAGGAACTAATACAGCAACTTGTTTACCATCCATAATAGCTTTGAAAGCTGCTCTTAAAGCAACCTCAGTTTTTCCATACCCAACATCTCCACAAAGCAATCTGTCCATTGGTTTATTAGTTTCCATATCCTTTTTAATATCCTCAATAGCAGTTAATTGATCTGGAGTTTCTTGAAAAGGAAACTCCTCTTCAAATTGTTTCTGCCAAACTGTATCCTTTGAATATTGGTACCCTTTCAATATACTCCTAGCAGCATAAAGTTTCATTAAATCTTCTGCTATATCCTCAATAGATTTTTTAACTTTTCTCTTTGCCTTAACCCATTCTGTACTGCTTAGCTTTGTTATTTTTGGTGATTTTCCCTCTGAACCTATATACTTTTGCACAAGGTCTAATTGATCTACCGGAACATATAATATATCATTTCCACCATACATAACTTGAAGATAGTCTTTTTTATGTCCACCTACTTCTAATTGCTTTATTCCTTTATAAACACCTATTCCATGATTTACATGAACCACATAGTCACCTAGTTTTAGCTCAGTAAAACTCTTTATCTTTGCAACCCCTTTTTTATTAACCTTGTGCCTAATTTTTCTTTTAGATTCTCCAAAGACTCCTTTATCTGAAATTACACACAATCTTAAATCTGGATAATCATAGCTTTTCAATTGGCTTCCATGAGTCACTACAACTTCCCCGTATTGAATTTCTTCTACTACATCTTTATATACACCTTCAACACCTCTGTCCCTTAAAGTGTCTATAAGTCTATTTCCTCTACTTTTAGTTCCTGATAGGATTAAGACCTTATATCCTCTTTCTTTCTTTTCTTTAATATCATCTATTAATAAATCAAGTTGTCCATGATAATCATTTAATGTAATTTGAGTAAAAGATATTATAAATTTAGGTGAAAAACTCTTCAAAGTCTTTGCAATAGAGCTCATGGTTACCAGTTCTTTACTCTCCATTATCTCTAGTAACATTTCTTTGGTCATGACTAGTTCGCCTTGCCTAGGCAAGATATTTCCTCTACTTAAAAAGTTTTCATAGTTTTCGTTGAACTCAGTATACACACTGTCAATTTTCCCTGAGCATCTTTGTGGATCATCCATTATAATAAATGAATCTTTAAGATAATCAAAAAAAGTAGAAGTATCCTTATAAAAATAGGGAAGGTAGCTATCTATAGTTTCGAAGCCCCACCTCTCTTTTAAGGATTCTAAATTTGATTTTATAATATTATTTATTCTTTCAGTTTCTTCACTTTTCTTTTTTTTCTTAAAATTACATACAACATTATTTAAATCAGCTTTAATAGCTTCATATCCTTCTTCTAAGTTTTCCTTGTAGAGAATAATCTCTTTTGCAGGAAAAACTTCTATGGAGTAACATTTATCCACACTTCTTTGAGTATCTGCACTAAAGGTTCTTATGGAATCTATTTCATCGTCAAAAAGTTCAATTCTATAAGGCATATCCGTAACTGGTGGAAAAATATCTATAATTCCTCCCCTAATTGAGAATTGTCCTTTATTTTCTACAGTTAAAGTTCTTTCATAACCACATTGAACCAATTTTTCACTTAAAACTTTTGTGTCTATTATGTCACCTACAGAAAACTTGTATATATTTTCTTTGAATAGCTCTACAGGTGTATATACTGATGCTAAGGCATCTACACAAGTTATTAAAACGTTTTTCTTATCTTTTAAGATTTCTCTTATTACCTTAAGCCTTTCCCACCTTAAATCTCCAGATATAGTATCTATATTATAAAACACTAGTTCCTTAGTGGGTAAATAATATAAGTTTGGTATATATAAATTTAAATCTTCGTATAAGTTTCTTGCCTCTACATCACTATATGTTACTATTAATATAGACTTTTTAATTTTTTCATATATCCCACTTACTAAATAAGCCTTTGCCGACTCTGATATTCCATAAATTCCTAGGGGATAATTTTTTTTCTTTATCCCTTCCTCTATTTCAAGGAATTTATCATTTTCTAGTAGTGGATTCATCAACCCTTGTAATCGCATATATTAACACCTCTTAAATTAAATACTAAGTCATTGTTATCCATTAAAACCATTATACTTATTCATGGCTTCTTCAACACCTTCACTAATAATTGTTTCAACTATGCTAGGACATATATCTAAAACCTTCTCTACCTGCTCTCTCCCCTCTTTTGAAAATTTTCCCAATACATGAGATATCAAATCTCCTTTTGGAGCTCCTACCCCTATACGTATCCTTGGAAAATCTTCTGTCCCAAGTTTTTTTATAATATCTTTTATACCATTATGCCCTCCAGCACTGCCTTTAGGTCTTACCCTTAATTTTCCTTCTTGTAGACTTATATCATCATATATTACTATAATGTTTTTTGATGGTATATTATAATACTCTGAAGCTAGAATCACACTATCTCCACTTAAATTCATATATGTAGATGGTTTTAAAAGAATAACTTTTTCTTTTCCTATTCTTACCTCTCCATAAGTTCCTTTAAATTTTACCCTATCTACATTAACTTTATACTTTTCTGATAAAATATCCATAGCATCGAATCCAGCATTATGTCTTGTTTTATCATATTCTTTTCCTATATTTCCAAGTCCCACTACTAAATACATAATATCCTCCAATTTTTTCACTATAATTAATTTATCTTTTACTTTAGACTTTATTAGAGATTTTTCTCTAATGAAATTCTTAATGCAGTAAAGTCGTAATAAGGTGACTTTTATATCAACATCTATCTCTAATACAACTGCACATAAAAATTAATTAGCATGCATATGCATGCTAATTAATTATTTTAAATTATTTTTCTTATTACTTCAACCTATATGAGCTTATATCATTATAAATAATTTTACCATTACGCCAAATTTTTAAAACTAATTTTTCTCCTTCTTCATGATTTATTAAGATATCACTTAATTCATCTAAGTCTTTAATTTGCTTTTCATTTATACCTATAATTATATCTGTTGGACGAATTTTGGCAACCTCTCCCAAACTACCTTTTGCAACTTTTTGTATATATAATCCTTTCACCCCATAATCCACTGTTGGTATTGCACTTTTCCCTGATATCCCTATATTCTTTAACACTTGGTTTTCTGCACTTAAAACTTCATCAACTATTTCTTGAACCTCATATATGTGAAGCCCACTATAAGTGATCTCAGAAAAAATTTTGTTTTTAGAGGAAAAATTAATACCTACTAAATTACCATTTTCATTGTAAATAAATATATTACTATCTATATCCTCTTCCTTTAATATATTAGTTTTTATTAAGTTTATGAGGTCCTTTTCTTTAACTCTTAAATTACTACTATTAAAAACCTTTTTATTTATATCCTCAATATTACCTAAAAATATTTCACTAGTTTTAACTTCATTGTTACTTTCTACAATAATAACTTTATCACCTGTAGATATATTTACCTCATTCTCAAACTTCATAGGTTTTATATCTTTTTTTTCAACTTTTATAATAGCAATTTTACTTAAGGGATCTTCTCCTAAAAACTTACCACTACACTCTTTTTTATCATTAAATTTAACCTTTATATCTTTTTTAAAGTCAAGTTCTTTCCCATTGGCTACTATATAGCCTTGATCTCCAAATACAGCACCTACACTCTCCGTTTCACCATTCTTTACCACAACTACATTCTTTTCTATATTTTTCAATGTATCCTTTTGTAAGACCTCTTTATCCTTTATAACTTCCTTCTCCTTAAGTCCTACCCCTGATTTTTGTTTTGATACATTTAATCTTGAACTTCTAGACTCATTATTAGTATAAAGGATTATAAGAAATCCTGATAACACAGTAATAGCAATAATAAACGTAGTTTTTATAATATTTTTAACTACTTTCTTTTTATTCTTTTTAAAGTATATATTTTTCATTTGATTACTTATTTTTTGTTTCTGTCTTTTCTTTTTAGTAATAAGCCTGGTTTTTCTTTTCACCTTATCACTTCCTGTTTTAAATCTTTAACTTTTTTTAGCTTTATCTAAAGTAAAAGTAAAACGAACTCCATTTTCTACATTTTCAGCCCATATTTCTTGATTTAATTGTGATAAAATCTCTCTTACAATTGAAAGTCCTAGTCCTGTGCTCATTTTAGAAGTTCTGGAACTATCTATTTTATAAAATCTTTCCCATAACTTGTTTAGAACCTCTTCTGGGATAGGGTCACTTTCATTATATATAGAGATTACAGCTTTTCTTGACTTTGTCTTGGTATATATTTTTATTTCTGATTCGTAATTAGAATATTTAATGGCATTATCAAGTAAATTTGTGATTACTTGAACTAATCTATCCTTATCTCCAACGGTTATTAACTTGTCGTTTTCAAAAGAAACTTCTACCTTTAGATTTTTTTTCTTTATTTTTCCTTCAAATTTTAATACAGTAACCCTTATAATTTCGTTTATATCTATATCATCAATAATAAGCTTAAACTTACCATCTTGTAAGGCAGATAAATCTAGAAGTTCATTGACTAATCTAGTTAATCTTTGAATTTCTTCATAAGCTAATTTTAAATAATATTTTTCTTTTTCCTTAGGTATAATTCCATCTATTATTCCCCCTATAAATCCTTTTATAGATGTAATAGGCGAACGTATCTCATGAGATACATTTGATATAAATTGTCTTCTATTATCTTCTACTTTTTCTAAAAAGTCAGCCATATAATTAAAGGAGTTTGCAAGTTCCCCTATCTCATCATCGGTTTTTGTAGTTACTCTCTTTTCTACTTCACCCTTTGATATCTTCCTTGCTACATCATTTATTTCTCCTAATGGTTTTACAATTATTCTCTGAGAAAATCTATATATTATTATGCATGAAATTATTATAGCTAAAATAGCCGATACCCATATTATGCCATATACCTTGTTTAATGGGTCTGTAATTTGACTCATAGCAGTATTCATTATAATAGCCCCCATAAATTCTTGTTTACTTGTAAATATGGGTATTTCAATGCTATGTACTAAACTTGTGTATACATTGCCATAAGTTCCTTTTCTTTCTACAATATTTTTTTGTTTTAATTTCTGTATATCTTCTATAAAAAGTTGATTACCTATTAATTTTTTATGATTATAATTAGATACTGAATATACATAACCCCAACTATCAGCTACCCAAATATCAGCCTTTAAATAGTCACCCATAAACTCTAAAGTTCCTTCCATATGTTCTGGGGTAATTTCATTTCTAACATATTTCAACGCCATCTGGCTTATAATAACAGACTGCCCCTCTAGTTGTTCTCTTCTTTGTTGAAAATAATAACTCTCAAACCAAAAAGAAAGAAAGGCAGCAAGTATTACAAAGCTTAAGGAAATTATTAAAGTATAGGTTGCTAACATTTTAGTAAATAGACTCCTTTTTTTCATCTATTTAACCTCAAATTTATATCCAACACCCCAAACTGTTTCGATCTGCCAACTTTCAGCTCCTTGAAGTTTCTCCCTAAGTCTCTTTACATGCACATCTACAGTTCTAGAATCTCCTGGATAATCATAACCCCAAACTTCACATAATAATTGTTCCCTTGTAAAAACTTTATTTTTATTTAAAGCCAAGAAATATAAAAGCTCAAATTCTTTTGGTGGCATTTTTATTTCTTCTCCTCTATATGTAACATTATAGGAGTTTATATCTACAACTAAATTTTCAAAACTTAAAACTTCTTTATTAATACTCTCCACATTATATCTTCTTAAAACTGCTTTAACTCTTGCAATAAGTTCTTTAGGTTCAAAAGGTTTTACTATATAGTCATCTGCACCAAGTTCTAAACCTAGAACCTTATCAAAAGTTTCCCCTTTAGCTGTTAAAAGAATAACTGGTGTTTCAGACTCTTTCCTAATAGCTTTTAAAACATCTATTCCATCTACATAAGGTAACATTATATCAAGAACCATTAAATCTGGTTTATAAGTATTAAATTTTTCTATAGCGTCTCTTCCATTATAAACCACTTCTGTTTCATACCCTGAGCTTTCTAAATACATCTTTATTACTTCGCATATATTCTCATCATCATCTACTATTAGTATTCTCGCAATTGATCCTTCCACCTTAAAATCCTCCTCAATAAGATTATAATATTAATCTATCATATTTTATTCTATTATCCTTAGTTTTTCTGAAAATGTTACAAATTATTTACCTATAAAGCTACTATGTAAATTTATATTTTAAAAAAGACATGCTGTTATACACAACATGTCTTTTAAATAAAAATATTAGTCTTCGAATAATTTACTTACTGATACGTCATCATGAATTCTTTTTATAGCTTCTGCAAAAATAGGAGCTACTGGTAATATTTTAAACTTACTTAATTTCTTTTCTTCTGCTAAATCTATACTATGTAACATAACAACTTCTTTTAAAACTGACTTCTCTAATCTTTCTATTGCAGGACCTGATAAAACTCCATGGCTACAACAAGCATATACTTCTTTAGCCCCTTTTTCTTTTAATGCAGCAGCACCATTAGTTATAGTTCCAGCTGTATCAATCATATCATCAATCATTATACAAACCTTATCTTTAACGTCTCCTATTATATTCATAACTTCTGATACGTTAGCTCTAGGTCTTCTCTTATCAATTATAGCTATTGGTGCATGTAATCTATCTGCAAAAATTCTAGATCTAGCAACACTTCCTAAGTCTGGTGAAACAACAACAATGTCATCTCTATCTTTGTATCCTTTTTCAACAAAATAGTTTGCAAGGATTGGACAGCCCATTAAATTGTCTACTGGAATATTGAAATATCCTTGTATTTGAGCCGCATGTAAATCCATAGTTAAAACTCTATCTGCTCCTGCTGCTGTTATAATATCAGCTACTAATTTTGCAGTGATTGGATCTCTTGCCTTAGCCTTTCTATCTTGTCTTGCATACCCATAGTATGGTATTACTGCTGTAATTCTACCTGCAGACGCTCTTTTAAATGCATCAATCATTATTAATAGTTCCATTAGGTTATGATTTACTGGTGCATTTGTAGATTGTACTACAAATACGTCAGTTCCCCTAACTGTTTCATTGATATTAACAGAAATTTCCCCATCACTAAATGTTGATACCTCTGCATGCCCTAAAGAGATGCCAAGTCTATCAGCAATATCTTCTGATAATCTTCTGTTGGCATTACCTGAAAAAATCTTAATGTTTTTGCCATTAAATTCCATGTGTAGACCTCCTAAAAATTATTTCTTAAGCCCCTTTTTCTCTACCCAGTTTTCAATATTAGTCTGTCTAGCTCTTGCAATTGCCAAAGCTCCCTTAGGAACTTCTTTGGTAATTGTTGAACCAGCAGCCACATATGAATTACTTTTAACTTCAACAGGTGATATCAAATTGGTGTTACATCCTATAAAAACATCATCCCCTATTATAGTTTTGTGTTTTTCTTTTCCATCGTAATTGACAACTACTGTTCCACAGCCAAAGTTGCAACCTGTGCCTACTTCAGCATCGCCTATGTATGTTAGATGTGATACCTTAGTGTTATCACCAATTGTTGACTTTTTAATCTCTACAAAATCTCCTATTCTAGCATTTTTACCAATGTTACTATTTGGTCTTATATATGCAAAAGGACCTACTGTAGTATTTTTCCCAATTTCACTATCCAATATAACTGAATTTTGAATAATAACCCCACTATCTATAATGCTATTTTCTATTCTTGAATTAGGATAAAGTGTACATCCTTCTTTTATTATAGTACTACCTTCTATAACATTTCCAGGGTATACTATGGTATCGATCCCTATTTTTACCTCACAACCTATATATGTATTTTCAGGATCAATTATAGTAACGCCATTTTCCATATGCCTCTTATTTATTCTTCTTCTCATTATAATTTCTGCATTTGAAAGTTCAACCCTAGAATTTACGGCTGTTATTTCCTCTACAGGAACTGCAAAAGCCCCAACCTTAAGCCCTTGTTCTTTTAATATTTCTATTACATCTGTTAGGTAATATTCATTTTGTGCATTGTTATTATTTAACTTAGATAAATTCTCTAATAAAACTTCTATATCAAAGCAATACATTCCTGAGTTTATTTCCTTAACCTTAACCTGTTCTTCATTACAATCTTTAAATTCTACAATCTTTTCTACTTCACCTTGTGAATTTCTAATAATCCTACCGTACTTTGCTGGATCTTCTAAAATAGAGGTGATAATGGTAGCCTTGTATTTTCCAGCTTCATGAAATTTAAAAAGTTTTTCTACCATTTCTTTTGTGATAAGTGGACCATCACCAACAAATATAGCTACTGTGCCCTTCTTATTTTGCAGAAATTCTCTTGCACACATTACCGCATGCCCTGTTCCTAATTGTTCCTCTTGAAATGAATAGGTTACTCTTCTAAGTTGAGTCCCGGCCTTAACTTTCTCAGCCTCTTTACCAATAACTAAACTTATATGTTCTACTCCAGCTAATTTTATAGTATCTATAACATGATTAACCATTTCTTTTCCACAAACTTTATGTAAGACCTTAGGTAAATTAGATTTCATCCTTGTTCCTGCACCTGCTGCTAATACAATAGCACAATTACACAAATTGAACACCTCATTTATACATTTTTTTAATATAAAAATCCCTTTATATTATATTTTATAAAACATATATTTTCAACCTAATAAAGCCACTTTTACAAAATTAATTGATTTAAATAAAAAAAATAAAAAGGAGTCTTTAAACCCCTTTTAAATTTATTCTTCATTCTGCGAACATTCAGAACTACATTCACAATCAGTTTCCTCTGTTCCAACTTGGTTTTTAACCTTTTCATATTCAGATAATATAGCATCTTGAATCTTTTGTCTTGTATCGGTATTTATTGGATGAGTTATATCTTTAAACTCTCCATTAGGTGTTTTCCTGCTTGGCATAGCTATAAAAAGGCCATTTTTTCCCTCTATAACCTTAATATCATGTACAACAAATTCTCCATCGAAGGTCACTGATACAATAGCCTTCATCTTACTATCAGCAGAAATTTTTCTAATTCTAACATCTGTGATTTGCATAGGTCCACCTCCAAAACAGTTACTTTATATAATTATTCTCTATAAACTACATTTTTCCTTCTTAATTGTTTAAAAAATTCTAAATATTTTTCAACTTTTAACATTAGAAGTTTAAAAATAGTATTCTATAGTTTTTCAGAAGGGATTAAAATTGCCTTAGAATCTTCACCTATACCCTTAAATTGAATCAAAGACACATAATCTTTAATTAACTTTTCTTCTGTATGCATATCTTCTATTAAAAATCCCATACCTAAAAGATCACATTCAAATTCCTTAAGAAGGTTTACTATTCCGATAGCAGTTCCTCCACCCTTCATAAAGTCATCTATAAAAATACACTTATTCCCTTTACCTATAGCTTTTCTTGATAACGTCATGGTTTGAATTCTTTTAGTAGAACCAGATACATAATTAATACTAACAGTAGTTCCTTCTGTAACTTTAGTATCATGTCTTACTATTACAAGTTTAACCCCTAGACATTTAGCTACTTCATAGGCAAGTGGAATTCCCTTAGTTTCTACAGTTATTACACAATCTACTTCTAAATTATTAAACTTACAAGCTAAAATAGAACCTGCTTTAGTTATGATTCTAGGGTCATAAAGTAAATCCGTCATATAAATAAAGTTTCCTGGAATTACCCTGTCCTCATCCATTAAAATATTACAGAGTTCCTCTATAAAATCATTCTTATCTTTGTTATTTATATCTGGTATATATTTTATTCCTCCTGATGCACCAGCAACAGTTTCTATCCTTCCCATAGATAATTTGCTTAGAGATTCTCTAACTATAACCACATCTTCACTTATAGTAGATTTAGCAGCATTTAAAGAACTGGTAAAAGTATTTAAATTTATTATTCTATTGGGATTTTCAACTAAAACTTTTGTAATTGCAGCAACCCTTTGATTTCTAGTAAATTTATTTTCCATATACATCACCTTTAATTTTTCAACGAATTATTTCTCGTAATATTATAAAATCATTCATGTTTTATCTTATATTTTACATCATTTAAAGTTTTTTAACCATAAAATAACTTAAGTTTTAATTATTTTTTTCATATTGCATATTTTTTGTGTTGATTTTCATGACATTTGTATATAATTATAGTGTAATAATTTAATTTTAAAATTAATATATATATTAATTTATTCATTTTAAGGTATTATTATATACATGAGCAAATTGCAATTTCTGGTAATTAGTGGTGTATAATTAAGAGAAGCTTTCTTATATAGGTGCTTAAATTTTAAGGGGCTGATGAGGGTGTTTCTAGCTTATAATCTTGCATTGTATCTTATGCAAAGACTTAAACTTTAAGCTGAAATTCAATGTTGTTTATTGTAAAATATATAGGAAACTTAAAAATATTAGGGAGTGATAATGTGTCTTTAGATTTTATAAATGATAAAAATAAAAAAATACACTTTATAGGTATTGGTGGAATAAGTATGAGCGGCCTTGCAGAAATCATGCTTAAAAATGGTTTCAAAGTTTCTGGTTCTGATAGAAAGCAAAGTCATATAACAAGTAAATTAGAACATCTAGGTGCCTTAATATATGCAGAACATAAAAGCGAAAATGTAGAGGGTAAAGATATTGTAGTGTATACAGCAGCAATTGCCTCTGATAATCCAGAATTACTAAAGGCTAAGGAACTTGGTCTTACAATGTATGATAGGGCAGAATTCTTAGGGAAAATAATGCAGGGTCATAAGTACAACATAGCTGTTTCAGGAACTCATGGTAAAACTACAACAACTTCTATGATGTCTCATATAGCTTTAAGTGCAGAAGTAGACCCTACAATTCTAGTTGGTGGTGAACTAGATGCTATAGGGGGAAATATTCTAGTTGGAGAAAGTGACTACCTTATAACTGAAGCCTGTGAATATAAGGAATCTTTTCTTAAATTCTATCCATATATAGGTATAATATTAAACGTAGATGCTGATCATTTAGATTATTACAGAGATATAAATCATATTAAAGATGCATTTGCAAAATTCATAAAAATTATTCCGAAAGATGGATACTTAGTAGCCAATGCAGATGATGCTAACCTTATGAGCATCATAGACAGCGCAGATTGTAATTTAGTATCTTTTGGTATAAAAAATGGAGATATAAGAGCAAAGGATATTGCTTTTTATGATGATGGAACCACCTCTTACACCGTATGTAAAAATGGAGAGGATTTGTTCTCAGTAAAATTAAGTGTTCCTGGTGAACATAATATTTTAAATTCCTTATCTACTATTGCAGCAGCCTTGAGTTTAGACATCTCTTATGATGCTATAAAAGATGGTCTATATAATTATAAAGGAACTCATAGAAGGTTTGAAGTTAAAGGTGTTAAAGATGGAGTAACTGTAATAGATGATTATGCTCATCATCCTACAGAAATTTTATCTGCAATAAAAACCGCTTTAAGATATCCTCATAATAAAATTTACTGTCTATTCCAGCCACATACTTATACTAGAACTTATAATTTATTTAAAGAGTTCTCTGATTGTTTTAATGGTGTAGATTCTCTTTTAATAGCTGACATATATGCTGCAAGAGAAAAAGATACGGGACTTGTTAATTCTAAAGACTTAGCAAAAAAAATAGCAGAAAAGGGAGTAAATGCAGCTTATATTCCTGATTTTGATAAAATGGTAACTTTCCTAAAGGAAAATTGTAAAGAAGGGGATCTAATCTTAACAGTAGGCGCTGGTGATATTAATACAGTTGGAGAGTTGTATTTAAAATAGTTTTATCAAAATTTCTTATTAATATAATAAAAGCCACCCTTTTGGGAAAAATATAAATAATTATTTATATTAATTTTGAATGGTGGTGTTCTAATGAGAAACTTTTTTATTTCAGCAACCCTAGACTTAATATTAATTTTAATCTCATATTTTATATTTAGAGCCATAATAAGCGGTCCTAATAGACATAAAATATATGAAAAGCTTATGAGTTCCTTTGCTAAATTCATAATCTTCTTATTTGTAGTAACTGTGGCCATCACGTCCATTACAGCTATAATCCTTTACAAAACACGTTACATCGAGTATATAAATGTAGTGACTCCTGCCTTAGTGTCTATATTTGTAGGGTTTGTTGTATCTACAGTTCCTACTCGTGGATATGAAGAGAAGAAAAGTTAATTCCTCTAGTTGACAAGCTGCAATTGATTTAGTATAATTGTACTTGTCTTTCGGGGTGTGGCGCAGATGGGAGCGCGCGTGGTTTGGGACCATGAGGTCGCAGGTTCAATCCCTGTCACCCCGACCATAAAAGAATCACATTTATTTGTGGTTCTTTTTATTTTTTCCAATTTTACCCATAACTATCTTCTCTAATACTCTCATCTTCTTTAACCTATTAGGAAAGACCTACTATGTCTCTGTATAAGCATTTCCCCTAAATCTAAACCTCTGTTTCATAATAAAATGATTAAATACACCATATTTAGAACATAATTATAATATTATAATATATGTGAGGTACTAATATGCAAAAAAATCATGATGAATTATTTAAATCCTTAATTAACTCATTTAATAAGGGAACTTTAAAGAAAGATATATCTAATATGTTAAAAGGAACTGACTCCAATAAAGAGGAATTAGCAGGTTTAATTTCTTCTCTTTGTGGAGTTAAAATAAATTATTCAGATACTTTTATAGATGATATAAAAAAAGCTATTTCTAATTATAATTCTAAAGAAAAATTAGTTTTTAAAATAAAGGATTGTTCCATGTCTTGTGCTGATAAGACCGGCAAAACTGCCTGTGAAAAAAGCTGTCCCTTCGATGCTATATTACTTAACAAAGAAGGGACTTCAACTTATATAGATCCATTTAAATGCACAGATTGTGGCTTTTGTGTAGATGCCTGTATAGATGGTAACATTGTGGACAGAGTTCAATTTCTCCCTCTATTTAATCTTTTAAAATCGGATAAACCAGTAATCGCAACTGTTGCCCCTGCAATATGTGGTCAATTTGGAGAAGAAGTCACTATGAATCAATTAAGATCAGCCTTTAAAAAACTTGGCTTTTTAGATATGGTTGAAGTTGCTTTTTTTGCAGATATGTTAACCTTAAAAGAAGCCTTTGAATTTAACGAACATGTTAAGTCAAAAGATGATTTGATGATAACTTCTTGTTGTTGCCCAATGTGGGTGGGTATGCTAAAAAGAGTTTATGCTGATTTAGTTAAACACGTATCTCCTTCTATATCTCCTATGATAGCTTCAGGAAGAATTATTAAAAAGTTAAATCCTGAATGTAAGGTAGTGTTTATAGGCCCTTGCATAGCTAAAAAAGCTGAAGCAAAGGAAAAAGATTTGTTAGGTGATATTGATTTTGTTCTTACCTTCGAGGAATTAAAAGAAATCTTTGAAGCTTTAAATATTTTTCCTTCTAAATTGCCTGAGGATTTTACTTCTGAATACGCTTCTAAGGGTGGAAGACTTTATGCAAGAACAGGTGGAGTTTCAATTGCAATATCTGATGCTATAAAAAGGCTTTTTCCTGAAAAACACGAGCTATTAGTTGCAATCCAAGGCAATGGAGTTAGAGAATGTAAAGACATATTATCTAAAGCTCAAGAAGGTAATTTAAAGGCTAATTTTATAGAAGGTATGGGATGTGTTGGTGGATGTATTGGTGGCCCTAAGTCTTTAATTGAAAAGGAAAATGGTAAGGAGAATGTAACTAGATACGCCGAAAACTCCCATGTAACAGTTGCTATAGATAATGAATATATGAAAGAAATTCTTAAACAATTAGGCATAGAGAAAACTGAAGACTTCTATGATAAGAATAAAACCAGTATTTTTCACAGAGACTTTTAGTTTTCAACCTATGACTATTTGCTCCAATACTCTATCCCCTTAAAAGCCGATGAAAAGATAGCTACATTCTAGATAAAAACTTCTAGCTTTAGTAGGAGTAAAACTCCCTCTCAAGGCTAGAACTTTCTTTGTTTAAGTAACTCTCTCTTCTCAAGGAACTCTCTTTATTATATAATGAAAAAAATGCTTAATATATTATGATTAAATTTTACTAAAAGTTAATTACAATATATCTTGTATTTAAAACTATTATGTTAAAATATAATAGTAAGATTTTTTAAAAGAAGGTTTTTGAAAGGAGGAGTGCTTTTGAATTCCATATTAAACTCATTAAAGAAGAGAGATGAACGTGTACTTAGGTTTTTTAATGATTATATTAAATGTAATGAATTAGATTTTTTAATGCCAAAAATAACTTACTTAGGCTCAATTCCTTTTTCATATATATTTTGCGCTGCATTACTATGTATCCCTAATAAAACTACTAGAAACATAGGTTTAAAATGTAGTATTTCTCTTGTTATATCTAGCATTGTAGCTATAATAATAAAAAAGACCATAAATAGAGAAAGACCTTTTTTGATATTAAAAAACTTAAACATAAAAAAAATTCACATAGATGCATATTCCTTTCCTTCTGGACATACTACTATGGCCTTTTCCATAGGAATCATGCTATCTCTATGCCTTCCACATTTAGATTATATTTTTATTTTATTATCTTTAGCTGTGGGTATTTCAAGAATGTATATTGGAGTACATTATCCTACTGATGTTATAATGGGAATGATCATAGGAACTCTTTGTTCTTATGCCACATACTATTTTATACTATGACTCACTCTAATACTCTCATCTTTTTAAGACTTAGAGAAAAAAAGGGGGAATATGCCCCTATATAAGAATTTATGAGCTTTAAAGGAATACGCATTTCCTCCTAAGCTTATAAACCTGTTTATGAAATAAAAAAACTTAAAATAGGGGGAAATTATATGTTAAGAGAAATAAAGGGTGTTATATTTGATTTAGACGGAACTTTAGTAGATTCTATGTGGATATGGGAAAAAATCGATATAGATTATTTAAAAGCTCACAATAAACCTCTGCCCAAAGACCTAAGATGCCATATTGAACATCTTAGCTTTGAAGAAACCTCTTCTTACTTTAAACAAAGATTTAATCTGCCCTATACAGAAGAAGAAATTCAAAACCAATGGTTTGAAATGGCAATAAAAGAGTACTCCACTAATGTACCATTAAAAGCAGGAGTAAAAAACTTTTTAAAAATATTAAAAGCAGCAAACATAAAAATAGCTCTAGCTACAAGTAACTGCAAGCCTCTAATAAATGCTTGCTTAAAAGCTCATGGCATTGAAGAATATTTTCATAGCATCACAACTACAAGTGAAGTCACCCGCGGAAAGAACTTTCCTGATGTATATCTTTTAGCTGCTGAAAGGTTAGATGTGGCCCCTAAAAATTGCGTGGTTTTTGAGGACATACTCCCAGCTATAAAGGGTGCTAAGTCTGCGGGGATGAGAGTTGTTGGTGTTTATGATGATTTTTCAAAACTGCAAGAAGAAGAGATTAAATCCATAGCTCACAAGTATATATATAACTATGAAGAACTTATTAATATAATTTAATAATTATAAAAAGCTATGAAGAACCTATAAATATAACTTTATAATTATAAAGAATTAGTTAGAGAGGGATTATAAGCCTGTTAAATTTAAGCTTATAATCCCTCTAATGTTTATAATAAGATTTTTGCCAGTATAACATAAAAATTAATTTTTATGTTAAGCTTAATTAAGTATAAAATTTATTTAATCTCACAATTTTTATACTGAGGCACAATATGCACAGTATCCTTTTTGAAGCAGTATTCTAAATCTTCTTCTAAACCTAATGACTTTAATCTTTTATAATGAACTGCATCTTTTATAAAACTAATTATATCCTTATGATTATCATAAGACATTAAGGCAGTACGAGCTATATCAGTAAGCTCTAATTCCTCTTCATTTTCTCTAATCTTATATATAAGATATCCTGCACAAATAAAGTCATCCATAGAGAACTCCCCATTGGTTCCTGAATTTACTATAACTAAATCTTCTCCAAAATCTAAGACTTTCTCTGCCACTGCTTCCCCATTTATCATAGAACCAATTAATATATTTTTAGCATCTTCACTAGCCTTTATAGCCCTCGTCCCATTGCTTGTAGTCATAACTAAAGTCTTGCCACTTATAACTTCCTTTGTGTACTCTAATGGAGAATTAGAACAATTAAATCCTTCTATTTTAAGTGCATTTCTCTCTCCACCCAATATACATTGATCTAGATTTTCCTTAGCATATTCAAAGGCTTCTTCCATAGAAAGTACAGGCACAACTTTTGAACATCCGTTATTTATAGCTGTTACAATTACAGAAGTTGCCCTTAGAACATCAATTATTACCACAGTTTTCCCTTTTATCTTTTTCCTATCTATGTGGTCTGCAGATATCATTAAATCTATTTTCATAACACTTCACCTCTTTTAAAGCTCCTTATAATTTTTCCCTTGATATATATCCTCAGTTTCTAACTTTTTATCTATAGCATTTAAAACTTCCCATTTTTTAAGACTCCACATAGGACCTATAAGTAAGTTTCGTGGAGCATCTCCTGTAAGTCTATGAACCACCGTAGAATGCGGTAACAGAGATATAGCTTCACAAATTAAATCTACATACTCTTCCATTTCCATAAACTTTAACTGCCCACTGTCATAAAACTTTACTAGAGGAGTATTCTCCATTAAATGAAGAAGATGAATCTTTACCCCTTGTATATCCATATGAGAAATATATTTTATGGTATCTAACATATCCTCCCTATCTTCCCCAGGAAGCCCAAAGATAATATGTACCACTACATCAATATTTCTTTTCCTTAGTTCTCTAACTGCCTTTTCAAAAACCTCTAATTCATATCCTCTATTTATTAATTTAGCTGTGCTTTCTTTTGAGGTCTGAAGTCCTAGTTCTACCCAAGTATAAACCTTTTTATTATAAGACTCTAAAAGCTCTAATACATCTTCTCCAAGGCAATCTGGTCTTGTAGCTATAGCTAAGGCCACTACCCCTTCTTTATCTGTAGCTTCTTTATACTTTTTATCTAAAACCTCTATAGGTGCATAAGTATTGGTATATGCCTGAAAATATGATATATATTTCCCTGTATTCCATTTTTTCTTCATCATATTTTTTATATCTTCAAATTGCTTATCTATAGAAAATCTCCTATCCCCAGCGAAATCTCCTGACCCCCTAGAACTACAAAAAATACATCCCCCTGAACTAATCTTTCCATCTCTATTGGGACAAGAAAATCCAGCATCTAAGGATATTTTAAAGACCTTTTCTCCAAATTTTTCTCTTAAAAAATAGTTCAAACTGTGATATCTTTTATCCTGCCAAAATTTTTGCATTTTCTTCTTCCTTTCAGTTAAATATAACTATATTTTATGCTTATTATAAAAAAACTTCAAATCTTTATAAGTCAAAAGATAATATAGTGAAGTACTTAGGACTTTTCTAATTCTAAATTTTCATCTCTACATAATCAAAAAAGTAATATAGTGGAGTATTCTCTAGGATTAAAATAAAATTTAATCCTAGAGAAATTTTTCTCCACTAAATATAAATCCCTACAACTTAATTATATCAAACCTATAAAATTTTTATATTTATGTTTTAAATTGCACTAATGTCTTATAACTTAGTTATATTAAACTCCTTTAAGTCTAATTTGTACTTTCCTAAAATAGATGTATCTGAACTATTTATACCATCTCTTTTTTTAACTTCAAAGTTCAATATATCCTTATTAAAAGAATCATATACTAAATCAACTTTATCTACTGGGAAAATACTTTTAAAATCTATAGGCACCATTTCACCAGATCCTGCTTTATATATTCTAAATATTTTTCCTCCACTGCTTTTATACTGACAAAGTAAAAGTTCCTCATCTTGGGAAAAGACTAAAAACTCTATACTACTACCTTTTAGTATATCTAAGGAGACTATCTCTTTTCCTACAGGTTTTTCTTTCATTCCCGTTGACTTACCTTCTTGGTCCCCTTGTTGACCTTCACTTTTATCACCACCACCTCCACCTCCTGCTCCACTTCCTTGAACTGCTAGAGTGTCATCTATAGCTATAACTCCTATATAAGGATTTTCTCCTTTAGTGCTTACAGCTATTTTATCACCACTATAAGAGAATTGTATTGGGCCAAATTCATCTTTAGTAACTGGCACTTTGTATATGTTACCTCCATCATCCTTAGGGAAAAAATAGTTTGGTAAACTCCCCATCTCTGTAACAAGATCAGTTTTTACGTTTTTCTTGCTTCTTTGCCTTATTTGCTTTTTTTCATTAAACCCCTCTTTTTCTGGGTTATATTTGATTTCAGATATTTTATATTCTGACTTTTCTTTTATAACTTTTATAGCATAATTATCTAAAAAAGCTTCTGAAGAAGTTTCACTTGATCTTGTTACTTTCATCTCTATTAATGCACTTCTCCCCACTTCACTTATATTTTCCATATTATATCCTTTAATCTTAAGCTTATTTTCCCCCATATCCTTGCTTTTTTCTTCTAACTCTTTTGTATATAATTTTTTAGCATTTTTATAATCTTCATTAGAAAGATACCCCATATAATTTTCAACTATATTTACAGCAGATTTCATTTGGAACTTATTTTCATCTGAATTTTCTTCTTTCTTAGATTTACTACAACTTATAAAGAATAAACTCATAAATATTAAAATAATGCATAATATTATTCTTTTTTTTCTCACATTTATCTATGCCACTAAAAATATGAATAACCATATACCTCTTAACAGAGTTACTAGCTTCAGCAGGTTCTTTCTGAAACCTATAGCTCTTTGCAAGCTGTGGCATTAACCTCCCTTTCTTTTGTTATTTATCATCTTTTATTTTATAAATTTAATTTTGCCTCCAACTTCTATCTCTTTAATTAGTTGTAACTATATTTTTTCCATAAAACAAAATTTAATTAATAAATTCATTATTTTATAAAACACATAATATGTATATATAGAACTAGTTATGTTCTACTAATTTTCTGGAGGGATTCACTTGAAAGAAACCTTTAAAAAAGTATTACAAATTTCAGCAGTATTTATTGGTACCGTAGTAGGTGCTGGTTTAGCTTCTGGTCAAGAAATAACACAATTTTTTACTACATACGGTGCTAAAAGTTTTATAGGCATTTTTGTTTGTCTTATAATCTATATTATTATGTGTTCTATAATATCTAGTATAAGTATTAAGTATAATTTAAATTCCTATGACCAATTAATAACTACTGTAAGCCCAGGCTATTTTGGAAAAGCCACAGATTTAGTTACAGGCTTTTTCTTAATTAGTAGCTCTGCTATTATTTTAGCTGGAAGTGGTGCATTGCTTCATCAATATTTTAATATTCCAAAATACGTAGGTATTTTACTTATGTGCGTAATATCATTGTACACATTAATGAAAGATACTAATGGATTGGTTGTGATAAATTCTTTTATAGTGCCGTCTCTAATATTTGTATTGTTATTTGTATTTTTCTTATACCTAAGCTTTTTCGGTGAGTATATAACTATAGATAAGATAGTAAGTATGAAACCACATAAGGTAGAAATATTGCCCTATCAATGGTTTATATCCTCATTACTATATGCAGGATTTAACATACTTTGTTGTAGTGGAGTTTTAGTGCCTTTAAGTCGTGAAGTAAAGTCTAAAAGTGCTATGATAAAAGGAATTATTTTAGGTTCTATTGTTCTTACAGTGCTTTCAATTATTATAAATATTATGCTAGGACTTAACATTCCTTCTATTTTTAAATATGACATTCCATTACTTCACATAGCAGCACCTTTTGGCAAAATAATTCAAGGCATGCTTCTTTGTGTTATATGGTGTGAAATGTTTTCAACAGAGGTTTCTGACATATATAGTGTAGCTAAAACCATGGAGCAAAAGTATAAAACAAGTTATAAAAAGGCTGTTTTTATAGTAATGGCAATTGCAGTTCCCATGTCTCAAATAGGATTTAAAAACTTGATTAAGGTCCTATATCCTGGATTTGGAGCTGTTAGTGTTATATTTATGGTTAGATGTATATGGTTTTACATTAAAAATAAATCTTAAACTTTGACAAGAACTCCATGCTCTTGATAAAATTATTCTAAGATATTTTAACTTAAGTCGAAAGAAGGACATTTTATGAATAATAAGATATATTTAGAGCAATGTCATATGTGCCCTAGAGATTGTAATGTAAATAGAAATAAAACTTCTCTTGGTGTATGTAATGCAGGTAATGAAATTAAGCTAGCAAGGGTTTCGCTCCATCCTTGGGAAGAGCCTCCTGTATCAGGCGTAAATGGTTCTGGAACAGTGTTTTTTTCTAATTGCAATTTAAAATGTGTGTTTTGTCAAAATCACCATATAAGCCAAAATGGTAAAGGTAAAGAAGTCTCCATACAGAGATTAAGTGGTATTTTCTTAGAACAACAAGAAAGAGGCGCTCACAATATAAATCTTGTTACCCCTACTCATTATGCGCTACAAATTAAGGAAGCACTTAAAATAGCGAAAGAAAGAGGTTTACATATACCTATTTTGTACAACTCAAATGGATATGAAAGTTTAAATACTTTAAAGGCACTGGATGGATATATAGATGTTTATTTACCTGATCTTAAATACTACAATGATAAGTATGCTATTAAATATTCTAATGCTCCTAATTATTTTAAAATAGCATCAGAAGCTATAAAACTTATGTATTGTCAAGTAGGATCTGTTCAGTTTGATGAAAATGGAATGATTAAAAAAGGTATGATAATAAGGCATTTAATGTTACCTGGGCTTTTATTTGATTCTAAAAAGATAATAGATTTTATCTTCCAAAATTTTGGACATAATGTTTATATTAGTCTTATGAATCAATACACACCTATGTATAAGGCTTCTCAATTTAAAGAGATAAATAAAGTATTAAACCCTAAGCTCTATGACTCTTTAATTGACTATTGTTCATCCTTAGGAATTAAAAATGCTTTTATTCAAGATTCTGGAACAAATACAGAGGATTTTGTACCTGAATTTGATTTAAGAGGAGTTTAAATTTAAGTCACAAAAACAAATAGCTATTTACAAAAATATATAAGACTTTCTAAGTTTCTATCCCTATGAAACTTAGAAAGTCTTATTAATTCACATGAAAACTTTCTGATAAACCACTTTAAATAATATGTTCTAATTAAAAATATATTGAAATAAAATTTCCTTTTTACATAAATATTCTAGTTATATATGTTTATGAAAATTAGTTTTTGAAAATATATAACATATTCCAAAGGCTAATACAGCTCCTGATATAACATCAGCAAAATAATGTTGTTTTATATATAAAGTTGACATTATTATACTTATACCTATTAAAGTACAAATGATTTTAGTCCACTTTCCAAACTGCTCTGATGCACATACAAAAAAATTAATTATTATGGTATTAATAACATGTATGCTGGGAAAACAATTATAGGGATTATCATTAGAATATATCCACAACACCATCTTGCTTAAAATATCTGTCCCAACCACTTCAGGCCTTGGAACATGGGTTGGCAATAAAAAAAAGATTACATAGCTTATTAGCATACCTACATTTAAACTTAATACTGCCCTAAAATACCTTTTTTTATCCCATATACATAATAAAAATAAGAATAATACAACGTACACATACCAAGCTACATATGGAATTATAAAAATTTTATTAAACTGAATAATATCATCTATTTTCATCTTAATTATTAAGGTATTTTCTTGCTCTCTGTTTAATATTAAATATATTATATTTATAATTGGTACACTTACTAATATAGCCATTCTTTTTATTACACTATTCCATTCACTTCTCACAATAGTTTTCATTTCTTTTAACGCTGCCTTCATCTACATCTAACCCTTTATCCAAATTTTTTTATTAAAAACTAAAAGTTATAATATATTCCTTATTTCCATATATTCATTTGTCTAAATTTTATAATAAAAGAAACCCTATAATTATTGTACTTTATAGGGTTTCTTTTGTATAGGTATTTAAGGTCAAATTAAGCTAAATTTTATATTTACTTAAGTCTTTCTTAAAATCTTCCGTAATCTTTTTAAATTCTACTACGTTATTTGTTAATTTTTTAATTTCGTTTGTATAACTAGTGACATTAGCACTTACCTCTTCTGAGGAAGCTGAGTTCTCCTCTGCAATAGCTGCTAGTGACTCTATACTTTCATAGATAGTGGCTATGGATTCTGCCTCTTTATCTAACTCATTTATTGTGTTTATCATAGTTTCTGCAACCTCTCCAATAGATATAGTTGCCTCATAACTACTATCTTTCACAATTTGTAAGCCCTCTGTTTCTTTTTTAAGTACATTGAATTGATCACCTATTTTATCTACTAATCCATTTATATCTTCAACAAATTGAACTAAGTTTGAATTTATTTCTTCAACTGCAGTTTTTGTTTGTTCTGCTAGTTTTCTAACCTCTTCTGCTACCACAGCAAATCCTCTTCCTTGTTCTCCTGCCCTTGCAGCTTCTATAGATGCATTTAATGCTAAAAGATTAGTCTGTTCAGATATTTGAGATACTATAGACACAATACTAGTTATATCTTTTGCCTTACCCTCTAAATTAATACCTTGATTTCTGAGTACCTGGAAGTCTCCTAAGGTATCATTTATTTTTATACTTACACTTTCTAAACTATTATAGCTTGTGTTTATTTTATTTAAAGCCCCTTCTAATTCAGCCTTATTACTTTTTTCATTATCTACGATGTTCTTAAGGTTATTAATGTTTCCATTTAGAACTAAAGCTGTATTTTCAGTACTTTCAGCTTGTGTTACAGCACAATCTGCCATCTGTTCTACTACTCCTGAAATTTCTCCAGAGGTATGATTCATAGAATTGGATATACCTTGAAGTCCATCTGCAAAGGTATTCATCTCATCTGTAATTCCTTTAAATCCAACAAAATCAGCTTGTACAACACCTTTATATTCCTTAAGCTCACTATATATTTCTTCATAAACATCCCCTGTAGAGATTTCCGAATCATCTACATAGTTATTAGTCTTTAATTTTTCTATTACTTCCTTAATATCATTAATAGGTCTATTTACTAAATAGCCTGTTAGAACAGTTAAAATTAAACTAGTTAAAGAAATTATAATACTACTTACTATTCCTACTTTTAAAAGAAAACTACTCAAAAAAGTGAAGATAAACGTAGGTATACCAGCTTTTATTCCAGTATTTTTTATAAGCCCTCCTAGTGAAAGGATTTTATTTATTGTATATTTTTTTCTGTAGTATATATCCTTATTAAAGGTTATTTTTAATTTTAAAAAATCAGATGTTCTCTCTACCTCTTCTGTCTTGATATCTTCTTTAAAATGTTTTGCTGTACCTTCTAAAAGTCCCATAAAATAGTCAAACATTCCCCTTGATGAGCTATAACTAAAATATGCTTCTCTCTTTGATATAGGAGTTATATTAAGTAAAGGTGGTTTAGCTCCTTTAAATTTTTTAGTCATTACTACATGAACATTAAACATAGACTTTAAAAATGAGTATAAATTCTCATGTTGAAAAAATGCTGGGAAGTCTGAGTAAAAGGAATTTACATTGTCAACACCAATAATTCTCCAAAGCTCACCAGTATTCATACCCTTTTCTTTCGCTATATAATTTACTACTATTTTAACCTTTGAATCATCAACATTTTCTATTGGAGAAAAGATTTTATCCCTAGTCCAACCACCTTTCTCCATGGCATCAGAAATCAATTCTTCCCCATAAAGCCTCTTGCAAGTATTCATCCAAGTTGCCACTACTGTGCCCTTCATTGTAACACCTCCAATTTTCTATTACTTTATATTATCGTACTTTTATTTTTTATCTTAACTATATAGTTTTATTATTTTTTACCCTTTTAATCCATAAATGTAAAGTAAAATTTTTTATCTTATTATGGATTTAATTAATCTTAAATAATATTATATTCACCATTTTTTATGCTATTCATAATATACTACTATGAACCAATAAGGAGGTATAGTAATGGATAAATTACAATTTCAGTATTACAAAGAATGTATGCCTAAAAAAGAAGAAGACCACATGTGTAGTCCTATGCATTGTGGAAAATACAGACTGGCACAAGCTTATGTAATTAAGCAACCTTATGCAAAATTATATTCACCATGTGAGGCTCTAAAAAGAGGAACTCTCTTTACTAATCTTTATGACCCTTATAAATAAAAGGAGGAAACTATATGGATAAGTGTATGATGGATAAATGTATGATGGATGATCATATGAGCAAGAAAGATATGATGAGAAAAATACAAGAACTCTCTTTTGTTCTTGTAGATCTTAATTTATATTTAGATAACTTTCCTAAAAATGAAAAAGCTTTAATGCAATATAATATGTATTCTGTAGAATTAATGAAAGTAAGAAATGCATACGAAAGAAAACATGGACCTTTAGTAAACTTTGGTTTTGCACCTAGTAAATATCCTTGGCAATGGATTGATGAACCTTGGCCTTGGGAATAAAGATAAATTACTATACTGAATAATATACTAGGAGGAATTATTTATGTGGCTTTACGAAAAAAAGATTCAACATCCCATTAATATAAAATGTAAAGATTTAAGAATGGCAAAATACCTTGTAACTCAATATGGTGGACCTGATGGGGAACTAAGTGCGGCTATTAGATACTTAAATCAAAGATACACTATGCCAACTGGAAAGGCAAAAGCCCTTTTAACAGACATAGGTACAGAAGAATTAGCACACGTTGAGATGATAGCTACCATGATATACCAATTAACTAAGGATGCCACTCCACGTGAGTTAGAAGCAGCTGGACTCGGAGCTCATTATGCTCAACACGGAAAAGCTTTATATCCATCAGATGCCAATGGAGTACCTTGGACTGCTGCATATATACAAGCTCATGCAGATCCAGTTACAGACCTTCATGAAGATATGGCAGCAGAAGAAAAGGCTAGGGCAACATATGAGCATTTAATACATCTAACTGATGATGTAGAGGTAAAAGAAGTCCTTAGGTTTTTAAGACAAAGAGAGGTCGTTCATTTCCAAAGATTTGGAGAAGCTTTAGTTGACGTACAAGAAAATAAAAACTGCAAAAAATACTATTAATATAAGGAGCTATCCCAACTAAGGGATAGCTCCTTACTTATTACTTATTATCTATAACTTACTACTATTCTATATCATCGAAATACTCCACTTTTGGGAAATCATTTACATTGGAGTAAGGTCTATGCGGCATAAATATTTTTTTATCTCCTTTACAATCCCTAAGTTCTGCTATTTTCGTTACTGCCACATAAATATCTGATATCTTATACCAAGTATCATATCCTACTGTACCCGTTTGTGGTAACCCAAATATACTTTGAAATGCTTTTACAGAGTTTGCTGTAGATTCTCCATAAACTCCATCCACCCTAACCTTTGGTATAGCTGGGAAATTATCTGATATCCTATTTAAGTAAGTTTGAACTGTTCTCACTGGAATACCTGAACTTCCTATACCTAATGTATATCCTGGATAAGACGTAGGTATTCCTGAAACCTTCTTAGCTGTTGTAAGCTCAATATCACTTCCATAGAAACTAGTTAAAATGTCATAAGGGGCCTTTCCTTCATCTCCTAAATATTTACTTCCCCATTGAGTAAGCCAACCAGGGCACTTAACTTTTACTCCATCACAATATTGCGTAAGTAATGGTTGCTTTGCACCAAACCTCTTTACGTAGGTTGAAAATATCTGATCTACTACCCGACTTATATTATCATATATATTTCTTCCATACATAAAAGCATGATCATAAGCTGTAGAACTAGTAACATCAAAATTTTTGCCTTTTCCTCTATACCACTCAGTGTAAATTCTATTAAGAGTAAAAGATAAAATACAATATACATTGGCTCTAATTGTATTTTCTGACCATGTAGAAAATATTTCACAAGAAGCTACATTCTTTATATAATCATTAAATCTCACTGTGTAATTAGGTGCCGTTGGATCATCTGGAACTCCTTGATGTACAACTACAAACTCAGGTATAACTGGTTCTGGTAATACTACAAAACCACTTGGTGGTGGTGGAAGTGGCTTTTCTGGATTTTCTGGTATTTTAGGGGGATAATTTCCCACCAACCTATTAGGACCTATGGTTATTACTTCTTCCTGCCTTGTAACTCCAGTACCCTTTTGTGTAAGGTTGCTATTTTGAATAGCAAGTTCTTCTGGAAACACCTGAACACCTTCAACTAAAAGAGGATTATATCCCTCTCTTTCAATTTGAACATTATACAAACTATAAGGTAACTTTGTAGATGGATTCATAGAATATTCTAGGGGTGGTGCTGGCAGTTCTACTTCTGGAGTTTGTCCAGATATATTAGTATTAACCACCATTTCTTTTGTTACTTCTCCCGGCTCTGGTACTTTTCTTATAGTAACTTTAGCTTCTTGAACCGGTGAAAAGCTACTTCCCTTTAAAACCCCTACCTTTAATCTTCCTGAAGGCATATATTTATCTCCTTTAAAAAAATGATTTCATTAATATTATATGAATAAGATAAATAATAGTTCAGTATTTAAAATTTACTAAATAGATTTTTCTATATTATAATAACCATCATTAAAATAATTCTAGTTTAATATAGTATTAAATAGTTTCTATATTATTTAATATACGATTATACAATTCCTGTGGTATATTTATAAACATACTTTCACTATTTTCTTTACTATATTCCATATCCAAGCTTCTCATATTTTGAAATACTCCTTCTAAATCTAACTTTCCATATCCCCATTCTTTATTTGGATATATATCACCTGGTCTTTTGCTTGTACCTCTTATTAAATAAGTTCTTATTTTAGTAGAATACATAGTTTTATCTCGTCCATCTACAATACCCCATTGTAGTAAAAGAGCAACTGCACCTGCCAATACAGCACTAGCAACGCTTCCTCCTGTAACTGTTGTTAAGTTATTTCCTTTCCCTAAGGTAGCAACGCTAACTCCTCCTGTAGCTAAATCAGGCTTTATCCTGCCATCTCTTGTAAAACCTCTTCCTGAAAAAGCTACCATGGTATTGTTATTTTGATTATACACAGAAGTAGCTATTATATTTTTACTTGTACTTGGTATAGTTAAAGTAATATCACTATCTGGCTTTATAAACCTTGTCTCTTGCTTTATTAAAGACTTTTGTGGAAGCCATATATTATAAGTACCATCAACTATAGAATCCCCTGTAAGTCTAATTAACCATATTCCTCCTCTAATATTTTGTATATTAACTAAAATAAGCTCATCCCCTGTAGCCTCTTCTGGAAAATAGTATGTTACACTTACACGGCTTCCTTCAAATACAAATTGAATCTCCTCAGTTTCCTTAAGTTTCGCAGGAATCTTCTCAATAACCTCTCCACTTGGAGATACTAATCCTAGGGAAACTTTATCTGGTTTGTTAACCCATACTTCAAAGGTTAAATTCTTTTCCTCATCATCTACTTTTAATTCTACTGTTCTAGTTTCTCCTGTATACTTTATTTGACCAGATGCATGGGTACTATTATCCCCTTCATTTCCTGTAGAAGTTACTACAACAACTCCTCTTGTTTTAGAAATTTCATCTATATATCTCTCCAAAATAGAACTCCCATCATGAGCACCCATATTAGTGCCTAATGGAATATAAATTACCATAGGCTGATTAAGAGATTTAGCTACTGATATAAGATAACGTATTCCTAAAATTAAATCTGTACTACTATACACCTGAAAGTTTAATTGTGAAGAAATTCCTTGATTTTCTAAGGTGATTTTTTTAGCTCTTTTTAACTTTACACATACAATTTCACTATCCGGTGCTGCTCCAATAAAACTAGTTCTACCTGCAATTAAGCTTGCCATATTGGTACCATGACCTATATCATCTTTACTTGGAACAATTGCATAGGGATCCTTACCTGCCTTTTTAGCATTAATAGCCTCATTAATCTTCTCCCTTTTATACTCGGTACCAAAATTTCTCTCCCCACCTTCAGTGTTTATGGTTTGATCCCATATGCTAAATATCTTAGATGTGCCATCCTCATATATAAAATCAGAATTTAAATAATCTATTCCTGTATCAACCATACCTATTAATACCCCCCTACCTGTTAGGTTTAAAAAAGGGTTTTCATGAAATTTAGATATATTTGCGCTTTCTAAAGGTGAAATATCATTTAAGGTGTATATGGTATTCCTCTCCATATATATTATTTCAGGTACCTCCCTTTGTAACCTTCCCTCCTCTCCACTTTTTACAGAAACTACAGCATAATTTTCATCTAAAATAAAAGCACAGCCATAATCCTTATTAGCTAATGCTTTTACTATATCCCCATCATATTCCACAATATAACTATTAAAATTTTCATCTATATATTCTTTTCCACAAGATTGCCTATTTAATACTTCCCTTTTCATTCTTAAATTCCCCTCTCCAATCCAAATTTGAAAGGCATTATAAAGACATAGATTTCCATACCCCCATAGTGAATTAGGATAATTAATATCCTTTCTATCTCTTTTAGCACCTTTTAAAACATAATATTTTAATCTTTCACCATATAAACTAGAATCATTACCTTTTACAAGTCCCCATTCAGTAAGCAAAGCAACACTTCCTGTCACCTCTGGTGTTGCCATGGAAGTTCCTGAAAGACTATCGAATCTTCCCCCTGGTATAGAAGACTCTATGTTTTCTCCTGGGGCAACTATATCAGGTTTTACTGGGTTTAAGCCATTTCTCTTTCCCCTACCCGAAAATGTAGATATATTATTAGTTACACTATTATAACTTCCAACAGTAATTGCATTAGAAACAGTACCTGGTATACCTAAAGTATTATAAGGGTCTGGGTTTAAAAACTTAGTATTCCTCCCTAAGCCCTCAGAAATCGGAAGCCAAATATCATAATTTCCCTTAATATCACTTAGATTATTTAAATTCATTTCCCAAGTGCCTGAAGTTACAAATCTCCTATTATTTTCTAGTATAATTAATATTTCTCCATTAATATTAAAGGAAGTAGGTCCTGAATTATATATATAATAGTTGTCCTCTCCTAATCTTCCCGTAAAATAATCACCCTTACTTATATCTATAATCCCACTACTAAGTCCTGCAGGGTTTTTAATTTCTATACTTATATCATTAGTAAAATCTTTATATAACTGTAACTTTATCAGGGGCTCTTCTGCATCAATATTAAACTGTATTTTATTATTTCCTAAATCCCCTCCAACATGATGTCCCGCATCTCCCTCATTTCCAGCCGCAATTACAAAACTTATTCTCTCTAAACTATTTATGGTTCTTATATAAAGTTCTAAAAGACTATTCCCGTCATGTGCTCCATCATTAGTGCTAAAGCTTAAATTTAATACAAGAGGCATATTAAGCTCTTTACTCCTATCAATTAAAAATTTTATGCCCTCCATAAGCTGAGTACTCTTAGAGTAATTCACCTTTCCTTCCCTAGTCATTTTAACCATAGCAATAGAGCTCTCATACGCAGGTCCATAATACCTTTTATCAATTTTCCCTCCTCCACAAGCAATGCCAGCTACATGGGTTCCGTGCCCAATATCATCTCTTTGAGTAACAATACTATAAGGATTGCTACTTTCTAATGCCCTGTTGATATCAGCTTCATTCCAAACTTTACTTCCATTAACATCATATATATATTTTATTCTAGTCTTTCCCTCTAAATCTCTAAAGGCAGGGTGGGTATAGTCTATGCCTGAATCTATAAAGCCAACCAAAACACCTTTTCCTGAAAGATTATAAGAATTCCAAACTTCATCTACACAAGAAGCCTTATTACTTATAGAAAAACTAGTATATAAAGTTTTAGGTAGTTCTACATATATAATTTCATTTATCTTGCTTATATCATCTAAATTTTTAATAGAAATATTTATAATCCCAAAACCATAACCTAAGTATTTAAAAGTTCCATTAAGTTTTTGAATTTTATCTGCTACAACTTTGTTATCTCCATTTATTAAAACAACTAACTCTAAATTACTAATACCCTCCTTTTCATATTGAAGAAGTTTATTTCTTATTCCTTCTGGAATTCTATTTAGCAAATTTAAAAATGCACCTGAATTTTCTATATAAATCACCCTTAAAATTAATATTATATTTATACTATGTCTACATTGCCCTCAAGTTTACTGATTTTAAAAATGGCGTACATTTTTAACTCAGATTAGGATTTAATCTTTGAGATTACACTAATTCTAGAGCATACAAAAAGAGAGAAGTACTCTTTTACTTAGTACTTCTCTCTTTTTTATAATTGAACTTTAAGCCATATTAATTTAGCTAAAACCTTTACTTCTTTTTTGTTAACAGAATCTGTCGTCAATTTTCCTCTGTGACTTATTAATAAAAGTTTTTCATGGTCTAGATTTCTAATTTGTCTAACCGCTCTTTCATTTCCATACTCCACTAGATAAATTCCGTTGTTTTGTATCTCTGAAGTTACAAAGGAAAATGCTAAGTCACCACTATGAATCCTCATACTAAGCATTTCATCTTCTTCTATCTTTAAGAACATTACCTTATCTACGCTAAAACCTTCTATTTTATTAGACATTACTGGCATATCAATAGACCCTAAAGGTTTTTTCATAGAATAATCATAGATAGGCACCTTCTTTATAACTGAACTAAAAGCATCTGACCAAACTTCATTGACCTTTTTTAAAGCTTCTGTAGGAGATTCTTTTATAGGCTCATTATCTTCAAATCCTGCTTCAACATTAATGTAGTCTTCTTGCATATCCTCTTTGAAGAGTTTAGTTAGTTTATTTATTAAGGCTTCATTTAATATTTTTTTACCTAGTTCTACATCTTTTATAAAGCTCTCTGAAACTCCCAATTTCTTTGCAAGTTGCTTTTGACTTAGTTTATTTTTTTCTCTTATAGATAATATCTTACTTCCTACTCTGTTTTGCATATATTATCACCTCGAATATATGTTAACTACTTGTTGTTTTTCTTAAACCATTCTCTTTCTTCTACAAGGTGCTCTAATAGATACTTAAACTCCCACTCTATAGAAGTTGGAGTAACTACTGCTAATATACAGCTAAGCTCCTTATTAATTCTTATATCCTTTATTATTTTATTTAACTCTTCATCTCCAAAGTTGTGGAACAATATAAGCTTTTCATCTTTAAAAGCATTGAATTCTTCCTCATTAACTGGAGCACTTGCTATATTTCCATTTATAATATCATCTATTTTATTTCCTACATTATCCTTCTCCACTATTTTAATAATAGCATCATAATCACTACATATCTTAGAAAGCTTATCCTTTTGAGCTTCATTAAAGCCAAAGACAATAATCTCTTTCTCCATATTCATATAAATCATTTCTCCTTTAAGAAATTTTTTCTGGTTCTCCATACTCCTCACCAAAAGTCTCCACAGTAACTTCTTGCATTACTTGATCCTCATATGGTCTATCACTTCTATCTCTCTTTACTGAAACTATTTCTTTAGCTACTTCTAGTCCTTCTGTAACCTTACCAAAAGCTGCATAATTATTATCTAGATGAGGTGAATTAGCTACCATAATGAAGAATTGACTTCCTGCAGAATTAGGATCCATAGTTCTTGCCATAGAAATCACGCCTTCTGTATGTTTAAGGTCATTTTTAAATCCATTAGATGTAAATTCACCTTTTATAGAGTGTCCTGGGCCACCCATACCTGTCTTTTCTGGACAACCACCTTGAATCATAAATCCTGGGATAACCCTGTGAAATATTAACCCATTATAAAAACCTTTTTGAACTAAGCTTACGAAGTTTTTAACTGTATTTGGTGCTACCTCTGGATATAATTCAACTTTCATTGTTTTTCCATTTTCCATCTTTATTGTTACTATAGGATTTTTCATATTATCCACTCCCTAATAAATTTCGTTAGTGTAAAGTTTTTCACACTATATTTTATATATGTTTTAATTAATATATCTTTTATTTAATAAAATTTTAAACACTTGTTTTAAACTTTATTTCATAATTATAATTATACCCAAATATAATTATAACACAACAACCTAAAACACAAAATATACCATTTTAAAAGAGAGTATAAACTCTATAAGGAATCATCTTTACTCCATAGTTTTAGTGAGATTAAAATAAAGGATAGCTAAATTAGCTATCCTTTATTGAATGCACTTCAAATTTTATTATACAATTCACTTCCTCTAATGGTTTGAAAAAAGTAATCCCAAAACTTCCACCTGGAAGTATTATGACAAAATCATCCTTTAAAATCTCTACTGCATTATCATGTTTAGATGTTAGGAGATCCAATTCTTTTAATTCCATTATATCTTTGTTATTCTCCTTAGAGTTAAAATAAACATTTAACTTTTTTTCTCTTATATAAGGTTTTTCTTTTAAATCCTTGCTAGAAAAAAATATAACTTTTTTTAATTCAGTGTTTATTCTATAATCATTATTGATTATCTTCATATTATGAATTATATATATTTCATTACTATTACCTGGATTGTTTATTATTAACTCTTCTATTCTGTATTTTTCTCTTAATTCAATTTTATCAAATGTTTCTTCCTTTTTAGGCTTAAAATCTTTTCCAAATAAAAACACCTTCATGCTTAATCACCTTATTTCTAAAAGTTAGTCTACTGTAATTTATTCAAAAGCATAAAGATGTGTTAACTTATTCACTTTTAACTTTGGTTACTTTAAATTTAAAAGCTTTCTACTTAGTTCTATAGGTAGGTTTCCTTCTATAGAATTATAAATCTCCACCTTGCCACCCTTTTCTGAAACTCTTTCAATCCCTTTAGAGTGTAGAACTCTTTGTAATTGCATTGCTGTACCATAACCTCCATGAATTACAGGAACCTCTTCCCCAAGGACTTTCTTTATTGTATTCTCCACAAAAGGAAAGTGGGTACAACCTAATACTACTGCTCCAATTTCTGTTTTATCGTACTTACCTAGTTTTTCTCTTATATATTTTAAGACTCCCTCGCTTTCAGTTTCTCCTTTTTCAATAAACTGAACTAATTCAGGACAAGGTAGAGGAACTATATCTGTATCCGATTTATATTGCTCATATAAATCTTTAAATTTCTTTTGAGCCAGGGTTATAGGAGTTGCCATTATAATTATCTTACCATTTCTCTCTAGTTTTACTGCTGGTTTTACTGCTGGTTCTATGCCAACTATAGGCATATCTATGTATACCTTTCTTAAATCAGAAATAGCAGAACTAGTAGCTGTATTACAAGCTATAACTATGGCCTTTACTTCCTTGCTTCTAAGAAATTCAACAGCTTTAAAAGTTAATTCTTTTACTTCCTCAACAGACTTTGTTCCATACGGCGCATTTTTAGAGTCTCCAAAATATATATAATTTTCTTTGGGCATTATTTTTAAAGCTTCCATAAGGACACTAAGTCCCCCTAGCCCAGAATCAAAAAATCCTATACTCTTATCTCTTTCTTCCAACTTCTACACCACCATAAATTCAAGAATATACTGCTCAATATAATTATTACTTCATAAAATATATTTTTCACATATTTAAATTATACATACATATTAATTATAATACAGTATAAATAATTTTGTAGTATTTCTTTAACAAAGTTTTGTTTTTTTAATTATCTATGTTAGTGAATAATGAACTTCTAAAACTTGATTATATGTGATTACATAACCACTATATAAAGAAAAATGTCTAAGGAAACTTAAATTTAAAACAAAATTTAATTATTTTAAAATAAATTTTAATTATTTAAAGATAGTTATATAAATTCCCTAATTGTTTATGCTATAATATGTTAATAATATAAATTTAATATAAATTTTTAGAGGAGTGAGATATCATGGCACTATTTAAAAAAGAGGAATTAAAAGATGCTTTTTCTAAAATTTCAGTATCTGCTAAAGATGCTGCTGAAACTGTATTAAAAGCTACAAAAGAAGGTGCAAACACAGTAGCTAAAAAATCTAATGAATTAGTTCAAGTTTCAAAATTAAATATGTCCATATCTTCAGAAGAAGGAAAGATAGAAGAATTATATAGGGAAATCGGTAAATCTATATTTGAAAAATTTGATAATAATGTTTATATAGATCCTGATTTAGTACCTGTTTGTGAGAACATAAAAGGACACCATAATAATATTTCAGAAATGAAAGAAAAAATTTCTGAACTTAGAAATGTAAGAACCTGTGCGACTTGTGGAATTGAAATTTCAGAAGACACTAAATTTTGTTCAAAGTGTGGAGCTGAACAACCAAAAGAAGAAGAGTACTCTCCTTGCGATGAAGAATTTTGTAATACTGAAAATATAGATAGCGAAATAGAAGAAACTAAAAGTGAAGAAAATTAGTTAAAAGCTCTAGGACAACCCTAGAGCTTTTATTTTTATACAATAGCTATTAATATTTATTTACTTAAAAGTTCTTTTAATTTTTCTTCTACATACTGGTTTATTTCTTTATCTTGTATTGTTACACTATCATCTATTAGGCTTGGTTTAACCATAAAAAAGTTTATTAATAGTCTGTTTTCTTTTATAACATATTCATCCATATGCATTGGTGAGAAAATAACTTCTAATTCTTCATATTTTTCTGCACCCTCACAGTTTTGTAACTTTTCAACTAAACAGTCTAAGTTTAATTTCTTAACAGGTTTTATCATGGCATCTTTGTATTCCATGTCTTCCATTATCCACATGTTATAGTTCCAAAATCTTTTTTCCTTCTTATTTCCTGTAAGTGGTTCTCTATTTTTTATTGCACTTAAAGTTCTTCTAACAGATTCTTCATTAAACTCTTCATCATATATACAAGTCATAGCTGGCATTTGACCTACATCGTGAAAAAACTGTTCTGCTACATTCTCTTTCTCACTAGCTGCTTGCCAGAAAAAGTTCATTGCTTCTATAGCATCTAAATTTTTCTTTATAGTTTTTAACATTGGTTACTTCCCCCTTTGATTGTGATTACACTTTTACCCTTGTGAAGTATATTATATAAAGAAATTATATACCCTACATACACTTTATTCAAGGGAAGTAACCCTATAATATTTACCTCAGTAATTATTTACCTCGTATCTATTAGATAATTGTATTAATAAATTACATAGTACAGGATTTATTTCCTTTTCCTGTTCCCCTATGTTCACCATTACCTTTAAAGTGTCCTTTTCCTTTGTTTTCTCCTTTATTGCCTCCATTATTGAAGTTTTCCTTCATCCTTTCTTTTATCTCCTTAGCTTTTTCACTGTCTAGTTTCCCAGCCTTTACTGCTTCATCTATAGCTTTCTCTTTAGCAGCTAATACTTTTTTTCTAAAATCTTCTTCAGATATATTTTTTCCCTTCATTAAATCTTTTAAATTTTTGCCTTCATTTAAAGTTTTAGTAATCTCAGCCTCACTTACCTTATACTCTTTAATTAAAATATCCTTTGCAAAATCAAAACCGCGTTTCCCTATAACTTTTCTAAATCCATTACCATTTTCTTTATTCTTATTAACATTATTAACTACTGCATTGTTAGTTTTATTAGAATCTTTTGAATTGGTATCTGCATAAACATTTGCCCCTATTCCTGTCATAACTGTTATAGCTAAAGCACCAACTAATAATTTTATTTTCTTATTCATCATAATATATCCCTCCAAATTTATTTTTATTTAAGCTTTGTTAGATACTTTTGTCCATATGATATTTACATAATCATATATGGACAAGTTTTTAGAATTTCTTCATTTTTGTTTTTCTCTAACATAGCCTTTATTTATATTGTAGTTATATATTAAATAAAATTTTTGATGAAGTTTTGTTATAATTGTGATGAATTTGTGAAAACTTCACTACATGCTATAAAATAAAATTCTGATCCTTCATTCACTTTACTCTCTACTCCATATTCGAATCCATGCAATTTTAAAATTTCAGCACTAATAGGTAATCCTAATCCCATACCTCCTTTTTTAGAATGCTTATAATATCTATTCCATATATCCTTTAGCATTTCTTCATTTATTCCTATACCTTTATCTTTTACATAAACTTTAACCTTATCATTTAAGGTGTCTTTTATAAAAGAAGCTCCCAAAACTATTGCTCCTCCCTCGTTAGAAAACTTTATACTATTAGTTATGAAGTTTTCTAAAACCCTAGTTAAAGCACTCTTATCTCCTTTTATATATACTTCTTTATTCCATACTTCAACATTCAATATAAATCTTAGTCCTTCTTTTTCTATAATTGGCTTACACCTTTTAAAAACTTCACTCAGCAAGTCCTTTAAATTTATATTTTCCTTACTTATTTCTACCTCGCCAGCTTGATATTTAGAAAGCTGAAGTACATCTTTAACCAGTAGATTTAACCTATCTACTTCCCCAATAATATATCTAGAATATTTTTTTGTATCCTCATTACTAAAAATCCCATCCTCTATACCTTCACTATAATTTCGAATTATGCTTAATGGTGTTTTAAAATCATGGGATACATTTGCTATAAATTCTTTTTGCATCCTATTTTTATACTCTAACTTTTTCATCATCTTATTTAAGCTCTTCCAAAGTTCACCTATTTCATTATCTTCTAATTCAACATCTTTATTAACTTTTAAAGAATCAAAATTTTCATTACTAACCTCTTCTGCATAATCTTTTAAAACAACTATAGGCTTTGTGAATTTTTTACCTAAATAATAGGCTATAGGAAAACTTATAAGTACCCCCATAAATAAGACTATAGCTAAAACTAAATTTAAAATTTTAATATAATCATTAACAGGAGCTTTATCCTTTAAAACTACTATATTTCCTAATTCCGATGTCTTATTATAAAAAAGTACGGCATTATTATTTTTATCTTTAAACTCTCCTTGTTTATAATTTAATATATAAGGTATTTTTCCTTTAAAATTTCCACCTTCCATTAAGTTTTTATGTGCTTTTTTATTTAAATATATAATTTCTCCATCCTTTGTGATTATAAAAGACCTATATGCTATATTTTGTTCTTCTCCACTTTTAAGCATAGTATAAACTTCTTCAGAAGCATCCTTTAATTCTTTATACTGATTCATAATATAATATTTACTTAAGAAGGCACTACTTAATAAAAACCCTATTAAAACAGTTAAAACTATAATAAACAAAAAATATCTTAATAATTTAAATTTAATCTTTTTCATAATTATCTTCTTTCTCTATTTCAAATTTATATCCTACTCCCCAAATAGTTTTTAAATTTTCTATACAAAATCCTAGTTTTTCTCTTAAGTTTTTAACATGAGTATCTACGGTTCTTGTATCACCTTCAAAATCATATTCCCATACTTTATTCAATAAATTATCTCTTTTAAATACTATATTTGCATTTTCAATAAGAAAAATTAGTAAATCAAATTCCTTAGGAGTTAAACTTATTATGTTTTTGTTTTCAATTACCTCTCTTTTCTTCTTATCTATATGAAGATTACCTAGAGATATTTTGTCTTCGTCTCCACTAGCAATATAATGTCTCATCCTAAGTTTTACCCTTAAAATAAGTTCTTTCATACTTAAAGGTTTTACCATATAATCATCTGCCCCAAGTTCTAAGCCAAAAATTCTATCCTCTTCTTCACCTCTAGCTGTAGTCATTATTACGGGAGTGTTTTTATGAGTTTTTTTTATTTTTCTGAGCAATGACCAGCCATCAATCTTGGGCATCATAACATCTAATATAATTAAGTCATATGTTTTATCCTGAATTAAATCTAGTGCTTCTTCTCCGTCAAAAGCTTCACATACTTCATAATTTTCTCTTTCAAGATACAACTTCATTATGTCAGCTAACTTTTTTTCATCTTCAATAATAAGTATTTTTTCATAAAACTCTCCTGTAAATATAATTTATCCAATAACTATTCGCTCTAATACTTCCTTTCTCTTCAAAAGCATAGAAAAGAGTAACTAAGTTCCTAGATAAGGATTTATAAACTTCGTAGGAATAAAGAGTGCTCCTAAAGCTTATACTTTGTTTATTATATAAAAATAGCACCTAATTTAAAATTAAGTGCTATTTTTATATGATTATAATACTACTATTTAATTATTTCAACTGTATATTTACCTTTAAGTTCTTTAGCTTTTTCTAAATACTTATCTTGTTGTTTTATAGATAATACTGTGCTTTCTACTTGTGGTTTAACTTCTTCAAAACTCATAACTCCTGATGGAGTTTTTTCTGTTACCTTTATTATGTGATATCCAAATTGAGTTTGAACAGGTTCACTTATTTCTCCGATTTCCATTTTAAACGCAGCTTCTTCAAATTCAGGAACCATTCTTCCTCTTGTAAATGCACCTAAATCTCCTCCTGCACTACTAGATGGACAACTTGAATGTTCTTTTGCTGCATCTTCAAAAGATGTACCTGCATTTATTTTATTTATAATATCTTTAGCTTCTTCTTCAGTTTGTACTAGGATGTGGCTTGCTCTAACTTCTTCTGGTTTATTGTAGTCATCTTTATGAGAGTTATAGAAGTTCTCTACCTCTTCTGGTGTAACTACAGCTTCTGCTAAAACTTTTCTTAGAGCATATTGTTTTAAAGCTGATTTTTTCATTTTCTCTAATTCTGCTTTAAATTCTTCTTCTTCAGAAAACTTATTTTCTACTGCTTCAGTATAAAATAACTCTTGGTTTATCAACTCTTCTAATAATCTCTCTTGTCCTTCTGGTGAATAAAATTGCATAGCAACTTGAGGGTCCAAGCTTCTTATTAATAAGTTTATATCCATATCAGTTATCTCTGCACCATTAACTCTTGCTAAAACTTTTTTTTCCATAAATGTTCTCCTTTAATATATAAATTTAATCTATTCTATCATAACAAAAAACCATTTCCATGTCTAACTAATACCAAAATTAAAAGTCCCTATTTATAATAGGAACTTTAATTAGTTAAATATTAAGCAACATTCTCATTAGTTTTATTTTCTAATTTTCCTTTATTTCTTAAACCTTTAAATATAGTACCACCAACAAGACCAGCTATGGAACCACCTATAATAGCAAAAATTAAAGCCATAATAACATTTTTAGGACTATTAAACCCAAAAGGTGCTAATAAACCTGGTATTGGTGATGCTGTTCCTGGTGCATTGTTTATAATCTTAAAATAAGCTGCTGCAAGACCAGCAAGTCCTCCTCCAAAGAAGTTTGAACAGTATATTGGAATTGCATTGGTAGTTACTATATCTGCTTGAGTTAAAGGTTCTAGCATAACAGCTATAGTATTACTCCTTTCACCAAGCTTTAGTTTGTGAAATATCAAACCATTAGTGAAAGACCCACCTACACATGCAATAGCCGATATACCCATAGCAAGTCCTTGAAGTCCAAGCATTGCTGTTAATGCCATTGAACTTAAAGGTGAAGTACAAATCATCTTCATTATTCCTCCAAGTAGGAATCCCATAACAAAAGGAGATTGTTCAGCTGCAACTGAAATCATTTGTCCAATATTTATTAAAGTTGCATTTACAATAGGATTTACTCCTACAGCAATAAGTCTAGCAAGTGGTGCTAAAAGTAATGCTCCTAATATAACATCTAACCCTTCTGGTAACTTTTTCTCTAAAATTGGTCCTATTAGTCCTACCACATAACCTGCAATAAATCCTGGTAATATACCATAATTACCTAAAGCTACACCTGCAGCTACTGCATATACAGGGCTAACACCCATATTTATAGACACTAATATTACTGCTGCTACTCCTCCAAGTCCCCCTGAAGTTGCACCAACGGTTCCTAGAAAATCAACATGAAGTAAATTACCACTAATATACTTATGAATTGCTTCTACAAGGAAAGTTGCTACAGCTGCATTAGCAAGTCCTGACATAGCTTTCTGCCCTTTAGGCATTTTCAAGCTAAATACAGAAAACAAAGCAAGTGTAAAGATTAATAAACCTATACCTTTAATAATAGTAAACATATTACTATCCCTCCAGTTTATTCATCTCTTTATTGCCTTAGGAAACTTCTATCTCAGCGCCCGTTACTTATTCAAATTTTCCGACAATTCACATTTAACTTTATCTTTACTTCTTTACTTTGATATGATATGATATATGTGGAAAAATTCAAATAGTAGTATTTAGCTGTGCTGCAACACATCTAAATACAATAATATTAATTAATCCATTATAACTTTATAGAATTTTCCTAAAAACATTAAAGATTAAAAATTTAATTTTTATTATTGATGTTTCTTATAAAAAAATTGTGATTAATGCATAATCACAATTTTTTTAATTAAATAGAGTATAAAATATGTACTTCACTAAATTACATGAAGTTTCATTTTATTTTGAAAAAATTTTTTGAAAACTTTAATTTGTTTCATTTTGTTACTTTTCACAATAAAAAACTAAGCCATTCATAAATTTCTTAATACTTATTTTACCCCTTATCTTGCTTTTGCCTCTTATATAATCCATTTCTTTTTTTATCTGTTGAAAATTATATAAACCATTAGAGTATTCAACAAATATCTCATTCATATAGTCTTCTAAACCTAGATTAGCAAGATTTATCATTCCTACATTAGCAGTTCTTCTTATTCTTTGTTCCACAGACTTAGGGTTATCCGAAAACATAGAGCATAGTTCTTTCATTGTATAATCTGACATACTCTTATTATTAGAAATTAAAAAATCAACTATATTAATAATATCATCGCTTCCTATTTCCCCCATTATACCTACTCTCTGCATTAACAATTTAAGTTTGCCTATATGTTCTTTTTCCTTAGGCATAGGATTAGATTCTACTACAGTATCATTACTATTAAACATACTTTGAATTTTACTTAAAGTTCTGTTCATTTCAATTGACTGTATTAAATTTCTTAATACCCTCTCAACCTCTATGGCATTTACAGGCTTATTTATATAAAATTCTATACCACTTTCATAAGCTTTTGTTACCATCTCTTTGTTAGTAACTTGAGACAACATAATAAATTGAATGTTCGGAAGTATCTTTTTAGCCTCTGATACAAGAGTAATGCCATCTTTGCCTGGCATAAGCAAGTCCACAATTACTATATCAGGCTTTAATATAGAAATCTGCTTTAATCCATCTATCCCATTTAAACTACTTCCTACAACTTCACCTAATTCTTTATTCTCAATAATTATTTTTAAAATTCTTACCACATTTATATCATCTTCAACTATGAAAATCTTCATTTTTATCTTCAAAATCCTCCTTGTCTAAATAAATCTGAAACTCAGTTCCTTCTCCCTTCTTAGAATAAACATATATTTTACCACCCAAAACATCTTCGATTATTTCTTTAACTAAGCTCAAACCTATACCTCTATTAACTTCACCAGTATTATAGTTTATTTTAGTAGAATATCCTGGGGAGAATATAAACTCTAAGTCCTCCTCATTGATACCACATGCATTGTCTTTAATAGTAAACAAATGTTTGTTATCCTTAATTTCTTGTTTAAAAATTATTTTATTTTCCTTTAAATCTTTTCCATAAGCATCCACTGAATTAGTTATTAAATTTCTAAAAACCGACATGAGATAATAATGTTTTTTTGTGTAAAAATTATCTTCATATGATATTTCTAATTTTATGTCTTTTCCTCTTCTGCTTATTTCATCATTCATACTTTTCTCTAATATGTATATCATATCTTTAAAGTACATACCTTCATTTTTAAACTTATCAAAGGTTATTTCCCTAACACCCCTAACTACTAGCGCATATTCCTTTTTTATTTCATGAATATCTTTAGCAATGGTTAGTGCTGAATCAGCCCAAGTCTCTCTTTCTTTCTCTAAATTAATATTTTCGAAAAGTTTATATGCCTCAGTCATAGTTCTCTCTATATGATGCATGTTTTTTTCCATCCAAAAAACTTCTGACTTTAGTTGAGAACTTAAAATTAACAATTTCCTATATCTTTCTTCATGTTGTTCCTTTACTAAAAGCATTGTATACAGCTTAATAACTTTTAAAATAAACCAAATAAGAAAAGATCTTAATAAAGCTACGGCTACCAATCCTATATGTACTTTAAAATTTAACAAAGTAGAAGGTTGTCTAAATATAACTTCAACTATATTTGCTAAATAATCCGTTAGAACTAGATTTAAAAATAATTGATTTAAATCAAAAGTCTTATTTTTTTTATTAAAAATCCAAAAAAAGATACCATAGAAAAGATAAAAGAAAATTTCCGGGAAATATGCTAAAGCAACGCTTGAAACATCACCTTTAGTAAAAAAGTATATTATAAGCCTCCATATGTAAACTGCAAAGGAAGTTGAGAACGCTGTTTTAACAGTACTAACATCATTAAAGTAATATAAAAATAAAGGAAATAAAATTATAGCAACAGAAACCCTAAAATTAGGAAGAAGAAAATAAAGATGCATTTGAGATGCTAGCGCAACACAAATTGAAATTAAAATTATTTTTTTGGAGTTACTTAATTCTCTGCCTTTATTGTATATGTTTATCATAACTTCACCTTTTATATAATTAAATTAGTCCCATAAAATTATACCATATTTATTGCAAATTATTTTAATATAATAAAATTTAATAAAGTGAGTAAATACCATAAACATTATGAATATACTCACTTTTTAGCAGTTAGTCAACCCCCGTAAACTTTTACAAGGGTTAACTTAACATATATAATTATTTAGGAAACTTTTATCATATATAATTATTTTTTAATTTTTATACTTTTTTATTATTTGTATAAAGGAATTCTTTTACATATGTTATGAACTTTTTCTTTTGCAGGTTCTAAATCCCCTTCTTTATTTTTAATTACATAGTCAAGTATCTCTGCTATTTCAACCATTTCTTCTTTTCCAAATCCTCTAGTTGTTACAGCTGGAGTTCCTACTCTTATACCGCTTGTAACAAATGGACTCTCAGTTTCACCTGGTACTGTATTCTTATTTACAGTTATCCCAACTTTCCCTAAAAGTGCCTCCATTTCTTTTCCAGTTATGTTCTTATTCCTTAAATCTATCAATATTAGATGGTTATCTGTGCCGCCTGATACAATTTTAAATCCTCTTTCTATAAGGGCATTTGAAAGTTCTTTTGCATTTTCAACAACTTTTTTCATATAAACTTTAAAATCTTCAGACATAGCTTCTTTAAAACAAATAGCTTTTGCTGCTATTGTATGCATTAATGGTCCACCTTGGATTCCTGGGAAAATAGATTTATCTATTGCTTTAGCAAATTTTTCTTTGCAAAGAATTATTCCTCCCCTAGGCCCTCTTAAAGTTTTATGAGTTGTAGATGTTACAAAATCAGCATATGGTACCGGACTTGGATGAACTCCTGCTGCAACAAGTCCTGCAATATGAGCCATATCTACCATAAAGTAAGCTTCTACTTTATCACAAATCTCCCTAATTCTTTTAAAATCAATAATTCTACTATAAGCACTAGCACCTGCAACTATTAGCTTTGGCCTTTCTTTCATTGCTATTTCCTCAAAAGCCTCATAATCTATATATCCATTTTCATCAACACCATAAGCTATAAAATTATAAAGCTTTCCAGAAAAATTAACTGGACTTCCATGGGTTAAGTGCCCACCATGAGATAGATCCATTCCTAAAACCTTGTCTCCAGGCTCTAAAATACTAAAATAAACTGCCATATTAGCTTGAGACCCAGAGTGGGGTTGAACATTAGCATGCTCTGCTCCAAATAACTCTTTTAATCTTTCTCTAGCTAGATTTTCTGCAACGTCTACACATTCACAACCGCCATAGTATCTCTTAGCTGGATATCCTTCAGCATATTTATTTGTTAATGGAGATCCCATAGCTTCCATAACAGCTTTACTTGTAAAGTTTTCAGAAGCTATTAATTCTATGCCTTCCTCCTGTCTTCTAATCTCAGCTTGAATTGAGTCATAGATTTCTTTATCAAAATTTTTTACATTTTCAAGTAACATTTTAAAAACCCCTTTCTTATTTATAAGCCTAGTGATTTTATTTCGACTTTTAAAATATAATAGTAAAAACTGGTATCAGTTGTATAAAAGCAAACCGTGATTATAAAATACTACTATATAATCACGGTTTAGAAAGCTACCCTCAAATACCTAAATTAACCTACTCACTCCAAGTTAATATTGGATTCCTTGCAGCAGTAGCTTCATCTAACCTTCTAACCGGTGTATTATGTGGTGCCTCTTTCAATATTTCTGGTGTATTTTTAGCTTCCTCACTAATCTTAATTAGTATATCTATAAATTCTTCCATAGTATCTAGACTTTCAGTTTCCGTTGGTTCTATCATCATTGCATTATCTATTATTAATGGGAAATAGATTGTTGGTGGATGATATCCATAATCTAAAAGTCTCTTTGCAATATCTAAAGTACTTATTTCTGAATCTTTGCCGAGTCCACCTAAGACAAATTCATGTTTACAAACTTTGTCTATTGGTAGATAGTAGTTTTCTTTTAATCTTTCTTTCATATAGTTAGCATTTAAAACAGCTACTTCACTAACTCTCTTTATACCTTCAGCACCCATAGTTTTAATGTATGTGAATGCTCTTACAAGCATTCCGAAGTTGCCGTAAAAACCTTTTACTTTACCTATGGATTCAGGTTTATCATAGTTTAAAGTATAACCATTTTCACACTTTTCTACTATAGGAACAGGTAAAAATTTAATTAACTCTTTTTTTACACCTACAGGTCCACTTCCAGGTCCCCCTCCTCCGTGTGGAGTTGTGAAGGTCTTGTGTAAATTTAAATGAACTACATCAAATCCCATATCTCCTGGTCTTGTTATACCCATAATGGCATTCATATTAGCTCCATCGTAATAAACCAATCCACCAGCCTCATGAACAAGATCAGCAATTTCTTTTATGTGTTCTTCAAATAAACCTAGTGTACTTGGGTTTGTAAGCATTAATCCTGCAACATCCTTATCTAGGGCTTCTTTTAAACTATCTATATTAACAGAACCATCTTTATTTGATTTTATCTCAACTACCTCAAAACCTGCAACAGAAGCACTGGCTGGATTTGTACCGTGGGCTGAATCTGGAACTATAATCTTATTTCTATTAGACTCACCTCTACTATCATGATAAGCCTTAATTAACATAAGTCCTGTTAACTCTCCATGAGCACCGGCAGCTGGTTGTAATGTAACTGCATCCATACCAGTTATTTCTGATAACATTTCAGAAAGCTCATGCATTAATCTTAAAGACCCTTGAGTTGTTTCCTTTGGTTGATAAGGGTGTACTGTTGCAAACTTCGGTAATGAAGCCATATCTTCATTTATCTTAGGATTATATTTCATTGTACAAGATCCCAATGGATAAAATCCAATATCAACACCATAATTCTTTCTTGACAATAAAGTATAGTGTCTTACAACATCTAACTCACTTAACTCCGGTAAGTCAGCATCTTCTTGTCTACAAGAGTTCTCTGGTAGTAAGTCCTTAATGTCTAAGTCTATATCACATGAAGGTAGTGAATAAGCCTTTCTTCCTTTACTTGAAAGTTCAAATATTACTTTATCATAGCTATTCATTTATATCACCTCCATACTTTTAACTAGATTATCTATTTCTTCCCTAGTTCTCTTCTCAGTTACACACAATAAGAAGGAGTTTTTAAGTTCTGGATATTCTTTCTCTAAGTTAAATCCACCTAAAATTCCTTTGTTTAAAAGTTCTTTATTTAAATCCTCTGCATTTTTATTACCAACTAATGCAAATTCATTAAAGAAAGGTTGATTGAATAAAGGTTTATATTTCCCGCTCTTTATAAGTTCATTATGTGCATAGTGAGCTTTCTTAAGACTTTGCATAGCCACTTCTTTTATTCCTTCTTTTCCCAAAATGCTACAATAAACAGCTGCTCCAACTGCCATTAATCCTTGGTCTGAACATATATTTGAAGTTGCTTTTTCCCTTCTTATATGCTGTTCTCTAGCTTGAAGTGTTAGAACAAAAGCTCTTTTCCCATCTACATCCTGTGTTTGTCCAACTATTCTGCCTGGCATCTTTCTTGTTAACTTTTTAGTTACGTTCATAAAGCCAAGGTATGGCCCTCCAAAGTTTAGTGCTCCTCCTAGACCTTGAGCATCACCTACTGCTATATCTGCACCATATTCTGCCGGTGTCTTTAGTACTCCTAAGGAAATAGGTTCCACACTCATAATTAAAAGCGCCTTAGTCTCATGAGTAATCTTTTCAACTTCTTCCACAGGTTCTATAATTCCAAAGAAGTTAGGATTTTGAACTATAACCCCAGCAGTCTCTTTATTGACCTTGGATTTAAGTTTCTCAATATCTGTTACTCCATCTAACATGTCAACTTCTTCTACATTAAATCCGTTAAATCTTCCGTAAGTTTTAAGAAGCTTTCTTGTTTCAGGATGAACTGTCTTAGAAACCACTATATTTTTTTTCTTTGTTGATGCACAAGCTAGCATTGCTGCTTCTGCACATGCTGTTTGTCCATCATACATTGAAGCATTTGAAACTTCCATGCCGGTTAATCTTGTTATCATGCTTTGAAATTCAAATATAGCTTGAAGAGTTCCTTGACTTATTTCAGGTTGGTATGGTGTATATGAAGTATAAAACTCTGCTCTTGATAAAATGTGTTTTATTACAGAGGGAATATATCTATCATATGAACCTGCTCCTAGGAAAGAAACTAATTCATCACTTCCTATGTTTTGGTTAGAGATTTCTTTTATTAATGAAGAGACCTCTAACTCTGACTTTGGAGCTTCTAAATCTAATCTTCTATTTAATTTTACGTCCTCTGGAACATCACTAAATAATTCTGCTACTGAGGAAACCCCTATGGTCTTTAGCATTTTCTCTTCATCTTGTTTTGTTAATGGTATATATGGAAACATATCTATGCCTCCTCGCTAACAAATTTTTTGTAATCCTCTGCATTCATCAATTCTTCTAATTCTGACTTTTCAGAAAGCTTTACACATAGTATCCAGTTTTCATATGGATCTGCATTTAAAGCATCTGGTGTATCTTCTAATTCTTCATTTACTTCTATTACTGTTCCACTTACTGGTGCAAATGAATCTGATGCTGCTTTAACAGATTCTATTGTTCCAAAAGTTTCATCCTTTGTAAGTTCATCATCAACTTCTGGTAGTTCTACATAAACTATATCTCCCAATGCATCTTGTGCATAATCTGTAATACCTATATAAGCTTTGTCTCCATCTACTTTTACCCATTCGTGATCCTTAGTGTACATTAAATTTTCTAATACTTTCATAATTTTTCCCCCTTATTTTCAAATAATTTATATTTATTAATTAAGCATTTATATTATATTGATTAATATCATCTATTTATTCTTTAAAAATTTCTTCTTAATTGTAATAGCTCTTAAAACTCTATTTCTAACCTTTATTTGAAGTTCTGTACCTAGAGTTGCATGAGTTACATCTATTAAAGCAAATCCAATGGTTTTCCCTAAGGTTGGAGATGCGTATCCAGTAGTTACAACCCCTATGACTTCCCCATCTTTTAGAACCTCATAGCCATGTCTTGCTATTCCCTTATCTAAGAGCTCAAAACCAACTACTTTTCTCTTTACCCCTTCTTCTTTTTGTTTCTTTAGGGCTGACTTTCCTATAAAATCTGCTTCTTTATCAACCTTTACCGCAAATCCAAGTCCTGCTTCCAATGGTGAAATATCTTTTGATATCTCATTACCATATAGTGGTAAACCAGCTTCGAATCTTAATGTATCCCTTGCTCCTAGTCCTACAGGTTTTATTCCCTCTTCTTTACCTGCCTCTAAAAGCCCTCTCCATATTTTAACTATGTTCTCATTTTCAGTGTAAACTTCGAATCCATCTTCTCCTGTATAACCCGTTCTTGAAACTAAACATTTAGCTCCAGCAACCTTAACTTCTGCATCAAATCTAAAGAATTTAATTTTAGATAAGTCTTTATCACATATCTTTTGAAGAATACTTTCAGCCTTTGGCCCTTGAATTGCAATCTCAGAAATTTTATCAGAATTGTTTATTATGTCTACATCAAAATTACCTTTATTGTCTACCATCCATTTGTAATCTTTATCTGCATTACTAGCATTAACTACTAATAGATAATGATCTTTTGAATACCTATATACTAATAAATCATCTACAACCCCACCATGTTCATAACATAACATAGTGTAAATAATGCCGTTATCATCTATAATCCCTAGGTCATTGGTGATTAACTTTTGAATATAGTCAAAAGCATCCTTTCCTTTTACTTCAACTTCTCCCATATGAGACACATCAAAAATACCTGCAGCATTTCTAACTGCTTCATGCTCTGGAATTATTCCCTCATATTGTACCGGTAACTCCCATCCAGCAAAGTCAACTATTTTACCCTTAAGACTTTTATGCTCTTCATATAGAGCAGTTCTTTTAAGATTTTCCATAACCATGCCCCCTTATATTTAAATACAATTGAGTGTATATTATTTGATGCATTTAAAATATTTATTATGATTTAAATGTATCAACATCGGACAATGAATAAAAATACATGTCTTTCTCACCATTTAATTCAACTATTGGGATTATAATTCTGTAATTCAATTTATAGTGGTTATTGTAAAATCAATTCCTATCATAACTAAATTTTATCATAGTATAGTTTTATTTTCAATATCAATACCTATTTTAGTTTAATAATTATTACTGTTTACTATGCTCTTTATTTTGATTATCTTAATTTTTTGATATAATATTTATATAAGGCTATGTAAAATAAATATTTCAGCAAAATTATAATTTAAAATAAGGGTGAGGTGAAGTATGAATAAGCGAATATTATCATTAACATTGTTAATACTTTCTATAATATTAAGTGGATGCTCTTTTATAGAATTACCTACTAATTTAATAAGTAAACCTTCTTCGTATATAAGTAAACAAAAGCTAGATACTGTCATATCTCTACTACTAAAAGAAGGTAAAACCCTAACAATAGCTCTAAGAGATAGTGAAAAAAAAGCTATAAGAGAGATAGACCTAGATAAAGATGGTAAAAATGAATTGATTGTACTTTATAAAAAAGATGATAACTTTTATAATAACTATGGAATTATGATATTAAAACAAAATAATGAAACATGGGAAACTATAAACAACATAACCTTTTCATGTAAAAATATTGATATTGTTGAATATAAAGACTTAACAGGTGATGGCAAACCTGAAATTTTAGTAGGTGTTACACCTTCTGAAAAAAGTAATAATACTTTATTTATATATTCTTATCACAGAGGCTTTTATGAAACTCTAGGTAGTATACCTTATACAAACTTAAAATCATATGATATTAATAATGACAATCTAGATGAACTAATTTCTTTAGAAGAAACATCAACAATTAAAGATAAGTCTTTCCCTTCATTAAAGGTATATACCTTTAAAAACCTTAAAGCTGAGGTCATTGATTCTTTTGACTTTGAAAAACCTCTTGTTAGTACACACTTAAATGTTGGTAAAGCTTCTAAAGATGTTAATGGAATATTTGTAAACATAAATTTAGATAACAAATACTTTTATACTGACTTATTTACACTTGAAAATGGTAAACTAAATGAAGTTCTTCAAAATGAAGAAAAAAAGTCAATTAAAGATATTAAAACCTTTCAAGAGTTTCATACACTTGAAAAAAATCTAAATGTAAATGAAGTTTTTAAAAATACAGTTAAAGACATAAATAATGACGGCATATTGGAGATAGATATTTTAAGACCTTTTGAAAATAATTTAAAAGTCTACACTCCTTCAAATTTTAATTATTGGTATCAATGGAATGGTAATAAAAATCTTAAGCTCTCCTATAGAGAGTATACTAATGCTGAATATAAATATAAAATTTCTATACCACTATCCTTTGGTATGAAGTTTAATATACTTCAAAATGTTAAAGAAGAAGGTGTATTAAATAGAGTAGACTTCTTTATGGATGATTATAAAGATAGTAATAATCTCCTCTTCTCTATTAAAGTTTATTCAAAAGCAAGTTGGTTTTCTAAAGAAAAATTTAATTCTCATACTAAATATGCTATCTTAAAAGAAGATAATGATAAAATTTATATAGGTGTAATAAATGCAAATAAGTTAAAAGAAGATTCTATAAACTTAGATGCTATTAAGAATATATTTAGACCTTTAGAATAATAAATTTAAGTGAGGAAGATAAAATGGCTGATAAAATTTTAGTTCTAGAAGATGAGTTGTCTATTAGAAGTTTTATTAAAATAAAATTAAAAAACTTAGGTTATGAAGTTATAGATGTAGGTAAAGGCACTGAAGCTATTGAAGTTGTAGACTCTTCATTTAAAATAGCCTTACTTGATATTATGTTACCAGATATAGATGGAATAGAGGTTTGCAAAATACTACGCGAAAGATTTCCTAATCTTGGAATAATAATGCTTACTGCAAAGGGGCAAGAATCAGACAAAATTATTGGACTTAAAACTGGCGCTGATGACTATATGGTAAAGCCTTTTAGTCCTTCAGAATTATCCGCTAGAATAGAAGCTCTACTTAGAAGGTTACATAGGCAAGAGCCTTCTTCAAATGTAATAAAAAATCCTCCCTTTATACTGGATAATGACAAGAAGATCTTTCAAAAAAATGGGGTAGATATTCCTTTAACACCTACAGAGTTTTCAATTATGGAATATCTTATGAATAACCCTAATAAGGCTCTTGATAGAGATAGTATATTAGACTATGTTTGGGGAAAAACCTATGTTGGAGATACTAAAACTGTAGACGTGAATATAAGAAGAATTAGACAAAAAATAGAAACTGATTCCTCAGATCCTCAGTTCTTAAAAACTGCATGGGGCTTTGGATACATTTGGAGTGTAAAAAATGATTAGCTTAAAAAATAGGATTTACCTTCAAAATGTGATTATAATAATCTCTCTTGTAATGATATTAGAGTTTATTTTTATATTGTTCTTAAATAACTACTATAATGAAGGGGTGAAAAGAGAACTTCAAAGTAAATTAACCCTTTCCGCTACTTTATATAATAAATACTTAGTAAGGGAAAGTATGGAGGAAAGAATCAGTTATATTCTTGAAAGTGAGTCTAAAAACGAAGCTTTTTATGTAGAATTAATTGACAATGACTTTAACTTACTAATAGATTCCAATGGCTTTAATAATAAAGCTAATACATTTAAATATAAGGATCTTATATTAGCTTCTAAGGCTTCCCCTGACATAGTTAAATATGAAGGAAATGAAACTATAATTGCTATGACTATGCCACTTTATGATAAAGATAGTAAGGTATGGGGATATCTTAGATATTCTACCTGTATTGATAAGGTAAAAAGGACTTTAAACAATATTATTCAACTTTCAATAATAATTATTAGTTTAGTTATAATAATAACATTTTTTTTAAGCTCTATATTAGCAAATAAAATACTAGATCCAATAGAAACTTTAATTAACGCTTCAAAAAAGATGGCTAACGGTGATTTTTCTCAAGATATTGTTATAAAAAATAAAGATGAAATAGGCATACTTGGTGAAACTCTTAATTATATGTCTAAAGAAATAATGAAAAGTAACAAACTAAAAAATGAATTTATATCTTCAATATCCCATGAATTAAGAACTCCTTTAACTGCTATAAAAGGTTGGAGTGAACTAATTCTAACCGGTGATGTAGAAGATTTAAATGACATAAAGGAAGGTATGTCTATAATTTCTAATGAAACAGATAGACTTACAATCTTAGTGGAAGATCTATTAGATTTTTCAAAATTAGAATCTGGAAAAATAAAAATGAATATGGAAAGTGTAAATTTAAAAGAACTAATAAAAGATATATCTTATTATTTTAAAAATACCATTGAAGAAAAAGACCTATCCTTAAAATTAAACTTATGTAAAGAGGATATCATAGTATTAGGAGATAAAAATCGATTAAAACAAGTTTTCATAAATTTATTACATAATGCTATAAAATTTACAGAAGAAGGCAAAAACATATACATTTCATTAAAAATTATAGAAAACTCAAAGGCTTTAATTTCTATTAAGGATGAAGGTATAGGAATTTCAGAAAAAGACCTTCCTAAGGTTACAGAAAAATTCTATAAAGGGAACTCTAAATATTCTGGAAGTGGTATTGGTCTTGCTATTTGCAAGGAAATTTTAACCCTTCATAATGCAGAACTTCATATAGAAAGTGAAGAACATATTGGAACTACCATAATTTTAGCCTTTAATATTTTAACTAATTTGTAACAAAAACATTATCCATATAAAATATAATCTTTATATAGCTAATGATAAACATAATAATATGAAAGAGGTTTTGAAATGAAAAATACTACATTAAAATTTCCCATAGTATTTTCAATCATAATTATAATACTAAGTTCTATAGTTTTTATATCTTTAGAAAACCCTAAATCAAATATCACTAAATTAGAGGGTAAAGCTGATTCAAATACAAATAAGGACCTTTCTAAGGAACCTACTGTTAACATAGAAAATTTCTTTCCTTTAGTTGAAGGCAAAGTTCTTAATTACTCTGGAGTGGCTGAATATGGTGAAAACCTAACTGTCAGTAAAATAATAAATGAACAGAATAAAAAAACTATAATTTTAAAAGGTCAGATTATTAACCTTGAAGATTCAAGTAATAAACCTAGTAAAAATTTAGAATATGCCTATGAAATATATAAAGATTATGTAAAAGTAACTACCCAAAATCCTAATAGAGAATTTTCTCAGTCCATAATCGATTCTCATATTGCTCTTAAAACTCCTATAAAGTCTGGTAACTCCTGGGAGGAAGAAGTGACTATTAATGGTGAAAATCATAAATGCAAAAGTGTAATATTAGATGTATCAAAAGATATGAATGGAAAATCCCTTATTAAGATACAACATATTGTTGAAGATATGCCTAACTACCCTAATGATACCTATAAAGAAATAAAAACTTATAAAGAAGGCCTAGGTTTATATCAATATGAAAGTACTATTCTTTTGCCTAATGATGAAGATAAATCTAAACCTACTCCCTTTGATTTTAAATATAAAATTTTTGAAGACAAGTAAACTTTATATTGTCTTCAAAAAGAGGCTATTGCAAAAGTAATGTTTATTAATTCACTATAAGTAAAACCATGTATGAAAGGGTACTTTGTCTCCCATTTATACATGGTTTTTGTATTATTAGATATACTCTGCATTATGCAACAAATAATTTAATTTGCTTCTATCTAAATTAAATAATAGGTTTAATTTTACCTATGTTCAATAAATGGGAATTTTATTATAGTAATCCTGAAATATTAGTTCTAATATCTCTTAAATAACTCTTTAGTATATCTTCATCTGAAGCTGGCACTTCCCCAAAAAGCATATGACTTACAGTTTTTATGCCACAAAATTCAAAGGTTCCAGCATCCTTTATAGTTTTCATAGCTTCATCCATTCCATTTTTCTTATATGCTTCATTAGAGTTGCCCATAGGGGTAAATATAGCAACTTTTTTACCCTGTAGAAGTCCTATTGGTCCATTTTCTTTATTTACATATGCAAATCCATAGGATAATACTCTATCTAAGTATCCTTTTAAAATAGCTGGTTCACTTCCCCACCATATAGGATATACTAGACTTATAAAATCTGCTTCTTTTATAAACTTCTGCTCTTCTTCTATATCTTTTGGTGTTATACCCTTAGCAAAAGATTCAAAATCTGAAGGTAGAAGAATTGGTTGAAATTTTATTTTGTATAAATCTCTAACCTCTACTTCATAATTTTTTTCTTTAGAAGCTTCTACAAGGGTATCAACAATTCCTTTAGAAAAACTTTTTGGGTTTGGATGTGCAAAAATTATTAGATGTTTCATTAAATTTTCCTCCTAGGTTGTAGTTAGTCAATCATCACTTGCATTAATAATTATTACCTTATTATATTATATTTTGCCTTATTAACCAAGGTAAATCTTATTGCATATAGTCTTTATACTATAATTAAGCCGTCCCACACTCCTCTCTTTTTTAAGTAGAAGCTAAGAACGGCCAGCCACCTCTGAATAAAAGCTATAAGTTTTATTTTGAAATTGTATAAATAGTTCTAAGCTTGTTAAGCTTTATCTATACATTGTTTTAAAGTGTGCCAAGCAAGTACGGCACATTTAACCCTAGCTGGCATATTTGAGATATTCTTTAAAACCATAGCATCTTCTAGTTTTTCTAACTCTTTATCATCAGTAATTTCTCTTTTAATCATCCCTACAAAGGTCTCTACTAATTCCAATGCTTCTTTTTTGTCTCTTCCCTTAATTAAATCTATCATCATAGAAGTTGAGGCTTGAGATATTGCACAACCTACACCATTGAAAGCTGCATCTTCAATAATATCTTCTTTAAATTTTAACTCCAGTGTTATATCATCACCACAACTTGGATTATGTCCTCTTTCACTACAATCCATATGATCTAAGTGTCTCTTATTATGTCCACTAGCATTGTGTTCCATTATAAGTTCTGTATATATTGTACTAAGATCCATATCCTAACCACTTCCTAACATTCTTTAAACTATCTATAAATATGTCTACTTCTTCTTTTGTATTGTAAAAATAAAAACTTACTCTAGCTGTAGAATTTAAATTCAAATATTTCATAAGAGGTTGAGCACAATGATGCCCTGCCCTTAGAGCTACTCCATAAGAATCCATTATAGTAGCTATATCATGTGGATGAACCCCTTCTATATTAAAAGATATTACTGCTCCCCTATTTTTCATGTCTAAAGGACCTACTATATTTACATAAGGTATATGTTTTAACTTTTCAAGGGCATAACTTGTAAGGTCTTCTTCTCTCTTATTAATATATTCAAACCCTACTTCTTCTATATATTCTATAGCTGCCATAAGACCTATGGCACCCTCTACATTTTGTGTTCCAGCCTCAAATTTATAGGGAAGTTCTGCAAAGGTAGACTCCTGTTCTTCCACATATTCTATCATGTCTCCTCCATATAAAAATGGTGGCATTTTATTTAAAAATTCTCTCTTTCCATATAAAACTCCAATACCCATAGGTGCCATTAACTTGTGTCCTGAAAACACTAGAAAATCTGCATCTAAATCTCTAACATCCACTTTCATATGTGGAACACTTTGAGCTCCATCTACAACAACAATAGCACCATTATCATGGGCAATTTTTGAGATTTCTTTTATAGGATGGATACTTCCTAGTGCATTGGACATTTGAGCTATACTTACAATTTTAGTCTTATGATTTATCTTAGACTTAACTTCTTCTAAGTTTATCCTACCCTCTGAATTTAGATATATATACTTTAATTTAGCCCCTCTAGCTTTAGCTACTCTTTGCCAAGGAATTAAATTGCTATGATGTTCTGAGATTGATATTAAAATCTCATCATCCTTATTTAGAAAATTCATTCCATAGGAATAAGCTAAAAGATTCAAGGACTCTGTAGTATTTTTAGTAAATATTATCTCTTCAAAATGTTCTGCATTAATAAATTTCCTAATAGTTTCCCTAGCCTTATCATAAGCTTCTGTAGAAACTACACTTAAATAATGAGCACCTCTATGAACATTGGCATTTAATTTGTTATAGTACTCTTCTATAGCCTTTACAACCTTTAAAGGTTTATGTGTAGTTGCAGCATTATCTAAATATACTAATTGCTTACCGTTTACCTTTTCTTTTAATATAGGAAAGTCATTTCTAATTTCCATTATATTTTTATCCATTTTAATCACCAAACCTATGCTTCTACTAACTTTTTATGAATTTCATTTTCAATATTTTCACGTATAATCTCTACAGGTATTAAATCTAGTATAGGTTTAAAGGAAGCTTCTACTATAAGCTTTTTAGATTCCTTTTCACTTAATCCTCTGCTCATTAAATAGAATAACTTATCTCCATCTATTTTCCCTGCACTTGCAGCGTGTTGTCCTTCTACATCATCTTCCTCGCATAGGAGTAAGGGAATTGCATCGGATTTTACCCTAGGATCTAACAAAATAGCATATTCTTCTTCTGACCCCTTAGACCTTGATGCACCTTTTTTAAAGTCTAAAGTGCCCTTAAACATTTTATTTCCCTCGTCCTTTAATACTCCTCTTATCTCCATATCACTGTTGGTTCTTCTTCCTCTATGGTTCATAATATAATTTAAATCTGTATACCTATCACCATCTACAAGGTAGATAGATTTTAAATTACTTTCAGCTGTATCCTCATCTAAATTCGTTACAATATTACTAAAGCTCTTTTTTGCTCCTAATTCCACATTCACATAGTTTACCTTTGCCCCATAATCTACATATGACACATTTGAATCAAAATTCTCAGAATCCTTGTTCATCATCTGAACTTTTATAAGATTTACCACTGCCCCTTTTTTTGCGTAAATCTTTGTAAGTCCATTATGAAAAGCTTCTTTTTCTGTCTCTGTACCATATTGAATTACAATAGTTATTTCACTATTTTCTTCTGCTACAATTATATTGTTATCTATTAGTTTATTCTCACTATCTCTTATCTTATAATCTAGGACTATGGGTTCTTTTATTTTCTCACCTTTTTTTATATGAACTACTATTCCAGAGTTGAAATTTTTCTCTGCATTTCCTACAAATTCTTCACTTACTCCATAGGCTAAATCGTTTCTTCCATGATATACATCTTTGTATTTTAAATTAAAACTCTTATTTAATAGTTTTTCTATTTCTTCCTCATTATAAGCGCTTCTATTTTTTATAAATGAATTTTCTTTTACTATATCTATATTATATTTTATTTCCGGGAAATTATAATTTTCCAAAGGTACATTATTAACTTTAAGCCATCTCCAAGTTAAAACTGGAGAGTTATTTAATAAAATTTCTTTCACCTTTACTCACCTCTCTATCCTATGGTTCCTTCAAGTTCTAGATTAATTAAATTATTCATCTCAACTGCATATTCAAGAGGTAATTCTTTTGAAATTGGCTCCACAAAGCCTCTAACTATCATTGCCTTAGCCTCTTCTTCACTAATTCCTCTACTCATAAGATAGAATATAGCCTCATCGCTTATTCTTCCTATTTTAGCTTCATGCCCTAAATCTACTTCATCATTTGCTATATCAATTACTGGTATGGTATCTGATTTTGATATATTATCTAACATAAGTGATTCGCAGGAAACTGTAGATTTTGAGTGATGAGCATTGGGAGTGATTTTAACTAATCCTCTATATAATGCAACTCCGCCATCCTTAGAAATAGACTTTGAGTTTATAGTTGAAGATGTATGAGGTGCTGCATGAACAACCTTTGTTCCTGTATCTAAGTGCTGCCCTTTACCTGCAAAAGTAATGCCTGTAAATTCTGCCCTAGCCCCTTCTCCTTTTAGAACACTCATAGGATATAACATAGATACCTTAGATCCAAAAGAACCAGAAACCCATTCTATAGAACCATTTTTTTCAACTATGGCCCTTTTTGTATTTAAGTTATACATATTCTTTGACCAATTTTCTATGGTACTGTAACGAAGGTTTGCACCCTCTTTAACAAACAATTCAACACAGCCTGCATGAAGATTATTAACTGAATACTTAGGTGCTGAACACCCTTCAATAAAATGGAGTTTTGCCCCTTTTTCCAATATTATTAGGGTATGCTCAAATTGTCCTGCTCCTTTAGCATTTAGTCTAAAATAAGACTGAATTGGAATATCAACCTCTACTCCTTCTGGAACATATACAAAGGACCCGCCAGACCAAACTGCTCCATGTAGAGCTGCAAATTTATGATCGCTTGGAGGAACACACTTCATAAAGTATTCTTTAACTAAGTCCTCATGCTCTCTCATAGCTGTCTCTATATCTGTATATATTACACCTTGCTTTGTAAGGTCTTCTCTTACACTATGGTATACAACCTCTGAATCATACTGTGCTCCTACCCCAGCTAGAGACTCTCTCTCTGCCTTTGGAATTCCTAAAAGGTCAAAGGTTTGTTTAATATCCTCTGGCACTTCATCCCAAGAACCCTTCATATCAGTATCTGGTCTTACATAGGTTACTATATTATCTATATCTAAATCTGTAATATCAGGACCCCAAGTTGGAACATCAATTTCATTATATATTTTTAAAGATTTTAATCTAAAATCTCTCATCCACTGTGGTTCATCTTTTTCTTTAGAAATTTCTCTTATAATATCTTCTGTTAGACCTTTTTCTGACTTATAACTATATCTCTCTTGATTTTTTATATCGTATATACCTCTTTCAAGGTCTTCTACATAAGTCCTTTTTCTTTTATCTTCTTTATCTACTTTATCTACTTTTAGATTTAATAAATCCATTCCTTTATTCACCATTTTACTCACCTCTGGAATATTGAACTTCTTCCTTGATCCCCTCATACCCATTAGACTCTATGTCTTTTGCTAAAGAATAATCTCCTGTCTTAACTATTTTTCCATCCATTAATACATGGACATAATCCGGTTCTAAATATTCAAGAATTTTATTGTGGTGTGTAATTATTAATATTGAGTTTTCTTCTTTCTTAAATAACTTAACTCCTTCAGCTACATCTCTAACAGCATCCACATCAAGACCTGAATCTGTTTCATCTAATATTGCAAGTTTTGGCTCTAATATAGCCATTTGAAGTATTTCGTTCTTCTTTTTTTCTCCTCCAGAGAATCCAAGGTTTAAATATCTATCTGCATACTCTTCTTTCATTTTTAATAGTTTCATCTTTTCTTGTAACTCTTTTTTAAATTGCATAACCCTTATAAACTTTCCTGTTACTGCTCCCTTAGCTGTTCTTAAAAAATTTTCAACAGTTATACCAGGAACTTCTTCTGGATATTGAAAAGATAAAAACAATCCTTTTTTAGCTCTTTCATTAGGCTTAAGCTCTTTTATTTCTTCATCTTCTAATAATATTTCTCCACTTTCAACATGATACTTAGGATGCCCCATTAAAACATTTGCAAGAGTTGACTTTCCAGCACCATTGGGTCCCATAATAACATGTATTTCACCTTTATTTATATTTAAATTTAGACCTTTTAAAATCTGTTTATCTTCTATATTTGCATAAAGATTTTTTATTTCTAATAACTTTTCCATAATATTCTCTCCTTACTGGAAAATAAATTCGCCCTTTAATTCCGAGTAAATTAGTCGGGATTATTTTCAAAAGATAACCCTAGCTAAAGCTAGAGTCTCTTTATGTTGGGATAAATAATGACCTAAATTTTTCTTAAAACTAATTGCACTTAATTCAACACTTTATTGGTTAATTTTATTTGGTAATTTTATATTGGCTAATTTTATAATGATTATAGTTTTCCACTGATAATCATTATCTTATATATAATATACATTTTTTATTTTAAAAAGTCAACCATTTTACTCGGAATTAATAAAGAATTTTTATCCAATAACTTTCTGCTCTAATACAATCATCTCCTTCAAAGATTGTATCTAAGATGATTCAGCCCCTAAATAAAAAGTTCTAAACTTCAATAGGTGTAAAAACTCCCTATAAAGCTTAGAACTATATTTGCATTTTCTAAATAAATAATTCTAATAACTCTCTTGATGTCATTGTACTTAATAGATTCTCTGAAAGATTATTATCCTCCATAATTTCATTTACTATGGCTTTTTTCTTTTCTTGAAGTTTTTGAATTTTTTCTTCTATTGTTCCCTTTGAAATTAATTTAATTACTTGAACTGTGTTTTTTTGTCCTATTCTATGAGCTCTATCCGTTGCTTGTTCTTCAACTGCAGGGTTCCACCATGGATCAAAATGTATAACTATATCGGCTCCAGTAAGGTTTAGTCCTGCTCCTCCTGCTTTTAAAGAGATTAAGAATACTTCTGCCTCTCCTTTATTAAACCTTTTGACAAGCTCCATTCTCTCCTCTGACTTTATTGTTCCATCTAAATAAAAATACTCTATATTTAACTCTTTTAAGCCTTTTGATATATTTTTTAATACAGAGGTAAATTGAGAAAATAATAAAACACGATGCCCTTCCTTAGTACTTTCCTCTAAAAGTTCTCCTAAGTATTGAATTTTACTACTCTCGCCCTTATAATTTTCTAAAAAAACAGAAGGATCGCAGCATATCTGTCTAAGCCTAGTTAGTGCCCCTAAGATTTTAAACCTACTCTCTTCAATACCTTTTAATTTAACTTCTTCTTCTATCTCACTTTTTAAAGCTTCCACATATGAGGTATACAACTTCTTCTGTTCCTCATTCATAGAAATTAGAACATTATTATATATCTTAGGAGGAAGTTCTTTTATAACATCCTTTTTTAATCTTCTCATTATAAATGGCTTAATTTTATTTTTAAGCTCCTTTTGAGCCTCTTCATTTCCATCCTTAGCTATAGGCACTTCATATTTTGCATAAAATTTATTATGAGTTAAAAGATAAGATGGCATTATAAAATCAAAAATAGACCATAACTCTGATAAATTATTCTCTATTGGGGTTCCTGTTAGTGCAAACCTTCCCTTTGCTTTTATTTCTTTTACTGTTATAGCATTTTGTGAAGATAGATTTTTTATATATTGAGCCTCATCTAAAATACAATAAGAAAATGCAAAGTCCTTATAATTCTCTATATCTCTTCTAACTAATCCATAGGAAGTTAAGACTATATTATAATTTTTTAGCTCCTTAATTTTATCTTCTCTCTCTTTTTTACTTCCATCTAATATTAAAACCTTAAGCTCCTTTGAAAACCTTTTTATTTCCTCATACCAGTTATATACAAGAGAGGTTGGACAAACTATCAAAGCTGTACCACTCTCCTTTTCAGAAGTTAAAAATGCAATGGTTTGAAGGGTCTTTCCAAGTCCCATTTCATCTGCTAAAATTCCACCAAAGCCATAACTTGATAAGGTCTTAAACCATTTAAATCCAATAACTTGATAGGATCTAAGTATATTTTCCATATTATTTGGTATTTTATAATCTATATCTCTAACCTCTTTTAAATTGGATACCAGCTCTATAAACTCCTTATTTTTATTTACATAAGCAGCTGAATCATTTAACTTTTGTTCTATATAAAAGGCATCAAATCTAGGTAACTTAATAAGGTCCTTACTATAATCTTCAGGTGGTACATCCAAATACTCTAATATATCCGATACACTCTTTAACATATTTTCATTAAGTAATACAATATCACCCTTATCTAGCTTATAATATTTTTTCTTTTCTCTTAAAGCCATAAATATCTGTATAAGCTCCTTTTTATCTACTCCTTTTATTTCAAAAGAAAACTCTAACATATCTTCTTTATTTAATCTTAAACTACATTTATATTGAGTTGAATTGTATATTTTAGTACTTTTAAAGCTATCTGAATAATAAACGTCCCACATATCAGGTAAAGCCTCAATGCCATTAACTAAAAACTCTACAATTTCATCTTCATTATCTAGAATAAATCTTCCAACATCCTCCTTAAAATTAAGAGAATATATCTTTTCTATAACTTCCGATTCTTCTTTTATATTACGCATTAATATGCCTTTTTCATCTCTAACTTCTTCTTTTGAAAAAGGATCTATTTCTATTTCTCCATAGTTAAATTTTACTCTTAGGATTATACAATCACTTTCCTTATCCAAATATAACTTTACTCTTAAATCCTCTACATAAAATTCTTCTCTAATATCATCCTTTACTTCTAGTTTTCCTAGTATTTTTACCTTTGGTAATATAAAAGAAGCAAAATCACTTTTCTGCCCCTCATTTATCTCTAGTCTACACCCCTTATTTTCTATCATAACCTTATATAAAGGTATATAGAGCTTTTTCTTTTCATCCTTTAATGTACATATATTCCCCTTGTAAAAGAAATACTCCATGTCTCTAGTAAGAGGAAATGGCACAAGATTATTCTTATGATAGAGATGTATTTCCCCCTCTTCTTTTTGAAGAGAAAATTCTATATCTTCATCTTCTTTAAAGCCTACATTTTCATAACTTCCCATGGGAAGCTCTAATAAAATAGTTTTATCCCTTAATAAACTTAAAAACCTTTTAAATTGAGGATCTAAAAGATAAAGATTTTTCCCACTAAAAAGACTTTTATTTACAGAAAATAAATTATAGCTAGATGATATGGATTCTTCCACTTCTAAGACCTCTACTAAAAAGTCTAATATCCACTTATCTTCCTTTGAAAATTCATGTCTTTCAAAATCCAGGGTGAAGTTCTTCCCAAACCCTAAATTCTGATTAAAATAATATGCTTTAAGAAAATCCTTAATATTTTTCACCACATAATATTTCTCTAAGCCAACCCTTAAAGAAAGAGAATTTTGTGCCTCTCTATGAGAGGAATTTTTCATAGTTATTTCTAAATTTAAAACTTCTTTTCGGCTTTTATGTATACTTAGAGGTTTCTTATATATATCTAGAAGAAGATTTAAATTATCTTCTTTAGCAAAATTATATTCATTTATAGCCTTTAAATATGCAGCAACTATGTGCTTGCAAATTACACCCTTTTTTTCAAAATGAGGGCATGTGCAATTATACTCTTCTAGTATTTCACCTTTTTCATTAACATAAAAACTTACACTATATTCATTATATCCATCAGAAGAAACAACCCTAGTGTTTATACGGTTCATGCTATGCTCAACAGCCTCTACATCAAGGTCTAAGACATAATCCTCATCATAATATTCTTCGCCTTTTTTATATGTAAAAATATCACAATATTCTTTTATATTACCCAAGTTAGTTAAAGCCATTTTAATTATCCTTTCTAAGATTCACTTTCTTATAATAAGATTAACTTCCTTATAATATATAATATTAACACAAAAACTGGATTTTAAATGAAGTAGTTATAAAAATATATTATAGTATGAAAAAATTTTTTTAATACTGCACAATAATTAGATAGATTTACCATGTGGTAAAAGTATAAGAAAAATTAATGAAAATAAGCTAAAAAAGAATTTTACAAACTTAATAAAATAAAGTTATACTTTACGTAACTAACCTAATTGAGGAGGGCTTTATATGTTATTAGTTAATTTACCAAGTATTCCAGGTAAAAATTATGAAATACTTGGAGTATGTGAGGGTGCTTGTGTATATTCAAAACATTTTGGAAAAGATTTAATGGCCGGTCTTAAAAACATAGTTGGTGGAGAATTAGGATCATATACTGAAATGATTGAAGACGGCAAAAATAGGGCTAAAGATAAGTTAGTGAAAGAAGCTATGGCTATGGGAGCAGATGGTGTACTAAATGTAACTTATTCAGTTACTAATATGAGTCAAGGAACTGCCTTTGTTATCTTAGCTACAGGTACAGCTGTAAAATTTGTATAGAGTAAACCCCTTTAAGATCTTAAGATTTTAAAGGGGTTTTCCATTTTTAACAGTGTAAATAATATTTTTTGCATATTTATTTATATTTTTTGCATATTTATATTGATTTTTTCTGAAAAACAGTTACAATAATATACTATAAGATTAAACAACAAATAAAAGGCAGGTGAACTAAAATGTTAAATATTGAAAATAAATCCCCTAATAACATAGGTTTTTTCAAGTTTTTCATTCCTTCATTATTCGGTATTATATTTTTTATGATCCCTATTAAAGTTAATGGTGACTTAATAATCCCCGTTGCACTACTATCTAAAATGTTGCATAATTATTTATCTAACTATTTACCATTGATTATGACCATACTTATATGTGCTTCACTAGGCTTCACATTGATAGCTAAGATATTGAAACCAAAGTTTATTACTGAAAATAATTTTTTAACCTCACTTTTTAATGTTTCACCAGTTTGGTTCGTGGCTAGAATTTTAAGTGCTATATTTGCAATATGTGTATTTTTTAAAGTAGGTCCTGAATTTATATGGTCTGAAAATACAGGTGCCTTACTTTTATATGACTTGCTCCCTGTACTATTTTCTGTATTTTTATTTGCAGGATTATTTCTCCCAATACTTTTAAACTTTGGGTTGTTGGAATTTGCAGGTTCATTACTTACTAAGGTCATGCGCCCAATTTTTAATTTACCAGGTAGATCTTCAGTTGACTGTATTGCTTCTTGGCTTGGGGATGGAACTATAGGTGTTCTTTTAACTAGTAAACAATATGAAGAAGGATTCTATACAAAACGTGAGGCTGCAGTAATTGGTACAACCTTCTCTTTTGTATCAATAACCTTTAGCTTAGTAGTTATATCACAAGTAAACTTAGCTCATATGTTTGGTGTGTTTTACTTAACCATAATCATATCTGGAATAGCAGCAGCCATTATAATCCCTAGAATACCACCTCTTTCTAGAAAAGAAGATACATATTATAATGGAGAGAAATGCGATAAAAATAATGAACTTATTCCAGAAGGGTATACTTCTTTAACTTGGGGAGTTACCAAAGCCGTTGAAAGAGCAGAAGCTAATAAATTATCTTCTATACTAACAGAAGGTATTAAAAATGTACTAGATATGTGGGTAGGTGTATCCCCTATAGTTTTAGCTATCGGAACTTTAGCTCTAATATTAGCTGAATATACTCCTATATTCCAGTGGCTTGGACTTCCGTTTATCCCTTTATTAAACTTACTTCAAATTCCTGAAGCAACACAAGCTTCTAGTACACTTGTAGTTGGCTTTGCAGATATGTTTTTACCTACAGTTATAGGCGCTACTATTAAAAGTGATTTAACTCGTTTTGTAATAGCTGCTGTTTCTGTAACTCAACTTATTTATATGTCCGAGGTTGGAGGACTATTATTAGGTTCTAAAATTCCTGTATCTATTAAAGATCTTTTAATAATATTTTTAGAACGTACCCTAATAACACTTCCAATTATAGCTTTAATAGCACATATAATTTTCTAAATTTAAGTGTTTTACATGAGAATTTTTTCTCTATTTTATCCGATGACTATCCGCCCTAATATCCCCCCTAAACCCAAGAACTATGTTTATGTTAAATATATATTGTTCTAAAAGCAATGATGAAAATCATTGCTTTTATATTATAATTATTAATAAAGCACTTTAAGTTATTCTTCTTATAAGATATTCAATATTTATTATTTTTTGAATATTTCAGTAACTTATTGTTGCTTTTAGGAAAGTTCTTATTTAAAATAAGATTAGCATAGTTATAAATATAGTAACTAATATTTTATAAGGAGAAAATCATGAAAAAAACATTAAAGTTTTCTGAAGTTTTATCTATTGGTTTAATGCTTTTTGCCGTTTTTTTTGGTGCTGGAAATGTAATTTTTCCTCCACTTTTAGGTCAGGAAGCAGGAAGTAATGTATGGTCAGCTGTAACTGGATTTATAGTGGCTGACGTAGGTTTATCCTTAGTCACCATTATAGCAATTACTCGTTCCGGTGGGAGTTTTGACGATCTAGCTAATAAAGTGAATCCTAAATTTGCTAGATTAATTTCTATTATTATCTATCTTACCATAGGACCACTTTGCGTTATCCCTAGAACCGGTGCAGTTTCTTATGAAATCAGTGCTCTTCCACTAATCCCTCCTTCATTTACACATAAGTGGATAATAAGCATTGCATTTACCTCTATATTTTTTCTTTTAACTTATTTTCTAGCTCTAAATCCTTCAAAATTAGTAGATTTTATTGGAAAGTTTCTTACCCCTATTTTATTGTTTCTTATAGGCGTAATAGTAGTAAAATCTTTTATAACCCCTATAGGTGTACCTTCTACACCAGTGCAGGACTATGCTAATCATGCTTTCTTTAAAGGATTTATAAATGGTTATTTAACCTTAGATGTCTTAGGTGCTATAGTTATCTGTACTATAGTTTTAAATGCTATAAAGCAATGTGGAATCACAGATTCCAAAGGAATTATAAAATACACATTAATTTGTGGAGTGATAGCATGTATAGGCTTAATGATAGTTTATTTTTCATTAGGATATTTAGGAGCAACTAGTGCACCCCTTGGACAAGCTAAAGATGGTGGACAACTTCTTGCAAATATAGTAATACACTTGTTCGGCAAATGGGGAATAATTTTATTAGGTGGTGTGGTAACCTTTGCATGTCTTACAACTTCTATTGGACTTGTAGCTGCTTTTGCAGAGTATTTTAAAAAAATTTCGCCTAGGTTCAAGTATAAAAACACTATAGCAATTGTATGTATATTTAGTTTTATAATTTCTAATTTGGGCTTAAGCACTATACTTAAATTAACTATACCTGTTCTTCTAGTGCTATATCCTGTAACAATTATTCTTATATTTTTATCATTTTTAGATAAAATAATAGGCTCTAAAAAATTTGTTTATTATTTTGGAATTACCGCTGGTTTTATAGTAAGCTTAATACAGGTTTTAGATAATCTAGATCTTATATTACCTTATATAAGTAACTTTGCAAAAGCCATACCTTTATATGAATTAGGTATAGGATGGCTTGTACCAAGTATTTTAGCCTCCCTATTAGGTTTTTTTATGCCTACAAAAAAATCTAGAAATATGACTAAAATAAGTTAAGTATCTCTTCCCCAAAATAAATAAAGCCATGTATAAAAGGTGATTAAAATGTCCCTTACAAAGGGTACACTTTATTATTCTCCTATTTATACATGGTTTTTCTTAGTTATAAATACATCCTTATGTTTTCATCTATTGACTTTGTTCGAATATTAATATAATATATTTCATTATTGAAAATGATTATCGTTATACTTATATGGGGTTTTTAAACTATATTAGATTACAACCCTTGCAATCATTGGTTTTATATAAATTTATATATTTAATTAAAAATAAAACCGACCAGTACATATTGATTTCTAGTAAGAAAATAAAAAATGGCTTCTTTGCCACAATTAGATGAAATATTTAAACGAAAGGTTGGATATATAATGAAAAAAGATTTTATTACTCTATTAAATAATCTAGATGGGCAAAATTATATGTATTGTTTTTTAACTTACCTTTTATCACCAGTTATTACTGGAATCAAGCCATCATCAACTATTACTTTAAAAAAGGAAATGAAAGATATATTTGAAATTTGGGAAGAAAATAAAGAAGATTATTTAAATACTTTAGGCTTAGAATATATTGTTTTAAAGGAATACCCTCACTGCAAAACAGTGCTTGTATATAATAGAGCAAATCTTAAAAGAGTTTTATTAAAAGAAGAGAATCAAGAATTTCTACACAAAATAGGGTATAGCAAAAATGTAAACTTAGAGGAATTCTTAAAAACTTTAAAAGTTAGATATAACACTATTCACTGCCCCCATGAATTAGGAGTGTTTCTTGGAATTCCCCTTTATGATGTTAAAGCATTTATGGAGTGTTCTGAAGAAAAATGCTTAATGTGCCGTTACTGGAAAGTGTATAAAAATGAAGAAATGGCAGAAAATATATTTAGGTATTATGATAAATCAAAGGAACTAGTTATGAATCATCTTCTCTCAGGCTTAAAATTAGATGAAATAATACCTAAAATATATAATTCTTATAATTATATATTTGCATAAAAGTATGCCCTCTTTTATTTTTAGAAGGGCATACAAAGCTATTATATAACACCTTAATACTTTAATTTTTAAAACTTAAAAAATATATTTTAGTATAGCAACTATACCGTGCAGCCATTTTATATTCTCTTAAAAGACCTATTTATTATCTTTTGCAATATTATCCAAAATACTTTCCGCTGCTCTTTTATACAAATTACTCATGGTCACTAAAGAAGTTAAAAGTAAAAAATCACTTATATACTCCTCCTTGTTATCCATGTCTCCCTTATCATCCTTCTCTTTTTTTATAGATCCTATATCTTCTATGTTTTTTTCTACATACTCATAAAAATCATCTACATTTTTATCATAAAGCTTTAAATACTTAGAATAAATTCCTCTTAAATCACAGTTATCTCCCTGATTTATCTTGGTAACCATAGGATCTAAGGAAATTTTTATATCCTTTATGGAAAGTACCCCCTTAAGTTGATATATAAGGCTTATAAGTATTAAGTGATCTTTAGTATACTTTTTATTATTCACCGGCATAAATAATTTTCCCTTTGAATAATTATTTATCATTGTCTTAGTTAAAACCTTATCTTCTTCATTTCTTAAAGTATCACTAAATTTTTTTTCAAATAATTGAATTACTTGATCCATATATAAATCTATTTCAGGTATGTCTTCTAAACTTATATTTTCCTTAAGATTTAACCTCTCTATATATTCTCTTATTTCATCATTTTTCATGTGAACACCATCCTACGTAGATTTTAAAACTATATACTATAATATCAATATCATAATTTATAAAAAAAATAAAGGGATATGTCTAAAATAATTTAATATAAATAATTTTAAAAACCAAAGAATAAAACATTGCATATATTAAGAGAAATATGGTAATATTATATTACACATAGTTTTAAAAACTATATCATAACACATGGAGGTTGTTTGTATGAATAATTCACATATTAGAGAACCTATTAATGGTATAACTCATTTAATTGGAGCTATTTTGTCTTTCATTGCATTAATTGCAATGATAATTAAAACTTCTATATATAATCCTGAGCCTATAGGCATTGCAGCTGTAATCATCTTTGGAATTAGTATGATGCTTTTATACTCAGCTTCTGCTACATACCACATGGTTGTTGCTTCAGAGAGAGTTATTAAATTCCTAAGAAGACTAGATCACTCTATGATTTTCATATTAATAGCTGGATCTTACACTCCATTTTGCCTTATTGCCCTAAGAGGAGTTACTGGTTGGGTACTTTTTTCTATAATAATGTTTATAGCAGTATGTGGCATATTATTCAAAATGATTTGGTTTAAATGTCCACGTTGGCTTTCAACTTCAATATATATTTCTATGGGTTGGATCTCTGCCTTTGTCATATACCCTCTATACACTAAAATTTCTAGTGTTGGTGTGTTCTGGTTGGTTCTAGGTGGAGTCTTATATACTTTAGGTGGAGTTATATATGCTACAAAGCCTAAATTCTTAGAATTTAAATCTTTAGGTTTCCATGAGATATTTCATATTTTTATTATGCTTGGAACCTTAAGCCACTTTTTATGTGTATTTAAATATGTAATCTAAAAAATAGTAGATAAATTAAAAATTCAGCAAGAATGATTCTATTAGAACTTTCTTGCTGAATTTAATTTAAAATTATAAATTAGCTAGCATATCCCATAGGCTGCATGATAAAAAAATTTTTAGTAAGAGATAACCTATTCATGGTAAAGCTTTTATATTGCTTGTTGAAAAAATCAGATTGAGATATACTTGTTGTGGACATAGAAGAATTCAAATAAAGATATAAATGTAAAATATACTTTTATAAAAGGAAATTTAGCATTTAAGAAAAACGGAGGGTTTTAAATGGAAATAATGATCGTTGATAATTATGAAGAAATGAGCGAAAAAGCATCTAATATTATAATAAATCAAGTAATATCAAAACCCGAAAGCGTACTAGGTCTTGCCACTGGAGATACTCCTTTAGGTATGTATAAATCTATAATCAAACAATATGAAGATTCTAATTTAGATTTTTCTAAAGTAAAAACTTTTAATTTAGACGAATATTACGGATTAAGCAAAGAGAATACTCAAAGCTATCATTATTATATGTTAAATAACTTATTTAAACATATAAATATAAAATTAGAAAACACTAATATATTAAGTGGACAAGTTTCTGATATCGAAAAAGAATGTATTGAATACGAAGAAAATATTAAAAATTGTGGTGGTATTGATATACAAGTTTTAGGTATTGGTGTTAATGGTCATATAGGATTTAATGAACCTTCTAATATTTTTGAACCAAATACTCACCTAGTTAATTTAGATAGTAAAACCATAGATTCCAACTCTAGATTTTTTAACTCACGAGAAGAAGTTCCTACTAAAGCTATAAGCATGGGTATTAAAACTATAATGAACTCTAAAAAAATTATCTTACTTGCTAGCGGAATTTCAAAAGCAGATGCTATAAATAAAACTGTTAATGGCAAAATCGATCCACTAGTTCAAGCCTCCATACTTCAGCTTCATAAAAATGTAACATTAATTATAGATAAGGCTGCTGCAAGTTCCCTTTAGTTAAATGAAATCCAGTAGTAAGTATTTTGTTGCAGAAGTTTAGCACTTAAAAAATTTTTAGGACGATAGTCCGTTGATTTATAATGTTTTATGAGTGAGTATTAATAAATGTGTTAATTCCGATTTTTACTGGAAATTATATAGAAAAAATTTGCATAATAAAAGCATCCCTTTTATAATAAGTTTTGCGAAAACAACAGATAAAAAGGATGCTGATAAAATGAACAAAAGTTATTTAAAACAAATGCTCACTTACTTTTCTAAGGTATACCATCTTGGAGAAAAAATCAATACCCTAAAAGATAAAAAAGTAAAATCTCCAGTAAAAGTTTCAACAATTACCTTTGTGGTATTATTTGGATTTATGCTTCAGATAAGGAGTTTCAACAGATTAGAACATTGGCTTAAAAAAGATAAATTTAAAAAAGTACTACCTAAAAAAACTAAAATGCCACGTATTGATGCCGTTAGGCGTTGTTTAAGTGATTTTGATTTAGATGGATTAAAAGAAATCCTTAAACATATAATAAAAACTACTGTAAAAAATAAGGTATTTAGAAATGGTACAATAGATAGCTTAAAAGTAGTTGCTATAGACGGTGTAGAACTATTTGAAAGTACTAAAAAATGCTGTGATAAATGTCTTACAAGAGTTGATAAAAATGGCTTAACTCATTATTTCCACAGATCAGTGATTTGTGCAACTGTAGGTTCTGACCATCATCTTATTTTAGGTCAAGAAATGCTTGAACCAAAACAAGACGGATCGGATAAAGATGAAGGTGAAATCACAGGAGGTAAAAGACTAATTAGAAGGCTTTATAAAGAGTATCATCATTTTGCAGATATTATAGTAGCTGATGCTTTATATTGTAAATCTACTTGGATAAAAGAAGTACTTTCATTAGGAATGAATGCAGTAGTACGAGTTAAAGATGACCGACTGCACATTGTAAAAGATGCATTAGCTTTATTTAAATGCCGTGAGGCAAATAAAGAATGGATAGTTCATAAGGGAAGCAAAAAGTATGTACAGATAAAAGCTTGGGATGAAGGTAATTTTGAAATGGCTGATTCAGAAGTAAAAGTAAGATTTATAAAATTTATAGAAGAAGTTCATACTGGAGATAAGGTACAATTTAAAGAGGCATGGATTATAACAACAGACAAATTTACGTCAGTAGAAACTCTATGGAAAATAATGCATAAAAGATGGGACATTGAAAACAATGTTTTTCATCAGTTAAAAACTGAGTGGCATTTAGATCATTGTTTTCTTCATAGCCCTACGGGCGTAGAAACAGTGGTAATGTTTTTAATACTAGCATTTAATTTGATGCAATTGTACTTTTTTAGGTGTATAAGATCCTTCAGAAAAAAACGAATGCTTCAAATAGATATTGTTGAGGATATAAGAGATGAGAGATTTACTATAGAAGATGACTGGATCAATCCACTATTTGTAAAAACTTAACTTTAAAATAAAATTGGAAATTATTTATTAAGATTTCGTGGGGTAGGGGTAAGTATATCTATTTTTGCGACCTATCGGTCTGCGGGCTTACCAGCCCTTTAAGTAATTGTAAAAAAATATAATTCCAGTAAAAATAAAAATTTCACTGGAATTTAGGTGCTAAATCTCTGTANTCGTGGGGTAGGGGTAAGTATATCTATTTTTGCGACCTATCGGTCTGCGGGCTTACCAGCCCTTTAAGTAATTGTAAAAAAATATAATTCCAGTAAAAATAAAAATTTCACTGGAATTTAGGTGCTAAATCTCTGATTTTGTTGCTTGCTACTGGATTTATTTTAGATTAGTATGGTATAATATTATAGTGAAAATACTTTGATTATCAAACTATTTTTTTATTAAGTGAGGTAATGTAAATGAATTTTAAGTCATTAAAAATAGGAAACTTAGAAGCAAAACTACCTATAATGCAAGGTGGTATGGGAATAGGTGTTTCACTATGTAATTTAGCCTCTGCCGTTGCATCCTGTGGTGGTATTGGCATAATATCCGCTGCACAAATAGGTTTTAAGGAAAAAGATTTTAGAGAAAATACTCTTGCTGCAAATTTAAGAGCATTAAAATATCACATAAAAACAGCTTTAAAAAAATCTGAAGACGGAATTATTGGTGTTAATATAATGTGCGCCGCTAAAGACTATGCAGAATTGGTTAAAGGCTCTATAGAGGCTGGTGCTAAATTAATTGTTTCAGGAGCTGGTCTTCCTACAAATTTACCAGAACTTTGTAAAGGTTCTGATGTAAAAATGATTCCTATAATTTCTTCTAAAAAAGCTGCCTCTGTAATTCTTAGAATGTGGGATAAAAGATACAACATTGTACCTGATGCCTTAGTCTTAGAAGGACCAGAAGCTGGAGGACATTTAGGCTTTAAGACAGATGAAATAGAAAAAGAAAAGGAAGGCTTTTATGATGAGATAAAGGAAGTTTTAAACACTATAAAACCCTTTGAAGAAAAATATAAAAAAGAAATTCCCCTTATAGTAGGCGGAGGAATTTATGATGGAAAGGATATTGGAAAAGTATTATCCCTTGGTGCTTCCGGAGTACAAATAGGCACTAGATTTGTTGCAACTGACGAATGTGACGCAGATATAAAATACAAAATGGCATATGTTAATGCTAAAAAAGAAGATATAAGCATAGTAAAAAGCCCCGTAGGTATGCCTGGAAGGGCAATTTTAAATCCCTTTGTAAAGTTATCTGAAAAAGGTCCTATAAAGGTTAAGAAATGCTTTAAATGTCTTTCTCACTGCAATCCAGCTACAACACCTTATTGTATAACAGAAGCCTTAATTAATGCTGTAGAAGGTGATATCGATAATGGGCTTATATTTTGTGGTTCTAATGCCTATAAAATAGATAAGATAGTCCCTGTTAAAACCTTAATGGATGAATTAATTAGTGAACTTAGAGAAGTAAATGAAGCAAATAATTTTTAATAGAGTGTGTAAAACAATCTATTAAACTCTACAAAAGTAATATGGTAATTATTATAAAAAATGTTTTGTTCATTATGTTATTGAACAAAACATTTTTAATGTTTTTCCTTTAGTTAATCTTATATTTTAGTATAACTTTATCTTTACTACTTTCTAAAAATATATCTAAATTAATAAGCTTTTTAAAGCAAAACTCTTCAATTTCTTTTTCCGAAGCATCTCTTTTGTAGTAATCATGTGTATATCTATTTCTAAGCTTAACCGCCGTATACAAATAGCTTTTTAAGTCTTGATCAAAAAAACCCATTTCTGATGCCTTTTCAATAAGGGTTAATCCCGTAATACCGCTACTTATCTTACCACCATTTATTATAATATAACTTTCACACATGTCTATTATATACTCCGAAAAATCTTGAAAAAAAGCAAACATAGCCCTTTTTATGATTCTACTATTTGTATTTCTATACTGCTCTATAGCTTGTTTTAAATCTTCTAAATTATCATAAGCACTTTTATACTTGTCTAAAAACTTTTCTTTCTTATACTTATAATAAGGACTCATCTATTATCCCCCCAAAATATGTGTACTGCTCATCAATTTTAAGCATTCTTTCAAAGTTTCTATTTTGCCTTGCATATTTTAAGACATAATGTTGAAAATCATACCATCTATCTTCATCAACTATAAATTGCTCTTCACTATCCACCGCAAACCTTGCAAACTTAGTGTGAAATTCTTTAAACAAAATAAAAGTTAAATGTATATTATCATATTTGTAAAGTTCTTTACTTAAAGCCTCTATTTTATCTTCCATATTTAATGTATCTGTAAAGTTTATATTAGGAGAAACTATAATAGCTAAGTCAATATCACTTCTATCTTTAATCCAAAATTCTGTTCCGTGACTTCCAAATTTGCATACTGCAACAATCCCTCCAATTTTGCTTAGCTCTTTTATAAAAATAGCTTTATCCAAATACCCCACTCCCTCCTTAATATATGATAACTAATATAATCTAAATTAACTATTTGTGTTTTGTAGATATATTCTTCTTACTTATATTATATCCTAATCCAAAGTTTTGATAAGCCCAAATGAACAATATAAATATGAAAAATATATGTAATGGTAATGGGATATAAGGAATTATCGCCCCTCCATGTACCATTCTAGTACATGGTAGTTCTTTAAGCTGAATTAACCTAGCATATTTTAGTTGTCCATCCTTCTACATTCCAAACATCTGTAACCCAACCTTCATAAAATTCTGGTTCGTGGCACACAATTAAAACCGTTCCTTTAAACTCTTTTAATGCCTTTTTAAGCTCTTCTTTTGCATCTACATCTAGGTGGTTAGTAGGCTCGTCTAGAACTAAAAAGTTTGCTTCTTTAAGCATAAGCTTACAAAGTCTAACTTTAGCATTCTCTCCCCCACTTAAGACCATCATTTTACTTTCTATATGTTCTGTAGTAAGTCCACATTTTGCAAGTGCTGCTCTCACTTCGCCATTTCCTAGATTAGGGAACTCATTCCATACCTCTTCTAAGGCTGTATTCTTATTTTCTCTACTGCTTTCTTGTTCAAAATACCCTGTATATAGATAATCACCAAGTTGTACTTCCCCTGATATTGGCTTAATAATTCCAAGTAAGGTTTTAAGCAAGGTAGTTTTACCTAAACCATTTACCCCTCTTATAGCAACTTTTTGCCCTCTTTCTAAGCTTATATCTACAGGTTTTGTTAAGGGTTCATCATATCCTAAAACAATACCCTTTGTTTTAAATATAAGTTTTCCAGAGGCTCTAGATTCTTTAAACTTGAATGTTGGTTTAATTCTTTCTTTTGGTTTTTCTAAGATTTCCATTTTTTCTAATTGTTTTTCTCTAGACTTTGCTCTTCCCTTAGTAGAGAACCTAGCCTTGTTTCTAGCTATAAAGTCTTCCATCTTCTCTATTTCTTTTTGTTGTCTTTCATAGGCTTGTTTTTCCTGTTTATTTTTAATGTCTTTCATCTGAAGGAAATATTCATAAGTTCCCTTGTATCTTGTTATTTCACAATTCTCTACATGATAAATTACATTTACAACGGAATTCATAAAGGACTCATCATGAGAAACTAATATAAATGCATTCTCATATTCTTGTAAAAACCTTTTAAGCCATTCTATATGTTCTACATCTAAATAGTTAGTAGGCTCGTCTAGTATTAATATCATAGGTTTTTGTAGTAAAAGCTTAGTTAAAAGTACCTTTGTTCTTTGTCCGCCACTTAGTTCATCTACTTTTCTTTCAAGTCCTATATCCATAAGCCCAAGCCCTGCAGCAACTTCTTGTATTTTAGCATCTATAGAATAAAATCCACTTTCCTCTAGTATAGTTTGTATTTCGCCCACATCTTCCATCATTTTGTTTACTTCTTCCTCTGAAGCTTCTGCCATTTTCTCGTACATAGACATCATCTCTGCTTCTAAGTCAAACATGCCTTGAAATGCTTCCCTTAAACCCTCTCTTATGGTCTTACCATTGCTTAAATTACTATGCTGATCTAAGTATCCGTATGTTATGTGATTACACCACTGCACCTTCCCTGCATCAGGCATTAATTTACCAGTGATAATATTTATAAAAGTACTCTTACCTTCTCCATTAGCCCCAACTAAACCTACGTGTTCCCCTCTTAATAACCTAAAAGAAACATCTTCTAAAATTTGTCTCCCACCAAAGCCATGACTTACATTTTCAACATTTAAAATACTCATATAATTCTCTCCTCAAAATCTAATCTATGTTATAGTAAAACTTCTTTTCTATTAAAAGACACACCCTAAAATATATCATATCCTAGATTTATAATACAATATGTTAATTGTTTTTTATATAATAAAAGCATTTTTATATTGGACCTTTCCAATATAAAAATGCTTTTTAAAAGTTTATATGATTTCTATCTTGCTTATCTTAATTATTGAACATTAACTCTTACTATATCAGTATAATTACCTCCAGAAGGCGTATCTGCAATCAATTTAATAGTATGAGTTCCTGTGCTCATGTTTCTTATTCCAAAAGCTCTAAAAAGTGTAGTTCCCTCTTTATGAATATCTGCAAAATACATTCTAGGTGAGCTACCATCATAAGCACGTCCAATATGCATGTCATCTAGATATACGTTTACAACACTAGAACTTCCATAATCCGCAGTATATACTTCAATGGTTGATCCATTTAATGTTATAGTCCTACCACCTGCGTTCTTTTGATAATTTTTACCTTTAAATTCAGAGCATCCCATTATTTGAAAGTTTCCATATGCTAGTGCGGTTTTCTCTAAGCCCATTCCACATAAAATTATACTAAGTACAAGTAAAGTGAAAATCCCTTTTTTAAATATCTTTTTCATAGTAAATTCCCCTTTAATTAAATTTTATTTTAAACATATATTTTAAATTATATAATACTATATCTTTTTTGTAAATATGAAGAAAAACATATAAACTTTTCTTAACAATAACCGAAATAGTATTTATAATTACATTTAATAATGGGAGTGATTCTATGATAAATATATCTTCTGAGTATAAAAATGATTTATCAGTTAAGTCTAAAATTTATAATTCTTCAGTAGAAAGTGTTCAATCAAAAGAAAATGCTAATTTAAAAAATATTGATGATAAAATGGAAAATAAATACTACGATAATATACAAGTTACTAAAATGGATGAAAAAGAAATACAATATCGAAAGGGATTGGAAGCTTTCCATAATGTATTAAATTCATTATCACCACCTGAAAGATATGAAATGATACGAGCATTTAACTCTTTTAGTCTAGGAATAAAAGATAATAATTTTTTAAATCCAAATTGTACTGATGGTTTTTCTTATTTAAATTTTGTTGAAAAGATGATTAATCATTTTAGCAATATTCCAGAAAGCCAAAAAAAAGGATATCCTAATTGCTTGAAATATTGTAAACTCTTCAAAGAAGAACTTATTAAATTAAATTGTAATTAAAATATTCATAACTATTTCTAAGTTTCAGTAGAAATGAAAGTTTCTGTGAAACTTAGGAGTCTGTTTATAAATACATACCTTGCTTTATATGTCTTTACTATACACCTTTCATAGCAAAAATAAAAAAAGCAACCTATATTCTTAGACTGCTTTTTTGTATGCCATTATTATTTTCTTTTAGACTTAGTGGATACTTCCATCTTAACTTTTCTGCCTAAGAATTTTGCACCTGAGCATTTTTTAACTAATGTAGTAACTACATCTTCTTCTACATTTACAAAAGAAAATTTATCTAAAATATCTATAGTTCCTATATGCTCTTTTCCCACACCTGAGGTTTCATCTAAAAATTCTAGAAGCTTCTTAGGAGTTAATTTATCCATACGACCTAAGGTTATAAATAACCTTACATGATTAGACTTAGTCTCTATATTGTCTTCTTTATAGTCGAAACTTACTTCCTTACTATAAGTTAAACTCATTAAGGCTGCTGCAAGCTCTTCTGGGGTAATTTCTTCTTGTAGCTTTGAAACTACTGGAAGAAATTTTTTGTATTCCTTTTTATCTAACTCTGCTTTTACCCTGTCTAATATAGATTGAGATTTAGCAGTAAAAATGTCTTCAATCTTAGGAAGTTCTTTTCTTTGGATTTTACCCTTAGTAGCTCTTTCTATTTGCTTTATAATGCTAAGCTCTCTTCCTGTGATTATAGTATAAGCAGTTCCTTCTCTTCTTGCTCTTCCTGTTCTTCCTATTCTGTGAACATAAGACTCAGTATCTTGTGGAAGGTCGTAGTTTATAACGTGTGTTACATTCTCAACGTCAATCCCTCTTGCTGCTACATCTGTTGCAACTAAAAATTGAAGTTTTCCTTCTTTAAACTTTCTTAAGGTATTTAATCTATGAGTTTGTGTCATATCTCCATGCATACCTTCTACACTGTAGTTTCTGTTTTGCATACCTTCAACTAACTCATCAACACCTCTTTTAGTTCTACAGAATATTATAGCTGCATCTGGATTATCTACATCAAGTATTCTACAAAATGCTTCAAATCTGTGTTTAGCTTTTACTTCGTAATAGTACTGTTCAACTGTTGATACAGTCATACTCTTTTGAACTATTGCTATATGTTTTGCATCTTTTTTCATATAATTTTTAGATAAATCTTTTATAGCTTTTGGCATAGTAGCTGAGAATAATAAAGTTTGTCTTTCACTACTACAATTTTTTATTATCTCTTCTATATCGTCTATAAATCCCATATTAAGCATTTCATCTGCTTCATCAAGGACAAGAAAGTTAACTCCACTTAAATCTATAACCTTTCTTCTTATAAGGTCTAAGACTCTTCCAGGGGTTCCTACAACTACATCTACACCTTTTCTTATACTTCTAATTTGTCTTTCAATACTGTCTCCTCCATATACTGCAAGAAGGTTAATATCTGTAAACTTAGCTATACGACCTAGCTCCTCTTTTACTTGAATTGCAAGCTCTCTCGTTGGAGCTAAGATTATACTCTTTATTTGTCCTTTAGTTTTCACTAAACTACTTAAAATTGGTGCTCCAAAAGCAAGAGTTTTTCCTGTTCCTGTTTGAGCTTGCCCTATAACGTCTTCCCCTCTTAATAATACAGGGATAACTTCCTCTTGAATCTTAGATGGTTCTGTAAAGCCCATGTTATCTATAGCCTTAAGAACTTCATCCTTAAGACCCAAATTGTAAAATTTATTTTTTTCCAAACTATTTCCCTCTTTCAATTAATATAATTTCTTTTGTATTATGCCCTATTATTTTTAAAATAATGTAGTGGCATAAAAAAACCCTACAAGAAAGTTCTCATAGGGTTTGAGATTACAACATTAAACTATTTTCTGAATCCTCTGTTGTTGTTTCTTTGTTGTTTTCTAGCTTTTCTACAATCTACACATCTTTGAGGCTCATTTTCGAAACCTTTTTCTTTGTAGAAAGCTTGCTCGCCTTCTGTGAATACGAAATCTTTTCCACAATCTTTACATGCTAAAGTCTTATCTGCCATTTTAACATTCCTCCTGTTTAATAAATAATATTAAGATTTAAACTGATTCACATACCGTTCCTAAAAAGAGGAATGTTATTGACCGTGTTAAATCTTGATTTCATAGACATAATCTATTAAGTGTATTATATCACTATAGATTTTAATATGCAATAAATATTTATAAATATTTGTCACTTTTCTTAAAATTTTAACTTAGATAGGGCATCAGCTAAAGCTGAATTTATAGGCTCTTCGCTTTCCTTTTTCATCTTGTTTAAGTACTTAGAAACCTCTCTTTTATTGACCTTCTCATTACTATTTCTATATTTTTTATTGTAAGAAGATAGCTTTTCTCTAAAGGAGCATGTATTGCATACATATATCTGTCCTTCTCCTTCTCCTCTTAGCTCTAATCTCTTATGGCACTGAGGACATCTTACGTTGGTAAACTTACTTACGGTTTCCCTATGGCCACATGCTCTATCCTGACATACATTCATAAGTCCATGTTTTCCCTTAACCTCAAGCATATATTTTCCACAATCAGGACATTTCTTTCTTATAAGGTTATCATGCACAAACTTGTCTTCACTTTCCTTTACTTCTTTTATTATATCCATTGTATAATTTTTCATACCCTGTATAAAAGATTTAGGTGGCTTTTCTCCCTTACTTATGCTCTCTAGTTCCTTTTCCCACTTAGCTGTTAAAAGTGGCGATTTTAAATCAATTGGTACAAGTTCTATAAGTTGTTTCCCCTTTGAAGTTGGAACTATGTCTTTACCATTCTTCTCTATATAAAACATATTAAAAAGCTTCTCTATTATATCTGCTCTAGTAGCTACAGTACCTATTCCCCCTGTTTCTCCTAGTGTTTTTGCATAAATCTTATCTAAGGAAACATACTTTTGAGGATTCTCCATGGCTGACAATAGGGTTCCCTCATTAAACCTTGGTGGTGCCTTTGTTTTAAGCTTTTCTAAGTCTACAGAAGATATGTTTATAATATCATCTTTTTTAAGTTCAGGAAGATTTGCATGCTCCTTTAAATCTTCACCATCTTCTTCATTTAAATCCTCATCTCTGCTATATATTTTTTTCCATCCTAGAGCTTTAACTACATTACCCTTAGCCACAAATTCTTCTCCATTTATACTAGCTAAAATTGTAGTTTGCATATACTCATAAGGTGGTAGCATAACAGCTAAAAACCTTTTTACTACTAGTTCATATATGCTTCTCTCTTCAGAGCTTAATCTAGATAAATTAACCCTCTCTTCAGTTGGGATTATAGCATGGTGATCTGAAACCTTGCTATTATCTACAAAGCCTTTGTTTGCTCTTATGGTGCTCCTTAAAATTTCATTTGCAATATTCTTATATTGTGGTATTGCTATGGTCTTTAAACGTTCCGGAAGTGTATCCACAATATCTGAGCTTATATATCTTGAGTCTGTTCTAGGATAAGTTAAAATCTTATGATTTTCATAAAGTCTTTGCATAATAGAAAGTGTTTGCTTTGCTGAATAGTTAAATATTCTATTTGCATCTCTTTGAAGTTCAGTTAAATCATATAGAAGAGGTGGAAAACTCTTTTTATAATTTTCTTTTACATCCTGAACTCTACACTCTTTACCTTTTACATCTTCTAGAATCTTTTTAGCATTTTCTTCCTTGAATATATTGCTATTTTTATCTTTTCCTCTCCACTTAAGACTAAATCCTCTAGAGTTAGCCTTGATATTATAATAATTCTTAGGTTGGAAGTTTTTTATCTCCTCCTCCCTTTGAACTATCATAGCTAAAGTTGGAGATTGAACACGTCCTGCTGAAAGTTGAGCATTGTGTTTACAGGTAAGTGCTCTTGTAGCATTTATCCCCACATACCAATCTGCCTCTGACCTAGCTACAGCAGCTTTATAAAGGTTATCATAGTGATTTCCTGGCTTTAAATTCTTAAAGCCTTCCATAATAGCTTTGTCTGTTTGAGAGGATATCCAAAGACGCTTTAGGGGCTTTCTAATATGTGCTTTTTCTATAATCCATCTAGCTACAAGCTCCCCCTCACGGCCAGCATCTGTGGCTATTATAATCTCATCCACATCTTTTCTATTCATTTGCTCCTTAACTGCATAAAACTGCTTTCCACTGTTCTTAATCACAACAAGCTTTAATTTCTCAGGGAGCATAGGTAAGTCTTCCATTTTCCATGATTTATATCTATCATCATAAGCTTCAGGGTCAGCTAAGGTAACTAAATGTCCCAAAGCCCAAGTTACTATATATTTATTTCCTTCTAAACATCCATTTCCTTTTTTATTGCATTTTAAAACTCTTGCAAGTTCTCTAGCAACAGATGGTTTTTCTGCTAATACTAATGATTTACCCATAGTTTAATTCCTTTCTCGTTTTGTCTATACAATTATCTTACCACATTTTTAAAATATCCTCCATTTAGCATACTTTAAATTCCATAAAAATGTCTTAATATTATAAGCTAATACTAATATGTTTATTACAATATTATTATAATATTTATCTACATAAAACTTCTACTAATAAAAATAACTTTCCTTAAAGTCTTGCACTAAAACTGCTACTTTAAAGAAAGTTATTTAAATATAATTACTTAGGTTTAACTAAGAAAAGATTGTATTAAAAGCATTACAGCTGAAAAAGCTGCTATATATCCCATAAGAGGCATTATAAATTTAAGCCACTTATCATAAGTTACATCTACCATGGCTAAGGTTGCAAGTATAAGTCCAGTTGGAGTTATAAATGCTATTAAGCCTTGTCCAAATAAATAAGCACTTACTATAGATTCTCTTGGTAATCCTACACTATCTGCAAGTGGTGCCATAATAGGCATTGAAAGTACTGCAAGTCCAGAAGATGATGGTATAAAGAATCCAAGTCCTATAAATATAATTAACATAAATATTATAAATACACTTGAATTCATGCCTGTTACTGCACTTGATGCATGATATAAAATTGTATCAGAAATCATACCACTTTCCATTACAAGATTGATAGCTCTTGCAACCCCAATTACCAATGCAACTCCTACTAAATCAGCTGCACCTGCTACAAACTTCTCCACAAACATTTTTTCACCCATGCCTGAAAGTACACCTAAAATAATTGCTACTACAAGGAACAAAGCTGTCATTTCAGTAAACCACCAACCTTGGCTGGATACACCCCAGATCATAACTCCAAAGGTTAGGGTAAATACTATTAACATAAGTTTACGACTTAAAGTAAATTCAGGTACGTTCTTTGAGTCGTAGTTCTTTAAGAACTTTTCTTCGATTTCTTCTTTTTGCTCATATATCAAAGACTTAGTTGGATCCTTCTTTACTTTCTTGCCGTATTTTACAATATAAGCAACAGTTATAATTACTGCTATAATAAGCCCTACAACTCTAAATATAAGTCCTGAGGTAAAAGAAATTCCTGAAGTATTAGATGCTATAACTGCTGAAAATGGATTTACTGTAGAGAACATGGTTCCTATAGAAGATCCCATATAAAGTGCTGCAATACAAACTAGAGCATCATATCCCGCCACCACAAATACTGGCACAAGTATTGGATATAGTGCAATAGTCTCTTCTGCAAGACCAAAAGTAGTTCCACCTAAGGCAATTAATAAGGTAATGATAACTATAAGTAAATATTCCTTACCCTTTGTAGCCCTTGAAAGACTTGCAATTCCAGCATCAAAAGCTCCACTACTATTTAATACTCCAATAACTCCACCTATAATAAATACAAACATTATAATATCAATAGTATCATAAACCCCTTTAATAGGTGCTTGGATCACATCATAAAATCCTTGTGGTTTTTGTTCTAGCTTTTCATAGGTATCTGGTATAGCTACAGGTTTATTAATACTTCCATCTGTAAACTTTTCTACGTTTACTTTGATTTTAAGCTTATCTAAAGTTTCTTGTGTACTTGGCATTTCATTTGTTGATTCATCTGATTTAGTTACAACGAAAACCTTTTTCTCACTGTCATAACTTAACTTTGAATAAGCCCCTGCTGGAACTATATAAGTAAGTATAGCAGCAATAATTAATACAATAAATAATACCGTAAATGCTGTTGGGAAACTTCGCTTCTTTTTCTTTTTGTTTTTATCCATTATAATTCCCCCCTATTTTTATATTCATACCTTTTTTAGGTATCTTTATTAAATATTATAATACCTTTACTTAAAATCTTCAACGAATTTTTATATTTTTCTGAAAATTCAAATACGTGGTAGGCAAATATCTTCTTACAATATTTGTCCACATCTGCTAATATATCTTAATTTTCTACTTTATTTTCTTATACCCATTAATATTATAGTAGATTTTACGATTATAAATTATAAACATTTTAATAGGAGGTGAACTGTTACAAAAATAAAAATTTCTTCTGAATTAGAAGGTTTTATTTCTAGTAACATAAAATATGATTAATAACTTAAAGGTTAAGACAAAAATAACTCTAGTTTGGATTATTACAACAATATTTCTACTTCTAATTGGTGTGGAGGGGTTTATTTCTATAAGAAATGCAAATGCCAGCATGAATGAACTATATGAAGAAAACTTAAAATGCGTACAACTATTGAATGAAAATAGAGCTCTTTCAAGAAAAATGGCAATGTATGTATTAAGGATTATGGTTTTTAAAGATAATCCTAAACTTCAAAAAGATAACTTTCAAGCTTTTAATGATACTAAGAAATCCTTGTTAAATAATACAAGTATATATGAAAAAAAACAGTTAGATGATGATGAAAAAGATATACTACAAAAATTCAAAACTAATTTTGATGATTATAATAAAATTATAGATGTAATTCTTCCTCTAGCTATGTCTGGTAAGCATGATGAAGCTTTAGCAAAATTACAAGATGCGGTTACTTCCTTTGAAAATTTACAAGCTAATTTAGTAAGCCTATCTGACTATAACGTAAAAGATGCTGAAAAAATGAAAAATAATACTAATATGCAATACAAAAGAACAACTTCAATTTTTATAGGTCTTTCTATAATCTCTCTATTAATTGGTGCTTTAACCACTTTATTTATTTCAAATAACATAGATAAACCACTGAAATCAATAGTTAAATATTTAAACAATTTAGCTTCTGGAGACTTTTCAAGAGAAGTTTCTGAGAAAAACCTAAGTAGAAAAGATGAATTAGGTCAAGTTGCTAATGCACTTTCTTTAATGAATATTTCCATTAGGAATGCTTTAATAACTGTATTAGAAGAATCTAAGGAAACTGTTGCTACTATAAGTGAGTCTAACATAGCTATGAATAGTTTAAATGCTGATATAGAAGATGTATCTTCAACTACTGAAGAACTATCTGCAGGCATGGAGGAAACTGCTGCTTCCACTGAAGAAATGACTGCTACCTCACAGGAAATAGAAAATGGAATAAATAATATATCTGAAAGAATACAAGAAACAGCAAGCAAATCTCTAGAAATTAGTGAAAAAGCTAATGAATTAAAGAAACACGGCGAGGAAGCAAGAAATGAGGCAATTAATGTTTATAAGCAAAATCAATCTAAATTAACAGATGCCATTGAAAAGTCCAATGAAGTTCATGAAATAAATGTACTTTCAGAAGCAATTCTACAAATAACAAGTCAGACAAACTTATTAGCATTAAATGCAGCTATCGAGGCTGCAAGAGCAGGAGAAGCTGGGCGCGGCTTTGCAGTGGTTGCAGAAGAGGTTAGAAAATTAGCAGAGGAATCCAGTAGTACAGCAAATAAAATTCAAGATATAACAAAGAAAGTTATATTTTCAGTTGAAAACTTATCTACTAGTTCAAATGATGTACTACAATTTATTGATAGTAAAGTTTTAAAAGACTATGATGCCCTAGTTAATATAGGGGAAATGTATAGTTCTGATGCTGATTATTACAGTGAAATAGCTGAAAACTTAAGTGCTGTAACTGAAGAACTTTTAGCTTCAATACACAATATGATGGAAGCCATCAACAGTATTGCTATAGCTTCTAATGAAGGCGCAGAGGGTTCAACTACCATAGCACAAAAAACCTCAACCATATTACAAAGTGCAAATGATGTACTAGAAAAAGCTATGCATGCAAAAGAAGGTTCTGAAAAATTAATAGCTACAGTATCTAAATTTAAGGTATCTGAACAAGTTTAATTTAAATATAAAGAATCTATGGCAAATGCATAATAGAACTAAATAATATGAAAACCATGCATAAATGGAAAATTAAATCTCCTTTTATGCATGGTTTTGTTCATATTGCAATAGCCACTTTCACTTATAGCAAATTTATATTTCAAACTTAGATATTAATTCTTTTAACTCTATAGTAACTTCTTTTAACTGATTAGTATTATTAACCACATACCCCATGTTAGATGTCTGTTGTTGTACAGATGCGGAAACTTCTTCCGTAGTAGATGCAGACTCCTCAGAAATGGCACTCATATTTTCCATATACTCCAAAACATGATTCTTATTATCATCGATATTATTAATTTTTCCTATTAAAATATTTATTTGCTCTGTTATACTTAGTACAGTTTCACTTATAATATTAAATATAACTTTAGTATCAAAAGTTGCCTTATTCATATTATCCATAAAAGCATTTGTGGTGTTTATCTCCTTTCTTATTAGAAAAACTGCATTTTCCATATCTCTAACCATATTCTCTATTTTTTTAGTAGAAATATTTGTCTCATTAGCTAACTTTCTTATTTCTTCAGCAACTACGGCAAACCCCTTACCATTGTCACCAGCCCTAGCAGCCTCTATTGCTGCATTTAAAGAAAGTAAATTTATCTGTTCTGTAATTCCTTTTATGGTATCTGTAATCATATTTATATTGTTAGATTTTTTACTTAAATCCTCTATCTGCATAAATAACCTATTAGCACTTTCATTATTTGATTTAACGGAATCTTCAAGAACCTTTATATGTTTAATACCATCATTATTCTTATCCTCAGTATGAATCATATACTCCTTAACCTTATCAGATAAAGAGTTTACATCATTTATTTCCAATGCCAGGTCATCCAATTTATTAACCCCTTGTTCTACACTCTTAGCTAAATCAGTGGAGGAAAAAGCAAGGTTTTCTGAAGCCTTGGATATTTCCTCTAAAGATTTAGATGTTTCATTCATAACTTTTGAAAGACCATCTGTATTGTTATTTATTTTAATGGAATTATCCTTTATACTATATACCATATTTCTTAAAGACTTACGCATATTATCTAATGCCTTAAAAATATAACCTATCTCATCTTCCCTACTTAAATATTTATCAAATTTAGCTTCATCTTTTAGATTAAATTGACTTGTTTTTATAATTATTTCACTTGTATTATCAAGTAATTTAGATATTGCTCTAATCAACATAAAGGATATTAATACAACTATTATAATTGAAGTTATTATTATTGATATAGAGATGCTAATTGATCTATTTAGTCCTTTCATGGCTTCTTTTTTTGGTGCTAGGGTAACTAATATCCAATTTGTATCTTTAATTTTGTTATAAGCACTTAAATATTCAATATTATTTATATCACTTTTATAAGATACAAAATTACTCTTATTCTCCTCCTTAGAAGTTTTAATAATGTTAAAAGCAGTATTGTTTATACTCTTAATATTCTTACCTATATAGTCCTTCTCCTTGTGTATTAAACAAAGACCACTTTCATTCATTAAATATCCGTATCCTGTATCTTCTATTTTTATTTCTGTTATTAACTTATCTAAGTATGAAGCATTTGCAACTACTTGAACTATACCACTAAACTCTCCACTTTCATTTAAAACTGGTTTATCAAATACTACTATTTTACCACCGTCTATTTTATCAACAAATACATCACTGACAACTATAGATTTCCCTTTTGATGCTTCCTTGAAGTGTTCTTGCTCACTTATATTTACATTAGCTCCATTAGTATCCCATAAATTGCCTTCCTTATCTATATAAGAAAATGCTTTTATGTCATGATACATATTTTTTATTTTGTCTAAACTCTTCATTGTTATATCTTTATCATTTTTTAAAAATTCCGGATGATTTTTATATATGGCTTCTAAGGTATTAATCTTATTACTTAACCACTCATTTATATTTTCTGATTTCATACTTACTGTATTTTTTTGTTCTTCTTCTGTTTGTAATAATATACTTTTTCTAAAGCTATTAACCTCTAAAAGGCTATTTAAAACAAGAGGTATTATAGTTATAAGAGAAATAATTAATATTAATTTTCCTTTTAAAGAATTTGTTTTTTTCATATAATCATCTCCTTAAGAATAGGATAGCCCTTAGCTAAATTCATTGAAAATAAAAAGCACTATCCTAGTAAATAGATAATGCTTACATAATATCCTATGCTTCATATGGTTTAATTATTATATTAAAAAAATTATTCTTGTAAAACTTACTTATTACTCTTGTTTTGTATATTCTATAAACCCCTTAAACTAAACTGTATTCCTTGTCCACCCATCATAGATGAAACATTTGATAACATATTCATTACCTTTTCGTTATTTTGTAGATTTTTTATCTTCTCATTAGATAAGAAATCCTTATCTCCAGTAAATTCAAATTTGTTTTTATTATTAAAATTTAATTTACCCCTTTGTGGCTTATCAGTATTTTTTCTAATTTAATCTTGTTTCTTTTCTTCTTCTAAAAGTATATCTGCTAAGGTACGTCTAAGTTTCCTAATAGCTTCTTTTTCTTCTTTAGTACGAGGACGCTCAAAACGTTGACCATTTACAACAACCCATTCTTTGTCTTCATCAGACCCCATTTCCTCCCACTGGCATTCTGGATTGTTAGTAGTATAACTTAAAATTTGATTAATTGTTGCCTTATCAACATAGATTGTAGTATGTGCTGCTGTTCCTTTATCAATTAATCCGCTCCCCATTAATCTTGATGAGCCAACTTTTTTACTTTCTTTAGAAATTTCTATTTTATCTTTACTGGAAACTGCTTTTTCCTCTTTCATATCTTTATATATATTACTTCTACCTTTTAAATTATCATTTATTATATTACTATCTTTAATATCATTGGAATATCCATACATTCTATTAATATTATTAATACTCATACAATTCTCCCTCCTTACGTTATTATATTATTAACTTCGTCTCATTTATAAAAAGACTTTAATTTAAATCTATATTTTTTTATTTAAAGTCTTTTATAATACAAAAACCATGCATAAAGGAGAAACAAACTCCCCTTCTATGCATGGTTTCATTAATTATGAAGTCTTTGCTATATCTGATTCTTCAGGTTTTCTAATGGAAATCCATCCCCTTTTATATAGATATCTTAAATACAAAGTTAACCTTTCATAAAGAGGTTCAGACTTTTCCCCAAATTCCTCTTTAAGTTTTTTCCCTAATTCATATACAGTCCTTGTATCGTCTATATTAAGCCAAATAAAGCTTCCTATATCATCTAGTTCTAGATCACTTTTATTAGGTGTTTTTGCAAACCATCTAGTTACCTTTTGTAGTGGACTGTTATGATTAAAGATTAAATATACTTTGTTGTTTTTAACTTCATATTCTCTGTGTTTTATGGAAGGTATACATAAAAGAAAATTATGCTCCTTCTGTTCCCTTTTTTTCATAGTTCCTCCTTTAAGCATTATCCTAAGACTTAATATACTCTTAATATGGCTTTCAACTAAAAAATTTCAAAGTGAAAATGTTGAAAGTATCCCTTAATATATTATTAATATTAGCCTTCAACCTTAGAAGTATACTTAAAAAATGCAATACATCCTAATACCATTACTATAGCAGCAGTCCAAGGACTTGTTGCAATGGATTCAGAAATTTTAGTTCCAATTGCTATTTTATCTGTTAATCCAGCATAAGCGAATATAGCAATTAATATTCCCATTAAGGCATCTCCAGCAACCATACCAGAAGCTGTAAGTACACCTTTTTCTACAGATGTTTCTAACTTTTTAGGATCTTTCTTGAATTTCTTTTCTATTACAACTCTTATAATAGCCCCTACTAAAACTCCAGCACTAAGATTTATTGGAAGATAAAGTCCTAGAGCAAACGGAAGTACAGGTATATTCATAAGTTCACACATTATAGCAAGCATCATACCTGTTATAACTAATGTCCAAGGTAGTTGTCCACTCATAACACCCTTAACTATCATAGCCATTAAATTAGCCTGAGGTGCTGGTACTTGTGGTGAGCCTAAGCCATAAGCTTTATCAAGCATAAGAATAACTCCCCCTATAACTGCACAAGAAGCTACTATAGCTATATACATAGCTATCTGTAGATTTTTAGGTGTACCCCCTAATACATAAGATGTTTTAGATGCCTGTGCACTACCACCTGCAACAGCAACTGCCACGCAAACAATAGATCCTGCTAATATAGCTGCAAGCATTGCTGTGTTGTCCACTTTCCCCATAGCTTTTAATGCTGCTGCTATAAATAGTAGAGATGCTATAGTCATACCTGATATAGGATTGTTTGAGCTTCCTATAAGTCCAACTATTCTAGCTGAAACTACAGCAAAGAAAAAAGAAAATACTATTGCTAATAATGATCCTACTACTCCAGTATTTATCATTGGTAGTACAATACTTAGTACAAATACTAAAATAGCAGCTCCTATAACCCATGTAATTGGAAGATCTTTATCTGTTCTTCCTGTAGATTTATTAGTCTTTGATTTTAATCCCCCTAAAGCTGATTTAAAAGAACTAAATATTACAGGCAATGCCTTTGCTATACTTATAAATCCTCCAGCTGCAACAGCTCCAGCTCCTATATATTTAACATAAGAAGAGGATATTTGTGGTGCACTCATCTTAGATATTAAATCTGCAGCTGGATATAATGCCATGGTGTTTCCTGCTCCAAAGTATTTTATAAGTGGAACTAAAACATAGTTTGCAACTATAGCTCCTGAAAACATATACATAGCTATTTTTATTCCAACAATATATCCTACACCAATTAAAGATGCCATAGCATCAATACCAAAAACAGTTCCATGAAACGACTTTATAGTCCACACTGGTGATTCTACCCATAAACCTAAAGCTCCAGATAAGAACTTATACAATCCTCCACCCAGTAGTCCTGTCATCATATTTTTAAAACCTTCTCCACCTGCACTACTGTTAACAAGAACTTCTGCAGCTGCCATTCCTTCTGGGTAAACTAGTTTACCGTGTTCTTCTACAGTTAAATATTTTCTTAAAGGTAAAACAAATAATATTCCAAGTGCCCCACCAAATAATGAAACAAGTATTGTCATAGTTATAGTCAATTTATTACCTAAAACTATAACAGCAGGTATTATAAAAATAAGTCCTCCAGCTAAGGATTCTCCCATAGAAGCCATAGCTTGTATAATATTAGTTTCTAAAATATTGTTTCTTTTAAAAAGAGATTTTAATATAGAAGTAGATAGTATGGCAGCAGGTATTCCAGCTGCTATAGTCATTCCAACCTTAAGTCCTAAATAGGTATTAGCTACACCAAAAACTATTGCTAGGACGCAGCCTAAAATAACTGAAACAGCTGTAAGTTCGGGGAGAGCACTATCTACAGATATATAAGGAACATAATCTTCCCCTTTAATTCCACCATATGCATCCTTTGATAGACCTTTTTTCTCTGTTATCATCCCTGTATTCCTCCTTATAATATAATAAAATTTAGTTTTTCTGAATTTTTAGACTATTATTTATTACTAATATCTTATCACAAATTCTAAATTTTACATAACTATATTTGCTTAAATAATTATAAGTATAATTAATAAAATTTTACATTCACCATAACTAACCTTTCTAAAAAATTCTAAATAAAAGTTTTTCAAAACATGGATAAGTATTAACTTATGACAAATACTATGTTTTAGTATTGTTCTTTATACATTATAAAAGATAAATATATCTCACTATAAGAAATCTAACTGCAAGGTTATTTAGAAATCCAAATATAGGATTTAGCTAAAAACTATCTAAACTTAAAATACTTATTATATAATGAAAGGAGTACATTATAATATGTCCAATTTTTCAAAAAAAGTTTTATCATGTTTACTTATAGTTAGCGTTATAACAGTTCCTACACTAACTTATACTAAAAAATATAAATCAAAAGCTACTTTAACTATGGAAGATAAGAGTTCTTCTACACGTCCAGTTAATTCTTCCAACCTAAGCACAAAAGAATATGACTGGTATTTTAAACATGTTGAAAATGGGAAACCTCCATTAACTCAACCTGAAACTGCAGATTTTATTTCAAAGTATGATACTCACTTTTTAGGGGATACTTCAAAAAAAGTTATATATCTAACCTTTGATGAAGGCTATGAAAATGGTTATACTGCACCAATTTTAGATGTGTTAAAAAAGCATAATGTAAAAGCTGCATTTTTTGTTGTAAAACCATATATTGATTCAAATCCTGATTTAATAAAAAGAATGGTTAATGAAGGTCACTTGGTATGTAACCATAGTAATCATCATCCTTCTATGGCTTCCTTACATGATAAGGATAAGTTTAATAAAGAACTTTCAGATGTAGAAGAAGCCTTTGAAAAATTAACAGGTAAAAAAATGCCTAAATACTTTAGACCACCTATGGGAAAATATAGTGAAAGATCCCTAGCATACACAAAGGATTATGGATATAAGACTATTTTCTGGAGTTTTGCTTATGCAGATTGGGATCCTAAAAAACAACCTTCTCATAGCTTTGCTAAAAAGAAAATATTAGATAAAACCCACAATGGAGGCATCGTACTTCTACATGCTGTTTCAAAAACTAATGCAGAAATATTAGATGACGTAATTACTGAATGGAAAAATAAAGGTTATGAAGTTAAACCTTTAAGTGATATTAAGTAATTTATAACTCATATTAAGTAATTATTGTGTAATTTCTAAAAAACACCATTGTATAATTAATAATAGATTAAAATAACAGAAAAACCATGCTTAAATGAGAAATTAAATCTCTTTTATGCATGGTTTATTTTAGTAAATTAATTTTTATTTTATAACCTTGTAAGACCTATTTCATATAACTCTTAAATATTTCCTTAAAAGTTCTCATGTCCATAGGAGCCATTCTTACTCTTTTTAAAGAATATAATCCATTATCTACATTTGCAAACCCTTTTGTAGTGGTAACTGCCGCTTCTATACCTAATTCTTTTGCAATCTCAATGGTTTCCTCATCATATCTTCCAACAGGATAGCAAAGATACTTACTTTCTATACCAAAATGTTTTTTAAGAAATTCCTGTCCACCCTTAATAGATTTTATCTTTTCTTCCTTTGAGAGTCCTTTTAATACTAAATGGTTTAATGTATGACTTTCTATTGCCATACCATTCTCTTTCATTTCCTTAAGCATGTCCATTGTTAGATAAATATTAGCCTGACCAATACAATCCCCTATAACGAAGAAAGTTCCCTTCATATTATATTTTTTTAATATCCTATATGCATCAGTATAATTATCTACATATCCATCATCAAAGGTTATGGCAACCGGACGTTTTGGCACCTTTCCAGTTTTAAAGGACTCTATAACCTCATCCATAAAAAGTGGTGTAAATCCATTTTCCTTAAGCCACTGAATTTGTTCTTCAAATTGCTCTGGTGGTACTAAAAGATTATTTACACTATTCCCACTAGAAATTGAATGATACATTAGAATTGGTATATTCACATCTTTAGGTTCTTTACGTATATATTCTATATGTTGTTTATCCTCTTTAGAATAACTTTTTATTTCTTTACCTACATTACTTTTAGCTTGAACTATATTTCCCAGGTTATTTTTATAAGTAAATTTAACCTTTATAAACTTATTTATTCCTAAACAAAATGCTATTATAACTAGTCCTATTACAATTCTTCTTGTTTTCATAATTTCCCCCAATACAATGAACTAATTCCTAGTATATTATATATCAAAAAGAAAGACTAGCATATGTGAATTATTTCATAATGGACTTCCATGAAACTTTAAAAGCAGTTTTCCATGTAAATAAAATGGAGGAAATTAAGACTACTGCATATAAATAAATTCCATAACTTGATAACTTAATCGCAGCAAAGTGTCCTCCAGCCAAAAATACCCCTAGAAACATACATAAAAAAAATGATCCTATATCTCCACCTGATTCTGAAGCTTTAAATTCTTTAGAAAAAGGTAGTGCCTTATCCATAACTATAAATGTTATCATACATAAAAAAACAATTGCTAAGAATGCTATTATAAGATGTGGTAAAACCTTAATGTTAAATATAAAAACATATACTACACTTTCAAGTAAAATTATAGGTAATACAAGTTTATATAAAATTCCTTTAAAGCAGCCTTTAAATATAGGTGACGTATCTTTTAAAGGTGAAACCCTATAAATCCAAGCTCCTTTATATCTTTCAGAAAACTTCATTGTAGGTATAACTGTGCTTAACATAACTCCACAAAAATATATATTTAAAAATCTAGTTGAGTTTTCCATAAAATTTTTCCAATTAGCAAAACTTTTAAACTCATTGTGTTCAATTCCAATAAACATAAATAGAAATGGAAATATAAAAGCCATAGCCAAAGCAGGATAAACCTTTAATTTAAATTCTCTTTCATGTTTTATTAATCCACAAGTAAAATTAAAAAAACTTCTCTCCTGTTTGTCCTTACAAAGGATCTCCCCTATTTTAATGTATCTAGGCTCTTTTTCTCCTTCATTTGCATAGCTATTATTATTTAATTTTTCTAAATACCTTTCAAAGCTAGGTATAAGTTTATAATAAACAATCATAGAAATTAAAGGAATGATTATTGATAACACTATTAAAATTAATAAAGTTGAATTTATTTCCCTATCTTTTATACTCTTTAATGGTGCCGCAAACCATATGGGTGGGAAAGCATAATGCCATGGTTTAATATTAAAGCTTCCTTTAATATCTAAAAAGTTTCCAAATCTACCTGGTAACTGATAAACAATTGTCATAAATATGGTCAAAATTATTTGCACTATATTTATAACATCTTTAAGCTTTTCACCATCAAAAAACTTTAAAATTAATAAATATAAAAGAGTAGTTATTATTATCATAAATAAATCTATAATTATAAGTTCTATAAAAAAAATAAGAAAAAATCCTATACCATATTTAAAAGATGCTAAGACAGAAAAACCACCTAAAGCTAGAGTTAACGAAATCATATATATAAGTATATGAGTTAGTTTAGCTGCGTTTAAAGTTCGAGAATCCACACCTTTTGTTCCTATTAAAATCTTATCCTTAACATCCAATAGAACTGTAGAAAAATCTGATATAAATATAGTCAAAATTATAAACATAAATGTAGAAAAATAAATAGACATCTGCCACATAATATTAGTATCTAAAAGCATAAAAAACATTAAGAAAAAACCCATAAATCCATACATCATTAGAGATCTATAAAATTGATTTTTATCCTTTTTATCATTTTTGCTATTATTAAATATGGTTGCAACTTTTCTTCCATCCATAGTTAACTTAACCTTTAAAATAAGCCTCATAACTTCATAATCCACACCAAACCTACTATAAATCTTTTTAAATTTATCTAAAAACTTTAAACTCCTAGGTTCTTTCATTGTTACTCCACCCCCTCAATAATAGAGGTGAAATTTTCAGCAAGACTTTTATGCTCCTTAAACCCTGTTAATTGATTAAATATTTCTTCTAAGGTTCCTTCACTACATTTATCTTTAAGGTCATTAAAACTTCCATCTGCAACTACATTACCATTATTTAAAAGAACTATCCTACTACTTATTTTTTCAACAACATCCATTATATGAGAAGAATAAAATATAGTTTTTCCCTTTGCTGAAAGCATAGATAAAATCTCTTTAATTATCATAACACTATTAGCATCTAAACCACTTAAAGGCTCGTCTAAAAATAATATATCAGGGTTATGAAGTAAACTTGAGATTATAAGTACCTTTTGCTTCATTCCCTTAGAATAAGAAGAAATTCTTGAACCATAGGCATGTCCTATTCCTAATATATCCATAAGTTTTTTTGACTTACACTCTACATCACTAGGCTCCATACCATATAACTGCCCTACAAAATTTAGATACTCTTTAGCAGTTAAGCTATCATAAAGCTCTGCAATTTCAGGGACATATCCTATTCGTTTCTTATATGTTCCATCATCTTTTAAAATATCCTCACCAAATATCTTTATACTTCCTTCATATCCACCAAAAATGCCTAGCATAATTTTAACAGTTGTACTCTTACCTGCTCCATTAGGCCCAATATATCCTATTATCTCCCCTTTATGAACTTTTAAGTTAACACCTTTTAATACTTCTTTTGACCCAAAATTCATTTTTAAATCTTTAATCTCAATTACTGGTTCATTTAATTCCATGATTATCACTCCCAATCTAAGTTATAAATAAAATTTATATAAATAATATAACTACTTTCTACTCATAATTTTAAAATATGAAGTATTAAAAATGTAGTTATCGGATAAATCAATTATTACCATAATTATATACCAAAAAGAAAAATTAGCATAGTTAAAACCATGTATAAAATGGTATTTCATCTTCCATTTATACATGGTTTATATTTTTACACAATTTTTATATTAATCAATACTACTTTTTGCATTAGTTAAGGTTCCTACGCCTTATGCCATAGCACCTTATTATAATATATTATCTTCTAGTATAATCCTTCTGTTTGTTCTTTTATACTAATAAATATATTTTTTGTTTGTGAGTAAGCATCTAATATGCTCTTATAAGTTTCACGTCCAATACCAGATTTCTTATAACCACCAAATGGTGCTCCAGCTGGTAATTGATTATATGTGTTAATCCACATACGTCCTGTTTCAATTTTAGAAGCTACACGAAGAGCAGTATTTATATCTCTAGACCATACAGCCCCACCAAGACCATACTCAGAGTCATTAGCTAATTTAATAACCTCTTCCTCATCCTTAAACTTAATAACTGTTACAACAGGTCCAAAAATTTCTTCTTGTGCAATACGCATATCATTAGTTGCATCTGCTAAAATTGTAGGTGCTACGAAAGCTCCTGCTTTTAAATCTCCTGTTTCTAATCTCTTACCACCAGTTACTAATTTAGCACCATCAGCCTCACCGATTGATACATATTCAAGTATTTTCTCCATTTGTCTCTCATTAATTTGTGAACCCATTTGTACTCCCTCTTCCCAAGGAAGTCCAACTTTAACCTTTTCAAAAGCTTCTTTTAATTCAGCAACAAATTTATCATAAATTCCTTCTTGTACAAATAATCTTGATCCTGCACAACATACTTGTCCTTGATTAAATAAAATTCCAAGTTGCGCACCTTCAATAGCTCTATCCCATGGTGCGTCATTAAATACTATGTTAGCAGATTTACCACCAAGCTCTAAAGTAGCTGGTATCAATCTATTTGCAGCTTCTCTTGCAACTTCATATCCTATTTCAGTTGAACCAGTAAATGCTAACTTACTAAATCCTTCATGTTTTAACATGTAATCTCCAGATTTAGATCCCTTACCAGTAATAATGTTAACTACACCAGCAGGTAAAACTTTATTTAAAAGCTTTCCAAATTCTAATAAGCTGATAGAAGTTGAAGATGATGGGTGAATAACAATTGTATTTCCTGCTGCAAGAGCTGGTGCTAGTTTCCATGCTGCCATTAGTAATGGGAAGTTCCATGGTACAACTTGTCCAACAACTCCAATTGGTTCTTTTAATACAATTGATAATGTGTTTTCATCAAACATCTTAGAAGTTCCCTCTTCTGAGCGAATAACTCCTGCAAAATAACGGAAATGATCTGCACTTAAAGGTACATCTATATTTAATGTCTCTCTTAAAGGTTTTCCATTATCCAATGTTTCCGCCATAGCTAAACGTTCTCTATTTTCATCTATTAAGTCAGCAATCTTAAGTAACAAATTACTACGTTCTTGAACTGAAATATTCTTCCATGTCTTAAATGCTTCTGAAGCTGCTTCTACAGCTGCATCTACATCCTCATTGCTAGCATCTATAAACTCAGTTAATTTTTCTCCATTACTAGGATTATAACTATTCAATTTTTTACCTTCTGAACCCTCTACCCATTGTCCATTAATAAGAAGTTTGTAGCTTTGATCTATAACGTTTGATATTTTATTCATTCTATAATCCCTCCAATGTTTATTTCTATAATTATCACAAATTTATTTTATGATTATATTATACACCAACTTTATAAAAAAATAAAAGAGAATTATTATCATTTTCAATTAAAAATTAATTAATAAAAATTCCTCACAAATAATACATTGTTTTGTGAGGAATTTTTTCAGGTTATTCCCAATACCCTATTGTTAGATTACTCAAAATAGCAAACAATAGGAGTTCCAGGTTTAATATTATTAAATATTGCTTCTGCCAAATAAGGTGGTGAATTTACACAACCATGGGAACCATCATTTCTATAGATATTTTCACCAAATTTCTTTCTCCAAGTTGCATCATGAATACCGATACCACCATTAAAAGGCATCCAAAAGCTAACCTTTGTACTATAGTTTTCTCCCTTTAATGTGGCATTTCTTTCTTTATAATTTAATATATAAGTTCCTTCTGGTGTATCATTATTATTGCTTACATTACCAGTAACAATATCCCCTTCAACTACAAGAGCTCCATTTTTATAAAACCACATATGTTGCTTTGTTAAATTAATTTCAACATAGGTATTACCAATATTGTTATCATCATGAGAAACTGCTGTTTGTATATATTTAGGCTGCTTAGATATAGTTTGTCCATTTTGTATGCTTGATATTATGTCCTTAACTTCTTCAGCCCTATTGATTATCCAACCATAATTACCACCATTAACCCTTACAGTTTTCCCTGTAGATGTGTTAAAATTTCTGCTTCTTCCAATAGTGTTGTAGGTTGGTCCTAGTGTCGTAACTACATAGTTCCTAACTTTCTCTTCATTAATTTTTACCTTTAAATCCTTGTCAACTTCAAGCCAATTATTTATGGTAGATCCATCTAAGACTTTTACCTTACCTTCAGCATCATAAGTAATTTTTGAGGATACATATTTATCAAGTACTTTCTTAGCCTCCATAACTTCCTTTGACTTTGAGGTATACTTAGGATTTTCATAACAATCACTAGATTCTAAATTTACTGTTTTTTCTCTACTTATAATTGCATTTTTAACCTTGCTGTACAACTTATCCTTATTTACTTTGCTTCCATAAATCTCATTTACAATTTCATAGCCATTGCTTTTATATTTTAAGGTCGCATCTTTTGGCTGAACTACATTTTTGTTGTTAAAGTAAGCTAATTTATCCATGCTCTTTTTTAGTTTCTCTTCATTATAAGAAACTATTTCAGATACAGTATAATTTTTTTTATTAAATGGCCCAAATACCCATTTAAATGGATTTTGACTATCTTTTAATTCCTTAATCTTGCCTTTTGGATTGTACTTGAGGTCAATATCAGATGCAGCAATTTTTTCTTTTATATTACTTCTTCCTTCTAGTTCTAAAACATAAGAAGTAATATCAGCTCCTATTTTTTTATTCACCTCATCAACAGTTTTTCCAGAAACATTGGTATTGTTAATTACAGTACCAAAATAAAAATGATTTCTAAAATAAACTGACATTCCTAAATATACAAGAAGTAAAATAAAAAAAGAAATACCTGTTCCCTTAACAAGATTTTTATGTGCTTTTTTTTGTGTTTTCACCATAACTAATCTCCCATTCTATATTATTAAATTAATATTTTCTCTTTTCATTATGGAACTTTACTCTCTCTATATATTATAGTAAATTTTTAAAGATTATTAACACTTATAACAAAATAAATTTAATTTATTTTGTTATAATATAGTGTTCATTCTATACTATATTATAATTTATGCTTATGGGCAATATGTAATTAATCTTATATTTTTATTAATTATGGCATAAACAGAATTCTTGGCTTAAGAGGAAGTTTTTACTTCCTCTTAAGCTTATTAACAAAATTCTTAGGAGTTTTACTACTTAGAAGTCGTTATCCTTTATGGAAAATTGTTATCAAAAGCTGTAGCCACCTTTTCTCACCTTGAAGAAAAGCAGATAGTCCAATCTTCGATTTGGTAAGAATAATTTCCACAGAGTGCGCGATGGGAGTATTAGAGTATATAAGCTCATCGGATAAAAGAGAAAGTCCTTAAATATAGTTAATAATTACTCTATATTTAAAGATGCCCCTAAAGCTAAGAACTTTCTTTGTATAAATTCACTATTTTATTGTTATTAATCATAATTAAGTTTTTTAAAATCACGTCCATCTTTATCTATAGAATAAAAACTAACATATTCCCCAGTGGATTTATCATCCTCATCAGACATAAAGTAGATTTCATTATAATTAGAAAATGTATATATGAAATATGCTGGATTCTTAGTAAGCTTTTTATTATCACTTCCATCATATTTAACCCTATATAATGCCTTATTATCCTCGCTATTACTATAATAAATATATTCCTTATCATAATTGAATGTAAAAACACCTTTGTTAGTAATTTCTTTTTTATTTCCACCTTTTCTATCTATATAATACAAATGATTTTTATTTAAAGATGTATAAAGTATCCCATCACTTGTTAGCAATAACTTCTTAGCTCTTTGTTCTGATATCTTTTTAAAATTTTTATCTTTTAATGAATACTTTATAATATAATAATCTTTATTTATAAAATAAATATCCTTACCATCACAAGAAATATTGTTGTCCATTATCTCTTCATCTTTTAAAATTTCTTTTGATTTTTTGTTTTTTATATTATATACTGTGATTTTATTTTCTTTAACTAAAAATATATTATTATCAATAATAAAAAATTCTTTTATATTATTTAAACCTTGTTGTTCAATATCTAAAGGTTTTTCTTGAGCATTATTTAAGTCTAAAAACCCTTTTATATCATTGGATATACCTTCTTTATATACTACACTTTCAGAAAGTGATTTTAAATTTACTTCTTTTATACTAAGGCTTGAATTGTTCTCCTCTAAAACATAGATATTTCCCTTATCAAAATACGCACTAGAATACCTAATATTATTATTGTTATGATTTGTATCAAATTTTAAAAATGGATTCCTTATTAATCTACTAGCTTTATTATCTTTCTTTGAAATAACTTGTGGAGTATCCTTCCTTGATAAAACGTATTGCCCACAGTCTACATAAAACGTTTCTAATACCCCATTATAAATTTGCATTATTTCTCCTTGCAATTGAAAGCTATTTAGCTTTAAAAATCCAACCAAAACAAAGGTAAATATCATACAAACTATACAAGTCCATTTTTTCATATACTTGCACCTCTATTATGCCTTTTATTAATAACTTTTAAATTTGAATAAGCTCTTAAAATTAGTACAAATATTATAATTATCAATAATATAGCTCCTCCCAATATGGTCATGCATTGTATCAAGGTTAGGCTTTTAAAAATTAATTTATTCTCACTCATAATATCTCCCATAAAAAATCCAGTAGCTATAATTTCCCCTAAAGGACCAGGCAATTTATATTTTAATTCCCCAGTTTTAAAAATAAAATACGGTATACATACAGTGCAAGCACTAAAAAAAATAGCTGGCAAACTGTTTTTTACTTCAATAGACAATAATATAGAAATTAAAACTAATAAAATATACCCTATAGTCTTTATTATATTAATTAAAATAAAAGTCTCTAATATGGATATATCTCTAGTGGAATTTTGAAAAAACTCAAGACTTTGCAATGGATAATTTGCTCCTTGTAGCCCGTACTTTATGTTATAGAAAGTATATTCCGTAAATGCAAACAAAGAACTTATTGCTATAACCATTAGTATAGAAATTATTATTTTAATTATTACTGCTTCTCTACTACCCTTTTTGGATGGAATTATTATAAGATTCATCTCTTTCTCATATTCATTAGCAAAAAAAGGAACAACCATAGTTAGGAGCAGTACTATAGCAATTATATCTATATTTTCTTTAGCTATAAGTTCATTCCATCCTGTTTTATATAAAAAGCACCTATTTTCTTTATGGTTTCCTACATACTTAAGTTCACTTAATATTATCTTAAAAGCTTTTTCTCTATCTAAAACTTTTGTATATTCTTTGCTTTTTGCTATATACTCTTCTTCATTAATTTTTGACTTCTCTAAATTAGAGTTTAAAATATTTATAGAATTTTTTGCATCCTCTATTCTTTTTTCTTCTTCTTTTATATAGCTCTCTTTTTTTTCTGTTAGGTTACCACTTAATATATTAATATAATAGATATAATTTTGTTTATTTCTTTCAATCATTAAATCTTTTTTTAAGGGACTTAAATACAAAAACATTATCTTAATTAAAAGAAAAAAAATTATAATAGGAAGTGCCTTTTGTTTTATTAATAATTTATTTATTTCAAACTTAAATAATCTCACTTTCTATTACCTCTTTCCTATTAAGTCTTGAAAAGTTTACATTTATCCATATATTATTACTATAAATATTATTTACTACTAATATAGATATTAATATTAAAGCTATATTTACAACTGTATAAGCCATTCCTGTTAATATAGGATGATTAAATATTCTTATAACCTCATAGTTTAAAAACAAATTTCTATTTACTAGCATAAAAATTGGATTTAAACTATTTAAAAATGTATTATTATAATTATAACTAGAGAATATAAGCACTATAATACTAGTAGCTGAAAAAATGAAAGTTAGATATGACTTGGAAGATAAACTGGAAAGAACTAATATCAGCATAGTTATAGTAAGAAAACCTACGATTTTTAAAATCATATATAATATAAAGTAGTTTAATATACTTATATTTAATGGTGTGAAAATAAACTCTTTTATACTGTATAACTTATTTGAAAACCCAAATAACTTAAAAGTAGCAGAAAAAGTTATTATATCTGTTAAAAAAAATATTAAATTAATTAGAATAACATATATAAAACTTGCTACTACTTTTGCATTAATAATTTTAAATTTGCCCTTCTTGCTAGTTTTAATTAAAAGATCCATTTCACACTCTTTTTCCTTTGAAAACACCGGAGAAATCCCCAATATAATGAGCATTAAAATTAATAATGAAGAAAAATCATAGGTAAAATAATTATAAAAGCCATCCGTATCATAAAAACTGCTTATTTTCCTATTAGAATAAGTGGCTTTTATATTTTTATTTTTTAAAGCCTCATATGTATTAGATTTTTCTTTAAAAAACTCTATATTTCCTTCAGCAAATTTTATATAATCCTCCATATTTTTATTATAATTATAGCAATAGTCCATAGAATCATATACTTTTTTAAACAAATTCATATCCCCATAAATATATCCTGTATAAGTATTTGGATCTTCCTTCTTAGTTTCAAAATTACCACTTTCCACAATTTTTAAGGCTTTCTTATAATTATTTATAACAAAACTTATTTTCTCATTATTTAACTCTCCTTGTACTTTTTCGTGTACCTTCCAGTATGCCTTATTAAAGTTATCATTAGGCATATTAATTTTCCTATAGTCCACATTTATTTTAATGATATTTGATATTATAAAAAGAATTAAAGCTATAACTATATACTTTTTAAATATAATCTTTTTTAGTTCATACTTTATTAAATTCAAAACTCCCCGCCCCCTTCAAAATAATACATAAAAACATCTTCTAGATTTGGTTTTGTGCTTTCTGCATTTTTTGAAGGCTTATCAGAGCTAATAATCCTTAATTTATATAAATCATTTTCTCTTACTACATTGGATATACTGTACCTTTCTATATATTCTTCCATTCTATCTTCATCTATAGTAACTAGCCAAACATGATTTTCTAACTCTTTAATTAATCCCATAGGAGTTTTTTGCTTAATCATATGTCCATCTTTTAGTAAAATCACTTCTTTTGCTATATATTCAACATCAGATACTATATGTGTAGATAATATAACTATTCGATCCTTTGAAAATTTAGAAATAAGATTTCTAAATCTAATTCTTTCCTTAGGATCCAATCCTGCTGTAGGTTCATCAAGAATCAATATTTCAGGATTATTTAACATAGCTTGGGCAATCCCCAAACGTTGTCTCATCCCTCCTGAAAATGAGCTAATCTTGTTGTTTTTATCTTCCCATAGATTTACAGTTTTTAGTAATGATTCTATTCTTTCTTTTCTTTTATTTACAGGTACATCCTTTAATTCACACATATACTCTAAAAATTCATATGCCTTAAAGTTTTTATAAAAGATAGGATACTGTGGCAAATATCCTATCTTCTCAATATAATTTAGTCCTAATTCTTTTACATTTTTTCCATCATATAAAATAGAACCTGAATCTTCTTTTAATATTCCCACCAAAATACTTATAAACGTGGTTTTACCAGAGCCATTGGGACCTAAAAGCCCATAAACACCGCTACTTAAATAACTCGTAAAATTATTTAATGCTTTTTTGCTTTTAAAACTTTTTTGAAGATTATTTATGCTTAAATTCATGAATTGCTCCTCCACTAAGCTTTCTAGTTAAAACTATAGTCGTAAATACTTTGTTTCTTCTCATCCCAATAATTTATATAAATCTTTTTTAAGTTTTCATTTATAGCAATTGAATCCTTATTATTTAAACTATTATTTATATAATTTCCATTAAATGTAGTGTTTATTTCTTTAATCATTTTTTTAGTTTCAACATCATAAACTCTGATAATAACAGGATAGTCTTTAGTCTTACTTTTATCTACTTGATAAAAGGTAACTATATATTTACCACCCCTAGATATAAAAGCATTTTCGCTTTCATTATTGTCCTTTAGTGTATACTCTGTCTTTTTTCCCTTAAAATCTACTATGTTAACTTTTCCACTAGATAGTTTTTTATATTCTACATCCATATCGGATACTAACATATTTTTCGTTGATAATTGAATTTCAACTTTATTTCCAGTATACTTTATTATTTTTTTTGTATTTAAATCTATTGATCCAAAACATTGTACACTTTCAACATCATAACCTGTTTGTGGATATGTATACCCTAAAAACACAATTTTATCCTTTGAATCATTAAAACCTAAATCAGTAATACCCCCTAAATCGTACGGCTTATCTACACTATTTTTAATCTTTAAAATACAATTTTTGTTAGAATAATCAGCATCGCTTGTATATAAATAGCTATATTTAATATCATTTTCAATAAACCCTATGGTTTTAAAGTCATTTGATATAATACCTTCTCTAAAGCCGTCTATATTTGTTATTTTTGATAAATCTACATTTTTAATAAAGTTTAACTTATTATCATATACCTTACTCTTATTGTCAGCACCTGTAATTATTCTACATATACCATCTTCCGTAGCATAAAATCTTTGACCTTCCACCTTATTTATCTTTATTTCTTTTATTACTTTATTAGTTTTAAAATCGTATATCATAATATAAGGAGTTCTTTCTTTTCCTTTGCTGTATGCTACATAACCCTCTGTACTATTAATTCCTCTATTAAAATTAATATAATCTATAATAATTGAATTTACTTTTATATAATCTTGGAAACTGTTTATATCCTCACTATTATTTTTACGTTCTTCATTGGACTTAGCATTGTTTTGAACATTTGTAATATGACTTTTATTAGAATAAATTTTAGCCATAATTATAATTAGCGAAACACTTAAAATGATTACTAGTATACTTAACTTTTTCTTCATTACATCACCTACATCATTATATTTAATAGATTACTAAACTGTCTGTTTTTAATAAATCTCTGTATTCAATATTTTGTTCACCTATTGGTACAGCCATAACATAGAGGTTACTTTTTCCCTTAATAAGTTCTTTATTAAGGCTTAAGGGTACACTTGTTATATTATCTTTTTCTAAATCTACATCAAAAAGTTGATTTTTTCCATTAACACGAATAGGCTCATTATCTAAAAATACCATTAATCTATATTTTCCTGGCTTCCCTCCATAAAGTTGTACACTTAATTTATCTAAACTTTTTTCAATTTCCAATGTACTCTTATTATATTTCTTACCCTCTACTAGAATAGATAAAAAACTCATATTATCTAGCCTATTTCTTTCTTGCCCATTCCTATCTTTTTGTATAAACTTACTCTTAAACTCATTATCCATCTTTACTTTATTATCTTTTATATCTGAAACTTCCAAGTTATTATTTGTATCAGATAAAAATTCTATTTTCCAAGGTATTAATTGAGTAATATTTTGATTATGTGCAAAATTCTTAAAATTTTTATTATATTTTTGGATTTCAGGATTTAGCATTACCACAAAATTAACAGGAAGCTTGTCTCCCTTCTTTCCTACTACTGGTTTAAATGATAATGGAATTTGCTTCGTTTCATTTTTTCCAAGTTTAAAAACCTTCATATCAGTGGTTTCTTTATCCCCTTCAGCCTTATATGGGTGAAGAACCCCATTAAGGAAAATCATAATTCCTAAAGAACATTCCTTTTGTTCATTGCTTAATTCATATATAAGTGAAATATCCTTATCATTATAAGTTAAAACCCTTTTTTCTGGATCCGGATTTATAACTCCATGGCCAAAGCTATAATCAACCTTCTCATTTTCTTGTATATTAAAAGGATTTTCCTCTTTACCAAGATTGCTCTGTTTAACTTCCTCTTTTCCACATCCTCCTAAGAATAAAACTATTGTTACTAATATTAAGCAAATTAATTTTTTCATTTTTACCTCCTATACAAATTAAATACTTATCCAAATATAGATAAATTTCTTTATTAAGTATTTTTAAAAATACAATTAACAATATCTTTTATTTGTAGAACAAATTTCTTTTATTAAAATACTAGCATAATAATACATTGCTGTAAATTATATTATATATAATTAATAATTATTTAATTTTCATGTTAATATACAAATAGTTTTTTTGTTTTCATATATAATCTGTTAAAAATATGTTTTCTCTAAAATTAATTTCAGTAAATTATTCATAGTACAATCACTTTTAAATTTTAAATACAAATAAAAAAGCATAGTAATTTATAAAATACATCACCATGCTTTTGTCTTACTATATTGTTTATTATGACTATTCTTTTGCCCAATAATTGTTATAACCATCTTTCCTTTCAAGGAATCTATATTCTATTAAAGCTTTTCTTATGGTTACATAATCTCCAAATATCCTTTTTAAGATTCTATTAACTTCTTTTTCTAAATAAACTTTACTTCTTCTAATTTTCTAAATCATAAGATTGCTTTAACTGATTGGAGTACATATTACAATATACTCCTTTTTTATCAATAAGACTGCTATGACTTCCTTTTTCAATTATTTCACCCTTATCTATTACCATTATTATATCTGCATCACGAATAGTGCTAAGTCTATGAGCAATAATAAAACTTGTTCTCCCTTTCATTAGGTTTAGCATTGCTTCTTGTATGTTAAGTTCAGTACGGGTATCCACACTACTTGTGGCTTCATCTAAAATCAATATGGATGGATTGGATAATATAGCCCTCGCTATAGCTAAAAGTTGTTTTTGCCCCTGACTTAAATTATTGCCGCTTTCTGAAAGAACTGTTTCATAACCTTCTGGCATTCTTCTAATAAAAATATCCGCATTTGCCATGATTGCTGCTTCCTCTACTTCTTTGTCCGTGGCATCTAATCTACCATATCTTATATTCTCCCTTATAGTGCCAGAAAAAAGATAGGTATCCTGAAGTACAATTCCAAAACATTTCCTTAAACTATCCCTTGTATATTCTCTTATATCAATACCATCTATTAAAATTCTTCCACTAGATACATCATAAAATCTTGCTAATAAATTTACAATGGTGGTCTTCCCCGCTCCAGTAGGTCCAACTAAGGCAACATTTGTGCCAGCTTTAGCGTGAAAATTTATATTTTTAAGTATTTGAACATCCTCACGATAACCAAAAGATACATTTTCAAAAGCTACATCCCCTCTAGGATTAGTTAATTCTAATGCTTTCAAACTATTCTCCGCCTCTTCAGGCTCGTCAAGAATTTCAAAGACTCTTTCTGCTCCAGCTACAGCAGACTGCAAAGTATTAAAAATATTTGCAAGGTCATTAAGTGGTCTTGAAAATTGCCTAGAATAACTTAAGAAACTTGCTATTATGCCTATAGTAATCATATCCTTTACTGCAAGAGTACCACCAACAATTGCAACTACAGCAAATCCAATATTATTAATTACATTCATAAGGGGCATAAGAAATCCTGAATAGATCTGAGCCTTTATCCCAACTTTACAAAGTCTATTATTAACCTCATTAAATTGTTCAATAACTTTATCTTCATGATTAAAGGCTTTAACTACAAAAATTCCCGAGATAGTCTCTTCAATATGACCATTTAGCCTGCCAAGCTCTTCTTGTTGGGACTTAAATAATACCTTTGTTTTTTTAGCTATAATCCTAGTAAGTAAAAATACTAAAGGTATAGTTACAATACTAGCTAATGTAAGAGGTAAACTTAAGGAAAGCATCATTATTAAAGAACCTATTATAGCAATTATCCCTGACATTAATTGAGTTGTAGATTGAGAAATCGTACTACTTACATTTTCAATATCATTAGTAAGCCTACTCATTATATCTCCATTTGCCCGAAGATCAAAAAAGGATATTGGAAGGCTTTGAAGCTTTTGAAAAAGAGTATCTCTTAGCTTCTTAACAATTCTCTGAGCAACCCCAGCCATAATCCGCCCTTGAAAAAAGCTTATAATTCCATCAACCAGGTATGCAACTATTAGGGTTACTGATATTATTCCTAGCATTGTAAAATTTACTTTACCCTGTTTTAATGACATAGCATCTATTGAACGCCCTATTAAATAGGGAACTGCTAAACCTATTCCAGAACTAATTATAATAAAAATAAATATTATAATTAGTAGCTTTTGTTCTTCTTTAAAGTACTTCCAAAGTCTTAAAAGAGTGTCTTTAAAATTCTTGGGTTTTACAACTGGCCCCATAGACCTACGTCCCCCAAAGCCTCCCATTCTACCAGGACCCCTTTGCATTGCCATTGGAATCTCCTTATGATTTTTATTTGCCATACTATCTTACCTCCTTTCCCACTTGAGACCGGAATATATCTTTATAAACATTACACTTCTCCATAAGTTCTCTATGTTTGCCAATGCCAACTACTTCTCCATTATCAAATACTATTATTTTATCAGCATGCATAACGGAAGTAATACGTTGAGCAATTATTATACATGTAAGATTATGAGAATACTTTTTAAGCCCTTCTTTTATTTTTTCTTCAGTGATTACATCTATTGCACTGGTACAATCATCTAATATAAGAATTTCTGGTTTTTTAACTAATGCCCTAGCAATAGAAATACGTTGCTTTTGTCCACCAGATAAATTTACCCCTCCTTGCCCTAGAACAGTATCATATCCTTCAGGTAAGGATTTAATAAATTCATGTGCCTGTGAAGCTTCAGATGCTTTTTCAATTTCTTCATAAGTAGCATTTTCACTACCCCATCTTATATTATCTGCCACTGTTCCAGAAAAAAGAACTATTTTTTGAGGAACTATGGATATTTTATCTCTAAGGTTTTTTGTATTTATATTTTTAACATCAATGTTATTTATTTTTATATTTCCAGAATTAGCATGATAAAAACCTGTGATTAAATTGACAACAGTACTTTTGCCTGAACCTGTAGAGCCTATAATTCCAATAGTCTCCCCTGATATGCAAGAAAAAGATACATCCTTAAGAACAGGTCTCCCGAAGTTACCTGAATAAGAAAAACTTACATTTTCAAAATCTATTTTTCCTTTTACATCATCATTATAAGATCCATTTTCCATAGGATTTAGATTATCCTCCTCTGAAAATATCTCCCCTATACGCTCAGCAGAGGCTCTTGCTCTAACAAGCATGGTAAAGACAAAGGATATCATCATTAATGAAAATAATATCTGAGTCATATAATTTGTAAATGCAATTATCTGCCCTACTTGCATACTTCCATTATTTACTCTAAATCCACCTATCCAAATAATTGCTACTATACCTAAATTAACAGTAAGAGTAATACCTGGTGAAAATATAGCCATTACCTGCATAGCCTTAGTGGATACTCTTGCTAACTCTTCATTGGATTTTTGAAAACGTTCTGTTTCATAATTAAACCTATTAAAAGCCTTAACAACTCTAACCCCTGCTAAATATTCCTTCATTACACCATTTACTTTATCTATGGCCTTTTGAATCCTTATAAAAAAAGGATATCCAATCTTCATATTCATAAATATTAGTACACCTACTATAGGAATAACCACCACAAAAATCAAGGACATTTTAGAGTTAAGTCTTATAGCCATAATCAAGCTTCCTATGCATAAAATAGGTGCCTTAACAAAAATCCTCATAAGACCATTAACAAAGTTTTGTACCTGTGTTACATCATTAGTTAGCCTAGTTACCAAAGATGCCTTATCATATTTATCTATATCCTCAAAAGAAAGCCTTTGTATCTTCTTAAAAAGATCAACCCTAAGTTCTGTACCAAATCTTTGTGATACATTACTTGATATAATATTACGGCTTACAGCAGCCAAAGCCCCCAATGCAGTAATCCCAAGCATTATAGCTCCCATATGTAATACAAAGTCCATGTTTTTACCCCGAACCCCTATATCAACTATCTTAGACATTATAGTTGGTTGCATAAGGTCGCAAATTGCTTCTATGGTTAAACAAACCACTGCAAGACAAAAAGGTTTCCAATACTTTTTAATATATTTATTTAAAAATTTCATTGATATTCCCTCCTTTCTATAAGAAAATTGTTTATATACAATACTTTTAATCAATTTTTATTTATATACCAATTAGATATGTAACTTTCAAATCTACTATACCATTATATTATATCCACTTTAAGTGAGTTTTTTATATTATAAAAAGTGCCGAGAAAAACTCGACACCTTTACTTTTATAGCTTATATATCTAAGAACTTTTCAAATCTTTCTTTTACTTTATCTTGACCTAATATACTCATAATAGTGTAAATATCAGGTGTATTGCTTCTATGTGATAAAGCTGCTCTTACTGCACCTGCAACATCTGAAATCATACCTTTATATTGGTCTGGATTTGCTTTATAGTCTTTTCTATTTGCACAGTATCCTAACTCTAAGCCAATTGCTTTTAAATCTTCAAACCATTCCTCTTGGCTAGTAGCATTAACATTGTATTTATTCATGTATACTTTTATTATTTCTTTTGCTGCCTCTAATGTTAATGTCTTTGGTAATTCAACTTGTTCAGTAGTTTCTCTGTAGAATAATTCATCAAAGAAATAAAATATTTTTTCTTTTACTTCATCCCACTTAGCATAGTCTTTTCTTGGTTTTGGTCCTTCTTTATCTATATTAAATATTTCTTTAGAGATTTTTTCATTACTTGTAACTAATTCATACATTTCTGCATCGAATTCTTTTGCCCAAGCTACATAGTTATCGTAAACTACATCAGCTTTCATTTTGCAAATAACATTTTTACTTACATCATTTAATTTTACTATATCAAATAAAGCTCCTGATTTACTCATTTTATCTAAATCTACTGGGAATTCATGATAATCAGTTGTAGGGTTTTCTTCTCTCCACTCTTCAAAAGTTGAGTTTATGATATTTAATAAATATTCAATAACTGAAACCGTCGGATATCCAACTTCTTTATAATAAGAAACAGCAGCTTCAGCATCTTTTCTCTTTGATAATTTTCTCTTTGAACCATTATCATTTTTCATTATTGTTGGAATATGTGCATATTGTGGTCTTTCTAAACCTAATGTTTCAAATAGTTGAACATGTATAGGTAATGATGATAACCATTCCTCTCCTCTTATAACATGCGTAGTTCCCATTAAAGCATCATCTACAGCATGTGCAAAATGGTATGTTGGTAATCCATCACCTTTTATTATAACAATATCTTGATTATTTTCTGGAAATGATATATCTCCTTTTATTAAATCATGAAACTCAACTCTATTTTCTATATTTCCTAGTGACTTTAATCTTAAAATATACTCTTCGCCTGCTTCTATTTTAGCTATAGCTTCTTCTGGAGTTAAATTTCTATACTTTGCATATTCACCATAATATCCTGGAGTTATTTTTTCAGCTATTTGCTTTTCCCTTAAAGCTGTTAATTCCTCAGGAGTACAGAAACATGGGTAGGCCAATCCCTTAGCAAGCAAATCTTTAGCAAAAGCCTTATATATTTCCGCTCTTTGACTTTGTCTATATGGACCATATTCCCCCTTAAAAGTTTCTTGCCCTGTCATACCTTCATTAAAATCCATTCCAAAGTTATGCATTGTTTGAATTGTATCTTCAATTGCTCCTTGAACTTCCCTTTTTTGGTCTGTATCCTCTATTCTTAAATAGAAAACACCTTCACTTTGGCTTGCTAATCTTTCATTTATTAAAGCTGCAAATACTCCTCCGATATGTTGAAACCCTGTTGGTGATGGCGCATATCTAGTAACCTTTGCACCTTCTTTTAAATTTCTCTTTGGATATTTTTCAATATAATACTTCGGTGTCTTATCAACATTAGGAAATATTATATTAGCTAATTTTTCTAAACTCATTTTCCTACCTCCTAAAACTGTATAAATATAAAAAACTTTCGTCCCAAAACCATAGGACGAAAGTTATTTCCGCGTTACCACCTAAATTGATTAAGTAAACTTAATCCACTTATTATCTCTATATGGGGAGAATCCCCTAAACCTACTACACAATAAAGCTTTCAGTTTATGCTCCAGAGCTTCTTTCTATAGAATCAAATACTAGGCTTGCACCCTCCCTAACTCGCTTTAAATCAATATCTATATACTCTTCTCTTTCAACACAATTATCAATATTAGTCTTTACAAAATATAGTACTATTATACCTATACCACTGGCTATTGTAAATGGTATACTTCAAAAATAATACCACTCACTTAAAAAGTGGTATAATTAAAGGTGACGTATTGGAGGTGTTTTTATGAATATATATGATACATTCAGCTGTAAATCAACTTGCTCCTTGCAGAGACTACAAAAGTCAGCTATGCTTTGTTTGGAGCCTAAACGATTGAATTAGCTGAGATGCATTATACGTTTTAGGTTCTGTAACACATAGCTTTTAGTATTCTTTGCTTTAAGTAATATGATAAAAGTAAAGGAGTAAGAAAATGAAGTATGTAAAAGCACAAGATGTGTTACCAGAGGAAATCCTTGAAATAATACAAAAATATGTAGATGGGCAATATCTTTATATACCCAGAAAAAATGAAAATCATAAGTCCTGGGGAGAAAAAAGTGGTATAAAGAATAACCTTAAGGCGAGAAATAGTGAAATTTATAAAAAATACATTAATGGAACTACTATTAATGTACTAACTCAAGAATATTACCTATCAGAAAAGAGTATAAGAAGAATAATAGCTCAAGAAAAAGGTCGATGCTCATAATCAATACAGAATTATTTATTAGATTGAATACTTATTTTAAAACATGTTATGATTTCATTGTAATATTCAATGAAAGTTATAATTTTCAATTTAAAATAATCATAAATACAATAATTGTAGGTATATATTATATTTAAAATTAAGATGATTATTATTACTTTCAGTTGGAGTAATAATAATCATCTTTTATCTATTACTATGTAAAAAATAAAATTTTAGAAAAGAGGGCTAAAGCTTATGAAAGCTTTTATAAAAAAACATGAGTATAATTATATAAAAAAATGCTTACATGACTTAAACAATGCTTTTAGGGATTGTATAGATATTAATGTTATTGAAGCAACTAAATCATATATCCATAATAAAATACTATGTATTTTTACAAATTTATCTGAAGAAGAAAAAGAGATACTTGATATTAGTAAAATAACTGATCCCCTACACATTGATAAGTATTTAGAGGATTTAAATGAATATGTATATGGAATGCCAAATATTACAAAGGAACAAATTATTAAATTGTTTAAAAAAGAAAAGAATCTTAAACTTCAAAATCTAAAAGTGGAAGATTCAAAAAAGGTGTATTTAAGTTGGATTGATGAATCAGCTAGAAAATTATTTATAATCTACAATATGAATGATAAACCTATAGGTATGGTATGCAGAATTCAAAATTACAATTCCAACAATACTAATATGTGTGCCCTTTGCAATCATATAGGTAGTCAAAATGAAATAGCTTTTGTTTCCTCTACCTGTAAGACCCCTAATGCTAAAGAAGGTACTTATAAGTCTATAGGCTTTAGTATATGTTTAGATAGCGAGAAGTGTAATGAGCGAATTGTGTCTATTGAAAAGTTAGAGAAAATTTTAAAGGATATTAACACAAGCCACTAAAATAAATTGGATGGAATAAAAAGTTTAAACTATAAAAATATAAGTCAAGCACAAACCTTGTAAGAATCTTATACAAAGTTTGTGCTATTTTAAAATTTATCATTTTAATAGCCTAGTGTTTCTCCAACAATAAAATGTGTTTTTATACTCTTCATCTACTTTTAAAAATTTTTTTTCATAAAACATAAGAAATAAATATAGTCCTACATTCATTGAGTGTAAACCATAATACATCTTATAATACAACTTGTTTTTTATATCTATTTGAGGTTAGAAAATAGAATATAATTTGAATAACAAAGTATACTCCAAAAACAAACAAGCTATTTTTCAACATGTATTCACCATCATTAATCTTATTAAAGACTGCAGATAAATAGAACCCTATACATACTAAAGATATGATTGGTGGTACAAGGAACACTGCACCTAATTCTTTCATAATCAAAGCCTTAATTTCCTTTCTGCTTAAACCTATTTTCACTAATTGCTTACTTCTTTCTCTATCCTCTTCAATAGAAGTTATTGTTTTAAAATATATAACTGCTGCACTTCCTACTAAAAACATCATTCCCATAAAACTGCTTATAAATAGCATAAAACTATTTTCTTTTATAGCTTCATCAAATATTTTTGTCCTAGTAATTAAGGTATCACTAACCTTTTTCCCAAAATTGGCTTCTAATTCATTACTTAGCCTGTCATATTTGCCCTCTTCTTTTAAATCAATAAGCACATCATAAGTAATGGCTTCATCCCCTAGCTTTTGCTTCATGGCTTTGTAATCCTCATTATTAACAACCACAACATCGCCTCTAAAATAATCCTTATTGTAAGATGAATTTACTATAGCAGCTACTTTCTCCTCTTTTTTCTCTTTAGGTACATATATGTACTCATCAGTATTGCGTTGAGCTTTATATTCACCTAGAGAAATTGCATTATTATTCATTACTTTTTTAGATAAATCCAGCATAAAGCCTCCATCATAAAAGCTGCCTGTCTTTTCAGCATGGCAATAAAAGATTTCTCCTTTTTTTAAATTTAACTCATTATTTCCTAAATCTTTATAGCTATCTTCACTTATAACTAGCATATTAGGTCTACGCCATAAGCAAGCGCCATCATTTACTCTAATATTAGGAATATTTAGTCCTTCTACTTCACTGTACCTTTTTACCTCTACTAAATTCTTAGTGACAAAATCTTTAATATTCCTATCTTTAATGGCACTTTTATCAACTATAAAACTCATATTATACGGAAACAGTGCATCTACTTGCTTCTCGGTTGATTTATACATGCTGTAAGCAAAAGAAATAAATATTATTCCTCCAGAAACCATTAAGGTAACCACATATAAAACTATTCTATAAGATATAAACCTGTGTGAAAGAGAATTAATAAATAAAATATTATTATTGTAGGCTTTCTTAAATTTTTTCATAACCTTTACTACTACTGTCATTGAAAATCCTATCAATAAGTAAACCGACACTATTGTGCCCACTACAGGAGCTAAAGAGAATGTACTCCCTCTGCTATTTATTTTCCTGTCAGCTATCATCTTAACAATTACAAAAGAGCCTATAAATATTATTATTCCTATTACGCCTAAAATAGTGTTTGTACTTCCTATATCTTTCTTTGACTTTGACTTTAGTATATTTATAACTGAATATCTGTTTAAAAATATCATCTGATACATTGTAGTAAATAAAAATATTATAAATGAGATTAATAATACTGCTCCATAAGCCTTAAGGCTTAAAGAAATGCTTATATTGTCAATCTTCAGTATTTTTCCTATAGCCATATGAAAAAGTTTTGAAAATATGCTTCCTGAGAGAGAGGAAAATAGAAATGATGCTAAAGAAATTATAATATTTTCATAGCAAAGTATTTTTATTATTTCCTTTGAAGTTAATCCCATTGTAAAATATACTCCAAATTCTCTCCCTCTGTATTTTGTAAATGAAACTGTGGTAAAGATTATAAATGCTGCTGAAAAAGCTATCATAAGAATCACTATAGTATTTAAATCTCCCTTTAAGGCCAGGAATTCTTTGTTTTCCATAAACTTAGGACTAAAAACTAAAGTAAAAAACATAAACAATATACACTGAATTATACTATTACCAAGAAGATATGCCATATAATTCTTAATATTATGCTTGATATTTTTTATAATCATTGAAGAAAAATCCACTATTCCTCCCCCCCTATAACCAATTGTGCTTCTATTACCTTATCAAAAAACTCTTTTCTGTTTCCATTAGAGTTTATCTCAAGCTTGATAGATCCATCCTTTATAAATATAATTCTCCTGCAAAAGGATGCTGCAAAGGGATCATGCGTTACCATGACAATAGTAGCCTTTTTTTCTTCGTTTATCTTTTTAAAGTTTTCCATTATATTCATGGATGATTTCGAATCTAAATTTCCTGTAGGTTCATCTCCTAATATTATTTTTGGTTCCTTTATTAATGCTCTAGCTTCTGCTGTTCTTTGCTTCTGACCTCCTGAAATATTATAGGGATAACTATTTTCAACATCTTTTAATTCAAAACATTCCATTAATTCATTAACCTTGTCTTCAATAACCTTTGGCTTTATCTTGTCTAAGGTTAAGGGAAATCCTATATTTTCTTTTACAGTTAGACTATCCAAAAGATTAAACTCCTGAAATATAAAGCCAATATTGTTTCTTCTGAAAATAGCCATATCATCTTTTTTCATGGTTAGAATATTTTTTCCGTCAATAAAAACTTCGCCTGCAGTGGCCTTATCAATTCCAGCTAAAATATTTAATAAGGTTGTTTTGCCGCTGCCACTGGGCCCCATTACTCCCAAAAACTCTCCATGCTCTACCTTAAAGGATATGTCATTAAGTGCTTTTACCGCCTGTACACCTTTAAAAGCGTCATAAACCTTTACTACCTTTTTACATTCTAAAACTTTCATGTAAATATACCTCATTTCTTTTTAAACTTTATCTAAAGTATATTACCTGTTCTTATATTCTCAAATCTATTTTACTTACCTAACCTTACATCCATGAAAGGTTTCTCTTGCTTTAAATATGTAATGCTTACCCTTGTGCCTTTTGAAATCTCTGAATTTATTTCTATTTTATTATTTAAATTATCACAAATGTTTTTGCTCATATAAAGGCCTATACCTGTGGATTTTTCTTCTTTTCTTCCATTTCTTCCTGTAAAAAAGGCTTCAAAAACTCTGGAAAGCTCTTCTTTCTTTATCCCTACACCAAAGTCCTGTATATAAAGATTAATCTCATAATCATCCTCTTCTGCATAAAAGCATACCTTTCCTCCTGAAAATGAATACTTTATTGCGTTACTTATAACCTGTCCAATAACATATTTACTCCATTTTTTATCTGACAAAATAAAATAGTCCTCAGGTATATTTGCCTCAGGAAATATATTAGAATATATAAAATTTCTTTTTTGTGAATTTATGCTTTCCTTCACCAGCTCTTTTAAATTTAGTACTTCTGGAACGTAATCTTTAGAAAACTCTCCTAACCTAAATATATTTAATACCCCTTCTAAATTCTTTTGCAACAAACTATTTTCATTCCTTATATCCTTAGCTGCATCTTCATTTGGTAGCTTATCCACAGCCAAATTAATTACTGCCACAGAGGTTTTCATGTTATGAATCCATTGTATAAGTAATCTTTCCTTTTCTTCATAGTTATTCTCTAAAGAATATATCTTTGAGATATAATCGTTATGTATCTCTCTAATCTCATCAAACACTTCTTCAAAATCACTATACTTATCCAAGTTATAAGAAGGACTTGTTTTTATTTCTTTAAGAGATTTATAAAATGAATTGTATACATAAAATTTGGTAAGCGTAAAAAATTAAGTATCTAGAAAACATATCCTCTCATTGATAAACTTAAGTAAAAGATTATCAATGGGAGGTTTACTTATGTATAGAAAATTAGATAATGATACCTGGGAGGAATATTTAAATAAATTTAACTCTGTTAAAGATACAATAACAGTGAAAGATTTCTGTGCTGAAAATAACCTTAATAAGAGTCAATTTTATTACCATAAAAAAAGGGTAGAAAAAGTAAATGAAAGTAATGAAAGTAAAGAAACTATTTTTCAGGCTATTTCTTTGAATAGTAAAATTGATAATATTAAAGAAGATAAATCCACATTAAAAGAAGTGAAAATTAATGTAGGCAATGCTAATATACTTATTCCTGTTAGCGAAGCTACTTTAATAACAGCAATAATTAAGGAGTTAATTCTAAGATGTTAAATATAGATAAGGTAGAAAAAGTCTATCTTGCCTGCGGCTACACAGATTTAAGAAAAAGTATTGATGGATTAGTTATGATAGTGCAAAATCAATTTAAGTTAGATCCTTTTGATAAAGCATTATTTGTTTTTTGTAACAAGCAAATGGATAAATTAAAAATTCTTCACTTTGATGAAGGCTTTTGGCTATATTATCATCGTTTAGAAGCTAATCGCTTCAAATGGCCAGCGACAGCTGATGATGCATTAAAGATTAATGTTGATGAATTACGTTGGCTTTTAAAAGGCTATGAAGTAAGAACAAAATCTAAATTTAAACCTGTAAAAGCAAGTAACTATTATTAAAAAAATATCAACTTTTAACCCTTGAAACCTAGTAATTTCAAGGGTTTTATGGTATAATAGAAATATCAAATAAAGCTAAAGGGGTAACTATGAGTCACAAAATTTTAAACAATGAACTTGATGAAGCTACTAAATTATTAATTAGCAAAGTTGAATCAATGGAAGAAGAGATTAATAATAACAAAGAAGAATTAAGTGAAAAGGATAAAGAAATCCAACAACTTAAAAATGAGATAGCATTTTTAAAGGGTGTTATATCTAATAGAAATAGAAAGATATTCGGAGCATCCAGTGAACAAGTAGATGCTAACCAATTATCTTTTTTTAACGAAGCTGAAAAACATAGTGATTCAAAGGTAGAAGAACCTACTTTAGAGGAAATTACATATAAAAGAGCCAAGAAAAGCAATTATACTGGAAAGAAAGACAATTTAGCTAATTTAGAAAGAGTTGTTGTTGAACATAAATTAGAAGGTGAGGATCTTAACTGCAAGGAATGTGGTGAAGAACTTACTCCTATCGGAGTTAAATCTAGAAAAGAAGTTGTTAAATACATTCCTGCTAAATTAATAATTGAGGAGCATGTTGTTTATAGCTATGCTTGTAAAACATGCGAAAGAGCCACTGGTGAAAGTAAAATAGTTTCACCAGAAACACCTAAAACTATTTTTTATAATAGCATGGCCTCAAATGAGTTAATTGCACATACCCTAATACTTAAATATCAACATGCAATGCCACTATATAGGCAAGAAACTTACTTTAATATGATGGGTGCTACTCTTTCAAGGCAGACTCTATGCAATTGGACTATGTCTGCAGCAGATGCTTTGGAGCCAATATATAACCATATGAAAAAAGAATTGCTTAGCCGTAATTATATTAATGCTGATGAAACAACCTTAAAGGTAATTAATGATAATGGCAAGGCTTCTAAAGCTAAAAAGTACATGTGGTTATATATGAGTAATACCAACTCTAAGCCTGTGATCTTATATGATTATCAGAGCACTAGATCAAGCTCTTGCCCTAAGAATTTCTTAGGAGATTTTAAAGGTTTTCTTCAAACGGATGGATATAATGGATACAATTCCGTTAGCGAAGCTACAAGAGTATACTGCTTGGCTCACATAAGAAGATACTTTCATAATATAATAGTAGATTTAGATAAAGAAGCCCTAAAAAATTCTAGAGGAGTAATAGGGTTTAATTATTGTGAGCAAATTTATAAGCTTGAAAAAGAACTTAGAGAATCTTATTCAAGTGATGAAAATTATTGTGATATTAGATTTAAAATAAGAGCTGAGAAACTAGCCCCAATTATAGATAACTTTATTGATTATGTTGAAAGAGAAATAAAAGATGCTCTTCCAAGAAGTCCGTTAGGTAAGGCACTTGAGTATGCTAAAAAGCATTTACCGGGATTAAAAAATGTATTATTAGATGGTTCTTTAGAAGTTGATAATAATGCTGCTGAAAGAGCTATCAAACCTTTTGTAATAGGTAGAAAAAACTTCCTTTTTGCAAATACTGCTAAGGGTGCAACTGCAAGTAGCAATATTTATAGTATTGTTGAAACTGCCAAGGCTAATAATTTAGTTGTAGAAAGATACTTGGTTTATCTATTTGATAATCTATCAAAAATAGATATAAAAGATAACGAAAGTATAGAGAATCTCATGCCTTGGTCTCATAAGATCCCTGAAAATATGAAAATTAAAGAAAAGAAATAAAATTAATCCTAGTAACGCTAATATGCCTTACTAGGATATTTTAATACTATTCTTGGAATTATTAAAGGTGCTAAAACTTTGACGCTTACAAAATTTGTAAATTAAATATATAATTAAGCAAAATAAGCATAAAAAAATAGGGTATAGCATAAAGTTTTCATTCACTAGTGTTTAATTAATGGATTGAAAATCCTATTGACAATAATAACTTGTAATAAATTTCTATGTGTACCAGCAATATATAAATGAAAATAGTCAGCACCTTTGCTTTAATATAATTACCACAATCATATCGCAAAGGAGTTGCTGACTATCTATGAATAATTATATCACTATTTTTGAAAAATTATTAGATATTGTTAACTGGAACACTTTGAAAAAATCTACGTATAAGTTAGATGTTGACTATAATATAGCATCAAATCATTTGAAAACTCACCTTTACTTTCATTTAGCGAAGCTAGATAGCTTAAGGGATGTTGATGATTTTATGCAATCTGATTCTAAGCTAAAGGAGTCAATAAAAAGCGTTAGCTTGGGAACGTTGTCTAATTATAATAACTATATGGATTATAATGTTTACATTCCAATATTAAACGAACTAATTGATACTGCTTTAAAACAATTACCTGTAAATGAGAAACTTAAAAAGTTTGGAACCATAAAACTAATAGATTCTTCAACTATAAGTATGGCCAAGACTTATTTTCAGTGGGCAGAATTTCGCTCTACAAAAGCAGGAATAAAGCTTCATACAAAATTCAACTTAAGCAAAGGAGTTCCTGAGCTTATAATTGTGTCTAATGCTAAACCACATGATAGAACTAAGATGAAAGAACTTATTACAGAAAACAACTGTATATATGTCTTTGACAAAGGCTATGTTGACTATAAAAAGTTTGATGAGTTTAGCAATAAAGGAATACGCTTTATTACCCGATTAAAAGATAATGCTGCTATAACTGAAGTAAGTAAGCTTGAAATAACTTACTCTGACGTTACTCTACTAGATGATTCTATAAATATCATTGAAGATATTATTTGCTATCTTGGTACAGAAGATATTAATATGACAAAAAATCAGTATAGGGTTATCACTGTAGTTGATTCTGAAGGTCAAATACTAACCTTTGTAACTAACATATTACAATATACTAGTGAAGATATAGCATGGTTATATAAAAAACGTTGGGATATCGAGCTATTCTTCAAATGGATTAAGCAAAATTTAAAAATTAAAAGATTCATAGGACATAGCCTTAATGCAGTTATGATGCAAATTGTTTCGGCAATAATAACATTCATTATAATAAAACTAATACAAGACGTAGCCAAAACAGCCTACGGCTTATTAAAAATAAAGAGATTAATAAAACATTCAATTACAAAATTAATAGATAATATCTTGTTTTCTTGGGAGAAGTGGTTAGGTGGCTAACTGCAACTATAAAACCATATACTTCCATACAAGCTATCACTATGCGGGCAAGTCTGCCCTTTGTTATAGGAATATTATTCTATATTAGCTTAATTTAAGAATTTTACTATAAAGAATGATTATAATACAAATGTCAATGAAAATATTTTCTAAAAATTAAACACTAGTGGTTTTCATTATATAATAAGTAATAAAATAAAATTATAAAAAAGCAATTAAATAAATACATAAAAATTGAAACCTTTTCTTTTTTTAAAACATATCCAGCTAACTTACTTAAGGACATAACCAACACCTCTTTTAGTTTCTATATTCAATTGTATATTTTTTTCTTTGAGCCTTTTCTTTAACCTAGTAATATTAACTGTTAGAGTATTATCATCTACAAACTCATCTTCATCCCATAACTCTTCCAACAATTCTTCCCTAGTAACCACCTTTTTATAGTTAATAAAGAATATTTTAAGAAGCTTGTACTCATTCTTCGATAATGACATACTTCCATTACCAGTTCTTATCTCCATGCTATCACAGCAAAGCTTTATTTTATTAACCTCAATAATATTTCCATTGGTGCTATTTGTTCTTCTTAATACTGCATTTATTTTTGCTAAAAGTATTCCAATACTGAAAGGCTTTGTTATATAATCATCTGCACCTAAATCTATACCTCTAATTTGTTCTCCTTCTTCACCTCTCGAAGAAACTATAATAACAGGTGTATTTAACTTTTTTCTAATTAGCTTCAAAAAATAAAATCCATCAAACTTTGGAAGATTTATATCCAAAAGTATTAAATCGCTTTCTCCATTAAATATTTTCTTCTCAATATCATTGAAATCATTAATTGTTTCAACTACATAGTCATAAGCATTTAAGTATTCTTCTATATATTTTATTAAATTAATATCATCCTCTATAAGTAAAATTCTTTTCCCCATATCTATCCTCTTTTAAATTTTATTGGTCTTCTTACAAATAACAGTTATAATTATGCATATATTATATCAAATAATATCCAAAAATACATCTATGTAACTTACCTGAGATAGATTATATTATATCTAGTCAACAAATTAAATCAGTATAGGGTGAATAATTTACTGTGAATTTAAGAATTGATGCAAGTGAACATCCAGGATACCATTAAAGTTCACCTGTTAGAAGATATTTTGGAGAAACACCCAAAATTATTAAAGTAGAATAAACCATGTTAACATAGCTATCCACTAAAATTATGAGAACTAGAAAACTATTTCTATGATTTTCTAGTTCTCTTCATTTTTATACTCATCCATCTGTTTTAAAAAATTAATTTGAGTTTCTGTCTTCCCATTATATCTGAGACTATCATTAACAGAATCTTGTTTAATATCATTTGATTGGGAAGTTATAGAAAGTTTTATTTCCTCAAATTCCTCATTTGTAAGTCTTATGTAACTGTTACACTTTGGACAAGAAATACAATACTCTTTTGCATATGGTATTATTGGAATAAAATTTTATCACCCCATACGAATATTTTTTTCTAATTATACCATTTAAACATATTTGTCTCAATATACAATATAAATAATCAAACTGTATGTATACTGAATATAATGAATTGTAAGAAATAATATTTCCTTAAATTTTTTATATGTAGGTGATTGTAATGTCATATTGTAATAAAAAAATTACAACAGAAGTATCTATTGATTATCCTTTATATCAATCTAAAAAAGGTAATTACTTCATTGGTCAAACACCAATTTTAACTGGGGAAACTAAACATGCTTTAGCTGCATTAATAAATCCAAGTAAATCAAATAGAAATATATATCTAAATGCTATAACTATAACAAACATTTCAGCTATTAATTTATTTGCTGAATTTTATCTACGATCAAACTTTAGTAATGGAGTTACTAGCAAATTAGTTAGCTGTACTAATACAACTATTTCTCCTGAACCAGTTCATAAAGGCAAAATTAAATATTTAACTAAGGCTACTGAACCTCCAAATGATGGTGTTTCTATATTTAGTAGAATAGTTTCTTCAAACTCAACATTAGTAGTTGATGGTGGTCAAATTATCCTTGGACCTGAAGAATCTATTATTGTTTATATTGGTGGTTTTTTACCTGTTGCCTTTGATAATGTAAGATTTGCTTTTGGATGGTGGGAGGAAGAAGACCTTAACTGCCATAATCATTCTTGTTAGAATATAGTAGATTTTCATGGGTAATTTAAAAATAATTTTATGTTTTAGAATAGTGTTGAAAATATATAAATTTTGAAGGGAAGCCATTTTGACTTCCCTTAATTAGTCTTTTAAGAACATTGTAAATACATATATTTAAAATGTCTATTTCATCTTTCCTAATTATTTATCATCCTTATTAGGGCATACCTCATTTACATAATCCCAATATTCTCCTGGGGTTAATGGTTTTGGTTCAGTAAGCATTTCTGCTACTTTTGCAAGTTCTTTGATTTTGTTGTGAAGCATCGGTTGTAAGCAACAAGGAACATGGTCTTGATTAACTCTATGTAACAGTACGCATTCAAAACATTTTCCATGCCACTCACACTTTATTTTAGGGCATGTACAATGTCTATTTTTCTCTGTTTTTATCATTTCTCTACATTCTTTTATCATTTCAAGATATTTTTCTTTTTTCTCCTGAGTAATTTCAACACATTCCATAAAAATTACCTCCATTAGTATTTAGCTTTGTAATATATTTCTCCATACCAGTTACAATTGAATTTTTACATTTTAAATTTTTTAAAGTCTCAATTTTAATCTTTATTGCCATAGCTCCTTTAAGATGTGAAGTACTTTTGCTTCAGTTCTTTTACTTACTTGCTCTTGAATCTTATAGATTATCTCACCTTTCATATTATTATGCTCCTAATCATTATTTAATTTTCCCTCTTATAATAATTTCTTAGGTTTCCTTGCTATAAGCATTCCGCTAGTTTTAGGTATATCAATACTTCCATCTCTTAAAATTATATCTTCTAAATATCTGTAAAAGTCTTTTATTCTACTTTCAGTCATTATATCCTGTATATTTACGTGCCCTTCCAAAGATAGAACATAATCTACTAAAGGCTTTGCTTCTGTTATATGAAAAGAATCTTCATATACTAATTTTTCAACAGAATCAAAATGCTTAGATAACTGCTCAATTCCATTTTCTAATCCAAATTCCTTTGCAGTAGAAAAGGATGTATAATCAAGTCTAGAATCAAAACTCATAACTAAATCTTTAAAGCCCTTCATACTATTAATGCTATTAGTAGTGGCATAAAAAACTCCATCTGACTTAAGTATGCGAGCAATCTCCCTTATTGCTAAATCTCTATTTTGCACATGGTAAAGCATATGGTTTGCAATAACACAATCAAATGAACTATCCTCATATTCAGTATTTTGTATATCCCTAACAGAATAATCAACTACTTGTTCAATGCCTGAAAGATTATCCCTTGTTGCTTTTAACATCCCTTCAGATAAATCTGTGAGAGTTATTTTAATGTCTTTTGGTATCCTATACTTGTTATCTGACCACAGATTTCCGTTTCCACAACCAAATTCAATAACTTTATCATTAGGCTTAAACATATATTGATCAAATATCCACTTATACCAACCATAATTATTTGTGCTAAAACCATAATGCAGGGCCTGTCTAGCATTTAAATTCTTATCTGAATTGTACTGAAATCTAACTATATCCCTATCATTTGCTCTAGACATATAATCACTCCATTCTTATTATTCAACATTAAAACCTGATTTTTTGAGCTACAACCTTTTTAAGTATTTGTTTAAGTCTTTATAAAAATTGCCTTTACTTATGGTTCAATCACTATAAATACTTTAATAAGACTTCTATGTTATCTTCCCTCTCCCAATCTTACATCTGGCACAAAACGTTGTAAAGCTTCAATAAAGTCCTCATATTGTTTTTTCTTTTTAATTGTAAATCCACCTAATATATTGCAGTCTTTATCACAAAGATTAGTATAATATTCCCTTCCTAATCCAGTAACACTTGAATGATCTTTTAGAGATATGGTTTTAGTGGAATACACATCTGAAAGTTTAAAAATCTTATAAGATGTTAATGGAGCTCTGCCGAATTTGTATACTAAATAATGTTCTGTAAAATAATATTCTCCATGCCCATCTTTTAATTGAACTTTATGTAAAGGCTCTGACATCATCTCACTATCGAATTGGTTAACTTCATCCTGTGTAATAAGTATTTCTTCTAAACTTTTACGAAGCTCTGGGCACCCTTCTTTGTTATTTTTACGTTTCCCTATGAAGAGTGCTAGTCCAACTACAGCTATAATAATACCCATTGTTGTAATCATAGCAGACTTATTTTCTTCTGATAGTGTTCCTCCATTTATAAAAGCCATCCCACCAAATAAAATAAGCATAAAACAAATCATTCCTACTATCATAGGAAATTGTTTTCTTTTTTTCTCGCGAAATTGATCAATTACGCGCTCTTGTTCTTCTAACCAGTTTGATTGCATACTATTTCCCCCTACCTTATTTTTATTTTACTTGTATTTAACATTTATATTTTACACTAATATCATAATGACTTTCTATGCTTTTTATAATAAGATAAACCTAAAAAACATTAGAAGCACCAAAAATCATAAAAAATGCTGATTTACTTTTCATAGATATCCCCCTTTTCTAAATTCAAAAAGTTTTCAGCAAATTTAATCATCTGTTTCTTGCGCTCAATTTCTTTCATGAGCATCTCTCTCCCTTTGTTAGTTATTTTATATACTTTTTTATTTTCATCTGCTTCAGAATTTAACTCCACTAAATCTGCTGCTAGAAGTTTTTTCAACGTTGTATAAAGTGATGCAGGTCCAATAACAACTTCATTTTGGGTAAATTTTTCAACAGTTTTCATAATTAGATAGCCATGTTTCTCCTGAATAACACTAGATAAAATATAAAAAGCAGAATCTGTTAGTTCTCCAATATCAATCGAATCTTTCCTTGCCATATAATTCTCCTTTCTATTTAACAATATATCATTTATTGATATATCATTAAATATAATATATCAATAAATGATATATACGTCAAATGTTTATATGCTGTATTTTTATATTCTTAATAGCACTACTAACATTTGCACTCTGTGAAAGTTCCAGTGGCAAAATCAAAGATTTTCACTGTTACTTTTAATGTTACTTATAAAAAAAAACCTAAAAAAATAGTAGCCCCAACTCGCAATTGGAATCTACTATTTTATAACCTAAAATTTTAGGAACACATTTCTTACATTTATTGTAATAGGAATAAATAAATTCCGCTAGCCAAATCAAAAATTTGGAGCATCTTTTAAGGAAACTCCTTCTCACATTCGTTCGAATGAGTAAGTTCTGCTAACCAAATCTAAGATTTGGAGCATCACTTATGGTACGGTTCACCGCACCGTAAGTAAAAAAGTTTAGACTTCCCCATATACAATATAATTAATATAATTTCAAATTCAAGTTTTAACTATATTTTTATAAAAAAATAAGTAGCAAAACCACCTAGATTCTACTACTTATTTCAAATTAATATTTAACCAATTTGGTGTTTTCTTATCTTTCCAAACAATTTCACCATCTTTAATAACCATAACTAATTTAAACATTTCTGAATTATCGTATATATTAATTTTGTCACATATATTAATGACTTTACTCAAATTTGCTAAAGAATCGAAGTATCTTCTTTCTATAGCCTCATCTGGTATTCCATGACCACCTTTTCTTACTCGTATTGCAACTCTTTCTTTCGCAATATCAACACTTTTTACCCCTATATAATTCATAGTAACATAAAATCCTTTTTCTTTTGCCAATTTTATATTACTAATAATACTTTTTCCTGATAAAGTAGTTTCTTGATTAAATGATATTCCTTCAACTATATATTTTTTTATTAGTTTTATAGCTTCTCTAGCACATTTAATTTGAAGATTATTATCTTGCCAATGTCCTATCCTTGAAACCATTTCATCAGTATTTATTCTCTTTTCATCTATATTTTCATTATAATAAATAGATTTATATATAGAAGTTTTTCCTGCACCATTAACTCCTGCAAATATAGTGTAATTTTTCATATTAATTACCTATAACTTTCATTTGCTCTCTTTGTAATAGGATATTAGATAAATTTGCATAAAAATCTTGTTCTTCTTTTGTTTTTGAGTTTAAAAGCAATTCCATAATATCAGTATAGGAATGCTTTAAAAAAATATCATATAAATTGATACACTTATTATCCATATAATCCTCCTTTAGAACTTAATTTATAAATTAATTATATACCAAAGAATTAAAATAATAAACCTAAGATCTAATAATTTTGGTTCTCCATAGATACGCTTCTCTATTAGTTATTCTAAATTAAAAATGTTGCATAAAATGGAATTGATTTAATTCCATTTTCAAAACCAAAGTTTTTCCCTGATACTCTTATAGCATATTTAGGTTCATATTTTTTTATATATTGCTGTAAACTCTTAGCTCTAACATGTTCTGCTGCTTTTACTTCTATTGGTATTATATATCCATCCTTATCTTGAATTAAAAATTCAACTTCTGCACTTCCTTTTGACTCCCAATAATATGGTGTATATCCATTAGCATTTAAAGAAAAGCAAACATAATTCTCTGTTAATGCCCCTTTAAAATCATTAAATACTATGCTATCCGATAAAACTGTATTAGCTGGAATTCCAAATTTAGAGCATAAAAGACCTGTATCAGTCATATATACCTTAAAGGAATTAAAATCGCTATATGCTACTAAAGGTAATTTCCCTTCATTACACTTTGTACATTTTAAAATAACTCCTGAGGATCTTAACCATTCTACAGGTGTTTCATATTCATGAGCTCTAGCCCCTGATTTTATTACTTTATATTGAAACTTTTTATTTTCTTTAGCTAATTGGGCAGGAATACTATTAAATGTGGCCATTATTCTAGTAGTTTCATGAGGTGTTGCATACTTTGCCATATCTGCAACATAAGAATCATTTATACTTTTTTGTGTTGCAAGAACAAAATCGAAGTCTTTTTTATCTATATACTCTTTAACTACAGCTGGCATTCCGCCAACTACTAAGTAAGTCTTATATAAATCCATAGCTTTATTATGCATTGATAACTCTATATCCTTCTCAAAGGATTCTTTTATAAGTCCTATTAACTTCTCTTCATTAACAGCCATTAAAAATTCTTCAAAATCAAGTGGATACAAAGTCTTTAAATCAACTTTTCCAACTGGAAATGAGTATTGCTCCCTATTTACAGGCACTCCAAGAAGACTCCCTGCTGCAATTATGTGGTACTCATTTGCATTTTCATTAAAATACTTTAATGATGTTAAGGCTCTTTCACAGGCCTGTATCTCATCAAATAAAATTAATGTTTTCTCTTTAAATATACTTTTCCCACTGTTTATAGAAAGTTCTCTTATTATTCTCTCTGGTTCTAAATCTCTTTCGAATATTTTCATAAGTTCGCCATTATTCTCAAAATTAAAATATACTACTGAATCATAATATTCTTTTCCAAAGGATAAAGCAGAATATGTCTTACCAACTTGTCTAGCACCTTGTAAAATTAATGGCTTTCTGCTAGAACTATTTTTCCAATCTATTAACCATTTAATAATTTTTCGTTTCATTTAATGTTACCTCACTACATTTTTTATAATATAATTTTACATCTTTCCTACACTTTTATCAACCTGGTAATATTATATCCACTTTTATATCCTTTAATTATTATTAATAAAAATATTCTTTCACCATAACCTCTTCCTCATAACAAATAACAGGGGTTCCCTCTTCTATGTTTTCAAAAATTGTTTTAGCTAAATATAAAGGAACATTTACGCAACCATGAGTTCCATTACTCTTATATATTTCCCCTCCGAAAGAGTATCTCCAACTTGCATCATGTATACCTATATTTCCATTAAAAGGCATCCAATAAGTTACTTCAGATTCATAATTTGCTCCCCTTAAAGTTGCACCTTTTTGTTTATAATTAAGCATATAAACTCCAAGATTTGTAGAATTCCCCCTATTGGGATTACCTGTTACCACAGCTCCTTGAGCTATAATTTTCCCGTTTTTATAGAACCATAAATGTTGCCTTGTTATATTAATTTCTACATAGGTATCTCCTATATCATCACTTCCTCGCCTTACAGCTTTTTGAGAATATATAGGCTCTCTTTCAAGTGACTCTCCCTTTTTTATATTTTTTAACAATAATTCTTTTTCATCCTTAATATTAATTTTCCAACCATAAAATCCACCTTCAACTTCTAATACCTTTCCTAAAGAGGTTTTAAATTCTCTTACTACACCAGCTGTGTTATATTTTTTACTTAGTTCTTCTACATATTTTAAAACTGCCTTTTCATTGATTACTACCTCTAAATCTTCATCTACACTAAGCCACTTATTTATGGTACTTTCATCTAGCACTTCATTTTCATCTCCAAATATATAGATTATTTTTGTTTTTATATATTTGTTTAATAAATTTTTAGTTTCAAGAGCCTTATGAGATTCTAAGGCATATTGCGGATTTTCATAACAAAGATTTTCATTTAAGTCTAGCTCTCTTTCCCCTCTTAAGATATTTTCCTCTATAGAAAGTTTTAATTTATTTTTCTTCACCTTATTTCCATATACTTCTTTAATCATTTCATATGAACCATTTGAATACTTAAACCTTACATTCCTTGGTTCTATAATCTCTTTATTTAAGCAATTTAGTTCCTTAATTTTCTTTTCTAGATTCTCCTTATTATAATCAAATAAGTCATCTATATAATATTCTTGTTTCTTAAATAAGGAAGTTATCCATTTAAATGAATTTTGAGTTTCATAGATTTTAGAAATGCTATTTTTTTCATTAAATCTTATCTGAATATCTTGTCCTATTATTTCTTCTACTTCCCCATCTCTTTCTATTAACTGTAATTTATAATCCTTAACATGATTTTTAATTTTATCCTCTATATCATTATGTGCTTTTAATGAAACATTGACACCATTAACCATAGTATTAAAAAAGTAATGTCTAGTAAAATATATTGAAACAAGTAAATATATAAGTATAATTGAAGATATTAAAATCATAGTGTTTCCTATACTTTCAGCTTTAAAAAGCCTTTTTATATTTATATTCTTCATACTACCCTATACCTTTCATCAAAAATAAGCATATTAGCTAATCTATAATATGTTTGTATTTCCCATTTTAAAACTAAAAAAAAGAGCGATTATGTTCTTTCATTTTGCTATACTATACTTAATAATGATAATATATTAAATAAAAATACTAAATTGAGGGGTCTATATATGAGAAAGAAGGATATACTGGAGTTAAAAAAACGTTTTAAAAAAGGTAATTGCACCTTCACTAAAATATGTGGGTGCTATGTTAATAGCGAAAAGCATACTATTTTAAAGTTTAAAGAAACCTTTTTAAATTTAGATGAGGATGAATACTTTAAATACTTAGAGATTGCTAAAAAAGTACTGTCTGGAACTATTGGGAATAATATTTTAGAACTTAACTTTCCAATTAACGAAGACTTTATAAATGAAAGACAAACTTTTCTTATGCAGCTTAAAAATAGTCACTTAAAAGATGACACTCTTCTTGATGACTTTTATGAGTTAATTATAAATAGTTATGATTATACTGGTAATTTTTTAATACTTATTTTTCATGACGCTTATGATGTTATTACTAAAACCAAGGATAATTCAAAGATAGATGAATCTGAAGAAGTATATGAATATGTGTTATGTGCAATATGCCCTGTTTCACTTTCAGATCCTGGTCTTAGATACTTTGAAGAAGAAAATAAAATAAAGGCACGTATTAGAGACTGGGTTGTTGAGGTCCCAACTAACGGATTTGTGTTTCCTGCTTTTATTGATCGTAGTTCAGATGTTAACTCTGTTATGTATTACACCAAAAATGCAAAGGATACTCATCCTGAATTAATGGAAAATGCTTTAGGTTGTTATTCAAAACAAACTGCTACTATACAAAAGGAAACCTTCCAAGCAATTATTAAAGATTCCTTTAGCACTGATGAAAATAAAGCTGATAAAACCTTTATGGAAATACAAGAAAACCTAAATAATATGATAGATGAGCATAATGCTATGTATGATGATACAGATTGTGAACCTATAAGCTTAACAAAGAATGATATACAAAACCTTTTAATAGAAAGTGGAGTTCCAGAAGAAATTACTACTGATATTGAAAAATCCTATGTAGAAAATTTTGGTGATGACCTTCCTTTAGCAGAAAGTTTAATTGACACAAAGGCACTTAAAGCAAATGAACAAAGGAAAAAGGAAGAACGCCTTCAAAAACAAGTAGAAATACTTCAAACTAAACTTGAGCAAATTAAACAAGAGACTGCTGCAAACGATAAAACTAAGCTGTCTACAGAATCTACTGATGATAATGAAGGTTTAGAGAAAACTGCAGAAGCTAACTTAGAAGAAATTTCAGAAACCAATTTAGAAGAAAACTTAGAAACTAGTTTAGAGGAATCTCAGGATGCAATTTCAGAGGATAATAAGGTTACCCCTAAATATGACGTTATACTTCAAGTAAAGCCTGAAAAAATACCTCAAATAAAATCTCAAATAATTGATGGTCAAAAATGCATAGTTATCCCTATTAATGAAGATGAACAAACTACAGTTAATGGCTTAGAGGATTTGATTTAAGTTATATGAATTTAAAAAGAAAATAGCAGCTTTATTTCTGAAAAGCGCTATTTTCTTTACTTTCTATTATTTATTAAGTTGTACTTATATAATGCTCCAATTCTAGTAAAAACCTCATTTAATATAACTATTCACCTTTAAAGTATACTAATGTTTGATTCAAATTGCCTATCTTTAAAACATAGTCACTACATCCTTTTGGAACTCCATAAGCTATATCAATAATCATTGATTCTCCTGCTTGTATACTCTTAGAGCGAGGAGATGTATTTACAGTACTTAATATATAGATTACACCATCATGTTTAACACTATTACCATCAAGTCCTTTAATTTCTACAGTTGGATTTGGATACATACCATGCTTAGGAACTGGATAATCTTTTGGAATAGTTATCTCAAAACTTGCTACTGCATATTCTAAAGTTGGCTTATCAGATAAGTCAAGTTGTACTACAGCATCTTTATTATATTTGTCCACAGTAGTTTTTGCCTTTTCTCCCCTTGTTATATCAATTAATTTTATAGGAACATCCATATATTTTTTTGAACTTGCAAAGTATATAGATGCGTTTCCAGTAGTTCCTTTTTTAAGTGGATTTTTAATATCTGATTTATTAGCTACACTTGAGCTACTGACTTCAGGTTTCTTTTCTTCCTCTTTCTTTTCAGGTTCCTTATTTTCTACTTTATTTACATTAGTAACTGCTTCTGAATTGTTTTTATTTGATACATCTTCTTTCTTATTTTCGCATCCCACTACCGAAGTAATGCAGGCTAATGTCATTAATAAAGCTAAAATCTTTTTCTTCATTTTAATACCCCTTTTTAATATAATTTTTTAACATATACTAAAATATTTAGAATCTATTTATTTGTGCAACTATTCAGTAAACCTAAATAATTACTATTTTAAGAAGTTTTCCTATACAATTATATCATAATATATACCATTTATTCAATTATCATTATAAAATATAAAATATTTATTGACAATTTTTGATAAAACAAAGCACCTTACTTTAAAATTTTTATACATCTTACATTAAGGTGTTAATTTTATATTACTACTTACAAATAGTTTGAAGTTTAAACTTATACTCTTTAGGTGGAGATACTTTTTCATTATCTATTCCATATTTATCGTTAATGAATATTTCAGATTAAGAAATACACATAGTTCACTATGAATAACCAATAAAAATGATTTTATCACACAATAATTAAAAATCGCCTTAGTAAACTAAAGCGATTTTCTACCTAATAAAATATTTAATAATTATATTCGTACTTCATTGCAACATCAATAACTTTAAGGTTTGCACATTGTAAATCTAATGCAGAAATATATAATGACAAGCTACAAAGTTTCCTTATTGGATTTCCCTAAGTTCAGGCTCTAAAACCTTGCAATAGTCATCTGCATATGGGCATCTAGTACGAAGTCTACATCCTTTAGGAATATTAGATGCACTGGGAATATTGCCTTTTAATATTATTCTTTCACGTTTCTCAGAAGGATGCTTTTTAGGTATAGAAGAAATTAGTGCCTTTGAATATGGATGAAGAGGATTATTGTATAGCTCCTTTGCACTTGATTTTTCAACTATTTTTCCTAAATACATAACACAAATATTATCACAAAAATGTCTTACTATCTAAAATAGGAAACTCCTTCTCTCATTCGTTCTAATGAGCTAACCAAATACAAGATTTGGAGCATCACTTATGATACGGTTCCCCCTTCATTATCCTAAACCCTCTATATATCTGTTCTAAAAGCATGACTCTAAAAAGTTGGTGTGGGAATGTCATTTTTGAAAAGCAAAGTCTATAGTTTGATCTTTCTAGGACTTTATCTGAAATTCCTAAAGAACCACCTATGATAAAGGCTATGCTGCTTTCACCTTTTATTCCTAAGTCTTTTATGTAGTTTGAGAACTCTTCTGAGGATAAGTTAGCTCCTTTAAGGTCTAGGGCTATAACGTACATGTTGTCTTTTATATGTTTTATAATTTGTTCTCCCTCTTTGTTTTTAATTGCAATTTCTTCTTTTTCTGAGGCATTATCTGGTGTCTTCTCATCTGAAATCTCTATTATATTTGTTTTGCAATATTTGCTTAGTCTTTTGGTGTATTCTGATATGGCATCTCTTAGAAATTTTTCTTTTATTTTACCTACTGTAATTAATGTTATATTCATAGTTTGTCCCTTCTCTATAGAAATATTATTAGTTCAAGTGGCCTTTTTATCCACCTGAACTAAAAATACTTTATTTTAACTTAAATATTATCCTAATCTATAAAGTTTTTCTATGGCCTTTCTTCTTTCTTGAATCATTTCTCCTAAAATTACATAGGCTAAGCTTTCAGTGTCTTTTGTTTCAATTACAAGTCTTCCTTGAATGTTTATTAGTAATGCTAACATTCTTTTTTCCATATCAATAAAGCAGGGGATTAAATCTTTTAATTCGCAACATGTGCATCCATTCATACTATTTTTAAATTCTTCCATTAAAAATGAAATTTTATCGTATACTAATATATTTATATCTTGATTTTCTAAGTTTAAATCTTTGTTTTTTAAGCCTCTATAATATTCATTTTCCTTTTCAATTGATTTCAGTATTGCCCTAATAATTATCAAATACCTAGTTTTATGATATATTTCTGATATGTTTATTTCTTCTAGATATTCTTTATATATTTTTATTCTGTCTTGGTTTATCTTTATTACCTTATCAATTATATCTATGATATTGTAACTCAATATTTTTACCCTCCGCTAGATTGATTTATCAAAAAAACTTCCTAAGGCTTTAGGAAGTAATTTTAAGTTATACTATATTACATTTTATTATATTACCCATAGTTCATTGAAATTATTTTGATACTCCACAACATTTTTTATACTTTTTCCCACTTCCGCATGGACATGGGTCGTTTCTGCCTATTCTTACTTCTTTAACTATAGTTTTAGAATCTCTGTATTGTTTTTGAATTTCTCTTCTCTTTTCTTTTGAGAAAATTCCTTCCCATTGTGGAAGTCCATATAAATAGTCAGCTTTAGCATCCAACATATTAAAATAAAGTTTTTCAAAGTCTATTTCTAAATTAATTTGTGAAGTTTCTTCTATGCTTTCAAGGTCCACTTGTTCCTTAAAACTTTCGTTTAATCCATCTAATATTCCCATAAAATGAATAATTGAAACTCCATATTCTTTTGCTAATTCTTCAAATGTACCTTCTAATTTTGAAGTACGCTCTCCTAATAATTTTGAATAGAATTTAGTTTCTATTTCTCCATATTCTTTCCAAAATTGAGCTTCTCCTTGTGTTTTTACAAATTCAACTACTGAATCAGTCCATTGTTTATATAAATTCATCATTATGTACCCCTTTTTTATAGTTTTTGTAATAACTCTTTATATTACAGAATTATAATAAAATCCTAATATTTTTTCAAGTTTTATCTAAGTTAATCTTTCTTTTTAAAGTTAACTTCTGATTTACTAAAAGGTTCTGTTATAGAATAGTTACCACCTATGGTATCTATATTTTTATTTTCTACCTGTATTCTAACTTTTTCTACGGAAGGAATCTCACTTAAAGAACTTACAATAGCTTTAAGACAAGTTTCTTCTTTTTCAGCACTCATAGGAACTACTATTTCACTACTAAAATTAATAGTTGCTATCTTATCTGCTATAGAAAAACTTATTAACCTAGTTCCTTTGGGAAGTATAGGCTTTAGCTCACTTCTTACTGCTGGTCCTTTTATTAATTGCTGAATTATTACTTCTCCTAATACTTCATCCTTATTTAAAAGTCTTTCTTCCTTTGTTATTTCTGATTTTTTACCATCTTTTGATGAATCAAAATACAGTCCTATATTTATATAATTATCCTTATTATCTTGTTCTTTTTTCAACTTAATATTTTCTTCTTTTTCTTTTCCTTTTAAGCTAAGTTTATCTTCCTTTTTACATCCTGAAAATAACAAGCTAGATACCACTAAAATAACACAGGTAGACATTGTTATAATTTTTTTCATAGATTAAACCTCTCCTTAGAATGTAACATATTTACTTGGCTTATCTCTATTTGCCATAGTTAAAAATACATCTCTTCCAATTTCTATTCCATTGTCCACTAAAGTGTTTTCAACTGTTTTATATGCTAAATCTGGGTAGTTATTTGTCTTACTTAAATGTCCTAAATAAATTTCTTTTGGACTACTATTAGTTATTTTAACTATAGCTTCTCCACAAGCATCATTTGATAAATGGCCTACATCGCTAAGTACTCTTCTTTTTAGGGTATAAGGATAAGGTCCAAACTTTAACATTTCTACATCATGATTACTCTCTATAAGTAATACATCTGAATCTTTAATAGCCTTCTCAACTTCTTCTGTAAAATATCCTAAATCCGTTGCAATACATGCCTTTTTATTTTTATAATGAACGGCATAACCTACTGGATCTATTGCATCGTGGGGAATACTATAATTTTCTATACATAAATCCCCCACTTCTACAAACTTAGTATTTAAAACTTTTATATTTTCTTCTTTAACTTTTCCCATTTTGCCATATATACTCTGCCAGGTTTTTTCATTGGCATAAACAGGTATATTATATTTCCTAGACAATACTCCTGCCCCTTTTACATGGTCTGAATGTTCATGTGTTATAAATATGGCTTTAATTTCTCCTGGGTTCTCCCCTATTTCGCACAATGCTTTATCTATATTTTTCCCTGAAAGTCCAACATCTATTAGTATCTTAGTCTTCTCCGAGCCAACAAAAATACTATTTCCACTGCTTCCACTATATAAAGGGCAAAATACCATAGCTAACTCCTTTACTTATATACTAACTTCAAGTATTAATACTATACAAAAGATATATTAAAATATCCTAATTAAATTTTAACCTCTTTAATGTGCATTTAATTTAATAATTTACTCTCTTAATGTCTGCACCTAAAGATTCAAACTTTTCTTCTATATGTGGATATCCTCTATCTATATGTTCTATTCCTGTAACTTCAGTAACACCTCTAGCAATTAATCCAGCAATAACCATAGCTGCACCTGCTCTAAGGTCAGTGGCTTTAACTGAAGCCCCTGTTAAATATGGTGCTCCTTCTATAATTGCTGTTCTTCCTTCTACCTCTGCGTGTCCACCCATCTTCTTAATTTCATCTAAATGTTTAAATCTTGATTCCCAAATACTTTCATTTATGATGCTTCTTCCATTAGCAACAGAAAGCAGTGTGCTCATTGGTTGCTGCACATCTGTTGGGAAACCTGGGTATGGTAAAGTTTTTATATTAACAGCCTTTAATCTTCCTTCTGATTTTACTACTACAGAATCATCTTCTTCTATGATTTCTGCTCCCATTTCAGCTAATTTTGCTGATATAGCTTCTAAGTGTTTTGGAATTACATTTTTAATTCTAACTTCTCCCCCACAGGCAGCTGAAGCTATCATATAAGTTCCTGCTTCTATTTGATCTGGTATTACGCTATAGTTACAGCCTTTAAGTTCCTTAACTCCTGTAACTCTTATAACATCAGTACCAGCACCTTTAATATTCGCGCCCATAGTATTTAAATAGTTAGCCACATCAACTACATGCGGTTCTTTTGCTGCATTTTCTAAGGTAGTAACTCCTTCTGCTAGAACTGCAGCCATCATAACATTTATAGTTGCCCCAACACTTACCACGTCAAAATAAATATTAGTCCCTATAAGTCTATCTGCTTTTACTGTAACAGATCCATGAGATATGTCCACTTTTGCTCCAAGGGCTTCAAAACCTTTTATATGCTGATCTATTGGTCTAACTCCTATGGAGCATCCCCCTGGTAAATCTGCACTAGCTTCCTTAAATCTAGTTAGTAGTGCCCCAAGGATATAATAAGAAGCTCTCATTTTTCTAACTTCTTCAGTGTTAGCTCTTACTGTGTTAATCTGTGTACTATCTATAGTTACTGTATTCTTTTGCTTTATTACTTTACAACCTAAACCTTCTAATATCTTTAAACTACAAACTACATCTTCAATATCTGGCACGTTATCAATTACACAAATCCCTTTACTGGCAATTACAGATGAAGGTAGAATAGCGACTGCTGCATTCTTTGCACCACTAATTTCAATTTCCCCGTAAATTTTTTTACCTCCATTTATAACAAGTTTCTCCATGTCATAACCATCCTTATCTAATTAATATATTTATATTTATTTTCCTAATTTTCAATATATATGTATAATGTAATTTTAAATTATTAATGTCCTACCATAAATTTTATTATATCATAGAATTACAGATTTTTAACAAGGTTTTTCAAGGTTTTTTCACAAAAATTTAATTAAATTAATCTATTAATATCTTGAAATTTTTAAATATTATTAATAATTCAATATAATTATGGCCACTGCAACTCTTGATTTAAGATTTATATAAAAATTTTTCAACAGCTAATATAATTTTATGGTATTATTAAATTAGAATTTATGTAAAAATATATATTTATTTGTTATGAAAATTTATATACTAGTGAAATTATTTTAATTTTCTTATTGAAATTATTCTAAAAAAAATTTATATTAGTTAATAAGTGAGTATATAAAATGTATTCATATTTGGAGGTCACAATGAAATACCAATTAGTAGCTATATTTGATGATGAGTCGCACAGTAAGGTTGAGGCCATACAAAGACAAGTTTGTAGAAGATTTAAACTATATAAAAGTAACCCTTCTATATACATACCTCTAAGTACCATTATAAATCCTGATCTTGAAAAATTAGATCCTCTTATTGTAAAGATTTTATCTCCTTATAAAAAGTTTAAGGTTAGAATTAATAATGGAATTTATGTAAATACTGATACTAAACAAGTTAACCTCGTGATTGATGAAAAAGGTTACATGTTTAGAATATGGCGAAATGTCTTTGATACATTACAACTACATGGCTTTAAACTAAGTAGTACCTCTTTCCAAAATTTAAATATAAATCTTCAAATCCCTTTGGCAAGTGCTAATTATAACATCAAAAAGGTTTGCAATCAATCTCTAATTCCTGTAAAAAGGGAACTTACTCTGGAAGATTATTTGAATTTTGCAAAGGTTGATAGAATTGAGATATGGAAATTTAATGGAACCAAACGTGAAAGCATAGTTAAAAGCTTTGAACTTAAAAATTTTTAATTTAAGTGTTGTTTTTATTTTAAAAAGTGGTTATTATATATATAATAGTTATAATTATATAGACTATGATGAGAAGAGTAGATATGGAATGTAGTTTTAGCGAGTTAGGAACGGTGTAAGCCTAGCACGAACCCCATATTGAAGAACATCTCTGAGTTACTAACCGAAATGCTTATGCAAAGTAGACTTAGTCGGAGCCATACCGTTAGCTTATGGACACTGTATAGTGCAGTGATTGAGTGGAGATTTTATCTCAACTTGGGTGGTACCACGGAATTTTACCTTTCGTCCCAATATATTTAATTATAGGGATGAAAGGTTTTTTTATTTGTAAAATTATTTTATATAAATATATTTTAAGGAGGACGGAAACAATGGAAATAACCTTAGTAAAAAGTATTTTTAGAGATACAAATTCTTATGTAAACAAAAAAGTAAAAATTTCTGGATGGGTTAAAACTATAAGGGATTCTAAGTCTTTTGCATTTATGGAAATAAACGATGGTAGTTTTTTTAAAAACGTTCAAGTAGTTTTAGATCAAGAACTTTCAAACTTTAAAGAAGCTGTAAAGCTTCCAATAAGCTCTTCTGTATCAATAATAGGTACAGTGGTTGAAACACCTTCTTCAAAACAAGCTTTTGAAATAAAGGCTGAAGAATTAATAATAGAAGGTCTTTCACATTCTGACTATCCTCTTCAAAAGAAGAGACATACTCCAGAGTATTTAAGAAGTATAGCTCACTTAAGACCAAGAAGTAACCTTTTCTCTGCAGTATTTAGAGTTCGTTCTCTTGCAGCTTACGCAATTCACAATTTCTTCTTTGAAAGAGGATTTGTATATGTTCACACTCCATTAATCACAGGTAGTGACTGTGAAGGTGCTGGTGAAATGTTCAAGGTAACAACTCTTGATCTTCACAATGTTCCAAAAACAGAGGATGGGAAAATAGATTATTCTGAAGACTTCTTTGGAAAAGAAACAAATCTTACAGTAAGTGGTCAGTTAGAGGGAGAAATTTTTGCTCTATCTCATAGAAATATCTATACTTTTGGACCTACTTTTAGAGCTGAAAATTCTAACACCACAAGACATGCTAGTGAGTTTTGGATGATTGAACCTGAAATGGCTTTTGCGGACCTTGAAGACAACATGGATCTTGCTGAAGACATGGTTAAATATCTAATTAAATTCGTATTAGAACATGCTCCTGAAGAAATGGAATTCTTTAATAGCTTTGTAGATAAAGGCTTATTAGAAAGATTAAACCTTGTTTTAAACTCTGACTTTGCAAGGGTACCTTATACAGAGGCTGTAGAACTTCTTCAAAAATCAGGACAAAAATTCGACTATCCAGTATCTTGGGGTATAGATCTTCAAACAGAACATGAGAGATATTTAACTGAGAAGATATTTAATAAGCCTGTATTTGTTACTAACTATCCAAAGGATATTAAAGCCTTTTATATGAGAATCAACGAAGACAATAAAACCGTTGCTGCAATGGACCTTTTAGTTCCCGGCATAGGAGAACTTATAGGTGGAAGCCAAAGGGAAGAAAGACTTTCAAACCTAGAAAATAGAATAGAAGAATTAGGACTTCACAAAGAAGATTATTGGTGGTATTTAGAACTTAGAAAATATGGAGAAACTAAACACTCTGGATTTGGTCTAGGTTTTGAAAGAGCTATTATGTACCTAACTGGTGTAGGCAATATAAGAGACGTAATACCATTCCCAAGAACTCCTAACAACGCTGAATTCTAATTTTAAATAGCTGAATTCTGAATTCTAATTTAAGATAACTGGGGGTATAGTATTGGATTTACAAAATTTATTCTCTATGCAAGAGGATTTAGATTATAGAATAGAAAAAGATCATAATCTTTTATCTGAAAATCTTGTGCCTAAAAAAACCTTAGCTCTTTTAGTAGAACTAGGAGAGCTTGCAAATGAAACTCGTTGTTTTAAATTTTGGAGTAATAAAGGTCCCTCTCCTAAAAAAGTAATTTTAGAAGAGTATGTAGATGGTCTTCACTTTATTTTAAGTCTTGGCTTAAAATTAAACTACAGTAAGAACTTAAACTTAGAATCTATGAAAGCCTTAGAATCTCCTTTATATGTTCAATTTTTAGATCTTTATGATAAGATTTCTAAATTTAATAATAAAGCATCTAGTGAAATGTATTTAGATTTGTTTCAAAGTTTTCTAAACTTAGGTGCTAGCTTAGGCTTTTCAGAAAAAGATATAGAAGATGCTTATATAGAAAAAAATAAGGTTAATCACAAAAGACAGGATGAAGGATATTAATATATATCTATCTTAAATATAAAAAATGACTCCAAAGTTAATAAACTCTGGAGTCATTTTTACTACTCTATTTTAAACTTACTTATTTCATCTTCTAACTTTGTTGCAAGTCCTCTTAACATATCTGCTGAGTTTGCAACTTCACTTATAGCTGAAGATTGTTGTTCTATAGATGCAGTAATTTCTTCTGAAGCTGCAGCAGTTTCCTCGGACACTGCTGAAATACTTTGCATAGATTCTAAAAGCCCTGATTTTGCACCATCTAATTCTTCTATATAAGATGCCATTGCTTCTATCTTTGATGTTATGCCTTCAACAGAAGTTGTAATCTTTTTAAAGGATTTATTAACCTCTTCTACAGAATTATGTTGTGCTGTGGCAGATTCCTTAACCTCATTCATAACCATAACAGTTTTATTACTATCATATTGAACTTTCTCAACTATGCCCTTTATATTTCCTGTAGCATTTTTAGAACCTTCTGCAAGCTTTCTTATTTCATCAGCTACTACAGAAAATCCTCTTCCAGCTTCTCCCGCTCTTGCTGCTTCTATAGATGCATTTAAGGCTAAAAGGTTGGTCTGATCAGATATAGCATTAATAGTATCTAATATATTATTTATATCTTTAACATTTTCATTTAATTTTAATATAGATTCTCCAACCCTTTTTAAATTTTCTTCACTTAATTTAGTGTTTTCATCTAGCTCTTCTATAGTTTTTATGGATTGATCATTTATTTCTCTAACTTCTCTTGTGTTTTCTGCAACTTCCTTGCTTCCTGTGTATATATTATTAATCTTCTCTGAAATATCATCAGTTAAATTAACCCCTTCTTCTGCATCATCAGCTTGTTCATTAGCTCCTCTTGCTATTTCAACTATAGCTGTGTTAATTTGTTCAGAAGAAGCACTGGTTTCTTCTGTATTTGCAGCAAGAGACTCTGAGGCTAAATTCACATCACTAGCTGCAGACTTAACATCTACTAGAAGCTGTTGAATTGAAGTTGTCATGGAATTAAATCCTTCACTTAATTCTTCTAATTCATCCCTAGTTTTTATATTGCTTCTTACTGTTAAATCTCCATTCTTTGCCTTATTCATAGTGCTTAAAAGTGAATTTATGTTTCCAATTAACTTCCTTGAGAATAATAAAGCAAATACCAGTCCTAAAACTAAAGATATACATACAATTAATACATTATTAACTAATATGCTTCCAGTATGTTTATTTATTTCATTCATATACATAGTACCAGCAATTACCCATCCTAATTTATCCATCTTCTTAAATACTGTAAATTTTTCTTCCTTATTATTATCTTTGTATGATAAGTCTCCCTTATTATTTTCCTTCATAGACTTAACCAATTCCGGTATAGGAAGAGTTTTTGATAACAAACTTTTCTCCTTATGAGCTATAACTGTCCCATTAGAATCTAAAATCATGGCATTACCCTGATCTCCAATTTTAATTTTATTTATATTCTCTGACAAGGCATCTAAAGTTATATCTATGGCAAGGGCTCCTATTAAAGTGGTTTTATCTTTTTCATAAAAAGGCATAGATACAGTTACTACTAGTTTTCCTGTAAAGGCATCTATATATGGACTTGACCACACTAATCCATTTTTCTTTATTGCCTCCTTGTACCAATCTCTTTTAGTTACGCGATAATCATCAGATACAGTTCTACGTGGTTCAGTAAATAGTTTATCATCCTTAGTTCCCATATAAATTGTAGTTATATCCTTATGACTTTCTACAAAGCTTTTTAGGGTTTTCATACTATACTCTAAGTTTTTCTGTGACAACTGACTGCTTTGTATATTTTCCTCTAAACTAAGCTGATTTAAAGCTTCTTCATATGGTTTAGTATAAAAATTAAGACTGTTCTCTACCTCACTCACAAGCATAGTAGTGGATTCCCCTAAACTTGTCTTTAGCACATTTTTTGCCTTTATATATGAACTAATCGATGAAACTACAAGAGGAACACTAATAAGTAGTGTAAATATTATTCCTAATTTTAATTTTAAAGAAAACTTTTTATTCATTTTATCCCTCCTATCCATTATTCATATTATCGTATAAATATTCAAAATATTTATACGTCCTGTATAAAAACTATATGTTTTTAGTGCAATTTAAATGTTTTGCACTTATAAAATAAATAAATCCCCATATATGTTATGAAAAAATATTCATTATGTATATTAGCTAATTTACTAATAATTTTTATTCTATTGGGAATATTAATATTAAGTATTTATATTCTGTATTTACATTAACTTATAATATTTTATTTATAAAAATCTTAATTTAGAATTATAAAATTTAATATTTATCAATATTAATTTAGACTGGTAACATCAATATTTTATCTAATGAAAGGAAAATAAAAATGGGTATATTATTTTCAATAATCGCCGGAATACTTATGAGCATTCAAGGTGTATTTAATACAAATGTAAATAAAAAAATTGGACTATGGGAAACCAATCTTATAGTTCAAGGTGTGGCACTTGTTTCAACTTTAATCTTATTTTTCTTTATGAGAAAAGGGAATTTTGGAGCTCTTAGTTCTGTAAACAAATTATATTTAACTGGTGGTATTATAGGAGCTTTAATTACAGTTACAGTGGTGCTTGGCATAGATAAATTAGGTCCTACTTGTTCTATTGCAATTATATTAGTAGCTCAACTATTAGCTGCTGCTATTATAGATGCCTTTGGTCTTTTTGGTGCAGAACAAATAAGGTTTGGAATAAACAAATATATTGGAATTGGTATGATGATACTAGGAATTATCTTCTTTAAATACAAGTAATCATACTCGTATTTGAAAAATATGGATTAATTACATTATTTAAATGTAAGTGGTTAACATATTGTCGATTTTAGTATATACTATATATTTGTGACGTATAATGTTTTATCCTCTGTTTTTTTGTTTGTCAAGGGTAACTATTTGATTTTACTATAGTTTTTTTCGCTAAATCCTATTGATATTTTCAATAATAATATACATAATAGTATTTGGATATTAATTTTAGGGGGATAATTATGGACTTTAAACAAATTGAAGCTTTTATTAGTGTTGCCAAGCTGAAAAGTTTTTCTAAGGCAGCAAATACAATATTCTTATCACAACCAACTATAAGTTCTCATATATCAAGTTTAGAAAGAGAACTTAACATTCAGCTCTTTGATAGGACTTCTAAAGAAGTTAACTTAACACCAGCTGGAGAATCCTTTTTAGACTATGCTGTAGATATAATTAACACTAGAAATCATGCTATTGTAGCACTTTCTGACTTTAACAGCAATATTTCTGGTAAATTAAATCTATCTGCTAGTACAACACCATGTAATTCTATAGTTCCTATACTGACTAAAAAATTTGGCTCCTTATATCCTGAAGTAACCTTTAATATTAATGAACAAAATTCAGGGAAAATTATAAAAGATATAATAAACTTAGAAAGTGAGCTTGGAATTGTAGGAACTTCTATAAACCATGATAAGATAAAGAGTTATAAGTTGCTTGAGGACGAGCTGGTTGTAATTTCTCACCCATCTCTAAATTTACCTAGGGAACTAGAAATAAAGGATTTATTAAAATATAAATTTATATTTAGAGAAAAAAACTCTGCAACTAGAAAAACCTTTGAAGATTTAGTATCAGAACAATTTGACACTAATAAATTAAACGTATTATGTGAAGTAAATAATCTAGATACCTTGGTTCAATTTGTGAAAACAGGTATGGGAATATCTATTGTTTCTTCAAAAATATACGAAAATTCATCTTCTGATAATAAGCTTACTGAAAGTAAAATTAAAGATTTAAACTTAAAACGCAATATATACTTAATAATGAATTCTAAAAGAACTTTAACGCCTACAGCTAGAGCTTTCTTTTATATGTGCAAAGAAGACTTTAATTTGTAAAATTTACATAACATGAACGTATTCCTTATATATATAACATAAAATAAGATAAAACTTATAAGCAGAGTTTTAAAAAATCCTTCAATCAATCTAAAAACTTAGAGATGACTGAAGGATTTTTTTAATTTCTTTAACCTTTTCTATATACATACAATAAAATAAATTATAACAAAGACTATAGGTTTTCCTATGGCATATGCTTTTATATTAGAAACATGGAGGGATGATATGTTTACAATTAAAAATAAACTTAGTCCTAATTTGAAAGATACCTTAAAAGATAACATATATAAAAACTATAGGGTAATAATTAGTTGCAATACTCTATTAGAAAAGGTTAAAAAGAAAGTTCTTTCTTATAAAGGAGAAATTATATATACTTTTGAAAACTTAAACTGTATTTGTGCATCTTTAAATAAAAGAGGAATAGAACGACTTACAGAATATCCTGAAGTTCACTATATAGATTTTGATTCCTTAGTATTTTCTATTCCATTTGACTCTTCTACTAATGATGTAACCGATAAAATGTCTAGTAAATCCTTAAGTTTAATGAATGATAAGAATAATTCTGCATTAAATGGCAAAGATGTATGTATAGGTATTATAAGTACTGGTATATATCCAAACAATGACTTAATAAAACCCAATAATAGAATAGTTAAATCCATAGATTTTACAGAAAACTATTCATACCCCTATGATAATGTAGGCCTAGGAACCTTTATAGCTGGAATCATAGGTGGAAATGGTTACTCTTCAAAGGGATTAGTAAAGGGTGTAGCACCTAGATGTAACTTTTATTCAGTAAAAGTTTTTGATATACGGGGTAGAGCTTTTGCCTCTACAATACTACAATCTATGTATTCCTTAGCTAATGATGCCCTTGAATACAAGATAAAAGTCTTTTTCTTACCCTTTGAAACCTTTGAATACAATAAATTTATACTAAGTCTATTCCAAAAAACCTTTGATTATATTTCTAATATGGGAATAACCATAATTATTCCTACAGGAAGTAGTATAAACGATCCTCATAGCATTAGAGGTATTGCGTCTCTAGACAATTGTATCTGCATAGGTGGCTTAAATTCAGTAAATCCTCCTAGTTTATATAAGTATTCCTCTTGTGGACCATACCCTAAAAAAAAGAAGCCAGATTTTGTATTTAAATGCTATAAACTTTCAACTTTAAATTTCAATAAAAATTATATACCAGAAAGAAATGGCATGAAATTATATGCACCACCAATGAAATATGCTTATGCACAAGTATCTTCTGTAGCTTTAGCTGGTGCCTATGCTTGTGGCTTATGTGCCCTTTTATATGAACATAAAGAGGATCTAACCTATAAGGATATACATTCTATTTTAAAATTATCCTCAAATTCTCTAGTGCTTCCAAAAACTCACATAGGTTATGGAACAATATCACTAGAAAATTTAGTTTTGCCAAAGGTTACAACTAAAGAATAATGTCACATTTTGTCTTGTGTTATAGTAAAATAATTGGTACAATATTCATAATAGAATAAAATTCTATTAAAATTCATTATTTTATGATAGTAATTATTATATGGTATAATAATTATTAAATAAATTATATATAATTTTCTATATAAATAATAAAAAGATTTCTAGGTTTAAGAATATTTTCTAAAATATTATCTTAAGAAGTCATTATCCTAAATAAAAATATACTCTAATATCCTTAGATAAAATTATCTAATATTAGCGGTTATATAAAAGGGATAAACATAAGAATAAAAATGGAGGTATATTAGATGATAAGTGAAAAACTTTTTAGTGCTTTAAATGATCAAATTAATTTTGAATTTTACTCTTCATATGTGTATTTAGCAATGTCTTCATATTGTGAAGATGAGGATTTAGTAGGTTTTGCTAACTTCTTTAGAGTTCAAGCTCAAGAAGAGCTTTTCCATGCTACAAAAATGTATGATTATGTAATTGAAATGGGTGGAAGAGTAATATTAGAATCTATTGAAAAGCCTGAAAGCAACTATGACTCAGTTTTACATGCTTTTAAAACTGCACTTCATCATGAAAGAATGGTTACAGAAAGAATATATAATCTTACAGATATAGCAACAGAAGAAAGAGAACACGCTACAATAAGTTTCTTAAAATGGTTTATAGATGAGCAAGTAGAAGAAGAATCTACATTTAAGGGTATCGTAAAACAAATAGAAAGATCTATTGATAACCCAGCTGCCCTATATATGCTTGATGAAAATTTAGGTCAAAGAACCTTTACTCCACCTGTAAGTGCATAAAAAATTACAAATAAAAAATTCCAAGCTTCAGCTTAGCTTGGAATTTTTTATTTATATAAACAGAGTTCCACGGACCTAGCTACTCTTTTCTCTCACTTTTAAAAAGATGGGAGCGTTAAAGAAGCTAGTCATAGGATAAACTATTTTTGAATTTCTCTTCTTAAAAAATCTAATAAAGCTATGGTAGCTCTATTTCTTATGGTATTTCTTTTTCCATTTAGGTTTAATTCCTTACTTATAGCCTTTCCTTTGTAGTATAACCCTAAATATACAAGGCCTACTGGTTTATCTTCACTTCCGCCCTCTGGTCCTGCAATTCCTGTAGTAGAAATTCCTATATCTGTACCTGAAGTTTTTGCTACTCCCTCTGCCATTTCTTTTGCAACTTCGGCACTTACAACTCCATAGTTATCTATGGTCTCTCTTTTAACACCTAATCTCTTCTCTTTAGCCTCTTCTGTATAAGTAACTAAGCCTTCCTTAAACACCTTAGAAATACCAGGATAATTTATAAGTCTAGCTGCTACCATTCCCCCAGTACAAGATTCAGCTACTGAAAGAGTTAAATTCTTATTTATTAATAACTCTGCTAGAACTTCTTCTACGGTTCTTTCCCCTTCTGTATATATATTATCCCCTAGAATATCTCTTACCTTATTTTCCATAGGCTTTATAAGCTCTTTTGCCTCTTCTTCTGTCTTAGCTTTAGCTGTTATTCTAAATATCATTTCTCCTTCTTTTGCATAAGGAGCTATAGTTGGGTTAGTTTGATTTTCTATAATATCTGATATTAAGGCTTCTGCACTACTTTCTCCAACCCCTAATACCCTAAGAACTTTAGAGTATAACATATCCTTAGATAAAGTCTTAAGATAAGGAACAACACTCTCTTCAAACATAGCCTTCATTTCTCTTGGTGGTCCAGGCATTAAAATCAATGCCTTTTTATCATCTTCTACAATACATCCAGGTGCTGTACCATTATTATTCTCTAAAACTATGCATCCTTCTGGCATATAAGCTTGTTTTCTATTATTTTCACTCATTTTTCTTTTAGTTTTTAGAAAATATTCTTCTAATTTTTTCATTGATTCCTCATGAAGAACTAAGTCCTTATTAAAAAAACTGCTTCCAATCTCTTTTGTAAGATCATCCTTTGTAGGTCCAAGCCCTCCAGTACAAATTACAATATCTGCTCTATTAAAAGCTAGTTTATAAGCTTCTTTAAGTCTCTTAGGATTATCTCCTACTACAGTTTGGTAAAACACATTTATGCCAAGCTCTGCAAGTCTTCTAGATAAGTATTGTGCATTAGTATTTAATATATCCCCAAGTAAAATTTCTGTACCTACACATAAAATTTCTGCTTCCATATTAACCCTTCCTTAAAATAAATTTGATTTTACATCTTAATTTTATTTTAACATAGTTTTTCCCTAATGAAGTATTTCTATTTAAATAGATACTTATGAAATAAGTAAGTTTAAGCAAAAATACAATAGTTAAAACAAGAAGTTACAATGTGATGAATTTACAACTTGATTATTAATCATACATAGCTTAATATTAATTAAGATACAATATTTGTATAAACTAATGTATATAGGAGGGGTTTTTTTTGAATAAAATTAAGGTAATGACCATTTTTGGTACTAGACCAGAAGCTATTAAAATGTGTCCTCTTGTTAATGAATTAAAAAGAAAAAAAGAGATAGATTGTAAGGTTTGTGTTACTGCCCAACATAGAGAGATGCTTGACCAAGTATTAGACATATTTAATTTAACTCCTGATTACGATTTAAATATAATGAAAAACAAACAAACATTAAGCACTATAACTACAAGTGTCTTAAATGGATTAGATAAAATTTTTGCAGTGGAAAAACCAAATTTAGTATTAGTTCATGGAGATACTACTACTACCTTTGCAGCTAGTCTCTCTGCCTTTTACAATAAAATAAAAATAGGACATGTAGAAGCTGGTCTTAGAACTTATAATAAATATTCCCCTTTCCCTGAAGAAGCTAATAGAGTTTTAACAGGTCATATTGCAGACTTACATTTTGCACCGACTAAAACCTCTAAAGAAAATCTTCTTAAAGAAGCTATTGATGAAAATTCTATCTTTATAACAGGTAATACAGTTATAGATGCTATGGCTAGTACTGTTGAAGAGGACTATGTATTTGAAAATAAAGAATTAAATAAAATTGATTTTAAAAATAAAAAAGTTATTATGGTGACTGCCCATAGAAGAGAAAATTGGGGAAAACCTCTAGAAAACATCTGTAATAGTTTAAAGAGTTTAGCACTTGAACATAAGGATGTGGAAATAGTTTACCTTGTACATTTAAATCCTGTAGTACAAAATACAGCAAAAGAAATACTTCAAAATATTCCTAATGTACATCTTCTACCTCCTCTAGATTTAAAAGAAACTCATAATCTTATGAACAAATCTTATTTAATTATGACAGACTCAGGAGGAATACAAGAAGAAGCTCCACACCTTGGAAAACCTGTTTTAGTGCTTAGAGATACCACTGAAAGACCAGAAGCTGTAAAGGCTGGTACAGTAAAAATAGTCGGCACCCATATGGATATTATTTTAAAACTTTCAAATGAGCTTATTACGAATAGGGAAGAATATGATAAAATGTCCAACTCGGTAAATCCTTACGGAGATGGGCGTGCCTCTCAAAGAATTGTAGATAATATCTTATTTAACTTTGGATATATTGAAAACCGTCCTACAGATTTTCAAACTATTTAAAAGTATTTTTATTTGACTCTGTTAGATACTTTTATCTAACAGAGCCTTTAAAATTCTATGCTAGAGTTCTATATTTTGTCCTATGCCCTTTGCCTTTGCTCTTTCATAAATTAGTCTAGATGCTGTAATATCAAATAGTGCCATACCTACAGATTTATATAAAGTTGTCCCACTTACAACCTTCTCTTTATGCTCACAATTTAATAAAAACTCTCCAAAACTTAATACCTTATCTTCTTTTAATAATCCACTTTCCATTGGTATGCAAAGATCACCTGATTCCTCTTTTGCAAACTCTGTATCTATAAGTACTGTATCTACCACTTTAGATAGAGCATCAGGGAATTCCCTCATAAATGGCTTATATGAACCTATGCCTATAAAATGTTTTCCTTTTAAAAGCTCAGGGTCATCTGGTAAAACTGGCTTATTAGAAGTAGTTGCTGTTATTATAACCTCTGAACTTTTAACCATTTCTTCCACTGTATCTGATACTATAATTTCTACCTCTGGCAACTCCTTCTCTAATCTTTCTTTAAATTCTTCAGCTTTATCTTTAAGCATATGAAAGACATATACCTTTTCAAACTTTCTAACCGTACATGCATATAACACTTGGTAAAAACCTTGAACTCCTGTGCCTACAAGGCCTAGTGTTTTAATGTTTTCTGGTGTTGTATTTTTAATTCCAACACCGCCTACAGCACCAGTTCTAACCTTAGTCAATGCCTTCCCATCTATTATGCATATTGGTTCTCCTGTTTCAATATCATTTAAAAGCATTAAGCCATCTAATACTGGCTTCCCTTTCTTAGGATTTTCCGGGAAATACGTTAATATTTTTGTACCAAAAACGTTTTCAGTGAAACAAGGCATGAATAAAAGAGTCTTTTTATCTCCATGATCGATATGAATTCTAGATGGAGCATCATACTGATTTTTCTCATATAATTTATATGCTTCCTCAATAGCTTCCATAACTTCTTCAAAGGTTATTGCACTTAAAATATCTTTAGAATTTAAATATAACATATCTCATATCCCCCTAAATTTCTTTATAATTAAATTATACATTAATGTTTTCAATATAGGCTGTTGAACTAACAAATTTAAGTACAATATATTGATTTGCAAACTTAAAATTAGCATAATTATTGTAGTATTTATTTAATGCAACAGTCTTATTAAACAAATACCCAAGTAAATATAATTTTTAAATTTACTTGGGTATTCTTTTATCTATACAACAATCCTTTATTTAAATAAGATATTTTATTCAAATAAATTTATAAGCTCTCCAAATATATCTTTTTCAGACTTTATCTTATTTTCATTTCCTATTACAGCATAAAAGTCTTGTTTCATAACATCATTAAATATTTTAGAAAGTTCTCTTATATCTTCTTTAGATGAATTAAGAACATCTTCTCTTTCTTTTTGTATATCTTCCTCACTAATTCCTCTAAAGTAATTAGTTATATTTCTCTCACCTTTCATAGAAGGGCTTAGTGGAGCATCTAGCTCACTTATAGTTCCTATGATATACTTTGTCATTTCTCTTTCTGATGGTGAGAAGTCTTTTAAATATTCGTGAGCATTATTGTATACATTTAAGGTTCCACTAATATTAGGATCTCTATATGATGTAAAGATAGCATTACCATTTCTTGTTATAATAGCAAAACATCCATATGCCCCACCTTGAACTCTTACCTTATTCCATAAATAATCTAAGCTAGTTATAGTTTTAAGCACTAATAATTTTCCAGTATAATCATAGCCTAATTTTCTTATATTATAGCCCTTAGCTACATATTGAACATTGGCTGGAGTAAGCAATCCTTCATTTTTCTTAGTTTCTTTGAATATATATTTTTCTTCCTTTAAAACTTGAGCACTTAAACTATTCATAAGTGTATCTAAGTTTTTCTTTACCTCATTAAATTCTTTTTCTTCCCCTGTTATACTTATTACTATATTGTTCTTATTAAATAATATAGCACTAACTTTCTCTAGATTTCTTGCAATCTCTTCTTTTTTATTTTCAAAATTTTTATCTAAATCTGCTATAAATTTATAGAAACCTATGGAACTTGTTTTATCTATATAATCACTAGCTGATGAAAAATATGAAGCAACTCTATTAGAAGCTATTACATGGCCTCTTTGAAGTATTTGCATTTCTGTTCTTGATTTAACTTCTGCTATAATTTCATGTAATCTTGAAAAATCATCAAACTTAGAGGAAGATATTATTTCTGTACCTAGATTTATTAACTGTGGTATTCTTTCTCTTAAAGCTTTTCCTTTAAAGGTAAACTTCTTATAATATTTTTCAATATCCTTAATATCTCCATAAACTTCAGTGGTAAAATTAATTCCACCAGTATTTATATTTATTTCATTGGAAAGCTGTGAATAATTATAGTTTTCTGTATTAACTTTTCCTAATACATAAGATAAAAGACTTACATAAGGAACCAACTCTTCTTCTACTGCTGAAGAATCAAATAATACATTTAAATATGCAATTTTATTTGTAAATACATTAGTATGAAGTAATCTAGCTCCTTTGTCATCCTTAACTATAAAAGGTATCTTTTCAGCTTCTTTCTTTATATCATCTCTACATAGCATTGGTATACTCTCTAATACTTCTTCACTATCAGGAGTGTTTTGTCTTTTTATTAAATTCTTAGTGTTTTGAATTAATTCATTTAATTCTTCTTCATTTAAAGATGCCTTAAAATCAGCTAATTTCTTTTCTAACTCTTTTTCTTTCTTTAAACTCAATCCTTTTTCAGGTTTTAAAGTTAAAAGAGAACTATGAGTATTTTTTAGAAGATATTTATCTATTAAGTTTTCAAAATATCTTTCCTTAGATTTTTTTCTTATTTCCTTAAATATATCATCATACTGAATATATACAAAAGGATCTCCTCCATATAACCAGCTTTCCATTATCATCATACCGTAGAATAATCCCTTTGGATAACTTCCTAAATCGGCTTCTCTCAATCTAAATTCAGTTATATTGATACATGCCTCTACTAGCTTTTCATCTATACCATTTTTAACTAAGTTCTCTAAAGTCTCTAGAGTAATTTTATTAAACTCTTCTTTTTTATCTAAGTTTGAATTTTTAATAATTACACTAAAAGTAGGCTGTAATATACTGCTGTAATAAGAACCAAAAACATCTTTTCCTAATTTCGCAGCTACTAAAGCATTCTTTAGTGGAGATGCAGGATTCTCAAGTAATAGATATTCAAGGATATCCATACCAATATGATCTACCTTATCTAAGGCTGTTCCTGTAACAAAGTTTAAGCTTAGGAAAGTCTTATCCATTTCATTTTCATCTTCTGAAATAGAATATGGTACTTCTAACTCAACTCTTTCTTTATAAGGCTCTTGCATAGCTATATCTGATTGTACTGTCTCCATATCAAAGTCTTTTAGATATTCTCCATCTATAAAGCTTAATTGTTTATCTAAGTCCATATCTCCATATAAAATTATATAGCTGTTTGATGGATGATAGTATCTTTTGTGAAAGGCAACAAAAGCATCTTGAGTTAAATTTGGAATCGCTTCTGGATCTCCACCGGACTCATTTCTATATATTGTATCTTTGAATAAAGATTCTTCAACCTTTCTCATTAAGACACCTTCTGGTGAAGAGAAGGCCCCTTTCATTTCATTGTATACAACTCCCTTATAGGTTATAGGAGCTTCTTTATTTTCTATTTCATAATGCCATCCTTCTTGCATTAAAATTTCTGGCGTAGTGTATAATTTAGGATAAAAAACAGCATCTAAGTATACATCCATAAGATTCATAAAATCTTTTTCATTTCTACTTGCAAGGGGATACATAGTTTTATCCGAAAAAGTCATAGCATTTAAAAATGTATTTAAAGATCCTTTAATAAGCTCAACAAAAGGTTCTTTTGTTGGGAACTTTCTTGAGCCGCACAAAACAGAGTGCTCTAAAATATGAGGAAGCCCTGTATCATCATGTGGTGGAGTTCTAAAAGATATGGCAAATACTTTGTTATCATCATCATTTAATATGGAAAATAACCTTGCACCACTCTTCTCATGAACAAATAATCTTCCAACCCCATTTAATTCATCAACCTTTTTTTCTTCTACTAACTTAAATCCATGGTAAGTCTTATCAACCTTAAAAGCCATATTTTATCTCCCTTCTATATAAGAAATTTCTTTATTTTTCCAATAATTTTATCTATTTATTCTATTTTATACTACATATGCTTTTTATGAAAGCTATATTTCTTAATCTTTTTTATTATTCACTTATAGTACATATTTTACACCTAAATATTTATATTTCTTAAAAGCCCTTCAAAACCATACTAATAATATAGTATAATGTATTTAATTCTTCTTTTTAAACTAATTCTATATGGGCATATAAGTAAAATCCTAAGTTTTAGGGAAACCATTTATATTAAATTAGTATAACTATACTTTTAAATTTCAGCTGCTTTTTAAGTTGTTTATGAAGCTTAAAATCTTAATTAAATTACCTATACTCTCTTTCTTCTTAATTTAATTAAGAAGAACTTAAGGTAGCATGGAAACAATTTATATTCCTATAGAAATCGTTACCATTTCTTATTTTTCAACGAATACAAGATTTTAATAAAGGAGGCTTTCTAATGATAAAAGAAATTTTTTCAGCAAACCTTAAGCATCTTGTCAGTGATGATAAGTGGTTAATACTTCAAGATGAATACAATCCTAAGGACAATTTAAAATATGAAACTAATTTTGCTTTAACAAATGGATATATGTGTACTAGAGGTTCTTATGAAGAACAGACTAAAATAAGTTTGCCTTGTACATATATAGCAGGTGTATTTGATAAATCAGAAGCCTTTATGAGAGAACTTGCTAATACTCCTGACTGGTTAGGTTTAAAGTTATACGTAGAAAGAAATTTACTTGGCATAGAAGACTGTGAATTATTAGAGTTTTACCGTGTTTTAGATATGAAAAAATCTATTTTATTTAAAAGACTTAAATTAAGAGATTCAGAAGGTCGTGAAACTCTAATAGAAGGTTATAGGTTTTTAAGTCGTAAAAGTCAGCATCGTGCAGCTATAAAACTATTTATAACTCCTCTTAACTATTCTGGCATAATGGAAATGGAAAATATAATAGATGGCACAGTGCTTAATTTTAAGGACTTCCCAAGATTTAGAGTAAAGCACTTAGAAACTTTAGAAGTATCAAATCTTAATGGCAAAGGCTGTTATGTAGAAACCAAAACTAGAGATTTTGGTCTACATATAGGAACATGTTCCGTAATAAGAGCTTATAAAAATTCTAGTAAAGATAATATTATAAAAAATAGAAGATACTCATCCTTTGGAGAGATTTCCTTAGAATTTCTAGATTTTGATATTAAAGAAGGCGAAACTATACAGATAGATAAGTTTGCTTCTATCTACACAGAAAGAGATGTAGAAAAAGATTTAATAAAATCCTCTATAGAAAAAGAAATTGGTGATTTTATAATAAAGGGTATATACACAGAATTAGAAGAGCATATAAAGATTTATAAAGATATGTGGGATATTGCTGATATTAATATTGATGGAGACACTGAAATTGACAAGGGCTTAAGATTTAACATTTTCCATCTAATGAGTACTGCAAATAAACATGATCACACCATAAGCCTTGGGGCTAAACTTCTTCATGGTGAAGAATATGGTGGACATGCTTACTGGGATACAGAAATTTTTATGCTCCCATTTTTTATTTTCACCTCACCTGATACTGCAAAAACCCTATTAAAATATAGATATCACTTATTAAATAAAGCAAGAGAAAATGCTGTTTTAAGTGGTTATAAAGGAGCTAAATATCCTTGGGAATCAGCTGATACTGGAGATGAACAGTGTCCTGATTGGACTATTGAACCAGATGGGACTTGCTATAGATGTTATGTCGCTGTCTATGAACATCATGTTACAGCCGATATTGCCTTTGGTGTTTATAACTATTATAAATTAACTAAAGACATAGACTTTATGCTTAAATATGGTGCCGAAATCTTACTTGAAACCGCAAGATTCTGGGTATCTAGATGTAATTACAATAAGGATATGGATAGATATGAAATCCTTCAAGTAACAGGTCCTGATGAATGGCATGAACCTGTCGATAACAACTGCTACACAAATTATCTTGCAAGATGGAACATTGAAAAGGGCTTTGAGATTTTAGAATTTTTAAAAGAAAATCACTATGAGGTATACGAGGATATAACCAATAGAATTTGTCTATTAAACGAGGAATTAAAGCATTGGAAAGAAGTTCATGATAAAATCTATATTCCATTTAATGAAGAAGATAAATTAATGGAGCAATTTGAAGGATATTTTAAATTACATGACTTTGTGATTAAGGAATATGATGAAAATGATATGCCTATTATTCCTAAAGGGGCTAAAGAAGTAGGAATTCAAAATAGTTGTATTAATAAACAAGCAGATGTAGTTATGCTTATGTTCTTACTAGAAAATGAGTTCTCTAAAGAAATTCAAAAAATAAACTATGACTACTATGAAAAAAGAACTTCCCATAGGTCATCTTTAAGTCCAAGCATCTTCTCTATTATGGGCTTAAGGGTTGGAGATAGCTCAATGGCATATAAATATTTAAGAAGATCTGCTTTAGTTGACCTAAATGATCATCAAGGAAACACAAGAGAAGGAATCCATGCAGCTTCTGCTGGTGGCACTTGGCAATCAGTTATGTTCGGATTTGCAGGTATGCATGTAGATGAAAATGAGATTTTAAGTTTTAATCCATGGTTACCTGAAAAATGGAATAAGCTTGCGTTTAAGATCTACTATAAAGGTGTTCTACTAAAAGTAACTATAAGTAAAGATAATGTTAAAGTAGAAATTTTAAATGATATAGTAGATAAAATAGATGTAAACATAAATGGTAAATTAAGAACTATAGAAAAATAGTTCTAGAAAATAAATATAGTTCTAAGCTTTAGGGACTTTTACTCAAACTAAAGCTTAGGGCTAACTATTTATGCACATATTCAATCTTTTGACACTTTAAATAAGTTAGACCTATTAGATAATACAGTCTTTAAATAAATAATACTAGGGGATGATATTTTGAGTATTAAAGGAGTTATATTTGATTTAGATGGAGTTATAGTAACCACAGATAACTTTCATTATGATGCCTGGAAAAAATTAGCCGATGAAGAAGGCATATACTTTGATAGAGAAATAAATGAAAGACTAAGAGGGGTAAGCCGTATGGAAAGCCTCAATATAATTTTAGAAAAAGCTAATAAAGAGTATTCTCTTGAGCAAAAGAAAGAAATGGCAGAGAGAAAAAATAACTACTATAAGGAACTTATAAAAAACCTTACTAAAGATGATATTTTACCAGGGGTCAAAAATATACTAAAGGGTTTAAAAGAAAAAAACATAAAAGTTGCTATAGGTTCTTCTAGTAAAAACTCCTCTGCTATATTGCAATATATAGGTTTAGATAAAGCTTTTCATGCTACAGTAGATGGAAACCAGATTAAAAATAGCAAACCAGACCCTGAAGTGTTTTTAAAAGCAGCAGAAATGCTAAACTTAAAACCTAGCGAATGTCTTGTGGTAGAAGATGCTGAAGCTGGAGTTGAAGCTGGAGTTGAAGGTGGTATGAAGGTACTTGCTGTGGGATTTGCTTCAAAGTGCTGTTCAAAAGCTACTATTTGTAGAGAAGACTTAACTACGATTTCTATAGATGAGATTGTTAATATTTAACATAAACAGCAGCTGTATAACAAAAACCATGCATAAAAGGATGTTTGGTATCCCATTTATGCATGGTTTTTATATTATTTATATTTTATTATACTAATCTAATTCACATCTAGTAATAATTGGGGATATAATACCACTTAATAAGGAACACAAATTATACTCCTCAAAATTAAACTCCTTAACCTTACTAGACACAATAAGATTTAATACTCCAATGACTTCTCCACATAATATTATTGGAACAACTATAACAGATTTCCAATCAGGATTACCAGTAACTTCGTCATACTCGTAGACATAATCCCAATCAATACAGTATACCCCTTCACCTTCTTTAATAGCTTTATCTATTAAATTTTTATTGTATTTAATATTTTCCATAGATACATTATTCAAATACTTACTTTCTAAGATTTTTTCTACTTTATTTTCTTTAACGGTAAACAGTATTGCCCTTTCAGCTAGTGATGCATCTAATATTTTTTCTAAGAAAGTTAGTATTTTATTTCTTGAATTTCCGTCCTTTCTTACAAGTTCCAAAAGTTCTACTATGGTGAAAAGATGCTTTTCTTCTTTTACAAAACTCTTTAAAACTATACCTGATAATGTGTTATTTTTAGTGACTTGATTTCTAAGGTTTTCATCCCAAACTATAGTAACATTTCGCCCTCTCTTTTTAGCTAAATAAAGCGCCTTATCAGCTTTTTCAATAAGTTCATCTGTAGTTTTACCATCATAAGGATAACTAGCTATCCCTATACTTACAGTAACTTTGCTCTTAGAACTTATAATACTGCTTTCTCCTATACTTTTTCTAAGTTTTTCAGCTATCTTATAAGCTTGATTTTTGTTACTATTAGGAAGTATAACCATGAGCTCTTCTCCACCATACCTTCCCAATATGTCTTTACTTCTTATATTTTCCCTTATTATTTGAGAAGCATTGGTTAGAACCTTGTCACCAACTTGATGGCCAAAATTATCATTTATAGCTTTAAAATGATCAAAGTCAATCATTATTATTGAAAAGTTCTCTTTGTAGGTAGCAGAAATATCAATTATCTCATTTAAACAAATATCTAAGTATTTTCTTGTTAGTGCACCGGTTAATTTATCATAAAAGGCATTTTCCTTAAGGTTTATCTTTTCAATAATAATACCCATTATTTTACTTATATATTCAGAGTTCTTAATGTTTTCCTTAGTAAAATAGTTCACAACCTTATCAGTTTCAATATAAATATATCCTAGTAAAACCTTTCTATCCCTTTCAGACTTTCTTCTATCTTCAATTAAACTATTTACTTCGCTATATTTGGATATAAGTATAGGCTTACATATTGTAATATATGATTTATTATATATAACTTCTTCCTTCCTGCTTACCTTAACCTTATCCAAAATTCCTCTCATCTTGTCACTGACCTTAGTAATATCATCTGTAGCTGCCAATATTTCATAATCCTTATGTTTATTCATTATAATATAACTTTTTTTAGCTAAAGCTTCATATAAAATATATTTATTTAACATTCGTATGTTTTCATAGTCATCTCCTTGTAGCAAAGAAAGAGTGTCGTTAATGTTCTCTACTTTTTTGCTATAAAAAGGTGAATATGCTTTTTTGATTGCTTTCATTAAATCTTTATTCTCTAGTATGTCCATATGATGAATAAAACCATCTTCCTTAAATATTTCTCTTATAGCATAGTTACTCTCTTCAGTATTAAACAAGTACATACCTTTTAACTCTATGAACACCCCATAAACCTCTTCTAATTTATGAAGCTTTATATAAGTTTCTCTATACTTCTCAGGTAGGTCTATTAACAAATCCCTAAAAGTTTCACAAGCTAAAAAATAATACACTATAGAGTTTACATAATCACCACTATTTAGATACAATTCGCCTAACATAATCGCCGTTTTATAATATATCTCATTTAAACCATTGTTTTTACTAAGTTCTAAGACTCCCTCTAATTTTATAATCTTCTTATCTAAGGGATAGTTGAATAAGGACTTTATAAATAACACCTTAGTTTTTAAAACTATATCTATATTATTACTATCCCCTAAAAGAGAATAGTTTTCTTCCAAAAACCTTTCTAATTCTTCATGTTCACTTATTAATAAAATTTGTGCTGTGTTACAAATAGTATTAATTTTCATTTCTTTATTTTTTAATTTTTTAATAACATTTAATATATTGTCTATGGAATCTTTAATATCTTCTTTTTGTAGTATTTTTATATATTGGCTATTTAAATAAACTAACAAACTTATTATAGAGTTTTCATTTTTAGTTAACTTTAAAGCCTCATCCATATATATCTTTGCATCTTCCATATTCCCTAGGCATATATTAAACTGTGATAAATATAAATACCTTTCTGCCATAGACCTATCACTAAGTTCTTTTCTATTCTTATTTAAAACATTTTCTACTTCAAAATAACTCTTATATGCTTCATCAAATTTATTTAATTTTAAATTCAATATCATATTTATTTGGTGCCAATATGATATCTCATTTATATATCCTTTTTGATATACTATATTAATTATCTCATCAAGTTCTTTTCTTGTTTTTTTATAGTCCTCCATTAAAAGGTAACTGGATGCACAGTTGTTTTTTATTCTTATTTTAGATAAGCTTAACCCTTTTCTAATTGAAATAACTTCTGACTTTCTATAATAAATAATTGAATTTTTAAAATCTTGGAGAAAATCCCCGTAAGCTACTCCTAAATTTATATATGATTTCAATAACACTTTTAAATTATCAACTTTCTTGCATAATTTTATACATTTCATAAGATGCTTAATACTTGTAGATATATCTGAAAGTTCTAAATGTACATATCCTAAAAAGTTGTATATATGACACATCAGATCGTAATCTCTATTATCACACTGCTCTAAAACCTTATTGCATAAGTCTATAGCTTTTTCACCCTGTGATGTATAAGAATAATAAATGGCCTTTTTATAATAAAACTGTAATTTGTCCTTTCTGTCTCCATGCATATCTACATGGGCTTCAATTGTGTCTAATGCCTTTTTTAGATTGATTGTGTCATCTTTTATTACATATATACCATTTAGACTGTTAAAAACCTCGATGTACTTAGAAGATTCTTTTACTTTAATACAGTCTTGCAGTGCAAACTTAAAGTATTTCTCCGCTTCTTCTATATCTTCGTAATCAAAATACAAGTTCCCTAAAGCAATATATAAATTTATCTTATCTTCATCTGTTTCTGTATTTTCATATAAGTTTAAAGCCCTATTAAGATAATATACAGATTCAACCCTATCCTTTATACTTGAATTATTACGTATATTTATTATAGAGTATTTTGCTACATCACTTCGTCTTTTGCATTTCTCTAACTGGTATATTATCTCAGGAATTAAATCACACTCTTTACCCTCATATTTATACCTTAAATACTCAGATATACGTCTATGTTCATTTATCTTGTCCTCAGGAGAAATGCTTTCATATACAATTATCTTAAGTAGTTTATTATAAAAATCTATGACTAGTTCTTTTTCTAAGTTATTTGTATAAATAACACCCTTATCTACTAGAGATTCTATTATATAACCTATATTTATATCTCTACTTGGAAATAAGTCGTATAACACTTTTTCTCTTACACCATCTTGAAATAGACAAATAAATTCTAAGAATTTTCTTTCTTCCCTACTTACTTTTGTTAACTGATTAAAAAGCACTTGTCTCATGTTAGATGGTATTATCATATCCTCTGCTGCACACTCTTGTGTCCAATTTCCATTATCATCAACAAAAATAACCCTTCTCAAATATAAATCCCTTAATATTTCTTCTACAAATAGAGGATTTCCTCCAGACTTTCCATGAATCTTACCAGCTAATTTTAAGGGTTCATTTTGTATAAATAAAATCTCGCTAACTAAACTGCCAACTTCCCTTACAGTTAATCCGTTTAACCTTAAATTATAAGGGTTATGTAACCTTTTTATTTTCTCTATACACTTAATAAAGAACTGATTACTAGTAGAATGCTGGTCACAATAAGATAATATAAAAAATATATTGCTTCGATCTATATCTAATATATAGTTTAATATATTAATTTGAAATTCACTAATCTGATCTATATCATCTATAATTATAATAATTGGAGCTCTTTTAGAAAATTCTACAATAAAATTTCCAACTCTATTGGCGAGTTTTATTTTCTTAATATCTATTTCCTGAAATACCCTTACTTCTAAATCTTTTTTACTGCTTATTTTAGGCAATAGCTGTGAAAGGTCTTCTTCATATTTATCTAAAATTTCCTTGGGTGTATCTGATATAATCTTACTTAAAATAATAGAAAAATTATTATTTACGTAATTTTGCTTAAAATTTAATTTGTGTATTATATCATATACATTTTCACCTTTTATACTTAAATATTTGCTTAAATATGTTAAAAAGGAGCTTTTTCCTATACCATCTTCTCCTGATATCAAGCAAATGTTTTGATTGCTTTTTCCATCCTTAAATTCACTGCATAAATTTGTAATTTCATCTATATACTTAACTCTTCCAACTAAATCTATATCGTTAAAACTTAGTTTGCCTAACTCTTCCATTCTAAAACAATCATAGCTAGTATTCAAAGCTAAATTTATATCTTTTACAACATCACTTAAGGATTTATAGGCGTTATCTGACAACCTTAACATTTTAATAATTATATTTTTTAACTTTAAAAATAAGCAATTATATCCCTTTTCTACAATGGATACATCACTATTTCTTTTTATTATTTTAATTAGCTTATGTCTATCGGTTTCTTTTGTTATTAGAGATAAAAGTACTAATCCTAAACAATATATATCATATCCAATATCATCTGTATTCTTTAAAAGTTCACTGTAATAAGTTTTATTTTCTCTATTGAGACTTAATTTCATTTCTTCTTTTAAGTTACTCAACATTAAATCCTTAAGCATAATCCTAGGTTCTGAGTTAACATATGTAAGCCCCATATTTTCATAAGATATATTTTTATATGCAATACCTTTTAAATGTAGGTAATTAATAGACTTACATAGTTCCATAAACATAGGAATTATTTCTTTATCTTTTAAAATATTTAAATTATAAAGTAACTCCTCACTCTCTACGTACTCACATAAGAAAAAATAATACTTACACTCTAATTTCTCATTATCTATGGTATCTACTATACTTATTTCATTAACCTTTATTATGTTTTCTGTATCTATCTTTTTCATTAGTCTACTGTTTTTCATAAAATAGCCTGAAAACTTTTGGGTATCAAATTCATCCTTAATCATATTTAAAACAAATTGCTTATCATTTGTTATGTCTATTACTAAGTAAGAACTTAAAACCCAATTATCCTGTAATAGCTTCATAATTCTAAATTTATTATTAATTATTTCCATAATTAAACACTCCTATTTTAATAGGCCATAATTTATGAATAGCAAAATAGTTTATTAATTAAAAGATAAGACACAGTAGATACCGTGCCTTATGTTTATGTTAATATTTCATAACCTGTATCTGTAACCACTACAGTATGCTCCCATTGTGCTGATAGCGATCCATCTATAGTAATAGCAGTCCAATCATCCTCTAAAATCTTAGTTTCTGCTCTTCCTATATTTAGCATAGGTTCTATTGTAAAAACCATGCCTGGTAACAGTATCATTCCTTCACCGGCTTTTCCTACATGAGATACAAAAGGTTCTTCATGAAACTTAATACCTATACCATGACCACCGTATTCATATACTACAGAATATCCCTTACTAGTAGCAAAGTTATATATTGCTTCTCCAATATGACCAACAGTATTATAAGGTTTAACCTGCTCTATACCTTTGTATAGTGCTTCTTTTGTAGATTCTACTAATTCTTTAGCTTCTTTTGTAGCTTTGCCTACTATATACATCCTACTTGAATCTGAATAATATCCGTCTAATATAGTAGTTATATCCACATTTATTATATCTCCCTCTTGAAGTATCCTATCTTCACTAGGTATTCCATGACAAACTACTTCATTGATAGAAGTACATGAACTTTTAGGGAAACCATAATACCCCAGTGTAGCTGGAATAGCATTATGTTCTATTGTATAATCATGAACCCAAGTGTTAACTTCTTCTGTACTAACCCCTGGTTTTATCCTTTCCCCAACCATATCTAAAATACCATGAGTTATAACACCACTTTTTCTTATGCCCTCTATCTGCTCTTTAGTTTTTATAATATCTCTTGGAATTTTATATCCAAGTTCTCTTCCTAATTTCTTTAACATTTCATCTTGTTCCATATGGCACTTTTTATACTTTATTCCGCTTCCGCACCAACAAAAATCATTTCTCTTAATATCTTTCATATTTTAATAGTTTGAAAAATCCAAACTATATATTCACCTCCTCTTATGCTCTAAATTTACTGTCTTATGCTCTAATAATTATTATATACCATTTAACCTTGTATAAACAGACTAAATTTAAATATATATATCCGAAAACTCTATTCTTACCTTATCTGCAATAGTTATATCTTCAACTATAATTCCTATATTAGAAACCTCGTTATCATCTATATTTTTTATAGGTATTTCTATATTAAAAATAGTACCTTCCCCTTTTTTGCTATATATATTAAACTTCGCCTCTATAAACTCTAAAAGATTTTTTACTATAAATAGTCCTACACCACTTCCTTCTTTAGTTCTATTTAAAGACTTATCCACTTTAGAAAACTTATTAAATATATCTTCTATATCTTCTTCAGAGATACCTATGCCATTGTCCTTTAAAATTATTTTAATTGAATCTTCCTCTTCTTTTAATATGACTTCTATAGTATCACCATCTACAGAAAATTTTACACAATTGGATATTAAATTCAGAAGAACTTTTTCTATCTTCTCCTTATCTACATAAATTAATTTCTCTTCTATATATGTATCAAAAATTATTTTTCTATCTATATTCTTTTCTTTTGAATATATTACAACTTCTTGTACTAGATCTTCAATTACATAAACTATGTTTACCTTTTCTAAATTTAACTTCATTAAATTATTTTCAATTTCAGTAACTTTTATAAAGTTGTTCCCTAACCTTAATAATCTATAGCAATTGTGCTTTATTATAGGCAATCTATTTTTAACTATTACTTTTTCCTCTAATGAATCTATAGAACTTAATTCATATTCAATTAATTGAATAGTGTTGTAAAGTACATTGAGTGGGGTTCTGAATTCATGAGAAATGTTAGCAAAAAGTTCGTTTCTTTGTCTTTCTTGAGTTAGAACTTCTTCTAGTACTTGTTCCTTTTTTTCAATAACTTTTAAAAATTTATTTTTATCCTTTTTCTTTAAAAATATATTAACTAAAAACATAATAATAACAATGAAAAAAAATGTAGCTATAATATATATAATCTTTAACAACTGTTCTCTCTTATATTTATGTGTCTTGCTCTCACCTAAAAGCATATAATCTACTTTTAAGTTATGTACATTAAAATTGTTTTTATGTAAAATTTTACTGTTAATTGTGTAAATATATTCTTTATTATAATCGCCTTTTTCTTTTTCTGTTACATAATTATGACCAAGCATGAAATTATTGTAGTTTTCTGATATGTAATCCTTTATAGTTTCGTTTATTATTTTTTTCTCTTTTGTATTTTTATATAAAATATCTTTTGCTAAGTTCCCAGCCATTACCCCTTGCCTGTAAGAACTTTTCATATCTCCCCCTACTATGTCGAAATTCTTATAAGCAAACCAATAACTATATATAGGTATGCTTAAGTTTTCATTTAAAATTTTTATGGAAGTAGAAGAACTTAAATACTGACCATTTTTATCAAAATATTCACCTTGAAAAAATATAGCACTATTTTGTTTTATAGGCTTTATTCTCTCTATAATTGAAAATAGATTTTTATCATCTATTATGAAAAATTTAACCTTATCTTTATAAGTATTCTTTATTCTTTTATAATCTTCTTGGTACTCTATATCACTTTTATTATTAGCAATAAATATGGCATTTTCTAAATTTTCGTTTAACTGCCGAGCTAATCTAAATGTGCTTTCTATTTGAACCTTCTCTGTAATCCCACTATAATTTTTAGAGTAAGGCTCCACACTATTATTGTAGTTATTTATAGCACAAAAAACCACAGGGATACTCTTTTTAAAAATTTCCTTAGAATTTAGATCTATAAATCTTAATGCTTCATCTTTTGCTGTAATAATAAGGTCTATATCTTCATCTTTATACTTTTCCTTTATATATGTTTTAAAATAAGAACCATTATCTGTGAAAATCCTATTGTCCATATACTCCGTATATATTATGCATTTGTTATCTTTTTTAAATGACTCAGTTATTCCCTTTGTTATTTCGCTTTCTATTGGATGATCCTTATAATATGAGTTAATATATAAAATCTTTTTGGGCTTATTATTGTTTAGAGGAAAAACTTCCGAATAACTGTTAAATAAAAATAATAATACAAATGGTAAAAATATAATAAGACGTTTCTTTTTCATGTCTTTTCCCCCAAAATATATTCTCAATAAATATATTACCATTTATGATGATATTTTTCTATATTTATTATTTTTTTGTAAATGCTTGTTAAAACTTTTTTGACATAGGAGGAAGTATTACTACATCACGTTTTACCTCTTCAAATCTATCTTCTTTATGATTTTTAAACACATTACTTTGTGCAAGTTCCATAGCTTCCTTAACATCTCTAGCTTTATATACTAATTTACCACCATTTTTATTGTATACTCCACCACAAATTAAATATTTACTACCATTATTATTATTTTCATTTTTTATTCTAAAATTATACTTTTCACCTTGTGCTTCTCCCTTTACCTTATAATTAATGCATATATATAGGTTATTATCCATTTTACCCCTCCAAGATTCTATTTTATCCCTATCTATTATAATAAGAATAATTATGAAACTATCTTAAATATTTTATATATCTATTGTATCGAACAAATGTTCTTGTGTCAACAAAATTCTTTTTAAAAATAAATTGATATAGGAACAACCTCTATAAACTTCTCTATAGAATTATTTATTATAAAATTATCTTCATAATTAAAGCCCATTTTTAAATTCATATTCTCCCTTTTTTTCATAACATATTTATAAAACCTACTGCTACATAAATCACTATTATAAATCTCATCTCTATCCATAATATTTATAACCTTACCCATTACTGTTACAGGCCCTAAAAAAAGATAGTCTGAACCTACTTCCATAAACTGCTTCTCAACTCCTAAAATAAAGTTTATATCTTCACTTATACAATTTTTAATTAGAAGCTTTCTATAGCTATTTTCTTCATAAGATTTTAAAAATTCCTTTGCCACTCCCATAGAATTCTCTTCCTGAACCTCTCCTCTCATAGAATCATATTTTGAAAATTTATTAGAGTACTCCATATCCTTAAAACAAGAAATTATAGGATCCTCTATAAGTTCACAAGAAAATATTATAAAATCTCCTGGTACTATACTATCAACTATATTTTTTGAGTGTACTTCTTTTAGTAAATTATTCTTTTTTAATATATTCATAAGATTGATAAATATACTTATTATCTTAACCCTTCTCTCCTCTGTAGCTGCTGTTGAAAACTCATTGGCAACCTTAAGGCTTAAATCACCTTGGATATACCTGCCTTGAATTACTTCACTAAGAGGTGTATCAATATTTAAAACCACCTGCTCCTTTACAGTTTTAGTTTCAGACTGTGAAAACTCTTCTATAACTATAGTAAATAAATTTTCAATAATTTTAGAATTTAAATATAATGGAATAAACGCTTTATTGTTCATAATCACCCTCCAAGAAAACTTCTTCTTAATTACTATTAATATTATATTTTTTTAAAAAAATTATAAATAAAAAAGGATTTTTGTTATATTTATAGAATAAGTAATAAAGAGCTGTTGATAACATGTTGATAAGTTGTGGTTAAGTTATGGATAACTTGTTATTAGTTTTTTATACATACTATTACATAATTTTTTAACATGGATATTAAGGCAAACTAATTTTGACATACAGTGAAAATGATCCCTCTCTGTATGTCCTTTTTTTATTTTCTTTGTTTTATGAGATATTTTGTTATAGAATATATAAGAACTAAGGAAAAAATATTAAGGAAATGAGGAAATCACATGTATAATTTAGGTGCTTTAATTATAGGTATTATTTTATCTTTCATGGTAACATTCAATGGTGTACTTTTTGGTAAAACAAATTTAATCCTATCGCTCTTAATCATAAACTTTGTTGGATTAATATCTTCTTATATTCTTCTAAAAATAAAAAAGGAAAAGAAAACTTCCTTTAAAAATATACCCTTATATTTATTTTCTGGTGGAATTTTAAGTGCGGTAGTAGTTGCATCCAATAGTTTATCTTTCAATGCCTTAGGAATTTCCTTAAGTACAGCTTTAACTCTGCTAGGTCAATCTATTGCTTCTACTATTATTGATAACTTTGGGCTCTTTGGAATGAAGAAAGTTTCTTTTAACGTAAAAAAACTTCCTGGATTTTTTGTTACTATATTAGGAATAAGTAGTTTCTTTATATTTAGAGGAGAAAATTCTACATTAAATAAAGGCAGTATATTTTTTATTATATTTATTATTGCTATTTCACTTATTTCTGGAGCTTTTGTTATAATATCAATGGTTATAAATTCAAGGCTTGGAAGTAAAATAGGAGTAATGCATAGTACTTTTATGAACTATTTTGTAGGTTTTTCTATATTACTTCTTGTATTTTTATTAAGCTATAAATCAAATATAAATAATATTACTTTATTAAATTCAGTACCTATATGGGCTTATTTAGGTGGTATATTAGGTGTTCTTGTAGTTGCTCTATCTAATGTAGTAATACCAAAGATTCCAGCTATATATTCAACCCTACTTATTTTTATAGGTCAACTATACACCGGTATAATAATTGAATTTTTTATGGATAAAACATTCTCCCCTTGGAAACTCTTAGGTGGGTTTTTCATAACTTTAGGAATGCTATTTAATTTATATATGGATAGAAAAGTATCTTAACTTAGTTTTAAAAACTATAATTCATTCTACAATTTACTCTAAATTAATACAAAATATATATTGAATGTTGTTAAAAGTAATATTTAGTATTATTAAATTAGTATATTTTTAATATTATTTAATATTATTAAACAATATTCGTATTGTTTATAGCATGCATGTATTCTATAAATATTCCATATTAGACTTAATGTAAGTGTATGGGTAAAATTAAAGGGATTTTATTTAATTTTACAGGGGGAGTATTTTATATGATTAAAAAACAGGGAAAAACAATAACGGATGACATGGTAAATAAGACCATGCACTATAGGTATTTTATTTACATTATATTAGCCCTAGGGTATTTTTTCGTGTATTTTCACAGAACTTCTACTGCGGTAATGTCTGAAGACTTAATTAAAAGTTTTAAAATTGCACCAGCTACTTTAGGACTTTTAAGTTCAATGTATTTCTATCCTTATGCAGTGGCACAACTTCCAGCTGGAATCTTGGCTGACAAATGGGGTGCCCGTAAAACTGTTTCACTATTTGTAATAGTGGCTGGTATTGGTGCCTTATTATTTGGTATGGCTACAAGTTTTAATGTTGCTCTATTTGGTAGGGCCTTAGTTGGTTTTGGTGTTGCTTTTATCTATGTACCAATTATGAGAATACTAGCGGATTGGTTTAAAAAAGATGAATTTGCTACATATTCAGGGTTATTACTTGCTATTGGAAATGCTGGTTCCTTAGCTTCTGCTGCTCCTTTAGTATTTTTAATGGGTACTATTGGTTGGAGAAACTCTATGTACTCTGTTGGAGCTATTTCTATTTTAATTGGTATTCTAACCTATGTAATTGTTAGAAATAAACCTGAAGACATAGGCGGTGCTTCTATAGCTGCTATAGAAGGAAGAGAGGAAGTTAAAAATACAAATAAAAAAGCAAGTACTTTAGAAAATATTAAAGTAATAGTTAAAAACTATAACTTTTGGACTACAGTTGTTATGCTATCATTTATGTATGGTACTATTATGGGATTCCAAGGACTTTGGGCTAGCTCTTACTTAACTACAATCTACCATATGAGCAAAGTTGAAGCTGGAAACTTATTGAGTATAATTCCTATAGGTATGATAATAGGTTGTCCTCTATCTGGCTTTGTATCAGATAAGGTTATAAAATCAAAGAAAAAAGTTGTATTACTTGGATGTATTCTTTATACATTAACTTGGATACCTCTTTTATTTATGATAGATAGCATGAGCATAAACTTCTTAAGAATCTTATTATTCTTCTATGGACTGTTTGGAGGATTCTTTGTTGTAGTATATGCTAATTTAAAAGAAAATCTAAGTTTAGATATGGCAGCTACAGGTATCGGTCTTTTAAATACCTTCGTATTTTTATGTGGTGCCTTGTTCCAACAAATCATGGGTGCTATTATAGCTAAAAACACTAGTAATGGTGTAATTGCACTTACAGGCTTTAAAAACTCCTTTATCTTTTGTTTTGCTGCATTAATTATATGTATTTTATTCTTTGCAACTCAAAAAGAAAAGAAGAGAAATTAGAACTAAAGCATAATATATAAGAAAAGCTTTTAAGTAATACATCCTGGCCGTAAAAAAATAAGAAGACCATGTGTAAATAAGGAATAATAAAATGTACCGTAGAGTATATATTATAACCCTTATTTTATACATGGTTTTATTAATAAATTAATACTGTTATAACTTAGTAAATATTAATTTGCAGATCTCTGTTTTTACTCCGTAAACGCTCCTATTTTCCTAAATTTATAATATCGCTTTTTAAGTAACCCCTCTATGGGCTCTTTTAAAAGCCTAGGTAAACTTTCTTCTAAATGTTTTTTTAAAACAGATGCCATATTGTCTAAATCCTTATGGGCACCACCAAGAGGTTCTTTTATTATTCTATCTATAATTCCAAACTCACTTAAATCTTCTGCGGTTATTTTCATTGTTTCTGAAGCTTCTCTTGCCCTTTTAGCATCTTTAAACAAAATGCTTGCAAAGCCTTCTGGTGACAGTATGGAGTATATTGAATTTTGTAGCATCCAAACTTCATCTCCTACTGCTAAAGCTAAAGCTCCTCCACTTCCACCTTCTCCTATAACAATAGAGATTATTATGGTTTCTAAATCAGACATTTCTAAAAGGTTTCTTGCAATAGCTTCCCCTTGCCCTCTCTCTTCCGCTCCAATTCCACAAAATGCTCCTGGGGTATCTACAAAACATATTATGGGTCTTTTAAACTTTTCAGCTTGCTTCATAAGCCTTAAGGCTTTTCTATATCCTTCTGGATGGGGCATTCCAAAGTTTCTTTCTATATTTTCTTCTAAATTTCGCCCTTTTTGTTGCCCTATAATAGTTACAGGTATGCCATTAATTGTTGCTATTCCACCAACTATGGATAAATCCTCTCCGTATAATCTATCGCCATGAAATTCTATAAAGTTTGTAAATATCTTATTTATATAATCAAGAGCTGTAGGTCTTTCCACTAATCTTGCTATTTTCACTTTATCCCAAGGTTCTAAATTCTCATAAACTTCTCTTTCCATCTTTTCTAACTTTTTTTCTAATAAACTTATTTCACTTACCAAATCTATATTCTGTTCTAAGGAAATACTTTTCAAGTCTTTAATCTTCTCTTTTAAGTTGTAAATATTTTTTTCAAAATCTAGGTCTGACACAAATAGCACATCCTCTCTTTTAAGAGACATATTTGTAAGAATCATAGAAATTTATTAGGCATAAATACTAAAATATCTCTCACCGTATTAGATATGTTTAACAGCAATGAAGTTTTAATATAGAAGATAGCGTTTCTTTCATATCTTTTCTATGAACTATTTTATCTATAAATCCTTTTTTTAATAAAAACTCCGCACTTTGAAATTCTTTAGGCAGTTCTTGTTTTATTGTCTGTTCTATTACCCTTTTTCCTGCAAAGCCAATTAAGGCATTAGGTTCTGCTAAAATTATATCTCCTAGCATGGCAAAGCTTGCTGTAACCCCACCTGTAGTAGGATCTGTAAGTACAGTTATATATAATAGTCCTTCTTTAGAGTGCTTCTTAACCGCAGCGCTAACCTTTGCCATCTGCATTAAAGAATATATTCCCTCTTGCATTCTAGCTCCTCCAGATGCTGTAAATAAAACTACAGGTAACTTTTTATCAGTGCAAACTTCAAATAGTCTAGTTATTTTTTCACCTACTACAGAGCCCATACTTCCCATCATAAAATTGGAGTCCATAACCCCAAGTCCTACAGTACTTCCTTCTATATCTCCAATGCCTGTTACTACGGCTTCCTTTATCTTTGTAGTTTCCATTAGTCCTTCTATTTTCTCACTATATCCTGGGAAATTAAGAGGATTTTTAGTTGTCATATTACAATCTAATTCTTTAAATGTCCCTTTATCTAAGGTATAATGGATTCTCTCACTGCTATTTATTCTAAAGTGAGTTCCACATTCTTCACAAGTCATAAAAGCATCTTTTATATCTTTTTTATAAAGTATTCTTCCACAACTTTCGCACTTAACCCACATACCATTGGGTATATTAGGTTTACACTCTTCATTGTTAGGCTTTTTCTCTCCATTTTCTATAATTATAGTTGCATATCTATTTTTCTTAAAAATATTTTTAATTCCCATTTTATCACCACATAAAAAGATTTTAACTAAATGCCAAACTCTTTATTTATAAAACTTGTATCAAAGTTTCCTAACCTAAAATTCTCATTTCTTAGTATGGTATAATGAAAATCAATGTTTGTTTTTAATCCATCAATTATCAATTCCCCTAAGGCTCTCTCCATCTTGCTTATAGCTTCATCCCTAGTGTTTCCATGGACTATAAGTTTTCCTATCATAGAATCATAATAAGGGGGTATTTTATACCCTTGATAAATAGCACTGTCTAGTCTTATACCAATTCCACCAGGAAAGTGAACTATATTAATAGTTCCTGGGGAAGGCATAAAGTTACGTTCAGGATCCTCTGCGTTTATACGACATTCTATAGAGTGTCCTTTTATTTTTATGTCCTCTTGTTTTATGTCTAACTTTTCTCCACTAGCTATTTTAATTTGCTCTTTAACTAAGTCTATTCCTGTTACCATCTCTGTTATTGGATGTTCTACTTGAATTCTTGTATTCATCTCCATAAAATAAAAGTCACCCTTGTTATCTAATAAAAATTCAATAGTTCCTGCATTTTTATAACTAACAGCTTTAGCTCCAATAATCGCTGCTTCTCCCATTCTAGTCCTAAGCTCTTCCGTCATTATAGGACAAGGTGCTTCTTCTAATATTTTTTGGTTTCTTCTTTGTATTGAACAATCCCTTTCTCCTAAGTATATTATATTCCCGTAGTTATCACCTAAAAGTTGTATTTCAACATGACGAGGATTTTCTATAAACTTTTCTATATACATGCTATCGTCATCAAAGGCTGCTTTTGATTCTGTACTAGCTGTATCAAAGGCCTTTAAAAACTCTTTTTCTTCCCTTACTATCCTTATGCCTCTTCCACCACCACCAGCAGAGGCTTTTATCATTACAGGAAAACCTATTTCTTTTGCTACTTTTAAACCTTCTTCCCTGTGTTTTACAGCTCCTTTAGAGCCCTTAATTACAGGTACTCCATGTTTCTCCATGGTACTCTTTGCCTTTGACTTATTTCCCATAAGTTCTATGGTTTCAGCATCAGGCCCTATAAATACTATATTACATTCTTTGCACATCTGAGCAAACTTACTATTTTCAGACAAAAACCCGAAACCAGGGTGAATAGCTTCTGCACCTGTAAGCACCGCAGCACTAAGTATGTTTTTTATATTTAAATAACTCTCACTTGCTTTAGCAGGTCCTATGCAGACAGCTTCATCTGCAAGCTGAGTATGAATAGCTTCTTCATCAGCTTTCGAATAAACTGCTACTGTTCTTATGCCTAACTCTCTACAAGCCCTTATGACCCTAACAGCAATTTCTCCTCTATTTGCAATTAAAATCTTTTTAAACATAACTATTCCCCCACTGCAAAAGTAAGTTCTGCAATAGCCACCACTTCACCATCTACAGTAGCCTTAGCAGCTCCTATACCTAAAGGACCCTTTCTTTTTATTATTTCTATCTCTAAGTCTAATCTATCTCCTGGTATAACTTTTTTCTTAAATCTTGCCTTATTTATTCCTCCAAAATAAGCTATCTTGCCCTTAAATTCTTCCATACTTAAAAGAGCTACAGCACCAACCTGTGCTAGGGCTTCTATAATTAAAACTCCTGGCATTACAGGTTCTTCCGGAAAATGTCCTTGAAAAAAATAATCGTTTATGCTTACATTTTTATATCCTTTAGCACTTTTCCCAGGCTCTATCTCCTCTATTCTGTCAACAAGTATAAAAGGATATCTATGTGGAATAATCTTTTGAATTTCCTTTATATCCAAAATCCTCACTCCTTATTTTCTTATCTTAAATAAACTCTCTCCATATTGGACCATATCTTCATTGCTTACTAAAATCTCTTCTATTATGCCATCTACATCACTATTTATCTCATTCATAAGTTTCATAGCTTCTATTATGCAAAGTGTATCTCCTTTTTTCACCCTATCTCCAATCTTTACAAACCTCTCTCCTCCTGGTGTTCCTGAAGAATAAAAGGTTCCAACTATTGGTGAAGTAATAATGTGAAAATCCTCTTCATCTATTTTTTCTTTTATCTGCTCTTTTTCTAATACTTGAGACTTTTCCTCATTATTTAATATTTCTTGTTTTTCTATTAGGTCTTCTTTAATAAATTCTTCTCTTTCTACTGGGAGATTTTTAGCTATAATAGTTTTTGATTCTTTTCCCATTTTAATAAAAAGACCTTCTTTTTCTATTTCTAAGTAAGTTAATTTTGAATCACTTAAAACTTTAATAAGATTTTCTATCTCTTTATAATCCATATTTACTTACCTTCCCACCTTTTAAATAATAAAGTAGCATTATGCCCTCCAAAACCTAGAGAATTAGATAAAGCATATTTAAGCTCCATATCCCTTCCCTTTAAAGGAACATAATCTAAATCGCACTCTTCATCTTTCACTTTAAGACCTATGGTTGGATGAATAAACCCTTCTTCTAAGGATTTAATGCAAACTATAGCCTCTATTGCTCCTGCTGCTCCTAACAAATGCCCTGTCATAGACTTAGTTGAACTTACTGGTATTTTATATGCAAAATCACCAAAAAGCTTTTTTATAGCTCTCGTTTCAAACTTATCATTATACGGAGTACTAGTTCCATGAGCATTGATATAAGATATTTCTTCTTTATCTATATTTCCCTCTTTTATAGCAAGCTCCATACACTTTGCAGCACCTTCTCCCTCTGGACTTGGTGAAGTTATATGATAAGCATCACAGTTAGATCCATATCCTATGATTTCTCCGTAGATTTTAGCACCTCTTTTTATAGCATGCTCTAGTGATTCTAGTATTAATACCCCTGCACCTTCTCCCATTACAAATCCATTTCTCTCTTTATCAAAAGGTATTGATGCTCTCTCTTTCTCTTCAGTGGTATTTAAAGCTGTCATATTAGCAAAACCAGCTATGGAAAGTGGAGTTATAGATGCTTCTGCACCACCACATATCATAATATCTGAGTTGCCATGTTTTATTGCCCTAAAAGCTTCTCCTATGGAATTTGTTCCTGTAGCACAGGCTGTAACAATACTAGTACAAATACCCTTAGCCCCATACTTAATAGCTATATTGCCTGCTGCCATATTAGATATAATCATTGGTATAGTCATTGGAGATACTCTATTAGGCCCTTTATTTAAAAGCTTTTCATCTTCTTTTTCTATGGTTTCAATTCCACCAATGCCTGAGCTTACAATTACTCCAAATCTATCTCTATCTATGCTCTCTAAGTCTAAATTAGAATCCTTAATAGCTTCTTCTGCAGCTATTAAGGCAAGCTGGCAGTATCTGTCTATTCTCTTAGCTTCTCTTTTTTCTATATAATCTTCTATATTTAAATTTTTTATTTCAGCTGCTAAAGTAACTTTATGATTTTCTAATGAAAATCTAGTTATTTTATCTATTCCACATTTACCATTCTTTGCTGAACTCCAAAAATCCTTTAAGTTATTTCCTATAGGAGTTAAAGCTCCCATCCCAGTTACCACAACTCTATTAAGCATTTAAATACCACCTTTCTTTAAACTACCATACCACCATCTACATTTATCACTTGCCCTGTTATATAAGATGACTGCTGTGATGCTAGAAAAGCCACCATATTAGCTACATCTTCAGGTTCTCCCATTCTCTTTAATGGTATCTGACTATTTATATGTTCTTTTACCTTATCTGAAAGAACTTCTGTCATATCAGTTTTTATAAAACCTGGTGCTATGGCATTTACAGTTATTCCTCGACTACCAACTTCCTTTGCAAGGGATTTAGTTAAACCTATTACCCCTGCTTTAGAGGATGCATAGTTTAATTGTCCAGCATTACCTACAATACCAACAACAGAAGATATATTTATAATTCTGCCTTCCCTTTGTTTTAACATTATAGGCGTTATATGCTTTACAAAATTAAAAGTTCCCTTTAAATTAACATCTATAACCTTATCAAAATCCTCTTCACTCATTCTCATTAGAAGAGTATCCTTTGTGATTCCAGCATTATTAACTAAAATATCTATTCTTCCAAAATGATTTAAAGTGTCCTTCACCAATTTTTCTACGGAATTAAAATCTGATGAATCCACCTCAAAACCTAAAGCTTCTACATCTTTAGCTTTTATTTCTTTCAATGTTTCTTCTACTGATTCATTATATTTTCTATAGTTTATTACTATATTTGCCCCTAGACTAGCAAGCTTTAATGCTATAGCCCTGCCTATACCTCTGCTTCCACCTGTAATAATCGCAACCTTTCCCTTTAGCATAACAGCTCCTCCTTAAAGAGAACTTATAGTTTTTTCTAAGGTATCTAAATCCTCTATATTAAATATTTCTACTTTCCTATTTATTTTTTTTATAAATCCACTTAAAACCTTTGATGGTCCTATTTCAATAAAGGTATCTACACCCTTATTAATCATAGTCTCTATAGATTTCTCCCATAAAACAGGACTCATAACTTGTTTTTTTAGAGTTTCTACAAAATTTTCTTCTTCCATAACTTCCCCAGTAACATTAGTTATAATAGGTATATTAGGTTTATTAAACTTTACCTTATTAAGCTCTAATTCCAAATTATTTGCTGCTTCTTTTAACATAGCTGTATGAAAAGGACCACTAACTGAAAGTTCTACTGCTCTCATGGCTCCCATATCCTTAGCAATATTGCAAGCTTCCTTTATTGCAGCTACTTCTCCACCTAAAACAATTTGCTTTGGGCAATTTATATTTGATATAGCTATAAATCCTTTTGAACTTGCACCTTTAACTATTTCATCTACTCTTTCATAACTTAAGCCTATGATTGCAGCCATAGAGCCAATTCCCTTAGGTACTGCCTCCTCCATAAGTTTTCCTCTTTTTCTAACTAACAAAAGAGCCTCTTCAAAGCTTAAAGAACCAGATGCAACTAAGGCTGAATATTCTCCAAGACTTAATCCTGCTGTAATATAAGGTTTTATACCCTTTCCTTCAAGAGCTCTTAATATGGCAATGCTTACAGTAAGTATGGCTGGTTGTGTATTTTTTGTTTTATCAAGTTCCTCTTTAGGTCCATTAAAACAAAGCTCACTTACCTTAAAATCTAAAACCTCATCAGCAAAATCAAAAATAGCTTTAGATTCACTTATATGATCATATAATTCCTTGCCCATGCCTACATATTGAGAACCTTGCCCAGGAAATATAAAAGCTATTTTCCTCATATTAATCCTCCTTAAACCCATTTATAACTTCCCTAGCTTCCTTAAATATACCCTCTATTATTTCTTTACAACTCTCTTCTTTTTTTATTAAACCTGCTATTTGTCCTGCCATAATGGATCCACCATCTATATCTCCTTCTTTTACAGCTTTTCTCAAAGCACCTGCTCCTAATTTGTTAAACTCCTCTTCTGATATGCCTTCCTTCTCCAAAACCATAAACTTTCTAGATAGTTTATTTCTTAATACCCTAACAGGATGCCCTGTAAATCTACCAGTAACCACAGTATCTATATCCTTAGATTCTATTACTTTCTTTTTATAGTTTTCATGAACAGTACATTCCTTTGCCACTAAAAATCTAGTGCCTAATTGTACTCCACTAGCTCCAAGCATGAAGGCAGCTGCTACTCCTCTGCCATCACCTATACCGCCAGCTGCAATAACAGGAATATTAACAGCATCCATAACTTGAGGCACAAGTACCATAGTTGTAAGTTCCCCTATATGACCTCCAGCCTCACAGCCTTCAACTACTATGGCATCAGCCCCTGTTCTCTCCATCCTCTTAGCTAAGGCAACAGAAGCAACCACTGGAATAACTTTTATTCCATGAGCTTTCCACTTTTCTATATACTTACCTGGATTCCCTGCTCCTGTAGTAACTACTTTTACCCCTTCTTCGCAAACAAGTTCTGCAATCTCCTCTGCAAAGGGGCTTAAAAGCATTATGTTAACACCAAAAGGTTTATCTGTTATTTCTTTTGCTTTTCGTATTTCTTCCCTTACATATTCAACAGGAGCATTACCAGCTGCAATAATTCCAAGCCCTCCTGCATTTGAAACAGCAGCAGCAAGAGAACTATCTGCAACCCAAGCCATTCCCCCTTGTATTATGGGATATTTAATATCTAAAACCTCACATAGATTGTACCTACACATACTAAACCTCCATGTCTTAGGACATAAGTTTTATTTTTGTTTTTTTTCAATATAAGCTACAACTTCCCCTACAGTCTTTATATCTTCAATATCCTCATTTGGAATTTGAATTTCAAACTCTTCCTCTAAGGACATTACAATTTCAAAAATTTCAAGTGAATCTACACCTAAATCCTCAACTAATTTTGACTCCATTTTTATTTCATCTTCCTCAACACCTAATTGATCAACTATAACCTTTTTAACTTTTTCTAATATCATATTATTCCTCTCCTTCTACTTTTTTATATTTTACTTTGACTTTCAAAGTATTTTTTAAAAAAATTTATATTTTTAATAAGGCAGCTCCCCAAGTTAAGCCTGCTCCAAATCCCACAAGAATTATTTTATTATTATGCTTTATTAGATTCTTTTCATACATCTCATGGAGGGCTATGCCTATACTTGCACTAGAAGTATTGCCATATCTATCTAAATTTATATAAAACTTATTCATAGGAACAGATAATCTTTTAGCCACAGTTTCAATTATTCTATAATTTGCTTGATGGCAAACTATATAATCTATTTCATCGAAGGTTTCATTATTCCTAGATAATAAGTCTCTTATACATTCTTCTACCTTTGTTACTGCAAACTTAAAAACTTCTTTTCCATTCATCATAATCTTACTATTTATTTCAGCTTTATCCTTATGTAACTTATTATTCCCTTTATATAATTTACTATTTGCTTCAGTTTCTTCTTTATCTGATGTATCACTTATCTTAAGCTCATCCTTGATAAATGGAGTATAAAAATCCATGGCACCACAAGTTAATACCTTCGACTTACTGCCATCTGCCCCTAAAAGCACATCTAAAATTGATTCTTCCTCCCCTTGTGACAATACCATGGCAGCTGCACCATCTCCAAATAAAACACAAGTATTCCTATCCTCCCAATCTATAACTTTTGATAGAACCTCTGAACCTATTAATAATATATTTTTGTACATGCCACTATTAATGTAGGCCTTAGCAGAAGATAATGCATAAACAAATCCAGAACAGGCCGCTAAAATATCAAAAGCTGCTGCATTTTTAGCTCCAAGTAAATTTTGAACTTCACAAGCAGCAGATGGGAAAAAGGATTTACATGAAGAAGTGCTTACTAATATTAAGTCTAAATCTAATGGTGATAAATTTGCATTTTCTAGAGCATTTTTTCCTGCCCTATAGGCAAGTTCTACTATATCCTCGCCCTCACTAATACGTCTTTCTCTAATTCCAGTCCTTGAAACTATCCATTCATTGCTTGTATCCACCATATTTGATAACTCTTCATTAGTAAGTATTTTTTTAGGTACATACATTCCTGTGCCTAAAATTTTTGCCTTTTTCATAAACTCTCCTTCTTTCCTATCTATCTAAACAACTATAGATTGTAATTTTTTTTAAAGAAGTTATTTAATTTTTCTAAGGATCTTATAAGTATTTCTTCTTCCTCTTCAGTTAACCCCTCAATGGTAGCCTTTATCATATCTGAATGAAACTTTTGATGAACTCTATATGCTAATTTACCCTTTCTTGTAAGTTTTATTAAAACAACTCTTCTATCCATGTCACTTCTCATTCTTTCAACATAACCTTTTTTTACAAGATTATTTATAGCAATAGTTAAGGTTCCCATGGTTATTTTAAGTTCCGTTGCAATTTCACTCATGGTCTTGCTACCGTACATGTTAATGGCATCTATAGTGTGTATTTCTGTTATAGATAAATCCTTTAACTCGCCTTCTTTTATAGCATTTTGTTCTATTAATAATATTTGGTTAAAGTTTTCTACTAATAATTCATTTAATATATTAATGGACTTACTCAAAAATCATCACCACACTAACTTTGATATTCAAATACTTTGATAGTCAAAGTATAATAAATTATTTTAATATTGTCAATAAACTAATTGTAAACAAAAAGAAAACAGCCTATGCTAGCTGTTTGTCCTTTACCATATAATATGCCCCTTGTTTTTTAGCATCCGCTTTATCCGTTGTATTTTTAATAGTTGTAATACTAAAAACAGACATTCCTATGTATGAAACCCAAGTAAAGACAAGGAAAATGCAAAAAAACTTACCTAGTCCAAAAAAAGTCTTTTTATCCTTTGAAATTACTACTATAGAGAAAATTATAGCTATTATTGTACCAAAAAAACTCACATTATATAGAACATTAGACAAAATTTCCATAACCATATACCATTTCTCCTTACACTTTTCTATTCCTTAATTTAATTATCGTATATATCATTATTAAATTGATACTTGAATAACTTTTATACTATATATTCTTATTATAATAGATAATTAAGTATATGTTATTATACTGTATAAAACTTTAATTTACACTTGCATATTATTTCCAATAATTTGAAAAGTATCTCTATATAAGATATAATATATACTTATAGACTAATAAATAATTATACAATATAATAAAACAATTTAGAAGGGTTGAGGTTGAATGAATACCTTTGTATTTAGTAATAAAAATAATAAATTCACCTTTGTTAGCAATGTATTTATTGATAAGTATATGGCAAAAGCAAGAGGGGAATATGTGAAGATATATCTACTAGGCTTAAAATATATGACTAGCGGGGAATTTGGAGCTTCCTCTTCTATAATAGCAAGTAATTTAAATCTATTAGAATCTGACATTTTAAATGCTTGGAACTATTGGCATGAAGTAGGTGTAGTAAAGCTAATCCCCATGGACAACAGTGGTAATTATACCATAGAGTTTTTAGACTTAACTGTTTCTGAAGAAAATAATGAGATAAACTTATTAGAGGAGTTAGGTAATACTTCTATAAAAGAAATGCTTCAGGATATAGAAAAATTTTTAGGTCGTACCCTATCCTCTAAAGAAATGACTATGTATTTGAGTTGGCAAAAAGATTTTAATTTCTCTCCAGAACTAATATTATTACTTATACAGTACTGCGTATCAAAGGGGAAAACTGATTATAGATATATAGAAAAAATTGCAATAGCATGGCATGATAAAAATATCAGAAATATAGAAGATGCTCAAGGCTTTATAAAACAACATGAAGATAAATGGATAAAGATAAAAAAGGTTCTTACCTACTTAGGAATACAGAATAACGATGTTATGAAACCTCAGGAAGATCTTATTACAAAGTGGATAAACACATATAAATTCCCACTTGAAATCATCTATAGGGCTTGTGACATATGCTTTCAAAGAATAAATAAAGCTGATTTTAAATATATAGATGGAATCTTAAATAGTTGGTTCAAAGATGGCATAAAATCTCTTGAGGATATTGAAAAGAATAGAAAAAAATCTCCAAACTACCATAAAGGAAATACTGTCTCAAAAGGAAGTTTTGGCAACTATGAGCAAAGAAAATATGACTTTAATGAGTTAGAAAAAAAATTGCTAGGATGGGATAAAAATGATTAGGAAATATGAGGAGCAAATTTTAAATGTATATGATGCCCTTAGAAAAAACGCTGAAACTGAGCTTAAAAATAGGAAAAAAGAAATAGAAGCTAAACTACCAGAAGTACTAGAAATTGAAAAAAAGATTGCGAATTTATGTATTGAAGTTTCCATGAACACTTTAAAACAACTAGATAATAGAGAGCAGCATTTAAAAAGGTTAAAAGAAAACATTACAGACCTTAAAATGAGAAAATCAGAGTTACTTGTATCTCACGGTTACCCTATGGACTATTTAACCTTAAAATATAATTGCTGTAAGTGTAATGACACAGGTTTTGTAAATAACAGAAGATGTGATTGTTACAAGGCTCATTTAGCTAATATATATTATAAGAATTCAGAGTTAAAAGATATACTTATAAAAAATAACTTTGATAATTTTAATTTAGACTTATTTAGCAATATAAGATCCCCTAGAGAGCCAGAATCACCAAGAGAGAACATGATTAAAATATTGCAAAGAAGTAAAAACTTCTTAAACAATTTTTATAAAACTGGAGAAAACATGCTTTTTTATGGTGGTTCAGGTACTGGCAAGACCTATCTATCCTATTGCATAGCAAAAGAATTATTAGATAAAGGATACCTTGTAATATACAAAACTGCAGATGGTTTAATGAAAGATTTAAATGAAATTCGTTTTTCTGGAAATAAGCACTTAGAAGATTCTATTTTAGATTGTGACCTTTTAATAATAGATGACCTTGGAACTGAATACAAAACTGATATAAATAGATCTGAATTATTTAATCTAATAAATAAAAAATTATTAAAGAAGAAAAGCATGCTAATCTCTTCTAACTATCAACTAGAATATATTATGGAAAACTATTCAGAAAGAATAACTTCAAGACTTTTAGGTAACTTTACCCTATGTAAATTTTATGGGGAAGATATTAGAATAAATAAAAATTTAAACAAGATTGTAAAATAACTAATAAAATACCTCCTTTGATTTAAGAAATGATATCTAAGCTTTAGTTGAAGTAAAGATTTCTCTGAAGCTTAGAACCCTCTTTATCAAAGTGAGGTTTTTTAATACAATTTTTTAATAGAATTTTTTACAATATATAATTGTTTCAATGCATAAGTATATTTTTGTATATAAATATTTTAGCCCCTAAATGTTTTTATAAAGCATTTTAATACATAAGTATTTTTAAGAAATAAAAAAACTTCTAGAAATTATTCTAGAAGTTTTGGAGCTGGCAATAGGAATCGAACCTACAACCTGCTGATTACAAGTCAGCTGCTCTGCCAATTGAGCCATGCCAGCATAATGGCGACCCAGAAGGGACTCGAACCCTCGACCTCCGGCGTGACAGGCCGGCACTCTAACCAACTGAGCCACTGGGCCAATTTTAATATGGTGGGCACAACAGGGATCGAACCTGTGACCCTCTGCTTGTAAGGCAGATGCTCTCCCAGCTGAGCTATGCGCCCATATTAATGGTGACTCCTAGGGGAATCGAACCCCTGTTACCACCGTGAAAGGGTGGTGTCTTAACCGCTTGACCAAGGAGCCTTATTTTATTTTAAATGGAGCTGGCAATAGGAATCGAACCTACAACCTGCTGATTTCAAGTCAGCTGCTCTGCCAATTGAGCCATGCCAGCATAAATGGCGACCCAGAAGGGACTCGAACCCTCGACCTCCGGCGTGACAGGCCGGCACTCTAACCAACTGAGCCACTGGGCCATTTTAATATGGTGGGCACAACAGGGATCGAACCTGTGACCCTCTGCTTGTAAGGCAGATGCTCTCCCAGCTGAGCTATGCGCCCATATTAATGGTGACTCCTAGGGGAATCGAACCCCTGTTACCACCGTGAAAGGGTGGTGTCTTAACCGCTTGACCAAGGAGCCTTATTTTATTTTAAATGGAGCTGGCAATAGGAATCGAACCTACAACCTGCTGATTACAAGTCAGCTGCTCTGCCAATTGAGCCATGCCAGCATAAATGGCGACCCAGAAGGGACTCGAACCCTCGACCTCCGGCGTGACAGGCCGGCACTCTAACCAACTGAGCCACTGGGCCAATTTTAATATGGTGGGCACAACAGGGATCGAACCTGTGACCCTCTGCTTGTAAGGCAGATGCTCTCCCAGCTGAGCTATGCGCCCATATTAATGGTGACTCCTAGGGGAATCGAACCCCTGTTACCACCGTGAAAGGGTGGTGTCTTAACCGCTTGACCAAGGAGCCTTATTTTATTTTAAATACTTTAACATTTTAACATAAAATTTTAAAGTTTTCAATAACTTTTTTTAACTTATTAGATAAAATAGATGGCGACCCAGAAGGGACTCGAACCCTCGACCTCCGGCGTGACAGGCCGGCACTCTAACCAACTGAGCCACTGGGCCATTTTAATGGTGGGCACAACAGGGATCGAACCTGTGACCCTCTGCTTGTAAGGCAGATGCTCTCCCAGCTGAGCTATGCGCCCATATTATGGTGACTCCTAGGGGAATCGAACCCCTGTTACCACCGTGAAAGGGTGGTGTCTTAACCGCTTGACCAAGGAGCCTTATTTCCAGTTTCTCTTGGTTTAAATGTATCTAATAAATTAATGTAGTCAAATCAATTTATGAACCGATCCGACAAGGTATATCATACCGAAAAACTACTAATATGTCAACATGTTTTTTAAGTTTTTTATTATTTTTTTATTTTCTCCTAATTTACCCGATTCTATCAGCTATAATCCCCCTAACTTTACTACATTGTTCTCTAAGTTTATATTATGGTGTAAAATACAGAAGTTTAGCACTTAAAAAATTTTTAGGACGATAGTCCGTTGATTTATAATGTTTTATGAGTGAGTATTAATAAATGTGTTAATTCCGATTTTTACTGGAAATTATATAGAAAAAATTTGCATAATAAAAGCATCCCTTTTATAATAAGTTTTGCGAAAACAACAGATAAAAAGGATGCTGATAAAATGAACAAAAGTTATTTAAAACAAATGCTCACTTACTTCTCTAAGGTATACCATCTTGGAGAAAAAATCAATACCCTAAAAGATAAAAAAGTAAAATCTCCAGTAAAAGTTTCAACAATTACCTTTGTGGTATTATTTGGATTTATGCTTCAGATAAGGAGTTTCAACAGATTAGAACATTGGCTTAAAAAAGATAAATTTAAAAAAGTACTACCTAAAAAAACTAAAATGCCACGTATTGATGCCGTTAGGCGTTGTTTAAGTGATTTTGATTTAGATGGATTAAAAGAAATCCTTAAACATATAATAAAAACTACTGTAAAAAATAAGGTATTTAGAAATGGTACAATAGATAGCTTAAAAGTAGTTGCTATAGACGGTGTAGAACTATTTGAAAGTACTAAAAAATGCTGTGATAAATGTCTTACAAGAGTTGATAAAAATGGCTTAACTCATTATTTCCACAGATCAGTGATTTGTGCAACTGTAGGTTCTGACCATCATCTTATTTTAGGTCAAGAAATGCTTGAACCAAAACAAGACGGATCGGATAAAGATGAAGGTGAAATCACAGGAGGTAAAAGACTAATTAGAAGGCTTTATAAAGAGTATCATCATTTTGCAGATATTATAGTAGCTGATGCTTTATATTGTAAATCTACTTGGATAAAAGAAGTACTTTCATTAGGAATGAATGCAGTAGTACGAGTTAAAGATGACCGACTGCACATTGTAAAAGATGCATTAGCTTTATTTAAATGCCGTGAGGCAAATAAAGAATGGATAGTTCATAAGGGAAGCAAAAAGTATGTACAGATAAAAGCTTGGGATGAAGGTAATTTTGAAATGGCTGATTCAGAAGTAAAAGTAAGATTTATAAAATTTATAGAAGAAGTTCATACTGGAGATAAGGTACAATTTAAAGAGGCATGGATTATAACAACAGACAAATTTACGTCAGTAGAAACTCTATGGAAAATAATGCATAAAAGATGGGACATTGAAAACAATGTTTTTCATCAGTTAAAAACTGAGTGGCATTTAGATCATTGTTTTCTTCATAGCCCTACGGGCGTAGAAACAGTGGTAATGTTTTTAATACTAGCATTTAATTTGATGCAATTGTACTTTTTTAGGTGTATAAGATCCTTCAGAAAAAAACGAATGCTTCAAATAGATATTGTTGAGGATATAAGAGATGAGAGATTTACTATAGAAGATGACTGGATCAATCCACTATTTGTAAAAACTTAAATTTAAAATAAAATTGGAAATTATTTATTAAGATTTCGTGGGGTAGGGGTAAGTATATCTATTTTTGCGACCTATCGGTCTGCGGGCTTACCAGCCCTTTAAGTAATTGTAAAAAAATATAATTCCAGTAAAAATAAAAATTTCACTGGAATTTAGGTGCTAAATCTCTGTGTAAAATATATATACATTGTGTAAAATATATAATATATGCTTTAGGAAATTAGGAGGAAAAAATGGTGAAGGATTTGCTTATTATAGGTGGAGGAGCTTCTGGTCTTATAGCTTCTATTATAGCCAAGGATTTGGGCATAGATGTAGATATTTTAGAAGGCACCGATAGAGTTGGAAGAAAAATTTTAACTACAGGTAATGGAAGATGTAATATTACTAATAAATATGTAAACATAGATAGATATCACAGCAATAACAAAGATTTTGGCAAGGAAATCATAGAAAACTTTAGCACTGAAGATACAATTAACTTTTTTAAGTCTATAGGATTAAACCTGTGCACTTTAGAAGATGGTAAAATGTATCCTCTTTCCCTTCAAGCCTCTTCTGTTTTAGATATACTAAGACTTGCTATAGATGAAAGACAAATTCCTATACATACTAATTGTAAAGTTAAAAATATAGAAATTAAAAATAATATATTCTATATTCAAACAGAAGATGAAACCTTTAAAAGTAAGAAAGTTATACTATGTACTGGTGGAAAATCTTATGTGGGAACTGGTTCAGATGGAAGTGGCTATAACTTAGCTAAAAATCTAGGTCATTCTATGATTGAACCTATACCTTCCATAGTTCAGATAAAATTAAATCATAATAAATTAAAAGCCTTATCAGGAATTAAATTTGAAGGCTCTGCAGAAATATATGTAGATGGCACTCCTCTTAGAAAAGAGTATGGAGAAATTCTATTCACAGACTATGGAATATCTGGCCCTCCTATATTACAACTAAGCAGAATTGCTTCTCTTTATACAAAAGAAAAAAGAGATGTAATCCTTAAAGTAGATATGTTTCCTCATATGTCAAAAGAAACTCTAAAAGAATTCTTAGAAAATCACTTTGGAACCTTTGGATATAGAAGTGTGAATGACTCACTAATAGGAATTATAAATAAAAAATTAATTCCTATTATATTAAAAAGTTCTGGCATAGAAGATATTCATAAAGAAGCCTATGAATTAGACTGGATGGAAAAAGAAAACATCTTAGATAAATTAAAATCTTGGTCTTTTGAAGTTTCAGGTACCAATACCTTTAGAGAAGCCCAAGTTACTGCAGGTGGAATAGATACAAAAGAGATTAATCCTATAACCTTAGAATCGAAAATAGTTCCAGGACTTTTCTTTGCAGGTGAAATACTAGATGTTGATGGAGATTGTGGTGGTTTCAATCTTCAATGGGCATGGAGTTCTGGAACTATAGCAGCTAAAAATGCATTTAATAAAATTTAACTTTATAAAATATATTTACTCCATATATATAAATTAATAGCAGGCTATGATATATACTTTCATAGCCTGCTTTCATTTTTTATATTATTAAGACTAATAAGTTCCATCTATTTACTCAAATTTAAATAGAGACTTATTAGTTAAAATTATATACTTAGAAATACGTAGCCGTACACAAAGAAATTTATGTGTACGGCTCATAACAATTTACAATCTTTAAAATGCATTTAAACTTTTACTATCTTTTGATCAACAAATTCATATACCTCATCAGCTACTTCTTCTATATCATTTAAAATATGACTTGTAATTAAAATAATTTTATTTTCAGCTTTTAAACTTAAAATCATCTCTTTTACAATAACGCAGGACTTCTTGTCTAATCCATTGAATGGCTCATCAAATATAATAATATTAGGATTTTCCATAACAGCCTGTATTATTGCTAATTTTTGATACATGCCAAGAGAATAATCCTTAACTTTAGTATTAGAATCAGGATCTAACCCTAACCTTATCATATATTCCTTAATATGTTCAGAAGATATTTCTGATTTTATTGAAGCTAATAATTTTAAGTTCTCAAATCCTGTTAAGTCCTTGATAAAGTGTGCATTGTTATCCATATATCCTAGGTTTTCTAAATAATCTATATCCTTGTGTAAAATTTTATTATTACAAACAACTTGTCCCTCTGTATATTTCATTAATCCACTAATTGTTTTAAAGAAAATAGATTTTCCTACTCCATTAGGCCCAACAAATCCATAAATTTTACCATCTTCTAAATTTATATTCACATTTTCAAAAAGGACCTTTTTACTAAAAGCCTTTTTTAAATTTTTAATCTCAATCATCTTATTTCTCCTTTTTACTCTATATTATCTTATTTAAAATTTTATTGTTCTTTTAAAGAAAATATATATAATAAATTAAAACTAAGCAAGTATACAACTATGGCTATAATACAGGAAGAAAACTTAAAATCTAAGGTTAATTTAGTAATAGAAATCCAAGGTATTAAGGGAAAAATATTATTTAAATGAAGAAATAAAAATAAAATATATGCAATATTCTTGTTTAAATCATATACATGAGTGAAGTAATAAAAAAATACAATAAAAAGGAAAAATGATATATAAAGTAACTGAGTCATGAATAACTTTGTGTACCATAACTCTTCATATTTAAGTAACATACTTAAACTAATACTTAATAAGAAAATAAAAAGCATAAAAACAGTAATTGATACTATAATGCTCAAGGTTAATACTCTTTTTGTTTTCCTATTGTCATTTATCCTTAAAGCAAATTCTTTTAAGTTTGTAATATCTATTACTTCAACATAACTAAAAAATATAAGTATTATTAAACTTATAAAACCTGTATATAATGCAATGAAGACCGTTCCCTTATATTTCATCATAAACAAATATTCTAAGAACTCCATTCTCCCCATGTTGTTGCTATATGCAATCAAAAACATAAATAATAAAATTATTCCTTGAGCTAACAGCAACTTCTGCATTGTGTATTTAAAATTTTTAATTATTACTCCATAGAATCTTTTAAATTTCATGTTTATCTCCAGTCATAATATAAAAAATAAATATCCATATAAAAACTGTTAGACATACTAAAGGCAGCATATATATAAGATTTCCTAATAAAGAAATGTTAATATCTGCTATAGGTCTTATGATTGGTATTGAAGAAAAAACTACCATCTCGAGAATTTGAACTATTTCCAACATAATATACACAAAAAAACCAATTAAATAAACATTCTTCTTAAAAATTAAATTAAGCAGCAAAATAATAGATGCCTCTAGTAATAAAAATAAAAACCTTTTTATAAGTAATAAACCTAATACTCCTATAAGTATAACGTTTATTTCAATAGATTCCTTTAAGGAAATAATAGTAATAATGTTAGTTATTACTGCAAGTAAATTATAAAAAATAGCATAGCAAAATAGAACAACTATAAGGAATGAAACTTCTTTTTTTAACCAATTAGAATTATTCTGAAATCTAATTATGTAAACATCTCTGTAGTCAAAGGAATTACAAATTATAAATAAACCAAGAGGTATAAATAATAAGTCCTTCTCTAAGGTATTATTCAATACTTCAATAAAATTTATAATTTTTCCATCATTAGTATTCATAATTATCATAGATATTAACATTAATAAAATTATAAAAATCCAAATCCAGGTTTTTTTAATTAACATATGTTTTTTTTCTATATATAATTTATCCATTTAATTAACCTTCTCTGCTTCGTTTTGCATAGTGTATAGCTAGTAATAGTAAGGAAAATAAAAATAAACATAAATTAAAAACTAGGATATACTTATTATCAAGCAATGCTGCTGTATTAAAGGTATCAAATAATATTGAGTCATTGAAATTTGGAATTACCGCCCCAATGATAAAATCAATAATTGTAAGTGATATAATTGGTGATAGATATCTAAATATTCTTGATTTCATGAAATTTCCTAATGCATATGCATATATCCCATAATTTACTCCCGATATAATAAACACAGCCATTGTATAATAAACATACCCATTAGGATTCTGAACTGCTAGACTTTTAATAGAATTGTTAATAATAGTTATAGACGGTACTACCGGTGCAATCTCCTTACCCACTCCCTCTATAAACACTTTATTAGTTGTTGGAAAAACATTTAATAAAAGCCAATAAATAATTATAGGACTGGCTAAAATAACTGCTAATAATGCAGTCACCTTTAAAAAATTTTTTATGTAATATCCCTTAAATCCTTGTCTATAAATATAATAAATATCTGTTTGATTATAATAAGATTTTGCATATATGGTAGACGTAACAACTGGTATTATCAAAAACAGTATTAGATGGAAATTAGTAAAACTCCCATACCAAATATGATACTTACTGCTATAATATTGTTTAGATAAGATAAGCATATCCTTTGATATGTCTTGAGCTTTTGAAAAAACATGCCTCCATACCCCTTGATATGAAGATATTATTAATGTAATTAATAGTAATAAGATTATGCTCGTATATAGGATTATATTTTTTTTATTTAAAATTTTCAACCTAAATTCCCCCTCTTTTAATCCCCTAACTCTAACCTAATTTTATAATACTTTCCTTCTTTATTCAACAAAATGATAACATATAATGATTTAACTTTTAAATATATCCTTTTATCTCAATATTTTAATAATTTAATTTGCTTTTAAAAGCAATTTTTAACTTTCTTTAACTTATATATGTATTAACGTGAATTTATAGGAGAAAAGGGTTCATAAACTTTAAAATATATAGTAACTAAAAAACTTATAAAACAAAGCCTATATCTTAAATTACTTAGTAAATTAAAATATAGGCTAAAATTATTTTGTATATTTAATTATCTACGTATTTTTGTAGTACCATAACTTTAACATTTTATATTAGCTTGGCCCTACTATTTATACCAATAAGTTTTAGCTAAAGTAGTTTTATTCCCTTCCATATCTTCAACCTTATGCAGAAAAACCAATTTACCTTCTTCCTCTTCTATAATTTCTCCATATACATTTATGTCATTTCCATAGTTTACTTCCTTTTCATAGCTTATAATAAGCCTTGACATTGTATACTCTAATATAACTTCTAGAGGAATAGTTTCTATAACCCAGGAAATGTACTTTACGTTATTTACGTGCAAATTGGTATCTATATCGCTATACCTTACTGTAAAATGTTTTTTGTAGGTAAATTCTTTATCCGGTAACTTAAGTTTCTCTATTTTAAAAGGCTCTTCTTCTACACCTTCTAAGCCATATGGCTTTTTTATATCATCACTTACTTTTTTAAGTCTCTTTTTGTTTAAGTCTATTAAAAACCATATACTATTTCCAATAGCAATTACCTCTCCATTGGAATCTACAACTTCAAATCTTCTATATGCATAAAACTTTCTACATCCATAAGGCATGGTTCTTACTATAACCTTTTCGCCAAATAGTGGGTACCTCTTTATCTGTACATCCCACTTATAGAGAATCCATGCTATATTGTTTTCCTTTAAATATTCAAATCCTACACCTAACTTCTCAGATTGATCCATAGAACCATCTTCAAAATATTGCATTATAGTAGTAAATAAAGCTCTTTTCTTATAATCTATTTCATGATAATTGATTTCAAAACTTTTTTCTGTTACTATTGGTTTCATATTTCCCCACCCCTTAATAAAGTTGTTATCTAGGGGCATAGCCACTCTTTTTTCCCTCTTTGAAGAAAAGCAAAGAGTCCAAATCTTCGATTTGATAGGAATGATTTTCACAGAGTGCGATTGAAGCATTAGATTGGATAGCCCTCAGATAACTTTTAAAAAAATAGCACTAAATTTTAAAATAAACTTTAGTGCCATTCTTATTTAAGATAACTTCTAATTTTAATTTATTGTTGTAATTGTTATATTATCTAATATTATTGAACTTTATTATTTAAGGCTTCCATTAACTCATCTATGTTCATTCCATGAACCATAGCTGCCTCTTCTAAAGTTTCAGCTTGAGCTGAAGGACATCCAACACATCCCATACCAAAGCTCATTAAAACCTCAACTACTTCTGGGTATTGTCTTACTACTTCCCCTATAGTCATATCTTTGTTTATCTTCATATGAACCGCTCCTTTTTATAAAAGTTATATCAACAGAATTCTTCTCTATTATAACTCTTTTTAGTAATTTTTAGTACATATTTAGGAAATTTAAAAGAATTTTAAATATTTAAAATCAATCTCCTATAGATATATCATGGTGAACTCATTTTTCCTATAGGTATATCATAATAAACTCATTTATTTTTAAGACTATTAAATCTCTGAAACTCTTATAGTTTGGTCTCTCTTAGGTCCTACAGAAACTATTGAAACCTTTGTATCAGTAAATTCTTCAATTTTCTTTAAGTAAACTTTAGCGTTTTCAGGTAAATCCTCATAACTTCTTGCATTAGCTATGCTCTCATCCCATCCATTAAACTCTTCATATACGGGCTTACATTTAGCTAAATCTTCTAAGCTAGCTGGGAAATAATCTATTACTTTTCCCTCTAATTCGTACCCTACACATACTTTTATCTTATCTATACCTGCTAGGGTATCCATCTTTGTTATAGCAAAACTTGTAAGTCCACAAACTCTTGCAGTGGTCTTTAAAATTACAAGGTCTAACCAACCACATCTTCTAGCTCTTCCTGTAGTAACTCCATATTCATGTCCTACAGTTCTTATATGTTCTCCCATTTCATCATTTAGTTCTGTTGGGAATGGCCCTTTACCTACTCTTGTTGTATATGCTTTACCTATACCTATGGCATTAGTTATCATTGTAGGCCCTATTCCAGTTCCTGTGCATACTCCACCTGCTATGGTATTAGATGAAGTTACATATGGATATGTACCATAATCTATATCAAGAAGCATTCCTTGAGCTCCTTCAAATAATACTCTTTTATTTGATTTTATAGCATCATATATAGTAACTGATGTATCTCTAACATATGGTCTTATTCTCTCAGCAAACTCTAAATAATTATTATAAACTTCTTCAAGATTTATTTCTTCACCATTTAATACGTCTTTTATAATTTTATTTTTAAGTTCTAAGTTACTTTCTAACTTTTCTCTTAAAACTTCTTTATGAAGTAAATCACAAATTCTAATTCCACTTCTTTCAGCCTTATCTGTATAACATGGTCCTATTCCTTTTCCTGTGGTACCTATGTCATTTTTACCTCTCCATTTTTCCTTTAATCCATCTAAAATTTTATGGTAAGGCATAATAACCTGTGCCCTATCACTAATAGCAAGTCTATCTGGAGTTACTTCTATACCTAAATCTTTTAAATAATTTATTTCCGTAAATAAGGCTTCAGGGTCAATAACTACACCATTCCCTAATATATTAAGCTTGTTTTCATATAATATACCTGATGGTATTAAGTGTAACTTATATTCTTCCTCTCCAACAACTACAGTGTGTCCTGCATTATTTCCACCTTGAAATCTTACAACTACCTCTGCTTCTTCTGCTAAATAGTCAGTCATTTTCCCTTTTCCTTCGTCACCCCATTGGGCTCCAAGTACTATAAAAGCTGCCATTATGCATTCCTCTCTTTCGTACTAAAAATTATAGTAATCTTATTTATATATTTAATTATGTTCAATACTAAGTTATTTAATAACACAATTTTATATTATCAAATGCAAATTTAAATTTCAATAAAATATACGAATAATATTGTTTATTTTGTGTTAATTATTCGTTATTTAATCTTAAAAATATACTTTAACTTTAAAAATTAATATTAACTTTTTTCTAATTTTTATTATTTGTATTTTTTATATCCTATTTAATGTTATAATTCTCATGTATGAATTTCTTTTGTCATAAATCTTTTAATATATATTAATACCTTATAAGGAGGCAATCCGTGAATATACCTAATATTTTAACCTTAATAAGATTATTTTTAATTCCAATATTCGTATTGGTGTTTTTTACAAATGAATCACTGTTATATCCAATTATAATATTTATAATAGCTGGAATAACTGACGTGGCTGATGGTTACATAGCTAGAAAGTATAATAAAGTTACAAAAGCAGGAATTGTCCTAGACCCCATTGCAGATAAATTAATGCTTATTACAGTGCTTCTATGCTTAAGTTATAAAGATTTTGTTCCTTATTGGCTTCCCCTAGTTGTAATTATAAAAGAATTGATTATGATTACTGGTGGTGTATTACTTTACAATAAAGATTATACTGTTATCCCTGCTAATATCTTTGGGAAAATAGCTACTTCATTATTTTATGTATCAGTGTTTATTTTATATTTTAACAATAATCTAGGTGTATACTTTTTATATGGCTCTGTATTAGCAACCCTTATAGCATTTTTTACATATTTTTTTAATTATATAAAAATAAAAAACTCTAGAAAGAAAAAAATAAGACCCAGATAAAAAAATCTGGGTTTAATTCCACAACTCATCCATTAAATCTTTTATTTCTTTTTCCCTTTTCCTTGTGTCTTCTTTGTTTACTTTAACTTCTATGTCTAATACATCGCCTTCTCTTGCATCTTTTGGAATCATATCCTTAGGTAGATCAAAGGTTTTCCCCTCTTCTGTTTCTATAACAGCATAATCCTCTTCAAACCTATCTATTATATATTTCATCATATAATCACTACCCCTTTTAAATTTTACTTTTATATACACTTAAATTATTTAAAGACCATACTCTTTCAGAAAATCTTCCTTCTTCTGTATCATCTATAGCCTTCTTCATGTCATACATTCTAGCATCCATAACATCTAAGTGGTGTAAAAGTTCTGCCTCTGGAATCATAGGCTTTTTAGGACTACCATATTCTGCTTCATAGTGATGTGATAATATCATGTGCTGAAGCAACATAGAAACTTCTTTATCTGCCCCAACTTTCTCTGCAGCTAACTCTATTTTTCTAACACCAATTACAATGTGACCTAAAAGTTGACCTTCTATACTATATTCATCCACTATTCCAAGATTATTTGAATTCATCTCTTCTATCTTAGCTATATCGTGAAGTATTATACCTGCATATAATAAATCCTTATTTACAAAATCATATATATCACATAATTTTTCACCCGCTTTAAGCATAGAGGTTATATGATACAAAAGTCCAGATCTTACGGAATGATGGTTAGATTTTGCTGCTGGATAATACATTATACAGTGACCTGCTTCTTCTAATATATATTCAACTATGTTTCTTATATCCTTATTTTTTATTCTTTCTTTGTACTGTAATACTTCTTCAAACATAAGTTTAGGATCTCTAGGAGCTACAGGAACAAAATCCTCTATTTTTACATTATCCTCTTCATTAACAGGAATAATTAAATCTAGCTTAAATTGAAGTTTGCCTCTCCAATCAATTACATTTCCCTTTACCTTGGCTAACATATTGGGCTTTATAAGACTTTCTTGATCAGCTTTACAATCCCATAACTTTGCGTTAATTTCCCCTGTCTTATCCATAAGCTCTATATCTAAAAATTTATTATTAGTTCCATTAGTAAGTCTACATGCAATATCTTTTACAAAAAAAATACCTTGTATTCTATCATCTTTTTGAAATTCACTTATAGTTTTTCCATCCATGAAAATCGCTCCTTATGAAAAAAATGTATATCTCTATATCCTTATTTTAACCTTAATTATTATATTATACAAATAAAATAAACTTCAATTTTCCTACATTAAAATATAAGTTTAAACTTAAGAATACCTTTAACTATTTCTTAGGAAATATATATTAAACTAATAAAAAGCCGCATTTTTATTAATACGACTTTTTATATGTAAACTCTTAGGTTATTTGTAATTGTAATTTCTTTTTATTATTTACTTTTTTACTTCTGGCTGTTTTGGTTGTTCTGGTTGTTTTGGTTGTTCTGGTTTTACCTCCGGTTTAGGCTCAGGTTTTGGTTCTGGCTTTGGCTCTGGTTTTGGTTCCGGCTTTGGCTCTGGTTTCACCTCGGGCTTTGGCTCTGGCTTTGGTTCAGGTTTTGGTTTTGTTACTTTATTTGAAATATTATTATTTTGCGATTTACTACTACCACTGCTATTATTATCATCAGTATATGTTTTCTTAGGTTTAGGTTGATCATACTCATGATCTTCTGAGTTTTTAGTTGTCCTCTCAACATTACCAGCATATTTAAACTGAGTATACATCTTCTCATCATAAAGTTTATCTTCAAAAATAAAGTCGTGCATTACTTTTTTATTTCCCTCTAAATCCATTACATGAACCCAACCTTTTGCCTTGCTTATAATTACACCATCACTTAGCTTATCTGTTGGAATTTGAAGTTTCTCCATATTAAAATTACCTATTTTTTGAATAGTATATGCTAGGTTTAGTGCATCTCCAAGCCCAACATTGGTTTTAATATATGGTAAAATTTCATTTGCTATAGATGGATACTTCATTGGAGAAACATCTTTAAACTTACTAATTAAAACTTCTAAGACTTCCCTTTGTCTTCTTGCTCTATCATATGTACCATTTCCTACTTTTCTCATTCTAGAAAAAGCTAAAGCTTGACTACCGCTTAATAGCTGTTTTCCAGGTTCTTTTAAGTATACTGCATCACTTTTAGATAGTTTAGGATTATCATCAATTTCTATATCAATACATCTATTTAATTCCTTAACTTCTGCTTCATTTTTAACCTCTACTTCAACCCCTCCAACTGCATCTATCATAGCTTTAAAACCATTGAAATCTATAATAGCATAGTTGTCCAATCTTACATCGAAGTTTTCTTCTATAGTTTCTCTGAGAAGGCTCATTTCTCCATAAGAATAAGCATGGGTAATCTTCTCTTCATTATGTCCTGGAATTTTTACATAAGCATCCCTCAATATAGATGTTAACTTTATCTTTTTATGATTGTCATCTATTGTTAGTATAGTTAGGGCATCTGACCTTGTAGGTTCCCCATCAACTCTTTCATCTACACCAACTAATAATATATTGGAAATCCCCTTTACCTCTTTATACTTTTCAGCATCTTTTCTATCTTCTTTTTTGCTTCCCTCATTTACATATATTTTTTCATAGGTCTTATATACATATAAAACAGAGGTAATTACTATTCCTAAGATTGCAACTAAACTTACTAATAAAACCTTCTTTTTCTTAGACAACTCGTATCCCTTCCTTCTAGAACATTGTCCCTACAACAAAATTCTTTATAAAAATATAATCTATTTATATATTATATCTTAAATACGAGAAGTTATTAAGTTACAAATCTATTAATTTTAAATTATTTAAATAAAATTTTAAAATTTAAGGTAATGAGCACTTATATGAATAATTTTTTCTTAATTAAAGATACTATTATTGATAAAATATTATCTTGGAGGTTATGCTCATGTCTATGGATAAAAGCAAAGCTAGAAAAAGTAATAAAGATAAAAATACTGATGTATTAGAAGGTACAACAGTAGGTAAATCTAGACACGATACTAAAAAAAATATAAAAACTAAAGAATAACATTCTTAATATTGCCGGAAAAATTTTAATCTTTAATGAGCCTTTTTAAGGGCTCATTTTTATTAAAATCTTTGGCTTTGTTAGATATTTTTATTAATATTATGGTTGTGTACTCACATATAAGCAAGTTTTTAGAATTTTATTATTTCTATAGTAAATTTTATATTTCTGTAACATAAGTTACAGAATACACACCTGAAATTATTATATACTCTATTCAAGAAAAACAAATAATCATTGTTATTTAAGTATTCGTAGTTTTAAATATTTTAATATATAAACAACATGATTATTAATTTATAAAAGATATAAATAGAATTATATAATAATGGAGGGTTAAAATTATGAGTATGTTTTGTTATCAATGTCAAGAAACTGCAGGGTGCAAGGGTTGTACTATTAAAGGCGTCTGTGGTAAAACCCCTGAAACTGCTAATCTACAAGACTTATTAATATATGTTTTAAAGGGAATTTCCATGTATAGCTTAAGGGCTGAGGAAAATAATTTAAATGTTGATAAAGAAAATAAATTTATAATGGAAGGTTTATTTGCAACTATTACAAATGCTAATTTTGATGTTAAATACTTTGAAGATAAAATAATAGAAGCTTTAAATATAAGAGAAGAACTTAAAGAAAACCTAGTTAAAGCTGGAATAAAAGTAGAAGATATAAATCATCCTGCTACAACTTGGACTTCGAATAACACTGAAGAATTCCACAAAAAAGCATCTACAGTAGGAATATTATCTACTGAAAATGAAGATGTGCGATCTTTAAGGGAATTATTAACCTATGGAATAAAAGGTATGGCTGCTTATGCTGAGCATGCATATACTCTAGATTACATTGATAATAATATATTCACCTTTATGAAAAAAGCTCTAGTACAAACTACAAACAATAATTTAAGTGCTGATGAATTAGTATCTTTAGTTATGGAATGTGGTAAATACGGTGTTGATACCATGGCACTATTAGATAAGGCTAATACTTCAACTTATGGAAGCCCTGAAATCACTAAGGTAAATATAGGTGTTAAAAATAACCCCGCTATCTTAGTAAGTGGACATGACTTAAAAGATTTAGAAGAATTATTAAAACAAACAGAAGGAACAGGTATAGACGTATATACTCATGGTGAAATGTTGCCCGCTCACTACTATCCTTCGTTCAAGAAATATGAACACTTTGTAGGTAACTACGGAAATGCTTGGTGGAAACAAGGAGAGGAATTTGAAAGTTTTAATGGTCCAATATTAATGACAACAAACTGTATTATACCACCTAAAGCTTCTTATAAAGATAGAATTTACACCACTGGTGTAGTTGGATTTGAAGGTTTAAAGCATATAGAAGATAGAAAAAATGGACAACCTAAAGATTTTTCTGAAATTATAGAACATGCTAAAAAATCTGCTTCTCCAAAGGAAATAGAAAGAGGAGAAATAATTGGTGGATTTGCTCATAATCAAGTTTTTCAATTAGCAGATAAAGTTGTTGAAGCTGTTAAATCTGGTGCTATAAAGAGATTCTTTGTTATGGCAGGATGTGATGGAAGGATGAAGAGCAGAGATTATTATACTGACTTTGCTAAGGCTCTTCCAAAGGATACTGTTATATTAACAGCTGGATGTGCTAAATATAGATATAATAAAATAGAACTAGGAGATATAAATGGAATTCCAAGAGTTCTCGATGCTGGACAATGTAACGACTCTTATTCCTTAGCTGTAATAGCATTAAAACTTAAAGAGATATTTGAATTAAATGATATAAACGAACTTCCAATCTCTTATAACATAGCTTGGTATGAACAAAAGGCTGTAATAGTTTTACTTGCACTATTATATCTAGGCGTTAAAAATATTCATTTAGGACCAACACTACCTGCTTTCCTATCTCCAAATGTAGCAAAAGTGCTTATTGATAACTTTGGAATTGGTGGAATTACAAATGTAGAAGATGATATGAAAATATTCTTAGGTTAATTGTTTAAAGGATAGTTATTTTTAAATGTAATTATAAAAGAAAAAAACAAAGATGCTATTTCTAAATTAAAAAGAAATAGCATCTTTAAAGTTTCTAAAATAATGTAAATTTAAATTTTTTCTAATTCAAATTTTATATCCTCACCTACTAAGACTAATATATCTTTAATAAGTTCGTCTATTTCTTTTATGTCCTCTTTATTATTACTATCTAAAATTACTATAGGTGAATTTTTACAACAATTTCTTGCATAAAATACCCCTTTAACATTTATCTTATCTAAGTAATCCATATAATTTTGTAATTCTTTAATAGAAATATCTTGTCCACTTATAGATAAATTTACTCTATTAAAACCGTTATGAACATCTAAGTGTATATTAGTTTCACCTTTTACTTTGTTTTTACTAACTTCTTTTACACTTACACTACTTACCTTCATAATATATTCCGTTGCCAATAATATATAAAATATATATTATTTTTTATAACTTTTTATAATTTTTATATAAGTTTATGGCAACAGTTCACCTCCCCTTTTATGATCTTATTCCATGAACATTTCTACGGAGTTATCTTCTTGTTTTATAATTATTTTTTTATCTAGATAATTTACTTCAAAGTTAGCCATGGTAGAATGAAGTCCTGAATCTTTCATAAAATGTATAGTTGCTATATTATTGCTATTACCTTTGCAAAACCTAATCATAATACTCTTAACTAAGGTAAATTGAATCCTAGAATTTATAATGTTCTTCTCTGGTAAATTTAAATTTAAACATCTATAGTCTAAATTTATTATTAGGTCTACTTCATTTTTGTCTTCTCGTATAACTTTTATAGGAAAATCACTTATTATTTTTAAATTATGATTTTCATACTCCATGTTATATCTCCTTTCTAAAAACTTCTATGGACCTTTCTAATATTCCTGTTAAATATGCTAAAATTATACCATAATTAGTAATTGGAATGCTATTTTTATTACAAATTTCTAATCTTCTTTTCATTATGTTTTTAGTAAGCATACAAGAACCACAATGGATTATAAGGTCATATTCTTTTATGTTTTCTTCTTTAAAACCTTCTCCAATAGAGAAGTCATAGTTTAAGTTAAATCCTAAATGTTTATTTAATAGTCTTGGAATTTTAACTTTTCCTATATCTTCGTGAGAAGTATTATGGGAACAACTCTCCATAATAAGTACTTTTGAGTTTTCATTTAAATTCTTAACTGCATATACACCCTCTAAAAACTGTTTTAAATCACCCTTTTGCCTTGCCATTAAAATAGAGAAGCTAGTTAACTTAATTTCACTTGGAACTATCTGTGAAACTTTTCTAAATGCTTGAGAATCTGTAACTACTAAATCAACTTTTTTTAAGTCATCTAAAGCCTCTTTTAACTCAGTATCTCGAACAACGTAAGACTTTATACCATGATCTAAAGCATCTCGTATAAGTTGAACTTGTGGTAATATAAGTCTTCCCTTTGGCGCTTCACTATCAATTGGAACTACCATAATTACAGTGCTACCATAGGGTAATATATCTCCAATTAGAGTTTCTTCTTTTTCTATTGTTTTTAATCTTTCTACTAATTTATCTTTTAAAATTTCTATTTCTTCTTCATTAAATGTACTTATAAATATAGCGTCTTTATTTTCTTTCTTTAAATCTTCTATATTCTTTTCATCTAATAAATCAATCTTATTAAATACCTTTATATAGGGAATTTTTCTTTCCCTTAATATATCTAAAAATTTATTTTCCTCTTCCATGTTATAATCTACACTATTAATTATATATAAAACTATATCTACTTTATTTAAACTACTTAAAGTCTTTTCTTCTCTCAGTTTTCCAAGCTTAGTTTTATCCTGTATTCCTGGTGTATCTATAAATATTACAGGTCCTGCCTGAATAAGCTCCATTGCTTTATTTACAGGATCTGTAGTTGTTCCTTCTATTTCTGATACAATAGATATTTCTTGCCCTGTAATTTTATTTAATATGGAAGACTTACCGCTATTAGTTTTTCCAAATAATCCTATATGTAATCTATTGGCACTTGGAGTACTATTCATAAATATCCCCTCTTTTTAAAAATAAATGTCTCTATCACCTTTTTTAAGCTTTTCTATATTTGATCTTACATTCTTTTTCATCTCTTCACTTGCTAAATTATTAATTTCTTTATTTACAAGTTCTTCTGCCATTTTATATAATTCTTCATCTCCATAATCTAGGACATACTCCATTAAAGTCATTAATGCATTTGGAGCACAGACATTTTGTATTTCTCCTGACTTTGCAAGACTCATAAATCTATCCCCTGTTCTTCCTTGTCTATAACAAGCTGTACAATAGCTTGGAATATATCCATCATTAATTAAGTCTTTTATAACCTGTATAGGACTTCTTCTATCTTCTATACTAAATTGATCTACAGAATTTCCCTCTTCACTTTCCTTATACCCACCAACTCCAGTACAAGAACCTGCACTTACTTGAGATACTCCATATCTTAAAGCTTCTTTTCTCATAGAACTACTTTCTCTTGTAGATAATATTATTCCTGTAAATGGCACTGCTATACGAATAATAGCTATTATCTTTTTAAACTCTTCATCTGTTACTATATGAGGGAACATACTAAGGTCCATACCCTCTGCTTTTTTTATTCTTGGTGCTGATATTGTATGGAAACCTACGCCATATTCTTTTTCTAAGTGTTCATTATGAAGCATAAGACCCATAACTTCAAATTTATAATCATAAAGTCCGAATAAAACTCCACCACCAACATCTTCAATTCCAGCTTTCATTGCTCTATCAAAGGCTGTAGTATGATAATTATAATCGCCTTTTATAGACTTAGGGTGCATATATTCATAGGTAGGCTTGTGATAAGTTTCTTGAAATAGAATATAAGTACCTATATTTTTCTCTTTTAATTTTTTAAAGTTTTCTTCTGTAGTTGCTGCTATATTTACATTAATTCTTCTTATACTTCCATTATCCTTGTGAGTTTCATAAATTGCATCTATAGAATCTAAAACATAATCTATATCACAGTTTACAGGGTCTTCACCTACTTCTAATGCTAATCTTTTATGACCCATTTTTTCTAAAAGCCTTACTTCTTCTCTTATTTCATCCATGGTTAATTTTCTTCTAACTATTTCATTACATCTTTTATAACCACAATATCTACAGTTATTTACACAATAGTTGCTAATATAAAGTGGTGCAAATAAAACAACCCTATTTCCATAAATGGATTTTTTAATATCACCAGCTATTTTAAACATCTCTTTAATTTGAGCTTCATCTTCTATTTGAAGAAGCATAGCTATATCTTCGTGACTTAATCCTCTAACTTTTTTAGCCTTGTCTAGAACTTTTTGAATATCTTCTTTTGTAGCTCCTTTGGCATTTTCTAATAAATTATTGATATACTCTTCATTAATAAACATTTTATATGCGCCCCCAATTTATGTTATCTCCTCTAGACATATCTACAGTAAATCCAGCAGATTTGATTCTATTCTCTATACATTTTCTACATTCTGCCGCCTCATCTCCTGTACATATTTTGCCATTATATAAGGAGTATTTCTCCCTAACAGATGTGGGTGATAAATTTGGCATAACCACATTAGCACCTGCTTGAAGTCCTTTTTCACGTCCCTCAGGATCTAAAGTACCTAATGCAGTAGTTGCAGGAAGTAAAGCCTGTGGCAAAAATAGCCTAGTCAAAGCTAGCATAATAATTGTGTCTTCAACAGTACCACCTTTTTCTTTTGATAGTTTTGTATCTTTATGTGGTATAAAGGGTCCAATGCCAACCATATGAGGTTCCAATTCCTTTAAAAACATAAAATCTTCTACTAAATCTTCATTGGTTTGGTTTGGAAGTCCCACCATAAATCCTGCCCCTACTTGATACCCTATTTTCTTTAAATCGTAAAGACATCTTCTTCTATTACGAAAACTACAATCTCCATGTAACTGGTTATATAACTTTTCTGAAGCTGTTTCATGCCTTAGAAGATATCTATCTGCACCAGCCTTATAAAATCTTTCATACTCTTCGTAAGACTTCTCTCCTATAGATAATGTTATAGCTACTTCACTATACTTTTCTTTAAGTGAGATTATAATTTTTTCAATTTTATCTGCAGTATAATAAGGGTCTTCGCCTCCTTGAAGTACAAAAGTTCTATACCCTAATTTATATCCTAAATCCGCACATTCCATAATTTCTTCTAAACTAAGGCGATATCTATCCGCCTTAGGATTTAAAGAACTAATACCACAATAAGAACAAGTTCGTTTGCAATAATTTGTAAACTCTAAAAGCCCTCTCATAAAAACTTTATGACCATAAAACTTTACTCTAGTCTCATGTGCTCTTTCCTTTAATAACTTTATATGATCATTATTTAGATTATTTAGTACATATAAAAGTTCTTCTCTATTTAAATTATTTGTATTATATAGCTTTTCAATTAATTCTGAAACTTTTTTAAATTCTTTATCCATAAATTCTTTTTACCTCTCAAGAAAATATAAACGTGCCAATATATTATTTAAATTAAATTATTATAATATGAAATAATCAATAATGCATTTATTCATTTTATTATATCATATTTAATCTATATTAAAATTTACTCATCTTATACTTCAAATGGTATGAATAAATTAATTTTAAAATACTAATTCTATCATATTATATCTTAATCTTATCTATTTATAATTTTGTATAGTAAAACTATAGTAATTAATTTATTGTAAGTAATATTTATTATTATTTAAATACTTTTCATGATATAATTATAATATATAAGGAAAAATTTATCATATATCCATAGGTTGACCATAAACTTATGAGCCATACATTGCTAACCATAAATTATATAGGTATTTCTAAATTTTTAGTAGCTTAAATATTAATAGAATAGAGTTCTAAACTTTAGTGGAGTAATACTCCCCCTAAAGCCAAGAATTCTGCTTATTTAATCTATAGAATTAATTACTTTAGGAGGACACTATGCTATTTATAAACCATTTCAATACAAATTCTTACTTTAACCACGCAGCTGAACAATATGTTTTAGAAAACTTTAATGATGAATGTTTTATGTTGTGGAGAAATGAACCTTGCATACTCATAGGTAAAAATCAAAATGCTTTAGCAGAAATAAACATGGATTATATTAAAGAAAAAAATATAACTGTAGTAAGAAGACTTACTGGAGGTGGCGCTGTATTCAATGACCTTGGTAATATTAATTTTACCTTTATAGCAAAAAATACAGAAGATGTATCCTCTAATTTTAGAAAATTTACTAATCCTCTATTAAAAGCTCTACAAGCCTTAGGCGTGAATGCAGAGTTTTCAGGAAGAAATGATCTTGTAATAGAGGGAAAAAAGTTTTCTGGTAACGCTCAATACTATCATAAGGATAAAGTATTACATCATGGAACTCTATTATTTTCTAGTTCTATGACGGATTTGTCTAAGGCATTAAAGGTAAACCCTTTAAAACTTAAGGATAAGGGAGTTAAATCCGTTTCATCTAGAGTTACAAATATAAGCGAGCATTTAAGAGAGCCTATGACTGTATTAGAATTTAAAAATTATGTTATAGATTTTGTTATGAAAATCTATGGTGAAAAAAACCTCTATGAATTTAATAATGAAGATTTAAAGGTTATAGCTAAAATAGTTGAAGAGAGATTTTCCAATTGGGATTGGAATTTTGGTCATTCACCGAAATATACTTATAGTAAACAAAAAAGGTTTAAAGGTGGTACTTTAGAGATAAGTTTTGATGTACGACAAGGTTACATAACTAAACTAAAATTTTATGGGGATTTTTTCTTTACTAAAGATATTAAAGAACTTGAAGAAAAATTTATACAGCTTCCGCATGAAGAAAATGCTATTAAAGAATTTTTAAATAATAACAATATTGAGGAATATATAAAAGCTGTTGAACCTTCTGACATTTTAGAGCTTATGTTTTAATTTAATAATAATAAGGAGATGGGGAGAAATGTATAAGAAAAAACCTGACTGGTTAAAAGTAAAAATTGATTTAGGTGCAAATTTAAAACAAGTAAAAGCACTTACCCAAAGTTTAAGTTTAAATACAGTATGTCAAGAGGCAAACTGTCCAAATAGAATGGAATGTTACAATAAAAGAACAGCTACCTTTATGATTCTAGGTAGTGTCTGTACTAGAAATTGTAGATTTTGTAATGTAACGCCTGGAAAACCTCAATGTGTAGATCCAGAGGAACCAAGACACTTAGCTGAAGCTGTAAAGGAACTTGGATTAAAACATGCTGTTGTAACCTCTGTAACTCGTGATGACCTTCCTGATGGTGGTGCTAGCCACTTTGCTAAGGTTATAGAGGAAATTAGAAGATTAAACCCAAATACTACAGTAGAAGTGTTAATTCCTGACCTAAAAGGAAACTGGGATGCCCTAAAAATCATAGTAGATGCTAAACCAGAAATATTAAATCATAATGTAGAAACAACTCCAAACCTGTACAAAACAGTTCGTCCACAAGCTATATATAAACGTTCCCTAGAGCTTTTAGAAAAGGCTAAAGAAATGGACAACTCTATCTTAACAAAATCTGGATTTATGTTAGGCCTTGGAGAAACAGAAGAAGAAATTATAGACCTTCTAAAAGACTTACGTGCCATAGATTGCGATGTTGTAACTATAGGTCAATACCTAAGACCTTCTAAAGAACATCTTGAAGTTAAGGAATATGTTCATCCTGATACCTTTAATAAATATAGAGATATAGGAATGGAAATGGGCTTTAAGTATATAGCCTCTTCTCCACTAGTTAGAAGTTCTTACAATGCATCTAAAGTTTTAGAACAAGAAGGTATGTTAAAGTAAATATTTATGAAAAACCATGTATAGAGGGCACATTTTAAGTTTGCCGTTTATTCATGGTTTTTATATCTTCTAAATTTAACATTCAGTCATAAAGCAGTTTTTTCTTGTTACTTTAATGACTCCCCTTAACTACCTTAAACCCTTTTTCTTCAAAGAAATTTTTAATTTTATCATAACGATTACATTCAACTTCTATGCAACGAGCCATATGTATTGTTTCTACATTTAAATTTTTTAATTGTTTTATTTTATATTCCATTTCCTTCTCTAAATCCTTGCCACATCCATTACAATGAAAAAGAGATTTTAATATAACTTCCTTGCCCTTATATATTTCAAAGGCTTTACTTTTATTATTAAAAGCTTCAAAACATCCCACTGCTGCACATTCATAAGTCATCTTATTACATACTAAAATTGCTATATTCATATTTTTAACCCCCTCTTCCTTTATGTTAGTGTAAAGTTTTTCACACTATATTTTTTACTTTATCTTTATATATCAAGGGTTACAGAATTTTTTAAACAAAAAAAACAATGACCCCCTTTTTTATGCTATAATTGAATCGCCAAAACCCAAAATAACATGAAAGGATGTCATTGCTATGGATTCAATTATAACTTATTTACTTTTATATATTCAATACCAAAACAAAATTATTTTAGAACTTTTTTTATTTATATCTAAATATATTCCTCTTAAACAATTGGTTTTTGAGGATTCACATAGTCCTGAATATCAGAAGTTTAAGGTGGATAAACTTCCTAAAATCTTCAATTCAGAACCTGTTGATTATCAATTGCTTTTAGCTTATTACAAGAACAGGTACGGAAAAACTGTTAAGCCAGTAAATCGTAGGTCTGAAAGTGCAAAAGTTGGTGAATCTACCGTGTGCCCTCGTTGTGGTGCTCCGCACAAATACATTTACAAAAATAATGGTTCTAAAGGTCAATATCAGTGTAAAGTATGTGGAGAGTTATTTAACGAAATAAATATCTATAATAGACCTTTAGCTTTACGTTGCCCTTATTGTGGACATATTTTAACACCTAAGAAAGATCGTAAGCATTTTAGAATACATAAATGTGTTAATCCTAAGTGTTCTTACTACCGCAATAACTTAGACAAGCTGCCTAAAGACTTAAGTGACGCTGATAAACACAAGTACAAGCTCCACTACATCTATCGTGAGTTCACCATAGATTTCTTTAAAATGGACTTACATGAACTTCCTTCTAGAGCAATTAACTTTAAGTATAAGAAGTTTAATGCCCACATTATGGGGCTTTGCCTTACTTATCACGTTAATCTTAAGCTATCTACTAGACAGACAGCACATGCCTTGGAAGAAATACACGGCATAAAGATTTCACATACAATGGTTGCTAATTATGCTATGACTGCTGCCGCAGTTATAAAGCCTTTTGTTGACACATTTGACTACAAACCATCTAATATTCTTTCAGCTGATGAAACCTATATCAAGGTAAAAGGTATAAAACATTACGTTTGGATTATCATGGATGCCTGTAAGAAGTCTATCTTAGGCTATCAAGTATCTGATACTCGTGCTGTAGGTCCATGTATCCTCACTATGCGTATGGCTTTTGAGAAGTTTAAAAAATTCCCTAATAAAGCCTTAAAATTCATTGCAGACGGCTATAGTGCCTATCCTCTTGCAAGTCAGCAGTGCAAAATCGTTAATGGATGGGACTTTGATGTTACTCAAGTTATCGGACTCACCAATGATGATGCTGTATCCACCGAATTTCGTTGGGTAAAGCAAGTAGTAGAACGACTTAACCGCACCTTCAAATCTTCTTATCGCGTTACCTGCGGTTATGGAAGCGAGAATGGTGCACTTTATGGCGTTTCCCTTTGGGTTGCCTATTATAACTTTCTACGTCCTCATCCTTATAACTACTGGAAGCCACTAAATGAGATAGATATTTTAACTAATGCGGGCAATATGCCTGCTAAGTGGCAAATACTTATTTATCTTGGTCAACAAACAATATTAAAGATGCAAGCTGAAAACTCTGCTTAATTTAGTTATAAAGTAAATATACGATATTTCTGAGCCACTACGTGGATAAATTAATGTGGTGATTAGCAATATCAAAAATTTTCCTTCTCTGAAAAGGATTTTTTGTCATGCTCAAAATTCGTTAATCCATCTTTAAATCACAAAGTATTTTAGTATTCTACGCCCTTCGGGCAAAACATTTTTAAACTTAACTTTTTCATATTTCACTTTACACTATCTCCTTTATCTTTTTATAATACAAGAAGTTATTATAATCTTCAAATACACTTTTAAAATTCATTTCCCTAAAATCTAAATTTTTCTTATAACATTGACATAGATGCTTTTTTAAAATATAATAACAGAGAAAATTTAATATAATGTGCTATTAGGTTCCTTTTATGGATTCATAGGGAAGTTTGGTGTAAGTCCAACACAGCCCCCGCTACTGTAAACACTACTTATAAATTACTATGCCACTGAGAAATTGGGAAGGCAATTTATAGGGTTTTATGTGTAAGTCAGGAGACCTGCCTATTAGTTTTATTACTAAGCTTCGGAGGGAAGTTGAAGTTTTATAAACTTTTCAATTGTTCTTATTATTTAATTGAAAATGACTATCTATAACGTCTGTAAAACTATCCAACTTTTTGGATGGTTTTTTTATTTTTTATTAACTTATTTTATAAAACATTTCTACATAATTTGGGGGGAAAATAAAATGAAAAAGAAAATTCTTAGTATTATTTTAGCTTTAGGTCTTACTACAAGCTTTTTAGCTGGATGTGGTAACTCTAATGAAAAGGAAAATAAAAATGCTAAAGAAACAACAAAGGTTGAAGAAAGTTCAAAGAAAGACGAATCTAAAGGTAACTATCCTGTAAAAATTAAAAACTTTGATGCACAAAAAAATGAATTTGAAGTTACATTTAAACAAAAACCAACTAAAGTAATCACTACAAATCAACCTGCTACTGAAGTTATGTTAGCTTTAGGACTAGAAGACTCTCTAGTTGGCACATGCTATAGAGATAATCCTATTCTTCCTGAACTAGAAGAAGCATATAAAAAAGTACCTATTTTATCAGAAAGATATCCATCTAAAGAAGTTGTACTTTCTAAAAAACCTGACATGTTATTTGGTTGGAGCAGTGCATTCTTTGATAAATCCTTAGGAAACGTTACAGATTGGAATAAAAAAGAGGTTAACACTTTTATTCAAAGAAATAGTGTATTAAAAGAACGTACTGTAGAAAATGAATTTAAGGATATAGAAGAAATAGGTAAGGTATTTAATGTTACAGAGAAATCTGATAAACTTATAGGTGATATGAAAGCTAAAATAGAAGATATTCAGAAAAAAACTAAAACAGCAAAATCTCCAGTAAAGGTTTTAGTTATAGAAGGTTCTGGGGATAATAAATATTATGCATATGGAAAAAACTCTTTAGTTACTGATATGGTAGAAAAAGCTGGTGGAACTAATATAACAGATAAGGGCGGCGAGATTAGCTTAGAGACAATCTTAGAAAAAAATCCTGATGTTATAGCTCTAATAAGCTTTGAGATGCAAAAGTCTGATAATAAAGAGATCTCTGCTCTACTAAATAATAAAAGCTTACAAAATGTAAATGCCATAAAAAATAAAAAAGTAGTAGATACTCCTCTTGCTGAAACTTATGTTGGTGGAGTTAGAGTGGCTAATGGTATTGAAAGACTTGCTAAAGGTTTCTATCCAGAATTATTTAAATAGAATTAGGTGTTATTAATGCAAAATACAAATAAAAATAATTTAAAAGTAGATAATAAGAATTTTAAAGAAGGTATTATAAAAAATAGAACAACTCTAATGATAACTATACTTATATTACTTGGAGTTCTATTTTTATCTATGGTTTTTGCCATAGTCTTTGGTCCTGTAGATATAAAACCACTAGAAGTACTAAAAATAATATTGCACAATGCTTTTAATATCTCTATAGGTGATACTTCTGCTTTAAGTTCTGGAGTTAACTATGAAATCATATGGAGTATTCGTTTTCCACGAATACTCCTTGGTGCTATAGTTGGCATGGGACTTTCAGTAGTAGGACTTACAATGCAATCCATGGTACAAAACCCCTTAGCTGATCCTTATATTCTAGGTATTTCATCAGGTGCTTCTTTAGGTGCTACCTTTGGAATATTTATAGGAATTGGTTCTATCTTTGGAGCTAATGGTGTTAGCATGTTTGCTTTTATGGGTGCTTTAGGTAGTTCTCTCTTAGTATATGTTTTATCTAATACAGGTGGTAGAGCAACCCCTGTAAAGTTAGTCTTATCTGGTATGGTCATAAGTTCTATTGCTTCTGCTTTTTCAAGTTTCCTTATATTTACATGTAGGAATGATCAGCAAATAAGAACCATAACCTTTTGGTTAATGGGAAGCTTAGCTAGTGCTAGTTGGGATAGTATAAAATTGCCAGGTATATTTATTATTCTAGGTACCCTCTTTTTTGTATTTCAATTTAGAAATCTAAATATAATGCTTTTAGGAGATCATAACGCTATAACTCTAGGAACGGATTTAAATAAATATAGAAAAATATATATGCTTATAACTTCCTTAATGACTGGATTAATAGTTTATTCAGCTGGTATGATAGGCTTTGTAGGCCTTGTTATCCCTCATATTGTAAGAATGATTGTAGGTTCAGATCATAGAAAACTAGTTCCTATATGTGCTTTGGTAGGTGCAATTTTCTTAATATGGACTGATGTACTTGCAAGAACCTTACTCTCTGACATGGAGATACCAATTGGAGTTATAACTTCTATACTAGGTGCACCATTCTTTATATGGATAATGATTAAAAAGACCAATGCATTTGGAGGTAATTAATATGAATTTAAGTGCAAAAGATATAAAAGTAACCTTAGGCGGAAATGAAATATTAAAAGGAATTACCTCTAAACTAGAAGTAAATGAATTTGTCGGACTAATAGGTCCTAATGGTAGTGGAAAATCAACTTTTTTAAAAACCATATATAGAATTTTAAAGCCATCTAGTGGGCTTATTACTTTAAATGATAAAAACTTAGATAAGATTAGTTTAAAAGAAAGTGCTAAAACCATGGGTGTAGTAAGCCAGTTTAATAACTTTAACTTTGACTTTACAGTAGAAGAAATTGTTATGATGGGAAGAGCTCCACATAAAAAAGCCTTAGATTTAGATACCGTAGAAGATTATGAAATAGTTTATAATACACTTAAAAAAGTTCATATGGAACATTATGCAAAACGCAGTTTTTCTACCCTATCCGGTGGAGAAAGACAAAGAATAATGCTTGCTAGAGCCTTGGCTCAAGAGCCTAAAATACTTATTTTAGATGAACCTACAAATCACTTAGATATAAAATATCAAATTGAAATATTAGACCTAGTAAAATCCTTAAATCTACAAGTTTTTGCAGCCCTTCATGATTTAAATCTAGCAGCTATGTACTGTAATAGGATTTATGTAATAAAAGATGGTTCAATAGTTGCAGAAGGGAAACCAAAAGAAGTGCTCACTAAGGAATTAATAAAAGAAGTCTTTGAAGTAGACGTTGAAATATTTGAACATCCTAAAACAAAACAATTAAATCTTATGTACTTTTCGAATAATAATAAGCCTTATTAGTAAAGATAATAATATAATATTTTCCGTATTAGATGACTACTATAATATAAATTTTCATTATAGTAGTTTAATTTTAATATCTAATTAAGATATAAAGACATATAGAGGTGATTATTTTGAGAGTTTTCTTTGCTATTGAATTTAAAGACGAAATTAAAAATTACCTAGATTCAATTCAGTCGGACCTAAAAAAATACTGTACTAAGGGTAACTTTTCAAGAAAAGAAAACCTACATCTAACCCTAAGATTTATAGGAGAAGTTGACCTTAATACCCTAGATACCCTAAAATCTGTACTAGATAAGGTAGCCCTATGCAATTCTCCCTTTACTTTAAAGCTAAATAATCTAGGAAGCTTTAACAAAAGCAATAAACATATCCTTTGGGCTGGAATACAAAAGGAGGACAATATTTTAAATCTTCTTTATGATTCATTACAATCTATTCTTTCTGAAAATGGCTTTGAAAAAGAAACTAGAAAATATAGTCCTCATATAACCTTATGTAGAGAAGCCATTATAGATAAGGATTATTTTGAAGAGATAAAAAATATTAAATTAGAACCTCATCCTATAGAAGTTACTAAAGTTTCTTTAATGGAGAGCACTAGGGTAGATGGAAAACTTATATATAGACCTATTCATGTAAGAGAATTAACTTGGCGTTATTAAAAAACTTTTCTAAGAAATTTTATTAATAAGTTTCTTAGAAAAGTTTTTATTTTATTATTACAACTCTTCTTAGGCTTTATCCCATAGCTCTCTGCTTAATACACCCTTCTTTTTAAAATATTTTTAGAAAGCGTTTGTTTCCATTTACAATAAATTCTTTGCATATATTAATTCATCTACAAAGCAAAATATGACAAAATAATACAATAATTCTCTGATATAATTAATTTGAGTTATTTACTAAAAATATTAATATAAGATGAATAAAATAAGGTCTAAATACCTATTTTAGGCTATTTAAATTATTAACACTGAATAACCTAATAGAATATAAAGCATATTATATGACCTTATAAATCATATAATCATCATGACTAAGATTAATATATTTTATTTAAGTTGAGATAATACCTTTTGATTGTGTTTTAAGATGTATAAGTTGTATTATAACAATATTTGTTTCAAAAAATATCACTAGTGTTTAATTTTTAGAAAATATTTTCATTGACATTTGTATTATAATCATTCTTTATAGTAAAATTCTTAAATTAAGCTAATATAGAATAATATTCCTATAACAAAGGGCAGACTTGCCCGCATAGTGATAGCTTGTATGGAAGTATATGGTTTTATAGTTGCAGTTAGCCACCTAACCACTTCTCCCAAGAAAACAAGATATTATCTATTAATTTTGTAATTGAATGTTTTATTAATCTCTTTATTTTTAATAAGCCGTAGGCTGTTTTGGCTACGTCTTGTATTAGTTTTATTATAATGAATGTTATTATTGCCGAAACAATTTGCATCATAACTGCATTAAGGCTATGTCCTATGAATCTTTTAATTTTTAAATTTTGCTTAATCCATTTGAAGAATAGCTCGATATCCCAACGTTTTTTATATAACCATGCTATATCTTCACTAGTATATTGTAATATGTTAGTTACAAAGGTTAGTATTTGACCTTCAGAATCAACTACAGTGATAACCCTATACTGATTTTTTGTCATATTAATATCTTCTGTACCAAGATAGCAAATAATATCTTCAATGATATTTATAGAATCATCTAGTAGAGTAACGTCAGAGTAAGTTATTTCAAGCTTACTTACTTCAGTTATAGCAGCATTATCTTTTAATCGGGTAATAAAGCGTATTCCTTTATTGCTAAACTCATCAAACTTTTTATAGTCAACATAGCCTTTGTCAAAGACATATATACAGTTGTTTTCTGTAATAAGTTCTTTCATCTTAGTTCTATCATGTGGTTTAGCATTAGACACAATTATAAGCTCAGGAACTCCTTTGCTTAAGTTGAATTTTGTATGAAGCTTTATTCCTGCTTTTGTAGAGCGAAATTCTGCCCACTGAAAATAAGTCTTGGCCATACTTATAGTTGAAGAATCTATTAGTTTTATGGTTCCAAACTTTTTAAGTTTCTCATTTACAGGTAATTGTTTTAAAGCAGTATCAATTAGTTCGTTTAATATTGGAATGTAAACATTATAATCCATATAGTTATTATAATTAGACAACGTTCCCAAGCTAACGCTTTTTATTGACTCCTTTAGCTTAGAATCAGATTGCATAAAATCATCAACATCCCTTAAGCTATCTAGCTTCGCTAAATGAAAGTAAAGGTGAGTTTTCAAATGATTTGATGCTATATTATAGTCAACATCTAACTTATACGTAGATTTTTTCAAAGTGTTCCAGTTAACAATATCTAATAATTTTTCAAAAATAGTGATATAATTATTCATAGATAGTCAGCAACTCCTTTGCGATATGATTGTGGTAATTATATTAAAGCAAAGGTGCTGACTATTTTCATTTATATATTGCTGGTACACATAGAAATTTATTACAAGTTATTATTGTCAATAGGATTTTCAATCCATTAATTAAACACTAGTGAAAAAATATATAAAAAGTTGATAATTAAAAATATAGCATAATTTAATTAGTAATAATTATTATAAATAACAATTATAATACATTTGGAGAGGAGTAGTTCATATTGGGTAATGTAGTAATGTTTATTGCTGAATTAGGAGAATTTTTTTGTTTTATTACTCCATTTTTATTTATTTGGAGTATTAATAATTTATTCAAATGTTCACCAAAAGATAAAAAAAGGTACTATTTATATTTAATAGTTGCAGTTATTAATTCATATTTAATTTTTTTACCAATAATATTAAACAAATTTCATTGAGTTATTAATATTATATTAAATAAATTTTTAGGGAGATTTTTACAAAAAAATTCAAAAACACTATTTTATCACTAGTACTAGTATCTTCAATTATAGAATGCGTAGCATTTTATCTGTAGAACGATATTTTATTATAGTATTCTTAATCTGTAATTATTTAGAGTTATTTACAAATATAAAGATTTTAATACTATCGGTGAAACCCAGAAGTATCTAAACAGCCTTACGGCAAAAGCACTTGTGTGATTTATATACGAAAAATTAAAACAAAATGCTAAACTAGAAGATATTTTATCAGAACTAAAAATCGCTTAAGATTTTTTTAAAAATGCATAAATTTAAATTAGGTAAGTGTTAGTATTCATTTTGGATAGAATATACTGACAATCATATTTTATCTACAATAGGTAATTTACAATTTAAAATTGCCTAACTAAAGTTATTTACTAAAAATATTAATATAACTTGTTGTAATAGTTAATTCTAAGAAAATTTATAAATAAAAAGCTCTAGTATTTCTTTGAAGTATCGTAAAATATTTAAATTATAAGGAGCATCTATATGAAAAAAAAACTTTTATTAATGATATCATGTTCTTGTATTATAATTTTAGGCTTTGGTATTTTTAAGTATTTTAACCATGGTAAAGCTTTAAAAGAAGTTAAACCCCCAGATAGTAAAATAGTTAATACTAATGATAATGTTGAAAAAATCCCTTCTTTTGATAACCTCAAAATAGAAGAAGGGAATCCAAATGAAATTGTTTTAAAATAAGAAATTATTAACGCACCTATGGAAGTCTTAGGTGTAAAAGATGAGAAAAACTTCTATGGTTATGAAATAAGCGGAGAATTATGTACTTACAATGTGGACACAAAAAAGACAAAAGTATTTAAAAAGGCTATGGGAAAGAACATGTATATACAAACTGCTGATTTTTCAGATAAGTGGATAGTTTGGGTGGAGGGTAGTGATAAGGAAACAACTGATGCAACCACAGGTGTAGGTTGGGCTTTATATGCTGAAAATATAAAAACAGGTGAAGTTACACAAATAGACAAGGATATTGATAAGGATATTAATAACCTTCAATCTGGTTTTAGATGTTCTCCTAACCAAGTTACCATATCTGGTGATAACATTGTATACTCAAACTTTAAGAGAGATAGTGATAAAAGTATAAAATCAGTAATAAAATTAGCTAACCTTAAAAATAAAACTATACATGAATTAGATGAAATAAAGGATATAGATAAGTATTTTTATTCAGACCCATCTATTTATAATGACAATATTGTGTGGAGTGTTACAAAGCTGACCACAGATCCTGCTGAACATAAAAAGTTTAGTAATATAACTTTGTACAACTTGAAAGACAAAAATAAGACTATACTTTCTAAAAATGTGCCTGTATATGACCCTATAATAAATAATAACCTAATAGCTGCCGATTTTACAGTTAACGATATTACTAATATTGTTTTATATGATTTAAACAAAAAGAATGAGGATTGGAAAAATTGCGTAAACTCCTCCCTTCCAATATACCAAAATACTCAAAACAGTACTATGGCTGGACCTTTGTTTAGTAAATATTACATGATATGGTGGGATAATAAAACAACAAGTTCACAAGTGATTGACACTAAAAGTAATAAAATTTATATATTAGATAAAGATAAGCATATGCAAGTAAGAGGTTTGTACAACAAACTTATTTTTTGGAAAGAATTCTCACCAGATGGACTTGATAAAACTATAACCAAATATGCTATATTAAAATAATGCTCTATTAGATAAAAACATCTAACAGAGGGTAAAATAAAAGCAATGTTTATGCAAAAATAAATACACAAGAGCCTTCTAAGCTTTGGTACGAGTTTTTACTCCCACTAAAGCTTAGATTTTCTATTTATAAATATAATATTTCCTCTATGCCTTGTAAGTTTATTATATTTATAATATTTCTCTCAAAATCTATTAATCCATCTTCCTTCATTCTTATAAGCTCTCTTGAAAGAGAAGGTCTTGTAACCCCAAAATGCTCAGCCATCTCACTTCTATTTTTGCTAAGCTTAATAACTAAATCTTTTTGCTTTTTATATTCTTCTAAAATATAATCTGCTAATTTTTCTCTTATGGTTCCATAAGATATTTCTTTTAACTTCTTATTTAACATGAGAATTTTATTGGAAAGTAGTGTCATGAACTTTTTTAAAAATCCCTCATTTAAACTGCAGAGTTTTAAAATATCTTCCTTTGAAATAAATAATATCTCTGATTTATTACTAGAAATTATATTGGAAGGATAAGAATTTAAATCAGAAAATATAATAACTTCTCCAAATATTCCGCCCTGCTTTATTTTACTTATAGAAACAACCTTCCCTGATGGAAATCCCTTTTGCACCTCAACAGATCCATCTAGAATAATACCAATACCTGAAATATGATCCCCCTCTAAGGCTATTACTTCTCCCTTAGAAAATTTGCTTATTCTATAGTTAATGTCTTTTAATAATTCTTCTATTAATTCTTCCTTAAAATCTTTAAATAAAATGCTCTTTGATAATAAAGATACTAATCTTAACATCTCCATCTCCTCACTTAAATAAGATAAGACTTCTAAGCTTTAGGTAACTTAATTTCATCCTATAACTTAAAATTCTATTTATTTTATAATTGTAACATATGTTACATACTTAAACCTTAAATATTTTTATAATATAATTACACTATAAACATTGAATATTAAAATAAGAACATACTAATTATAATTGTTTAATATAGAGCTTATTTTTATCATAAATTTTAAAAAGGATGTGATTTAAATGTTAAGAAAAATAGTTAATATTTCCGAGGAAAAGTGTAATGGTTGTGGACTTTGTGTTAGCGCTTGTCATGAGGGTGCTATTGAACTTATAGATGGAAAAGCTAAATTAATTAGTGATGAATATTGTGATGGTTTAGGGGATTGCCTTCCTGAATGTCCTACAGGTGCTATTGAGATAGTTGAAAGAGAAGCTAAAGAATATAATGAGGAGTTAGTTCAAGCAAAAATAGAAGAAAGAGAAAACTTAAAAACTAAGGATAATGAGGCTTCTTTGGAAAAACCTAAGCTTCCTTGTGGATGTCCTGGAACCATGGCAAAATCTATTGAAAGAAAACCTAAGTCTCTATTAATAAATAAAAATACCTTGGGTAAAAAACCTGAAGAAGATTTTACAATGCCTTCAGAATTAAGACAATGGCCAGTGCAAATTAAGCTTATAAATACAAGGGCTGCATACCTTGAAAATGCAGATCTATTAATAGCTGCTGATTGTACTGCTTATGCCTATGCAAATATTCATAAGGACTTTATTAAAGATAGAATAACCTTAATAGGTTGTCCTAAACTTGATGATAATGAATATTACAAAGAAAAGTTAGCTGAAATTTTAACTAATAATAAAATTAAAAGTATAAAAGTTTTAAGAATGTCTGTGCCTTGTTGTGGTGGTATAGTTGCAGCAGTTAAAGGTGCAATGCTCCTGTCTTCTACTATAGTTCCTTATAGTGAAGTAGTAATTGATACAGATGGTTCAATAATATCTAACACATAATAGTTAATATAAGATCAATATACTATTTATTTAATACAATATTTCAAATTTTTAAAAAATATATATGATTTTTATTGACTTTAGTACTTTAATTAAATATAATAATTTTAATAATATATTAAATAAGTCTATGATTGGAAATAGTACTTTAATATGTTTTGTTTTAGCGAGTGGACATATGGTGAAAGGTTCCATAACAAAATTTTAAAGGAATGGCTCCATGAGACTCTTAGTGAAATCTTTTCTTTGAAAGTAGCTAAAGACGTGACCTCATGTTATAGAGGAGAGATATGTATCGTATCTTAGAGAGAAAATATATTTATGGGTGGCATTTAAGTATTTTATTCCTATAGGAGTAAAATACTTTTTTTATTAATAAAAATCTTGCTAAAACCTTAAATATATTAATTTGGGTGGCACCACGGCTACTTCGTCCCAATATAGGATGAAGTAGCTTTTTTATTATATTTAAAATTATATTTTTATTATAAGGGGGATAATACTATGTTAAATGGTAACTTTGGAAAATTTGGAGGACAATATGTTCCTGAAAAAACGGCTGAAGCTTTAAAAGAATTGGAGGAGGCATTTTTAAAATTTAAAGATGATAAAGAGTTTAAAGATGAATACACATATTACTTAAATCAATATGTTGGTAGACCTTCTCCTCTATACTATGCAGAGAGGTTAACAAAAGAATTAGGGGGAGCTAAGATATATCTAAAGAGAGAAGATTTAAACCATACTGGGGCTCATAAAATAAATAATGTTATAGGACAAATCTTGCTTGCAAAAAGAATGGGTAAAACAAATTTAATTGCTGAAACTGGAGCTGGTCAACATGGTGTTGCGACGGCTACAGGTGCTGCTTTGTTTGGTATGAAATGCACTGTGTATATGGGTGCTGAAGATATGAGGAAACAATCCTTAAATGTATTTAGAATGAAACTTCTTGGGGCTGAAGTTAAACCTGTTACTTCAGGAACTGCAACATTAAAAGATGCTGTAGATGAAGCTTTAAATGCATATGTAGAGGCTTCTGATGATACTTTTTATGTACTAGGCTCTGCTGTAGGTCCACATCCTTATCCACTAATAGTAAAAGAGTTCCAAAAGATTATAGGGGAAGAAGCTAAAGAGCAGATATTAAAAGCTGAAGGAAGACTTCCAGATCTTTTAATAGCATGTGTAGGTGGTGGAAGCAATGCCATAGGACTATTTGGTGAATTCTTAAAAGATGAAAATGTTAATATGGTAGGAGTTGAAGCTGCTGGTTTAGGCATAGAAACCGGTAAACATAGCACAGCCTTTGCTCAAGATTCTATAGCAGTTATGCATGGAATGAAATCTTACTTTTTACTAAATGATGAAGGTGAACTGCTACCTTCCTATTCAATCTCTTCTGGATTAGACTACCCTGGTGTAGGGCCAGAACATGCTTACTTAAAAGATACAAAAAGAGCTCAATATGCAAGTGTTACTGATAAAGAAGCTTTAGATGCCTTTAAGCTTTTATGTAAGATTGAAGGTATCATCCCTGCTCTTGAAAGTTCTCATGCTATTGCTTACACCATGAAAGTTGCACCTAAAATGAATAAGGATGATATAATAATTGTAAATCTCTCCGGAAGAGGAGATAAAGACGTAAATACAGTATCAGAATATATAAAGTATTAAATTCATATATATGGGATGTTTAAAAAACTTCTGTAAATCGAGTAGGAGGAAAAGTTAAATAACTTTTCCGACCTCTCACACCACCGTGCGTACGGTTCCGTACACGGCGGTTCTTTAGTTTTCATGAATTCTTAAATAATAATCAGTCATGTTCATGTACCCTTGACTGATTAATTCTTTCTTCGTTAGCACTGAGTTTAACATCATACTTGCTCTCCACGTTCCCTTCCTACAATTAGCAAAGTTGTGCACTTGCCATTCTGGAATCTGAAACTTTCTCATAGCTTTGTATCTTGTTTTAACTCTCTTCCATTGTTTCCAATATATCGCTCTTATTCTTCTTCTCAACCATTCATCTATTTGCGTTAGCAAGCTTCGCATATCAGCTAATTTAAAATATTGAAGCCACCCTTTAATAAACCTTGCTAGTCGTTGTTTCCTAATTTCATTGCTAGTAGCGTCATTTCTTGATGTTATTTGTTTAAGTCTGCTTTTCATTTTACTAACTGATTTAGGATGTACTCGAAATCTACATTTACCTTTATGTCTATAAAAAGTGTAACCTAAATATTTCACCTTACTAATATGGTTTATTTGTGTCTTCTCTTTATTAACTTTTAAGAAGAGTTTCTCTTCAATAAATGGTATTATGTTATTTAGAGTTCTTACCGAACTTCTTTTACTTTTACAGAATATCATACAATCATCTGCGTATCTTACAAATCTATGACCTCTTCGAGTTAATTCCTTATCTAATTCATTTAACATTATGTTACTTAGTAATGGACTTAATGGTCCTCCTTGTGGTACACCCACTTGGGTTCTTTCGAACATCCCATTTTGTATCACTCCAGCATTCATATATTTATGTATTAGTGAGATAACTCTGCCATCTTTAATTGTCCTTGATAGTATTTCTATAAGTTTACTTTGGCTTACTGTATCAAAGAACTTTTCCAAGTCCATATCCACTACATAAGCATAGCCATCATTAACGTTTAGTTGACATTGCTTTAGCGCATCGTGTGCACCTATGGCTGGTCTAAATCCGTAACTATACTCTGAAAATTGCTCCTCATATATTGGTGTTAATATTTGTGCTATAGCTTGTTGTATCACTCTATCTACTACCGTAGGTATTCCAAGCTTTCTCATTTTACCTTTATCCTCTTTAGGTATTTCTACCCGTCTAACTGGATTAGGTTTATATTTACCTTCCCTCAATTGCTTAAGTAATTCCTCTTTGTTGTTTCTTAAGTAGGGTAGAAGTTCATCCACCTGCATCTTATCCACGCCTCCGGCTCCTTTATTAGATTTCACCTTGAAATATGCATTATTCATATTATCCCTGTGAAGTATCTTCTCAAGCAATTGATTTTCTTCAGAATTCACAATGGTGATGTTGTTTTCAGTTATCCTTTGCTGACTAAGCACTTTCGCATACTCTTTCTTTTCCGAAGATACCATTTGCGAATAGTCTTTATTAAGTTTTCTGCTATCATTATCAGTATTGGTAACATTCATTGACTTTCACCTCCTAAAGTTCCGTCCTTCCCCACGCTTACGCGATTAACATGGGTACTATGACTTCTGCTGACTTCTCATGATAAATCTTATTTCAACCATAGTAAGGAATGTTATATCCTTTATTACCATGTCCATGAGACCTCCCCAGGTAAGAACACAATCTTTCTCTCCATACATCTGCCACATATACATTAATTAATTCCGAGTAGTTATAGGACTTCAATTTGTTGCGCAACCTTATCCTTAATTAATGCCTAATGTGATTTCTGTTCGTCAGACCAGAGATTTGCCTATGGCTTCCTTCAGATTTCACCTCGCAGTGAACACCCTTGCCTTCGGCTATACATTTCCCACTACTAGGGCATGTTAGGGACTTTCACCCATTAGATTGTGCCCATGCTGGGCACACACTAATAAAAAGGATTGTCCAAAATATATGGACAATCCTTTTAGTCTATTTTCTCTTTCTTATAAAAAGCCCTGCACCCATTAACATAATACCTAGTATATAGTTTAGTAAATGATCACTTTCTCCTGTCTTAGGTAATTTTTCATCACTTACTTTTTCAGGTTTATTTTTTGATGGTTCCTTTGTTACATTGTTAGGTTTATGATTTTCTACTGGTTTGTTTGGTCTATTACCATTTTGAGGTTTTTCAGGCTTATTGTTCTCTGCTGGTTTACTTGGCCTATTATTGTTTTCAGGCTTGTTAGGTTTATTATCCTCCACTGGTTTAGTTGGATTATTTTCTTCAGGTTTGTTTGGTTCTTCTGGCTTAGTTGGTTCTTCCGGTTTAGTTGGTTCCTCTGGTTTAGTCGGCTCTTCCGGTTTTATTTTAGTATTCTTAACCTCTAAGCTAATTAGTTCTGAACCCTTAATAGTAAAAGTAACTGGTTCTTTTAATTTTTCATATCCTTCTAAAGCTTTTACTTCTACAAATTTATAATTTCCTAGTTCTAATTCTTTAACTACTATTTTTCCATTTGAATCTGTTGTATATTGATCTCCAATTTTTTCCTCTTTACCTTGTACTATTTTATATAATTCAAATTCTACTCCACTTAATAGTTTACCATCTTCGTTTGTTTTTATTAATTGAATATTTCCTAATGTTTTGGTTGGTTCTTCTGGTTTAGTTGGTTCTTCTGGTTTTATTTTAGTATTCTTAACCTCTAAGCTAATTAGTTCTGAACCCTTAATAGTAAAAGTAACTGGTTCTTTTAATTTTTCATATCCTTCTAAAGGTTTTGTTTCTACAAATTTATAATTTCCTAGTTCTAATTCTTTAACTACTATTTTTCCATTTGAATCTGTTGTATATTGATCTCCAATTTTCTCTTCCTTATCTTGTCCTATTTTATATAGTTCAAATTCTACTCCACTTAATAGTTTACCATCTTGATCTACTTTTGATAATTCTACATTTCCTAATATTTTGCTTATATCAGGATGGTTTTCTAAGGATCCTAATTCAATAACTTTCCCAATACTATCTTTATTTACTGTAAAAGGTGTTTCCACATCTGACTTAATATAATTATCTGGTGCCTTAGTTTCTATAAGCTTGTAGTTTCCTTCTGTATTTATATCAAATCTTCCAATACCATCTTTATCAGTGGTTATATTAGTTATAACATCTTCACTAGCCTCATTAACAACCTTAAAAATAGCGCTTTCTAAAGGCTTTTTTGTTAAAGAATCTATTTTTTTAAATTCAAATGCATATTTTTTCTTTGTTACTGTTGTATTAGTACCAATAGTATTAATAATCTCTTCACCTGGTTTAACCTGTGAAAAATCTGTGATAATCTTAACTTCTCTTCTTTGATATGCTGGAATTTCTCCATTTGAGTTTTGAATTTTCACTGTGTGTGTCTTGCTATCGTAGTTAACTTCAAATTCTGGACTTGATATGGCATCTACAAACTTAATTCTAGGATCTAATTTATCATCTAAATCTATGGATCCCTTATCGAAAACATTGTCACTTTGGAAAGCTATAGTATAAGTAACTAATTGATCGTTTAAACCATTACTAATTACATCTTTATCTACATATTTAGATACATTTATTCCCCCTGCATCTGTAAAAGGTTTTAGATAAAATTCACTTATTTCTGTTTTATCCTTGTCATCTTCATTATATTTTACCTTTGCTGAATTTATAAATCTGTGAGAAGTATCCTTTACCCTAGCCTTATAACGAATTCTATAACCATCATTTATATCACCAAATCTAATTTCAAAATGTCTTGCATCTTTAAATATGGTAAAGTTATCCTTAGAAATAGGATCATAAAAACCATTTTTATAAATTTCAAAATTTATTGAATCCTGTATAAGCTCTGTTTCATAAGGTAGAAAATCAGCTACAACCACATCTTTAAGATTTCCCTTTTTAGGGTTTACTTCTATCATAAATTCTATTTCTTCACATCCTGACATGATTAATCCAGTATCCCCTGATATTTGTTGATAAGTTCGATCTGCATTACTTCTTTCAGTAAACTTTACTATTGTTCTTGTCTCTTCCCCTGGTACACCTGTTGCTTGTGGTAATATAGAAATTTTAGAATGTACCTCTTCATCTTTAAACTTGGCCTTAACAATTCCATCCACAGTGTCATTTGTATCATTGTTTGTAATAACCCCTAAGCTTATAAAACCTTGCAATGCTGTATTAGCATTAGGTCCAAAGGTAAGAGTTACTTTATTGCCTTCTACTTTTACATCTTTGAAATGTTGTTTACTATACATAGGCAGTATATTTGTTAAATTATCTGTTAACTCAAATTCCATTTTGTCCCCTTCTTGTATCTTACCCATTTCTAATATGTCATATCTTAAATTAAATGTGACAAAATTTCCTGTCATGACATCGGTTTCTGATGCTTTAATTGTTAATTTTAAAGGACTAGTTTGTCCATATACTTTGATATCAGGCCGAATTACTGTAAAATTAATGGTCATAAAAATTAACCCAATAAGCAAAGATACTAATTTGTTAAATTTTTTCATTTTAATTGCCCTTTTATAAATACTTATATATAATAATTATTTTATAATAATTATTATATATATCATTATACTATATTCTACAACTTAATTAATAATGTTTTTATACTTTTTATTAATATAATTGTTAAAAATATGTAAAATATATCGATTTTAACTATATTTCATATTTTCTTAAATAAAATATTAAAATATATTTATATTTTATAAAATACACATAATCTATGTGTACTCTAATTAAGGGTAATTAATGTAAATACTTACATACTACATTGAAATTTCCTCTTCACCATAGTAAAATAAAATTGATATTATATAATGAAAAGAGGTTAACTAAAATGATTTTTTACACCACATCAGAAAATAAAATTAAATATGAACTAGAAATAATAAAAGCAGATATAAATCAATGGTCAACTTATCATGCCATATATAGATTAAGTCAGTTAAATGAATGGATGCCGCTAAGTTTTAGGGGTGAAATAGACAGATATCTTAAATCAAATTTTGCATACTGGGTAATTAAGGATAATAAGAAAATAGGTGGAGCACTTATAAAACCTAATATGCTTAAATGTATTTTTACCATAGAGCCCTTTGAAAATAAAAAAGAGTTAAATAGAGTTTTAATATCCTATGTTGAAAAACTATCAGATATAAATAAGGATATCATAGCCCCTAATGTAGACTTATCCTTAGTTGATCTTTATGAAAGTTATGGATTTTTAAAAGAAAGAACAGAAAAATTAATGGTATGTCCTACTGAAAGATATGATGTAGATTTTGGTGAGGAATTCAGCTGCATTATACCAGAAACTAAACATAAAGAAGAAATGGCTAAATTATATTATGATACTTATAGTAAAAGCAATGTACCACTTATAGCATCTCAAAGCTATGAATTTCAAATGAATAGTGTAGATATATTCTTTAATCATATTAAAGCTATGAATATTCCTATGGAATGGTCCTCAATAATTTATCATAAACCTACTAATAAAATGATTGCTGCATGTACAGTTGGTCTTGTTAATGGACTTCCATATATAATGGACTTAGTAGTACATCCTAATTTTCAAAGAAAGGGACTAGCTAAGAAAATGACTATGAGTCTATTAGATTTAATTAATAATAAATATGAAGCTGTAAGACTATGTGTAAATACAAATAATGATGCAGAACTCTTCTATAAGAAAATGGGGTTTATAGGTCTAGGAGAAACTGCATATATGATAAAAAAAAGTAATATAAATAATTAGATTAGTAATCCTTATCCAAACTATAATTGCTTTAAAATTCATTTAAATTAATAAAAAAGAATGTTTCTATATTTATTCATTTTATTTCTTGTAATTTATTTATTTTAACTTATAATGAAATCAGTAGTAAGGTATGTTGTTAAAGGAGATAAACTATATGAAGTATAAAAAATTACTATCTATTATCTTAATTATTTTTGGTTTGCTTATAATAGCTTATCCAAAATTAGATGAAACATATAATGATTATAAACAAAAGGAAATACTAAAAAATATAGAGATAATAGAAAAGGATTCTTATGATGAAAAAGATTATGAGGAAGTTTTAAATAAAAAAGCCCAAAATACCACTCCTATTTTAAAAATAGATAAAATTAATTTAAAGCAACCTATTTTAGATGGTGCAACTAAAGAAAATATGGCTATTTCCGTAACTTCTGTAAATCCTAAGGTTAAGCCCGGTGATAAAGGTAATTATTCTATCTCTGGTCATAGAAGTTATAAACATGGAAGAAATTTTAATAGACTTAATGAAATTGAAAAAGATGATATTATTGAAGTTATATACTCAGGAGATGAATTTAAATATAAAGTTAATAAAAAATTTCTGGTAAAACCTCATGAAGTTTTGGTTTTAGATAGTAAAAAAAATAAACCTGAAATAACTCTTATTACATGTGAGCCTATGTATAATCCAACACATAGACTAATTGTACAAGGTGAGCTAATAAAATAATTTATATTTCTAAAAACAACCTCTATAAAAATATATAAGAATATAAATTAAATAGTAAACTATATTTCTTTAATATAAATTAAAAGTGGGCCTATATAAATAGTCCACTTTTAATTTATTGTTTATCCGATGACTCCCAGCTCTAATACTACCATCGCACTCTGTTTATATAGTTTAATTATATATAACCTAATGGGTTATATCCAAATTTCCAAATTTACTGTACTGTCCAAGCCATGCAAGTTTTACTGTACCTACAGGACCATTTCTTTGTTTTGCTATGATACATTCTGCTATGTTCTTATCTTCTGTTTCTTTATTATAATATTCATCTCTATATAAGAACATAACAAGGTCTGCATCCTGTTCTATAGACCCTGATTCTCTAAGGTCAGATAGCATTGGTCTATGGTCTGCTCTCTGTTCTGGTGCACGTGATAACTGTGACAGTGCTATTATAGGACATTCCATTTCCTTTGCTAAGGCTTTTATGGACCTTGATATTTCTGATACTTCCTGTTGTCTACTTTCACTACGGCCTGTACCTGCCATTAATTGAAGATAATCTATAACTATAAGATCTATACCATGTTCTATTTTTAGCTTTCTACATTTAGATCTCATCTCCATTATGGTTGTACCTGCTGTATCATCTATAAATATCTTGGCTGTAGATAGTGGACCTGAAGCTTTAGCTATATTCTCCCAGTCCTTATCATCTAGATCTCCTGTTCTAAGCTTTAACATATCTACATTAGCTTGAGAACATAAAAGTTTATAAGCTAATTGTTCCTTAGACATTTCAAGAGAAAAAACCGCAACTTGTTTTCCTTCTCTTAAAGCAGCATACTCTGCAATATTAAGTGCAAAGGTAGTTTTACCCATAGATGGTCTTGCTGCTATAAGTATCATGTCTCCCTTTTGGAAACCTGATGTTTTAGAGTCTAATTCATTAAACCCAGAAGGTACACCATTTAATTGCCCTTTATTATTATATATTCTTTCAATGTTTAAAAAACCTCTCTCTAGCACTGTACTCATATGTTCAAAGTCACTAGAGCTTTTATTTTCTGCTATATTAAATATTTTACTCTCAGCACTATCAATAACTGATTCTACGTCATTTTGATTTTCATAACATTCTTCTATGATTTCAGTTGAAGATTTTATAAGCTTCCTTAAAGTAGATTTATCCTTAACTATATTTATATAAGAATTTACGTTTGCAGTAGAAATAACTGAGTTGTTTACTTCTGTAACATAGGTTATTCCTCCTGACTCTTCAATTTTAGACGTAGATTTAAGTTCTTCTAATAATGTTATCATATCTACTGGAATATCTTTTTGATACAAAGAAAGTATGGTGTTAAATATAACCTTATGACTATCTTTGTAAAAATCTTCTCCCTTTAACATTTCTACAGCTCCAGCTATTGCAGTCCTATCCTTTAACATGGATCCTAAGACAGACTGTTCTGCTTCTATATTATAAGGAAGAGTTTTTAGAGTATTCTCCATGCTTTAGCTCCTCCATCCTAAAATTAAAACTAAAATACCGTGTTCATTATCTCTTCTATGGTATCTATAGGTTTAATATCTATGTCCTTAAGTCCAATTGGAACTTCTTTTTCATTTTCTTTTGGAACTATAACAAGGTTAATTCCCTTTCTTCTAGCACCGTATACTTTTTCAAATATGCCACCAACAGGCTTAACTTTTCCTCTTAAGGATATCTCTCCTGTTATTGCTATATCCTGTCTAATAGGTTTGCCTAAAAGTGCACTAATTATACAAATCGTTATGGCAGCACCTGCTGAAGGTCCATCAATATTTCCGCCCCCAACTACATTTACATGGATATCATAATCTCTTATATCCTTATCTGTAACCTTTCTTATTACTGTAGCGGCATTAAATACTGAATCTTTTGCCATGGAACCTGCAGTATCGTTAAATCTAACTATTCCTTTACCCTTATCACTAGCTGGAAAAGCTAAGGCTTCAATTTCTATGGTAGACCCTAGGTAGCCAGATACCCCTAATCCAAATATATGTCCGACTTCTTTTTCTTCTTTACTAGATAGTCTATCTAAGGAATTAAGTCTACTTATGGATACAACATCTTCCAAATCTTTCATACTTATTTCTATAGTTTCTTTAGGATTTAAATCCTTATTATAAAGTACATATCCATAAACATCAGATAAAATATTTACAGCTTTTCTTCCTTCTATAGTATAGTTGCTAATAGCCTTTGCAACATCACTCTCTAGTTTTGCATTTATTTTTTCTGAGGCATTTAACACTATTTTTTCTATATCCTTATTAGTTAGTGGTTCGAAATATACCTCTGTACATCTAGACCTTAAAGCTGCATTTATCTCATGAGGCTCTCTTGTTGTGGCACCTATTAAGACAAAGTCAGCTGGAGCTCCATGTTCAAATAAATACTTTATATATTTAGGAATATTCTCATCATCTGGATCGTAATAAGAAGATGAAAACTCTACTCTTTTATCTTCTAAAACTTTTAATAGTTTATTTTGCAGAATTGGATCAAGCTCTCCTATCTCATCTATAAATAGTATTCCTCCATGTGCTTCAGTAACTAGTCCAGGTTTAGGTTCTGGAACTCCGATTTCAGCAAGATCTCTTTTAGAACCTTGATATATAGGATCATGTACTGAACCTAGAAGTGGGTTTGTAATCTCTCTTGGATCCCATCTTAGGGTTGTACCATCAACCTCTACAAACTTTGAATCTTCGTCATAAGGAGTATAACTTAACTTTTTAGCTTCTTCTAAAGCTATTCTAGCTGCAGTTGTTTTTCCAACTCCTGGAGGACCATATAATATTACATGTTGTGGATATGGTGATGCTATCTTAGATAATAATGCTTTAATAGCTCTTTCTTGTCCTACTATTTCATCAAAGCTTGATGGTCTTAGTTTTCCTTGAATGTTTTTTATTATTTTTTTAGTATCTAACTTTTCTAGTTCAGCATACTTTTTTAAGGTTTTTGCATTTTCTGGACCTTTTTTCTTTCTAATTATCCCAAGCCTAACTTCTTCCATATACTTATCTTGTTTTTCCATTAGGGCTTGTTCAACTTCAAGCTCTATTTTATCTTGAACATATCTTTTAGCAACTTCGTCAACTAGTTGATCATTTAGTCTGTCTAAAACATCATATATGTTTTTTTCTGTAGGTATGGAGTTCATTCCTTTTCCATTACTGATGATCTTACTTAGTGCAAATATTCTTTTATAGACATCTTCACTTTCTACGTGCTTTCTAAGATTAAATTTAACTATACGTGTTTCCATTACACCTTCAGTTAAAACTTTTCTTGCAATATGGTATAGAAGTTCTACTTGAACCTCTACAGATATAACTTCTTCTTCTAAACTTTCAGCTAAATTTTTTATATTTTTTTTGTTCAAAGCACTACATTAAAGCAAACTAGATATAACTAATTTGCTTTAATGATTCCTCCCTTCGGTAATTAAATTACTCGCTCAGAACTATAACTTTCATTTTAGTTGAAACTTCTGCATAAAGTTTTACTTCAATTTCGTAAGTTCCTGCTAATTTAATAGTTTCCATTACTATTTTTTTCTTATCTATATCTAAATTAAATTTCTTCTTTAAATGTTCTGCTATATCTTTATTTGTTATAGCTCCAAATAGTTTTCCATTCTCTCCTGAATTAGCCTTAATTACTACCTCTTTATTCTTTAAACTTTCTGCTTGTTTTTGTGCTTCTTCAATTTCAGCTAACTTCTTCTTTCTCTCTATTTCGTGTTTCTTGTTTAGTATATTTATATTTGTGTTGGTAGCTTCTTCTGCAAGATTTCTTGGGAACAGATAGTTTCTCGCATAACCATCTGATACATTTACAACTTGCCCTTTCTTTCCTTGCCCTTTAACATCTTTTAATAATATAACTTTCATATTATTCACCTTCCCTTAAATATTTGTCTACTGCTTCTTTAAGCATGTTTACAGCATCATTCATTGTGGTTTTAGCAAGTTTTGCACCAGCCATGGTCATATGTCCACCGCCGCCCAAGGATTCTAAAATAACTTGAACATTTATATCTTCAAGGGAACGCCCACTTATATAAATACTCTCTTCTATTTTAACAAAAACAAAGGATGCGTGAACACCTGTAATATTTAGAAGTTCATCTGCAACTTGGGCTGCTATAACATTGTCTTCCAAGTCTTCTGGACATACGGCAATAGCTATGCTATTAAAAACCTCTGCTGACTTTATTATATCAGCTTTTTTAATAAAATCTTCTAAATCTTCCTTAAACATTTTTTTAACTGATAAAGTATCAGCACCTAATCTTCTTAAAACTGCAGCTGCTTCAAAGGTTCTAGCCCCAGTTTTAAAATAAAAATTCTTAGTATCTACATATATTCCTGAAAGCATGGTCATTGCTTCTAACTTATTAAGTTCTGGCTTATCAACTAAATATGGTAACATTTCAGTGACCATTTCTGATGTGGATGAAGCATATGTCTCTATATAACTTAGAAGGGTATTTTTTATATAATCAGGAGCTTTTCTATGATGGTCTATTATTACTACTCTATCTATCTTATTTACAACTTCTAAACTCTCTACGTGTCCTTCATTATGAACATCTACTATAATTAAAAGACTTTTATTAGTTACCTTATTTAAACAAGCTTCACTACTTATAATACCATTTTTATATTTCTCATCCTTTGAAAGCTCCTCCATAATATCCTTTATACTTGGATTAACATTTTCCATTACTATATAGGATTCTTTACCTATTTTTTTTATAGTGCTATATAATCCAACTGCAGCTCCTAAACAATCTATATCTGCTTTTTTATGTCCCATTATGAATACTGTACTGCTTTCATTTATTAAATCTACTAGAGCTTGTGCTATGACTCTTGCTTTAACTTTTGTTCTTTTTTCTATTTCTTTTGATCTTCCACCATAAAAGTCTAGATTATCCTTAGTTTTAACAACTACTTGATCTCCCCCTCTACCTAGAGCTAACTCTTTAGCAGATTCTGCATATTTATAGTTTTGTTGTGGGGTAGTGCCACCCCTACCTACACCTACACTTAAAGTAACTGCAAGTTTATTCTCATAATTTATTTCCCTTATGGTATCTAATATATCAAATCTTTTGCTCATTTCTTTTTCTATGAGTTTATCTTGTACTGCCAAAATATACTTGCTTACAGTATATTTTTTTATCATAGCATTTAAATCCTGAGCGTAACTGTTCAATGTTCTCTCTATATCTGCAGCTAGGAGTGGAGATTTATCTCCAGGTGCGGATTTTAAAACATCGTTTAAATTATCCACTTCTATTAACATAATACTGTATTTATTTTCTTCTATGGCTTCATATAAATTGTGTTTTTCTGTAACATCATAAAAATAAAATAAGGTAATAGAATCTTCATATTTTTTATCGCTATCTGCGTATACAACTGTAGAGAAAACATCAAAATATTTATTTCCTATTTTAATATCAGGAAAATTAATTTTTCTACCCTCCATTACGAATCTTGCATTTAATTCTTTATTTAAATTTTTTATATTATTTCCCAGGATATTTTTTTCTTCTATTATATCTGATAAATTTTTGTTATACCACATTATGGCACCTTCATAGTTTACCATAGCTAGAGGAAAAGGCAAGTTAACAAATGTACTACTATTTGCTACATCCATTTTCTTTGAAAAATTTTCTACAAATATATTCCAATGATTCTCCCTTTGTTTAAAGCCTTTATAACTATATATTACAAGAAATAAGTAACATATTATAAAGACTATGGCTTCTTCCTTGTGTCCATAGTAAAAAAGAACTGCTATGAATATAGCCATAAGTATTATATATAGCTTATTTACGGACATAAAAGCTTTTTGTTTTTTATCCATTTTTAAGCCCCCATTTTCTTTTTTCTAATACTATAAGGGTCTAAACCTCTGAAATTAAATATCATTTCTATAAAACCTATATAAAATAGACCTTCCTGTAATCTTAATAAAAATATAATTATAAAGAAGAAGAATACAAGCTTTCTTGATTTTTTACCTTTTTCTCTTAAAACATAAGTCAATGTAGCCATACCATTTATAATTAAAATTACTTGTAATATACTAATAAAAGATATCTCCAAATAACCTCCAAATCCAAATCCTTTTGAATCTAATATAACACCTATACATGTAAGTGCAATCAAAAAAGCACCTACTAGATTTGTAACATAAAACCTACTAAACCCAACTTGCTTAGGACCTTTTACCTTAGCATTTTTAAGAAGTATTTGAATTATAAAATAATTTATAGTTATAAATCCTAAGATATAAAAAGTCATCATCGCAGGAATTATTCCTAAAATTAATTTTACACTGATTAACTCTTTAAGCATTTTTAACATTTCTATATTTGTTTCACTCATACCTAAATTTTTATAGGTTAAAATCCCTTGATCCACTCTTCCTTTTAATATATTAACCACATTTTCTAAATTTTTAACTATATCTACATTTTTAAGTTTTAAATAAATTAATATATTTAGTATTACACAAATTACGGCAATCAAAGTAACCATATTAACTGTATTTATACTATTCTTTTCTTTCTTAATACAGTACCCAAAAATTATTCCTACCGTAGCAGTTAGAAGTATAGATGACATCATATTAAATGGTCCAAATAAAATATAATTTATAATACTCGTAAAAAATAAAAACCATAAAGAATTTTTAAATTCAAATTTAAGATAAAATAAGGTAATTGGGATTGGTAATACAAGTATACCTGTTAAGTTAGCATCTGCTCCATTTCCTGATATAATCATAACTAAAATCGCTAAAAACAATATTAAAAAAGTTTCTATATTCCCAGTGTTTTTCCATAAATTTTTAACCATTTTTTCCTCCGTATTCTCTTTCTTTTAAATGAGTATAGAGTTTACTTAAGTCCTTATTATCTTTTTCTACTTCATCTCCTTCTATTATACCCGTTTTTAATTTCTTTTTCATGCATTCATCTAAAGCTAAATGTGAATAACCTAATCTACTAGCTAATATATAAAGTATTATTATGGCACCAGATATACAGTTCAATATAGCATCTTGTGCTACATTGCTGCCCTTACACAAAACCTTAAACAAATCGCCTATAATACAGATTAATTCAGCCTTTAACTTTTCTATAATATTAATATTAGCCATTATATTAAAATCTTCCCTCTTCACCTTTTCATCCCCTTTTTAATATTAATAATCCCTTATTTAATTATAAGCCGAAATTAACTTTATAACTATATTTTATTGGGTTTTACTTAGATATGCAAGACAACTTTGAATATTATTCCAAATTTATTATTAATTATGTTATTTTATGCCAATAACTAAAGTAACATCTTAAGTCTAGTCTGTGAATCTGCAACTATCTTTATATTATTTTAGTATATAAATAAAGCAGCACCTTAAGGTGCTGCCGTATATTATGGTCTTATTCCATTGTGAATGGTAATAAAGCAATATTTCTTGATTTCTTTATTGCTAAAGTTAACATTCTTTGGTGTTTTGCACAGTTTCCAGAAATTCTTCTTGGAAGAATCTTTCCTCTTTCTGTTATGTACTTCTTAAGTACGTTTATGTCTTTATAATCTATATACTGAGCTTTATCTATACAAAAAGCACAAACTTTTTTTCTTTTTCTTCTTCCGCCTTGTCTTCTTTGCCCAACCATTTTCTTCCCTCCTTACTTAACCATATTAAAATGGTATGTCTTCATCATCTATAGGGGTAACATCATTTCCGTAATCTGGTTCTTCATGATTTCCAAAACTTGAATTATTGGAGTTTCCATAATTATTGTTGTTTTCAAAATCATAAGATCTATCACTTTCAGCTGACTGTTTATTTCCTAAAAACTCAACTTCTTCAGCAATTACCTCGGTAACATATCTTCTTGTTCCGTCTTTCGCTTCGTAGCTTCTTGTTTCTATTCTTCCGCTAATACCGATTTGTCTACCTTTACTCATGTAATTAGCAGTTACCTCAGCCATTCTACCCCACACTACTACAGGAATAAAATCCGCATCAGGTTGACCTTCTTTTTTAAACCTTCTATTTACCGCTATAGTAAAGGTGGTAACGGCCGTTCCAGTTCCTGGTGTAAACTTTAACTCAGGATCTTTTGTGAGTCTTCCGACCAATGTTACTTTATTCAAATAAAACACCACCTAAATATATTTCTACTACTCTTAGTCTTCTTTTTTAACTATCATATCTCTTATAACAGCATCAGAAATCTTTAAGTTTCTTGTTAACTCTTTTGGTAATTCAGGATTTGATTTAAAATTAATTAATACATAATGTCCTTCAGTTACCTTTTCTATTGGATAAGCTAATTTTCTCTTACCCCATAAGTCAACATTCTCGATTTCTCCACCATTAGTTTCAATTATACCCTTGAACTTTTCTACAGCAGCTTTAACAGCTTCTTCGTCTAATGATGGCTTTAATATGAACATTACTTCATATGCTCTCATTACTTTCACCTCCTCCCTTCGGACTAACGGCTGTATTAAAAAATTAATACAGCAGGGAAATCCACTTATTAAGTTTATCACTGAATAATTGAAAAATCAAGCTTTTTATTTATCCTCTATAACCTTTTTTACCCTTTTTTCAAAATCACTTCTAGATAACATAATTATTCTCTTACATTCTGTGCATTTAATCTTCATATCTGCACCAACTCTTATAACTTCCCAAATGTCAGTACCGCAAGGGTGTTTTTTCTTAGTTTGAATTTTATCACCAACATTAACATCCTTCATACTATTCACCTCATATAATATAGTCATAATCTATATAACTTAATATAGTAATTTAAATTATACTACATTTTTCTTTTCATTATAAGAGAAAACTGCTATCAAGTATTAATTTACATAGATAGCAGTTTCAATTTTATTCATTTAACTTTTACCTTCTCTAATTATATTAATTGATCTTTATATATTCAGATCCATTTTCCTCATAGATAGAATCAAATTCTATTTCACCCTCTAAGCCCTTAAAAGCTTCTAAATACTGTTCTTCAAACTTTAAACTAATGCCACAACTCTTTGTTATAAAAGTTGGAGTAGGTATTACAATCACCTTTAAGCCCTTAGATTTAGTTGCTGACTCTGCTTTTATAGCCGTATGAGTATTCTTAAATGTAACTACATATTTTTTTGACATTGTATAAACCACCTATTAAAGATTTACTATTTTATCTGATGTATTCATTGTCTCTACAATTGAATACATATTGCTTATTTCACCTATTTGTAACTTTTCTTTTATTTCATAGAAGTCAAGGCAAGTTCCACAAACTTGAATATTAACTCCTCTTTCTTTTAGTTTGTTTAAGCTATCTAAAACTTCTGACCCTTCAACGGTTAATTTAACTCCAGAGTTAAAGAATAACATATCAGTTGGTATTACAGATGCCTCAGATAATGCAAAAATGTAACTCTTAATTAAAATTGTACCTAACTTTTCATCACCATTGCCTAATTTATCTTGACCTATTGCTATAGTGAATTTCTTATTTTCTTCTTCAAAGTTACAAGAACACCCTTCAGTTTTACCTATTTCGACATAAAATAACCCTTCTTTTTCTTCAGCACTTCCTTGAAAATTATTAGAAGAAGCATATTTTAATAAGTTGTTTTTTGCAACTTCATTATCAACTATAATTGTAGCTTCCCCTTCTTCTATAGAATCAAAATATTTTTTAGTATTAACTACTGGTAATGGACAATTTAAACCCCTACAATCTATTTCTTTTTTCATAATAGCACCGTTTTCACTAAAAACTTATGAAAACGGAATTCACCCCTTTCTTATGGTTTATATAGTAATCTAGTTTTATCTTTATATTTAAGTTATAATAATCTATGGAAATATGTAAATCATATATAGTTATTATAACAAAACATATATATCTCATATAGTAATTTTACAAAGAAAGTTACTATTCATCACACTTATTTGTTTTTTCTATAGATTCATATAAACCTATTAATTATATGTATACTTATTTATTATTTTATAAGGATGTGATTACATGAAATTATACCTTGATAATGCTGCTACTACCTTCCCAAAGCCTCCTGAAGTTATAAGTGCCGTTTCAAACTTTATGACTTTTTTAGGAGCTAACCCAGGACGTGGCAGTTCAATGTCCTCATTTAAAGGTGGACAGTTAGTTTTTCAGTGTAGGGAAGAATTGATGAAATTCTTTAATTTCCACAAACAAGAAAACGTAATTTTTACTCAAAATATAACATCTTCGTTAAATATCTTGATTAAAGGCTTTGTTAAAAAGGGTTATCACGTAATAACCTCATCTATGGATCATAATGCTACTCTTCGTCCTCTTCATGCCCTAAAAGATAATGGTACCATAGACCTTACAGTGATTAAATGTTCAAAAGAAGGCTTATTAGATGTTGAGGACTTTAGAAATTCACTAAAAGAAAATACTAAGCTAGTTGTTTTATCTCATGCTTCTAATATTGTAGGAACAATTCAACCCCTAGAAGAAATAGGTGCTATATGTAAGGAAAAAGGGATATTTTTTATAATTGATTCTGCTCAGACTGCTGGAGTACTTCACTTAGACTTTAATAAGTTAAACTGCAATGCTTTAGCCTTTACAGGCCATAAAAGTTTATTAGGCCCTCAAGGCATTGGAGGATTTTTAATTGATGATAAGCTTAATTTAGAAATTTCCACGATAATTGAAGGGGGAACTGGAAGCCTATCTTCAAGTGTTATTCAACCAGATTTTCTTCCTGATAAATTTGAAAGTGGAACCTTAAACACTCCAGGAATAGCTGGACTTTTAGCTGGTATAAACTTTATAAATAAGGAAGGTTTAGATACTATAAAAACTCATGAAGAAGAACTTACAAAGGAATTTATGGATGCCATGTTTAACATGGATTCCGTAGAAGTGTATGGTACTAAGACTTCTAATTTAAGAACTTCTACAATTTCCATAAACTCATCAAAAATTGATAATTCTGAACTTGGTTTTTATCTAGACAATGAATTTGGTATAAGCACTAGAACTGGACTCCATTGTGCACCACTTGCCCATGAAACTATAGGTTCATATCCTAAGGGAACCATAAGATTTAGCTTCGGATACTTTAATGATTCTAAAGATGTTAAATACACTGTAGATAGCATACATAAAGTTATTGGAAGATATTAGTTTCCAATGTATACCTCCCAACTATTTTGTCAATAATACTTAATAGAAGGGAGGTATTTATGTTTATGAATAAGTTTACCGTTGATTCAAAGGAAAATAATTGTATTTATAAGTTGCGAGATGAATTATGTAATTATATTAATCCTGTATTAAAAGAAAATCGTCCTGTAGTAATTGTTTGTATAGGTACTGATAGATCTACTGGCGATAGTCTTGGTCCTCTTGTAGGAGAAAAGCTTAAATTTTTATCTAGGAAAAATATTTTTATATTTGGTAATTTAAAAGAACCTGTTCATGCCAAAAATATCAAAGATACCTTAGAAGAAATTAACTCAACTTTTAAAAATCCATATATCATAGCTATAGATGCCTGTCTTGGAAGTTTAGACAGTATAGGTCATATTGTAGTTCAAAATAAACCATTGTGTCCAGGTTCAGCTCTAAACAAAGAGCTACCTAAAATAGGTGATCTAAGTATTACAGGCATAGTTAATATTTCTGGTGCTTTTGAATTTATGGTTTTACAAAATACTAGGCTCTATACCGTAGTAGAACTTGCTGAAAAAATTTCTTCTGGTGTTTATCATTCTATTATAAAAACCCTAGGTGGTAAGAATAGCTATATTAGTACAATTTAATGTTTTTATTTAGTGTTTTTATTTAATATTTTTATTTAGTATCTTATATAAAATTTCCCCTATAAACAAAAAGTATAAAAATGTTTCACGTGAAACATTTTTATACTTTTTGTTTTGTTAACTAATTTTGTTTTGTTAAATAACTTTCTTTGTTAAACTAATTTTATTTGTTAACTAACTTTGTTTATTAAACGAGACTTTTATCTTCAAAATAACCCTTCATAACATCTAGTTTTAAGTATATTTTCTATATCTTCTATGGTTTTGCTGCTTCCATCTATGATTAAAGTCCCCTCACTTTTTATGTTATTATCTAACTTTACTATGTTCATAAGCCCACTATTTTTAAGGTCACAAATTATTGCATCACAAGGTTCATTAACACTTTCATCTATTACAACATATCCTCTTTGATATAGTTCTTCCCTCAATCTACTTAGCTCTTTCCATACACAAATTTTCACATATATCACCTCTTATTTTAGAGTATCGCCAAGTTTATATACTTTTATACAATATTATCTTTAAAATAAGGCAAATACTTAAGAGTAAGTTAAAAAATATATTCTTAGAATTCATTATCCAAGGATATACCTACTTTTTTATCCATCTTTAAAAAATATGGGAGTATTAAAGCAAATAGTCATGGGATAAAAAAACTTGCAAAAGTATTTGCAAGTTTTTTTAATAAATCCTATTTTGTTTTAGAAGATGACTCTTTTATCTTGTAATTATTTATAGCTTTCATTAAAACATCTTCTTCTTCTTCTGATAAATCATATCTTGAAATTCCATTATCTATAGGTTTAGCGTAAGATGTACTTTCATTTCTTCCGTAAATTCCAGTTATAATAACCCCATCATTATGATCATCTAAAAGTGCAATAGAATAACTTAAATCTGCTCCCACATCGTCAAAGGCTTGATATCTCATAATAGCTGTCTTTTGAATACATCTTTCTATTCTATTATCTAACTCATTAAATCTTTCTACAACACCATCCATGGAAGCTTTGGAGCTTTCAACTTTATCTAAATAATCTATTATAAGAGTTTCTAGATTTTTATTATTTACTCCTCTCATAATCTTTCTATATCTATTTTCTAGTTTACTATTCTTTACCAATAAATTTATGAACATAATAAATTGTATCAATACTATTGCTATTAATCCTATTATAACTATATATGAATATGATGTCATAAAATCTTTTAAAAAATCCAACTTAAATCTTCCCCTTACTATAGTTTAATATTTTGTCATTTTAATAAATGTTTCACGTGAAACATTTATTAAATCTTTATTGCATATCTAATATTTCTATTATTCTTTGTAAATCTTCATTTGAATAATACTCAATTTGAATTTTTCCTTTGTCTTTACCTGTATTAGTAAGTAGTACTTTTGTTCCAAAATGTTCTCTTAGCCTATTTTCAATGTCTTTAATAAAAGGTGAACTCTTATTAGGCTTTTCTTTATTTTCTTTTTTGTCATTTAAAGTCTTTTTAACAATACTTTCTACAGTTCTTACTGATAACCCTTTATCAATAATTTCTTGTGCTAATTTATATTGAAAATTTTTATCCTCTAAAGGGAGTAATGCTCTTCCATGTCCTTCTGTAATTACTCCATCTACTAAATACTCTTGAACTCTCTTATCTAAATTTAATAATCTTAAACAATTTGTTATAGTTGTTCTAGATTTACCTAGTTTTTCACTTAATTGTTCCTGTGTTAATTTAAGATCTTTTATTAAGCTTTCATATGCTAAAGCTTCTTCAATAGGATTTAAGTCTTCCCTTTGAATATTTTCTATTAAAGAAACTTTTAAAATTTCTTCATCTTTTATATCTTCTAAAATAACAGCTGGTACTTCTTTAATGTTAGCAAGCTTTGCTGCCCTCCATCTTCTTTCTCCTGCTATAATTACATATGTAGAATCCTCTAACTTTTTTAAAATTAAAGGCTGAATAATGCCATTTTCTTTTATAGATAGAGAAAGCTCTGCAATCTTCTCATCATCAAAACTTTTTCTTGGTTGATTAGGATTGGGTTTTATTAAGTTTAAAGATATTTTATTATTTTGTTTTTTTTCATCAAAATCATTTTTAATAATAGCTTTTTTTTCTTCTTCAATATCTTCTATGCTGTCTGGAATTAAAGCTCCTAATCCTTTTCCTAATCCAAATTTTTTAGCCAAAGATTATACCTCCTTTTGTCTTTTTATAAACTCTGCTGTAACCTCTTTAAAAGATGTTGCACCTTTACAGTTATTATCATAGAGAACTATGGGTAATCCGAAGCTTGGTGCCTCAGCAAGTCTAATATTTCTTGGAATACTGCTGTCATATACCTTATCTTTGAAATATTTTTTAACTTCACTTGCTACTTCGTTACAAAGCCTTGTCCTATTATCGAACATGGTCATTATAACGCCTTCAATCTTTAATTTTTTATTTAGTCCTTTACTTACAAGTGAATAGGTATTCATGAGCTGTCCAACACCTTCTAATGCATAATATTCACATTGTATAGGAATTAAAACACTATCCACTGCTGTAAGTGCATTTATAGTTAGTATCCCTAAAGAAGGAGGACAATCTATAAATATAAAGTCATATTCACCTTTAACTTCTGCTATCTTTCTTTTTAATATAGTTTCTCTATTTTCTACATTTATTAATTCAATTTCAGCACCAGCTAGTTCCATAGTTGATGGTGCTACATGTAAATTATCTATTAAATTACTTTTTATTACAATTTCTTCTATTGGTATATATGAAGTTAACACATCATACATTGAATGTTTAAGTTCCTCTTTATCTATTCCAAGGCCACTAGTAGTATTTCCTTGTGGATCTACGTCTATAGTCAAAACCTTATATCCCTCTAAAGCCAAATAAGCACAAAGATTAATATTAGTAGTTGTCTTGCCCACGCCTCCTTTTTGATTAAAGATGCATATAGTCTTCACAGAATCACCCAACTTTCCTTAATAGTTTTATTACTTTAATTATATAGTTTAAAAGACAATAATAAAAGAGTGTTATTATAAAATATAAAAATTTTATAGCTTGTACATAACTTTTATATAAAATATTTTACTAAATGTCTCACAAAATGTTTCACGTGAAACATTTTGTTTTTAGGCTGTGTTAGAGCGAAAGTGTATAATAAAACCTATTTTAAAAGACTAAATTATTTACTAATATGATTTTTAGAATATTAAAAAAAGTAGGCTATAATTTTAGCCTACTTTTGTGAATACTAACTTTTGTAAATAAACTTCTGTACATAGTAACTTTTTCTACACTTAAAAAATATGTAGGTATTAGAGTAGTTAGTCATGAGATAAAGAGAATTTTGAACTCTTAATTCTCAATTCTTAATTACTATTTATTCTTTGGGATTGTTACTGTTACTTGTATTGAATCTTCTAATTCTTTAGATCTATAATTTGCTGATATTCCATACTTATCAAATACTTGCTTTATGGTATTCATATATACCCTAGGACTAAAAATGCTCTTTATTTTATTTTTATTATCCTCTTCATTCTCATTATTAATTGTTAATTTAAGTAATTCCCTATCAATTAGTTCTTCTGTGTTTTTAACATTAAGCCCATCTTTAATAACTTTATTTAAAACTTCTTTTTGAAGATCTACAGTAGGCAGTTTTAATAAAGCTCTTCCATGTCTCTCTGTTAGATTATGTTCAATTAAGGCTTTTCTTATTTCCTCATCTAATTTTAATATTCTTAGTTTGTTTGCTATGGTGGATTGTTTCTTTCCTATTACTTCAGCTAGTTGATCTTGAGTATAAGAATGATCTTTTATTAAATTCTGATATGCCTCTGCCTCTTCTAAGAAATTTAAATCTTCCCTTTGAAGATTCTCTAATAGTGCTAATACAGCTGATTCCTTATCATCTACATTTATTATTATAGTAGGCACTTCATTTAATCCTACTCTTTTAGCCGCCCTATAACGTCTTTCTCCTGCAACTAGTTCGTAACTTTGCTCCCCCAGCTTTCGTACTGTAAGTGGCTGTATTATGCCATAAACCTTTATAGATTGAGCTAATTCATCAATAGCTTCTTCATTAAAATATTGTCTAGGCTGATATATATTTGGGACTATATTTTCCACTGGGATATAACATATATTATTACTCATATGTAAGTTCCCTATGAATTAAACTCACAGGGTATTCCCTCCTCTCATATTTATAACTTATCTATATTAAAGACCATACTATGATGTTAATTTATTTCCAAGGTAATATATAAACAGAGCTCTTCAATTTAGAGGTAATCTTTGACCCCCTAAATCTTATAAATCATTATCCAGAGACGTAGCAGCTCTTTTTTCCCACTTTGAAGAAGATAGGAGTATTATAGCGGATAGTCATGGGATAAAAGTAAAAAAAAGTATTTTCATTAAACTTATTCTATCATATAATTGTAAATTATGCCAACTTTATTTATTATTTTAATGGTTTTTTATTTGCTGTTCCAGCTTTTCTTGGATACTGCTTTGGAGTGTTATTTATTTTCTTTATAATAACTAAATTATGTTCTAAATCACTGTCTTCTATTTTTACAGGGATAAGTTTTTCTACTTCTCCTCCTAATACACTCAAAGCTCTTTTTGCTTCATTTAGTTCTTCATCTACAGAAGGTCCTTTTAAGGCAACAAAGTGTTTACCTATATCTACATATGGTAAACAAAATTCGCTAAGAACTGTCATATTTGCAACTGCTCTTGAAACTACTAAGTCAAATTTCTCTCTATATTCTGATTTTACAGCAAAATCCTCTGCCCTTCCATGAATTGTACTTATTTTTTTTAATCCCAAATCATTTATAACTATATTTAAGAAATTAATTCTCTTATTTAGTGAATCTAAAAGTACCATTTCACAATCTGGATTTACTATTTTCATAGGTATGCCTGGAAACCCTCCACCTGTACCTATGTCTATAATTCTTTTAGCGTTCTTAACTTCTTCAAACTTAAATATTTTAATTGAGTCTATAAAATGTTTTTTTACTATTTCTTCGTCTTCTTTAATAGATGTTAAGTTAACTTTCTTATTCCATTCTTGTATTAAGTCTTTATATTTCATAAATTGCTCATACTGTTCTTTTGTAAGTTCTAAACCTATATCTCTACAAGCTTCTTCTAATATACTTAAATACTCCATATAATCCTCCATATTCCAATATACTTTTTTATTATAAAAGCCTATTCATTATATCACAATGAATAAGGCCATATAACATCTATGTAAATTATGTGCCACTTTTTAATTATACATACTATATGTGACACATAATATTAATTATTGATTCTGTTAGATATTTTCCTCTAGCAAATCCTAATTATTTTATCTTATTTACTCTTATAGTATTGTTCTAAATAAATCAAAAGAACGGATATATCTGCTGGTGAAACCCCTGAAATTCTAGAGGCTTGCCCTATATTTTCAGGTCTTATATTATTAAGCTTTTGAATTGCTTCAATTCTTAACCCCTTAACTATTTCATAATTTAATTCTTCTGGTAACTTTCTTTTTTCAAATTTCTTAAACTGATTTACTTGTTCTAATTGCTTATCTATATAGCCTTCATATTTAGCCATTATATTTACTTCTTCTTCTATATCAGGTAAAAGTTTTGGTCTATCTACGTCAAGGTCTTTTACCTTAAAATAATCTAACTCTGGCCTTTTTATAAGTTCATATAGACTTATAGGTTTCTTTAGAGGTGTTGATCCAATACTCTCTAAGAATTCTACAACTTCCTTTTTTCCTGTTATTTGTAGATTTTTAATTCTTTCTATTTCATTTTCTATAGCTACTTTTCTATCTACATATTTTTTATATCTCTCTTCTGTAACAAGTCCATACTCATAACCTAGTTCAGTTAATCTAAGGTCTGCATTATCTTGTCTTAAAATAAGTCTATATTCTGAACGGGAAGTCATCATTCTATATGGTTCATTAGTTCCCTTTGTAACTAAATCATCAATTAGAACTCCTATATAAGCGTCAGATCTTTTTAAAATTAAAGGTTCTTTATCTATTATCTTTCTACATGCATTTATCCCAGCTATAAGCCCTTGTGATGCTGCTTCTTCATAACCTGAGCTACCATTTATTTGCCCTGCTGAAAAAAGACCATCTATATTTTTAAATTCTAGGGATAGTTTTAATTGAGTAGGATCTATGCAGTCATATTCTATAGCATATCCTGTTCTCATAACCTCAACATTTTCAAGGCCTGGAACAGTCTTTAACATTTCAATTTGTACATCTTCCGGTAATGAGCTTGACATACCTTGAACGTACATTTCTGCAGTATCCTCTCCCTCTGGTTCTATAAAGATTTGATGTTGAAGTTTATCTGGGAACCTCATTACCTTATCTTCTATAGAAGGACAGTATCTTGGTCCTGTGCTTTTTATAGATCCATTATAAAGAGGACTTCTGTATATGTTTTCTCTTATGACTTCATGAGTTTTATCATTAGTATAAGTTAAGTAACAAGGAACTTGTTCCTTATCTAATTTCTGATTCATAAAAGAAAATGGTACGATTTTTCCATCGCCTTCCTGAATTATCATCTTTGAAAAGTCTACTGAACGTTTATTTATTCTACATGGTGTACCTGTTTTAAATCTTCTTAAGGATATTCCTGCCTTAATTAAGCTATCTGAAAGTGTCTTTGATGAAGATAATCCACAAGGGCCTTCATCATAACGCACATCCCCTATAACTATAGTTGATTTTAAATAAGTTCCTGTAGTTAAAATTACAGTTTTAGCTTTAAAGTAAGCTCCATTTTTAGTTAAAACACCTTGGATTTTTCCCTCTTTTATATCTATCTCTGTAACTTCTAGCTGTCTTAAATGCAAATTCTCTTGTTTTTCTACAACTATTTTCATACTATCTGAGTATTTTCTTTTATCTGCTTGAGCTCTTAAAGAGTGTACTGCAGGTCCCTTTGATGTATTAAGCATTCTTGATTGAATAAAAGTTCTATCTATATTTAATCCCATTTCTCCACCTAAGGCATCTATTTCTCTAACTAAATGTCCTTTAGCAGTTCCACCTATATTAGGATTACATGGCATCATAGCTAAACTATCTAGGTTTATAGCACACATTAAAGTTTTAAATCCCATTCTAGCTGCTGCAAGTCCAGCCTCACAACCTGCATGACCAGCTCCTATTACAACAACATCATATTCTCCTCCAATATACATAAAATCACCTACTTTCCTAAACAGAATTTAGAGAAGATTTTATGGATAATATCCTCTTCTAAGGTATCTCCAGTTATTTCTCCTAAGTTACTCCATGCATTTCTTAAGTCAATAGATGCAAGATCAATTGCAAATACTGTACTTAATGTATTTAATGCACTTTCTATATTTTCCTTAGCTCTAATTAGAGCTTCTTTATGTCTATTGTTGGTTATAAATACATTCTCAGAGTCAATTTCTCCTTTAAAGAACATATCTTTTATTATATTTTTTAAGATTTCTATTCCCTCTCCAGTTTTAGCTGAAACTTTGTATAATTTACTTTCATCTATAAAATCTAATGTGTTTTTGTCTATTTTTGCATTTAAATCTGTTTTATTTAATAAAATCACATAATTTTTATCTTTAATATAGCTAAATATCTCTTTATCCTCTTCATCTAAGTCTCTACTTACATCTAACATAAAAACTATTAAGTCAGCTTCTTCGATTTTTTCCTTAGATTTTTGAACTCCAATTTTTTCAACTATATCTTCTGTCTCTCTAATACCAGCAGTATCAACCACCTGTACGGGAACCCCGTTTAAATTTATATATTCTTCTATAACATCTCTTGTAGTCCCTGGTACATCAGTAACTATGGCTCTTTGCTCTCTTAAAAGTGCATTTAAAAGAGAGGATTTACCAACATTAGGTTTGCCAACTATAACTAATTTTAAACCTTCTCTTAAAATTTTTCCTTCTTCTGCACTTTCTAATAACTCATTTATATTTTCTAACATTTTTGTCAATTCCTCTGTAGCCTTTTCATTGGTTACTTCTTCTAAGTCATCTTCAGGATAGTCAACAGTAGCTTCTATATGTGCTATTATAGCTAATAATTCCTCTCTTAAAGCCTTTATTTCCTTGGAAATCTTACCCTCAGATTGCATTACAGCTGATTTTGCACTTAATTCTGTTTTAGCTCTTATAATGTCAATTACAGCTTCTGCCTGACTTAAATCAATTCTTCCATTTAGGAAGGCTCTTTTTGTAAACTCACCAGGTTCTGCAAGTCTGGCACCAGCTTTTATAACTTCACTTAATATGCTGTTTGTTACTACAACACCACCATGGCAATTTATCTCAATAGTATCCTCTGCAGTAAAGCTTCTAGGACCTTTCATAAAGCTTATAATAACCTCGTCTAAATCATGACCTTCGCTGTCTACTATATATCCATACCTCATGGTATAAGTTTTCATATCTTTTAAGCTTTTTTTATTTTTACCTCTAAATATTTTATCTACAATATCTAAAGCTCTATGCCCTGATACTCTAATTATTGATATTCCACCTTCACCCATGCTAGTTGCTACAGCAACAATAGTATCAAATTCTTTCATCTCTTATTTTCCTTTCTAAACAGTAAAAATAAAATATCTATATGATTTTATCACATAACCTATAATATATAAATGGTAATTATTATATTGAATATTTTACACATAATAACTTTTTTTAAACCTATAACTATTTAAACTTATAACTAATAAAAGCTGTTGACCAATGCAATGTCAACAGCCCACAATTTTAAGCTTTATTTTTAACTTCAATAACTACTCTTCTAAAAGGTTCGTCTCCTTCACTATAAGTCCTTACATAAGAATTATCTTGAAGTGCAGAATGTATTATTCTTCTTTCATATGGATTCATAGGTTCTAACTTAACTGTCTTTCTGTAATTCTTAACTTTTCTTGCTAACTTATCTGCAAGCTTTATTAAGGTTTCTTCTCTTTTTTTCCTATATCCTTCAGTATCTAAAACAACCCTTTTGTATCCTTCATCCATACCTTTGTTTATTGCGAGGCTTACTAAATATTGAAGTGAGTCTAAGGTCTCACCCCTATATCCTATGAGTAATCCCATTTCTTTTCCTTGTAGATTTATGTTCAAGGTATTTTTTGTTTCTTCTATATGAATTTCAGCCTCAATATTCATAGCATTTAAAACTTCATTTAAAAACTGCCTAGCTTCTCCCTCAAAGTCCTTTTTAACAGTTACTTTTACTTTGGCAAGCTTTGTACCGATTAAATTTAAAAAACCTTTGCTTCCTTTTTCTAATACTTCAATTTCAACCTTATTTTCAGTTGTTCCTAATTGTAGTACAGCCTTTTTTACTGCTTCTTCTACAGTTTTACCACTAGTTTCTATACTCTTCATTACTAAAACACCTGCCTTCCTCTACTATATCATACACCGTGAAAGCATTAAAATAAAGCTACTCTTTAGCTTCTCTTTTAACTAAAGAATAAATTAATAAATTTTGTAGCACCGCAATTATATTACCTACAACCCAATACACTCCTAAAGCTGATTTAAGTGAAAGTGTCATAAATCCAATCATTATTGGCATTACTATATTCATAGTTTTCATTTGTGCTTGTTGTGCACTATCACCAGTAGCCATATTTGGTGTAGTCTTACTTACTAGAAACTGAGTTACTCCAGCTAGTATAGGTAATATATAAGTTTTATCAGGACCACCTAAATCCTTAATCCATAAAAAACTAACACCTTGTATACCTGGAATTGCATTAAAAACACCATAAAGAGCTATTAATATAGGCATTTGTATTAATATAGGTATACATCCAGACATAGGGTTAACCCCTTTTTCTTTATATAACTTCATAACCTCTTGATTTGCTTTTTGAGGATCATTTTTATATTTCTGTTGTATTTTCTTCATCTCAGGTTGTATTTCTGAGCTTTTTATCATAGATTTTGTTGATTTAATATTAAGTGGTAATAAAATTAATTTTATTAAAAAAGTTACTGCTAGTATGGTAAGTCCATATGAAAGTCCAACATCAGAAACTCCACTTGATATATACTTATGTATAAATTCAAAAAACTTAGCTATTTGATTTACCAAAAAACTCACTGAATAAATCCCTCCTAACCTTATTTAACAGGGTCATAGCCTCCTTTATTATAGGGGTGACACCTTAATATTCTTTTTATTGACATAAAACCACCTTTTAAAGCACCATATTTTTCAATAGCTTCTATAGCATACTGAGAACAAGTGGGGTAAAATCTACAACTAGGAGGCTTTAGAGGTGATATATATTTCCTATATAGTTTTATAAAAAAAATAAGAACCTTTTTCATTACTTTATTAAACCTGCCTTATTAAACAAATCTATCAAAGCACTTTCAATGGTTGCATAATTCTGTCCTTTAGTAGAAGTCCTTGCAATAATCACAAAATCATGACCCTTTGCAAACTTATGACTATTTAATCTATAACTTTCCCTGATAAGTCGCTTTACTCTACTTCTAATAACACTTTTTCCAACTTTCTTACTTACTGATATTCCTAATCTATTTATATTATTCCCATTTCTTTTAACATAAAGCACCAGAAACTTATTAGAAAAAGATTTTCCTCTTCTATATACTAATCTAAACTCAGAATTTTTTCTGATTTTATACTTTTTAATATTGTTCATATTACTACTCCCTACCAATTTTTCTGCATCTGCAGAAAAAGGCCACATCTGCGGCCCTTATGCTGTCAATCTTTTTCTACCTTTTAATCTTCTTCTCTTAAGAACGTTTCTTCCAGATGCACTGCTCATTCTCTTTCTAAAACCATGTTCTTTTTTTCTATGTCTCTTTTTTGGTTGGAATGTCATTTTCATGTGAATCCACCCCCTTCTAAATGTTTTGTTTTATTGGAAGATACTATATACAATATAATTCTTCCTAAAAAAATATTTTTTAATCTAAAAACTAGCTTTCTAGTATGTATTAATATTTAAGATTATATACTAGTTTTTCATAACAATGCTTATAAATAAGCATATTATCTGATTTTAGGGTTTTACTATTAAATTATATATTTAGCTTTTAATAATGTCAAGCAAACTCTTTAAGTATAATATTGTTAATAATTTTATTCGATATATTAACTTTTTGTGGATAACTTCTTGAATACAAGTCGCTCTTCTGATATATTAAATATGAATTGTTGATAATTTTAAAAAACTAAAAGTTATTCACAGGCTGTGGACAAAGTTGTGTATAACTTGTTAGATTTAGTGTATATTTTTTTTATTTCTATATTTTTATATACTATTATTCATGTTTTTATACTTATAACCCTGTTAATACTTATTTCTTTATAAACTGTTGATAACTTTTTCAATGTTACTTTAACCACAAACTTATTAACATGTGAATATTTTATCTTAATGTTGTCAACAAAATTATATATAAGCTATTTTTTGTTTAAAACATGTGTATACTATGTGCATTTAAAAAAAATATATTTTTTTTATCTAATATTTTAATTATTTTATACGGAGGATACAAGATGGATGTCCAACTTAATCAAATTTGGGAAAAGACAATGAATATAATCAAAGGCGAATTAAGTGAAGTAAGTTTTAATACTTGGATAAAAAGTATTACTCCTTTAAGTTTATCTGGTAACAATATAAAACTTTGTGTGCCAAATAACTTTACTAAAGAAATACTAGAGGCTAGATATAAAGATTTAATATTCAATGCCTTGAAAATGCTTACTTCCAAACAATTTAATATCGAATTTTTAATAGGGGAAGAACTTACGTCAGAAGAAGATAAAAATCCAGCGAATAAGACTTATAAAAAAAATATAACTATTTCTGATGAAATCTTAACTACATTAAATCCAAAATACACCTTTAATTCTTTTGTAATCGGAAATAGTAATAGATTTGCTCACGCAGCATCCCTTGCTGTTGCTGAAGCCCCTGCAAAGGCTTATAACCCTCTTTTTATTTATGGGGGAGTTGGACTTGGAAAAACTCACTTAATGCATGCTATAGGTCACTATATACTGCAAAATAACTCTAAAAGCAAAGTTGTCTATGTTACCTCTGAAAAATTTACAAATGAACTTATTAATTCTATTAAAGACGACAAAAATGAAGAGTTCAGAAACAAATATAGAAACGTAGACGTACTATTAATTGACGATATTCAATTTATAGCAGGCAAAGAGCGAACACAGGAGGAATTTTTCCATACCTTTAATGCTCTACACGAAGCAAATAAACAAATAATATTATCTAGTGATAGAACACCTAAAGAAATACCAACTTTGGAAGATAGACTTAGATCCAGATTTGAATGGGGCCTTATTACAGATATTCAACCACCAGATTTTGAAACTAGAATAGCAATTCTAAAAAAGAAAGCTGATGTTGATAATTTAAACATTGATAATGAAGTAATGGTGTACATTGCAAATAAAATAAAGTCTAATATAAGAGAATTAGAAGGTGCTTTAATTAGAGTCGTTGCATATTCCTCTCTAACTAATAAGCAAATTAATGTAGATCTAGCAGCGGAAGCTCTAAAAGATATTATTTCAAATAAACAATCAAAACAAATAACCATAGACTTAATTCAAGATGTTGTTTGTAATTACTATAATCTTAAAATGGAAGATTTAAAATCCGCTAGAAGAACTAGAAATATAGCCTTTCCAAGACAAATAGCAATGTATCTTTGTAGAAATCTTACAGATATGAGCCTTCCTAAAATAGGGGAAGAATTTGGAGGAAGAGATCATACCACAGTTATTCATGCATATGACAAAATTTCTGATAATGTTAAAAAGGACGAAAACCTAGAAGATATAATAAATGAACTTATAAAAAGAATAAAACAAAATTAATATCAACATCTGTTGATAACATTTACATAATATCATGTGGATACTTTTTTTTAAAATTTTCACTGTGGATTGTTGTGGATAACAGTAAAAATTTCTTACTGACTTATCCACAATAATTTTTACGCCTTTTTTTAGTGTTTTTAATGGGTTTAGGTACTTATCCACATACTAACACTCCCTATTACTATTACTACTATATATTTATAATATCTTATCTATCTAAATAAGAAAATTTAACCTGTTGATAAGGAGGATTTAAAATATGAAATTTACAATAGAAAAACCAATATTACAAGAAGCAATCTCTAATGCTCAAAAAGCCATAACTGGAAAAACTACAATGCCAGTTCTTCAAGGTATATTTATAAAAGCTAAAAACAATGAACTTACTGTAATAGGTTCTGATATTGATTTAACCATTGAAACTAAAATAGAAGCACAAGTTGAAGAAGAAGGTGAAATTGTAGTAGACTCTAGATTATTTGGAGAAATCATAAGAAAATTACCTAATGCTCCAGTAAATATAGAATCTATGGAAAATGATACTATAAACATTCAATGCTTAAAATCTATAGCAACCTTAGTTCATATGAATCCAGGTGAATATCCTAATCTACCTCAAATAAATGAAAATATGATATTCACAATCCCTCAAGGAATATTAAAAAATATGATAAAAAGTACTATTTTTGCTATAGCTCAAGATGAAACAAGACCAATATTAACTGGAATATTATTTGAAATAAAAGATAATAGAATAAATCTAGTGGCATTAGATGGATATAGAGTAGCCTTAAGAAAAGAAAATATAGACTCATTAAGTAGTATAAATGCTGTAATCCCAGGAAAAACTTTAAATGAAATTTCAAAAATACTAGAAGATGGTGAAAACCCTACTGAAATAACCTTTACCCCTAACCACATTCTTTTTAACCTTGGAAACACTAGGGTTATATCAAGATTATTAGAGGGTCAATTTATTAAATATGAGTCTATAATTCCAAAGGAATATAATCTTAAAGTTATGGTTAAAAGAGGTGAAATCCTAAATAGTATAGAAAGAGCCTCTCTTATGGGTAAAGAAGGTAAAACTAACTTGGTTAAATTGGACATCCAAGAAGAAGCCATGGTTATAACGTCCAATTCTCAATTAGGAAAGGCTAGAGAAGAAGTTAATATAATATTGCAAGGTGAGCCTTTAAAAATTGCATTTAACTCAAAATACTTAATTGATGTATTTAAAATTATGGATGAGGAAGAAGTTGTAATGGAGTTTTCAAGTAGCATAAGCCCATGTGTTATAAAAAACAAAGACAATGACAAATGTTCATACTTATTACTACCAGTTAGACTTGTAAACAATTAACTTAGATCATAAAAAATAGAAAAGAGGAATAGCTATGAATGAGATTGAAATAAATTCTGAGTTCATAAAGCTGGATGCATTTATGAAGTGGGCAGCTATAGCATCTACAGGTGCAGAAGCTAAAATGTATATTTTAGATGGGGATGTATTTGTAAACGGAGAAGTTGAAGACAGAAGAGGAAGAAAACTATATAGGGGAGACGTTGTGAAGTTTAATGGCGAGGAGTTTAAAGTAATTTAGACCTATAGCAATATAAATTTAGTTTTTAAATAATTTTATGATATAATAAAAATTAGGTGTTTTTTATGTATATAAGAGATATTCACTTAGTGAATTTTAGAAATTATGAAAATCAGTATATAAATCCATGTAAGCGAGTAAATGTATTTGTTGGGGATAACGCACAAGGAAAAACAAATGTAATTGAATCCATATATTATTGCAGTGTAGGAAAATCCCATAGGACTAATAAAGATAAAGATCTGATAAGTTGGGGGAGAGAAGAGAGTTATATTAGTATTTACATAGAAAAAGAGCGTTTAGATAAAAAAATAGAACTTAAAATATTTAAACAAGGTAAAAAAGGTGTAAATATTAACTCTGTAAAGATTGGGAAATTATCTGAATTTGTTGGGATTTTAAATGCCGTTATATTTTCTCCAGAGGACCTTAAAGTAATAAAAGATTCCCCCTCGTTTAGAAGAAGGTTTTTAGATATTGAACTTTGTAAGTTAAGTAAAAAATATTTCTTTTATCTTTCACAGTACAAAAAAGTTCTAAATGAGAGAAATGCTACTATGAAGAAGATAAAAGACCTAGAACTTCTTAATGTTTTTGATATACAGCTTAGTAAAATTGGAGCTGAAATAATAAAACATAGGTTAAAATATATAGATAAACTTAATATTAGGGGAAATGTTATTCACAGTGAAATAACATCAAACAAAGAGAATATATGCTTTAAATATTTAACTTCTGTTAAGGAATCTAAAGATATAGAAGAAGAACTATACTCACTTTTGGTGAAAAATAGGCAAAAGGATATTGAGTATAAAAACACGTCCATAGGTCCTCACAGGGATGATTTTTCTATAGAGATAAATGGGGTAGACACTAGAGTTTATGGTTCTCAAGGGCAGCAACGAACCTCTATTTTGACTATAAAATTTGCATCCTTAGAGATCATAAAAGAACTTACAGGAGAATATCCTGTACTTTTACTTGATGATGTTTTGTCTGAATTGGATGAGAATAGGCAAAGATATATATTAAAGTCACTTAGTAATGTACAGACATTTATTACATGTACTGGAATAAATGAGGTTGAAAAATATATAGATTCAAGTAATTGTAAAATATTTGATGTGACAGAAGGTAGTGTTAAAGAAAGGGATAATTTGCACTTTTAGAGGAGGAAATTTATGTTTTTGCATTTAGGAGAAAATGTAGTAGTTCCGATAAAGGATATAATTGGCATATTTGATATGGAAACCACCATGTATAGTCAAGATACAATACAGTTCTTAAGGATGGCAGAGGAGGATGGATTTGTTGAAAGGATAACGGAAGATAAACCTAAATCTTTTGTTGTTGCAGAAGTAAATAAAAAGAGCAAAATATATTTGTCTCCAATTTCATCAACCACCCTTTGTAAGAGAACAGAAAACTTTTATAATGTTCTTTAGTTTTGTAACTATATTTCTAGTTATAATATCTTTTTAACTTAGTTAGGAGGAAAACATGGATAATAATCAAATTTATGATGAAAATCAGATACAGGTTTTAGAGGGCCTTGAAGCTGTAAGAAAAAGACCTGGTATGTATATAGGTAGCACTAGTTCTAGAGGGCTACATCATTTAGTTTATGAAATAGTTGATAACAGTATAGACGAAGCTTTAGCAGGACACTGTAACAACATAGAAGTTACAGTAAGTAAAGATAATACAGTTACTGTAACAGACGATGGTAGGGGTATACCTGTAGGTATGCATCCAAAATTAAAAAGACCTACTTTAGAAGTTATTATGACTGTACTTCATGCAGGTGGTAAATTTGATGGAAGTGGATACAAGGTATCTGGAGGGCTACATGGTGTTGGTGCTTCAGTTGTTAATGCGCTTTCAAAAATGTTCGTAGTAGAAGTTAAAAGAGAGGGCAATGTTTATAGGCAAGAATATAAATACGGAAAAGTTGCAACAGAACTTGAAGTAACTGGAACTACAGAAGAACATGGAACTACAATATATTTTGAACCAGATCCTGAAATATTTGATGAAATAGAGTTTGATTATGATATTTTAGCACAAAGATTAAGAGAACTTGCCTTTTTAAATAAGGGAATTAGAATAAACTTTAATTTTGAAAAAGAGGAAAAGAAAACAGAATTTCATTATGAAGGTGGGTTAAAATCCTTTATAGAATACCTAAATAGAAATAAAGATGTACTTCACAAAGAACCTGTATATATTGAGGGTAGCAAGGATGACAATATGGTAGAACTTGCCCTACAGTACAATGATTCATATAGTGAAAATATATTCTCCTTTGCAAATAACATAGATACCATAGAAGGTGGAACTCACTTATCAGGCTTTAAAGCTGCACTTACACGTGTATTAAACGATTATGCTAAAAAGTTTGGATTTTTAAAGGAAAATGATAAAAATCTATCAGGAGAAGACATTAGAGAAGGTTTAACTGCTGTTGTTTCAGTAAAGTTAACTGATCCTCAATTTGAAGGACAGACAAAAACAAAACTAGGTAATAGTGAAATGCGTGGTATTGTGGACAGCATATTAAGTGAGGCTTTAGGAGCTTACTTAGAAGAAAATCCTCAAGTTGCAAAGATTATAGTAGACAAAGCTTTAAGTGCTGCAAGAGCTAGGGAAGCTGCAAGAAAAGCAAGAGAACTTACAAGACGTAAATCTATACTTGAAAGTACATCTCTTCCTGGAAAGCTTTCAGACTGTTCCTCTAAGAATCCTGATGAATGTGAAATTTACTTAGTTGAGGGAGACTCTGCGGGAGGTTCAGCAAAACAAGGCAGGAATAGAGAGTTCCAAGCTATATTACCTCTTAAAGGAAAAATAATGAACGTTGAAAAGCAGAGATTAGATAAGATGCTAAACTCTGATGAAATAAGATCTCTAATCACAGCAATTGGAGCTGGAATAGGAAAAGATTTTGATATATCTAAAATAAGATATAGCAGAATAATTATTATGACAGACGCTGACGTTGATGGAGCTCATATAAGAACATTATTACTTACATTCTTCTATAGATACATGAAGGAACTTGTAGAAGAGGGACATATTCACATAGCACAGCCACCTTTATATAGAATTAAAAAAGGCAAAAAAGAATATTATACTTATAGCGATGAAGAGCTAGAAATTCAGTTATCTGAAATAGGCGGAAAAGATAAAAATACGGACATACAAAGATATAAAGGTCTTGGAGAAATGGATGCTGAACAATTATGGGATACTACAATGAATCCAGAAAAAAGAGTACTTCTTAAAGTTACTATAGAAGATGCCATGGCTGCAGACGAAATATTCACCATACTAATGGGTGATAAGGTAGAGCCACGTAGAGAATTTATACAAGAAAATGCTAAGAAAGTTATGAACTTAGACGTTTAGGATATAAAGTGAGTAAAGTTAAAAAGAGGTGTATTTAATGGATAATACCGGAAAAGTTTTGCATATAGACATAAGACAGGAAATGAAGAAATCATATATAGATTATGCTATGAGCGTAATTGTAAGCCGTGCCCTTCCAGATGTTAGGGATGGATTAAAACCTGTTCATAGAAGAATTCTTTATTCCATGCATGAACTTGGTTTAACACCAGAAAAGGGATATAGAAAATGTGCAAGAATTGTTGGAGATGTTCTTGGTAAGTATCACCCACATGGAGATACTTCAGTTTATGATGCTTTGGTTAGAATGGCACAGGACTTCTCCATAAGATATACATTGGTAGATGGACATGGAAACTTTGGTTCTGTAGATGGAGATTCAGCAGCTGCAATGAGATACACAGAAGCTAAGATGGATAAAATAGCTGCTCAAATGTTAAGGGATATAAACAAAGAGACTGTTGATTATAAACCTAACTTTGATGGTGAAGAACAAGAGCCTATAGTATTACCATCAAGATTTCCTAATCTTTTAGTTAATGGGTCTTCAGGTATAGCTGTTGGAATGGCAACAAATATACCACCTCACAACTTAAATGAGGTTATAGAGGGTATCATAATGCTTATAGATAACCCAGAGGCAACTATAAGTGAGTTAATGGAAAAAATACAAGGACCAGATTTCCCAACATCAGGAATAATATTAGGTAAATCAGGTATAAGAAATGCCTATGAAAAAGGCAGAGGAAAAATTAAAGTTAGGGCAAAGACTAACATAGAAGATTACAAAGGTAGACAAAGAATAATAGTAACAGAACTTCCTTACCAGGTTAATAAAGCAAGGCTTATAGAATCTATAGCAGAACTTGTTAAAGATAAAAAATTAGATGGAATTTCAGACCTTAGAGATGAATCAGATAGAGAAGGTATGAGAATTGTTATAGATCTAAAAAGAGATGCCAATGCTAATATTGTTTTAAATAGATTATTTAAGCATACAAAAATGCAAGATACCTTTGGAGCTATAATGCTTGCTCTTGTAGATGGAGAGCCTAAAGTTTTAAACTTAAAAGAAATTTTAGTGCAATATGTAAAGTTCCAAGAAGAAATTATAAGAAGAAGAACAATATTTGATTTAAATAAGGCAAAAGATAGAGCTCACATACTAGAAGGGTTAAGAATAGCCCTAGATCGTATTGAAGAGATTATAAAGTTAATAAGGGGATCTAAAACAGGAGCTGAAGCTAAAGAAGGATTAATGAATAACTTTAACCTTTCAGATAAGCAAGCACAAGCTATTTTAGATATGAGGCTACAAAGACTTACAGGACTAGAAAGAGAAAAAATAGAAGAAGAATACAATGAACTTGTTAAGTTAATAGCAGAATTAGAAGCTATATTAAGTGATGAACAATTAGTTCTTAACATAATCAAAGAAGAGCTTTTAGAAATTAAGAATAAGTTTGGTGATAAGAGAAGAACAGAAATAGATATTTATGCTGGAGACGATGCAGACATAAATATTGAGGATCTTATAGATGATGAAGAAGTAGTAATTACATTAACACATAATGGTTATATTAAGAGAATACCTGCAGACACTTATAGTGCACAAAAAAGAGGTGGCAAGGGAATTCAAGCTATGACCACTAAAGAAGATGATTTTGTGGAAAATGTATTTATAACTTCAACTCATAATAATATACTATTCTTCACAAACAAAGGAAGAGCTTATACCTTAAAGGTTTATGAAATCCCAGAGGCAGGAAGAACTGCTAAGGGTACAAATATAGTTAACATTATTCCTTTAGAACAGGAAGAATGGATTCAAGCAGCTATAGCTATAAAAGAGTTTGATGAAGATAATTTCTTAATTATGGGTACCAAAAAAGGTATTATAAAGAAAACAGTATTATCAGCCTTTTCATCTATAAGAAAAAATGGAGTAAATGCTATAAAACTAAAAGAAGATGATGAACTTATAGGTGTTAGAATGACCAATGGCAACAGTGAAATACTTTATATCACTAGAAATGGATATTCTATAAGGTTTAATGAAAATGATGTTAGACCTATGGGAAGAGCTGCTACAGGAGTAAAGGCTATAACTCTTAGAGAGGGTGATATAGCTGTTGGAATGGAAGTTGCAAAAGAAGATGATCAGTTACTTGTAGTTGCTGAAAATGGATATGGTAAGAAAACATCAGTTTCAGAATATCCAATAAGATATAGAGGCGGAAAAGGTGTTATAACTTATAAAGTTACTAAAAAAACAGGTAAATTGGTTGGAGCTAGGTTAGTACAAGAAAGTGATGAATTAATGCTTATAAATAACAGTAATGTAGCAATAAGATTGAATGTTTCAAGCATATCATCAACTGGAAGAAATACTATGGGTGTTAGATTAATGAGAACACAAGAAGAGGAAGTTATAGTTGCAATAGCTAAAATAATAAGTGATGGCGAAGAAGAAATTAACAAAGAAGATGTTAATAAAGAAGAATAAATATAGGTTTAAAATAAAGGGGGGATTACTGTCCCCTTTATTTTTTTGGATTTATGTAGAGTAAAATAATTATATGAAAGTCCATTCATTTCGAGTTCGCTACATTAAGAATTTCTATGTAATTATGCAACTATCATATCAATAAAATTTCTAACAAAGTTTATTTTAAAGATAACTTTGCCTAGTGTATCAATATATTTAAAACCTTAGGATTATGTAGGAAATTAAAGTATAATAAAAATAATCTTAGTACATAATAGATAAAGGATAGTATTATTGTTTTGTAGGTGATATAATTAAAAACGTTCCACAGAGAACAAACGCAAAACAAAATAACAACTTAAAAAAAGTTGTTGACAAATAAAAATCAGTTTGATATACTGATTAAGTCGCTTGAAGAGAGTGACAAAAATTAAAGAAATTGGTCTTTGAAAATTAAACAGAGTAAGATAAAAGAACTCGCATTCTTTTGAGAAAAAGAAAAGAAATAAAGAAACAAGTTCAAGTCAGTAAAATGCTTGAGCAAGTGGATAAACTCAAATTAAGAAAACTTAATTGTATAGCTAAAAACTTTATAGTTTATGTAAATAAGCTAAAAGGAAACTCTTCAGCTAGCGCTGATGAGTAAGATGCTACACGAAACAAGTTTCTAGTATCATCTTAAATTGAGAGTTTGATCCTGGCTCAGGACGAACGCTGGCGGCGTGCTTAACACATGCAAGTCGAGCGATGAAGTTCCCTTCGGGGAACGGATTAGCGGCGGACGGGTGAGTAACACGTGGGTAACCTGCCTCAAAGAGGGGGATAGCCTTCCGAAAGGAAGATTAATACCGCATAATATCTTTTTATTGCATGATAGAAAGATTAAAGGAGCAATCCGCTTTGAGATGGACCCGCGGCGCATTAGCTAGTTGGTGAGGTAACGGCTCACCAAGGCGACGATGCGTAGCCGACCTGAGAGGGTGATCGGCCACATTGGGACTGAGACACGGCCCAGACTCCTACGGGAGGCAGCAGTGGGGAATATTGCGCAATGGAGGAAACTCTGACGCAGCAACGCCGCGTGAGTGATGAAGGTCTTCGGATTGTAAAGCTCTGTCTTTAGGGACGATAATGACGGTACCTAAGGAGGAAGCCACGGCTAACTACGTGCCAGCAGCCGCGGTAATACGTAGGTGGCAAGCGTTGTCCGGATTTACTGGGCGTAAAGCATGCGTAGGCGGATACTTAAGTGGGATGTGAAATCCCGGGGCTTAACCCCGGTGCTGCATTCCAAACTGGGTATCTAGAGTGCAGGAGAGGAAAGCGGAATTCCTAGTGTAGCGGTGAAATGCGTAGAGATTAGGAAGAACACCAGTGGCGAAGGCGGCTTTCTGGACTGTAACTGACGCTGAGGCATGAAAGCGTGGGTAGCAAACAGGATTAGATACCCTGGTAGTCCACGCCGTAAACGATGGGTACTAGGTGTCGGGGTTTCGTTACCTCGGTGCCGCAGTTAACACATTAAGTACCCCGCCTGGGGAGTACGATCGCAAGATTAAAACTCAAAGGAATTGACGGGGGCCCGCACAAGTAGCGGAGCATGTGGTTTAATTCGAAGCAACGCGAAGAACCTTACCTGGGCTTGACATCCCAAGAATCCCGTGGAAACATGGGAGTGCCCTTCGGGGAACTTGGAGACAGGTGGTGCATGGTTGTCGTCAGCTCGTGTCGTGAGATGTTGGGTTAAGTCCCGCAACGAGCGCAACCCTTATTGTTAGTTGCTACCATTAAGTTGAGCACTCTAGCAAGACTGCCTGGGTAACCAGGAGGAAGGTGGGGATGACGTCAAATCATCATGCCCCTTATGTCCAGGGCTACACACGTGCTACAATGGTCGGTACAGAGAGATGCAAGATCGTGAGGTGGAGCAAATCTCACAAAGCCGATCTCAGTTCGGATTGTAGGCTGCAACTCGCCTACATGAAGCTGGAGTTACTAGTAATCGCGAATCAGAATGTCGCGGTGAATGCGTTCCCGGGCCTTGTACACACCGCCCGTCACACCATGAGAGTTGGTAACACCCGAAGTCCGTGAGGTAACCTTTTGGAGCCAGCGGCCGAAGGTGGGATCGATGATTGGGGTGAAGTCGTAACAAGGTAGCCGTAGGAGAACCTGCGGCTGGATCACCTCCTTTCTAAGGAGAATTCGAAAAGATTACGATCTTTTCGTAGCGAGCACTTACTCTGTTTAATTTTGAAGGACCAAAATTCCTTCAAATAAGTAGAATCTCCAAAGGGAGAAAAGACTAACGTCTAAAAGATTAAAATAATCTAAGGATGTTAAGTTAACTACTTTGTTCTTTGAAAATTGCACAATGAATAATAATTATAATAACTATATTTTACTGAAAAATGTAAACTTTAGTTACTCATGATAGGTCAAGTTAGAAAGGGCGCATGGCGAATGCCTTGGCACCAGGAGCCGATGAAGGACGTGATAAGCTGCGATAAGCTGTGGGTAGCCGCACATAGGCTGTGATCCACAGATTTCCGAATGAGGAAACTCATACACTAAACAGTGTATATTCTGAACTGAATACATAGGTTCAGAAAGGTAAACCCGGGGAACTGAAACATCTAAGTACCCGGAGGAAGAGAAAGAAAAATCGATTTCCTAAGTAGCGGCGAGCGAACGGGAAAGAGCCCAAACCAGAAACTTGTTTCTGGGGTTGCGGACAGATCATAACGTGGAGGCTATTGTAGTCAAAGTAAGCTGGAAAGCTTCACCGCAGAAGGTAATAGTCCTGTAGACAAAACAAGAAGACCACAGATCTGATCCAGAGTACCACGAGACACGTGAAACCTTGTGGGAAGCAGGGAGGACCACCTCCCAAGGCTAAATACTACCTGGTGACCGATAGTGAAGAAGTACCGTGAGGGAAAGGTGAAAAGAACCCCGGGAGGGGAGTGAAATAGAACCTGAAACCGTGTGCCTACAATCGGTCGGAGCACTTTATATGTGTGACGGCGTACTTTTTGTAGAACGGGCCAACGAGTTACGATATGTAGCAAGGTTAAGCACTTAAGGTGTGGAGCCGAAGGGAAACCAAGTCTGAATAGGGCGCTTTAGTTGCATGTCGTAGACCCGAAACCGGGTGACCTATCCATGGCCAGGATGAAGCGGAAGTAAAATTCCGTGGAGGTCCGAACCACGTTGGTGTTGAAAAACCATGGGATGAGCTGTGGATAGCGGAGAAATTCCAATCGAACTCGGAGATAGCTGGTTCTCCTCGAAATAGCTTTAGGGCTAGCGTCAGGTAATTGAGTAATGGAGGTAGAGCACTGAATGAGCTAGGGGGCTTCACCGCTTACCGAACTCTATCAAACTCCGAATGCCATATACTTTTATCCTGGCAGTCAGACTGCGAATGATAAGATCCGTAGTCAAAAGGGAAAGAGCCCAGACCATCAGCTAAGGTCCCAAAGTGTAAGTTAAGTGGTAAAGGATGTGGGATTTCTAAGACAACTAGGATGTTGGCTTAGAAGCAGCCACTCATTTAAAGAGTGCGTAATAGCTCACTAGTCAAGAGATCCCGCGCCGAAAATGTTCGGGGCTAAAACTTACCACCGAAGCTATGGATGTACGTAGTACATGGTAGAGGAGCTTTCTGCACAGGTTGAAGCTGTACCGTAAGGAGCGGTGGACAGTGCAGAAGTGAGAATGTTGGCATGAGTAGCGAGAAATAGGTGAGAATCCTATTGGCCGAATACCTAAGGTTTCCTGAGGAAGGCTCGTCCTCTCAGGGTTAGTCGGGACCTAAGCCCAGGCTGAAGAGCGTAGGCGATGGACAATCGGTTGATATTCCGATACCGCCAAACTTCGTTTGACAAATGGGGTGACGCAGAAGGATAAGATGTGCATACTATTGGATTGTATGTCTAAGCATTTAGGCAGACTAGATAGGCAAATCCGTCTAGTTAATGCTGAGGTGTGATGGGGAGCGAATTTATTCGCGAAGTATCTGATTCCACGCTGCCAAGAAAAGCCTCTATGGAGAAGTTTGGTGCCCGTACCGCAAACCGACACAGGTAGGTGAGGAGAGAATCCTAAGGCCGACGGAAGAATTGTTGTTAAGGAACTCGGCAAATTGACCCCGTAACTTCGGGAGAAGGGGTGCCTAGCGAAAGCTAGGCCGCAGTGAATAGGCCCAGGCAACTGTTTAACAAAAACACAGGTCTCTGCTAAAGCGTAAGCTGATGTATAGGGGCTGACGCCTGCCCGGTGCTGGAAGGTTAAGGGGATCTGTTAGCGCAAGCGAAGCAGTGAACTTAAGCCCCAGTAAACGGCGGCCGTAACTATAACGGTCCTAAGGTAGCGAAATTCCTTGTCGGGTAAGTTCCGACCCGCACGAATGGCGTAATGATCTGGGCACTGTCTCAACAACAAATCCGGTGAAATTGTAGTGCAAGTGAAGATGCTTGCTACCCGCAGTTGGACGGAAAGACCCCGTAGAGCTTTACTGCAACTTAACATTGAACTTCGGTATTGTCTGTACAGGATAGGTGGGAGACTTGGAGATACCCTCGTCAGGGGGTAAGGAGTCGTCCTTGGGATACCACCCTGACAGTACTGGAGTTCTAACGAAGGGCCATGAAACTGGTCGTCGGACATTGTTAGGTGGGCAGTTTGACTGGGGCGGTCGCCTCCGAAAGTGTAACGGAGGCGCCCAAAGGTTCCCTCAGCGCGGTCGGAAATCGCGCGAAGAGTGCAAAGGCAGAAGGGAGCCTGACTGCAACACATACAGGTGGAGCAGGGACGAAAGTCGGGCTTAGTGATCCGGTGGTACCTCGTGGGAGGGCCATCGCTTAACGGATAAAAGCTACCTCGGGGATAACAGGCTGATCTCCCCCAAGAGTCCACATCGACGGGGAGGTTTGGCACCTCGATGTCGGCTCGTCGCATCCTGGAGCTGAAGTCGGTTCCAAGGGTTGGGCTGTTCGCCCATTAAAGCGGCACGCGAGCTGGGTTCAGAACGTCGTGAGACAGTTCGGTCCCTATCCGCTGCGGGCGCAGGAAATTTGAGAGGAGCTGTCCTTAGTACGAGAGGACCGGGATGGACTGACCTCTGGTGCACCAGTTGTCACGCCAGTGGCACAGCTGGGTAGCTATGTCGGGACAGGATAAACACTGAAAGCATCTAAGTGTGAAGCCTACCTCAAGATAAGATTTCCCATGACTTTAAGTCAGTAAGACTCCTTGAAGAACACAAGGTTGATAGGTGAGAGGTGGAAGCATGGTAACATGTGTAGCTGACTCATACTAATAAGTCGAGGACTTGACCAAATAATATTCATTGTGCAATTTTGAGAGAACATCTCTCTAAGGAAACTCCTCAGCGTAGCTGATGAGTACTGATTTAAAACGAAATCACAGATTTCTGTAAATCAGCATCTGGTGGCAATGGCGTAAAGGTAACACTCCTTCCCATACCGAACAGGCAAGTTAAGCTTTATAGCGCTGATGGTACTGCAGGGGAAGCCCTGTGGGAGAGTAAGACGTCGCCAGGTAAATACGGATCATTAGCTCAGTTGGTTAGAGCAACCGGCTCATAACCGGTAGGTCTGGGGTTCGAGTCCCTGATGATCCACCATATTTGGGGGTATAGCTCAGCTGGGAGAGCACCTGCCTTGCACGCAGGGGGTCAAGGGTTCAAATCCCTTTATCTCCACCAAAGAACACTCTTTAAAAGAGTGTTCTTTTTATATTGTTAAAAATAAGTAACTTAAACATCATTAAAAAATAGGTAAATAAAAATTAATACTGATGTATAATTAAGAGTAATGATTATATCTAATTAAAAGTAATATTGATATATAATTTAATATATTCTCTAAGTGGCCTTTTGTATTATTAAAAAAAGGAGTTATATAATGCATAAAAGAATAAAACAATTTATAATTGGTACTTTTGATACTATAAAACCTTTTAGTAGTGAAGATAAGGCAATTATAAATAATTATTTAGATTATAAAGAAGTAGAAGTTTTTAATACTATGAAAAAATATGATAAAAGTCACTGTCTTAGGGTAACTAAAAGTATTTTATCATATTTAGAGTATAATGATTTAAATATTGAAAATAAAAAGGAACTAATCAAAGCTTCTCTTATACATGATATAGGAAAAAGAGATGGCAATTTTTATATAATAAATCGAGGATTTATAGTTATATTAGTTAAGGTTTTTAAAAATAAGAAGTTTTTATTAAAGTATAAAAAGTTTAGTATATATGTAAATCATCCTGAAATAGGATATAATATCTTAAAAGAGAGTAATCTTTTTTCAGAAGAGGTTTTATATATAGTAAAAAACCATCATAAAAAATCCTTAGATAAATCCTTAGAGAGATTAAAAGAAGAAATCACACTATTACAAAGATGTGATGATGAAAACTAATATGGTATGATATATATTAGAGCTTTGTTTATAAAGTAAGCTTTAAGAGAGGTGAATTATTATGAACTCTAAGGAACGAAGGGAAACTATAGTAGAAAATTTAAGGGATAATAAAGAGCCTATAAAAGGAGCAGAATTAGCTAAAAAGTTTTGTGTTACAAGACAGGTTATAGTTAAAGATATAGCTATTTTAAGAGCCGAAGGATGTAATATAATAGCAACTCCAGAAGGATATATGTTTGATAACAATATTGGAGAAAACACAAGAAAAGTTATAGCAGTATCACATACAAAGCAGTATATTGAAGATGAATTATATACAATTATTAAATATGGTGGAAAAGTAGAAGATGTTATTATAGAACATAGTCTGTATGGAGAGATAAGAGCTATGCTAAAGATTACTAATATAGCTGAATTAGAACATTTTATAGAAAACTTAAATAAAAATAAAGCTGAACCACTATCAAAATTAACTCAAGGGATTCATCTACATACTATAGAAGCAAAAGATAAGGAGACTATAGATAAGATAATTAAAACCTTACAAGATAAAGGTTACTTGATAAGTGATGATAATTAGAAAATAAATAAAAAGGTATTTGATAAATCACGACAATTAAGAGTAATATAATAAAAAATATAGTATATTTTTCAAAAATAGGTTTTAAATTTGGAAAATTGAGCATACATAATAATATAGATTATGTATGCTTTTTATTTTATAAAGAAGGAAAAAGAAGAAAAATGTCGAATTTTAATATTAATACTTAATTGGAGTGTGGTTTATGGAACATCTATCATTACTTAACACAGTTGATATAATGTTATTAAAAAAAGAGATAATAAAAGGTCTAAGTAATATTTTTTCCTTAGATATGCTTATATCATATCCAATAACAAAAGATAATAAAGAAATAAATTTTAATAAAATTAAAAAATTATTTAATAATGCTGAAAATTATATCGAAACTATTTTTAAAGACAGGAATTTATGTGATTATTTGGTTAAACTAATAAATACAGAAACTGAAAATAAAAATGTATCCATCATAACAATAGATAATATTCAGGATCAATATGTAAAGAACTTATTTAAAACTTATGATATATCTTCATGTGTCTTATATAAGATATATGATAATGGAAGTTTAAAAGAACTTCTTTTAGGTTTTATATTAGGCAAGAAAAGGTTTTCAAACAATATAGAAAACGTAAATAAATATAGGTTTTTATTTGAATCTGCCAATTATGTTTTTAAAAATAATTGCAGTGAAAAAGATGAAGGGTTTTATGATATACAGGGGCATTTATTAAGGGTAAGTCATGACTTAAATAATATACTTACGCCAGCATTAGGTGCTATAGAACTTATAAAGTCTAAAGAGGAATCAGATATAAGTGAAGAAATGAAACTTATAGAATTATGCATAAAGGATGCCGTAGATATTATAAACTTAGGAAAGGTATCTAATAAAAAAGAAGTACCTAATATGGAACTGTTAGAAATTGATAATATAATAACAGATTCATTTTTATTAACCAGGGATAAGTTTCATAAATATAATATTTTAGCTAAAATAGATTTAAGGGCTAACTCAAAGGTTTTAGGCTATAGTACAGAATTGAGAGAGGTATTTATAAATATTATAAATAATGCTATAGATGCTATGCCAAATGGTGGTACACTTAAACTAAGTTCTTATACGAAAGACGGATACATACTTATAGAAATAATAGATTCAGGTATTGGTATAAAAGATGAGCATAAGGTTAAAATATTTAATCCCTTCTTTACTACAAAGGGGAATAAAGGTACAGGTATTGGTCTTAGTATTTGTAAAGAAATCATAAATAAACATAAGGGCGACATTTGTATTAAGTCTACATATGGTGGGGGCAGTTGTTTTTGTATTAGTCTTCCCTTAGTAAAGGATACCTATAGAGCTGAAGAGGACACAAGGATATTAATTGTTGATGATGATTATAAGGTAAGGTTTATAATAAGTGCTTTAGTTAAGAAAGGATTTAGTGGCATTGTAGACCAATGTGGACCAAATGAAGTCTACGCCAAGCTAAAGGAGAAGAATTACAACATAGTAATTAGTGATCTTCTTATGCCTAAGGTAGATGGACTTACTTTAGGTAATCACATTAAGAATAATTATAAGAACATATATTTTTGTATAATGACAGGTTTTTTAGATGGAATAAAAGATGAGCCCAAAGAAGTCATAGATTATATGTTAAAAAAACCTATAGATTTAAAACAATTAGAAAACATGAAAAAGGGATATGAAAATTATATAAATTCAAATGTTAAAGAAGAGTAAAAATTTAGGCATTTATTTTTAAAAATGATATAATAATAGGGGATAAATAAGTTAAGCTAACCTATGGAGGTAAGTTATGGATTATGATGTACTTGTTTTAGGTGGGGGATTAATAGGGTGTGCTATAGCATATGAGCTTTCAAAATATAATTTAAATATAGCACTTATAGAAAAGGACTACGATATTGCAGATGATGTATCTTTAGTTAATACATCTATGGTCTTCGATGGCTTACAAAGCAATGATAGTTTAACTTCTAAGTTGGAGATTATGGGAAGTAACATGATGGAGGAAATTGCAAGTAAGTTTAATGTTCCATTTAAAAGGTACCCCTCTTTAACATTTTGTAAGGATGAAGAGCGTATTAAAAAGTTATATAATGATGCATTAAAAAGAGACGTTAAGGGGATTGAAATAGTAAATGAACATAGGATAAAAGAGTTAGAACCAAATGTTCCTATAAAATATACAAAGGCTATATACAGTAAGAATACAGGTATAATTTGCCCTTATGACTTAGCTTTAGGATATGGAGAAGTTGCTTTCGATAATAATGTAAACTTTAAATTAGAAGAGGAAGTAGTGGATATAAAAAAAGAACCTAAGGGATTTAAGGTCATAACCAACAAAAATAAGTTTACATGTAAAATTGTCATAAACACAACGCCTAATAGAGGGTTTAGTATTGATGGTGAAACTAAGGAAGAAGAAAAAGAGGAAAATTTAAATATAAAATATTTTACCATAAATAAAGAAGTAGATATTGATTATTCAAATTTAATTTTTAATATAAGTGGAAAAAATGAAGCTATAATATCTATTCCTACATTAACTGGTGAAACTATTGGGGCTGTAGTTACAGAAGAGAATATAGATAATTCTACAGTTTTTGATAAGGTAGGTTCACTTATGCCTAAGGTAGATTTGAATTTTATAACAACCTTTAATGAGGATAAGTACCATGCGAAACCCTTTGTCATAGATGATAGCTCTATAGATATAGGATATATAAAGGTCACAAGTAAGCATTATGCATTAGTTACAATGGCTCCAGCCATATCAAAAATTGTTTGTGAAACTGTGGTTAGTAATATAAATTGCATAAAGAGAAAAAATTTTATAGATAAGAGAAGAGAGTATTATAAATTTAGGAACTTAGATAAAGATGAAATAAATGAAATTATAAAATTAGATTCTAGGTATGGAAATATAATTTGTTCATGTGAAAAAGTAACAGAAGGTGAGATTATAGAAGCAATAAGAAGGCCACTAGGTGCTAGAACTTTAGAAGGAGTCAAAAGAAGAACAGGAGCTGCCTTTGGAAAGTGCCAAGGAGCCCAATGTTTAAATAAAATCCTTGCAATTCTTGCAAGAGAAACTAATAAGTCTTTAATAGATATAGTTAAGGACTCCAAAAATTCAAACATTCTTTTAAATAGAATAAAAGAATTTGAGAGTATGTAGAGGTGGTTTAATTTGAAGGATATAAGTTTAGAAAATATTATACCTAAGGATTATTTAAAAGATATAGAAGAAGATCCTATTGATTTATATAAAGAAAATGAAAAAAATTATGCCATGGACATATTTACAACAGTAATTAGAGCTAAGGGTTCTAAGGATTTTAATGTGGTATCTGTAAAAACCGATAAACCTATTCATAAGGATTTATGGATTGAAGTCTCAAAGGCTTTAAGTAGATTAAGGGTTGGTCCTCCACTTAAAATAGGGGATGTGGTTTGTAAAAATGTTTTAAATACTGGAGTAGATATAATATGCACTAGAAATTTAGAAAGAAAATAAATATATATTATAAAATTTAATATGAAATATATTATGAAAATATAGTATACATAGTATAAAACATGTATATAATATATTGACTTTAAAGTTTTAAAGTTGTATTATTATTCATAATGATAAAATAAGAAAATTTGACTTTATTAATATATAGGTATTCATAAATAATAATGATTTATGAATACATGGTAATTTATAAATAATGATTTATAAATGATATAAACCGTTGAAGAGGCTAGTAACTATAATTTAAGTTTAAGAGAGTCAGTGGTTGGTGCAAACTGATATTTAGATTTTAGTGAATCCACCTTGGAGGGACTGTGATGAGCAGTACGGTAGTAACCGTTAAAGTATTTAAGAGGATTAACTTAAGTTAGAAGTTTTATTAAGCATTATTTTAAGTTAATCAATTAGGGTGGCAACGCGGAGTCTTTCGTCCCTTTTTTAGGGGATAAAGGGCTCTTTTTTATTTTATAAAAGTTTAAATTGAGAAATGGAGGAAGAAACATGTTAGATTTAAAAAGAATAAGAAACAACACTGCAGAGATTAAAAAACTTATGGAAAATAGAGGAGAATCTTTCGATCTATCACAAATAGATGAAGTTTTAGAATTAGATGAAAAAAGAAGAGAGATTTTAATTAAAGTTGAAGAGATGAAAAACGAAAGAAATAAAAAATCTTCTGAAGTTCCAAAACTAAAAAAAGCAGGGGAAGACGGAACTGCCCTTTTAAACGAAATGAAAGATTTAGCTGATAGAATAAAAGAATTTGATGTAGAACTAAACAAGATAGATGAAAAAATAGAGTATTTATTATTAAGAATTCCAAACGTTCCAAGTCCAGAGGTTCCAGAAGGGGAAACTGATGAGGATAATGTTGAGATAAAAAGATGGGGAGAGCCTAGAAAATTTGATTTTGAACTAAAAGCTCACTGGGATTTAGGTACTGATCTTAATGCTTTAGACTTTGAGAGAGCAGGTAAGGTAACAGGTTCAAGATTTACTTTCTATAAAGGATTAGGAGCTAGACTTGAAAGAGCTATTATAAGCTATTTCCTAGATACTCATACAGAGAAAAACGGTTATACAGAAGTATTGCCACCTTACATGGTAAATAGACAAAGCATGACAGGAACAGGGCAATTACCTAAATTTGAAGAGGATTCTTTTAAAATTCAAGAAGATGATTATTTTTTAATTCCTACAGCTGAGGTTCCGGTTACTAATATGCATAGAGATGAAATATTAAAGGGGAGTGATCTTCCTTTAAAATATGCAGCATATAGTGCATGCTTTAGATCAGAAGCAGGTTCTGCAGGAAGAGATACAAGAGGACTTATAAGACAACATCAATTTAACAAAGTTGAGCTTGTAAAGTTCGTTAAACCAGAAGATTCTTATAAGGAGCTTGAAAAGTTAGTTAATGATGCTGAATCAGTTTTACAAGGTTTAGGTCTTCCATATAGAATAATTAAGATATGTAAAGGAGATTTAGGTTTTACTGCGGCATTTAAATATGATATTGAAGTTTGGATGCCAAGCTACAATAGATATGTAGAAATTTCAAGCTGTAGTAATTTTGAAGATTTCCAAGGAAGACGTGCAAATATAAGATATAAAGAGGATGCTAAATCAAAACCTCAATTTGTTCATACCCTAAATGGATCAGGAGTTGCAATTGGAAGAACAGTAGCTGCAGTTCTTGAAAACTATCAAAGAGAAGATGGAAAGGTAGAAATACCAGAAGCATTAAGACAATACATGGGTGGAAGAGAAGTAATAGAATAATTTTAATAAAACAAGGTTAAAACCAAGTATAGATGAGAGGTTATTTCTAGTGTATACTTGGTTTTTAAGTATTTTACTTTTTATTTGTATTTAGAATTATTGCGTTATAGACTTAAAATTTATAACATTTCTTTTATATATTAAATATTTATAGTTTTCATAAAAATTTTTGTAAAAGTGTTGACATATTATGCTCTCATTGATATAATAAATCATGTCGTAACAATATAACATGTGGAGAGATGGTCGAGCTGGCTTAAGGCACCGGTCTTGAAAACCGGCGTACGTGTGAGCGTACCGTGGGTTCAAATCCCACTCTCTCCGCCAATAAAAGTTAATATTAGTTAACTTCAGTTTGGAGAAATACTCAAGAGGCTGAAGAGGCGCCCCTGCTAAGGGCGTAGGTCGGGTAACCGGCGCGCGGGTTCAAATCCCGCTTTCTCCGCCATGGACATCTAAAGTTTAGATGTCTTTTTTATTTTCACAAAATACTGTAGTTAAAATAGAATATAATATTTTGTTTTAACAAGAAGTCATCCAACTTTATATGTGGTGTTATTTCACATATGAATTAAGTAATAAATTTAAAATATAAATATTAATATAAATATTAAATATTAAATATCAATGTAAATATCAATATAAATATAAATATCAAAAATTCAAAAGATAAAAAGATAAAAAAAATAAAAAGATAAAAAAAAATAAAAAGATAAAACCATAAGCATATAGCTTATGGTTTTATACTAGATAATTATTAACAATAATTAAATACAACATGTCCCAAAATTAATTACTTATTCTTTTAAATACCATTGGTGCTAATACTGTAACCCATATGCCTAGAGCAAAGTATCTTATAAAGTCTCCTATGTTTCCAACAGGTAATATCTTTTTTAATAAACTTTTTATAACTATAGCTACAGTTATGCCAATTAAGTATTTTATTATTTGAATCTTTATAGCTTGTTTTGGTTCAAAATTTATATACCTAGTTTCAATATAATATCCTAAAATAAAACTAGAAGTTATTCCTGCAGCCTTAAAATAATCTGGGGCTTTAAAAAAGAAAGTCCCTATAGCAATTGGGATTATAATTATAAATAATAAATGCTCTTTTCCATCTTCCACATAATCCATGATTTTATTAGCAGCAAACACCCATAGAAAGCCTAATATAAATCCACCTAGAACATCAGTTAAGGTATGAACCCCAAGATATAATCTAGATATCATAACAAGTAATACTAATATAGGACCTAAAATATATAACCAAGTCTTTTTAAAATACAACATAACAGAGGTAAAAAAAGTAGTGGAACCTTGAGTATGACCACTAGGAAAAGAATACCCTGTTGCAGTTTCAACCCTTAAGGAACGTATACCATCTTTATTAAAAGGTCTCTCAACCTTAAATATTTCCTTTACAACTCCATTTAAAATAATGCTAGATAAATAAGTAAAACTTAACCTATAACCCAATTTTTTATTAACACACCAGTAAATTAAAGTTATAGCCACAATTATAAAAGAATCTTCTCCAATCATGGTAATAGCTTGGAAAAACAAATCTAGAAAGGGATTTGAAAATAATTGTATAAATTTTATAGCCTCCATACTGCCTCCCTAATGCTTACGCAAATTTTATTTATAAAAAACTTATTTACGAACTATTATAACTCAAATTTAATATAAAAAATATATTGACATTTTTAATTTAGGTTGATATAATTTAACTTGTGTTTAAGAATAACATATATAAATGTGGAGAGATGGTCGAGCTGGCTTAAGGCACCGGTCTTGAAAACCGGCGTACGTGTGAGCGTACCGTGGGTTCAAATCCCACTCTCTCCGCCATTTTTATATTCTTTAAAAAGTATAATGAAAGATAGCTAAATTTTTAGCTATCTTTTTTTATACAATGATTAACTTATTTATTCTTATCTTTCTCAGAATTAATTAGGTAGTTTTCGAATTCTTCAATAAGCACTTCTAATTTCCTGAAAAATTTTATCCATTTTAGCTTAAAAGTTTACTTATGTTTTAAACTTATGTTTTAAATTTCTGTTAATATGTAAATAATAAAGATAAAGTATATTGAAATTTATAGGTATATAGTTTAATATATACCTAAAAGGTTAAATAAAATCATATATAGTGGGAAGGTTTACTATAATTATATAATCATAAAAAGAAGAGTGATATAATGTTAAAAGGAAATAGAGTAATTTTAAGATCTGTAGAAAAAAGAGATTTAAATATTTATTATGAAATTTGGTCAGATGAAGAAGTGCGAAAATATGATAGTGGATTTACTATAGTTCCAAGTCGAGAATATATATTAGAAAATTTCACTAAAGTTATGAACTCTCCAAGAAAACATTTAAGTATAGTAAATGAAAAGGGTGTTCTAATTGGATACATAAGTTACGAAATGATAAAAGAGTGTAAAAATGTATTTGACATAGGTATTAGTATAGGAAAAGATTTTAGAAGTAGAGGATATGGAAAAGATTCAATAAAAACCTTAATTAAATTTTTATTTTTAAGTTGCGCAGCGGAAAGAGTGGAGCTTAAAGTAGCTTTTGATAATTCAAGAGGTATAAAGTGCTATGAAGCCTGTGGATTTATAGAAGAAGGTAAACTAAGGAATAGATTTTTCTCGGAAGGTATATATAAGGATTTAATTATAATGGGAATTACTAAGGAAGATTTTCATAAGTTTTATAATTTATAAGGTTACACATATTGATTTTTAGCATAAAATATGATATTATAATAAGTGCAATTTGCGTCGGTAGCTCAGTTGGATAGAGTAGCTGGCTACGAACCAGTTGGTCGGGAGTTCGAATCTTCTCCGACGCACCATAAAAACCCTAGAAGTTGTAAAACTTCTAGGGTTTTTGCTATTTTTTAAATTGCTAATAAAAGAGTGAATGTTAATATTCAAGTATAAATATCTTTCCTAATAACATAATAAATAGTGAAACCATAATAATGTTTTTAATTATTAAAAATTATGTAATTATTAGGAGGAATAGTAATGAAAAAAGTATTATCATTAATTTTAACAGGAGTTATAGCATTTGGCTTCGTTGGATGTAAGACTACGGAAAATGCTACTAATAAAATAGAAAAAACAAGTGAAAATGTAGGTGAACAAGCTAAAAAGCAAACTGAAAACGTAGGAGAGCAGGTTAAAAAAGGAACTGAAAACGTAGGTGAAAATGTAAAAAAGGGCACAGAAAATGCAACAGATCAGGTAAAAAAGCAAACTGAGAATGTGGGAGAAAATGTAGAAAAAACAACTGAAAACATAGGAAAGGCTCTAGGAATTGATTCTTTAATAGAAGAATTTAAGAAGGTTGGATTTAATCTTGGAAATAAAGAGACTATAACTCCTAGTAAATTAGGTGAAAAAAAGGCATATAGAATGAAGGTAGATAATCAAGTAGTTGAAGCTTATGAATATGATATGAAGAATTTATCAACTGAAGGAAAGAGGGTTGTAGAAGAAGCTAAAAGTGGAGCTGTAACTATAGATGGAAAGCGTACTCCTGTATTATTTAAGAATGGGGTAATGCTAGTAGGTGTTGATAAACACGAGAAAAAAGATAAGATATCTGAAATATTTAATACTTATACTAATAGATAAGAGTGCATAAAAATAGTAGTTATTAAATTATTATAAGTAAAAATCTTAGACTGTTATTTGAAGTTTGCAGGAATTAATAATTTGTTATTAATCTATTATAAATAAAACCATGCATAAAGAAAGATTTTATTCTTTTTTATTTATGCATGGTTTTTATATTGAGGTTTATTATTAATTATAAGAAAAATTTCTATAAGTTAATGGTTATATTTTCTAAATAGAGGTATAATTAAAATATATGCATTTTTTATTTATCCGATGAATACTTTCTCTAATACTACTATGGCACTCTGTAAAAGTGATTACTACCAAATCCAAGATTTAGACTCTGTGATTTTCTTTAAAGTTGGATAAAAGAACAGCTAAGCCATTGGATAAGGATTTCTAAGCTGGGTTTTATATATGTTAATGCAATATTTTTAAATAAAATAGATAATTTATATTAATTTAAGTATAAATGCAATTTAAAATTTATTTATGGAGGAAGAAAAGTGAATAATATTAACTTAGTAGATGATGTAATAGATAACATAGAAAAAGTATTAATAGGAAGAAAAAAGGAAGTTACTAATATTGTAAAAGGAATTTTAGCAGGTGGACATATATTAATTGAAGATGTTCCTGGGGTTGGTAAAACCACTTTAATAAAGGCTTTAGCTAAGACCTTAGATCTTTCTTACAATAGAATTCAGTTTACTCCAGACTTGTTACCAACAGATATAACAGGGGTTTCTATTTTTAATCAGAAGACTTTTAATTTTGAATTTAAAGGTGGCCCAATATTTACCAATATATTGCTTGCAGATGAAATAAATAGATCATCACCTAAAACTCAAGCAGCCCTGCTTCAAGCTATGGAGGAAAAGCAAGTTTCAGAGGGAAACACTACATATAAGCTAGATGAACCATTTATTGTGCTTGCAACTCAAAATCCAATTGAATATGAAGGAACCTTTCCCCTTCCAGAGGCACAATTAGATAGATTTATGATAAAGACCAGTATAGGATATCCAAGCTTAGAGGATGAGATTAAGGTTTTAAAAACATACAAGTTAGATAATCCTATGGAAGATATTATAGCTTTATTTAATAGCGAGGACATACTATCTGCTCAAAAGAAAGTTAAGGAAGTAAAAATACATGATGAATTACTAAGCTATATAGCTAAAATAATAAATGAAACTAGGAAAGATAAATATATAAGCTTAGGGGGAAGTGTTAGGGCTTCTATGGCTTTAATGAGGATTTCTCAAGCTACGGCTTTAATTAATAGACGCAATTTTGTAATTCCTGAAGATATAAAAGAAAATATAAACCTAGTTTTATCCCATAGAATAGTTTTATCATCCATAGCTATTAAGGAAAGGCTTACTAAAGAGCAAGTTTTAAACTATATAATTAAAAATGTCCCTGTGCCAAGGGTGATATAACATGGTTAAGGTTAATATAAAATATATATTTTTATTATTAATATCTTATATATTTTTCTTTTTAATAGGCGGAGAACTTTTTAATAGTATTTTTTATATAAGTTTAATTTTACTTATTATAGCCATAATTTATATGATTTTAGGGAAGTTATTTTTAAATATTAAGGTAGATTGTAAAGAACAAGATTATTATGTAGGAGATACCCTTATAATGAATATAAGGGTTAAGAATAAGACATTTCTTCCATTTCCCTATGTTTATATTAATTCTGAAAGTTTTAGTAGAGTTATCTATATACAATGGTACAAGAAGTTAGTATTTAAAAATAAAATTGAACTTAATAAGAGAGGGCTTTATGAGATAGAAAATTTAAAAGTTGAAATTAAAGATATATTTAACATTTTTAATACTAATAAAACAATTGTTAATGAGAAAAAAATAAAGGTATATCCAAGAGTTTGTAATATAGAAGAGTTTTTATCTAAGATTAAGGCTTTAGATAAGAAAAAATTTTCTTTTTTATTAAACTTAGATGAAAATAATCTTGTGAGGGATATTAGAAAGTATGAAATAGGGGATAGTCTTAAAAAAGTACACTGGAAGTTAAGTGCAAAGTATGGAGAACTTTTAGTTAAAAACTTTGAAAAAAAACATGGAAATGATATAAATATTCTATTATATTTAAGTGATTTAAGTAAGGATAAGTATAGAGATATAGATGAAGAGGTTGTAAGTTTCTTTGTGTCTTTAGTAAATTATATAATGTACAAAGGCTTTAATATAAGAATATTTATAAGTTCAAGAGATAACAAGGTTATAAATATAAGAAACCATGAAGATTTTAGAGAACTCCTAGAATACTTTTTAGGAGATGAATACTATTTTAAACAGAATTTTAATGAGTTCATACAAGAAAACTTTAATAGGTTAAGTAAGGCAATAGTTTTTTGTATAGGTGAAGAGGATTCTGTTGACTATTCAATTGAAAATTTAAAAGGAAGTGGAAAAAATATAGATATTATTAATTATAAAGAATTATTACAAGGTGAAAATTATGAAGAAATATAGGTTGGCCAACTATTATAAGGAGTACAACAATAATAAGGGTAATAACAATGATAAACATGATAACAATAATAAGGATAATAACAACGATAACAATAATAATAAGTATAATAACAATGATAACAATAAGAAGAAGTATAGCAATATATATGGGCACTCAAATAATAAAGTTAAAAATATAAATACTGCTATATTTTTGTTTCAATGTATAATTATTTTTATAAGTTCCATGTATCTTTTTGAAATATCGGAGATTGGGCTCTTAATAAGAGGAGTTGAATATTTACTTTTAGTTAAGTTATTTTTTGCAGGACTTTTATTGTATATATTATTTTTTAAGTTAATGAAGAAAAATATATATAGACTTACTACAGTACTAGTGTTTTCTATAATCTTATATTTATTTGCTACATTTAAAAATGAATTATTTATGAGTTTTATTAGCAGATTATATGAAAACTTCAATATACTAAGTGTTCAAATATATAATTTAGAAAAAACTTATTTTCAAAATTTTAAACCCTTACTTATGGTAGTTCTTCCACTTGTATATATTTTAATATTCTATATAACAGAAAGATTTTGGAGTAACTTTATAGTTATTATAAACCTTATTGTATTAACTATGCTATGGTTTATAAATATGGAGCTTTCATTAAAATATATGGATGTTTTTTTTAAGCTTAGTATTTTTATGATTATATTTAATATATATTTTAAAAATATAAAGAATATAGTTAGTAAGGGGATAAAATATGAAGTTAACTATACAAGCATAGTCTGTTTTATAGTAATTTTAAGTATTGTAGTTAATGGAATAACCTATTATCTACCTAGGGAAAGGGAAGGAAAGATAAAAAAAGAGCAGTATGTAAATTTAATAGATAAATTTATAAATAATGAGAGTGATCAAAACGAAGATGAGTTTAATCTATCACAAGTTGGATATTCTGATAATTATAAAAAGCTTGGAGGCTCCATTGAAATAAACAAAAAGGATTTAATGAAAGTTAAGACTGACAAGCCTAGATACTTAAAAGGTACGGTTAAAAGTATGTATGATGGAAAGGCATGGAAGTCTATTGAGAATGAATATATGCCTTATAAGAAATTAGTATACCTAGATATATATAAGATATCTAAGGAATTAGAAAATATAGATCCAGTTCAGTATTATTTAGAAGAAAAAAATTTAGAAGTAGAATTAAAGGATGATTTTCAAAGTTATAGCTTTTTTTCACCTAATTTAGCAAAGGATTTAAGAACTATAGATAGTGGAGACATATACTACGATAAAGAACAAAATTTAAAACTTTCAAAGAAAATTAAAAATAAGTATAATGTTAGTTTTTTCAATATAAAAGATATAAATGGAATAGAATTTGGAGAAGAGTTATTAAAAAAAGATACTGGATATATATCATATATGCAATATCCCATAGATAAAAGAACTAAGCCTGAAAAAGGGAAATGGATAGATACCTATTATTATGGTGGCTTTGATGAGATTATAAAGACAAATTTCTCAAATTACATGAGTTTACCTGATAATATATCTAAAGAAACCCACGAACTTGTTGAGAAGATCACTAAAGATGCCACTACACCCTTAGAAAAGGTAAATAACATAAAAGATTATTTAGAAAAAAACTATAAATATTCTTTAAATGTTTCAAGTGTGCCAGAAAATGAAGAGTTCTTAAATTACTTCTTATTTAAAGAGAAAAAAGGATATTGCACATACTTTGCTACAGCTATGACTGTTATGAGTAGAATAGCTGGTGTGCCTGCAAGATATGTAGAAGGATTTAAGATGGGAAATAGAAAAGATAAGGATGGAAGATATTTAGTTGGTTCTGAAGATGCCCATGCTTGGTGTGAGGTTTTAGTTTATCCTGAAAAAAATTTATGGACCGTAGCGGACCCTAAAGTTTCGAGGGAAGGGATAAATAATATAAATAATAATGAACAAGCTAGAATTGAAGCTAATAATAGAGTTTTAGAAGAGAAAAAAAAGCAAAAACAAAAAGAAAAAATTGAAGAAGATAAGAAAAAACAAAATCAGAAAGAAAACATAACTAAAAAAGAAGAGAAGAGTAAGGCAAGCAAAGGTTTTAAAGTGAAAAATGAAGCAGTATTAGCTACTATAATTACTTTAGCATGTATAATTTTATTGTTTATTATTATATTGTATATGAAAAAAGTTATTATCTTAAGGAGTAAATCTATAGTTCCTTTATATAAACACTGTATGTTCGTTCTAAAGTTAATGGGAATTAAAAATAATAGCAATATGTCAGATATGGAATTTATGAATTCTATAGAAGATAAAAATTTAGGAGAAAAATTAAATATCATAGTAAAAGAAGCTTACAATGAAAAGTATGGAGGATATAATTTAAATATTGATAAAAAACACTTATATAACTTTATAAATAAGTATATGAAAAATTATATTATAGGTAAAGCTAAGTTTTGGAATTAAACATAGTTATATCAACATATTTTATTATCATATATAGAGTTTGATATAAGTTTAGTATGGAGTTAATATAGGTTTAATATGGATTTAATATAAGTTTAATATGAATTTAATATATAAGGATAAAATACTTTGTGAATATTTTGCAAAGTATTTTATCCTTTATAGTACAGAAAATTTAGATTTAATCGATAATATATAAAATATAGTTTTTTATTTTCAAAGAAACCAAACATAGGTTTATAGGGAAAATATATATTCACTAGGGGGATTTATATGAATATAAGTGATTATTTAGAGACACTAAGGAGTAAAATAAAAAAATATAGGTTTAAATACACCAAAGAGAATTTTAGAATATCCTTGTCTAAGGAATATTTAGAATATATCAGAAAAATAAAACTTATAAATGCTTATAAAAATCATGAGCAAAAGAATAAATTATTTTTAGGTGAAAATAAATCATATGAAGAAACGGAACAATATAAAGAAGGGATATTGTATAAAGAAAATAATCCAGAAAACATAGATAAAGAAGATAATCTAGAAAATGTAGATGAAGAAAATAATAAGGAAAAATATATATTCGCAGATAAAGAAAATCCTAAGAAAGAATCTGAAGGTAACATAAGTAAAGTTGATAAGAGAATTCAGAAGGAATCTAAGGAGAAAAATCAAAATGAAAAATCTAAGAGTAATAAGGTAAGAAAAAGCAAAATAAAGAATATAAATTTGAAAAATATAAGTTTCAAGAACATAAATTTAAAAATCATAAAAGAGAAAATTAATGATATTATAAAAGGAAAAAATGGAGAGTTTAAAATAACTGCATTAAAAAAGAAAAAAATAGGTATAGGTAAAAAAGTTACTTTTTTAATTGCTGTACTCCTGTTTGTATCAACCACAATAAATGCTCTAATGACTTATTTTAGAACTTCAAAGACAATAAATAGTCAAATAGAAGATAGCATGTATTCTATAAGTGAACGGTCCTTAGAGACTATAAAAGTAATGGTAGAAAAAGCACAAGTGGAAGTGGAATCCTTTTCTAAGGTGGAGAGTAATGTAGATTTATTGAGAATGATAAAAAATGAGAAAACGGAAGATAAAAATTATAAACCTCTTTTAGACAAGGTTAATAATGAGTTAGAGGATTTAGTTAAGGATTATCCTTATATGGAAGAAGTATTTATAGTAGAACCACAGGGAAAAGTTGTAGCTAGTAGCAATAAATCAATGATAAATGGAAGTGTAAAAAATGAAAGTTATCATAGTATAAGTGCTGGTGGAGCTAGGAATATAACTGAAACAATGAAATCAAAACAAACCGGAGATAAAGTTTTAGTAATTACAAATCCAGTTAAAGATAAGAAAGATTATAACATGGATATAGGTTATTTAGGGGTTGTAGTAAAGGCTAGTGAATTTTCTGAATATGTAAAATCTATTAAGTTATCTGGTATGAAATCTAGTGAGGCAATTTTAATAGATAATACAGGAAGTATAATATATTCAAAGGATGATAAGAAGATTGGAACTCCTCTAAAGTTAAAAGAAGTAGATGACATAATGAAGAGACTTAAAAAAGGAGAAAGTGTAAGTAGGGGAAAAATTAATGTGAGTTATAATGGAGTAAATAAAGTACTTTGTTATGAGATTGTTCCTAATGTAAGTTGGTTGCTACTTATTTTAACTGATCAGACAGAGGTTCAAAAACCTGTAAATCAAATAATATTTGCTATATTAGCAGTATCATTTATTATAATGGGTATAGCAATAGTTCTAGGGGTAATAGTATCAAGGGATATAATAAAACCAATAGAAAAGGTTAAAGGACTTGTAAATAAGACAGCTGAGTTAGATCTAAGTGAAGATGATAACAACATAGAAAAGCTTGCCCTTCTAGGAGATGAAGTTGGTGATATTGCAAGGGCAATGATTATAATGAGGAATGTTTTAAAAGAGGTAGTGCAGAAACTAAGTTCAGCTTCTAATGATATAAATGAAAATGCTTTATTAGTTGAAGAACTTATTAAGGATGTAAAAGAAGATACAGAAATAGCATCTATTGAAACTCAAGGGTTATCTGCATCTATTGAGGAAACTGCGGCAACTTCAGAAGAGATGAGTGCATCCTCTGGTGAAATGGGCAATTCAGTTGGTAAAATGGCTGAAAGGGCTGTAGATGGTAGTAAAATGTCACAGGACATATCTGTTAGAGCAGATAGTTTGAAGGAAGAAACTATTAAAGCTAGTATGCAATCAAAAGAAATTTATAATAAAGTTAAAACTGAAGTGGAGAGAGCAATGGAAGGGGCTAAGGCTGTAAATCAAATTCATAAATTAGCAGATTCCATACTTTCAATTACAAAGCAAACTAATATGTTGGCCTTAAATGCTGCAATTGAAGCTGCAAGGGCAGGGGAAGCTGGAAGAGGGTTCTCGGTGGTTGCAGACGAGGTTAGAAAGCTGGCTGAGGAATCAGGAAAAACTGCATCAAATATTCAAAATGTGGTAAAGAAGGTTAGTGAATCTGTAAAGGATCTTACTTCAAGTGCAGGTAGTATGCTAGACTATATGGAGAATAATATAAGTAAGGATTATGAGGGATTTATTAAAATAGCAGAACAATATAATTTTGATTCTGAAGAATTCTTAAGTTTTATGGAGAATTTTAGTGCTACAGCAGAGGAATTAAATACAACAATTAGCTCTATAACTGTTGCTATAAATGATGTTACTGCTACAATAAATGATGGTGCATCAGGGGTTTCAGAAATTGCAAATAAGACATTAAATATAACAGATAAAATAAATGTTATAAATGAAAAAACGGAAAATAATAAGGAAAGTGTAAATAATCTAAATAGTATAGTAGAAAAGTTTAAGTTATAGGTTAAGTAATATTTTAAATAGAGAATTTTAAATTATAGCTTGGCATAAATAACGTACTAATAATACAGTGAGATTATAAAAACCATGTATAAATAGAAAATGTAAAGTGTACCCTATAGAGTAGACAATAAAAAAAGTCTCCCCTATAGGGTTTTTTTCATGTTTTCTAATATGCATGGTTTTATTTTTCTAAACTTTAGTGGAAATAAAAACCTTAACTAAAGTTTAGAATTTTGGTTATGAGTAACACCAATAGTTTCACCCATTGAAATTAAAGTCTCTATATTATTTTTGCTATGATCTAATATATCTTTATGTATTTTTATAGTATCTTTTTTAAATATTAAAATTACTGTGGACCCCCCAAATTTAAAATATCCCTTTTCATCCCCACGATTAACTTTAGAATTATTATCATAAGTTTGAATTATTGAACCTACACAAGTAGCCCCTACTTCCATATAAATAACCTTATTGAAGTTTTCTGATTTTAGTATAGACCATTCTCTTTTATTTTGAACAAAAACTTTTTTTACTCTCTCCAAAGAGATTGGATTTACTGAATAATAACTTCCTTTAATTTTCTTAGGAGAAGTACAAAATCCATTATCTATAAAGTGAAATCTATGATAATCTGTAGGACAGAGTCTAAATACTAAGGCTGTACCACCCTCATATTCTGAAGCTATTAGCTTATCTTGAAGTAACTCATCTAGAGTATAGTTAAATCCTTTAATTTCAAGCTCTTTTTTAGAATATAGATTTTCATAAACTAAAAGTCTCCCATCGCAAGGCGAGATTAAATCTTCTGAATTAGAACTAAAGCTTATATGTTCATGCTTTAATTCTCTTATAAAAAAGTCGTTAAAAGAATTAAAGTCTGAAACCTCTTTTTCATATTTATTCATATCTATACCAAGGTCTTCTATAAAAGATTTAATCTTTTTAGTGCTTAGTTTTGAGTCGCAATAGAAACCATATACTTTAGAAAACCCCTTCTTTTTAACTAAAAGTTCTAACAAGCCTTTTCCTACAGGGGAAGAATAAAGCCAGTTTAAATATTTTTCCCCAGCTACTTTTTCTATTTCATATTTTTTTTCTTTTCTATTGTAATATTTTATCAATTGTTGATTGCACCATCCTTTATGTGATTAGATTTAGCACTCTCTTTACTCATGACTATATGTTACACCTAATTTTCGTAAAAGTAAGAGAAAAGAGGGTAGTACCTAAGTAAGGATTTTTAAGCTTTAGGAGAGTAAGGATTTTATTTAAAGCTTAGAAATCTGTTTATTTATAATTAAAGTTTTCCAGAACGTATAACTGTTTATTTATGATTAAAGCTTACCAGACCGTATAATGGAGATTAAAAGCCAAAAGGCCATAAAAGCTGTAACTAAGTATCCCACAATTCCTAGTATGGATATATTAAAAATTTTAGGTCCTATATTGTATATTAAAATAATAGAAGAACTTAATACTAAGGCTGATATTATAATAGCAAACACTAGCCTATTAATCATTTTATTTAGTTCATTAAGGGTATTATCAAGTCCATTAAATTTAAGTTGAAGCTTAGCTCTGCCTTTTAATACACCATCTGAAAGTTCTACAAGTTTTGTAGGGAGCTTGGAGCTATCTTTAAAAAAATTAGAGTATCTAATAAGAAGGTTTTCTAGACTAAATTTATCAAATAAAAAACTTTTATGTTTGCTTTTAACGTAAGGTTCTGCTATGGATAATATGTTTATATCAGGAGATAACTTAACTGCAACACCTTCTACTATAACAAGGCTTCTAATTAACATGGTTAAGTCTTTTGGTAATTTTATATTATTATCCTTAGCACATTGAAAAACCTCTTGTAACATCTGAGACATTTTTATATTTTTTAAAGAGGTTGACATATAACAAGACAGCAGATAATCAATATCTTCATATAGATTATTTCTATCAACATAACCTGTTTTTATACCTATACTCATAAGTACAGAGATAATTTTATTTATATCTTCGTATACTACAGATATTATAAGTTCATTTAAGGCATCTTGTAAGCTTTTAGATAAGGAGCCCATAAGTCCAAAGTCTATAAAGCATATTTTCCCCTTATTAATAAGTATATTTCCAGGGTGAGGATCTCCATGAAAAAAGTTATCCTCAAATATTTGTTTAAAAAAGGAGAGTACAAGATTTTTACCTAAGTCCTCCTTATTATAATTAAACTCATTTAGTTTAGCTGCGTTTTTTATGGAAAAGCCATGAATCATTTCCATGGTAATAATTTTATGAGAACAAAATTCCTCTACAACATAAGGCACATATATATTAGAGGCATTTAAGTTATTTTTTTTAAACTTTTTAAGGTTCTTAACTTCATTAGTAAAGTCTAACTCTAACTTGGTACTATCCTTTAGTTCATCTACAGCTTCTTGGGGATCAATTATGAAACCAGAAAGTTTTCCTTTAGCAAGAAAGAGTATTTTAGATAAAATTTCAAGATCTATTTCCATTTGATTTTCAATATCTGGTCTTTGAATTTTTACAATAACTTCTTTTCCATCTTTTAATTTGGCTCTATGTACTTGGGCTATAGAAGCAGAAGCTAAAGGATTTTCATCAAAAAAGTCGAAACTATCGCTAAGTTTTGCATTAAATTCTTCTTCAAAAACCTTATTTATGTTAAAAAAACTCTCAGGAGATACATTGTTTTGAAGCTTTGAAAGTTCATCAGTAAAGTTTTCAGGAAGAATGTCTGGTCTAGTGCTAAGTATTTGACCTATTTTTATAAAAGTAGGACCCAGTTCCTCAAAGGCTTTTCTTAAATTTTCTGGAGTATCCTTATTATCTCCTTTTATGGTGTTATCTAATAGAAATCCAAAGCCGTAGGAGGCTAAAACCTTCATTATTTCACGAAATCTTTGAACAGAACTTTTCATATATATTTCCTTTCTTCCTTTTGGAGAAGTTTATTTTAAATATTTATTCAATATAAAATTATGCCCTATATATGGATATTTTAACCTATGACATATAGTATATGCAAATAAATTAATCTACTGTTGACAGTTATTCAAATTTGTACTATTATAAAAATGTTAATGTTACAAGTTTAAATAGGTTATGCATCCATAGCTCAGTAGGATAGAGCGTCCCCCTCCTAAGGGGAAGGCCAGGGGTTCGACTCCCTTTGGGTGCACCACTTTTAAATATTTAAAACACAACCATCTAAGAATTATTCTTGGGTGGTTATTTTTTAGTTTTTTAGAATTATGGTATATTTAAGTAGAAGTTATTTAGTTAATAGAAACTAAATCTCTACTTGACACCTTAATTAAGTATATAGTATTTGATAATAAAATTAGAATATTAGAATCAGTTACTAACCTTTAAGAAGATTAAATAAAAGATCAAAGTAAAAGATTAAAATATGAAATTAAAGTAAGTAACTAAAATAGGAAATTAAAATAAGAATTAAAGTAAAGGATTAAAATATGAATTACAGATTAAATGATAATTATTATTGAATAATAACGATTATCATGATATAATAATACTATGAATTGGAGTTTATAATTATGGTAGATTATTTAACTCATGAATATTTTATGGAAGAAGCTCTAAAGGAAGCTGAAATAGCTAGGCTTATGGGAGAGGTTCCTGTAGGTGCTATTATTGTTAAGGATAATAAAATAATAGCTAGAGCTCACAATTTAAGAGAAACTTTAAATGATCCCACAGCCCATGCTGAAATTATAGTCATAAAAAAGGCGGCAGAAATTCTTCAAAATTGGAGACTTACAGGATCCAGTTTATATGTAACCTTAGAGCCTTGTCCTATGTGTGCTGGAGCTATAATTCAATCAAGAATCAGAAACCTATATATAGGAACTTTTGATGATGTAGCAGGATGTTGTGGGAGTGTTTTTAACTTAATGGAAAATGAATATTTAAACACGCATATAAATATAAAATGGATGTATGATAATAGGTGTAGTGAAATTTTAAGCGATTTTTTTAAAGAAAGAAGATTTAAGAGGTGAGATTATGAGCGATATTAGTCCAGAAATTTTAGATAAATTAACTAAGGTTTGCTTATGTAAGGCTATTCCAAGATCCACTATTAAAAAGGCTATAAGAGAAGGAGCAAGAACTGTAGAAGATGTAAATAATAAGGTTGGCTCTGGATCTGGTGGGTGTGGTGGAAGAAGATGTAGTGTTAAGATACAAGAACTTTTAGAACAGTATGAAAGAAAAGAATGGAAATAATATATTAAGGGCTATTTTATAGATATTATAAAGTAGTCCTTTATTTAGTTTAGCATTTATTAGATGAAAATGTTCATATGAAAGTCACTTCATCATTGATAGATAGTTTTCTTTAGAAGTTTTCATTTTAAAAGCTTGAATTAACTTAGAAATATATTTATAACTCTTGATTTGTTAACTTAAAGTAAACTTTGGGTTTTTATTGACAATATATATCTATATATCGTAATATATAGATATATAGATTGATACTCCATATTCAATAAAATTTTAAGGGTGAAAATCTTAAGGTGCATTATGGTTTAAAATTAGTGAAGAATAATAATCTGTAGAAAAAATAATAAAAGATTAAAAAAATAAAAATAGCAAAAAATAATATTTGGAGGTTTTTATGGAGAAAGATTTTAAAAGATTTGAGGAAGGAGCTGATCTTTTAAAGGTATTAGCTCATCCTGTTAGGCTTTGTATAGTAAATGGACTTTTAAAAAATGGTGGGTGTAATGTGTCTAAGATGCAAGGATGCTTAGGTATGCCTCAATCTACTATATCTCAGCATATTCAAAAATTAAAGAGTGCCGGCATTATAGAAGGTGAGAGAAATGGTGTTGAGATAGTTTATAGGGTCATAGATGAAAGAGTAAAATATTTAATTCAGATAATAGAAGAAGAGCAAAAATAAGAAAGTAAATAAGATAAATTATACTTGGAGGAGATTTATTATGGGAAAAAAAGTTATAATCGTTGGTGGTGTTGCAGGTGGAGCTTCAGCGGCGGCTAGGCTTAGAAGACTTAATGAAGATTTAGAAATCATATTGTTTGAAAGAGGAGAATTTATTTCTTTTGCAAACTGTGGGCTCCCATATCATATAGGCGAAGCTATAAAGGACAGAGATAGCTTATTAGTTCAAACTCCGGAGGCTATGAAGGCTAGATTTAATATAGATGTTAGGGTATTTAGTGAAGTTATAAAGGTGGATTCTACAAGTAAAAAAGTTTTAGTGAACTCTAAGGATAAAGGACAGTATGAAGAAAGTTTTGATTATCTAATATTATCTCCAGGGGCAAAGCCTATAAAACCAAATATAGAGGGCATAGATGGAGATAAGATTTACACTTTAAGAAATATACCAGATATGGATAAAATAAAGAAAGAAGTAGATGTAAATAAAATAGAAAAAGCGCTTGTTATTGGTGGAGGATATATTGGGGTTGAAGCTGCTGAGAATTTAATTGAAAGAGGAGTTAATACTGTTTTAGTTGAGGCAGCTCCACATATATTGGCACCTTTTGATAGTGAAATGGTAGTTATAGCTGAAAAAGAGTTAGAGGACAATGGAGTTGGACTAATCCTAGGAGATGGAGTTAAGTCTTTTAAGGAGTCAGAGGAAGGTGTTGAGGTAACTCTAAATAGTGGTAAGGTCTTAAGTTCTGATATAGTAATTTTGGCCATAGGAGTAAGTCCTGATGTTAAGTTTTTAGAGGGTTCTGGCATTGAGCTTGGAAAGAGAGGCCATATTATAGTAAATGAACACATGGAAACTAATATAGAGGGGATTTATGCTGTAGGAGATGCTATAGAAATTGTAGACTTTATAAATGGAAATAAGTCAGCAATTCCACTAGCAGGACCTGCCAATAGACAAGGAAGGATTGCAGCAGATAATATATGCAACATAAAGTCTTCATATAAAGGAACCTTGGGAAGTGCTATAATTAAAGTTTTTGGACTTACAGGAGCATCCACTGGTAATAATGAAAGAACTCTTAAGAATTTAGGATTAGATTATGATAAGGTATATATCTATCCAAATTCTCATGCTTCTTATTATCCAGGAGCAACTCAAATGACCTTAAAACTTTTATTTAATAAAGAAGGAAAGATTTTAGGTGCACAAGGCTTTGGATATGAGGGAGTAGATAAAACCATAGATGTTATAGCTACAGTTATAAAACTTAAAGGAACTATAGAAGATCTTGTGGATTTAGAACTTTGTTATGCACCACCATATAATTCAGCAAAATCTCCAGCTAATATGCTTGGATTTGTAGTAGAAAATACTTTAAATGGATTGGTTCAAAATATAAGTCCAGAAAACTTAGAAGAAGATAAGGAAAATCAAATAATTTTAGATATAAGAGAAAAAATGGAGTGGGATAATGGATATATTAAAAATGCAGTTCATATACCACTAAATTCTCTAAGAGAGAGAGCTAAGGAATTAGATAAAAATAAAGAAATTATAGTTTATTGTCAAGTTGGACTAAGAGGATATATCGCAGCTAGAATATTAAGTCCAATGGGCTTTAAGGTTAAAAATATTATAGGTGGATATAAATTATATAAGATGAGTAAATTTAAACCTAAAGAAGTTGAAGGCAAGGATAATTATTCCAACAACAATGATAATAAATCTAATAATAAGGAAAACGGGAATGAAGAGAATAAGGAAAATACACATAATATAGAAAATAATAATTTAAGTAATAAAGAATTAAATAGTAATATTAAAGAAACAGGAGAGTTGAAATTTGACAAATCCTTAGATGCCTGTGGACTTTGTTGCCCTGGCCCATTAATGACTGTAAAGGCACAGGTTGATATTTTAAAAGAAGGAGAAGTTTTAAGAATAAATGCCTCTGACCCAGGCTTTTATGAGGATATAAAATCTTGGAGCAAAACTACGGGAAATAAACTTTTAAGTCTTACAAAAGAAAAAGGCATAATAACTGCATACATTAAAAAGAATACAGAAAAAGAAGAGGGAGATAAATTACTAAATACATTAAACACTAAGGATAATAAAACCATGGTAGTGTTTAGCGGAGATTTAGATAAAGCCATAGCTTCTTTTATCATAGCTAATGGAGCAGCTTCCATGGGTAAAAAGGTCACTATGTTCTTTACCTTCTGGGGTATAAATATATTAAGAAAGAATGAAAGCATAACTGTAGAAAAATCCTTTATGGAGAAAATGTTTGGGTTTATGATGCCAAGAGGAAGTAAGAAGTTAAAACTATCCAATATGAATATGGGTGGAATGGGGCCTCGTATGATTAGAAAAATTATGAAAGATAAAAATGTATCTTCCCTAGAAGATTTAATAAAAGCTGCAGTAGATAGCGGAATTGAAATAGTAGCATGCCAAATGTCCATGGATCTTTTAGGACTTAAAAAAGACGAATTAATAGATGGAGTTAAAATAGGTGGAGTTGGCTATTATTTAGGAGAAGCAGAAGAATCTAATGTGAATTTATTTATATAGAAGTTGTATTTAAATATGCCTATAATGTTAAGAATGAAGCTGAAGAGCTTAAGGATGATCAAAGATATACAATATAGTAAATAATAAAAAAGATAAAAGTGGCAACTTAAGATGGTTGCCACTTTATAACTATTATAAGAACTATATTTATTACATATAAGCCTATAAATGAATAGAATTATATGTTAAAATAAAGTAGTGAATAAGTTAATTATTTAAGGGGGGTTACTTATGAATTTTAAAGAAATGCCATACACTAGACCAAATATGGAAGAATATAAAGCTAAATTTAACGAATGTTTAGAAAGATTTAGCAATGCTGAAAGTTTTGAAGAAGCTAATAATCTTATGAAAGAAATTAATGATCTAAGAGGACAATTTGAAACATCAGCTGCTATAGTTACTATAAGACATACTATAGACACAACTGATAAATTTTATGAAGAAGAGCAAGGATTCTTTGATGAAAATTTCCCAGTATATGAAGGCTTATCATCTAAATATTATAGAGTTATAACAAAATCAAAATTTAAAGATGAATTAAAAAAAGAGTGGAAAGAACAATTATTCAACATTGCTAGCCTTGCCGAGAAAACCTTTTCCGAGGAAATAATAGAAGATCTTCAAATGCAAAATAAATTAGCTGGAGAATATACTAAATTAGTGGCTTCTGCTAAAATTGATTTTGAAGGGGAAGAAAGAAACCTAGCTCAAATGACTCCATTCCAATTATCTAAAGATAGAGATATGAGGAAAAAAGCTAGTGAAGCTAAATTTAATTTTTACAAAGAACACCAAGAAGAATTTGATGAAAACTATGATAAACTAGTTAAAACAAGAACTAAAATGGCTAAGAAATTAGGCTATGAAAACTTTGTTCAATTAGGATACTATAGATTAAATAGAACTGATTATACAGCAGAACAAGTGGCGAACTATAGAGAGCAAGTAAGAAAATACATAGTACCACTTGCTGAAGAATTAAAGAAAAGACAAGCTAAGAGATTAGGATTAGAGTCATTAAAATATTATGATGAAAGCTTTAAATTCTTATCAGGAAATGCAACCCCAAAGGGCGATGCTGATTGGATTATAGAAAATGGTAAGAAAATGTATAATGAGTTATCAGAAGATACAGGCAAGTTCTTTAACTATATGTTAGATAATAACTTAATGGATCTTGTTAGCAAAAAAGGTAAAGCTGGCGGAGGATATTGCCACTACATGATGCAATATGAAGCTCCATTTATATTCTCTAATTTCAACGGAACTTCAGGAGATGTAGATGTTTTAACTCATGAAGCTGGACACGCTTTCCAAGCATATTCAAGCAGAAGATATAAAGTGCCAGAATATAATTTCCCAACTTATGAAGCTTCAGAAATTCACTCAATGAGTATGGAATTTTTAACTTGGCCATGGATGGAATTATTCTTTAAAGAAGATACTGATAAATATAAATTCTCACATTTAAGTGCAGCTATATTATTTATCCCTTATGGTGTAACAGTTGATGAGTTCCAACATTTTGTATATGAAAATCCAGATGCTACTCCAGAAGAAAGAAGAAAAGCTTGGAGAGAAATAGAAATGAAGTATGCACCAAGCAAAGATTATGATGGATATGACTTCTTAGAAAATGGTGGATGGTGGTTTGGTCAAAGACACATATTTGAAATGCCATTCTATTATATAGACTATACACTAGCTCAAGTTTGTGCTCTTCAATTCTGGAAGAAAGCAAATGAAGATAGGGAAAAAGCATGGAAAGATTATATAAATCTTTGCAATGAAGGTGGAAGTGAGTCTTTCTTAAATCTTGTTAAGAGAGCAGGACTTCAATCACCATTTGAAGATGGTTGCTTAGAATCTATAATAGAAGATGTTAAAAAATATCTAGATTCAGTAGATGATACAAAACTGTAAAAAATATATTTAGATACAATAGAAGCAAGAAATAATAAGTAATAAGTATGGTAAAAATAAAATATTATTGATAATATTTTATTTTAGAAAAAAAGAGCTATCTTATAAAAGGTAGTTCTTTTTTTAAAATGTAGCTCTTTTTTAAATGTTAACATGGAATTAATTGAATGTTAAATAAAAAGTTTAATATTAATAAAATATTAATAAAAATACATTGAAAAATACATGAAAATAGTGTAGAATTAAATTAATCAATAAAACATAAAAATTTTTAACAAAAAGTTATATAATGTTATCCTCCAATTTTAAAAGTAAATGACTTTTAAAATATTCCACAATCCCCTTTACCTAAAAGACATCAGTACCCCTCTGATGTCTTTTATTTTGTTTAAATATAATAAAATGTGGTTCCATGTGGTATATTAATACAAAAATGTAGCAAATATTAAATAAATCCATGAAACTATAAAAATAAGGGGTTGAATTTATATATAAACCATAGTATAATACTTAATGTATCTTAAAAAATACTTTATGGAGAGATGTCCGAGTGGCTTAAGGAGCACGCCTGGAACGCGTGTGTAGGGGAAACTCTACCGTGGGTTCAAATCCCACTCTCTCCGCCAAGGTCGTACTAGCTGGGGAGTTAGCGGTGCCCTATAACCTGCAATCCGCTACAGCAGGAGTGAATTCCCTGTCTAGGCTATGGTTTGTTTGGTCTGGCCTATATAAGTGGCGTTGAGAATTGGGTCCCACGCAACAGAGACTTGTGAACCTCGTCAGGTCTGGAAGGAAGCAGCGATAAGCAAATCCCTCTGTGTGCCGTGGAACAACCTGGTTTGAGTTAACTGTATAGGTAACGCTTATAAACCATTTGTCGAAACAGGGTGTACGATTTATTAAGAAGATTCAGCTCGACTTTATAGTCGAGCTATTTTTATATGTTAAAATAAGATTAGAATAATTAAACAATACTATAGATTTTGCAATATGAATTCATTAATTAAAAATTATTATGTAGAACATAATAGAGTAAAAAATAAAAATTAGAAATTTTCTTTAGGATATACTATAATTATATATGTATGATTATACGACATACGCTAAAAAGAGGTGAATTTTTTGGCTTATACTGCACTTTATAGAGAGTGGAGACCTAGAAGTTTTAAAGATGTTGTGGGTCAACACCATGTAACTGTAACATTGAAAAATCAAATAAAAAATGGTAGAATAGCACATGCTTATTTGCTTTGTGGAACAAGGGGTACAGGAAAAACATCTACAGCAAAAATTCTTGCAAAGGCCATAAACTGCCTTAGCCCAGAAGAGGGAGAACCTTGTAATAAGTGCGATATGTGTAAAAAAGTAAACTCAAGTTCAGCTATTGATGTAGTGGAATTAGATGCAGCATCGCATAATAAGGTAGAGCACATAAGAGATATTATAGAAGATGTTCAGTATCCACCAAGTGAAGCTAAGTATAAGGTTTATATTGTGGATGAGGTTCATATGCTGTCTATTAGTGCTGTAAATGCTTTTTTAAAGACTTTAGAAGAACCCCCTGCCAATGTTGTATTTATATTGGCAACTACAGATCCGCAAAAGCTTCCAATAACTATACTTTCAAGATGTCAACGTTTTGACTTTAAGAGAATTAAAAGCGAAGATATATTTGGAAGACTTAGAACCATAGTTGATGATCTTGGAATACTTGCAGATGATAAAAGTCTTAAATTAGTTTCAAGAATGTGCGACGGAGCTATGAGAGATGCCCTTAGTATTTTAGACCAAGTTATATCTATGGGAAATCATAAGATTGATTATGACAGTGTTGTAGATGTCTTAGGCCTTGTAACTAATGAAAATCTTATAAAGCTTGTAGACAGTATAATAGATAAAGAAATAGATAGTTCTATAAAAATATTAGATGATATAGTTTTAAGTGGAAAAGATATATACAATTTTGTAAAAGACATGACTTTACATATGAGAAATTTAATGATGGTTAAAATAACAGATAAACCAGAAGATGTTCTTGATATGTCTACAGAAAATATAGAAACATTAAAATACCAGGCTTCAAAACTTAGGATTGAAGAGATAATGAGATATATTAGAATACTTCAAGAAACAGAAGAACAGTGTAAATGGAGTAGACAAAGTAGAATTTTTTTAGAACTTGCTATGATAAAAATGATAAAAATAGAATATGATACATCAAAGGAAATAATATTATCTAGAATAAATAAAATTGAAAAAGCTATAAAAGAAGGAACAATAAACATAAAATCTAATAAAGATAATAATATAGATATTAATAACCAAAAAGAAAATATAGAAACTTCTAAAATTAGTACAGCAGCCATTGAAAAAGAAGAAATTCCTGAAGAAGAGGATAATGAAGATCATGAATCTAATCTAACTTTAGATAAGGTTAAAATGTGTTGGAATGACGTTTTAGGAATTTTAAAAGCTAGACGTGAAATGATAATATTTGCATCTTTAGCTACAGGAAGGGTTACAGACTTTAAAAATGGAGTAATTTATATTAGTTATGAGGAAGATTATGCTTTCAATAAAAAAAGGTTAGAACAAGAACCTTATAAGAGCAAAGCAGAGCATATTTTTTCAGAAGCACTAAAAGAAAAGGTAAAATTAAAGTATAATATAGTTAAATCAAGTGAAGAAATAATTCCAGAGGAGTTATTAAACAAAACCTTTGGTGTAGATAAAGTAGAAATTATTGAATAAATTGAATAATTAGGAGGTATTATTATGGCAAGAGGTGGATTCCCAGGTGGTATGGGAGGAAATATGAATAACTTATTAAAGCAGGCACAAAAGCTTCAACAACAAATGGAAAAAATGCAAGGTGATCTAGAAAATAAAAACTTTGAAGTTTCTGTTGGAGGAGGCGCTGTTATAGCTGTTGCTAATGGAAAAAGACAAATAGTAGATATAAAAATTAAAGAAGATGTAGTTGACCCAGATGACGTTGAAATGCTACAAGACCTAGTTATTACAGCTGTAAATGAAGCTTTAAAAAAGGCAGAAGAAGAAACAGCAAAAGAAATGGGTAAATTAACAGGGGGCATGAACCTACCAGGTATGTTCTAAAATTTGCTCATAGGTGATTGCGTAATCCTCATATGGACAAATGTCTAACAAGAAGTTTTAATAAAAAATATAGACTTAGTTAGGATAAATGTTCATGGAAGATTGAGTAACACCATATGAACAAAATGTCCAACAAGAATTTTTAATAAAATAGAGATGTGAGGTGAGTTTATGGATTTTTATCCCGTTGCAGTAGAAAAGCTAATTGAAGAGTTTGCAAAGCTACCTAATATAGGTCGAAAAACAGCTCAAAGGCTTACCTTACATGTGCTTAATCTGCCTAAAGATGAGGTGGAAGGGTTTGCAAATGCCTTAATAAGGGCTAGAGGAACCATAAAATATTGTTCCATATGTGGAAACTATACAGATAAGGATCCTTGTGCAATATGCTCAAATCCAAATAGGGATAGGAGCTTAATATGTGTTGTTGAAAACCCAAAAGATATTATAACCGTTGAAAAAGTAAAAGAATTTAATGGTGTATATCACGTGCTTCATGGAACCATATCTCCTATGGCTGGTAGAGGACCTGAGGATATTAAACTAAGGGAACTTATCCGAAGAATAAATGGAGAAGTAAAAGAAGTTATAGTTGCAACTAATCCTAACATAGAAGGAGAAGCTACAGCTATGTATATATCAAAGATATTAAAACCTCTAGGAGCTAAAGTTACAAGAATAGCTCATGGTGTACCAGTTGGAGGAGACCTTGAATATGCAGATGAAGTAACTCTTTCAAAAGCACTTGAAGGAAGAAAAGAGATATAGACAATAAAAATAAAAAATAAACACTCAAAGGATATAAATAAACCCTTGAGTGTTTATTTATTTTATTATCTTATCTTATACATTATTTAGTCCAATTAGTCTTGATATAGGGAAACTGAAAATTATACCTTTACCAGGTTTGTCCAAGTCTTTTGCTTTAGATATTGCATCCATTATAGGATTTACTTTATCTTTAGGGGATAGTATTATTATAATTTCCTTACAAGAATCTACTTCTATATTAAAGAAATGCTTAGCTTCAGAACTTCCAGTACCCCTACCATAGAAAATAGTGGCACCATTAGCGCCATGATTTTTAGCTACTTTAACTACCTTATCAGCTTTTCCCCTATCAACAATTATTATGATAGCTTCTACATCCAACAATCTTGTTACCTCCTTACAGTGGATATACTAGTGCTTGTATTATGCAAATACCTTAAATAAAACAATGTTATTTATAAACAAAGAAAAATTATTCATAAATAAAACAACATTATTACTTATTAAAAGATTACTATTTGAATTAAAACTGTATTACTATTCCTAGAATCAAAACAGCTAGAATGGTTCCTAAACATGAAAGAGCTATGAGTCCAAAACCATCTATTAGGGGATCACTACCTCCTATTACTGTTGAAAGACCTATGGCAAGAGCCATATTTAAAGGCACTGTTACAGGACCTGTTGTAACGCCTGCAGCATCAAAGGCTACTCCTGTAATTCTTTCAGGAGCAAAGAAACCAAGGATACCTACTATTGCTATCATAGGTATTATCGCATAAGTGGAAGGTACTTTGTATAGTATTTTTAACATACCAATGGACATACCAAAACCAGCACCTAGAGATACGGTATGTGAAAACATTCGATTTGTCATAACACCAGAAGAAATTTCTTCAATTTGGGTTCCTAAAGATGTAAGGGCGGGTTCTGCTAAAGTGGCACCATAGCCTACTATAAAACCAAAAAACACTACTAGAATTTTATTATCTAGTTTTGGAAGGTTATATCCAACGGATTTACCAAGTGGAATTAAGGCAATGTTTAAACCTTGTACAAAAAAATATAGACCAATTGTACTTAAAAATAATCCAAAAGCTATGGACTTAGGATTATCAATAGGAGCTTTTAAAACAAAAACCTGAAATATAATTAGAAATGATGTTATGGGAAGAATATCCCTTGCAGAGGATGCAATGTTTTTTAGTAAGCTTAAAAAACCCACTAACTATCACTCTCCTTTTTGATTTTTTCAAGTAGAGAATTTATTCAAGTTAATTCAAATAAATTCAATAAATACAATTATAAAAGATTATAATTGAATACCTTAGGTTTACTTTAATTATGGTATATTATTATGGTAACATATTGATATGAGGCAATCAATATATTAATAAAATCTTAAAATAAACTTCTCAATTAAATAACATATGATTTTAATTTAGTAATTATAACTTATATAATCAATAAAAAAACCCTTACCACAGGGCAAGGGAGTGTAATAACTATAATGAGTAAGGATTTTACAAAAATACTCTTATTTTTTCTATACGGTTTTTATTTACTTCTTCTATTAGTATCGTTATATTTTCATATTTTATCTCTTCACCTTTTTCAGGGATTTTACCAAGGGTATCGATAATAAATCCACCTATGGAATCAAAATTTCTACACTGTATTTCTGTTCCAAAGACTTCATTTACATCGGAAATTTTAGTTTTACCATATACTAGATATTCATTATCTTTAATCTTTTGAATTTCACGTTCTTCCTTATCATATTCATCTTCAATCTCACCTACTATTTCCTCAATTAAATCCTCTATGGTAACAATGCCTGCAGTGCCGCCATACTCATCTAAGACAATGGAAATATGTATTTTCTCTTTACGCATTTCTGCAAATAAATCTGAAGTATTTTTAAATTCATATGTAAAATAAGGCTCTCTCATATAATCCTTAATATTAAAATTATCTGTTTTTACATCAGCAAACATTAGATCTTTAACGTATAAAATACCAATAATATTATCATAACTATCTTCATATATAGGAATTCTTGAAAATTGCTCATTTTTAAACATAGTTATAAGTTCATCATAACTTGAAGTAACATCTGCAGAAATCATGTCTGTTCTAGGAACCATAACATCTTTTATTTGTGAATCTCCAAATTGAAAAACATTATATATCATTTCTTTTTCTTCTACTTCTAAAACCCCTTCTTCCTGGCTTACATTAACCATACTTTTAAGTTCTTCTTCTGTAATAGAAGGAAGATTATCAGTATTTTTTACCCCTAGTAGTTTTAGAAATATATTGGTCAGATACATTAAAACTTTAATTAAGGGATTTAAAATAAGAGTCAGGGCATATATAGGCTTTGCAACTCTTAAAGCAACCCTTTCAGAGTTTTCAGCAGCTAAAGATTTTGGGGTTATTTCACCAAAAATAATTACAAGTACGGTCATTATACCTGTTGCAATTCCAACACCAGTATTCCCCCAAAGATTAATTGCTATAGAAGTAGCTAAAGCTGAAGCGCCTATATTTGCTATGTTATTTCCAATTAATATGGTACTTAACATTTTACTTGGATTTTCTATAAGTTTATTTATATAATATGCATTTTTTATTCCTTCATCCATCATATATCTAACTCTGATTTTACTTAAAGACATCAATGCAGTTTCAGATGATGAGAAAAAGCTAGACAAAGTTAAAAGAATTATTAAAGTGAAAAATTGTAAAAGTATTTCTGTATCCAAAGTATTCTTCCTCCAAAATCATATACAAATTAAATTGATTATATCATAAATTGCTCTTACCACAATATATTCATATTTAGTATACACATATTTATTATATACATAAATATAAAATAAATATCATACTAATATAATAAAACAGATAAAGGATATTTATAACAAAAATTAAATTAAATATGTTTATAAATAGAATAATAAGGCAATACTTTAGATAATAAATAGGGGAACTATAAATAAAAAAATATATATGAAACCTTAAGAAAATTAGGAGGGAAAGCTATGGACAAGAAAGAAGTACTTGAATTATTATTTAAAAATGTAAGGTATACAGATGAGCAGATGGAAATAATCTACTCTCTAGAAGAAGCTAGGGAAGAATGGCATTCAGCAAGTAGGTTTTTTCAGTATGTAAGCGAACCTGATTTAGTTGATTATGCCATACATAAAGAAGATGCAGCAAAGTCAAAATTTATGTATTACTTATCAAAGGCTAAGGCTGAGGATATAACCATAGATTGGTTTTATATGATAGGCTAAAGGTAAATAAAATGTTTAGTGGGGTTTTATGAAAAATCATATGTACTATTTAGGGTATAAATAGTATATTAGATATTGATTTTAGAATGTCCAATATGAAAAATACTATAGTTTATAGTATAATATAAAAAAATAATATTATTGGGGGGATCAGTATGTCATATATAGCCTATCTTATAGTTTCAATCCTGGCTTTGATTTTAATAGTTAAGATATTTGCTTGGCCATTTAAAGTCTTAATAAAGTTATTAATCAATGGATTTTTGGGATATATACTACTTTTTCTTATGAACTCCTTAGGGAAGGGATTAGGAATATATATACCTATTAATAACTTAAGCTGTTTAATAGCTGGATTTTTCGGGGTTCCTGGTGTTATTTTTTTAATAATCGTTAATAAGTTTTTTTAGAGTAGATTTTTACAAATTTAATTAATACAAAGTATAAAGGCTCAAAAACCTAATTTCTTCATAAGGCTTATGAGCCTTTTAATATTACTGTAGAAAAACCTAATAAACATATATCAATACATAATAAGCACATAGTAATATATTATATATAAATATATTATTTTAAATATCAATATTGAAAAAACACTTATAATTATCCTTATATCTTATATACAGTAAGTATAATTAATCTATAAATAACATTAGGAAAAGCATGTATAGAATGCATATTCAAGGATAACATACCCTAGTGTGTCAATATGTTAAATATAAAGGATATAAATAGAAAATAAAAGCTATAGAGAGTTAATATAATTATATGGCATATAGGGGATGTAATTATAACTTTTATGATGATATAATTAAAAACGTTCCACAGAGAACAAACGTAACACAAAATAACAACTTAAAAAAAGTTGTTGACAAATAAAAATCAGTTTGATATACTGATTAAGTCGCTTGAAGAGAGTGACAAAAATTAAAGAAATTGGTCTTTGAAAATTAAACAGAGTAAGATAAAAGAACTCGCATTCTTTTGAGAAAAAGAAAAGAAATAAAGAAACAAGTTCAAGTCAGTAAAATGCTTGAGCAAGTGGATAAACTCAAATTAAGAAAACTGGTTTGTATAGCTAAAACCTTTATAGTTTATGTAAATAAGCTAAAAGGAAACTCCTCAGCTAGCGCTGATGAGTAAGATGCTACACGAAACAAGTTTCTAGTATCATCTTAAATTGAGAGTTTGATCCTGGCTCAGGACGAACGCTGGCGGCGTGCTTAACACATGCAAGTCGAGCGATGAAGTTCCCTTCGGGGAACGGATTAGCGGCGGACGGGTGAGTAACACGTGGGTAACCTGCCTCAAAGTGGGGGATAGCCTTTCGAAAGGAAGATTAATACCGCATAATATCTTTTTATTGCATGATAGAAAGATTAAAGGAGCAATCCGCTTTGAGATGGACCCGCGGCGCATTAGCTAGTTGGTGAGGTAACGGCTCACCAAGGCGACGATGCGTAGCCGACCTGAGAGGGTGATCGGCCACATTGGGACTGAGACACGGCCCAGACTCCTACGGGAGGCAGCAGTGGGGAATATTGCGCAATGGAGGAAACTCTGACGCAGCAACGCCGCGTGAGTGATGAAGGTCTTCGGATTGTAAAGCTCTGTCTTTAGGGACGATAATGACGGTACCTAAGGAGGAAGCCACGGCTAACTACGTGCCAGCAGCCGCGGTAATACGTAGGTGGCAAGCGTTGTCCGGATTTACTGGGCGTAAAGCATGCGTAGGCGGATACTTAAGTGGGATGTGAAATCCCGGGGCTTAACCCCGGTGCTGCATTCCAAACTGGGTATCTAGAGTGCAGGAGAGGAAAGCGGAATTCCTAGTGTAGCGGTGAAATGCGTAGAGATTAGGAAGAACACCAGTGGCGAAGGCGGCTTTCTGGACTGTAACTGACGCTGAGGCATGAAAGCGTGGGTAGCAAACAGGATTAGATACCCTGGTAGTCCACGCCGTAAACGATGGGTACTAGGTGTCGGGGTTTCGTTACCTCGGTGCCGCAGTTAACACATTAAGTACCCCGCCTGGGGAGTACGATCGCAAGATTAAAACTCAAAGGAATTGACGGGGGCCCGCACAAGTAGCGGAGCATGTGGTTTAATTCGAAGCAACGCGAAGAACCTTACCTGGGCTTGACATCCCAAGAATCCCGTGGAAACATGGGAGTGCCCTTCGGGGAACTTGGAGACAGGTGGTGCATGGTTGTCGTCAGCTCGTGTCGTGAGATGTTGGGTTAAGTCCCGCAACGAGCGCAACCCTTATTGTTAGTTGCTACCATTAAGTTGAGCACTCTAGCAAGACTGCCTGGGTAACCAGGAGGAAGGTGGGGATGACGTCAAATCATCATGCCCCTTATGTCCAGGGCTACACACGTGCTACAATGGTCGGTACAGAGAGATGCAAGATCGTGAGGTGGAGCAAATCTCACAAAGCCGATCTCAGTTCGGATTGTAGGCTGCAACTCGCCTACATGAAGCTGGAGTTACTAGTAATCGCGAATCAGAATGTCGCGGTGAATGCGTTCCCGGGCCTTGTACACACCGCCCGTCACACCATGAGAGTTGGTAACACCCGAAGTCCGTGAGGTAACCTTTTGGAGCCAGCGGCCGAAGGTGGGATCGATGATTGGGGTGAAGTCGTAACAAGGTAGCCGTAGGAGAACCTGCGGCTGGATCACCTCCTTTCTAAGGAGAATTCGAAAAGATTACGATCTTTTCGTAGCGAGCACTTACTCTGTTTAATTTTGAAGGACCAAAATTCCTTCAAATAAGTAGAATCTCCAAAGGGAGAAAAGACTAACGTCTAAAAGATTAAAATAATCTAAGGATGTTAAGTTAACTACTTTGTTCTTTGAAAATTGCACAATGAATAATAATTATAATAACTATATTTTACTGAAAAATGTAAACTTTAGTTACTCATGATAGGTCAAGTTAGAAAGGGCGCATGGCGAATGCCTTGGCACCAGGAGCCGATGAAGGACGTGATAAGCTGCGATAAGCTGTGGGTAGCCGCACATAGGCTGTGATCCACAGATTTCCGAATGAGGAAACTCATACACTAAACAGTGTATATTCTGAACTGAATACATAGGTTCAGAAAGGTAAACCCGGGGAACTGAAACATCTAAGTACCCGGAGGAAGAGAAAGAAAAATCGATTTCCTAAGTAGCGGCGAGCGAACGGGAAAGAGCCCAAACCAGAAACTTGTTTCTGGGGTTGCGGACAGATCATAACGTGGAGGCTGTTTCAGTCTAAGTAAGCTGGAACTCTTCACCACAGAAGGCAATAGTGCTGTAGACAAAACAAGAAGACCAAAGATCTGATCCAGAGTACCACGAGACACGTGAAACCTTGTGGGAAGCAGGGAGGACCACCTCCCAAGGCTAAATACTACCTGGTGACCGATAGTGAAGAAGTACCGTGAGGGAAAGGTGAAAAGAACCCCGGGAGGGGAGTGAAATAGAACCTGAAACCGTGTGCCTACAATCGGTCGGAGCACTTTATATGTGTGACGGCGTACTTTTTGTAGAACGGGCCAACGAGTTACGATATGTAGCAAGGTTAAGCACTTAAGGTGTGGAGCCGAAGGGAAACCAAGTCTGAATAGGGCGCTTTAGTTGCATGTCGTAGACCCGAAACCGGGTGACCTATCCATGGCCAGGATGAAGCGGAAGTAAAATTCCGTGGAGGTCCGAACCACGTTGGTGTTGAAAAACCATGGGATGAGCTGTGGATAGCGGAGAAATTCCAATCGAACTCGGAGATAGCTGGTTCTCCTCGAAATAGCTTTAGGGCTAGCGTCAGGTAATTGAGTAATGGAGGTAGAGCACTGAATGAGCTAGGGGGCTTCACCGCTTACCGAACTCTATCAAACTCCGAATGCCATATACTTTTATCCTGGCAGTCAGACTGCGAATGATAAGATCCGTAGTCAAAAGGGAAAGAGCCCAGACCATCAGCTAAGGTCCCAAAGTGTAAGTTAAGTGGTAAAGGATGTGGGATTTCTAAGACAACTAGGATGTTGGCTTAGAAGCAGCCACTCATTTAAAGAGTGCGTAATAGCTCACTAGTCAAGAGATCCCGCGCCGAAAATGTTCGGGGCTAAAACTTACCACCGAAGCTATGGATGTACGTAGTACATGGTAGAGGAGCTTTCTGCACAGGTTGAAGCTGTACCGTAAGGAGCGGTGGACAGTGCAGAAGTGAGAATGTTGGCATGAGTAGCGAGAAATAGGTGAGAATCCTATTGGCCGAATACCTAAGGTTTCCTGAGGAAGGCTCGTCCTCTCAGGGTTAGTCGGGACCTAAGCCCAGGCTGAAGAGCGTAGGCGATGGACAATCGGTTGATATTCCGATACCGCCAAACTTCGTTTGACAAATGGGGTGACGCAGAAGGATAAGATGTGCATACTATTGGATTGTATGTCTAAGCATTTAGGCAGACTAGATAGGCAAATCCGTCTAGTTAATGCTGAGGTGTGATGGGGAGCGAATTTATTCGCGAAGTATCTGATTCCACGCTGCCAAGAAAAGCCTCTATGGAGAAGTTTGGTGCCCGTACCGCAAACCGACACAGGTAGGTGAGGAGAGAATCCTAAGGCCGACGGAAGAATTGTTGTTAAGGAACTCGGCAAATTGACCCCGTAACTTCGGGAGAAGGGGTGCCTAGCGAAAGCTAGGCCGCAGTGAATAGGCCCAGGCAACTGTTTAACAAAAACACAGGTCTCTGCTAAAGCGTAAGCTGATGTATAGGGGCTGACGCCTGCCCGGTGCTGGAAGGTTAAGGGGATCTGTTAGCGCAAGCGAAGCAGTGAACTTAAGCCCCAGTAAACGGCGGCCGTAACCATAACGGGCCTAAGGTAGCGAAATTCCTTGTCGGGTAAGTTCCGACCCGCACGAATGGCGTAATGATCTGGGCACTGTCTCAACAACAAATCCGGTGAAATTGTAGTGCAAGTGAAGATGCTTGCTACCCGCAGTTGGACGGAAAGACCCCGTAGAGCTTTACTGCAACTTAACATTGAACTTCGGTATTGTCTGTACAGGATAGGTGGGAGACTTGGAGATACCCTCGTCAGGGGGTATGGAGTCGTCCTTGGGATACCACCCTGACAGTACTGGAGTTCTAACGAAGGGCCATGAAACTGGTCGTCGGACATTGTTAGGTGGGCAGTTTGACTGGGGCGGTCGCCTCCGAAAGTGTAACGGAGGCGCCCAAAGGTTCCCTCAGCGCGGTCGGAAATCGCGCGAAGAGTGCAAAGGCAGAAGGGAGCCTGACTGCAACACATACAGGTGGAGCAGGGACGAAAGTCGGGCTTAGTGATCCGGTGGTACCTCGTGGGAGGGCCATCGCTTAACGGATAAAAGCTACCTCGGGGATAACAGGCTGATCTCCCCCAAGAGTCCACATCGACGGGGAGGTTTGGCACCTCGATGTCGGCTCGTCGCATCCTGGAGCTGAAGTCGGTTCCAAGGGTTGGGCTGTTCGCCCATTAAAGCGGCACGCGAGCTGGGTTCAGAACGTCGTGAGACAGTTCGGTCCCTATCCGCTGCGGGCGCAGGAAATTTGAGAGGAGCTGTCCTTAGTACGAGAGGACCGGGATGGACTGACCTCTGGTGCACCAGTTGTCACGCCAGTGGCACAGCTGGGTAGCTATGTCGGGACAGGATAAACACTGAAAGCATCTAAGTGTGAAGCCTACCTCAAGATAAGATTTCCCATGACTTTAAGTCAGTAAGACTCCTTGAAGAACACAAGGTTGATAGGTGAGAGGTGGAAGCATGGTAACATGTGTAGCTGACTCATACTAATAAGTCGAGGACTTGACCAAATAATATTCATTGTGCAATTTTGAGAGAACATCTCNAGTCAGTAAGACTCCTTGAAGAACACAAGGTTGATAGGTGAGAGGTGGAAGCATGGTAACATGTGTAGCTGACTCATACTAATAAGTCGAGGACTTGACCAAATAATATTCATTGTGCAATTTTGAGAGAATAGTTCTTATAAAGAACAATTTTTTCTAAGGAAACTCCTCAGCGAAGCTGATGAGTAATGATTTAAAACGAAATCACAGATTTCTGTAAATCAGCATCTGGTGGCAATGGCGTAAAGGTAACACTCCTTCCCATACCGAACAGGCAAGTTAAGCTTTATAGCGCTGATGGTACTGCAGGGGAAGCCCTGTGGGAGAGTAAGACGTCGCCAGGTAAGAAAAAAACCTTGTTGAATTTATTCAACAAGGTTTTTTGTTATTCACAGAATAACTATTCTAATACCCTAATCTTATTTTAAATTAAGTGTATTTATTGTTGATAACTTTTTATTCCAGGATTATCTGCTGTAATACTCCAATCGCACTCTGTGAAAGTGATTCCTAGAAAATCGAAGATTTAGAATCTCTGCTTTTCTTCAAAGGGCAAAGAACTCTGTGTATAATTTAAAATTATATATAAAGGTATAGTTATATTTAAAGTTATCAACAGTGTAATCTGATTTTTATTAACATTGTTAATAACTTTAAATATTATTTGTGCATAACTTACCTGGATAACTTACTTGATTTGAAGTAGAATATTAGTATGGTACTTATTAAATAATATAGATTAAAGATATATTAAAGATATATTAAAATAGATTAAAGTAGAAAATATAAAAATCAAATCAATAAAGAAGGGAGAAGTTAGAAGAAAACTAGAAAGATAAAAGTTTATAAGATAAATTTTAAAACACAAATTTATATATAGAATAAATCTTTATAAGTTTTCTATAACACACTTTATATGAAGTTTAAAGAGAAAATTGTTGAAGCAGAATTTATAAAAAGACCTAATAGATTTCAGGCATATATTAAACTTAATGGGGAAGAATTAATGGTACATGTTCCTAACACAGGTAGATGTAAAGAAATTTTAATTCCAGGCACCAAAGTTCTTTTAAGAGAAGGTGTAACTCCAAATAGAAAAACACCATACGATTTAATAGCTGGATATAAGGATGATAAACTTATTAATATAGACTCACAAATCCCAAACAAAGTTGTAGAAGAGGCATTAAAAAATGGAAGAATACCAGAGCTTAAAAATTTTAATACTATAAAGAGGGAAAAAACTTTTGGAAATAGTAGATTTGATTTTAAGTTATCTAATTCTGAAGGATATGAATATTACCTAGAAGTTAAAGGGGTAACATTAGAAGACAAAGGGGCTACAAGGTTTCCAGATGCACCTACAGAAAGAGGGCGTAAACATTTATTAGAACTTGTAGAAGTTAAGAAAAGTGGCAGAGGAGCTGGAGTCTTATTTTTAATTCAAATGGATAATGTAATATCCTTTAGCCCTAATGATGAAATGGATAAGGAATTTGGTGAGGCTCTTAGATTTGCAAGGGATAATGGTGTTGAAATTTTTGCTTACCAGTGCGACTTAGGCAAAGATTTTATAACCTTATCTAATAAAGTTACAACCATTTTATTTAGTTAAGGAGGCCTATTACTTTGAAGTATAAATTTTGTCCTATTTGTGGAAGTGAGTTAGTTGAAAAATATAGCTGGGATGAAGGTTATGTTCCTTATTGTAAAAGGGATGAGCTTTTGTTTTTTGATATACCTAAACCTTGTGTTGTAGTTGCTGTAATTAAGGATGATGAAGTACTTCTTTTAAAACAAGATTACATATATGAAAATTCAGAGGTTTTAGTATCAGGATATGTATCTCAAAGTGAAACTGTGGAGGATACAGTTTATAGAGAGGTTGAAGAGGAAACAGGAATTAAAGTAAGAGATATTGAATATTTAGGAAGTCAATATATAGAAAATAAAGAATTACTAATGCTTACTTTTATAGCTTTTTATGAAGGCGGTGAGATTACCACTTCTAGGGAAGTAGGATCTGCCTCTTGGAGAAAGTTAGAAAATGCAATAGATTATATGGAAGAAGACTGTATTGGAAAAAATGTTATTAGAAAAGCATTAGAAAAAGTGAGTAGTAAATAAACATATAAAAACATATAAAAATATATTAAGAGATATAACAGTATAAAGATATAAAAAAATAAGGCTTTGAGATATTAAGTTTAAACTCTAAGCCTTTTGATTTATTTTAGTTTTCTAATGAGGTTGAATTTTAAAATTTTACTTTCATTATCGTACTCAACTTTTGCAGAATCAATCATCATACCAACTAATACTAATTCACAATCAGTATCATCACCACCACTTAAGTTCCAATAATACTCTTCTATTTCACGAGACCTAGGTGAAGAAAGCATTTCCTTAACGGTAATTAGAACTTCTTCTGGCATATTTTTAATATGAGCTTTTAAATTAATTTCAACTTTATTATCCTTATGATCCACATCAATATTAATATTAGTTGCACCATAATAATAGCAAAAACTCATTAATTCACTTATTAATTTTATGTTTTTTTGATTTGTATGTTTCATATTTAATTTTCCCATTAAAATATGGGTGACACCCCCTTAAAATTTTTATTCACAAAAATATATTATATTTTAATATATCTACAAATACAACAACTATTATAAATAAAAAAATAGTTAATGCTATCTACATAATATAATACTACGTTGTAAATTATATAACGTAGTATTGAGAAAATTTATTTAATGTTATCTACAGAATTTACAGTTCTATTTTTTAAATCTGTAAATATAGGAACTAGTATCATAGCTACAGTACCACCTGCAAAGCCGTTGTTATATAGGTTTAGACCACCATGAAGGTAACCCATATTCATTACCATACAGACATGAATAAAACCAGCTATTCCTCCTAATATAGGACCAAAGTGTCCACTTATAGGTGCTAGAGTAGTACTAAAAAGTATAGCAAGTAACATACTTGGAGAATTTATTTCCCAGATATTTAAAAAGCTAGATAGAAAAGCACCAATAGTTACTGGGATTACATTTCTTAAGTGTTTACCGAAAGCGCCAAATCCTACAATAGTAAATATTCCTCCAATGGTTGGACCTGTAAGATCTCCTTTAATAACTATAATTAAAAGGGTATATACGATTCCGAGAATACCCATGTTTACAAAGGTAGCTCCACTTCCAAACATTATATAAAAGTCACTAACTAGTCTTCCAGGTTGTTTATATATTTTTTTTAACTTTTTAAAAGCTTCTTTATCAAAAATATATCCTAAAATTATAAAAGAAATAAAGGTTGATATTAAGAGAGTTCCAAACAATAGATTATGACCTTTTGACCATAAGAGTTTCGTTTCAAAATTTATTCCAAAAGACCTAAAGATAGACATTAGTACTGTTCCTATAAGTCCAGCAGAGAATCCAGTGTTATAAAGATTATATCCTTGGTGTAATTTTAAGCAATTAGAAGTAATAGGGCTTAATATAAATCCTATGAAAATATTTACACATAGGGCAAAAGGAATGGAGAGGTACATTGGGAATATATCAGTAAAAATAAGTTCATTTAATGTAGGAGCTAGAGTTGTCCCAAAACCAGCTATTAGTATATATTTTAAAAAAGGTTCTTTTTGGTATTTAGAATAAAGCCATACACCAAACACTATGGGCCACACGTTTAATATGTTCTTACCAAATAAACCAAAGCCAAACATTAGCCAAAGACATGAAATAGTTGAGCCATTTGGTTTAATTCCTACGCGTATAAATAAAAATAGGAACATAATAGATAAAATGCTAGCATTAAATAGTGCAGCACCTACTCCTCCAAGGGCTACATAATCTGTTATAAGTATATTAGAATTAAAGATAATATTTTTCAAACCTAAAAAAACTTTTTCGGGTTTATCTACAACAAGCCCTACAAAGGCAAAGAATAGAAAATAACAAATCATAACATAATAAGTTTTATATATTCTACTTTTAGTGCTAGGAACCATTAAGAACCTCCTTATTTATAAATAGAATTTAATATACTATAGATAATAGTATTCTTAATTACTTAACATTATAACAGTAAACATATTCTTTATGGAAGAGGGAAAATTGCATAAATTAAAAATTTTATTTATAATGTTTAAGAATCTAGTTTTATACATAAATATATACAAGCTGTTTAAAAGAGGTGATAATAATGAAGAAGATTTTAGCTAAAAACTGTGTTGGATGTCCTGAATTAGAAAATGAAACTTGTAAAGGAAATGAAGAGGGATGCATGTGTTTAAAATGTCCTAGAAATTTAGGCGAATGTATCATAGTAAGATACTGTAGGGAAACTGAATCACCTTTATATATTGAGAGGAAGTAAGTAAATCACATATTTAAAGAAAGTATGTAAATCATAGGAGATTTAAACTATCTGTATATATTTAAAATATCTTAAAATTTTTATATAATTTTAAGATATTTTTTTGACTAAAATTCTTATATAAGGAGATAATAAATTTAAATAGTTTTATGTTCAACTAAAAGATCACCTAGGAGTGTAGACAATGCTTAGAAAAGATTTAAACAGAGTAATTTGTCATAGTTGCAGTGAATATATAGATAATTTATCCATGACTAATCAGTGCTTTAATGCTAAGAATACTTGTACAAAATGTATAAACTATAAAAATGGTCAATGTACTAAGAACTCATTTAATGCAATAAGGGACATCATAAGTATAAGATGATCATATTTATGAATGCTTTTTCTTCTATAATGTCGGTATATCATTGAAATTTTAAGTATAAGATGATCATAGTAAGTAAAGTGGCTACTAAAAATAATTAATATAGAGGTGATAAAATAGTGAATTCAGGAAGTTTTCAAGATATGATGCATGTTGCAAATAGTTGCCCTGGATATAAATCCAAGGGAGAAGGTTTTATATCTTCTATAGGAGAAAAGAATTCTAAAAGTTGTATAAACTGCGAATTCCTTAAGAATAATAAGTGTGAGAAAAACCTATATGATAGCGTTTTAACTTCTTTAGATCAAACATAAGACAAGAACCATGTGTAAAAGGGAAAGAAAGCATACTTTTATACATGGTTTTATTTATACAAGGAATACTTATTATAATACTATTTTTTCTCCTGAAGTTAGAGTAAAGAGTGGCTATTTACGGCGGATAAGATTTTTAAGATTCATTAAAGGGTATTAAAGTTTAAAATTATATTTGTAATAAATTAATTAGAGCTTATGTATACTTTATGATTATTTACCCCCAGTATTTATGATATAATTAGAATTACTTGTATGAGAGGGGGAAGAGAATTGTCTAAAAATAAACTTAGTAATAATAGATATTTGATACTTATAATATTTATGTTTGCACTTATGGTTTTAGATGCTATTGCAGAAAACATAAAAGGAATATTTATTCCTATATTTAAAACAAGCTTTGCTATAAATGATAGTATAATCGGAGTGTGGCTATTTGTAGGATCTTTTGCGTACATAATTTTTACTTATTTAGGTGGACTTATATCTAAAAAAGCAGGACAAAAAAAGGTGTTTATGCTTGGTATATTAATGGGTATTTTAGCTTGTGGTTTATTTTCCGTAACAAATAATAAAATGCTATTGTTTCTAGATACATTTTTATTAAATGGGGCATTAGCTCTTTGTGCCATAGCTATAAATACTTTAGTACCTGTTATAGCTGTTAGTTTTCAAGCGGTGCTAATGAATCTTACGCACTTTTTTTATGGACTAGGGGCTACCATTGGTACTGGATCCGCTGGGTATTTATTAAATAGAAATATTTCCTGGAAAACTATTTATTTAGGTGTAGCTATTATATATATATTGGTGGGTGTGTGTTTTTTCTTTATTAAGGTTCCTGAAGTAAGTGTAGTTAAAGTTGAAGAGGAACATAGTGGAGAGAGTTTAATTAAAAATAAATTGGTGTATCTTTACATAATAGCCTTAGGATTCTATGTGTTTGCAGAAGGGGGCACTTTAAGTTGGTTTGTAAATTACATAGAAAAAAGTTTTGAATTTTCTATAGCAGAGGCTACTAAATATTTATCTATTTTTACAGCGCTATTTACAGTGGGAAGACTTCTAGGTGGATTTGTAGTAGAAAAGATAGGTGAGATAAGTTCTATAATTTATTCTACATTTATAGCTTTCATATTATTTTTATTAGGAGTTTTTTTAGGGGAAAAAGGTTTGATGTTTATTGCTATGTCAGGTATGTTTTTCGCCATAAGTTTCCCTACTATTGTTTTAAGTGCCAGCAAAACATTTAAGAAAGACTCTTCGTATGTAACAGGTATAATAATATCTTCAGCTTCTATAGTAAATATGGTGTTTAATTCTTTACTAGGAGGATTTAATCAGTTTTTTGGTGCTAGATATGCATTTATTATGATTCCTTTTAGTTTATTTATATCTTTATGTGCTCAAATACTTATTAAAAAGAGTGTAAAAAGTAATATTTAATTTTTGAGGCGGTTGAAGGATGATGAATAGTAAGTTAATTAATATAGAAAGTGTTAAGGATAATTCAAAAGAGTTTATAATAAAAGATTGTTCAGGTATAAGTTTAGGAAGAATATTTGTATTGGAATTAGATAAAACAAATAAAAATATAACTGTAAGATTTAAGTTTTATAAAAAGGTAGACGATTATTACGACCACTTATTAGAGAGTATAGAGGTTTTAATAAAGGAATTCTTATTAAAAAGAGAATTATTTAAAATAAACTTAATAGTTAATGAGGATTTTGATTTTTCTCCTATAATAGAAAAGGGCTTTGAACTTGAAGGAATTTTAAAGGACAATATATACAAGGGAATTAAGGATTACAAATCCGAATTTTTATTTGGATTAACTCAGGAGATGTTTAGAAAAGGGGAAATAAAAAATAAGTTTTGTCTAAAAGGAGACAAGGTGGAACTTAGAATATTAACTCCAGAGGATAATAAGATTGTATTAGAGTACTGTCTTAGAAATAAAAAATATCTTAAGCCATATGAACCATCTAGAGAGGAGAGCTATTTTACTTTAGCTGGTCAGGTTAATAATTTAATTCAATCTTATAAATCATATCTTAATGGTAGAGAGGTTAGTTTTGGTATATTTAAAGATAATGTGTTAATAGGTAAAATCAGAATTTCAAATATAGTATTAGGAGTATTGAGAAGTTGTACAGTAGGGTACTCTATAGATGAATTAGAACAAGGCAAGGGATATATGAAAGAAGCATTAAAACTTGCAATGAGATATGCGTTTGAAGTTCTTGAATTGCATAGAATAGAGGCATCTACTTTATTAGATAATAAAAGATCACAAGGGGTTTTAAAAGCTTGTGGGTTTAAAGAATTAGGTATAAACGAAAAATATCTGTTTATTAATGGAGAATGGAAAGATCATATATCATTTTATAAGACCTGTAACTGGAGAGAAGAAGTTTAAATAGAAAAATTTTAAATAGAGAGAGCTTAGAGTTATGTAACTGAAAGTCCTATGTTTTTCAGTTTACTTCTTTAAGCTTTTTTTTTATTAAATTATATATAGTTTAGTCGTTATATGTTCTTTTAAAGTAGAGTAAATAGTTTTTTTATATTATATCAATGGAAACTTTACCTAGTGTATCTTTATAAGAAATATAAAGAAATAAAATAAAAAAAAGAGAAAAACAGGGTTTATTTTCTTTAAATAAGGGTATAATTAAAAAAGAGATTTAGGTTTATGGTAAGATATAAATCGTTCTCCGGAAAAAAACATAAGATAAAAAAACGGAGAATAAATAAAAAAAGTAATTGACAACATTCAATTTATTTGATAAAATAACAATTGTCGTTACAATATGACAAATTGGTCTTTGAAAATTAAACAGAGTAAGATAAAAGAACTCGCATTCTTTTGAGAAAAAGAAAAGAAATAAAGAAACAAGTTCAAGTCAGTAAAATGCTTGAGCAAGTGGATAAACTCAAATTAA
>NZ_CABFVD010000002.1 GCF_902143515.1 Hathewaya massiliensis
AATCAGCATCTGGTGGCAATGGCGTAAAGGTAACACTCCTTCCCATACCGAACAGGCAAGTTAAGCTTTATAGCGCTGATGGTACTGCAGGGGAAGCCCTGTGGGAGAGTAAGACGTCGCCAGGTAATATGATCTACTAGCTCAGTCGGTAGAGCACATGACTTTTAATCATGGTGTCCGGGGTTCGATTCCCCGGTAGATCACCAAAAAGCATCTTACATAGGTAAGGTGCTTTTTTATTTTTTGTTTTTTAAACTTTTATCACAATTACTTAATTATATTATTTTTACTCATAATATTAAGGTTACAATGTTTAATTATGGCGTTTTCAGGTATATATTATAAGTTATAATGGTAACCTCTGATGGTATAAAAGATTTTTTAATTCTACGTTTTCAGTTATATATTTAAGGTAAACATAAGGGAAACTGTATTGAATTTCTTAAATAGTTTGATATACTGTATAATATAGAACTGCATAATACTTATGTCAATATAATTTTTATATCAACATAACCCTTATATTAGGAGGTTGATGTTTATTTTTATTAAAAAACCATCACTCAAACTTCAGTAAGTGGTGGGATATTTTATTATTAGGGGGCCTTAAATATGAGTATTTTAAAGGTAAAAAATCTTTCGAAAAAGTATAGTAAAACCCTTGCTGTTGATAATTTAAGTTTTACCCTAGAGGAAGGGAAGATTACTATTTTAGCAGGACCGAATGGAGCAGGAAAGACTACTACTATTAAATGTATCTTAGGATTAATTAAAAAGAATAGTGGGACAGTTTTAATTGATGAAAATGACATTAAGGAGAAGAAGGGAAAGGTTGCTTATATTCCAGAAACTCCTGATATATATCCTTATTTAACTGTTTGGGAGGGAATGAAGTTTATTTCTCTAGCTTATGGGTTAAAGGACTGGGAGGGGAGAGCAAAAGAGATTTTATCCATGTTTAATATATTTGATAAGAGAAATGAAATAGGAAAAAGCTTATCTAAGGGAATGAAACAAAAGCTTTCCATTTCTATGGCACTTTTACATGAACCAGATATATTTTTAATTGATGAACCTTTTGTTGGGCTTGATCCTCTTGGAATTAAAGAGTTTAAGCAAGCTTTAAAAATCTTAAGGGATAATGGTAAAAGTGTTTTAATTAGTACTCATATGCTAGGTACTGTAGAGGAGTTAGGGGATAATATTATAATTATGAAGAATGGTAAACTTATCTTTGAAGGTTCTATGGACAAGTTAAGAGGTAGTATTGAAGACAGCACCATGAAGCTTGAAGATATATTTATTGATGTAACTACTAGAGAGGAAGGAAAAGCTATACAGGATAAGAAAAATATAGGGAATGACATTGAGAGCAAGTACGAAGGTAATTATAATAATATAGATGGAGAAAATAAGAATAATATTGAAAAATACACTAAAGAGAATATAAATGAGGAAGATGAATATAGAATAAATAGAGATGAAGGCAAAGAGAGTGAGAGGAAATAAGGGGGATATGTATGATTAATGATTTTAAAAACTTAATAGGAATAGAATTTTTACATTTTAAATCATATAAAAGATATTTACTTAGTAATCCCTTATCTGCAATAAAGGAATTTATGAGTACTGCAGGTAACATATTATTTTTCTCTATGTATATAGCTATGATTGTGATTTTCAAAGATAATAGTGAGATTGGTAAGTTTTTGGGGTATATTGGCAAGGACTATGTTGCTCTAGATTATATAGTAATGAGTATATTGCTTATAATTTTTTTATATAACTTGTTTAAATCTGAAAATACGTATTCTTCTTTTATTTTTAGCAGTCATGATGTTCATTATTTATTTCCTAGTTCTATTGGAGAGCGTTCTGTATTTTTATTTTACCTTATTAAAGAAGCTTTAAAATTTTTCTTTCAATATATAATGATTGGGATATTTTTTATTTATACAACAAAGGTAATGCCTTATAAGATTTTCTTAGGGGCTCTAGGTTTTATATTGGTGTATTTATTTATAAAAGGATTTAACTTTTTAATATTTTCTTTAAGAACTAGGATTCAATGTAGAAAGCAAATTAGAATTTTTACTATTATATATTTAATTATATCTTTAGGCTATGGTTTATATAGTTTAATAATTAAGAGTGAGCCATTTAAAGTTTTAGGGCTTTGGCAATTAACAAAATTTATAGTTTATCCTATTAAGAGTACAGGTCTACTGTTTATTGATTTTGGCATTATGGCAATTTTAGTATCGCTTATCATGTTCTTTGCTATTACTTATGCTGTAGATTATTATGGAGAAATTGGAGAAGCAGTAAGTGGTATGGAAGAGGTTTCTGCTAAGCTTAAAGATGTGGATAATATTGCTATGGAGGAATCTATAAAAAAGGATGCTAAAATAGTAAGTTATAAGGAGAATTTTTTAACTAAGATAAATGGGTCAGGAGCTTTTTTGTATAAAGCTTATATTTTTAATAAAAGAAATAATGCTCATAAACGTGTTGTTATAGCATCTATAATAGGGCTTATTTTGTCTACCACCTTTGTAGTTTTTGCAACTATGAAAAGTTTTCAAAGTAAAATCATTTGGTCTATTTTATTTGGAATAGGGTATCTTTTTATGAATTTTTCTTATAATTCTAGGGATAATTTAAAATATGAACTGTCTAAGATGTATTTTACTTTGATTCCTGATAAGATATATAAAAAGCTTATATATATAGGAATATACGATTTAATTTTAAGAAGTATACCTATGATTATTTTAATATTGCCATGTTATTTTTTAAATAGTATTAATAGAGCACAATTGCTACTTTATCATGTATCTATTCCTTTAGTAGGATTATTTATTCTTTCTGTTAATAACATTTTTGCAATTTTTACTCCCTTAGATATAAAAACATCTGAGTCAATTTTAAAGGGAATTGGAGCTATAGTAATGGTTTTAATTTTAGGTATACCTGTTGCGGGTATAAGCTTTTTATTTGGTGAGAGTAATTTAAGCTTTTTACTGATATTTTTAAGTTTTATTTTATTAAACCTTATTATGATTTTTATAAGCGATAAATTATTTAGTACAATTGAAAAATAAAAAATTAAAATTGTTATCCGGGAATGTAGCCGTTCTTTTCTCCACTTTAAAGAATTAGAGCGGATAATCAGGGGATAAATTTTATGTATATGGTTAGTTAATACCTGTTTTAATGCTTAAATTTTTAAGATATTAAAGCAGGTATTATTTTTAAAAATGCAAAAACATACGAACTTGCATAATCAAGCAACTGTATATATGTACATTTGTGCATGTTTTCAGTAGCAGTGAAATAGAAATATAAAGTATATATGCATAACCAGATTTTAATTTCAGATACTAACTAGTAGAGTATATAAACTTGAATTGAGTCAGTGATATATTAAAGTGATATATTAATTAGAAGATATATATAAGAAAAAGGTTTTAAAGTCCAATGTATGCCAATTATATATTAGTTAATTAGAGAGAGGTAATTTTGTTATGAAATACTATATTCAGTTTATTTTAATATTAGTTAGTATGATTTGGGGCATAAAGCCTATTGTTATAAAGGGGAGTTTAGGAGTGGTTACTCCAAATGAATATACTTTACTTAGAATATTATTTGGAGCAGTTTTCTCTTGGATATTTCTATTTTTTAAAAGGGATTATATTTCTGTAGAAAAGAAGGATATTAAAGGGATTTTATTTATATCTATAATAGGGTTTTTCAATTTTCAATTTTTGTACGGCATAGGAATAAGTATGACTACAGCTGGAAATACAGCTATTATAATGGGGAGTTTACCTATTTTAGTTTCTATAATAAATCATTTTTTTGGAATTGAAAAAATTAATAGGAGATCTATGACAGCTATTTTAATATCATTTATTGGCATAATCTTAGTTATATTTTCCCCGGGAAATATTAACTTTTCTAAAAAGAGCATTTTAGGAGGCTTAATTGTATTATTTAGCGCCTTAGGTTATGCGATTTACACAGTTTTTTCTAAGGAACTTATGAAAAAATACCCTCCAAGTCAAATTACTACTTTTGCTATAAGTATAACTGCCTTAGTAATGCTTTTTATATCGGGCTTTAGGGTTAATATTAAAGCTATTAATTTTAAACTTTTTTTAAGTCTTATTTATTCAGGAGTTATTGCTATGTTTATAGCTAATTTTCTTTGGACTTGGGCTATTAGCAAAAGTGAGAGTAGTACTGATGTGTCCTTATATAATAATTTAAATCCTGTGTTTACTTTAATATTTGCTTATTTCTTCTTAGGGGAAAAAGTTACCATAATTGCTTTTATAGGAGTGGTTGCCATACTATGTGGTTTAATATTAAAATAGTATGTGAGAGGTTTATACATTTATAAATTTTACGTATCTGTTTATAATTTAATGAGGGAGAGGAGAGGGCCAGATTGAGCTTTTCACAACTATTGATTTCAAGTACCTTTAATATTTTAGGGGATTTTAAAAAGTTTTTAGGATTTTTCACTAAAAATGATTATGAAAATATAAAAAGATTTGTTTTTTCTATAGCTATATTTCTTGTATTTTTATTGTTAAGAAAGGTATTTACAAAATACGTATTTTCACTATTTAAAAGATTACTTAGGAGGATAAAAGTTTTTTCTAGTTTTAAGATAGTTACTGCCTTTGAAAAACCTATAAACGGCTTATTTATATTATTTGGCACTTTTTTTGCTTTAAGAGTTTTAGGAATAAATTATTTTTCTGATATGACTTTTATTACAAGGATGTTTAGAAGTATTTTTGTAGTTTTAGTTTCTTCAGGATTTTATAACTTAAGTGAAGAGGTTTCTGTTTTGCCAGATAATATTAAAGAAAAGTTTGGTTTAAACGGGGATAAAATTTTATTTCCTTTTATATCTAAATGCTTAAAATTTATAATTATAGCTCTTGCTGCTACTATAATTTTATCTGAATGGAATATAAATATTCAAATGTTTATAACAGGTCTAGGACTTGGAGGATTAGCTATTTCTCTTGCAGCTAAGGATGCAGCATCTAATATAATAGCAGGATTTATTTTGATTTTAGAAAAACCATTTAATATAGGAGATTCCATATTAACAGGAACCATAGAGGGTGTAGTTGAGGATATTTCATTTAGAAGTACAAAAATAAGAACCTTTACTCAAGAAGTGGTTATAGTACCAAATTCAGAGGTAGCTAATAAACCTATTATTAATTTTACAAGAAGAAATAAAAGAAAATGTACCTTTACTATTAGTATAAGTTATGAAACTTCTAGGGCTAAAATTGAAAAAGCTATGGAAAGAATTAAGTATATGATAGAGAGTCATAAGAAGGTTGTTAAAGAAGATGTTATGGTGAACTTAGAGAAGGTTGGTGCCTTTAGTTTGGATATAGGCGTGTATTTTTATACTAATGTTACGGATTTAAAAACTTTTTCAGAAGTTAGAGAAGAAATAAATCTTAATATTTTAGATATATTAGGTGAAGAAGGCATAGAAATACCTTATCCAACTAACACAATTCATATAGATTCTTCTGTTAAAAGTAAGGATATTATAGAAGAAGACGTACTTATGGAGGAAATTGCTAATAAGGATATAAGTTAGATGGTAGTGGTACAGTGGGGAGTTATGGTATAAAAGCTTAAATTGCTTTTTAATTAAGAAGATTTATTAAAAAAATATATTAAAGAAAATTAACAATAAAAAACTCTTATAATACTTGATTTATTACTTAAGTTAATGTAAATTATACATGGTAGAAAAATTAATATAGGTGAATGATAGTTATTGGAGATATTCTAAAGAAGTTGAGTTTAGGATGGAGAAGTGTTCTTGGAGATATCAAGTTTCCAAGCAGTATTCTAAAGGGAGTTAATTTAGAATAACCGTAGGAGAAAGATAGAATTTTGCTTTAGGATTCTATTGAAGCTTTCAGGTTAAGTACAATAACTGGACACGTCCCTGGAGAGTCTCTATTTTAGAGCATCCAAGAAGCAACTTATTGAATACAATAAGGAATCTTTCAGATAAAAGGACAGGGGGTAAAAAGCGCAGAGGTGGACTATATGCTTTTTGCCCTCTTTTTATGTGCCTTTTTATATGAGTATATCTGTGCTATATGTGAAAATTTACTCTAGAAAGAAGAGCTCAATGATATCACTACACATATCATATAAGGTATGATGCTATGTTCTGTTATTGTAAATCTTGGCTAACCATCAGTCTTTTAGCTTCAAAAACTAAGTATAATCATAAATTCTATTATTGTAAATCTCCTTGTCCTAAAGGGAAGACATAAATTAAAAATTAAATTTAAAGGCATTAAAGGAGGGGTTTTTTTGTTAATATTAAACATTTTCGAAATTATAGGTACAATAGCTTTTGCTATATCTGGTGCTTTGGTTGGTATGCAGAAGAAACTTGATCTCTTTGGTATAACATTTTTAGGGATTATAACAGCAGTAGGAGGGGGAATTTTTAGAGATATGATTCTAGGAAACTTTCCACCAACTACCTTTAGAAAGCCAACATATTGCATTATTAGCATAGTATCTTCCATAGCTACATTTTACTTATATCCCGTATTTATAAATAGGTATGAAGAAGGTAAAAAGAGAACATTAACTCAAGAGGATATAAAAAATAATAAATATATGACTAAAGAACAACTTTTAAATATAATCACTAAATATGATCAAATGAGAATTTTAAAAAATGTAATAGTTTTATTTGATGCTATTGGACTTGGAGCTTTTACAGCTGTTGGGGCAAACCTTGCATATTATCATAAAAGTAGCAACATGTTTTTAGTTGCTTGCATGGGGCTTATAACAGGAGTAGGAGGAGGAATTTTAAGAGATACTTTTGTGCAAGATACACCTATGGTATTTAAAAAAGATATATATGCAGTAGCTTCAATTTTAGGGGCAGTGGTTTTATACTTATGCAATTACTATGGAAATTCTTCAATAAATTCTCTTTATATATGTGCTATATTAACAGTAGGATTAAGGCTTCTATCAATTAAACTTAAATTAAATCTTCCTATATTTAATTCAGATAAATATAATATAAGTTTATAAATTTGGACAAGTTAAAAACTTAGTAGCGTAAATGGTTACTAAGTTTTTAATTTTAAATAAAAAAGGTTAATGAATAATAAGGTTCTATTACTAAAATATCCATGGTATAATTTATCTAAAGAGAGAATATTCTTAATTTTATTTAATATTATTTTTAAAGAGGAGTGGGGAAGGGAGTTGAAGAATTTCATTAAAAATGAAATTTATAAATGTTTGGGGGAGATGCTATGAAAAAGAAAGTAATTATTTTTATTTCAATTTTAGCTATAATAGGCATTTTTATAGCGGTGAAAGTTCAGCAGAATTCTTCAAGAAGTGATTTAGAAAAGGCATTAGGAGTAGATTTTAAGAAGGTAGATAAAGTAACAATAAGCTGTGGCACTACAGGAAAGAAATCAGATATAGTTGGGAAGGAAAAGATAGAAGTGTTTATTAAGAATTTTGATGGAGCAAAATTAACTAAAGATCAAGATCAAGAAAGAAGAGCTGGTTTTATATTATCTGTTACTTTATATAAGTCAAATAAAGATATTGGTGGATTTTCTTTTGGATATAATAAAATGATAGTGTACAAGGGTGATAACTTTACAAGATATACTTCTAGTATAAATATAGATGATGATAAAATTGAGAATATGAGATTGAAGTATGGTTTAACAAAGTAAAGTATACGTTTTTTCAATAGCATTGAAGAGTTAATTTTATATAAGAGAAAAATATAATTTAGAGTAAGTTTAATAGTATAGTTAATAATAAAGTTCGAATAAGGTTATGAATCCTATGATTAACAAAAGGTTTATCATAGGATTTATTTTTTTAATAAGTTTCACGCCTTAAAGGAAATGTAATGAGGAACATGAATATTGTGGTTAATTATATAAAAATAGCACAATATAAGTTGTAGAGAGATTTCATAAAGATACTTTTCAAGTGGTATAATTAAAATAACACATAATTAGAATAAAACACAAATCGTAAAAGTAGGTGAATTCTTATGGGCTATCTTTTGCAGCGATTAATTAATAATTTAGGATATATTATAGTAATTGTTTTTATTGTAACGAGGATGTCTAGTTTTAAGAAAATTGCTAGAAGGGCTAATTATAGAAAGCTTGATTTAATTTTATTATCTGTGATTTTTGGTGCTTTTGGTATATTAGGTACATATGTTGGCACAGAGGTAAATGGTGCTATAGCTAATACTAGGATAATAAGCATAGTTACAGGGGGAATTTTGTGTGGTCCTTTTGTAGGGGTGGTATCTGGGATTATAGCGGGAGTTCATAGGTATTTTGTGCATTTTGGTAATGATACGGCTGTTCCATGTGCTATTGCTACTGTATTAGCAGGGATTATAAGTTCTAGGTTATATAATATTGAGAAAAAAGAGTTAAAGTGGGTTTATGGATTTATTTTTGGAATCATATTAGAGAGTATGGAAATGCTTCTTATATTATTAATAACAAAACCTTTTAATGTGGCTAAGGAAATTGTAAAAAGTATATATCTTCCAATGAGTTTGGCTAATGCTTTGGGAATTGCACTTCTAATTATTTTAGTTCAAAATATATTAAGGGAAGAGGAAGATATTGCTGCTAATGAGGCACAGATTGCCTTGGAAATAGCAAATAAAACTTTACCTTATTTTAGGGATATAGACGGTGATTCTTTAGAAAAAATATGTACTATAATAAAGGATTCTGTAGGGGCTGATGCTGTGGCTATTACGGATAGAGAGTACATTTTAGCTCATGTTGGAAAGGGTGAAGATCATCATATAAAGGGAAGAGAAATAATAACTAATGCCACAAAACAGGTAATTAAAGATGGAAAGATTAAAACAATTTCAGATAAAGGTTGTATAGAATGTTCCTTCAAAGGATGTCCATTAAGGTCTGCAATTATTGTCCCTCTAAGGGAAAGGGATGAAATCATAGGAACTTTAAAGATATACTATACTCGTGAAGATGCTGTAACCATGAGAACTAAAAATTTGGCTATAGGGCTTTCACAGATAATATCTACACAATTTGAAATAAGTAAGCTTGAAAAATTAAGAATCATGGCAAGTAAGGCGGAGATAAAAGCACTTCAAGCTCAAATTAATCCTCATTTTTTATTTAATGCTTTAAATACCATAACTTCTTTTGTAAGGATAAATCCAAGTAGGGCAAGGGAGCTTATAATTGATCTTTCTACTTATTTAAGATATAACTTGGATATTGGAGAAAACCCAGTGGATATTTATAGGGAGTTAGAGCAGGTTAAGGCTTATGTAGATATAGAAAAGGCTAGGTTTGACCAGAAGTTAAATGTGATATATGATGTAGATGATGGAATAGATAAAAAAATACCTAGTCTCCTAATTCAACCTTTAGTTGAGAATTCTATTAAGCATGGAATTTTGGAAGGAAAGGGACATGGAACTGTAATTATTCGGGTAAATAAAGTAAAAGATAATAAGGTTAAAGTGATTATAGAGGATGATGGTATAGGGATTTCTGAAGAGATTATAAATAAGGTTTATGCTGGGGAGCTATTAGAAAATAAAATAGGCTTATTAAATGTGCATCAAAGACTTTTAAACATATACGGCAAGGGCTTATTTATAGAAAAATTACAAAGAGGAACAAGGATTAGTTTTGAAGTTTAGAATTTTTACATTCAGGTGGTGATATAGATGGATTGCATTATTGTAGATGATGAGTATCCTGCAAGAGAAGAACTTAAATATTTTATTAAGAATTTTAGTAATATTAAGGTTGTAAATGAGTTTGATGATTCAGTAAAAGCACTTGAATATATAGAAAATAATAAACCTGATATTGTATTTTTAGATATAAATATGCCTAAATTAGATGGTGTTACTTTAAGTAGAGTTTTAAGTAAGAGGGAACATGAGATTATTATAGTATTTATTACAGCGTATAAAGAGTATGCAGTAGAGGCCTTTGAAGTAGAAGCTTTTGACTATATATTAAAACCTTTTTCAGAAGAGAGAATACTAAGAACCTTAAATAAACTAAAGAAGAGAGAACATAATAAAAAATTGGAAAAGGTGAACGAATTACAAAATATAGAGAACTTAGAGATACTAGAAAAATTAAGTAAGTTAGAGGAATTAGAAAGACTAGGAGAGTTAGGGGGATTAGAGAAATTAGAAAAACTAAATAAACTAGATAAGTTAGGAGAACTAGAACGACTAGAAAAGTTTGAGAAACTACAAAAGCTAGATAAATCAGAACAATTAAAAAATTTAAAAGTAGCTACTAACAGAATTACCTTATTAAAAGGCAATAAAATGGTGGTTATAGATGTAGAGGATATATGCTTTTGTGAGGCTAGAGAGAGAGAAACCTTAGTGTATACAGAAGAAGAGGTCTACATTTTTAATAATAGCATTTCAGAGTTTTATAAGAGGTTACCACAGGATTCTTTCTTTAAAAGTCATAGATCTTACATAGTTAATATAGATAAAATAGTTGAAATAATACCTTGGTTTAACAGTACTTATCAAATAAAAGTTAAAAATAGAGAAGAGGTAATTCCTGTAAGCAGAAACAACACAAGTGAATTTAAAGCACTTATGGGGATTTAATATTATAATTAATATAATAGACATTCACGTAAATATAAAAGCACTTCATGTGCTTTTTTTGTTATTTCATGCTCAATTGAAAACAGTCTGTCCATTTAATTGTATAATGAATTATGAAAATATTATGAAATTACAGTAAACGGGAGGTAAAATTAATGATTTCATTTTTCTTATCTTTAATTGCACTTATTGTTGGATATTTTATATATGGCTCTATAGTAGAAAAATTCTTTGGGGCAGATGAAACTAAGGAAACACCAGCTGTTAGGTTAGAAGATGGTGTAGACTTTGTTCCAATGCCTATTTGGAAGATATTCCTAATTCAATTTTTAAACATTGCAGGGCTAGGACCTATATTTGGTGCTATTGCTGGAGCTTTATGGGGACCTGCTGCATTTTTATGGATAGTTTTAGGATCTATATTTGCAGGTGGTGTTCATGACTATTTTTCAGGAATGCTTTCTCTAAGACATGATGGAGCTAGTATACCTGAAATAGTAGGTAATTACCTAGGAAATGGTTTTAGACAATTTATGAGAGCATTCTCAATTGTATTATTAGTTCTTTTAGGAGTTGTATTTATAACAGGGCCTGCAGGGCTTTTAGAGAGTATAACTCCAAAGGCACTAGATAAAACTTTTTGGATATATGCTATATTTATATATTATTTATTAGCTACTATGCTACCTATAGACAAGCTTATAGGTAAAATTTATCCTATATTCGGTGTTTGTCTTTTATTAATGGCAGTTGGTGTAAGTGGAGGTATTATACTTAAAGGATATAAGATTCCTGAGATTACTCTAACAAACTTACATCCAAAGGGATTACCAATATGGCCACTTATGTTTATAACAATTGCTTGTGGTGCTATTTCTGGATTCCACTCAACTCAATCACCACTTATGGCAAGATGTATTACTAATGAAAAGCAAGGAAGATTTGTATTCTATGGTTCAATGATAGCTGAAGGTATAGTTGCTTTAATATGGGCAGCAGCTGCTATGGCTTTCTTTGGTAGCACTGGAGAATTACAAAAACAAATGGCTGCACATGGAGGACAAGCATGGGTGGTTAATACAATCTCAACTTCTCTTCTTGGAAAAGTAGGAGGGGTTATGGCTATACTAGGTGTTGTTGCATGTCCTGTAACTTCAGGAGATACAGCATTTAGAAGTGCTAGACTTACAATTGCAGACTTTTTAAATTTTAAGCAAGAGAAGATTAAAAATAGATTAGTTATCAGTATTCCATTATTTTTAGTAGCTTTTGTTTTAACAAAGGTTGATTTTAATATAATTTGGAGATATTTTGCTTGGTCAAACCAAACTTTAGCTACTATAGTTTTATGGACAGCTGCTATGTATCTGGCTATAAAAGGGCAATTTCATTGGATGGCTACAATACCAGCTACTTTTATGACAGCTGTTGCATCAACTTATATATTAATAGCTCCAGAAGGATTTAAAATTAGCACAAAAATAGGTTACCCAGTAGGAATATTATGTGCAGTAATTTCACTTGCTATATTCTTAGTAGCAGCTAAGAAAAAAGAAAGTAAGGAAACAGCTAGCAAAGTTTTATAAAAGGTTGTATTAGATAAAAATGATTAAGAAAGCTTTATAAAAAAAGTAGTACGTTTATATAAATAAAAAAGACACTTAGAATGCGGAAAGTATTGTGCATTTTAAGTGTCTTTTTATTTTACTTTATTTTTTTATTTTATTTTATTGGATTAGGTTTAAGGTATCTTTAGGAAATACTTATTTATTCATATTTTAAAGATTCTATAGGGTCTAATTTTGAAGCTCTAAAGGATGGGATTAGACCAGCAATTATAGAAATTAGCATAGAAAAACCAATACAACTTAATATAAGCCAAATAGGTGTTGAGAATATATTTACAGTTTCAGTTACACCTTGTTTTTTAATATAGGCATTTAAAAATACTAATAATATTTTAGAGTTAATTAGTGATAATATTATACCTATAAGTCCTCCTAAGAAGCCTAGTGCAGCAGATTCTGTTACAAATAATCCAAGAATGTTTTTCTTTGAAGCACCTAAGGCTTTCATTATACCTATGGATCTTGTTCTCTCGTAGATGGACATAGTCATGGTATTTATAACTCCAATGGCAGCAACAAAAATTACTATAATAGCACCAATTAAAAGCAATCCTTCAATTATGGCAAAACCAGTTTTAATTTGCTTTATAGCACCTTGTATACTTTCAGTTTTAAATTTCATACCTTCAACTTTCTTAGAAACTTCGTCTACTTTATTCATATCTTTAGTGTTTATAGAAAGTAGAGGGCCATTATTTTTAAAGTAATCTTTATTTCCATTTAAATAATTTAACATTTCTCCAGCTTCATTTATTTCACATAATGCATAAGGAGTATCTTCAAAATCCTTATTTATTATACCTTTTATTTTATAGGTTTTATAAATAGGATCAGGGGTTTTATAACCAGGTATTTTAGGTAGGGAAATAGTTAATTTAACTTCCTTTCCTAAAAGAGATTTAAAATCTTTAAAGCCTAAAGTTTCTAAGGTTTTTTCATGTATTAATATTTCATTTTTATTACTTATATTTTCACCGTATTTTATAGGATTTAAATCTTTTTTATCTTTTTTAAGTCTTGCTTTTTCTATTTGTGCATCTGAAAAGATTGTATACTTTGTATTAACACCTAAGATAGCTATTCCATTAGGATTCTCGTTACTATTAAAAGACATTAAAGTCTTCTCAGAATCTTTTTTAGAGTTATCTTTTTTCTTTGAAGAACTTAACTTTTTGCCATCTATTTCAATATCTTGAGCTAATGTATTTACAGAAACACTTACATCTTTTACTTCAGGCATAGCCTTAATTTTTTCTATATCTTTTTCTTCAATAGTCTTTTTTAGATTTTTATCAGCATCAGTTTTGTAAGGCAAGTTATTATAGGACATAACTTGAATTTCTGTTAAAGGCATTGGTACACTCTTTTTTACATTTTCTATAACATATTTTTCAGTACCAATACCAAGTCCCATAATAAGAACAATTAGCATAGTTCCTATGGAGATAGCAAAGGCAGTTAAAAAGGTTCTAAATTTTCTTCGTTTTAAATTTAAGAATGCATTTTTTATATAATCACTAAATTTCATGGTTAATCTCCTCCCCTTCAATGACACCATCTCTGATTTTTATAATTCTCTTTGCTTTAGCTGCATCTTCAGGGTTATGAGTTACCATTATAATAGTATAACCTTGCTTGTTTAAATCCCCGAGAAGGTTCATTATGGTATGACCAGTTTTAGTATCTAAGTTTCCAGTAGGCTCATCTGCTAAAATTATATTAGGCTTATTTACTAAAGCTCTTGCAATACTAACTCTTTGACGTTGACCTCCAGACATTTCAGTAGGTTTATGGTTAAGCCTATCTCCAAGACCAACAGCATTTAAAGCTTCTGTTGCAAGTTTTTTTCTTTCCTTTGTACTAATACCTGCAAACATTAGTGGAAGCATAACGTTTTCAAGAGCTGTTAGGGTAGATTCTAGGTTAAAACTTTGGAATACAAAGCCTATTTCCTTATTTCTAAACTTAGACATTTTATTATCTTTAAAGGTACTAATATTTTCACCATTAATACTAATAGTTCCACAAGAAGGCTTATCTAGGCAGCCAATAAGATTCATTAAAGTTGATTTACCTGAACCAGAAGGCCCTACTATGGCTACAAACTCACCTTTATTAATTGTGAGATTTACATTATTTAAGACAGAGAGTGACTCTTTGCCCATTTTGTATATTCTGCTAACACCTTTTATTTCTATCATTTTTCCCCTCCATATTTAAGTTAATTTAATAAGTATAATTAATTTATCCCATGACTATCTGCTCTAATACTTCCATCGCACTCTGTGAAAGCGATTCCTACCAAATCGAAGATTTGTACTTTCTGCTTTTCTTCAAAGTGAGAGAAAAGAGCGGCTACAAAAAATTAAGATTATTAATGTTATAGTTACATAGTACACTATAATTATTATAAAAACATTAAGCTAATCTTAAATTTACCTTAAATGATTTATTAATATTTAATTAAAAAGGGATTACTTATGGACGGAATTTGAGAGAGAATTCATTAGGTATAAACTTTATGATTAAGATGAGATTATAAGGGTAATTAACATGGAATGTGGACAACTCTGTGGATAACACATGAAAAATGTGGATAAGCTCTTGAAAAACTTGTTAATAATGCAATGAAATTAGATTAGCCTGTGGAAAACTATTTATATATCTTTAATGTATAACCTAAGAAAAACAAATTTTACAAAAAAGTAAAAAGGCTAATTGCAGTTTATTTTTGTATGGGCATTTTAATACTGCAAAAGCCTTAAATGATTTAGGTATAATTAAATTATACTATAGGAACATTATAGAGTGTAGTTACAACATGGTTACATTATAGAGAATTTATCACCTTCAATAGAATAAGAACTAACAAGGCGTAGTTATAACATTATTACATCATAGAGTAATATAATTGCCCTCCTATTTTAGTGAGAAGTCCTGTGTAGCTACAATATTACTATATCATAGGGGATTCTCTGTATAATACACAATGCCTATGGCACCAGGTCCTACATGAAGACCAATAACAGGGCCTATGTCACATATATTTATGTTTATATTTATTTTTTCCTTTATTTTTTCAGAAAGTTCTAGGGCTTCATCTAGACAATTTATATGATGAATAATCATATCACCCAGTCCACCACAATTTTCTATGTCTTCTAACATCTTATCAACCATGGTGTTTATTGCTCTTTTCTTTGTTCTTATCTTAGTTAAAACCGTGGTTTCACCATTTTCTACAGTTAAAATAGGTATTATTTTTAGGAAATTACCTATTAAAGCACCTGCATCACCGATTCTTCCGCCTTTTTGAAGATATGTAAGATTATCTGGTATAAATAAGAATCTACTTCTTTTAAGATTTTCTTCAGCTATGTTTTTAACTTCTTCTAAAGACTTTCCTTTCTTAGCAGCTTTTGCAGCTAAAATGGAAGCAAAACCTAGTTGCATACAGTTAGACTTAGAATCTATTATTTCGATTTTAGCATTTTCATTTTTTTCTAATATCATATTTTTTACTAAATGGGCTGTAGAATAAGTGCCACTCATTTTAGAAGATAAAAATATGCAGAGGAGTTCATCTCCATTGTTAACTATATTGTTCATTTTTTCTTCCATTTCTGCAATTGAAGGTTGGGAAGATATTGGTATACCTTTTTCATCCATCTTTTCATAAAATACTTCATTGGATATTTCAGTTTCTTTAAAACTTTCATTATCAAAGGTTACGTTTAAACAAACCCTTTCTATATCTAGTTCTTGTCTTAAATTTTCATCTATATAACTTGTGCTATCTGTTAAAATTTTTACTGACATATTCGATTTCTCCATTTATGTTTTTTCAGGTATACATTTATATTAAAGCTCTTAAATAGTATTAAAAATTTTAATAAAATGTATTTATTATATATATTATAACACATAATAATTCCAATGTTAGTATTAGTAAAAAAGATATTGACATAAAATCCAACAGGGAGATTTTAGATTAAAGGTTTAAATTAAAAAGCTACTCCATATTAGGGTAGCCTTTTAACTTAAACTAATTATATTATTGAAAATTAGTTAGATAAAATTAAAAGGAAACATTGAGGGGTCAATGTTTCCAGGCATTTGGGGAAATGCCGTTGAGGTTAAAATCATCAAAACTTTATAATGTTTTAATTTAATCATATTACACGGGGATTAAAAATCCATTATCATGGTTATATTAATATTTAAAACAACCTTTTAAAGGAGTTGTTTTATATCTATAACAAATTTATAGAGATTCTCTATAAATATTGCTAACTAATTCTTCGGTGGCCTTAGCAGGAGAACAGCTTAATAATAAATCTAAGCTTGGTGTATTAAATGCAAGATGAGTTAATTCATCTATTTGTTCTTCTTTAAAGCCTTCAGTGGTTAAGGTTTCATTAACTCCGATTTCTTTAAGCCATGCTCTTAAACCGTCACAAGCAGTTTGAGCTTCTGATTTATCACCAGTTAACTTTGGAACTATTGGAGCTAATACTTCAGCTAAAACTTCAGGTTTAACTTCATAAGTGTATTTAACTACAGCAGGAACTAACATTGCAAGACCTAAGCCATGAGCTAAATCAGGTTTTACAGCACTTAATGGATGCTCAAGAGCATGAGTTAAGTGTAGTAATCCATTATCAAAGGCAATACCTGCAATTAAGGATGCGTATGTTAAATAATATCTTGCTTCTAAGTTTGATCCATCTTCTAAAGCTATTGGTAGGTATTTTGCTACTAATCTTACGGTTTCTTTTGCAAGTAATATAGAATATGGGCTTGCAACTGTAGTTGTACATGCTTCTATTACGTGATTAATAGCATCAACTGAGGTAAATATAGTTTGATTTCTTGGTAATCCTATCATTAATTGTGGATCATCGATTGAATATAATGGATAGGATAAATCATAAGCTATACATGGTTTATACTTTTTCTCAAGAACACTTACTACAGCAAATCTGTCAGCTTCTGTTCCTGTTCCATGTGTTGAGTTAATAGCAATCACAGGGATAGCTTCCTCAGGAGTAAATTTATATTCATACAAGTCTGAACAAGTGTTTTCAGGATATTTAATCATTATAGCCACACTTTTAGCAGCATCAATAACACTTCCACCACCAATTGCTATAACAGCTTCTGCTTTAATTTCTAAAGCCATTTTGGTAGCTTCATCTACATGCTCCGTAGTTGGATTAGCTGTTACTTTGTTATATAGAGCAAATTCCATATTGTTATCTTTTAGAGCTTTTTCTACATGATCAAAAGCTCCTGTTCTCTTGTAGGAAGATGTTCCTGTGACAACTATGATTTTGTTTATATTTTTACCTTTTAGCTCTTTTATTATGTCGTGGATTTTTTTTATTGCCCCTACTCCTAAGTATACTGTTGATTTACATCTTATTTCAGAAATTTGATCAATAGGCATAGTCTTTTCCCACATAATATTCCCTCCATAGCTATAAATTTAACTTTTATTTGTTAATAGTTTAACACTAATTTTTTTAAAGTTCAATATACATAATGATAATTTTAAAGATTTAAAGAATTCTCATAATAATAAGAGAAAAAGCTTAACAATTACCCATATTTACAGTTTTTCTTTGTTTAAAGACAAATTTAACATATATGGGCTGAATTTGTGAAAGAAGAAAGTGTTCAAGTGAATGAACATAGGACAAAGGGGGCTTATAATACAGTCTAAAATAAGTCAGATTTTTTAGGAGTTATATGTAGATTAAGTCTTTTGCAATATATTTTAATAGTATCTACAAACCAATTACTAGCACGGGGGTCTATAAAAATATCCTCTATGAAATCAAATGTATCTACCTTTACTAAGAGTGTTGAGTCATGCTTTTTACAATTATTATCTATACAAGTTTCTGTGTTTAAGGTTATAAGCCTAACTTCTTTTTCATGTTCAAAGGCTTTTCTTTTTAAAAGTCCATGGTAAAAAATTCTATCTATTCCTTCCATGGAGTTTGATTTACTTAGGGCTAAATCTAAGTCTTCGTAGTACATAACGGGGGAAAGTTTTCCTAGTTTTATTCCTTGTAGATTATAGAATTTTTCTACAGAGCTCTGTATTAGTATGCCTTCTTTATCCTTAGCATATATTTTCCAAAGCGCATCGGATATACCCTGAAGACTCCAACATTGGCCGTAGTACATATCTTTAAATTCTTCAGGCATTTTATTTTTTGCAGGGAGTTCCCAAAGGTCATCCCAAGAATTTAAGTTTGTAAGGTACATGCTGTGGGTTTCCATAAGCTCAAGAAAACAACTAAGTTTTATATATCTATATAGCTTCGTTTTAGAATTTAAACTTTTATCTATAATTAACTTTGTATTTTTCATAATTTATAGTTGGTGAGAAAATTTTTATGAGTGTTAAACCTCACCTTAGATTCCTTTCTTAATATTTACTTATAACTTTAAAAATGCGCTATATATAAGTGGATTATGTTTAATTTCCTTTGTTAGTAGGTACATTATAACTTTCATTTCTAATATATCTAGGTTTTTAAAAGTGAGGGTAAATAGTGGTGGTGTTTTTTATTTTTCAATTTTCTTTTAGGAATTCCTTAGTTATTTTTGACTTAAAAGTGGGGTTTTATACTTTCATAGGATTAAATTAATTATTTTTATATATGATTTAAAAAGTTATATTTTAAGAAGTAATGGGAAAGTTATATATAAATAATATTTTAAATAGTATAAAGAAGCTTAGAGATTTAGAAGTATTTTTGTAAGATTAAAATGAAAAACAAAAGTATATATGAATTTAATAAGATTTTATAAAAGTAAAATAAAAAAACGTTAAAAATGATAAAAAAATAACAAATATATGGAATATTATTTTAAAAGGTGTTAAAATAAAAAAAAATATAGTTAAAAAATTAACAAACAGTGAAAGGGGATTAATATGGCTTCAGTTAAAGAAAATATCGATAGTTTAGTAGAAAAGGCTAGGGTTGCATACAAGGAGTTTTTAAATTTAAATAGTGATCAAGTAGATGAAATTGTTAAAAAAATGACAATAGCTGCCCTAGGTGAACATAGAAAACTAGCTAAAATGGCTGTTGAAGAGACAGGTATGGGTGTTTATGAGGATAAAATAACTAAAAATATATTTGCTTCAGAATATGTATACCATAGTATTAAGAAATTAAAAACCGTTGGTGTAATTGGAGAAAATGAAGAGGAAAATTATATGGAAGTTGCAGAACCGGTAGGAGTTATAGCTGGGGTTACTCCAACTACAAATCCAACTTCTACAACTATATTTAAATCTTTAATTTCTATGAAGACAAGAAATCCTATAATTTTTAGCTTTCATCCAAGAGCACAAAAATGTAGCGTGGAAGCAGCTAGAATAATTAGAGATGCTGCTATTAAAGCAGGAGCACCAGAAAATTGTATTCAATGGATTGAGGAACCTTCAGTGGAAGCTTCTAAAGAGCTTATGTTTCACCCAGGTGTTGATATGATTCTTGCAACTGGTGGACCTGGCATGGTAAAAAGTGCTTATTCCACAGGAAAACCTGCCTTAGGTGTTGGTGCAGGAAATGTACCTTGTTATATAGAAAAGTCTGCAGATTTAAAAAGGGCTGTAAATGACTTAATTATGAGTAAGACTTTTGACAATGGCACAATTTGTGCATCAGAGCAGGGTGTTATTTTAGATAGAGAAATTGCTGATGAAGCTATAAAGCTTTTACAAGAAAATGGATGCTATTTATTAAATGAAGAAGAGATTAAAAAGGTTGAATCCTTTGCTATAGATAAAGAAAGATGTGCTATGAGTCCAGATATAGTAGGGCAAAGTGCGGTTAAAATAGCTGAAATGGTGGGCATAGAAGTTCCTAAGGAGACTAAGATTTTAGTTGCTCATATAAATGGAGTTGGAACTGAATATCCTCTATCAAGGGAAAAACTTAGTCCGATTTTAGCCTTATATATAGGAGAGAGTACAGATGAGAGCATAAAAATTTGTGAAGATATGATCGAATTTGGAGGTCTTGGACACTCAGCTGTAATTCATTCAAAGGATTCAAAGGTTATAGAAGAATTTTCAATGAAAGTAAAGGTAGGTAGAATAATTGTTAATTCACCATCTTCACAAGGGGCTATTGGAGATGTTTACAATACTAACATGCCTTCATTAACCTTAGGCTGTGGAACTATGGGTAAAAATTCTACAACTCAAAATGTAAGTGCTTTAAATCTTATAAATGTTAAGAAAGTAGTAAAGAGGAGAGTTAACATGCAATGGTTTAGAATACCTGAGAGGATTTATTTTGAAGCTGGTTCACTTCAATATTTAGAAAAGCTAGGAGCTAAAAAGGCATTTATAGTTACAGATAGAGCTATGGATAAGTTAGGATATGTAAGTAAAGTTCTATACCATTTGCAAAAGGTAAATGTTAAGGTAAACATATTTATGGATGTAGAACCAGACCCATCACTAGACACAGTAATGAAAGGTGCAGAGCAAATTAGAGATTTTGAGCCTGATGTAATCATAGCCTTAGGTGGAGGATCTGCTATGGATGCTGCTAAGGGAATGTGGTTATTCTATGAAAATCCAGAGGTAGACTTTGATGGATTAAAGTTAAGATTTATGGATATTAGGAAAAGAGCATTTAAGTATCCAAAGCTAGGTAAAAAGGCGAGAATGGTTGCAATTCCTACAACTTCAGGTACAGGTTCAGAAGTTACAGCTTTTGCAGTTATAACAGATAAGAAAAATAATATAAAATATCCACTTGCAGATTATGAATTGACACCAGATGTTGCAATTATAGATCCAGAGCTTGTAATGACAGTGCCAAAGGCAATTACGGCAGATACTGGTCTTGATGTTTTGACCCATGCTATAGAAGCTTATGTTTCAGTTATGGCATCAGATTATACAGATGCTATAGCCCTTGGAGCTATTGAAATGGTGTTTAAATATCTTCCAAGAGCATATAAAGATGGCTCAGATAGAGAGGCTAGAGAAAAAATGCATAATGCATCTTGTATGGCTGGTATGGCATTTACCAATGCATTTTTAGGTGTGAATCATAGTATAGCACACAAATTAGGATCAGCTTTCCACATACCTCATGGAAGAGCAAATGCAATTTTACTTCCACATGTAATAGAATACAATGGGGTTAAAAATCCAAGTAAGTTTACAATATTCCCTAAGTATGAGCATTATATAGCACCAGAAAAATATCAAAAAATAGCAAAATACTTAGGACTTTCAGCTTCAACACCAGAAGAAGGGGTAAAAAGTTTAGTAGAGGCTGTTAAAAACTTAATGGCAGAATTAGATATGCCAAAGAGTTTATCAGAATGTGGAATATCAAAAGAGCAATTTGAATCTATGATAGATATAGTAGCAGATGAAGCTTTTGAAGATCAATGCACTACAGCAAACCCAAGACAGCCAATGGTTGAAGAGATAAAGGATATATTGAGAAAAATATATTAGTAAGATATATTAGTATAACGCTAGTAAGGATAATCATAAATAATACTAATATATAAAATAAGTTAAATAGTGTTAATAAGTATAGATACTATTAATAAACATATACACTGTTAATAGATATAGATACTATTAATAAAGATAGACCTTCTTAATAAAATAAGCACTATTAGTAAAAGTAATTAATAATAAAAATAACCATTCTATTAATTTAGGTGGTTATTTTTAAATTGTACGGATTAGTTACCAAAATGTTAAGAAAAATTTAATGTAATCCTCAAATTTTTGTGGTTTAATAGATAATAGGGCAATTATATAGTTTTTAAGGAATAATATTATAAGAAATTAGTGAGAATATAATTGGGGTGATTTAATGAAAAAGGTTATTTTTACTATATGTTTAATTTACAGCATATCATTTTTAGGATGTAGCGTCCCCAAAAATGATAAGGCAAAAGTAGAAGAGAGTAAAATTCAAAATTCAAAGGGGAAAGAAGAGATTACAAATCTTAAATCTTCTTTAAAAACAGAAAACATTAAGGAGATTTCCATAGCTAAAATGCCTTCGCCTCCAAAGGAGAAAATCATAGATAAGAAGGAAGACATAGAAAAGATACTGAAGTTTTTAGATTCTATAAAGGTAGAAGAAAAAATCGAAGGGACATTTAAGGGATGGTCATATACCATAAATATAAACAGTAAAGAAAAATACAACATAAGCTTTTTAGGGGATAAAATAGGCTATAAAAATCAGTTTTATAAAATAGATAAAAAAAACATAGAAGAATTGGATAAACTATATGAAGAACTTAAATACATAGAGACAGATTTAAGCAAAAATAGTTCTTCTCAAAAAGGAAGTTATCTAGGAGAAAAGGACAATATTAATGTAGATTTAAGTAATTTTACTCTTAATAAAGGGGACGATAATTATTGCACTGTAACTTTAATAAACTCTCCTTTAGATAAAGATAATCTAAAGGTTAGCTTTAAAAAACTACAAGGTGTTTATACCATGGGAGTTTTTCAGCTTAATAAGGGGGAAAAATTATACTTAGATTATAAGGGTAAAATGGAACAAGGTAAGCTTAATATGGTTATTCAAGATGATAGTTATAATATTTTAAAGATAGTAGAAGTAAATAAGGAAGAACTTATTGAAGTAGAAGGCAATAAGGATGGTAAATACATAATTAGATTAGTTGGAGACATGGCTAGTAATGGAGAAATAAGTTTAAAGGTAAAACCTACAGTATAATGATATGCGCAAAAATTCATGCAGGTCAGTATATAAGGTTGAATAGTTTGTATAGTATGAATCTCAGTAACATGTGACTTTTAGAAATACTTAGTTCTAACATAAGAAATCCTTAGGAGGAAGGAACTTGGATAAATTAACTATAGATGAAAGAATGAAAAAACTAATTAAAGGAGAAAAAATAGATAGGGTTCCTGTTATACCTCATATGGAGGCTTATGCAGCGCAACTTTTAAATATGACTTCCAAAGAGTATTATCTAAATCCTGAAAAGGCCTTTTATGCTCAAATGTGGGCAAGGGATTTACATCAACATGATGGAGGAGTTGGATATGGATTTCCAGAATCTTATGTATGGGAATTTGGTGGGGAAATGGAACTACTAGAAAAGCCAAAACTAGCTTTTCCAAGGGTAATTAAAAGACCTGTAAATTCTATAGAAGATATTAAAAAAATAAAAATGCCAGACTTAGATAATGCACCAATATCTTCAAGGGTAATGAGATTTAATAAACTAAGTTATGAACATGGTATGGGAGTTGCAATTAGTGCTGGTTCTCCTATGAACATAGTTTATGCTTTAGCTGGCGACTTAATATTTAGATGGTTTATAAAAGAGCCAAATGCCATTCATGAACTTTTAAGGATTTCCACAGACTATATAATAGCTACAGGAGAAAGATATATAGAGGAATTTGGAGCTGAAAACATAGGAGCAGGAATATCTTGTCCTATGGAGTGTCATGCACTTATGTCACCTAAAAACTTTGAAAAGTTTAGTCTTCCTTATATAAAGGAAATATATAAAAAATATAAAGACTTAGGCATTAGAATAGGTTCCCTTCACTTGTGCGGAGACCATACTAAAAATTTAAAATACTGGAAAGAAGAAATTCCAATGGAGAAGAGAACCCTAGTAACCACAGGATACGAAATGGATCTTCAATATCTTGGAGATTATTTAGGAGAAGAGCATATAATTGGAGGAAATTTAAGAAATACAATTTTGCAAAAAGGAACCCCAGAAGAAGTCTATGAAGAGGGAAGAATAATCCTAGAAAAAATGAAGTATAGAAAAGGTGGATTTGTGTTAACACCAGATTGTACCCTAGCATCAGAAACACCACCAATAAACCTTCATGCTATGATAAAAAGTGCTAGAGATTTTGGGGCTTATTAGGAACTTAACTGTATAAAATTTAATAATTTTCTATAAATAAAACATCTATTACACAGAGTTAACTATATAATAGATGTTTTAATTATATTTTTATTATATTTTACTTATATAATTTCCTTATGTATAATTAATAGATAAAGGGGCAACGAATTTTTTAGATGGGAAGCTTTAGTATTAAGGGGGACGAGTTTAATGAAAAATATTCTTATAGTAGAGGATGAGAGACTTCAAAGAAAAAACCTAAGAAATATACTTATAGAAGCTTACGGAGATTTAAATATATATGAAGCAGAAGATAAAAAGGGAGCTTTAGAAATTTGCAATAGAATATCCATAGACGTATTTTTTATAGATATTTCTCTAAAAAAATCCTCTGGATTAGACTTTGCATTGGAAATGAGAAAAATTCCAGGTTATGAACTTACTTGGGTAGTATTTTTAACCACTCACATAGAATACATAACACAAGCCTTTAAACAAGTTCATTGCTATGACTACATTTTAAAACCTTACGATAAACAAGAAGTTTTAGAGATGACTAGAAAGCTGATTTTTAACATACCTAGAAATAATGTTCCGTTAAAGGATAGAAAATCAATAGTTTTAGAATTACGTACAGGAATTAATATAAAAATATATATTGATGAGATAATATTTATAGAAACAAACCTTAGAACAAGTTATATACATACAGTAAATGGGGTTTATACAGCAAACAATCTATCCTTAAAAAGAATCCTTGAACTCACAGATAGCAACAATATAATGCAGAGTCATAAATCCTTTGCAGTAAATCTAGATTTTATACGTAAAATAGAAAGCCTTAACAGTAAATTAGGGGAAATATATTTTGAAAATTATGATAAAAAGGCGCTTTTAGGATATAAGTTTAAAAATGAAGTATTAGAAAAGTTTTCAGAAATATTTCAGTAGAGGATAGAGGTGAGGGGGATGTTAGATTTTTTACAGCAGTTTGCAATTTTTTTTGTTGAACTTATAAGTTATATGTTTATTTGGTCAAAGTTCATTTATAAAGAGCATGATACAAGTATAGGTAAGAATTTTATTATTGTAGTAGTTGCTTCTGTATTATCATCAATTAATATGATTTATTTTTATAATAAGTATTCAATGTTTACAAATTATATAATTATTATTTTATTAACAAAGTTTTTTTATAAAAAATCTTTAATTAAATTAATTTTAGAATTTCTTATAGTGCTTGTTATAAGTATGTTACTTCAATTAGGGGTTGTTTTAGTGGGTAAATTTATGGGATTTAATTATTCCAGTACTTTTCAATACCATATAACTGGTCTTACAATAGAGCTAATTTTAGTAATAATTATTTATCGTGCATTCTTTTTTACAAAAAATTTCAAGATATTTAGTTTAGATTCTAAGATAATTTTTTATTTTTTAATAAATTTTGGATTCTATTTTATGATGTTTAGAATAATTTGGTCATATAACAAGTTTTTTATAGTAAATAATTTAATTTTAACTTTATTTACTTTATTAGTTATTTTAACGCTAAATTTATTTTTATACGAATATATTTTTAAGATTACAGAAGAAAAAAAGGTATTAGAAGTTCAAAATAAGTACAATCCAATACTAGGTGATATTATAGAAGAGACTAGAAGAAGACAACATGATTTTAAAAACTATTTAAACATTATAAATGGGATAGTGGAAGTTTGTGAGGAGAAAGAGTTAAAAGGAGAACTTAAGAAGTATATTAAATCTTTAGGTGTTTTAAATAAAAATATAGAGGATATAACCTATATTGATAATGTTATAATAAAATCTTTAGTATATAGCAAATTATGTGAGGCTGAAAGAAACGATATAGGGTTTTCTTTTAATATTAGAAATGGGGTAATAGAGCAGTATTTAAATGATTATGAGATATCCGATATATTAGGTAATTTTTTAAACAATGCCTTTGAAGCCGTTCAGTATGAAGAGGATAAAAGGGTTATATTAAATATATTTTTAGAGGGTGAAGAATCTATTGTAGAAGTTAGAAATGCTGGAAAGACCATAGCACCAGAGAATATAGAAAGTATATTTAAAAAGGGTTTTTCAACTAAAGCTAATAAGGGAAGAGGATATGGCCTTTACAACATAAAAAGAATAGTAGAACAACATAATGGAAAGGTTCAACTATTCTTTGAAGATGATTATACAGTTTTTAGGATATTATTCATCCAAAAGACATTTAGGGGGGTCAGGCTCTCCAAAAAAAACATAGCATTCGCTTGGACGAGCCAAAAGAGCAACACCCATTAAAAATAGTCCTAAGGAATTTAAAGAAAGTTTATGTTTTTTAAAGAATTTCATAATTATACACCTTCCTTTATAAAAAATATTTGAACTGTCTGAAAAATAAGAGTAAGAAAACCACAGTTTAAGTAAACCGCTTTATTTATAAAAAATAATAATATAATAAACCAGGATATAACTGAGAAGAGGGCTCTTTTTCTAGAAGCTTGTCTTCTCTTTTCGTTTTTCCTAGGTCTTATTCTATTTGGAAAGGGTGCTTTCACATATACTATTAAAAGTAAGATTACTGAAATAATATAATAAACCCATAAAGGGAATAAGGGAATTCTAGGACCTAGTATTGTATTAATTGCAAAGTAAGCGGTGGATGCAATTAAACAACGAGTAAAGTTTTTAGAATGGTATCCCCCCATAAAAGGTCTTGTGGTAAATAGTATACACATAGAAAATAATAAGTGTTTTAAAGAACCTAGTAATGAAAATATAGCAATAATTATAATCATTTTAAGAGTTTCTCCAAATATCACTTGAAAGCCATAGTTAATTTTTGCTAGATCATCCTCATCTCTAAAGGAGCTATTATTCTTAATAAGTAAGGTTACTTTATCTGCTATAGTATCTATCATTTTATCACCCTTTTATGTATGTTATAGATATTATACTATAAATTTTCAGAATTTAGTATACAAAGGCTTTAAAAAGGAAAGTTAAGAACATGAAAATGAAAAAAAACAACATGAAAAGATTTTGGAAATATTTTATGCTTATATTAGGATATGAAGTTCTGTTTATCAGATGACTATCTGTTCTAATACATAGATTATTCAGAGTGGGAGTAAAAAACTCTCTTTCAAGAGTATGATGTATTTTTATTCAAAAAATATTGTTTCCTCATAAAGAGAAAACAATATTTTTTAAAATGTTGGATTATAAATTTTATTTATATAGGTTTACTTCAGAGGGGTTTAGCTTAAGGCGTTTGTATATAATTTATCAGTAAAGACTATATAAGTAAATATTAAATTAATAAAACATAATAATAGAAGCATAATCAGAATATTTATTCAATTACATACAACTTATGATTTACACAAGGTCTTTGAGGCATTTTATGTTGAATTATAGTATATAAGAAGTATAATTTACTTAACGACTTAGAAATAAATAGATTAACAATGAACTTAAAGGGTTATTTAAAAATTATTTAAAAGGGTTATTTAAAAATATTTAAAAAGAAGGGGGGTATTGATTTGAAAAAATTAGAGATAATGCATCTAACAATACCAAGAAGGAAATTTTATAATGCTACATATGATCAAAATATACGGGTAAAAACCCGGGATTAAATTTCGTCGAAAAGAAGAAGCTAAATATATGGGTAACGATTTTATTCTCTAAATAAGGATTTTAATTATCCTTATTTAGAGAAATTTTTTTATCCTAAATAACTACTTTATAACCTTTAAAGTATGAGTAGAGATTTGGTACATATATGAATAAATATTCTTATGCTTTTACATCTAGACTATGACCAAGGTTAGGGTCTACTGCCATGTTCTCCATCATTTTAATCATTTCTGAAGAGTTTTCTTTAGCATTACCCATAACCATCCTTATTAAGCTTATGCCTACTGCATCTTGAGTTTTTTGCTGACTCATTGCAATAGAAAGTCCTGCTATATCCATAGTAACACCTCCTTTATTGATGTGTTAGATACAGTGTTGATATGAAAATTATTTCATCACTAATCCATTGCTTACTATGTTATCGAGATAATAAAGATTTACTAAAGTAAAACAACTTAGAGTATAGTTTTAGTAGGAAAGGATAGCAGTAATTAATGTTTAGAAAAATTAAAAAGATATATGCTGGCATGCTGTATTGGATAGTGATTACATTTTTTCATCTTTTTATTCATATTAGCTGCTGTTAATGTAATCGTTTCTGTTATTATTTTTAATTTATCCTCTAAAATAATCCCAGAGCAAAATTTATCTATTACATTGTATATTCTTTTACTTACTTTTTCTGCTAATATCTTAACCAAATTATTGGCACAACTAATAAACCAACTAATTTTTCTTCCTTTAATTTGATTTTTGAGCTAGTATATGGCAAACATTATGCTTTATTGTACCTGAATTCCTGTATACTAAGTCTTTTGAGGTCTTGGCATATTTATATCTCCCCGTATTTAATTTTTATGTAAGGTATTTACAATACAGAAAAAATAAATATGATATATTTATTTTTTAACATTTTTACCAATTAGACTTTTTATTTTGCAGGAGTTAAGTTATAATATAGATAATATATTTGTTAATTATACAAACTTTGAAACGCTTAAAAATTTTAATCCATGTATTAAAAACTTTATATTTATAGGGTGTAATGGTAATATTCAAGTATGTCAGAAGATGAGCAATAAGGCGTTTGTATTAGGAAATGTAAGTGATGCACTATATAAATCGTTAATGAATGATGAAATGTTTTCCATATGGGAAAAAAATAATTATGAAGATCCGAAGTGTTATAAGTGTAGTAAAAAATTAATGTGCGTTAATTGTAAAGCTTCTTTTATATCTGGAGGAGTTAATTTTGGTTGTATAAGTGAGGAGTAATATGTAATAGAGTTTAATAATATAATGGGAGGATGTATATGTTAGGTTTAGTAAAATCTTCTATTATGGCAAATAAGAGAAATATTGGGATAATGTTAGCTGTATTTATAAGTGTGACAATATTTAAGTTAGAGATGGGATTAGTAGTAGCGTTATATATTATAATAAAAATTGGGAAAAGTATATCGGATTATAATTATTTTTGTGATATTAGAAAAATGTTTAGTCAATTTCCACGTTCAAAGACATCATATTCAATATATTGCTTGTTAAATAACAATTTAGTGAATTTTGTTGTACTTATTTTTTGGATATCAGTTGGGATAGCAAAGTCAAACTATGATATTTCAGAATTAATATATTTTTCTGTGTTAATATATATAATAGTATCAATGTATAGTTATATTTACGATTTATCAGAAATAAAAGGTAGATCAAATGCAATTGAGAATACAAGGAAAATTATATTTATAGGAATTGCAGCAATGTTTATATGTATTTCAAGAATACCAAATTTATATAAACAAGTTAATGATATAGTATTTAATTATTCAGCCATTAAATTAATTATTAGTGTAAGTATTGCTATATTGATAAATTTTTCGTTTTATATGTTATTTTTTAAAGAACTAAAAAATAATAGCTAAAAAATTATAAAACAAATGATATATAAACTAAAAATATAATTTCAAAAGGAAATTCTCATTAGGATAGATTATAGATAAGTTTTTATTATACAAAATCTGTTTATGGCATATTTCCTTAATGGGTTATCTAGTTATATCAAGTATTTTACTTGTAGGTTTGATTTCTCTTTTTGCTGTAAGCTTTGCAAGGAGGAAAAGGAAAGTTAATAAATAAGAAATATAGTAATATAAAAGAAATCCTTCAGGGGGAGACATGACCCCTGAGGGATTTCTTTTATAAAATTTACTTTATTACAAAATTGTAATAAAGAAATTTATGAATTTGTAATAATACTCCTTTATTATTAAAGTATAGGGAAGATACATATATGATATATAAGTTTTCTGCTAGTTAAATAGTATGAGATTTTACTCCTATATATTAAGGAGGAAATTTCTTATTAATTTAGACTTGCCAGTTATAAAATCAGAATTAAGAACTAAGTGTTGAGGGTTAAAATTAAGAATTAAGAATATAGGGAGGAATGGAAATGGAGTTATTAAAGATAGAAAATCTTTGCAAGAGTTATGGAAAGGGAGATATTAAGGTGGATGCCTTAAGGGATATAAATTTGACTATAAATAAAGGGGAGTTTGTGGCTATTGTGGGGCCTTCTGGTTCGGGAAAGAGTACTTTATTACATCTTATAGGGGGAGTGGATAGGCCTACTTCTGGTAAGGTGATTTTAGATGGAACTGATATTTATGGGTTAAAGGAAAAGGAGCTTGCTATATTAAGAAGAAGAAAAATAGGTTTTATATTTCAGTTCTATAATTTAATTCCTGTGCTTACTGCGGAGGAAAATATAGAAATGCCTATATTACTGGATAATAAAAAGCCGGATAAAGCTTATATGGAGGAGCTTTTAGATATACTAGGCATTAAGGAGAGAAAAGATCATCTTCCTTCAGAGTTATCTGGGGGGCAACAACAAAGGGTTTCTATTGGAAGAGCTCTTGCGAATAAACCATCTTTAATTTTGGCAGATGAGCCTACAGGAAATCTTGATTCTAAGAATTCAAAGGAAATTATAGAGCTTTTAAGATATTCAATTAAGAGATATAATCAGACTTTAGTTTTAATTACTCATGATTTAAATATAGCTAAAATGGCAGATAGGGTTATAACCATAACAGATGGTAAAGTTAAGGGAGATGAGGTGATGAATGGTGAGAACCTATAGTGAGATTACTGGGAGATATTTAAAGCAAAATAAAAAGAGAACTATTTTAACCATTGTAGGGATTATTCTTGCTGTATCACTTTTTTCGGGAATTTCAACTTTTTTCTTTAGCTTAAGGGATGGACTTATAGCACATGAAAGGAAATCAAGTGGTAATTATGAAGTTATGTATAGAAAGGTGCCTGGAGATAAAATAGATAGAATAACTAAGAATTTTGAAGTTCTAAACTCTGGGGTTTCTGTTGAAGATGAAAGTAATGTTATGAAAGTTAAGGGTCAGGATAAGTTTAAAATAGGAATAGATATTTTAGATAGTAGTATGCTAGATAATGTAATTCATTTTAATTTGACAGAGGGCAAGAAACCTTCAGCTAAGGGAGAGATTTTATTAGAAAAAAAGGCTAAGGCTAAGCTTAAAAAGGATATAGGAGACTACATCGAATTAGAAAGTCTTAATAAGGACGAAAAGCAGAAAGATATTGAAGGAAAATATAAAATAGTAGGTTTTTATGATTCTAAAATATATTTTGGAGATGCAGAAGTGCCAATTGCAGGATATACCTTTTTATCACTGGATAGCATTAAAAAAGATAAAAATTATTCAGTATATGTAAATCTTAAAGAGAAGAAAAACAAAAGAGAAATAGGAAAAAAGCTAGGAGAGAGCATAGGATTAAGTTCTAAAACTAATGAAAATCCTAAGGAAGATGAAATAAGTTTTAATGATAGTGTTTTAAGACTTATGGCAGAGGGGAATAATACTCTTTTAAATGCTGGTATGAAAAATGTATTATTATTTGTTGCAATTCTTATTATTATTTGTACTGTAGCTGTTATATATAATGCATTTAATATTTCTGTAGCTGAAAGGATAAATCAATTTGGAATTTTAAGAAGTATTGGTGCAACACCTAATAAGATAAGAAAATTAGTATTTAAAGAAGCCTTTATTATGGGAGCTATAGCAATACCATTAGGTATTCTATCAGGATATTTAGGAATATATACTACCATAAAAATATTAAGTAGTTCAAAATTCTTTATATTTGAAGGAATGAAGGTAGGCTTTTATCCAGAAATTATATTAATAAGTTTGGTTCTAACTTCAATTACCATAGTTCTTTCCGTATTGGGGCCTTCAAGGACTGCAGCTAGAGTTTCACCCATAGAAGCTATTAGAAATTCAAGTAGTCTTAAAAAAGAAAAGATTAAAAAGAGAAGAACAGGTCTTATAAAACTTATATTTGGAGTTGAAGGGGCTGTTGCTTATAAAAACATAAGAAGAAACAATAAAAGATTTTTAATTACTATATTTTCACTTATGATTTCCCTTATAATGTTTGTAGTATTTACATCTATAGGAAAAGTGGGTAATGATGCAAGTGAAGAATTAATGTTTTCTTATCCCTTTGATGCAACGTTGAACTCACCAGGTAGAGACCCTAAGCTTAATATAGATAAAAAGATTATAGAAGAAATTAAAGGTAAAGAAGGTATAGAAAAGATTTATATGCCACGTATAGTAGAAGGAAAATTTCATTTTGATAGCAAGTATTTAAATGGAGAGTACTATGAAAAGAGTGGTAGACAAAAACCGGAAATAGAGAAGATTAAAGGGAAAGATTATTCTCTTATAGAGAATGCTTTTTATGCTTCCTATGATAAAAATTCCTTTGAACTTGCAAAAGTAGAATTAGGGGAAGGAAAAATAGATATAGATGAACTAAATAAGGGTGGAGTTTTATTAATAAATAGAAATCAAGTTTCAAATAGTAAAGGACAAAAAGTTATATCTAATATAACTAAATATAAAGTAGGAGACAAAATTAGAATTCCAAATACTAAAGAAATATTTTATGAGGATATAGGTAACTATGGAAGAGAAAAAGATGCTAAAACTGCTATTGAAAAAGAAGAATTTACAGAAGTAACAGTGGTAGGAGTTTTAAACAAGGATCCATTTAACGGAAGTCTTCAAAATAGTAATATAGGATTAGTTTTTAGTGAAGAATACTTTAAAAAAGAATTTGGTAAGTTATCAGTTAATAATTTAGCTATTAAATTTAAAGATGAAAAAGCAAGAGAAAGTCTTCAAAGCTATTTAGAAGAAAAAGCAGCAGAAGTAGATGCTTCCTATATGGATATACACAATATGAAAAAAGAAATGGACAATATTAGAGTACAGGTAGCCGTGTTTATCTATGGGTTTATAACCTTAATAACCATTATAGGCGTTGTAAATATTATAAATACCATAACCATAGGATTACTTCTTAGAAAGTCAGAATTTGCAACATTAACAGCCATCGGAATGACAAAGGGACAATTAGGAAAGATGGTTGTCTTAGAAGGTACTCTTCATGGAATAATCACAGGAATACTAGGCAGCGGAGTTTCATTCTTCTTATATAAAGCTTTACTAAAAACATCTAGTGGTTATCTGCAATATGAACCTAAATTCCCTATAGAAGTTTTTGCAATTGGGTTTATAGGAGCAATAGTATTAACCTTAGTAGCATCTTTAATACCACTTAGAAAACTTAAAAATATGAGCATAGTAGAGAATATAAGAGCTAAAGAATAGATTGTTTATAGACTTAGAATTCATTATCTAATTTTTGAAATTAGAATGAAGGCTAGGTCTATTTTTTTTATGTAGAAAATTGTAGAAATAGAAGTTCTTTATATTTCTTATGATAAAGTAAATAGTCGTTAAGCACTGTTACTTTGTTGCAGTTAGACTCAACTATATAGCATGTTCTTAAACACGAAGATTATCGTATATTGTTATTTTGCGTATTATTTTGTATAAAAATATAAAAAAACCATGAACGATATAAATTAAAAAACACAACAAAATATGGTAAACTTTATATATACAATATGTAAACTAAAATATAAAATAATATAAGTTAATTTATAAAGTATTACCAAAAATTATAAAAAAATAACTGAAAATTATTAAAATTCAATCAGTAAATTAATATATAAATTTATATATTAATAAATATAACAAATGTTCAATGAGGAGATGCAAAAATAATAGACAAGCTATAAATCTTTGAATTAAGAACCATAAAAATATAAATAGGAGAACAAATAAATGAAAAAAATAAAATTCATTTCTATTTTATTAATTTGTAGTATGCTTACAGCATGCAGTGCTAAGGAACCTTCTGCAGGATCTGAAGATGGAGGGAAGGCTATAGAAGTTACTAAGATGACTAATTATAATAAAACCTTTGATAATGTTGAGTTTCAAACAGAAATTATAATTGATAGACAGGATAAGAATAAACCATTTGTGCAAACAACAGCTACATTACAAGATATTAATAAGGATAAAGCAGTTGAAACTTTAATATCAAATCTTAAGGTTGTAGAAAAGCAAGAAAGCCATGAGGAAAATGAGAGAAAACAATCAATTAAGTGCACAAATTACCAGATGCAAAATGAAGGATTTTTGTCCATGGGACCTATATCATCTATGCTTTCGTTTACAAGAGACAAATTTGTTAGGCATGTTATGAGTGCTTTTCGTATGGATGAAAGATATGAAGACTACAATGTAAAGAAATATTCTGCTGATAAGGAATTTTCTTTTGCTAAGAAAAAAGATGCTTTTAAAGATATTAAAGAAAAACTATCTTTCATAGGGATAGATTTAGGGGATAACTATAAAGCCTATGCCCTAGATTATGAAACTATGAAAAAAGAAGAAGTTGTTATGGATATGGATGGTAAAGAAGATAAGAAAGCGTACAAGGAGTCTTGGGGTGAAGAGGATAACTGTTATTATTTTATAATGTGGCAAAGGTATGATGATTTACCTGTGTACCATGTTTTTGCAGATACATTTAAAAAAGTTTCGGAAGAAAACTTGCCTGTTAAAGTTATATACTCTAAAAGAGGTGTAGAGTATATGGAAATAGAAAAGGTATTTAATTTTTCTAAAGATACTAAAGAAGTTTCCCTAGCAAGTTTTGATAAAGTAGCAAAAACAGTAGCTGACAAGTACGGAATGGTTTTAGGCAAGTCATCTTATAAAGTTACAAAAGCACAACTATATTATATGGTAGATACTTCTGTTGGAAATGGAACCTATGAAGTTAATCCTGTTTGGATATTTAATGTACAGGAAATGGACAAAAATAAAAAAATAATAGGGAACTTGCAAACAGTAGTAAATGCTGTAACAGCAAAGGAGATACCGTAATGAGTAGTAAATTTAAAATAACTTTTAGATATATAAAGATGGATTTATATCGTTCCATATGTTCACCACAATTTTTGGTAGCAATTTTAGGTGTGTTTTTAACAATGTGGTTTGGAGTAGCCAAACGTCATGCAGAGCGTAGTGTTTTTGATACCTATCGTATGATTATGTATGGAATGCCCTTTATGTTAACAATTGTTTTTTGTGCATTTCCTTATGCAGGAAGCATATGCGAGGATTATGAAAATAAATATATTAACCTTGAAGTCATAAGAGGAGGTCTAGGAGCTTATGTATTATCAAAAGTGGTTGTAATCTTTTTATCTGCTGTAATTACTATTGTAATTGGAACTATTCTTCATAGCCTAGCCAGACGTTGTAATTTACCTTGGATTGACCCTAATGGATTTTATAAGAATGAAATTATTTACGGAGGACTTAAAGGAATTCTCAAAAATGGTAACTATCTACTTTATTTCACTTTAGCTAGTATGCAGTTTGGTATAATAGCAGGTGTTTTTTCTGTATTTTCATCCTACATATCTTTATATATATCAAACAAGTTATTGTTATTTTCAGTTCCAATTATGACTTATTACTTCATAGATTATTTTATAGGAGCGATTTTTGGAGAGAATGCTTATAATCTTCATGTTATTTTTGGGGTTAATACTCCTATATGCAAAAGTGATTTACTATCATTTTTACTTCCTGTAGGAATTGGAGCTTTATGTATATTTATTCTATATTGGGCTATGTATATAAAAATAAAAAGGAGAATGCAAAATGAATAAGGGTATATCTAGGACAAAGTATATAGGACAAGTATTTATGCAAGATTTTTTTCGTACTAAACTAGTGGTACTTATGATTTTGCAATTTTTTGTTTTGCATATAGTTTTATCTCCGATAAGAAAGTTTACACAGACTGCTAACTATCCAATTTCACCTTGGGTAATTCCTATTGTATTTATAAACCTCTACTTTCATTTTTTATTTATGGCATGTGTTATTTATCATTATTCCAATGTTCCTTTTATGCAAAGGTCGCAGATGTATCAAATTATAAGAAGTGGGAAAAGAAAATGGGCTCTAGGTAAAATTGTAGGAATTATTTTAGGTGGTTTTGGATTAGCTATTATGGAAAGTTTATTAAGCTTGCTACCTTTAATTGGGAGGTTGCGATTTGAAACTAATTGGGGAAAAGTTATTTATTCCTTAGCCATGACCAATGCCGCAGAAGAATATAAAATACCTTTTTATTTTCCTTATGAGCTTTTAAACTCTTACAGTCCTTTAAAAGCTATGTTAATTTTTATTTTAGTAAGTGGATTAGTTATTTCTTTTATTGGAGTTACTATGTTTGCAGTTAGCATATTATTTTCAAGGTTAGCTGCTATAGTTACAGCTATGATATTAATTATTTTACCATTTGTAGAAATGAATTTAAAGAGAATGTATGATTGGCTTATATATGTTTCTCCAGTATCTTGGATGAATATGACTAAGATTGGGGTCAGAAGCGAAGGAAAATTACCTACACTTAGTTATATTATTCCTGTGCTTTTAACTATGATTATAATTTTAAGCTTAGTAATAATATGGAGAATTAAGACTATTGATTTTCAATGGAATAAGGAGGAACAGTAATGGAAGTAAAAACTAATGCAAATTTAGAAAAGAAAAATGAAAATAATTACATAATTAAAGTAGAAAATGCTATGAAGAGTTTTAATAAAAATAAGGTATTAGACGATGTTAGTTTTGCATGTGGGAAAGGACAAATCTGCGGAATAGTAGGACGAAATGGCTCTGGTAAAACTGTTCTTTTTAAATCAATTTGTGGGTTTTTAAAATTAGATAGTGGGAAAATATATATTAAAGGAAAAGAGATGCATAAGGATATAGACCTGTTAACCACAGCAGGAATTATTATTGAAGAGCCAGCATTTTTAAGAAATAAAAGTGCTATGAAAAACTTAGAATTTTTATACATGATAAGAAATAAAAGAAATACAGAACATATAAGCAAGGTAATTAAAAAGGTGGGGTTAGACCCATCATCCAAGAAGAAAGTTGGAAACTACTCCATGGGTATGCGTCAAAGATTAGCAATAGCCCAAGCAATCATGGAGGATCAGGAAATATTAATCCTAGATGAACCTATGAATGGCTTAGACAATCAAGGGGTTAAAGAGATGAGAGAATTATTTTTAAGTCTAAAAGAACAGGGGAAGACCATTTTACTAGCAAGTCATAATAAAGAAGATATTGATGTGCTTTGTGATGAAGTATATGAAATGGATAGAGGGATAATAAGTAAGGTTAGGTAAAAAGATTAAAAGATTATAGAATTTCCTATGATGTTTTATTAATGAATTAAATATCATGGTATAATTTAATTATAAATTAAAGAAATTTTAAGCTTCATTATAAGGGGGTTAATGCAATGAAAACTATTATGTTTTGTTTATTTGGGCTAGTATCTATAATACTAACAATTTTAGGTTTTAAAAAAGAAAATATTGTTCTAAAAGTTGTAGGTATTGTTATGGTGGTTTTATTCATGATCATGATTGCATCCATACTTAAGTAAGTTTCATAGAATTATGTTTATTATTAAAGCAAAATAAACATAGTTCTAAGCTTTAGAGGTGATAGTTACGGAGTAGACAGTGATGTTGTTTTTATAAAAATAATAATATAACATACATACAAATAGAAGGTTTTTGAAGTACATATATTATAATCTAAGAAAAGCACTTAGGGGGATTTGGTATGAAGGAGGAAAAGCCAGAAGTAGGCGATTGGATTATAATATGTGCGGCTATATGTGCAGCTATATATTTATTGGTTACTAGGTAGAAAAGGGCTAGTCTTTAGACAGAGGTTCTATTTAGATAAATATTAGAGAAGACTAGAGGATATTATTGTATTTAAGAGTTATATATTTTATAGTATCCTATAATATAGAGATATTATGAAACTAGAGCACTTATTTGAACAAGCTAGGGGGAAAATAGCTTGAAAATAGGTGCTCTTTTTCTGTTAGGAAATAGCTTTAAATTAAGGTATAATTTAAATTAAAGGTTTAAACTTAAGAAAGGGGTAGGTTAAGTATACATTAATTTTCTTAACCAGAGATGAGAGTATATGAAAAAAATTTTACTTGTGGAAGATGATTCAGCTTTAGCTATTGGCATAGAATACACTTTAAATGGAGAAGGTTTTCAAGTAACAAGGGCAAAAAATTTAAAAGAAGCTCGCATCATATTTAATGAAAAGGATTTAGATCTTATACTTTTAGATTTAATGTTACCAGATGGCAGTGGGTATGATTTTTGTAAGGAGATTAGGGGGAAGAGTAGCATACCTATAATATTTATAACTGCCTGTGATGAAGAAGCTAATGTTATCCTAGGTTTAGATATTGGTGGAGATGATTATATCACAAAACCTATTAGAATAAGGGAACTTATATCTAGAATAAATGCAGTTTTAAGAAGAAGAGAGGCTTATGGTGAAAAATCACAGGATAAAAGTACAAACAAAGAGGAGAATAGTGAAATTATTGAGGGTGATTTAAGGATAGAGTTATTAAAAGCTAAGGTATATAAGAAAAATGAGGAGATTGTTTTAACTCCTGCAGAATATAGACTTTTATTGATTTTAATGAAAAATAAGGGCAATGTCTTAGAGAGAGGTGTTCTTCTTGAAAAGCTTTGGGATGTAGAGGGAAATTTTGTAGATGGTAATACTTTAAATGTTTATATTAAAAGACTTAGAGAAAAAATAGAGGACAACCCCAAAGAGCCTAAATACATAGAAACCGTAAGGGGGATTGGGTATAGGTGGAGCTAAAATGAAGAAAAAGAGAATAATAAAGAAAAGGAAATATAGAAAAATAATTAATAGAAAAGAAATAAGGATATAGAAAGAAAAAATGAAGGTTAGATTAAGAGGAATAGAATCTAAGATAAGATAATGGAGGTGAATTTTCATGAGATATTTTAGAAATCCAGAGTTAAAAAGGCTTACTGCTATTTTTACTTTTATGTTTATAGTTGTTGTGGCTCTTAGCAGTTTACTATTAAATTCAGAGATTGAAAGACTTAATAGGAATTATATAAAGCAAAATACAATTATGGTTGGGAATATAGTTAAGGAACATCCAGAGCTTCAGGGGGAAATAATTGATGCTATATTTAGTAAGGATCAGTCGAATTATTCCCTAGGAAATAAGCTTTTATCACAATACTCTTATAATGAAGATTTAGCTATATACAAAAATCCTGTAATGTATAAATTTTATAAAAGCATATTTATAAAGCTTATAATATTTATAGCTATTTTTATACTTTTGGTATATGGAATATCAATTTTTATGTCTTTCCAGTTTTATAGAAAAGCTGAAAGGCTATCTGAAGCCTCAGAAAAGATTATGGATGGAACTTTTGAGAAGTTTACAGAGGAAAATAAAGAGGGCGAATTCTACATATTAGCATCAAAGTTTAATTTAATGAGCAATAGGTTAAAAGAATCCATGAACAACTTAAAAAATGAGAAGATATTTCTAAAGAATATAATATCAGATATATCTCATCAACTAAAAACCCCCTTATCTTCCCTTATAATGTTTAATGACATTATGAAAAAGGATATCCCAAAGGAACATAGGGACAATTTTTTAAACCTAGCTGATGAACAGCTTAAGAGAATGGAATGGCTTATTATAAACCTTTTAAAAATAGGAAGGTTAGAAGGCGGTGTGGTGGAATTTCATGTTAAGGAAAACCCTCTTTTAATTACAGTAAATAAAGCCTTAGGTGCACTTAAGGAAAGGGCTAAAGAAAAAGGACAAAATATAATAATGGATATAAAAGAAGATGTCTATTTTAAACATGATATGGAATGGACAGCAGAGGCTTTATCTAATATTATAAAAAACTCCATAGAACATACAGGAAGAGAAGGAGAGATAATAATCTCTTGCGAAGAAACTCCTATATCCTTAACCATAAGTATAAAAGATAATGGAGAAGGTATTCCTAAAAACTTGCAGAGCAAAATCTTTGAAAGGTTTTACAAAGGGGAAAACTCCACAAATCCTACCAGTGTGGGCATAGGACTATCCTTAAGCAAATCCATAATAGAGTCTCAAAATGGAACCATTAGGGTGGATAGTGAAGAAGGCATAGGAACAGAATTTATAATAACTTTTTTAAAGACTGTAATATAGTACTCTATTAATAATTCATATGGAAAAATAAATATATAAAGCATATAATATAATTACATTAGTAAATACTGGTGTAATTATTTTTATTTTACACAGTCTTAAATTAAAAATAAGGCTTTGTTAGGTAATTTTGTTATATTTATATCTAATATAGTCTTAAATTAAAATAAATATGGGGTGAAGAGTATGAAAATGAAGAAGCGATTATTAACTTTTCTAATTTGTAGTACTTTCATGATTATTCCAACAGGATGTAACAAGTCAAAATCAGAGCCACCTTGCGATAAAAAGCCAGTAATTTATTTATATCCAAAAGAAGAGATGGATGTTGAGGTTAGTCTAGATTACGCAGGAAAATTAACTACTACTTATCCTAAGTATGAAAATGGTTGGAGTGTAAAAGCTATGCCAGATGGAAGGCTTTATAACAAAAAAGATGGACGAGAATACTCTTATCTATTTTGGGAAGGGGAGTCAGACATAAACTATAACATGTCAGAAGGCTTTGTAGTTAAGGGAGAGGACACTTATGAGTTTTTACAGAAAACTTTAGAAAAACTTGGGTTAACTCCAAAAGAATATAATGAATTCATTGTATTTTGGCTACCACATATGGAGGGGAACCCCTATAACCTTATAACCTTCCAACAAGAAGCTTATACCGATAATGCAAAGCTCTCAATTTCACCTAAAGAGGATTCACTTCTTAGAGTATTTATGGTCTATAAACCTCTTGAAAAACCAGTAGAAGTAAAAACACCTAAGTTACCACAGTTTAAACGTGAAGGGTTTACTGTAGTAGAATGGGGTGGCAAGGAACTAAAATAGATTAAGTTTCAAGAGCTACGTTTAAATCATAAAGAGATAGCTAAAGGTGGAAAGGAACTAAAATAAATTAGATTTCTTATTAAAAAAGAGTAAAGCATAGTTTTATTTTTAGATAAGATTGTTTAAGCTTCAGTGAGAGTAAAAATTTTAACTGAAGCTTAAATTTTGTTATTATGAGAAAACTGGTTTAAGTATTCCACATGTATTAATAAACACCATTATATAAATCAGATAATGGCTGTAGATGTTGAAATTTCTTTAAGAGAATTTCTCTATATTTTAAATCAGTTAAATAGCTTTTCTTATAAGATGTTGTCCATAAGATATCGCTAAAATATACTGCGAAATTTTCTAAATCTATAGGATTATATATGTCATGTTCCTTTAAGTACCTAATGGGATATTTTTTTATGCTATCAAATAAAATATCATCTATCCAATTAACTTCAACAAACCCTGTGTTAATATGAACAGAATAAAATGCTCCTATTAAATAACAATCAACTTCAGAAAATAAGAAATTTTCGGGGAGGTTACACTCAAGTAGAAACTGTGCCCCTTTATTTAAGTATTTTTTGGCCATTTCATCCTTTATGTTTTTAAAATAAGCATCACCAAATTGAAACATTATACCCATACAATCACTTCCATTATAAAATTAGTTATATATATTAAGCTATTTTCGAAAGAAAAATAAATAACTTTATCCTCAATATTTTAAAGTATATGTTAAATTATACCATAAAATTCTATATAATAAACTTTTAAACAAATATTTATTTGATTACTGGCCTTTCTAATGCTCTTATTTTCTTCAAAATTACAGGAAATAACTTGCAGATATATTTAAATTGGTTAAGATAAATAATATAAGCTCAAATTAATATTTAACAAGTCACAGGACATAAACTTAAAGTTACTTACTAACTAAATATAGGGTATACTAGTATATATACGGAACCATACCATTAAGTTGATTTAGGTAACTAATCGTATATAAATATAAATATAAATGATATATTAAGAATTCTGGTTTAATTAGGTATGCACCCTATAATTTTTTTATAAGACCTAGAAGATTTGGGAAAAGAGCGGGTACATTCCTATAATAAATATGGGGTTACAATTATACTAGTTGGAGGTGGTATATATATGAAAAAAGAATCAACAGTAAATAAAACTAAAGACTCATTAAAACAAATAATTGGAGTTGTGGGTCAGTTAATTTTAGGAGGGGTAATTGGAGCTATTATTGGTATACTCTTGGTTAAAGAAGCTAAAAATCCAGTTATAGCTTTAGTATATTTAATTCTTTTTGTACTTATATATATTTTGCAAATTATATTACATGAAGCAGGACATTTAATTTTCGGATTATTATCGGGATATGAATTTGTATCTTTTAGAGTTGGAAGCCTAACCTTTATAAGGGAAGGTGGGAAAATAGCTATTAAAAAGTTTAAAGTTATAGGTACTGGGGGACAGTGTCTTATGATGCCACCAGAAGGAAATGGGTACGATTGTCCTTACGTTCTTTATAACCTGGGCGGTGTACTTATGAATGCCATAATATCTTGTCTATGTATAGTTATTTCTATGTTATTGCCCTATAATACTGTAATGGGGGATATCTGTAGGTTATTTTTTATTACTGGATTAATTGCAATAGCTTTAAATGGTATACCTATAAAATCTTTAGGAAATGACGGATATAATCTTCTTTCTATTAAGAGGAGTAAAAGTGAAAGATATTCATTCTATATGATACTTAAAATTAACGGTCTTCTTCATAAGGGTGTAAGATTAAAAGATATGCCAATTCAGTGGTTTAACCTTTCTAGGGAGGATTATTTAGAAGGAAGGCTGGCAAGTAATTTAAGAACTATAGAAGCAGGTTACTATGAAGATAAAAAAGAATTTAATAAGGTAAGAGAAATTTTAGAGGATCTTATAGATAACTCTAATAACTTAGGAAAATTATTAAAAAATGAACTTAAATGCGAACTTTTATTTTGTGAAATTCTAGGTGAGTGCAGGGAAGAAGTTATTAATGAATTATATACTAAAGAATTAAAAAAATATATAAAAGCAACTGATTGTTTTATATCAAGAAAAAGGTTAATGTATGCATACTATCTTATAATTGAGAAAGATAATGATAAAGCTAATAAGGTATTAGCTGAAGTAGAAAAAGTTAAAAAAACCTATCCGGTTAAAGCTGAAATTGAAAGTGAATTAGAAATAATAGATTTTATAAAAGAGAAATACGTTTTAAATAACTAAAAATAATTTCATAAATAGTGTCCCCAAAATAATTTCATATGCATATATACACTCTAGGAAGGAGTGTATTTTTTATGCAAAATTTATATGTTTTATTAAGACAATTTGAGGTTATAGGTGGTGTTGAAAGAATTGGGCAACCTGGTTTTTGCCTTCTTATGGCTTTATGGAGAAGGTCTAATGAGTTAGGGTGGAGAAATACTTTCACCATGAGTAATACGGAACTTAAGTGTAAGGGTGGTTTTAGTAGCGATAAAACCTTAATTGGAGCAAGGGGTAAACTTATGGAACAGGGCTTTATTAAATATGCTAGACCAAATAAATCAGGAAAATGTGGTATGTATATATTAAATTTTGATTTGCTATCTTTAAGTGGATTACAGGGGAGTAATGATGGGGAATATTACCTAGAAGAGGAAGAGGATTTATCAGAAGCACCTTGGGAGAATTGTGGTGAAGAGGAAGAGAATTCACCAAACCATTTACCAAAGTATGAACCAGAGTACTTACCAAACCATATACCAAATGACTTACCAGACCATGCACCAGAGTACTTACCAGGTCACTTACCAAAGTACTTACCAAACCACTTACCAAAGGATGATAAAAAGGTAAGCATTAATATACTAGACTATACTAGACCAGAAAAGACTATAACAGACAATAACAATAACAATATTACAGATAGCAATAACTATAATAACAGTTATAACATAGATGACTATAAAATTAATAATACCAATTCTAGTGATAATATAAATTCAAATGGCAAAGTTAATAGCGATAAGAATAGCGAGAGCAATAGTGACAGCCATAGCAATAACAAGAGGGAGAAGAATAGCAAGGGCAATAATACTAGCAATAGCAAGAACAATAACGATAACAATAGTACCAGCAATAGCATAGTGAGTAAACTTAAGAAACATGAGGATGAGGTATTTATAAAAACTATGGAGCATTATTGCAAGAGGGCGAAAAAGATTGAAACTAGCCTTAAGCCAAAGGAAAGACAAGCTATGTATGAAATCTCTAAGAAAATGCCTTTAGAGGTGATTTTAACAGGAATAGATATGGCCTTTGATAATTTTAAAAAGAGTGGTGAAGCAGAGCGTATAAATAGTTTTATCTATTGTGAAAAAGTTATAAATGCTCTTTGGATCAATAAGGAACAAGGCTTAAAGGGGGAGAGGCCTAATGGAAAGTCTAAAGGAGGTTTTGCAGGGGGAGAAAATGGGGAAATTAAAATCCACTCATCAGGAATCGGACTTAGCTTATGATATACCTACTTGTCCTATTTGTGGGGAGAATAAAAGACTTATGGTGGATATGTGTGATAAAAAATGGCTCATGCCTAGAATGTGCAAGTGTAGGCGTGAAGAGATAGAAAAGAGAGATAGGGTGGATAAGGTTAGGGAAAAGCAGATTAGACTTCAACAAATTTTCACAAATAGCCTAATGACTAAGGAATTCAGAAGTCTTAGCTTTTCATCATGGGATCATAATATTGGCAGCGAGTTTTTATATGGTATTGGACATAAGTATGTGAAAAATTTTAAGAGCATTAAGGAGAAAAACATAGGGCTCTTAATATATGGAGCACCAGGCAGTGGAAAGACTTTTTTATCTGGATGCATTGCTAATGCTCTAATAGAGGACTATACCACTGTAATTTGTATAAGTGCTATAGGTATACTAGAGAGGATTAAAAGCAGCTTTACTAATTATGGGGATAACGGAGTTTCGGATATATTAAATTCCTTATCCAATGCGGATTTACTTATATTAGACGATTTAGGCACAGAAAATAACACTAGTTGGTCAAGGTCAACTATGTATCAAATTATAGATGCAAGGTATAGAAGCAAGAAACCCCTTATAGTTACCACAAATTTAAGCCTAAAAGAACTTCAAGGACGTTATGATGAAGAGGGTGATATGGGACGTACATATGATAGGTTGGTTAATGAGATGTGTACTCCTATAGAAAGCAAATGGCACAGTATAAGAAGGGAAAAGGGAAGAGAGAAGGCAAATATTTTAAGAGAAATAATACTATAACTAGCTGCTTCAGAGGGAATAAAAACTCTCTCTGAAGCTAAGAAATCTGTTTATTCAGTAAAGAATAAAGTTGTTATAGTTGTTTAGGGAAAAAAATATTTTTCAGAAATTTTTTATTTACTTTTTTATTATTATAGTGTAATATTACACCATAATAATAAAATTACAAGGGAAGAGAAGAAAATGGATAAAGAAGGGTTTATTAAAAAAATTGATTCTAAATTAAAACTTATAAGAAATGAAAAAGAGTATTCCCAGGATAAGATGTGTGAAATAATAGGCATGTCAAAAAAGACTTTGGTGCAAATAGAAAAAGGAAGGGCAACCTTAGGATGGAGTGGTGCAGTTGTAGTCTGTTCATTATTTAAGCATAGTGAGATACTCCAAATGACTTTAGGAGGCGATATAGAGGATATAGTGAGAACACTAGCTTTTGGCGAGGTTGAAGGAAATTATAATAAAACAATGGGTGGCAAAGTATGGTGGAGAAATATTCGGGAATCTGGAGAATATGTGCTTCAGCAAAATATAGTGTCAGGTCATTATAGAATATTAGATGGAGAGCATAGAAGAATTATATCCTCCTTTGATGAAAAATATATGGAACTAAAATTAAACATTTTAAGTGGATTGAAATTGAAATAAGCTAAATAAAATAAAAGGTATATGGTTTAACGAAATAAAAAATAACGTATTAGGTGCTAAAAAGTGAAGAGCAAGAAAGGAGATTTTAGTAAGAGTCATCTGCTTATTAGTTATACTCTTACTAAATAAAATATATGGAAACTTTAAAAAAAGTTATTTATATTACATTAAATATAATTATGTTTTTAGCAGCATCATTTTCACTATGGATTTATTTATCTCATAATGAATGGGTATCTTGGCATGAAAATTCAGGAACACAATTTTTAGCTTTATTGTTAATAACTTTACCTATTTTATTGTTTGTTGCTCTTGGTTTTAAAATCTTAAGTAAAAAAAGTACTAATATAACAAAAGAAAATGTAAGACTTCCTTTATATATAATAGTAGGAATTGTGTTGCCAGTAGTTATTGATGGTAGCTTAAGTAATATAACCATATTTATAGGAACAATTTGTTGTGTTGTAGCCTGTGTTGTATCTCTTGTAGAAGTAGTATTTAGTGTTACTGATAGTTTTTAAAAATTTTTCATAAATTTCAAAAATCACAGGAAATATCAAATAATCCTTATGCAAAAATACATGAGATTATTTTTTAGTAATATAAGTTTATTATATTTTTATAGAATACTAATTATTTTTAAAAATACTGTTAATGATTTGTTAAAGTATTCGAAAATTAATAATATGCTAAATATAATTTAACTTAAATTACGAGGAGTGAAATGTAATGAAAAACATTAAGGGGAACAAAGAACAGGATAATTCCAGTTTGGAAAAACAACATAAAAAAAATAAAAAGGTTAGAATGTCAATTAAGAAAAAGTTGGTATCTTCAATAACTTTAACGTCAATAATAAGCTTAATTTTATTAGCAGTTTTTTTATATCAAATGTCTAGTACAATTTTAAAGAATAAGACTATGGATACATCTTATCAGTTTGTGAATCAGGTTAATTATAATATAGAAACATTTTTGGATGGTATGGAAAACAATTTAAAAATTGTAAGTGAAAATTCTAATATAACTAATCTTGATGTTAACAACAAAGTAAGTGTAGATCATTTAAAGAATTTTTTGAAAACTGTTAAAGATAGTAATTCAGATATAATCTATACTTATTTTGCAGATATGAATGGTGTTATGATTCAATCAGATGGACAGGTTAGAAAACCTTCTAGCACATACGATGCAAGAACTAGAGAGTGGTACAAGGAGTCCTTAAGGAATCCAGATAAAATTTATTGGACAGATTGTTATGAGGATGCCCAAAAGAAAATTCTTGTTATCTCATTATCTAAGGCAGTTAAAAGAGGGGATAAAATTATAGGTGTTGCCAGTATTGATATAGGTTTAAATGAATTAGTAACTGGATTATCACAAATTAAGTTAGGTGAAAAAGGTTATTTAGTTGTAACTAGCAAAGAAGGCATGACTTTAGTACATCCAGATAAGAGTCTTATAGGTAAAAAAACCTTAACTGAAGAAAGTTTTTGGAAAGATTTAAGCTCAAAAGAAAGCGGAAATTTCGAATATAAGTATAGTGGAAAAGCAAAATTTGCAGGGTTCACCACTAATAAGATTACCGTATGGAAACTTATGGTTACATTAGGGGAAGATGAAATAGCAAAGGATTTATCTTCAATAAAATATTTTTCAATAATTGCTGTTATAGTTGGAGGATTACTATCTTTAGTTTTAGCTTATTACATAGGAAAAGTTTTATCAGTAGCTGTTAATAGACTTAAAGATATTATAGAAAAGTTTGGTAGTGGAGATCTTACAGTTGCAGTGCCACAAGATCTTAAAGAAAAAGCTAATGAAATTGGAGATATAGCAAGTTCCTTAGATTTATCTATTGGTAATATAAGAAATATGATGATTTCCTTTAAGGAACATGCATCTAGTATTAGTGGAGAATCTGAAAACCTAAGTTCTGTTTCAGAAGAAATGGCATCTTCTGCTGAAAATGTTTCAGTAGCTATTCAAGATGTGGCTAAAGGTTCTCAAGGGCAATCAGAGGACTTAGTTGAGATAACAGAAATAACCCAAGACTTTTCTAATAAAATAGATAGTGTAGTTACAAATATGGCAGAGGTAATGGAGAATGCTCAAAACATAGATAACATGGCTGCAGAGGGAAGCAATGGGATGAAGGAACTTGTACAATCAACACAAACAGTAAAAGGTTCTTTCAATGACTTTTCCAAGGAAATAGTGGACTTAGGTTCAGGTATAAATGAGGTAAATGAAATAATAGGACTTATAAATAGCATAGCAGAGCAAACAAATTTACTTGCATTAAATGCAGCTATAGAATCAGCAAGAGCAGGAGAAGCAGGACGTGGATTTGCAGTGGTTGCAGATGAAATAAGAAAATTATCAGAGCAGACAAAGAATTCTTCAGAGAGCATAACTTCTATAATTAAATCTATTTCTAATAAAACAGGAAAGATAATAGATGATACAAAGGTGATAGTTAAGGAAATGGATAGCGAAGTGGAAACTATAAATAATTCTATGGAGCAGTTTACATCCATAGTAATTGGGGTTCAAGAGATATTACCAAGAATAGATTCTGCAAACTATATTGTATCAGAATTAAATGAAAGTAAAAGCGAAATAGTAAATAAAATAGAAAATGCATCTTCTGTATCACAAGAAGTTTCAGCTTCATCAGAAGAAATAGCGGCATCCTCAGAAGAAATGTGTGCATCCACAGAAGAAGTGGCATCTACAGCTGAAAAGTTAAATAAAATGACTAATGATATGGAAGAGCAGATAAATAAATTTAAGTTTTAAGTTAAATATGAATAGGCGGTAATTGATCAGTGGTCAGTAGTTAGTAAGTAGTGGTCGGTGGTCAGTAAGAGATAAAGATAAGGAAACCATATTTTATTTTTAAATTGTAAAGTTATAAAAAGCACCAAGTTTAAGTACTTGATGCTTTTTATTTTATAAGAATACAAGGAAATGAGTTTTTAATAATAGTCAATAAAACTTTTTACTTATAAAAATATATTTTGTTAATATAAAACTAATTTAATTGTTTCAATGAAGTTTTTAGGTCTTCTTCTGGTGTGCTTATTGGTTTTAAATCAAAAGTATCCACTAGATATTGTAGAACATTAGGAGATATAAAAGCTGGAAGAGTAGGACCTAGAAACATTCCCTTTATTCCGAGGGATAGAAGAGCTAATAAATCAGCTACAGCTTTTTGTTCATACCAAGAGAGTACAATAGTAAGTGGTAGAGAATTTACGTCTGTGTCAAAGGCATCTGCTAGAGCTGTTGCTATTCTAACAGCGGAATAAGCATCATTGCATTGCCCTACATCTAACAATCTTGGAAGTCCTGCTACGGTTCCAAAGTCTAATTTATTAAATCTATATTTACCACAGGCTAAAGTGAGTATTACACAATCTTCTGGCACCATTTTAGCAAAATCAGTATAATAATTTCTTCCTGGTCTAGCACCATCACATCCACCAATTAAAAAGAAGTGTCTTATTTTTCCTTCCTTAACTGCATTAACAATAGTATCAGCATGGGATAGGGTTGCATGATGACCAAAACCTACCATGATTTCGTGTTCTTTTTCATCTTCTTTAAAACCACCAAGCTCTAAGGCTTTGTTAATTATTTCAGTAAAATCTCTAGTTCCATCTTCAGAGGTTTCTATATATTTAACTCCTTCCCAACCAACAACGCTTGTGGTAAAGATTCTATCTTTATAAGTTTCTCTAGGTCTCATTAAACAATTTGTGGTCATTAATATACAACCAGGTATATTATCAAATTCTTTTTGTTGATCTTGCCACGCTCCGCCGAAGTTTCCAACTAAATGTTCATATTTTTTTAAAGATGGATAACCATGAGCAGGTAGCATTTCCCCATGAGTATAAATATTTATCCCTTTGTCTTTAGTTTGTTCTAAGAGCATTTCTAAATCTCTTAAATCATGTCCTGAAACTATAATAAATGGGCCTTTTTTTATCTTAACATTAACCTTATGAGGGGATGGATTTTTATATCTAGTAGTATTAGCTTCATCTAATAGCCTCATAACTTCTACACTTATTTCTCCAGTTCTCATAGTCATACGTATCATATCTTCCAAAGTTAAATTATCATTTGTTGTAGATTCTAAACCTATAAAATAAAATTTATCTACTTGGTCACTGTGATAACCTATAAATCTAGCTTGATGAGCATAGGCACTTACACCTTTTAGACCATAAAGTATGGTGGATCTTAGGGAACGAATATCAGGATCTAAGGTTTCATCATACATAATTCCAGCCTGAGCAGAATCTTTTAACATATCTTCCTTAGTATCACTTAGATTATATGTGGCAGCTTTAGGATATTCACCTTCAGGTGCTTCATCTCTCAAGAGTTGCTTTATTTCTTGGGATTCTTTTAAACGCTTTATATGAACATCAGCATCAAAATTTACATTAGTTAGGGTTGTAAATAAACAATCCTCAACAAACTTTACTACCTTTTTATCTATGATATGACCTGCATCCATTAAAGCTTTAGCATAACAAGAGATACCTTTTAACTGGTATATTAATAAATCTTGCAGATTCGCAATCTCTGGTGTTTTTCCACATACACCACTTTTGGTACAACCCTTGCCACCCATGGTTTGTTCACATTGATAACAAAACATTGAATTTTCCATATGTAACTCTCCTTTATAAAAATTTTAGTTAAAAATAGTCTTTGTATAATGCTTTTAGATTATTCTAGAAGATGTAATTTTCCCTATAAGAGAAGTGGTTTTATGTACTTTAAATTTCTTAATAAAAGTTACTTACTAGCTTAATATAGGGTATACTATTATATATAGAGTAGCCATATGATTAAGTTGGTTTAATGGACTAATCGTATATAAATGTTACATTAAGAACTCTGGTTTACTTTCTATAGTGTTCTTAATGTTAATAGAATTGTGGTACGGAAAGGACTATTGCTTGTCTCCGAGTAATTGGCTTGTAAGTATAAATGGTGTATTAAGGATTTTGGTTCAATAAGTTTAAATTAGGAGTGAGAATAGATGAAGAGAATACCCTATGGGATTTCTAATTTCCAAGTTTTAAGAGAGGAAGATTATCTTTATGTAGATAAAACCTCTTATATAGAATTATTAGACAGATATGCACCCTATAATTTTTTTATAAGACCTAGAAGGTTTGGGAAGAGTCTTTTTATATCCATGCTTGAAAATTATTATGATATAAATAAAAAAGATAAGTTTGAAGAATTATTTGGGGATTTATATATAGGTAAAAACCCTACAAAAAATAAAAATAAGTTTTTAGTGTGGAAAATGAGCTTTGCAGGGGTAGATGCAGGACATGGAGAGGAAGAGCTAAGAAATAGTTTTAATTCAAAAATTCTTTTATCCGCTATAAAATTCGTAAATCAATACTCAAATTTATTTGGGGAGAGCACTATTCCAAAGGAAATAAACAGTGCTGAAATGATAGTGCAATATATATCCCTTTTAGCTAGTAAGATAAATAAACCTGTTTTTGTTCTAATAGATGAATACGATAATTTTGCTAATGAGTTAATTACAGGGGGAAAACAAAGTACTTATAGCGGCATACTTCATGGAGAAGGCTTTGTTAAGGTATTTTATAAGGCTATAAAAGATGCTACCATGGACAACTTTAATAGGATATTTATGACAGGGGTAAGTCCTATAATGCTAGATGATTTAACAAGCGGATTTAATATAACTATGAATTATACCTTGGATCAAGATCTTAATGCTATGATGGGATTTACAAGAAGTGAACTTTCATGGATTATGGATGAGGTTAATATAGTAGATACAGAACTTAGAACAAAGATATGCACTGATATGACTAAATATTATAATGGGTATAAATTTAATAAAAATTCCAAGTCTGTTTTTAATCCAGATATGTCTATGTATTTTCTTAATAAATATTTAGCTTATAATGAATATCCAGAAGAAATGATAGATAATAATGTAAAAACTGATTATGGAAAAGTTAATCAATTAGCCTATAACTTTAACGATAGGGAAGCTCTAGAGGAAATAATGACCACAGGAGAAACTTCTACTATGTTAGTGGATAGATTCAATATCCATACCATGTATAGTGTAAAAGAGAACTTTAAATCCTTATTATTTTACCTTGGAATGCTTACTATAAAAGAACAAGGACCTCTTGGGACAGTACTTAAAGTGCCTAACTATGTTATAAAGACAATATATTGGGAACAACATTTCCAAAGGTTAAATGAAGAATATAATATTCAACTACAGAACATAAGAGTAGCTATTAATGAAATGAGATTATATGGAAATATACAACCCTTAATAGAACTTTTAGGTGGTATATTAGAAGATTTATCTAATAGAGATTTAATAAAAATGGATGAAAAAAACATAAAAATGATGCTTCTTACCCTTTTAGGAGTGGACAGCACTTATTTTATTCAAAGTGAAGCTGAAAATAGCAGTGGTTATGTAGATATAATGTTAAAGAGAAAAATTCAGTTTAAGAGCATAACTAAATTCCAATGGATTATAGAACTAAAATATATAAAAGAAAGTGAAAGAAACACCTTAGAAAAAGTAAAAGAAGAAGGGTTAAAACAGCTTAAATCATATGCCGAAAGTAAAATGGCTGAAGAAGAACTTGGCACAGATGACTTAAAGAAAGCATTGATTATTGTGGTAGGTAAGAAAGATATTTATACTGTGAATTTGTAAAATGAATTTTTATTACTGGAGGGATATTTGTTTATGGATAATAATTTAAAATGGGTGAAAGATGAAAAGCTTAAAAGAACTATAGAAGCTCTTAAGAAAAATAATATGAATGGGTATATGGTAAATAGTAGAGAAGAACTTATAGATAAAATAAAGGAAATTGTACATGAGGGGGCCGTAGTTGCCTGTGGAGGTTCTATGAGCTTAGCTGAAGCTGGGGTTATGGAACATTTAAGAAGTGGAAGATATAAATTCTTAGACAGAGAAAAAGAAGGTTTAACTAAGGAAGAAATAAATAACATATATAGAGCTGCATTTTCAGCAGATGCCTATTTTTCTAGCACCAATGCTATTACTGAAAATGGGGAATTATACAACGTAGATGGCAATGGAAACAGGGTAGCAGCCATGCTTTATGGTCCTGACAAAGTAATTCTAGTTGTAGGAATAAACAAAATAGTTAAAAATGTAGAAGAAGCTATTAATAGAAATAAATTTATAGCAGCACCAGCAAATACAAAGAGATTAAATAAAAAGACTCCTTGTGCAAAGGTAGGTTATTGCATGGATTGTAATAGCGAAGAGAGAATTTGTAATGAATATACCCTAATTAAAAGACAAAGAGTTTCAGATAGAATACATGTAATATTTTTAAATGAAGAATTGGGATATTAATGAACTAATAGTTATAAAGATTGCTCACTGAATTTAAGATAAAATAATATAAATTATATAATCATAAAAAGCAACAAGTTCAAATTTGAATACCCCTATGTCAAGTAGATATTGGGGTATTCAATTACTTGTTGCTTTTTATTGTTCTAAGCATAATGTAGAAATTAAATTTTATTTTCTGGATTTATGAGTTTTATAAGATTTTTAGGTTATTCAAAGAAGTCATTAAGAAATACTATAGAAATACAAAGTTTTATAAATAATATCTATTGGTAAAATTGAAACATATATGTTAAGTTAAAATTTGGCGAATTAATATATGTATGGTAGTAGAGAAGAAATTATATATGGGTGATTAAAATGAAAGTTGATATAAGAGGACTAACAAAAAGGTATGATAAAGTTATTGCCGTGGATAATTTAAATTTAGATATAAAAGATGGAGAATTTGTTTCCATATTGGGACCTAGCGGTTGTGGGAAAAGTACATTTCTATATATGCTTACAGGTATTACGGAACCAACTGATGGAGAGATATTTTTTAATGATAAGAAAATAAATAATGTACATATTGAAAATAGGAATATAGGTTTAGTTTTTCAAGATTATTCTCTATACCCCCATTTAACTGTTAAGGATAATTTAATGTTTCCTTTAAAAATGAATAAAGTGGATAAAAAAACAGCTTTAGAAAAGGTAGAGGATATAAGCAGAATACTTAAAATAGAAGATTTACTTAGTAGAAAGCCAAAAGAGTTATCTGGAGGACAACAACAAAGGGTAGCTATTGGTAGGGCTATTATAAAAAGTCCTAATTTACTTTTGATGGATGAGCCCTTTTCAAATTTAGATGCATCACTTCGTATTGAAATGAGGGAAGAGATAAAGAATATTCAAGACAAATTTAAGATAACAACTTTATTTGTTACTCACGATCAAGAAGAGGCTTTATCTATATCGGATAGGGTAATTTTAATGAATAAGGGTAAGATTATACAATATTCCACACCAAGAGAGTTATATAAATATCCTAATTCTATATATTCAGCTAGTTTTATAGGTAGACCTAAAATAAATATTATTTTAAGGGATAAGCTAAATTCACTAGGACTAGACTATAAGGAATTTCAAGAGGAATATAAATATATAGCTATTGGCATTAGACCAGAAGATATATTTTTAGGGAAAAATCAAAATACCCTTAATGCTAAAATAATAAAGGGTATGGGAGAAGAAAAAGTTATAGAGACTGAGTGTAGGTTAAATAGTATAAAAGGAGTTATTAAAAGTTTGCTTCTTTTAGGTAAGGATACATATATTACTGTAGGTGTTGATGAACAAGAGTTAAGGGTTGTTATAACAGGAAATTATGATTTTATTGTGGGACAGGCTGTATATATAAATTTTAATAGAATTTATATGTTTAAGGAATAGAAAATGAAGAGTAAAAAAGGTTATTTATATTTATTACCTAGTTTAATTATAATTCTTGTGTTTCAACTTTACCCAGTAATAAAGGTTTTGTGTATGAGTTTTTATACTAAGTTTGACTATATTAAGGATACGGTATACGAAAGAGGACTAGCCAATTATAAGTATGTTTTAAGAGATGAAAATTTTTATATAGCTTTGAAAAATACCTTTACATATGTTTTAATATCCGTACCCTTGACTATTTGTATTGCACTATTTATAGCTACTTTATTGAATAGCAATATAAGGTTTAAAAATTTTTTTAGAAGTGTATATTTTTTACCCTTTGTTACCAGCACCATAGCCATAAGTGTAGGATGGAGATGGATTTTTCATGGTGATGGAGGACTTTTAAATATAATACTTAATTCCATGGGAATTAGTTCAAAGGAGTTTTTAAGAGAGAGTAGATACACTATGCCCCTTTTAGTTTTACTAAATGTTTGGAAAAGCTTGGGGTATAATATCATAATAATTCTTGCAGGAATGCAATCTATAGATGAGAGGTATTATTATGCGGCTAGAGTAGATGGAGCTACACCATGGAAGATATTTCAGAAGATTACCTTACCCTTGCTATCACCTATAATAGTGTTTTTATCTATAACTTCTGTAATAAGAGGATTTAAGTTGTTTGATTCTATATTTATTTTATATGATAAAAAACCAGGACCTTTAAACAGTGCTATGACTATAGTTTATTATATATTCGACAAGTTCTATGTTAATTGGCAATTTGCAGTAGCAGCTGCTGCTTCATTTATTCTGTTTATAATAATACTAATCTTCACATTGGTACAGTTTAAAATTACAAAGAAAAAGTTTAATTATTAGGAGATATAAAAATGGGAAAAGAAACTATTAAAAAAGTAATGAAGTATTTTATTCTTATAGTTATAGCTATTTTTATACTAACTCCTTTTGTGTGGATACTTCTAACAGCATTAAAAAGTCCAGAAGAAGTTTTTAGTAATCCTGCAGTTATAATACCAAAAAAATTGAGATGGGATAATTTTTTGGAGGTTTTTAAACTAGAAGGCTTTAAAAGATATGTATTTAATAGTGTGATTATTACCATGGGAATAACTATAGGAGAGCTTATAACTACTATATTAGCAGCCTTTGCTTTTTCACATTTTGATTTTAAGGGTAAAGATTTATTATTTACTTTGCTTATTGGAACAATGATGGTACCAGGAGAAGTGCTTTTGATTCCTAACTTTGTTACCTTAAGCAAGTTAAAATGGATAAATACATATAAAGCTTTGATAATACCGTGGTGCACAAGCATTTCAACTATATTTTTTTTAAGACAGTATTTCTTAAGTATACCAAAACAATTATATTATGCAGCAAAGGTAGATAATTGTAGTGATTTTAAATACTTAATTTATATTATGATTCCTATTACAAAACCAGCCATAATGACTATGGCAATTTTAAAAGTAATTAATAGTTGGAATTCTTTTATGTGGCCACTTATAATGACTAATTCAGAAGAGATGAGAACCCTTCCAATAGTTTTATCGAAGTTCTCTAGTGAAGTTGGCATGGATTATCATATACTAATGGCTGCATCCTTAATTATAATAGCGCCTATGGTTATTTTGTTTATTCTACTATCAAAACAAATAATAAGTGGAATTAGTAATTCTGGCATAAAAGGATAGTAAATAGGGATTTAAAATTGCTCTATGACTATTTGCTCTAATACTATGATCTTATTCAAAGTGGAGTAAAAGAATATCTATGTCTCTAGATAGTGGATTCTAAGCTTTAGCTAGAGTAAAAACTCACCTTAGAGCCAAGAACTTTGATTATAGGACAAAATATAAAAATATATAAACATAAAATTCTTAAATTAAATGGGGGGAAGAAAATGAGAAAAAAACTTATTTCAGCATTACTTGCAGGCATAATGGTACTATCATTTACGGCTTGTGGAGGAAAAGATTCAAAGGATTCTTCTAAAAAGGAAGAAACTAAAACTGAAAGCAAAGAAGCTAAAGGTGATATTCCAACAGAAATTAAGGATAATGTGGAAATTGAATTTTGGCATTCTATGAAAGGTGTTAATGAAGAAAGTATTAAAAAAATAACAAAAGAGTTTGAAGAGAAAAATCCAAAAATAAAAGTGAAACTAGTTAACCAAGGGGGCTATAGGGAGTTATTCGAGAAGCTTATGGGAGCTGCAAAGAGTAATACATTGCCTACTATAACTCAAATATATAATAATAGATTAACTTGGTATATGGAAAAGGATCTTGTACAAGATTTAAAACCATATGAAAAAGATGAGAAGTTTGGAATGAAAGAAGATGAGATTAAAGATATTCCAGAGATCTTCTATAAAGATGGTACTTTTAAGGACAAGCAATTTACCTTACCTTTTAATAAAAGTCAAATGGTTATGTATTATAATGAAGATATGTTAAAGGAAAAAGGGGTGCAAGTACCTAAGACTTGGGATGAACTTAAAGAAGTAAGTAAAAAATTAAGTGAAGATAAAAATAAAGATGGTAAACCAGATGTTTATGGTATAGCATTTGAAAATAATATTTCTACAGATATTGGTATATGGGTAAAACAATCAGGTGGAGAAGTTGTTGATGAAGATAAGGACAAAATTAATTTTAACACACCAGAAACTAAGGAAGCAGTTAGTTTTATAAGTGGAATGATAAAGGACAAAACAGCTACATTAGCAGGAGAAGATAAACATTCTAATAATACATTTATAAAGAAAAAAGCAGCTATGTGTGTAGCTTCAACATCAGCACTGCCTTATATTAAAAAAGGATTTAAAGGGAATTGGTCTTTAGCTCCATTACCAGTTAATAAATCTGATGACCAATTATATTATGGTACTAACATAGCTATGTTTAATAAAGGAACTCCAGAACAAAAATTAGCAGCTTGGTTATATATGAAGCATCTTATAAATACTGAAAATACAGCTTATTTCTCAATGCAAACAGGATATATTCCAGTTAGAAAATCAGCTATGGAAAGCAAAGAGTATAAAGAATTCTTAAAAGAAAATCCTGCAAAAGAGATACCTTTAAAATCCTTAGACAAAGGATGGACAGGTGCTAGAAATATAGGTTCTATTCCAGCTTTAGATGCCCTAGGAAAAGAACTTGAACAAGTATTTGAAGGTAAAAAATCAGTAGATGAAGCATTAAAAGATGCGCAAACCAATGGTGAAAAAGCAATGAAAGAAGCTAGAAGTAACTAGATTATTATATTAAATCAGGTGATTATTTATGGATAAAAGTAGAAAAATGTGTATAGTGTCGCATTGTTATTTAAATGCTAATTCAAAGGTAGAATCCCCTTGCCATAAATATAGTTCTGTATTAAAGAAGTTAATCTACGAACTAATAGAAAGAGATTATGGCATAATTCAATTGCCTTGTCCTGAGCTTATGCACTATGGCATGAGAAGGTGGGGTCATGTAAAAGAGCAATTTGACAATCCCTTTTATAGAAAAACCTGTAGAGAACTTCTAACTCCTATAGTGGAGCAGGCAAAGGAATATATACAAAATGGTTATAGAATAGATTATGTTATAGGAGTCAATGGTAGTCCAAGCTGTGGTGTTGATGGTACTTGTAAATCAAAGGCATACATAGGGGAATTATCAGGCATTGAAGAAGTTAAGGCGATAACTGAAACTGTAACATATGAAAAGGAATATGGAGTATATATGGAAGAATTAAAAAATCTACTTCAGGAAGAAAATTTAGATATTAAATTTTTAGGAATTAGTGAAAGGGATATTGATAAGTACGATTTTAATGAGATATTAAGTTAGTAAAAAATGGGGGTAAGCACTAGATGCTTATCCTTATTTTTATGCCAGTAATATGATTCATATGACAATAGTTATGGAATATATATTTAATATACACCTAATATCTGCAACTAGTAATATAAGATTTATACACAGGAGTGTTTGATTATCAATGAAAGTGGATTGTATATCTCAACTGGTAATAAAAGATTTATACAGCAAAGCCTAATATATTTTGAATAAATGAATACCCCTACCACTTGACATTTAAACTCAATATGGTATTATAGATATAAATTCAATCGTATAAGATTAAAATTACAAAAGTTTTTAGGGGTATTTTATATGGACACTTTAAAGTTAAAGAATCAAATTTGTTTTCCATTATATATTGCATCAAAGGAAATTATAAAAAAATATAAACCATATTTAGATCCCTTGGATTTAACTTATACCCAATACATTGTGATGCTAGTATTATGGGAAGAAAAAGAGATTCTTATGAAAGATTTATGTAAAAAATTATATTTAGACTCCAATACATTAACTCCTGTTATAAATAAATTAATTTGTAAAGGATATGCTCTAAAAGAGAAAAGTGTTGAAGATGAACGGGTTATGTTAATCTCACTTACAGATAAGGGAATATTATTAAAAAAAGAAGCAGAACATATTCCAGAATGTATATTTAATTTAACAGATATGAATTATGAGGAAGCGAAAGCTCTATATGATGCATTATATTTGGTGATTGGACGTCTAACGAAAGGTGATGAAGAGTAATGTCAATTTATGATTACAAAGTTAAAGGAATTTTTGGAGATGAAATCAGCATGTCCGATTATGCTGGTAAAGTAATGTTAATTGTTAATACAGCTAGTAAATGTGGCTTCACACCACAGTTTGAAGGCTTAGAAAAGTTATATAAAGATCATGATAAAGAAGGCCTTGTAGTTCTAGGTTTCCCTTGCAACCAATTTAAAGAGCAAGACCCTGGTAGCAATAACGCAATACAAAATTTTTGTAGTTTAAATTATGGAGTAACTTTCCCTATGTTTTCTAAAATAGATGTAAACGGTAAAAATGAAGATCCGCTATACACTTTCTTAAAAAAAGAAAAAGGTGGACTTATGGGAAGTAAAATTAAATGGAACTTTACAAAGTTTTTAGTAGATAGACAAGGGAATGTAGTTAAAAGATATTCACCTACAACAAAGCCAGAAGCTATCGAGGAAGATATTGTTGAATTATTAAAGAAATAAGTTATCTAAGAAATATAAGAAAAAAAGTTTATTTTGAATAAAAAAGTTCTAGGCTTTAGTAGGAGTTTTTACTCTTACTAAAGCCTAGAAATACTTATCCTATGGGACTGTCGCATTAAGAATAAATACTACAATATATTGTGCTAATTTTAAATTTGCAAATCAATATATTATACGTAAATTTATTAGTGGAACAGCCACATATTGAACTCAATTTACTAATAGGGTTCATTTTTTTTATCCTTTATAAAATATTTTTATATAGGATAAGAATTATTTTAATATCAGAAGTAATAATTTCATTGTAAATAATGTTATAATTAACATATAATAAATTAAACTGTGAAGAGTTACTAAATAATTAAAAGTAAAATGCATTTAGGGGGAAGGGCGAGGATGAATAAAAGAAAAAGTATTGTAATTATCATAGTTATATCATTAATTCTTATACTAGCATATTTTTTATATCCTAAGACAGGCTCTTTTGACGATTTGATATTAAGCAAATATACTAAAGATAATTTTACAAATATTATGTTTCAAAGTTCAAGTCATAATGAAGATAGAACTATTAAGGATAAGAAGAAAATAAATGAATTTTTAACCTACATGTCTCAATTAAATTTGAAAGAATATAAAAAAGATATACCTGAGGAAAATAAAGAAACTTACTATATTAATATTTATGGAAAGGATAACAATGGCATGTCCATTGCTGTAAATCATAAGAATTATATTAGCATATATGAGAGCTTCAATAATAAAAGAACCAAAATAAAAACATATAAAATTACAAACAAGGATATTGATATGGAATATATAAAAAAGGTGTTAAATTAAGTGTAGAAAAGCTATTTAAAAAGTTGGATTTAATAGAGTTTCAGAAAATATTGTTGAACTAAGCAAGGGGATAGTATGAAAATGAAAAATAAAGAATCTAAGGAAAAGATGAATTTAAGCCCTATTCAAAAAAAACGTTTAGAAGAATTTACTAGGGTTCGTGAGGAACTGCTTGAACAAGGATATAAAGAAAAAAAATTAAATGTAAGCGCTTTAAAAGCAAATATTATGGTATTGGTAAGTGCGGCACCAATTTCATTAATTTGTTGGTTATTGTTTCTGGGGATTCACAAATCCTATGGTCCATTAAATACGGAATTTTGGTTAATTGTATTTCTAGGAGCTATACCTCATGAATTAATTCATGGATTTACATGGGGGATTTTTGTGAAAAAAAGTGGAAGGCTATAGGGTTTGGAGTAGATTGGTCAACATTTTCACCTTATTGTTGTTGTAATGAAGGGCTTAAATTTAAAGAATATGTTGCAGGTTGTGCCATGCCAACTATTATTTTAGGGGTATTACCGTATATTATTGGATTAATATCAGGAAGTTATTTTTTAGCTATATTTGGGATATTCCACATTTTAGCTGGAGGCGGAGATCTATATATTTTATGGTTGATTCGTAAGGAAAAGAATGCAGTATTAGTTGATCATCCTTACTTAGTAGGATGTGTTGCTTTTGAAAGATGAGTTGCACTTTAAAGAAAGCAGATCTAGGCATGATTCCAATAAATGAGATAGTTAATATTCAGGCTTTAATGGTTAAAGAAATTAATAGAGTTCTAAGCCTCAGAGAAACCCTTTAGCTTGCTTCTTATGAGGCTGTTGCATTAAGAAATTTAATAGTTTAAAATTTGGGGGCTAGTTACATGGAGAAAGGAAAATTTCTTATTAAAATATTAGATCTATATTGGTTAAATGGTGAAAAAGATGATCCAGATGATTTATGTCTTCATGGTGATGTATCTGTAAAAATAGGAGAAGAAGTAGTTGCAGATAGTTATTCCTGCACAGTAAGTTCTACTGCAATATATTTATTAAAATCAATTGAAGAAGATCATATATTAGAAGAAAGTTCGAATCAGATGTTACCTTGCTGTGGTTTTTTTGTTATCCCACATGATACTGAGGATACCGTTGAAATATGTGGGTGTCCTAATGGAATAGATTGGTCAGTGCTACATAGGAATGGAAAGGTGAAATTAATTACAGAAAAAGGTCATGAGGTAGAAATAGAACTTAATGCATATAAAAAGGTAGTTTTTGATTTTGTAGATGAAATTAAAAGTTTCTATGATAAATGCTCACCCAAGAATATACCAACAGAGGAATTTGATTATAATGGATATATTAAATTTTGGAAAGAATGGAGTGGTAGAAGAAGCAGGTAAATTAAAACAAAAATTCATGTTTTTATTTACACTTAAAATGAATTAAATACAGTTTATTGGAATTTTAAGTTAATAATATCAGGGGATGATTGGTTATAATGGGATTAAGAAAGCTTTTATATAATACTAAATTTAAAAATTTTGCACATAAGAAATTGGTTAGTTTAATACAAAAAGTTAATATTATGGACTACAAATTAATAAAAGATACTAAAATCAATGATGATGAAAAACAACATACCTACAATTATGAAGATTTAACACCTAGAGTAGAATGTGATAAAAATAAAAGTTATTGTGAAACACTTCAATGGGCTTTACAAAATAACAATATAAAAAACATTGCTTTAACTGGTGTTTACGGATCAGGGAAAAGTTCGATATTGAGGACATTTGAAGCACTACATAAGGAATATAAATATTTAAATATATCCTTAGCTGATTTTAAGAATGATGTAAAAGATAATTCACAAGAAAATGGTGATGAATGCATTGAAAAACAAATATTACAGCAAATTTTTTATAAAGTTAAATATAAAGATATACCTTATTCAAGATTTAAGAGAATTAATAATATAAAAACATTCCCTATATTAATTAGGGTATTTATTATTTCAATTACTATAGTAATAACAGCTATATTTTTAAATCCAAATTTAATAAATACTGTTTCTAATAAAATACTATTTGTAAGTCAAAAATTAAAAATATCAAAAATTTATGTGTGTGGTTTACTATTATTTAGTGTAGTATTTTATATATGTTTATTAACTATGTTAGTTAAATACTTAGCTAAGAGTTTGGATATAAGTAAGTTTAAAGTAAAAATAAAAAATACAGAAGCAGAATTTCAGGAGTCACAAGAATCTGTATTTAATAAGTATATAGATGAAATTATATATTTTTTTGAAGTAACTAAACATAATGTTGTTATTTTTGAGGATTTGGATAGGTTTAACAACTTAGAAATTTTCTCTAAGTTAAGGCAACTCAATTTATTAATTGAGCAAATTTCATAATTTTTAATTGTTGATACAGCTAAATTTTTCTCAACACAAAAAGGAGATTCACCCCCAAATGTTGAATATATTAAGTACGACCAAAATAACCAACGAAAGGAGTGAACCTCACTTATGTATATTCAACAACAATGTTTATTATCCTTTGAGGAAATTATAAAATATCAACCAAAAACAAAATTAGAGATGATTCTTGCTCAATTAAATTTTACTAATATCTTAAATTTTTTATCTTCTAAAAGCGCTGTGCGCGGCCCGAAAGGGTGGGATTCTTTAACTTTGTTATATTCATTAATTGCAATGCAATTAGAGCAAATTAAAACAATAAAAAAATTAGTCGATAGACTTGAAACAGATCCTGTTTTTAGATATACCTGCGGTATTAATGTTTTGGATCGTGCACCTTCTGCTTCAACATTTAGCAGATTTTTAGATAAAATTTCTAGCTCTAATGAGCTTGAAAGAGACTTTGAATCTCTTATATTGAAAGCAAAGGAATTAAATATTATTGAAGGTACAAATATTGCCATAGATTCTACTAAGTTAAATGCTTATGAAAAATCCAAACCATCATCTAAACTTAAAAAGGATGGAGTCTCTCCTAACTGGGGAGCTAAAAATGATACAGATGGCAATAAAATAAAGTGGTTTGGATTTAAATTACACATACTTGCTGACTGCAAAAGTGAATTGCCATTAAGTATATTACTTAGCCCTGCTAGTTATAATGATGGAGATATGGCTTTACCACTAATAGCTAAATTCAAAAATACCTATGGTTCAACATTTAAATCAGTAAATTACATTATGGATTCAGGCTATGATTATAAAAAAGTCTATGATTACATCACTCATATTATTAAAGCTCAACCTATAATAGCATTAAATACTAGAGGAGCATATGCTCCTCCAGAAGGCATGAATGAAAATTTTCATCCAATATGTTCTCTTGGATATCCATTAACATATTGGGGAAAGGACGGAAACTATTTAAAGTTTAGATGTCCTCATGCAGTTAGTAAAGTAAACTGTCCGTACGGGATGAGTTGGTGTAGTAATTCTAACTATGGTTTATGCCATAAAGTAAATTATAAAAAAAATAACAGATTTTATAGTTATCCTTTAAGAGATTCAAAGGAATGGCAATATCTGTACAATAAAAGAAGCTCTGTTGAGAGATGTAACTCTCTCTTAAAGGAATATCTGAGTACTGATAATATCCGTTCCGCAGGAATACGTAAGGCTAAAATATTTGCTTTATTAAATTGTATTACATTAGTAGCAGGTACTATTGCAGTCAATCAGCCTCACGACTTAAAGAAAGTAGCATAAAATAACTTTCAAAAAATAATAAGTTATCCACAGGCACGGTAGTGCTTAGCTTTGCTATTATCTTTTTTAGTGTTTTTAGTAACTCATTTTCACAAATATTAAAAATCTAATTGTGCAATTTGCTCAATTAATAATTGTGAACAAATATCTCAAAAAGTTGTTTTTATTTATGCTCTAAAGGATAGCATGTTTGGTAGTGAGCAAAAAGAGAATGAGAGCATGTTATATATGGATGACAAAATAAGTCATAAAAACAGAACTAAATTTTTTGATTTTATTATACCAGTGCTTCAAGTAGCTAATTCATCTAATACATGTGAAATCTTACTTAATAAATTTAAAAAAACTAATGAACTAAAAGGTATAAAAGAAGATTTGATAACTGATTTAACTTATTTAATAAATGATATGAGGGTAATTAAAAATATATATAATGAATTCATAATATATAAAAATAACTTGGAGATAAATGAAAAATTGGATTTAAATGAAGAATCAAAAAAAAATAAAAAAGAAAACGAATCCAAACAAGAAGAGGGAGATAAAAAAAGTAGCAAAGAGGAAACTAAAAACAACAAAGATGAAAAAAAATGGGATAGTGAATTTTATGAAAAGTTATTAGCTATAATTGTATATAAAAATTTATATCCAGTTGATTTTTCTAAATTGCAAAATGATGAGGGTATGGTATATGAAATCTTCAATAATAGGCATGAATTAATAAAAGAAAGTGTTGATAAGATTGAAAAAGAATGTGTTGAAATAAAAGAAAAAATAGATATAGCCAAAAAAGAACATTTACATGACCTAGAGGAGTTAAGGATAGTATATAACTATAAGCTTACGCAAAAACATGGTACAGGAAGTATGTATATACACTCTATTGGTTATCATGTTGATATAAATAGGTTACTGGATGAACATAATTTAGAGCATATAAAAAAAGATATAGATGCATCATTACTACCAATTATAGAAGAATATGAAGGAAGAAAAAAGATACTAGATTTAAAAGAAGATACTATGAATGAGTTAATACATAAATTAAAAGAAAAGTTATACAAATTAAATAAGCAAAAAAGAATCATCAATTCATTACCCTTGAAGGAAATTATTAATAACTATGAATTAGGGAAAACAAAAGACTATAAAATATTCAAAGAAGAATTATTAATGTTATTTATTAAAAAAGGATATATTGAAGAAGATTACTATGAGTATACTTCATATTTTTATGAAGGAACATTAACAACACAGGATAGAAATTTCTTGAAAAACATAGCTTTTGAAAAAACTACAGAACATAGTTATAAATTAGTTAAATATGAATCTGTATTAAAAAAATTAAAAGCTTATCAGTTTGAAAAAGAATATATTTTAAATTATGGCTTAGTTGATTATATTATAAAAAATAAAAATGGTGTATCTCAATATGAAGAATATTACAAAATATTAATAACGCAATTAACCAATGAAAGTGATAGCAGTTTCAATTTTATAAACCAATATATAGATATAACAGAATATAATGAAATTTTTATGAAAGATCTTTGTAAAAATTGGGATAATATGTGGATGTATATATGTGAAAAATCCGAAGCAGAATTAGATGATTATTTAAGAAAAATACTTAAGTTTGGAGATATAGATGATATTATTAAAATGAATAAAAATAATGTTTTAACAAATTATATCTCAGATATGCCTGGATTTTTAAATCTAATTGAAGAGGATAATTATTTAGATAAGGTTAAGCAATTAATTATTAAATTAGATGTTAAGTTCAAGTATATAGATAAGCATAGTTACAAGGGTGAATTACTAGAATTTGTATATAATGAAGATAGATATGAAATTAATGAAAAAAACATTCAGCTATTTATTGAACAATACTCCAGTAATGTAAAGTTACTTGAAACCTTGGAAACATCAAATTATTCAACCATAAAAAGTAGTGAATGTAAGGAGTTAATTAAATATATAGACCAAAATATTGATTGTTATGTTGAAGAAGTATTTTTAGTTTTAAAATCTAATACTAAAGAATCAGAAGAAATAATTGTTGAGTTGTTTAATAATGACGATATTTCAGATGAAAATAAATTGAAAATTTTAGAAAAGGAAAATATTAAAATTAAATCTATCGAAAAAATACCTAGGGATTTATGGAGTAAAGCTTTAAATCAGTCTAAATTTGAAGTTAATTGGAATAACATAATAAGTTATTATGAAAGTTTTGAAATAGATGAAACATTAATTAAGTTATTTAACAATGGAGGTATTTACAAAGAATTAGGAAAGATTCAAGTAGAAGACTTTGAGGACGATACAGTTTATAATCTTGGAAAGAGCTTAATATTATGTGATGAAATAGAAGAAGTTTATTTTGAAGTATTAATAAAATTAATAGAATTTAAAGAAAGTAATATAAAAGAATTTATAAATGTATCTAAGGATAGAATGGAAATTTTAATAAATAACAAATGTATATTATTAAATGTGAAAAATTATAATTTATTAAAGAAAAACTTATTAGATGCTCACATGTTGCTCTTAAAAAACAACTTTGAACAATATTTAGAAGATAAAGAAAGTTATAAAGTTGACTTAAATGATATACAATTATTATTAAAATTAAATCCTGTTATAGATGATCAGATAATTTGTTTAATTGAAAATATAGATATAGAGGATATTTCAATAGATGAAGAAGTATTAAAGGATATTAGTTCTTTTATAATGAATCATAAACATCTAGAAGAATTAGATAATAAACTAATTTCCATAGTTTCACAATATGAATTAGATAAAGAGTTAGATAAGAATTTATTAAAATATATAATGGAAATTAGTAATGCAACAGAAAATAAAGTTCAAATTTTAAGTAGTCAAGTGAAACATTTGAATTCAAATAAAATTTCTTTATTTCTTAAACAACTAGGACAACCATATGCTAATATAGTAAATAAAAAAACAAGGGTTACTATAGAAAATAGTGAAGTTAATAAGAATCTTGCCTGTGTTTTAAAAGATAATGAATACATAAAAAAGCTTGAAGAAGATGGAAATAATATTAGATTATATTTAAATAATAGAAATAGTAATAAGTTTATAAGATAATATTAATATTTATTAATTTTTAAGAATTCAGAGGAGAAAAGATGAAAAATCTATTCTCCTTTTTCATTATGTAAAGTGCAAAAAAACTAAATAGGCGGTTATTTTGTGACTATTTTTCTTATATTAAATTAATGTTATAATTATAAGTATTAACTAGTTATACAAGATTTAATTGCAACTGTAGTTGCTTAATTTAATAAAGAATATAATTAAACGTAAGGGGAAATTATCTTATGAGTAAAACGACATCACAAGACGTTATAAAAGTAGTATGGAAGGCATGCGATACCTTTAGAGGTACTATGGATAGTTCAAAATATAAAGATTACATATTAACAATGTTATTCGTAAAGTATGTATCTGATTTTTATAAAGAAAAATTAGAAGAGTTAAAAGCAAGATTTGGAGATAATGAAGAAAGAATTCAAAAGAGTTTAAAGAGAGAAAAGTTTCAATTAGATCCTTCTTGTACTTTTGACGTTATATATGAAAATAGAACAGCAGAAAACATTGGTGAAATCATAAATAAAATATTAATGAAAATTGAAGATGATAACAAGGAAAAACTTGAAGGTATATTTAGGAATATAGACTTTAATTCAGAATCAGAACTTGGAAGAACTAAAGAAAGAAATGCAGCACTAAAGAATTTAATAGAGGATTTTGCAGATGACTCACTAGATTTAAGACCTAGTAAGCTAGATGGAAGTGATGTTATAGGAGATGCATATGAATTTCTAATAGCTAACTTTGCATCAGATGCAGGTAAGAAAGGGGGAGAGTTTTATACCCCCGGTGAAGTTTCAACATTACTTGCAAAGCTTGTTCACGCCAAAGATGGAGATAGAATATATGACCCAACATGTGGTTCAGGATCACTACTTATAAAAGCAGCTAAAGAAGTAGGAACACAAAACTTTAGATTATATGGTCAAGAAAGAAACGGTCAAACACAAGCCTTAGCTAAAATGAATATGTTCTTACATGAAATAAATGATGCAGTTATAGAATGGGGAGATACTTTAAGAAACCCTCTTCATTTAGAAAATGAAAGACTAATGAAATTTGATAAAATAGTTTCAAATCCACCATTCTCATTGGATAAATGGGGAGCAGAAGATTTAACTTCAGACATATATGGAAGATTTGAAATGGGATTACCTCCAAAATCAAAAGGCGATTATGCATTTATATCTCATATGATAGCTTCACTAAATGAAAATGGAACGGCAGGAATAATACTTCCTCATGGAGTGTTATTTAGAGCAGCAAGTGAAGGTAAAATAAGAAAGCAAATAATAGAAAACAATTGGTTAGATGCAGTAGTAGGACTACCAGAAAACTTATTCTTTGGAACAGGAATACCTGCTTGTATATTAATATTTAAGAAGAATAAAACTGATAACAATGTAGTATTTATAGATGCTAGTAATGATTATGAAAAAAGTAAAAATCAAAATGTTTTAAGAGATGAAGATATAGAAAAGATAGTAGAAGCTTATAAGAATAGAAAAGAAATGGAAAAGTATTGTCATATTGCTAGATTTGATGAGATAAAAGAGAATGATTTTAATTTAAATATTCCAAGGTATGTTGATACTTTTGAAGAAGAAGAAAAAGTTGATATGGGTTTAGTTAAAGAAGAAATTAAAGAACTAGAATATGATTTAACTGAAATAAAAAGTACAATAAATAAATACTTGGATGAACTTGGAATGTAGGTGAAAGTATGGGTAATGGTATTGTTTATAAAAAATTTGGAGAGTGTTGCTTAGGAAAAGGAACATATGGTATAGGAGCACCAGCAGTAGAATTTAAAGAATATTTACCTAAGTATATTCGAATAACTGATATTGATGAATTAGGGAGGTATTCAACTCAAAACGTTGCAAGTGTGGATGATAAGGATTCAGAAAATTATATATTAAGAGAAGGCGATATTGTTTTTGCCAGAACTGGAAATACAACAGGAAAATCATATGTATATAGAAAATCGGATGGAAAATTGGTTTATGCTGGCTTCTTAATCAAATTTACACCAGATCCAAAGATCTTGGATGTTTGTTTTTTAAAACATTATTTAGAAACTGAACAATATATTAAATGGGTTTCAATTACATCACAAAGAAGTGGTCAACCAGGTATAAATGCAGATGAATATTATAACATGATTATTCCGATATTTTTAATTATTGAACAAGAAAAAATAGCAGAAATTCTTTCAACTTGGGATTTAGCTATAGAAAAGCAAGCACAACTTATAGAGAAGAAAAAAGAGTTTAAAAAAGGATTAATGCAAAGGCTTTTAAGTGGAGAAGTTAGATTTAAAGAATTTAAGGATGAATGGAATAATAAAACCTTAGAAAATTATATTTTGCCTGTTAGTAGAGAATGTGACAAACCCAATGAAGGATATTGGAGACTGGGGTTAAGAAGTCACGGTAAAGGAACTTTTCATGAATTTGTAGAAGATCCATCAACAGTATCTATGGATAAATTATATAAAGTAAAATGTAATGATTTAATTGTTAATATTACTTTTGCATGGGAACATGCAATAGCAGTTGCAAATACTATGGATGAAGATAAATTGGTATCTCATAGGTTTCCGACTTATGAATTTAAAGGGAATGCATATCCGATATTTTTTAAATATTATATTTTGCAACCTAATTTTAAGCATATGTTAGTTAACATTTCTCCAGGCGGAGCTGGAAGAAATAGAGTTATGAATAAAAAAGATTTTTTAAAGCTAATGGTAAAAGTGCCAAGTTATAATGAACAAGTTAGAATAGCAGAAGTTTTAATATCTGCAGATGAAGAAATAGAACTATTACAAAAAGAATTAGAAGCATTAAAACTTCAAAAGAAAGGCTTAATGCAAAGATTACTAACCGGAGAAGTTAGAGTTAAAATATAATAATAAATATAGCTCAAAGATAAATATAAGTTAACCTTTGGGCTTATTGCTAATTTAATATCTTATTTATACGTATTTCATTCAAATATAATGGCTAAATTTAAGATATTTTCATAGAAATGTATGCAGAATAGCGATATATGTATGTTATAATTTTCAACGTAGAATTTTAATGTTATTGGAGGTGGAATATTGGATATTGAAATATATTGTGATGAAAGTAGACAAGATTTATTTTGTAATAGAAACAGTATTAAAATTAACAATAGATATATATGTATTGGCGGGGTATTGATTAATAAATCTATAAGAGAAGAATTAAAAAATAGTATAAAGGAGCTTCAAAAAAAGCATAATGTATTTAATGAATTTAAGTGGAAGACTGTTACACCATCAAAGTATGATTTTTATGAAGAGCTAATTGATCTGTTTTTTAGTTATGATGAAAAATTAAAATTTAGATGCATAGTAATTGATGCTGAACAAATAGATATGAAAACTTATAACAATGATGATTCAGAGTTAGGATTTTATAAATTTTATTATCAATTGCTTGTGTATTGGATAGATAAACATAATCAATATAATGTTTATACAGATTATAAAATTAATAGAAAAAATACCAGGTTAAAAGAACTTAAGGAAATATTAAATGCTAAATCAGGAGATAGAGTAAATCTCATACAGGCAATTAACTCAAAAGAATCATTAATTCTTCAATTGGAAGATGTATTAATGGGGGCAGTAGGTTACAAATATAATTATAAAAATCATGGAACTGCTATAGCTAAGAATAAACTTATAAGTAAATTAGAACATAGACTTAATACGGAATTAGATTCATCCAATAATAGATACAATAAAAAGTTTAATGTATTTAAAATGGATTTAAGGGGGAGAAGATAATTGAGACCCCCTTTAGTAATTTATAAAACATCACATGAATACAAGAAACACTTTATTAATAAATATTGTAGTTTACAAATAGAAACCTTTGATGGATATCAAGTTAAGTTTTATGAGGATATGTTTGAGCATGCTTTTTATGAAAGCAGTAACAGAAGAGGGATTAAAGATGTATTTTCGCAAAAGAGAGCTGAAAGAATTGATTGGATAGAAAGTGTTTTAAAGGATGAAAATGCAGAACTTTATATGGGATATGATAACAAAAATAAGACTAATGACAATAATAGAAGAGTTGCAATTATAAGTGAAGATGATTATGTTGTAATAATTAAAATAATAAAAGATTTAAAAGCTAAGTTTATAACTGCATATGTTGCAGATAGCCCCCATACAGCATTAGCTATAAGAAAAAATCCAAAATGGGTAAAAAATAAGGCCACTGATTCTGGTTCAGTAGCCGAAACCTCTATACATCCCAAACTTTAAGTAAAGGATTATCTAATATTATGATAGCATATAGGATTTCAGATTTCAATATTTATTGAAAGAGAAATACGACTAATTATACTATACATTAATAATATATTATTCACCAATTAATATATTACTAATATTTTTAACAAATATAAAATTTTTATTCATTTTATATTGATATTTTAATTTTAACAAAGTCCATTAGTTGTTAATAGACGGGATTTCATTAATAGTTTTTACTGACATTCCAATTCTTTCTGCTAGTTCTCTTTGAGTCATATTAAATTACAAGAAAAAGGGCTTAAGGGATTTAGCTTTCAAGTAGAGATTCCTGATGAAGTTGGAACATACTTAGATAGTATATAATTTTATTGGTAGAGGTATTTAATCTCTACCTTTTCTTTTGTATAATAGAAGTATAAATGTAGAAATCAGGGGGAAGAGGGATGGATAATCCATATTTAGAGGGATATGATCAAGATAATGTGATAGAGTTACTTAAGAACATGGGGTATAAGTATATTGAACCGGAAGAATGTGTTGCTCTTAGGGGTGGTAGACTTAAAGAGGTTATATTAAAAGATATAACAAGAAAAAAATTAATGGATATTAATAGTTTTGAATATAAGGGTACTGAAAGAAAGTTCTCTGAGAGTAATATTAATAAAGCTATTGATAGTCTTGATATGTCCTTAACAGAAGGCTTAATTAAGGCTAATGAAAAAATATATTATGAACTTGTTATGACTAAGAGTTTAGAAGAATTTCTAGAAGACGGAAATAAGAAGTCATTTTCTTTAAAATATATAGATTGGGATAATCCTAAAAATAATGATTTTCATTTTACTCAAGAGTTTGTGGTTGAAAAACAAGACTTATCTGGTGAGGAAAAAACTAAGAGGCCAGATATAGTTTTATTTATCAATGGCATTCCTTTTTGTGCTATTGAGCTTAAAGCAAGTGCTATTTCATTAAAGCAAGGAATATCACAAATGATTGGTAATCAGAAAAAAGATAACATACCACATCTTTTTAAATATGTTCAATTGGTGTTAGCAGGAAATACTAGAGAAGCTAGATATGCTACAACAGGAACACCAGCTAAGTTTTGGTCTGTATGGCAGGAAGAAGATGATGTAAAGGTTGAAAACTATGTTAAAGGAAGATTAGCTACGGAATTAGATAGAAGCATCGTTTCATTATTAAATTTAGATAGGGTTCTTGAGATTATAAGAGAGTATACACTATTTGATAACAATATTAAGAAGGTAGCTAGATATCAACAATACTTTGGAATTAAAAGAACACTAGAAAGAATAGAGACTTTTGATAACTCAGGTAGAAGAAATGGTGGTCTTATATGGCACACCCAAGGGAGTGGTAAATCTTTAACCATGGTTATGCTTGCAAGAGCTTTAAGAAGAAGGGTAAATAATGCAAAGATAATTATAGTTACAGATAGAAAAGAATTAGACTCTCAAATTAAGAAAACTTTTGAACATAGTGGATTTAGCAAAGATATAATTAAAGCTTCTAGTGGAAGTCATTTAAATAGTCAGCTTAAAAGTAAGAAAAGTAAGATAATAACTACTATTATTAATAAATTTGATAAGGTATTTAATATAGGCTCAAAGATAGATGACCCTAATATATTTGTTCTTGTAGATGAATCTCATAGAACACAAAATGGACAACTTCATGCAAAGATGCGAAAAGTATTCCCAAGTGGTTGTTATATTGGTTTTACAGGAACGCCCCTTATGAAGAAGGATAAAAACTCCTTTACTCAGTTTGGGAAGGAGATTCATAGGTATACAATAAATCAAGCCGTAGATGATAAGGCTGTGCTACCTTTATTATATGAAGGAAGGTTAGTTGATCAATGGATTAATGATGAATTAGGTCTTGAAAGAAAGTTTGAAATGATATCAAGAAATCTTAATGAAGAGCAAAAGGAAGACTTAAAGATAAAATGGGGAAGATTCCAAAAGGTTGCATCTAGTGAAAGAAGACTAGAAATGATAGCTCTAGATATTAATGAACATTATAAAAACACATGGCAAGGAACAGGGTTTAAAGCAATGCTTGCAACTTCATCTAAGTTTGAGGCTATAAGATATCATCAAATTTTTCAACAGTATGGAGATGTAAAAACAGCCTTTGTAATATCCTCAGCAGATAACAGAGAAGGTAATGATGATATACATGATGAAAATAAACTTCTTGTACAAAAGGAATTAGAAAGAATAGTTAGGGAACATGGCAATTTAGATGACTATGAAACTAAAATAAAAGATGAATTTTGTTATGGTGAAGATGTAGAAATTCTAATAGTAGTGGATAAATTATTAACAGGATTTGATGCACCGCCTGCAATTGGATTATATGTAGATAAGGAATTAAAAGAGCATAAGTTACTTCAAGCTATAGCGAGAGTTAATAGATTATATGAAGGGAAAGACTATGGATATATAATTGACTACAGAGGTCTTTTAGGTAATCTAGATAAAGCCTTAACTTCATATAGCTCATTAGAGGGTTTTGAAGAAGATGATATTAAAGGTGCAGTTATAGATATAAAGAAGCATTTAGCTGAATTAAAATCAAACTATTCATATTTAAAGGATATATTTAATTCTATTAAGAACAAAACTGACAAGGAAGAATATGAAGTATATCTAGCTGATGAAAGTAAAAGGCTAGACTTTTATGACAGATTAAAGAATTATGCTAAAAGCTTAAATATATGTTTAGCTTCTCAAGGAATATTAGATTTACTATCAAAAGAGGAATTAGAGAACTACAAAAAAGAGCTTAAATTCTTTAGTAATCTAAGAAAAAGTGTAAGATTAAGATACCATGAAGAAGTTGACTTTGGCGAATATGAAGAGCAAATGCAAAAGCTACTAGACACTTATATAAGTGCAAATGAAGTAAATAGACTTACTAAATTAGTTAATATATTTGATGACAAAAACTTTGATGAAGAAATTCAAAGAGTAGAAGGTAAAAGAGCTAAAGCTGATACCATAAGAAATGCATTAGATAAAGTTATTACTATGAAGTATGATGAAAACCCTGCATACTATGAAGCTTTAAAGGATAGGATCAAAAGAGTTCTTGAAGAATATAGAAGACATAGGATTTCTGAAGAAGAATACCTAAGCAGTATGAATGATGTAATGACTGATGTTAGAAATGGATCAGTAGAAGAAACATACCCTTGCTCTATTTCTAGTAATAAACCAGCTCAAGTCATATATGACAACATTAAAAAAGATATATATGAAACAATTTCAGCTAAAGCACCAGAAGAGCAATTAGAGCATATTGTGGCAAATACCTCCTTACAATTTGATGAAATAATAAAGACATATGCAGCAAAACCAGATTGGACTACAAATACGGATATTCATAACCAAATAAGTCAAGACTTAGAAGAGAAACTATGGGATTTGGAAGATGAATATGAAGTATCACTAGATACAGACAAGATACTAGAAAAAACAATAACTATATCAATTAGAAAATACGGAAGATAAACAAAAGATTAAGGCTTACATAGAAATATGTAAGTTTTATGTTAAGATGAAAATATCATCTAGGAGAAAAACTATGAAAGAAAATATACAAATCTATAAAAAGAAAGTAAAGAATGTAACGTTAAAAGTAAAAAGAGATGGATCAGTACACTTAACAGTACCAGAAGCTGCTACAAATGATTATGTTGAAAGGGTCATAGATAATAGAAAAGAGTGGATAGAAGCTCAATTAAAACACTTTGACGAAAATTATAATAAACCGGAAGTAAAAGAAATGGTAAGTGGAGAGAACTTCAGATATTTAGGAAAGAACTATAGATTAAAAGTAATTGAAGCTAAAGAAGAAGGAGTAAGGTTATATAGAGGGTATATAGAGATTTACGTTAAAGATAAAGGCAACTTAAAAAGAAAAGAAGAATTACTAAAGAAGTGGTATATGGATAAAGCTAAAAAGAAGTTTACAGAATTAGTACATCAATATGAAGAGGTAGTTAAAGAAGAAGTTAAAAGCATTAGAGTAATAACTATGAAAACAAGATGGGGTAGCTGTAACGTTGAAAGTAGAAAAATCAATCTTAATCTAGAGCTAATTAAGAAACCTAGATATTGTATTGAGTATGTTATACTTCATGAGTTAGCTCATTTAAAGTATCCTAATCATAGCAAGGAATTTTGGGAATATATGAGTGTGCATATGCCTAATTGGAAGTGGAGAAAGGATAAATTGGAGGAGAGATAACAAAAAATTAAAGTGAGGTTAATTCTAACTTCTCTTTAATTTTTATTTTTTTTGAGTAAAATCCTATTTACAACTATGTCACGGTGTGATATAGTTTAACCATGATATGTCACATCATGATATATTACAAATTTATTCATAAGGAAGGGGGATGGATTTGGTGAGGATGTGGTGCTTACAGTACACTCTCACTAAAGAGAATTAATGAGTATTGATAAAGTTTTAAAAGCTTATATGCCCATGACTGAAACAGCTTTTTATATTCTTCTTTCCCTAACAGAGCCAAGGCATGGTTATGGAATAATACAACATGTTGAGAAGATAACCAGTGGAAGAATAAAATTAGGATCTGGAACGGTTTACGGAACATTAAGCAAGATGGAAAAGAGCCAGGTTATTTCTGTTTACTCTGATGAACAGAGAAAAACTGTATATGAAATAACGGATTTAGGGAGAACTTTGATAAAGGCTGAAATTGGTAGAATTAAAGAAGTATACAATAATGCCATAAGGTATGAGGAGGAGTTTTAATGAGAGTTTTTAAACCCTTTTGGAGTTTTAAAATCAAGGCTATAGAAAACTGGTTAAAAGAAAAAGCCCTGCAAGGGTATATCTTAAAAGATGTTAATCCCCATTTAAAAATATTTACCTTTGAAAAATCTGATGCCCTCTCTCTTAATTACAGAATATCTTATGAAAATAAGGGGGTTACAGAGCTTCAGCCTTATTTAATAAGGAATGGGTGGCATAAGGTTTGCAATAAAGGGAGATGGTTTTTTCTAGCTAATGAAAAACCTATGGAAGACATAAAAGCTACACCATCAAGGGAACCTTTATTAAATAGGTATAAAATAGCCTCTATTCTTTTATCTATAATTCCAACTTATTTTACTGTAATCACAGGTATAATGTTAATCTTTTTATTACCTATGATAATTGCTTATCTTTTTGGCATTGGCGATATTAAATTTATAAATGAAGTATCCTTAAATAGAATACCTGATATAAAAACCTCTCATTTTACAACTAAGGACCTTTTAGATGTAGGAAAATCATTTTTTATAATAAGTCTTTTTATATATCCAATTATTAAATTAGGGAAAAATCAAAAAGAATTAAAAGCAGATTTAGATCCTAGTTATTTAGAGCTAGAAGAAGAATTTAAACCTGAGAACTTAGATAAATCTAAGGATAATTTTAATTTAATAGAAAAAGTAGGACCTACCCTTTTAGAACCAGACAAGCTAGAAATTTGGTTAGAGAATATGGAGAGTCAAGGCTTTAACCTTGAAAAAGTAAAAAGACTAGGAGATAATAAATTTTACTTTAAAAAAGGAACTCCTAGAAAGATTAGATATATATTAGATTTTCAAAATGACACTAAGGCTTCTTATTATGAAATATTAAAGCAAGATAATTGGAATTTAGTATACACTGGAGGGGGACTACCTGTTAAGTGGAGCTTGTGGAGCAAGGAATATGCAGATGAAAGACCTAATATATACACAGAGGAAGAAGTTATATCTAATGCAAAGAAAATGCTTTTAACTCATTCAATTTTTTATATACCTATGATAGGTATTTTAGGTCATGGTGTTATAAAAATAGTACTTCTTTTACTTACAGACATTTCAAGAACAATGGAAATGTTGCCTGCTATGGTAGGACTTACGTTAACTATATTAGTGCCGTTAATAATCTTTATGTATAAATACTCTAAGATATTAAGATTTTATTTTAGAACTAAAAAGAGACCTATATAATTAGACCTAGTCTAATTATATAGGTCTTGTTTAATAAGTGGATATACTAAGATTCCGAAGAAATTTTTACTATAAGTAAGGATTAAAAATTGTTATCTAGATATTTAGTGGCTCTTTCTGTCATTTAAAAGATTAAAGTATTAGAGCGGATAGTCATTGGATAAATAATATTAGAGTTTGGAAGTAAAATAATGTATAATACTATTAAATATTACATTTTAGGAGGGGAGCAGAGAAAGGTATTAGGCTTTGTTGGAAATTTTTAATATAGTAAACTCGAGATGAAGTGACTTTCATATCAACATTTTCATTTAGCACAATTAAATATTAAAGTTCATAGTAAAGGGGAAAATATGAAGAAAAACTTTTATAAAATTTACGGTTCAGTATTTAGTAGTAGCATATTATATGGATACATTAATACCTTGATTCAGATTTATATTGCATCAACACTGGGTGGATTTTTTAATAAGGCAACAGAGGGAAAAACAAAGGACATAATTAATGTAGGGATTAAGTTTATCTTAATACTTTTACTTATTACAGTTGTGAAGTATTTGGTAGACTTATATATAAATTTAAAAAGACAGAAAAACAAAGAGAAATTTAAAAAATCCATATATGAAAAACTATTAAACAATTCCTTTGAAGAGGTTGAAAAAAGAACCTTTGGCGAGATACTAACAAGGCTAGATAAAGATGTAAATAAGATTATAGATAATTTAGATGATAACTTAAGTTTCGTAATTGTAGGCATACTATCTTTTATTACATATTTCATTTATATATTTAGAATAAATATATTATTTGCAGTTATTGTTGTAATATTGGGAGCAATTACATTAATACCACCATATGTTCTTAAAGAAAAGTTATGATGAGCAAATATGTTATGCCTATCAAAATCAATTCTTTTTAGGGAATTCTCCCTTAGAAAATTTACTATTATTTAATAAGGATGAGGGCAAGGCAATAGATTATTTAAGTGAGTTAAATTTGCCTATTGAACATATTAGGGAAGAAAATTGTTGTAATCTATCAGGTGGACAAAAACAAAAAATATCTCTTGTTAGATCTATGATAAGAGATGCAAGTTTAATAATTTTAGATGAACCTACTAATTACTTGGATAAGGAAGGAATTGAAGGCTTAAAACACATTATAAAAGAAAGCGAAAAAACAATATTGGTTATAAGCCATGATCCTTCTTTAACAGATATATTCCAAAAGATATTTAAAATAGAAGATGGAATTTTAGAGTCTATGGAATTAGGAGGCGTTAGATAAAATGAAAAAAAATAGCAAAGAACTTCAACTTTTCTTAAAGTTTATAAAGAAATTTTATGCCATTATTATTATATATATAATTTCCGAAATATTTAGAAAATATATAGAAATTTATACCGTTCAAGTTATAGGAAACGCTTCCGACTCCATATTAAATAAGAATATGCTTTCAATAAAAGAAAATATGGGACAGCTTATTATTGCACTAGGTATAGCTATATTTGTTGTACCATGGATTACCTTTATTGCATATAGGCTGTACACAAAGGTAGGAGTGAAATTTGATACATATGTATACAATAAATTTTTAAGACAGAGGAAGAGCTTAGTGGATTCATATGATTCAGGTGATCTTATTTATAGAATAGAAGCCGATCCTGTTGCATATAGAGGAAACTTACTAACAGTAGTAGGTGATGGATTCGTAGTTTTATTTATTATAATTCAAGTCTTATTTATAATGCTTAAAATTCACAGGAATTTTGCTTTTATATGCTTTGCTTTAAGTATGATTCCAATATTTATAACAACATTTCTTAGTGATAAAATTGAAAAATTATATGAAAAAGAACAAGAAGAATTGGCAAATATATTAAATGAAGAAAAATCAATGATTGAAAACTTTGCATTTATTAAAGTCCATCACCTTAAAAAGCAAGTTTTAAAAATCTTCCATAAGGTATATAGTAACTATTATAAAATCTATAAGAAAAAAACCTTTATGGGTAAGGCAATAGATAATTTCAATGATTTTTTTAATATAGTATGTCAAGTTCTTATATATATAATAGGAAGTTACTATATATCAATAAAAGGAATTAGCATAGGTGAAGGGATTAAGTTTTTTGGATTATCCCTTATTTTAAAGGAAAACTCTCAACTTTTAAGAAAGGTTTTAGAAAGATATTTTGAGTTTAAAGTTTCTTCTAAAAGAATTATTGATTGGACTGAGCAAAATGAGCATAGCGGCACCATAGATATTGATGATATTTGTAGTATAAAAGGAAACAATATAAGCTTTGGTTATAATGATAAAAATGTATTTAATAATTTATCATTTTCCATAGAAAAAGGTGATCATGAAAAATATCCATTGCAAGGGCTATGATTAAAAATGCTCCTTTAACTATTTTGGATGAACCTGATACAGCCCTAGATAAAGAAACAAAAGACTACACAATAGATTTTTTTAGGGAAAGCAAAAATACTGTTATAGTTATTTCTCATAATAGTCAATGGGAAGGTAAGTTTGAAAATAAAACTATAAATATAAACATTGAAAAATAATTTTCACAAATTCTTTGCAATTACATCGAAATTTCATCAAATTATTCCTTTATCATATAAATATAAAGATTATAAAAGGAGAGACGTTTTAATAAAAACGAAAATCTAAGGATAATCCGCATATTAAAGAAAATTAAAGACTATAAAAAGGAGTGATTTTATGAAGAAAAGAAATTATTTTAAGTGGATTATAGCTACATTTTTTCTAATCTTTGCACCAGTCGTGGGCTATATGCACCAAATAAAAGGGGGAGGCCCTAGTGGTGCACCTTCTGTAGATGCACTTTGTCCTTTTGGAGGAGTGGAAACACTATTTTCATTAATAAAGGATGGAACTTATATTAAAAAAATAGCACCTTCATCTTTAATAATTTTAATATGCGTAATAGTGCTTACGATTTTATTGGGAAGAGTATTTTGTGGATATATATGTCCTTTGGGAACTATTCAGACCCTTATAAATAAGTTAGCTAGGAGATTTAAAATAAAACAAATTAAAGTAAATGAAAAAATGGACAAGATTTTACGATATGCTAAGTATGTTGTTTTAGTTATAGTTCTATTTACAACATATAAAGCAGGAGAGCTAATATTAAGACCACTAGATCCTTGGGCTACATTTATGCACTTAGGTGCAGGAAGTGAAATATTTAGTGAATTTTTAATAGGATTTATAATATTAATGCTAATTTTTATATCTTCTTTGTTTATAGAAAGAGCTTGGTGCAGATATTTTTGTCCATTAGGAGCGTTTCTTGCAATAATATCACCTTTAAGAGTATTTAAAGTAAAAAGGAACTCCTCAACATGTGTAAATTGTAAAAAGTGTACTAAAAGTTGTCCTATGGGTATAGAAGTAAATAACTGTGATACAGTTAATAGTATGGAATGTATAAGTTGTGGAGAATGTTTGGAAGTATGTCCGAAAATAGAAACTTTAGAGATGAAAAAGGGTCAAAATAATCTTTCTTTAAGTGCTATGGGAATTATTGTTATGTTGGTTTTAGTTACAGTAATAGGTGGTACTATGGCTTTTGGAAAATTTGAAGTGGCTCAAGGAAATAAGGAAACCCTAACTCAAAATGGAGTGTTAAATCCAGATAATATAAGAGGGTATATGACTTTAAATGATATATGTAAAGAATTTAAAATAGAACCTTCAGTATTATTAAAAGAATGTAATCTACCAGAAGACACAGATTTAAATAAACCTATTAAAGAATTGAAGGTAGATTTGCAGAAAAAAGATATTCAGTTTGAAACAGAGAATTTAAGAGAAGCTATTAAAAAAATATTAGGGAAATAAAGTGTTCTTAGAAAGATTGCATTTATTTTTAAAGCCTTAGGAAATTTACCTAGGGCTTTTGTTCATTATTATTATGGGGAATATGTCACAGAAACAAAAAATCATAGAGTATAAATTAAAGTGCACTTATATTATAATTAATATAAGTAGTGAAATAATAAACTTTAGGGTGATAATTTATTATGAGAAATAAAGTTAAGGATATATTAGATACTAAAGGCATTGATGTATGTTTTTTGTTTGGAAGTTATGGAACATCAAGTTTTAATGAAAGCTCCGATATAGATATAGCGATTTTGGGAGATATAGATTTTATTGATACCTTACCGTTAATAGAAAAGTTGGAAAGTGAATTAAATAGAGAAGTGGATCTAGTAAAAGCTGATGAGGTCTATCCAATTATTCAATTAGCAATAGCTCATAGAGGTGATGTGGTTTTTTGCAAAGATCATAGAAAATTAGAAGAATTTTTAGCTAAAGCTCAAAAGTGGTATGAAGAGGAATACAGGTTTTGGAAAAAGTGGTATGAGGAAGAGTATTAGGAGGGGTATAGTGGTAACATTAAATAATAGAAAATTAAAAGTGATATTGCAAAATACAGAACAAGTTATAGTGGATTTAAAATTTGACTTAGAACAATACGATAACTTACAGGGCAGACAAAAGGAAATGTGTTCTAGGGCAATAAGAAATGATATAGCAGATATATTTAAAAACTTAGAGGACTATTTAGCTTTAGTATTAAAAAAGGTAGGTATATGTGTAAGTGATAAAAGTTTTAAGGAATGTATAAATGTTGCCTTGGAAAAAGATTTGTTGCATGAGGAATTTGGTAAATATATAATAGATAAAATTAAAATAAGAAACTTTTTCTCACATAGATATAATTATCCTAAAACTGAAGAATTAATAAAGCTATATAAGGATCATGAAGAATTATTTGAGGGACATATAAATTTTATGAAAGAACTTTCAAATAGAATTAAGGATTCATCAACAGAGACGGATATATTTTAATTTGGAAGTTACTTAAGGAGAGACTATTATGGCAATAAAAACCATGCATCATGTATGCATTCAAACAGATAAATACAAAGAATCACTTGAATTTTATACTAAAATTTTAGGTTTTGAATTAGTTAAAGAAACAGTAGGTTTTCATGGACGAGATTTTAACACATGGTTAAGATTAGGAACATTCATGATTGAATTACAGACTCCTAAAAAGGGAGAGAGGTTAAAAAGTTGGAGTTCATTAAATGAAGGTATAGTACATATGTGTTTTTTAGTGGATGATGTTCAAGAAGAACTTCATAGGATAAAAAAGTTAGGCTATACAAACTTTAAGAATAAAAATGGGGAAATATTATATAAAGTTGAGGATGGATATTTATTTAAAATAAAGGCACCAGAAGGTACGGAGATTGAAATAAGGGATTTAGATATTTAAAGAATATATATTGGCTAAATTAAATTGTGTAAATGAGTATAAGTAGGGTGAAAATTTAAAGTTATTTATGATTATATTAGAGTTTAAGAATATTAGTATAGAGTTTTATGAGATTTTAGAAAAGGGGATGAAGAGATATTATGACAAAAGTATATTTTGTAAGACACGCTAAACCAGACTTTTCAGTTAAAGATGATTTAATACGCCCCCTTACTGAAGAGGCTATAAATGATTGTAGAAAGGTAACAGAATTTTTATCAGATAAGAATATTACCAAAGTGTTTTCAAGCCCATACAAAAGATCCCTTGATACAATAAAAGATTTTGCAGAAAGTTTAAAGTTAAAGATTAATATTATTGAGGACTTTAGGGAAAGAAAAATATCTAATGAATGGATTGAGGATTTTAATAAATTCGCAAAAGAACAGTGGAATAATTATGACTATAAATTGCCTGAAGGTGAAAGCTTAAGCGAGGTTCAAAAGAGAAATATAAAGGCTCTTATGAACATACTTAAAGAAAATATTGACGAGAATATTGTTATAGGTTCCCATGGCACTGCTTTAAGTACAATAATAAACTATTTTAATAAAGAATTCGATTATATTGAATTTGAAAGAATTAAGAATCTTATGCCTTTTATTGTTTGCTTTACTTTTGATGGACAAGGCATTGTAAATATAGAGGAATTTATAATAATGTAAGTTAATGGAGGTATATATGGGAAAAGAATTATCCGAAATGACCTTGGAAGAATTGTGGGAACTGTTCCCTATTATTTTAAAAGAACATAATATAGAGTATAGACAGTGGTACAAAATTGAAGAAGAAAAGCTTTTAAATTATCTTAATGAAAGGGATGTTATACGAATTAATCACATAGGAAGTACTGCGGTTAAAGGATTGATTGCTAAGCCAACAGTTGATATTTTACTAGAAATTAATAATGAAAGTAATGTTGAACAGGTAAAAAGCAATTTGTTACACAGTGGTTGGGGGCTAATGTCATTTGAAAATAACCCATCTATGAAAATAGTATTTAATAAAGGATATACGAAAGAAGGATTTGCAGAGAAGGTATATCATTTACATGTTCGCTACAAGGATAACTGGAATGAATTATACTTTAGAGACTACCTTATTGAACATCATGAGGTTGCAGAAGAATATGGTAAGCTAAAATTAAAACTTATAAAGAGCTATGAACATAATAGAGATGCTTATACAGAAGCTAAATCTGACTTTATTTTAAAATATACAGAAAAAGCAAAAGAGGAATATGGTGATAAATATAGTTAAAGGAAATAAGTAGAAGTCATAGTGAGTTTACGATATATTTAATATATCAGTTAAATTATGTGAATTTAAAATTATTTGTATTACATACAGGTAAATAGGAATTTAAGTGACGCTTTAAATCACAGTTTGTTGAGATGATGATATAAAGTGAAAATACAGAATCTGGAGGAAATACATATCATGAATGATTTTGATACAATAACGAATCTGGCAATGGAATTACAATCAATAGCTCAAATTGGTCTCACTTATACGAAAGATGTTTATGATAAAGAGCGTTTTGAGAGAATAAGAGAAATATCCGCAGAATTAATGGCAATAAAGGCAGAATTTCCCATAGAAAAGGTGAAAGAATTATTTTGTAATGAAACAGGATATCAAACTCCTAAAATAGAAACAAGAGCAGTAATCTTTAAAGAAAATAGAATATTGCTTGTAAAAGAAAAGGGAAAATGGTCTCTTCCTGGTGGATGGATTGACTATAATGAGTCAATTACTTCAAACACAATTAAAGAAGCTAAAGAGGAATCAGGATTAGATGTGAAACCAATAAGGATTATTGCCATACAAGATAGAAATAAACACAATGTTCCCCAATATGCTTATGGGATAGTTAAGGTCTTTGTTCTGTGTGAGGTATTGGGTGGAAGTTTCCAACAAAACAATGAAACAACAGAAAGCAATTATTTTTCTCTTGAGAATTTACCTATTTTAGATGAGGATAAAAATGTTTACGAACAAATAAAAATGTGTTTTGACGCAATAAAAGATAATAAATGGCAAGTTGTTTTTGATTAAGAATTTTGCTAAATTGCAATTTATAAGATTTGGCACAAGAAAACCTCCGTTGTTTATCTCGGAGGATGAATTGTACATTTAATTTTTAGGTTAAATGCCTAAAAATTAAATGTTCTTTTGGTTTTGTATATACTTTTGAATGGTTTCAGAAGATACAGTTCAAGCAGTACCAATATAATATCCTCTACTCTATAAACCACTACTCCTAAATTTAGATTGTTTTAACTTAGGGAATCCTTTAAATATATCATTTGCAGATATACTTTTCAGTTTTCTAACTATATCTACTGGAGCAACAGTTGGTGGGGCAGATATGAAAAGATGAACATGGTCAGGTATTATCTCTTGTTCAATAAGTTCATAACCATAGGAATGACATATTACTTTAAAACATTTAGATAACTCATATTCCAATTCATCTTTAAAAATATTATGGCGATATTTGGGACAGAAAACAATGTGGTAATTGATATTATATTTACTGTGGCTTGTTTTCTTGGTTTGTGTATTTTTCAATGACATATTTCATGCCTTCTTCAATTAAGTCATTAGCATTGGTTTTTTGTTTGATAGCCAATATTTTGATTTCAGTATATAAATCTTCGTCTATTGTAGTATTAATATTTTTTCTTGCCATTTTAAGCACCTCCTATACAAGTTAATTTTAGCACATAGTTGACTATGTATCAATGAAATGTTAAAATAAATACATAGATAGCAATGCGAAGGAGGTAAAAAAATGAAATTATCTTTTAAATTTAAACCAAGTCTTACTGTAGAACAATTAAATATCATAGAAGAATTATCTTTCCATACAACAAAACTTTATAACATTGTCAACTATGAATTGAGAGAAAATGGTTTTAAATCTTATATAGAGATAGAAAATATGTTTAAAGCTAATTGGCATTGTGATTTTCTTCATAGTCATACAAGACAACACACTTTTAAAGTATTAGAGCAAAATTGGAAATCATATTTTGCAAGTATTAAAGATTTTAAAGTAAATGCACATAAGTATAATGGATTACCCAAACCACCTAAATTTAAGAATATGGAAGATAGAAAAAATGAAATTATATTTACTAATTTGGCTATTAGGTTCAAAAACAATAAATTAATATTATCTCTTTCTAAAGCAATGCAAAAAATATTTGAGGTAAATAGTTTAAATTTTGAGGTTTCAGGTAAACTTCAAAGCCTTATAAATTGGAATGCATTGCAACAAGTTAGAATAAAGTGGGATAACTCTTTAAAGCAATGGTACTTAATTGTAATCTACAATAAACAAGAATTAGGGCCAGTAAACAATACTAATATTATGGCTATTGATTTAGGTTTGGATAATCTTGCTACACTAACTTTTAAAGATGGAAATGAAACTTATCTTTTTTGTGGTAAAAAACTTAAAGGTATTAATGCTTTTGTAAATAAAAAAATTGCTTATTATCAAAGCATTGAAATGAAGAAAGTAGGTTCTGATAAGTTCAAGAATACTAAAATGATTAATTCATTAAGAAGATATAGAAATAACTATGTTAATGATTACCTTCATAAAACAAGTAAAAATATTATAGATAAGGTAATAGAGCATAAAGTAAAGAAGATAGTTATAGGCAAAATTAAAGGTATCAAGCAAGATATGAATTATAATAAATCTTTTGTTCAAATACCAATTCAAAGACTTGCAGAGCAAATTAAATATAAGGCAGAATTAAAAGGTATTGAAGTTAAATTCAAAGAAGAAAGTTATACAAGTGGTTGTAGTGCTTTTGATTTAGAACCAATAGATAAAAAATATTATGACAAAACTCGTAGAGTAGTTAGAGGGCTGTTTAAATCCAATTTTGGGTTAGTTAATAGTGATGTGAATGGCTCACTTAATATACTTCGTAAAGAAGAAAAATGTATTCCTGAAATAGTGCAAACTATGAGGGATAAAGGGAGAGTGTCCTCCCCGTTGAGAGTAAGGGTTGCCTGTTAAGGTGGAAACTTAAATATCAAACCTCTCACGAAGCCACCGTTGCTTGTCTCGGTGGTAGTTCACAATCAACTCTAGCATATCCAATACCACCCACTAATTAGAGAACCCAAATCCTTGATTTGGTGTGAATCACTTACTCAACAAAGGTAGTGAGTCGAGTTTCCTTTTGAAAAACTAGCCTTAATCATTGATATTACTTGATTAAGGCTAGTTTTATAAGTAAAAATACCGTATCAGAAGTAATAGCATATTTACAAAATATGTTATAATAAAATTAGGAACAAATCTGAGCATAGGTAAATGGTGATTTATGGAGGGGTATTATGGGAAAAGTTAGAGTTATTATATTTGATTTATTTGATACATTGCTTCATGATATTAAATTTGATTTTAATTCAGGGTTATGTTATCTACATGATAATATTTTATCAGAAGATACTGATAAGGTTGAATTTCTAGAGTATGCAGCTACATATTGGAAAGAACTTTATGATAAAAGAAGCGAGGATAATTCAGAATTGGCCTTTGAAGATGAACTTTTAGATTTCAAAAATAAATATGGTTTTAAAGCGAATCATCCACTAGAAGAAATTATATATAATTGCGCACTGGAAATAAATACCACTGAATTATTTGATGACACGATTTATACCTTAGAGCAACTTAAGTTGTTAGGAATTCCAGTTTATTTATTAAGTAATTCCATATTTAAAAAGAATGTAATGAAAAAGTTCATTAACCAATATGATTTAGAAAAATATTTTGTTAATGTACATTTTAGTGCGGATTATAAGATAAGGAAGCCACATAAAGATTTGTTTAAAATTGTGTTTGATGATATTAAGGAGTATGATGCTAGCATTGAAATGGAACAAGTTTACTTCATTGGCGATAATTTTAAAGCTGATGTTCTTGGGGCTGAAAGTTTTGGTTTTACACCAGTTTTTATAAACCGTAAACAAGATACTGATATTAATAATAAAAATTTCATTGAGATTAAATCGCTAAATGAATTATTAGAAGTAATTAGATAAATTTCAATTTGTAACTTAATATAAGGTAATATAATAAGTAATAAAATCTAATAAGTTTAGCAGTAAGAGTTTCTAAAATATGTTATAATTGAAAGAAGTTAAATAAGAAATAATTAAACTTTTAAGTATAATGTAAATAGTAATTTAAGTGAGACTCCAAATTTTATATTTGGCCAGTCGAACTTACACCTACGTAATGAAATTGAGTAGGTGTTTCATTTATAAATATTTAAAAAAAATAAGCTAAAAGAAATTAAAAACTTAATAATAATGGGGATTAAAAATGATAAAAACAATTTGTAATGTTGAGGAAATAATTGATTTTGCGTGGGAATTGAGTCAGGATAATCTGAATGCTAGTTATCCAAGAAAAGAATCAATTATAGAGCTTAAAGAATATATTGAAAAATTTATCCATGATCATAGCAAGGACGTAATAGCTTGCTATGATCATGGCGTATTATGTGGAGTTTGTCTTTATTTTTGGATAACTGATGAAAAATATGCTCAAACAAAGGTACTTTTAATGAAGGGTGATTATGATCAAATTGCAGAAGAATTTATTAATTATATAAGTAATAAATTAGCTGGATATCAATTCCTTATAACAGGAATACCTTTTACCAATAAAAATGCAAATGAATATTTTAATAAAAAGAATATTGAGTGTATTGAAGCCAGTATTGTTACAAGAATATGTAATTTGAAACCACATACAAATCAAAGGAATGATTGTGTAGAGGAAATCAACAAAGACAATTTTGAGGAATATGCTAGGTTTCATGACAAACACGCTATTCCTTTAGAAATGTATTATAATGCTATAAATTTAAAAAGGGATATAGAACGCTTTAGAATATTTGCTTTTTGGCAAGATAAAGAGATACACGGAAGTATTTTTGCAAAAGCAAATAAAGAAGATGCAGAAGTATTTGGCTTATTTGTTGATGAGAAATATAAAAATAAGGATATTGAAAGTATCTTAATTAATGAAATGCTAACCAAATTATATAATGAGTTTGGTGCAATAAAGGAAATTGTATATTTTATTGATGAAAATTCCACGGATGAATTAAATTTAGCATTAGCTGCAGGTTTTGAGGTTCAAGCTAAATATAGATGTTACAAGTGTATACTTTAGCTTGGTTTATAGAATAGTTAAGAACTAAAGGAATTAAGTGAAGAGTATATCATAGAGCAAATAGCGAAATTTGATTTCCATGATATAGAAAAGGCTGTACTTCAATTTTTGAAAAATAATACATAGTAATCGGGAGGGGAAAGTATGTACAATCATGCACCTAAAGGCTATACTTGTCCATTTTGTTTAATTGTTAAAGGGGTTGAAAATGAACATGTACTTACTAAACAAGGTGATATAGTCTATAAAGATGATTATGTAACTGCTTTTATTGGAGCAGGTTGGTGGAAAAATAATAAAGGACATGTAATAATTATTCCAAATAAGCATTTTGAGAATATTTATGAGCTACCTAATGAGTTTTCTGCAAGAACTCATGAACTTGAAAAAGAAATTGCTATGGCTTTTAAAAAAGTTTATAAATGTGATGGCGTTTCATCAAGACAACATAATGAGCCTTCTGGTGACCAAGATGTGTGGCACTACCATTTGCATGTATTTCCAAGATATAAAGATGATAACCTATATTTAACCTGTAGGGAACTTTCAAGACCTGAAGAGCGTTTAGAGTATGCAGAAAAACTGAGAAACTATTTAAATAAAAAAACTAAAAAGTAATATAAATATAACTAAAGAAAATGAGTAAAATTTATAGTGAGTATTCTTGTAATAATACATAAAAAAGTAGGTGGAGTATATTATGATAAATAATTTTTCAATTGCAGGGCCAAACTCAAAATATAAGTTACCAGGTGCTCAAGCTGCTGGATTTTTGGCAGGGGTATGGCATGGGTTAATTGCACCAATTACATTTATAGTTAGCATGTTTAATCCTAATATAAGAATTTATGAAACTAATAATGTAGGTAGATTATATGATCTTGGTTTTGTTATAGGAATTTCAACTTCATTTGGGGGAAGTGGGTCAAGGGTTAAATAAACTAATCAATCTTAATGTGTAGTATTAGAGCGGATAGCCATCGGATAAATTTACTTATAAAGGAGACTTTTTAATGAGTGTTTTTAACATTGTTGTCCCATTATTTTTTATTGTGATTATATTAAAGCAGTTAAGATATATGAAGCAGTTAATAATACCAACAAGAAAAAGTTATGTAGAAATTATTATTTTACTGCTTTGTGTAATTATTTTCAGCTGTATTATATATTTTTATGCTAATACCTGGATTCATTATGTAACAGGGGTACTAGGAATTTTAATGTTTTTAAGCATTTGGATTAAACAAGGAATTAGCTCAAAAGGTTTTATATCAATGTATAAATATAAAGAAATTATATTATGGAATGAAATTGAAAAGGCTGTAATAACTAATTCAAATGATATAAAGATTAAGGTATTAGGTGGATTCATGGAACAAACATTTCATTTTAGAAAGAGTGACTATGATAAAGTTATTACTATTTTGAAAGAAAATTTACCTAAGCAATCTAAGTTACAGATAAATGCTTAATAAATATATGTATAATTGTGAAATATATACTGAATCTATTGAAGTGATTTTTAGAAATAAAGAAGAAGTATATAAGTATAAACCAGATGTATTTGTAATGTGTGAATAATAAATGTTTTTAATAATAATTATATAAGTACAGTTTTCCCTGATGTGTCTATAAATTTAGAAGATATATTTAAGTTTACCTATTAGTTATATATTGTTAATCTCAGAAAAAGTGCTAATCTTGGTTGGATGGAGCACTTTTTTCTTTGTTTTTAACTTTTATATAAAGACTAAGGGACTTAACCTTGATTTTTAAATGATGTATAAAAAGATTATGCTTTAGAACTAGTCTAATAAGTTTAACAGTAAAAGTTTCTAAAATATGTTATAATTGAAAAAACTTAAATGAACAATAATCGAACTTTTAAGTATAAGGTAAATAGTAATTTTATCGTTAAGTTAATTCGCAATTGTATAATATTATGAAAGAAAGTTAAAGGGTGATGAAATGAGTGTTACTGTTAAATTGGCAGATAAAAATGATTTTTTTATAATTAAAAATTTTATTCCACTTTTTAGACACTATATTGCAGAAGTATACAATGAACTTCCCAATAAGTATGGTGTGTTTTCATATGATGATTGCAAAACATTGCAGGAGTTATGTGATAAAAGAGAATCATGGACTGAAAAACCTAATGAACTATTCCCATTTATTATTTATGCATTTGATAGACCTGTTGGATATGCTTTAGTATCAAAGGTTCCACCAAATTCATTTGAAAAAAGTGACTTTTTTATTAATGCGTTATTTGTAGTACAACCAGTAAGGAGAAAGGGCATAGCTTCGGCTGCAATAAAAAATATCTTTGATATGTTTACTGGAGAATGGGAATTACATACAAATCCTACTGATAGGAATATACCAACACAAAAGTTTTGGAGAAAATTATTGGTGGGTTATACTAACGACAATTTTACTGAATTTATTAGCAAAGCACCAGATGGAGATGAAAAAATAATTTTTAGATTTAGCAATTAATCTTAAAGGTTATTCAAACTTTTCTTATATTGTGACTTATAGATAGTAATTTGTAGTGGAGATTATTTATATATTACAGGGAGGAAGATTGTTTGGAACGTATTTTAATTATAGGTGGTAATGCGGATTAACCCCTTTATTTTGGACAAACTCTATTAAATTCTCGCTATTACTTCAATTTTCATGCCATCATAAGTTATAGGCTTAATTCATTTACTATGTATTTTTATACACTATAACTTAACTGTCATCCATTCTAGAGTTTCTCCAGAATAAAGGTTATAAAATTCACTTGGAGTCTTATATCCTAAGCTTGAATGAATTCTACGGTTATTATATCTTTTCATAAATTCATCTACACTTATAAATGCTTCTTTATAATCATTAAATTCATTAACACTAAAACACTCATCCTCTAATATTCTGTGAAAAGATTCAATATGGGCATTCTTATTTGGTGTTCTAACAGGTATTCTCTCATGATGGATACCCAAAATTTCACAAGTCTCTTTGAAGGTATTACTAATAAACTGTGGACCATTATCAGTTCTTACCACAGGTAATTCAATATCCTTTTGAAATAAATTTCTTTTAATAAGACAGCGCCTAAGGGTAGCTGCGGTATCTTTAGCATCACAACTTAATCCCATATGATAGTCAATTAATGTTCTGTCAAATACATCAATTACATTTAGTAAGAAGAAAAATCTATCTTCTCCTTTTATATAGCCGTATTTAATATCTAGCTCCCAAACATTGTTTGAAGAGTTTACTTTTCTATTTATAGCAATACTCTTCTTAACTTTATCTTTAACTTTTCTCTGAGGCCTTAGTAAATCTAACTCTTTGCATAATCTATATGCTTTCTTATGGTTCAATACAAGCTTATATTCACGCTTGAGGTGTTCTTTTATCTTTCTATATCCATAAAACTCTGCATCTCCATTTATTGATTCTATTATCCATTCTTTTATTTGTTCATCACAAACTTTATCACCACTAAGATTAAATGAATATCCAGGAGCAGGTTTACCTACAGGTTTCTTTTTTATCTTATCTTTATTGGCAATATTATAGTAATAAGTTGATTTGCCTAACTTTATAATCTTAAGTACTAATAATGCACAATATCCTTGTGATATATATTTTTCACAAATTTCTACTTTATCTTTAATTGAGGGTTTACTTTTTTTAATAAGTCTCTAAGTATTGAAATTTCAAGATCTTTCTCACCTAACAGTTTCTTTAAATGATCATTTTCTTGCTCTTTTTCTTTAAGTTCTTTAGTTATTTCTTTTCCCTCAATTAAAGTTGATGATAAACCTTGTTTTTTTATCCATCCATTGACCGTTGATCTTGCAATTCCATGCTTACGTGCAACTATACCAATATCTTTTACATTATTAACTTCCTTAATGATTTGGGATTTAAACTCTTCTGTATAATTCTTCTTTTTCATGTATAATCACTCCTGACAATATTATTATATTTTACATAACAGATATTGTCCAATATCATTTAGGGGCTTAAGAGAATGGATGTGGAAAAACGACATTGGCGCAAACATTAGCTAGTAAATTGGAAATTCCTTTAATTCACCTTGATATGATATATTGGAGAGACAATTGGGAAAGTGTTTCCAAAGATGAATTTGATGACGTGTTACTAAAAGAACTTTCAAAACCAAAATGGATTATAGACGGAAATATGAATCGTACAATACCTCTTAGACTAAAGTATTGTGATACTGTAATTTATATGGATTTCTCACGGACTATATGCGTTTATGGTGCTATAAAGAGAGTTGTAAAAAATTATGGAAAAAGCCGCCTTGATATGGGTGGATATTGCCCTGAAAAATTTGATAAAGAAAAGATTGAGTTTATAAAGTCTATTTGGAAGAATGATAAGGCAAATAGAAAACGGTTTTATGATATGATCAATAATGAAAGCGCTGTAAATAAAATAGTTTTGAAAAATCGTAGGCAAGTAAATATGTTTTTGCTGAGATTATGAGAACACTACGAAGCAAAACAAATTCCAATTTGATGTAGATAAGGGGGATTATCTTGAGAGCACCTATGCAAGTATTAGTTATACCGTATAAAATAATAGAAGGAAAATCAGAATACTGCATTTTTAAGAGAAGTGACGCTCTTTATTGGCAATTTATTGCAGGAGGTGGAGAGGACAAAGAAACTCCATTTGAGGCGGCCAAAAGAGAAGCATTTGAGGAAGCAAGTCTTAAACTGACACTTCCTTACTATCAATTAACATCAACATTTTATGTACCAGCTGACTGCATTTCTGAAAAACATAGGCGTTATTGGCCAGCAGACACATTTGTTTTACCTGAATACTGTTTTGCAGTAAATGTGGATTCAAAACCTATAAAATTGTCATCAGAGCATACTGAATATAGTTGGGTTACTTATGAGAAAGCAATAGAGATGTTATATTGGCAAACCAATAAAATTGCTCTTTTTGAACTTGATAATAGAATAAAATTAAATATATTTTAATATGAAAATTAAATACTTTTCTATAATTTGCTTTAACTATGAAAAGTGCGAAGAACTTCCTACTTCGCACTTTTGTTATTTGAAATAAATTAGATATAACGCTTTCCTTTCCCATGGACATATACAAGAAATTTTTCAAGGATTGAGGCACTCCTTCGTATCTGATTAAAGTTAATCCAGAAATTGGTAGAGGGCAATAAGTTAAATATGATATAATTATATAAATATTACAAGGAATCTTTTGGAATATAACATTATAATTATAGGATGCGATTTTTCCCAAGATATAACTAGATGAATGGGTTATTTCGAGATTCATTAAGGGATATTAGAAAAATAATGGAGTATGCAAAACTAAATATGAAGAATGAAGAAAACATTAAAGAAGTCCTATCAACAGCTGATTTTTAGGGACTTAATGTAATGTTAAAATAGCATTAGGGTAGAATTTTAAATACAAAGATTTTGAGGAAAAAATAGGAGTTTCTATTTATAGTATTTTACTTAATGTAAAATAAACTATCTTTGCTTTTTAAAATTTATTTATAAAAAAGTTTTTGAAGATACGTCATAATTGAATATATTGTGAACTAGATAATGAAATTTGTTCTTTGAAAATTGAATAATACGGTATTTACAAAGTATGCTATAATTAACCTATAATTGTATTATGTTGTTAAGTAAAAAATTGATAATATTTTATGAGGTGATACTTTGCGTGATGAACAAGAAATACTTGATTTAATACTTAAGGTTGCTATGGAAGATGAACGTATTAGAGCAGTTTATATGGGTGGATCTCGTACTAATCCGAATGTAAGAAAAGATGTATACCAAGATTATGATATTGTATATGTTGTAACTGAAACTAAATCATTTTTAGATAACAGGAGTTGGATTTCTGTATTTGGCGATTTAGCTATGAGTCAAGAACCTGATTTAGTTGATATCGCTTTTGGAATAAAGCACGATTTTAACCTCCGTTATACATGGCTGATGCTTTTTAAAGATGGGGTTCGAATTGATTTGGGAATAGAGATAAAAGAAGAAATGTTGGAAAACTATACTAATAATAAACTCACTATCTCTCTTTTAGATAAGGATAATATTTTACCTAAAATACCTCCCTCAAGTGATGAAGATTATTGGATAAGAAAACCTACAGAACTACAGTACAGAGCTTGTTGTAATGAATTCTGGTGGTGCCTAAATAATGTTGCAAAAGGTATTGCAAGAGATGAACTAACTTATGCTATGTGGATGTTTAATGTAGTTGTTAGAGATATGCTTGTAAAAATGATAGAATGGTATATTGGTGTCAATACAGACTTTTCTGTGTCCGCTGGAAAGCAAGGTAAGTTTTTTAAAAATTATCTACCTAAGAACATTTATGAGATGTATTCAAAAACATATTCTGATTGCGATTATAATAACTTTTGGATGTCAACATTTAATACTTGCGAGTTATTCAGAACTATTGCATTAATTGTTTCTGAACATTTAGGATACATCTACAATCAAAGCGAAGATACTAATATGACAGAGTATTTAATCAAAGTAAAAAATAATTTTTTTAAATACAATTAAAGTAGAAGAATAATAAACAAATACACATTTTTCTTATATTGTTATGCACGAGATGGTGTAAAATAACCTGCTAAATTCCAATTGTGCAGAAGATATTTGGAGCATAATAGATAAAAGGGGAATTTCAAAGGAAAATTGGTTCTTAAGTGAGAACAGCATTAATGTTGTTATGAGTGAAGTTATAAAGATAGGGAAATACTTTGAAGACAAAATTTTAAAATGAGCTTAATATTTAAAAGGTAGCATTTGAAATACAAGTAATGTATGGCGGGTTTATATAGGGGGAGAATTGATTATGGAATGGCTTACAAATGAAAGTGATAATTATATATTTAACTATCATGTGGGGTCTGTTGCAGAAAAAGAAATAGAAGAAATAATGAATTTACAGGAAACTTGTTATGATTTTATTTGCACTTGTTTAGATGTAAATATTGGAATTAAAATCAAATATTATCTGTGTAATTCACCTGAAGAAGTAGGTGAATTGTATGGTGATAATGAGCCATGTAATGGCTTTGCAAGAAAGCCAAATGAAATATATGCTGTGTATAATGATAATGTGAAATGTGTAGGTTTCCATGAGGATGCCCATATAATTTCATATAACATAGCAATTCCACCTCAAACATTTATGAGGGAAGGGCTGGCAATGTTTTTTGATAAGGTATCATTAAAAATGCCTAATTATGCTTGGGTAAAATTTTTTATAAATACTAATATGTATATTAGTATTGAAGAATTGATAATTAACAAAAACTTTTATAAGTATAGTGATTTGATTACCTATCCTATTGCGGGAGCATTTACAGAATATCTTATTTCAACGTTTGGAATACATAAATACAAAACATTCTATTCTTCATTAAAAAAAGATAATTTTGAGTCAAGTTTTATTGAGGCTTTTAAAATGCCAATATCAATTACTAATACAAAATTTGTTAGATATATTAACAGTGTAGGAATTAACGATACTATTTTTAGCATTATAAGGAATGAGCTAGGAAAAAGAAATCTTTTAAAACAGCAGTAGAGTACTATAAGAAATTAGTTCAGAATTTTCTTACATTGTATATATGAGGGGGAGAAACAATTCATTAAATGATAAATTTATGGAGGAGAATGCTTTGATAGAATTAATAAATGTAGGTGAAAGAAATCTTAAATGTTTAATAGAGGTAAAAGGAAGTGTCATGCAATTTATCTAGATAAGCAAAGTGTGGTAGTACATTCAATTAAAGAATTAATAAACAAATAGTAATTTGTAAAGGAAATCATCTATATTAGTAGGTGGTGATGAAGATAATTATCAACTTTGGCAATGGTATTATTGATTCTTGTTTTTAGGTTTATAAATATTTATTAAGATAATAGAAGATTAAATTACTCAGTACTAAATGATTAGAAGGAGATATGAGATGGCATCAAGAATGATTCATTATACAATAGCTAAGATAATTGCAGACAATATAGAATTTAATAACAAAAATAAATTTTTAGTAGGTTCACTTGCACCAGATATGGCATGTTATGAGGTTGATAGTCATGTAAATGGAACCTACAAAAGAGTACATTTTCATGAAGAATTTAAAGAGTTAGGGCTAAAAGGTTTTAACTGGCTTACATTTTATCACAAATATCTAAAAGAAAATAATGATGACGAATTTGCATTAGGATGTTTTGTACATCTTATTTGTGACACTATTTGGTTGAGAGATATACAAGCAAAGTATGTTTATTCTATAGAACAGGAAACTCCCGAAGAAAAAATCATAAAAAGTTATGAGGATATACGAAGGTGTAATTATCATATAGCTCAAGATTATGATATATGTTATGATATTCAACCATTAGAAACATTTACCGTATACGAAGCTGATATATCATACCAGATAAATCTGTTAGATGATTTAAGACAAGATTTTCTACCTAATCTAGATGACTTTTATTTGGAAATACATAATTGGAATGCAATTAATGAGTATATTAAGAAGTGTATAAAGGTATGTTTAAGAGAGATTGAGTTGGTTATACATGGTAAGAAGCCAGATAGCCCAATACCATACATGACTCAAATAGATTTGAAATTAAACGAATAAGAATAATGTAATAATAGGTTAGCTTGCTAGGAAATAAATAGGAATGTGATACTTAGATTAATTAAAGTATTAAGCAATTGCAAATTATTGTGAATTATGCATATTAATAACTTGAAATGAGGTAAAGTAAGAAGATGAAGAATATTGTTATAATCGAAAAAGAACTAACAGTTGAAGAGTATATTCAATTAAGGAATTCCATTGGTTGGAAGATATTAAAACATGATAAAATAAAAAAAGGTCTAGATAATTCAATTTACTGTGTTTGTGCAGAAGACAAAGGCAATATAGTCGGGTTCGGAAGAATTATTGGAGATGGAGCTACAGTTTTTTATATACAGGATATAATGGTAAATCCATCATATCAAAAACAAAAAATTGGTACATTAATTATGGAAAAGATTATAGATTATATTAATAATAATTGTACAGAAGGGGCTATTATTGGACTGATTGCGATAAGTGGACTTGATAAGTTCTATAAAAAGTTCGGGTTTTCATATAATCAAAATAACCGTTTTTATAGATATGAGTAGCTCACAATATTCTTACATTGTTATAAGTGAAGTTGTAAAGATAGGGAAATACTTTGAAGACAAGATTTCAAAATGGGTTTAACCTTTAAAAGGAGCGATATTCATGAGGATATTAATAATAGGTGCTAGTGGATATTTGGGAAAGACAATATACAAAAAACTCAAGAAATGCACTAATCATGATGTTTATGGAACTTGCTATAAATCCAGTAATAAAGAACTTTTGCAGATTAATGTTTTAAATAGATTGGAAATAGATAAATTACTTTTACTTAAACCAGATATAATTATCTGGAGCATTATGGATCAAGAACAAGAAATGCTCTTTTCACAAATAGGAGTGAATTATATAGTTGATAATATTTCTAAAGATGTACGTCTGATTTATGTTTCTACAACAGTTGGAGAAGGAAAAGACCAGGATGAAAGTGTAATTCCTAAAAGACGTATGCCTGATGAATATTTATATAAATATATTAATGGAAAAATTGAAGGTGAAAATATTGTTCAGAAACATTTTAATCATGTGATTGTAAGGCCTGGGAGCATCTATGGCTATGACTATGACGGTAGAATGGATTCTAGAATGAAGGCACTTCGAGAGATTTCAAAGACAGGTAAATATTATTCAAGAACAGCAAATATGTATGCTAGCTTTGTTAATGTACAAGATCTTGCAAATGCAATAATTGAACTTGCATGTAGTAAATTTACCGGAATAATAAATATATCAGGAGAAAAACCTGTAAGTCATTATGATTTTAATATATATTTAGCAAATCTAATGAACATTGATAATAAATTTATAGTTCCTGATTATAAAAGAGAAGAAGTATATCATAATTTAAATAATGAAAAAAGAAAACTTTTGCTCAATACTATAATACAAGATATTTAATACCAAGAACAATATAATTTATAAATAAGTAAGACGTAAAAAGGAGTAGTTAAGAAGTATAAATGAAATTTATTAGGAGGGTAGGGATGTTTAGTAACTATTCATATAATAGTGGTGGTGAGAAAATGGATTTAAGATTAAAGTTCAATGAGGATGAAGTTAATTATGACAGATTTCGTCCAACTTATGTAACAGAAATGTTCAATGATATTATCAATTATTCTGAATTAAATAGCGGGAAAAAAGCACTGGAAATTGGAATAGGGACAGGTCAAGCAACTCTCCCAATTCTGAAAACAGGATGCGAAGTCACTGCTATTGAACTTGGTGAAAACTTGGCTCAATATGTAAAACAGAAGTTTTTAGATTTTAGTAACTTTGAAGTGAAGAATCTTGAATTTGAAAGTTTTATTACTGAAAACAATCAATATGATGTAATATACTCTGCAACTGCCTTTCATTGGATACCACAGGACTTAGGTTTAACTAAAGTTTATAATTTATTAAAGCCCGGTGGAACCATAGCTTTATTCTGGAATCATCCATTTGTTAATCGTGAGGATGATGCGGTTCATAGGGAAATTAGAAAGGCATATGCTAAATATAGACCATCAGGTAAATCACCTACTGAATTTGATGGAAGTACATGTAAGCAATATGCAGATATTTTGTCATCATACGGATTTACAGACGTTAGAACTAAGCCTTATCATCAAAGTAGGGAATTAAATTCACATGATTATGTTTCTTTGTTAAACACATATTCAGATCATAGAGCCTTGCAGAGTGATGTGAAAAATGGACTAGAGAATGAAATTGTACAAGCAATAGATAAGTTTGGTGGCAAGATTATTATTTATGATACAATTGATTTGTATTTAGGAAAGAAGATTTGATTTCTATAATCTGTAATTCATTTAGAGAGTTTATCTTGTTGGAAGTGGAAAAGAAAATTTAAAGTAACTTAATAAATAGTAATTTGACGCACATCATCAACAAGAAAAAACTGAAGATTTTTTCCAGTCTTGTATGTTAGAAAATCACAAGCTATAAGGATTCCACCTATATTCGCATAATAAGGGATAGACCTTTTGATACTTTGCAAGTATGATTTTAGTATCAAAAACAAAGGGGTGTTAAATATGAACCAATTATCTATAGGCAAATTTATTGCACAAAAGAGAAAAGAACACAATATGACACAGGAGCAACTTGGAGAAAAAATAGGCGTATCAAATAAGTCTGTTTCAAAATGGGAAACAGGAAAATGTATGCCTGATTACAGTGTGGTGCAAGAACTATGCAAAGAGCTTGAAATAACAGTTGCAGAACTAATGGACGGAGAAGAAATTGAAGAAAATAGTGTACGCATATACGATGAGAAACAGATTATGGATCTGTTAAAAAGGACGCAAGATTTAGAGCAACAAAAAAATACTATGTATGGGATTTTACTAATTGTAATGGGGATTGCTTCCTTGGCTATCTCTCATAGTATTGGTGGTTCTGATGTAAAAGATTTTTTTGCTGGATTACTTTTGGGGTTATCTGTGGGAGAAATGCTGGTTGGTGTTTATTGTCTGGGAAGAAGTTTAAGCAAAAGATAAATTTCCAATTTATATTATAAAGGTTAAAATTTCTAAATAGAAAAATTACATAGGCTTATTTTTATAAAACCTTGATATAATATCTCACATATTATCAACTTACTATAAGCTTAACTTATGAAAGTATAAATATATATAATTATATTTTATAGTTAATAAGTGCTAAAATTAAGAGGCAATATATTTAAGGAGTTGATTTTGTGAGATTTATAGAAAAATATTTAATAGGAATATTTACTACAGTGATACTTGCAGTTGTTTCAAACTTTTTAAGTGGATTAATTCCATATAAATTAATAAGTGGGGGAGTTTTTGCATTACTTATAGGCATGGCTCTAAATCCATTAATTACAAAGAACAATATGTTTAAAGATGGATTAAAGTTTACATCAAGTAAGGTTCTTAAAATTGGAATTATATTTATGGGAGCCTCTCTTAGTTTTTCACAGGTAGTAAGGGTTGGTAAGTTTTCTTTAATTGTTATGACATTTACACTTATAACAGCCTTTGTTGGCGGGTATTTATTGGGAAAACTCTTTAATATGGATTGGAAACTTTCATCTCTTATTGCTGCTGGTACAGGTATTTGTGGTGGCTCTGCCATTGCTGCTATTTCACCAGTTATAGAAGCAGAGGATAGTGATATTGCCTATGCTATATCTGCTACATTTATATTTGATATTGTTATGGTGGTCCTGTTTCCTATAATGGGCAAATATTTCGGAATGACTGATTTAGGTTATGGTCTGTGGGCTGGAACAGCGGTAAATGATACTTCATCTGTGGTAGCAGCTGGATATGCTTTTTCTGATGCGGCTGGTAAATTTTCTGTTATAGTTAAGCTTACACGTACCTTATCAATTGTTCCTGTGACTTTAATATTTGCATATATAAACGAAAAACTTAAGAATAAAAACGAAGAACAATTTTCTAGTTCACAAGGAAAAAATCCGAAGAAGGTTAGCATAAAAAGAATATTTCCTTGGTTTATTCTTATGTTTCTTGTAATGGTTGCAATTAAAAGCATAGGCATAATTCCAGAAGTAGCAAGCAATTATATCACTACGATAAGTAAGTTTTTTATGGTTATGGCTTTAGGGGCTATAGGGCTTCAAACAAACTATAATAAGCTTGCAAAATCAGGAGTTGCTCCTATGCTGCATGGATTTATAATTTCAGCTTTAGTCGTTATAGTTTCGTTTTTGGTACAAGTATTTATAGGACAAGTATAGATATTAAGCTATTTTGAGATGATTTTTAAATTTAAAGCTTAATTTAATAAGTTTTACATATGAAGATAACCATCTTATTTAAATTAGGATGGTTATTTTTAATTTGGTAGGAATCTTTTTCGCTGAGTGTTATGAGAATATTAGAGGGGATAGCCATTGAATAAATGCCTGGGAAATAATTTTAAAGTATATTTTTATCTTATTTTGAAGAAGAGGTTAATATTAGACCGGATATTATGGATAAAAATTATATGTTAGAATTAAAGTATAAGGTTTTACAGGGGGTGTAATTAAATGAAAAAGAAAACTCTAAGTAAGAGAGAAATATTTAAAATAGTTATACTATGTTGTGCTTTAATAATGATAATATTTAGGGTGTTTGTGGAATATGCTGCAAAAAAGAAGGGGTTATATCTTTTGCATGATTATATGTATAGAGTTATAAATTACTCCATTTTAATCTTGTTAGCTATAAGTGCACCGAGAAATAAGAAAATAAAAATACTAGAATATTCAATACTTGCAGTTCTTCTCGTATTAAACACCATAGGGCTTAAAAGTGATCCTAATAATCCAGTGTTTTTATCCTATTCTCCTAATAAAGAGAATGTAATTGTTATTAAGGAAACAACAGATCCTATTAAAGGAAGTTATGGACTAAAAAAGTCACATTATATTTTTTTTAGAGTAGTAGATAAATACTTTACTGATAATCAATATAGAACCTTTTCAAAGGGAACTTATAAAGTGAATTGGGTAAATAATCATATTGCAAAGGTTACTTATTTAAAAGGGGAAAGTAATAAAATAGTTCAGCATATTACTAATTTTAAACCTAATGGACAAGCGTATACCAATGTCCTTGGTACCCTTCAAGGAAAATGGACTAATAAAAATAACTGGCAAAATAAACTTGAAATTAAAGGTGGAATGATTACCCTTGAAAAGGGAGGAGAAACTTACTTTTATGATGCTATGAAAGCTGATGAACAAGGAAACTACGGTTCTGTTATTTATGGCAAGGATGAAAACCCTAGCTTTTCTATAATTAAAAATGAGGATGGAACTATATTAGTAGGTGATGTTACTTTAGATAAACCACAAGAACATACCTATGTTAGAGATGGGAAGAATTAATATCAGCCTTGTCACACAATTTTAATGGAGTAAAAGGGCTTTTTATTTTACTGCATTTTAAAGATATAAGAATTAGAGTGGGCATTGCATATATAAAAAGATTAACAAGATGTAAGTGCTAGGAAGGGGGAAGACATGAAGAAAAATAAGGAAAGCAAAATAATTACTATATTTTCCTTAATATTAGTAGCTTTTGTTTTAATTGGGGCAATTATTACTATGATAAGTGAAGACAAATATAATATTAGTTCAGAAATAAGCGGAAAAGAAAATAATAATATAATATCACCAGAGGAAAAGATGAAGAAAAAAGAAACAGAAATGCGTAATAAGGGATGCGAGTATTTTGTTTTTGATAAAAAAGTAAAAGTAACTTATGATAAAGGGAATAGTTGGATAGAAGTACCAGCAGATATAGAGACATTAACAGAAAGAGCAGAGGAAGTGAGAGATAAAAACAAGCTACAAGAAGGTAGCTATTATATTAGTCCTGATAAAATAGCTTTTGTTTATGGAGGTAATGAAGAAAAGCCTGTAACGGTATTAAGTTCTGATGATAAGGGACAAACATGGAAAAAACAAGCCATAGAGAATTCAACTAGGGGTAGCAGAATGGAGTTTATAGGGTTTTCATCTAAGGATAATGGATATATTGTTGTTTCAGGGGATCGAACCATGAGCTTTGAAATGACATATGTTTATTTAACTAAGGATGGCGGCAAAACCTGGGAAAAAATTGGAGACCCAAGTAAAGCAACCAGTGTTAGGATAACGGGAGCAGCGTTTTCAACGGATAAAATAGGATTCATTTCTTATAAATCAACAAGCAAATATCCAAGTGTTTATTTCACTAAAGATAGGGGAACAACATGGAACAAGCTGGAAATACCACTACCTAAAGAATATGAAGGAATATTTGTAACGCCCCTGTCACCAAAGTTTAATGGGGCCAAAGGTGTTTTAATTGTAGACCAAGGGGAAGATGGAGATTTTGGACAGGGGAAGAAAGCACGATTTATTANTAAAATAGGATTCATTTCTTATAAATCAACAAGCAAATATCCAAGTGTTTATTTCACTAAAGATAGGGGAACAACATGGAACAAGCTGGAAATACCACTACCTAAAGAATATGAAGGAATATTTGTAACGCCCCTGTCACCAAAGTTTAATGGGGCCAAAGGTGTTTTAATTGTAGACCAAGGGGAAGATGGAGATTTTGGACAGGGGAAGAAAGCACGATTTATTAGCGAAGATTACGGGTTAAGCTGGAGATTTGATAAGGTTATAGAAGAGAAAAAGGTAGAGTGAATTTAAATAAAACAAAAGGGCTGTAGCACTAATGAAATTACATATAATATATAATTTAAAAATTTTAGATTAGAACAATATATTATAGTATGTACTCTTAGTGTCACAGCCCTTTTTTATGTAATATATTAAAAGCACCATTCTTCTTTTAAAATTGACATAATAATTTTATCATGAAATTTCCCGTACCTATAAGATGCTTGTCTCATTATTCCTTCTGCTTTAAAGTTAATATGATATATGGGGCAAGTGAAAACTATGTATTATAATTTTTTCAACATATATAGCATTTAAAAGTATATATAGTCAATATATACCTAATAGTGATTATATGGTATAATGTATAATTATATCAAAAAACTGTGGTTAATTTTTATATTAAGAAAATTTATTAAGTTTATACGTGGACAAGGTAGGTATTATATGAGTAAGATCTTTAGATTACAATGAATATAAGTCAGTAGATAAAATATAATTATATATAAGAAAGGTGGAAATCTTATGGAGAAAAAATATTTTTGTTGTAACTCAGATATGGTACAGGCAGGATTAACAATTGGTTCAAACTCTCTTTTGCTTCAAAAAGAAACTGAGGGGGTTAAGAAATTCTTTTCTGAATACTCTAAAGTAAAGGTCTATGTATGTTCAAATTGTGGACATGTTGAATTTAATGCAATTAATCCAGAAATATTTAAAATTAAATAATATTATTTATAATTATGTGGAACACTTGTAAAGCTTTTTTCAGTATTGAGCTTTTTCTTAATTACTATAATGTTCTTTAGGTTTACAGTTAAAAAGTCTTTAGAAAAAAGTGAATCAGTATATCACGAAATAAACTAGACAATTAATATTTAAATTTATAAAGCAAAATGCTAGGAGATATTGGTAATGGATAATTCTATTGAGATTATAGGTGTTAGTAAAGAAGTCAATAAAAAAAGAATAATTGATAATGTATCACTAAAAGTAAAAAAAGGTGAAGTTTTTGGATTTCTTGGACCTAATGGTGCAGGTAAAACCACATTAATAAGAATAATTGTGGGTCTTATATCAATGACTGAAGGAAATGTAGTTATTAATGGAAAAAGTATAAAAGATGAATTTGAAGAGGCTATAAAGACCGTAGGGGCACTGGTAGAATCGCCAGCATTATATACACATTTATCAGGTTACAATAATCTGAAAATTTTTTCAAATATGCATGATAATATTACTGAAAAAGACATAGATGAAGTTCTAAAGCTAGTAAATTTAGACAAAGGAATAAAGCAAAAGGTTAAAAATTATTCACTTGGAATGAAACAAAGGCTTGGGATTGCAATAGCTCTTCTCCATAATCCCTCTATACTTATATTGGATGAACCCACTAATGGACTAGACCCAAAAGGAATATATGAGCTAAGAGTTTATCTAAGAGACTTGGCTGCTAAGAAACAAATTACAGTTATCGTTTCAAGTCATTTACTTTCCGAGATGGAGCTTATGTGTGATAGATTTGCTATTATAAATAATGGAAAGATTGTAGATATTACTTCTAAGGATATGTATAATAACAGGGAGGAAGGGGCATTAGAGTACTTAATAGATGTTAATGATGCAATAAAAGCCTTTAATATATTAAAGAATACTTACAATGTATCTTTATTTGAAAATAAATTAAAACTAAATGTTATTAGAGAACATATTCCTACAATTATTTCTGAACTTAGCTTAAAACAAGTAAAAATATACAGCGTAATTCCTAAAAATAATTCCCTTGAACAGTACTATTTTGATGTTATCGATGGAAAGGATATAAATTAGGTGAATAAAGTGAAAAGGATAATAAAGTTAATTAGAAATGAAAATTTAAAAAATATATCTCAAAGTAAGACCATGATTATCTTCATAATAGTTTTAGTTAGTATTTTAGGAACAGCCTTATTAAACAATAGTTCAGATTCAAGTAATAAAGGTTGGAGAGAGGAACAAGCTAAAGAAATTAAACGATTAGAAAAATCCATAGAAGAAAATAATAAAAAAATTCAGGAAATTAATGATGATAAAAAATCTCAAGTTTATAAAATTACAATAGATTCCTATAAAAAGAGAATATCGTTGCTTAAATATAGTCTAGAAAAGAACATACCTATAGATGTAGACACGCCTTGGAAATTTGTTTATGATGTTAAGCCTACGGTAAATATCCTAATATTATTTATTCTAATATTATCTATACATTGTATAACTAAGGAATATTCCTATGGAACAGTAAAACAAATATTTATAAGACCTTATAAAAGATGGAAGATAGTTTTGTGCAAGTATTGTTCCATAATTTATATAAGTTTTTTATCCTTAGTAGTCCATTTTATTATTTCTATTATAGTAGGATATTTATTTTTCAGTAAAAATGGAAATGGAGTAACAGAAATTTTAATGTCAGATGGCTTAATAATAGAGCGAAATGTTGTTAGCTACGTAATACAAAATTACTTGTTTATTTTTATCAAAACAGTAGTGCTAAGTTCTTTAGCAATTATGCTAGCAATCTTAATAAAGAAGTCAACTATTCCAATGATTCTTACACTGCTTTTGTGGATGGGGAGTGGAGTAATAACTGAATTTACCAAGAAATATTGGATATCTAAGTTTTTATTATTTCCACATTTAAACCTAACGCAATATATACCAGGTGAAAGTGTATCAATTAATGGAAATACAATGAGTATGTCTATTACTGTTTTGGTTTTATACTTTTTAACATTTAATTTTATTTCATACTTTTTAATAACAAAACAAGATATATATTAAACTTTAAAGCACCGTATTATTGAAAAATAAATTTTACGGTGTTTTTATTGCATATTTGAAGCATTTAAACAAGTTCACTCAAAGATATTTATATTGCAAAGGTTACTTATTTAAAAGGGGAAAGTAATAAAATAGTTCAGCATATTACTAACTTTAAGCCTAATGGTGAAGAGTATACCAATGTTCTTGGTAGCCTTCAAGGAAAATGGACTAATAAAAATAACTGGTAAAATAGGATTCATTTCTTATAAATCAACAAGCAAATATCCAAGTGTTTATTTCACTAAAGATAGGGGAACAACATGGAACAAGCTGGAAATACCACTACCTAAAGAATATGAAGGAATATTTGTAACGCCCCTGTCACCAAAGTTTAATGGGGCCAAAGGTGTTTTAATTGTAGACCAAGGGGAAGATGGAGATTTTGGACAGGGGAAGAAAGCACGATTTATTAGCGAAGATTACGGGTTAAGCTGGAAATTTGATAAGGTTATAGAAGAGAAAAAGGTAGAGTAAATTTAAATAAAACAAAAGGGCTGTTGCACTAATGAAATTACATATAATATATTAATTTGAAAATTTTAAATTAGAACAATATATTATAGTATGTACTCTTATTGTCACAGCCCTTTTTTATGTAATATATTAACAGCACCATTCTTCTTTTAAAATTGACATAATAATTTTATCATGAAATTTCCCGTCTCTATAAGATGCTTGTCTCATTATTCCTTCTGTTTTAAAGTTAGCATTAGTATATGCTTTAATAGCTCCTATGTTTTTTTCTGAAACAGTAAGCATAATTCTATTGAGATTTAGCTCTTGAAAACCATTTTTAACAATTTCTCTAGTTATAAAGGTGCCAATACCTTTTCCATGATAAGATTTATCACCAATGAATATAAAATATTCTCCTGATAGATTTGTTGTGCTTATGTCTGCTATTCCAGCATAGCCAATCAATTTATCTTTTGTAGTGTCTACTATTGCTTTATTGTAAGAGGATTTATCTAATAAAAGCATATTAAACCAATTTGATATTTCATTATTACCTTTCATTTTCTGAAATATAGATAAAGAATATCTTATAACATCCTTGTCCTTTATCCATGAAAAGAAATATTCTTTATCTGAGGGCTGCAAATCTCTCAATTTAATATTCATTGCAATTTTCTCCATTCAATAATATTAGTATTTATTTTTATCCTATAATTATTTGCTTTAATATTCTTATCTTCTTCAAAATGAGAAAAAATAGTGGTTAGGTCTTTGTATAAGGATTTTTAAGCTTTAGTGAGGTGAGTAAAAATCCTCTCTGAAGCAAGAATTCTATTTATTCAAATATATCCTTTAAATTTATCTTTAAATCAGGAAATACAGTACTTTTATATTTATCATGATTTTTATATACATCTGATATGGTGTAGTTGTCATCTTCAAGAGAATATTGAATAATTTTACCGCTTTGTTCGACTATATTATATTCAAGTACTCCATATTTTTGATAGACTGAAAGCTTAGTAATATAATCATGACTTGAAGTGCTTTTAGATATTACTTCAAATATTATTTTAGGTGGAGAGGTAAAGCTTTCTCCATTTTTTGTTGCATCTTCACACATAACAAATAAATCTGGTTTATATTTTCTTATATCATTATCAGATTTAAAAATCACTTCTATTTGCTCACTATAAGTTCTGCATTTATTGTTATTATGCTTTAAATACAAGGACAAGTACATATTTATGTTAGTAATTATTTGATTATGACGTATGGAAGGGTTTGAACTTAGGAATATTAATCCATTATCATATTCAGCTTTTCCATCATATTTAGCTTGGATTTCTTCGAGTTCTTCTTCGGTATATGAATGAATATAATCAATGTTCATTAGAGCCCTCCTTATTTTATCTTATAATTCTAAATAATATTATTACCCTTGTTATATGAAAATAGAAAATAAACTAGGAAATTTAATATATAAATTAAGGTTTCCAGATATCTTATTATATATTATATAACATTTACGGTATAAATACTAAATAGAAACATAGTAATAGCCTTAAATAAAGTAAATCTATGTAAAGTAAATTTTGAGGTAGGTATAAGACTTCTATAAAGATTTGAAAGTTTCAGAGAATTTCATGACTACTTAAAAAGTTTAGAGTATAATTGAATTAAGAATTATAATATAAATATATACCTAAATTTTAGTAATATAAATTGATAAAAGCGGGTGAGGATATGCATGAAAAAGAATTGTTAAAAAATTTATGTACAGCTCATGGGCCAAGTGGAAGGGAACATTGGATTTATCCTATTATAAAAGATGCTTTTGAACCACTTTGTAATGAGGTGAGACAGGGAAATTTAAATAATGTATATGGTATTAAAAAGGGAAATGGTAAGGCTAGTATAATGCTTATGGCTCATGCTGATGAGATTTTTATGTTGGTGGACAAGATCTGTGATAATGGATTTTTAAAGTTTACCACAGTAGGCATAGATCCTAAAACCTTAGTATCCCAAGAGGTTTTGATTCATGGGAAAGATGGAAAAGAGAAAGTTCATGGAATTATTGGAATAAAGCCACCTCATCTTATGAATGAGGCTGATAGAAGTGGTGCTGTAAAGGTGGAAGACCTTTTAATTGATACAGGAAGAAGTAAAGAGGAACTAGAAAAACTTGTAAATATTGGTGATTTTGTAACTTTAAAAAGGGATTTTTATGAGCTTTTAAATAATAATGTGGTTTGCAAGGCTACAGATGATAGGGCTAGTATTGTGGCTATGTACTCTTGTGCTCAAGAACTTCAAAATATAAATCATGATTTAGATGTTTATTTTGTATGCTCTTGCCAAGAGGAGGTTGGACATAGAGGAGCTAAAATGGCTTCATATGATTTAAATCCAACCTTGGGTATTGCTATAGACGTAACTTTCGATAGCGGAAAAATGGGGATTCCAGAGAAGGAAACTTATCTAGGTAAGGGTCCTGTTATTTGTGTTGGTCCTAATGTTCATCCTAAGTTTAGAAAAAAACTTCTAGAAGTTGCAGAGGAGTATGGAATTCCTTATCAAATAGAAGTTGAGCCAGGAAACACTGGTACAGATGCTTGGGATATTCAAATAGTTAGAAGTGGTATACCAACTCTACTAATTTCTATACCTCAAAAGTATATGCATACCACAGTGGAAATGGTGAACATGGAGGATATTAAAAACACAGGTAGAATCATAGCTAAGTTTATAGAGAAAATAAGTGCTGAGGAATTGGAGGAGTTGTTATGCTTTTAGAAAAATTGTGTAATGCTCATGGTCCTGTTGGCTATGAGGGACAAGTTCGAGAAATAATTAAAAAAGAAATAGAGCCTTATGTAGATGAAATTAAGGTAGATACCATGGGGAATATACTTGTCCATAAAAAGGGCAATGGAAAAAAGGTTTTAGTGGATGCTCATATGGATGAGGTTGGATTTATTATAATGGGATACAATGAGGATGGAACTTTAAGGTTTGCTCCCCTTGGAGGAGTTAATGCAAAGGTTGCTCCTTGTAAGGTTTTATATATTGGGGAAGAGAAGATAGTTGGAGTAATTGGACTTAAACCAATTCACCTTCAAAGCAAAGAAGAGAGAACAAAAGCATTATCTTATAGTGATTATTGTATAGATATTGGAGCAAATTCTAAGGAAGAGACTAAAAAACTAGTATCTCTTGGAGAATATGCGGTATTTTCTACGGAATTTTCAGAGTTTGGAGAAGGTCTTATAAAAGGGAAAGCCTTTGATGATAGAATGGGATGTGCTGTTTTAGTAGAAGTTTTAAAAGAAAATTATAATTGTGATCTATATGCCTCCTTTAGTGTTCAAGAAGAAATTGGAGATAGGGGAGCATTGGTTTCAGCTTATAATGTAGAACCTGAGATTGGACTTGCCCTTGAAGGAACTATTTGTGCTGATATGGCAAACATAGAAGAGCATTTAAGAGCTACAGAAGTAGGAAAGGGCCCTGCTATTTCCATGATGGATAGAACAAGCATCTTTGATTTTGAACTTACAAATAGCATATTAAAAGTTGCAGAGGATGAAAAAATACCATATCAAAGAAGAAAAGCTGCAGCTGGTGGAAATGATGCAGGAGCTATGGTATCCACAGGAGATGGAGCTCGTGTTGCTACAATTTCAGTACCTTGTAGATATATTCATTCCTCAATTTCCGTAGCTAGCATTGAGGATTTCAACAATACAACTAAATTAGTTAAAGCTTGGTTACACACTCTTTAGGAAACTTATGCTATGTTAGGACAAATGCTGATATGAGAGTCACTACATCACTGATTCACTAAGTTGTAAATGAAAATTTATAGCTGTATTAGAGCAAAAGTATTGAGAATACAAAAAACATATAGAAAGGAAGTGAACTTTTAGTGGGTAATTTGTTTTTGTGCAGGTTGCTCTCTAAAGATAATTATGGATATATTATTAGAAAAGCTTGTTTGTGCCTTTAAGGTAAGTGGACATGAAGAAGGGGTTAGGGAAGTTATAAAGGAAGAATTAAAAGAGATTGATTGCAAGATTAAGGAAGATAAGCTAGGTAATTTAATAGTTAAGCTTGGTGAAGGTGAAGAGAAGATTATGTTCTCGGCTCATATGGATGAAGTTGGGCTTATGATAACTCACATAGAAAAGGACGGAAGGCTTAGATTTACTAATGTGGGAGAGGTAGAACCTTGCAATATAATAAATAAAATAGCTATATTTAGAGATGGAACTTTAGGAAGAATAAGTGCTTCTAAGGAAAAGCCAGAAATTGAGGACATGTATATAGAGCTTGGATTAGAGTCAAGGGAAGAGATTCTAGAGATAATGTCAGAGGGTGATGTGGCTAAATTAGAAAGTGAAGTATTTAATCTTGGAGAAAATATAGTTGGGGCTTCTTTAAACAATATAGTAAATTGTTACGCTCTAATAAAAGCTATAAAGGATATTAAACAAACTTCAAGAGAGTGTTATTTTGTATTCTCTTCTCAAGGTAAGTTAGAAGGAAGAGGAGGAAGAGCTGCTGCAAATAAAATAGAGCCAGACTATGCTATAGTTCTTAGCACAGAGGAAATAGAACTTTCAAAGGGTGTTGCTATAGTTGCAAAGGATAGAAATCTTATAATGTGTCATGAAGTTAAGGAACTTATAGAAGATGCTGCAGAAGATAAAGAAATAAAGGTTCAATATGTTGTAAGTAAAAATGGAACTGAGGGAGGACCGATACATAAAGAGATCGGAGGCATAAAAACAGGAGTTATAGCACTTCCTATAAAATATAAAAACACACCACTAGAAATGGTATCATCAGAAGATTTAGAGGATATGGTAGAGCTTATAAAAGCTTTAGTTTAAGCTTTTAGAGACTTTATCTATTTAAATTAAGATATTTAAGATAAAAAGGTTCAAACAATAGAGATTATCTGTTGTTTAGAACCTTTTTTTATTTTAAGAATATATTAATATAAACAGGGGTTATTTATTGTTTATAATTTATAAATTATAAAGCAATATCCTAAAAATATTACAAGGAGCAACAAATAGTTTTATAAGATATAGACAATAGTAGTTAAATGTATATATTTTATTAAAAAGCTCCCTACATTTGTAAAGAGTGTAGAGTGATGTTTAAGAAAACATCCAAAACTCCTTTAACTGCTGGAAGTCCCTAAAGCTACATTAACCACAACGTAAGAATGAAATAAGTCTAAGCGTGAAGGTGACGAAAGTAGAAAAAATAATGTAGATAGTGCAAGGTTAAATCCTAAACACATTGACAATGGGTAATCAGCAACCAAGTTCCGAATAGGAAAAGGCTCAACGACTAGAGAGTAATCTCGTACCTTCAAGTGAGGGGAAATGGGGAGAACCCTAATTATTTAGGGTTGTGATATAGTCTGTGCTTATATGAAAGTATAAGAAGTTCATAAGAGAACTGCATAAGAGTAACGACCTTATGTGAACACTCTAAAAATATTACAAATGTACTGGTACATCCAAGACTTTAAGCCACCATAAGGTGTGATAAGTGCGAATTATCTAATTTGAGTACATTTGTACACATTTTTAGAACCAGGGAGTATTATGAGTGCTGGTGTTATTATAGCTATAGTTCTTCTTGCTTTAATTATTCTTTTAATTGGTACAGGATTTAATGAGGTTAATCCTTTTAAAAATATATTAGAATTTGATATAGAGGAAATGAATTTTAATAAACTTGATAGTAAGAAGGTTGTAAGTAGAAAAGATGATATATCAACTATTACAAAATATCTTAGAACCATAATTACTAGTAGGACAGATCCATGCAACTTAGAAGAACCTGTTTACCACATAAATATAATTACTACAAAGGGGAAAGAATTAGATATTGGCTTTTTCTACACTAAATTTCACTATGTAGTAAGGGATACTTCCACAGGGGAGGTTGAAATCGATAAGTGGTATAGTTGTAACAATGGTATAATTGAGCAGTTAGACAAGTTTTATGATTATGTAGTATAAAAGATAGGTTGGGGTTTAAATCTTTAAATATGATAAATACTATATTAGATGACTTTTTATAATCATATAATGCAATATAAGAATTTATAATAGGTGGTGAAAAGGCATGGTGGAACTGAATTCCAATATGCCTTACATAGGAAATGTCTTTAGAAAAGTGCAAAATTGCCGATAAGTATTACTAAGAGAGCACTTTTTTAAACAATATTTAGGAATAATATATCTATTTTTGTATTTAATATACAACATGGTATAATATACGAGTGTTCTTAATTAAAACCGTTTATAAGGAGAAAAGTATGAGCAAGTTTTCTAATCTTTTAAAAATGCTTCTTCTAATTAATAGTGAAAAAACTATTAAGGCAAAGGAGCTTTCAGAAGTACTTGGAGTAGATGTCAGGATGATAAGAAAGTATAAATCAGACTTAGAAGAGGCAGGATTTCATGTGGAATCTATAAGAGGCAAGGATGGAGGATATTTTATATCTCAAGTGTCAAAGGAGTTATTTCAAAACTTTACAGAACATGATGGTGAAGTATTGAGCTTAGCTAATGAAAATCTTAAGAAATCTAATTTTATATATTCTAAGGAATTTGAAGAGATAGTAGAGAGAATAAATAAAATTCTAAATAAAAACTCTAATATGAGTAACAATATGAATTATTACATAAAAGAATATAAGTCCTCCGCAGAAAATACAGAACAAGCAATAGCATTAAAAATTCATGAGGCCGTTATAAAAAAACGGAAAATCAAAATTCAATATTTTTCCTTAAACTTTGGTATGGTAGAAGAAGTTGTGGCTCCCTATGCTTTATTTAATTATAAATCTTCTATTTATTTTGCAGGGCTTTGCAATGAAAGTGAAGAGATAGAGTATTTTAAACTTACTAGAATTAAAGGAGATATTGAACTTCTTCATGAAGAGTATGAAATACCAAAAGATTTTTCTTTACCTAAATATCTACATGATAATATAGACATCTTCAATGATAAAGAAGTCAATATTAAATTAAAGGTATTTAAACCAACATCTTATATAATTAATGAAAAGATTTGGTCAGAGAATCAAAGAATTACATGGAATGAGGATGAGAGTATAACTTTTGAAGCTTCAATTAAAGGATATGAAGAACTTAAAGCTTGGATACTCTCTATGGGAACTAGTGTTGAGGTGTTAGAACCATCAGAATTAAAAGAAGATATTATGATGGAAATTAATAGGATGAGAGAAATTTATAAAAAACCTCTAGATGATTAATAAATAAGATTACAATACTACAAGCGATTAATAAAGATTATTATAATAATAGCATAAATAAAAAATAAAGATTTTTATACAAATATAAATAATTAATGAAATTTATTATAAAAATAAAAAAATAACATAAAAACTATTTAAATTTTTCTAAAATAGGTTATAATATAATAGCAGGTATGATTAAGCCTTTTAACCTTTACCTGTTAATCTAATTTAATATCAAGTCGTTACCCTATATTTAGCTGTCTTCTTACCCTGGAAGGCAGCATTTTTTTATTTGCGGATATTTCCATAAACAACATATACGAATTTTAAATAGAAACATAGTTACCTATTTAATATATCTATTAGACATAAGATTTTGTAATTTATAAAATAAAGTTATGACTAAATAACGTAATACTGACACTTTTTCAAGGTGATAGTAAAGATTGTTAAGTTTTTGAATAATAAATTCTGAATATATAAAAGTTTAATTCTTCTATAACCTTTGTTAGTACAGAAGATACCTTCTAAGGCATGATAAAGAATTTATTATCTCAATTATTCTATAACACCTATTAGTATAGAAGCTGAAATAGCATTAAAAGAAGGTATGTTGGTAACATTACTCTATAACCCGTGTTAGTATAGAAGTGTAGTTTTTAATCATATAAAGGGGATTCGCATTTAAGGAGGACTTAAGATTATGAACTTTAATAGTATAGATGAAATAAAATTTGGTGTAGTGGATTCTACATTTAAACATATAAAATACGGAAAGGTTCCATATGAAGTTTGGGATAAAAAATCCATAAATTTAACCGTGGCAAAGGGTGAGAAGTTTGCTTTTCAAATATTAATTAGTAGTATGAGAGAGCTTTTCTGTTCCTTAGATAATAATCTTAATATGAGCTGGAAGGGTATAAATCAATATAGAGTTAGGCTTGAAATGAGCATAGCAGGAGAGAATACAGCACAAGAGAGTATAGGAGATACCTTTAAGGATTTAATAGATAATTTTAATATGGCTTTTTTAGGCTATGTAAAAGATGATACTGGAGCTTTAACTAGTGATCCTATTTTAACAGAACCAGGGGTTTTAGTTGAAGCGGGGGTTCCTCAAGCTATATGGGTAGAAGGGGTGATTCCTTACGATTTTAAAGGAGATATGGTAAACTTAGAAGTTCATATTTTTACTGGAGAAGCTTATGAAGATGAAATTAAGGTTCATACTATAAAAGTGCCTATAAAAGTAGTTAATTTTAATTTGCCTTCCTTAAAAGAGTCACAGTTTTTTTTAGATTTATGGCAACACCCAAGCAACTGGGCTAGAACATATAAGGTTCCATTATGGTCAGAGGACCATTTTGTGATTATAGAAAATATGATAAAAGAACTAGCTACCATTGGGGAAAAGGTAATTAGTTGTATAGTTTCAGATTTTCCTTGGGCAGGACAAACTTGTTATGAGTACCCTAAAAATGCTTCTAATTTATATGAATATAATATGGTTAAGGTATTTAAAGATAGCCAGGGAAATATAAAGTGTGATTTTTCACATTTAGATAGATACATAGAAATATGCATGAAACATGGCATAAATAAAGAACTTGATTTTTTTGGACTTCTAGGAAATTGGGAAGGAAGAAGCTTTGGAAATCCTATGCTAGAGGATGGATATAGAGAGCCTATTAGAATTTTTTATAGGGATGAAGAGAGCAGAAGTTTAAAATTTATAAAGACAAAGAAAGACTTTAAGACTTATTTAAATCTTTTATTTACTCATATGGTTGAAAAAGGATGGTGGGACAAGGTAAGAATTATTACAGATGAACCTAATAATCCTGAAGTAGTTTCAGAATGTGAAGACTTTATAAATGAGGCTATAAAAGGGCATGAGGTCTTATATAAAAGTGCTTGTCATGATAAAGAATTTGTAAATAAGTTTAGAGGAAAATTAAAGGATATGTCTTTAAATCTAAAGTTGACTGTTGAAAGTTTTTCAGATTTACAGGAAACTAAGGAGATTATAAATAGCAAAGATGGAACTTTAACCTGGTTTGTATGTTGCGTACCTGAAAGACCTAATAATTTTATATCCTCACCCTTAATAGAAAGCAGAATAATTCCATGGCTTACTTATTATTTTAATTTAGATGGATTTTTAAGATGGGACTATGCAATATGGCCTGAAGATCCTTGGAATGAGCCAAGTTATAAATATCCAAGATGGAAGGCAGGAGATATGTTCTTTGTTTATCCTGGTGCTAATTTAAAGCCTGTTCGTTCAATGAGATGGGAAAATATGAGGTTTGGTATACAGGACTTTGAAATATTTAGACATTTAGAAAATAAGGGGTATAATAAAAAGGAGTTAGTAGAAAAATATCTAATTAATTTACTAGGTAAAAAAGAGGAAATGGAGATTTCCTATGATGCCCCTGTAAAAATGAATTATAGTTTTAACTATGAAGATTATATGAAAGTAAGGGAAGGTTTACTGGAAAAACTAATATAATATCTTCATATAGAATCGGAGGATTTTAAATATGGCAGGTTTAAAATTAATAAACATAAGCAAAGAATATGATAATGGCTTTAAGGCTGTAGATAATTTTAATATAGAAATAGAAGATAAGGAGTTTATAGTCCTAGTAGGACCTTCAGGGTGTGGAAAATCCACTACTTTAAGAATGATAGCAGGGCTTGAAGATATATCTTCTGGAGAATTATATATAGGTGATAAGCTTGTAAATCATGTAGAGCCTAAGGATAGAGATATAGCAATGGTGTTTCAAAATTATGCCCTATATCCTCATATGACTGTCTTTGAAAACATGGCATTTGGACTTAAATTAAAGAAAAAAGATAATGCATATATAAAAGAAAAAGTTGAGGAAACAGCTAAAATACTAGGAATTGAAGAATTATTAAAGAGAAAGCCAAAGGAATTATCAGGAGGACAAAGACAGAGAGTGGCCTTAGGAAGAGCCATGGTTAGAGAACCTAAGGTGTTTTTAATGGATGAACCTCTATCAAACTTAGATGCAAAACTTAGAGTTCAAATGAGAACGGAATTAAGCAAACTTCATCAAAAACTTAAAACTACATTTATATATGTAACCCATGATCAAACAGAAGCCATGACCATGGGATCAAGAATAGTAGTTATGGAAGAAGGAAAAATTCAACAAATTGCAGATTCAGAAACCATATATAATAAACCTGCAAATAAATTTGTGGCTTCCTTTATTGGATCCCCTCAAATGAACTTCTTAAAAGTAAATATAATAGAAGAAGAGCTTAAAGCATCTAAAGAAGGTAATCCTTCAAAAGAAGAAAAAACAAAAGTATTTGCAGAATTTAATTCCTTTAAAATAGAGATAAATGAGGAAAACTCAAAAGTGTTAAAAGAAAAGTCCTATATAGGCAAAGAAATGATTTTAGGCATAAGACCAGAAGATCTTTATCTATGTGACTCTAATAATTTAAACACAGAAGATGCCTTAGAAGCTACAGTAGAAGTTAAGGAAATGCTAGGCTTTGAAGCTTACTTATACTTAAACTTATTTGGAGAAAGCATAGTAGCTAGAGTATCTCCAGAGGTTAAATCTAAGCCTAATGATAAGGTAAAACTAGGACTTAACAAGGAAAAGATTCATTTATTTGATACGGAAACAGAGGAGAGAATAAGTAGATAACCTTAGTAAGAATATATAGAAAAACTCCTATGATGGATACAAGGGTAAAAATCATAGGAGTTTTTTGAGTTTAGTATACTTTATTTTTTTGTTTATATTAAAAGAAGGTGTTAATTAAGCTTCAACATTTGATTCTTTATTAGCTTCATTTTCATCACTGTTTTCAAAGGATCTATTGTATTTGTCAGTGAATACAAAAAGTATGATTAAAGATGCTATAACATACATTACGGAAGTAATATAGTAAGCATAGCTATATCCACCGTCTAATTTAAATAAGAATGACTTACCAAATATTCCTGCAACTATGGAGCATAATCCAGTAGTTATAAATATCATGGAGTTATAGGCTGGTCTATAATCCTTTTCTACAAATTCCATTGGCAAGGAGTTACTTACAGGCCAAGCTGCATTCATAAATCCAGATCTTAAGAAGAATGAAACTGTAACTACAGGAGTCATTAAAGGTCCAAAAGCTTTACCATTACAGATAAATAACATAAATGGAACAGAAGCTAGGGATAAGTAACCTAAAGCTTTAACTTGTCCAAATTTTTTAACAAGCCAAGGTGAGAACATTATAAATATAACTATAGCCGCATATTGTAATGTGGATATTGTTGAAACTGTAGATCTGTTTATGCCTAGTTTTCCTAAGAAGATAGAAATATAAGGCATAATTAAGGAAGAACCTAATCTTATAAATATTATATATACAAGGAATAAAATAACATATTTATTAGAGAAAACTTTCATATCAAACTTCTTCTTACTCTTAGTGTTATCCTTTTCTACAGTTCTATAATCTGAAGGAGTCTCCTTTATAAAGAATACAGGTAAAAAAGCAAGAACACCTAATGCAATACACATAAATAACAGATCTTTATGTGCTAATAAGTATGCAGATTTTTGAAGTGAACTTAATGCGTCCACATTTTCAGTAAGCTTTTTAGCAGCGCTGAAGGTTTCACCTATTCTATTTGAAAATCTCCAAACTATAACATCTCCACCTAGCTTTGTGGTTACAACCATTCCAAGTACATTTAGATATAAAGCTCTTGAAAAGAATTTTTGCCTATTCTCTCCAGTGGTGTAAGAGGTTAAATATGGTGATAAAATAGCTTCAAATAAAGAAATAGCAAGTAAAACCCCTAAAATAGCAAAAGTAACTAAAGTCTCATTATTAGACACAGTTGTTAGAAAAAATGACAGAATTGTGGCTATAGCTGAAAAGGATATAAGAACTTTATAACCTAGCTTAGGAATTAATAAAATAATAATGGCAGCAATAAAAGTACTCGCTCCTAAGTATAATGAAAATCCCGCAGCTACAGAAGCCGAAATCTCTTGAGCATAAGTAGCCATAGCATCATAAGCTATACCACTAATTGCACCAGAGAAAAAGAACGTGACAATGAATAACCAACTATTTTTCTTGTACCTTTCTAGAGTTGCCTCATTTGACATAGAATCACCCCATATTAATATTTGAATATTCAGTAAATATTCCCCTAAACCTCACATTATAATTTAAAAAATATAAAAATTATACCAATAAATAAATATAAGGGTAATATATACTAATATTATTATAATTATATATTAATTTTATTTTATGTTCAAACAAAAAATACTAAAAAATACATTATATTTAATATAATGACTAAAGTATATGAATATAAAAATGAAACGTATGAAAATGCAACATATAAAAATATGTGTGTAGGGCTAATGCTATATTTTAAGTAAAATAAATATTGTATAATTAAAATATGTAGATTAAGATATTATAAAATCTTAGTCTTATAATATCATTGACAATTACAGTAAGTTTAATATATAGTATAGGTGATAGATTTCAAGAAAAGTGAGGTATTTTTGTGAGTGTTTAGTATCTAAAATAGTTAATTTAATATTAATTCCAAAATATAGGGGGTATATACCTTTTATTTGTTGTGGAATTAATTCGTACTATTAAAGATACAAGTCCACGAATTTACTTTAAAGAGGTAATATATTTACCTTTCTTAGTTGTTGAATTTTAAGCTGTGGAAGTATCCATGGCTTTTTTTGTTATACAAAAATAGAAATCTATCAGGATTTCGTTGACTTGTAATGTAATTAAAATAAGGTAAGGGAGTATAATTAATATGAACAAAACAACATTAGAAAAATTACATTACTATGAGCTAAAAGAAATAATAAAAGCATATTGCATTAGCGGATTAGGAAAAATGTTAATTGATAAATTAGAACCAAGTAGCAATATGAAAGTTGTAAATCAAAGATTAAATGAAACATCAGAAGGAAGAGCATTAATAGATGCCTCTTATAATATTCCTCTAAAAGGTATTTTTAATATTTTACCGCTTATTGATAAGGTTGAAAAAGGAGCATTTTTAGAAGCTGAGGATTTAACTATGATATCAAATTTTTTAAGAGGATGCAGAAAGGTTAAATCATTTATAAAGGATAAAGAGGGATATGCCCCTATATTAAGTGCTTATGGTGAAAATATTTCTGATTTAAGCTACATTGAGGATGAAATAAACATTTCAATTAGAGGAAGTATGATAGATTCCAATGCTACGAAAGAACTGAAAAAAATAAGAAGGCATATTGATATATGTGAAAGTAAGATAAAAGAAAAACTAGATAGATTCCTTAAAAATCATGAAAATAAAGAATATATTCAAGAATTTTTTATTAGCCAGCGCAATGGAAAATACACCATTCCTATTAAGGCAGCATATAAAAATAGAGTTAAAGGCACCATTGTTGAAACTTCTTTAAAAGGAACCACTGTCTTTATAGAACCAAATGTTATTTCTAAATATACAAGTGAATTAAGCATACTAAAAGTAGAAGAAAGTATTGAAGAGTATAAAATATTAGGCATTTTAACTAATATGATTTCAGAAAGAATATTAGATATAAAGATGAATATTGATGTTATATCTGAATATGATATGATTTTGGCAAAAGCTAAATATAGCAAAGAAATAGATGGAATTAAACCTAAAGTAAATGACTATGGATATATTAAAGTAATTAAAGGCAAATATCCTTTAATTAAGAATAGTGTACCCTTAGATTTTGAAATTGGTGAAAGTTATAGAGGGCTAATAATAACAGGACCAAATGCAGGAGGGAAAACAGTAGTATTAAAGACAATTGGTTTATTAACATTGGCAACACAATCTGGATTTCACATTGGAGCTGCAGATGGAACGGAGATTTCAATATTTAATAATATATTTGTTGATATAGGTGATAATCAAAGTGTTGAAAATGCTTTAAGTACATTTTCATCACATATAAAAAATCTAGCTGAAATAATAAGAAAAAGTACAAAATCAACACTATTATTGTTTGATGAAATTGGTAGTGGGACAGAACCAAATGAAGGATCGGCTTTAGCTATTGCCATACTAGAGGAATTATATCATAAAGGGTGTATAACCGTAGCAACTACACACTATGGAGAAATAAAGAACTTTTCACAAGAACACCCCCATTTTGAAAGTGCAGCCATGGAATTTGAAAAGGAAACTCTTGAACCATTATATAGACTTAGTATAGGAAAAGTGGGACATAGCAATGCACTATATATTTCAAAAAAGATGGGACTAAGTGATTCAATTATTAGTAAAGCAAAAAAATATATAGATACTAAAAACTATAATTATAATTTAATAACAGATAGCAAGATTACTAAAAATAAGCAAGTGCAAGTAACAGAAAATTTATATGAGTATTCTGTGGGAGATAAAGTTATTCTTTTAGAAAATAATGATTCAGCCATTGTATATAAGGAAAGAGATAGATTAAATAATGTAACAATACTATATAACAATGAATTTATAGAAGTTAATTATAAGAGAATTAAACTAGCTTTAAAGGCAAGTGAACTTTATCCAGCTGGCTATGATTTAACTCAATTATTTGTAAGTTATAAAGAAAGAAAATTGGAAAGAGATATTGAAAGAGGATCTAAAAAAGCGCTAAAAAAATTAAGAAAAGAGAGTTCAAGATCACCTAAATAATAGTTTGTACAAATAATAAATAAAGAGAATCCTACGATGATGTGGATTCTCTTTATTTTTAAGTTTTTAGCATAGAGTACAGTTAACTAAGAAAATCCAATTGACTTAAAAATTGATAGAGGATAATAAGTTAAATATGATATAATTATATAAATATTACAAATATATAGAAAAGTTTAATTAGGTTTTCTTTCTTATGAGCTAGAGAATATAGTAGCAAAGAAACTTTACGCATTTTTTGCTTTTGGGGAAACTTATGCACTTAATGCAAGGTTAAATAAAAAAGTGTGGATTTGAATTTTCTCAAATATCTGAAAGTGCAACATTAACATATATGGGGTTCATAAAGGCACGATTAGAAGGACATAGATAATACTTCATATTTTTCTTACATTGTGATATATGAGGGGAGAAACAATTTATTAAATAGAAATTTAGCATGGTGCCTTAATTTCTATTTGTTTATGTTTGAAAAAGGAGGAGAGGTATAGTGGAAAACAAAATTGTTTATAGTTCGGAAGAAGATACTGAATTTATTCATTCGAGACTACGTGAATACAACAGAAAATACATGAGTGACTTTGATGATTATAATTTTCATATTGAAAAAGACGGTAAAATAATTGCAGGAATTGTTGCTGCTAGTACTTTTGATACATTAGAGGTGGAATTCCTTTTTGTAGATGAAAACCATCGTGGAAAAAACCTTGGGACTGAACTGCTGAAACATGCTGAAAACACTGCAAAAATGCACGGATTAAAAAGAATCCTGTTAAATACATATAGTTTTCAGGCTCCTAAATTTTATAAAAAACATGGTTATTCTGAACTTTTTAAAATTGATCCTTGCTTTGGGGAATTCAGTCAGTCATATTTCATTAAAAACTTGTAAACCAATTGATATTATGAGCATCATCAAATTTCAAAAGGTAGAAGTGATATATAAACAAGTAAATAGGAATTTGTAGGAGGAATTGATATGGACAAATTTCAAATCGGACTTCTAACAATTAGTTTAGCGACCTTATTAATTTTTATTATTTATACACTAGTAAATGAAGAGAAGTCATCTAAGTGGTTTAAGTGGTACAACCAAATGGATAGTGAAGAACAGAAAAAATATAATCCTATAATTGCTGTCCATAAATTGAAAAGAGTACTTTTTTTAATAGTATTGGTTGGAGTTTCTGGATTTTTTATATCATTCTATATTTCCTCAATTTCTATAGTTACATTTGCTTTAATTTTTATCATACTCCTTGTTTCTATACGATATTTGGGATCAAGAGGGTGTAAGATTAAGAAGTGAATTAGATAGGGGAATCTATATATAAAATACTACCTGGGGTTATGGAAAATACATTTTTGTAAGGTTATTATTATACGGTATATTGTGGGAATATTAAGAATTGGAAATGGTTGGGGGAATTTTAGGATAAAAAAATATCTAAAACAGATTTAAAATGTTTTATGGGCTTTATAATACTATGTAGGTAGCTAGTGGTAATTTCTTTAGCAAGCTAAATAGTGATTTAGATCACTGATTATTTATATAACAGGAAAAAAAGGGGGAAAAACATGAAATACGTTTGTACATTGATTGCAGTTAAAGATATTGAGAAATCAAAAAAATTCTATTATGACATATTAGGGCAAGAAGTCATTATGGACTTAGGTGCCAATGTGACATTAACAGGTGGATTTGCTTTGCAAACTTCAGATAGTTGGGAAAATTTTATACACAAAAGCCATGAGGAAATAGCTTATGGTAACAACGATGCAGAGCTGTATTTTGAAGAAGACGACATGGATAGCTTTGTACAAAAGTTAGGAAAGTTTGACATTAAATATGTTCATCCATTAAAGAAACATTCTTGGGGGCAACGTGTTGTGCGATTCTATGATTTAGATAAGCATATTATAGAGGTTGGAGAAAATATAGCTGTTGTTGCAAAACGATTTATTGATAACGGAATGACAGTAGAACAAACTGCTATTCGAATGGACGTTCCAATAGAATATATCAAATCCTTATTAAAGTAAGAAGTCCTTATTCTTTAGGGGAAATTCTTATCCAGATATGTAGCCGCTCTTTTCTCTCATTTTGAAGAAAAGCAGAGAGTCCAAATCTTCGATTTGGTAGGAATTGCTTTCACAGAGTGCGATGGGAGTATTAGAGCGGATAAGCATATCTAAGTTATTATTTAATTGGAATATATATGTCAAATTCTCCATTGCTCATGAATCTATCATCGTATAATTCTAGTTGAGGTCTATAATCTACTTCATGTCCTGAGGCTGGAAGCCAATTTGCAAATATATTGTTGTAAAAATCACATAAATCTTTTAAATCACCTTGATAGGTGTACACAAGATACTTACCACCTGGAACATTTTTAGTTATCATATCTTCTGGTACATCCTTAAAACTATCTACTTCTGCACAAGCAGTATAGTGAAATCTATCTTCTGAATCTGGTGCATCATCACATATGCCATAGCAAAACATAGATTTACTTTTTTGATTTATATCTTTGTAACGTTGGTTAAATACGTGCCAAAGATTTGTGATTTCTCCCTTTTTGTTATTCCCAAAGTAAGTTAGGCCTACAGCTTTGAAGCCTTCAATAGTTAATATTTTTCCTTCCATAATTATTATCTCCCTTCAACTGTTTTGTATATTAATTATATCAAGCAATCCTTGACAACATTATGTCAGGAATTTAATTAACATTATATAAAGTTGAAATTTTATTGATTTTTTGTAGTATAAACTCTCTAAGTTGTAAGGGCTCTAAAACCTCTATTCTGTCACTAAGAGGGAAAATTACATTGCAGGCAGTTTCAAAACTTATCATATCTATATCATAAATCCAGTAATTTTCTGCTTTCATAGAAGAATGTATGTAGAAACCATCAAGAAGTTTTTTCTTTTCTTCATAGAATTTAATTTTTACAATATAAGTATTATGTTCTATTTTAAATGAGGACTGTGCAGCAAATTGTTGTTTGCTTTTTTCCCAAAAATCTTCTAAAGAAAAATTCTGAGGCATATTAAAACTTTCATTTAGCACTTCAATAGTTTCAATTCTACTACATTTAAAAACTCTAATTTCATTTTTTAGTTCACAAAAACCTACCACATACCACTGAGAATTTTTTACTACTACCCCATAAGGTCTTATAATTCTTTCTGATATTTCTGCATCATATTTTTTATAGTGCATTTTTATCTTTTGCAAGTTTAGTACTGATTTTTTTATTATATCTATGTATTTATTATGAGTCTTTTTGCCCCACCAAGGTTCTGAATCAATAAAAAATCTTTCTTTAGCTTTAATAATTTCTTCTTTATGTTCCTTTGAAAGACTATTTTCAAGCTTAATAACAGCATTTTGTAGTTGCTTTGATGTTTCTGTATTTTTTTCTGGTTTAATACCCATACTTGAGAGTAAAAGATTAACAACATCTCCACGCTCTAAAATATTTGAATTGATTTTATAATTCTCCATAAAAGAGTATCCCCCATTGGGACCTGAAATTGACATAATAGGAATACCAGCTTCACATAATATATCAATATCTCTGTATATAGTTCTTTCAGAGGTTTCAAGTATCTTAGCTAAATTTCCTGCTTTCATTGTTCCTCTTGAATCTATTAACATAATAATTCCTAAGAGTCTGTGAAGTCTCATAAGGCGTACACTCCTATTCTTATTTTTTAAAGGTTAAAAATAGTATATATGAAAATATGATTTTATTAAAGACTTGGCATTGGATATTTTACATATAACTATTTTATATCTGAATTTTTGTGTTTTGACAATATAGGAAAAGAATCACTACCATTTCTATGATAATATATATTTAACCTGCGGGAAGAGATTAATCTTAGGGAGGGGGTAGGGACTATAGATTATATAAATTTAATACAAAATACTATAGATTATATAGATGAAAATATTACTAAAAAGATTACTGTTAAGGAACTTGCTGATATTTCAGGATTTTCAACTTATCATTATTATAGGATATTTCATAGCTTTGTTGGTATGCCTGTTATGGAATATGTAACTAGAAGAAAACTTCAATATAGTATTTTTCATTTAAGCAATGGAGAAAAAGTGCTGGATATAGCTTTAGAATATGGTTTTGAAACGCACTCGGGGTTTACAAAAGCTTTTAAAAAGTATTTTGGCTATTCACCTAACTATTATAGGATACATGCACCAGAGGGGTTTCCACAGAGGATAAATTTAGTAAATTTAAAACAGAATAGGGTTGGAGGTATTGTAATGGAACCTAAAATAATTAATAAAGATGCCTTTAAGATAGTTGGTTATAAGTTTGATACTACATTAAGGGGCAATGCTCATTCTAGAGATATCCCTGCCTTTTGGGATGAATGTGATACTGAAGGAAAAGAAGCGAAACTATATGCAACTCAAAAGCCACCTAAGCATGGAGAATATGGAATCTGTATTAATACAAATATTGAAACAGATGAATTTTCTTATGTATTAGGTGTAGAGGTAGATAATTTTCATAATGCGCTGGAAGAAATGTACAAGCTAGAAGTACCAGCGGCAAATTATGCAGTTTTCACAACTCCAGAAGTATATGATGAAGATTTTGTTAGTAGTATAAAAGGTACTTGGAAATATATTTTGGAAGAGTGGTTTCCTAATTCAGGATATGAAATTGATGGAAGCAAACTGGATTTTGAATTATATGATGAGCATTGCCATCCTTGGGAATATGAAAAACTAAGCATGAATATTTATATACCAATAATTAAGAAAGAAAAATAGCAGATTATCAGAGGGTTATAGGATAAATCAAGAAAGGGGATAAAAGATGTTGAGTTATTATGGTAGGTTGTCTTCAGAAGTATATGATATGGATAAGCCTATAGGGCATTCTTTTGGAGATGTAGAATTTTATATGAGTAGATTAGAATCTTGTGGAGGACGTATTCTTGAGCCTGCAACAGGAACTGGACGCATATTAATTCCTCTTTTAGAAAAGGGGTTAAATGTTGATGGATTCGATGTTTCGAAAGATATGTTAAATATATGCGAGAATAATTGTAAAACAAGAGGTTTAAATCCTAAGCTTTTTGAGGCAAAGATGGAGTCTTTTTCACAAGACACCACATATGATGCCATTATAGTACCAACGGGAACCTTCCTTTTGCTCCATAAGAGGGAAGATTCCATAAAAGCATTACAAAATTTTTATAAGAATTTATCTAATGGTGGTAGATTAATTCTTGATATATTTTTGCAAACTGATATTTCAATAGGTACAGTTTCCACAAGAACCTTTGAATATTCTAATGGAGATATAATTACATTAGAAAATAAAGTTGTAGAAGTTGACTATATAAATCAGTATACTATTTCCCACCATAGATATGAAAAGTGGCGCCAAGGGGTACTTCTTCAAACTGAAATGGAGTGTTTCCCATTAAGGTGGTATGGGGTAGAAGAATTTAAATTAATACTTGAAAGCATAGGCTTTAAGAATATTGTGATTTCTTCAGGGTATAAATTTGGGGAATATCCATCAAATTCTGAGGAGGTAATTACCTTTGAAGCTGTGGCTATTAAGTAAATACTAATTGAACCACACTTAGAGTCTGCAAGTGAAGAACATTATTGTTTAAACAGAGAGAAAATAATTGAGGTGTTTATTTTGAACTATAGATTACTTAAAAAGTCAGAACTTAAATTATTAGATGAAATTGATAGAAGAGAAATAGTAGATGAAGTTTATTATTTTAAAGATAATAAACTTGAGATAGTGAATGAGTTTTATAATATTGAAGGCTGGAATTTAAAAGACTTAAATGACTATATTAATAGATTAAAAGATATACATGATAGAAATGGAACTATATATGGTGCATTTTGTGATAATAAGATAATAGGTTTAGCAGCCTTGGAAAGTAAGTTTATAGGAGAAAATAATGATCAACTTAAACTTGATATGCTGTATATAAGCCATAACTATCGTAAAAAAGGTGTAGGCAAAAAATTAATCAATTTACTTTCTGAAAGAGCAAAGGAACTGGGAGCCAAAAGTTTATATATCTCTGCTACACCATTTAAAAATACAGTGGATTTTTATTTTGTTATGGGTGCAAGATTAACAAAGAAAATAAATAAAGATTTATATGAATTAGAACCTTATGATATACACATGGAATTAGAATTATGATGTCATATGTATTAAATAGAAAATGAAGTACCTTATATAGAAATGGATTTTAAGATATTAAGAGAGAAGTTCTAAGGAGCATGAGAATTATTTAACATGCTTTTAGTACTATTTATGGAATATTACTCTATAACATCCTATATCTTATGGGGAAATATATTTAATTATAACATTAGGGGGACTTATGTTTAAAGAATTAAGAAATTCAAAAAGACAATTACAAGATCATGATTTAGAAAGAATACTAAATGAGGGTGAATATGGAGTTTTAGCTACCATAGGAGAAAATCAATACCCATATTCTACACCTCTAAGCTATGTGTATATAAATAATTCTCTATATTTTCATGGTGCTTCAGAGGGGCATAAACTTAAGAATATTAAATTAAATGAAAAAGTTTCTTTTTCTGTAGTGCAAGGAACAGAGATATTACAAGAGAGGTTTACTACAAAGTATGAAAGTGTAATTATATTTGGAAAGGCGTCAACTGTAGTAGATGAAGAAGAAAAAAGAACCGCTCTTATGGCATTTATAGATAAATATTCTCCTGATTTTAAAAAAGAAGGAGTAGAATATATAAATAGAGCAGCTTCAAAGACTAATATTGTAAAAATAACTATTGATCATGCAACAGCTAAAGGAAATCGATAATGGTGAGAAATCTGTTAAGTAAATATGGAAGAGAGATAATTTGTCGTATTTTATATTAAAATTTATCCATTAAAATAGTCCCACCCTCCTTTCGAATGAATATCATAATACTGAAAGGAGCTGATTTTTAAAATGGAATTAGAAAGAAAACATCATTGCGAGGATATGCATTCAATGAACTCAATGAACTCAATGCATGAAAAATGTAAGAGGAATATGCACTATCACGCTGTTTTTACAATGAAAGATGGAAGAAAATTTGATGGGATTATTTTAAAGGTAGAAAATGACTATGTTTATGCACTTATGGGTGAAGAGGTAATGGAGCACGAAGATAAGAGTAATCAAGATGGATATGATAAATGTAATGAATACCGACAATTTAATCAGTTTGGTGGAGGAAGAAGGTTTAGACGTTTTGTACCTAGAAGATTTCCAATTGGTTCTTTAATTGCATTATCCCTACTATCTTATCCACCATATCCTTACTACTATCCATATTATTATCCTTACATCTGGTAGATTAGTAGAAGGATATGTGTATCCTTCCTAGATTATTAGTTGGGAATACTTAGTTAATAAACAAAGTTTTGGTTTTACAGGGTTTTTTACTCAAACTAAAGCTTATTAACGACTTCTAAGGAGTTTTACCCCTTAGAAGTCGTTATCCTTTAAGGGAAATCCCTATCTTAAACTCTCTCTTTGAGATTCAATGTCTTAAGGGGGGAGTATTTTATTATGTGAAATTCCATGATTTATTCTAATTAATGAAGCATTGAATTCTACTCAAAATACTTATTTTTAATTATATTAGGAAGAGTTTAATTTTAGATAAGAATAAATTTACTGTTTTAACAGGACAGAACATGGGTAAAATTACATATTGACAAGTAGATTAATAGTGATAAAATATATTTCATACACGAAATATCCATTAACGAAATATATGTGCGTGAAATATTTTTCTAGGTATATATGAATTAAGTAGAAATTATTATTCAGGTGAATAGATGCTCTTTTTACTGCTTTGAAGAAAAGCAGAGAATCAAAATCTTCAATTTGGTAGGAATTGCTTTCATAGAGTGCGAGAGGAGTATTAGAGAACTTAGTTATCGAATAAAGAAGAGAGGGGAGATAAATAGTGGAATCTAGCAGTACAGGGGCTGAAGTAGCAAGGTTATTTTTTGAAGTAAGTAAAAATTTAAAGCAGTGTGCACATAAGAGTTTTGAGGATGTTGGTATAACTATTCCACAAAGCATGGTTATTAGAACATTAATTAATTTTGGAGAAATGAAAATTACCGAGTTAAGCAGTAAGGTTAATTTATCCAATAGCACAGTTTCTGCCATAGTTGATAGGCTAGAAAAACAGGGATTGGTTATGAGAAGAAGAAGTGAAGAGGATAGGAGAATTGTTTTTGTAAATGTAACTGCAAAGGTTGAGGAACTTTATAAAGGAATTCACAGAGAAATAGGAGAAAATTTTGAGGAATTACTTAGTGCAGGAACTACGGAGGATATGGAAAAAATAATTGAAGGTTTAAATACCTTAAAAAGAGTTTTAGATGATAAAAGTGAATAAGTAAAAGATAAAAGAGAGGGAGTTTTTATGCTAAAACTATATAGATTTTTAAAACCATATACAGTTATGGTCATAGGCGTAGTATTTTTTGTAGCATTGCAAACCTTAGGAGACCTTTATTTGCCAACTTTAATGTCGGATATAATTAACAATGGAGTTATGCAAGGTGATACAAATAAAATACTTCACATTGGTGGATTAATGCTTTTAGTTGCTGGTGCTGGGGCTCTTTGTTCCATTATTGCTAGTTTTATGTCAGCAAAGTCAGCCATAGGTTTAGGAACTATTCTAAGAAGTAAGGTTTTTAGAAGGGTTGAGAGTTATTCATTAAATGAGTTTAATAAAATAGGTACTGCAACTCTTATTACAAGAACTACAAATGATATTAACCAAATTCAAATGGTTACAGTTTTGATAATGCGTATGATGATTAGTGCTCCAATTATGGCTGTTGGCGGTATTTTCATGGCTCTTAAGAAGGATAAACCTCTTACTCTAGTATTGGCAGTTGCAATACCTGTGCTTGCTGCTGTGGTTGCATTTATTGCATCTAAAATGATACCTCTTTTTAAATTGGTACAGGTAAAGATTGATAAGATTAATCTTGTCCTACGTGAAAAGCTTATTGGTATAAGGGTAATCCGTGCTTTTAATACAGTGGAACGTGAAAAGAAGCGTTTTGATGAGGCTAATGTTGATCTTACAAATAACTACATTAAGGTAAATAGAATTATGGCTTTTATGATGCCTTCTATTATGCTGATTATGAATTTTACTTCCCTAGCAGTTCTTTGGTTTGGTAGCATACGTATAAGTGAATCTAGTATGGATTTAGGTGCCCTTGCTGCGTTTACTCAATATGCTATGCAAATAATGATGTCCATGTTAATGCTTTCTATGATGTTTATTATGGTTCCGCGTGCTCAAGCAGCTGCAGTAAGAATTAATGAGGTTTTAGATACTGTACCTGAAATAACTGATGCAGAGGAGACAAAGGATTCCTTTACTGGTAAGGGATATATAGAGTTTGAAAATGTAACATTTGGTTACCAAGAGGCAGAAGAACCAGCTCTTAAAAATATAAGTTTTTCAGCAAAACCTGGTGAAGTAACTGCTATTATAGGAAGTACGGGTTCTGGTAAGTCTACCTTAGTAAACTTAATTCCAAGATTTTATGATATAGATAGTGGAAGTATTCTTGTAGATGGGGTAGATGTTAGAGAGATATCACAGGAAGACCTTCACAGCAAAATTGGGCTTGTACCACAAAAGGCTATTTTATTCTCAGGAACCATAGCTGATAATATTAAATTTGGTAATAAGAGTGCAACTGAAGAGGAAATAAAGCATGCTGCTGAAATTGCACAGGCAACAGAGTTTATATCCAATATGGAGGGAGGCTTTGACTACCAAATTGCTCAAGGAGGTACCAATGTTTCCGGTGGGCAAAAACAGCGTCTTTCTATAGCTCGTGCCATAGTTAGAAAGCCTGAGATATATATTTTTGATGATAGTTTTTCAGCCCTTGACTTTAAAACTGATGCAAAATTAAGAGCTGAATTGAAAAAGGAAACTAAAGAATCTACTGTAATTATTGTTGCTCAAAGAGTAGGAACTGTTATAGATGCTGATAGAATTATAGTTCTAAATGAAGGACGTATGGTTGGAATGGGAACTCATAAGGAATTATTAGATACCTGTGATGTATACCGTGAAATTGTGTCTTCACAGCTTTCAGAGGAGGAATACCATGAGTCAAGAGAGAGTAAATAGAAATAATAGAGCAACGGGCAACGGAAAAGGTGGTCATATGGGAGGCATGGGGGGACCTGTAGAAAAAGCAAAGGACTTTAAAGGTACATTAAAAAGACTGATTGCTTATTTAAAACCTCATAGAATTAATTTAATTATTGTATTGATATTTGCTATTGCAAGTACTTCCTTTACCATAGCTGCACCTAAAATATCTAGTAAAGCCATGAATAAATTGCAGGATACTTATATGACTCGTAAAATGATTTCACAATTATCAAAGGGGCAAAATGAAGCAGTAGATAAAATAAAGAAAAGCATGGCAGATATGAATAATATAAATAAGGCTAATATAAATAAGCCTAATACTCCTAAAGGTTCACAAACACAAATGGACCCTGAAAGTATGAAGGCAGTTCAGAATTTTTTAGCGCTTCCTAAGTTAGATTCATTAAAGAATCCAGAGGAGAAGGCTGATGTATGTAAAAAGATTTTAGATTACAGTAAAAAGATGCAAAACACCCCGGGAGAGGGAACAAAAAATCCAAAGGACAATGTAAAGTTAACTGATGAACAGATAAATTCAGTTATTAAAGCCATAAGAGAAACCAATGGAGAATATGATTTCCACTACATTGGAGTAATTGTTTTGATACTAATGGGCATGTATGTAATAAGTTCAATTTTTAGCTTAATTATGGGCCTTGTAATGTCTGGAGTTTCTCAAAAAACCGTAAGAGATTTAAGAAGAGAAGTAGATGATAAACTTTCTAGACTTCCACTAAAGTATTTTGATCTACATCCTCATGGAGATATATTAAGTCGTGTTACTAATGACGTGGATACTATATCAACCACATTGCAACAAAGTTTAACACAGGTACTTACAGCTATTATCACTATTATTGGTTATATCATTATGATGCTTACAATAAGCCCTGTACTTACACTAATTGTAATAGCAACACTACCATTATATGTTGCAACTACTGCAACTATTGCAAAAAAATCTCAAAAACACTTTATAGCTCAACAAAAGGAGCTAGGTGCTTTAAGTGGACATGTAGAAGAAATGTATACAGGACATAAAGTAGTTAAAGTCTTTGGTCATGAGAAGGATTCAATAGAGGAATTTGAAGCTATAAATAAAAGACTTCAAAACGCAGGTTGGAGAGCCCAATTTGTATCTGGTATCATGTTCCCAATGATGAACTTTATAAGCAATATAGGATATGTAGGTATCAGCATAGTTGGTGGCATTTGGATTACAAAGAGCTTATTAGGACTAGGAGATATACTAGCATTTATCCAATATTCAAGATCCTTTACTATGCCAATTGTTCAAACTGCCAACATAGCAAATGTTATTCAATCAACAGTTGCCTGTGCTGAACGTGTATTTGAAATAATCGATGAAGAGGAAGAGATTGCTGATATCAGTGATGCAATAGTACTAGAAAACCCAAGAGGAGAAGTTAAATTTGAACATGTAAATTTCCAGTACAAAGAAGATGTACCTCTTATTAAGGATATGAATTTAGAAGTAAATAAGGGAGATACCATTGCTATTGTTGGGCCAACAGGGGCAGGTAAAACAACCTTAGTTAACCTATTAATGCGTTTTTATGAGATAAATTCAGGTAAAATAAGCATAGATGATGTTGATATTAGAGACATTAAGCGTAGTGAATTGCGCAAAATCTTTGGTATGGTGCTTCAAGATACATGGCTTTATAATGGAACCATTAAAGATAACATAGCCTATGGAAAAGAAACAGCAACCTTTGAAGAAATAGTAAGTGCAGCAAAAGCAGCTCATGCAGATCACTTTATAAGGACATTACCTGAAGGCTATGATACAGTTCTTAACGAAGAAGGAACCAATATATCACAAGGACAAAAACAACTTCTAACCATTGCACGTGCCATACTTGCAGACCCAAGAATTTTAATTCTTGACGAAGCTACAAGTAGTGTTGACACAAGAACAGAAGTATTAATTCAAAAAGCAATGGCTAACCTTGCGAAAGGTAGAACAAGTTTTGTCATAGCTCACAGACTTTCTACCATACGTGATGCAAAACTTATTTTAGTTATGAACAACGGAAGCATAATAGAAACAGGAAATCATAAAGAATTAATCAAAAAAGGTGGTTTCTACGCAGACCTTTACAACAGCCAATTTTCAGGGGGAAGCATAGAAGGAGAGGCTATTTAAAAAAAATAAAGCATATTTTTAGCTGTAGGAAAGTAGTTTTTCCTACAGCTTTTATAAAGATTTTATAGTAAAATTGTATATAAATTTTATTATTGTTTATTCAATTTTAACTACGTTGCCTATTAATCTCACATTATCATTATCAACAACTATTCCATCACCATCTTTGCAAACATAAACTACTGTGTTATTAAGTCTTGCATAACTCCTAACTGAATTTAACGATTCTTCTGTTCCATCCCAGTGAGGCATAAACTCAAAATCAACAAGATTTAAAGCGCTATTATTTTGTATTCCTATAATATTTTCATCACCATCTTTACCATGGCCTGCTATTTCAATTGTTTTTGTCATAAGGATACTTCCTGCACTGACACCTATGAGAACTCCACCCTTACTCACATAAGATTGTAAATTTTCTATAAGACCTCTTTTCCTTAACAGATGAAGAAAGTAAAAGGTATTACCACCAGAAAGATGTATAGCATCAAATTTAAAAATATCAAAAATCTTTAATTCATCATATTCTAAATCCAAATCAAAATATTGTATATTTTCAATTCCTAATGATTTATAATATTCTACTTTGGGATTAAAATACTTTCTTGATAAATCTGAGCAGGATGGTATATATGCAATTGAAGGGTTTTTCTTATTAAATAAATTCAAAAGTTCATTATCAACTTTCCTATTTTCTTCTATCAATTGGTCACTATATAATATTAATTTTGCCATTGTTATATCCCCCATTTATCCATGTTACTAGATTTGTATAAAATTACAATATGTTAATTTTATTATACACTATATAATTTCAGAACTACAGATATTTTACATAGTTTAAATATGATATAATAAAAATAAGAAATGTAGAAAATAAATCCATTAATCATGTTTAAAATAATATTATTAGGAGTGGTCAAAATATGTAATTAAGAATTAAATAAGGATTTAAAATTTTTTAATGGTGTTATATAAGGAGATGTTGATTAATGGATTTAAAGTGGAATTTAGATAATATTTATACTTCTTTTGAGTCTGAAAATTTTAAAAATGATATGAATAAACTTAAAAAATATATAGATGCTATAAATGAATTTGACGTTGCTAATTGGGAAAAAGATGAAAATTATTTTTCTAAAATTGAAGAGTTTTTAGAACTTAATAACGAATACAAAAAAATATATTCAAAGGTATCTTCATATGCATATTTAATTATGAGTGTTGATTCACAGAATGTACAAGCGATTAATATTTTAGATGATATTGAAGATAGAGATTCAGAACTTACGGAAGTTTTCGTAAGATTTAGCAGATGGCTTGGGGAACTTAAAGATTTAGATAAAATAATAGGGGGTTCTACATACCTTTCACAGCACCAATTTTATCTTAAAGATCTTTTGTTAAAGTCAGAATATTTGTTAAGTGAAAAAGAAGAATTAATTATTTCTAAAATGCAAAGTACAGGGGCAAGGTCATGGGAGAGACTTTACATGGAATTAATATCTACAACTACAGAGGATATTAATGTTAATGGTATAGTTGAAAGTTTAACGCTTTCAGAACTTAGAAATATGGCATATTTAGAAGACGGGTCTTTAAGAAAAACAGCTTATTATAAAGAAGCTGTTTTATGTAAAGGTATATCGCAAGTTTGTGCTAAGTGTATAAATGGAATTAACAAGGAAGCACTTGCTATTTATCAAATGAGAGGATATAAATCACCCTTAGAGAAAGTTCTTATTAATTCAAGAATGGATTTTAAAACTTTGAATGCTATGATGTCAGCTATAGAAGAAAGTTTACCAATATTTCGTAAATATTACTTAAAAAAAGCCGAGATATTAGGATATAAGTCTAAGCTTCCTTTTTATGATATTTACGCACCTGTTGGGCATAGTAACATGAAAATATCTTATAAAGATGCTAAGAATTTAATAGTATCCAGTTTTAAAACTTTTAGTGAAAAACTTGCTTGTTTTTCAAAAATGGCTTTTGAGGATAAGTGGATTGATGCAGAACCTAGAAAAGGTAAAGGTAATTTCGGGTTGTCAGTAGATATTTTCCCACTAAAAGAAAGTAGGATAATTACTAACTTTGGTGGAAACTATATTGATATAAGTATATTAGCCCATGAGATTGGCCATGCATATCATAGTTCTAATCTTTTTAATGAAACAATGTTAAATACAGAATACCCAACACCAATTGCAGAAACAGCTTCAATTTTTTGTGAAACCATAGTAAACAATGAACTTCTAAAGACACTATCAAATAATGAGGCTTTGTTAATTTTAGAGAGAAGTATTTCTGATGCTGCATATTATATAGTGGATTTTTATGGAAGATATTTATTTGAAAATGAATTATTTAAAAGAATGGAATTCGGTTCATTGTCTATTGAAGAATTAAATGAATTAATGGTTCAATGCATGAGAAAGTCTTATGGGGATAGCGTTGAAATTGAAACTATCCACCCTTATATGTGGATGAACAAGGTAGGGTATTTTATGACTGGTAATGAGTTTCTAAACTTTCCATATTCATTTGGAGTATTATTCTCAAAAGGATTGTATGCAGAATATATAAAAAAGGGAGAAACTTTTGCAAAGCAGTATGATAAGTTTTTAAGTGAGACAAGCAGAAATAATATTGTGGATGTTGCAAAAATACTAGATATAGATGTTCAATCAATAGATTTTTGGAGAAATTCATTAAAGCTTATTGAAAAAGATATTGAAAAATTTATTGATATAGTCTAAAATCCATGGACAATTTAGAAAAAGAAATGTTTGTTTTGAGTTGTAAAGAATAAGTGCATTACTTGTTCTACTGTATTAATCAATTTAAGGGAAACCAATATAGAGGTTTCCCTTAAAAATTTTATAGTATAAGAATGTTTATTGAACATTAATTTCATATGTTTTGTTACCACTTAACCAAGTATTTATAGAAGCCTTTATAGCCCTTTGACCTTTAATATATACTTCTACATCTTTAACTTTCCAATCATCACCTACATACTTTTTCTTACGGATCCAAACCTTTGAAACATCTTCCCATTTAAAATCTTTGTCTTTTATTTCAAATTCATATGCAGTTTTATAATTTCTAACAAAATCATTTCCAGGTAAGTCACATAAGAACTCAACTTCTTTACCATTTTTAAGCTTCATTCCAAAGTATACATAATCATCTGTTCCTGCATTTTTTTCATCTGCAGTACTTATAAATACATGAAATTTTCCTATTGGAGCTTCTTTATATGATTCATCTATATTATCAACTTCTTCTAAAAATCTATATAAAATAGTTGCAACTGACCTTTGTGAGTTTTCAAGACTTTCCTTAGCAGCAGTATTCCATTCATCCCAAGTATTAGACAAGTTGGTTTTCTTAGATAAAGCATAAGCCTTTTTAGCATATTTAACTGATTGATTTGTTAAAAATTCGTCTAAAGATTTATCTTTTAAAGCATCACATTCTTCTTTAACTACACCTTGGCCTAAAGTTTCTAGCTTATGTTGAACCTTTATTTTTTCTGCAAACTCTTCAAATTTGGTATGAGCAGTTCCAGCACCACCAGTTAGATTGCTAGCGTGGTGGGGTTCGCTTAAGTCGGCAAAATAATGGGTAGCTTTTCCTAAAAGAAAAGTTGCTTCACTATAATTACCATCTCTCCATTTTCCTACTGCTTGGCTAACATAATTACGTGTTTGAGATTCTGCTGTTTCACGAATTTGATAAAATGGGTAAGGAGAATTGGCAGTAAAATTATTGCTAGTATAAGGATTAAAAAAGTGGTCTTGATATAGAGAATAATCTCTATCACTGCCCAAGTCACCAAAGTCTGGGGCAACAGCACCTTTTCTAAATTCTCTTAAATTTTCTTCTAAGATTTTAATATTATGTTGAATGTTATGCAAGTCCTTATTATCATTTTTTACTATTTTTAAGGCTTGTACAGATATTGTTTTATGTGTATCCATAACATCTGGTGATTTTTTACTATCCCAGGCATAGACCTCTGGATTCCCACATAAAGTAATGCTTCCTAATAGTATTGCAAATATTGTTAGCTTTAGTTTCTTATTCATATGTAAACCTCCTGAGTTAGAACGATAATCATATATTTACAATGATTTCTTCATTTAGTATATGTTTATTATAACACAAATTCTAAAAATTCTAAATATTTTTTTAATAGAATTTTTAATTTATTTAACTATCACATAATATTTGATTTTAATACTATAAATTTTCTGTATAAGTTTGTTGACAAAGATATTTTTTTAGAATAAAATAGTTTGCATAGAAACAAAAAAGTGTGCATGCAAACTGTTTATATAAAGTCCTTTAAAGTTGAAACCTTAAATATAAAACTAGGTGAATACATATATTATGGTAGGTATTTTTAAAAATCAAACTGAACCATGTTCACTTATCTCCATCTAAAACTTTAAATGCCTGGCATACGTAGAAATCAAACTGGTGGATCTTTACTAAATATTTAGGAGGCTTAATTATGCGAGCAATTATGGAAACCCTATTTGATGCTGTATATTTAACCACAGTAGTTACTCTTGGAATTATTATGATAAAAAATTCTAAAGGTAATCGAGAATATACATTGTTTGGTATAATGGCGGTTATACTTGGTGCAGGTGATTCCTTTCATCTTGTTCCTCGTGCAATTGCATTATGCACAACAGGACTTGAAAATTATACTGTTCCACTGGGAATAGGTAAATTTATCACATCTATTACCATGACAGTTTTTTATATCTTGCTTTACTACGTCTGGAGGAAACGTTATAACATTAGTGGAAAACAAGGTGTTACCATAACTGTCTATCTACTTTCTGCTATGCGAATTATTTTGTGTTTATTTCCGCAGAATGCTTGGACAAGTACTAATCCACCTTTGTCATGGGGAATTTATAGAAACATTCCCTTTGCTCTTATGGGACTGATTATTATTGTTCTGTTTTATAAAAATGCAAAAGAACACAGGGACAAGTCTTTCTCTTTTATGTGGTTGACCATTGTATTAAGCTTTGCTTTTTACATTCCTGTAGTGTTGTGGGCAGATGTAAACCTGCTTATCGGTATGCTTATGATTCCAAAAACTTGTGCATATGTCTGGACTGTGTGGATTGGATATAGTGATATGAAAAGGAGTATTGAATAATGAAAAAGTATATAGATATATCATTTATTTACGCAATTGCCGCTCTTTGTAGTGGAGTGTTTTATCGTGAATTCACAAAAATTCTTGGATTTACAGGAAAAACTACATTGGCATTAACTCATCTTCATTTATTTGTTTTAGGCACTATAATGTTTTTGATAATTACAATTCTTAGTTGTATAACCGATTTATCACAGCAAAAACAATTTAGCCGTTTTATGCTATTTTACAATATAGGCTTACCTTTTATGGTGATAATGTTTTATATAAGAGGTATAACTCAAGTGCTTGGCACAGAACTTTCAAAAGGTGCTTCCGCAGCAATTTCAGGTGTTTCAGGTATTTCACATATTATCATGACAGTTGCTATTGTTATGCTGTTCTTAGCGCTTAAAAAGAGTAAAGTTGTAGTTAATAATGAAATTAATCATAATCTACCTAAATAGCTTTTTTATAATAAATATTTTACATTGAAACAAAATAGTATGCACGCAAAGTATTTATATAGAAATTAGGAAATAATATTATGAATATCAAAGAAAATAAGAGATAAAAGTTAGGAAAAGCACACTATTATTAATAGAGGGATCACTTTGGAGTTTTGTAGGTTTTATGTATTTACTTTTTAATAAAGTCCTTTAAAGTTGAAACCTTAAAGATAAAATATAGAAAATAGCTTGGAGGACAATTAATGAAACATGATTCTTTTGAAATAGCAATGTTAATAAAAGAGATATATTCAAGCACCATGAATATAGTTAGTGATAGCCTAAAAGGTAGTGGACTTACACATCAACAAATTATGGTAATTAAATTAATTGCTCATAATGGGAAGGTTAATATATCTCAATTATGCAGTGAAATGTCCTTAAGTAAGGGAACAGTATCGGGAATAATTTCAAGACTAGAAGAAGCTGGATATGTAATAAAGATAAAAAATGAAGAAGATAAAAGAAATACTTATGTTGCATTTTCAGATAAGGGGAAAGAATTCGCAAACTCCTTCAGAAGTAAAATAAATGAAAGTTTTGATAAGATATTTGAAAACTTTACAGAGGAAGAAGTAATAGAATTAAAAAATAACCTCCTTAAACTAAGGAAGAAAATAAAATAAACTGAGCCATGGTTGGAATGCCTTAGAATTAATTTGGATATTAGTATTATAATAAAGCAGCAGAAACTATAATAAGTTTCTGCTGCTTTAAATCAATATATCTATTTAAGGCTCAAATTAAGGTTCAAATTAAAATTAGAAAATAAAATAACCTTAAGATTTGCTACTCTCTAGCCTCTCTTTATTCACTTCTCCCACTGGTAGTAAAAGATTTGATTTCTTCAAAATTGGTAATATAGCATTATAAATAAAAGCTACTAATATTACAGATACAACTGCATTAACAAAGGTAGTAACTGCACTTAATTTTGCTAAGATTGATGCAGCTTTTTGAGGTTGTCCTAAAATGTATTGTTTATAAAAGTATCCTACAACAGGGTCAAAAACAACATTAAAAGCAAGCCCACAGATTGAAGCTATAAGGCTCCAGTTAAATATATATTTCTTGTCATTACTTTCATTTATTTTAGCATAATTATGAGCAACTAATCCTGTTATTAAACCAATACATAACTTTAATACAAAGGTTTTTGGTGCTACTAAAATATACACAGGATCTAGTAAATCTGCAATTGTCATTCCTATAGCCCCAGCTAAACCACCATACCATCCCCCTAGAAGTAAGGCAGCTAATACACAAAAGGCATTGCCCACATGTAATGAAGTTGCACCGCCACCTGGTACTGGAATTTTAATTTGAAGAAATGTAAAAGATACAAAACATAGGGCTGCAAACAAGGCAGTCTGAGATAATTTTAAAAGTTTTAAATTTTTATTTTTCATATGATATCCCCCAGTGTAATTAATATTTTTACAATAAAACACTAAAACTATTATATTGGTAAAATGGAAATTTTGCAATTGTATGGGTACACTTATGCATGGTCATAACTATAAGATGGAAGTTTAAGATATAATGAAGTCTACCTATTTAGGTATGCTCTATACAGTAAGTTTATAAAGTCATTGGTATAATTATAGATATACAATTACAAGTGTAGGATGGCAACTTCATATATATGTGGCAAGGAAACAACCCTTGATTGTCTGGGTGGAGGAATTGCCACTTGGCTTTGGCCAAGTGGATTTTATGCTAATAGGTTTAAATACTAAAAACTAAGTCAATGATATTAAAAAAGTGTCATTTGCTTGTGTTATAATTATATTAAATAGTTGTATAGTAGAAAACCTAATGAGTTGTTTAAAATAGATAAAATCAAATTAGGAGTGAGAATAGATGAAGAGAATACCCTATGGAATTTCTAATTTCCAAGTTTTAAGGGAAAAGAATTACCTTTATGTAGATAAAACTTCCTATATAGAATTATTGGATAGGTATGCACCTTATAATTTTTTTATAAGACCTAGAAGATTTGGGAAGAGTCTTTTTATATCTATGCTTGAAAATTATTATGATATAAATAAAAAAGACAAGTTTGAAGAATTATTTGGGGATTTATATATAGGTAAAAATCCTACAGGAGAGAGAAATAGTTTTCTTGTTTGGAAAATAAGTTTTGCAGGAGTAGATGCAGGACATGGAGAGGAAGAGCTAAGAAATAGTTTTAACTCAAAAGTTCTTTTATCTGCTATAAAATTTGTAAATCAATACTCAAATTTATTTGGGGAGAGCACTATTCCAAAGGAAATAAACAGTGCTGAAATGATAGTTCAATATATATCCCTTTTAGCTAGTAAGATAAATAAACCTGTTTTTATTCTAATAGATGAATATGATAATTTTGCTAATGAGTTAATTACAGGTGGAAAACAAAGTACGTATAGTGGCATACTTCATGGAGAAGGCTTTGTTAAGGTATTTTATAAGGCTATAAAAGATGCCACCATGGACAACTTTAATAGGATATTTATGACAGGGGTAAGTCCTATAATGTTAGATGATTTAACAAGTGGATTCAATATAACAAGAAACTATACTCTAGATAGAAATCTTAATGCTATGATGGGATTTACAAGAAGTGAACTTTCATGGATTATGGATCAGGTTAATATAGTAGATACAGAACTTAGAACTAAGATATGCACTGATATGACTAAATATTATAATGGATATAAATTTAATGAAGAGAGTAAAACAGTTTTTAATCCCGATATGTCCATGTATTTTTTAGATAATTATTTAGCGTATAATGAATACCCTAAAGAAATGATAGATAATAATGTAAAAACTGATTATGGAAAAGTTAATCAATTAGCCTATAACTTTAATAATAGGGAAGCCCTAGAGGAAATAATGACCACAGGAGAAACTTCTACCATGCTGGTGGATAGATTCAATATCCATACCATGTATAGTGTAAAAGAGAACTTTAAATCCTTATTATTTTACCTTGGAATGCTTACTATAAAAGAGCAAGGACCACTTGGGACAGTGCTTAAAGTGCCTAACTATGTTATAAAAACTATTTATTGGGAGCAACATTTCCAAAGGTTAAATCAGGAATATAATATTCAACTACAGAACATAAGAATAGCTATTAATGAAATGAGATTATATGGGAATATACAACCCTTAATAGAACTTTTAGGCAGTATATTAGAGGATTTATCTAATAGAGATTTAATAAAAATGGATGAAAAAAACATAAAAATGATGCTTCTTACCCTTTTAGGTGTTGACAGCACTTATTTTATCCAAAGTGAAGCTGAAAACAGCAGTGGTTATGTAGATATAATGTTAAAAAGAAAAATTCAATTTAAGGACATAACTAAATTCCAGTGGATTATAGAACTAAAATATATAAAGGAAAGTGAAAGAGATACCTTAGAAAAAGTAAAAGAAGAAGGATTAAAACAGCTTAAATCATATGCTGAAAGTAAAATGGCTGAAGAAGAACTTGGCACAGAGGATTTAAAGAAAGCATTAATTATTGTGGTAGGTAAGAAAGATATTTATACTGAAAATCTATAAAAAATTTTCCATAATGAAAGAAATACCTTATTTGATTCCCTAATAAAAAATCTAGATAACAATAATGAATTTAAAGATTTTATTGAGAAAATATATGTAAAAGATAAAGAAACTTTCATTGTGTATGTGTAATAGCTAAATAAGGCTGTGTTAGAAAAGGTATCTAACACAGCCTAAAATATAAATATTAATTTTTTAAAGGTTTATATTATTTTAGTTTTAATATCTTGTCATTTCTATTTGTTAATCCTAAAAAGCAGGCACAATGCTTCCTTTATATTTTTCTTCTATAAACTTTTTAACTTCTGGTGAAGTTAAAGCTTTTGAAAGTGCTTTAATTTTAGGGCTTTCTTTATCCTCTTTTCTAACTGCTAGAATGTTTGCAAAAGGTGAATCACTTCCTTCTATGAAAAGTGAATCCTTAGTAGGGTTTAGCTGTGCTTCTAGGGCGTAGTTTGTGTTTATAACGGAAATATCTACTTCATCTAAAGTACGTGGAAGTTGTGGTGCTTCTAGTTCTTCTATTAAATAGTTATTTTTATTTTCTACTATATCCTTAACTGTAGGATTTTCTAAATCTTTTAGCTTTATAAGTCCTGCTTTTTCTATTAGTTTTAAGCTTCTTCCTCCGTTGGTTGGATCGTTTGGTATGGTGATTTTTGCACCAGATTTTAGTTCTTTTAAATCTTTTATTTTTTTAGAGTAAATTCCTAAAGGCTCTAGATGAACTTTTACAGTATAATCTAAATCATACCCTTTTTCTTTAACTGTGTTATTTAAATAAGGAATATGTTGGAAAAAGTTTGCATCTATGCTTTTATCATTTAAAGAGTTATTAGGTATTACATAGTCTGTGAATTCTATGATTTCAAGCTTGTATCCTTCCTTTTCTAATAGAGGTTTTGCTGCTTCTAAAATTTCCTTGTGTGGCACAGGGCTTGCACCAACTTTTATTGTTTTATCATCTCCACCTTTTTCGGAACTACTACAGGATACAAAGGTAAATACTAAGATTACTGATATTATTAATGTAATTATTTTTTTCATTTGTTTTCTCTCCTCGTATAATAAATTTATAGCAGTTAATTAGCTGCCTATAGGCTTTTTTATTTAAAATTTAAAATAAAAGTTCAGTATTTAATTTTTACATTGAACCTTCTTTGCTAATAGATCGCCTAAAAGCTGAATAGCTTGTACTAAAATTATAAGTATGATTACTGTAATTATCATTACATCTACTTTAAATCTATGATATCCATATCTTATGGCAAGGTCTCCAAGTCCTTTGGCTCCAATAGCACCAGCCATGGCAGAATAACCTATTAGGTTTATAATGGTTAAGGTTATCCCTCTTATTATGGAAGGTAATGCTTCTTTAAAAAGCACCTTAAAAACTATTTGACTTGTGTTGCATCCAAAGGCTTCAGCAGTTTCTATAAGTCCTTTAGGAACTTCCTTTATAGAAGAGTGAATTACTCTTGTTGCAAAGGGGAAGGCTCCTATGGTTAAAGGGATAATTGCAGCTGTAGTTCCTGTGCTTTTTCCAACTATAAACTTAGTTAAAGGAATAATTGTAATCATAAGTATTATAAATGGAAAAGAACGCATTATATTTACTATAAAATCAAGGCCATTATAGATATACCTATTTTCTTTAAGACCATTTTTTTCTGTTAGAAATAGAACTATAGCTATTATGGAACCTAGTATTATTGAAAATAAACTAGATAGGGATACCATATATAGAGTTTCGCCTAAAGCTGTTATATAGTCATTTATCATTTATATCACCTCGTATAAAATGGATTTTGAGTCTAAATAATTAATAATTTTTTCTTCATCTTCTTTTTTTATGTTAATAACAAGGTTCCCTAAGACCTTATGTCTAAACTGTTCTAGCTTTCCAAAGGCAATTGAAAAATCTAAGTCCAATTCTCTTGCCATGCTAGTTATTATGTGATCTTTATTTGCTCCTTCTCCGAAGTAGATCTTTATATTTACTCCGCAATCTGGGAGCATATCTAAGTCTTCATTTAAAAAGCTTGTAATATATTCATTAGGATGTAAAAATAACTTGTCTACGTCACCATAAGACACAATTTTTCCTTTATCTATTAAGGCAACTTTTGTACAAAGCTCTTTTACAACTTCCATTTCATGGGTGACTAGTACAATTGTTATATTTAGTTTTTCATTTATTTCTTTTAAAAGTTTTAAAATTGATTTTGTGGTTTTAGGATCTAAGGCTGAAGTTGCTTCATCACAAAGTAGAATTTTAGGATCCATGCTTAAGGCTCTTGCGATGGCAACTCTTTGCTTTTCACCACCACTTAGGGAACTTACTGGGCTATATAACTTGTGTTCTAGGTGAACAATACTAATTAATTTCTTAACTTTTTCATCTATAAGATTTTTTTCGCATTTCCAAACTTCCATAGGAAAAGCTATATTATCATATACATTTCTAGAGTTTAAAAGGTTAAAACCTTGAAATATCATGCCCATGTTTTTTCTAAGGTTTCTAAGATCCACACTAGAGAGGGACTTTACCTCATCTCCCATAACCTTAAGAGTTCCACTTTCATAAGTCTCAAGACCATTTAGGCATCTTAGTAATGTGGATTTTCCAGCTCCACTATGTCCTACGATTCCTAGAATATCTCCCTCTTTAATTTCTAGACATATATCTTTAAGAACAGTTTTATCTTCAAAGCTCTTAGATAAATTTTTAATCTCAATCATTTTCCTTCCTCCTCAAATAAAAAAAGTCTGAGAGAACAATCCCAGACTTTAAAATAAACTGAAGTTGTTCTCATCTTTCAGCAATAATGCTGTTGGAATTAGCACCTGGTATAACAAATGAAGTTATACTGGTTGCCGGGCTTCATAGGGCCAGTCCCTCCGCCTCTCTTGATAAGAATATAAAAACAATATTTAATTATAAAAATAAAAATAGCCCAAGGATTTCCTTAGGCTAGAATAAGCTTTAAAATCCTCATCTGTCAGCAATAATGCTGCTGGAATTAGCACCTCTGTATAACACATAAAGTTATACTGGTTGCTGGGTTTCATAGGGCCAGTCCCTCCGCCTCTCTTGATAAGTGAGTTATTAAGTTATTTGTTGTTAGAATTATATTATAGGAAATTTACTTTGTCAAGAAAAAAATTCTTTAAGTTATGTGATATTAAACTTTTAACCATATTATTGAAACTAAACATAAATAATGATAATATAAAACAAATTTTAATTATATAGAATTTATGCCATATAATATTCTTTTTAGATGATTTTTAAGAAGATTATAAAAGGAGGGGGTTATGATCAAATTAAATAAAAAATACAAAATAATTATAAGCATTCTTCTATTAATAATTATCTTTTTTATAATTAATACATGTTTACTTTATAGGTATAAAAAATATATTAATCAACAATTAAATTACTTTTTAATTTCAAGTGCATTAAATATGGGTACTGTAGAAAAAGAATTGCAAAATGTGCTGTCTAATAAAAAAATAAATGAAAGCCAATATCATTCTATATATCACTCATACGAAACATTTTATGAAAATCTTAAAAAAGTAGAAAGTCTTATGTCTCAATGCATACCAAAAATATATTACAATAGTGTATATTTATCAGAAGCAACTATTACAAAACTGGATATAGAGGCTTATTTATATAGACTAAAATTTAAATTAAATTTTTCAAGTTATGGTATAAGCCCAACAACCTCTGACCCTAAAGAAACAAAATTAAATAAGGAAGATTTAGATAAGCTATCCATTGTGTATAAAACAACACAATCATTTAAAAAAATAATTTTAGAAAGTTATGATGATTCTAATATGGATAACATAAATAATATAAATAATAATAATTGGATATCTGTTGTTGAAAAAATATATAAATATTGTTTAGAAATGGATATAATTTTTTTAATCAATAACTAAAACAAGTGCCTGGCTAGGCACTTGTTTTAGTTAAACTTCTTTATAAAATAAAAATAACTACCCATTTCTATGTAACTTAAGTTTATAGACATATCAGTAACTATAAATTTTTATAAGTTTAATCATATAAATTTTCTATAGGGTAATCATAATAAAGCACCAGTTACGAAATGAAAGGAGTAACAAAATAAGTTCTATTAACCTGTCAATAGTGAATTTAACAGTAATATTTTCTTGTGATACACTTTATATAAGGTTGGCTACTGCTTGTCACAACTTAGGAAGAACTTATATAAATGCATGGTGGGGTGATTATATGTTTAAGGAATTGAACAAGAAAATTATGGGGCTTAAGAAAAGCATAAGGCAAAGGGATAAGTTAAATAAAAGAGTTGAAAAAATTAATATTGAGATAGAAAAGGAAAAACAAAGATTTTATATGTTAGAAGAGCTATTAGATGAAGAAAAATATGATGTGGATAAATTAGAAGAACTAAGTGTTTCAAATTTGATTTTATCTATAATGGGGTCTAAAAAGAGCAGAATGGCAAAGGAAAAAAATGATTATCTAGTAGCTAGGTTAAAATATGATGAATGTAAACTTATAATTCATAGTCTAATGGAACAAAAAAGTCAGTTTGAAGAGAAACTTAAGGAGTATTCTGATGTTGATAAATCTTATAGAGAATTGTTAGATAAAAAGGAACAGCTTATAAAAGAAAATTCAGGAGTAGATAGAGATATACAAGAGGAAAATTTAAGATTAATAGAGCTTAGCGAGGTTATTGCTGATAGGGAAGATGAGATTGAAGATTTTGAAGAGGCTATAGAGGCCGGAAATGAAGTTCTACAATATGTAGAAAAACTTATGAATATATTAAATAATTCAAATAACATAGGTTTTTTTAGTAATATTATAAAAAGTGGAGAGTTAAAAGAGAAGGATATAGAGAAGGTTAAAGCTCTTGCTTATCACACTAGGGAACATATGAGTAAGTTTAAAAGAAGAATATTAGATATAAATGAACTTAGAGGTTTTAAAAATGACCCAATAAATATAGGTTCTCTATCTAAAATGGAGGATTTATTTTTAGAAGACTTTTTCATTAAATCCTATTTAAATAAGGATGTGGATAGACCTATGTTTAATGGAAGAAATCTATCAACTAATATTCAAACATATGTAAGTAGAATGTTACAAGAAGAAAATAATGTAAGAGAAGAATTAAAGTTACTAAATGATACTTATTTTAAGATAGTAGAAAATGCAAAATAAATAAAGACACAGTAAAAATTTATGTGAATAAAATATATTAAAAGCTTAAGTGAAGAAGAAAGTAAAAATAAAATGTAAATAAAAAAACAGGTAAAATTTATTCAAAATGTATTTACAAAGTAAAGAGTTTAAATTATAATAAAATTCATAAGATTAAATTAAATATCTTGAGATTAAAATCTAAGAGCAGAAGGAGTAGCCTTGGAAGTTTAGTTCCAGCGAGCTTGGGGTAGTGTGAGCCGAGTACTGTAGTCTATGGTGAATGGGTCTGTGAGATGGAGTGCGAACCTTTATGTAGTAGCATATCACGGGGGTCTACCGTTAAAATGACAGGGTATCGAGCAAGAAAATTAATCCTTTATAGTTAGGATTTCTGTAATTGAGCAAGATAATTAATGCTTTACAATTAAGCTCCGTACCTGTATAAGAGAAATTATGTTTAGGTGGCATAGCGAATATATGACATTTCGTCCTAAGGGGTGAGATGTCTTTTATTTTTTGCAAAATTTGAATGTGCAAAGCTTATATATTGGCTATAAACCTAATTACAGTTTAAACATGGGTGGCACCACGAGTCACTTCGTCCCATAAGAGAGGATGAAGTGGCTCTTTTTGTTTTAGCCAATATATAGTGGAGGGGATTATATGGAGAATATTACAAATATAACTGAAGAGCAAATTAATTCTTTAAAAAATAAGGGATATAGTTTTCCTATAAGTATGAAATTTAGGGGGGAAGATTTGGAGCCTATAAATCTTTTTAATAGCTTAAAAGGAAAATATAAGTTTATTTTGGAGAGTAGAGGATTTGGAGGAAAGAAAACTAGATATTCTTATATGGGTGTCAATCCTTATAGGGCTTTAATTTTAAGAGAACACAGGGTTAGAGTTGTAGAGGATTTAAGTGAAGAACCTAAAGAAGAACAGTATAAGGGAAATATATTTGAGGCTCTAAAGGAGTATATAGGGATTCCCTATAGGGACTTAAATTTTAGTATTCCTTTTACCGGTCACAACATAGGGAAACATAGCTTTACTCCTTATAGTGATTTAAATTGCAGTATTCCTTTTACAGGTGGGGCTGTAGGGTATATGGCGTATGACTTTATAGAAAAAATTGAGAATATAAAAAACAAAAATCCTAAGGAAATAGATATTCCTGAAAGTTTTCTAATGTTTTATAAGGTTATTTTGGTATATGACCATAGGGAAAAATCTTTAAGCTTAATTTACAATGTGAATCCAGATGAGAAAAAGGAGCTTAGAGATATAGAGATTTATCTTAATGAGCTATATGAAAATTTAACTAGGAATTATAAAGAAGAAGCTAAAAATAATTATGCTATGGATGTATCAATTTGTAATGCACAACCTATAAGTTCAATAGCTAATTTTAAAAGTAATTATGATAAGGAGGAATACTACAATTTAGTTGAAAAAGCAAAGGAATATGTAAAAGCGGGTGATGTATTTCAAGTAGTTTTATCTCAAAGGTTCTCTACTGAAACAAAGTCAAAGCCTTTTGAAATTTACAGAAGACTTAGGATTAAAAATCCTTCTCCTTATATGTTTTATATAGATTTTAATGATTTTAAGTTAATTGGTGCTTCTCCTGAAAGTCTTGTAAGCACTTTAAAAGATAAGATAATTACTAATCCTATAGCTGGAACTAGAAAAAGGGGAAAGGATGAAATAGAAGACAAAGCTCTTGAAGAATCCTTATTAAAAGATCCAAAGGAAAAGTCAGAACATGTGATGTTAGTGGATCTCGGTAGAAATGACGTGGGTAAAATTAGTGAGTTTGGCTCTGTTAAAATAGATAGGTTTATGGAAGTGGAGAGATATTCTCATGTTATGCATATGGTCTCTGAAGTTTCAGGAAAGCTTAAGGAGGGGGTTAATTTTATAGATGCTCTAAAGGCTTGTTTTCCAGCAGGAACGGTTTCAGGAGCACCAAAGGTTAGGGCCATGGAGATTATAGCAGAGCTTGAAAATGTAAAAAGAGAATTTTATGCAGGGTCTGTAGGCTATATTGGATTCAATGGAAATATGGACATGGCAATTGCAATTAGAACTATGCTCTACAAGGAAGGTAAGGTTTATATACAAGCTGGTGGGGGAATAGTAAAGGATTCAAATCCAGAACTTGAATATATGGAAACTTTAAATAAAGCTAAAGCTGTTATGGAGGTGATTTAAGTGATTTTAATTATAGATAATTATGATTCTTTTACCTACAATATATACCAATATTTAGGAGAACTATATACCAATATAAAAGTTATTAGAAATGATGAACTTAGTTTAGAAGAAATAAGAAATTTAAATCCTTCTGCCATAGTGTTTTCACCAGGACCAGGGACCCCTAGTGATACAGGAATATGCAGAGAGGTTTTAGATAAATTTAAAGGTGTAGTGCCAATTTTGGGTATATGTATTGGACATCAATTAATAGGAGAATATTTTGGGGGACAAGTTATAAGAGCGGATAAAATATACCATGGTGAAACTTGTACAATAAAGCATAGTTCAAAGGATTTATTTAAAAACTTGGAAGATAATATTGAAGTGATGAGATATCATTCTTTAATTTTAAAAAGGGATAGCATACCTAAAAGTTTAGAAATTACAGCAGAAACCTTGGATGGAGTTGTAATGGGTTTAAAACACAAGGATTATAAAATATATGGAGTTCAGTTTCATCCAGAATCTATATTAACTTCTAGTGGAAAAGCTATACTAAAAAACTTTATAGAGGTGATTTAAATGTTTAAAAATATACTTGAGGGAGTTTTAAATAGAGAAAATTTAAGTACGGCAGGGGCAAGGGGGATTATGCAGGAGATTATGGCAGGTGAACTCTCGCCACCTCAAATAAGTTCCTTTTTAACTTCTCTTAGAATGAAGGGGGAGACCATAGAAGAGATAACAGGATTTACAGAAGCTATAAAGAGTTTTGCAAAAGAGTTTCCAATAGATAATAAATACACCATAGATACCTGTGGCACGGGAGGTGATGGGGGAAAAACCTTTAATATTTCAACAGCTGTTGCAATTATAGTTTCAGCCTCAGGAGCCATGGTGGTGAAGCACGGTAATAGAGCGGTTTCTAGCAAAAGTGGTAGTGCTGATGTATTGAAATCCCTAGGTTTTAATATAGAAATGGAAGAAGAGAGGTCAAAAGAATGTCTATACAAAAATGGGATGACTTTTCTCTTTGCACCTAAATACCATAGTGCCATGAAAAATGTAGCGCCTATTAGACAGGAATTAGGAGTTAGAACTGTATTTAATCTTTTAGGTCCACTTATAAATCCAGCCAATATAAAAGGACAAGTTCTTGGAGTTTATGATGGTAAGCTAACAGATACTCTAGGAGAAGTGCTTTTAAAATTAAATCGTGAAAGGGCTCTAGTGGTCCACGGGGAAGATGGTCTAGATGAAATTACAATTACTACAACTACTAAGGTTACAGAGGTTAAGGATGGAACTTTGAGAACTTATCTTATTAAGCCAGAGGATTATGGAATAAAAAGGGCTCCTATAGAAGAGGTAGCAGGGGGGGATTCAGAGGAAAATAGCAAAATTATCTTGGACATTTTAAAAGGGGAAAAAGGGGCAAAACGGGATATAGTCCTTTTAAATACAGGTGCAGCTCTATATGTTGGTAAGATTACAGAAAGCATTGAAGAGGGCATAAAATATGCAGAAGAACTTATTGATTCGGGAAAAGCCTATAAAAAATTGCAAGATTTAATCTCTTATCATAGAGAGACAATAATAATGAACTTCTAGGACTTGTTCATAGGTGATTACGTAACCATTATATCAATGAAATTGCTAACAGAGCTAAATTTATAGATGAATATAGGATAAGAAGTTTAGAAGTAAATTAAAACTTATGCTATGTTAGGGCAAGTGTTCATATGAGAGTCACTGCATCACTGATAGGATGTGAGGAGAAATCTTAAGAGTAGGGGGTATGTATATGATTTTGGACAAAATAGTAGAGAGTAAAAAAAGAGAAGTTCAGGAGAAGAAACTTATATTAAGTGAAAAAGAAATAAGAACTTTAATAGAAAAAGAAGATGATAAATTTAAATTTCATAAGGAATTATCTTATAAAGAACATTCTCCACAGGTTTTACACAAAGAGGAGCTTCACATACAAAGGAATTGTGGACAACTATTAGATAAAAAGAATTCACATTATGAAAGAAGAATTGAAAAAAGTTTTGCAGGTTGTGGAGAAGTATTAGGTAAAAAGAATTTATCCATAGAGAGAAATTTTAAAAAATCTTTAAAGGAGAGGGAGTTTAGTATCATTGCAGAAATTAAAAAAGCATCCCCTTCTAAGGGCATAATAGCAGAGGATTTTAATCCGGTAGAAATTGCAAAACTTTATGAAACTCTTCCCATAGCTGCTATTTCTGTTCTAACTGAGAAAAAATTCTTTATGGGGCATGAGGACTATATAAATAAGGTTAAAGAAGTTACCACTAAGCCTATATTAAGGAAGGATTTTATAGTAGATACCTATGAACTTTATGAAAGTAAATATATAGGGGCTAATGCGGTGTTGTTAATTTGTGCAGTTTTAGGAAAGGAACTTCCGAAATTTTATAACCTTGCTAAAACCTTAGGACTAGATACTCTAGTTGAGGTTCACAATGAAGAAGAATTAAATATTGCACAGGAATGTGGTGCAGAGATTATAGGCATTAATAATAGAAATTTAAAGGATTTCACTGTGGATTTAGGAACTACAGAAAGGCTAATGAAGGCTATGGAGAAGGGCAAAATTGTAATATCTGAAAGTGGTATTAAAACTAAGGAGCATATAAAATATTTAAAATCTTTAGGGGTTAAGGGAGCTTTAATTGGGGAAAGTTTTATGAGGGAAATTGGTCATAAGGAAAAAATAATGGATATGTTTAGAGAGATTTAGGTCTTTAATTTAAAGAAATTTAAAAGGGTGAATCATATTGAGTAAAGTTAAGTTTTGCGGCATTAAAAGAATAGAAGATATAGAGTATGTAAATATTTTAAAGCCTGATTATGTGGGATTTGTTTTTGCAGAAGGTAAGAGAGAAATAAGTCTAAACAAGGGAAGGGAACTTATAAAGTCTCTAAATAAGGATATTAAAAAAGTTGGTGTTTTTGTGGATGAATCCCCCTTAAGGGTTATGGAGATTGCAAATAAATTAGAACTTCATGTACTTCAATTTCATGGCATGGAGGACCTAAATTATTTAAAAGAATTCCATGATTTTGAGATCTGGAAGGGCATTAGGGTAAAAGGAGGGCAGGATTTTAAACTTATAGATATGTATAAAAATTATGGGGTTTTATTAGATGCCTTTGTAGAAGGAGAGAGTGGGGGAACAGGAAAAAGATTTTCTTGGGAGACTTCTAAAATCCTACCTTCTGATATTAAGCTTATTTTAGCTGGAGGATTAAACAGTGAAAATGTATTAGAGGGAATAGAGAAGTTTAAACCATATGTTGTAGATGTATCTAGTTCTATAGAAACTAATGGATTTAAGGATTTTAATAAGATGAAAAAATTTATAGAAAGAGTGAGGGAGAATAATGAAAAGTAGATTTGGCAAATTTGGTGGTCAATATGTAGGAGAAACTTTAATGAATGCCTTATTGGAATTAGAAGAGGAATTTTATAAGGCAATGGAAGAGGAGGAATTTTTAAAAGAATATAACTATTATTTAAAAGAATATGTAGGCCGTGAAAATCCTCTATATTATGCTAAGAATTTAACTGAGAGCTTAGGAGGAGCTAAGATATATCTAAAAAGAGAGGATTTAAATCATACAGGGGCACACAAAATAAACAATGCTATAGGACAAGTTCTCTTAGCTAAGAAAATGGGAAAAAACAAAATAGTTGCAGAAACTGGTGCAGGGCAACATGGGGTTGCAACAGCCACTGTAGCTGCAATGTTTGGTATGGAATGTGAAGTCTTTATGGGAGAAGAAGATATTAAAAGGCAAAGCTTAAATGTATTTAAAATGGAGCTTTTAGGAGCTAAGGTTCATAGTGTAAGATCTGGTTCTAAAACTTTAAAAGATGCTGTAAACGAGGCCCTAAGATATTGGGTATCAAATGTTAAAGATACTTTTTATGTTATAGGTTCAGTGGTTGGACCACATCCATATCCAACTATGGTTCGTGATTTTCAAAAGGTTATTGGGGAAGAAGTTAAGAAGCAAATTAGAGAAAAAGAGGGGAGATTACCTGACTACATAGTAGCCTGTGTAGGTGGGGGAAGTAATGCCATGGGAATTTTCTATCCTTTTATAGAAGATGAGGAGGTTAATTTAATAGGAGTAGAAGCAGGGGGCATGGGTATAGAAACAGGAAAACATGCAGCTAGTATAAAGGGAGGAACTCTAGGAGTACTTCATGGGATGATGACTTATGTGCTGCAAAACGAGGAAGGGCAAATACAGGAGGCTTATTCCATATCAGCAGGTTTAGACTATCCTGGTATAGGACCTGAACATTCTTATTTAAATGATATAAAAAGAGCAAAGTATGAAGTCATAAATGATGATGAAGCCATGGAAGCCTTAAAGCTTTTAAGTAAACTTGAAGGAATAATACCAGCCATTGAAAGTGCACATGCAGTAGCTTATGTAACTAAATTAGCACCAAAACTAGATAATGAAAAAAATATAGTGGTTAATTTATCAGGTAGAGGGGACAAGGATATGTTAACTATTAATGATTATTTTAAATAAAATCTAAGATAAAACCAAGAACCAGAAATTAAAAACCATAAATAAAATCTAAATCAAAACCAAGAACCAAGAACCAAAAACCAAAAACCAAAAACCAAATAAAATTTTTATAAACAATAAAAGCGAGGATGATTATGAAAATAAGCAATAAATTAGCTAACAAAATAGATTTTAAATTTCAAGAGTTAGAAAAAAGAGGAGAGAAAGCCTTAGTCACTTTTATAACTGCAGGAGATCCAGATTTAGAAACAAGCTTTGAAATTATACTTTCCATGGAGAGGGCAGGAGTAGACATTGTAGAAATAGGTATTCCTTATTCAGATCCCTTAGCAGATGGAGAAGTAATTCAAGCAGCATCTGAAAGGGCATTAAAATCAGGTACTAATATACCTAAAGTGATGAACATGGTAAAGAGATTAAGAAAAGAAAGTAATATACCTATAGTATTTTTAATGTATTACAATTGTCTCTTTAAATATGGTATGAGAAAGTTTTTTATAGAGTGCAAGAAAGTAGGGGTAGACGGTATTGTAATTCCTGATATTCCAATAGAAGAGAGAGAAGAGGTTATAAGAGAAGCTATAAATGAAGGAGTGTACTTAATCCCCCTAGTGGCACCAACCTCAAAGGAAAGAATTAAGACTATAACTAAAAATGGAAATGGCTTTGTATACTGTGTTTCTGTAAATGGGGTTACAGGTGTTCGAGAAGATATAAACACAGATATAGAAAGCTATATGAACCTTGTGAAATCCTATACAGAGGTTCCAGCTCTTTTAGGATTCGGCATTTCAAATGTTGATATGGTAAGAAAAATAAAGCCTTATTGTGATGGGGTAATAATAGGAAGTGCCATAGTAAAAAAGCTTGCATTAATAGAGGGGAATAAAAATAGAAAGGAAACCATAATAGAAGAAATAGTTAAATTTATAAAAGAGATAAAGGAAGAACTTATGTAATACTTGCAATATAAGAGCAAATGTACTTTTACCTCTGTAATATTTGCAATATTTTAAGTTATAAGAGTAACACAAGATCTCATATATCATTGTAAAGAGTAATAGAGAAGTTGAAATAAAACTAGAGTGCAGGTATTAGTTGCCAAGATAATTAAAATAATATTTAATGCAGTGCCTATATATAATATAGTATTAGCAATTTTATAGGGGGACAAAATTTGTATTTTGACTATGTTATTATAGGGGCTGACCTGTATGGGCTTACCCTTGCAGAGAGAATAACTACAGAAACAGATAATTCAGTATTAATCTTAGAGGAATCTAACACTATAGGGGGAGACATAAAAGATTATGGTAACCTAGGTTTAAATAATATAAATAAGGAAATAATAAAAGAAAATCGAATATTTTTAACCAACGAAGAACATGTATGGAGATATCTTGGGAACTTTACAAAGTGGAGAAACCTAACCATATGTAATAATATTTTTAAATATGTAGGGGTTCCTTCCCTAGGTTATACACATATGTTTAAAAACATGTTAGGAACTAAGAGTAAATTCATATTAAATGTGGATAACTTTAAGTTTTTAGATCATATTAAATACAAAGAATTAATATTCTGTGATGAACCAGAGCATTATTCATATTATAAATTCGGGAAAGTATACTATAGTCTTGATAAGTCTGTGGATAACGCTTTGAAGTATTTTTATAGAAATATAATATAGTGATATCAATGGGTAAAAGTATTGCTTTTAGAAATCAATATATAAACAAAAACCATGAATCATTTATATGAGCAAGGAAGAGATTATATAATCAAGGAAACAATAAGGGTTATATAAATTTTAAAATATTAAATATATAAGGGAGGAATCTGTTGAAAACTTATATATAGCAAAATGAAATATGCTAAAAAGAGAAATAAATTTATAAGTTTTTGGCAACTTGAGATACATATGATAAAAATATATAAGAACACAGAAACTGAAAATAAGGTAGTAGAAATAGAAGACTTAGAACAAGGAGCTTGGGTAAATATAGTATCACCAACAGCTGAAGAGCTTTCCTTAGTTTCTAATAAAGCTAATATTCCAATGGATATGTTGAAAGCAGCCTTAGATGAAGAAGAAACATCTAGGATTGAATCAGAGGATGGAAACATGCTTGTTATATTAGATATGCCTTTTGAAAGCACAGAAGAGGGTGACATATTATATGAAACATACCCCGTTGGAATTATAAACAATGGGAATATTATAGTAACCGTATGTTTAAAAGAAAGTAGGATATTAGAAGATTTCATTAAGGGAAGAGTAAAGTCCTTTTATACCTTTAAGCGTTCAAGATTTATATTGCAAATATTGTATAGAATTGCAACCTATTATTTAATTTATTTAAGACAAATAGATAAGAAAAGTGTGGTTATAGAGAATAGACTGCATAAATCTATGAAAAACAGAGAGCTTATACAATTACTCTATTTAGAAAAATCTCTAGTGTACTTTTCTACCTCCTTAAGATCTAATGAAATTACCCTAGAAAAGATGCTTAAGGTGGACGCTTTTGTTAAATATGAAGCAGATGAGGATATTCTAGAAGATGTAATTATTGAGAACAAACAAGCAATAGAGATGGCAAACATATATAGCAACATACTAAGTGGAACTATGGATGCTTTTGCATCTATTATTTCCAATAATTTAAACATAGTGATGAAGTTCTTAGCTTCAATTACCATAGTAATGGCCATACCTAATATTTTTTCAGGTTTTTTTGGCATGAATTTAAATGGAATACCACTTTCTAATAGTCCCTATGGCTTTATTGTAATACTGTGCTTAGTTCTATCAGCTTGTGGAGTAGTCACATTTATATTAAGTAAAAAAGATATGTTTTAATATATTAAAAAGAGGTTATTTTAAGGGATATGTGGTTCTTTCCATACTTTGTTGAAATTATATATTGTAGAATATATTTTGATGCAATCTATCTACTTTTTAGTAAGTATAAAATTGAACGTTTCAACTAACATGGGAAAGAGCCAGATAAGTTTACTATTTTATTATAAATAGAGTTTTGGATTTTACCAGAAGTGTACCACTGACTAGCACCAAGGAATTCCATCATATTAAGGGCTGTCAATCCAACCCTTAATATGATGATAGTAAAGAAGCTGCAAACCCTCAGTCATCAAAGACTTGTACTACAGTAAGAGTAGTTTCTTTTAATAGATCCATGTCAAAAGGATTAGACTGAACAGTGGAATCAGGACTTATTATCCTTACTATAGGTCTATCTGGGAAGAATTTATTTTGTTCAATTACAATTCCTTCCAATCCATTAGATAATTTTAACCTGCAACCAAGAGGATATACAAAAAAAGTTTTTCTAAAATGCTCTACTAAGGTTGGATCAAAGGCTGTTCCAGAACAAGACAAAATAAGTTCATAAGCATCTGTAGGACTGAATCTTTCTCTATAAGATCTATTAGCACTTACAGCAGTAAAGACATCACAGATGCTAATTATACGTGCAAATTTACATATATTATATCCCTTAATTCCAAAAGGATATCCTTTACCATCAAATCTTTCATGATGTTCTGCTACACCACTTATAATATCAGGGTGTATTTTTTTCATGCTCTGTAATATCTGTTTTCCATACATAGGATGTTTTTTAATAATTTCAAATTCATTATTACTAAGCTTACTCTTTTTATTAATTATAGAAGTTGGAATTTTAGTTTTTCCTATATCATGTAAGAGAGCTGCAACTGCTAAGTTTCTTAGATTAGCTTTATTAATATTCATACTGTAGCCTAAAAAAGTAGCCATTATGCAAGTATCAACACAATGGACATAGGTATATTCGTCATAAGATTTAATTTGAAAAAGGTTGGTGGTTATGGAACCTTGATGGATTATATGGTCAACTATAGAATATACATCTTCAATATACTTATAAGAATTGTCATAATCACCATCTACTAAGTTATCAAAAAGTATAGGCATATTCTTAATAACAGAAGTTTTTAAGGTGTTCATATATTCATCTTTAAATTTCCATTTCAAATTAAATTCATAATCATCCTCTACTTTAATAGCATAAATACCGTTATTTTTTAATTTTTCTATATGAGCCTTGTTTAAAACAGTCCCAGCACTTAGTAAAACCTTGCCTTCATAATCTAATATATCTTTCCATAGCACCTCAGTACCATTTAAATCATTAACTGAAACTAGTTTCATAGCGCACCCCAGCCCTAATTTAATATCATTTTTAAGTCGTATAGTTATATTATAAGTTATAAAAGGATTTTTATATTATATTAAGCTATAAAAATATTTCCTTGTACTGTATTGTTTAAGCAAATAATACTAATTTATTTTTAGTTTTCATATAAATATAATATTTTATGGTATTATTATACCAAAATAATACCTAATAGTAAAAGTTAAAAGTTAAAATAAAAGTAATTTAAAGATAATAGAGGATATATGGACGAGAATGCTTATGAACATAAAACTTTAAAATAGATGATATAGTAGATATAAGTAGATGGTGAGTAGGTACAGAAGAAATAAACATATCCAAGTGTATCTATATGTGAAAAACTTAATAAATTTGAAAAAAGTAAAGCAATAAAGGTATAATTAAGAATAAGGGCATATTTAAGCGAAAAACCATGTAATTTACTATGATATTATTTTTCATGTCGCTAAGACACAAAACATTATCAACATGACGATTTGAGATTTTAAAAAATCTTAAAAACCTTTAAAAAAATCTTGACAAATATTCAAGAATTTGATAAAGTAATAAATGTCGTTATGAGGCGACAAAAAATGAACTTTGAAAATTAAACAGAGTAAGATAAAAGAACTCGCATTCTTTTGAGAAAAAGAAAAGAAATAAAGAAACAAGTTCAAGTCAGTAAAATGCTTGAGCAAGTGGATAAACTTAAATTAAGAAAACTTAATTGTATAGCTAAAACCTTTATAGTTTATGTAAATAAGCTAAGAGGAAACTCCTCAGCTAGTGCTGATGAGTAAGATGCTACACGAAACAAGTTTCTAGTATCATCTTAAATTGAGAGTTTGATCCTGGCTCAGGACGAACGCTGGCGGCGTGCTTAACACATGCAAGTCGAGCGATGAAGTTCCCTTCGGGGAACGGATTAGCGGCGGACGGGTGAGTAACACGTGGGTAACCTGCCTCAAAGAGGGGGATAGCCTTCCGAAAGGAAGATTAATACCGCATAATATCTTTTTATTGCATGATAGAAAGATTAAAGGAGCAATCCGCTTTGAGATGGACCCGCGGCGCATTAGCTAGTTGGTGAGGTAACGGCTCACCAAGGCGACGATGCGTAGCCGACCTGAGAGGGTGATCGGCCACATTGGGACTGAGACACGGCCCAGACTCCTACGGGAGGCAGCAGTGGGGAATATTGCGCAATGGAGGAAACTCTGACGCAGCAACGCCGCGTGAGTGATGAAGGTCTTCGGATTGTAAAGCTCTGTCTTTAGGGACGATAATGACGGTACCTAAGGAGGAAGCCACGGCTAACTACGTGCCAGCAGCCGCGGTAATACGTAGGTGGCAAGCGTTGTCCGGATTTACTGGGCGTAAAGCATGCGTAGGCGGATACTTAAGTGGGATGTGAAATCCCGGGGCTTAACCCCGGTGCTGCATTCCAAACTGGGTATCTAGAGTGCAGGAGAGGAAAGCGGAATTCCTAGTGTAGCGGTGAAATGCGTAGAGATTAGGAAGAACACCAGTGGCGAAGGCGGCTTTCTGGACTGTAACTGACGCTGAGGCATGAAAGCGTGGGTAGCAAACAGGATTAGATACCCTGGTAGTCCACGCCGTAAACGATGGGTACTAGGTGTCGGGGTTTCGTTACCTCGGTGCCGCAGTTAACACATTAAGTACCCCGCCTGGGGAGTACGATCGCAAGATTAAAACTCAAAGGAATTGACGGGGGCCCGCACAAGTAGCGGAGCATGTGGTTTAATTCGAAGCAACGCGAAGAACCTTACCTGGGCTTGACATCCCAAGAATCCCGTGGAAACATGGGAGTGCCCTTCGGGGAACTTGGAGACAGGTGGTGCATGGTTGTCGTCAGCTCGTGTCGTGAGATGTTGGGTTAAGTCCCGCAACGAGCGCAACCCTTATTGTTAGTTGCTACCATTAAGTTGAGCACTCTAGCAAGACTGCCTGGGTAACCAGGAGGAAGGTGGGGATGACGTCAAATCATCATGCCCCTTATGTCCAGGGCTACACACGTGCTACAATGGTCGGTACAGAGAGATGCAAGATCGTGAGGTGGAGCAAATCTCACAAAGCCGATCTCAGTTCGGATTGTAGGCTGCAACTCGCCTACATGAAGCTGGAGTTACTAGTAATCGCGAATCAGAATGTCGCGGTGAATGCGTTCCCGGGCCTTGTACACACCGCCCGTCACACCATGAGAGTTGGTAACACCCGAAGTCCGTGAGGTAACCTTTTGGAGCCAGCGGCCGAAGGTGGGATCGATGATTGGGGTGAAGTCGTAACAAGGTAGCCGTAGGAGAACCTGCGGCTGGATCACCTCCTTTCTAAGGAGAATTCGAAAAGATTACGATCTTTTCGTAGCGAGCACTTACTCTGTTTAATTTTGAAGGACCAAAATTCCTTCAAATAAGTAGAATCTCCAAAGGGAGAAAAGACTAACGTCTAAAAGATTAAAATAATCTAAGGATGTTAAGTTAACTACTTTGTTCTTTGAAAATTGCACAATGAATAATAATTATAATAACTATATTTTACTGAAAAATGTAAACTTTAGTTACTCATGATAGGTCAAGTTAGAAAGGGCGCATGGCGAATGCCTTGGCACCAGGAGCCGATGAAGGACGTGATAAGCTGCGATAAGCTGTGGGTAGCCGCACATAGGCTGTGATCCACAGATTTCCGAATGAGGAAACTCATACACTAAACAGTGTATATTCTGAACTGAATACATAGGTTCAGAAAGGTAAACCCGGGGAACTGAAACATCTAAGTACCCGGAGGAAGAGAAAGAAAAATCGATTTCCTAAGTAGCGGCGAGCGAACGGGAAAGAGCCCAAACCAGAAACTTGTTTCTGGGGTTGCGGACAGATCATAACGTGGAGGCTATTGTAGTCAAAGTAAGCTGGAAAGCTTCACCGCAGAAGGTAATAGTCCTGTAGACAAAACAAGAAGACCACAGATCTGATCCAGAGTACCACGAGACACGTGAAACCTTGTGGGAAGCAGGGAGGACCACCTCCCAAGGCTAAATACTACCTGGTGACCGATAGTGAAGAAGTACCGTGAGGGAAAGGTGAAAAGAACCCCGGGAGGGGAGTGAAATAGAACCTGAAACCGTGTGCCTACAATCGGTCGGAGCACTTTATATGTGTGACGGCGTACTTTTTGTAGAACGGGCCAACGAGTTACGATATGTAGCAAGGTTAAGCACTTAAGGTGTGGAGCCGAAGGGAAACCAAGTCTGAATAGGGCGCTTTAGTTGCATGTCGTAGACCCGAAACCGGGTGACCTATCCATGGCCAGGATGAAGCGGAAGTAAAATTCCGTGGAGGTCCGAACCACGTTGGTGTTGAAAAACCATGGGATGAGCTGTGGATAGCGGAGAAATTCCAATCGAACTCGGAGATAGCTGGTTCTCCTCGAAATAGCTTTAGGGCTAGCGTCAGGTAATTGAGTAATGGAGGTAGAGCACTGAATGAGCTAGGGGGCTTCACCGCTTACCGAACTCTATCAAACTCCGAATGCCATATACTTTTATCCTGGCAGTCAGACTGCGAATGATAAGATCCGTAGTCAAAAGGGAAAGAGCCCAGACCATCAGCTAAGGTCCCAAAGTGTAAGTTAAGTGGTAAAGGATGTGGGATTTCTAAGACAACTAGGATGTTGGCTTAGAAGCAGCCACTCATTTAAAGAGTGCGTAATAGCTCACTAGTCAAGAGATCCCGCGCCGAAAATGTTCGGGGCTAAAACTTACCACCGAAGCTATGGATGTACGTAGTACATGGTAGAGGAGCTTTCTGCACAGGTTGAAGCTGTACCGTAAGGAGCGGTGGACAGTGCAGAAGTGAGAATGTTGGCATGAGTAGCGAGAAATAGGTGAGAATCCTATTGGCCGAATACCTAAGGTTTCCTGAGGAAGGCTCGTCCTCTCAGGGTTAGTCGGGACCTAAGCCCAGGCTGAAGAGCGTAGGCGATGGACAATCGGTTGATATTCCGATACCGCCAAACTTCGTTTGACAAATGGGGTGACGCAGAAGGATAAGATGTGCATACTATTGGATTGTATGTCTAAGCATTTAGGCAGACTAGATAGGCAAATCCGTCTAGTTAATGCTGAGGTGTGATGGGGAGCGAATTTATTCGCGAAGTATCTGATTCCACGCTGCCAAGAAAAGCCTCTATGGAGAAGTTTGGTGCCCGTACCGCAAACCGACACAGGTAGGTGAGGAGAGAATCCTAAGGCCGACGGAAGAATTGTTGTTAAGGAACTCGGCAAATTGACCCCGTAACTTCGGGAGAAGGGGTGCCTAGCGAAAGCTAGGCCGCAGTGAATAGGCCCAGGCAACTGTTTAACAAAAACACAGGTCTCTGCTAAAGCGTAAGCTGATGTATAGGGGCTGACGCCTGCCCGGTGCTGGAAGGTTAAGGGGATCTGTTAGCGCAAGCGAAGCAGTGAACTTAAGCCCCAGTAAACGGCGGCCGTAACTATAACGGTCCTAAGGTAGCGAAATTCCTTGTCGGGTAAGTTCCGACCCGCACGAATGGCGTAATGATCTGGGCACTGTCTCAACAACAAATCCGGTGAAATTGTAGTGCAAGTGAAGATGCTTGCTACCCGCAGTTGGACGGAAAGACCCCGTAGAGCTTTACTGCAACTTAACATTGAACTTCGGTATTGTCTGTACAGGATAGGTGGGAGACTTGGAGATACCCTCGTCAGGGGGTAAGGAGTCGTCCTTGGGATACCACCCTGACAGTACTGGAGTTCTAACGAAGGGCCATGAAACTGGTCGTCGGACATTGTTAGGTGGGCAGTTTGACTGGGGCGGTCGCCTCCGAAAGTGTAACGGAGGCGCCCAAAGGTTCCCTCAGCGCGGTCGGAAATCGCGCGAAGAGTGCAAAGGCAGAAGGGAGCCTGACTGCAACACATACAGGTGGAGCAGGGACGAAAGTCGGGCTTAGTGATCCGGTGGTACCTCGTGGGAGGGCCATCGCTTAACGGATAAAAGCTACCTCGGGGATAACAGGCTGATCTCCCCCAAGAGTCCACATCGACGGGGAGGTTTGGCACCTCGATGTCGGCTCGTCGCATCCTGGAGCTGAAGTCGGTTCCAAGGGTTGGGCTGTTCGCCCATTAAAGCGGCACGCGAGCTGGGTTCAGAACGTCGTGAGACAGTTCGGTCCCTATCCGCTGCGGGCGCAGGAAATTTGAGAGGAGCTGTCCTTAGTACGAGAGGACCGGGATGGACTGACCTCTGGTGCACCAGTTGTCACGCCAGTGGCACAGCTGGGTAGCTATGTCGGGACAGGATAAACACTGAAAGCATCTAAGTGTGAAGCCTACCTCAAGATAAGATTTCCCATGACTTTAAGTCAGTAAGACTCCTTGAAGAACACAAGGTTGATAGGTGAGAGGTGGAAGCATGGTAACATGTGTAGCTGACTCATACTAATAAGTCGAGGACTTGACCAAATAATATTCATTGTGCAATTTTGAGAGAACATCTCAATAATCTGGTGGCAATGGCGTAAAGGTAACACTCCTTCCCATACCGAACAGGCAAGTTAAGCTTTATAGCGCTGATGGTACTGCAGGGGAAGCCCTGTGGGAGAGTAAGACGTCGCCAGGTAATATGATCTACTAGCTCAGTCGGTAGAGCACATGACTTTTAATCATGGTGTCCGGGGTTCGATTCCCCGGTAGATCACCAAAAAGCATCTTATATAGGTAAGGTGCTTTTTATTTTTTTGTTATTTAATTATAAAAAGAATGTTGACAATTATATACTACCAGTGTACTATATAAATATAACACTAATATAATAAGAAATAGGTGGTGATTAAAATGAAGTTTAATGATAATTTGCCTATTTATATTCAAATAATGAACTATCTAAAGTCTAAGATTGTTACAGGTGAATTAAAGCCCAATGATAAATTACCTTCAGTTAGAGAATTATCATCTACTATAAAAGTTAATCCTAATACTATTCAAAGAACTTATAGTGAACTTGAGAGAGAAGGAGTTACCTATACCCAGAGAGGAATGGGAACCTTTGTAACAGAAGATAAAGACTTGATATACAACCTTAAGAAGAATATGGCAGAGGAAATAGTTAATGACTTTATTAAAAACATGAAGAATTTAGGTTTTTCAATGGAAGAGGTTACAAGAATAATATCAGAAAGTACAAAGAATTTAAGCTAAGGGGGAGTAATTGTGAGCAATATTTTAGATGCTACAAATCTAAATAAGACTTATGGGAAAAAACAAGCTTTAAAGGATTTTAATCTAATTTTACCGCAGGGGAGAGTTTTAGGATTATTAGGACCTAATGGAAGTGGTAAGACTACTTTTATAAAAATCTTAACAGGAATATTAGCACCTTCAAAAGGTAGCATACTAATAGATGGACATAATCCAGGTGTACACACTAAAGCTTTAGTGTCTTATTTGCCAGATAAAGATTATTTATATAAATGGATGAAAATAAAAGATGCAATAAATTTATTTGATGACTTTTATGAAGATTTTGATAAGGTAAAAGCCAATGAATTGTTAGAGTTTATGAAGTTAGAAAAAGATATGAGTGTTAAAGGCTTATCTAAGGGTATGAAGGAAAAACTTAACCTTGCCTTGGTCTTATCTAGAAAATCAAAAATTTATGTCTTAGATGAACCTATAGCAGGAGTAGACCCAGTAACTAGGGAAAAAATTCTGGATGCTATTATAAACAATTATTCAGAAGACAGCTCAATGATAATTACAACTCATTTAGTTAGAGACATAGAAAGAGTTTTCGATCATGTTGCTTTTATATCTGAAGGAAAGATAATTTTAGAAGGAAATGCTGAGGAATTAAGAGAGAAAAATTCAAAGTCTATAGATGAGATTTATAGAGATATTTTCAATGAAGATTAAGGGATGATGATTTATGGGGATTCTTTATATGATAGAAATGTTTTTTAGAAAATACTTAATTACTCCTATACAAAAATTTATTTTTAAAAATATAATAGGTTTTAATGTAGTTTATATAATTACAGAAATTGTGTTAGTTGCATTTTGCATATTTTTACTTTTCTTTTTTATAGGAGGAAGAAACGTTTTTATAGATAGAATAAAGTTAAAATATAGGGAGGATAAATAAATATGTTTAAAATATTAAAATATAATTTAAAAGAGAGTTTGAAATATATGACAATGATATTATCAGTAGCTATAATATTATTTGCGCTAGTCTTCTTTCTACTCGTGTCTAATAAAATATTAGAAGAAACTTCCATGGGATTTTATGCATTGATTACTTTTGGTGTTTTTCTTACAACTTTTATATACGTAATAAATGCATATAAAAATGAGTTATATGAGGAGAGGGCTTATCTAACCTTTACACTTCCATTAAAGGGGTGGGAAGTGTTAGGAGCTAAAACAATTTTAAGTATTATCCTATTTTTTATATCTGGTTTAGTATGTCTTATAGCTTTATTAGTTATTATAAGCAATCTAGGAAATGTAGAAATATCGAAATTACTTAGTATAGGTATTAAAGATATTACTCTAGGTGAAAAGCGCAGTGTAATATTTGGAATAGTTTTAGCATTAATACAGTGGTTACAGTTTATATTAACTATTTTCTTTAGTATAACTTTAAGTAAAGTAGCTATTAAAAATAAGCAAGTAGGGTTTATATCTTTTGTCATTTTTATGGTAGCAAATTTTTTAATAGGCTTTATAGGAAACAAAGTTATAGAACTAGTTCCATATAATTTAGATTTTAATAATCTTGCTATTGTAAAAAATCAATCAAATTTTCAATGGTATTTTGGAAATATAGGATTTTTCATATATAGCATAATAGTTATAATATTAATTTTTGCTTTTACATCTTATTTCTTAGAAAAAAAAGTGGACTTATAGCAATAAAAGATTATTAAGAAAGCAGCGTTATACAGGGGATTCTTAGTTATGCAATTAAGAATTATTTATCTTATGACTATCTGTTCTAATACTTCCACCTTCTTCAAGGCAGGAGTATTAGAGCAGCTATGTCCATGGATAATAATTTCTATATATTTTCTATCACTTCTTTAAAAACTTTATTAATATCATCTTTTATAATTATATCAGCCTTACTATCGGCAGAGGTTGTAGATTTATTTATAAGGATTAAGGTTTTTCCTCTAAAGAAATCAATAAGACCTGTAGCTGGGTAAACAACAAGGGAAGTTCCTCCAATTATCAAGGTATCTGCTTCTGAAATAGCTTTAATAGACCCTCTAATAATAGAGTCATCTAAGCCTTCTTCATAAAGTACTACATCTGGTTTAACTATGCCGCCACAATCTATGCAAGTTGGAATGGTTTTGCTTTTCAAGACAAAGTTAACATCATAAAACTTACCACATTCCTCACAGTAGTTTCTTAATACTGATCCATGAAGCTCAAAAACATTTTTACTTCCAGCCTTTTGATGTAATCCATCAATATTTTGAGTTACAATAGCTTTTAACTTTCCCATTTCTTCAAGTTTAGCCAAAGCTATATGAGTATTGTTTGGTTTAGCATTAGGATATATAAGTTTTGATTTATAAAAATTAAAAAATTCTTTTGGATATTTTATATAAAAACTATGAGAAACTAATTCCTCAGGAGTGAAAGTTATATTAAGTTTTTCATTAAATAATCCATTAGAACTTCTGAAATCTGGTATTCCAGAAGAGGTGCTTACGCCGGCCCCACCAAAGAAGACTATATTGTTACTGTTTTTAATTATTTCTAATAAGCTTTCAATTTTATTATTCATAAAAACCTCTCCTAAATATATTTTATAGTTATATTATGCACAATTTATAGTATAAATAAAATAGATAAAATTTAAATACATGGATAATGTTAATAAAATGTTATAATGACTGTGAGGATCAATTCAGCGTTTGGTATATTAGGGGGAGATGAGATGAATATTGAAATAGTGAAAGCTAAGGAAGAGCAAAGATAAATATTAGCACGTCTAATAGAGGTATATATTGCATATACTAAACCTGGTGTATCAATAATAATAATATAGAGAAAAAACCTATATTTAAAAGAAAAGCAAAGATATTTCCACCATATGAGATATAAAGTAGTTTTAGTGTAGAGGAATTATGATATCATATATTTCGTACTTTGGTTTGCGTAAAAGCAACCAAAATCAAAATGATTTCAACAGATTTAAAAAAATAAAAAAAACTGTTGACAAGATGAAATCACTTTGATAAAATTATTATTGTCGCTGAAACATAGTGACAAAATAAAAACAAATTGGTCTTTGAAAATTAAACAGAGTAAGATAAAAGAACTCGCATTCTTTTGAGAAAAAGAAAAGAAATAAAGAAACAAGTTCAAGTCAGTAAAATGCTTGAGCATGTGGATAAACTCGATTTTAAATTGAGAGTTTGATCCTGGCTCAGGACGAACGCTGGCGGCGTGCTTAACACATGCAAGTCGAGCGATGAAGTTCCCTTCGGGGAACGGATTAGCGGCGGACGGGGGAGTAACACGTGGGTAACCTGCCTCAAAGTGGGGGATAGCCTTCCGAAAGGAAGATTAATACCGCATAATATCTTTTTATTGCATGATAAAAAGATTAAAGGAGCAATCCGCTTTGAGATGGACCCGCGGCGCATTAGCTAGTTGGTGAGGTAACGGCTCACCAAGGCGACGATGCGTAGCCGACCTGAGAGGGTGATCGGCCACATTGGGACTGAGACACGGCCCAGACTCCTACGGGAGGCAGCAGTGGGGAATATTGCGCAATGGAGGAAACTCTGACGCAGCAACGCCGCGTGAGTGATGAAGGTCTTCGGATTGTAAAGCTCTGTCTTTAGGGACGATAATGACGGTACCTAAGGAGGAAGCCACGGCTAACTACGTGCCAGCAGCCGCGGTAATACGTAGGTGGCAAGCGTTGTCCGGATTTACTGGGCGTAAAGCATGCGTAGGCGGATACTTAAGTGGGATGTGAAATCCCGGGGCTTAACCCCGGTGCTGCATTCCAAACTGGGTATCTAGAGTGCAGGAGAGGAAAGCGGAATTCCTAGTGTAGCGGTGAAATGCGTAGAGATTAGGAAGAACACCAGTGGCGAAGGCGGCTTTCTGGACTGTAACTGACGCTGAGGCATGAAAGCGTGGGTAGCAAACAGGATTAGATACCCTGGTAGTCCACGCCGTAAACGATGGGTACTAGGTGTCGGGGTTTCGTTACCTCGGTGCCGCAGTTAACACATTAAGTACCCCGCCTGGGGAGTACGATCGCAAGATTAAAACTCAAAGGAATTGACGGGGGCCCGCACAAGTAGCGGAGCATGTGGTTTAATTCGAAGCAACGCGAAGAACCTTACCTGGGCTTGACATCCCAAGAATCCCGTGGAAACATGGGAGTGCCCTTCGGGGAACTTGGAGACAGGTGGTGCATGGTTGTCGTCAGCTCGTGTCGTGAGATGTTGGGTTAAGTCCCGCAACGAGCGCAACCCTTATTGTTAGTTGCTACCATTAAGTTGAGCACTCTAGCAAGACTGCCTGGGTAACCAGGAGGAAGGTGGGGATGACGTCAAATCATCATGCCCCTTATGTCCAGGGCTACACACGTGCTACAATGGTCGGTACAGAGAGATGCAAGATCGTGAGGTGGAGCAAATCTCACAAAGCCGATCTCAGTTCGGATTGTAGGCTGCAACTCGCCTACATGAAGCTGGAGTTACTAGTAATCGCGAATCAGAATGTCGCGGTGAATGCGTTCCCGGGCCTTGTACACACCGCCCGTCACACCATGAGAGTTGGTAACACCCGAAGTCCGTGAGGTAACCTTTTGGAGCCAGCGGCCGAAGGTGGGATCGATGATTGGGGTGAAGTCGTAACAAGGTAGCCGTAGGAGAACCTGCGGCTGGATCACCTCCTTTCTAAGGAGAATTCGAAAAGATTACGATCTTTTCGTAGCGAGCACTTACTCTGTTTAATTTTGAAGGACCAAAATTCCTTCAAATAAGTAGAATCTCCAAAGGGAGAAAAGACTAACGTCTAAAAGATTAAAATAATCTAAGGATGTTAAGTTAACTACTTTGTTCTTTGAAAATTGCACAATGAATAATAATTATAATAACTATATTTTACTGAAAAATGTAAACTTTAGTTACTCATGATAGGTCAAGTTAGAAAGGGCGCATGGCGAATGCCTTGGCACCAGGAGCCGATGAAGGACGTGATAAGCTGCGATAAGCTGTGGGTAGCCGCACATAGGCTGTGATCCACAGATTTCCGAATGAGGAAACTCATACACTAAACAGTGTATATTCTGAACTGAATACATAGGTTCAGAAGGGTAAACCCGGGGAACTGAAACATCTAAGTACCCGGAGGAAGAGAAAGAAAAATCGATTTCCTAAGTAGCGGCGAGCGAACGGGAAAGAGTCCAAACCAGAAACTTGTTTCCGGGGTTGCGGACAGATCATAACGTGGAGGCTATTGTAGTCAAAGTAAGCTGGAAAGCTTCACCGCAGAAGGTAATAGTCCTGTAGACAAAACAAGAAGACCACAGATCTGATCCAGAGTACCACGAGACACGTGAAACCTTGTGGGAAGCAGGGAGGACCACCTCCCAAGGCTAAATACTACCTGGTGACCGATAGTGAAGAAGTACCGTGAGGGAAAGGTGAAAAGAACCCCGGGAGGGGAGTGAAATAGAACCTGAAACCGTGTGCCTACAATCGGTCGGAGCACTTTATATGTGTGACGGCGTACTTTTTGTAGAACGGGCCAACGAGTTACGATATGTAGCAAGGTTAAGCACTTAAGGTGTGGAGCCGAAGGGAAACCAAGTCTGAATAGGGCGCTTTAGTTGCATGTCGTAGACCCGAAACCGGGTGACCTATCCATGGCCAGGATGAAGCGGAAGTAAAATTCCGTGGAGGTCCGAACCACGTTGGTGTTGAAAAACCATGGGATGAGCTGTGGATAGCGGAGAAATTCCAATCGAACTCGGAGATAGCTGGTTCTCCTCGAAATAGCTTTAGGGCTAGCGTCAGGTAATTGAGTAATGGAGGTAGAGCACTGAATGAGCTAGGGGGCTTCACCGCTTACCGAACTCTATCAAACTCCGAATGCCATATACTTTTATCCTGGCAGTCAGACTGCGAATGATAAGATCCGTAGTCAAAAGGGAAAGAGCCCAGACCATCAGCTAAGGTCCCAAAGTGTAAGTTAAGTGGTAAAGGATGTGGGATTTCTAAGACAACTAGGATGTTGGCTTAGAAGCAGCCACTCATTTAAAGAGTGCGTAATAGCTCACTAGTCAAGAGATCCCGCGCCGAAAATGTTCGGGGCTAAAACTTACCACCGAAGCTATGGATGTACGTAGTACATGGTAGAGGAGCTTTCTGCACAGGTTGAAGCTGTACCGTAAGGAGCGGTGGACAGTGCAGAAGTGAGAATGTTGGCATGAGTAGCGAGAAATAGGTGAGAATCCTATTGGCCGAATACCTAAGGTTTCCTGAGGAAGGCTCGTCCTCTCAGGGTTAGTCGGGACCTAAGCCCAGGCTGAAGAGCGTAGGCGATGGACAATCGGTTGATATTCCGATACCGCCAAACTTCGTTTGACAAATGGGGTGACGCAGAAGGATAAGATGTGCATACTATTGGATTGTATGTCTAAGCATTTAGGCAGACTAGATAGGCAAATCCGTCTAGTTAATGCTGAGGTGTGATGGGGAGCGAATTTATTCGCGAAGTATCTGATTCCACGCTGCCAAGAAAAGCCTCTATGGAGAAGTTTGGTGCCCGTACCGCAAACCGACACAGGTAGGTGAGGAGAGAATCCTAAGGCCGACGGAAGAATTGTTGTTAAGGAACTCGGCAAATTGACCCCGTAACTTCGGGAGAAGGGGTGCCTAGCGAAAGCTAGGCCGCAGTGAATAGGCCCAGGCAACTGTTTAACAAAAACACAGGTCTCTGCTAAAGCGTAAGCTGATGTATAGGGGCTGACGCCTGCCCGGTGCTGGAAGGTTAAGGGGATCTGTTAGCGCAAGCGAAGCAGTGAACTTAAGCCCCAGTAAACGGCGGCCGTAACTATAACGGTCCTAAGGTAGCGAAATTCCTTGTCGGGTAAGTTCCGACCCGCACGAATGGCGTAATGATCTGGGCACTGTCTCAACAACAAATCCGGTGAAATTGTAGTGCAAGTGAAGATGCTTGCTACCCGCAGTTGGACGGAAAGACCCCGTAGAGCTTTACTGCAACTTAACATTGAACTTCGGTATTGTCTGTACAGGATAGGTGGGAGACTTGGAGATACCCTCGTCAGGGGGTAAGGAGTCGTCCTTGGGATACCACCCTGACAGTACTGGAGTTCTAACGAAGGGCCATGAAACTGGTCGTCGGACATTGTTAGGTGGGCAGTTTGACTGGGGCGGTCGCCTCCGAAAGTGTAACGGAGGCGCCCAAAGGTTCCCTCAGCGCGGTCGGAAATCGCGCGAAGAGTGCAAAGGCAGAAGGGAGCCTGACTGCAACACATACAGGTGGAGCAGGGACGAAAGTCGGGCTTAGTGATCCGGTGGTACCTCGTGGGAGGGCCATCGCTTAACGGATAAAAGCTACCTCGGGGATAACAGGCTGATCTCCCCCAAGAGTCCACATCGACGGGGAGGTTTGGCACCTCGATGTCGGCTCGTCGCATCCTGGAGCTGAAGTCGGTTCCAAGGGTTGGGCTGTTCGCCCATTAAAGCGGCACGCGAGCTGGGTTCAGAACGTCGTGAGACAGTTCGGTCCCTATCCGCTGCGGGCGCAGGAAATTTGAGAGGAGCTGTCCTTAGTACGAGAGGACCGGGATGGACTGACCTCTGGTGCACCAGTTGTCACGCCAGTGGCACAGCTGGGTAGCTATGTCGGGACAGGATAAACACTGAAAGCATCTAAGTGTGAAGCCTACCTCAAGATAAGATTTCCCATGACTTTAAGTCAGTAAGACTCCTTGAAGAACACAAGGTTGATAGGTGAGAGGTGGAAGCATGGTAACATGTGTAGCTGACTCATACTAATAAGTCGAGGACTTGACCAAATAATATTCATTGTGCAATTTTGAGAGAACATTCTCTCAATGTATACCGTCTAACAACAAATAAATATCAACAAAATGTATCTGGTGACAATGGCGTAAAGGAAACACTCCTTCCCATACCGAACAGGCAAGTTAAGCTTTACAGCGCTGATGGTACTGCAGGGGAAGCCCTGTGGGAGAGTAAGACGTCGCCGGGTAAAATATTCCGCAGTAGCTCAATGGTGGAGCACTCGGCTGTTAACCGATAGGTTGGAGGTTCGAATCCTCTCTGCGGAGCCAATGTGGCTGGATAGCTCAGTCGGTAGAGCAGAGGACTGAAAATCCTCGTGTCCCTGGTTCGATTCCTGGTCTAGCCACCAAATATGGCGCCATAGCCAAGTGGTAAGGCAGAGGTCTGCAAAACCTTTATCCCCCAGTTCAAATCTGGGTGGCGCCTCCAATAAAAAACATCTCATAATTTTATGAGATGTTTTTTTTTATTTATCTATTTAATCTTATTATTGTGAAGTTTTGAGAGAACACTCTCTCAATGTATACCGTCTAACAACAAATAAATATCAACAAAATGTATCTGGTGACAATGGCGTATTAGTACTATTTACTATTCGTGGGTATTTTTTAGCCTACTAATATATTTTCTAATACTTCTATTTCGCCTTTTTCACTATCTAAAGATATTTTTGTACCTATAGGAATAGTTAACTTAGGATAACAATGTCCAGAAGAGAAATTACTTAAAATAGGTATATTTAAATTTAGTAATCTATCAGTGAAGACTTCATCTAAAGTAAGACTATTAGTATGATTTTTTAATTCACAGTCAGTAAATCCACCTAATATAACTCCACTACACTTTTGTATTTTACCACTTAATAATAATTGAGTAAGCATTCTATCTATTTTATATGGTGACTCACCTATATCCTCTATAAACAATATGTTATTCTCAAAGTCTATTTCATATGGTGTGCCAAGGGTACTACAAATCAGACATAGGTTCCCTCCTACTAGGTTTCCAATGGCTTTTCCCTTTATTAATGGAAAACTTTTAATATCAACTGGATTTTTAATTATATGCTTTTCCTCTTTTATGCACTTTATACTGTCCATGAAACTTCTAAAGGTATGTTCATCTTTTAAATTAGAAGTTCCCATAGGACCGTGAAAGGTTGGGAAATTACACTGTTTATAAATATTATTTAAAAGTACGGTTACATCACTAAAACCCATAAATATTTTTGGATTATCTGCTATAACACTAAAATCTAAATAAGGTAGAATTCTCATGGCACCATATCCACCTCTGATACATAAGACCATATCTACTTCAGGATCTTTAAACATATTCATTAAATCCTCGGCTCTATGCCTATCTTCTCCAGCTAAGTATCCCTTTCTATCATAAATATGATTTCCCTCTTTTATATTAAAGCCAAAGGATTTTATAAGTTCTATACCATATTTTATTTTTTCAGGATCTTCTGCACTAGAAGGACAAATAAGTCCTATGGTATCACCAGTTTTTAAAACCTTTAATTTTTTCATTTTATCACTCCATTTAAATTCGTTTAATATTTAGTTAGAACAATATATTTAACTAAAGTTGAAATATATTTAGTAACTATATTATATAGTAAATATTTGATTTAATAGCTATTTCATTAGTTAGAATCCTCATAATATTATTATATATAGTTTATATATTTTTTTGATTATAAAAATATATATCATAGCATAACCTACTAAAAATGAGCAATTGGCATATTTGAGCATATAAATTATTTCTATTAGGAGTCATGAGGATTAATCGATTAAGATAAGGTCATACAGCCCATAACCCTAGTGGATAAAAGGTAGAAACCCTAGTATAATCTGTATATGTGTCTTGGGGAGAAAAATTTAGTTTTGGAGGGTTAATTTATGGCTTTGTATAAAGAGGTAGTTGAAAGAAGAACTAACTCTATTATTTTGAGTTCTTTATGTACATTATTGTTCTTTATAGTAATTTTTGATTTTTTTGAAGCAGTTTCTCATAGGATTGCATTCTACAGTATTCTTAGGTATTTATTGTATATAACTATGGGTATATTATTTGTACTACAGAGAAGAAGGATTAAAACAAAGTTTAAGTATACAATTATACAGGATGAACTTATGATACATAAGATAATTGGAAGCGATGAAAGTTTAGTAGAGAGTATAAATTTAAATGATATAGAATACATTGGTAAATGTAGATGTCTAAAGGAGTTTTTTGGTTTTTATAAGGAAAGAAAATACGATTTTTGTTTATGTAGCAATAATAATTATATATGTGTTTATAAAGTAGGAAATAAGGTTAAGAAGTTTTATTTTAAGCCTAGTGAGAGATTTATAAAAACTGTAAGAAGATCTATTGTATGTAGATAGCTTATCTTAAAGTCTTAAGAGCCTATATAAAAATCCATGCAAAGATGGGAAATAAAATCCCCTTTATGCATGGATTTTTTAATTTAACTTTTAGAATTATTATGAAGTTCTACTGTAATTTCTCTTAATAAGTCTTCTCTTTCTATTATATCAATTGATGTTAGACATAAAGCTTCTATAGCTTTAAAGCATTGTTCTTTGGCAAAAGAGTTTAAGGTAAGTGCTTCAAAGCTTTTAGAAGGAAATTTTATTTTTTCATTTTCACAAATAGATACTGAAGGATATATACAAGGTGTTGTATGACTTATAGAACCGATACTTAAACCATAAGGAATATCTCTACAACACTCTACATCTATAATGCCACATTCTTTTAAATTGTTAGTAAAAAGCCTTGATAGAGATTTATTTGTTAGTAACTCCTCACAAGGAGTATCAAATAGACCTATTTTATATTCAACCTTTAAAGTAGTACATATGCTATCCAATACTTTTCTTAAATCACGCTCTAATTTCTCACAATGGCATAAGTTGCTACTCCTTATATAAAACCTACTGTATGCTTTTGAATGTATCCCATAAGGTCTATCTGAGCTTTTAATCTGTATGCCATCTATGGAGTATAAGTCTTTGTTATTTTTAATTAGTGAATTTAAAATATTAAATACAGAAAGACAAGCATCTAAAGGCGAAGAGTTCGCATCTCCCTCTTCTAAATCTTCCATTGATGTAAAGCTTATTTCAATAGGAATAAGACCTGCAGAAGTACCGCTTTCTAAAGTATCATTATAAACATGTGGACACATAATTATATCCATATCCTTAAAAGCACCTTGCTTTGTTAATATTAATTCTCCACCATTAAAAAGGTTACCTGGACAACCAATAATAACTACACTTCCTCCGATTTTAGGAATTGCCTGACATAAGGCTAGAGCAGCACCTACAGTTATTCCAGCGTTTAAATGATTACCATATATGTGGCCTTCATTTGAAGCGGAATACTTGCATATATAACATATCTTAGGGTGACCTTCTCCGAACTGAGCAAAAAAGCTAGTATCCATGTCTAAAAAGTTTTCTTTTACATTAAAATTGAACTTTTTAAGAAGGGATACTATGTAGTTATAAGCTTTTTCCTCTTTAAAAGGAAGCTCAGGATTATTATATATAAACTGTGATAGAGAAAGTATTTCCTCTTCTATAGTTGAGATATAGCTAATAGTTTTTTGTTTCATATTCCAACCACTCCAAATTTTTTTAAATTTATTAATCACAATTAGATAAATGCATAATTTTTTTAAATTTATTAACCAAATTTAGATAAACACATATAATAATATAGTACTAGTATTGTACCCAAAAATTATTTTTATATTAAAACAGGCAAAACAATATTTTTTACTAGAGAAAAAAATAGTATTACTTACAAACTTAGATGAATAAAATATATTATATGAGGCAACAATTCAGATAATATAAGCGCTCTTTTAAGGAGGACATTTATGGAAAAAAAGAGTTGTATAATATGCAGAAAGCCTCTAAATGATGGTATAATGATAAAGGGAAGAAGAATTTGTTACGAATGTGAGAAGCGACTTGTTAAAGAAGATGTTAATACAGATTTTTATGAATACTTTAAAGATAGAATAAAGAGAAGCATTACACGTTATACGATAAAAGGAGAGGAAAAAAGGTGTGGAGATTACCACTTATAGAGGGTATTAAAGAGTACACTAAGGAAGACAATATCCCATTCACCATGCCAGGGCATAAGGGTGGTAGAGGGTTTCTTCAAAGTGAAGAGGGAAAGAATTTTTGTGAAATTTTATTAAATGGAGATATAACCGAAGTTGATGGTGTCGATAATCTTCACAATGCGGAAGGTATAATAAAGGATTCTCAACAGATGTTGAGTGAGTATTATGGAAGTTATAAATCTTACTACTTAGTAAATGGAAGTACAAGTGGAAATTTGGCTATGATATATTCTACCTTTAATAAAGGGGATAAAATAATATTGGAGAGAAATTGTCACAGGTCCATTTTTAATGGAGTTATAATGAGAGAGTTAAAACCTGTGTATTTAAAGAATAAATTAGATGAGGAATTCAATGCTCCATTCTCTCTATATAGGGAGCATTTTTTAGAAATTATAAAAGAGAATAAAGATGCAAAGGGAATAGTTATAACATATCCCAACTATTATGGGATTTGCATAGACCTTAATGAGATTATAAAGGAAGCTAAAAGATATAATATGAAGGTTTTAGTAGATTGTGCTCATGGGTCGCATTTTGGAGTTATAAATGAGATCCCAGAAAATCCTATAAAATTAGGTGCTGATATGGTTGTTATGAGTTCGCATAAGACCTTGCCAAGTCTTACTCAAACAGCCTATTTACATATTAGAAATTCCGTAGATGTAGACAAGGTAGATTTTTATGTAAGCGCCTTTATGACAACGAGCCCTTCATATCTTCTAATGATGTCTATGGAGTTCGGGAGGTTTTATTTAGAAAAGTATGGTGAAATGGGGTATAAAAATCTTTTAAATACTATATTAGAGTACAGAGAAAAAATAAATAGTATAGAAGGTTTTTTAACCCTTGGGAAAGAGCATATGTATTATAACAGGAAAGATGCCCTAGATACAAGTTTGGATTTAACTAGGTTAGTTATAAAAGTGGATAAGGGGTTAAACTCACATAAGCTTTTAGATTATCTTAGAAAAAATAAAATTCAAGGTGAAATGAGCGATGGAAGGAATGTAATTCTAATTCCAAACGCTTTTAATTTAAGAGAAGACTTTGAATTTCTTTTTAATGTACTTAAGCAATGTGATTTAAAAGATTTAAAAGGAGAAGAGGAGTTAAGTTATTTAGAATATAACATCCCAAGAAGTGTTCTTCAGCCCTTTGAGGTAATGGAAAGAGATAAAACTTTAGTTAGCTTAAAGGAGTCCGTAGGGAAGGTTTGTTCAAAAGCAATAGTTCCATACCCTCCAGGAGTGCCTTTAGTTATGCCTGGAGAAATTATAACAGAAGAAGCAGTAGGAATTATTAATTCATATGTAGATAATAGTAGAACTGTAATGGGTGTATACAATAATGAAGTGTTTATTGTAAAATAGAAAGCTATATTATAATATATAAAGATATAAATATTTAAAAGTATAAATATAAAAGTATAAATATAAAAAAATAAATATAAAATGAAGTGCTTATTATAAAATAAAAAATATTTATAATGAGATACTTATTGTAAAATATAAGATATGTATAAGGAGGTTAAGTGTTCACTATAAAATACACATATAACTTAAACAGTAAAGTACATGAAACATAAGTTGAAGAATAAATATACTATGATGTTAGGAAGGGATTTACCATGGGAAGTAGAGGAATTTTTATAACTTTAGAGGGTGGAGAAGGTGCAGGAAAGACAACACAAATTAAAAGGATAGAGGAATACTTAAATAAAAGTAATATTTCCTACATATCTACTAGGGAACCCGGTGGAATAAATATATCAGAAAAGATTAGAGAACTTATATTAAATAAAGAGAACATCAATATGGATGAAAGAACGGAAGCTTTGCTTTATGCTGCATCTAGAAGACAACACTTAGTTGAGAAGATAATACCTGCTTTAAATGAAGGAAAGGTTGTAATATGTGATAGGTTTATAGATTCTTCCTTAGCCTATCAAGGCTTTGCAAGGGGAATAGGCATAGAAGAGGTTCTTTTAATAAATAATTTTGCTATAGATAGGTATATGCCAGATTTAACTATATATCTAGATATTGAACCTAAGGAAGGGTTAAAAAGAGTTAAAAATAGAAATGAAGAGTTAAATAGATTAGATCTTGAGAGTTTAGAGTTTCATAATAAAGTTAGAGAAGGATATTTAAAATTATTAAAACTTTATCCAAATAGAATAAGAAGAGTTTCAGCAAACACTTGTGAAGATGAAGTTTTTAGTAGTATAAAAGAATTGATAGAAAATTCAATAAAAACAATGTAAATCATAAATAACCACCGTATTTTAAACTTACTAAATTTACAATAATATGATAAAATAGAATATACAATAAACTAAGGGCTTATTAATATAGGGAGGTTGATTTTATGAAATTAGTAATATCTATAGTTCAAGATCAAGATGCCAATGATTTAATCGATGTTTTAACAGATAACGGATACAGAGTTACAAAACTAGCAACAACAGGAGGGTTCTTAAAGGCAGGAAATACTACTTTAATGATAGGTGTAGAAGATGAGAAAGTAGATAACCTAATGGGAGTTATAGAAGAAGTTTGCAAAACAAGAAAACAAATGGTTACATCACCAGCACCAACAGCAGGATCAACAGGGGTTTACATGCCATATCCTGTAGAAGTGAGAATAGGTGGAGCTACTATATTTGTTGTAGATGTTGATAAATTTGCTAAGATCTAATAGAGAGGTTGATTATATGAAATTAGTACTTGCTATTGTACAGGATCAAGAGGCAAATGACTTAATGAGTGCCTTAACAGAAAAGAAATTTAGAGTTACAAAGCTTGCAAGCACAGGTGGATTTCTAAAATCAGGAAATACTACTCTAATGATAGGTTCTGAAAAAGAAAAGGTAGATGAGGTCTTAGACACTATTAAAGCTATTTGCAAGACAAGAGAGCAAACAATAATAGAAGCTCAGTCAATACCGGACATAACAGGTTTCTACCCACAAGAAACAGTAAGCTTAACCTTAGGAGGGGCTACAGTATTTATATTAAATGTGGATAAATTTATGAAGTGTTAAAAGCTATATATTTGATAAATTTATTAAGAATTAAAAATTAGAAAATACAATGTTAAATAAAAAATATGATATTTAATCTAAAGGAGAATTTATATAGATGAGCTTTGGGAATATTATAATAGGACATAAGCCCATGTTAGAAGGGTTAGAAAAATCTATTTATAATAATAAATTTACCCATGCTCATCTTTTTGTGGGAGAAGATGGCATAGGTAAAAGTTTAATTTCAAATAGATTAGGAAGGATTATCTTAGGTTGTGAAGAAAATTCAGAACATGTAGATTTAATACATTGGAAGATAGGTAAAAATAAAAAAAGTCTTGGTGTAGATGATATTAGAACCTTAAATGAAGAGATCAATAAAAAGCCTTATGAGGGAAATAACAAGGTTGTAATAATTTATAATTCCGATAAAATGACAACACAAGCACAAAATGCTTTTTTAAAGACTATAGAAGAACCACCTGCTGGTGTATACATTTTTTTATTATGTGAAAACCTACAATTAATATTAGAAACCATAAAATCAAGGTGTCAAATACATAAATTAAACCCATTAAGCCCTATTGAAATGGAAGAGTTCGTAAGAGGTAAGTATAGTGATTTAAGTGAAGAAAAGATTAAAATTTTAATAGCTTTTAGTGATGGAATTCCAGGAAAAGCAGAAACCTTAGTTTTTGATGAATATTTTAAAAATATGAGAAACACAGTTATAGACTTTTTAACAAAAATTAAGGAATTAGATAAAATTGAAATCTTAGCATATGAAGAAAAATTTATTAAATTTAAAGAGCGGGAAGAGGATTTTTTTCAGTGTTTTATAACCTTTTTAAGAGATGCCATTTTATATAAAGAAGTTGGTAACAAAGAGATTTTAATCAATATGGATAAAATTAACGAGTTAGAGAAGCTATGTAGTATGTTTTCATTTTCCCAATTAAATGATATTATTAAAGTAGTTAGAGAAAGTAGAGATAATCTATATAAAAACCTCAATGCTACATTAGTTTTTAGCACAATGTTACTTAAGATACAGGAGGTATAAGATGGTAAAAGTAATAGGAATAAGATTTAAGAAAGCAGGGAAGATATACTATTTCAACCCTAGTGATATAGATATTAAGCAGGGAGAATTTGCCATAGTAGAAACTGCAAGAGGAATAGAGTTTGGTGAATGTGTAGTGGGGTTAAAAGAAATAAGTGAAAAGGATCTTATTTCACCCTTAAAAGATGTAATTAGAAAAGCTACAGAGGAAGATATAGAAAAACATAAACTAAACAAATCAAGAGAAGAAGAAGCTTTAAAAATATGTACAGAAAAGGTAATAAAACATGAGCTTGATATGAAGCTTATTGATGTAGAATATACCTTTGATAATAATAAAATAATTTTTTACTTTACTGCTGAAGGTAGGGTGGATTTTAGAGAACTTGTAAAAGATCTTGCAAGTATATTTAAAACAAGAATTGAATTAAGACAAATAGGTGTAAGGGACGAAGCTAAAATGATAGGTGGACTTGGCCCATGCGGAAGACCTCTTTGTTGTTCAACTTTTCTTGGAGAATTTGCACCAGTTTCAATAAAGATGGCAAAAGATCAAAGCTTATCTTTAAATCCTTCTAAAATATCAGGTATATGTGGAAGATTAATGTGTTGTCTTACTTATGAAGATGAGGCATACGTTAAAATAAGAGAAAAAATGCCTAATGTGGGTTCTATTGTTAAAACTGTTTTTGGAGAATGTGAAGTAGTAGGCAATAATATTATAAAAGAATCTGTTAAAGTAAAGGTTAAAATAGATGATGAAGATACTATAAAAGAAATAAAAATAAATGAAGTAGAATTGGTATCTGGTAAGTATATGTCCGAAGATAATTATGATGTTATAAAGCTTGAAATAGAGAGTGAAGACGATAGTAGAATACTAGGAGATATATTAGAAGAAGAAAAATCTAAGGTAAAGGTAAAAGAGGTATTTAAGGAGAATTAGGGGGAAAATTCATGAAGGCCTTAATCAAAGTACACGGAATAAACACAGCAAAGGATATAAATAATATAAAAATAGCTATAACTAGTAACGAAGGAATAATAGCATGCCAAATATCTAGGAAAAAAGGTGAAGTTGAAGTAATCTATGATAATTACTTTTTAAATAAAGATAAGATAATAGAATCTATAGAAGATATAGGCTATACTGTTTTATTGTGTAGTTAAGATTGATATCTTTCCTCCTATAGTAAATATTTTAAATTCCTCATTTTTCTTTTCGATGTACAAGTTTTCATTAGAGGATAAAACAATAGAGAATATACATTAACAAAAATGTAGATAATATTAATGAAAACACATTGAAAGGGGAAATAAAAATGAAGAGAATAGCAGTAGAAAAAGGCTTATCTACGGTTACAAATTATCTTCAAAGTGAAGGATACAATGTAAGGGAATTTGACGACAGGCAAAAAACAGCTAAAAACTTTTTAAATAAATTCGAAGCTGTAATAGTTAAAGGTGAGACTAATAATGCAATGGGCATACAAGATACTATAACAAAATCTAGTATTATAAATGCGCATGGTTTAACACCAGAAGAAATAAAAGATAGAATAGAAATGAAATAAAAATAAAAGTAAACTAGGTAAAATTAAAATATAAATAAACCAAAAGTAAAATTGTTTTAACATATAGGTCTCTTTAAGTAGATTATTAAAAATCAACTTAGAGAGGCTTTTTATTTTTTATCGTAAGAAAAAGTTGCTACAGAAATTAGGTATTTAAATAATAATTATAAAAATTTATGAAAATAAGGTATAAATATAGGTAATATGGCAAAAATTTAATATGAAGGTAATAAAATTATAATCGGTTTTGAGAGGAGAGATTTTAAAGTGAAAAGAAATAAAGGTATAGTATTAGTAAGTACTATAGTAGTTGTGTTACTTGGACTTTTTTTAGGTTTAAAGTTTATAAATAAGCCTGAAAATAAAGCAGAAGGAAATGCTAAGAATATGAAGGTAGCTGGAGAGAATAAGAAAAAAGAAGAAGAAAAGGATAATTTCTTATCTCAAAGCTTAAGAGAAGAAAAGGGAAGAAAACAGAAAGAAGAGGATGAAGATCGTCTTAAAGAACGAGAAGAAGATACATTAAAGGAAGAAAAAAGTTTAAAAGAAGATAAAAAAGATGAAGAAGATTCAAAGACTACTAATGCAAGAGGAATAGAAGTTTACGATGATAAATATGTAGTTAAAAAAGGAGATACTTTATTTAGTATAGCTAAACAGTATTTTGATAACGATAACCTAAATAAAGCTGTAGTGTTAATAAAAGAAATAAACAATATGGATAATATGGCTATAATAAAAGATGGCGATAAGCTTTTAATTCCGACGGAAAAGAACTTAAAAGAAGAAAAGAAACAAAATAAAGAAAACATAAAAGAAGAAAAAGATACTAGAGATACTCATAAAGAAAATAAAGAAGATACAGAAGATAAGGATAAGAAAAGAGATTCAAAAGATGAGAAAGAAACTTCTTCTAAAGGAAAAGCTTATATAATTAAAAAAGGAGATACTTTAACAGCAATTGCTAATGAAAAAATGGATTGGTGTAAGAGTAACGAAGCTATTAAACTTTTAATAGAAAACAATGATTTAAAAGATGCTAATGATATAAAAGAAAATCAAAAAATTTATATACCTTTACAAAAATAAATAAAGTTTTTGAAATTTCTATAAAGGCTCTTTAAATTTTTAATCTAAAGAGCCTTTATAATTTTAAACTATAGGCATAAATATATAAATATAAATACATAAACATAAACGTAAATATAAATATAAATATATAAACATATAAATGCAAATATAAATACAAATATAAATACAAATATAAATACAAATAATATAAAAAAATGCTGACATTAAGTCAGCAAGTAAAATTATTGGGTGTTTTGGGTAATCTCTTATTTTTAATTATTTATTTTTATTTGCTATTTCAGCAATTTCATTCCATTTTGACATGATATATTCATATCCTTTTTTAGAGTGAGGAATTAAACAATTTGTACAATTTTTAATTCCATTTTCAGTGAATGTGAAGTTTCCTCCACATTTAGAACCTAAGGTATAAAGTGGACAATAACAAAACAAGCAATTAAAATCTTTATCATCTTTTACCTTATGACAAGGAAAGTATTCACAATCTTTATGTTGAAAAAACTTATAATTTTCACTCATAATTAAAAGCCTCCTTTTATGGTATACCTACAGTATAGTTTAATCAGTTTCTTTAATCAATCCCTTCCTATAGGCACAAAGAAGCATCATAAGATCAGTGATTTGTTGCTGAATGTCTTTTCCTTTGTCTGTGTCTTCTACCCTTTTTCTCTCTAAGTTAGCTTCTAATACAATGGTAGAAGATAAAATATCTTTTTCTTCTTCTATAGCTTTTTGTATGGATTCAAAGGGCTCATGTGAAACTAATATTAGTCCATAAGAGTTATATATCAGTGTATAACCAGCTATACCGGTTTCAGGTTGATATGCCTTTGAGAATCCACCATCAATAACTAATAGTTTACCATTAGCTTTAATTGGACTTTCACCTTTTTTAGTTTTAACAGGTACATGTCCATTTATAATATGAGAATCTTTTGGGTCTAAGCCAAATTCTATTAGAATGTTATTACATAAATCTTCATTATCTCTTAACAAGAAATAAGGATTTTTCTTTTCTTTATGAGTTTCTTTTTCTTTAACAAAATATCTTTCAAAGGTTGTCATCTTATCCTTGCCAAATAAAGGAGAATTTTCTCCACACCATAGATACCACATTGTATCTAATCCATAGAGATTCTTAATTGGATCTTTCTTGTTAAAGTAAGCTTCTCTAGCCAGTCTGTCACATCTATTAAGAAGAGCCTTGCTTTTATAAACTTTTCCATTGACTTTTACCTCTTTAAAAGATCCATCCTCGTTTAAAGGAATACAACTATGGAATAGTAGGTTAGAGTTAGTTTTTAAGTAAAGAGCTCCTTTTGCATATAAAAAACTTATGTGCTTTTGAAGCTTTTCACTGTTACTAAAGTAAAACTTAAACTTCTCCACAATTTCTTTTTCTTCCTCTGTAAGTTTATAAGGGTCCTTTGGATCAATGGTAGGAAAGTTAGTGTCTAATAATTCATAAGTCTTTCCATATAACTTTATAGTACCTTTTTCATAGTCTATATTGTTTAAGCAAAGTCTATGATGCATATCATAGTGAGGCCTTCTTTTAATTATTTCACCTTCAAGTTTAAATTGAATAATACTGATAGCCTTGTGCATTTGTGATATTAGCTTAAGATCTTTTTCCCTATAAACTTCTTCATCCCCACAGATCTTTGGCATAAATGCAACACAAGGGTCGTTTTCATAGACATCCATTGCAAAAGTTGCAAGGGGTAATAGATTTATACCATATCCTTCTTCTAAGGTTTTAAGGTTGGCATATCTTGCAGCTATCCTTATAACATTTGCAATACAAGCTTCCGAACCAGCAGCAGCCCCCATCCATAAAATATCGTGATTTCCCCATTGTATATCTACGGAATGATGCTTCATTAGAGCATCCATAATAATATGAGGTCCTGGACCTCTATCGTATATATCACCTAAAATGTGAAGACTATCAACAACCAACCTTTGGATTAATTTGCATATTGCAATTATAAACTCATCCGCTCTATCGATATAGATAATTGTTTTTATGATTTGGCTGTAATACTCTTGCTTATTTTTAACAGTTTCATGCTCATGTAAAAGTTCTTCAATAATATAAGAAAAGTCCTGTGGTAGAGCTTTTCGTACCTTCGATCTAGTATATTTTGAAGATACATTACGGCATATTTCAATTAGTTGATATAAAGTTACTTTGTAAAAATCCTCCATTTCAACTTCTGAATTCTTTATTATCTGAAGCTTTTGTTCTGGATAATATATCAAAGTTGCAAGAGTCTTTTTTTCACTTTCTCTAAGTGAATTTCCGAAGATATCATTAATCTTTCTTTTAATAACTCCTGAAGCATTTCTAAGTACATGTGTAAATGCCTCGTGTTCCCCATGAATATCTGTTAAAAAGTGCTCAGTACCTTTTGGAAGATTTAATATAGCCTGTAAGTTTATTATTTCCGTACATGCAGAAGCTATATTAGGATACTGGCCTGATAATAACTTTAGATATTTTAAATTTTTCTCCAAGGTACATAGGCTAATTTCTTCCATTGCAAAACTCTCCTCTTATATTGATAAGTGATGACAAAAATATAATAACATATATGATATACTATATCAATAAAAATTTAAAAATAGTCTAACATATAAAATTATATATTGTATTTATAATATATCAATATGACGAAGGTAGGGGTAATGTACTACTTTTTATAAAGAATATTTAAATATTCTTTGAATTTGTTTGTGCTTAATTATATAAGTTTTCATTATAAAGATAGGGCATACCTAAAGATTTAACCTTTAAATTAAATATTATTAGTTCACTAAAGATTAGTTTTCAGCTTAAACTAAGGGTATTATAGAAAAATTATAATTTTTTTAAGAAAATTTTTATAAAGTGAATATATTTTTATATAGTGGTTATAATTACTAATGTAAGAGATGCATTATATATATTATATAAAGCCCTTATAATCCCTCAATCCCCTTATAAATTTAATATAACTTAGAAAATCCCCCTAAATTTTTTTAAGTTATATGTATCCCCCATAACTAAATATTTTAAACTCCCCAAGGTATCTCAAAGTATGAACTTTGAGATACCTTATGCTTTTATTTAAGGCTGTGTTAGATATTTTCATCTAACACAGCCTTATGTTAATCATTATTTTTTTATTAAAAGCTTTGTTAGACAATTTTGTTGATATGATGGTTACGTAATCACCTATGAACAAGTTTTTAGAATTTTATTATTTTTATAGTAAATATTACGTTAAAAAGCTTTTAATGTTTGAGTATAGCGAGTTTTAAAACTTTAGTAATATTTACGGAAGAAATAATAGAAATTCTTAAGGTAGTGAATTAGTGATGAAGTGACTTTCATATCAACATTGTATCTAACAGAAACTTGTTTAAAAAATAATATTTACAAGATTATATATTCCAGTAGTTATAAAACAAACTATCATAGCTATAGCTGTAGGCATTAAAACAGAAAATAAAGTCCATTTTCTGCTTCCTGTTTCTTTTTTTATGGTTAACACTGTAGTGGCACAAGGAAAATGAAGTAGTGCAAATATCATGGTATTTAATGCTGTAAGGTAAGTCCAACCATTTTGAGTTAGTATATTTTTAAGTTCACCTAGGCTTTCAAAGTCTACCATGGTGCCTTTTGACATATAGCACATTATTAATATAGGAAGAACGATTTCATTAGCAGGAAATCCAAGTATGAATGCCATTAATATAAATCCATCTAGTCCCATAGCTTTAGCTAGGGGGTCTAAAAAGCTAGATACATGTCCAACTATACTTAAATCTCCAATATATACATTGCTTAAAATATATGTTATAACTCCAGCTGGTGCAGCAACCATTATAGCTCTTCCTAAAACAAAAATAGTTCTATCTATTATAGAGGTATATATTACTCGTCCTATTTGTGGTTTTCTGTAAGGTGGTAATTCTAAAGTAAAGGTTGAAGGAACTCCTTTTAATAAGGTCTTAGATAATATATAAGATACTAGTAGTGTTATTACTATGCCAAGTATTATTAAGCCAGTTATAATTAAAGCGGATACAAAGGAATTTGAACCTCCTGCGACTTTCGAACCAAAAAAAATAGATGAAATAGCAATTAAAATAGGAAACCTTCCATTACAAGGCACAAAATTATTTGTAAGTATAGCAATTAATCTCTCTCTAGGGGAATCAATTATTCTTGCAGAAATAACTCCAGCTGCATTGCAACCAAATCCCATACACATGGTTAAACATTGTTTTCCATGGGCACAAGCTTTTTTAAATGCATGATCTAAGTTAAAGCATATCCTAGGCAAATATCCTAAATCCTCAAGTAGAGTAAATATTGGAAAGAATATTGCCATAGGGGGTAACATTACAGATATTACCCAAGCTAAAGTCCTATAAAGGCCTAAAACTAAGACTCCATGTAAAGCTGGAGGGGCATTTAGTTTTTGAAATAGTATAGTAAGCTTATCTTCTAACTTAAATAAAAAGGTAGCTAAAAGTTCAGAAGGATAATTAGCACCTTCTATAGTGATCCATAGTACACCAGCCAATAATAATAGCATTAGTGGTATTCCCCACCTTTTAGAGGTTACTATATCATCAATTTTTTTCTGAGAGTGAAGCTTTGATTCTTTAGTTTCTATGCAATCAGGTAAAATTTCCTCAACATTTGAGTAGATGTCTTTAACTATATCTTCTCTAAATCCATCTTCTTTATTTTCTCTAAGCTGTTTTACTTTTTCTAAGGTTAGCTTTAGTTTCAAATTTTTTTCCTCATTTAAGGTAGCCATTAGAAACCTCCTTTTAAATTTCTCTAGTCATATTAAAGAATATTATTTAATTTCAGCTGGGTATAGTAAAAAATGTTACTTAATTTCAGCTAGGTATATTAAAAAATATTAGCTAATATCAATATTTTGATTAAGGTATTTAGAAATAGATTCTAATATAGATTTATCACCATCTAATAGTCTTAAGGCGAGCCAGTCAGTGTTAATGCTGTTTTCAAATACTTCTGATAAGTCTTTTGAAATTTCCTGAACTTTCTCTTCTGTTTCACTTCTATATTTAATTTTTCTTGGTTTAGGTATATTCTCACCTAAGGCAACATCGTATATGTTCTTTTTTAGCTCATTCATACCTTTATTACTTCTAGCTATGGTTGGAACAACGGGAATCCTAAGTTTATTCTGCAGAGTTTCTACATGGATTTTAATATTCTTCTTTTTAGCTTCATCCATTAGGTTAAGGCATGCAACAACTCTAGGGGTTATTTCTGTAATTTGAAGTAATAAATTAAGGTTTCGTTCAATACAAGTGGCATCTAGTACAACAACTGTAACATCAGGCCTACCAAAGCAAATAAAATCTCTAGCTACAATTTCTTCTACAGAACTTGCAAGAAGTGAGTAAGTTCCAGGTAAGTCTACTACTATAAAATTTTTATCATTAAAGGAGTATTTCCCTTGAGTATTTGTGACAGTCTTACCAGGCCAATTTCCAGTATGCTGACGTAAACCTGTAAGAGAATTAAAAACTGTACTTTTTCCAGTGTTAGGATTTCCAGCTAAGGCAATCACTAAATCATCCTCATTATCTTTTTCTACATTGAATAAATCCTTTAAAGCTTCTTTAGATGTAGATGAATAAGTTAATCCCATAAAATCACCTCAATATTATTTGATTCTTCACATCTTAAGGCTATACAACTACCCCTTATTAAAAATGCAGTGGGATCCCCAAAAGCACTTCTTCTTAGAACTTCTACAATAGTGCCTTCCACTAAGCCTAGATCTAAGAGTCTTTGTTTTGAAAAACCTTCAGAATGAACTTTAACTAATTTAGCTCTTTTTCCTACCTCAATTTCACTAAGTTTTACAATGTTTTCTTTCATTTTCAACCTCCTTTATATTTTTTATAACTTTCTTTAGTTTTTTTATTATATATAGATTTCTATTAATTAAGAGTTTTTTATTATAGGTTACTTTAGCTTTTTTTGAGCTCATAAGCGGACTAAAAGCAAAGTATACTTCATACTATGGAATGTGATATATAAACGTTACAGTTTACTAAAAAATCTTTTAGTAATAATTTTATTAGGAAAATATTTTAGAGATGAAATAATCACAGATTAAAATAAAAATTCATAATATAGGTATGGAAAGAACTTAAACGTAAGGAGATTTAGAATGGATTTTTATAATGATAACTACTTTGATGAATTTTTTGAAACAATGGAGGGCTATATGGATGAAGGAGATGGCAGAGGGTTCGATGATAATGTAGGATATAGACAAATGCCAATGCCACCAAGTCCACCTATGCAACCACAAGGAGGATCGTATCCACCAGCAGCACCACCAAAGAATGCACCACTAAAAGCTGAATCACAAAAATCTTTATCAAATCAACCTGGTGGAAGAAATATATGCAATTGTTTCAATAGATACACATATGTTTGGCTTAGAGATGGAGGGGCATTCTGGATATGGCTTGTAGCTGTTTATGATACCTATATAATTTGTTATAGATGGAATGGTTCTAGATGGGTATCTGCTCAAATAGCAAAAAGAAGAATAGATTTCTTTATATGCTAAACTTGTAATATAAATAAGACCATGTATAAACGAGAATTTAATTTTCGATTTATACATGGTTTTTTATTTATAAAGACTATTAATTAGGTTTTTGATTACAAATCTTCTTATTGGCAATATTCTTAGATGGGAACTTGTTGAAATACATAGGTTTACAATACTTTTAACATAAATTTAAAATTTATTTAACATAAAAAAGAAATTTAAAGCAACAGTGAGTTAGTTTAAGATAACGGGAAATAATGATGACTAATGGTCAGTAATATAATATTGACTATTAGTCATTAAATTGTATAATAATAATTGTTCTAAAAAAAGTGACTGTTAGTCAATACCCAGGACATGGAATATAAAGAGGGTTTATCATGGATTGGGGTTCTTATAAAAGTTTATATTTATATACGTAGTTTTGGTAAAAGTAAATTGAAAGGTGATTATATGGATATGACTACTAAAAAAACAGTGTCACAAAATAAAAAAAGAAAGGAAACTGATCTTTTTCAGGCGGCATATGAGCTTTTTTCAACTAAAGGGTTTAATGATACCTCTATAGATGACATAGTAAAAAAAGCTGGTGTTGCAAAGGGAACTTTTTATCTTTATTTTAAAGATAAATTTGATATTATAAATAAAATTATTTTAAAAAAGAGTTCTTCACTTATTAAAGAAGCTTTAGAAAAGACAGAGGAACAAGGTATAGAGTCCTTTGTTGAAAAGATAATATACTTCACAGATTATATAATTGAATACTTTAAAGAAAATAAAATAATTTTAAAAATTATAAATAAAAACTTCTCTTGGGGTATTTATAGAAGAGCCTTAGCAGATTCTAAGCAAAATGAAGAAATGTTTAAAATTGTAAGTACTTTTATGGAGAATGTAGAAGAAGCAGGTTTAGACCCAGCAGATGCTGAAAAGACTTTATTTATAGTAATAGAATTAATTGGAGCAGTTTGTTATTCTTCTATTATTTTAGGAGAGCCTGACAGCATTGATAATATGAAACCAATTTTATTTAATGCTATAAGAAAAATATTAAATTAATAAAGGAGTGAAATGTGTATGAGGAAATTTGGAGAATTAATAGTAAAACATAGAGTTTTAGTAATAATTATCTCAGTACTACTTTTAATACCTTCATTTTTAGGATTTGTAGGAACAAGGGTAAACTATGACATTTTAAGTTATCTTCCAGAAGAACTAGAAACCATGAGGGGACAAAAAATAATGGAAGAGGAGTTTTCAACAGCGGGTACAGGAATGCTTATGGTAAAGAATATGCCCTCTAAAGATGTAGTTAAATTAAAAGAAGAAATCGATAAGGTTAAGGGTGTAAATAAGACTATATGGGTAAGTGACGTAATGGATACAAGTATTCCAAAGGAAATGATACCTGAAAAGTTTAAAAGTATGCTTTATTCAAAAGATACTACACTTATTCTTATAAAATTTGATGAAAACTCTGCATCAGGTGAAACTTTCGATGCAATTAATGATATAAAGAAAATTACAGGGAAAAAGGCTTTTCTAGCAGGTATGTCATCTATAATTCACGATACTAGAGAGCTTTCAGAAAAAGAAACGGCATTTTATGTATTTATAGCAGTTGTATTTGCAATAATAGTTTTAACACTTTCGATGGAATCAACCATAGTACCATTTATATTTTTATTAGGAATAGGATTCCCAATAGCATATAACTTCGGAACAAATTATTTCCTAGGTGAGGTTTCATATATAACTAAGGCCTTAGCAGCTGTACTGCAATTAGGGGTAACCATGGACTATTCAATATTCTTACTTCATAGATATGAGGAAGAAAAATCAAAAAATAGTAATAGGGAAGAGGCTATGTCAGAAGCTATTGCAAGTACATTTGTATCAATTGCAGGAAGTTCACTTACAACTGTAGCAGGTTTCTTAGCACTATGTACTATGCAACTTGGACTTGGAAAAGATATAGGACTAGTTATGGCAAAGGGTGTTGTGCTTGGAGTATTATCCACAGTAACTACATTACCAGCTTTACTTATGTTCTTTGATAAGCCTATACACAAATTTACACATAGGACAATGTTACCAGAGTTTAATAAGGTTTCAAACTTTGTAGTAAAACATCATAATATTTTAGCTATAGTGTTTGCATTATTATTTGTACCATTTATATATGCACAAAGTAACACAGATGTATATTACAATCTAGATGAGACACTGCCAAAGGATTTAGATTCTATAGTAGCAACAAATAAACTAAAAGAAGATTATAATATGACTTCAACCAACTTTATTATAATTGATAAAAAAGTACCATCATATAAAGTTAAAGAAATGATTGGAAAGATAGAAAAGGTAGACGGAATAGAAAAAGTTTTAGGATATGACGACTTAATTGGAGCTGCTGTTCCAGAAGAGTTTATACCAAAAGATATTAAAGAGATATTTAAAAAAGGAAATCATAGTTTAATTATTGCAAACTCAAAGTATAAGGCAGCAAGGGACGAGACTAATGCACAGATTGAAGAAGTAAATAAAATTATTAAATCTTACGATAAAAATGGAATCATAGCAGGAGAAGGACCTCTTACAAAGGACTTAATTGAAATAGCAGACAAAGATTTTAAGAGCGTTAATATTTCTTCAACCATAGCTATATTTGCCATAATATTAGTTGTATTTTCATCTTTAACAATACCAATAATTTTAGTACTAGCTATAGAACTTGCAATTTTCATTAACTTAGGAATACCATACTTCACAGGTACAGAGTTACCATTCATTGCAAGTATAGTAATTGGAACTATTCAATTGGGTGCAACTGTTGACTATGCAATATTAATGACAAGTAGATTTAAAGAAGAGTTAGAAAATGGATTTGATAAATTTGAGGCCATGAGAATATCCATAAAAGAAAGTTCAAAATCAATAATTACAAGTGCACTTACATTCTTTGGTGCAACCATAGGTGTATATGCAGTGTCAAAAATGGAACTTATAAAAAGCTTATGTTTTTTAATGGCTAGGGGAGCTATTATAAGTATGTTCTCAATAATAGTTATGTTACCTCCTTTACTAATAATATTTGAAAAGGTAATATCAAAAACTACAAGAAATTGGAATAAATCATCTAAGAAAAATAGTAAAGAGCAATTAGCATAGAAATTTGAGGAGAGGTGTTTAATATGGATAAGATGTCAAAGAAAGTAGTTAGTTTAGTAGTATTAGGAACAATGCTTGGAGGACAAGTTGTTTATGCAACCTCTAACACACAAGAGGGGAATTTACATGATAAAATAAAAAAAGATGAATCTGTATACGTAACTTTAACAGAAAAAGGTGAAGTTAAAGAAAAAATAGTTAGTGATTGGATTCATTCAGATAAAGCTAATATTGAAATTAAAGATAAATCAGAATTAAAAGATATTGAAAATGTTAAAGGTGATGAAAAGCCTGAGACTAATGGTGAGAGCCTAGTTTGGAAAACAGATAAAAACGATATATATTATAGAGGAAAAACAGATAAAGAATTACCACTTGATGTTAAGCTTACTTATGAGTTAGATGGAAAAGAAGTTAGCCCTAAAGATATAGTGGGAAAATCAGGTAAGCTTAAAATAACCTTAAAAGTTATAAACAAGGATGCTCATAAAGTTACGGTAAAGGGAAAAGAAAAGACAATATATACTCCATTTTCATCAGTTTCTGTAATAAACTTACCTCTTGATAACTTTACAAATGTAAAGGTAAATACAGGAGAAGTTATATCAGACGGTAATAATCAAGTAGTTACTTTTATATCTTTACCAGGAATGAAAGAAAGTCTTGACTTAGATGAGAATACTTTAGATGTAGAACTAAAAGATACCTTAGAACTTACTTGTGATACAAAAGACTTCCAAATGGGACCTATTATGGTTACTGCAACTGCAAAGTTACCAGAGGAATTAAAAGAAGTTAAAGAAGCTAAAAATATAGACGAATTAACAGATGGATTAAATAAAATGAAAGATGCTGGAGATAAACTTGTTGATGGAACATCAAAATTATCTGAAGGTGCAAAATTAATGTCAGATAAAATTGCACTACTTAACTCAGCATATTCAGGATTAGATGCAGGAATATCTACAGTAAATTCAGGATCAAGGAAATTATACGAAGGTGCAAATAAATTATCAACTGGAACTTCAATGTTATCAAAAGAAGTTAACAACATAGAAATTCCAGATATGAATGGAATGAAAAACCAAGTTAACACACTAGGAGAAGGAATATCTCAAGTAGATGCTGGGGCAAATCAACTTGCAAGCAAGTTACCAGAAATGCAACAAGGTACAGGCAAATTATTAAATGGTGCAAAACAAGTTAATGGTGGATTAGATGGTGTTAACAAAGGATTAAATGACTTATATCAAGGACAATTAAAACAAGAAGAGGCTATAAAACAGTTAGTTCAAGGTATTACTCAAATGGAAGGACTTATAGCTTCTATGCCAGAAGGGCAACAAAAGGAAATACTAAAAGGTGGACTTGCAAAGCAAAAAGCTGCATTACAACAAATTCAAACTGAAGCAGTAGGTGGAACAAAACAAGGTATTCAAAAGTTACAAGGTGGAGTATCACAAATTAAAAAAGGCATGGATAATGCAGATCCTAATAATCCTGGATTAGTACAAGGATTAAGTGTTATGAACACAAAGATTCCAGAAGCTGTTGAAGGAAGCAAGAAATTAGCTCAAGGTACAACTCAGTTAAAACAAGGATTTGCCAAGGGAATGGCAGCTATAGATGAAAAATTAAAAGCTGTTGATCCAAGCAAAATAGTAATGTTAAAAGAAGCAACTAAACAGTTAGATGCTGGAGCAAATGAACTTAAAAATGGATTAGGACAATTATCATCAGGTTCAGATAAATTAAAAGATGGTTCAAGCAAAATGACTACAGGAATTTCAGCTTTAAAAGATGGAAGTAGTACTTTAGCAGAAAAATCAGGAGAACTTAAAGATGGAATGGCTAAGTTTGATGAAGAAGGAATAAAAGAAATGGATAATAAACTTGGCTCTAAGGTAAGAGATGCAGAAGATATATTAGCTACAAAAGATGAAGTAGTAAAACTTGGTGAGAACTATAAGACCTTTGCAGGTGCTGGAGAAGAGATGGAAGGATCAGTTAAGTTCATAATGAAAACTGATGAAATAGAAAAGAAAAAAGAAGAGAAGAAAGAAGAAGTTAAAAAAGAAGAAAAAGGATTCTTCCAAAAAATAGCTGATTTCTTTAAAGGAAAAGAAGAAAAATAATTAAGCTTATATCTATACACAAGATATAGAATATATATATATTAATATATTAAGTATTTTAATATATTAAGGCACCCTTCATATTTGGATTTCAATCTTTAGAGATTGGGATCCATTTTTTTTCATACCCTTTGTGAACCTTATTAATAGAGATTGTCACACCTGTTGATTTAGCAACTTCATTATATTTATAGTGTAATATGGTAGTGTAGAGTAAAGGAATTTTTAAAACTGTATTTTGATTTTGTGCACTTTTATAACCCTTAATATGATAAAATAGTAATTTGTAAGATATTATATTTTGGAGAGGATTTAATATGGGATTTTTAAGAGAAGATGAAACCTTAGAGGATTTACAATTAAATGGATTAAAACTTATACAAAAAAAAGATGGCTTTAGGTTTGGCGTAGATGCTGTACTTCTAGCTAATTTTGCAAAGGTTAAAAAAAATGGAACAGTAATAGATTTATGTTCAGGCACTGGCATAATACCTTTTATTTTAGCAGGAAAAACAGAGGCTAAGAAAATAACAGGAATAGAAATACAAGAAGATATGGTGGAGATGGCTAAGCGTTCAGTAGAATTTAATAATTTAAATGAAAGAGTACAATTTATTAATAAGGATCTTAAAGATAATAAAGGGATGAAATCTTTAGATAAAGTAGATGTAGTTACGGTAAATCCGCCTTATAAACTTGCAAATTCAGGCATATTGAATCCAAAGGATAAGATGGCAATTGCAAGACATGAAGTCTGCTGTACCCTTGAAGATGTAATAAAAACTTCAAGAACTTTACTTAAGGATAATGGAAGATTATTTATGGTACATAGACCAGAAAGACTTGTGGATATATTAAGTCTTATGAGAGAATACAAAATAGAACCAAAGAGAATTAGAATGGTTCATCCTAATGTTAAAAAAGCACCTAATATAGTTTTAATAGAAGGGCAGAGGGATGGAGGCAAGTTCTTTAAATGGGAAGATCCATTATATGTTCATAATGAAGATGGAAGCTATACAAAAGAAATAAATGATATTTACAATTCAATCTCGTAATAAGACTTGATTTTGCATGGAATACTTAAATTAATTAATTTATATAGATCACTAAAAAGATTTTAATAAAAGAAGGGATGATTTTAGTGGGAAAACTTTATTTAGTTCCAACTCCAATTGGAAATTTAAAGGATATAACTTTAAGGGCCTTAGAGGTATTAAAAGAGGCAGATTTTATTGCTAGTGAAGATACTAGAGTTAGTTTAAAACTATTAAATCATTTTAACATAAAGAAAACCTTAATAAGTTATCATAAACACAATGAACAGGGAAAAAGTGAAGATATAATTTCATTATTAAAAGATGGAAAAAATATTGCCATAATAACCGATGCAGGTACACCAGGCATATCAGACCCAGGAAGTGTTATAGTGTCTAAATGTATAGAAGAGGGTATCCCTTTTGAAGTATTGCCAGGAGCTACAGCCATAACCACAGCCTTAGTATATTCAGGGTTAGATACCACTTCGTTTTTATTTAAAGGGTTTTTACCTAGAGAAAATAAGGATAGAAAACCTATTTTAGAAGAACTTGAACCTAGAAAAGAAACCTTAATATTTTATGAAGCTCCTCATAGACTTAGAAATACCTTAGAGGCTATATATGAAGTTCTAGGAAATAGAAATATAGCTTTGTGTAGGGAACTTACTAAGTTACATGAAGAAATTTTAAGATATACTCTAGAAGAAGCCATAGAATATTATAAGGAAAATGACCCTAGGGGAGAATATGTTTTAGTACTAAGTGGAAAAAGTCAAGAGGAAATTAAAAAAGAAAAAATGTCAGCATGGGAAGACTTAACTATAGAAGAACATATTAAAATGTACATAGAACAGGGCTTAAACAAAAAAGATGCAATAAAAAAAGTAGCAAAAGACAGAGAAATGCCTAAAGGGGAAGTATATAAATATTCTATTGATCTATAGATAGGATAATAAGTTCTAAGTTTAAGAGGGATAAAAGTCTTTTCTAAAGCTTAGAATTTTTTTTATTCTTATATAAACAAGTTTTTTTTCTAATAAGGTGCTATAATAGGAATATATAATTAAACAATGAAATTTATGATATATAAATAGATAGAATTAATTATCTATCAAATGTTAGAGTTCATTATGTATAAACAGAGTTCTTGGGTTCAGAGGGAGTATTAGAACTGATACCCATAGTATAAAACAATAAGTTGGGAGGAATTGGAATGAACAAGAAAATTTTGTCCATAGTGGTTGTTGCAACAATAATAAGCACATTAAGTACCCCAGTGTTTGCAAACCCTGCACAAAATTCATCAAACAATGGAACACAAAAAATAAGTAAAATTAACATAGAAAATAATAAAGCAGAATATGAAAAAGCTATAAAAGAAGTTCAATCCTTAGAAACAGAGATTGAGAAATTTGATAGTAAAATTCAAGATATGATTATTAAAATAGATCAAGCAAACAACAGCATAGAGCTTACAAATGAAAAAATGGCTAAGTCGAGAAGCCAAATAGAAAAGGCAAAAGCTGAAATTTCAGCAGAACAAGAGGTATTCCAAAAAAGAGCTAAGAGCTTATATATGAATGGAACAGATAACTATATAGAGATTATATTAGAATCAAAAGGGGTTCATGACTTTATAGCTAGAATAGAAAATGTAAGATCCATTGTAAAATTAGATAGAGAAGTAATGGGAAAATTAAGAGAAAAACAAGAAATAATAGAGCTAAATCAAAAGAAATTAGAAGAAGATAAAAATAATTTAATAATCCTAAAATCTACTATAGAAAAAGACTTAACTGAAGTTAAAAGATCAAAAGCTCTTCAAGAACCCCTAATTAAGGAAGCAAATAAGAAGAAAGATATGTATGGAGATATAATTTCTCAATATCAAGCTCAGTTAGCAGAAAATCAAAGAAAAATTGAGGAAGAAAATAAAAGGCTTAAAGAAGTTGCAAAAAATCAAAATGCAAGTAATACGAGTACAAGTTCAAACAATAGAGAAGACTCATCTTCACGCTCAAATGCTGTAAAAGATAATGTAGGAAAATCAACATCTAACAATAATCAAAACTCAAGTAATACTAAAGGATCAAGTAGTAATCAAAATTCAAATAATAACTCAAGTTCAGATGGTACAAGCTTGAATAATAATGGAAGCTCCAATAATAGTAAACCAAAACCTAAACCACAAGTTGAAAAAGAAAAACCATCAAGAGGTGATGGAAAGGTACCATCATCAGGAGGTTTAGGACAAAGCGCAGTAAGGGAAGCACTAAAATATCAAGGGATTCCATATCTTTGGGGAGGAACAACACCTTCGGGTTTCGATTGTTCTGGATTAATGCAGTACGTATATAGAAGCTTGGGAGTTGACATTGGTAGAAGTACCTATGATCAAATTTATAGTGGATATTCTGTATCAAAATCAGACTTGCAGCCAGGAGATTTAGTGTTTTTCGGAAGTGCTTCAGCACCACACCATGTTGGAATGTATATAGGTGGAGGACAATATGTGCATGCTCCAAGAACTGGTGATGTAGTTAAAATATCTAGCTTAGGATATAGGGGAGATTATTGCGGTGCAAGAAGAATTGGTAATTAAAAAATAGGCTAAATAATGTATTTAACAAAAAGTTCAAAACTTCTTTAATACCTATAATATCAACAATAGAAAAGCTTTAAAGTTGTTCTATTATAGTAAAATTAAGCATAAAGCTATATTTTTTGTACAAAAAGTGTTATAATGAAAAAAGATTTATTTTATTTTTAGGAGGGATTAGGGTGCATAAGAAAATTACGTCACTTATAGTTGCAGTGACAATAGTAGGGACTTTGACTGTACCAGTATTTGCAACTCCAGCAGGGGAACAGGACAATATAATTAAAAGTCAAAAAGAACAAATAAATAAGAACAAATCAGAAATGGATAAAAATAAACCTGAATATGAAAAAGCCTTAAAAGAAGTACAGGCTATAGAAAGTGAAATAGAGAAGCTTGATAATAAGATTGAATCAATGATGATGAAAATTGATGACACAAATAAAAAAATAAATTCTACAAACGAAAAAATCAATTTATCTCAAATGGAACTTGATAAGTCTTTAGCCGATATGAAGGAAGAACAAGAAGTATTCCAAAAAAGAGCAAAGAACTTATATATGAGTGGAACTGATAGTTACTTAGAAGTTATACTTGATTCAAAGGGGTTACATGATTTTATATCTAGAATAGAAAATTTAAGAGCCATTGCAGAGCTTGATAAAAAGATAATGGGTGAATTAAAAGATAAGCAAGCAAAAATAGAAAAAAGAAAGCAAGAGTTGGAAACAGAAAAACAAAACCTGTTTAGTTTAAGATCTGGAATCGAAAAAGATTTAAACAGTGTTAAAGAAGATAAAAAGAAACAAGAGCCATTAATAAAACAGGCTAATGAAAAGAAACAAAAGTATGAAAGTATAATAAGTACATATGAAGCTAGAATAAAAGAAAGCCAAGATAAGATAAAAGAAGCAGAAAGAAGAAAAAATGAAATATTAAATCCAGTTGTTCAAAGACCTTCAAGAGGTGGGGACTATTCAAATGTAGAAGTTCCAAATGCAGGACCAGTAGCTCAACGTGCTGTACAACTTGCATTACAATATCAAGGAGTTCCATATGTTTGGGGTGGAACAACTCCAGGAGGATTTGATTGTTCTGGTTTAGTGCAATATGTATATGGAAGATTAGGGGTTGGAATAAGTAGGGTAACTACAAGTCAAATAAACGAAGGTGTTCCAGTATCCAAGTCACAATTACAACCAGGGGATTTAGTGTTCTTTGGTAGTGCTTCGGCTCCACACCATGTTGGAATGTATATAGGTGGAGGACAATATGTGCATGCTCCGAGAACTGGAGATGTAGTTAAGGTAGCTAACTTAGGATATAGAGGAGATTATTGTGGTGCTAGAAGAGTAGCATATTAGAATTTTTAAATCTAAAAAATCAAGAGAATGTATATAAAATTAAAAGAGCACTAAACTACAGTGCTCTTTTAATTTGCTACTATTTTTCAGTTTTTAGTTCTCCTAAGCAGTTTGTACATATGTTCTTACCTTTATAGTTTAATACGTCCCTTGCATCTCCACAGAATATACAAGCTGGCTCATATTTCTTTAAAATTATTTGGTCACCATCTACATAAATTTCAAGGGCATCCTTTTCAGCTATATCCAATGTTCTTCTTAATTCTATTGGAATAACTATTCTCCCTAATTCGTCTACTCTTCTTACTACACCTGTTGATTTCATATAAAACTCCTCCTTTATTCTTATATAACAATATTCGACTTTAATTTAAGAAATAACTATAAATATGACACATAAGGTCAAAAAAGCTATTTTAAATATGTTTTATTAAGTGACAAAATACACTTAAAATTCCATCTATAGTTAATATACTACCAAATAATGCAAATGTCAATAACTAATTATAAAAGTTACAAAACTTTATCATTAAAGTAAAACTGTGATAAATCAAGCTGTTAATAGAGTTTTAATAAAGTATTAAAAGAATTTTAAATAGAATTACCATAAATAAGTACATAAAAGTATTATGATATATATTGTCGAAAAGTTTGTACACATATATTCATATATTTACATATAAAATAATTGGTTGAAATTATAACTATAAATTATTAAGTTTTAATTAAGAATTACAAATAAGCATATGACATTAGCTTTAATGGAATTATTTTAAATTATTGCCTTATTTATAAATATTATTCTTCTATATAAGTTATACTTAATTAATGTAAGTTTTTATAAATTATCTAGGAAAACAATAGAATAGCTTAGAAAACCTTATTTAAGTAAGTGGAGGACCTTTCTTATTATTTTAAAAAAGTAAATAAAGAAGGTAGGAAAATATAGAGTAGTAGGCAAAATATCTTTGTCGTTACTTTTAGCAAAGCAAATAAAATTTTAAATATAGAACTGTATTAAATAAAAATATACAATGGTATTAAATAAAAATACATGGTATAGTATCTTTGTAAATAAAATAAATAGGAGGTTTCTTATTATGAAAATTTTTATTGATACTGCAAACGTAGAAGAAATAAAAAAAGCAGCAGCTTTTGGTATATTAGATGGAGTAACAACTAATCCATCTTTAATAGCAAAAGAGGGAAGAGATCTAAAGGAAGTTATAGAAGAAATCTGTTCCATAGTAGATGGTCCAATAAGCGCTGAGGTAATTAGCTTAGAAGCAGAAAAAATGGTTTCAGAAGGTAGAGAACTTGCTAAGCTACATAAAAATATAGTAATTAAAATACCAATGTGTGAAGAAGGATTAAAAGCAGTTAGTGTACTTTCAAAAGAAGGAATAAAAACTAATGTAACTTTAATATTCTCAGCACAACAAGCTTTACTTGCAGCTAAAGCAGGAGCTACATTTGTAAGTCCTTTTGTAGGAAGATTAGATGACATTGGAAATGGTGGAATGCAAATTATCAGTGATATAGCAGATATATTTGATATGTACGGAATAGAAACAGAAATCATATCAGCAAGTATAAGAACTCCAATGCATGTTTTAGAGGCTGCAAAGGTTGGATCTCATATTTCTACAATACCATATAAGGTAATAATGCAAATGATAAAACATCCATTAACTGATATTGGTATAGAAAAGTTTTTAGCAGATTATGAAAAATCAATGAAATAAAGAGAGTTCTTATTTTTAGAGGAGATATGTGCTCATCTAAAAATAAGAAATGCTTATCTATATATCTAGCGACCATATACTTTTACTTTGAGGAACATGGTAGTCTTAGAGTGGGTAGCTAGGTGTTAAGCATAGTTTTTGCTTTAGAGGGAGTTCTTACTCCCCCTAAGGCTTAGAAAGCCTTATCTATACCTTATACTCTTCTTAGTATTACTTAAAAAAGAAAGAATGGTCTAAAGAACTAGGGGCTTATAACTTCTTATCCAGAGATATAGCTACTCTTTTCTCCCACCTTAAAAAAGCAGAGAGTCCAAATCTTCGATTCGGTAGGAATTAATTTCACAGAGGGCGATGGGAGTATTAGAGGGATAGTCATGGCACAAACCTATTTTACAAAAAAATGATTTATTTTATACAAATACTTTCATTGATATTACATTAAATGACATTTAATTCAACATGTTATCCACAAGCAAATTGTGGACAATGTGTATAAGTATACATATAAAGATTAATCATATGGAGGAAATCCTTAATATTAAAATAATATAGAAGTTGTCCACATAATATATAAAGTTATCCACATAATTGTGAATAACTTTATTGTTTATAGGATAAATAAATAATAGTTGCAAATTTGAAAGTTATGTATTCAAAAAATATCATTTGTCAAAAAAAGAAAAGGCTTGTAGACCTATAGGGAAAGTTATATTAAGTCGACTTTTATAATTGTAAGGGTATAAGATAGTTTAATTTAATGTAAATTTTATATTTGTTAACTTGTAATAAGGTTATATATACCCTATAATTAAAATATACAATATGTTTTATGAAAGCAAGAAACAAATCTTACAGTATATATTAAATTTCTTTTCAAATAATATGTATTATTAAAATATATGTACATTTTAATATATGTGCATTTTAATAAATTTATATTTAAAAATATAAATTTAATATTTTAAGTTCTTGCTTCAGTTAAATTTAAATAAATTAGGAAGGTGAAGGGTGTGGAGAAAGTAGAATTTTCAATAGATAAAATAAATATTTTAGCTAAGGAAATGTCTGAGAGTAGCATAATTGCTTATGAAGATCTTCCACAGTACGATTTATTTTTATCACAGGTTATTGATTTTTTAAATGATCATTTTAAAAAAGAAAAGTATACTAATAATATTGTACAGAACTACATTAAAAGTGAGGTTATATCTAAACCAGAAGATGGTAAGAAAAGGGGATATACAAAGTTACATTTAGCTCAATTAGCTCTACTTAGTTATATGAGACCTGTACTTACAACTGAAGAAATAAAAAAGGTTTTTAGATTAGCTTTTAATGAGATCAATGATAGAACTGATGATATAATAAGTTGGGAAAGTGCGTATAAGAGCTTTTCTGGAATACAAAAGGAATGTTTTAATTATTTTCTTTCTACGGATTATTTTGATGAAGAAAAAATTAACGATATAATTAAAGAGTTTAATTTAGAATCCAAGGATGAAGAAAGAATAAAGGTATTTCTAGTAGTTATGACACTAATAGCGCAATCTAGTGTTATTAAAAAATTAGCGCAAAAAATAATAGATGACTATGAAGAGAACTTTTAAACGAAGATAAATAATTTCCTCCTGTCTATATTTTTTAGAATTAGCATATATAAAGTTATGTGATTTTAAAAGTATAGATAGGAGGATTTTTTATGGATAAAATATTTGATTTAGTAGGCAATTTAGGATTCCCTATAGCAGTTTCTATTTATTTATTAACTAGAATAGAAGGGAAATTAGAGAGCCTAACTAAAAGTATAAATAACCTTTCTAACTCCATAGTTACTATTATCGAAAAGACAAAATAGAGTTAATTAATATTACTCTAGAACTTATTTATTAGTTATAGAGGTTATGGCGTTAAGGGAGTTACATACAATATAATCTTTTAAAAGTTTAGAGCTAACACAGTATATTGTGGTATTTATTCTTAGTGCCATAGCACCTTAATGGTATTTAAGACGAATAATACAGAATATTTAAAAAAGAATAAAAAAATTTTTTTGTTTATAAATATGCATTAATATTATTCAAATAAATATACTATCTATAGAATTTATATGATTTAAAAATTACACTTTATAAAGTTACAAATATTTATCCGAGTATAGGGGAATAATATGCAAAGACCTACTTTGTAGTACCGTTGACAATAATTGTTTTAAGAGTTACTATGAAGTCAGAAAATAGTAATCAGTGATTTTAAGGAGGAAATAGGATGAAAATAGTTCTAGCTTTAGGTGGAAATGCCCTTCAAGCAGATCCTAAGGACAAAAGTGCAAATGCTCAATTAAAGACATGTAAAGAAACAGCTAAATCTATAGTTGATCTTATAGAAGAAGGACACACAGTTTCAATAGTGCATGGAAATGGACCACAAGTTGGTCAAATAGTTGCATCAATTGAAGCAGGGCACAAACAAAATGAATCAAATGTATTATTTCCATTTGATGTATGTGGATCCTTTTCTCAAGGCTATATAGGATATCATCTTCAAAATGCTATATCAGCAGAGCTTCAAAAGAGAAATATGAATAAAAATGTAGGAACTGTTGTAACTCAAGTATTAGTAGATAAAAATGATCAAGGATTCCAAAATCCAACAAAGCCAATAGGATCCTTCTTCACAGAGGAAGAGGCTAAAAAGCTAGAATCAGAGCAAGGTTATGTAATGAAAGAAGATGCTGGTAGAGGCTATAGAAGAGTAGTTGCATCACCAAAGCCAATTGATGTTATTGAAAAGAACTTAATAAAAAGCTTAGTAGATGATGGAGCTGTAGTAATTTCTTGTGGTGGTGGTGGAATACCAGTTATAAAAGAAAATGATGAAGTTAAGGGTGTAGCTGCAGTTATAGATAAGGATTTTGCTGCAGAAAAACTTGCAGAAATTTTAGATGCAGATGCTTTAATTATATTAACAGCTGTAGATAGAGTTTGTGTTAACTTCAATAAGCCAGACCAAAAGGCATTAGAACAAATGACTTTAGCAGATGTGGATAAATATATTGCAGAGGGCCAATTTGCACCAGGAAGTATGCTGCCAAAGGTAGAAGCTTGTAAGAAATTTATTCAATATGATAATAGCAAGGTTGCTATTATAGCTTCTTTAGAAAAGGCAAAGGATGCTATAAAAGGGCAATCAGGAACAAAAATTGTTGGATAATAATGGAGAAAGGGGCATTGGTAATGAGTAAAAAAGGTATTCATGTTTATTCAGAAATAGGTAAGTTAAAGACCGTAATGCTACACAGACCTGGGGAAGAAATTGAGAATTTAATACCTGAGTATTTAGAGAGGTTATTATTCGATGATATTCCTTATTTAAAGGTTGCAAGAGAAGAACATGATTCTTTTGCAAAAATTTTGCAAAACAATGGGGTTGAAGTACTATATCTTGAAAAATTAGTAGGGGAAGCTTTAAGAGAAGAGGCAATAAGAGATCAATTTGTTAATGAAGTTATATCAGAATGTAAGATTTCAGATAAAGATATTCAATCAGAAATTAAAAAGTTTTTATTATCTATGCCAGAAAAGGCTATGGTCGATAAGGTTATGGCTGGAATTAGAAAAAAAGAAATTGGTATTAAGGAATCATATGAAGATTATCCATTTATAATGGATCCAATGCCAAACCTGTATTTTACTAGAGACCCATTTGCATGTATGGGTAGTGGAGTTTCTTTAAACACTATGAGAACTGAAACAAGAAATAGAGAGACCATTTTCGGTAAATATATCTTTAAATATCATCCAGACTACAGGGATTCTGCAGTTAAGTTATGGTATGATAGAGGCGCTAAATATGCAATCGAAGGTGGAGACGAATTAGTATTAAGCAAGGATATATTAGCAATCGGTGCAAGTCAAAGAACTGATGCTGAAGCAGTTAAAGTACTAGCTAAGAACATATTTGAAGCAGGAGAAAGTTTCAAGACTGTTCTAATATTCCACATACCTGCAGTAAGAGCATTTATGCACCTTGATACAGTATTTACTATGATAGACTACGATAAGTTTACTATGCATCCAGGAATAGAAGGTTCATTAAAAGTTACAGCATTAACTTATGATGCAGCTAAAAAAGAAGTTATTGCTAAAGAAGAAGAGGGCACTATAGAGAAAATATTATCAAAATATTTAAATAAAGATATTACTGTAATTAGATGTGGCGGAGGAGATAAGATTATAGCTGAAAGAGAGCAATGGAACGATGGTTCTAACACTCTAGCTATAGCACCGGGTAAGGTTGTAACTTACGAGAGAAACTATGTAACTAATGAGTTATTAGATAAATACAATGTAACTGTTCTTCCTATGGTTTCAGCAGAACTTTCTAGAGGAAGAGGAGGCCCAAGATGTATGTCAATGCCATTTGTTAGAGAGGATATTGAATAATATATTAGGTCTTGAAATAACATAATTTAAACAATATATTAGTATCTTTTAGTAATATATTAGTATGTTTCAGTAATATATGAATAACTTTTATAAAAATCTGTTGATAATATACAAATAGTATATTATTATCAATATGTGATAGTACTTACTATGGGGGAATATTATTCCTCCCATAGTTTTATAATGGTATAAAATATAACAAGAAAACGAAAGGGGTAATCAAATGTTTAACTTAAGAAACAGACACTTCTTAACTTTAATGGACTTTACACCAAAGGAAATAAATTATTTCTTGGATTTAGCTAGAGATCTTAAAAGAGCTAAATATGCAGGAACTGAACAACAAAGATTAAAAGGAAAAAATATAGCTTTAATCTTTGAAAAAACTTCAACAAGAACAAGATGTGCTTTTGAAGTTGCAGCATATGACCAAGGAGCTCATGTTACATACCTAGGACCTTCAGGCTCTCAAATTGGTAAAAAAGAATCAATGGCTGATACAGCTAGAGTTTTAGGACGAATGTTTGATGGTATTGAGTATAGAGGATTTGCTCAAGAAACAGTAGAAGAATTAGCTAAATATGCTGGAGTACCAGTATGGAATGGATTAACAGATGCTGATCACCCAACTCAAATTTTAGCTGACTTCTTAACAATAAGAGAACATTTTGACAAACCATTAAATCAAATAAAATTTGTTTATGCTGGTGATGGAAGAAACAACATGGCTAATGCTTTAATGATAGGTGCAGCTAAAATGGGAATGGACTTTAGAATAGTAGCTCCAAAAGAATTATTCCCAGAAGAAGAATTAGTAGCTCAATGTAATGAAGTTGCTAAATCAACAGGTGCAACAATCACTATTACTGATGATGTTAAAGCTGGAGTTAAAGATGTTGACGTTATATACACAGACGTTTGGGTATCTATGGGTGAACCAGACGAAGTATGGGCTGAAAGAATTAAACTTTTAAAACCATACCAAGTTAACAAAGAAATGATGGAAGCTACAGGAAATCCAAAAACTAAATTCATGCACTGTTTACCAGCATACCATGACTTAAAAACTGCAGTAGGAAGAGACATTAACGAAAAATTCGGCTTAAATGGTATGGAAGTTACTGATGATGTATTTGAAAGTGAAGCTTCAATAGCATTTGATGAAGCAGAAAACAGAATGCATACAATTAAAGCTGTTATGGTTGCTACATTAGGAGACTAATTTAAAGCTTAAAAAAGAGCCTATCGTAAAGATAAGGCTCTTTTAATTTTAAGAATTTGTTAGAGAAAATGTTGATATGACAATAACTTCATCACTGATTCACTGCCTTAAGAATTTCTATTATTTCTTCCGTAAATATTCCTAAAGTTTTAAAACTCGCTATGCTCAAACATTAAAACTTTTTAACGGAATATTTACTACAGAAATAATGAAATTCTAAAAACTTGTTCATAGGTGATTACGTAACCGTCATATCAACAAAGTTGTCTAACAAAGCCTTAATTTATCATTAAACATTGTAAGTTAATTAACATTAACCTGTTCTTTAACAGAACTAATTTGAGCTTCTCCTGCTTTAAATAAAGCAATTTTAGTAAGTAGTGGTCCTATTAATTCATAAACCACAGTAGCTGCAAGAATTATTGTTCTAATTTCTGTGCCTAGGGGAGAAGGTAATATTTTTTCTCCTATAAGGGCAAGTCCAATAGCTACTCCAGCTTGTGGTATTAAAGTTATGCCTAAATATTTCTGAACAGTACTAGGTGCATTTGATAACCTAGCACCTATGCCAGCACCAACCATTTTTCCTATAGCTCTTATAACAATATATGCTATACCCAAAACTCCGACTTTTTCTAGAATAGATATGTTTAGTTCAACTCCTGCAATAGTAAAAAAGGCTATAAACATAGGGGGTGTGAACCTATCTACTACGGAAAAAATCCTAGTTGTATTTGGAGCGATATTTATAATAGTAGCTCCTATACTCATACAGCATAAAAGAGGAGATAAGTTAAATTTAGTACATATACCTATGGCAAGAAAGATAAATCCTACTGTTAGGCTCAATAGCTTTTCCTCACTTCTAAGTTCTTTAGAGATAAAAGAAAATGCAACACCAAGTATAAGTCCTATACCAAGGGCTAGTACTATTTCGATTATTGGTTTTACAAAAGCCATAATTATAGATGTATTTGAGTTACTTAATAAAGTTGTTGCAATAGTAGATGATATACCAAATATCATAATACAAACAGCATCATCCATAGCAACCACAGGTAGTAGAGTATCCACAAGAGGACCTTTTGCTTTATACTGTCTTACTACCATTAAAGTAGCAGCAGGAGCAGTGGCAGCAGCTATAGCACCAAGAACAATGCTAAAAGGAACTGTTTGCTTAAATATAAATATCATGGCTAAATCTACAAAGAGAGTTGCAAAGGACGCTTCTAATAAAGTAATTAATAATACACCTTTACCTATTTTCTTTATATGATTAATATCAAATTGACTTCCAATGGTATAAGCAATAAAGCCAAGAGCAGCTTCTGAAATTATATCTAAATTAGAAGCTACGTTCTGAGGAACAATACCTAAAATACTAGGACCTATAATTACTCCTCCAATTAAGTATCCTGTAACTTCTGGCAATTTAATATATGATACAAGTCTTCCCATTAAAATTCCACAAAGTAAAATAACACTAACATAAAATAAAGTATTCACTTTATTACCTCTTTCTATTTAAGTTTTTTAATAGTTCTTTAGTAAAACTTGAAGCTTATTTTAATATTCCTTCTGTAAAACTTACTGGAACGGCAAAAATTACTCCAATATTAGGCTTAGATAAATCTCCAACCACCTTTTTTATTGCATCCACTGCAACAGGTAAATCCTCATCTTTAAGTACAGTAAAAATGGTTTTATTAAAGGGACGATTTTCATTTAAAATCATTTTTAAAGAACCAAAAATAGGAATATCCCCATGATCAGATTCAGATAGCATTTTTGCCATACCAGTGCTATCTATTACAGTAGCACCTTTAATACCTGCATTATTTAATTCTGAAAGTACATCTTCTAATAGATCTACTTTGTTTAATACAAATGTTAGCATTTGCATTAGAAATACACCTCCTTAGTTTATGTCTAGTTTAACTTTATATTTAGAAGTTAATTTTTTTAACTCCTTTTCAAACTTTTTATGTTCTTTTAAAGCTTCTTTAAAAAGACTTTGGTTTTCCTTAAGCCTTTTAAAATTTTTTTCTTCTAGAGACTTTTTAAAGCCATTAAGAGAATTAAATTGTTTAGTACAAGAATCTAAATATATATTATGAAGGTTTTTTACCTCTTCAGTAGTAGGATTAATAGCTTTTAAGTTATTTAGAAAATTAGAGTATTTAGGAATTATAAGCTTTTTAAATACGACTAAAGATACATCATCACTTTTATAATTATCTCCTACAATACTGTTATAATCATTTAAAGCATCATCCCTTTCAGGGTTTATAGCATTTAGATTATTTATATAGATTTGAAGATCCTCTCTTATGTCCTTATTACCGTAATAATAACAACCAGTTAATAAAAAACTCATAAAAAATATAATAATTATAACATAGATAAATTTTTTCATTTTACAATCCTTATAGATTAATCCTATATTATTATAGTATCATATATGACTTATAATAACTATAAATGGCTTTAAATTTAAAAAAAACACGAAAAAAATCTCCCCATATAAGGTATAGAGAGATTTTTTAAACTAAACTTTAAATTTAAACTATAACAATATCCCTTGTGAATTTATTAAGGATTTCAGGCTTACCGTCTTTTCCTATAACAACGATGTCTTCTATTCTCATACCAAACTTTCCAGGTATATATATGCCTGGTTCTATACTAAATGCCATACCAGGTTCTAAAACTAGAGGATTATTTTCTTTTATATATGGTGCTTCGTGCACGCTATAACCTATACCGTGTCCAGTTCTATTTAAGAAGTGCTCACCATGTCCAGCTTCTTTTATAACGTCTCTAGCTTTTTTATCAACTTCTCCACAAGTTACGCCTTGTTTTGCAAAAGTTTCAGCATCCCAATGAGCTTTTTTAACTATTTCATATACTTCTCTTTGCTCATCAGTAATTCCACCTATAAAGAAAGTTCTAGATGTGTCAGAACAATATCCTTTATACTTACATCCAAGGTCTAGAATTACAAGATCTTGTTCTTCAATAACTCTAGAGTCTCCATTATAATGAGGCATTGAACTATTTGGACCAGAAGATATAATAGGTTCAAAAGAAACACCCTCAGCTCCTAATTTATCAAAAGTTTCATAAACTTTTTCTTTAATATCTCTTTCAGTAAGACCTGGCTTTATAAATTTAGCTAGTTCTTCCATAACCTTATCTGCCATTTGAGCAGCAATTCTCATTTTTTCTATGTCTTCTTCGCTTTTTACTATTCTAAACTCTTCTAAAAGATTGTGAGCATTAAAGAATTTTCCATCAAACTTTTCAGCTACATCAAGCATGTTTATAGCCCTTATAGCACAGTTTACCCCTATGTTTTTGCCCATTAAACCATAATCCTTAAGTCCTTCAATTACGCTATCTACAAAGCCATTTCCATCGCTCCAAACGTAGTATTTAGCATCAGAACCAAGCTTGTGAAGGATTTCTTCATAGTTTAGTTCTGGAGTAACGTAAAAATAGTCTCCATTAGATAATAAGAAAAGAGCTTGGAATCTCTCATCTGGAGCAGGAGAAAAATCAAGAAGATATTCAAGATCGCTTGAAGGTCCTATAATTATAGCATCTAGGTTATTTTTCTTCATTAATCCGTAAAGATTTTCAATGTATGGTGCTTGAAACATATTATCCACCCCTATAATAAAATTTAAATTAGACTTGATTATAGAAATCAATTTCTATAAATCTAATTCATTTAATTACCTAAATTCTATTTTAGTATATTTAAGTATAAAAATCCATATGTAGTTTAAGTGAATAAACATGGTAATGATTATGTAGGAACTTAGAGGAGGACTTTACTTAATAATTTGAAAAAATAGAATTTCAAGAGAAAATAGAAGCTATAAAATAACAGCAGGTTTTACTTATGGTTTAAAAAAATAGAAGTATTAGGTGGCTAGTTATGGGAAAAATATATAGTGGGTATATAAATATAAGGAAATTTTAGCTTAAATTTATGGTAATATAGTAAGTATAAAGTTTAAATAGGAAGGTGAACTTATGGAAAATATAAATAAGTTAATATCCTTAGGATATGAAAAATTAATAGGTCAAAGTACTGTAGAGGCCTGTGATCATTGGTTAGAAGCTTTTGAACTAATAAAAGAAGTAGCTAGAGAAAAGTCTTATAAGAATATAAAACAAATAGAGGAAGAATTTAAGTTTATAGAACATCTTACAAATTGGGTTCAAGATATAGAGATGGAGCTTGAGAATGCAGGTATCGAAGAAAAGGAATACTTTAAAAAGAGAATAACATATACAACGGAGTTTTGTGATATTTTCACAGAAACAGATGAGTTTATCATAATGAGTATGAAACTTGCAAAGGCAGAGTCTTATTTTGAACTTGAGGAAGTTACAAAGAGTGAGGAACTATTTAAACAGTATGCAGAAGAGTATAAGGATTCTGTTTGGCCCTTTGTTAAATGGGGTGATGTATACTGGCTTTCAAATATATTAAATGAAAGAAGAGAACTTTTAAATGTAGATAAAGCCATGGAAATATACAAAAGTGGCTTGGGAAGAGATGCTCATGAAGACTATATATTAGAAGATAGGATTGGCGACTTACAAGAGATTATAGATAGACAGTAAGAGGATATAAATACAGGGTAATATGTAGTAAGAAAAAATAAGATATAGTAAGTGTAATAAAAAAGAAGCTATGGCAAACTGCTGTAGCTTTTTAATTTTATTATATTTAATTTTATGTCCCAAAGTTTTTATAAGTACATATATATTCTTTGAAAGGGGTTGATAATATGGCAATAACAGCTGAAAAGATTGAAAGAGGGTTTATCCTTCAATACGCAGATGGAAAAAATGCCAAAGGAGAAGAGGTAATAAAAAATCAAAAGATAGGAGAGCTTAAACTATCAGCTACTGAGGATAACATTCATGAAGTAGGGGAAGCCATAAAGAAGATTATGGGAACTACTGTAATGAAATTAATCGTAAAAGAAGATCTTCAGTTGATTTCAAAATAGTTTAGTTTAAGCAAAGGAAGTTTAAATTAAGTAAATAGACCTTAATTTAAACAATGATAGTTCAATTTAAGCAAAGATATTTCATAAGGAGGGGCTATAATGGCAAAAGAATTAGTTATGAATTTTTTAAATGAAGCTGGAACTAAAACTGCTTTAAGGGTAAAAAATGTTAAAGAAAATCTTACAGAGGATGACATAGGAATAGTAATGGATACTATAGTTTCAAAGGATGTTTTTAAATCTAAAAATGGAGCACTTAAAGCTAAGCATTCTGCAAACATAGTTGATAGACAAGTTGAAAAATATGAGTTTAAGTAGAAAATCGAAGATCTTTAAGTAGGGTATAGTAGACTTAATAGATAAGCTTTTAATAATAAAAACTATTAGTAACTCTAGTTCTTCAAAATAAAAAGTCAAAATGGCAATACTTCTAAAAAATAAACATTGCCTAACTAAGGTTAGTAACCGTGCATAAAGGGGAGGAGATACTCTTTATGCACGGTTTTATTTATATTAAATTAATAAGCATTTTTTACACATACTATTATTATACCAAGTAAATACTATTATTTAGTTAAAGCTTATTTTAATATATGTGGCCACTATTCCATGGCTAAAGTCACTAAGTCAAAGGGGTCTTTTCAAATTTTTTATAGGAGAAGATTTTAAAATTCAATACATATTGAAAAAACAAATAGAAATAATAACTCCTATTTATTTTTTCGATTAGACAATGAATACAAATTAAATAATAATAATAGTGAAATATGTTGTTAAGTTATGTTTTATTTTGTTAAAATATAGCTAGGCTAAATAAAAAATCTTTAGTTAAATAAAAAAATTAACTATAAAAATATACAAAGGAGAAGTAATATGAAAAAGATTACAAAACTTGTATCAGCATTTCTTTTAGCTATAATGTGTACTATTTCTTTATCAGCTTGTGGTACAGCTAATAAAGAAGGGGCTAATAAGGAAAATAAAAATCAAGCTTCAGGAAAAAAAGAAACTATAAAGTTATGGTTACCTCCAATTGGTGAAAATGATAAGCCAGTTTGGGAACCAATATTAAAAGAGTTTGAAGACAAAAACAATTGTAAAGTAGAACTTGAAATAATACCTTGGGAGAACTACCCAGAAAAGTACGCTACAGCTATAGCAGCAGGTGAAGGTCCTGATGTTGGATATATGTATGCTGAAATGTTCCCTCAATTTATAGAAATGAAGGCAGTAGAAGATTTAACATCATATTTAAAGAAGGAAGATTATGAAAAGTATACTTATATAGAAGATGGAAAAATGATGGGTGGACTTTATGGTTTAGCCATAGAAGCAGCAAACCCAGCTGTATTATATTACAATAAGGATATTTTAGATAAGTTAGGTGAAAAACCACCAGTAACTTGGGAAGACTTTAGAAGAATATCTAAAAAAGCAACTAAAGATACTAATGGTGACGGAAAAATAGACCAATGGGGCTTTGCTCAAGGTTGGGGACAAAAATTCTTTGGTGATTTAAACTGGAACTGGTATGGTTTCTTATGGCAAGCAGGTGGAGAACTTTATAATAAGGATTTAAAAACTGTAAGATTTAATGATGCAGCAGGACAAAAAACTGCTCAATTCTTATATGACTTAAAGTTTAAAGACAAGGTTCTTCCAGATGATCATATGGGAAAAACAAATAAAGAAATGTTACAATCACACTTTGGAAATGGTAATGCTGCATTCTGTATTTACTTATCATCAGCAGCAGGAGAAGTTTTAGATAAGTCCTTCCCAAAATTAAACTATGGATTTATAACTTCATTAAAAAATGAAACTAAGGGTACCTTTGCTTCAGTTGACCAATTAGTACTTATGTCAGCTGCTAAAAACAAAGATCTTTCTTTTAAATTAATGCAACATATGTTAAGTGCAGAATCTATGACAAAATTCCATAAATATCATCCAAGAGCTCCTATTACAAAGGATGAACCATATCAAGGAGATCCAAGATTAAAAGAAATGGTGGAAAAAGAAAAGGGAGTATATAGACCTCTTGTAGTTGCACCACACGGTGTTGAAGTTTACGACTACTTATGGAAAGAGTTACAAAAAATGATGACAAATCAAACTACTCCTAAAAAAGCTTTAGACGATGCAGCTAAATATGCAGATGATTTATTAGCAAAATAATAGGATTAAAGAGGTAGTCATTGAATAAATGAATTTTGAAAATAGAGGAAACAGCTATATGGCTTGTTTCCTTTATTATTAAGTATTAAGATTTGTTAGAGAAAAACCACTTACTTTCCTACATGGTGATACTGAAATTTGTATTAAGTATCAGACTTTGTTAGGGAAAAACTATTATATGTAAGTCACTTCATTATGAGTTCGCTACCCTAAGAATTAAAGCTAAGTATTAAAATATAAATAGCATATAGACTTGAAAGATTTATTTTTACAACGTATATTAGAATTATAAAGTACTAGATAGAAATATGAATAATAATGCTTAAATTATAAAACACTTAGAAAGGAAAATTAAATGGAGAAGAAGCATAGATTTAAAAGCTTAGGAGCCTATGGATATATATTACCTCTTGCTATTATATTAGTAAGTTTTTACGTGATTCCAATTATAATGTCTTTATTTTTTAGTTTTACAAAATATAATATTATGGCGCCTGCAGAGTTTTCAGGATTATCAAATTATAAGGCCTTATTTAAAAACAAGATGTTTTTAGATTCTCTTAAGAATACAGCTATATATACCTTTGGAGTAGTTCCAGTACAAACTATACTCTCTATGCTTATGGCTGTTTGGTTAACTAGGAGAGGGGGAAAATTAGCCAACATTATAAGAGGACTTATGTTTATTCCTGTTATATCTTCCATGGTGTTAATTAGTATAATTTGGAGGCTACTGCTTACAGGGGGATCTCCTATAGCTAGTTTATTTAATCTTTTTAATTTAACTATGCCTGACTTTTTAGGAAATCCTAAGTTTGCATTGCCTACTTTAATGGTTATAGCAGTCTGGAAGAATGTTGGATATTTTATGGTTATATACATTGCAGCTATTATGGATATACCTAAAAGTTATTATGAAGCTGCTAGAGTTGATGGGGCTAGCAAGTGGAGAGAGTTCTGGGATATTACTGTCCCTATGTTAAGACCTAATACTATTATGGTGGTATTTTTAGGGTTTATTTGGTCATTTCAAAGTTTTGACATAGTATACACTTTAACTGGGGGAGGACCAGGAACGGCTACTATGACTCTAGTACTTCACATATACAATTTAGCTTTTAAGCAATTTAATGCTGGGGAGGCTATGGCTGTTGCCAATGTATTATTTTTTATAATTGCAATTGCTTCCATAGCGCAAAAGAAATTTTTAAGAAAAGACCAGTCTATTTATTAGTTTTAAATTAAATTTTGGCGATTATAAAATCACAATTTAGAAGTAAGAAGTAAGAATAAAACTCCTTTGGGGGTTTTGGATAAAATATAAGGTCACGAAATTTGCATAAGAAAGGAGTAGCTACTAAAAAACTTAAAAACAATATAAGCAAATTTAGTAGCAGTAAAAGATGAAAAGTGGAAAAAGAATAATTGGAGATATTATACTCCTTATAATCGGGGGTATAATGATAGTTCCTTTTTTATATATGATAATTACTTCTCTTAAAGTTACATATACTTATGACTTTAATTTTTCTCTTACAAATCTAACTTTAAAAAACTATATGACTATATTTAAAGACACTAATTTCTTTAATTACTTTATAAATAGTTTTATTATCGCAGTAGCAGGTGTTATTTTAACTGTAACCTTTAGTAGTCTTGCAGGGTTTGCCTTTGCTAAAAAGAAGTTTGCAGGTAATGATAAGATTTTCTTTTTCATGATTGCAACCTTAATTATACCATCACAAGTAACTATGATCCCTCTTTATATTATAATGAGAAATTTAGGGTGGATAAATACTTACTATGCACTAATACTACCAATACCAACAGCTTTTGGAGTATTTTTAATGAGACAAGCGATTTTAAATATACCTAATGATTTATTAGAATCAGCTAGGATAGATGGTTACACAGACCTTCAAATTTTTATACACATAGTACTTCCTTTGATTAAACCAGCTATTATAACTCTTTCTATATTTACATTTATAGGTGCTTGGAATGAATTCTTATGGCCACTTATAATTACAACAAAGGACTCCATGAGAACCCTTACAGTAGGAATGGCAACACTTCAAGCTCAATATATTGTAAACTATGGATTAGTTATGGCAGGGGCTACCTTAACATTTTTACCTTCATTTATATTTTATTTAATACTTCAGAGCAAGTTTGTAGAGGGAGTCACCCTATCAGGAATTAAAGGGTAAATTATCCTTTAGAGAAACTCATTATCATATTATAGGAGGGTTATCATGGAAATGCCTAGAAGTGCTAAAAAGGAAGAATTTAATCAAGTTATAGAGCTTATAAATCAGGTTTTTAGATTAAGTAATGGTCATAAACCTACCATGCAAGATGAGTTTCCCTTATTACTTAGGGAAAGTAATGTGGAAAATATGATTATTATAAGTAATGGTGAAAAACCTGTTTCCACAGTAAATTATATGCATGAAGATATTCTTATCCAAGGGGTAAAGGTAAAGGCGGCTTCTATTGGGGCTGTATGTACCTATGAGGATTATAGAAAAAAAGCATATTCATCAAAAATTTTAGATAGAGTAGAAGAAAAAATGTTTAAAGAAAACATAGATTTTGCCCTAGTATCAGGCGAGAGAAGTCTTTATACTAGAAGAGGGTTTATGCAGGTTAAAAATTTTTATAAATATATATTTAAACCTAAAAAGACGGAGATGGATTTTAATTTATCAGAATACGAAGAGAGTTATTTTCCTCATATGGTAGATATGTATAATAGTAAGGCTACAAGATATTATAGAACCTTAGAAGAATTTAATACTTTATTGAATTCAGCCACTATTCCTTGGGGGAACTTTACTTATAAAAAATATGCTTTATTAGGTAAAGAGGGGAGTTTTCATTGGGAAGAAGGCATTAAGGTTTTAGGATATGTTATAGTTAGGGTAATTACAGAAAAAGAAAAGAAGTATGGAGAGATCGTAGAAGCAGCTGGAACCAGTGAAGTTTTAAGTGAGGCTTTTAAAAATATAGCCTATGATTTAAACTTAAATGAAATAACATATAATGTTCATTTAAGAGATAGGGAATCCTATATAGATGGGTATAGCAAAGTAGAGTTTGGAAATATGGGAGGAACCGTAAAAATTATAAATTTTAAAAGCTTTATGGATAATTTAAAGCCTTTATTTTATCAATATACAGATAGGGAAATAGTAGACAATATGGAGTTCTATGAGGACCAAGAATATTGTGTGTTTAAATATAAGGATGAAATTATAAAGATTAAGGGAAAAGATGCCACAACTAATTTAGTTTTTGCAGGGCCTATGGAAGAAAAGATAGATTTTAGTGGAGCACCTAATATAGAAAAGTTAATTAGATATAACTTCCCTATAGTTTTTCCTTGGCCATATAATTTAAATTATCAGTAGACTAAGTTAAGAAGAAAATTCTGTTTATAAGCTGCTCTAAGTGTTTAGATAATCTAAATCATGAGTAGCTTAATTTAAATTATGAGTAAACCGTATAAAATCTTAAGTTTTTCCCAATACTATTTATGAATTATATTCATAAAGGTAGGGATTTTTCATGAAAATTTCAGATTTTATAAATTCTACGTACATAACACTTAAAAATAGTTTTTCATTAAATGAGTTATTTTTTTACTTTATGTTTTATTCCCTTTCAGGTTGGGGTGTAGAAAACTTATACAGTTTATTTACAAAGGGCAAATTTAAAGAAGAAGGATTTTTAGTAGGTCCTTTTAAACCTATGTACGGTTTTGCCCCTGTAATATTACTAATCCTTTTAAATGGAAGGAGCAATAAATTTTTAGTTCTTGCACTATGTTTTATTGTACCATCAGTAGTGGAATATATAAGTGGAGCTATGCTGCAAAAGTTATTCCATAAACAGTGGTGGGACTATTCTGCTCTTTCCATGCAATTAAATAGTCATGTGTGTTTAAAATTTTCAATTTATTGGATTTTCTTAGCGTTAGCTACTATATATTTATTACATCCTATGGTGGCAAAACTTTATACAAAAGTAGAACATATTTGGATTTACCTAAGTCCTATAATAATGTTGATTTTTTTAGTTGATGTTGCCTTTACGACTTTTCAGTGGAGGGGAAAAGGGGAACTTTACAATCATAGTTAGAATAAGTGTAAAAATTACCAGGTTCCAAAGGAAAGTTATAAACTTTTATGTCCCATGTAAGCCTTAAAGCATATAATATAAGGATTATCACTTAGAGTTAAGGAGATTACATGGAAGTTAAAATAGAAATTGAGAATTTCATAAAGGACATGATTAAAAGATATAGATACAAGGGGGCTATAGTTGGTATAAGTGGGGGACTTGATTCTGCTGTAGTAGCAGCTTTATGCGTACAGGCATTAGGCAAAGAAAATGTACATGGTATATTGCTTCCAGAAAGGGATTCTTCTAGAGAAACCATAAAGGACTCTATTTTAGTTTGTGATTCACTAGGAATCTCCTATAAAAAAATCCCAATAAGTAAAAGCCTAAAAGCCATGGGAGTATATTCTATGGAGCCCTCCTTATTTATAATGCCAAATTTCATGAAGAAAAGGTATGTTATGAGGAAATGGAGAAGTTTGCCTAAGAAGGATCCTTTCTTAGAGGATTTAAGCGGAACGGGAAATAAGGAATTTTTAAAAAATATAGCTTATTACAGGGCAAAACATAGAATTAGAATGTGTTATTTATATTTAGAAGCTGAAAAGAAAAACTATGCAGTAGTAGGTACTACCAATAAAACAGAATACTTAACAGGATTTTATGTAAAGTGGGGGGATGATGCTGTAGATATTGAGCCTATACTTCACCTTTATAAAAGTCAGGTATATGATTTAGCAAGAGAATTAAAAGTTCCTGAGAAAATTATTGAAAAGGCACCCTCCCCAGACCTTATACCAGGAATTACAGATGAGTATGCCCTTGGCATGAGTTATAAAACCTTAGATAGAATTTTAATAAAGATGGAAAATAGGAGTTCTATTTCAGAAGAAGACAAGCTAAAAGTAGAAAGAGTAAAAAAGATAGTAGAAAGTGCAAAGAAACGTGAACTAAAAATGTACGGCTTAGAAGAGTATAAAACTGATAAATTAAAAAGAAAAGTTATAGGTATAGGATAAGCAATTATTACAAATAAATATTATTACAAGGTATAGTAGGGTAGATAAAATAATTTATAATGTGAGTATAGGATAAGTAATATTATTATAAATAAAACCATGAGTAAAGTGGGAGTTTAAAGTGTCCCCTTTGTAAAGGACATTTTAGTTAGTCCACATTTACACATGGTTTTGTTATTAGTCTGTGTTATATAAAAAATATAATATAAATGATTATTGCAATATATTTCGTGTAACTGTTAGTATATGGTCTTCTACTTTATTACTTAAGGCATAATTACTATCGGATAGGATATCCATTAAGTCTCTTATTGTATAGTATAGATTTGTACCTTTTTTATCTTTTAGAACAGAATCATAACTATCCCTTACATCCTTTAATAATATGTTTGTTTTATCAAAGGTAGGAAACTTAGTGCTTCCAAGGGTATACAATCTTATATAGTCAGAATAAAGTTCTTTTATTTGCTTTTCTTTTGTACAATTTGGGTTTTTATGAAGATAATTTTCCATCTCCAGTATAATGTCTCTTATACTATCCCAGCTTATCTTATTAGATACCTCTAAATCATTATTTAGGTTTTGTTCCTTATTCATAAGGAGAAAATAATCCTTTGAATCTGTATTTATATTGTTTACATAAGAACTATAAAAGTCATAATTAATTTTGCATATGTATTTAGAATTACTGTAGAGTATTTTATATCCACTGTCATAAAGATTTTTGATGTACTCCTTTAGGTTAGAATTGCTAAGATTTTTAATGGATTTTGAAGATACATCATCACCAATTTCTGATGAGAGTAATTTTAAATTATTTTCAGAGGAAATATATTGATTTATTGAGTTTAATTTTGATTTCTGATATTCTTCATAGGAGTTTAAGAGGTTACCAGCATTATATTTAGAAAAATCACCAATATTTTTATCAATAAATAAAATAATTTCCCTAGAATCTTTATTTTCTTTTATCATGTAATTAAATTGACCTAGAATGTCCTTTTCCTTTTTACTTATGAAGGTATCATTATCTTGATTAAATAGCTTAAGATTTTTAAAGGCAGAATACATCAGTTTACTCATAGCCCAGAAAAAAATTGATAGAATAGATATAGAAAAGACTAGGAAAATGAAAGTTCTTTTTTTTCTTAGCTTCTTTTTTGAATTTTTCATAGTATACCTCCAATAGTTTTTAAAATAAAAAAAATAATAAAACATAATCTTGTAGGGACACAAATGGATTATGCTTTATTATAATATAAAAATTAGTAGGGATAGGGTTTAATATTCTATATCTATAGATAAATTATACAACATCCGTCCGCAAAATTAGTTACAACGAAATTACAATTATTAAATTATTTATTATAAAATCATATTTTTTCTTTAAAATATTAAAATGTCTAAGGTTAACAAACAATACTTAAAGATTAAAAATTAAACAGTGTAAAAATCTTCATTAAAAAATCTTACTATAATAAATAGGATTTAATCAAGGGGATAATGTTAGAAGATTAAATTTAACTATAGTAAAAGGCAAATACATTGAGAAGATATGCCTTCCCCAATTCCAGTAAAACCTAAACCTTCCTCTGTGGTTGCCTTTACATTTATTGCATCTATAGAAATATTTAAAGCCTTAGATATATTATTTTTCATATCTACAATATAAGGTAACATTTTAGGTTTTTGAGCTATGATTGTAGCATCTATATTTCCTATTTTATAACCCTTTGAATTAAGGAGCTCTCCTACTTTTTCAAGAAGAATAATACTAGATATTCCTTTATATTTTGGATCAGTATCTGGGAAATGGGTACCTATATCTCCTAGACCAGCTGCACCTAATAGGGAATCAGAAATTGCATGTAAAAGTACATCGGCATCTGAATGACCTAAAAGCCCTTTTTCATAAGGAATGGTAACTCCACCTATGATGAGATCTCTATTTGGCACTAATTTATGCACATCGTATCCTAAACCAACTCTCATAAAACAAGCCCTCCAATATATAATTAAGAGTTTTTACTTAAAGTATACCATAAATTATAAGGTGTTGTTAAATTATTTACAAGAAAGTATTTATTAAGATATTAGATTATTTATGTGAAAAAGTATTGACTAATGGTGTTAATAAAGTATATACTGTATATATGCTATATGAACACTTTAAAAATAAGATTTAGTAAGAGGAGAAGGTACATGAATATAATAATTTCAAATTCCTCTGATAGTCCAATTTATGAACAAATTTTAGAGCAAATTAAAAGGCAGATAATTCAAGGGACTTTAAAAGAGGGAGAAATGCTTCCTTCTATTAGAAATCTTGCTAAGGAACTTAACATAAGTGTTATTACCACAAAGAGGGCTTATGAGGAGTTGGAAAAGGCAGGATTTATAGAATCTGTGCAAGGAAAGGGAAGCTATGTAGCTCCGCAAAATAGAGAGCTTATAAAAGAACAAAAGATAAAGCACATAGAAAATATGCTATCAGAAGTGATTAAAGAAAGTAAGTTAATTGGTTTTGAGCTTGAAGAGTTATATGAGATTTTGAAATTTTTATACGAATAAATATTTTAGGCGGGATTAATATGGAAAATAACTACATTCTAAAAGTGAAAGATTTATGTAAAACCTATAAGGATTTCTCCTTAGATAACATAAGCTTTTCCCTAGAAAAAGGATATGTAATGGGATTTATAGGTACAAACGGAGCAGGGAAAAGTAGTACCATAAAACTTATTATGAACATGATAAAGAGGGATAATGGAATTATTGAAGTTTTCGGAAAGGATAACTTAGAGCATGAAGTAGAAATAAAAGATAGAGTTGGCTTTGTCTACGATGAAAACATTTACTTTGAGGATTTTACCATAGAAGCTATGAAAAACTTAATATGTCCTTTTTATTCAAAATGGGATGATAAGCAGTTTTACAAATATATTAAAGAATTTGATTTAGATCCTAAAAAGAAAATAAAAAAATTATCTAAGGGTATGAAAACAAAGTTTTCTTTAGCAACAGCATTATCTCATAATGCTGAATTAATAATTATGGATGAACCTACAGCAGGATTAGATCCGGTATTTAGAAGGGAGCTATTAGAAATTCTTCATTATATTATGGAAGATGAAAATAAGGGTGTATTTTTTTCAACTCATATAACTGGGGATCTAGATAAGATTGCAGATTATATAACCTTTATTAATAATGGTAAAATAGTATTCTCAGAGTCAAAAGAAAAGATAGATGAGACTTATTTTATTGTAAGAGGCCCTAGAGAATGTGCTGATGAATATATAAAAAATCTTTTAATTGGGTACAAGGAAAATTCTTTTGGATTTGAGGGTTTAACCACTAGTCCTAAAGCTATAAGAGAAATTTTAGGAGAGAATATAATTTTAGAAAAGGCTTCCTTAGAGGATATAATGATAGGACATAAAAATGTGGGGAGGGAAATTTGTGCTTTTTAAACTATTAATTAGTGGTCTTAAAATAACGAAGAAACATTTTTTGGTAATAATGGGGACAAGTCTATTTATTACATTAATAAACTTTATCCATCTTAATGAAAAATTTATACTTATATTTTTTTCTATTTATGCACTTTTAATAGGTATACAAAATGCGTATATGCTTACTCAGAAATATAAGGGGTATATTTTATACAAGGTACTTCCCATAGCTGACAATAAAGTTGTATTATCAAAGTATATATTAGGAATCTTGGATTTACTAATTGCTTATATTTTGGCTTTATTTTTCTTTTTTATAAATTCAATATTTACTAAAAAGGAAATTATAGTAGATTACAAATCTTCTTTAATGTTTGCAATACTTATTAGCTTAATTTTAGCTTCTATAATAATACCTATAAATCTTTATGGAAAAAATGTTGCTTTAATTTCTTCAGGATATGGATTAATAGGTGGTATTATAGGGTTACTAAGCGGTGGAATGAAAATTACTTCTAAGATATCAAGTTTATACATAAATTTTATAAGTAAATTTAATATAGGTATAAATATGGGTTGTATGATTAGTATTTTATTAGTGCTTATATTATATTTTTTATCCTATCTAATAGGTTTAAAGGTATACAAAAGAAAATATATAAATTAAAATTAAATTATAATAAGTATATATAGGGGAGTGAAAAAAGTGATAGAAGTTAAAGAGTTAAAAAAGAGCTTCAAAAATGTAGATGCAGTAAAAGGAATAAGTTTTGAAGTTAAAAAAGGAGAGATTGTAGGGCTTTTGGGGGAAAATGGAGCAGGTAAAACTACTACTTTAAGAATGCTTGCTACTATGCTTAAGCCTACAGGGGGAGATGCCCTAATTAATAATCACAGTGTTATAAAAGAGCCATCAAAGGTTAGAGGAGAAATAGGAATTTTATTTGGTGGAGAAATAGGACTTTATGACAGATTAACTGCAAAAGAAAATATAGCGTATTTTGGTGAATTAAATGGTATGAATAAAGCTGAAATAGATAAAAGCATATCAGAACTAAGTGAATTATTAGGTATGGAAGAATTTATAGACAGAAGGGTTGGCAAATTTTCAAGAGGTATGAAACAAAAGGTTGCCATAGCTCGTTCCATAGTTCATAGACCATCCGTTATGCTATTTGATGAACCTACTACAGGACTAGATGTTACAGCAGCAAAGATAGTCCAAGACTTTATATTAAAGTGTAAAAAAGATGATAAAGCAATAATATTTTCTAGTCATAGTATGCAAGAGGTTGAAAAGCTATGTGATAGAGTTGTTATAATTCATAAAGGAGCTATAGTTGAGGAAGGAACTTTGGAAGAGTTAAAAGAAAAATATAACAATAATGATATGGAAGAAATATTTATGAATTTAGTAGGTGGTGATAAATAATGAGTATTACAAGTATAGTTTTTAAAAAGGAATTAAAGGATATATTTAGAGATAAAAAGACTCTTATAGTTGGAATTTTATTACCTCTTTTAATTTACCCTGTTTTATTTGGTGTAATGGGAAAAGGAATAAAGGGACAAGTAGATGAGGTTGAAAAAAATATGAAAGTATCCATAGTAGATAAGGGAAATAGTAATTTAGGAAAGTTTATAAAATCACAAAAAAATATAGAAGTAATTACAGATGATAAAGCTGAAGAGAAAGTAAAAGATGGAAAACTATTATTAGCTATTGAAATTCCAGAAGATGTAGATAAGAAAATAGCAGAAGAAAAACAAGCAGATGTTAAAATAACCTATGATAATTCAAGTACTAAATCTAATACAGCTATAGGGATTATAAATAATTATATTGAACAGTATTCTAAGACAATAGTTGCCTCTAGATTAGATCAAAGAAAAATAGATGCAAAGATTTTAACGCCTATAAATTTAGTTAAAAAGACCACAGAAAAAGAAAGTGAAGGTATGGGTAAATTTATACTTTCAATAATGTTACCTATGATGCTTATAATGTTTGCAGCAACTGGACCTATAACAGCAGCAACAGACTTAGGTGCAGGAGAAAAAGAAAGAGGAACTTTAGAACCATTATTAACAACTCAAGCAAGCAGAATGTCCCTTCTATGGGGTAAATTCTTAGCAATTACCTTTATGGGTATAATTACAAGTTTTGCATTTATGGGGGGGATATTAATCTCTATGAAAACTTCCCCAGAGATGTTTGGTGGACAAGGTGGAGTAAGTATATCAATAGGATCTTTAATAATAATGGTTATTTTAACTATAGCTTTAACCATGGTTTTTGCTGCATTAGCCCTAGCTATAAGTATTTATGCAAGATCCTTTAAGGAAGCTCAAACTTACTTAACACCATTAACTTTCCTTGGAATGTTTGGGTTTGCAACTTATGCTATAGATGCTAAGAATGTATCTATGTTGTTTTTAAATATACCTATTTTAAACATAACAGCTATATTAAAAGAGTTAACTCTAGGAGTATATAACTTTACTCATATAGGTATAGTATCAGCATGGACTATAGTTTATATAGTAGCATCAATTTTATTTGCAAGATATATGTTCAGCAGAGAATCAGTTATATTTAGAACTTAATAATTCTTATAAAATCACAATTAAGAGTTAAGAAATAAGGTATAAGTTAAAAAACACCTTCATGGGAAATAGTAAATTGTTACTAATTTCTAGAAGGTGTTTTTATTGGATGACTCTCTTTATTAAAATGCTTTACTTAAGAATATCTTTGATTAGATACTCTTCTTTTTAGATTTCCTTTGATTAACCCCATTTTTGTATTTTTTAGTCCCGTTTTTCAAAGGATAAACTAATTTAGTTATTAACCCTGTAAATTTAGAAAAAGCATTTTTTACCCTTTTCTTTTGTTGTTCTCTTTTGAAATTCACATAGATAACTTTGCGCTCCATAAGAGGGCCCCCTTTTATAAGATATAAAAACGTAATCATTAAAATCCTATGAAAGCCTTTTCACAAATGTTAATAACAAACCAAAAACTAAAAATATTTTTTCATACTGCAAGTAAAAACCTTGTTATAAATATTAATAATAAAATTTTTTATATCCTAAATAGATTACTTTTTATTGTTGAAACTTTATATAAATCGTAATAACAAACCCCTAATATAATTATATCATAGAATTGTACTGAATAAAGTACGGGAGGAATAATAATTTTAAATAGATTACTATGTAATAATTTATATATGGTATAGCATATAATATATGTTGTCCACAAGTTATAAACAGTTCTGTGGATAATGTTAATAACTATATAAAGTATATGGAAAAACATAGTAAAACCTAGAAAATAAAAGTAATTAAATGGTAAATGGCTTTATGGTATTACATATAAAGGGAAAAAAATAAAAGGGACATAAGAAACCCTGTGTATAACTAGCAGTTATCCACAGGATTATTAGATAAATAACAGTTTAATAACAATAGTTGTGGATATATTATTCAATGATTCCATTGCCATCATTATTTATGGTTACTTTTATATCCTTATTTTTAGCAGCGTTCTTAAAACTCTCGTATGTAGGATTGAACTTCTTAGGACCCTCTACTACAAAAATAGTTATTTGAGATGTAGGGGACTTAGGTGTTCCAATAAGATCCTTACTTATACTTTTAGTTAATAGTTCTGTTAAGCCTTCATCAAGGCTTTTATACTTTATCTTGGTACTTTTAAGTATCTCTCGCCCTTTTGAGTTATTTCCTTCAATTTTTATTATAATTCCTAAGTTATTTACGCTTATTTTAAAAGAAGAATTCATATCTACAATAAGATTAGACTTAGGTCTGAAGTATAAAAAACCTTCAACTAAAAATGCAATAAATACAAATGAAAAAAATATTATAGCTAGCTTCTTAAATGGAGATGACTTTTTATAAACTTCTCCAGCATAGGCTGCACCTTTTTCAGGTACTATATTGTTTTTTCTAATAGTACAAAATTCATTATCTTTCGTAACTATGTAAACCTTATCGCCCTCTACATTTAATACCTTTCCTACTTTTCGCAAAATAATCACCCTATTCAAAATTAAAGTTATCTACTTAATAATAAGTAAAAAAGGCATATATATCAATAGGTTATTTTACTTTTTCTAATTCTTTACATGTATATGTGTAGAGCTTAGACGTACTGTATGTAGAAAATATAACTACTAATAGGGTTAAAGTTATAATAATAACCTTTTTCATAGTGGATTTTTTGTATCGGATTTTCATATATAGGTTCCTTTCTTTATTATATATAAATAATATGTATAAAATATTCTATGCAAAATTTTATAAATTAATTAGTATACTCTAAATTAAATTAATATAGCATAATATGCTATATATTATTTATATATTATTCGCCACTGGGACAAAATTTATACCGATAATAAAAAATATTAATGTTATAAAAATTTCATATGGTGGTTTCAAGTTATGAAATACATAGGTTTAAAAATGAAATGGATGATATTTCAATATTTATCTACAAGTTTTCAAGAATAAAATAAAAATGCATAAATGATTAGTTTTTTAGCCAAAATATAATAAAAGTATAGTATATTTATCAAATCAGAAAGTTGTTTAAGATAAATTAGCTTTTTAATTCAACATAATACTACAAAATACTTAGGTGTATACAAAAAAACTTTGAAAATCGAGTTTAATTTGTATATAATGTTATTAGTTAAACGTTTACTCAATGTTTAAAATTTTTTAAATTTGAACTAGAGTAAAAATTATAAACTCAAACTCAGGGGGTATAATGAGATGAAAAAAATATTAACCTTCGTCCTTGCTACTATTATGACCTTTTCTTTAGTTTTAGTAGGTTGTGCTGGTGGTGGCGAAAATAAAGAGTCAGGTAAGGAAGCTACTAAAAAAGATAAGCTTAAAGTAGCATGTCTTATTAATGGTAACTTAGGTGATAAATCTTTCTTCGATTCAGCAGATAACGGCATGAAGCTTATAAAAGAAAAATTAGGCTACGACGTTAAGACTATCGAAATGGGATTTGATCAAACTAAATGGAAACCAACACTACAAGACGTTTCTGAACAAGACTACGATGTAATAGTTGTTGGTACTTGGCAAATGAAAGAAAATTTAGAAGAAGTTGCTCCACAATACAAAGATAAGAAGTATGTAATCTTCGACTCTTCTGTAGACTATGGAAAAGGAGATCTATCAAACGTTTATTCAATAGAATATAAACAAAATGAAGGATCTTTCATAGCAGGAGCTTTAGCTGCTAAAGTTACTACATCTAAAATGCCACTTGCTAATCCAGAAAAGAAAATTGGATTCTTAGGTGGAATGGATATTCCAGTTATAAATGACTTCTTAGTAGGATATATTGAAGGTGCAAAGCACATTGATAAAGACATAAAGGTTGCTATTTCTTATATTGGAGACTTTGAAAACTCCGCAAAAGGTAAAGAAATGGCATTAGCTCAATACAACCAAGGCGCTGATATTGGATTTAACGTTGCAGGGCAAGCAGGTTTAGGACAATTAGATGCTGCTAAAGATGCTAAAAAATATGCTATAGGTGTTGACTCAGACCAAGCTATGTTATTCAAAGACAAAGATGCGGCTAAATCTGATTTAATACCAACATCTGTATTAAAGAGGGTAGATAACTCTTTATTAAGAGCTATGGAATTAATGAAAGATGGAAAATTAGCATTTGGTAAGAGAGAAGTTTTAGGTTTAAAAGAAAATGCTATTGAAATAGTTGAAAATGAATATTACACAAAATTAATATCAGAAGATATTAGAAAAGAAATGAAAGACCTTGAAGATAAAATCGTAAAAGGTGAAGTAAAAGTAAGCTCTGCATTAGGTATGCAAAAAGAAGAGTTAGACAAATTAAGAAACTCTGTTAAATAATTTTAAATTAATTAAATTAGGGGTACATTTATTCATGACCTATAAATGTACCCTTTTCTATAACAATTATTCAGATAGGGTGGAGTGAGAAAACATGGGAAAAGAATTGTTGGAAATGAAGAAGATAACCAAGGTTTATCCCAATGGAATAGTTGCTAATAACGGAATTGATTTTTCAGTTAGAGAGGGAGAAATCCATGCCTTAATGGGCGAAAATGGAGCAGGTAAATCCACTTTAATGAAAATTTTATTTGGTATTGAGCAGGCAGAAGAGGGAGAAATATTTTTAAGAGGAGAAAAGATAAATATAACTTCTCCAAATGTTGCTATTAAATATGGTATTGGAATGGTTCACCAACACTTTATGTTAGTGCCATCTTTAACAGTAGCAGAGAACATGGTTCTAGGAGCTGAACCTAAAAAAGGTATTTCAATTGACATAGAAAAGTCAATTAAAATGACAGAAGAACTATCTAAAAAATACAATTTACATGTAGATCCAAGAGCAAAGGTTGAAGATTTATCTGTTGGTATGAAGCAAAGAGTAGAAATTTTAAAAGCTCTTTTAAGAGGGGCTAAGATACTTATATTAGACGAGCCAACAGCAGTTTTAACTCCTCAAGAAACACAAGAATTATTTGAAGAGTTAATTAACTTAAAAAAACAAGGACACACAATGATATTTATATCTCATAAATTAAAAGAGATAAAACAAATCTGTGACAGAATTACAATTATGAGAAATGGTAAATACATGGGTGTTCATGATGTATCTAAGATAACTGAACAAGATATTTCGAGACTTATGGTTGGTAGAGATGTTATTTTAAAAGTAGAAAAAGAAAAAGCTAAACCTAAGGATGTAGTACTAAGCGTAGATAATGTATCTTATTACGATGAGACAGGGAAAAAAGTTTTAAAAAATGCATCATTAAGCATACGTAGTGGAGAAATCGTAGGAGTTGCTGGAGTAGAAGGAAATGGACAAAGGGAACTAGTTGAAATTATTACTGGAATGAGAAAATCTGATGAAGGTAAAGTTACTATGGATAATACCGAAGTAAGTAGCTTAAATATAAAGAAAATACGTGAACTTGGAATATCACATATTCCTGAAGACAGAATGACTTATGGAGTTGCAGGAAATGTTAGTATAGAGCAAAATTTAATTTCAGATAAATATGACTCTAAAGAGTTAAATGGTGGATTATTACTAAAAATGAGTAAGATTAAAGAACTAGGAGAAAAACTAGTTAAGGATTACAAAGTAAAATGTAATTCACCACAACAAGGAGTTGGAAGATTATCTGGAGGTAATATTCAAAAGGTTGTTGTTGCTAGAGAATTTTCTTCTAATCCTAAGCTTATAGTAGCTGACCAACCAACAAGAGGTATAGATGTTGGTGCTACTGAATTTATAAGAAAAAAATTAGTAGAACTTAGAGATGAAGGAACAGCTGTAATGCTAATTTCTGCAGACTTAAATGAAGTATTAGAATTAAGTGATAGCTTAATCGTAATGTATGGTGGAGAGATTACTGCATATTTTGAAGATGCATCTAAGGTAACAGAAGAAGAATTAGGATTCTATATGTTAGGTGTAAAAAAGCAATCTCCAGAAGAGATTAGGAGGGCTATTTATGCGAAATAAAAATATGATTTATGAGGTTATTAGAACTTTAGTAGCTATAGGTTTATCTCTTGTTTTAGCATTTATCATAATATTAGCTGTAAGTAAACAACCAGGTTTAGCTATAAGTAAGTTCTTATTAGGACCTTTAAAGAGTGTAAGACACCTTGGAAATGTTATTGAGATGGCTATACCTTTAATATTTACAGGTCTTGCAGTAAGTGTAATGTATCAAGCAAAGCAATTTAACCTTGGTGCAGAAGGTGCTTTCTTTATAGGTGGTATAGGTGCTTCTATAGTTGCTATAAAATTAAACTTACCAATTGTTGTTCATCCAATAGTTGCTATACTATTTGGAGCAATATTAGGTGCTATAGCAGGATTAATACCAGCTATTTTAAAGGCAAAATATAAAGCAACAGAATTAGTTTCATCACTTATGTTAAATTATATCTTATTTTATTTTGGTATATATATAGTAAACAATGTTTTAAGAGATATAGATGCAGGTTCTATGGTTTCTGTTAGATTTAATAAAACAGCAGAACTTGCTCGTAATATAATTCCTAACACAAGACTTCACACAGGTTTAATTATCGTTATATTAATGGTAATCCTATGTTATTTCTTCTTATATAGAACTAAATGGGGTTATGAAATAAGAATGACAGGTGAAAACCCAAAATTTGCTCATTATTCAGGAATAAATACATTTAAAGTTATAGTTTTATCACAAGTAATAGGTGGTGCTATTGCTGGTATTGGAGGAGCTACAGAAGTATTAGGTATGTACTCAAGATTCCAATGGCAATCACAACCAGGGTATGGATGGGATGGTATTATAGTAGCTATTTTAGCTAGAAATAATCCATTACTTGTTCCAGTTGGAGCTATATTCTTAGCATACCTAAGAGTTGGTGCAGATTTAATGGCTAGAACCACAGATGTTCAATCAGAAGTTATATCTATTATCCAAGGTATAATGATAATGCTTATCGCAGCAGAAAGATTCTTAGCATATTGGAAACATAAGAGAATATACAAAGATGCTAAAATTAGTGCAGATAAAAACACTAACACTACTATAGCAACAAAGGGGGAAAAATAAAATGAAAGAATTTTTTAATATAGTTTTTTCAGTTGGTTTTGGATATTCTATTCTAAGAGTAACCACCCCTATTTTATTTGCAGCTTTAGGTGCACTAATTTCTGATAAAGCAGGAGTTATAAACATTGCCCTAGAAGGAATAATGTTAATAAGTGCACTAACAGGAGTTGTATTTAGTGCATTAACAGGAAGTGCATGGATGGGGCTTTTAGCAGCTATAGTAATAGGTGCATTAATAGGTATAGTTTTAGCTTATTTCTCCTTAAATTTAAGAACAGATATAATTCTTGCAGGTATAGCCTTAAACTTAATGGCAGGTGGAGGAACTATATTCTTCTTATATTTAGTTGCAAAGGATAAAGGTATATCAACATCTTTAAAAAGTGGAGTACTTCCAAAGTTAACAATACCTTTAATAAATAAAATACCAGTTTTAGGACCTATATTATCAGGTCATAATGTTTTAACTTATGTATCTTTAATTGCTGTAATAGCAGTTTCATACTTCTTATATAAAACACCACTAGGACTTAGAATAAGATCCGTTGGTGAAAACCCAGATGCAGCAGCATCAGTAGGTGTTAATGTAATAAAAATAAAATATATAGCACTTACTCTAAGTGGAGTATTTGCAGGACTTGGTGGAGCGTACATGTCTATGGGATATGTATCTTGGTTTTCAAAGAATATGACAGCAGGAAGAGGATTTATAGCCTTAGCTGCTGAAGCTATGGGAGCTGGAACACCAATAGGAACTTTCTTAACATCCTTATTATTTGGATTTGCAGATTCATTATCAAACTCTCTACAATCTTTAAAAATACCAGCAGAGTTTGTTCAAATGATTCCTTATGTTGCTACAATTGTAGGACTTGTTATATATGCAACTAGGAAATCAGCACAAGTTAAGAAAGTTAGGAGGGAAAACTAATGAAAAAAATTCCCGTAATCATAGATTGCGATCCAGGACATGATGATGCTATAGCCTTGATGCTTGCTCTTGGAAGTGAAAAAATTGAAGTAAAGGCTGTTACAACATCTGCGGGAAATCAAACGCCAGATAAGACTTTAAACAATGCCTTAAGAGTATTAACTTTTTTAGGTATAGATAATATAGAAGTAGCTCAAGGGGCTAAAAAGCCACTAATGAGAGATTTAATAATTGCGCCAGAGGTTCATGGAGAAAGTGGATTAGATGGTCCAGAGCTTCCAAACCCAGGCTTTAAGGAAAGTTCTAGAAGTGCAGTAGAAGTTATAGCTGATGTACTAAGAAATAGCGAAGAAAAGGTAACTTTAATTCCAACAGGGCCTCTAACTAATATAGCAATTTTTCTTTTAACTTATCCTGAATTAAAAGAAAAAATAGAGAGAATATCTCTAATGGGAGGAGCAGCAGACGGTGGAAATTGGACACCAGCTGCAGAATTCAATATATTAGTAGACCCAGAAGCAGCAGATGTGGTATTTAAATCAGGAGTGCCTATTACAATGTGCGGTCTTGACGTTACTCATAAGGCTCAAGTATATGATGAAGATATTGAAAAGTTTAGAGGATTAAGCAATGCAACAGGTAAATTAGTTGCAGAACTACTAGATTTCTTTGCCATATTCCATAAAGATGAGAGATTTGGATTTAAAGGAGCACCACTACATGACCCATGTGCAGTAGCTTATATAATAGATCCAAGCATAATAAAAACAAAAAAATGTCATGTTGACATAGAAACCAATGGAGAATTTACACTTGGAGCCACAGTAGTAGATTACAATGATGTACTAAAAAAAGAAAAGAACGTAGATGTAGCTTTTGATATAGACAGAGAAAAGTTTATTCAAATGATATACGATTCAGTTAAAAATTTAAGATAATCTACGGGACCTTTAAAGTAAGACGGCTTTCATATAAAAGCCGTCTTTTTAAATAAAATAAATGCAATACTATAACAAAACTAAATATAAAATTATAAGGAAACTAAATATATAAAATTATAAGGAGTTTTTAATCTATTAATTAGCATTTTAAAAATAATGAAGATTAACATAGAAAATTACATATATATTAATCTTAGAAATAAAGAGAGATACAAAGGAGAATAACATATGACTAAAAAGCCAATAATTATAGATTGCGATCCAGGAACAGATGATGCCATAGCACTTTTTATGGCACTAGCTTCTAAAAGCTTAGATGTAAGAGCTGTAACTGTGGTTTCAGGAAATCAAACTTTAGAAAAAACTGCAAAAAATGCTCTAGACATAGTTAGTTTTTTAAAAAGAGAAGATGTAAAGGTTGCAAAGGGGGCTAGAGGTCCAATTAAAAGAGAAGCTTTCTTAGCAGACTTTGTCCACGGAGAAAGTGGAGTTGGAAACACAGTTTTCCCAAAGGCTAAAAATGATTTTTATAAGAAAAATGCAGTAGATACCATTTATGAAGAAGCTATAAAATGTGAGGACAAGCTAGAGATAGTTGCCATAGGACCACTAACCAATATAGCTACCTTACTTCTTACATATCCAGAAGTTAAAGAAAAAATACATAGAATAGTTATAATGGGTGGAGCTATATTTGGCGGAAATGATAGCCCAGCTGCTGAATTTAATATATATGTAGACCCAGAAGCAGCAAGAATAGTCTTTGAATCAGGAATACCATTAGTTATGGTTGGACTAGACGCAACTCATAAAGCTAAGATATTTGAAAATGAAATAAGAGAATTAGATACATATAATGAAGTTGGAAAATATGCAGCAGAAATTATGGATTTTACTAAAATATTTTATAATTCCTTAGGTTTTGATGGAGTATTACTTCATGATCCATGTGCACTTGCTTATGTAATAGATGAGAGTATATTAAAAACAGAAAAATACCATGTGGATATAGAAACAAAAGGAGAAATTACAAGAGGGAAAACTGTAGTTGATATATACAGAGTTACAGGAAAAGAACCTAATATAGAGGTTGCAGTAGATGTAGACAGAGAAAGATTCATAAGATTACTTAAAGAATTAATAAAGAGCTATTAGAGGGCTATTAAGGAAAACTTATTAATAAAAACTTATACAAGCATTTTTAAATTCTTCTTATATTTATTAAAGTTAGAATTAAATTATATTTATTAAAGTTAGAATTAAGAGTTTTTATAAAAAAACTGAGTATTATTAGATTTACTCGCTAAATTGAAGTTTAAATAGGCTTAAAGGGGAAGAAGTACTTTACAGTTGAAATTTAGCATAGGCTATGAATTATATCATAACAGAGTAAATTAGGGGGATGGTAAAATGAAAGTAACCATAACAGAAATAGCAGAGGAAGCTAAGGTTTCTATTGCTACTGTATCAAGGGTCTTAAATAATAAAGACAAAGGGGTAAGTAAGGCTACAAGAGAAAGAGTGTTAAATATAATAGAAGAAAAAGGATACCATCCTAATGCTATAGCAAGAGGATTGGTTACAAAAAAGACAAAGGTTATAGGGCTTTTACTTCCTAGCATAACCAATCCTTTCTTTCCAGAAATAGAAAGAGGTATAGAGGATATGGCAACAGCACTAGGGTACAGTATAATATTATGTAATACTGACTATGATAGCGAGAGGGAAAAAAAGTATTTAAAATTACTTATAGAAAGACAAGTAGACGGTATTATATATGCACTAAGTGTAGCAGGAGAAAATTATGAAAGCATAGAAACCCTAAAGAAAAGGGGAATTCCCTTTGTAGTTTTTGATAAATATGTTAAAGATGAAAAAGTCCCATATATATACACAGAAAATGAAGAACCCACTTGCAATATGGTTAAATATATTATAGATAAGGGTCATAAAAAAATAGCATTTATATCGGGGCCCTTAGAGTATATAACTGCAAAGGATAGATTAAATGGTTATAAAAGAGCCTTAAAAGAAAAAGATATAAACTTAGATCTTTCCCTTATAAAATATGAAGCTTATACTATTGAAGGGGGAGAGGCAGCTACTGAAGCCCTTTTAAAAGAAAAAAAAGAGTTTACAGCCATAGCTTGTGCCAATGATTTAATAGCTATAGGAGCCTTAAAAACACTTAGAAAACATAATATAAAAGTTCCAGAAGAAGTTTCAATTACAGGTTTTGATAATATAGATATTACAGATGTAACATACCCTAGAATAACAACTGTACATCAACCTAAATACGAAATAGGACAAATGGCAGTAAAAACTCTTATAGATTTAATAGATAAGGAAAAGATAAATAATAGAGGTATGGTACTAAAAAGTAGTATAATAGAAAGAGACTCAGTAAGTAACTTAAAGGAGGAATTATTATGAAAAAGAGAGTTTTAATAGAAGGTATGAGCTGTGCACATTGTTCAAAACACGTCAAAGATGCACTTTTAGAACTTAAAGGCATTTCAAACATAGAAGTAATATTAGAAGAAAATGCAGCAGAATTTGAAGCAACTTCAGAAGTCACAGAGAAAGAAATAAAAAATGCCATAGAAGATGCAGGATACGATGTTAAGGACATAATAAGTTTGTAAAATATATAATAAAGTCTTATATAAACCTTATCTCAAAAGTAAATTTACTTAGAGATAAGGTTTTTTATACATAAATACTAAAATATATTGAAATTATACATTATTAACAGTAAAAATATGATAGATACACTTAAACAATTTTGAAAATTCCAAATGTTACATCAAAAATCTAAGGGGATATAGGGGTGAATACATGAATAATTTTTGGAGCATAATACCAAAAAATGTTTTGAAAAACAGGAAAAGAAGTTTTTTTATAGCTCTAACTATAATGTTATCAGTAAGTTTAATTGTATCTTTAAAAATTTCCTTAAGTTTTTTTATAAATGGAAGGCGTGAAGCTTTAAGGGGACAAGATGGAGGTATATATGATTCTATAATAACAGCACATTATGACTATAAAGAAGATTTTGATTATATAAATAAGGAAAAATTTATTAAGGAGCAGACACAATGTTTTTTTGTAGGGGATGCGATAAAGGTTGGAAATGGAAAGGAAAAAGTTAAAATCATAGGCTTTGACAAGGAAAAGGCAAGTACCATGTTAAATGTAAAAATTATAAAAGGAAGGGAGCCTGGAAATGCTAATGAAATAGCCCTAGAAGATTGGATAGTAAAACGTATAGATCCTAATCTAAAAATAGGGGACAAGGTTAAGATACCGGTAGTACCTAAAGATTATGGTAACTACGAGGAACTTAATGAGTTTACCTTAGTTGGAATTTTTAATTATGAAGAGACAATGAAAGAGGACAATAAACTTGCAAAAGCCTATGTAAATAAAGAATATGTTAAAAGTAAGTTTCCTAAAGATTTAATATATATTTCAGAATTTATAAAGTATAAGGAGGATTGGTCTATAGATAAAAATATTCAACGCACTATTATGGATTTAACTAATGGTATGGAGTTTTATAAAAATTATAATAGATACATGTTCTATAAAAGTGTTAATATTATAAATTATGTATCTAAGGTATTAAATATAGTTATTCTAATTATAGGAACCATTCTAATTTATAATGTATTTATAAGTTCTATTACTGAAAGAACAAGAGAGTTAGGGATGTTAAGGGCACTAGGATTAACACCTAAGGAGTCAAGAATTTTAGTAATAGGAGAAGGGGTAATCATAGCACTGATTATTATACCTCTTGCTATATTCTTAGGAAGCTTTTTAAGTAGGATTTCAATGTCTATAATGTCAAAAGAAAATCATTTAAAGAACATTTTACTAGTACCAAGTGATGGGATAAAACAAGCTATAGCTGTAGGTATATTATCTGTAATCCTAGGAGCGAACTCAGCTTCTAGAAAGGCAGCCAAAATTTCACCTATAGAGGCAATGAATAATCTAGATAAGGCAGAGTTTGATGAGAGAGTTGTAAAAGAAATTAGTATGAAGATGGAAGATGAACCTAAAGGGTTTTTATTCTCCATGGCTAAGATAAACTTAAATAGAAACAAAAAGAAATTTATAAGCACAGTAATCTCTATGAGTATGAGTGTGGTTTTATTTATTGTAATAAGCTTTATTATGATTAGTATTGATCCTATAAAAGGTTACAAAAAGAAGTTTGGAGGAGACTTTATTATTCAATCTTATAATTATGCAGAAGGAGAGTTTGTAACAGAAAAAGATATAAATAAGATTGAAAAAATAGATGGGATAGAAAAGGTTCACAGAGAGAAGACCCTAATGACTAATGCAATAGTAACCCAGGATCTTTGTACATTTGATATAGTGAAGGAAATGGAGATTAAGGCTACTAGATATATTAAGATGGAAAACTTTTTTAAAGATAATAAATGTTATATACCTGTAGAAGTTATGGGATGTGATGAAAAAGAACTTAAAAATTTAAGGAAATATAAAAAAGAGGGTAGTATAAATACAGAAAATATATCAGGAAGAACGGTTACAGTAATGCAAAAGATTGGAGATAAAGAAGAAAAAACTAAATTTAAAATTGGAGATAAGGTAGATATAGAAGCTATTATATATAATGAGAAAACAAAAAAATATTCATTAGAAATGGTACCCTTTGAAGTAGAGGGCATAATTGAAACAAAAGAAATAGAACCTAAAGATAATAGTGCTTCTTGCATATTTATGGTTTCAGATAAAACTATGATTAACAGTTTCGGTTTGAATGATTATCAAAGAGCAAATATAACCCTAGATAAAAATGCTGATTATAAAAAAGTAGAAAAACAATTAAAAGAAATTGCAAAAAACAATAGAAACTATAAATTTAGAGCTTACGAAGAAGAGCTAAAGGGATTAAAGAAGAATCTTTCAACTGTACATTTTATATTCTATAGTTTTATATTTATGGTAGGGTTAATAAGTATAGTGAATATTTTCAACACAATGAATATGAATGTTATATTAAGAAAAAAAGAATTTGGAATGTTTAGAGCTATAGGAATGTCTAAGCATGAAGTCAGAAAAATGATTGTTAGAGAAGGTATGTTTTATGGATTATGGACATGCGCTTGGGGAGTTATTTTAAGTTTATCTTCTGTATATTTTATATCTAGTGCTATGAAAAGAAACATTATATCCACTAACTTTTTAAACTTAATTTTAACTAAGATTTTACCAGTAGCTTTATTGGTAACTATACTATCTTTTATTGCAGCTTTAAATGCATCTAGAAAGGTTTTCTCAGATAGCATAATAGAATCTATGAGGGGAATAGAGTAGGAGGGGGAATATGGAATTATTAAAAACAAAGGCTTTGCAAAAAACTTATGGAGTTACTTATAATGTGGTAAAGGCTTTAAGACCAACAGATTTAGTTATAAATGAAGGGGAGTTTGTGGCTATTATAGGGCCCAGTGGTTCGGGAAAGAGTACATTATTACATCTTTTAGCAGGACTAGATAAGCCCTCTAGTGGAAAGGTGTATATTGGAGATAAAAGTATATATGATATGAAAGAAAGCGAATTATCTAAATTTAGAAGAAGAAATATAGGATTTATATTTCAATTCTTTAACCTAATACCTGTTCTCACCATAGAAGAAAATATAAAGCTTCCAATGCTCATGGATGGTAAAAAAGTAGACAAAGATTATTTAGAAGAAATACTAGACATATTAGGATTAAAAGATAGAAGAAAGCATCTGCCAGGTGAGGTATCAGGAGGACAACAACAAAGAGCAGCCATAGGAAGAGCACTTTTAAGTAAACCTAAAATAATCTTTGCCGATGAGCCTACAGGAAACTTAGACTCCAAAAGTAGTAACGAAGTTTTAGATTTACTTACAATGTCTATAAAAAAATATAAACAAACCCTAGTTATGATAACACATGACCCTAAAATAGCAGTACTTGCCGATAGAATAATAAGCATAACAGATGGAGTTATAGAAGAAACATCTAAAGAAGTATATGCAAATGCTATAAATGCACTTTCAAGTTAAAGAGATTAAAAAGTAGACTATACTCTTTGAGGTTAAAAAAGAGAGTATAGTCTATTTTCATAATACATGAAGCATCCTTATTAGTTTTCATTTTTTATCTTAGAATTTCCGATACCTCTAATTTCATGGCTTTTCTCATAGGGACAATAGCGGTTACTCTTCCAACAATGAGGCAAAATATGTAGGTTATGGCTGAGGAGAAGAAGTAAACCTTCATATTAGGAATATCGAAAATTTTACTTTTTATAAAAATAACATAGAATATAAAACCTAAAATAAAAGATGAGGTTACTATAAATTCATATTCCAGCAATATTCTTCTTGAAATTTGTTTATCCGTTCCACCAAAAGTCTTTCTTATGGCAAGTTCTTTTTCTTTATTTTCTATCCAATCTGTGGTAAGGCTCACTGTATTAAGTGCAAGACAAACTAGTATTAAAGCTATAAATACAAAACCACTAAAAGCTCCACTAAGTAAATCTAAAAAAGGAGATTTAAGCCTGTCATCTTCAAAGGATTCTACTACTATGTTTAAACGTTTACTAGTAAGGTATTTTTTAAATTTTTCAAAGGTAGCTATAGATTCCTTACCACAATCTATATAGTAAAATCCTGAACTGTAATCAAACTCACCTTTTTGAAAAACAGAGTTTAAATTTACATAAACAGACTATCTAAATAAGTTTTCTTATCATCACTGCCCATAACACCTATTACTAGATATCTACCACTTTCATCGTCAAAATAGTGTTTATTATCTTCTACAGTGCAATTAGCAAAGACTTCACTACCGACTATAGCTAACTTTGTGTCATTTTCAAAATCTTCCTTAGTAAAAAAACGACCACTTTTCATTGGAACCTTAGGAGTTTTGTTTCCAGAAAAATAAATTCCTTTATATAAGGGTTTTGATAAGTCTTTATACATAAGAATATTTTTGTTTAAGCTTTGGAAAAACTGAAAATCTTTTTTATTTAGAGTAGGTACATCCTGTACTCTAATTTTTAAGGCGTTTTCGCTTAGAAAATCCGTATTTTCCTTATTTACACTATAAATACTTTGAAAAAAAGAGGTAAATAAAGAAAATATAAAGGATATTACGGTAAAGGTTATAATTGAGCAAATTTCATAATTTTTAATTGTTGATACAGCTAAATTTTTCTCAACACAAAAAGGAGATTCACCCCCAAATGTTGAATATATTAAGTACGACCAAAATAACCAACGAAAGGAGTGAACCTCACTTATGTATATTCAACAACAATGTTTATTATCCTTTGAGGAAATTATAAAATATCAACCAAAAACAAAATTAGAGATGATTCTTGCTCAATTAAATTTTACTAATATCTTAAATTTTTTATCTTCTAAAAGCGCTGTGCGCGGCCCGAAAGGGTGGGATTCTTTAACTTTGTTATATTCATTAATTGCAATGCAATTAGAGCAAATTAAAACAATAAAAAAATTAGTCGATAGACTTGAAACAGATCCTGTTTTTAGATATACCTGCGGTATTAATGTTTTGGATCGTGCACCTTCTGCTTCAACATTTAGCAGATTTTTAGATAAAATTTCTAGCTCTAATGAGCTTGAAAGAGACTTTGAATCTCTTATATTGAAAGCAAAGGAATTAAATATTATTGAAGGTACAAATATTGCCATAGATTCTACTAAGTTAAATGCTTATGAAAAATCCAAACCATCATCTAAACTTAAAAAGGATGGAGTCTCTCCTAACTGGGGAGCTAAAAATGATACAGATGGCAATAAAATAAAGTGGTTTGGATTTAAATTACACATACTTGCTGACTGCAAAAGTGAATTGCCATTAAGTATATTACTTAGCCCTGCTAGTTATAATGATGGAGATATGGCTTTACCACTAATAGCTAAATTCAAAAATACCTATGGTTCAACATTTAAATCAGTAAATTACATTATGGATTCAGGCTATGATTATAAAAAAGTCTATGATTACATCACTCATATTATTAAAGCTCAACCTATAATAGCATTAAATACTAGAGGAGCATATGCTCCTCCAGAAGGCATGAATGAAAATTTTCATCCAATATGTTCTCTTGGATATCCATTAACATATTGGGGAAAGGACGGAAACTATTTAAAGTTTAGATGTCCTCATGCAGTTAGTAAAGTAAACTGTCCGTACGGGATGAGTTGGTGTAGTAATTCTAACTATGGTTTATGCCATAAAGTAAATTATAAAAAAAATAACAGATTTTATAGTTATCCTTTAAGAGATTCAAAGGAATGGCAATATCTGTACAATAAAAGAAGCTCTGTTGAGAGATGTAACTCTCTCTTAAAGGAATATCTGAGTACTGATAATATCCGTTCCGCAGGAATACGTAAGGCTAAAATATTTGCTTTATTAAATTGTATTACATTAGTAGCAGGTACTATTGCAGTCAATCAGCCTCACGACTTAAAGAAAGTAGCATAAAATAACTTTCAAAAAATAATAAGTTATCCACAGGCACGGTAGTGCTTAGCTTTGCTATTATCTTTTTTAGTGTTTTTAGTAACTCATTTTCACAAATATTAAAAATCTAATTGTGCAATTTGCTCAATTATAAAAATTGATTTTTTAAAAGAAATTTTGATCATAAAATCCTCACTACTCCTTTCTTCTAATTATAGTATCTACATTTAATTTGAAAATTTTATATACAGGTATAATGGAAAGAAGCAAAATTGCTAAAATAGAAAATAAAAATAAATAAGGCGTACTACGTAAATTTTTAAAGTAAAAAGCATTAAATAATGTTATAAAAGAGAAGGATACTCCAATTATAATACTAATTTGAAGGGTGATTCTCAGAGCTATATCAGATAATTTAGCACCACATAAAAGATGAACACCGAATTCAGACATATGTTTTCTTATAAAACTTAGTAAAGAGGTTATAATGCCTGTACTACAAAATATAAGCACAAGAAGAAACATGATGTTTAGCATCTTTATCGGTTCTTTTAATCCATTTACAAAAGAATCATTAAATATTTCTCTAAGACCACGGTACTCAAATTTAAATAGGGTATATTTGCTTGCTTCCTCATTTATTTCATTAAAATAAGCTAAAGCTTTATCCTTATTTTCAGCAAATAAAACTCCATTACTAATAGATGCTAAACAATGACCAAAATCAGGAGTTCTGTCTAAAATGCTAGAATGTGGTATAATTATTCTATTATTTAAATTTTCTACGGTAGCCATGAAAATGTTATCTATAAAATAATAATCTTTTTCTAGAAATCCTATTACTTTAGCTTTAGTAGCTTTGGAATATCTGAAAGGTCTTATATTTAGTTCATCTCCAATTTTATATATACCTTTGTAGTTGGCACCTAAAATTAAAGGAATTATCTTTGTAGGATTAGCATTTTCTTCATACTCAAAATCTTCTTTTTTAAAAAAACTACCCTCTGTAACTTTTAAATTAAATAATTTAGTAAAATTATAATCAATATAAAAACCCTTTATAGAAGAGCAAGAAGGATTTTCTGGGTTAACATGCATATCGTTTAAAAATTTAGCATCACCCTTAAAATTATCTACTTCAATATAATCAGAATCAAAGTTTGTAAAAATGAAGTTTTTATTATACTTTATATAATGATATAACTTTTTTACATTACCAGTGTCTATTTCTTCATTCTCCATTTTATTTATTACTTCATTTGAAATAGCTGGTTGAAATCTAAAAGGTTCCTTATTATCAAAAATTTTAAGAATTCTATCACCATCTTCTTTTAACTTTAACTTACTATTTATACTATTATTTAAGAAGAAAAAGGCAGTAGTAATTTGAATAATAATAATTATGGTCATAAGCAAATTAGTGCTTAGTCCATGAAAGGCGTATTTTAAATTTTTCACAAGAATATTCTCCTTTCCAACTTACATTTTAACTATATTATACTTTAATTACTTTATATTAACAATTTATTTAAATATATTATTTTCTAATTATATTATTTTCTATTCTAATTATGATATTTATCCTTAAATATTTCTTCTTGACTTAGGAAAAATAATACTATATATTATTTTTATAAAACATAGTAATTCTGTAGGAATTATATATAAAGAGGGGTTTTAGCTTCAGAGGAAGTTTTTACTTATGAAGCTAAAGCTTAGAAATTTTAATGAACATTAAAAATTGTCATTTAGAGATGAGTAGAGATCTACTTTAAATTTGGATAATATATGAGTATTAGAGATGTATTCATTACTCATAGGTTAAAGAAAGGATTTTAATATGGAGATTTATTTAGATAATAGTGCAACTACAAAGCCCTATGAAGAGGTTATTGAAGCTATGGGCAAGACCATGAGGGAATGTTATGCCAATCCATCTTCTGCATATAAATTAGGGATAAAAGCTGAGAAAAAAATTACAGAGTGCAGGGAAGTCATTGGTAAGACCATAAATGCTGAAAAAGATGAGATAATTTTCACCTCAGGAGGAAGTGAGGCTAATAATTTTCTTATAAGAGGATTTGTTCAAGGAGGAAATCATTTAATTACAAGTAGCATAGAGCATCCTAGTGTGTTAAAGTTATGCAAGGAGTTAGAGGAAAGCGGAGTTCGTGTAACTTATTTAAATGTAGATTCCAAGGGAAGAATAGATATAAATGAATTAGAAAAAAGCATAACTAAGGATACAGTGCTAGTTAGCATTATGCACGTAAATAATGAAATAGGTGCTGTGCAGGATTTAGAAAGCATAGGGAAATTAATTAAGGAAAAGAGCAGTAGGATAAAGTTCCACGTGGATACAGTTCAAAGTTATGGAAAGTTTAAAATTGATGTAAAAAAATTTAATATAGACATGTTATCTGTTAGTGCTCATAAGTTTCATGGACCTCGTGGAGTAGGATTTGCTTATATAAAAAAAGGATTAAATCCAAGACCGCTTATTTTAGGTGGAGGGCAGGAAAAGAGTTTTAGAGCAGGAACTGAAAACACAGCAGGTATAGTAGGGCTTACAGTGGCAGCTGAAATTATGAATAAAAATATGGAGACAAATTATGCTCATGTAAGTGAACTTAAAGAATACTTTATAGGAGAACTTTCAAAATTAGATAATATAAAAATAAATAGTGAGCACAGCAAAGAATTTTCACCTTATATTTTAAACCTATCATTTAAGGGTATAAGATCAGAAATTTTACTTAGGGTTTTAGATGAGAAAAACATTTATGTTTCAGTGGGTTCAGCTTGTTCTGCCAAGAAGTCTAAGCAAAGTCATGTGCTTAAAGCTATAGGACTTTCAGATGAAGAAATCTTAGGGTCTATAAGGTTTAGTTTTTGTGAATACTCTAAAAAAGAGGAAATTGATTATACTATAAAGGTACTAAAAGAAAATATTAAATTACTTAGAAGAATGAAATAATTATAAATTTCACCCATAGACTTTGTTAGGTAAATTATGAAAACTTAAGAATAAAAGAGCATATTAAAAAAATTAAAGATTATAGAGGGAGGAATTAGTAAGAGAATTATCATATATGGTAGATATTTTCTTATTAAAAACAATAAATGAGACAATTACTTTTAATAAAATACGCATCAGAAATATTTTTAAAAGGATTAAACAGAGGAAAGTTTGAAAGAAAGTTAAAGGATAACATTAAAAAGGTTTTAGAAAATGTTGAATATGAAATGGTACAGGATCAAGGCAGATGGTTTTTATATTCAGAAGACATGGATACCTTAATAAATAAAGTTAAAAAAGTTTTTGGGATTACGGAGCTTTGCCTAGTTACAGAGGTGGAACCAACTATGGAAGCCATAGGTAAGCAAGCCTTAGAAGAGGTTAAGAGTGGAAATTATAAGACTTTTAAAATAGATACCAATAGGGCAAATAAGAAATTTCCAATGAACTCCATGGAAGTAAGCAGGGAAATAGGAGGTTATGTGCTTCAGAACTTAGAAGGAATAACCGTAGATATTCATAAACCAGAAGGGCTAATTAATGTAGAAATTAGAGAGAGAGCCTATGTATATTCTAAAAGGATTAAGGCTATAGGTGGACTCCCTTATGGAACTAACGGAAGTACAATGCTTATGTTATCAGGGGGCATAGATTCTCCAGTAGCAGGATATTTAATGGCAAGAAGAGGAGTACAATTAAATTGTGTTTATTACCATAGCCATCCTTATACATCAGAAAGGGCAAAGGAAAAAGTAAAAGATCTAGCCAAGATTTTAAAAGAGTATACAGGACATGTGAACCTATTTATAGTGCCATTTACAGATATACAAATGGAGATTATAGATAAGTGCAGGGAAGATGAACTTACTATTATAATGAGAAGATTTATGATGAGACTTGCCTGTGCACTTGCAGAAAAATATGATATACACTCAGTAACAACAGGAGAAAGTGTAGGCCAAGTGGCAAGTCAGACTATGGAAGGCTTAGTTGTAAGCAATGATACTGCAGATAGACCAGTATTTAGACCTTTAATTGCCATGGATAAAACAGATATTATGGATATAGCAAGAGAAATAGGAACCTATGAAACATCCATACTTCCATATGAAGACTGCTGCACCATCTTTGTGCCTAAGCATCCTAAGACAAAGCCTGTTTTAGAACATATAATAAAGGAAGAAATAGCTTTAGACATAGAGAAGTTAGTTGAAGAAGCCATAGAAAATATGGAGATATATAGAGAATAATTTATGGGAGAGATTAAACAATGAAAGTTTCAACAAAGGGGATATATGGACTTAAAGCTATGGTAGACCTTGCATACTATTCCAATAAAGAAGAGGTAGTAACCTTAAAAAGTATATCAGAAAGACAAGAGATTTCAGAGAGATACTTAGAACAAATATTTTCTCTACTTAGAAAAAAAGGAATAATAAAGGGAAGAAAAGGATCCCAAGGAGGATACACCTTAGTCTACAGTCCATCAGAAATAACCATAGGACAAATTTTAAGATCTCTAGAAGGAGAACTTATTTTAGTAAACACAGAAGACTACAACAAGGATAAACTTGAAAGATGTATAAACAGCAACATATGGGACAAATTAAATTTTTCCGTAAACCAATTTGTAGACTCAATAACATTAGAAAAATTAGTAGAAGAATATAAAAAGGTTAATGAAGATGTAATAATGTATTATATATAATTAAAAAAAGGGGGTAATACCATGGAAGTTGACTACACTCATTTATATACAGAAGAACAGTTTGAAGAAATTTAAGCTAGCTACAATGGAAAGGCAGAATATGATAATGGATTTATATATCTAAGTTCAAATACCTCCATTGCTCACAATAGAATTAAAGGGAGAATATTAACAAAGCTTAACATATATTTAGAAGGCACTAAATATGAAGCCTTCGATGAGCAAATAGAAGTTATATTTCAATCTGATAAAGATTTGAGAAAATATAAGCCTGATGTATTCGTTATGTGTGATAATGCAACAAGACGTGGAGAGAGATTTATCTCTGTACCTAAGATTATCTTTGAGATAATCTCTAAAAGTACTGCACCACATGACTATATTACAAAACTTGCTGTATATCAGAATTATGGAGTACTTGAGTATAATATAGTTGAACAGGACGGAAAGATTATTCAATACTCATTAGAAGAGAATCAATATAGAATAACTGATGTCTTTAAAAATGATGATGAATATGTCAGTACAGTATTTCCAGATTTAAGAATAAATTTGGGAGATATATTTAAATAGATTCATATGCAATACAAGCTAAAATAACTAGGGGAAAAAATAATGTAAACTGTAAGTAAAGATGATGTGTCAATTAATATAATACAGTTAAAAGATGAAAAAACCAGCTGAATTTAAGTAGGCTGGTTTATTATTTTTTTTAGATTTATATAATAACATATACAAATGATGTAAATAGTAAACTTATGTACGTAAGATCTAAAGTTATTATACATAATATAACAAAATAGAATTATATATGATATAATTACAATAAAGTATTAAGTTATTAAAAATGAAGGGGTTAATATGGAAAATTTAGTCACAGATAAGAAGAGTGGATTAAGTATAAAAAAGAGTATCTTTGTGGTTATTTCATTTTTGGTTTTAGATTTCGTTTTTCGAGTTATTTGGGAAAGTTTATCAACAAGTTTACAGTCTGCTGGTATTAATGTGAATAATGTGAATACATATGCACATGAATTAATTTCTATTATAACTTATAGTATATTTATAAAAGTTTATAAATTGATAGTACCAAATAAATTAAAATTTTCAAATACAATTAAAATTGATAAGTATATTTTTATAGCTTTAATTATTATAGGATATATATTTATTTATGATAATACATTAAATTTATTCTTATGCAAACTTACAACTAATAGTTGGTATAATGAATTTATAAAAGAGAGTCTTGATTCACCAATAATTATGATTATAGGTGCAATTATAGTTGCACCTATATTTGAAGAGATTTTGTGTAGAGGAATAATATTAGAGGGGTTACTACTTAGAAATAAGCCATATATTTCTATAATAATTTCATCTTTAATATTTTCTATAATGCATGGCAATTTAGTACAAATTCCAAATGCATTTTTTATAGGAGTTATAATTGGAATAATTTATTATAAAACTAAGTCATTATTACCATGTATATTTGCACATTTTACAAACAATTTTTTTGTTACTATAGATTACTGTAATCCTGGACTTTATAATGCTGATAAATTTAGCATTGTTAAGTTAAGTATAGGAATAATTCTTTTTGTGGGTTCTATTTGGGTAGTAAGAAATAAGTCAAATAATACTAATTAAATAAGTATGTGTATAAAGTATTACAATTTTAAGGACTATGGGTGTGATTGCTTGGTTACAATAAGGTATGTTATATAACTTAAAAGATCTTCTATTAAAAATACTGTATTAAATGGGGTGGGGATATGGAAGAACTAGCTATAGATAAAAGAAAAGGATTAAGTATAAAAAAGAGTTTTCTAGTATTAATTTTTTATTTTATTTTACGTGTTTTTTTACTAGGTGCGACAGAAAGTATTTTAAGTTTATTAAAAACTAGTGGTATGAACACAAAAATTATTAGTGGTTATGTGTATATAATAGTAGAAACTATAATGAATCTTATATTTATCAGTGTATATAAACAGTTAACAGAGAATGAATTGAGGTTTTCAAATACAATTAAACTTAATAAGTATATTTTTGTAGCTTTAATTATTATAGGGTACAGTTGTATTTATGACAATACATTAAGTTTAATTATGGATAAAATTATAACTAACAGTTGGTATAATTAGGCTATAAAAAAGGAACTTGAAAATTTACCAAGTTTTTTTATAGGTGCTCTTATAATTGCACCTATATTTGAGGAGATTTTGTGTAGAGGAATATTATTAGAGGGATTACTTCTTAGAAATAAGCCGTATATTTCTATAGTAATTTCAGCTTCAATGTTTTCTTTAATGCATGGCAATTTAGTACAAATTCCAAATACATTCTTTATGGGTCTTATAATAGGTTGGGTTTATTATAAAACTAGATCAGTAATACCATGTATATTTGCTCATTTTATAAATAATCTTTTGCCGACTATATTATACTGTAATCCTAAACTTTATAATGATGGTAAATTTAATGTAATTACACTAATAATGGGGATGATTTTTTTTATAGGTTCTGTTTGGGGGTTGAAAAATGGGGTTGAATAATATCACTGTATTTTCATAGGGTTTAAATTTTCTCTAAATAAGATATTGAAAAATATAAATTATAAGTATATAATATAATTAATAAAAAGCAAATTAGGTTTAATTAAAATAAATTTTATTAAATAATGTATGAATTTTATTAATCAGAATAGTAACATCATATAAATTATAGAATAAAATAATTTTAAAGATAATTTCAAAAATAAATTCATAGGGAAACCTATGAATTTTATAAAAAACCAAAACCTAGTAAACTTATAAGAATAATAAGTATTATGAAAGTAAAAATAAATCTAATATATTAAGGAGCGATTTTTATGAAGAAAATATATAATAATTTAATTGAACTTATAGGAAATACTCCTTTAGTAAGTTTAAAAAACTTTGAAAGGGAAAATAATTTAGAGGCAAATATTATAGGTAAGGTAGAGTACTTTAATCCAGCTGGTAGCGTAAAGGATAGAATAGCTCTTGCTATGATAGAAGAGGCAGAGAGACAAGGAAAAATAAATAAGAATACAGTTATAATAGAACCTACTAGTGGAAATACAGGGGTTGGGCTTGCCTTTATAGCTGCTACAAAAGGATATAAGTTAATTTTAACTATGCCAGATACTATGAGTGTTGAAAGAAGGAATATATTAAAAGCTTATGGTGCGGAACTTGTGTTAACTCCTGGTGCTGAGGGCATGAATGGGGCTATAAAAGGAGCTAAAGAATTAGCAGAGAAAAATCCAAACTCTTTTATACCACAACAATTTGAAAACTTATCAAATCCAGAAAAGCATAAAAAGACTACAGCAGAGGAAATTTGGAGAGATACAGATGGAGAAGTAGATATATTTATAGCTGGAGTTGGTACAGGTGGTACTATTACAGGAGTTGGAACTGCATTAAAGGAAAAAAATAAGGATATAAAAATTATAGCAATAGAGCCAAAGGATTCTGCAGTATTATCAGGAGAAAAAGCAGGTCCTCATAAAATTCAAGGAATTGGGGCTGGCTTTGTACCAAAGGTTTTAGATATGAATGTAGTTGATGAAGTTATAAGGGTAAGCAACGAGGATGCCTTTAAAGTAACTAGAGAAGTTGCTCATAAAGAAGGATTATTAGTTGGAATATCTTCAGGAGCAGCACTTTATGCAGCAATAGAAATTGCAAAACGTAAAGAAAATAAGGGAAAGAACATTGTAGTTCTATTACCTGATACAGGACAAAGATATTTATCTATGCCTATATTTGACTAAAGATATTCTAACTAGATTCTAATAAGCAATTTTTAAGGATATAATACTAATAATTTTTAATAAAAGTTTTATAGCAATATAACCAAATATTTTTTATTCCAAATTACTAACCACCCTCTAACTAAGAAGTTTTAGGGTGGTAGTTATGTAAGAAATGATGAGAACACCAAAAAGAGGCACGCTCTAAGGTGTTCTTTTCTTATTTTGATAAGAGATAAGTAAAAAGTAGAAATATGCCTAAGACTATCCCCAAGTACCAATGCATATTTTTCATAATATACATCTTTTTCAATTAAATAACCCCCAATAAATATAGTTCTTAGCTTAATGGATAAATATTAAGAATATGTATTAATCATAACATCTATAGGTGATATAAATCAATACTAAAAGTGATACTAAATAACTTATTTTATGATAAATAAAATTACAAAATATATTTGACTTATAAATACTTGTTTGATATCCTTTATATTGTGATAATGAAATTCATTTATTCTTATTAGGGGGATGTCATGGTTAATAATACGAAATTTATAAAAAAATATGATAAAAATTTACTGTCTAAAAGAATTTCTAAGTGTGTAAAAAAAGCTTTAAAAAATAAAATGAGAAAAGGTTCTTCTATTGCAAGCAGACCTCCCTATGGATATGAATTTAAAGACATATATAAAGATGGAGAGAAAATAGTTACCTTAGTACCAGCAGGGGATATTACTACAAAAACTGTTAAAAAGATTTATAAATTATACCTAAAAGGATATGGCTGTGGCAAAATTGCAACATATTTAAATGAAAAAGAAATTCCTGTACCTTCTTCTTATATTGAAAATTTTAAAAAGAGTAAATTTGGACTCTGGAGTAAAAATACCATAAAAGCAATTTTAACTAATGAAAAATATGCAGGGATTATGGTTCAGTATAAGTGGAAAAGAGTTGAGGGAAATAAAATAATGTTAACTAGTGAAGAGGAGAGAATATACGGCGAAGAGTTTCAAGGTATAATATCAAAGGAAGATTTCGAAGCTGTTGAAGATTTAATGAAAGAAAAGTCTAAAAACTTTAAAAATAAAGAGAGAAAAACCCATCTATTTTCACCTTTCCTCAAGTGTAATGAATGCGGTGGTTCTATGTGTTATAGAAAGAATTACGAAGGCTATAAATGTAATAATAGCCAAAGTGGTAAAGATAGATGTACAGCTCATTCTGTGAAAGAGGAAGAACTTAAAAAAATAGTATTAAAAAAGCTAGAAGAGGTATATGAAAAACATAAAAAAGAATCTGATTTTTATAGTATGCTTTATGGTGCTGTAAAGGAAGAGACGGATATAGAAAAAGAAATACATAATCTAGAGAAGAAAATTAAGAAGGTTGATGAGAAGATGGAGAGCTTATCTTTAGATAAGAATAATAAGAAACATGAAAAGCATATACAACATAAAGAACTTCATGAATTAGAACATAAAAAGAAGAAGTTAATAAAAAAAATAGACAAGTTAGAGTCCTTAGAGCATAGCATTAATAAATGGGATAACATAAGTAATGGGTTTTTAAAAAGTGCAGAGGAACTACTAGAAAATAAGAAGTTTACAAGAGAGATTTTAGAAGACTTAGTAGAAAAAATAGTTGTAAAAGAAAAGAAGGAAAAGAAAGAAAAAAAGATAAAGGTGTATCTTAAACTTTGATATAGAATGAAACTATAAAACTAGTTTTTGTAGGTTTAAGTAGTTAACCAGTAAATATAAGGTACAAAGTAATAGGGATATATGTAGTATATTACTTTATACCTTATTTTGATTTTTTATAGTTATTATTATGTAAACAAACTTAATATAGAACTCAATGTAATGTTTAAATGATCAAATAAAATATTAATTCCAATTAAAATCAAAATAGCGCCACCTATGTATTCAGCCCAACTTCTAAATATACAGTTACATTTCTTACCTATTAAGACCCCAATAAAACAGGCTATAAAGGTAATTAATCCAATGGTTAAAGTTGCATTTATAATTGACACATTTAAAAATGCAAAGCTTATGCCAATAACTAGGGCATCAATACTAGTAGCTATTGAGGACATAATAAGTACCTTAGGATCCAGTGGATTAAAGGCTTTTTTATCTTCGCATTCTTGCATACCATCTAAAATCATTTTTATACCTAAAAAACCAAGTAACAAGAAAGCTATCCAATGATCTAATTTAGAAATATAGTCTTTAAATTTAATTCCTGCAACAAAGCCAATTAAAGGCATTATACCTTGAGCAAATCCAAAGGAAAAAGCTATTTTAATGGCATGTTTCTTTTTTAAATTTGGAATAAGCATACCGCTAGTAATAGAAACAGTAAAAGCATCCATTGCAAGTCCAAGAGCGATGAAAATTATCTGAAGTAAATCCATTAAAGGAACCCCCTTAAGTAAATATGAAATTAGTATCAAATAATAATAGTATACATAGGCTTAGACTACAAGTCAAAGTTTGAAAAAGGAGGGAGTATTAAAGTAGGTAGTTATTGCATAAAAATAATTGACAAAATATATAATTAATATTACTATATGAGTATATAGTCATATAGTAATATTAATTTATTATAAAAAGTGAGGTGAAAATTAAATTAGATAATAAAATTTTAATTGGAGGTAAACTATGGAACAGGAACTAATGAAAATTTTAAAAGCTATCTCAGATGAGAATAGATTAAGGATAATGAATTTACTTAGAAATGGGGAACTGTGTGTTTGTGAAATAGAAAGTGTACTAAATTTAAATCAATCAAATGCATCTAGACATCTAGGTAAATTAACTGATGCAAATATAATAAATAGCTATAAAAAAGCTCAATATGTGTATTTTACTTTAAATAAAGAGTCTTTAGAAAATCATGAATTTTTAAGTAAGTTATTAGAAGAATTAGATACTATGGAAAAATATAAAAGAGATATGGAGATTTTAAACTTATTTAAAGAAAAGGGCATAGGATGCAAGGAATTAGAAAGGAAGTAAAATTTACTACAGAAGTATTGAAATTCTCAAAGCTTTTTTATATGTGATTACATAACCATCATATCAACAAAAATTTTTAACAGAGCAAATTTTAATATATTGTAAATGGGGGTTAGGGTTATGGATATTGTTAATGCAATTTTAAAAGGGTTTAACAACATCTTTTTTAAGATGACTTGGCTTTCTGATTTAATAAAACTTTTGGTGGGAAAAGTTTTTAAATTAGATACTTCTTCTAGAGTAGGAGGTAGCCTACACTTTTTTATATACGATACAATTAAAATATTTATTTTGTTGTCTGTTTTAATATTTTTAATTTCCTATATTCAAAGTTATTTCCCACCAGAGAGAACAAAGAAGATTCTTGGAAGAATAAAAGGTATAAAGGGAAATATATTAGGGGCATTACTTGGAACTATTACTCCATTTTGTAGTTGTTCTAGTATACCATTATTCATAGGGTTTACTGCAGCAGGACTTCCAGTAGGCGTAACTTTTTCCTTTTTAATTTCTTCTCCCTTAGTAGACCTTGGTTCCTTAGTTATTTTAATATCCTTTTTTGGATTTAAAATTGCTATAGCTTATGTGGTAGTAGGGCTTATTTTAGCAGTTTTAGGTGGAACGATAATAGATAAGTTTGGCATGGAAAAGTATGTTCAAGAGTATGTTAAAGAGATAGAATTAGGAGAAGATATAGTAATTGAAATGAACAAAAAAGAAAGAATAGATTATGCTAAGGATCAAGTTTTAAGCATTATACGCAAGGTTTTTATATATGTTTTAGTTGGAGTTGGTATAGGAGCTGCTATTCATAACTGGATTCCTCAAAGTGTAATAGAAAATGTAATTGGAAGTAACAATCCTTTTGCAGTAGTTCTTGCAACTTTGGTTGGTATACCGATGTATGCTGATATATTTGGAACTATTCCTATAGCTGAAGCGTTATTTATGAAAGGTGTTGGAGTTGGTACTATACTTTCATTTATGATGGCAGTTACAGCACTTTCATTGCCATCTATGATTATGCTTAGTAAGGTTGTAAAACCAAAACTATTAGGATTTTTTATAACCATTGTCTCTGTGGGCATAATAATAATTGGTTATCTATTTAATGTATTTTCTTTTGTGTTTATATAAACGTACAATATAAGTTAATTTTAAAAAGTATTATATTACCATATTTAGTTATGAAAATTTTTTTGGAAGAAGTTATAGATTATCAATGGATTTAGTATTGTTTAATAAAAAATTATATTTATGAAAGAGGTTCATATGTATGGAAATTAAAGTTTTAGGAGCTTGTTGTGAGGATTGTGATAGATTACAAAAAAATGCTCAAAAGGCAGTAAAAGAACTAGGTTTGGATGTTAAGGTTGAAAAGATAGAGGATTTTAAAGAAATAGTGTCTTATGGTGTAATAAAAACACCGGCTCTTGTAATCAATGGTAAAGTTAAAGTTACAGGAAGAGTAATTTCTTCTGAAGATATTAAAAAATATATACAAGGATAGATACCTAATGTATCTTTGCAGTGATATTTGAAGCAAGAAAATAGTTAAAGTTTAAAATAATAAAAGGTTTGTAGTAATGTTTGTTAGAATAATAGATAGTTTTCTATTGAATATTATGATTACCTTATAAAAGGGGGAGTTTTAGTGGATAAAAAGACTAAACTTTATATTTTATCAGGATTTTTAGGTTCAGGAAAAACAACTTTTCTTTTAAAACTTTTAGAGCATTTAAAGGATAAAAAAGTTGGAGTTATAATGAATGAATTTGGGAAGATAGGTATTGATGGGCCTATAATTAAACGTGATGGTATGGAACTTATGGAGATCAATAGAGGGTCTATATTTTGTTCTTGTTTAAAGATTTCCTTTTTATCAGCTATGGTAGAGATGTCAGATAGGGAAATGGATTATTTAATTGTGGAAAGCTCAGGTCTTGCAGATCCTTCAAATATAGGTGACATATTAGATGGAATAAAGCAAGTTAAAGGAGACCTTTATGACTATAAGGGTGCTATTTGCCTTATAGATGGTACGGGATTCTTAGAACAATTAGAGGACTTAGAAACCGTAGAAAGACAATTAAAACACTGTCATTTAGCAATATTAAATAAGGTAGATTTAATAGATGAAGAGACTAAAAACAAGGTTTTAGAAAAAATAGAAGAAATAAATCCTAAGGTTAATGTAATTGAAACCTCCTTTGGAGATGTGGATTTTAAATTTTTAGAGGAAGATTTAATGAAATATGCTTGGGCTGAGGATGAAGAAACTACAAATTCTGTGGATTCAAAGCCTAAAACCTTAAGTTTAACCTATGATGGGGAAATTCAAAAAAGTAAACTTACTAATTTCTTAAATTTAATATCAAAGGATGCCTATAGAATAAAAGGATTCTGTAATTTAGAAGATGGCATAAATCAAGTTGATGTAGTAAATAGAAGAATTGATTATAAGTTAATAGATAGAAATGAAGAAAATTCCTTAGTTATAATATCTAAAATAGGACCACAAATTATAAAGCCTATATTTGCAGCATGGGAAAGTGAAGTTGGTATAGAGATGAAGCTTAGATAAAATCACTTGAAATCCTACTATCATAATTGTATACTTAACTAAAGTATAATAGATAAAGAGAGTAGGAGGTGCTAAGTATGTCTTTAGATACGAAATCAAAAAAAGAATTAGAGAATAAGGATATAGATTATAAGCCTAGTTTTAGGGACAAGCTAAGAAGAAGACCTAGATTAAATCTTACTATAACTGTTGTTTGTATAACTATAGTTGCTATACTCATATTTATAAGTGGCATGAAGGTTAATAAAATTAGCAAAGTAAATACAAGTACCATTGCAGAGAAAGTGGAAAAAATAGCTGAAATATCTACCATTAAATATAATTATTCTTCTGTAGTCGCTCTAAAGGACAGCATGAAACTAAAAGATATACCAATACCTTTTACAGGGAAATCCTTTATAGTTAAGTATAATGGATATATAAAATTTGGTACGGATTTTAAAAATAAAACTATAAATTTAAGTTCAGATAAAAAGAAAGTTACCATAACACTATCTAAGTCAAGGGTTCTAGATAATGTAGCAGATACTAAAAATCTAATGGTATATGATGAGAGATACTCTATATTTAATAGATATGGGGCAGAGGATATGATAGATGAAATTGCAAAGGAACAAAAAAGAATAGAAGAAACCTTAGTTAAAGAAGGTTATATAGAAAAAGCTAATAAAGAGGTTGAAATTCTCTTAAAAAGCATGTTATCTGAGATGGGATTTGAAGAGATAGATGTAGTATTTAAGTAAATTAATAAGTAGTCTAATTGAGGTTTTAATAAAGAATTTAATAATGATTTTAGTAAAGAGTATTAATAATGATTTTAATAAAGTGGTTGTATAGAATAACTTTAAAGTTATCTACACAACCACTATTTTAATTTAGACTAACATCTCCTATTACATAAAAGCAAAAGCAATGTTACTAAACATACAGGATTTTGTGTAAGACCATTTAAAAAGTTAGGATTACAGTTATAAGGGTTGGTGTTACAGTGGTAGTTATGTCCATAGGGTTCAATATTACATTGGTTACTATGGCAATGATCATGATGATGATTGTTACATGAACATTTACAACTACAACTGCAGCTGCAGTTATTTTTCTTGTGACTCATATATACTACCTCCTTTATAATTGGTTAAGTATATAGGAGAGATGCCCTTCTGAATCCTAAAATTTTAGTCCAAATATATTAATCCTAATAACATTATAGTTTAAGTTTGACGATGTGTGACTAAAACTTGAAACTGAACAAATGTTCGTATATAATTATATACATTGGATATAATTTAAAGAAAAGGGTTGAGTTTCATGGAGCATAAAAGATTAATTTTTCATGTTGATGTTAATTCAGCATATCTTTCTTGGTCTGCTGTGGAGAGGCTAAAGCGTGGAGATACTGTGGATTTAAGAAAGGTTCCCTCTGTAATTGGAGGAGATCCTAATAGTAGAAGAGGGGTCGTACTTGCTAAATCTGAAATGGCAAAGAAATATAATATTAAATCAGGGGAAACTTTATTTTCAGCTTTTCAAAAATGCCCTAACCTGATGGTAGAGTTACCTTCTTTTGATTTGTATAAAAGTTGCAGTAGTGCTATGGTGAGTATTTTAGAAGAATACACTCCCTTATTGGAGCGATACTCTATAGATGAGTGTTTTTTAGATTTAAGTAAAATGGAACATATGTACCCTAATTATTATGATTTAGCCTATAAAATAAAAAATAGAATACATAAAGAACTGGGTTTTACTGTTAATATTGGCATAGGGGAAAATAAACTTTTAGCTAAAATGGCTTCTGACTTTGAAAAACCAAATAAAATTCATACACTTTTCAAAAATGAAATAAAGGATAAAATGTGGCCACTTCCCATTGAAAAATTATTTATGGTAGGAAAGGTTGCAGCAAAAAAACTTAGAAATGTAAATATAAATACTATAGGAGATTTAGCTCTATGTGATATAGAATTTGTTCAGTATATACTAAAAAATAAAGGTATAACCTTGTGGGAATATGCTAGAGGAATTGAAGACTCAGAGGTAGTTAATAATGAAGATATAGAAATAAAAAGTATTAGTAATTCTACCACTACCCCCTCTGATATAAATTCTAAAGAAGAGGCTTTTAGGGTTATTCTTGCTCTTTCAGAGAATGTGGCATGGAGGATAAGAAGAGAGGAAAAAAAGGCCTTTGTAATATCTGTAAGTTTAAAAAATAAGGATTTTATATCTTCTGGTAAGCAGAGAAAATTGCAAGAACCAACTAACTGTACGGAACTTATTTTTAAGGAGGCCTGTGAGCTTTTCCAGAGGCTTTGGAAGGGAGAACCCTTAAGGCATATAGGGGTTGCCCTAACTGAACTTGAAAGTGAGGCTATAGAACAGCTCAACTTTTTTAATTATGAAGAGAAAGAGAAAAAAGAGAGTTTAGATAAAACCATGGATATAATAAGAAAAAAGTATGGAGAAGATATATTAAAAAGGTCTACATTATTAAAATAGAAATAATGAAATTCTAAAAACTTATTCATAGGTGATTACGTAATCGTCATATAGAAAAAATTGTCTAACAAAGCCTTGAAGTAAAATTATCCTTGAGTAAGTGTAGTTTTAAAAGTAAACTATACTTAGATAGAGATTTATTTTTGTAGATTTAGAGGTGATAATTTTGTATGAGTATTTCATAGAGAAAGTTAATTTAAACAATAAAGATGAGGTTTTAGAGGTTAAGGAATTTTTAATTAAATATAATCTTGATTTAGATAAAGATGTGGATTACACTTTGGTTATAAAAAAAGATAATAATATAAAAGGAACATGCTCAAAGAGTAAAAGTGTGTTAAAATGCTTTGCCATAAGCGAAGAACTTAGAGGGGAAGGTTTAAGCGAAAAGCTAATAACTAGCTTAAATGACAGGCTTTTTGAAGAGGGTATATACCATAGTTTTATTTTTACAAAGCCAGAGAATACAGCTATTTTTACAGGGCTTGGCTATACTGTGGTGGCAGAAGTGGATAAGGTAACTCTTCTTGAAAATGGAATTTATAATATAAATAAATATCTAGATAAATTAGCTACGAAGTATGATCTTAATTCTGAAAAACATAGGGCTGCCATAGTTATGAATTGTAACCCTTTTACCTTAGGACACAGATATTTAATAGAAGAAGCTTCTAAAAAGGCTGAAGAAGTTTTGGTATTTATAGTAGAAGAAGAAAAGTCCTTATTTCCTTTTAAAGTAAGGTATAATTTGGTTAAAGAGGGCGTTAAGGATCTTATCAATGTTAAAGTTATTGAAGGGGGAGAATATATAATTTCCTCAGCTACATTTCCTTCTTATTTTTTAAGAAAGGAAGATGAGGTATTAAAGGCTTATACGAAGCTAGATGGAACTATATTTGCAAAGTATTTTTGTGAAAGATTTAATATAAAAAAGAGATTTGTAGGGGATGAACCTTATTGCAAGGTTACTAGAGCTTATAATGAATCACTAAAAGAGATATTTGAAAAATATAATAGAGAGCTTATTATTATAGATAGGAAGAGTGACTCTAATAGCAAGATAAGTGCATCTAAGGTTAGAGAACTTATAAAGAATGATAAATTAGAGGAAACACGGGACATTGTACCAAAGGTTACTTTTGAATTTTTAAATAGTAGTGAAGGGAGAGAGATTGCAGAAAAGATTAAAACTAGCAATTCTCCACATTAAATTATTATGTATAGTGCAGAAGATATTTTAAATGCAAGAGAAGAAAGAGTTGAATTTCAACAGGAATTACTTCAGAAATTTAAGGAAACTTTAATAACTATGAGGGTAAATTATCCTGGTATAAATAAGGATAATTCTATTACAAGGGGCATAATTTCTATTATGAAGCATAATCTTTATGATTTATTTAAGCATAATATTATTTTCAAAAAGGAAGAGGTAAGGGCAGAAGGCCCTTTAGTGTATCTAGTTGTAAAAGGGGATTCAAGAGATATAAAAATAAAAACCATAGAATTAGAAGAAGCCCATGCTCTAGGGAGACTTTTAGACATTGATGTATATGATAAAGAGGGGAATTCTCTAAGTAGAAGTGAGCTTGGCTTTGAAAAGAGAAAGTGTTTTATTTGTAATGAGGAGGCTCATCTTTGTGTTAGAGCTAGAAAACATAAGGAAGAGCATATAAAAGATTTTATAAAAAATAAATACGAAGAATATTTACAAGTGGGGAAAGAGGATGAATAAAAATAAGGAGCATATTATAAGGAAATTAGGAGAGTTTGCAAGCGAAGCTATGCTATATGAGGTTTCAGCATACCCTAAACCTGGACTTGTAACCCCTAATTCTAAAGGTGCTCATGAGGATATGGATTATTTCACTTTTTTAAGTAGCATTTCCGCTCTAAACTTTTATATGTATAGGTTCGCAGAGGCGGGTTTTAGTCATAATAAGCCTAAAGAGATTTTCAGTAATATTAGAGTCTTAGGGGTAAAGGCAGAAAAGGCAATGATGGAGAAAACCGACAATACAAATACCCATAAGGGAATGATATTTCTAATGGGTATAAGTCTTGTAGCTACTGCTAAAACCATATATGAGGGGGGCGACTTTTCTGATATTAGGGAAACTATAAAAGATATGACAGAGGGCATAGTAGATAGGGAGTTAAAAAGTAAACACTTAGAGCATATAAAAGAGAAAAAATCTACAAAGTTAACTTATGGTGAAAAACTTTACTTTAAATATGGTATAAAAGGCATAAGAGGTGAGGTTGAGAGAGGCATTCCAGTAGTATTTGAACATGCTCTTCCTACATATAGGGGGTTAAAGGATATAGGGGAGAGAGAAAGACTTATACATACTTTAATTTGTATAATGGCCCATTGTGAGGATAGTACAGTACTTCACAGAAATACCATAGATAAACTTTATTATGTGCAGGAAAAAGCAAAATATATACTTAGTTTAGGTGGTTTTAAAAATGAACAAGGTAGAAGAGAAATAGAAAATCTAGATAGAGAATTTTGTAATATACATATAAGTCCAGGAGGATGTGCAGACCTTTTAGCAATTACTATATTTTTTAGTTTAGTATACGATTTTATGGGAGAGGGAACCTTTTATGAGTAAAGATAATGAAATTTATAAGAAAGCTTTGGATTATTATCATAATGGAGATATAGAAAAAGCTATTTCAGTTTGTGAAAGTTTAGGAGAAGAAATTGCTTTAAGTAGCAATATATTAAATTTTAAAGGCTTGTTGCATTATCTAAAAGGCGAAATGAATGATGCTAGGAAACTTTGGAATTTAAATTATGAAAAAAATAAGGATGAAATATCAAAGAAGTATCTTTTAGACAGTAAAAAGGATGAAGACTATGCAATTTTATTTATTGAAGCATTGCATCATATAAAAGAGCTTCAAATATCTAATGCCATAGAGAAGCTTGAGGTTTGCAAGGAAAAAACTAATTATAACAGTATTAATGTAAATAATGAACTTGCTAAATGTTATATGAAAAAAGGAAAATATAAAAAGGTTATGGAATGTATAGAAGTGGTTTTAAATTTAGATAAGAAGAATCCTATAGCCTTAGAAAATAGAAAGACTTTAATATCCTTAGGAATAATTAAAGATAAGAGTAACAAAAAACTATATATAGGATTATCAATTATTTTAATCCTTTTATGTGGAGGGCTATTTTATAAATTTGGTATTTTAGATAAGAATAATATTAGTAAGAAAAATGTAAACAATACAAATATGGCGAAGAAAACAGTTGAGAATGATAAAAATAAAAATGAATTAAACAAAAACCAATTAAATAATAAAGATAATAAAGTTACGGAAGATAAGTCTAAAAACAGTACAGAAGAAAAAGAAGATGAAGTAAAAAATAAAGAAGATGAGAAGAATAAAGATAAAAGTAAAGAGCAGATAGATGAAAAAAAAGTTTTTCCTTCACAAAACCTAAGAAGTGCTATAGACAATAAAGAGTATGATAAGATTTATACCATACTACAGGAATATAAGGTTGAAAATTTAAATATAAATGATAAAGTAATTTTTAATGAAGCTAAAAATCTTATGGAGAATAAGGCAGGGGAATATTATTATTTTAAGGGAAGAGATTTTGCTAAGAATAATAAATTTAATGAAGCTATAGAATGTTATAAAAAGGGAATAAACTATGGAAAAGGAATATTTCCATATGAAGATAGTCTTTACATTCTTGGAGTTTCATACAATAAGGTAGGTAATACAGAAGAGGCATTAAGAATTTATGAGAAATATTATAAGGAATATAAGGATAAGTCCTATGTAAAAAAAGGAACTTATATAAAAGATGTTATGTATTATCTTAGAGATACTTATAAGAATTTAGATGATAATAAATTTAAGGTCTATGAAGAAGAACTTAAAAAACTAGATTAATATTAGATTAAATTTCAATAGTTAAGCCTTTGAGTGTTTGACTATTAACTTAAATTTATATAGAATTTGTATAGTCAAATAAAGTAAAGTTTAATGTCTATAAGACATTTGAATAAAGAATATAATGGTTTAGCATATTAATGATTTCTAAGCTTTATATATGGAGTACCACTGCATATATAGCTTAGAATTCTATTTCTAATGATGCACTAAAAAGGTATAAATTAATATGGAGGAATGGAAATGATAGATATAAGTGGAATGAACTTTGATAAAGAGGTATTAGAAGAAGGAAACCTTGTTGTAGCTGATTTTTGGGCTTCTTGGTGTAATCCATGTAAAATGTTAGGGGTAGTCTTAGAAGAAGTATCTGAAGAAATAGGATCAAAAGTAAAATTTGTTAAAATAAATGTAGAGGAAAATCCGCAATTAGCACAAAGATTTAACGTTAAAAACTTACCTACACTTATGGTGTTTAACAAAGGTGAATTAAAAGATATGGTTACTGGATTTAAACCAAAACAGGACATTGAAAAGTTTATACAAAAGAACTTATAGGAAGAGGTAGAAAATGAATAGATACGATGTAGCTATAATTGGTAGTGGACCTGCAGGGTTAGAGGCTGCTATTAATCTTAAACGTAAGGGTAAAGATTTTATAATTTTTGGATCAGAGGAATTAAGTGAAAAATTAGTTAGAGCAAGAGAGATAAATAACTATTTAGGATTTCATAGAATAACAGGAGTAGAACTTAAAAATCATTTTAAAAATCATATAGAATCCTTAGGAATTTCAATAACTTGTGAAAGAGTAAATAATGTATACGCTATGGGTGATTATTATACTATAATTTCTGGGGATAAAACCTATGAAGCTAAGTCTATAATAGTTGCTACAGGAGCAAACTATGGTAAACCTTTAGTAAATGAAGAGAAGTTTCATGGAAAGGGTATAAGTTATTGTGCAAGTTGCGATGCTCCTTTGTATAGCGAAAGCACAGTTGCAGTAGTAGGTTATAGCAAAAGGTCTGAAGAAGAGGCTATGTATATAGCAAATATGGGAGCAAAGGTTTATTATATACCTATGTATAAAGACTTTAAAAATACTATTTCAAATAAAAATATTAAGGTAGTAAACGAAAAGGCTGTAGAAGTAAAAGGAAATGAAGTTATAGAAACCTTAGTTTTAGAGAATAGTGAACTAGAAGTTGAAGGAATCTTTATATTAAAAGAAGTTGCTGAATATGAAGCTTTAATACCGAGCATAGAATTGGAAAATGGTTTTATAAAGGTAGATAAGAATATGGAGACTAATCTTAAAGGGTGTTTTGCAGCAGGAGATTGTACAGGAAGACCTTATAGATTTATGGTAGCTGCATCTGAAGGGCTTATAGCTTCAGCAGAAGCTGTTAACTATTTAGATGAATTGGATATGTAGAAGATGTATAGAATTAATAATTACAAACTTTATTAAAATAAGCCTTATCGTAGTTAAATATGATAAGGCTTATTAGTTAAAATTATTTTTTATGTTATATTTATATTAATATACTTTTATATTTAAAGTAAAATTTATCTTAAGTTAAAGTATCCTTTTAATTTTGTAAGGTTTTTTATTTGTTAGTTAATTACAAAAAAAACGTGTCTACCAATGGATCTCTGATTTTCCTTTTTAGTATTCTTCATCCAACTACAAGTAGCTATTTGAGGATTATAAAAGAATAGAGCATTATTTGTAGGATCTACTCCTTTTAGTGCATCGAAAACTGCTGAATAGCATTCTTCAGTAGGAGTTACTTCTATGCTTCCATTCTTAACACAAGAAAAAGCTCCTCTTTGTTTTATAACTTGTTCTATGGTTTTAGGAAACTTTTTATCCCTTGCTCTATTTAAAATTACAGAAGCTACAGCTACCTTTCCATCATAAGGTTCTCCTCTGCTTTCGCCATATACAACCTTAGCCATAAGATGAATATCTTCATCTGTAACATGAAGACTTCTATGATTGTTGTTGAATACGGCCTTTGCATTATCCTTTTCATTGTATAAGATTTTTGTATCCTCAGAAGCACTTTTAGCTACAACTAAATTATCATAAGGATGATGTTGTAATCCACCCACTGTTGGTGTAGAAAATACTAAAAAACTAAGTATTAATAAAAAAGTAAAAGTTAATTTTTTGGTATTCATATTTCTCCCTTCCTTTTGCCTACGGAGTTAGCTGTCGGGTTCGGTAAAGGATAACCTTCACTATATAGTGATTCACCCCTAAATTTGGTTCCTCCGCGTTTTAACCTAAATTTAAAAAACCTTGGCGTTTACTTAGGCTATTGATATTTTAACCAAAATAAAATATTTAATACATAAATTTAAAAGTTTATTATTAAATATGTCTTTATAGATCTATCTTTAAGTTCTTATATTTACTTAAGATTTCTTCTAAGGAGGTATTAACTTTTTCATAATCTTTTTGAATGTTTTCATTTTCCATATATTCATCAGGATTATTATTTTCTATAGTTACTATAGTGTTTAAATTTTGCAAATATAGTTCATAATCTTTTAATAGAGAATGTAAAGAATCAAAGGGAGCCTTACCTTTTTCAGGTATAGAAATATCAGATAAAGAGATTTTAATGTTTGATAAATCTTCTAGGTCTTTATTTATAGAATTTAATACAGGCTCAAAGACTCTATTTCCCTCTCGTATTCGTTTTATATTTTCATCATAATTATTTTTGCTTAATAAGTCTTCAAATTTTTGTTTAGCTAATTCTAAAGAATTTTTAAATTGAAGATTCTGAGACTCTTTAACTTTTTCTTCCTTTTGTTTTTCTATGGAGGTATTTGCAAAATCCATTACCATATCTATAAAGGAATTTAAAGTAGAGGGAAATTCTATGTTAAAGGATTTATCTTTAACAAGTTCATAATTTGACTCAGTATTTTCTCTATATTTTTTTAGACTATCTATGGCCTTATCAAGACCTATATTATTTGGGTTGTTTACTATGGAAATGCACTGTTTATATATCATTATATTATTTTCTAATCCTTCCTTTAGATATTTTTGCTTATCCTTATATTTTTCAGGAGGATTTAACTTAGTAACTTCATTTTTATATTGGATTAAATTATCTATTACTTCTTTATTCATGGTTGCATTTATTTTATCCAAGTTTAAGTTTCTGTTAGCACTATAAGTATTTATATCTTCGTTTATTTTGTTTATTTTAGTTATGTAACTTTTAATAGATTTTTCATAGGAGGAATTATTTGCGCCTATAAAATAGTAATATATACAAAAGAAGAGTCCAGCTAAGGTAAGAATAACAATGGAGCTTATAACTAAAGTTTTTTTCTTTTGCAATAGGATCACACCCCTTAACATAATATTTTTAGAATAGTTTATTCGAGAATTCTGTTTATAACAATTATACATAAATATCCTTACTTTATAAAGAATAAAATGAATATTTAGGTATTACAAAGAAGTAAAATTCATAAAAATTTATACTATATAATTATTTAATAGTGTATAATTAAACTATACACTATATTAAATTAAAAGTTTTGAGGTGAAAAGGGTGGAGTATATTAATACATTTTTAAATGGATTTTTCAATACCATAGAAAATATAAGGATATCTAATATTTTGGATATTATTGTAGTTTCTATTATTTTTTATAAAACTTATAATCTCATAAAAGAAACTAGGGCAGAGCAATTATTAAAAGGTATTTTATTTGTATTTTTATTAATTCCTGTAAGTGGATTTCTTCACCTAACCACTTTAAACTGGATATTAAATGAAACTATAACAATTGGATTATTAACCATTGTAATTATATTTCAGCCTGAAATTAGAAAGGCACTTGAACACTTAGGTAGGAGTACCTTTACTGATAGGCACATTCTAGAGGATGAGGAGATAAGAAAGCACGTTATTGGAGAGATAATAGATGCTGTTGAAAATCTATCTGCCACTAAAACAGGTGCTTTAATAGTACTAGAACAACGCACAGGCCTTGGAGAGATAATGAATACAGGGACAAAAATAGATGCCATTGTTTCTTCAGCTTTACTTGAAAATATTTTTGTTGTAAACACACCACTTCATGATGGAGCTACTATTATAAGAGATGATAGGATAGTAGCATCGGGATGTTTTTTACCTTTAACAGATAATAACACTATAAATAAAAAACTAGGAACTAGGCATAGAGCTGCCATAGGGCTTTCTGAGACATCAGATGCTATAGTTATAGTGGTTTCAGAGGAAACAGGAACTATATCTATAGCTTTAAATGGGAAAATAATTAGAAATTACGACAAGGAAAGACTAAGAAATGTTCTATTGAAACTTATAGAAAATAGGCAGCCTAAGAAATTAACCTTAATGGAGAGGGTGAAGTCATGGATAAAGAAAGAAAAGGAAAATTAGTATTAAAAATTTGCTGTGTACTAGCAGCAACGGTTTTATGGCTTTATATATCAAACACCCAAAATCCTTTAATCACATATACAGTTAAAAAAGTACCAGTTGAGATTAAGAATGAAGATATACTAGCTAAAAATAAATTAACATTAGTAAAAAAGGAGCAATATTATGTGGATATTAAGATTCAAGGAAGGTCTTCTGATGTGTATAGGACAAAAGCTAGTGATTTTAAAGTAGTTGCCGATCTAAGTGGGTATATAGTGAGAAAAGGAGAGAATAAAATTCCAGTTGAAGTACAAAATATGCCTTCTAGTGTGAGCATAGTGAATAATGGTAACCTATGGGTTGAACTTGAAATAGATGAGATTATAGAGAGAACCGTTGCAGTTTCAATTAACATTAAGGGAGACAAATCTGATGATAGGTTTATAAAAGATACCATTGCAAGCCCTAAAGAGGTTAAGGTAACAGGACCTTCAAAAAATGTAAACTTAATAGATAAAGCTGTAGCTACCATAGATGTATCTAAGCTTTCAGAATCAAAAACCCTATCAGCAGAATTAGTACCTGTAAATCCATCAGGAGCTAAGGTAAATGGAGTAGAATTAGATCCACCTATAGTACATGTTTCTATAGGAGTTAATCTTACAAAAGAAGTTCCAATTCAGGTAGATACTATTGGAAATCTTGGAGATAGATTTAAGTTAGAGGGCATGGAACTATCTAAAGATAAGGTTAAAATCTTAGGGGAAGAAAAATTAGTAAGAGACATAAAATATTTAAAAACAGAAACCGTAGATTTAAGCAGTTTAACTGGGGAAACTATTAAAGAAGTCAAACTAATAATTCCTCAAGGCATAGACACTTTAGATAATATTAAAGTTATAAATGTAAAGTTAAAAGTTAAACCTAAAGAAAGCAGACCAAATGCAGGAGACGATCAGAATACTGAACAGCCTACTTCTAAAAAAATTGAGAAGGAAATCTCGGCTAAGATTAACATGATAAATATACAAGATAATATTACAGCTAATATAGATAAAGAAAAAATTAGCTTTAAAGTTTCAGGTGATGAAAATATTATAAAGAATTTAAGTGAAAATAATTTTAAAGCATATGTAGACCTTAAGAATGTAAATTCCGAAGGACAAAAAACTATGGCTGTAACTATAGAACTACCACATGGAGTTACTTTAGTATCTAAAGAATTTTCAGATGTAAAGGTAGATGCTAAAAGAAAGTAGCAGATATAAAGGTAAGTCATGGACACTAAATTAAATGATATCAAGATAAAGTGATTGATATTATAGTAGCATATATTAAAATAGAGTAATAACTACTAAAATAAAGTAATGGATATGAAAATAATTAGTAGATATTAAGAGAAAGTACTAGAAAGCGGAGGACGGTATGGCAATACAGATAAACAATATAAATTTAAGCATAGAAGAACCACTAGATGAAATAAAAAAGAGGGCAGCTAAAAAGCTTAAAATAAAAGAAGAGGATATAAAGGAAATAGGGATTTTAAAAGAATCCATTGATGCGAGAAAGAAAGATAATATTAAATTTAACTACCAGGTTTTTGTTGAATGTCTTAATGAAGATAAAATTGTAAAGAAAATAAATAGCAATGAGGTTTCTATAAGAAAGGAAACTTATGCCCCAGATTTTAAATTAGGGGATAAAAAACTTAGTACAAGACCAATAGTTGTAGGTATGGGTCCAGCAGGGTTATTTGCTGGACTTCTTATGGCTGAAAAGGGCTATAGGCCTATAATTATTGAAAGAGGAGAAGACGTAGACAATAGAAGTAATACTGTAGAAAAGTTTTGGAAAACCGGTGAATTAAATACTGAATCCAATGTTCAATTTGGAGAAGGTGGAGCAGGAACTTTTTCCGATGGAAAACTTACTACAAGAAGCAAAGATTTTAGATGTGACTATATAGTGGATCAATTTATAAAAGCAGGTGCCAAGGAAGAAATAAGATATATGGGAAAGCCTCATGTGGGAACTGATATTTTAAAGGATGTTGTAAAAAACATAAGAAATAAAATCATAAGTTTAGGTGGAGAAGTTAGATTTAATAGTAAATTAGAAGATCTTATTATAAAAGACAAGAAGATAAAAGGCATAGTGGTAAATGGAGAAAAAATCTTAAGTGAAGTAGTGGTGCTTGCCATAGGACATAGTTCAAGAGATACCTACGAAATGCTTTATAAAAATAATATATTTATGACTCCAAAGGCATTTGCTATAGGGGTTAGGGTAGAACATCCTCAAAGTCTTATAAATGAAAATCAATATGGAAAGTATGCAAATCATCCAAGACTTAGGGCAGCAGATTATAAATTAACTTATACAGATGAAGTCACAGGAAGAGGAGTTTATAGTTTCTGTATGTGTCCTGGTGGTGTGGTAGTTGCATCATCTTCAGAAGAAAATTCCTTAGTTACAAATGGTATGAGCTATTCAAAGCGAGATAAGGAAAATGCTAATGCAGCCATTGTAGTTTCTGTAGGAGAAAATGATTTTGAAGGAAGCAACCCCCTAAAAGGAATTGAATTTCAAAGACATTATGAAAAATTAGCTTATTCTTTAGGTGGAGGCTCACATGTTGCACCAATTCAGTTAGTTGGAGACTTTATAAAGGATAGACAAAGTAAGCATATAGGCTCTATTAATCCTAGTTTTACAAGAGGGTATGAGTTTAGAGAGCTAAAAAATTGTCTTCCTTCTTATGTAGTAGATTCCTTAAAACGCGGCATGATTAAATTTGATAATAAGATAAGAGGATTTGCTATGGATGATGCCATAATGACCGGAATTGAAACTAGAACATCAGCTCCACTTAGAATTGAGAGAAATGAAAATCTAGAGAGCATATCCTTAGAGGATTTATATCCTACAGGAGAGGGTGCAGGGTATGCAGGGGGAATAATTTCCGCAGCTGTAGATGGAATTAAAGTTGCTGAAAGAATAATGCAGAAGTGGATATATTAGAATGAAGTTTGATATTGGGGGAGAATATGAAAAAATTTAAGCTAAAGGGTAAAAATTTAGTCTTATTTATTTTAGGGGTTATATCCATATTTTATTTTTTAACTTTAAAATTCTTTGGACCCATTGCGTTTTCTAAGTTTTGGCTTGTTTTAGGAGTAATATTAATTATATTTTCACTTTTAAATGAAAGTAAATATAAAGAAAAACTAAAACTAAAAGAAAATTATTTATCTAGTAAGGGTGTTTTAAAAAATATGATTTTAGCTATTATTATATGCTTTCTGTCTTTATTCCTTGTTTTAGAGGGAATTATTATTTATCATGGAGAAGTGAAAAGTAATGAGCCTGTAGACATGGTTATAGTCTTAGGAGCTGGACTTAAGGGGAGAGAACTCTCTCAATCTCTATATAAGAGAATGATAACTTCCCTAGAGTATTTAAAGGATAATCCTAAGATGAATGTTATAGTATCAGGAGGACAAGGGCCAGGAGAAGATATTACAGAGGCAGAAGCCATGGAAGAGTTTTTAATAAAAAATGGTATAGATAAAGGGAGAATCATTAAAGAAGATAAATCTAGAAATACCTTTCAAAATTTTAAGTTTTCAAGAGAAAAGTTAGATAGTATGGGACAAGAACACACAAAAAAAGTTTTAATTGTAACTAATAATTTTCATATGTTTAGGTCAAAAATACTTGCAAAACGAAATGGCTTTGAAGGTTATGGACTTCCAGCAAGCCTTCATCCTTATTTAAAACCTAATTTTTATGTAAGAGAATTTTTTGCCGTTGTAAAATCCTTTATTTTTGATAGAAATTAATAGAATATAAGTTACTAAAGATATAGAAATAACATACAGTTAAATGATGTTATAAGCATTGAACGTAAAGAGTTGGTTTACTAAAGATATAGAAGTAACATATAGATAAAAATAAAAAATAGTCTCTATGATTTAATATATAAGCTAAATCATAGGGGCTATTTAATTGCTTCTTGTATTTTAAATAGAATAGTGGTTTAAGTAGTAGCCTCTTAGCAACTTAGAAAGTTATTAAGAAGCATTTACCTTTTTATAAAAGAATATTCCTATAAGTATTAAAGAAATTGAGCATAAGGCAGAAAATAAAATAATCTTATTTTTGGATATACTGTGAGTACTTTTATGTCCATGTTCAATGACTTTTAATTCTTTTACATGAAAGTCCATTTCTCCACCATGCTCAGTGCAAGCCACGTTAAATACTGCTTTAATTTCAACCATATCTCCAGTATAGTCATAGCTTCCAAAAGTTTTTATCTTATTTGCTAATTCATTGCTCATAAAAAGACCTATGGAAGTATTACCATCTGATATATTTATCCAAGTATTTTCTTTTCTTTTTAAGGCTTCACCAATAGCTTCACCATTAACTATAAACTCCTTATTGTCTAAAGTTCTACCTTTTTCAACAAGGTCATTAAAGTTAGCTATACTAGGAGTTTCTGCAAAAGTTAAGGTATAAGAAAATATTACAATACCTATTAAACCTATTAATGTCCTAAATATTTTAAGCATAATTTTTTAACTCCTCCACAAATAAATCCCATTAAAGCAAAGACTGATACAAACTCTAACCTACCTAAATACATAGCTATAATATAAAAAATTTTTAAAGCAGAAGGCATAGTAGGAGCAGTAACACCTATAGAAAGTCCAACATTACCAGTAGCTGAGGCAGATTCAAAGGCTGCACTTGATAGAGGATAGCCATAATAAGTCCCAATTAAAGTTCCAACACCAAATAATACAAGATAACAAAATGCTATAATTGCAGCACTTTTAACTAATCCATCTTCTAATACATAGTCCTTGATATTATGGAATTTAAAGACCTTAACTCTTCTTTCGGAACTTATATTAGTTTTAATATCTGCTATAATACCTTTTGCAATGACACCCAGCCTTAAACCTTTAATACCACCAGCTGTGGAACAAGCAGATCCCCCTATTAACATAACAATTACCATAATCAATATGCCAAAGTCACCATAATCTAGGGCAAACTGCCTTGCGTATATATTAGCAAAACCTGTGGTTGTATGAGCTGAAAGAAGGTTGTACACTCCACGTCTAAATATGGAGGTCGCATTTTTATAATATCCTAATTTCTGCATTCCAGTAATCAGTAAAGCAGAAAACAAAGTAGCAGTTATAAAGAAGCTCCTAGTTTCAATGTTTTTAAATATTTCTTTTTTATTTCCCTTCCACATAGCATAGTGTAGTCCAAAGTTAAATGAACCTATTATAAAGAAGATAATAGAAAGATTTTCATATAGGAAACTATGGTAATACATAAGGTTTTGCGACATAGGTCCAAAACCACCAGTACTCCAAGCAGACATAAAAATATACATTCCATGTAAGAATGCAGTAGAGGGTTTTAAACCTATTACAAGTCCAGCAATGAAAAAACAAATAGTTCCTATAATTAAATAGATAATACTTATAAGCCAAATAAGTCTTGCAGTATTTTTAGTATTAGGTAGGAGCTCTATATCCTTAGCTTCCCCTACATACATCTTATAAGCTCCATTCATGTTTTTAGCAAAGAAGCATAGTATAAGCACAATCATACCTTGTCCACCTACAAAGGTTAGTATATGTCTCCACATATTAAGGCCACGTGATAAATGATCTAGATTTTGAGTTAGTACAAGTCCTGTAGTTGTTAAACCACTCATAACATCGAAAACAGCATCTAAAAAAGAGTTACTAGTGTGACCACTTAAAAAATAAGGTATAGCACATAGAGCTGTAAGCATTGCCCAAGTTAAAGACGCTATTATTAGTCCATGTTTCCACTGAAAATTTTCATTGTGCTTTTTCCCAATTAGTATAAATAAAATACCAATTATTAAACTTATACTTAAACTTATTAAAAAGTCTATAATAACTATCCATTCCTTATAAAAAAGAGATGTTATTATGGGGAGGATCATTAAAGAAGTTGTTGCTAATATTGCATAGCCCACATAATATAAAATCGTATTTACATCATTACTCCATTCCCTTGAAATTTGCATGATTTACCACCTTATAATAAAAAATTTAGTAACAATAAGAAACCAAGAAACACAACCGTTGTAGCAAGTTCTTCAACTATTCCTAAAATCATATCTTCTCTTTTAAGCATAATTATCTTAGAAAGACCAATAATAAAAGTCTAACTAAATTTTCACCCCTTCTGCATTATTTTTATTGTACATAACTAAATAGTAATATATTGATTGCATTATAAAAATTCTTCATCAATTATCTCTGAGATTACTTCAGTACTGCACACAGTATTATCTACCCCAAGCTCCTTAAAAATCTCCTTATTTTTAGGATTATTTATTCTAGCTATGGTTTTATCTACACTAAAGGTGAGTTTTGCAACTTGACATATAACTAAGTTTTCCTCATCTTTTCCTGTTACAGCAGCAATAATTTGAGTCTCAGTTATTCCAGCATCCATTAGCACATTTATATCAGAACCATCACCACATATAATATCTCCATCAAGATCCTCTGAGATTTTAGTACATCTATCTCTATCCTCTTCAATTAAAGTTACATGAAAATCTCTATTTCTAAGAGTTTTAAATAAATAGTAACCAACTTTTCCTCCACCTACGATAATAGCTTTCATATAAATTCCCCCATATTTTAAAATTTTAACATATGATTTTCTTTAAGAGTATTCTTTTACATGGTGCTTACATCATGATTCTAAATAATTTAATATTTTATAATTTAACATAGTTTAAACGTTCACTATTTTCCTTATTAATTGTGCAGATAATTTTATCGTTGATTTCTAAGCATTCTATATTTGATGGGGAAATAGCATCTCCTTTTCTTATTACTGCAGAGATTATACAATTAAATTCTTCCTCAATTTCTTCTAATTTTGAGTATTTTAAGTTTACAATGGGTATTTCAATGATATAGGAATCCTTGTCTATAAAGCATAGAGTTCTAAAACCACTGTTTAATATTTTATTTTTACTTACATTTATAAATAATTCCGTAGCACTAATAGTTTCTATACCAAGTTTTTTATATATAAACTCTTTACTTGGTTCATAAACCCTTGAAAATACCTCTGGTACCTTAAAAATATTTTTAGCAATTTGAGTTGCCATTAAGTTTATATTATCATCCTTAGTTAAAGCTAGAAAAACATCAGCCATTTCAATGCCTGCGCTAATTAATATATCCTTGTCAATTTCAACTCCATTTACTCTTTGTCCATTAAATCCAAGACCAAGCCTCTTAAGACTTTCCTCATTACTATCAATTACAGAAACGTCATGACCTTCATTTGAGAGTTCCAAGGCAAGTCCACTACCTATACGTCCACAGCCGATAATTACAATATACATAAATTGCCCCCTTCTAAATTAATTAAAAACTTTAAAATAAAGAATATCTTTAACTTATTAGCTTAAAATAAATAAAGATATTTAATTTACTATTTTAAAATAAATAATATCTTCAATTTATTATCTTAAATTAAAGATATTTCATATATTTGTATGATTTTAGTATAAGTTTTTGACATACGAATATTTTACCACGGGGTATCTGTTTTGAAAATTTCAACCAACTGCTAAAAAGCTTACTTTATTATGTATAAACTATAAATGCAGAAAAGGAATGCCATTAATCTTATCCTTCATTTAATTTCCTTCATTTTCATTTGAGTTTCTAATTTTAAATGTTAAATAAGATTTAACATTTGAAAGTGTTGAATATAAAGGTTTAAACCTATTTTCTTATATAATTAAAGTTACTTTTTTTACAGTTAAATATAACTTTAAGCATAATCATCGGATAAACTATTTGAAAATATAGAATTTACTTATTGTACTTATAAATTTATATGATATAATTATTGTTATAATAATAACGATTATTATTTAATAAGAATTTGTAACCAATGGAAAATTATTGTGAATAGGGAGAGGTTATATATGAAAGCGTACGAAATAAAGAAAGATGTTTATTGGTGCGGTGCTTTAGATCCTAATTTGAGAATTTTCGATATTATAATGTATACCCCTTTTGGAACAACATATAATTCATATGTAATAAAGGGGAAAAATAAAACTGCTATTGTTGAAACTGTAAAAGAGAAATTTTTTGATGAATATTTAGAAAGATTAGAATCCATAAATTTAGACCTTAAAGATGTAGACTATATTATATTAAACCATACAGAACCTGACCATGCAGGCTCGCTTGCTAAACTGTTAAAACTTTCACCTAAGGCTAAGGTTGTAGCTTCAGCTACTGCCATAAGTTTCTTAAAGGATATAACAAACATAGAGTTTGATTATATTGAGGCAGTTGAAGGGGAGAGTTTAGATTTAGGAGGAAAAACCTTAGATTTTATATCGGCTCCATTTTTGCATTGGCCAGACTCAATGTATACTTATTTAAAAGAAGACAATGTGCTATTTACCTGTGACTCTTTTGGCTGTCACTATTGCAATTCTGATATATTTGATGACTACAATGAGAGTGAGAAAGATTATAGGGAAGCCTTAAAATATTATTTTGATAATATAATGGGTCCTTTTAAGCCACATGTTTTAAAAGCTATAGATAAAATTAAAGATTTAAAAATTGATGCTATATGCAATGGACATGGTCCTGTTTTAAGAAAGAATCCTTGGGATATAGTAGAACAGTACAAGGTCTGGAGCACACCAGAGAAACTTTCTAAAGATGAACTTAACGTTGCATTATGTTATGTATCAGCTTATGGATATACAGAAACCATGACTAAAAAGATTATTGAGGGCGTAGAAGCTAATTCCGATGTAAAGGTATATGCTTATGACCTTGTTAAAGACGACATGAATCAGGTTTTAGATAAAATAAATAATTCAAAGGGAGTTTTATTTGGTACACCTACTATAAATGGTGATGCCCTAAAACCAATATGGGATATTTTAATAAATTTAAATCCAATAGTTCATGGAGACATGGTTGCAGGAAGTTACGGTTCTTATGGCTGGAGTGGAGAAGGTCCGGACAATATAACAGAAAGATTAAATCAACTTAGAATGGATGTTGTAGACCCTCTTAAAATAAAATTTAAGCCTTCTGAAGAAGATTTAAAAGCAGCCTTTAACTATGGAGAAGCCTTTGGTAAGAGATTAAAAGCTAAATTCCTAAGAGGAGCTTCAGATTCTTCAATTAGAAGAAAGAGATTCTGGAAATGTCTTGTTTGTGGTGAGATATTTGAAGGAGAAGCACCACCAAAGATATGTCCAGCATGTGGTGTTGGAGAGGAGCATTTTGTTGAAGTTATAGAAGAAGTAATAGATTATTCTTCAGATAAAAACGAAAAAATGGTTATAATCGGAAACGGTGTTGCAGGATATTATGCAGCTGATGCCATAAGGAAAAGGAATAAGGTATGTAGTATAACCATGATATCAACGGAAGAAGCCTTAACCTACTATAGACCAGCACTTTCAGAGCTTATAGGAGATGCAAAACCAGATGAAAACTTCTTCTTATCAAAAGAAGATTGGTATAGAGAGAATAATATAGAGTTAAAACTAGGTGTTACAGTAAAAGATGTAATTACAAATCAGAAGAAATTAGTTTTACAAGATGGCACAGAAATTTCCTATGATAAACTTATACTTGCAAATGGAAGTAGAAACTTTATTCCACCAATACAAGGTTATGATAAGGAAGGTGTATTTACACTTAGAAACATAAAAGATCTAGAAGATATTAAAAAACACCTTAAAAAATCTAAAAAAACTATAGTAATCGGTGGAGGACTTCTAGGACTTGAAGCAGCATGGGCTATGAAAGAAATGAGTGCTGAGGAAGCTGGGAATACCTATTTCCGCACAGTTGGAAACCATGTATATGTAGAGAAAAAAGGTATGGATGTAACTGTAATAGAAGCAGCAGGACATCTTTTAAGTAGACAGCTAGATGAAGAGGGCGCTGCACTTTTCAATAAATCCATAGAAGAGAGTAACCTTGAAGTATTAACAGGAGCTCAAGTTTCAGAAATTATTGGAGATCACAAAGTAAAAGGCGTTAGACTAAAGAGTGGGGAAGAAATAGAAGCAGACATGATACTATTCTCCATAGGAATTAGATCTAATATAGAATTATTTAAGGATACGGATATTTCTTTAAATAGAGGAGTAGTTGTAAATAACAAAATGGAAACTACAGTGCAAGACGTTTATGCTTGTGGAGATGTTGCAGAATTAAATGGAAGAGTATATGGAAACTGGCCAGCTTCTATTGAAATGGCAATGGTTGCAGGAGCAAATGCTGTTGGAGATCATAGACAATTTGAAAACTATGTAGATGTAATTTCATTTAACGCTATAAACACAGAACTTTTAAGCTGTGGCTCTATTCCAGAAGAACCATCAGGAGTAATTTCAATGAGTAACAAAGAAAAAGGAATTTACAAGAAGTTCTTCTTCAAAGATGATGTACTTGTAGCAGCCATATTAATAGGAGACACTAGTGATAGTGTAAAAGTAATAAACGGAGTTAAAAATAAAGAAGACTTTAGTAGCTTTTCAAGTAAAATAAAATTTAAGGCGTAGGAAGTTTTGAAATTTTTGCATAATGTAAAATAAAACTTTAGAAAAATCCAGATTGTAAAGGATAAATATTGAATTTATTTTGTATAAGACATAGAAATAGTCACTAGTGTTTAATTAATGGATTGAAAATCCTATTGACAATAATAACTTGTAATAAATTTCTATGTGTACCAGCAATATATAAATGAAAATAGTCAGCACCTTTGCTTTAATATAATTACCACAATCATATCGCAAAGGAGTTGCTGACTATCTATGAATAATTATATCACTATTTTTGAAAAATTATTAGATATTGTTAACTGGAACACTTTGAAAAAATCTACGTATAAGTTAGATGTTGACTATAATATAGCATCAAATCATTTGAAAACTCACCTTTACTTTCATTTAGCGAAGCTAGATAGCTTAAGGGATGTTGATGATTTTATGCAATCTGATTCTAAGCTAAAGGAGTCAATAAAAAGCGTTAGCTTGGGAACGTTGTCTAATTATAATAACTATATGGATTATAATGTTTACATTCCAATATTAAACGAACTAATTGATACTGCTTTAAAACAATTACCTGTAAATGAGAAACTTAAAAAGTTTGGAACCATAAAACTAATAGATTCTTCAACTATAAGTATGGCCAAGACTTATTTTCAGTGGGCAGAATTTCGCTCTACAAAAGCAGGAATAAAGCTTCATACAAAATTCAACTTAAGCAAAGGAGTTCCTGAGCTTATAATTGTGTCTAATGCTAAACCACATGATAGAACTAAGATGAAAGAACTTATTACAGAAAACAACTGTATATATGTCTTTGACAAAGGCTATGTTGACTATAAAAAGTTTGATGAGTTTAGCAATAAAGGAATACGCTTTATTACCCGATTAAAAGATAATGCTGCTATAACTGAAGTAAGTAAGCTTGAAATAACTTACTCTGACGTTACTCTACTAGATGATTCTATAAATATCATTGAAGATATTATTTGCTATCTTGGTACAGAAGATATTAATATGACAAAAAATCAGTATAGGGTTATCACTGTAGTTGATTCTGAAGGTCAAATACTAACCTTTGTAACTAACATATTACAATATACTAGTGAAGATATAGCATGGTTATATAAAAAACGTTGGGATATCGAGCTATTCTTCAAATGGATTAAGCAAAATTTAAAAATTAAAAGATTCATAGGACATAGCCTTAATGCAGTTATGATGCAAATTGTTTCGGCAATAATAACATTCATTATAATAAAACTAATACAAGACGTAGCCAAAACAGCCTACGGCTTATTAAAAATAAAGAGATTAATAAAACATTCAATTACAAAATTAATAGATAATATCTTGTTTTCTTGGGAGAAGTGGTTAGGTGGCTAACTGCAACTATAAAACCATATACTTCCATACAAGCTATCACTATGCGGGCAAGTCTGCCCTTTGTTATAGGAATATTATTCTATATTAGCTTAATTTAAGAATTTTACTATAAAGAATGATTATAATACAAATGTCAATGAAAATATTTTCTAAAAATTAAACACTAGTGAGAAATAGTAAATAAAAAATCTATGGATATATTGGGGTCAAATCCTATTATCCATGGATTTTTTATGTTTTTACTACATAGAAACATTACTTTGTCTTAACTTCTTTTCTTTTTTTCAATTTTGAAAGAGGCATAATTACAAAAACGGTTTTCAGAGAGAACTATTTTCCTGCTTCAATCTTCTTAATGGTATCTTCACGGACAGCCTGTCTTAATGTTTTGAGATAATCAGAGAAAGCAACTTTATCGTCAGCATAGGTAAGATTAAGGTCAAATTCTTTCGGAATCCATGTAGACAAATCGGAAATATTGTGCTGAATCAATGCTTCAAGGCTGTCAATAGATTTATAGATTTTTGATTCCATGGTTTTACGTTCTGCCATTTCTTCGTAAAGTTCTTTCATTTCTACTGCGTATTTTTGGGGCAGAGAACTAATCCAGTTATACAACAGGTTTTTCTCACTTTCTTCATGGTTTTGGTTTTTATCAAAGGTTGGAATGTCACCAGTAAAACATTCGCCTAAATCGTGGATGATACACATTCTAATAACCTTATCCATATCTACTTCGGGGAACTCGTCACGCATAAAGAAAGCCATCAAAGTCATCATCCAACTATGTTCTGCTACGCTTTCATGCCTACCTTTTGCTGTATAGCAATGGCGAGTTGTATCTTTTAACCTTTCGGCAACCAATAAGGCATCTAATAATTTTCTTGCTTTCATTTTCAATTACCTCCTACTCACGATTATCGTTCAGTTAGATTATATAAATTCCTTAATACAACGTTAAAAATTCTCACTACTACTTTAAAAAATTTTAATAGGCAGTATATATAAAAATTTTACCACAATGGCTCTAATATTCCAAACTTACCAGATGATCTGAAGTATATTTATACTAACATTTTTTCCTTAATAAGCATTTTTATAAATAAAATTATATTACTTGATCTTCCTCATTGAAGAAGGTTTTATATCCTAGTAATAAAAACAGTATAACACTTAAGGTTACACTACCTAGTACACCTAACATAATAGCTATTTGATAAGATATAGCCGTAGTAGGGGATGTCCCAGATAGAATCTGACCTGTCATCATGCCAGGAAGAAATACAATTCCCATACCTACCATGGAATTTATGGTTGGTAATATTGCAGAGTCAAAAGCATGGTTAACTATATCTTTGCAAGATTCCTTTGGAGTTGCACCAAGCATTAAAGCAGTTTCTACAATTTCTTTTTTAGAAATCATTCCATCTAAAAGAGTGTTTATGCCAAGAGAAATCCCTGTCATTGAGTTTCCAATTAACATTCCCCCAATAGGTATAAAATATCTAGAGTTATACCAAGGAGTAACCTTAACCACTATAAATAAGAAATATACTAGGGAAGAAGTAGTTCCAACCCCCATAGATAGAGCTATAATTTTCTTTAAATCCCTTGAAAGTTTAAATTTTGTTCTCTTAAAAATATTGTATATAGAGAATGTTTCCATGCCTATAAGAATAAGTATAGTATATATTGGGTTATCATTTTTAAAGACAATTCCTAATATATAGCCAGCTATAACAAGCTGAAGGGTCATTCGCAAGGAAGATATTAAAATTTCACGTTCTCTCTTTATATCTCTTTTTTTAACTATAACAAGCAGAATAATTATGAACACATAGGCACATAACATCTGTAAAAGGTTTAAATCTATTATGGTATTCATATTTACTTCCACCACCTTTCCATGTCTTATATATCATATATTGTACAAATTATATACATTACAGGTATTACATGTACTACATATACAAAATACGTAGTTATAAAATTTTACCATTATTTATTTTAATTATGTTTTCACCAAAGTTTTCAGCTGCCTTTTTAGAGTGAGTAACCATAATTAAGGAAATATTGTTTTCAGCACAATGCGTAGTAATTTTATTTAATATAAACTCTTCAGTGTCATCATCTAAAGCAGAAGAAGGCTCGTCTAAAAGTAATACCTTTGGATTCATTAACATAACTCTGCCAAGGGCAACTCTTTGTTTTTCTCCACCAGATAATTCCTTAGTGGAGTCCTCTAGAGACTTATTTAATTTTACTTTTTCTAGGATTTCAATTAAAGTTTCTTTGGAAGGAATCTTTTTCTCAGAAAATCTTAGGCCCATTGTTAAGTTGGTTAAAATATCTCCCTCAAACATAATAGGGTTTTGAGGGAGCATAACCACATCACGACGAAGCTTTACAGAATCTAAGGATTTTAGATTTCTTCCATTATAAAAAATATCCCCACTAGTTGGTGAAATAAGCTTATTAAGCATTCTAAGAAGAGTTGTTTTTCCACTGCCACTTTCTCCTATAATACAACTTATTTTATCCTTAGGAATATTTAAGTTTTCTATTTTTAATATATCTTTATATAATACATTTTCTAGTTCAAACATGAAAATCTCCCCTAAATATTTTCTATTTGCCAGTCTACTTCAGTCTTTCCAATGGATTTTAAAAATTCATTGGTTTTTGAAAAAGGTTTACTTCCAAAGAATCCACGGCTTGCAGACAATGGACTTGGGTGCACTGACTCTATTATATAGTGTTTTGAATTAGTTATTAGCTTAGTTTTTGATTGAGCATTTTTTCCCCAAAGTATAAAGACCACAGGATCTTCTTTTTCATTTATAAGAGATATAATTTTATCTGTAAACTTTTCCCAACCTTTGTTTTTATGTGAGTTAGGCTCACCAGCTCTTACTGTAAGAACTGTGTTTAGAAGAAGTATACCTTCGTGTGCCCACTTTTCCAAGTATCCATTATTAGGTATATAACAATCTAAATCACTATGAAGTTCCTTATATATATTAACAAGAGAAGGAGGTGTCTTCACACCAGGTTTTACTGAAAAACTAAGTCCATGAGATTGATTTGGACCATGATAAGGATCTTGCCCTAATATTACTACCTTTACATCTTTATAAGCGGTATAATGTAAGGCATTAAATATATTATGCATATCAGGATATATGGTTTTTGTTTTATATTCATTTATTAAAAAATCTCGTAAATTTAAGTAATATTCTTTTGAAAATTCCTCATTTAAAAGTTCATTCCAATCATTTTTAAGTATGTTTTTCATTTTATCACCCTTTACAACAATATTTCATGAAATAATAAATTATATTCTTTTATACAAGCTTCCATGAAATAATAAGTTATCATATTTTACAACAATCTTCTATGAAATAATCAAAGTTTCCATGGAAACTTTGTATACAATTAAAATAGTATACTCTTATTATACACTTTTTTAAGAATTTAATTAAACACTTAATATTTATTTGTGCTAAAACTTTCTAAATCATGGTTAAATATATTTTACAATATATTTCATCTAATGACTAAATGCTTTAATATTTCCATAACACTCTCTTATTATAAAATTTATATTATAAATTGTTATTAATTTATAGAACTAAATACTAAGTTACTTAATATAATAATAGTGGGAAAGAATAATTAAATTTAAAAAGATATTAGGATAATTAAGGTAATATAAACTTTATGAAGAATTAACCAAGATATTATTACAAAAGAAAATAGTATAAAGCATAAAAGTAGAGAAAAGTGATAAAAATAGGGTAACCTGTGAAAATCATAATAAGATACAAAAGAATATAAAACAACAAATGAAAGGAGATGAATTTAGCTCAAGGCTAAATTTATTATGAAAAAAATAAGCTTAAAACTAAGTTTTTTGCTAATCATTTCAAATCTCTTAGGTGTAATCCTAATTGCAATAAGTTTTTTACTTCATGTAGATCATATATTTATTAAAGGTAAACCTCATATACAAATAAGTGAATTAGTGTTGTCAGTATTCATTTCTATAATAATAATATGCATAATCTCTTTTATAACCACTTTTATAATTTCAAAGATTATAGGGAAGCCTATTCAATGTGTAACAAGATTATTAGATTATATCTCAAAATTTGATTTAAGTAAGGATTTTATAGATAAAAATGTTTTAGATAGAAAAGATGAATTAGGAAATATGTCAAGATCACTTAATAATCTTAAAAATAATCTAATGTTTGTGGGAAAAGGCATTAAGGAAAGTTCAGAAAATATTTCAGATAGTGTTTTATCTTTAAGTGATGATATTAATGTATCAGAGAAATCTATGGAAAATATATCAAAGGCTATGGAAGAACTATCTAAGGGTGCTGTAGAACTTGCTGAAAATACCCAAAGTAGCTTTGAAAAACTAGAGGAGCTATCTAAAAAAATTATTTTTACAAGAGGAGAAGGTATTAATTTACAACAGTGTTCTAAGGAAAATAGAACTATTATGAGAAAATCTACAGAACAACTATGTGAAGTAGAAGATAAATTTAATGAAAGCACTAGAAATATAAGAGAAACATCAAAATTTATAGATGATTTATGGAAAAAATCAGAGGATATAGAGGGGATTACAAGAACTATTGAAGATATAAGCATGAGAACAGATTTACTATCTTTAAATGCCACAATAGAAGCTGCAAAAGCTAAGGAAAATGGCAAGGGTTTTTCAGTTATAGCAGAAGAAATTAGGTTACTTTCTCAAAAAACAAAAAATGCTACAGATGTAATAGGTGAAATCTTAGGAGAATTAAAAGAAGAAATTAAATTTTCTAAAGAAAATATGGATAAGTGTATTCTAATAAATGAAGAAAATAATAATGCTTTAAAAATAGAAAGAAGTTATAGTAATAAACTACAAAAGTCATATAGTAATAGTGTAAAGACATTAGATAATCTTATTCAAAACATTGATAAAATGAACGAAGACAGGGATGTAGTACTTGAGGCACTACAGGAAATTAGTGCAGTGTCTGAAGAAACTGCTGCAGCTACAGAAGAGGTATTTTCTATAATACAAGATCAGTTACAATCTATTGAAAGTATTGGACAATCTAGTTCTTATTTAAAAAGTATTAGTAAAGTTTTAGATAATATAACTAATAAAATAAAATTAGAATAAAGTTAAATTATAATTAAAGTATTTAAGTTATTGGATTATTTTTTTTGAGGTTATAATTAGTTAATCTATTAAATAAAATTATTATATTCAATATCTATAAAAAATATGCTTAGATTCAGAAAGGGTATTAACTCCTTCTGAATCTAAGCTTTACTTTTAGCCTTGCATTTCAAAACTTCCACAATCTGTACACTTAACAGTTTTTGCAGTTGGTTCATGTTTAACTACTTTAATAACATTTAGTGTGCAGTAATTGTCTTCTTTACAATGATATTTACATTCATCTACAGTACATTGTATACTTTCATTATGTTTCATATATATTCACCTCTTTTCTTAGTCTCAAATATTATTGTTTCAAAAAAACTATTAATTATGTAAATTATTTTTAAAATATTACGATAATCAGTGTAATATATATAATAATAGAATTTAAAATAAAATTTGTAAATTTATTACAAATTAAAAAATTAAATGAGAGGGGGAAGTCCCTAAAATTTTTAGGGGATAAGAATGAAAAAAATCAGCACAAAAATCATTTTATCAATAATACTCTGTACATTTATAGTTTCTATTTTAATTGGTGGTATAAGTTTTTTTAGTAGTAAAAAACTTTCACAACAGGATATTAACTATAAGATGGACTCTCTTGTGGAGGCTAAGGCAGAAAATCTAAATGGCACGTATATAAGCATGAAGTCTATAACAGAAGATTTAGAAGCTGTTTCTAGCAGTTATATGGATTTTAATCAATTGAGTAAAGACAAAAATTATATAGATCAATATGAAAAACAGTTAGACGGCGTAATTAAGAACATAACAACTTCTAAGGAAAATGGCATAGGAATTTATTTTATGATAAACCCAGAACTTTATGAAGGAAAAAAGTTAAAAGTAATTTGCTATGAAGATCCAGAAGGTAAAGGGAACATACAAAAGGTAGAATATGATTACGATAGGAAAACCTTTACTAGAAAAAATCCAGATTGTAAATGGTTTTATGATTATGTAGATAAAAAAGAAGGTACATGGGATGAACCTCATGAAGATAAAAACGGAAATTATCAAATGACCTTTGCAAAGCCAGTATTTAAAGATAATAAATTTATTGGACTTATAGGTGTTGATATGAATTTCACCACTTATTTTAAAAAGATTAACGATATGAAATTTTATAATTCAGGATATGCATTTATATTAAATGAGAAACTTGATTATATAGTTCATAAAAAGAAGAAAAGTGATGTTAATTTAATAACAGAAGAAAAAGGGAAGTACAAAGATATAGGGGAAAAGATGAATTCGCAAAAAGGAATATTCCAAGGAGAGTACGATAAAAAGAAAAGTTATATCGGATACACTAATTTAATTAATGGATGGAAAATGGTAATAGTAATTCCAAGGTCAGAAGTTCTAGCTCATGTAAACAAGAGTCTTATGCAAATTTTTATGGTCACTCTTTTAATAGTAGGATTTTCAGTTATATTGTCATTATTACTTGGAAAGAAGATGTCAAAACCTGTAGTTGATATAACTGCCATGTTAAATTCAATGAAAAATTTAGACTTAACATATGAAGTTGATAATATAGGAATATTAAAGTCAGAAGATGAAATAGGGGTTATGGCAAGAGCTGCAGAAGATTTTAAATTAGAGCTTAAACGGACACTAAAGACAATTCAAGAGTTCTCTCAAAAAGTACTTGAAAGCTCAGATACAGTAAATAACGAATCAAAGGATGCTGTTCATTCAGCCAATTCTATTTCAGATACCATAGATGAAATTGCAAGAGGAGCCAGTGAACTTGCTGCTAATTCACAAGATGGTTCAGAGAGATTGATGAATTTATCAGAAAAAATTAAGTTAGTAGTAGAGAGTAATAACTCAGTAAAAGAATACTCAGAAAACACTAGAGAGATAAATCAAAAATCTATGAGTTCATTAAAGGATTTATTAGATAAATTTAATACGAATAGAGATATGATTGAGGAAGTATCGAAAAACATAGATAAGCTAGCTAATAAGTCAGGATCTGTTGGAAAGATTGTATATACTATAGAAAATATAGCAGAACAAACAAATCTTCTTGCATTAAATGCTGCTATAGAAGCAGCAAGAGCTGGGGAATCTGGAAGAGGATTTGCCGTAGTTGCAGATGAAGTTAGAAAGTTAGCAGAAGAGACATCAGAATCAACTAAACAAATTTCAAATATAATAAAAGAAATTCAAGTTGAAATTCAAAGAACTAAGGAAAATATGGACATAAGCTTAAACCTTACAGAGGATACAGAAAAGGCTTTAGATATGCAAAAGGATTCTTTCGGTTTTATGGAAGATGCAATTTCTAATACTCTAGAAAAACTAGATATATTATCAAAAAATATTCATATTGTAGATGAAGATAAGGAAGCTGTAGTTAATATAATACAAGAAGTTACAGCAGTTTCTCAGGAATCAGCAGCATCTACGGAGGAGGTTTCAGCTTCCATAGAAGAACAATTTAAAACCTTTGAAAGCATAGTGGAAGCCTCTAGAGACTTAGATCAAATTTCAAGAGAATTAAACAATATAGTGGATAAGTTTAAGGTATAAAAATATATAGTATAATAGACACCCTGACAATTCTAACGTCAAGCAATGGAGATGATGAATATAGTGGAGATAATCAAGGATAAAGATATAGTAGATGGCATATAATTTGTACAGTAGCTAGATTAAGTAAAAGTAATAAGACTTAATGCTAGCTACTTTTTATTCCATGAATATTCTCGCTAATACCCAGTTAAAATACTACAACATACCTACTAAGTATAAAGAAATACGTGGAAACTAAGGAATAATAAAGCTAATTATGTTTATGTGTAATATATAAGAAGTGAACTTGTTATAAACTTTTAAATATAATATAATTAATTAGTATTTATTATTTTAGGTTTACTATTTAGTATAAAGTATTTTGCAGTATAGAGATTTAAAATAGTAAAACGATTTTAATTAAGTCTTTGAAGATTGAGTTTTAACAAGGATTATAAAATAATAATTATAACCATGAATTATAAAAAATGTAACTAAGAATTAAAACTAAGAATTATAAAAAAATTACGGAAGTTTAAAATTTAGCTATAGGCTTTAAGCTATGAATTGTATATAATTAGAAATTTTATTTACTATTTGGCTTTATTAGACTGATGGTTACGTAATAGCATATAAATCTAACAGGGTCTAATATTTAAAAGTTTAGAAAAAAGAGAGGGAGTTTATATATGGGTAGAATGTTTGGTACAGATGGTGTAAGAGGTATTGCAAATAAAGAGCTTACTCCAGACCTTGCTTTTAAACTAGGCAAGGCAGGGGCTTATGTTTTAACAGAGGGTACTCATAGACCTAAGGTTGTAGTTGGTATGGACACTAGAATTTCAGGAGAAATGTTAGAATGTGCTCTAGTTTCAGGCTTATTATCAGTGGGAGCTGAAGCTATTTGCGTAGGAGTGGTTCCTACACCAGCGGTTGCATATTTAACAAGAAAATATAAAGCTGATGCAGGAGTAGTAATATCAGCATCACATAACCCAGTAGAATACAATGGAATTAAGTTTTTTGATGGACAAGGTTATAAGTTAAAAGATGAATTAGAAGATAGAATTCAACAAGTTATAGAAAATAATTTTGAAGGAGTGCCATGTCCAACAGGAGAGAACCTTGGTAAAAAGAAAATAGTTACTAATGCAGTGGAAGATTATGTAGAGTTTGCAAAGAGCACCATAGATTGTGAGTTAAAAGGCTTAAAAATAGCTTTAGACTGTGCTAATGGAGCATCCTATGAAACAGCAGTAAAAGCCTTTAGAGAATTAGGAGCAGAGGTTTTAGTTATAAATAATGACCCTGATGGAATTAATATAAATAAAGCCTGTGGATCAACACATCCAGAGCATTTAATGACATTTGTAACAGATAACAATTGTGATTTAGGCTTAGCTTTTGATGGCGATGCAGATAGATGCCTTGCAGTAGATGAAAAAGGAAACCTTATAAATGGCGACGTTATGATGACTATTTGCGCAAAATATTTAAAAGAGCAAGGAAAACTTAAAAAGGATACCTTAGTTGTTACTGTAATGAGCAATATGGGCCTTGATATTGCATTAGATAAGGAAATTATAAATAGGGTAAAAACAAAAGTTGGAGATAGATATGTGCTTGAAAAGATGATAGAAGAAGGATATAGCCTTGGAGGAGAACAATCTGGACATTTAATATTCCTAGATTTCAATACTACAGGAGATGGGCTTGTATCAGGACTTCAACTTACATCTGTAATTAAGAATAAAAAACAAAAGTTATCAGAACTAGCTAGCATAATGACAGAGCTTCCTCAAGTTCTTGTAAATGCAACAGTACCTAATAATATGAAAGATATACATATTAAAGATAAAGAAATAGCAAATGAAATAAAGAAAATGGAAGAAAAACTAGATGGGACAGGAAGAGTATTAATTAGACCATCAGGAACAGAACCTCTAGTTAGAGTAATGCTAGAAGGAAAAGATAAGGCAGAAATAGAGAGCATGGCAGTGGCCTTAGCTAAAAAAATAGAAGAAAAAGCAAATTAAAAGTAAAAGGTTCATTAAGATAAATCTTAATGAACCTTTTCTTTAGCATATTTTCTATTTTAATAAATTTTATACTCTAAGATTTTACTATTTCACTAATATACTTTTAATACTACAAAGGTTATTAAAACTGCCTGTATTATTATTTGTCACCCTTAAGTAACTTTTCGTTTTTGCTTCCTAAGAATACAGATTTTTGAGTTGGTCTGAATTCTCCAGTGTTTTCATCTCTTCCTTGTAAGTAGTATCTAGCATCCGCTTTACCAATAGTATTAGCAGCTTCTTTTGAAAGCTTACCAAGTGCATCACCTTTACATCTGTTAACGATTAAGCTAAATTTAGTATCTTTAAAATCAGATAACATAGCAACGTCACCAGAGCTATCTCCACCAACGATTAATGGACCTTGTCCACCATGTTTTTCAACTAAGAATCTTTCTATAGTCTTAGTCTTACCCTTGCTTTGAGTTTGATCATAACCTTTTCTAAACTCAGCTTTAATTACACCCTTGTCATCTCTTTCAAGTTCCATAGCATATACGTTTTCTTTTGGAAGTTCATATCCAAACTTAGGATTAGTAGCAAATGTTCTAACAACATCTATGAATGATGCTGAACAGATATAAACATCTATTCCATTAGCCATTAAAGTTTTGTAAAGATTTTGTTGCTCTTTTAATGTTCTTAAACCAGTGTGGAATTTAACTGAAACAACGCCAGCCTTACCAGCTAATTCTTTTGGACTTGTCCAAGTTTCTTCACCAAGTTCATGTTTTAACCAATATTCATTTGATTTTTCAGTTAAGTCAGCAACTTCTTTTTCAGTCATTCCTGCAAATAAGTAAGTTACCCATGGATAGCTTACATCAGAACTGAAAGACTCACCAATTGAATTATAAAGGTATCTAGTTTTAGCTATAAAATCTTTATATTGAGGTGTAGCCTTGATCTCATCTAAAGATTTAGTCCCTTTGAAACCTTTATAGTTTTCATATAAGAATTTATAGCTTGAATCTATGTCAGCACCAACTGATTCGATATTAACAGGTTTTCCATCAACATTGTTGCAATCAGCTACAAAGTTATCTTTTGGAATGTTTATTCTAATAGTTTTTGCAAATTCTTCAGGAGTCATTTTAAACTCAAGATTTTCTAACTGATATGCAAGTAATGCTTCTTCAACGTCATTAACTATTGAAGTGTTGTCCCAGTCAAATACAGCATAAGGTTTTTTATTTGCATTATAATCTTTGCTGTTTTTACCGTGTTTTTCTATAAGGGCTGTTAAAGCAGCATAGTTTTCAGGAGCCCAGTTACCTTTTTCAAGTTTAACTTCGCTTTTGTTTTCAGTACTACTTTGTTCTACCTTAGTTTCATTTTTAGGTTGTTCTGTTTTAGCAGAATTTCCACATGCAGCTAAAGAAAAAGACATAATGCATGCTAATGCTAAGCCAAGAGTTCTTCTTTTAAAATTATTCATAAGTTATTTCTCTCCTCATTTGTAATCTTATTTTTATCCCTATACATAAATTTTACAAGGGATATTGTTCTTCCTTAGTAATTTAGTATAAAATTTAAAATAGAAATAGTTATAAATATGCTAAATAAAATTGATTGTTAAGAATATTTAATCATTATTAACATATTCTTTATAATTTATTTATATAACGAGCATCGAAAAATGTCAATATAAAATTGAATTTTCTTATTTTTTTAAAATTAAATTCAATAATTAATTATGTAAAATTGTTTAATTTGAAATATAATATAAAAATATTCCATAAATAGTAAGGAAAATTTAGGGCTTAAAAAAGGTTTTTTCTCTAATTGAGACTTAGAAGTCATTATCTAGGGACTTAAACACTACTTTACTCTTATTTTTAAGAATATATGGAATTATATCAGATAATTATTGCATAAAATAAACATAAGAATTATTTATATTATAAATATAAATAAACCGTTAAAAGTATTGACGTAAAATATGAAAAATGCATATAATAATGTGATAGCTTTTAGGATAGCATAAGCTATAAAAAACCAAGCAAATACATGGAGGTGATTATAAAGAAAAAATTAATTATTTTAAATTTAAAAGCGCCAGGAGTTATATGAATAACTAAAAAAATAAGTTTTTCATGTAACTTGACGAGGATGGGGTTTTATCGAATCTTCGGCGGGTGCCCCACGGTATTCGCACTACCGTTAACAATTGGTAAAAGCGAAAAGTGATTTTCGTTACAAAATCAATTAGGTGCAAAAATAAGTGCATTTATGGTGCCCATAGTGGGAGCATAAATGTCCATTAAGTATTTAAACTAAAAAATACAAACAGAATAAGAGAGGGAATAAAATAATGTGCGGAATAGTTGGGTATTATGGAAAGAGAGAGGTATCACCTCTTTTAATAAGTGGATTAAGCAAATTAGAATATAGAGGATATGACTCAGCAGGAGTTGCTATAATAGAAGATAACAAAATTAAAGTTACAAAATGCCAAGGAAGACTAAAATGTTTAGAAGAAAAGCTAGAGGAAAACCCTATACATGGTAATGTAGGGATTGGTCATACTAGATGGGCAACTCATGGACAGCCATCTTATGTTAACTCTCATCCTCATTCAAATGAAGATGAAACAATCACTATAGTTCACAATGGGATTATAGAAAACTATATTCGTTTAAGAGAAAAGTTAATAGCAAAAGGATATAAATTTGTTTCAGAAACAGATACAGAGGTAATACCTCATCTAATCGACTATTATTACGAAGGAGATCTTTTAGCAGCTGTAAGAAAAGCAGTTTCTAAAATGGAAGGAAGCTATGCTCTAGGAGTTGTATCTTCTCATGAACCAGATAAAGTAGTAGCAGTTAGAAAAGATAGCCCATTAATAGTTGGTCTTGGGAAAGATGAAGCATTTATAGCATCTGACATCCCAGCAGTTTTAAATGAGACAAGAGATATATATCTTTTAAATGATAACGAATTTGTTTTAATGGACAAAAATGGAGTTCAATTATTTGATATAGAAGGCGAAAAAATAGAAAAAGAAATCTACCATGTAACTTGGGATGCTGATGCAGCAGAAAAAGGTGGATACGAGCATTTCATGATGAAAGAAATCCACGAGCAACCAAAAGTTATAAGAGATACTATGAAGTCAAGAATTGCTTTAAATGAGCAGATCAAATTAGACGAAATAAAAATCACAAAAGAAGATCTAGCAAACTTTAATAGAATCTATATTGTAGCATGTGGAACAGCATACCATGCTGGTATAGTTGGAAAATATGCTATAGAAAAATTAGCTAGAATTCCAGTAGAAGTTGATATAGCTTCAGAATTTAAATATAGAGATCCAATAATAGATGAGCATTCTCTTTTAATTGTTATAAGCCAATCAGGAGAAACAGCAGACACCCTAGCAGCTCTAAGGCTTGCAAAAGCAAAAGGAGCAAGAGTTATAGCTGTAACTAATGTAGTAGGAAGCACAGTTTCAAGAGAAGCAGAAGATGTTCTATACACATGGGCAGGACCTGAAATTGCAGTAGCTTCAACAAAAGCATATGTAAGCCAACTTATAGCAATGTATATAATAGCTCTATATTTTGCAGAACTTAAAGAAACTGTAACAAAAGCAGAATTAGAAGAGCTTAAAAAAGGAATGTTAGAACTTCCATTAAGAGCAGAAGAAGTCCTAAACAATAAAGAAGCTCTACAAAAATTTGCATCAGAGAACTATATGCATAAAGATATGTTCTTCTTAGGAAGAGGAATGGACTATGCTGTTGCCATGGAAGGTTCTTTAAAATTAAAGGAAATCTCATACATCCACTCAGAAGCATACGCAGGTGGAGAATTAAAACATGGACCAATAGCATTAATGGAAGAAGGAACAGCAGTTGTAGCCATAGCTACTCAGTCTAATCTAATAGACAAAATGGTAAGTAACATAAAAGAAGTAACAGCAAGAGGAGCAAAAGTTGCAGCCTTCTTACCACAAGGACATAACGAAGTTGAAGAAACAGTAAGTTCAGTAACTTACCTTCCAAAAGTTATGGACATATTTTCACCAGTAATATCAGTAATTCCACTACAATTATTCTCATACTATGTAGCAGTACAAAAAGGTTGCGACGTAGATAAGCCAAGAAACCTTGCAAAATCAGTAACAGTGGAATAGGGATTATATAGAAAGAGTAAGCGGTGTATATTGTACTTCAATAAAAACTCGTATCACCTATAAAAAATGGTGTTACTCATAAAAAAGTAATATTAAAAGTCAGGAATTTTTAATCAGAAAGTGATTAGATTTTCCTGGCTTTTTTTGTTTTCAAGAAAGAAAGCTCAAGGATTTAGGTGAATATTTTTTATTTTTATCTACTGGTAAAAGTAAGAGATAAATAAATCAATAACTAGTAACATTTTTATTCAATAATAATAGAATTACAATAAGAGTTGTAGGTAATTAAGTTTCTGATAAATATATTATAGAAAAATTTATGATATATTTATTGTAATAGTTTAATAATATACAATAACACTTAATAAAATTAGGTAAAACATATTAAACGGTTATAAATAACCTATAATGAGTAAAAACAAAGCTTTATTGATTTCACAAAATATAGTAATATATACTCATTATTAATCGCAAAGGGGGGTCACAAAATGCGTAAAAAATCAATGTTTTACTCATTTTATGTGTTGTTATTTGCTATAGCATTGTATATATTCTTACCAGTAGTAAATTACAATCAAATTTCAATTTATATTATTATAATTGCAGTTAATTTAATTTTCGGAATGACATACTTAATATACAACAATGTTGTTGAAGCAAAGAAAAACAAGACAAACATTTTTTTGAATATAGCATCCATAGGTGTTGGTGCTATAATTGTGTTAGGTATTATTAGTTTGCCAGTATTTAGAGCTAATGGTTATAAAAGTTTATTACCAAACCCTCAATACAAAGAGTTTTCTAAGGAAATATCTTATATTGATGAAAAGAATATACCAACAGTAAATGAGCAGTATGCTAAGTTACTTGCAGATAAAAAGCTTGGAGAAGAAACTTCTTTAGGAAGCAGAGTAGAACTTGGCGATCTTACTCTTCAAAATGTAAATGGAAAGTTATATTATGTAGCAGCTTTAAATCACTCTGGTTTTTTCAAGTGGATGTTTAACAAAGGCACACCAGGATACATTATGGTTTCAGCTACTAATGACCATGATGTAAAATTAGTTAAAGAATTAGATGGAAAAGCAATAAATTTAAGGTACAGCCCATCAGCGTATTTTAACGATGATTTACGAAGACATATTTATTTAAATGGAGAGGTGTTTAGAGGAATAACAGATTTTACATTTGAGGTTGATGATAGTGGTAAGCCTTATTGGACTGCAACTATGTATAAAAATACTATAGGTTTAAAAGGTAAAAAAGCTGTAGGAATAGTGCTTGTAGATGCACAGACAGGAGAAGTTAAGAAATATAATGTAGACAATACACCAAAATGGATAGATAGAATTCAACCATTAAACTTTGTTGAAAACAATATAAATAAATGGGGTAAATATATTCATGGTGTATTTAATTTTTCAGGAAAAGATAAGTTAAAAACAACCCAAGGGGTTGGAGTGGTTTATAATAACGGAAGGTGTTATTATTACACTGGCTTAACTTCTGTTGGAAAAGATGAGTCCACTGTAGGATTTACATTAGTAGATACACGAACTCAAGAGACTACAATTTTTAAAATATCAGGAGCAACAGAAACAGCAGGAACAAAATCAGCAGAAGGTAAGGTACAAAATTTAGGATATACAGGATCTTTCCCTATCCTTATAAATGTTGAAAATATACCAACTTATTTTATAACTTTAAATGATAAAAGTGGACTAACTAAGATGTTCGCAATGGTTTCAGTGGGTGACTATAACGCAGTAGGAACTGGTGAAAATATTACAGAATGTAAGTCAAATTATATAAGAGTACTACAAAGCAAAGGTAATAATACTAACATAGTATCCACAGGAAATGCTAATAAGTTAGATGGGACAGTACTAAGAATAAACAGTTGTACAATTAATGGTTCAAGCTTTTATACATTTGTACTGAAGGAATATCCACAAAAATTATTTCAAGCGTCCCTTACAATTTCAAATGAACTTCCAATAACTCAAATTGGTGATAAAGTGTCAGTAAAATATAATGACATGAAGCAAGAACAAAACTTAATTAATTGTCTTGATTTTGATAATAAGGAATTTGTACAATAGCTATGGTCAAAGGACGTTGTTAACTCTATTATAGATAGTTTTATTGCTGATATTCACTGTTATATCAATGAGAAGTTAGTATTTTTGCCTTGCGAAAGTTGAGTTATAAAATAATAAAAAAGTAATATTAAAAGTCAGGAGAAAAATAGGGATAAAACCTTATTTAATCCTGACTTTATTTTATATTTCTATTGAAAATATTTCTCTAAATCTTGAATTTTTTCTAAATCAAAAATATCAGTTGCAATTACATCAATAGTTTCCTCTGACAAATTATTTATTTTTACCTTATATTCTTGAGGAACAGACTTGAATTTTTTAATTAATAACTTTATAAGAATTTCTGCCTTTCCTTTTTTTGACTTTCTTCAAGCCTTCTTTAAAACTGCATCTTCTATTTTATTATAATCCATAGTCATCCTCACTTTCTAGTTCATTATACTAGTTATTATTTCCAAGACTAAGGAACTTATACGAATATATGTTCTATTTTTGAAATTGAGGATACAAGTTATTACTATACTAATCTTTCTTAATAATACCTATGCGTTATTTTACAATAAAACTTTATAGTATAGTTTCAATTATTCTTGAAATAGGTTATTTAGAAATATGATAATAAAGAAGCAAAAGAGTATGATAAAATATAAAGAAGGGTTAGTAAATATTCACAGAATAAATTAGGGGAGGTAATTAAATGGATAAGAAAAACCATATGTCATACCTTGGGGTTGGATCTGGATATCCTAGATTACTAAGACAAACGTCGGAATATTTAAAAACTATTTTTGTTTAAATATACCAGTAGCTAACAATAAGGTAGAGAAGGAATAATACTTTTGATTCAAGGTTCTAGGGGTAAGAGGAAAAATTTTCTATATTGTTTGGAAGGTGATTTATATAAAATTATTGTTTATATGTAGTAGGAACAAATGGAGAAGTTTTACAGCAGAAAAAATATTCAATGGAGTGAATGGATATGATGTAAGATCAGCGGGAACAGAAGCAAATGCTCGTATTAAGGTAACAGGTGGACATATCGGATGGGCTGATATAATTTTTGTAATGGAAAAGAAACATTTAAGAAGGATTAGGGATAAGTTTGAAAATATACTCTATGATAAAAAGATAATTTGTCTTGATATTTCTGATGATTATGGTTTTATGGATGAAGAGTTAGTGGAATTACTTAAATGTAGGGTATCAGAATATATTGATTTATAGAATTTAGTATTCAAAAAGAGGTGGCTAGATGTCAGAAAAAATTATGCAAAATGAAGAAAGTATTAATTTAGATATTAGAAAGGCAATTATCCAACTTTTTAATTCAAAAGAATACCATGAGTTAAAACTATATTATGATTTTAAAGGTATTTTTGATATTTTAGGTATTATGAGAAATGAGAATGTACATAGCAACTTTTTAGCATGGATACTAAACCCAGATGAGAAGCATGGGCTAAGTAATTATCCAATGCAAAAATTCCTTGAGATGATAGTTATGTCATTATTTGATTGTCAGTATGCAAAGGGGCAAAGAAACTTATTTCCAGAACACCTTAGTGATTATATAATAACTGGTAATTATGAGATTGTTGATGTGAAAATAGAAAGAGAAAAAATTATTGATAATAATAAAAGAATTGATATATTTATTAATTTATCATTGCAGATTGATAATGAAGAGTCAGAAATTACTGATATAAAAATAGTTCTAGAAAACAAAGTTTATTCTAAAGAGCATTCAGAACAGACGGTTCAATATTACCAATGGGCAAAAGAAAATTTTAAGGATAACTGTGAATTAGTATTTTTATATCTTTCACCGATTTCTAATAGTGAGTTACATGACTTGAATGAACAGCAGTGCCAGTGTAAAGAATATATTCAAATAAATTATCAATACTTAGTTGATTACCTTTTAGAACCTTGCAAAATGCAGCAGTTATCACTAGAAGCAAGTTCACTGATCGATAATTATTTAAGATGCTTGAGCTATCCATCAATGGACGAGAAGAGTATTAAGAATGGGGGATTAGTTATGGCAGTTAATGAAAGAGAAAGGAAACTATTACTTGATTTTTGGGAAGGCAACAAGCCGTTACTTTTAGCAATGTTAAACGTATTAAAGGATGACGAAAATATTGATGAAGAAGAAAGAGAAAACATGGATAACATGATCAGTACAATATACAATAAATCTGGTAAGGATTATAGTAAGTACTTATTTAAAGGAAAGAAATATGCTAAAAATAGATTAGTTTTGGCTGTTATAAAAGAATATATAAATTCAACAAAAGCAACTTATGATGAGCTTAAAAGTATTTTCGAAGATAGTATTCAAGGAACTTGGGGAGTTTTTCAAACTGTAGAGGGTTTAGTGAGTAGAGATACAAGAAGATATTTTTTAAAATCTGATGAAATTCTTGTAACAGAAGATGGAACAAGAATAGCAGTTTGTAACCAATGGGGTAGTCCTAAAGTTGAGAAATTTATAGATACTGCAGTAAAATTAGGATATGAAATTAAAAAAGTAGAAGCATAGAAATTAAAAAATTGTTAGCATGAAAAATAATAAGATTAAAGTGTTAAATATTATATAAATAAAAAGATGTGTTGCTTGTTTAGTAGTACATCTTTTTAATATATAATAAATAAATTAATAAAGTTAATTTATAATTTTAGAATTAGAAAAAATTCTAATAAAAATATGTTATAAAATTATTGTATAATATAAAGTGTAAAAATGTAAAATTATGAAATAAAATAATATTAAGAGTATAAAATACGAAATGGTAAAAATATGCTGAAAATTACTAAAGTTAATTATTTAAATTTGTACGCTAAAAAAGATAAATAACAAATGAAGGAGAATTAATTGAATGAGAAATTTGTAAGTATTATTTATAAGTTTGAGAAATTGAAATAGATTAAGAGGTGGTAAGCAATGGAAGAGAATAACAGTATATTAATATATCAAACAGAAGATGGAACAACAAAAGTAGATGTTAGATTAGAAAATGAAACAGTTTGGATGACTCAAAAAGCAATAGCAGAGTTGTATCAAAAAAATGTGAGAACAATTAATGATCACATAATAAACATTTATAATGAGGGAGAATTAGAAGAAAGTTTAACTATCCGAAAAAACCGGATAGTTCAAAACGAAGGAAATAGAAGGGTTCAGCGTGAAGTATCTTTTTATAATTTAGAAATGATAATAGCAATAGGTTATAGAGTACGTTCACATAGAGGTACACAATTTAGAAGGTGGGCAACAGAAAGACTTAATGAATATCTAGTAAAAGGCTTCACAATGAACGATGAACGATTAAAAGAAATGAAAAATTTGGGACAAGATTATTTTGAAGAATTAATAGAACGTATTAGAGATATAAGGGCTTCAGAAAAGAGATTTTACAAGAAAATTACTGATGATTATGCTGTGTGATTTACAAATTTCTATTGGGGATTTTGATGAAGTAGATAGAAAAATGATTGGATTATGTTTATTAGATAAAACCTTATAGTAAGGTTAAAATTTTTGTTTTATGGGGGTATTATGGAAACTATTATTGGATGTTCATTAATAATACATGATGATAACAAAAAAGTTCTAATCGCACAAAGAAGCCAGATTAAACATAAATTTCCTATGTTGTGGGAAACAGTGGGTGGAACTTTAGAAAATGAAGAAACTCCTGAAGAATGCATTAGAAGAGAAGTTGAGGAAGAATTAAATTGTGAAATTAGTGAATTAAAGCTGTTTAAAGTCTATGTTATAAATTCAGATAATCGCTATGTTCTAATTGTATACGCAGGTAAAATAATTGGAGAAGTAAAACCAAATATTGAGATAGAAAAAGTCCAATGGATAAGTAGAAATGATATTAATAAATATGAGTTTATGGGAAATTGTAAAGATAAGATTATAGATTTTTACAGTGAAATTCAATAAATATAGTAGATAATGGATTATTAATATGTTCATTGTTGCATTATTTATGCAGAAAATAAAATATGATAACAAGGTGAGCAATATATGGATTTTTGAATAGTAATATAAAACTAAAGATAAGTAATTTGAATCAATAATCAATTTTACAGAGAATTAATGGTTAGTTATTTGAGGGGGGGGATTTATATGGAAATTAAAACAAGTGATTTAGGAACAGTAAATGATGAAGAATTAAAATTTGCCGTTATAATATCAAGATTTAATGGAAAATTCCTATATGTTAGACATAAAGAAAGAGACACTTGGGAAGTGCCAGGTGGACATAGAGAGTTAAATGAGGATATTAATTATACCGCAGCAAGAGAACTAAAAGAAGAAACAGGCGCAGTTAGATTTAATATAAAGCCTATATGTGATTACTCTGTAAAAAGAGAAAATGTTGATAAAAATTATGGAAGATTATTTTACGCAGAAATTCAAGAGTTAGGTGAACTTCATAATTTAGAGATTGGAGAAATTGCATTATTTGAGGATATACCAGAGAATTTAACATACCCACAAATTCAGCCTATTTTGATTAATGAATTAGAGAAGAGAATGAAATCAGCAGAGTTAATAGACATAGTTTCAAAAATAGTAGAGGAACAATGCAAAAGCAAGGATAATATATTTGGTTACTCAGGGTGGACATGTCACATTGTTAGTGTAGTTAAACATGCTAAAATTTTAGCAAAAAGGATGGGGGCTGATGAAGAAATAGTTGAACTTGCAGCCTTATTACATGACTATGCAAGTGTAAAAGATAAAAATATGTATGAAGAGCATCATATATATGGAGCAATAGAAGCAGAGAAAATTCTTAAAGAATTAGATTACCCACAAGAAAAAATAGAAGTTATAAAAGATTGTATTTTGTGTCATAGAGGCAGTGTAAGGAAGAAACAAAAAACTAAGGAAGCAGTATGTGTAGCAAGCGCAGATGCCATGGCTCATATAGATCAAGTACCATCATTATTACATCTTGTTTATCATAATAGAAAAATGGATGTAAAAGAAGGGGCAGAATGGGTAAGTAGAAAACTTGAAAGAAGTTGGAACAAATTATGTCCAGAAGCAAAGGAAATAATGAAAGAGAAATATGAGAGTGCTAAAGTGGTTTTAAAAGGGTGAACAGTAAAGATAAAACAAAATGTGAATGTAAATATGGGGACTAAAGTATAGTAAAAATTATAAATTAGTCTAGAGGTGGATAATTTTTCTGATGGATATAAGTTTTATGATATAATAAAGAAAAAATAATAATTATTACATGGGGGTATAGTTATGGAGAATGTTGATTTTGATAGAATAAGGAGAGTAGCGGAAGATTATTATAGAAGTGGAGATTTTTTTTGTTCTGAGGCAGTAGTTAAAACAATAAGGGATGAGTTTAAACTAGAGATTTCAGATGAAGCTATAGCCATGGCTTCAGGATTTCCTGTAGGAATAGGTGGAGCAGGATGTACATGTGGAGCTATTACAGGAGGAATTATGGCTATTGGGATGGTGTTTGGGAGAAAAGAAGCAAAAGATCCAAGGGTACAAAAGGCAATGAGTCTTAGCAAAGAGTTACATGATAGCTTTAAAGAAAAACACGGTAGCCTTTGTTGTAGATATCTAACTAAAGGCATGGAATTAGGATCAACGGAGCATATGAATCAGTGTATACAATTTACAGGGGAAGTAGCAGAAAAAGTGGCAAGAATAATAGTTGATAATAGATAAATGGTGTTTAATAGAACCTAATCAATTACAAGCTGAAGTAAATGACTATGGTTCGAAGATATAGGAACTTTTTGGGGTTTTGCAATAAGACAAAATTAAACTAATGCTATTTATTGGAGTGGGTAATCTTACTTACTCCTTATTTTATAAAATATATCCGAATGTTTATTGTACAATTAATTATAAACTATTCAACTTTAGCAAAATAAATGGGGGATAATTTATATGTATTTAATTAATAAAGAAGTTAATAGAATTTCTAGTGTACAACAAAAAAACTTTACCGAATTAGGTTTTAAAGAAAGAGCTCATTTACAGGAATGGATTGCATATAATCCTAAATGTTTAGGAGAAGAATTGCTTATTATTCAAAAAGAATTTGATGGATTTGATGATACTAGAGAAAGATTGGATTTATTAGCTTTGGATAAGCATGGGAATTTAGTTATTATTGAAAATAAACTTGATGATACAGGAAGAGATGTAACATGGCAATCATTAAAATATGCCTCATATTGTTCAAGTTTATCTAAAAATCAAATAAAAGATATATATCAAAAGTATTTAGATACTCAAGGTATAGAAGAAAAGGCAGAGGATAAAATAATTGATTTTTTTGATAATATTGATTATGAGGATATAACATTAAATTCGGGGCAATCTCAAAGAATTATAATGGTAGCTGGTTCATTTAGAAAAGAAGTTACTTCCACTGTCTTATGGCTTATGAATTATAAATTAAATATAAAATGTATAAAAGTAACACCATATCAATTGGGAGAACAATTATTTTTAGATTTAAGACAGATAATACCTATTAAAGAAGCTGAAGAATATACTATTAAAATGGCAGAAAAAAGTGAAGAAGAAAATGTTACCAAAAATCAAATAACAGGTAGATATAGTGTTAGGTTAGAGTTTTGGAATAAGTTATTAAAGGTTCTTAAAGAGAAAGAGAACTTTAATTTATTCTCCAATATAAATCCTTCAAAAGATAACTACATTGGAGCTAGTTCATCAATTGCTAATGTAGCATATATATTTAGAATTACTAAGGAGTATGTTAGGGTTGAACTATGCATGTATAACCCTAATAAGGAATTCAATGAGTTTATTTTTGATACCCTAAAACAGAGGAAAGAAGAAATAGAGACAAGGTTTGGAAAAGCTTTAGAATGGGAAAGACGTGAGGATATCAAATCTTCATATATTATATATAAGTTAGAAAATGTTAATATCTTTAATAGAGATGATTGGGATAAAATGATTGAATTCCTAGTAGAGAACATGATAAAGTTAGAAGAAGTTTTCAGACCAATATTAAAAGAAGTAAAAGAGGAGCTTAAAAATAAAGACTTTTAAATGCTTTTATTGAGCATAATATATTAAATAAAAAGGAGGAATTTCAAATGGCAGATATAAAATTTGATATTGTAAAAAATCTAGGAATCCTATCAGAAGGTTCAAAGGGATGGAAAAAAGAAGTAAATGTTATGAGCTGGAGTGGAAGAAAAGCTAAAATTGATATTCGTGATTGGGATGAAAAACATGAGAAAATGGGAAAAGGTATTACATTAAGCAAAGAAGAATTAAAAGCATTAAAGGATATTTTAAATGAGATAGATGTAGAGACTTTAGATATTGAATAATGGAATACTCAACTTAAATGTGAAATAGATATTTTAAAGGGAAGAAATAAATAGAATAACAATAAAAATATTTGTAATAATATTCCTTAGAATAATAGATAATTTCATATTGAATGTTATGACTACATTATATAAGGGGGGAATTATGGGGAATCAAGAATACTTAGAATTTGTTAGAAATGGATTTGGAGGAAAAGCCTTAATAAAAGAAAACACCACGGATACATTAGTTACATATGAAGAAGTGTTCAAGTGGAGCTGGATTGCAACAAAGCTTAAAATTTTTTCATTTGTAAATTTTGTTGAAACTATTGAACTTGACACAATAAAAGAGTATTCTAGCAAATGCTTAAAACGTGCTATCAAAGAAAAACATGGGCTACCAAGAGGATTTCAAAATGGCGTTTTAAGTTATAATGTTTTGGTTTGCAATTATGCTACACCAGAAGCTATTGCTTTTGTTACTAAGCAACCTAATAAACATTATAGTGCTTTTGAAGTTCCTATTATTTTTGATGTATCAAACAGCCAATTGCATTATTATCAAGGTGATATAGTTTGGGGCATGGTCTATAATTCATTTATAAAGGAATATATATATGAGCATTTTAATCCTGTTAAATTAACATAAGATTTGCTTCACAATATTATTATTCAGAATTAAAGTTCAGCAAATAAACATATTAAGATAAATTTATTAGTTTAGAACTCTGTTTATATTTAGAGAGGTTTTTCATGAAACTTAAATCAAAAAGAATGAAAATAGTTATTAATTGGAAAAGAGACAATTGCTATGGTATGGAGTAAAACTAAAAAACACTTAAAAAGTTTTATATGTGATTCTTTAAAAGATAGAGTAGAGTTTCACTGCTCTAATTATAGAATGCATGATGGTATTGGTAGGACTTATATAACTATAGATGGTAAAGAAGTATATAATATGTGTACATTAAAAAGAGATTATTACAGAACACCAGTAGAAGGTACATATTCTCAAGTTGAGTTTATGGAAATACTACGCAAATACTTTAATACTTCCATAGAAGAATCCCTAAATATAGAAAATACTCTAGTGAAAATATTAGTAGTTTTAGATAGAAGAATAGGAAAAAGAACTCTAATAAGTATGAAGGAAAGCATAGAAAATGAAGAGGATATAGTAAAATATTTTTACAAATTAAGATGTGAGGCTGAGGGAGTTGAGTAGCAGTTGAATATGGGGATATTGCAGAGTAATCAATATTCAAGACTCTCAATTTGTTATAGCAACACATTCTCCAATCATCATGGCATATCCTAATTCAGTGATCTATGAGATCAAAGATGAAATTAAAAAGGTAAATATCATTTTCTATAAGTAAATCTTGCTTAAAAAATAAGCAATGTAATTATGGGGAATGATATTTTTTTATTTAAGACAAAATGTTACACAAAATTTAAATTAAATATGATATATTCATATAAATTACTTTAAAAATATGAAATCAAAACTATTAAAATTTTTTTCTGATGCAATACCTTAATTGAAGGAATGAGGTAAAATAAAGGAGGTCCAACATGGGTAAGTTTTTAAAATCAAAGAGTTTTATAATAAGCATACTTTGTATAATTACTTTAATCATAGGTGGAACCTTAGTATTTGTTAATAGACAAAAGGATAATAAAGAAGTTGATGAAAATATGAGTACTAAAAATTCTAATACTAAGAACACCACTACTAAAAATAAAGTTAATGCAAAAGGCACTGAGAAAAAACAAATTCATAGCACGCATAAAATTGAAACCAGTTGGGTGAAAGATCCAAAGGAGCCTAAGAATTTACTGGAAGTTACAAAAGACAATTCTATAGTAAAGGTAAGGGTAAAATCATTAGGGGAACCAGCATTTTTAGAAAAAACAAGTGACTTTTCCGATCCAAATCCATTTACACCAGTGGAAGTTATAGTAGAACAAACACTAGATGGAGAAGCTTTAAATAACTTAAAAACAATTTATCTAAGAGGTGGAGATGTTAAGATATCGGAGCTAATGAAAACTTTAGACCAAGAATCCATTGAAAAAATGGGACTTGATACATTAATAGAAGAAAAAGAGAGTATGTATATTTCATATAAATCAGACTATGATTACAATTTAAAACCTAATGAAGAATATATTCTTATTGTAGCGAAAAACTCAAATAATACTCATACTGTTGTGGGTAATGGTTACGGAATCTTTAAAGAAGATAAGGAGATGAAAAAGGATAAATCAAGTCCATCAGAGGTTGCGTTAATAAATGTGTTAACAAATAAAGAATTAACAGATAAAAATGGGAACGTATTAAAGCGTAAATAATATATGATATAATCTATTAATCAGGGACGTAGGTGCTTTTCTCTTCTAAGGAAGGATTAGAGCAAGTAGTCATGGGATAAATTTCTATAGGGGATGATTGGGGTGTTTAAAATGTTGTTTTTTATTTTTTTTGCTTTTATAATTTTTATGTGGGTTACTAGATATATTAAAAATGAAAACTCACCAATTATATCTACGAAAGCACGAGTTATAAGGAAAAAAATAGATGCTCATACGCATACAGATGCTAATGGGACCATGACAAGGAATGAAACTTTTATATTAGTATTTGAACTTGATACTGGTAGTGAACTTAGACTTACAGTTAGAAGGCGTGTTTTTAGAAATATAACAGAGAATGAATGGGGAACATTAACTTTTCAAGGTACACGTTTTTTGAAGTTTGAATCTCCAAGTGGAATTATGGAAAAATAAGATGTACCAAATAGCGTTTAAAAAATCTGGAGGGTTATCATGAAAGTAGCAACTAGTTGTTATATAACAAAAGATAATAAAACCTTAATGCTTCATAGAATAAAGAAGAAAGATGATGTACATAAAGGTAGATGGATAGGATTAGGTGGGAAAATAGAACAGGGGGAAACACCGGAGGACTGTGTAATACGAGAGGTTAAGGAAGAAAGCGGATTAACACTTAAAAATCCAATTTTAAGAGGAATATTAACTTTTCCTAAATTTGATAAAAATGAGGACTGGTATGTCTTTTTATATACTGCAACAGAAGTTGAAGGTGAACTACAGGAATGTAATGAGGGTGTACTTCAGTGGATTGATAATGATAAGATTTTAGACTTAAACATCTTAGAGGGAGATAAATTATTTTTAGGGTGGCTTAAACAATATCAGATGTTTTCAGCAAAACTTGTCTATGATAATGGGGAACTTATAGAGCATAAGTTAGTGGTATATGACTAAATTTTATTTAAATAATAACATTTTATTTTTAATATTACTAATAGTCATGTCCCCTTATACAACTATTATACCAGGCATATACATGACATATACTGTTTTATCAGGAAAAGTAAATTTAAAGAAAAATTATTTTAATATAGGATTTATTTTATTATTTTTGTGGGCTTTTACTGTAGGGGTTATAAATAGAAGTTTAACATCAATAATCTCACCCTTTGCCTTATTTATTTATTTTTGCTGTAGTGTATATATTGAAGATTATTTTATTAACAGAGAAAGAATAGAAAAAATATATAGATATTTATTGTATTTTTCTTTTTTATCAGCATTACTTGGGATTTTAGAAAAGATTATTAGCATATATTTTAAAACTAATCTTATAGCAAAATTTTTAGATTTTACTTGTCAACAAATAAATAATAAAAGAATATATAGTACATTTGGTAATCCTAATGTGGCAGGAAATTGGTTTGCTATAATGATACTTGTTAGTCTTTATTTTTCTTCTTTAGAATCTAAATATAATAGGCTATTTTACAAATTGGCGACGTTTTTGTTTACTGTTGCATTGTTCTTAACGGGATCTCGTGGAGCATTTATAGGATTGGCATTTGGACTGCTTATTTTTTATATTTGTAAATTTAATATAAGCAAGAAGAATACAGTTTTATTAGTATCCATGTTTATAATTATATGCATAGTTACCTTTGTTCCAATACCTATTTTAGATAAGATTATTGATCATAATGTTGGTCGTTCTTTTTATAATCGCATAAGAATATGGCGTGGATGTATAGAAATGATAAAAATTAAGCCTTTTACAGGATGGGGGCTTATGGCTATATGGGATAATGGGGCAAAATACATAAGTCAGTATCATAAAACTTTATTTCATGCACATAACATTTGGATTACATTTATGAATACTCTTGGAATTATAGGGTTTTCTATATATTTATATATAAAGGTGAATTTATTTAGAAGCTTAAAGGTTCTTTATAGGGAAGGATGCACTCTTTTGCCGATGTTAGCAGGTATTCAAGCCTTAATAATTGGTCATGGATTAGTTGATTTTACACTGATTGCACCACAACCAGCCTTATTATTTATATTGTGCTCAATTACAATAGTATCTCTTGAAAATCAATATAGGATTTCAGTAGTAAAGAATCCTTGGAACAATAAGGATGAGGTTTCCCATAAAGATTAAAACATTATTATCATTATAAAAAACAAAAGTAAGGCCTAAAGGCTCTTACTTTTATTGGATTTCTAAGTATTCATCATAAGTAACTTTTTTATCAATGAATTTTGTAGGACTTATATCTATAATTCTATTTGCAATGGTTTGTATAAATTGGTGGTCATGAGATGTAAAAAGTATATTACTCTTATAATCCATTAAGCCATTATTTAAAGCTGTAATTGATTCTAGGTCTAAATGGTTAGTTGGTTGGTCTAGTATAAGCACGTTTGCATTGCTTAACATAGTTTTTGATAGCATACATCTAACCTTTTCTCCACCGGATAAAACTTTAACTTGTTTTAGTGCTTCTTCTCCTGAGAATAACATTCTTCCTAGGAAACCACGTAAATAGGTTTCATATTTTTCTTCTGAGTATTGTCTTAACCAGTCCACTAGATTTAAGTCTACATCATTAAAGAATTCGGAGTTATCTTTAGGTAGGTAAGCTTTTGTTATGGTAATGCCCCACTTATATTCTCCACTGTCTGGTTCCATTTCTCCAGATAGTATTTTAAATAGTGTAGTTATGGAAAGTTCATCACCTATAAAAGCAATTTTATCGTTTTTATCTAAAGTAAAGCTTACATTGTCTAAAACCTTTATTCCATCAATGGTCTTGCTTAAGGAATCTACCTTTAATATATCGTTTCCAACTTCTCTCTCTGGTTTAAATCCTATAAAGGGATATCTTCTACTAGAAGGCTGAATATCATCTAGATCAATTTTATCTAATAATTTTTTACGGGAAGTTGCTTGTTTTGATTTAGAGGCATTTGCACTAAATCTTGCTATAAATTCTTGTAATTCCTTAATTTTTTCTTCTTTTTTCTTATTTTGTTCTTTAGCCATCTTAAGAGCTAATTGGCTAGACTCATACCAGAAATCATAATTTCCTACATATAATTTAATGCTACCGAAATCTACATCTGCCATATGGGTACATACTTTATTTAGGAAGTATCTATCGTGGGATACTACAATTACTGTACCTTGGAAGTTTATTAAAAATTCTTCAAGCCATTTAATAGAATTAACGTCTAAGTGGTTAGTAGGCTCGTCTAGTATAAGAAGTCCAGGGCTACCAAATAGAGCTTGAGCTAGTAATACCTTAACTTTTTCACTACCTGAAAGTTCTTTTAAGGCTTTTTCATGAAGTTCTGTTTCTATGCCTAAACCTTGAAGTAGAGAAGAAGCTTCAGATTCTGCTTCCCAACCGTTTAAGTCTGCAAATTCACCTTCAAGTTCAGCAGCTTTTATTCCATCCTCATCTGTAAAAGGATCTTTTGCATATATAGCATCTTTTTCCTTCATTATTTCATAAAGTCTTTCATTTCCCATTATAACTGTTTCTAGAACAGGAAATTCGTCAAACTTAAAGTGATCTTGTTTTAAAATAGACATTCTAACGCCAGGTTCAATAGATACATCACCTTTATTAGGCTCTATTTCTCCAGATAAAATTTTTAAAAATGTACTTTTACCTGCACCATTAGCACCTATAACACCGTAGCAGTTCCCAGAAGTAAACTTAAGATTTACATCTTCAAAAAGTTTCTTTTCACCATATCTTAAACTTAAATTTCTTACTGTAATCAAATCCATACCATCCTTTATCAAATTTTATAATGCTAAAATATTATACCATATTGCCACATTATATCATAAGATAGGTGAGTTAAATAGAAGTTATTTATAGAAATTAAGGATTAAGTTATAGTAATGTATAGTAAAGGTGGGGAGCAGTCATAGAAGTTATTCACAGAAAATTCTAGTTAATGTGCTATATTTGATATATAATTAAATTGAACTCTTTACATAGAGTTCATAATTCTAAATTTTGGGGTGAGCATATGAAAAAAGTATTTTCAATTTTTATGACGGTGTGTATAGTAGTTACTTCATCCTTATTTGCACTTGGTTGTTCAACTAAGGAAAATAATAAGGATGAGAAAAAGGAAACTACAAAGGTAACAGAGGAAACTAAAAAAGAAAAGATTAAAATAGCAACTTTAAAAGGTCCAACAGGTATGGGCATGGTTAAGCTTATGGAAGAAAATAAAGAAAGCTATGATATTTCTTTATTTGACTCTCCTGATCAAATAGTTTCTAAGGTAGTAAATGGAGAAGTAGATGGTGCAGCGGTTCCTTCTAATTTAGCTTCTGTTTTATACAATAAAACTAAAGGTGGGGTAAAATTAGTAGGAGTAAATACCCTAGGAGTTTTATATGTAGTTGAAAATGGAGATACTATAAAAAGTATTAAGGATTTAAAGGGAAAAACAGTTTATGCTAGTGGAAAGGGAGCTACTCCTGAGTATATTTTAAATCATATTTTAAAGGAAAATGGATTAGATCCAGAGAAGGATTTAAAAATAGAATATAAGGCTCAACATAATGATTTAGCTGCTTTAGTAGCTTCAAAAAAAGCAGAAATTGCAGTACTTCCAGAACCTTTTGTAACTACAACAAAGATGAAGAATAAAGAGTTAAACATACAATTAGATTTAACTAAAGAATGGGAAAAGGTAGCTAAAGATAATGGAAAACTAGCTATGGGAACTTTAATTTTTAGAAAAGATTTTATAGAAAAAAGAAATGAAGATGTAAAATCTTTCTTAGAGAATTATAAAAAATCTGTAGAATTTGTAAATGCTAATAAGGAAGAGGCAGGCAAGCTTATAGAGAAAAATGGAATAATTCCAAAGGCAAAAATAGCAGAAATGGCTATACCAAAGTGTAATATAGTGTTTATGGATGCTAAGGAATCAAGAAAGTCTTTAGAAAGTTTTTATAAAGTATTAAGTGATAGCAATCCAAAGTCTATTGGAGGAAAGTTACCAGATGAGAATTTCTACTATGAAGGCAAATAATAAAATTTGTAAAATAGTAAAAAAATCAGCAATAATATTATTTTGGTTGTGTATTTGGGAGCTATGCTCCCTTTTTCTTAATACGGAAATTTTATTTCCAGCTCCCTTAGCTGTATTAAAAGCCCTTTACCATCTAATGGGGAAGGAAGCCTTTTGGATTAGTGTTTTTCAAAGTATATTAAGAGTTATTGAGGGTATAAGTTTCTCTATAATTACAGGAATCCTTCTAGGGATTATATCAGGAATAAATAAATTTGTAGAAGAGTTATTAGAGCCTTTAGTGGTGACTATAAAGGCAACTCCAGTTATGTCTGTTATAATTGTAGCCTTAGTTTGGTTTCAATCTTCAGGAGTTCCTATATTTACAAGTATACTTATGTGCTTTCCTATAATTTATACTAATGTTTTGCAAGGTATAAAATCTGTAGATAAGAAACTTTTAGAAATGGCTAAGGTATACAAGGTAAAGAAGATATATATATTAAAAGATATATACATACCTTCTATAAAATCTTATATAGTGTCGGGAGTTCTTATGTGCCTAGGCTTAGGATGGAAGGTTACTGTGGCTTCAGAAGTTTTAAGTACACCTAAATATTCTATAGGATTAAATCTTTTAAATGCTAAAAGCATATTAGATATGGAAGAGCTTTTTGCATGGACTATAGTGGTGGTTATATTAAGTCTTATTTTTGAAAATATATTTAAATTTTATATAAACAGGAAAAGTAATAAGTAATTCACTCTTACCTATTCGGTCCTCTATAGCTTACAATTTAAAAATCTAGCTCATAATTTAAATATAAAAAACAGAAAAATATTGTTTGATGTATATAAACAATTTAAATATCTAGTTCATAATTTAAGCTAAAAATTCAATAACTTATTATAGATTAAAATATGACTATAGTGAAGGGAAGTGAATTTTAGTAAGAGTTTGGTTCTAGCGATACATTTTCTTACTAAAGATAATTTATGAATGGAAAGAAAGATTACCATATACAATTAATAAATCTATGTAAGTATTATGAAGATAAATGTATATTTAAGGATTTTAGTATGGGGTTTGAAAAGAACAAAATAACAACTATAGTGGCTTCTTCAGGTTATGGTAAAACTACTCTTCTTAATATCATAAGCGGATTGGAGAACTTAGATAGTGGTGAAGTTATAGTAAAGTCTAAAAATATATCTTATATGTTTCAGGAAGATAGGCTAATGCCTTGGCTGACCGTTTATGAAAATATAGCTTTTGTGTTAAAATCTTTAATGGATAATGAAGAAATAAAAGATAGGGTAGAGAAATACTTAAAATTAGTAAGGTTAGAGGATGCTAAAGAAATGTATCCTGAAAAGTTAAGTGGTGGAATGAATAGAAGGGTGGCACTTGCTAGATCTCTTGCATATAAAAGTGACATACTTCTTATGGATGAACCTTTTAAGGGGTTAGATTTAAAATTAAAGGAAGAAATAATAAAAGATTTTTATGATTTATGGACAAAAGAAAAAAATACGGTAATATTAGTAAGTCATGATTTAAAAGAGGCAGAACTTTTAAAAAGTGAAATAGCTTACTTAGAAAACAAATAATAAATATGTACAAGTGATGATAAGTGTCAAGTGGTAAAAACAATGGAGCAATTTTATATAAAATTTTAACAGTGTTTATAATTGATTACAAAGTAAAAAATAGGTTATAATATATAGTATATATAAAATTTATTCTAAAGGAGTTTTTAAATGAATGATTTTGTTATTATAACGGATTCGGGATGTGATTTATCTTTAGAACTAGTAAAGTCTTTAAATGTTAAATATATAGGATTAGTTTGTAATTTAAATGAAAGAGAAATAATTGAGGACTTTGGAAAAAGTCTTTCTTATAGAGAATTTTATGATGAAGTTAGAAAAGGAGCTTCTCCAAGCACAAGTCAGATTAATTCTTTTAGATTTTGTATTGAATTTGAAAAGTATGTCAAAGAAAATGTGGACATATTATATATATCCCTTTCTTCAGCATTAAGTGGAACATATAATAGTGCAATAATTGCAAGGGAACAAATATTAGAAAAATACCCTAACGCAAGTATATCTATCTTTGATTCAAAGGCTGCATCTAGTGGGCAAGGTTTTTTAGTATATAAGGCTGCTAAGCTAAGAGAGATGGGGAAATCAAAGGAATACATAGTAAAGTGGTTAGAAGAAAACCATAATAGGGTTTGTCATTATTTCACAGTAGATGACCTTCAACATTTAAAAAGAGGGGGTAGGGTTAGCGCCTTATCTGCTGACATAGGTACTTTACTTAATATAAAACCAGTACTTTATGTAGATGAAGAAGGTAGACTTATTCCTTTTTGCAAAGCAAGGGGAAAAAAACAAGCATTAAGAAAATTATTTAAAAACTTAGAAACTCATTTAACTGAAGATACCTTAGAAGATATATTTATTTCTCACAGTGATAATTTAGAAGGGGCAGAATCTCTGGCTAATATGATAAAAGAAAAGTATAAGGTAAAAAATATTGTAATTAATTATATTGGCTTAGTTATAGGTAGTCATACAGGAGCTGGAACTGTGGCACTGTACTTTTTAGGAACTCATAAGGCTCCTAAATAACATATATTAAATAGAACGAATAGAAGCTGTATCTTCAAAGAGGGGGATAGCAAGCTTTAAATAAATATATTAATAGCATGTAAATCAGGGGTTGTTTCACTAAGAAATTTACATATAGTATATTGTGCAAATTTAAATTAACATAATATATTGTAGTATTTATTCTTAAGGTCACAGCCCCTATTATATTTAACTAAACTTTCATACATAATTTTTAAATTCTAAATAGATTAATAAAGGAAATACAAATTTTATAGCTGCGAAAGTCTAATATTTAATTAATAATAGTAATAATGAATTTTTACAACTTTATTATCTTATTTAAACAATCAGCAGTATAATCAATATCTTCTACAGTATTAAAATGTCCAAAGCTAAATCTTACAGTGCCCCTTGGGAAAGTGTTTAGGGTTTTATGAGCTGATGGGGCACAGTGAAGTCCACATCTTGTCATTATATTATATTCATTAGCTAAAATTGAGGAAACCTCACCATTGTCTAGTTTAGTAAAGTCTAAGGAGACAACAGGGGTTCTATTTTCTATAGTATTTAATCCAATTAATTTAACATCTTTTAAATTTAAAATTTTCTCTATAAACATATTTGTAAGATAGAGTTCTTTTTCTCTAATTGTGTTTAGGCTAATTTTATTAAGATATTTTAAGGAAGCATTTAGCCCATAAATTCCTGGTATATTTAAGGTTCCACTTTCATATTTATCAGGCATATACTCTGGCTGAGTTTCTTGTTCTGAAAGGCTTCCAGTTCCTCCTTCTATAAAGGAATCTACCTTTGGAATTAGGGAATCTTTTATAATAAACCCTCCAATTCCTTGTGGACCTAAAAGTGATTTATGACCTGCAAAGGCTAAGGCATCTACATTGATTTTATTAAAATCAATATCTAAAAATCCAGCTGTTTGAGCAGAATCCACTATAAAAATTAAATTATTTTCCTTACAAATCTTACCTACTTCTTCTAGGGGGAGTATGGTTCCACAAACATTAGAGGCATTGGTCATAATAATAGCTTTTGTATTGGGCTTTATATGCTCTAAAATGTCTTTAGGATTAAGTCTTCCTAATATATCACATTGAACCTTTGATATTTCTACTCCTCTTTTACTTAAGGAGGAAAGTGGACGCATAACTGCATTGTGCTCCATGGAGGATACTATAACATGATCACCTTTTTTTAATAGTCCCTTAATTAAAGTATTTAAGCTTTCAGTTATATTTTTTGTAAATATTACGCTTTCAGGCTTTTTAAAATTAAATAAAGCACAGAGCAATTCTCTTGTCTCAAAAACTATGTTTTCCGCATCTAAGGAAGAAGCATATACTCCCCTATTAACATTACAACCCACATTTTTTATGTAATTCATCATGGCTTCAGGAACTTCAGGAGCCTTAGGAAAAGATGTAGCTCCATTATCTAAATAAACATTTTTCATATAATCACGGCAAGAAGACCACACTTGCTTGTGTGGATGTAGGAAATGTTACTTAATTATAGGTAACACCCTAATCTGCCACATACACCTCACTTTCTTGTTGCAAGCTATTAAATTAATTATACAGATCACTATAGGAATACATGGTCATGTTGGTATTATCTATAGACATATGACAACCTATTACAAAAAACGATTTAACAAAATGTTCAGACTTTATTAAAATAAAAATGATGTGTGTAATTATCTATTTATTATATTAACAAATAAGGAGGGAGTTGTAAAACATGGATAGTAAAAAGGGTATTATAGTAACCGGAGCTATAGTTGGTATTATTTCTGCACTTTTAGTTTACTTTGGGAATCCAGTAAATATGGGATTTTGTATTGCTTGTTTTATAAGAGATATAGCAGGAGGTTTAGGTCTACATAGAGCACCAATCGTTCAGTACATAAGACCAGAAGTTATAGGCCTTGTAATAGGGGCATTTATTATGTCTATTTTTGGTAAAGAGTTTTCAACAAAGGGCGGTTCTTCACCATTTATAAGATTTACTTTAGGTTTTATAGTTATGGTAGGAGCTTTAATGTTCCTTGGATGTCCATTAAGAATGGTATTAAGACTTGCAGGTGGAGACTTAACTGCTATAATGGGACTTGTTGGCTTTGTTGTAGGAATAGTTATAGGTATTTTCTTCTTAAATAAAGGATTTAGTTTAAGAAGAAATTATAAGTTAAATAAAGCTGAAGGATATTTATTTCCAGCAGTTAATATAGGGCTTTTCGTATTATTAGTTACTGCACCAGCTTTCATATTATTTAGTAAAAAAGGACCAGGGGCTGCTCATGCTCCAATAGCTATTGCTTTAATAGCAGGACTAGTTGTAGGAGTTTTAGCTCAAAAAACAAGATTATGTATGGTAGGTGGAATTAGAGATTTAATAATGTTTAAAGATACGTATCTACTATCTGGTTTTGTAGCTATATTTGTATTTGCACTTATAGGAAACTTAGTTATAGGAAAGTTTAAATTAGGATTTGTAGGACAACCTGTTGCTCATACAGATGCATTATGGAACTTTTTAGGTATGGTTCTTGCAGGATGGGGCTGTGTATTACTTGGTGGATGCCCTATGAGACAACTTATTTTATCAGGAGAAGGAAATATAGATTCTGTTATAACTGTAATAGGAATGTTTGTAGGAGCAGCTTTCTGTCATAACTTTGGTTTAGCTTCAAGTCCTAAGGGAGCAACATTAAATGGAAAAGTTGCAGTAATAATAGGATTTGTAATAGTTTGTGGTATTTCTTATTTCAATATGGAAAAAACTGAAAAAGCTAAAGTGAAGGGAGATGTAAAAGTTGGAACAAATTGATGCTAGAGGAGTATCTTGTCCTCAACCAGTACTTATGACAAAAAAAGCTTTAGAAAACAATCCTCAAGGTATAGATGTTATGGTCGATAACACAACTGCTAGAGGAAATGTAGAAAGATTTATGAAAAATGCAGGATATAAAGTTACTATAAAAGATATAGATGAAGAAGAATTTATACTCTCTGCAAGAAAGTAGGATATATGGATTATATAGCAACATTTTTTACCCATTCTGGGGCTATAAAGTTTAGTAGGTACTTAAAGAGTTTAGATATAAAAAATCAATCTATGCCTGTACCTAGAAAGATAAGCTCCAATTGTGGTATAGGTGTTAAATTTACTTATGATAAGCAATTAGACAACCTGTTAACAGAGGATATAGAAACCGTATTCACAGTGGATAATGGGGAATACAATTGCATATATAGGGAAGAATAATAACTATGTAAAACAATCTAGTTAATTTAAATTAGCTAGGTTGTTTTTTTAGGTTGTTTAATAAACAGAGTTCTTGTCTTTAGAGGAATTAAAGAAGTAGTCATTAATAAAATATATTTTTATAAATAACTATAAATTTTATGAATTATAGTATAAAATTAGAAATATAAAATAACTTATTAGACACTAGAAAGTGAATAGTAAGAAAGAAAGGAGGATTTAGTGAGAGTTTGGTATTTATAATACACCCTCTTACTAAATATTATTTGTGAAGAAAGATAAATTTGAATTAAGAATAGAAGATCATAAAAAGAATGTGGCCGATTATACAAAGACATGCAATAAGCTTTCTATTATAAGGTTATTAGCTATGGTTTTAGGTATATATTTCACTTATGATGGTTTAAAGAAAGGATTTAATAGTTTAAACTTATTTCTTATGTTTAGCTTTTATGCAGTTTTTGTAGTACTAATTATATATCATAAAAAGTTCAAGGATAAATTAAACTTTTCTAAAGAAATTATAAAGATAAATCAGAAGTATTTGGATAGAATTAATGGAGATTGGGTTAGTTTTGAAGATGTAGGGGAAGAATTTATAGACCATAGCCATAAATATTCTAGAGATTTAGATATAGTAGGGCAAAAATCAATCTTTCAACTTATAAATATTACTAATACTTTTAATGGTAGAAAGCGTTTAGGTAAGGATTTACTAAATGGAGAGTATAGTTTAGAGGAAATAACTTTAAGACAAGAAGCTATAAAGGAATTACATGAGAAATTAGATCTATGTGAAGAGATGGAGTATATCACAGGAAAACATAAAAAGAAATTAAACAGTCCAGAAAAATTAGTAAATTATGCAGAGGATTCTGATGTACTAATAAAATCAAAAGGTCTAAAAGGATTTATATATACATTACCATTAATTACATTCCCCTTAATTTTAGTGATTTCATCTTTTAATATAAGTAAATTTCGTATTTTAGTTCCTTTAATAATTATTCTACAGATACTAATATGGGCTATGGGATTTTTAAAGCTGAACAATATTTTAGGGGACATTGGAAATTTTAAATACAATTTAGACACTTATGTACATATACTAAAACTTATAGAGGGAGAGGAGTTTTCTTCAGAAAAGTTAAAAGTTATAAAGGTTAAATTATTTAAGGAAGAAAACTCATCTATGATTGCCATTAAGGAATTAGGGAAAATATCTGAAAAGGTTAATTTAAGATATAATGGATTCCTTTATATGCTGTTAAATATATTTTTACTTTGGGATTATCAGTGTGTATTTTCCTTAGAAGCTTGGAGAAGAAAATATGGAAATAAAATTAGAGAGTCTTTAGAGTTAATAGGGGAAATAGAGAGTCTTATGAGTTTAAGTGTTTTGACTCATATAAATGAAGAGGTTTCATATCCTAAGATAGAACATGGAAAAGTTCCTAAAGTAGAGTCAAGGCAGCTTGGACATCCTCTTATAAATTCTAAGGACAGAGTTGCAAACGATCTAGTAATGAATAATAATATTTTTATTATTACAGGATCTAATATGTCAGGGAAGACTACATTTTTAAGAACCATTGGAATTAATTTAGTTCTAGCTTATAGTGGTGCACCGGTTTGTGCAAAGGAAATGAGTTGTTCCATATTAGATATTTTTACATCTATGAGGATAACAGATGACTTAAATAACGGAATATCTACTTTTTATGCAGAACTTATGAGGATTAAAGAAATAATAAAAGAATCTAAAGAAAATAAAAGCATGATATTTTTAATAGATGAAATATTTAGAGGGACAAATTCTCTAGATAGAATTCTTGGAGCTAAAACTGTTTTAGGAAATTTAAATAGTGAAGGAATAATAGGAGCTATAACTACACATGATTTAGAGTTATGTGAATTAGAGAAGTATAGTAGAATAGTGAATTATCATTTTTCAGAGCATTATAAAGATGATAAAATATATTTTGATTATAAGCTAAAGAATGGTAAATCCACCACAACTAATGCAAAGTTTTTAATGAAAATAGTAGGAATAGATGTACTTTAATTTTAAAACCACTTCTTAGTGATATAATATATTTGTAGTATTAAAAGTGAGGTGAGCTCTGTGAAGTTAGGATTAAGTTTTGAAATTCCAAATGAATATGGAAGTTTTCTAAACTCTATATTAGAACCTGTTAAATGTGAAAATTATAAATGGTATATTGAAAATGATGAGATATACTTAACTCTTAATGATACTTTAATTGAAAAGTGGCTTTTTGAAGAAGAGATTATTAGTGGTGAGGAATTTAAAAATTTAATAAAAAAGAAGTATTATGTTATATTTGCTGAGATTAAAGCCTTTCCAAAGGAAATGGATATAGAAAGGATAGGTTCACATAAGGAGTTTTTAAATAGTAGTTGTGAGCTTATGGTATTAGCTAGTGACTGTTCTTATTTTAGGGTTTATTGCAAGGATGAAGTTTTACTAGAAGAGCTCTTTATCAATGCAGAGAATAATGGGTATAAAAACATAAAATATATAATTGAAGATATAAAAGAATAGCTTAATAAGTAATCAAATTAAGTGATACTTAAAAAATAGGACTAAATAAGGATTTAGTTCTATTTTTATTTTTGTGTGAAAGTTTCATCTGTACATAATTTTAAAACTTAAAAATTTGAAAAATATAATTAAGTGTGTTATTATTTAATTAAGCACTTACTTAACTAATAAGGAGATAAAAATGGAAGATAAAATTCAAATATTTAAAGCCTTAAGTGATGAAACCAGACTTAAAATTTTGATTATATTATCTAAGAAAAAAATTTGTGCAAAAGGTATAGCAAAACATTTAGATATATCAGAGGCAGCGGTGTCACAACATATAAAAATTTTAAAAGAATCAGGGATTATTAAGGGAGAAAAAGTTGGATATTATGTTCACTATAATATAGAAAACCAATGTCTTAAGCAGGCATCAGATTTTATAAAAAGTCTAGTAGATAAGGACTTAGATTACGGTAACTTAGGAGTTCATCTTCCTAATAAGTGTAGAGTTCTTTGTAGAGAAAATGGAGATAAGTGTTGCAAATACAAAAATAAAATTTAAATAAATTATTTGGAGGTATTGTTATGAAGATATGTATGCCAGTTAAGGAGAATCAAGGATTAGAAAGCGTGCCTTTTAACCACTTTGGTTCAGCACCATTTTTTTTAGTCTTTGATTCAGAAAAAGAAGAAATTAAAGTAATTAATAATGGTGATTTAAATCATGAACATGGAAAGTGCCAACCTATTAAAGCCTTATGTGGGCAAGAAATTGACATGGTTTTAGTAAGTGGCATTGGAGCAGGAGCTATTAAAAAATTAAATGACATGGGAATAAAGGTATACAAGGCAGATAGCAATGTAAACTTTAAAGAAAATATTGCAAAATTACAAAATAATCAATTAGCTGCATTTTCTATTGCAGATAGTTGTACTGACCATAGTTGTCATTAGTATTAAAGTACTAAGACTTTTAAGCTTAATAGAAGTAAGAATTTCTTTTAAAGATAATAAATTGTAAAGCCTTGGATAAAGCAACAAAGTTATATGGGAGTAAGAATTTATTCTGAATCTAATAACTTGCTTTATAAGGAATAAAACCATATATAAAAAGAAGGTTCATTTCTTTTTATATATGGTTTTTGTATTACTTAGGACTATTATTCAGTATATAATGATTTGGTAATATATTAAACCTTTATAGCATACTAAACCTTTACAATATATTGTTATTCTAAAATATATTATGATTCTAAAATATATTACATTTCTAGGTTATTTTCTTCAGCTTTAGTTTTTTCCCTAAAAGTAAACTTTTTATTTAATCCAACAATTAAAAGGGCGCAAATCACTAACATAATGCCCTCAATTTGGGATATACTCATTGGTTGTTTAAAAACAATTAAGCTAGTTAGTGTAGCCACTACAGGTTCAACAGTTGCTAAAATTGAAGCTTTACTTGGTTCTAAGTTTTCTAGGCCAATTGTGTAGAAAAGAAAAGCTAAAACTGTTGAAAATAAACCAAGACCAAGGGTATATGCAATTACTTTAGTATTAAGCGTTAGGGAAAATGTTTTTTTTATTGGTATTAAGGGGAAAGCCCCTATAGTAGCCAGAATAAAAGAATAAAGAGTTACAGTCATTGAACTATATTTTTTTAAGGCGAGTTTGCCAAATATGCTATAAAGGGCATATGCAATTCCAGAACCTATACCACAAAATAAGCCAATGGTTGATACTTTATTAGAAGAACTATCAAAGTACCCTGTAACTAATATACATCCTAGGAAAGTTAATATTAAAGATATAAGTTTATTCAAAGTAATTTTCTCTTTAAAAATTAAATAAGAAAAAACTGTTACAAAGGATGGTGCTGTGTAAAGTAAAATAGCAGCAACTGAAAGGGAAGTTTCTTTAATAGCTACAAAGTAGCAATAATTAAAGATAACTATACTAATAATTCCAGTACCAATAAAATAATAGATATCTCTAAACTTTATTTTAAAAGCTTTTTTATTAGTGAGTAAAACATAAATAGATAATATTATAGCTGCACTAAATACCCTTAAAAAGGATATTTGAATAGAAGAGAAACCTAAATCGTACAAGCCTTTTACAAATATTCCAATAATACCCCAAAAGGTAGCCCCTAAGATAACCATAAAACAAGATAATTTTTTCATGAAAAATCTCCTTAGTATAATATTTTTATAACACCCCAAATCTATTTTAGCCTATTGTAAAAGTGAAGTACAGGGAATTAATGGTCAAGATTTGTTTAAAAAATATTTTAAAATGCACTCTTTTAATAACTTACCATTATGGTATACTTAAGATATAAAATAAGAGAGGAATGGGGAACTTGAATTTCGAAAAATACAAAAATCGTAAATACATGGACATAATAATTCCTGTGGCTATTGCTATGCTTCTAGTTGTTTTTCTATCTGTTACTTTTATTAAATTAATAGATAATGTAGATTACTGGAAAAATGGTATAGGCACTATATATTCCATTGTTAGCCCCTTTATTTATGGGATTATTATAGCGTACATATTAGCTCCTATTATGAATTTCTTTGAAAAGAGGTTTAAATTAAAAAGGGGAATAAGTATACTTTTAACTTATATTATTATAATAGGTGTACTTCTAATAATCATAATTTATCTTTTACCTAAGATAACATCTAGCGTTATTGATATGGTTAGAAACATTCCTTACTATGCATCAGAAACTGAAAAGTGGATAGAAAATTTTACAAGTAACGGAAGACTAAGTACCTTAATTAATTCAGACATGGGAAAAAGTTTTAAGCCAGATGTTCTTATTTCTAAGGTAAGTAAATTTTCTATGACTTTATTAAATTCATTTTTAGGAAACGTATTTTCAATTACAAATTATTTTATTAAATGGATATTTGGATTTTTTGTTGCTATTTATGTATTATTTGATAAAGAGAAATTTTTATCCACAGGTGAGAAGCTTATTTATAAGACTTTTAAAAAGAAAAATGGGGATAGGATAACACAGCTTATTAAGACTTTAAATACCATGATAGGAACATATATAGGAACAAAGGCATTAGATTCATTGATTATAGGTGTCATAGCTTTAATAGGATTAATTGTAATAGGATCACCATATACCTTATTAATTGCTATAGCAGTAGGTGTTACAAATATGATACCTTATTTTGGACCATTTATAGGCATGTTTATAGGTGGACTTATAAATGTCTTTGATAGCCCTGTTAAAGCTTTAGTGGTTGTAGGATTTTTATTTTTACTTCAACAGTTTGATGGATGGTACCTAGATCCTAAACTTATTGGAGACAAAGTTGGTTTGAGTCCTTTTTTAGTAATGCTTGCAGTTACTCTAGGAGGAGGATTATATGGAGTTGTTGGAATGATTCTTTCTGTACCTGTTATGGCAGTTATAAAAATCTATATTGATAAGGTTTTTAGATAATAGGGCACCATTTATTAAGTTCAGTAATAATTATTTAAAAGTCATAAATTAAAAAAAGCATAAATTATTCATAAATTATAATGTTAAATTAATAATTTTGGAGGAAGTATATGGCTAATATAATATATTATTTTACAGGCACAGGCAACTCCTACTATGTGGCAAAGAATATATGTAGTAGTTTAGAAAACTGCAAATTTGCTTCTATAGAAGGAGTTATGAAAGAGGACATAGATATAAGTGGATTTGAAAAGGTGGGAATAGTTTTCCCCTTATATTGCTGGGGTTTACCTGAGATAGTTTTAAGATTTTTAAGTAAAATAAAACATAGTGAAAATAAACCGTATATATTTGCTGTATGTACAAGAGGTGGCAAGAGTAATGGAGATTGCATGAGGCAAATGGACTTTATTTTAAAAGAAAAAGGGCTTAAATTAAATTATAATGCTTATATTAATATGCCAGATAATTATATTAGAATGTTTAAAATGAAAGATAATGAGTATAATAAAAAAATAATAGATAAGTCTAAAACTAAGCTTGAAGAGGTATGTAATAATATTAAAAACTCAAGTGAGAATGGGTATAAGAATAGTATTATAGGACTTATATCAAAACCTGTATACAAAAAATTTATAAAAAATGTAGGAAAAAGAGATGAAGATTTTTTCTCAGATGATAAATGCGTTTCATGTGGATTATGTGAGAGAATATGCCCTGTAGATAATATAAAATTAATAGATGGGAAACCAAGTTGGAATAATAAATGTCAAGACTGTATGGCATGCATTCAATATTGTCCAGTTTCTTCTATACAGATAGGTAAAAGGACAATTAATAAATTAAGATATAATAATCCTTATGTTAAAGCTGAAGATATAATAAAAAATAGATAGGTTTTATATGCAATTAAGAGGTTTTAGCATATTTTAAATTAACATATAATAAGAGCTACACAATGTACAAATCTATGTGTGCCATATGAAAAATTCTAGAAGTGACATATGGCAGATATAGATATTATATTAATAAAAAATTTATTTTGAATTTTGTAAAAAAGTTCTCTATAAATTGAACAAAATATATTATTATAGGGTATAATATTTATAAAGATAGCGAAATATTATAAGTTGAAGATTATAGTACAGGTATCAATAATTATTTATTTACATATATTATATAAAAGATGAGTTATCTAAAAATTCAGAAAAGTGATAGAAGGTATAAAGAATAAAACAAAATTTATGGAATAAAAAATAATTGTTTATAAAACTATTAAAGTTTTTATATAATAAGGGGTTAAATTTATTCAAAGGAGTGGTATTATGGGCAAAGGTAAAAAAATTTTATTTAGCAGTGTAGCTGCACTAATAGGGGTAGGAGCAGCGAAGGCTATAATAAAGCATAAGCAGCAAAAAAATATTACTGCCGAAGAAAATATGGGAGAAGAAACAAATTCAATAAAACAAATGTGTAAAGTTTGTGGAGATAAGAGTGAATTTTGTGGTTACGACGATTATTGTGGGTATAATAACGAAAATAAAAAAGAACTAAATGTAGATGAAGTTGATGACTATCATAATTATTCTTTAGATTAATCTAAATGTTTTAAGAACCATAATAGTAAGGTTTAGTAATTAACCTTGTGTTATGGTTTTATTTTATGTAAACTAAGGATGTAATGCTCTGGAATTGTGTTTCTCAATTTTCCATAAGGGGCATAAGAACTAAGTGTATAGATTGCTCTTTTAAGATTTAAGTAGAGGGAATTTATATATGAGATTAAAAGGTAGGGATACAATGAAAATACTAATTTATATTTTAGATATAGTATTTAATCTTGAAGATTATTTAGAAATAATAATTTTTAATTTCGGACATTTGGCATACATATTAATGTTTAGCATAGTTTTTTTAGAGACAGGTATTATATTAACTCCATTTTTACCGGGAAACTCCCTTATGTTTATTGCAGGAACCTTTGCATCTTTAAAGATTATAAACTTATATGCATTAATGGCAACTCTTATTCTAGCATCAGTGTTAGGAGGAATTGTAAATTATCATATAGGAAAATTTTTAGGATTAAGGATTTTAAAAAGCAAGATAGGATATTTTATATTAAAAAAGGGATACCTAGATAAGGCAAAAAACTTTTATAAAAAAAATGGAGGGAAAACTTTGATAATAGCAAGGTATATACCTGTAATAAGAACTTTTATACCATTTATAGCAGGATTAAGTGATATGAGGTATAGTGAATTTTTCTTATATAATATTATAGGCGGAATTTTATGGATAGTGCCACTAAACTTAGCTGGCTATTGCTTTGGTAATTTAAATTTTGTTAAGGATAATTATTCTATAGTAATTTTCACTCCTTTATTGATTTATATTATATGTATAATTATAGGTTTTTTAGTACGAAAAATAAAGAAAAAGGCATCTAATGCCTAGTATCTTATATTTAAACTTATTTAATTTATGATAGATCAGAAAACACTTTATTTTATTATTTGAAAAGTTTTTATATTTATGATATATTAGTTTTAAGAGAGATTAATAATAAAATTAAATATGATTTTTAGAACAAAGTTTTAGGTTCTTTTTATAGAGATTAATAGGGAAAGTGGTTAAATTCCACTACAGCCCCCGCTACTGTAAAAGCTACGAAACCTTGAATACCACTGTGAATACGGGAAGGTAAGGGAGTAGGATTAAGCTTGAGTCAGGAGACCTGCCTAAAATCTTAAGTGATCCTTCGGAGGGAAGGCCAGTTGCTATAATGTTCATATATACATATAATTTCTGCGTTATTTTAAAGAATATATATTATGTATTGAGAATAAGCATCCTAACCTCTAAGGTTAGGATTTTTTTATTTTTTAAAATTGCTTTCCATATCAACATTTAAATAAATAAAACCCTTAAAATGTTATAGATTGAATAAACTATAACTACTAAATATTTAAGAATGTGGAACTTCAACAATGATGTTGAAAAGATTTAACGATGAAGTTAAACACACTAAATATTCTTCTGGTACAAGAAGCTATTGTACCAGTTTTTGTTTTAAGAATAAAGAATAAAGATTTATATTTATACCATGGATATCAGTTCTAATACTCCTCTCGCACTCTGTTTATTGAATGGATTAATTAGATGTAATACTTCTTAAAAAGGTGTAACTGCTACTTTAGGTGTTAATACTAAAATTTATAAGAGTTATTGTTTTAATAAAAACTTCAGTTATAAAAATAATATTTTTTATAACTAATATTAAAGATTTTATATATACTGTACCGTGTATGTTTAGAGTCGTATATGGAATGCTATGAAAGATTACTTCCCCTAAGTACTTTATAGCATCCATACTTCTAATTGATGAAGAGAAATATTTTGAAGTTTAAAGTAGTATCCCCGAAAGTTTGCCCATAGTTTGGTTACACCTTTTTTAGGAGTATTACTTTTTCTTGTCATAGTTTATATCCATTAAAGACATTTCTTTGAATATTTAAATGATTATACTAAATATGATTCCCTTTAAAAGATTTATGCAAGTCATGAATATAAAATCCTTCAAAAAAATAAAATTATTTATGAAAAAACCATAAAAAAAGCTTGAAAACCTCATAAAATAGTGTATTATATAAATTGCGATATAATTTATCGGAAACACAAATGAAAGAACCATGATAAACATATTGCATAACTAAGAAAACATAAGAACAAAATTGAAAGAATTATTATGATAAACATGTTGTATAAATGGAGGGAAAAGGAATGAAAAAACAAAAGAAATCTCTAACGGGTAAAATTCTTATATCCTTATTTTTAGGAATAATTTTTGGAATACTATTTAACAAATTTTTACCTAAGCATATAAATGAAGTGACAATAAAGTGGGTACTTTCACCTTTAGGAACTATGTTTTTAAGATCAATAAAAATGGTAGTAGTACCACTTGTATTATTTTCATTAACAGTTGGAACAGCAAGTATAGGAGATATAAAAAAGCTTGGTAGAATTGGTGGAAAAACTATAAGTTTTTATCTTATAACTACAGCTTTTGCAGTATCTTTAGCTTTAGCAATATCTAATTTATTAAATCCAGGAACTGGAGTAAGCACAGCTTCTAAAGTTGCAGCTAATGTAAAGGCTGCAGAATCACCTTTTATAATGGATATATTTACAAATATGATTCCAACAAATCCCATAGAGGCTATGGTAAATGGGAATATGCTTCAAATAATTGTCTTTGCTATAATTTTTGGAATTGCAATTACCTTAATAGGGGAAAGAGCAAAACCTGTAGTAACTTTATTTGAAGAGATAAATAATATATTATTAAAAATTATTTCAATAGTTATATTAGGTGCACCAATAGGAGTTTTTGCACTTATATCACAAGTAATAATGAGTCAAGGGACATCCGTATTATTTTCTTTAATAAAGTATGTGTTAGTTGTAGTCTTTGTATTATTTATTCATACTTTTGTTATTTACGGAGGAGCCTTGAAGGTACTAGGAAAGGTAAATCCAATTACATTTTTTAAAAAGTTTTGGCCTGTTATGCTAATGGGATTTAGTACTTCTAGTAGTAATGCTACTATACCTTTAAATATGAAAACTTGTAATGAAAAGATTGGAGTTTCTGAGAATGTAAGTAGTTTTACAATTCCATTAGGAGCTACGGTAAATATGGATGGTACAGCAATAATGCAAGGTGTAGCAGCTATATTTATAGCTCAAGTTTTCGGTTATAATCTAACTTTTCACCAACAAATAATGATAGTTCTTACATCAACTCTATCCTCTATAGGAACTGCAGGCGTACCAAGTGCAGGGGTTGTAATGCTTACTATGGTATTCCAACAAATTGGACTACCAATGGAAGGTATAGCTTTGGTTTTAAGTGTAGATAGAATTGTAGACATGTTTAGAACAGCAACTAATATTACAGGGGATGCTGTATGTACTGTAATAGTTGCAAACTCAGAAAAAGAATTAAACTTAGATATATATAATGATATTGAAGAAGAAAAGGTAGCTTAAAAATAATGAAGAGGGTTTAGTAAGTTTCTCAACTTAATGAACCCTCTTCTTAAATTTTACATACCATATAGTATAGTAATAAACATGGAAGTGAGAAGATGCAAAGGAAAAAGGAATTTTCTATGTTCTTAGATAAAAAGGGAGAGGAATATTTAAGGAAAGGAGAATACCTTGGCTGTGGTCATAATGGCATTGTATATAAACTACCAGATAATAAGGTCATAAAGTTTTTTAATGATGAAAATGTTTGTGAAAGGGAATATGATATCTTAAAAAGGGCTAGTAAAAGTAATCATTTTCCGAAGGTTTATGATTACGGTAGTAACTATATTGTAAGAGATTTTGTTGGTGGTGAAAGGCTAGATAAGTATATTAAAAAGAATGGTATAACAAAAGAAATAGCTCATAACTTTTTTAAACTTATAGAGGAGTTTAAAAGACTTAAATTCAAAAAATTAGACATAAGATGTAAAGATATCTATATATCTAAGGATAACTTTCTAACTGTTATAGATCCTAAAAATAATTACACTAAAACTGTATTATATCCAAGACATTTTATGAAAGGGTTAAATAAATATGGAGTTTTAGAAGAATTTTTAGAGTTTATAAGAGAAAAGAATGAAAAGGCATATAAGTTTTGGAAGTATAGGATGGACTTATATCTTAAAAAGAACATAAAATAATAGGCTGATTTAGAAGACAATGTTGATATGAAATTCACTTCATCACTAATTTGCTACCTTAAGAAAGTATGAAAAGTACCAACAAAGTTTGTTGGTACTTTTAAAATTAGGGTTGTCAAACTCCGTATCATATTATAAAATGAAATGGTGGTTCAAATATTTTAATTTGAACACATTAAATTGCAAATTAGCTTTTAAGCTATGATTTGTAGTGAATTTGATACATAATATAAAACTAATTTATAAAAAATAATAGTTTATAAAAATAATAATTTATATAAAAGAAAGCAGGTGATAGTTATGGACGCTAGCCCCTTACCGAGCTCGCAAAATGAAAAATTACAATTGAATAAAATAGGAGATGTAACTATCACTAATATGGTTATGATTCTCCTTTAATAAGGAGGTAATACCTATGGAAAAAGTATTAGAATTATTAAAGGACAACAAATTGGTTAGAGCTAGAGAGGAATTAGTTCATAAGAACGTAGTAGATATTGCACAGCTTTTAGAGGATGTAGAGAGAGAAGATTTAATAATAATCTTTAGAATATTACCAAAGGATATTGCAGCTGATGTATTTTCTTACATGCATTATGAAGAGAAAAGATATATAGTAGAGTCTATTACAGAAAGTGAACTTAGTGGTATTATTAATGAATCTTTTATAGATGATACAGTGGATTTTTTAGAAGAGATGCCAGCTAATGTGGTTAAAAAAGTACTTACAAGTACCAGTGAGGAAAAGAGAAAAGTTATAAACCAACTTTTAAGATATCCTGAAAATTCAGCTGGAAGTATAATGACTATAGAATATGTAGACCTTAAAAAAGAAATGACTGTTGAAGATGCTATAAAGTATATAAAACACACAGGGGTAGATAAGGAAACAATAAATACCTGTTATGTTATAGATAAGAACAGAAAATTAGAAGGGATATTATCTATAAGGAAATTAATATTAAGCGATAATGATGTGAAAATTAAAGATATAATGCACACAGATATTATATATACTCATACTTTAGAAGATCAGGAAGAAGTGGCAAATCTATTCAAAAAATATGATTTTACATCTTTGCCAGTGGTAGATAATGAAAATAGGTTAGTTGGTATAATAACTATAGATGACATTGTAGATATAATAGAAGAAGAAAATACAGAAGACTTTCAAAAGATGGCAGCAATGTCACCTTCTGAAGAGGAGTATTTAAAGACAGGGGTATTTACCCTTGCAAAGCACAGAATTATATGGCTCTTAGTGCTTATGATTTCTGCTACCTTTACTGGAAATATAATAAAGGGATTTGAAGACGTATTACAATCCGTAGTTATTTTAACAGCATTTATACCTATGCTTATGGATACAGGCGGAAATGCAGGATCTCAATCTTCAACACTTATTATAAGAGGACTTGCTTTAGGTGATATAGAACTTACAGATATATTTAAAGTAATTTGGAAGGAATTAAGAATAAGTTTAATAGTAGGTATATCATTATCAACACTTAACTTTCTTAGAATATATTTCTTAGAGAAAACAGAATTTTATGTTTCTCTTACAGTGTCAATTAGTTTATTTTTCACTGTAGTTTTAGCGAAGGTGGTAGGAGGAGTTCTTCCTATTATAGCTAAAAAGTTTAAATTAGACCCAGCTATTATGGCAGGTCCACTGATTACAACTATAGTAGATGCTTTTGCATTAATAGTATACTTTAGTGTAGCAACCTTACTTTTAGGTTTATAATTATAAACAGATTTAAAGTTAACCATGTTCACTTTTGCAGTATAAAAGTGGACATGGTTTTATTTTTTTATTTTATTTATGCTGTGTTAGAGGACAATGTTCATATGTGGCTTATCTTTAAAATTTTTAGAAAAATTTAAGAAAACTTTAGGATAATAAGGCAAAATAAAAGAAAAATATGGTAATATTATATTGATGTAAGTTTTAGAACTTTAAATATTACTATAAGGATAGGTGATATAATGAAGCATAAAAAATCCATTTCAAAAGGTATAGAAATTATACCTTATAGAAATTTTTTAATTATAGCCTCAATTTTATATACCATATTTTTATTGAGTTATGGTGATAAAAGTAGAACTTTTATGATATGGAATATATTCTTAGCTTGGATTCCTTTTGGGGTGTCTACTTGTATTTATAAAATAAGCATTAAGGAAGAGAAAAAGAATTATGTGTTTCCTATTTTAGTCTTAGGAGTTGTTTGGTTATTTTTTTATCCCAATACTAATTATTTGTTTACTGACTTAATGCATTTTTCAAGTCATAAATTTTATATACCTAATCCAAAGTATTCCCCATATAATGGTGAGCCTAAGATACTTTTTAATGACAATTTTAACATTTGGATAGATTTTTTTATTATGGTTTTAGGAGCATGGCTAGGATATATCTTAGGTTTTTTATCTTTATATTTAAACATGGAGATTATAAAAATTAAGCTTAGTAAATTTGCATCTTGGATTTTTGTAATAATTGTAAATATATTGAGTGGATTTGCTATTTATTTAGGAAGGTTTATAAGATTTAATAGCTGGGATATATTTAATCCTAAGATAGTACTAAAGATTTTAAATGAGAATATAAATGAAAAGAGCATGAAATTTACTTTATTGTTTGGAAGTCTAAGTATGATTTTGTATATTATTTTATATTTCCTTACTAATATAAAGAGTAAAAATTAAAGTGACATATTCACCGTAAAGTCTTAATATAAGTTAAAAGTGTAAATAACTTATTAATAAACTATTAAATAAGTAGGAATAGTAGGAAACTACCTTGAATGTGGAAACTATATATTATAAAATGAAATTAATGTAATTAGTCCCGTACTCAATACAGTTATTATAAAAGAAAGGGGAGATTGTCTTGAGTAAATTATTTATAAAAGCCGCAGAGAGAAATGAAAAAGGAAAAAAAGCAAGAAAAGAAGGATTTGTTCCAGGCATAATGTATCTAGAAGAAAGCGGAGATTCTCTTCCAATAAAATTTGATAAAGTTAAGGTAGAAAATCTTTTAAGAAAAGCAACAGCAGCTTCAATTATACAAGTTAAGTTAAAGGATGAAATAAAAAATTGTGTAGTTAAGGATGTTCAAAGGGACAGTATAAAACATGGAATTGTTCATTTAGATGTACAAGCTTTTGGAAAAAATGAAGATATTACTGTTAAGGTACCTATAAATTTTAATGGAGTGGATAACCTTATAAGTAGGAGATTATTACTAGAAACTTTTTTTGATGAAATAGAGGTTACTGGTAAGGCAGATCACATTCCAGAGGTTATAAATTTAGATATAGGTAACAAGACTTTTGGTGATAAAATAATGCTAAAAGATATAGAGTTATCAGATGATATAGATGTACTTCATGAAGAGGACGAAATCTTTGCTATTATTGTTTCAGGTGAAAGAGATAATAAGTCAAATGAAGGTTCTGAAGAAGAAACAGTAGAAGCTTAGAAATTCTTATTAAGGGACGTACCCACTCTTTACACACAACCTGAAGAAAATAGGATTAGTAGATCAAATTGATCAGATAAATTGCATAATTTATATAAAAAATTAGGGGCTGTTACATAATGCATAAATTGCTTTGTAACAGCTCCTTTTCTAATTTTTAAAATTAGATTTTAAAAATTCTTCGTAAGATAAGGCATTTTTTATATCCACATTTTCAACTTGGACACTGTCTCCATAATCTATAAGTTTATAATCTAAATTGATAAAAAATTTTTTCTCGTTAACTAATACTTCAGTGGTAGTCTTATACTCTTTAAGTAGCTTTTTATTTTTATCTATGTATAAGCTTACCTTCATTTTATCTATATATACATTACTAATTATATTGTTAATAGATTGTTCAAGTTCCTTTTGGGTTTTATCTTTTAAAGTATCCCTATTATCAAGAGAAAGTTTTTTATCGTTTAAAGTTTCACTTTCATTTATTATATTTTCCATAAACAAGTCTTTTACATCACCCATATTTATTTCTATAAATTTATCATATAAAATTTTTATTTCGTTACGGTTTAGTTCTAAATTTAAAACCTTCATATCTTTATGATTTTCTAGTTTAATCTTCTTTTTTGAAGATAGGTCACAAATGTATTTTTCAAAGTTTTTAAAAGATTTGTAGGCAAGACTTTTATTAAAAGCTACCAAACGAAGATTTATACTCGATGTTGTATTAGGACAATAAATATAATTATCAAAGTTTTGAAGTTTTATAAAGTCCTTATCTTTTGTGGAATAAATAATGACTTCTTCATTCATATCCTTTATTTTAACTTTAGAATCTATAATACTGTTACTTTCATTTAAGTCATTAGTAACATTTAAAGATAATTTTATTGGGTTATTATTCCGGGCATCTTTAATTGAAAATTTATAATCAGCCTTGTATTTGCTGAGCTTATTGTTGTTTATAAGAGAATTAGCTAATACTTTTGAATTAGATTTACCTAAAGTCAATCCTGCTAATATTCCAACAGAAACTACTCCTGTTATGAGGAATGTGAAAGCTTTTTTCATGAGAATATCCTCCTAAGTATAATAATACTTATAATAGACTAATATATGTTTGTATTATATAATTATATATTTTATAGAGTTTAGTATAAAAGTATGGTGTATTACTATTTTAATATAACCTTACGACAAATCATAAGGTAGGCCTGTAAAATACTAAATGAATCTAGACAGTTTTAATATAACATTATAATATGGTATAAGCAATACAAATACAGTGTTTAAAGTAGTATAAAACTTAAGTTAATTTAGTATTATAGATAATAAGATAAATATTTGATATAATAAATATGTTAATTTTTAAATATATATAATTTTTACTGTAAAGAATACGATAAATATTAAATACAATAATAAAATATGTAATTTGTGATTATGGAAGATATTAGATAAAATATTATTTAATAAAAAATTACAAACTTTGATTAGTGACCAATACAATAGTAGATCAGAAAGAAGGGTGAAGTATGGAGAACGTGACTAGTTCATCTAATTTTATTAAGAACATAGTAAAAGAAGATTTAGCATCAGGAAAACATAAGGATATATTAACAAGGTTTCCTCCAGAACCAAATGGATATTTACATATAGGTCATGCGAAATCTATTGTTTTAAATTTTGAACTTGCAAAAGAATTTAATGGTAAGACAAATTTAAGATTTGATGATACAAATCCAATTAAAGAGGATACAGAATATGTAGAGGCTATAAAAGAGGATGTAAAATGGCTTGGTTATCAATGGAATGAATTACATTTTGCCTCTAACTATTTTGATACAATGTATGAAAAGGCAATTATTTTAATTAAAAAGGGAAAGGCATATGTATGTGACCTTACACCAGAAGAAATAAAAGAATATAGAGGTACTTTAACCCAGCCTGGAAAAGAGAGTCCTTATAGAAATAGAAGTATAGAAGAAAATCTAGATTTATTTGAAAGAATGGCTAAAGGTGAATTTGAAGATGGCTCAAAGGTATTAAGAGCTAAAATAGATATGTCCTCTCCAAATATAAATATGAGAGATCCTATAATATATAGAATAGCACATGCTGAGCATCACAATACAGGAAATAAGTGGTGTATATATCCAATGTATGATTATGCACATCCACTAGAAGATGCTATAGAAGGAATAACTCATTCTATATGTTCCCTTGAATTTGAAGATCATAGACCACTTTATGATTGGGTAGTTAGAGAATGTGAAATGGAAAAAGTGCCACAACAAATAGAATTTGCAAGATTGAATATGACAAATACCGTAATGAGTAAGAGAAAACTAAAATTATTAGTAGATAACAATATAGTAGATGGTTGGGATGATCCACGTATGCCTACTATATCAGGATTAAGAAGGAAAGGCTATACTCCTGAATCCATTAAAAATTTCTGCAGAGAAATAGGGGTTGCTAAAAATAATAGTATAGTTGATTCTCAAATGCTTGAGCACTTCATAAGAGAAGATTTAAACTCAAAAGCGCCAAGAACTATGGCTGTTTTAAAACCTTTAAAGGTAGTTATAACAAACTATCCTGAGGATGAAGTGGAAATGTTAGAACTTGAAAATAATCCAGATGATGAGTCTATGGGCAAAAGACTAGTTCCATTTTCAAGAGAAATATTTATAGAGGAAGAGGACTTTATGGAAGAACCTCCTAAAAAGTACTTTAGATTATTTAAAGGTAACGAAGTAAGACTAAAAGGTGCATACTTTATAAAATGTAATGATTTTATAAAAGATGAAAATGGAAAAGTTATAGAAATTCATTGTACCTATGATCCAGAGACAAAAAGTGGAACCGGATTTACAGGAAGAAAAGTTAAGGGAACAATTCATTGGGTAAATGCAAAAGATGCAGTTCCAGCAGAATTTAGATTATATGAGCCATTAATTTTAGATGAAGAAAAAGAGGGGGATAATTTCCTAGAAGCTATAAATCCAAACTCCCTACAAATATTAAATGGATATATTGAAGAGAATATGAAAGATGTTAAGCCGGGAGACAAATTCCAATTCTTTAGACATGGATACTTTAATGTAGATCCTAAAAATTCTAAAGAAGATAAAGTTGTGTTTAACAGAATAGTTTCTCTAAAGAGTTCATTTAAAATAGATAATAAATAATTAGTGATTACTATAAAATTAGGATTTAAAGTAGTACTTATTTAGTACTACTTTAAATCATTTTATTAGATAATCGTAGTTACTAATTTGTAAACCTTTATATGTATATAAGAGTTATAATATATATATACAAAAGAAATAAGTAAGGAAGAGATATTCCATATTTTAAGTTGTGGTAACTATAATATATGTATATGAAATATCATAAATGTAAATTTATTAAAAATACTGTATTTAGTTATTGAAAAACATATATTTTTTAAGTAATATTAATAAGGAAAGTTAACTTAAAAGTTAAGAACTACTGGAATAGGAGATGAAAGCATGGCAAGGCAAACAAGAAGGCAGCAGATGATTCAAAAGAAAAGAAAAAAAAGGAAGGCATTAATAGTTGTAACTTCACTTATTGCTGTATTACTAGTATCTGCAGTGGTAGCCTTTGGGTACATATGGAACAAACTGAATTCTGTAAAGAAACAAGAAATAAACAATGTAGAAATTACAGAAGAAGGCAAAAAAATAAAGGAAAAGCATAAAGATAAAAACATTACTAATATAGCTTTATTTGGACTTGATAGTAGAGAAGTAGATGGAAAAGATGATCCAAGATCTGACTCTATAATGGTTGTAACTATAGATAAAGAGAGAAATAAAATAAAGATATCCTCAATTATAAGAGATACTTATGTAGATATAAAAGGAAGAGGCATGGATAAGATAAATCATGCATATCACTTTGGAGGGCCAGAGCTTGCAGTAGGAACTATAAATAAAAACTTTGGACTAGCTATTGAGGACTTTGCATCTATAAATTTTTATGGACTAAGAAAAGTAATTGATACTATTGGTGGTATAGAAACAAATATTACTAGTGAAGAATTAAAATACATAAACGGATACATAAGAGATATAGCCAAAATAGAAAAAATAGAACCAACTCCAGTGACTAAAACAGGAAAACAAACTTTAAATGGATTACAAGCAGTAGCATATTGTAGAATAAGATATACATCAGGTGGAGACGAAAGAAGAGCTGAGAGACAAAGATATGTACTTTCTCAAATGCTCAAAAAAGCTCAAAAGATTAGTCCTACAAAATATGCAGGATTAATAACAGAGATGCTTCCAAATGTGAAAACATCCTTAAGTTCTTCTGAAATATTAAGTTTAGGTATGGATGTTATGAAATTAGATATAGGAAATTTAGAACAGCAACAATTCCCATTAAAAGGTAAATGCGAAGGAAAAAAGATTAATAATATTTATTATAATATATGTGATTTAGATGAGGCTAAAAATGATATCCAAAAGTATATTTATGAAGATATAAAACCAAAGTCTAACTAAATTTAAAAACTAAATATAAAATATTACTTCAGGGTGGTGTGAAATTCCCAACCGGCGGTATAGCCCGCGAGCCAAATTATTTGGCAGATTCGGTGAAACTCCGAGGCCGACAGTAAAGTCTGGATGGAAGAAGGAAATAGAATTATGTTTATAATCTTATTTAATAAACAGAAAATTAACTTATGCAAATTTTTATTGTAAATTTACAATAATTAATTTAAATGAGTTTTGTTGCGAAGTTTATGATTAGGTGAACATAAGATTTTAATATGCTAAAAAGCCCTGAATTTGATTCAGGGCTTTTTTAGCATTTAAATAAAAGTCTGTGATAGAGAGAAATGTCAACAAAATCTTTGATAAAGGCAAATAAAAATAAGTAGATTTATTGGAATGGGGAGTGAAGCTTTGAAGGGAGAAAGCAATAAAAAAAGTAAGGATGAATTTTATATGGAAAGGGTCATAGCTTTAGCGAATAAAGGAAGGGGATGTACAAATCCTAATCCTTTAGTTGGGGCTATCATAGTGAAAAATAATAAAATTTTAGGAAAAGGCTACCATAAGTATTATGGAAGTTATCATGCTGAAATAGAAGCTTTTAAAGATGCAGAACTTAAAGGAGAGGATGTAGAGGGAGCTACTTTGTATGTTAATTTAGAGCCATGTTCTCATTATGGTAAAACCCCTCCTTGTGCAAAGGCTATTATAGAGAAAAAAATAAAAAAAGTGGTTGTAGGTATAAAAGATCCTAACCCTATAGTTAGTGGAAGAGGAATAAGGTTTCTAGAGGAAAATGGAATAGAAGTAAAGGTGGGAGTTTTAGGAGATAGGTGTACTGAACTAAATAAAATATTTGTAAAACATATAACTACAGGACTTCCTTATGTGATTTTAAAATGGGCTATGACCTTAGATGGCAAAATAGCAACAAGTAATGGGGATTCAAAGTGGATAACAGGGGAAGACAGTAGAACTTATGTGCATAAATTAAGGAGTTCAGTTTCAGGCATAATGGTAGGAGTAAATACGGTTATAAAAGATGATCCATCATTAAATGTAAGACTTTGTAGTGGAAAGAGCCCAATTCCTATAATTCTAGATACACATTGTAGAATTCCGCTACATAGTAAGGTTTTAAATGGTGAGGTAAAACCCATAATTTATACCTCTGAAAAGGCTGAAAGTGATAAGGTAAGCGTTTTACAAGCTATGGGAGTCGATGTAATTGTAGGACCTATTAAAAATGGCAAAATGGATACAGAATTTTTAATGAAAAGTCTAGGAAGTATGAATATAAATAGCATATTGATTGAAGGGGGTGGTGAGGTTGCATATTCCTTCCTAGAAGGTAAGTTAGTAGATGAAGTTCTTGCATTTATTTCACCTAAAATAATAGGTGGGATTAATAGTAAAACACCAGTAGGAGGAGGTGGGATAGAGTTTATAAAGGACTGCATAAACTTAGAAAGTTTAAAGATAAGAAAGTTTGAAAAAGATATTCTTATTAGAGGAAAAATTCAAAAGTAGGAGACTTAAGACAAATCTAAAAAATATATCTTAATATATATTTAAAAATTTAGTTTTAAATAGGGGTTTTAAATATATATCAAGATAAATAAAAACAAATAAAAATAAATAAAAGAAGGGGAGAATATGTTTACAGGAATAGTAGAAGAGGTGGGAGAAGTTTGTGCAATTAATAAGGGGGGAAAGAGTTGTTCCTTAAAGATAAAAGCTAAAAAGATTTTAGAAGATATGGAAATAGGACATAGTATTTGCACTAATGGGGTGTGCCTTACGGTAACTTCTTTTCATAGGGGACAGTTTACCTTAGACGTAACTCCAGAGACAATGGAGAGGACAAATTTAAAGGAACTTTCCATAGGAGACTTAGTAAATCTTGAGAGGGCTTTGAGTTTAAATTCTAGGTTAGGTGGACATATAGTTTTAGGACATGTTGATGGTATTGGAATTATAGAAAGTATGAGAAAGGAAGAAAACGGATTATTTATAAAAATTAAAGTTCCGTCTAATATTTTAAAATATGTAGTGGAAAAAGGTTCAATTACTATAGATGGCATAAGTCTAACTGTAGTAAGTCTAGATAATAAATCCTTTACTGTATGTATAATACCTCATACAAAAGAAGAGACAACTTTAATTCATAAGAAAACTGGAGATAGTATCAATTTAGAATCAGATATTATGGCTAAATATATTGAGAAAATTTTATTAAAGGAACCTAAGGAAGAAGAGTCAGAAGTTAATTTAGATTTTTTAAGTAAGTATGGCTTTATATGATGACTATTGTATATAGTACTCCTATCTTTTAGTGGTGGGATAAAATAGTGGTCACGTAACTAAATATTAATTTAAGCATTGGATATTGAACCTAGAAATAATTTAAAACAACTTAAAAGGGGGTGTACTTTAGCTATAAGTTTATAGAACTTTTAGCTAAAGATTTAAATATGTTTAATACTATTGAAGAGGCGATACAAGATATTAAAGAGGGAAAAATGGTTGTTATAATAGATGATGAAAATAGAGAAAATGAGGGAGATATAGTTGTAGCAGCTGAAAAACTGACTTCAGAACATATTAATTTTATGGTGAAAAATGCAAGAGGGTTAGTTTGTATGCCTATGAGCCAATATTATATAGAAAAACTAAAATTAGAACCTATGGTATATAAAAATACGGATAATCATGAAACAGCTTTTACAGTATCTATAGATTATAGAGAAACTACTACAGGAATTTCAGCTTTTGAAAGGGCTCTAACAGTACAAAAAGTTTTACAAAACAATATAACACCAGAGGATTTTAGAAGACCAGGACATATGTTTCCACTTAAAGCTAGAGAGGGTGGCGTGCTAGTTAGACAAGGACACACAGAGGCAGCGGTAGATCTTGCAAGAATGGCAGGATTGAAAGAAGCAGGGGTTATATGTGAAATTATGAATGAAGATGGAACCATGGCAAGAACTCCAGAGTTAAAAAAGTTTGTAAAAGAACATGGTTTAAAAATAATTACCATAGAAGATTTAATAAAATATAGAATAAAAAATGAAAAAATTATAGAAGCAGCTTCACAGGCAGAACTTCCTACAAAATATGGTGATTTTAAAATTGTAGCTTATGTAAATAAAATTAATGGAGAACATCATATAGCTTTAGTTAAAGGTGAGGTTAAGGGAGAAGAGCCTATATTGGTTAGAGTTCATTCTGAATGTTTAACAGGAGATGTATTTGGTTCTTTAAGATGTGACTGCGGAGAGCAACTATCAAAAGCTATGGAAGCAATAGAGAGGGAAGGAAGAGGGATTATTTTATATATGAGACAAGAAGGGAGAGGCATAGGGCTTGTAAACAAAGTAAAAGCTTATAAACTTCAAGACAAGGGTATGGATACCGTAGAGGCAAACTTAGCCTTAGGATTTCCAGAAGATTTAAGAGATTATGGCATAAGTGCACAAATTTTAAAAGACCTTGGGGTTAAAAATATAAAACTTATGACTAATAATCCTAAAAAAATAAGTGGCATAGAAGAGTATGGAGTTAAGGCGGTAGAAAGAGTTCCAATTGAGATGAATCAAAATGAAAAAAATATTTATTATTTAAAAACTAAAAAAGAAAAAATGGGTCATTTATTACATTTAGAAGCAAAATAAATAGGTTTTTTGTTTTAGTATAGATTTAAAATCTTAAAAAATGGGGGTATTAATATGATATATGAAGGAAAATTAACTGGACAAGGCTTGAGGTTTGCTATAGTAATTAGCAGATTTAATGAGTTTATAGGAGGAAAATTATTATCTGGATCTTTAGATGCTTTAAGTAGACATGGAGTTGAGCAAGAAAACATAGATATTGCATGGGTGCCAGGGGCTTTTGAAATTCCACTTATAGCTAAAAAGCTTGCAAAGAGTAAAAAGTATGATGGGGTTATATGCCTAGGAGCAGTAATTAGAGGTGCAACAACACATTTTGAATATGTAAGTTCAGAGGTATCAAAAGGAATTTCTAAAGTTAGCTTAGATGAAGAAGTTCCAGTAATATTTGGAGTATTAACTACAGAAAATATTGAACAAGCTATAGAAAGAGCTGGAACTAAGGCAGGAAACAAAGGATACGAAGCTGCTGTAACAGCTATTGAGATGGCAAATTTAATAAAAGATAACAATCTATAATAAGATTTTATTTAAGATAAATGGAAACAATATTATCAGAGGGGTGATAATATGAAGAACTCAAATGAAAAATTCAGTAATATGAAGAAGGTAGGGAATTTTACAAAAAATGCAGTAGAATCCTTTGAAAATAATATTATTAACCAAACTAATTATCTAGAAAAAGTAAAAAAAGAAGAGGAAAAGTCTAAAGATAATAATATATATTCTTAATATAAACAGAGTTTTTGCCTTTAGAGAGAGTTTTTACTCTCTCTAAAACTTATTAACAGAGTTCTTACGGGGTTCACTCCTTAGAAGTTGTTATCCTTTAGGTGAAATCCTTATGCAGGGATGTTGTGGCTCTTTTCTCTTACTTTGAAGAAAAGCAGAGAGTCCCAATCTTCGATTTGCTAGGAAGTGCTTTCATAGAATGCCATGGAAGTATTAAAGGGGATAGTCATGGATAAGAAATCATATAACTTAGGATGAGATGTGAAAATATCCTAAGTTATTTTTTATTAAATTTTAAAACTTTATAAATATACAAGGAGCCAACTTTATCTTATGTATTAAGATTATTGTAATAAAGTAAAATTTTATTCAGACCGAAATTTCTGTTATGATATTTATATAAGGCTGTTTACATGAAAATATTAATATAGAAGTTAATTCATCTTAGTAAAATAGACTAATAGTTAAGAGGGGGATTTATGGAATTTGATTATACATATAGCAAGGGTATAGCTAAGGTAAAAGTAGAGTTTAGAGAGAGGAAAACACTTAAATTAAGTATAAAAGATTCTGATACCATAGAAGTGGTTTCTCCAAAATTTTTAAAGGATGAACAGAAGATAAGAGAAGTAATTGATGAAAAACGTATATGGATTGAAAAGCAGTTAGATTTTTATAAAGAAAACTTAGAAGAATATATAAATAGAGAATATAAAACTGGGGAGAAATTTTTGTATCTTGGGGATGAGTACTCTTTAATTGTGGAAAAGAATCCGAAGCTCTGCAGGGTAGAGGTGGATAATAAAAATAAAAAGCTCTATGTTACAAGTCCAAACATTGAAGGTGAGTATATAAAAAGGTTACTTGTGAATTTTTATAAGGAGCAAACTACTAAAGAAGTTCGACAAGCAATAAAGAAATTTCAGACCTATTTTTCAATGAAGCCTATAGAAGTTGTAGTGAAGGATCAAAAGAGTAGATGGGGGAGTTGCACATATAAAAATAAAATCCTATTTAATTTTAGAATATCTATGGCAGATCGTGAAGTAATAGAATATGTGGTGATTCATGAGATGTGTCATATGGTACATAAAAATCATTCAAAGGACTTTTGGGATTTAGTTAAGCATATAATGCCAGACTATAAATCTAAGGATTCTTGGCTTAAAAAGAATGGACTTAAGATGAATATATAAGTATATATAAGACCTTTGGCAATGAATATGAAGGTAAGTAGTTTAAAGAAAATGGACTTAAGATGAATATATAAATAAGTACAATTTTAAGTGGCAAGCATAGTATATAGTGAATGTGAAGTTTTAGGAGGAAATCGATGTATATAAATATTCCTATAATTTTTAAAAGAACTTTTACAGTAGGAGACATTCCTTATAGAAATGTCCAGCCACCTAAGAGTATATATGAGAATAATAAAGATGAACAAATGAAGGGGTATAATTTTTGTGAAGAACATAACCAATATGAAAATATAAAGGATTATAATCTTTATGAAGAATATAATCAATGTGAAAAGATTAAGGGGTATAGTCTTTGTGAAGAGGATAATAAAGAGGATAAATACAGTGATTACTATAAGAGAGCTGAAAAGCAGCCTGTACCTCAAAAGGTTATAGATAATTATGAGATCTTAGACTTTAAAAAAGGAGATGTTACAGGAGATGGTGTTCCTGATAATGTATATCTATTAGGAAAAGGTGTAAAGGGATCACCTAATTTTAAAGAAGATATTAGAGTTTTGGTGGAAGATGGAAAGACTAAGAAAACCTACTATATGGATATGAAAAGCAATGCAGGATATGAAGCTAATTTATTTTTAGCTGATTTTACAGGAGACGGGAAAGAAGATATCTTAGTTAGCATAGCTTCAGGAGGAAGCGGGGGATTTTATTTCTACTATATGTTTACCTTTAGAAATGGAAATTTCGTTAAAATTTTCGATTATGAAGATTTTAGTCAAAATCAAAAATATGAGGCAATTTATAGAAATAATTATAGGGTAGAAATTATAAGTGAAGATGGCAAGGAAAGGTATAGTATAGATATAAGCCACAGAAATAGAGAATATTTAGATCAATTTTACGATAAAAATGGAAATCTTATAAAGCCAGCAAAAGGAGATGTTTCAGGGTTAAATACATTATTTCCTATATACCCAACCTTTGGTCTTAAAAGTAAGTTTGGACTCCTTACCTTGCAAAGAATTACAGGAACATATAGTGCAGATGGACTTGGGTATCTACAAACTTATGTGAATTATGAGGATGATATGTTTAAAAAGGTATATTCACAGGTGGCAATAAATGAAATAGGAAAATAGAACAAATGAACAAAATAAACAAAGTAAACGATATAAACAAAACAAACAAGATAAACAAAATAAACAAAATAAAAAATATGAAAATAAATGGATTACTAAGTAAATTAGCAATCCATTTATTTTTATAGATAAGATATTTATTAAAATATCTTATCTAGGTTCTAAGTTTAAGGCTTTATGAACTTTATAATTAAGCCCTATTCCTCTGCTATTTTGCGATTGTAAGTTAGATAATCGTAGTCATAAGGATTTTCTTCATTTTGAAGACCTTTTTTAGATTCTATAAGCTCCCAACAACTTTCATCGTATTCAGGGAAAAAAGTATCTCCTTTAAAGGTTTCATATATTCTAGTTATATATAGCTTTGAGCTATAAGGAAGTAGAAGGGAATATATAACTCCTCCACCAACTACAAAATGTTCTTCTTCATCTGTTATATAAGGAGCCAATTCTGTTACATCATTAATAATTTTTACATTTTCATTGTCTACCTTATAGTCTTCATCCCTTGTTAAAATAATGTGTTCTCTTCCGGGTAGTATTCCAGGAAGGGATTCAAAAGTATTTTTCCCCATAATAAGTTTTTTTCCCATAGTAATGTTTTTAAATCTTTTTAAGTCTTCGGGAATGTGCCAAATTAGCTTATTGTCTTTTCCTATTACGTTGTTATTTGCAATAGCAACAATTATAGATAACATATTAAATAGCAACCTCCATAGAAATTTTTCCGTGATTTTTATATTCAATTAATTTTATGTCCTCTGATTTGAAATCGTAGAAGTTCTTAACCTCTGGATTTATCCAAAGTTTTGGAGCATCATATTGTTCATCTTTTTTACTTAGTTGAAGTTTTATACCTTCTAGGTGATTTTCATAGATATGAGCGTTATTCATTACATGAGTAAATAAGCCTGGCTTTAAGCCTGTAACCTGTGCAACCAAGTGTACAAGAACTGCATATTGAGTCATGTTAAATGGAACACCTAAGCAAAAATCAGCACTTCTTTGTACAAGCATACAATTTAATCTTCCATCTGAAACATCCCACATAGTAAGAAATGCACATGGTGGAAGAGCACCTGTATTAATATGAGGAATTTGCCATAGGTTTATCATCATTCTTCTATCTTGTGGATTTGTTTTTAGAGTTTCTATTAATTTATCTATTTGGTCATATTTTTTTACAACCCATCCATAAGCTGTTCCAATAGTTCCATCATCTAAAGTCCATTCATCCCATATATGAACATTTTCTTCATGTAATTTTTTAACATCGTTAGATTGATCTCTATATATCCATAAAAGTTCTTTTACAGCGGTTTTAAATGCTACAAATTTAGTTGTTAATATTGGAAATTCTTTTTCTAAATCAAATTGCATTATTTTGTGAGGCAATTTGTATGTAGCAATACCTGTTCTATTTTGATCGTAATATCCATTATGGATTATATTTTCAGCTATTTCAAGATATTGCTTGTCTGCTATACTCATTTTATTCACTCCTTGAAATTATTTGTATAAGGTTTATATAAATTATATTATAATAAGAGCATAAAGTAAAAATAAAAATTATGTATAAGGACTATTTTTTGTATATTACTTTTTATTTTAAGCATATGTTGGAGTAAAGCGTTGGTATGAGAGTCAATTCATCACTGACTTGCTACATTAAGAATTTTTATTATTTCTTCCGTAAATATCACTAAAGTTTTAAAACTCGCTATGCTCAAATATTAAAACTTTTTAACGTAATATTTACTACAGAAATAATGAAATTTTATAAGTATGAAAGATTATTTGGAAAGGGTGTAGAAATGGGTAAAAAAGTATATGCTATAAAAGAAGGTTTTGATTTTAAAAAAGGTGAAAGAGTTCAAAATAAAATAGTTATGGACTGGAATAGTTGTCTAGGGTTAGTTAAGGGTGTTAAGGGTGCTAAGTATAAAAGTTTCCAGAGTCTAGATGAGGCTAAAGAGTATTTAAAAGATGATAAGAAGCTTCTTATAAAAGGGGTAGATTTTTATCCGGAAGATTGTATGCATATATATGTAGATGGTAGTTATAATACTTCAACAAAAAAATATTCCTATGGGCTAGTAGCAGTAGAAAATAATATAATTAAATATATGGAAAATGGAGTTGCAGAGGATAGTTCAGAAAGTAGATTAAGGCAAATCTTAGGTGAATTAAAAGGAGCTTTAAGAGCCTATGAATATGCAATTAAAAGTGGAAAAAGTAAAATAGTAATTTTTCATGACTATGAAGGAATTTTTCATCATGCCATAGGAACTTGGGATAGAAAAGACTCCTCTTCAAAAGATTATCATGAAAAGTTTAATAATTATAGGGAAGAAAATAATTTGGAAGTTATTTTTGTTAAGGTAGATAGTCATACAGGAGATTTATTTAATGAGATTACAGATAACTATGCAAAAGTGGCAGCAGGATTAGAACTTACCAGTGCAGTAGATAAACTATTAAAGACAGAGAAATTAGTAGTAGAGAATATAAATTTAAAGGATGAAGTTTCAAAGGTATTAAAGAAAAAAGACTTTATACATAATATTATGGTTTATGGAGCTACAATAGAAAAGTGCAGTACTAAAGAGATCGTGGGTAGAGAACTTCATGAGGATAATTTTTATAAGGAAATAAGCAATGAAAATCAGGAAAGTATAAAACGCAGAATAGAAAAGCTTAAAAGTAAAGAGCTTAAAGATGATAAAATAAAATATTTAAAGTCTTTAAAAAAAGATGAGCTTATAGGAATTATTTTAGATATTACAAATTAATAGGGCAAATAGTCATGGGATAAAGAAAATTAAAATTTGAGAATTGAAAATATAAAATTAACAATTCTCAAATTTTAATCTTAGTTGAAATCATATATATAGATGTATATACATAAATAATTTTATATATATATATCTGAAAGTTCAATTTTAAATTTTTCAATTTTATCATCTAAAAGCAATGGATTAGAAACATCATCTATAGAAATGTTATCTTGAACATTATTATATTCAAGGTTTTTGCAAGGAAGTTTTATTGTGAATTTACTTCCCTTTCCTGCTTTGCTCTTTAAAAATATTTCCCCGCCGTGCATGGCAACGAGAGAGTTTACTAGACTAAGACCTATACCACTTCCTTCTTTTTCTCCTTTTAATTTTTTATCTGTTTGGATAAACCTTTGAAATATAGTATTTATCTTTTCTTTAGGGACTCCTATACCAGTATCTTTTACACTGATTAATACATGATCTTGTTTATCTTTAATTTTTACTAATATACCTCCTTTTTCAGTGAACTTTGCGGAATTAGAGATAAGATTTAAAATAATCCTTTCTATTTTATCAGGGTCACAAAATATAAGCTTTTCTTCCACATCAGTATCAAATATTAAAGATAATCCTTTGCTTTCTACAAATTCAGCTACGGATAAAGTTATATTCTCAACTACACTAACTATATTGCATTTAACTAATTCAAGTTTATAATATCCGGAGTCTATTTTAGTTGAATCTATTAAATTATTTATTAACCTCATAAGTCTAAAACAATTTTGTTTTATAGTATCCATTCTTTTATATAACTTGCTATTTTCATTAAAAGATTCGCATTCTTTTGTAAGTTCAAGATTTAAAAGTTGAAGGGCAGAATACATAACATTAATTGGGGTTCTAAGTTCATGAGATATATTAGCGAAAAATTCGGTCCTTAATTTATCATAGGCTAGAGTTTCATCTATAAGCTTATCTTTTTCCTCAATTTTTTTTGAAAGGTCTTTTGCATTCATCTCATTTGTTATATCTCTTGTAACAACTATTTTACTTTGATCATCTTTATATGCAAAGTCTGTAATTATGGTTTCTAATTCTATGATTTTATTATCTTTTTTTCTTATAAATTTTTCTTTAGTTAAAGGAAGAAATCCATTATTTATGTTAGGGATGGTTTTTGTATAAAAATCCGCTTCATAATCTGGATGTGGAATTACAAAATCTAAAATATTTTTATGTAAAATTGATTCTTGATCTTCACATTTAAAATATTTTAATCCAATGTCATTACAATATAAGATATTTTCATGTTTTATTATATATACCCCATAGGGCATAAGATCAACTAGTTTCCTAAATTTTTCCTCGCTTTCATTTAGCTTCTTTTCGTATTGAACTTGTTTTTCTATATCCCGTAGAGAAAACATTACTCCACAAATTCTTTCGTTACTATCAAAAATACATTTGTATAGTCCTTCCAGCCAAACAAAGTCATCATTTTTATTTTTAAATAAGAGTCTTATATTTTTTTCTTTATTGTGTATAAGCATATCTTTAAATTCTTTTTTAAATATTTTTATATAGTTCTCATGAATAAATTGAAAAATGCATTTCCCCATAAGTTCCTCTAACTCATATCCTAGAACTTTAGTACATGAAGGGGTTAAATATGTCATATATCCATCAATAGTAGTAATACAAAGAATATCTGCACAGTTATTTAAAGCATTTAGCATGATACTATATTTTTCTAAGAGTTCATTTGAATTTATATTCTCTCCACACTTCAGAACTTCAGTTTTATTACAATTTAATACATTCACAAAAAGGCCTCCCCTTAGAAATTTTGTTGGAAATAAATACTAAAGAATATATTCTACAAGTATTTATAAAATCCTTCTAAAAAAAAGAAAATGATGTATCTTTATACAACATTTTAAACAAATAATAATTTATATTAAATAATATTATACAAGAATAAAGTCTAAAACCTATAAAGAATAGGAAAAAGACTCGATAATAATATATAAAAATAAATAAGGAAAGAGGGATTAGATGAAAAAGCAGGCACATAAGATAAGAGTTAGGAGTGTAAAGTTTAAGATAGTAGCTATATTATCTATTTTAATAACCATGTCTTTAGGGTTTATAGGAACTATAGTATACAACTATGTAAAAAATCAGACTTACGACACCTATAAAAATACGATTTCTGAACAGATTTTACAGATGGATAGAACCTTAAGTAATTATACTGATAACATAAAAGAGAATATAAGTATGCTAGCTAATGATTCTCAAGTTAAATCCATAGATAAAAATATTACGGAATATATAAATAAAAAGGGCATTAATGGCAAAGTACCAATGGAACCTATGAAGTCTAATAATTTTGAGAAGTCTTTGTATGTAGACCTTAAAAATTTCACTGAATCTCATCCACAAATTTCAGCTACATTTGTAGGCGCTGAGGAAAATGGGGGATATCTTCAGTATCCTGCAGCGGATAGAAAGGAAGGATATGATTCTAGAACAAGGGATTGGTATTCATCTGCAAAGGAGAAAAAGGGAGAAGTTATTTATTCAGATGTATATAAAAACTCTAATAATGAAATGGTTATATCCTGCAGTACCTTTATAAAAAATGATTCGGAAAAGTTTAAAGGGGTACTTGGCTTTGATATGAGTCTTGAAGATATTCAAAATATGACAAAACAAATTAAGTTAGGACAAGAAGGGTATTTAATATTACTAGATAAGAATGGAACTATATTAGCTCATCCTAAAAGTTCCGACCTAGCACTTAAAAATATTAAAGATTTAAATATAAATAATTTAAAAGATATAGCTTCTTTTCCAAAGGATGGCTTTGAATCAAAATTACAAAATGGAGAAACTTATGTAGTAAAATTAATTGAAGGTAGTGACAAAAACTTAGGGTGGAAATATGTAACCCTAGTACCTAAACATGAATTTTATGATAGTGCAAATAGAATCAAAAATCTAATATTAATTGTGGTTATAATCTCAATTATAGTTGCTATGATTATAGGATTTTTGGTATCGGCAAGGATTACAAAACCTATAGAGTATACTCAAAAATATTTAAAAGCCTTGGGTGATGGAGATTTTACACAGGATATAGATAATAAATATTTAAATTTAAAAGATGAAGTTGGAGATATAATTAAGTGCTCCAAGGTTATGCAAGATTCTATAAGGGGTATTTTAAGTAATATTAAGGAAGAGTCAGTTAATATTGAAGAAGAGGCAGAAAGACTAGCCTCATCCTCAGAAGAAATGGTGGCATCTTCAAAAGAGGTATCTGATGCTATAGAGGATACCTCAAAGGGAGCAAGTAATCAGGCAGAGAGACTAGCTGATATTAGTAATGTTTTAAATGAATTTAATGAGAAAATAAACAAAATAATAGTGTCTGTAGAAGATGTATATGAAAACACTAACAAAATAGATTCTATGACAAAAGAAAATAATAAAGATATGCAAGAAATGATAAACTTTATGAAAGATCTTAAAGAAACTTTTAACGATTTTAACTTAGTTATAAAGAACTTAGGAGTTAGGGTAAAAGAAGCCACTGAAATAATTTATATGATAGATGGAATTTCAGAGCAAACTAACTTATTAGCATTAAATGCAGCTATTGAAGCAGCGAGAGTTGGAGAAGCAGGAAGAGGATTTGCTGTAGTTGCAGATGAGGTAAGAAAATTATCTGAGCAAAGTAAAGATTCTTCTGATAGTATAAAAGAAATATTACTTCAAATTGAGAAGGATTCCGATAAAATTATTGATGGCTCAGAATATATAAACAATGAATTTAGTAAACAACAAGAGATAGTAGAAAAAACATTAACATCATTTAACTCAATATCAATTTCTATAGTAGATATAATTCCTAAGATTAACGAGGTAAACGATTACTCTAAAGCTATGGAAACAGAAAAAAATATTATATTAAATAGTGTGGAAGAAGTGTCTGCTGTATCAGAAGAGGTATCAGCAGCATCAGAGGAGATTTCAGCATCTACCTATAATATGACTGAAACTTCTAAGGGAGTTGCTGATTCAGCTGAACAATTAAATAATATGTCAGTAAAAATGCTAGATAGTATAAATAAATTTAAGTTATAAGGGTTTTTACTATATTTAAATGATACAATATTTAAATATAAGAATTCTAATAAAAAATAACAGTTAAACAAAATTTTAAGCTTCAGAGGGAGTTTCTATGCCCCCTGAAGCTTAAAATTTTTAAAATAACTATGGATAATGTCTATAGAAGAAGTAAATACTATTTAAAATATGAATTTTAAATATGAAGTTTCATAATGTAAAATAAAACATGGTACAGTATATTTAAAATTACAACAAATAACTCTTTTAATATTTAAATTTTAGTGTTTAGGGGGAGATTTAATGTCAGATTTAAAAGAAAAACTTTTAGAGGAATTAGCTAGCTCCGTAGTAGATATGGACGAAGATTTAGCAGTGGAGGCTTCAAAGAAATTTATAGACAATGGATTTGATGCTTATGAAGGAATTGCAAATGGTTTAGCTATAGGTATGGATAAGGCTGGACAATTATATGAGGAAGAAGAGTATTACATACCAGAACTTTTAATGTGTTCAGATGCTATGTATGCAGGGTTAGATCAGTTAAAACCTCATTTAAAAGTTGATAGTTCAGAAGAAAAGTTTAAAGCAGTAGTAGGAGTTGTAGAAGGGGATACTCATGATATTGGAAAAAATTTATTTAAGATAATGCTTGAAACTACAGGATTTGAAGTTTTAGACTTAGGTAGAGATGTTCCACCTTCAGAATTTATAAGTAAGGCTAAAGAAGTAGGTGCAAATTTAATAGGAATGTCAACCTTAATGACAACAACTATGGACAATATGGAAGTTGTAATTGACTTATTAAAAGAAGAAAAGATGAGAGATAATGTAGTGGTTATGGTTGGGGGCGGACCAATATCTCAAAGCTTTGCTGAAAAGATTGGAGCCGATGGATATGCGCCAGAAGCTTCAAGGGCAGCAAGACTTGCAAAAGAATTAGTAAGAGATAAAAAAAATGCCTATGTTTAAAGATCAAATGACACCTATGGAAAGGGCCATAGCTCTTTCAAAGGGTCAAGATGTAGATAGAATCCAATGTAACCCCAACTTATCCAATGGAATTGCAAGGGTATTAGGCTGTAAGATTTCAGAATTTAATCATAGCGCTAGAACCTTAGCTGATGCAGTAATTGCAACACATAGAAGATTTGGTGGAGATGGAGCTAAGGTTTTTACAGATCTTTTTACTTTATCAGAGGCTATGGGTGCAAAAATGAAAATGCCTGAAGATGCCACTGTAGATTTATTAGAACCTGCTATAAAGGAAATTTCAGAAATAGGAAATCTAGAACCAATAAATCCTTACAAGGACGCTAGACTTCCAATACATTTAGAAGCAATGAAATATGTCTATGATGAAATTGGACAAGAAGTTCCATGTACAGCTTTAGTTGTTGGACCTTTTACTTCAGCTTTCTTTTTAATTGGAGTAGAAAACATGACAAAGATGATGATTAAGGAGCCAGAGTCAGTACATAAACTATGTGAGATATCCCTTGAGAGTTGCTGTAGATTTGCAGAAGCAGCTATAGCTCAAGGTGTAGGTATTAGCATTGCAGAGCCAATGTCATCATGTACTGTTGTAAGTCCAAAGCACTTTAAAACCTTTGCAGCTCCTTATATAAAAAGATTTTTAGATTTTATAAAATCTAAGGGCAGTGGTACTTCTATTCATATATGTGGAAAAACTGATGGTATATGGGAAGAACTTGCTGATATGGGACTAGGAGCTTTAAGTGTAGACAATGTAGTTGACCTTAGAAAGTGCATTGAAACTGTTGGGGATAGAATGAAAATCATGGGAAATGTAGACCCATCCACTATAATGTATTCAGGCACTAGGGAAGAAGTTAGAAAAGCAACTATAGAATGTGTTAGAGAGGGATATAAGTGTCCAAAGGGTTATGGAATAATGTCAGGATGTGGACTTCCAGTTGAGACACCGATAGAAAATATAGATGCTATGCTAGATGCAGCTAGAGAAATAGGGTGGCCTATAAAGGAAGATAAAATAGAAGAATTATTAAGTAAAAATTTATATGATTAAAGCACAAAAGTTGTAAGTATATTTCCAGCATACAATATTAAGTATAAATTTTCAAATGCATTATGATATATATTGTAATCTGAAAATATAAAACAATCTTTTGTGAGACAATCATTTATATAAGTAATTAATATACGAACAAACAACTATATGTAAATAAAAAATATAAATAATTTATATATTTACAGTAAAAATGCATAATGGAGGTGTCATATTTGCTAACACCAAAAGAGAGACTTTTTAGAGCTATAAAGAAGCAAGAAGTAGATAGACCACCTTGTATTTGTCCAGGTGGCATGATGAATATGATAATTGCAGATGTAATGGATATAGAGGGCGTTAAGTGGCCAGAAGCTCATTTAGACCCTAAAATGATGGCCGATTTAACAGAGGGAATTTATAAAAATGGTGCCTTTGAAAATTTTGGAGTCCCATTTTGCATGACTGTAGAAGCAGAAGGTATGGGTGCTAAGGTTTTTATGGGAACAAAAATCAATGAACCAAGAGTAATTCAATACCCAATAAAATCTGTTACAGAGTGGAGAAATCTTAAAAACATAGATGTAAATGAAGGAAGATCTAAAGTAGTTTTAGACTCCATAAGAATATTAAAAGAAAGAAATTTAGATGTACCAATAATAGCTAATTTAACTGGACCAGTTAGTTTAGCATCATCTTTAATGGAACCAGTAGATTATTATAAAGAACTTAGAAGAAAACCAAAGGAATCCCATGAATTCATGGAGTTTGTAACAGAAAATCTAATAGCCTTTGGAAAAGCTCAGATAGAAGCTGGTGCAGATATTCTTACTATATCCGATCCAAGTGGAACTGGAGAAATACTGGGGCCTAAATTATTTTCAGAATTTGCAGCCTCATATTTAAATAAAATACTAAAAGAATTAAAACCAATTGCTAAAGGTGGAACAATAATTCATATCTGTGGAAGAATGAAAAGTGTTTATAAAGAGCTTAATGAACTTCAAAGTGATGCTCTTAGTTTTGACTCTATAACATCTACAAGAGAAGTTATGGAGAATGTAAAAGATAAAGCTATAATGGGTAATGTAAGTACCTTAGCTTTAGAAAAAGGTACACCAGAGAGTGTTAAAAACCTTTCTAAAGTATGTGTTAGAGGGGGAGTAAATATATTAGCCCCAGCTTGCGGAGTTGGACCTAGAACAAGCCTTGAAAATTTAAGAGCTATGGTAGAAGCAACTAAGGAAGAAAGTAAATAATGAGCAAAGTTCTTGACTTCAGAGGAAATATTTACTCAACTGAAGCTTATTAACAGACTTCTTAGAAGTTATTATTCAGGGACGTAACCGCTCTTTCCACCCAATTTTAAGAAAAGCAGAGAGTCCAAATCTTCGATTTGGGAGGGATCGCTTTCACAGAGTACGAGGTGAGTATTAGAGTGTATAGTCATTGTATTAAGTTATCAAAAGGGCTTTCAAAATATTTGAAAGCCTTTCTTTAAAGTATTAGAAAGGGAGTGAACTCATGAATACTATAAAAGTTTATCCTGAGGAAAAACTTATAGAGTACACTTATGGGAAAAATCTTTTAGATATTCTGCAAGACAATGGAATTATACTAGAGAGTCCTTGTGGTGGGAAAGGAACTTGTGGTAAATGTAGGGTTAAAATTTTAAGTGGAAAAGTAAATGAAATAACAGAAGAAGAGAAAAAGCGTCTTAAAAAAGAGGAAATAGAAAAAGGTATAAGATTAAGTTGCCTTGTTATACCAGGGGATGAAATAGAAATTGAATTATTAAATATAAAGGGCAAAAAACACAAAATATTATCTGAAGGGTATGTTCCAAATTTTAAATTCAATCCTACTATAAGAAAAGAATTAGTATCTTTAAAGAAGCCTACTTTAGAAAATAATATTTCTTATGAAGAGCTTTTAGAAGATACTCTAGGGAAAAAGATAGAACTGCAAGATATTAGATTTCTACAAGAACTAAGTGATGCTTTTATTGAAGATAAGGCTACTATTGTGTATTCCGGTGAAGAAATAATAGGAGTTGAAGGAGGAGACACTAGGGATAAATCTTATGGAGCAGCTGTGGATATAGGAACAACTACTGTGGTGCTTTCCTTAATTGATTTAACTACAGGAAATGAAGTTGGTGCAGAGACTTCTATAAATCCTCAAAAGGAATATGGGTTGGATGTTTTATCTAGAATTGAATTTGTTAAAAGAAAAGAAAACGGAAGAGAAATACTACATAAAGCAATTGTGGACTGTTTAAATGGCTTACTAGAGAGCCTATGTAATTCAAACAATATAAATATTGAAAATGTATATGAAATTTGCATAGGAGCAAATGCAACCATGATGCATTTACTTTTAGATATAGATACTCGTGCTATAGGAAAGTCACCCTATGCCACAGTTTTTGCAAGAGAAAAATATCTATATGGGAGAGAAATTGGGTTAAAAGGATCCAAATTTATCAAACTATACTGCCTTCCTGGAGTTTCTAGTTATATAGGAGCTGATATTGTAGCAGGAGCTGTAGTTGCAGGGTTAAAGCATACAAAGAAGAATGTACTATTTATTGATATAGGAACAAATGGAGAAATTATTTTATCTAAAAAGGGAGAGTTAACTTCATGTTCTTGTGCAGCAGGACCAGCTCTAGAAGGTGCTAATATTAGTTGCGGTATGAGAGCTGCAGAGGGAGCTATTGAAGGAATTCAGATCAATAAAGAAGAGGGCAAAGTAACACTTCAAGTCATTGCTGATGAAAAGCCAGTTGGAATTTGTGGCAGTGGTATATTAGAGGCCATAGCAGAAATTTGGAGAAACGGTATAATTGGAAAGTCAGGTAGAATAAAAAAATCTGAGGACTTAGAAAAAGAAGGGCATGTAGATATTGCCAAGAGAATTATAGAAGAAGATAAAAAGAGAAAATTTGTAATACTAGAAGGAGAAGAGACTATTGTAATAACTCAAGAAGATATAAGACAAGTTCAACTTGCAAAGGGAGCTATATCTTCAGGATTTTATGCTTTACTTGATCTTATGGAAATTACCATGGATGACTTAGAAAAAGTTGTTATCGCAGGACAGTTTGGAAAGCACTTAAAAATAAGCAGCTTAACAGGTACAGGAATAATTCCAGAACAGCTTAAGGATAAGATAGAGTATATAGGAAACTCTTCAAAGACAGGTGCATTAATGTGTCTTTTATCTAAAGAAGTAAGAGAGGAAATGGAGCAAACTGCAAAGGATATAAGATATTTTGAACTATCCACAAAGGAAGGATATGAAAAACTATTTACTAAATGCTTAACCTTTTAAAAAATAGCTGTGTTAGATGAAAAGGTTCATATGAAAGTAATTTCATAAGGAGTTCATTATATTAAGAATTTATATTATTATCATATGGATAAAATCTCTAACAGAGCCTAAAAAATAAACTAAGGAGGCGTTAACATTGGTAAAAGTTCATATAATATCAGGTTTTTTAGGTGCAGGTAAAACTAGTTTTATTAAAAAGTTTTTATGTTTATTAGATGGTGAAAAAACAGCTATTTTAGAAAATGAATTTGGAGAGGTAGCCATCGATGGTGACATTATAGAAAAAGAAGGATATGACGTTGTGGAGCTTCCAAGCGGATGTATATGTTGTAGTTTAAAAACTAATTTTTATGATGCATTAGAGAATATTGTAGAGGATATTAAGCCCCAAAATATAATAATAGAGCCAACAGGCCTTGGCATATTAAGTGAGATATTAAATATCTTAGATATGAAACCTTTTAAAGAGTCTTGCACAATAGAGTCTTTAATTACCATAGTTGATGGAGAAAATTATTTAGAGCAGGAAGATATATTTGGTGAATTTTTTAAAGATCAAATTGCTAATGCAAGGGTTTTATTTATAAGTAAGGCAGATAAAATAGATGAAGATACTCTAAATAAGGTAATAAGCTCTCTAAGAAAAATAAACAAAAAAGCCTATATAACAGATGGAAATATAGAAGAAATTAATATTAGTCAGCTAGAAAGACTTTTAAATTCAGAAGAAATTGAAATAAATTATTCTTTTAATACAGGAGCAAAGGAAGACATTAAAGATTTTAATAGCACAGGATTTAGTTTGGAAAGGGATTTTTTAGAAGAAGAGTTGGAAGAAAAGCTAGGACTATTAAGAACAGGAAATTTTGGAGAGATATATAGGGCAAAGGGAATTTTAAAAGGAAAAGACTCAAATTTAGAGTTTAACTATGTAAACGGCAATTATGTGGTTACAACTTCAAACTTAGAAGTTCCTTTTAGAATTTGTATTATCGGAAGAGATTTAAAGGATGAGAGATTAAAACTATTATTTGGGGATAGACAAAAACCTTCTATAAGGAGAGGAAAAATTTCAAAAATATAAGGAGAGGAAGGTGAAGTAACTTGGATAAAAAATTAGAATTTAAATGTGTAAGTGATAATTTAGAGGAAATTCCAGACAGTGTAAAAGAGAGTACAGGACTTAATTTTCCTGAAGCTCACACAAAGAGTGAATATATGGCTACCTTATCTAAGGCCTTGAAGGAAAATAAAGGGGATTTGCTTTGTAGGCTTCCATTTTGTAATACAGTAGAAGCAGAAGCTATGGGAGCACATATAAAACTTGGTGACTTTAAAACAGGACCTAGAGTAGCTAAATATAAGTTTAACTCCGTAGAGGAATTAGAGAGCATAGAGGAAATAGATTTACAAAAGGGTAGAATTAAAGAGGTTTTAGATGCTGTAGAGCTTTTAAGCAAACAAGGAGAAAATGTAGTCTTAAATATAGAGGGCCCCTTTACCATAATATCTTCTTTAATTGATTCTATGATTTTTTATAAGGCTATTAGAAAAAATAAAGAAGCAGTAGATAAGTTTATTAAAGTGGTTGAAGAGAGCATAGTTAAGTATGCAGAGGAAGGAATAAAAAGAGGAGCTAAAATTTTATCCTATGGGGATCCTGTTGGAGCTTTAGATATAGTAGGACCTAAGGTATATAAAGAAGTTAGTGCAAAATCTACTATGAGAATTTTAAGAGCTTTAGAAGAAAAAACAGGTGATGTAGTAGTTCATCTTTGTGGAAAGACATCTTGTGCTTTTGAAAACATGGGATTTAGTGAGTCTGAAAGAATAGAATATGATAAAGAAAAGACCTATGGGGAAGGTATGTTTAATATATTAAAAGATAGAAAAGATATAAAATTTTTAGGGCATGGGTGTATAAAAAGAACTCCATTAAAACTTAAGGACAATGGGGTTTATAAAATAATATTAAAAGAAGTTTAAACAAAAAGAGAAAATAAGGGGGATTTACAAATGTCTGATTTACCAAAGGCTTTTAATGAATTTAGTGAGGCTAGAAGAAATGGATTTATAAGGGTTAAAGAACTAAAGGATAGTGGAAAACATGTAGTAGGAACATTTTGTACTTTTACACCAACAGAAATTATATATGCTGCAGATGCTATTCCAGTTTCACTTTGTGGGATGAGTGAAGAACCTATTCCAGATGCAGAAAAGCATCTTCCAAAGAATTTATGTCCATTAATTAAATCATCCTATGGTTTTGCTTTAAGTGAAAAATGTCCTTATACATATTTCTCAGATATATTAGTTGGAGAAACTACCTGTGATGGTAAGAAAAAAATGTATGAGTATTTAAGTAAAATTAAACCAATGCATGTTATGCAACTTCCACAAGCAATAGATAGGGAGCATGCTTTTAAGGTTTGGAGAAATGAAATTGTAACTTTAAAAGAGAGACTAGAAAAAGAGTTTGGTATAGAAATTACAGAAGAAGATATAAAAGAATCAATTAAAACTAAAAATGAAGAGAGAAGACTTTTAAAGGAATTTTATGAGCTTGGAAGACTTGTTCCACCAGCTATTTCTGGCACAGAAATGCAAACAGTTTTAGAAGGGGTAGGTTTTACACTAGATAAAAAAGAACAAAATAAGAAAATTAGAGAAATGATAGATAAAATTAAGGCTGAATATGATAGTGGGGAGAAAAAAGTAAGTAAAGAAGCTAAGAGAATACTAGTTACAGGGTGCCCAATAGGTGGGGCAGCTACAAAGGTAATTAAAATTATAGAAGAAAGTGGTGGAACTGTAGTTTGCTTTGAAAATTGTACTGGAGTAAAAGAAAAAGCACGCTTAGTTGATGAAAATAAAGATATTTATGATGCATTAGCTGAAAAATATTTAAATATTGGTTGTTCAGTTATGGCACCAAATGATTTAAGAGTAGAGTTAATAGATGGATTAATAGATGAATATAAAATAGATGGGGTTATAGATGTAATTCTTCAAGCATGCCATACTTATAATGTCGAAACCCATAGAATAAAAGAGTTCGTTACAGGTGAAAAAGAAAAACCTTATATGAGTGTAGAAACAGATTATTCCCAAGCAGACACAGGACAATTAAAGACAAGAATAGCAGCATTTATTGAGATGCTATAAACAGAACAATATAAAAAACAAATAGAATGAGATTAAACTATTAAAAATAAAAATAAAGAATATTTAAGATATATGATAAAATTTAGTTGATTAGGGGTTTAAATTAAGATCTTAAATTAAGATGTTAAATAATATAAGGTTTTATCTAAGATTATAATAATATTAGGAGGGTTATTATGGCAGATTATAGAGAAATGTGGAAAAATCTAAATGTGGATTTAGAGAAGCACGATCAACTTTGTGCGATTTTACCAGAACTTTATGGCTCAGTTTACATGCAACAAGAAAATAGACCTGAGGGAATGAACTATTTTAATTTTGTAGTCTCAGAAGTACATGGATTAAGAATTCAAGAATTAGAAGATGCAAAAAAACAAGGCAAAAAAGTAGTTGGAACTTTTTGTGTTTTTGTTCCAGATGAAATAATTTTAGCTACTAATGCTGTAAGTGTTGGTCTTTGTGCTGGATCTCAATTTTGGATAGAAGGTGGAGAAAAAGTTTTACCTAAAAACCTATGTCCATTAATAAAAGCCTTTACAGGTGCCTTAGTTGATCGTACCTGTCCATATTTCCTATCATGTGATATGTTAGTTGGAGAAACTACTTGTGATGGTAAAAAGAAAGCATGGGAAATTATAAGTGAGTATAAACCACTACATGTTATGGACTTGCCACAAATGAAAAGGGACAAGGATTATAAAATGTGGAGAGAAGAAATTAAGCTCTTTATGGATAAGATGGAAGAATTAACAGGAAATAAAGTTACTGTAGAAAATCTTAAAAAAGCAATAGATCTTTGCAATAGAAAAAGAAAGGTTTTAAAAAGATTATATGATCTAAGAAAACATAGACCTACTCCAATAAGTGGATTAGATTCATTACTTATATCGCAAATAGCTTTTTATGATGATCCGGAAAGATTTATACAAAAAACTAATGAGCTTTGCGACGAATTAGAAGAAAGAATAAAAACTATGAAGGATACAGGAAGAAAAAGAATATTAATTACAGGAACACCAATGGCTCTTCCAAACTGGAAACTACATTCTATAATCGAAAGCTTAGATGCAGATGTAGTAGCAGAAGAATCTTGTACTGGAACTAGATATTTTGAAAATTTAGTATCAGAAGAGGGAGAAACCTTAGAAGAACTAATTCAAAATTTAGGAGAAAGATATTTAAAGATAAATTGTGCTTGCTTTACACCAAACCAAGGAAGAGTTGATGATGTCTTAAGATATGTAAAAGAATATAATGTGGATGCAGTTATAGATTATGGTCTATCATTCTGTCATACATACTCCATAGAAGGAAAAACTATTCAAGACAAGTTAAAAGAAGAAAATATTCCTGTTATGAGAATAGAAACTGATTATTCAAATGAAGATTCAGGACAAATTAAAACAAGAATAGAAGCTTTCTTAGAAATTATGTAATTTAAAAGGAGTTCTTCATATTTTTATGGAGAACTCTTATAAATATAGAAGGTGATTTTATGGAGAAATTAGAATATTATATATTATTCCCTAACTATACAGAAGGAGTAAAATTAGAAGCTATATTAAAAAAAGAAAAAATTAAATATGTAATATCACCAACACCAAGACAACTTTCTTCTTGCTGTGGAATTTCTATAAAATATGAAAAAGAGGATGAAGAAAAAATAAAAACTTTAGTAGAAGAAAATAAGGTCATTACAGAAGGTTTTTTTTCTTTAAAAAGAGTTATAAAAAATTTTTATGCATAATTAACTTATTAAATAGTTATAAGTAATTTATACTTATTTTTCAGATAATTTTATATAGTTTTAATATGTTTTTATAGGATAAAGTTCTATAGAGAAAGGGGTTTTTAAATGTATTATATAGGAGTAGATATAGGTTCTACAGCTGCAAAAGTTGCAATATTTGAAGAGAATAACTTAAAAGATACTTTTACTATGCCAACTGGGTGGAGTAGTGTAGAAACTGCAAATACCATAAAGGATAGAATTCTAGGAATGGGAATAAAAGAAGGAGCGTATAAAGTAGTTGCTACAGGATATGGAAGAGTATCTGTTCCTTATGCAGACAAAACTGTAACAGAAATTACTTGTCATGGGAAAGGAGCTTATTATTTAAGCAATGAAGATTGTACTGTTATAGATATCGGTGGACAAGATACAAAAGTAATAACTATAGAAAATGGAATGGTTACAGATTTTATAATGAATGATAAGTGTTCAGCAGGAACAGGAAGATTCATGGAGATAATGTCAAATGTTCTAAGTGTAGATATAAATACACTTTGTGATCTTGCATCAAGAGGTGGAGGGGTTACCATAAGTTCCATGTGTACAGTTTTTGCAGAATCAGAAGTTATAAGTTTAATAGGTAGAGGGGAAAAGAAAGAGGATATAGCTTTTGCAGTTATAGATTCTATAGTAAGCAAAGTAAAATCCTTATGCGGAAGACATTCAGTAGGGGATATTTATTACCTAACAGGAGGACTTTGTGAATGTGATTATGTAATTCAAAGCCTTTCAGAGAAATTAGGAAAACCAATAAAAACCTCACCTAAGGCAAGATATGCTGGTGCAATAGGAGCTGCAATTTTAGCTAAAAATATAAAGTAACAAACTAATAAAGGGTTATTACATTACAGGTAGCATGGATAAAACAATAGAGGAAGTTACTAGTAAGAAACTAACAAAGGGTTATTATATAAAATAAATACATGTAAAATAAATAGGGGGATTTTATTTATGTTGAGGGATACTATGACGCCTATGGAGAGGGCTATTGCCCTTGGAAAAGGTGAAACTGTTGATAGGTTGCCTTGCAATCCTAATATTGCTAATGGGGTTGCTAGGGTTTATGGGTGTAAAATATCTGAGTTCAATACTAGTGGAAAGACTATTGCTGAGGCTCAAATAGCTTCTTATAGAAAATTTGGATATGATGGTGTTAGGGTTTTTACAGATCTTTTTCCTTGGGCTGAAGCTATGGGAGCTAAGGTCATTTTTCCAGAAGATAATACTGCAGACTTACTAGAACCTGCTGTTTTAAAATTAGAAGATATAGATAAGTTAAAGCCAGCTAATCCTTATAAAGATGGTAGACTTCCAATTCATATTGATGCTATGAAGTATTTAATAGAAGAACTTGGACAGGAAGTTCCTTGTGCTGGTGGTATAGTTGGACCATTTACCAATGCATTTTTCCTTGTAGGGGTTCCTACTATGACAAAGTTGATGTTTAAGAATCCAGAACTAGTACATAAATTATGTGTAGTTTCACTTCAAACTTGTAAAAATTATGTAGATGCCATAGTTGAATGTGGGCTTACACCAACAATTTCAGAGCCTATGTCTTCAAATACTGTGGTAAGTCCAAAACATTTTAGAGAATTTTCACTTCCTTACCTTAGAGAATTGATACAATATATAAGTTCTAAAGGAAAAGGAGTTACTATTCATATTTGCGGAAAGACAGAAGATATTTGGGAGGATCTAGTTCAGTGCAATATAGCAGGCCTTAGTATAGATAATGTTGCTAGCCTAGAGAATTGTAAGAGGATGGTTGGTGATAGGGTTAAAATATTAGGGAACGTTGATCCAGCATCAATAATGTATGCAGGAACTCCAGAAGATGTAAGAAGAGAAGTTTTTAAATGTGTAAGGCAAGCTTGGGATTCTAAAAAGGGTTATGTAGTAATGTCTGGATGCAGTTTGCCAGTAGAGACGCCTTTCGAGAATATACAGGCTATGATGGATGCAGTTAGAGAACTAGGGTATCCTATTAACATAGAAAAACTTAACATTTAAATTAAAGGTTAATAAGCCGCTAGCAAAAATAACTTGTTAGCGGCTTTATTGTAGAGTTTTAAAGTACTAATAGAAATTAATATAATATTTCAATGGTAGGGTGAAAAGATATGGCGTAACCATAAGCTAGATAAAAGGAATTAATATAACATCTCAATATGTGGAATATTGTCTTCTAAATAAACCTCTGAAACTTCCATAAATCCTAAGCTTTTATAGAAATCCTTTAAATATTTTTGAGCAGAAATTCTGATGTTATCTTCTTTTAATTCATCTTTTATAAAGTTCATAGCCGTTACCATCATTTCTCTTGCAAGACCTTTTCCACGATGAGGTTTATTAACCAAAACCCTTCCTATGGAAATCTCATCATAAGAGACACCCTTTTCTAGGATTCTTAAATAAGCTAAAATTTCACCATTTTCTTCACAAAAAACATGGTAAGACTTATGATCTTTATAATCACAATCTTGATAGGCACAATTTTGTTCAACAATGAAGACTTCAGTTCTTAAATAAAGAATATTATATAGTTCTTTTGTAGAAAGTTCATGAAATTTTTTGATTTTCCAGTTCATAAATTAATTCTCCCATATGTTTAAATTTATAACTCAGCAGATAAAGCCTCATAACCTTATGAGTAGGGATGTAATGCATTTAAGCTGATATTATGGATAATATAAATATTATAGATAATGATATAAAATATTTCAAATAGATTTCTTTGATATGTATGTAACTATTATACATAAATATGATATACTTTATACTATATATGGTTTTAAAGAAAGTGTTATACAAATATAATTTATTGTATAATTTAATTATTAAAAATGGATATATGGAGAATAAAAAGTCATAATATAAGGAGAGAAAAATGAAAAAACATTTAGTGGTTTTAAAAAACATTCTGATTTATCTTGCTATATATTTTCTATCTCAAATTGTATGTACTTTTGGGGTTGCAGTTATTTATGGTATTTTAAATGCTGGAAGGATTAGCGTAAATTTAGCAGAAGAAATTCAAAAATTTATATTAGATAATGCATATCCATTAACGCTAGTATCTGCATTCTTAAGTTTTATAGCATATTATATAACTCTTAGAAAGAAAGAAAATACATTAAAAGACAGATTAGAATTAAGCAAGATAAATCTTAAAACTTCAGGTAAAGTTATTATTGTAACCATTGGAAATGCTATGTTTTCTTGTGCCTTAGTATCCTTAGTACAAGAAATGTTTCCAAGCTATAATAAAACTGCTGAAGCTGTTGGTTCAGCTAGAACTTCTATATTAGCTATGGGTGCTATAATAATTTTTATACCTATGTTTGAGGAATTATTATTTAGGGGTTTAGTATTTTATGAGCTTAAAAAGAGTAATAAAATTATAGTAGCTATATTATTACAAGCAATTATCTTTGGAGTAGTACATGGCAATCCTCTACAAGCTATCTATGCATCTATACTTGGAATAATCTTAGGATTAATATATTATTGGACATGCTCCCTTTGGGCAAGTATCTTATGCCACGTAGTATATAACTTATTGGGAAGTACAGTATTTCCTATTATTTTAAATAAAACACAAAGTTTTATATATGCTTATCTTATTTTAGGTTTAGTGGTTTCTGTTGTGGGTATTTTTTATATTTACAAAGAACATAATAGTAAAAATATAACTTTAAATCTGGAATAAGTTTAAGTATACAGAGGAATAAGTATAAAAAATTAGCCTATATTTTAAGTTACCATGTAAAATAAGATATAGGCTTTGTTTTATATAATATAAGATTTACTATTTTTTAATAGATAAATTATAAGTTTTGTGTAAAATACTTTGAATTTATATTCACTTAAACTTATTTATAATTAAATAAGCTTAGAAATAAGCTAGTTTTAATATTTGAAGTACATCTTCTCTTTCTAATTTCTTTAATAATCCAAGTGGACAAGACATTGCAGCATTATCTGCAAGCTTTTCTAAGGCATCCTCTGTAACATTTACTTCTTTTAGGGAAATTGGAGCACCTATTTTTTTATAAAAAGCCATTAACTCTTCTATGCCTTTTAAAGCTTTTTCTTCAGGAGTTCCCTCTTTAATATCAAAAATCTTTTCTGCAAAACGGCTAAAGAGGTCTACATTCTCTTTATACACATATTTAGCCCATGCTGGGAATATTATAGCAAGACCAGCACCATGGGATATATCATATAATACGCTTACAGAGTGTTCTATGTCATGAGAAGCCCAGTCTCCACCACCTTTTCCCATACCAGTTGTTCTATTTAAGGCTAAGGTAGCACATAGAGCTAATTCTGCACGAGAATCATAGTTATTTGGATTCTCTAGAAGAATTTCTCCATGTTTCATAGCTGTTCTAATAATGCCTTCACAGTATTCTTGCATTAAATCTACATTTTTTACACCATCAAAATACAATTCAAAAACGTGAGTCATGGTATCAACTATACCATTAATAGTTTCTTTTTTAGGAAGAGAACACTGGATGCTAGGGTCTACTATAGATGCTTTAGGGTGTAATAACTCATGGCCAAAACTCCATTTTTTTTGCTCTTCTTCATTGGTTATAACTCCACCGGAGTTCATTTCAGAGCCTGTAGCTGATATGGTAAGCACTCCATAAATAGGCAGAACTTTTTCTAAATTGCTTTCCTTACCTTCATAGAAGTCCCAAACATCACCTTTATAATAAAAACCTGCAGCAATACCTTTACAAGTATCATAAACACTTCCACCGCCAATAGGCACTATGGCATCTATATTATTTTCATGTCCAAAGACTATGGCTTCCTTGACCTTAGATAAAACAGGATTTGGCTTAATTCCTCCTATTTCCACAAATTCTATATTATTTTCCTTTAAAGATTTAACAACTTCATCATAAACACCATTTTTAAATATAGAGCCTTTGCCGTAAACAAGCATAGCTTTTTTTATGGAGTCTTTTTTTAGTTCTTCACCAATTTTACTTATGGTTCCTTTTCCAAATATAAGTTTAGTAGGATTTTTGAATATAAAATTTCTCATAGAAATTCCTCCTTCATGGTATATAATATATTTTATCACAAGAATAGTAATTTTAATAATTAATTTTAACTATTTACTAATAATATATATTAACAATAATAATATTATTATGTATTTAATAGTATTAATATGTGCTTAATAATAATATTATTATAAGTGTATAAAAGATATAGAGTTAATTATGCATTATTAATTATCAGTTAAGAGTTAGAACTAGTGAACTTAGTTAAGAAAGAAATTACTTCTGCTGAAGCTTAGAAATTCTTATACAGGGATGTACTCGCTTTATGCTCACATTTTCTAAGAATATAAAAATTTAAAAATAAGACCAGCTAGTAAAAGTCAATAAGTTTTTATAAAAATTTTTATTTATAAAAATAGGCATCACAAAAAATCCATTGAAAAACACGGACAATGGAAAATGATTCCTAATTATTTTAGCCGTTAGGCTGCTTGTTTTGAGTTGTTGTTTAGGTACATTTTTGAATGTATTTTGGGGTCACGTAGTTCATACTCTTTTGATTTTTAAGAACAGAGAATATGTAGTTAATTAGCTTATGCATTATTGCAACTAAGCCTACTTTTTTCTTTTTATCTTTCATATTCTCATTATAGAAATTTAGGAGAACTCTATTTATAGGTTCACCATTTCTGTTCTTACGTATGGATGCTAACGCGACAGCGTATAAGGCCCTACGGCCTATTCTGGTACCTCGTTTAGACATGGCATTTCTATCACTGTTAAACTTACCAGATTGGCTAACAGAAGAATCTAAGCCCAAATAAGCAACTAAGTGCTTAGGTTTAACAAAGCCTTTTATATTGCCGATTTCACTCATTATTGTGATGGCAGTTAGTTCTCCAACACCTGGTATTGAGTAAAGTAATCGCACATTTTTCTTAAATTCATCAGATATCCTATTGCTACGCATTAATAGATGAATTTCAGTTAATAGATTTCCAATTTGGATTTCTAGTGCTTCTATTACTGCGATAGTATTAATTATTTTTACAAATAGACTTGGTGATTTAAGACCAATGTAAGCAGCTTCTTCAGCAGCATCATATAGCTTTTTATAAGTTTTTTCACTATGTGCTAGTCCTTTTCTAGAAGTTGTTGAAATGAGGTTAATAAGTTCATCTCTATCAGCACTTAAAACTGCTTCAGGACTAGAATACTTTTTTAATATAGCTATTGAGGTTTTACCAGTAATGTCTGAAAAGACAGAGCTATAACTAGGAAAAATAACTCTTAAATCAGTAGAAAACTTCTTTTTAAATGTAGATTTGCTATCAGTAAATTTATAGTAATCTCTACAAAGAGACTTTAAAGTGTAAATTTCAACATCAAAATTAGAAGAATATTTAACATTTTGAAATTTACCTATAGTAGCAATGGTTAATGCATCTTTTTTATCATTTTTCACTTTTCTTATGTCACCATTCTTGTTACAATTAGTAATGAGTGGATTAAGGATACATACTTCAAATGTATCTTTAAGAAAGTGGAAAAGAGTAAGATGGTATACACCAGTAGATTCCATGAAAATTGCCGTTTTCATGTTAAACTCTTCTTCCGCTTTTTTTATTTGATCTACTAGGTAATCAAAACCATTTCTATTATGCATAATCTTAAAAGACTTTCTATAAACTTCACCGTCAGGTGCTAGTATAGCAACTACCGAAAAGTCTGCTGATATATCAATTCCAACTGTTGGTCTATAAAAAAATTTACTCATATTTATTATCTCCTTTATTTTGAGATAGAATAGATATTCCATTTCTATCAGTAATTCTATAACCTTGTCTGTGACACGGGTAGTTCCAAATTGGAAACCCAACCAGCTAAACATAGAGTTCTCACTGATGGAATGATACGCTTTTTTACGGGTATTAATGACTCGATAGAGTCACTTCCCAGGAGGATTACATCTATCTTCTATTCAGGAGATATTATATCAAAATATTTAACTGTATAGGTTTCAATTTGAGCTAAATAAAAAACTTAGTTTAGATGTGAAATACGCGCCCTATCGGGCAGAAGTAATTAGAATGATTATAAAAAGATTTGTCTTAATGTTCGTTAGAATAAAAGAAAGTTTTCTATTGAATGTTATGACTACATTATACAAGGGAGGATGTAAATGGATAAAAATAATATGTTGGACAAGTACTATTTAGATTCTTTTTATTATGATGAACATAATAAAAAGGGAATCTTAGGTTCGGTAGGTGTTGTTTTAATTGCTTTTTTACTTTTAATTTTAGGGGAGCTTCTAGGAGGCATATTTTATGGGCTTATTTATAATTTGAACACTGTATCTCTAGCCTATGGTGAATTTTGGGCGTTTTTTATGCAACTTTCTTTTATGTTTGGATTAATTAGTATAGTTATACTTTTTTTTACTAAGGTGGTTGAGAAACTTTCACTTAACACTTTAGGATTTAACAATAAAAGACCTTTAAAAAGGTTTGGAATTGGTTTTTTTATTGGATTTATTATGATGACAATTTCAACATTTATATTAGTAATTTCAGGACAAGCAGAACTTAAATGGATAGGCTTTGAAAGTTTAAGTACTGTATTGATTATTATACCAGCTTGGATTATTCAATCTTCCACAGAAGAACTCTTAACTAGAGGATATTTATTTACAAGGTTAAAAAATAAAAGTGGTAATATATACTTAGCTTTAATTTTTCAAGGAGCTTTTTTCTCATTTCTACACGTATTTAATTCTGCTTTTAGTGTAATTGCCTTTATTCAAATATTCGTAGTAGGACTTTTATTTGCAATATATTCACTATATGAAGGGTCGATTTGGGGTGCATGTGGAATGCATGCGGCTTGGAATTGGGCACAGGGAAATATTTTTGGATGGCAGGTTAGTGGTACGTATCCAAAGGGAGGTAACTAACAGTTACAAATAAGTTATAAAAAGTTATAACTTACTGTAAAGTTTTATAACTTTTAACTTAGAAAATTGTTGACAGCCTCCCATGTTCGTAAAGAGCATGGAGTGATGTATGAAATACATCCAAAATCCTTTGAATTGCTGGAAACCCCTAAAGCTAACTAAACTACAACGTAAGGATGAAATAAGCCTAAGCGTGATAGTTACGAAAGTAGAAAAAATTAGTTAGATGGCATAAGGTTAAATCCTAAGTGCACCGACCTAATGTTTAAAACCGTCAGGTTGTGATAATGGGCAATCAGCAGGTAAGCCTCAAAAAGAGGAAACTTCAACGACTATCCCGTGATGGGAGTACACTACAAGCCATTGGTAGTGGAAGTGGAGGACACCATTAGGTGATGATATAGTCTACGCTCATATGAAAGTATGAGAAGTTCATAAGTTCTACAAGACTTTGAGAACTGCTTAGTACTAGCGATACTAAGTGAATGAGGCATAAAACTTGTAAGGAGTTATAAATATATAAAATGTTTAAGTAATCTTTTTAAATTACCTCGATTCCATTATATTCTTTAATAATTAGGAAATAATAATGGAAGGGAGGTGAAAATGTGATAAAGGCAATAAAAATAAGATTAAAGCCCACTAATGAACAAGAAATATTAATGTTTAAATCCGTAGGATGCGCAAGATTTGCTTACAACTGGGGCCTTTCAAAATGGGAGGAAACTTATAAGCAAGGCGGCAGCCCTTCCAAAGCAAAAGTAAGAGCTGAATTTAACAATACAATTAAAAATGATAAGAAATATCTATGGTTAAAAGAGGTATCAGCTCAGGTTACACAATATGCTTTTGAAGATTTAAATTATGCTTATAATAATTTCTTTAAAGGTTTATCAAAGTATCCTAAATTTAAAACTAAGAAAAGGTCAAGACAAAGCTTTTATGTTAGATATGATGCTATTAAATTTAAAGATGGCAAGGTTAATTTAGAGAAAATAGGAAAGGTCAAATATAAAACTAATTATGATATTCCTAATTTACCTAAATATATTAATCCTAGATGCTATTTTGACGGGAAGTATTGGTATTTGACATTAAGTTTTGAACACAACGAAAATCAAGTTGAGTTAGATAAGGATTTATCTGTTGGAATTGATTTAGGAGTATCTAATTTAGCCATAGTGAATTCTTTAGACAAACCAATAAAAAACATTAATAAATCTGTAAAAATTAGAAAGCTTAAAAAGAAATTAAAAAGATTACAAAGACAAGTATCAAGAAAATATGAAGCAAATAAAAAAGAGAAGAAATTTATTAAAACCAAAAATATAATAAAGCTAGAAAAGCAAATTAAGCTCATCTATAGAAAACTAAATAATATAAGACTTAATCACATACATCAAGCTACTAATACCATAATTAAGTTAAAACCCTATAGAGTTGTTATGGAAGATTTAAACATTAGTGGAATGATGAAAAATAAACATTTAGCCGAAAGTATACAAGAGCAAAAGTTTTATGAATTTATAAGGCAAATAAAATATAAATGTGAGTTTAATGGAATAGAGTTTATTCAAGTAGATAGATTTTATCCTTCAAGCAAAATCTGTAGTTGTTGTGGCAATAAAAAAGAAAACTTAAAGTTAAAGGATAGAATTTATATATGCGATAAATGTGGCTTAAAAATAGATAGAGATAAAAATGCTTCAATTAATCTTGGTAATTATAAAATAGCATAATTGGTGTTTACAAAAATTATGTTATATGTACCCTGCGTTGTGGGGGAATTTAAGTCCTTGGAGAATCGCACCAAACTAGAGTAGAATAAATTATTTGAAATAGGATTCTATGAACAGGAAATGTTATTTAGTAATGAATAACAAAAGTAAAATTTATATATTTATAACTTTTTATAAGTTTTATGCAACGGCTCTATATTTGAAAGTATAGCTAAAGGAAATGAGATTTTAACAGGGGGACAATTTGGAGTAGAAGGTGGTCTAGTATCCTTAGGTGTGCTTATAGTTAGCATAATAATAATATTAATATTAATGAAAAAACAGGTTCAAAATAATAATATATAAAGTATAAATAAGAATAATATAAATAAGAATTAATATAAATAAAAGTCAACATATAAACTATTTTTCTATATTAATATAGTTATGGCAGTTCCTCTAAGTAACTTTATACTGGAGGAATTGCCAATTAAATAAACAGAGTTCCTGCCTTCATAGGGAGTTTTTACTCCCTCTAAAGAATAGAAATCCTTATGATATTATAATTTTATTGATTATTATTTTGTCCATTTACTTTACTTTGGTTGTTATTTTGACCTTGTTTATTGTTGTTATTCTTGATTGAGGTATTGGTATTATTTTTATCCTCAAGTTTTGCTTTTAAAGCATCTTCTAAATCCTTTTCCATATTAATCTTACCATTTTGTATTGCTATATTTGCTTTATTAGTTAAGCTACTTTTTACATTAGAAGATTCCTTATCTATTTCTTTATCAGCTTCATTAACTAAGATTTCATATTGTCTTTTCATTTCTGAATCAACTCTTTGAAGTTCACCCTTTTGGTGTACTTTAATAGAATTTACTGAGGAATCAACTTTTTGGTTAACATGATCTTTTATCTTGTTTTTATATGTATTAGTTACTTTTACAAGGTCTTTATCCATATCTTGTGAGAAATTACTTTCTAAAGATTTAAAGCCTGATGAAATTATTCCTAGTATGTTTGTGTTTAGCACTCTATCTGCATATACTTGTCCTCCCCCTATTAGTAAAGATACGGATAAAGTTGCTATTATAATCTTTTTTTTCATGGTTACCCTCCTAAAATTTTTTTCAGCCTTTTAAATATTATCAAAAATATGGCTTTACCATCAAGGATGTGTTTGTGGTAAGAAAACCTTAATTGTGGTAATATGTAAATATCATATTATTGGAGGAAAACAATGAGTAAAGAATATATTTTATCTATAGATTGTGGAACTCAAAGTATAAGGGCTATGATTTTTGATATAAATGGGGATATACTTGGCAAAAGTCAAGTTGAATTTATTCCATATTTTTCAGAGCATTTAGATTGGGCTGAACAAAATGTTGAGGTATATTGGGATAGTCTTTGTAAGGCTACCAAAGAGTTAAAGAAGAAATGTGAAGATATATGGAATAATGTTGTTGGGGTAGTAGTAACTACTATAAGAGATACTTTTATTAATATAGACAGAAAAGGAAATGTTTTAAGACCAGTTATGGTATGGCTTGATCAAAGAATTGAAAAGAAGGTTCCAGAGCTTTCTTTTATGGAAAAAGCTGTTTTTAAAGGGATTGGCATGGAAAAAACTTTAAAAACAGTTCAAGAAAACAGTAAAGCTCATTGGATAAAACAAAATCAACCTGAAGTTTGGAAAAATACTTATAAGTTTATAATGTTATCTTGTTATTTTCACTATAAGTTATCAGGAAAATTAGTTGATTCCGTAAGCAATCAAATAGGACATATTCCATTTAACTACAAGAAAAAACAATGGGCTAATTCACCTATAGATTACAGGTGGAAAATATTTGGTGTGGAAAAGGATAAACTTCCTACCCTTGTGAATTCAGGAGATATTATAGGAAAAATAACAAAAGAAGCTAGTGAGGCTACAGGTATAAGAGAAGGGGTCCGTTTAATTGCTGGAGCTTCAGACAAGGGATGTGAAACTTTAGGTAATGGATGTATGGATGAAACTAAAGCAAGCATAAGTTTTGGAACAACTACTACAGTTCAAACCACCACAAGAGAATATGTGGAAGCAGATAGATTTATGCCAGCATATCCTTCTGCTATTCATGATAGATTTAATCCTGAAATAGCTATACTTCGAGGATATTGGCTTATTAGTTGGTTTAAGAAAGAATTCTCTCAAATGGAAATATTAGAAGCTAAAATGATGGGAGTTTCTCCTGAACAAATATTAAATGAAAGATTAAGAGAAGTTCCTCCAGGTGCAGATGGATTAATTCTTCAGCCTTACTGGGGTGGAGGGGCTAAGAATCCTGATGCTAGAGGTGCTATAGTGGGGTTTGCTGATGTGCATACAAAGGCACATATTTATAGAGCTATAATAGAAGGAATTAACTATGCTCTTTTAGATGGTATAGAAAAAATTGAAAGAGCCACAGAGGTAAGAATAAGCGAAATAGCTATTTGTGGTGGAGGAGCTCAAAGTGATATAATAGCTCAAATTACTGCAGATATGTTTAATAGAAGAGTATATAAGGGACAAACTCACGAGCTTTCTGCCTTAGGAGCTTCTATGATTGGGTATGTAGCCTTAGGGGTTTATAAAAATTATGAGGAAGCTATAAAGCATATGTTTCATAGGAAGAGAGAGTTTTTACCTTATCCTGAAAATGTTAAACTCTATTCAGAACTATATAATAAGGTGTATTTAAAAGTATATCCTAGTTTGAAAGGCTTATATAAGGAAATGAAATCTATAGAGAGTCATAGGAGATAATAAAGGAAATATTTCCTTTATATTAAATTTACCTAGAATTTGTTTTGTAGTATAATTGATTAGTAGTATAAATATAAGAAACCTAGTTTAAATTATTTTATCCTAGGTTTTTTAACGTTTAAATAAAAAGATTTCTTTGTTTCAGAAAAAATTTTTACTCCCATTTTGAATAATATAGGAGTATTAGAGTGGGGATTTATTAGATAAAAATTAAATTTAAACATATATAGTTTAAGCTTTTAAAAAGCTAGGAGGAAAGTTTATGTATGATGTAGCTATAATTGGAGCTGGAATTATAGGAACCTCTATTGCCAGAGAATTAGCTAAATATGATATTAAGACTATTTTAATAGATAAAGAAAACGATGTGTCAAATGGAACAACAAAGGCAAATAGTGCAATTGTTCATGCAGGTTATGATGCAAATCCAGGCAGCAATAAGGCTAAGTTTAATGTTTTAGGTAATAAGATGTATGAAGAACTTTGTAAGGAGTTGGACGTGCCTTTTAAGAAAATAGGTTCCCTAGTTTTAGCTTTTGATAATGAGGATATAGATACATTAAAAGAACTAAAACTGAAAGGGCAAACAAATGGGGTAGAAGGGTTAGAGCTTTTAACTAAAGAAGAAGTATTAAATTTGGAACCAAATATAAATAAAAATATTAAGGGTGCACTATATGCCAAAAGTGCAGGTATAGTAGGACCTTTTGAGCTTTCCATAGCCCTTGCAGAAAATGCTGTGGATAATGGGGTAGAACTTATATTAAATAGTGAAGTAACAGATATAAAATTAGTGGATCATAATTATAAAATCTATATAAACCATGGAGAAAGAGAAGTAGAAAGTAAAATAGTTATAAATTGTTCAGGGGTTTATGCAGATATTATAAGCAGCATGATATGTAATACAGATTTTAAAATAACTCCAAGAAGGGGCCAATACTTTGTATTAGATAAAAGTGCAGGTGAAATAGTAAATTCTGTAATTTTTCAGTGCCCAAATAGATTAGGAAAGGGAGTTTTAGTTACTCCAACAGTTCATGGAAACCTATTAGTAGGGCCAGATGCTGAGGATATAGATGAAAGGGATATTAATGAGACCTCAGAGTCAGGTTTAAAATTTATAAGTGAGATTTCTAAAAAAAGTGTAGAAAATATTCCATTAAATAAAGTTATAACATCTTTTTCAGGCTTAAGGGCTACAGGGGATAAGGGCGATTTTATAATTGAAGAATCTAAAGAATATAAGAATTTTATAAATGTAGCATGTATAGAATCACCAGGTCTTACAGCAGCACCAGCCATAGCGGTTCATGTTGCTGATATGGTTAAGAAAAACATAACTAACATTAGTTTAAAGAAAGATTTTAAACCAAGACGAAAACTTGTAAGATTTATGGAGTTAAGCACAGAAGATAAAAATGAGCTTATAAAGAAAGATCCTAGATATAGCAAACTTATTTGCAGATGTGAAAAGATAACAGAAGGTGAAATAGTAGATATTATACATAGAAATGTTGGGGCAACTACTGTAGATGGAGTAAAAAGAAGAATAAGACCTGGTATGGGAAAATGTCAAGGTGGTTTTTGCATGCCAGATATAATAGAAATACTTAGTAGAGAACTTAATGTATCTATGGAGGAAGTAGTAAAGGATAGTTTAAACTCTAAAATATTAATAGAAGAAACCAATGAATAAGGAGGTGGAGAGATGGTTAATTATGACATAGTAATAATAGGGGGAGGACCTGCGGGTCTTGCAGCAGCTATAGAAGCTAGGGAAAATGGAGTAGATAAAATTCTAGTTTTAGAACGTTCTAGGGAACTGGGGGGAATACTTCAGCAGTGTATACATAATGGATTTGGATTACATATATTTAAGGAAGAACTTACAGGACCTGAATATGCTGAAAGATTTATAGAAAATCTAAAATCTCATAATATAGATTATAAATTAGAAGCAACGGTTTTAGAAATTAATAAGCATAAGGAAGTTTATGCCTTAATAAAAGATGAGGGATATTTAGCTATTAAGACAAAGGCTATAATTATGTCCACGGGATGTAGGGAGCGAACTAGAGGTGCAATTAACATACCAGGTGCTAGACCAGCAGGGGTGTTTACAGCAGGAACAGCTCAAAGGTTTTTAAACTTAGAAGGTTACAAGGTGGGTAAGAAAGTGGTTATTTTAGGTTCTGGAGATATAGGACTTATAATGGCAAGAAGACTTACCCTAGAAGGGGCAAAGGTTGAAGCCGTAGTAGAACTTATGCCTTATTCAGGAGGACTTAGAAGAAATATAGTTCAATGTCTTGATGATTTTAACATACCACTATTGCTTAGTCATACCGTAAGTAAAATCTATGGAAAACATAGAGTAGAAGGTGTTGATATTTCTGCAGTAGATTCTAATAGAAAGCCAGTACCAGGTACTGAAATACATATAGATTGTGATACCTTACTTCTTTCTGTAGGTCTTATTCCGGAAAATGGTCTGCTAGAAAGTATAGGAGTTAAACTAGATAAAATAACTTCAGGCCCTATAGTTAATGAAAGTATGGAAACCTCTGTTGAAGGTGTTTTTGCCTGTGGAAATGTGGTCCATGTTCATGATTTAGTTGACTATGTAACAGAAGAAAGCAAAAGAGCAGGTAAAAGTGCAGCAAAATATGTAAGAGGATTACTAAAGAATAAAGTAAATAAAATAGAGGTTAAAGGAATTAATGGAGTTAGATATGTGGTTCCTCATATTATAAGAGAAGAAAACCTAGAGGATAATATAACTCTATTAATGAGAGTAGGGGATACCTATGAAAATTCTAAATTAGTAGTTAAAAATGAAAAAGGTGAGCTTATAAAAGAGATTAAGAAAATGCATCTTGCACCGGGAGAAATGGAAAGTATTATATTAAAGAAGGAAGATATATACGGAAAAAATGTTACCAATATATATTTATCTATAGAGGACATATAAAACCTAGATTTGTAAATTTAATATTACATAAAGCATTAAACATATCTTATATATTACTAATTTCATATATAAGAAAAATAAACTTAAAGTGAGGAGAAAAAAAGTGGACAAGAAAGACTTAGTTTGTATAGTGTGTCCAAAGGGATGTAGGCTAACAGTAGAAAAAATAGATAACAGCTTTAAAGTATTGGGTAATAGTTGTAAGAGGGGAGAGATATACGGTATAAATGAAAGTAAAAATCCAACTAGAGTCCTTACAACTACTATAAAGTTATTAAATTCTAAATATAATAGATTACCTGTTAAAACAAAGGAGCCAATTCCAAAAGAACTTTTATTTAATGCTATGGAAGTTATAAACTCTATGGAGATTAAAGCACCTATTAAGGTTGGACAGGTTGTGTTAGAAAATATTTTAAGCACAGGTATAGACATTGTAGCGACAAAAACTGTAGAATCTTAAATTTAAAGTATAAAGTGATTTTTGCATCTAAGAATCTTAAGTAATCTTTAGCACCTAGATACATAGTATTATTATAACTATGTATCTAGGTGTTTATTTTTTAGAGATCCAACCTAATAACTTATAATTCAAAATTGCAAGTCTGTCAAAAAAATATTGCAAAACCCTTAAATTTATGATAAAGTAAAAAGAAAAATTTAGCACTATAAAGTGCTACAATTTATTCAATGACTATTGGCTCTAGTACTCGCATCTTATTCAAAGTTAGAGAAAAAGTGGCTACATCCTTAGGGAAGTATTTGTAAGTTTCAGTAGGAGTAAAAGCTTTATATGAAGTCAAAGATTAAGTTTATTTTAGAAAATTATTTATAAATTATAAGTAGATAAATCAATTAAATTATAAGGGGCGGTTTAAATGGAGAGTAAAAAGAAGAGAGAAGGGTTTTCGTCGGGGCTTGCTGTATTTTTTGCGACCTTAGGTTCCGCAGTAGGATTGGGGAATATTTGGAAGTTTCCCTATTTAACAGGACAAAATGGAGGCGGAGCTTTTGTATTTGTATATTTAATTTGCATACTACTAGTAGGGATTCCTGTAATGGTAGCAGAATTTTACATAGGAAGACGTGGAAGAAAAAATGCTGTTGGAGCATTTAAACAATTAAAAGCAGGAAAACATTGGAGTGTAATTGGATATTTAGGTGTATTAAGTACCTTTTTAATTATGTTTTTTTATAGTTCTGTAGCTGGATGGGTTTATTCCTATGTTTTTAAATCCTTAAAAGGTGATTTTAATATTTTAAAGGGAAAATCTATAGAAGAGGCTGTAACTATAGTAAATAACAATTTTAATAATACAATAGGGGGAAATATAGCTCCAATAGTGTGGCAAGCTATAGTATTATTAGTTGTTGGAATAATTATAATGTTAGGGGTACAAAAGGGAATTGAAAAAGTTACAAAGACCCTAATGCCTGTATTATTTTTTTTAATTATTATTTGTGATATTAGAGCATTAACTTTAAGCGCATCAGGAGAAGGGCTTAAATTCTTATTTGGTATAGATTTTAGCAAAATAACTACCTCTGTTATTTTATCAGCTTTGGGACTAGCATTTTTTAAATTATCTATAGGAATGGGTACAATGATAACTTATAGTAGTTATTTTACAGAAGATAATAATTTATTAGGTACTTCCTTTAAAGTGGCTCTTTCTGATACATTAGTATCTTTACTTGCAGGAATTGCTATTTTCCCGGTAGTATTTCAGTTTGGAATGAAACCAGAAGGAGGACCAGGACTTTTATTTAATACAATTCCACTGGTATTTTCCCAAATGCCTATGGGAAGTTTATTATTGGTGTTATTCTTTTTATTAACAGCTTTTGCAGCTACCATGGCTATGCTTTCCATGGCAGAGGTTATTGTAGCCTTTTTAGCAGAAGAAAGAGGGCTAGGAAGAGGGCTTTCTACTTTAATATCTCTTGGAACAGTATTTATAGTTGGAGCTTTAACTGTTCATAAGAATAGCATTTTTGCACATGTATCTTTATTTAATAAGAACTTTTTCGACTTTTTTGACTTCTTATCCTCAAATATATTACTTCCAGTAGGAGGACTTTTAATAGCAATTTTTGTTGGATATATTGTAAAAAAAGAAGAGGTTATAGAGGAGTTATCTAATAAAAACACATTAAATAATAAATCTTTTATAAATACTTTTAGATTTATATTAAGATATATAACTCCAATCTTATTATTTATTATTTTTATTCAATCCATAGGAATTATTTAGGCTATTTAAGCTTATTCAAATATTCTCATGGCACTCTGTGAAAGCAACTTCTACCAAATCGAAGATTTGGATTCTCTGCTTTTCTTCAAAGTGGAAGAAAAGAGCAACTATAACCCTGGATAACGGTGTTTAAGCTTCGGTTGGGAGTAAAAACTCTCTTTGAAGCCAAGAACTCTGCTTATGCAGGGTTTTTTGTATTACCTGTATAATAAGCTCTTTAAAATTTAACAATGGAGTTTTTAAATATATTATAATATATTTAAAGGGAGAGGATTTTTGTGAATAGTACAGTAGCTAAAAGATATTTGTAATCACTAGTGTTTAATTAATGGATTGAAAATCCTATTGACAATAATAACTTGTAATAAATTTCTATGTGTACCAGCAATATATAAATGAAAATAGTCAGCACCTTTGCTTTAATATAATTACCACAAT
>NZ_CABFVD010000003.1 GCF_902143515.1 Hathewaya massiliensis
ATATCTTGTTTTCTTGGGAGAAGTGGTTAGGTGGCTAACTGCAACTATAAAACCATATACTTCCATACAAGCTATCACTATGCGGGCAAGTCTGCCCTTTGTTATAGGAATATTATTCTATATTAGCTTAATTTAAGAATTTTACTATAAAGAATGATTATAATACAAATGTCAATGAAAATATTTTCTAAAAATTAAACACTAGTGAAAAATTATATAAAAATTATTTTACTTGACTTATGATAATAAATAGCTTATACTTAATTCATAAGTTAATTTAAACAAATCAATAATGACGCGGGGTGGAGCAGCTGGTAGCTCGTCGGGCTCATAACCCGAAGGTCGTAGGTTCAAGTCCTGCCCCCGCAACCAAAAAACTTCTATATTTATTATAGAAGTTTTTTTACGTGCATAATTTAATTAATAAAAACAGTGCTTTTAATGGTTGTTAATCATTAAAAGCACTCTTTTATACGGTAACTATCACTTTAATTCTCCCATGGCACTCTGTGAAAGCTATTCTTACCAAATCTAAGATTTGGACTCTCTGCTTTTATTCAAAGTGGGAGAAAAATTAAATAAATTATTTAGCTTTATAAGATGTATGCAATAATTCATGTGCAATATGGCTATTAGGTTTTTCTAAAAATTCTTCATAGGCTTGTTTTATCATTGGGTTTTCATGTGCCTTTCTAATTGCCTTATTAGCATCTACTGAATATATAGACTCCATTCTCTTTTTAATTATTTCAGTATCACATTTGCTATATGGTTGACCTGCACCATTTATACATCCACTTGGACATGCCATTACTTCAATAAAATCATATTTTGATTTTCCATCTCTAACTTCTTCAATTATTTTTCTAGCATTTCCAAGAGAACTTGCCACTGCAATATTAACATCTTTTCCATTTAAATTTACAGTTGTTTCCTTAATTCCTTTAAGTCCTCTAACATCTTTAAAATCAACATTTTCTAAGGTTTCTCCTGTTACCCACTCATAGGCAGTTCTTAAAGCAGCTTCCATAACACCACCTGTAGTTCCAAATATTGAACCAGCTCCAGTAGATTCTCCTAGTGGATTATCAAATTCTGCTTCCTCCATGTTTCTTAAATCTATACCTGCCTCTTTAAGCATAGCTCCAAATTCTCTAGTAGTTATTACTACATCTACATCCTGAATTCCATCTCTACCCATTTCTTCTCTGCTTGCTTCATATTTTTTAGCTGTACAAGGCATAATAGAAACTACAGCTATATCTTTAGGTTCTAATCCTAACTTTTTAGGCAAATATGTTTTTGCCATGGCAGCAAAAATTTGTTGAGGAGACTTACAACTTGATAAATGATTTATTTGCTCTGGATATTCTTTCTCTACAAAGTTAACCCAAGCTGGACAACAACTAGTCATAAGTGGAAGATTTTCACCCTTTGTAAATCTATCTATAAATTCTGCAGCTTCTTCTGTAATAGTCATATCAGCTCCAAAATTTGTATCAAATACTGCATTAAATCCTAACTTTTTTAAGGCTCCAACCATTTTTTTAGTTACAGTGCTTCCAATTTCAAGTCCAAACTCTTCACCTAGTGCAACTCTTACAGCTGGTGCAACTTGAACTACAACATATTTTTCTTTATTATCTAGTAAAGGCCATATTTTATCATAGTCTCTCTTCTCTCTTAAAGCACCTGTAGGACAGACAGCAACACATTGTCCACAATAAGTACACTCTGTTTCTGCTAAAGGTTTTTTAGAGAAAGTAGAAATAACTGAGTCAAAGCCTCTATCTACTGGTGTTAGTATATTTATGTTTTGCACTTCACTACACATGGTCACACATCTTCTACATAATATACACTTGTCCATATCCCTTACAATAACATTAGAAGAATCATCTATTGCATATTGAGACATTTCACCTTCATATCTATTTTTTCTAATTCCTAAATCCGCTGCTATTTTTTGTAGTTCACAATTTTGGTTTCTTTCACACTGCAGACAATCTTTTGGATGGTCTGACAATAAAAGTTCTACTATAGTTTTTCTTGCTTTAATAGCCTTTTCAGAATTAGTTTTAATAACCATTCCTTCTGAGGCATCCACAGAGCATGATGGAATTAATTTAGACCTACCCTCTTGCTCAACTACACATACTCTACAGGTTCCTTTGCAATTTCTAACCTTTCCGTTATCCATATACATATTACAAAGAGTAGGTATATTAATATTTAACTTTTTAGCTGCATCTAATATGGATGTTCCTTTTTCTACTTCTACTTTTTCACCATTTATCACCAAATTAACCATAGTCATCTCTTTATCCCCCCTATGCTACTTAATTACTATCGCTTTAACTGGGCATGCACTATAGCAAGCTCCACATTTTATGCATTTATCTTTATCAATAAGATGTTTTTCTTTTATACTACCTTCTATACAGTTAACAGGACAACCTTTCGCACATTTTGTGCAACCTATACATTTATCTGTAATTTCATAAGTTAAAAGACTTTTACAAACTCCAGATGGACATTGTTTTTCATTCACATGAGCTTCATATTCATCTTTAAAATACTGAAGAGTACTTAATACTGGATTTGGAGCAGATATACCTAATCCACAAAGTGAGGTATCTCGAATAACCTTACAAAGCTCCTCCATATTAGTTAAATCTTCTTCAGTTGCTTTACCTTCAGTGATTTTATTTAAAAATTCTAAAAGCCTTTTATTTCCTACCCTACATGGAGTACATTTACCACAAGATTCATCCACAGTAAATTCCATATAAAATTTAGCTACATCAACCATGCAGTTATCTTCATCTAATACAATCATTCCTCCAGATCCCATCATAGATCCTATTTTAGTTAAAGTATCATATTCGATAGGTATATCTATTAAGGAATCTGGTATACAACCTCCTGATGGCCCACCTGTTTGTACTGCTTTTAACTTCTTATGATCTTTTATTCCGCCACCTATTTCATATATAATTTCCTTTAAGGATATTCCCATAGGAACTTCAACTAAACCTACATTATTGATTTTACCTGCTAGAGCAAAAACTTTAGTTCCTGCTGATTCAGCTGTCCCTATAGAACTATACCATGCTGCTCCCTTATTGATTATAGCTGGAATATTTGCAAAAGTTTCCACATTGTTTACACAAGTAGGTCTTTTCCATAATCCCTTTTCTGAGGTACGAGGTGGTTTCATTGTAGGTTCTCCTCTTTGTCCTTCTATTGAATGGACAAGAGCTGTAGCTTCTCCACAGACAAAGGCACCTGCACCATATTTAAGTTCTATATTGAAATTAAACCCTGTACCTAGTATATTTTCTCCTAAAAGACCTGCCTCCATAGCGTGATCTATTGCTATACGTAATCTTTTAATTGCTAAGGGGTATTCTGCCCTTATATAAATAAATCCTTGATTTGATCCTGTGGCATATCCACAAATAGCCATAGCTTCTAACACACTATGAGGATCACCTTCTAGTATTGCTCTATCCATAAAAGCACCTGGATCTCCCTCATCAGCGTTACATATTACATACTTAATATCACCTTTTGCATTAAGTGCTGTTTGCCACTTTCTACCTGTAGGGAAACCTCCGCCTCCTCTACCCCTTAAACCTGAATCTGTTACCTCTTTTACTACCTCTTCTGGAGTCATTTCTGTAATTACTTTTCCTAGGGCAGTATAGGCTCCTGCTCCAATTACTTCTTCAAAATCTTCTGGATCAATTACTCCACAATTTTTTAAAGCAATTTTCACTTGTTTTTTATAAAAAGGTATGTTGTTTCTATTTTTTATTCTTTCCTTAGTTTCAGGTTCTTCATATAAAAGCCTGTCTACTACTTTTCCTTCTAATATATGACTCTTAACTATTTCTTCTGCATCTTTCTCAGATACCCTTACATAAAAAACATTGTCAGGAACTATTTCTATAACAGGTCCTTCAGAACAAAATCCAAAGCATCCAGTCATTACAACCTTTGTAGATTCTGCTAGTCCATTCTTTTTCAATTCTTCTCTTAAAGCTTCCATAATTTTATATGAATTTGCGGACTTACATCCAGGTCCACCACAGACTAATATTTGCCTTTCTTTTATTTCTTCATTATTGGATAAGCTTTCATCATTATATCTTAAATCCACAAGTTTACTATACTTCTCTTTTACCTTTAATAAATCATTATAATCTATAAATCTATCCATAACTTATTCTCGCTCCTTAACTTCATTTAAGATTTTTTTAACTTGTGATTTGTCAAAATAACCATGAACATCTTCATTAACAAGCACTACTGGAGCTATGGAACAAGCCCCAACACATCTTAATACGTCTAAAGTAAAAAGCCCATCTTTGGTAGTCTCCCCTTCTTTTATACCTAACTCTTTTTTAAATTCATCTAAAACTTCTCCTGCTCCCCTAACAAAACAAGCAGTACCTGTACATACGCTAATAACATATTTACCCTTTGGTTCTGTAGTGAAATAAGAGTAAAAAGTTACTACACCATATACTTTAGAAACTGGAATTTCTAATTTATCAGCAATAAACTCTTGAACTTCATCACCTAAGTATCCATAAAGCTCCTGTGCTTTATGTAAAACAGCTATTAATGCTGACTCTTTGTTTTCTACATTTGATTGTTCTTTAATAAACTGCTCCAGTTCATTAAATTTTAAACAGTTCTTACAGCTTGAACACATTTTTTTCCCCTCTTCCAATAACATAATTATTTTAATTTCTTTTTACTATTAACTTATTTATGACTTAAATAATTTTTTTACTTTTAAATTTTAATATTATTAACTTTTTATATTAATACCCTGAATCCATTTACAATTTTCTTCATTATATCACTATTTAGAATATTTGTTAATTTAAAATCATGATTTATTTTTTGCTTATATGATTTGGTTATCCATATAATTAAGTTTATGTGTTTTTTTAACATTTGTTTTCCTGTTTTTTTGATATTTTTTTCACAAAACAAGTTTTAAAAATTTACAAAAAACTTATTTATATAGTTTTTCTTAAAATAAATTTTTTATTTCATATGCTTTTATTTTAAATTTTGCAATTTTACATATATGTAATATTCAAAAAGTATCATGATATTTCTTTTTTTTAAATTATACCATATTTATACTAATATAGATTAATATTATAATTTATCATAGATTGTTAATTGTTTATCCTATTTTTTTGTATAAAAAATTTTTTATATAAATTTTATTTTTTTCTTTAATATTCCCAAATTAAATTTCATTTCAACTTAATTTACCATGTATTAAAGAACTTTTATTCATATTATTTACAATAAAACTTTGTCTACTCCATGAAAAATACATTGCCAATTTAGTTTCATTTTATATCCTTAATATCACTATAAAGCATCTAATTTTTGCATAAAAAAACTCCTAACTTTTAAATTCGTTAGGAGTTTTATGACTATGGCTCTAATACTCCTATCTTATTTAAAGTGGGAGCAAAGAGCGTCTATGTCTCTTGCTTATATTCTAATTATTATAATAAAGACTCTCTGTTGGATATTCTGGATCACAAGTTATATCTATTCCTAATTTTCTAAAGGTCTGTTCATCACTTCTACTTAAAATAGTAGTGGAATGAGCTTGTGCGCCTTTTAACATAGGTAGTTTTTCCATTGCAACTTGTGCTATTGGATTAGTTGCAGCACATATACTAAGAGCAATTAATACTTCTTCACAACTTAAAGCTATACTTTTACTACCTAAAGTTTTTGATTTTAGGTTTATAATTGGCTCTAGTATAACTGGAGAAATAAGGTGAATATCATCCGATATGTTAGCAAAATACTTAACAGCATTTAAAATTACAGCTGCTGATGCATCTAGTACTTTTGAGCTCTTACCTGTAAGTATTGTACCATCTTCAAGTTCAATGGCTACAGCAGGACAAACTTCATTTTTATTAGAAGTCTCTTTTAATTTAGCTGAACGCTCCCTTGCAGGCATAACAACTTTTCTATCTTCTTCACTTAAATTAAGTTCTTCCATTATAAGCTTTACTCTATTAAAGGTCTCTTTGTCTACATATCCTTTTTTATATTCACAACTTGTTTTAAAATATCTTCTAATTATCTCTTGCTTAGAAGCTTCTTTTACAACTTCATCATCAACAATACCAAAACCTACTCTATTAACTCCCATATCTGTTGGAGATTTATAAATAGATTCTTCCCCTGTTATTTTTTCTATAATTCTTTTTAGTACAGGGAACATCTCAATATCACGATTATAGTTTACAGATATTTTATTGTAAGCATCCACATGGAAGGAGTCAATCATATTTACATCTTTAAGATCTGCAGTTGCAGCCTCATAAGCAATATTTAGTGGGTGTTTTAAAGGCACATTCCATACTGGGAAAGTTTCAAATTTTGAATATCCAGCTACTTTTCCTCTTCTATATTCATGGTAAAGCTGGCTAAGACATGTAGCAAGCTTTCCACTTCCTGGTCCTGGTGCTGTTACAACTACAATAGGTTTTGAAGTTTCAATATACGGATTTTTACCATATCCTTCATCACTTACAATGGTATCTACATCTGTTGGATATCCTTTAGTTGCCTTATGTTTATATACCTTAATTCCTCTTCTCTCAAGTTTGTTTATAAAGACAGTAGTTGCAGGTTGACCCTCATATCTAGTGATTACAACACTATTTACATCAAGATCATAAGATCTTAAATCATCGATTAATCTTAAAACATCCATATCATAAGTAATACCAAAATCGCCTCTTATCTTATTTCTCTCTATATCTCCTGCATATACACAAATAACTATTTCTACTTTTTCTTTTAACTTATGTAGAAGTTTAATCTTTGCATTTTCATCAAATCCAGGCAATACCCTCTTTGCATGTAGATCAAATAAAAGTTTGCCACCAAACTCTAGATATAGTTTGTCGTAGTTATTCACCCTCTCTAATATGTACTTTGATTGTTCTTCTAAATACTTCTTGTTATCAAATCCTTTTTTCATCTTTACGCCTCACAATACCATAGTTTTCTAATTTATTTTTATAAATGTTTATTAAGTATTTAATTTAACACATGACTTTAAAGGAATGCAAATTATACTAAACTAGTTTACATCCTAAAATAGTCTTACCTATGCTTTACAATAAAAAACTCCTACCAAGGTTTAGTATTAAAAACTTGGTAGGTTCCTTAATTATATTATATACAATAATTTAAAATAAGTATACTTATAATATGGACTTTCTTAAAATTTCAAATAAAATTAATATATAAATACAGTTCCTGGCTTCAGATGGAGTTTTACCCCCAATAAAACTTAGAACTCTCTTTATCTATTAAAAAAACATAACTCTACATATTTTTTTCAAAAATTTTTAATAGCCTTATTATTTTTTTCTTATTATTTCTGTAAATAAAAACAGAAATAATTGAAATTAAAATTCTTATGAATAATTTAACTATAAAGCTATCTTAAACAATGCATATATTCTTCTGCTTCATCTCCACTTACTAAAAAACCTTGCCCTTTTGAACAAAAAACTGAGGTGGAGGTATATTCTATATCTGCATATTTGTCATAACCTATTTTTTTTATAATCTCCTCTTGATTATGACATACATCATACCCCTCAAAAATAAAATTAAGTTTGCCTTTTCCCTTTGTGAAGGAAACAAAATCCATAGGATAATTCATAAAGTTAGCAACAGGCCCTCTTCCCTTTATAACTACTTTATTATTAAAAGTTTCTGGAGACTGGAAGGATCCCTTTAGTTTTTGTATATCAGATAAAACCCTACCCATATAATCTATATCTACTTCAATTTTAAAAGTATAATAAGGCTCAAGTAATATATTTTCTACCTTTTCTATGCCTTGTCTTAAAGCCCTAAAAGTAGCCTCTCTAAAATCTCCCCCACTGGTATGCTTATTATGTGCTCTTCCTGTGATTAAAGTAATTTTTAAATCTGTTAAAGGAGAACCTGTTAATATACCATGGTGCTCTCTTTCAAAAATATGTGTTTTAACTAAATTCTGATTCCCAGGTGGTAAGTCGTCATTATGGCACAAATTTTCAAATGTAATTCCAGAGTTTCTCTCCCCTTGCTCTATTTTTAAATGCACTTCCGCATAATGCTTTAATGGTTCAAAATGACCATATCCATGAGTTTTACTTAAAATAGTTTCCTTATAGAGAATTTCACAAGGACCAAATTCTATAAATAAATTAAACCTCTCCTCCATCAATTGTTTTAAAACTTCTAGTTGAATAACCCCCATAATGTGAACTTGTATTTCCTGTAGCTTCTCATTCCAAATAATATTTAATGCTGGGTCTTCAGCTTCCAAAATCTTAAAATAACTTAAAACTTCTTTAGAATTTAATTTTTCATCAAATATAACCTTTGATTTTAATGTAGGAATCATTTCATAATTTATTTTTTCTTTTAAAGTTCCTACTCCATCACCTGGAAGTAAGCTTTTTAAACCTGTCACTGCAAAGACATCTCCTGCACTAATCTTCTCTACATTTTTAAATTTATCTCCATTATAAATTCTTATTTCATTTACTTTTTCATAGGAGATATCTTCACCAGAGCCAAAATATACCTCTTCCTTAACTTTTAAAGTACCGCCTAAGGCTTTTATGTATGTTATTCTATTTCCATCTTCATCATGTCTTATTTTATAAACACGTCCACTAAACTCTTCTTCATTACAATATTCTGTAAAGGTAAGCATATCTAATTTCTCTAGAAAAGTATCTATTCCAATATCTTGAAGAGCTGAACCACTAAAACATGGATAAATTTTATTTTCTTTAATCATATGTTTCATGGCATTTATCCATGCTTTACTCTCATAAGCTCCTTCTATGTACTTTTCCAAAAGTTCCTCATTACGTTCTGCTACAAATTCTATAATATCCTCACTAATTTCATTCTCATTAAAGGACTCATCAATAAAACAAATATCATAAGTTAAATTAGCTTTAATCTCTTCTATTACTAAGCTAAGATTAGCTCCAACTCTATCTATTTTATTAATAAAGAAAAAGATTGGCACTTTATATTTTCTAAGAAGTTGCCATAGGGTTTCCGTGTGACCTTGAACTCCTTCAACCCCACTTATTATTAAAATTGCATAATCCATAACTGCAATAGCTCTCTCCATCTCTGTTGAAAAATCAATATGTCCAGGAGTATCTATTAAATAATAAGTTGAATCCTTATAATTAAAAACTCCTTGTCCTGAAAATACCGTAATCCCTCTTTTTCTCTCTATATTATTGTTATCTAAAAAGGAATTTTCATGGTCAACTCTACCAATGCTTTTAATACTTTTTGTATGATATAATAATTGCTCTGAAAATGTAGTCTTTCCAGCATCTACATGAGCAAATATTCCTATGGTTTTATTCATATTCCTTTGTCACTTCCCTCTTAAGATTAAGTTATTAACTTATATTTTAAAGTACACTGTAATTTCTAAATGTATATTGCAACTTTTAAATCAACAATTATTTAACCCTTATTATATATTTTAACAAAAATATTATTTTTTTAAACCATCTTTTACTACATTTCAACATATAATTAAAAATACTAACATGATAATAAAAAATCCAAACACCTTAAATCAGATGTTTGGATCTTTACTAAGCTTTTTCTTAGTTTATATTTTCCTTTACTTTTTTAAATCTACAATAGCGTTTCCACCTTGAACTTGTGGAAGCTTGCCATCCCATTTATCGATCTTCTTATATTCCACAATGGAAGGTGTTAAACTTTCTTGTAACTTTTTATTTGCTTGTGCTTCACCATTAGCTTTAATTAACTTAGCATCTGCCTCAGCTTGTGCCTCAATTTTTTTCTTTTCTGCATCTATTTTAGCTCTATCTCTTTCAATTTTACTCTGTTCTAATTTTTGCTGAGAATTAATTCTTGTTTGAATTGCTTTTTCGGTTTCACTATCTAATCCTATTCTTGGGAAATTAACTGAATCAATAACTATTCCATACTCTTCAAACTTCTCCCTACTATAATCTAACATTTCTTTGTTTAACTTTCCTCTTTGCTCACCATAAATATCTATAACAGAAAATTTAGAAGATACTTCTGAAGCCCATGATTTCATTTTTCCTCTTATAAATGTTCTTTCTATTTCCTTACCACTTTGCCCTTTAAATCTAGTAAATGTCTTAGGAAGTTTTTCAGAATCAAAATGATATGCAAACTCTAAATCCACATTTATGGTTTTACCATCCTTAGTTGGGATTATAAAACTATCATCATCTTCTGAGCCTTCTCTTTTATCTTTACTTAAAAAAGCCTGTTCTGTTGCAACTGAATATTGTTTAACTGATTTTATAGGAGATACGAACTTAAGCCCTTGAGTTAACACTCTATCCTGTACTCCTCCGTTCATGCTGTAAACTATGCCTACATATCCTGGTTTAATTATCTCTGCCGATTTGATTAATATAATTACAATAAAAACCATTACTACTGCTGAAACTATGGCACCTACTTTTTTGTTTTTCATTTACTATTCTTCCCCTTTAAATAAATTTATTATTGGTTTTATTATATATTTTATTGTTAAACTTCCTATTCTGTCTGCAAACTTTAAACTTATTATCCAAATTAAAAATAATATTAATCCCACCAACATAATAAAAGGCATATAAAATCTCCCCTTGTTTTTGTCTATAAATTAATCCATATTAAATTATCTTTTATATTAAATTATCTTCTTTTAATAAATTGTATAAAGTAGGGTTTAAACTAAATTCCTTCATTAGTTTCTCAACTTCACATAGTGATTTTTCTTTCTTTTCCTTAGATATATTCCCTTTTGATGCTCTAATTAATATGTTTTTAGGCGAATGTGCTATATCTATAAACTCTAAAAGCTGAGTTTTATATCCTACACTTTCTAATAGATTAGCTCTAACTGCATCTGTCATAAGTGCAGCAACTCGCTCCTTTACTATACCGTATTTTGTAAGTATGAATAAATCTTCTGACTTTATTTGATTGTTAAATTCATGCTGACAACAAGGTACAGAAAAAATCATTTTACTATTCCACTTTATTGCATTATATAAAGCATAATCTGTAGCTGTATCACAAGCATGTAATGTAATTACCATATCAACTTTATCATTATACTTAAAGCCATTTATATCTCCAAGTTCAAAATGTAAATTCTCATAATTATATTCCTTAGCTATATCATTGCATTTTTTAATTACATCTGCCTTAAGATCTAAACCTATGATTTTTACTGGAATTTCTTTAATCTCTGTAAAATAGTAATATAGTATAAAAGTTAAATAAGACTTACCACATCCAAAATCCAAAATAGTAAGTTCTTTAAAATCCATCTTCTTTATTTCATCATCAATAATTTCTATAAATCTGTTTATTTGCTTGTACTTATCATATTTAGAGTTAACTACTTTTCCTTCCTTAGTAAAAACTCCTAAATCTATAAGTGGCTTAATTATCATCCCCTCTTTAAGAATATAATTTTTCTCTTTATTGTGACCTTTATTAAGAAGTTTTACATTACTATCTTTTTTCTTACTTAAAAATACTTTGCCTTTTTTAGATATTTTTAAATCAAAGGTATTCCCCTCTGACCAAGCAGATAATTGCTTATAATTTCCCTGTAAATATTCTAAAATTTTATCCTCTAAGATTTTTACATCTATATTTTCATGAAACACTTGCTTATTCGTATATTTTTCTATTTGATAATACTGTTTTTCATTATTTTCCTTTAATGCAAAGGTTATTTTATTATATTGAACATCTTTATTAGCCTTATTACTAATAACTAACTTTATAATATCTTCACTTGTAATCTCACTTATTGCTTTTCTTAAATATTCCATTGTCACTCACCTTATAATTTATTTTAAATTAATCTTATTTATGTTTATACTTATATTATTATATCTATAAAATTAATTCAAATGTTTTTCATATGGTTTACATATAAAATACTGCTATATAATTATATATTATAATTTTAAATTAAATATAGAAATCTATTAATTTAAGTTATCTACTTACTTATTTACTTCAGCATTATAAAACTTATTATTTAATGTTATAATTATACTGGAAAATTAAAATAACTGGCTTAGGGGGGCATTATGAAAAAAATACTTAAAGTTGTTGGAGCAATTATAGAAAATGAGAATAAAGAAATCCTATGTGCTCTTCGTTCACCTAAAATGAGCATTCCAAACCATTGGGAATTTCCAGGTGGAAAAGTAGAAACCCATGAAACTTTAAAAGAAGCCATTGAAAGAGAGATAAATGAAGAGTTAAATTGTTCTATTGAATTTATGGACATATTTAATGACAATACTCATGAATATGAAAACTTCATTGTAAACTTAATTACTGTTAAATGTAAGTTAGTAGAGGGTACCCCTATTGCCAAAGAACATTCTAAATTAATATGGTTACATAGAGAAAATTTATCTTCTTTAAAATGGGCTCCAGCAGATATTCCCGCTGTGGAACAATTAATTACAGAAAAGGTATAGCAAATTTAGCTATACCTTTTCTGTAAATTCTGTATATAATCCTTGTGGAACTTTATTCTCTAGACTCATTATAGTAGTAATAGGCTTTTCTCCAAAATACTTTTCTACATTTCCCTTTCCTATATAGATATATGGTTGAACTACTCCATCAATACTCTTATACTTTCTTATAAAAATATGAAGATTAATTCCCCTCTGCTTATTAAATATAATATTTTTACCTCGCTCTGAGTCCTGGGAAGTGCTATTAGGACTTTGCCATTGAAAAGTATCCCTACCTATGAATTTATCCTTATAATTTATACTTTCTTTAATATCTTTTTCTTTATGAAGATCTATAAATAAAAAATATTCTTTTCCATTGGTAATAAGTCCACTTCCCCTAAATGAACTGTGAATCTTAGTATAATTAGATAATAATGCAGTATCTACCATTTGATATTGAGCATATAACTTTAAAAAAGGCATTCCATAGTAGTCTTCTCCAAATTCCTTTTCATACCTTATAAGCCCATAATTTATAATATCATTAATATATGACTTGTAATTTTTATTCTCTATAATCCTTTTAAAATCCTCTGTTATACTTAAAACTTCATTTTCAAGATTAAAAGATTTTATATTGTTTTTTATTTGTCCTGAATCATAATAACTTTGATTTAAAACATTTAAAGCATGTATTACACTATTATCATCTACCTCTTTAATGTATTTTAATATTTCTTTTTTAGCTTCCTCTTTAGTTATACTTATATTAGAAAGTAGATATTTTATAATACTAAACTCATAAACTCTTTTTAAAGGTAACTTACTTGAAAGCTCTTTAAGTATTTTATAGAAAACTTCATCCTGTAATAAATTTTGTAGTTCTTCATCCTTTTCTATATTAGAAACAAAGCCTAAATAGGTTTTTTCCTTGTTTATAAATCTTAAAGGGTCTGGAGCTCCATCATATTTAATATAGTCCATTAAAAAATATGGAATCTTACCACCATTTAATTTCTTAAATTCTAGGTATTCTTCTTTTAAATATTTCATAGAATTAAAATTTTCTCTATTTAATTGTTCTAATATTCTTTCTTGAGCTATCCTATCCATTTGAATATTAGTACACCCTGGTATATCTTCAAACTGTCTAGCCACTGCCACCTTTAAACTATCTTTATCGTAATATTTTCCTCCATTTAAGGCTAAGGCTATTAAAAAAGCTTTATTGTGATTTCCTATGAAATCCAAAACCGTTAAAAAAGATTTATCCCTATGCTTTCTTAATCCTCTTCCTAATTGTTGAATAAATACTATAGGCGAATTTGTAGGTCTTAACATTAAAACTAAGTTAATTCCAGGTATGTCCACACCTTCATTGAAAATATCCACAGTAAATATAACTTCTAATTCATGATTATCTGATTCTAAATTTCTAATATGTTCTTCCCTTTCCTGTGGTGAATTTTCCCCTGTTAAACAAATACTTTTTATTCCTCTTTTATTAAACTCTTCAGCCATATACTTAGCATGGTCAATACTCACACAAAATCCAATACACTTACGCTTTTCTCCCTCATAACCATAAAAATTGATCTTATCTATTATAAAATCAACTCTTTTATTGACATTTAATCTCTTGGTTAATTCTGTTATATCATTAATATCTACATCCATTAAATCAATGCCTTCAATATCTGTAATTCCAAAATAATGAAAAGGAACTATAAGTTCTAACTCTAAAGCTTCACTAAGCCTTACTTCTAGGGCTAAATTATTTCCGAAAATATCAAATATATTTTCACTGTCACATCTTTCAGGAGTTGCAGTCATTCCTAAAATAAAATCAGGTTTAAAATATTCCATTATTCTTTTATAAGAAGAACTAGCTGCATGGTGTGCCTCATCTACAATCATATACTGAAATTCATTCGGACTAAAATTATGCAGATTTATATTCATAGATTGCACTGTGGCAAATAAATAATCAGCATTTATATCTTTTCTACTTCCTGTTAAAAGCCCTGTGGTCTTATTTTTATTCTTAACCAGTTTTCTAAAGGTCCTTTCAGCACTTTTTAAAATTTCCTCTCTATGTACTAAAAAAAGCATCTTTTTAGGTTTATAATTAATAACATCAAAAGCGGACATATAAGTTTTCCCTGTACCTGTGGCAGCAACAACTAAAGCCTTATGTTCCCCTGATTCGCGAAGCCTATTTAAATTATTAATAGCTCTATTTTGCATAGAATTAGGTCTGATTATTTCATAGTCCGTAAAATCCAAATTTTTTCTATGCTCTGTTTTTCTTATTTCCCTTATAAAATTATTGTAATTAGTTAAAAACTCCTCATCTACAAAGGACGTTGAATTCCATAATTCTAAATATTCTTCAATAACTTCAAGGACAAACTTATCTTCCTTTTTAGATATGACCTTAACATTCCACTCAACATTACTCTTTAAAGCACGCTGAGTTATATTAGAAGAGCCTATAATTATTTTATACTCATCCTTATTTTCAAATATATAAGCCTTGGTATGAAAACCCTTTTCTTTATCAGCCACGAAAATCTTTAAATCTATATTACTAAACTCTTTTATTCTCTCTAATGCTTTAGGCTCCGTAAAATTTAGATAAGTAGAAGTTATAATTTTTCCCTTAACTCCTTTTTCCTCTAATTCCTTAAAAGTATCTAATAGAAGTTGTAATCCACTAAAATTAATAAAAGCAACACTAAAATAAAATTTTTCACATTCACTTAAGCATCTTTTTAATTCATTTAAAAGATTTCCCTTATATCCATTAGTGATTAACTTGTTACTAACTAAGTAATTATTATCCTCTATTTCTTTATGGTTAATTTTTGAATACTCATAGTACTTATCTGTAATTAGGTTTTTTTTCTTTTCTAATAACTCCGCAGTTTCACTTTCTTTATACTGGACTGAAAGTGCCCCTTCCCTTGTGAAATTCATAAATATCCCCTCTATAGATATAATTTTCTATTGCCATTTTCTATGTTAATTCTAGCATAATATTCCCAAAAGTACACTAGAATCCTTTATTTAACCTTATTTCATGTTAAGATTGCTTCACATTACAAAATGAAAATTAAATATAAAATCACCTTACTTTAAATTCTTTATGAATGTAGAAGTAAGGTGATAGTTTCTATATTAATCTCAGTTTTCATATATACTTCCATGATTTTTTAAATTGGAAATAAGCTTTGTATATGAAATGCTTCTGAAAGTAACATAGGAAAGAATAGAAACAAATATACCTGACCCAATAATTTTTATAATTGTAGGCGTTTCTCCACCAAGCTTTATAAATTCGTATAAAAACCATGGTTTTTTCAGGGCAATTCTCATGATAACCTGAAACAACACTAGTGCTAATAAAAATATCTCTATGCTAATATAAGCCTTTCTTATAGATTTATAATACTGGATTTTATCTTCAATATCTGTATGAACCTGAAATTTTTCTCCATCACTTTTCTTTTCTAAAATAAGCAATTCCTTATTAATCATCCCTTTAGATTTAGCAAACTTTCCACCTTTATCTGCAAAGGGACGATATTTAATTCTACTGCAAGAATACTGTCCAACATTAATTGGCTTTTCAAATGTGGTTATACCTACTTCATTTAAAAAGTCTTTATATTTAAGCATCTCTTCATAAGACTTATGAGCAACGTACTCAACCTTATACTCATATTGATTAGGCAAACTATCTTCAAAATAATAGAACCATCTTGTTGTCTTTACTAAATGATATCCCTTTGTGGCCATGTTGTTTAACCAATTTTCTTGGGCATTAATTCCATCAAAGAATATTTTAAAAACTTTCTTCATCTCCCCTAATACCTCCTTTTACTGTTTCTCTTGCCAAACCATAGATACTTTCCAATCTCTTTATTTCATTTTCAACTTGTTCTTTTCCTATATCTGTTATAATATATTCCTTCTTTCGTTCCTCTTCGCTAAGCTGTATAATCCATCCCTTCTTTAAAAGATTATTTAATGCTCCATACAAAGTACCAGCACCTAGGTCAACCCTGCCATTAGTTTTATCCTTAATAAACTGCATAACACCATAACCATGATTAGGCTTATAAAAAGCAAGTAAAACAAGTAAAGTGGTTTCTGTCAATGCACCACCCTGTACGTTATCTCTCATAACTTCATCCCCTTATTACGTTTAGTGATATATTCAATATATCACTAAACGTAATAGATGTCAATAAATTAATATCTAAATCTAAAGTTTTTACCAAATGCTTATGTATGAGTATATGATAAACAGAGTTATAAGTTTTCACAGAGTGCCATGGGAGTATTAGACCAGGTAGTTATCATATAAAACTTTAATTTTAAAAATCCAGAAGCTAACTAATAACTTCTGGATTAATTGATTAATTAAATTTTTAATTATTATAATAAACATAACTGTGTAAATCCTTTTCTAAATTTTCTTTTGTTAATTTTGCATAACTACGGTCTGGTGTCTTATGTATTGCAGTTCTTATAACTCAGTTAAGCATTGGATCCTGTATTACATCATCTTTTTCAGGTTGTGCTGTAACTTCATTCTTGTTTAAAACATATGCCTTACATATGTTTGCTCCCCTCAATGAGAACAACATAAAAAAACATAATAATGGTACACTAAAACTCTTTATATAATATACTTTATCTCACAATTAGTAAAAATCTCTTTAATGTTCTCCTCAAAAAAATTTTTAATTTCACTTATGCTCTCCTTAGGATATACATATTTTCCATACCCAAATTGACCATACTTATATTTTCTTTCTTCTTCATTCATGGGTAATTTATTGTCTGGAAATACTTCCATTATTATATTTTTAGCTCTTGTGGTATATCTATGAGATATGATTTCAAAAGTAATTGGATAACTTAAATCTTTAGGCAATTCTTTATTTAAACACAATAATAAATTTCTGTATTCTTCTTTCCAATTATCATATATAAAAACTGGTGCTATTATATATCCAATTGGATATCCTGCTTTAGCAGCCTTAACACTTCCTTCTATCCTATTATTTATTGATGCAGTTCTTTTTTCATAATTACTTATTACTGTATCTGTGTTTATTGTAAATCTAATTTCTGTTTTCCCATTATGTTTTAGATCTAAAAGTCCATCAATACCACTATATTTAGTCACAAATCTAAACCTACCATACTCATTATTTGCAAAAAGTTTATAGTAGTTTTTAATATTTCTGTGTATGGTTCTATAGGTACTGGATCCGAGGTTGCGGCACCTTCAAATATGGTTATTTCAGGAATTCTATCTTTTATATATTCTTCTGCCTGATTTAATATATCTTCTATATTAGCATTAACTTTTACATAGGGTTTATCACCTAAGTTGGTATTCAAATAACAATATTCACAATTCCCTATGCAACCTGAAACTAAGGGTAACTGATAATGTGCTGATGGTTTACATGATTGAAACTTTAATCCCTTTTTTACCCCTACAACTAAAGTGTTTTTTCCCTCCCTATAAAACTCATATAAATTTTCTCCTGGAATATGTTGTTTTACCTTATTTGAGGTTAATCTTATAAGTTCGATATTTTCATCTTCTTTAAATTTATCATATATTTTTTTACCTATTTCATGATCTAAAGAACCCTTTTCAAATATTATTCTCTTAGGAATAAACATGGCATACTCACACTCCTTATACATATATTTTACCTTTTATCTCAAATATAATACTAACTTTAGTTAGGAATATTAAAACATCAAATATTGTAAATAATAACTGGATTCTGATAAAAATTATGATATACTTATATGAGTAAAATTAGGAAAATATATTCCCTTAATATGGAATAAAATTCAAAAACGAAAGGATAAGCTTATGAAAAAAATAATTACTTTATGCTTAAGTCTATGCCTATGTATGTTAACTGCTTGCAGTGCCCCTAAAGAAATAAAGAAACTTACAAAGGAAGACATTAAAAAATATTCTTCACAAATGAGTTCAGATCCTATATCTGGTGATGTTACCTTAAATGGAGTAAAATACTCTCTACCTATTAAAGCTCAAAATTTAGTAGATAATGGTTGGAGGTATAATGACTTTGCAGATAAAGGACAACCTTTAGAAAATGGCTATTATGTAGACTCAATTTATATGGATGATGGAAGCAAGAGTGAGGATAGTCGTATTACAGTAACACTTTATAATACAAGTGGCTCTACAGTAAAGTTTGATGATGCCATGCTAGGTGCTATTAAAGTATCTAAAAAAAATGATTCATATAAAAATACTGTAGTATTGCCAAAAGGAATTACTTTAGCATCAACTTATGAAGAGGTTATTACTGCCTATGGACCTCCAAAAGTTGATTATATGAAACAAATGGGTTGGATTACATATTATATTAGTGACATGGGGGAATATGGACAAGAACTTCGTATTGAATTTGATAAAAATACAAAGGTTATTACATCAATAAAATTAAAAAATATACCTAAAAAATAAAAAATATACACATATAAAAAGTTCATTACATATTAAATTGTACATATAATTTAACAAATTATATTTTTAGTGGAGGATATTATTAATGAAAGACAAACTACTTATAGGTCTGTCAGAATCAACGAGTTTAAGTTTTCTTAGCAAGAAAGATACTTTATTTGGAACATATAGAGGATATAATGTTACAATAAACTCAAATAACTATATATACTATATTGATTTTCCTTTAAAACTTTCTGCTGAATTTGAATTAAATAAGGTCAATTCTTTTCTTCATGAATTAACAACTGAATTTAAAAAGCTTAATTATGCAACATATAAAAATTCTAGCATACAACTACAATATGCTGCTAATTATAGAAAATATCGTAAACCAGAAATATTATTATCCATATTAGATAAAATAATAGATTTTGCTATTACAAATAATTTAGTTACTTGTTGTAGCTATTGTGGTGAAGAAGCAGAAGTAACACCATTTTTAATAGGTAATACTATTATGGGATGTTGTAAAAACTGTCAGTTAGAAATTAAAAATACAATTGCTCAGGAACAAAGCAATTTTCAAAAACAAAGCAATAATATAGTTGGTGGAATCGTTGGTGGATTCATAGGTGCATTACTTGGATCTGTTATTTGGATAATTATAGCTCAAATGAACTATATAGCTGCTATTGCAGGACTAGCTATTGCTGTGTGTTGTATTAAAGGATATCAAATGTTTGGTGGAAAACTTAATTTACTAGGTGTTATTATTACTTCCTTAATTACTATTATAATGGTTTATTTAGCTAATCACATTTCCTTAGCTATTGATATATACTCAGAATTAAAGATGGATTATCCAATATCCTTTTTTGATGCCTTAAAATTTGTTCCTAAGGCTTTGGAAGAACCTTCAATTCAGAGATCATTTATAAGTAACCTAGTTATTGGTTATCTTCTTACTTTTGTGGGATCATGCTCTAATATTATACATGCTTATAGACAAGCTAACTATAAAATAAAGGCTGAAGAAATAGAGATGTAATTGCTATACTTTAGTTTAATATAAAATTTAAAAAACTAATATTATTGTAATATAGTGGACACTTCTATTTTATAAAATAGAAGTGTCCCTTAATAATTTTCATTTTACGCAGCCATTCTAAAAAAACTTTCCTTTGTAATATGATATTCTACCTCTGTTTCTGAAACTCGACTTTCTTTAAACCCAATTCCCTTAAATAGATTTCGAGATCTTTTGTTACTCTTTTTAATTTTAGCAACAACTTTTTCTGTTCTCATATCAAAAAAAGCTTTTTTTAATGCTTCCAAAACTGCATTATGCCCTATGCCTTTTCCCCATAGTTCCTTCTCCCCTACTGTAATAACAATTTCAACCGTTTCATTCTTAGGAACTAATCTTACAAATCCTACTGTATCATATATGTTTTTGATTATAAAAAATCTACAATTATTATTAAATAAATGAGTTAAAATAGGCATATTTATCCTGTTTATAACACTAGTTAAATTTTCTATAACTCTATTATCTTCATTTAAATTATTTATTATGTCTTCATCACTAAGCCAATTAATTATCTTATATGCATCATGCCTATATACTTCTTGACTTAGTTTAATACTCCTTGTCTCCAACGATTACAGCTCCTTAATATTATTATAATGCTTGCAAGCTTATGAATTAATTTATTCATAATCACAAATATATTACCAATAATATTAAGGTATGTAAAAAAGCTTTTACTCTATTACTTAAGTTTAAATGTCCTTTACTATATTTACCTTATTTTTCTTTCACTTTATGCATTCACTTATATTTTACATTTTTAGTATTTACATTCCATTTAAAGTTACTAAAAGTAATTTTAAAACATTTTAACGACTATAATTCACTTATAAACTAAAAAATCATGGTATAATATTTGATGTAAATATTTAAATGGAGGTTTAGATCTTATGCATAATAAATTAACAGAGGAAAATTTAAAAAAGTTAAAAGAAGAATTGGAATATAGACTGACTGTAAAAAGAGCTGAAATCGCAAGAGAAAAACTAGAAGCTGCTGCACATGGAGATAGGTCTGAAAATGCAGAGTATAAAGAAGCCTGTGCAAATTATAGAGAAAATGACAATAGAATTCAATACTTAATGACTATGATCTCCACAGCAACTGTAATAGATGATAATATGGTTGATACATCAGCACTAGGAGTTAATAGCAAAGCTAGAATTAAATTTATAGATGATGAATATGAAGCTACCGTAACCTTAGTAACAACTATGGACCTAGACCCTGAAAATATGCGCATAAGTATAGAATCAGATTTAGGAAAAGCTTTATACGGTAAAAGAGTTGGAGATATGGTTGAAGTTGATGCTCCAGGGGAAAAATATACTGTAGAGATATTGGAAATATTATAAGGAATAAATATTACTATATATAAGGTCTTAACACAAAAGATAGTGAACTAAAAGATAATGTAATAGGATGAATATATTTGCTAGATATAAAGTCTTAACCACAGGAAGCTGTAGTTAAGACTTTTAATATTTAGCTTAAAAATCCCTCAACTCATAGTACTTACTATTTTCATCTTTTAATAATTCCTCATGATTCCACTTCTCTGTACTGATGGATATTTATAACATAAACTTTTATATAATTACATATATAAATCCATCAACTATTTTAAGCAGTATAAAAAATAAGAAGAAAAATAAATATTTCAAGAACTCGATTTCATTGATTAACTATATGAGTTGGAAATAGTTCTATAATTATCTATAAGGTTTTTATATTAGACAAATTTATACATAATATTTAAACTATAATTATGTCTGAATAGAAAAATATTTATAAACAAGTATATTCTTGTATATACTTGTTTATAATTTAAATTAAATTTTTAGGGGGAGAATAATGAAGAAGATAATTACTTTATTATTAAGTGTTATTTTAGTATTTTCTTTAGCTGCCTGTGACAAAGCAAAAGATACAAAAACAGCAGCAAATATAAAAGAAGATAACAAACAAAAGACTATTACTGTAGGTACTTCAGGGGAATATTATCCTTGGGCATTTAAGAAAGATGATAAACTTCAAGGTTATGAAATTGACGTATGGAGTGAAATAGCAAAAAGAAATAATTATAAAATTGAATACAAAACTTCAAAATTTAGTGGTTTAGTAGGAATGCTTGATGCAGGCAAAATAGACACAATAGCACATCAAATGTCAATTACTAAAGAAAGATTAGAAAAATATAATTTTACTGAACCTTATGCATACAGTTACTATGATTTTGCTGTAAAAAATGATAGCTCTATAAAATCCTTTGAAGATTTAAAAGGTAAAAAAGTAGCTTGTTGGTTAGGTGGAAATGGAGAAAAGACTTTAAGAGATGTTAATAAAGAAAAAAATTTAAATCTTCAAATAGTAACATATGACGGAGCACCTATTGAAAAAGAAATTGAAATGGGAAGAGTAGAAGCTGGATGGCAAGGAGAAGTTAAAACAAAATCAACAATCGAACAAGGAAATCTTCCACTTAGACTTATAGGAGCTAAATTAGCCTTTGAAACAAATGCTTACCCATTTACTAAGGATGAAAAAAATAAGGAATTAGTTGACTCTATAACTAAAACAATTAAGGAAATGCGCGAAGATGGAACATTAAGTAAACTATCAGAAAAATGGTTTAAACTAGATACAACTGCTAAACCTGAAAAATAAAAAAATACGGTACATTTGTACCGTATTTTTGTACCTAAGGAATTTGTAAATAAATTAGAAGTGGTGATTATATGAATACAGTATTTGATGTTCAGTATGCTATTAAGCTTATCCCAATAATGCTTAAATACGTTAAAGTTACTTTACTCTTATCGGGATTATCTATGATATTCGGTGTTATACTGGCGGTAATAATATCTTTAATTTTTAATAAAAAAATCAAGATCTTAACACCCATATTAAAAATATATGTGTCCTTTTTTAGAGGAACACCCTTAATAGCACAATTATTTTTAGTGTATTTTGGTTTTGTACAAGTTATGCCTTCCCTTAGAGGTATGACTTCATTTCAAGCAGCTTTTATTGTTTTAAGTTTAAATTCTTCAGCTTTCATGTCAGAATCCATAAGAGGAGCTATTTCTTCAATAGATAAAGGACAGATGGATGCAGCATTATCTATTGGCATGACTTACGGACAAGCAATGAGAAGAATAATACTTCCTCAGGCAATACGAGTTGCAATACCAGCTTTATCAAATAGCTTTATAAGTATAGTTAAAAGTTCATCTTTAGCTTTTACAATTGGAGTTACTGAGATGATGGCATCTGCCCAAATGGAAGCTACTTCAAGTTATAGATATCTTGAGGCTTTTACAGATATTGCAATAGTTTATTGGGTATTAATTTTAATAATGTCTTTTATTCAAAGAAAAATTGAACTTAAATTAAATGAATGGTATTAATAAGGTGATAGTTATGATAGATATACAAAATATACATAAGCGTTTTAATGAATTAGAAGTTTTAAAAGGGATTAATCTTGAAATTAAAAAAGGTGAAGTCATTGCAGTTATAGGGCCCTCTGGTACAGGTAAATCTACTTTACTTCGTTGTATAAATTACCTTGAAGAACCTGATAAGGGTAAAATAACTATAGATGATTTAGAAATAGATTTCGAAAATTGTACTAAAGAAGATATATTTAAACTTAGATTAAAAACTTCAATGGTATTTCAAAATTATAATCTTTTTAAAAATAAAACTACAATTGAAAACATAATGGAACCTCTTATAGTTGTACAAAAGTACAGTAAACAGGAAGCTTATAAAAAGTCATTGGAATTTTTAAAACAAGTAGGCTTAGAGGAAAAAAAAGATGTCTATCCAAGTAAACTTTCAGGAGGTCAACAGCAAAGAGTAGGTATAGCTAGAGCCATGGCAACAAATTCAGAAGTAATTTTATTTGATGAACCTACCTCAGCTTTAGATCCTCAGTTAGTAGGGGAAGTCCTAGATGTTATAAAAAAATTAGCAAAAGAACATATAACTATGATAGTGGTTACTCATGAAATGAAATTTGCAAGAGAAGTTGCGGATAAAGTTATTTTTATGGATGAAGGTAGAATTATTGAACAGGGGACTCCAGAATATATTTTTAAGGAATGTAAAAACTCAAAGGTTACTAAATTTCTTAAAAGCTTCAATATATAGATGATAAAAGCAAATGACGTACCTTTTCTTCTTGTCTAAACTCAATAATATTTTTACAGTATTCACCAAAACAGCTTCTCTTCATTATTTAAATATATAACATTTAAGTAATATTAAAACCAATCTTATATTATATTACTGAATCACACAAAACATAAGCTGGAACTACACCTTAGAATTAGGTTGTTCCAGCTTTAATATTATTGAAAACTAAATCCCATTCATACAATTACCACACTTATGATTAAAAGTTATTATTTAAAAACTTTTTCTATGTTATTTCAACAATATTCTTAAAATTATATATGCTAATTAGTATATATAACTAAGGTATGTCTTAGATGACCATCCCTCAACACCATTTAATCTTATCTTAACCCAGTTGCCATCTTGAGAATAGCCTATCACCTCAGCATATTGATTTTGAGAGATAGTTCCAATGATTTGTGATGTTGTTGAAGGTGCAGTTCTTATGTTAAGCTGATATACAGATTTAACTGCCACATATTTTCCGCTTTCAATTGGTGAAAGAAGGCTTTCATATATATATCCAACCTTGCCATTATAATTTACTTGATACCATCCAGATGAATAGCTTATTAAATATAAAACTGTTCCTTTTGGAATTGTTCCTATTAATGATGATGATGTTGATGGTCCAAGTCTAAAATTTGCATAGGATTGAACATTTGTAACCTTTGCAAAGTTACCTTGTGCACTAGCATTGTCCTCTGCAATGTTTACATATCTTCCTGGTATATATCCTTTATTAATCTCATTCATACTTAAAAAGTATCTTTTAGTTCCTTGAATTCCACCATATGTTGTATCTGGGGTTGATTCATAAGTAAATGCTCCATAAACCCCATTTAAAGTTCCCCATCTATCAAATATAACCACATGGTCATATGGCTTGTTTAAAATATCCATATGCTTTATATCCTTAATGTCTATCTTTGTAAAATACTTATTAAACATTGTGGATGTAGAAATCTTATAATCATGAATATTATAAGTAGCTTGTACAAATCCTGAGCAATCAATTCCAGCTGTTCCGGAAATATAACCATATCCTGCCTCTGTATTAACATTTCCAGTATAAGCACCCTTGTTTACAGCATCAAGAAAGCTTGTCCATGGAGCATTTATGGAGTTTGTATCGAGTCCATCAAGCCCTCCCCAGTTATACGGAATACCTTTCATTTCGTCTGATATAACACTTTTAAGCTGATCTGGTTGTGTTACAAGGTTTAAATTGTATGGACTTAAATTACTGTTTTTGTCCCTTGAGTAAGTCCACTTAAGATCAATCATATTAAGTGCCCTCTGCTCAGCCTGAGCTCTGGTGATTTGAGTAACTTCTGCTGCCCTAACCGCTTTTTGGTTAAATGGAGTTAATGGTAGAAGTAATAATAAAGAAAGAAATGCGGAAAAAAACTTTTTCATTCTCTCACCCCTTGTGAAAATTTTAATAGTAATCTACGTTATCATAGGTAACCTAATTATATTGCCAAGGAGGAGTCCTATCAATAATCAAAATGTACCAGCTAATCCAATTGAAATATTTATTTATCTTTTAATCTATAAACTTTTTTAAGCTCATCCTTTAATCTTCCCTTAGAAAAAGGTCCTGCTTTTTTAATAAATTCTTCTTCACTTATAAGTTTATCTCCTTTAGAAGATGTTTCTACATAAAAAATATTTCCGTCTATATATAATTCTAAATATAAAGTATCTTTAAATTCATTAAAAATCTTTTTTTCTTCTTCTATTAAAGACTCATAATCCTTAGCTAAGGAAGAATAATTCATTACTACCATGTTTCCAGTTGTAACCGGCTTATCCTCTTCTAAAAATAAAGCCGTTCGTGACTCTTCACTAGAAATAATACCCTTATCACATAATATCTGTGGAATATGCATACCAACCCCCATATTAACTGAATGGTTTGTTTTATTTATAATATGAAAATCATACTTAATCACAGATTCTTTTAATTCATTTTGATTTTTTTCAATCTTGTAATTACATTTTATATCAAAAAATTCTTTATTCTTCTCTTTTTTTATATATTCCGTATTACTAGGGTCTTTTATCTCTTGTATACTTAACTCTTTTTTGCTAAAGGTAGTTATAAAGAAAACACTTAGACCAATAACTATAAGTATGAAAATAGCTTGGACTATTCTTTTCACTTTCATGTTGATTCCCCTTATATATTAATTTTATAACTTCTCACATATATATAATCCATGTTGACTGTACCCGATAAGACTCTCATCCTCGCATGTCATAAAGTGAAAATCCATCCACCTATTAAATTCCTCTTCATTAAATTCCCTTAGATTATTCCTTAAGGTTCCCCCTATTCCATCTGATGCAATATTTTTTATTTTATTTACATTAAAGTTTTTCATAAAAGATTCTATTTCCTTATATGAAGAAAAATAAAAACAGTCTCTTTTATCCCCAAATTCCAGGCCATCTGATGTAATCTTCAAAAGCCCTTCATCATATACATTCTTCTTATCCCTGGTTATCATATTTACAAAGGTTGCAAATCTATTGATATAAGCAACTGCCAAAATTCCTCCTTTTTTTAAAACTCTTAAACACTCCTTAATACAAGTACTTCTATCCTCTTCACTAGAAAGATGATATAAAGGTCCAAGGCACAAAACAAAATCAAAACTTTCCTTCTCAAAACATTTTAGATTTAAAGCATTTCCAACTACAGCATCTATCTCTATGTTACTAAGCTCAGCCTTTCCCTTAATTGTATCGATATGCTTTGGAACCAAATCAAGTGCTGTTACCTTACATCCCTTTTCTGCAAAATAAAGTGAATATTTTCCCGTTCCAGCCCCAACTTCAAGAATCCTAGATTCACTATTTATATACTTATCAAGATAGTGCACAGTTGTAATGAACTCTATTCTATGTGCGTTATCCTTAATAAGCCTCGAATCCTCATCATAATCCTCATAATATTCAATTATATTATCCATAATAACCCCTCCCCAATTAAAAATACTAATTAAAATTATTATTCTCTTATAAGAACACCTCAATTTACTCTTTAATTAATTTGTTTATAATCACAAGTAGAAGTAAATTCTTACAATATATATATTTCCATAATTATATTCTTTTTTCCGGTTATTATCAATATTATTTAAAATACCTAATTTAAATATTTAAATTCTTATTTGCTATTACCATTTTCTTATTCAAAAGAAAAAAGCTGCTACCATCTAACTATTATGTCAGTTGGCAACAGCTAATTATTTTATCCTATGTCTATCCGCTCTACTCTCTTTATCTACTAAATTTTTCTTTAATACTTGTCCAATACGGGGCGTTTTCAAGTCCCAATCTCCATATACCTATTCCATTTAAATCATATTTATTTACTAAATCTAATTTATACTTAAGACTGTTTTCATTTTCAAACCATACAGTATGGCTTATACCTGAAGCATCTTTATAATTGAAATAAGGCGTTTGTGATAGCTTGTCCCATAATATAGTTGCTCCATATTTTGTAGCTAAATTATAAACTCCTTGTATTCCATAAGCTTTAGTTCCATTTGATGACCAATCATATCCATAAGCTGCTGTACCTAAAAGTATTTTTTCCTTTGGAATTACTGAAACAGCATATTTTATAACATTTTCTACCCAATTTATTGAAGCTACTGCCCCTGGTTCGCCTCCTGGGTAATGTTCATCATAGGTCATTAATATAATCTTATCTGCATAATTGCCAAGCTTAGCATAGTCATAAGCTGCACACCAGGTATTAGCTGGATTATCATTAATTTTAGCTGGAACAGATAAAGTAACTGTAAAGCCTTGAGGCTTAAGGGTGTTATATAGCTGTTTTATAAACTCAGTATATTGATTTCTGTTGTAAGAGTAAATTCCTTCCAAGTCTATATTTACCCCCTTATATCCATTGGTCTTCATTTGAACTAATATATTATTTATAAGATTTTTTACATTGGATGGACTTTCAAGTAAGGTCTTTGCTATATTTCCATCAAAATTATTAGCTACCATGGCTAAAGTTTCTATTCCATTTTTATTAGCATAAGTTAACTGATTAGTTGGCATCAATCCTGTTATGTTACCTTTTCCATCTGTTATATAATTATGAGTAGCTATTTGATCAATATTACTCCTATTATTAACCATTGAGTTGTATGAAGAACTATCTCCAGAATAATAGTAAGTTGCAAATCCCAGAACCTTTTTCTTACCTGTTACAACTTGATTATTGCTTGATACGGTTTGGATACTTGTTGAAGCTTGTTTATTGCTTGATGTATTTTGAGTGCTTGTTGTAGTTTGTTTATTGTTTGACACACTTTGGACACTTGTTGTTGCTTGCTTGTTACTTGATACACTTTTGGTATTTGTTGTAGTCTGCTTGTTGGTTGATGGCTTTTTAGTACTTGTTGCAACTTTTGTCTTGCTTGATACAGTTTTTGTACTTGTTGAAGTTTTAATTTTGGGAACTACTACTTTTAAACGATTAGATCCCGAAGAACGTCCATACTTATTATAAGCTACAATATAATACCAATAAGTTTTTCCTGCACTAACCTTAGTATCTTTATAAGTTCTTGAAGTTGTATTTGCCAATAAAGTGTATTTTGAGTTATTGTTCGATGCCCTATAAATTCTATATCCTGATGCTGTTACTGAATTCCAAGTTAAATTTACTACTTTAGAAGTTATAGATACGGTCCTAAGCTTAGTAGGTGTTCTCGGTAGTTTTGATGTACTTCTAGGTTTAGCTGCTGCTACACTTGTTATAATTACTATAAACATTAAAAATAACATTGGTAAAGTTTTTTTATACTTCTTCACAAGTTACTCCCCCTTCTTTTGTTTATACCTATTTATCGTTATACTACAATTTTCAATTCACATGTAAATGTTGTAAAAAGTAGTGAGGATACTTTTACAATTTTCCCTACTGTACATCAAGTCACTATAAATACTTATGCAGATTTTTCTATTATTGCCCTACTTACTTATAACTTTATTATAATTATTATTATTGCAATTATTATTATTGTCTGTTATAGTCTGTTATAGTCTATTCTGTTCTTGTATAGTCTTGTCTAGTCTAGTATATTAATGTTTACCTTTTTACCATGCTTTGGTAAGTCATTTGGTAAGTACTTTGGTATATGGTTTGGTAAGTACTTTGGTATATAGTTGGTAAGTACTTTGGTGAACACTTTGGTACACACTTTGATATAAATTCTATATTAAAATTAAAAATTTCTCATAGTCATAAGTTGTTTTTTCTTTTTTCGCTTAACTAACATAAGTATTATAAATGCAATCAATGCAATTATTACTATGATAATGCAATAACCTGCAATAGCAATGCCATTTGGATTTCTTAAAATAGCTAATATACTAGGGTTGTTATCAACAATTATTCTATTATGATTAGTATTATAATATTTAGACACCTCAGAAATCCCCTCTACTTTATCAAAGGATTTAAGGTATTCTGCAATAGCTAACCATTCTTTTACTTCACACTTATTTCCATTAACTGTATTAGTTATTATCTGTGCTTCATAATCAGTAATTGGTTTGCCATCTTTAGTTTTTGGGACAATTGACAATAAGCCAAAAGATTTCTCGCCTACTACTGAAAGCATCTGAGCTGAATATAGTCCTGCTACCACTCGGTAAAGCTTATCATCCTGAATTTTTTCTAAGGAACCATTAGAATTTTGAAACTTAGCCTCTGTAACCTTATTAAAAATAAGCCTGTTAGGATTAAACTTAAAGCTTACTCCTGACATATAAAGCTTTGCAGCGGACATTATAGGTGAAATAGATGCTTCTACCTCACAGGCTGTCTTTATTTCTTTACCGGTGAGATATGCTGATATCAAAGGATATCCTGAAAGTTTATCTGCTCCTATACCTAGGGAGCTCACATTATATGCATCTGATGTAGTTATATTTCCTTTTACAAATGATCCTCTTATGTTACCCTCTGGTACAATTGCCATGGCTATAGGTTCATAGTTAGGACCTTCTGCTTTTTTCGTAGCATATATATAGGCATCTGTAATAAAGTTTCCTAGGGTATCTTCACCATGATTTACTCCAATACTAGATCTTTCCTTAAAATTAAAGCTTAAATTAGCAAGAACCTCATCAAATTTTAACCCAAAATTACTTAAATATTTTTCTTGTACTGTATTTTTAAAATTATTTATTGTTTTTGAAATATTAGGCTCCTCTGGTAAACTGCTATTTATTGGCTTAAACTTATAATTATCAATTTCCCAACTACCCTTTGAAGTCTTAGAAATGTTAATTTTCCCTAAATTTTTTCCATACTCTCCACAAGAAGCTATGACTGTTTTTCCTACCTTAAGTGGTTCAGTGAGTTTAGTATGTGTATGTCCGCTTATTATAATATCTATATCCTTTACCTTTTTTGCTATTAATTCATCTTCAGATCTAGATTTATCTTTATCTGTGCCTGAATGTGACAAACAAATAATAAGGTCAACCTTTTCTTTTTCCTTTAATATATTAACAACCCTTTTTGCACTTTCAGCTGGGTCATTAAACTTTACTTCTGTCATAGGAGCACTGTCTTCTGCATCCTTTCCCATCAATCCAAATAAACCTATTTTCACTCCATTTTTCTCAATTACTGTATAATCTTTTACACCATAGTCATTCATAGCTTGTTTTAGATTATTTAAAGCTTCAGTGATATTTCCATTTTTGTCCTTAGGATATGTAATATTTGATGCTACAATCTGAGGTAATCTCTCCTTACTATTTCTTGCAGCATTTAAACTTTCAGCCAAACCTTTATCTCTAAAATCAAATTCATGGTTTCCAAAAGTTGTTACATCATATCCCATTTGCCCTAAGATTCTAAGTTCTGGTGCATCACTAGAATAAATTGATTGAAATAAAGTACCCATTGAGTAATCACCTGCATCAACTAAAAGTAAGTTAGGATCTTTCTCTCTTTCTTGATTAATAGCACTTTGTAGCCTTGCATAACCACCAACTTGTTTAGCTTGTCCATTTTCTAGTACATTAAAAGGCAGTAAATTCCCATGCATGTCATGAGTAAAAAGTATAGTTAAGGATTTTTTATTCTCCTGCGCATAAACCTTTGATATACTATGAAAAGGTAGCATGGCTACTATTATAACCAAGCAAAGTATCCTAAATAATTTTTTCATATGTTATTTCTCCTTTAAACTTGTATTGTAAAAACATATTATCATTATTACCTTGAAAAAACAATAAAAGCCCCTGAAATCAAGGGCTTTATATTATACCAACATCATATATCGATATTCACTTGTGAACCTCCCCGACCATAAGGTTACAGGGCTTCGTATAGAAAATTGATAGTCTATAAATTTTTCATATTATATTCTTTGACTTATATTTTTCTTTGCTCCAAAATAAGTTGCTATAAAATATCCACCATATATAAGTATTAATACAAATAGTGAAATTAATACATTATTCATTGCTCCTACGCCGCCAACTACATTTATTATTTTCCTAGAAAATTCTAGTCCAACTATGGAATGTATCAATGCCAAGGATAATGGCATTATAAAGTATATGGCTATTTGACTTAACAAGGATTTATTAATTACTTTTTCGTCTACTCCTATTTTTCTTAATAGGTTATATCTCTCTATATTTTCTGTTGATTCAGATAGCTGTTGAAGTGCTAATACCGCTGCTGAAGTTATTAAAAATACCCCTCCAATATAGATTCCTAAATAAGATATTATGGCTCCCACACTTGATGAATTTGCCAATAAATCATCTTTTGTTATGTAGTAAAACTTGTCTTTTCCTTCTATAGGATCTATTTCTGTTTTGATTAATTTTTCTACCTCAGACTTATCTTTCTTATAATTTAAATTTAAGAAAGAACTTTTAACTGGTAACCCCTTTGTAATAGAATCATTAACTATAACGGTACATATGTTAGTTTTTATCATCTGGTCATAAGCAACAACTTCCATGGTCTTAACCTTACTTGGCTTTAATTTAAATCCATTTATATCTATTTCCTTATTAGAATCTAAAATTTTATCAAATACCTTTATAGAGTCCTTTATATCCGTAAAGATTGCATATTCATCCTTATTTAATTTTATGCCATCTTTTTTTGCCATCTTCATAATTTCATTAAATTTTGATATTCCTATAACCTGAACTGGTTGATTTGAGCTTACAGGATAATAGTTTTTAAGTTTTTCTTTTCCTTCCTCTGGTAATATATCATTATATTTTAAACCACTGTTAAAATTTGTGTAATTTATATATTCACTAGAATACTTACTTAAATCTACTCCATTTTCTTGCAATATTTTTTCTATATTACCTCCATTAAAGTTCCAAAATGTTAAATCATATTGAGTTAAGTCTTTTATCTCTGCATTCATGGCACTATTTATTCCAAGTCCGCCTGAAAACATACAAATTCCGAAAAATAGCATTAAGCATATAAAAGACATAGATATAAATACTGTATTTATCTTACTGTTTATTTGTCTTAAAACAAACATATTTAAACCTTTTAGATAATGTTTTTTATTAGCTTGAAATAACTTTAATAAAAATCCTGATAAAGAAAAGAAAAATAAGAATGTTCCAATTGTACCTAATAATATACTTACCCCAGTTACTTTAACGTTTAATTCAGCTACTCCACCCTTTAAAATCATATGGTATGCATAACAAATAATACTACAGCTTATAATAAAGGTTATTACAGAAATCCAAACATTTCTTATCTTTATATTTTCATTTTTTCTTGCTGAGGTTAATAAATCAATAAGATTAACTTTTCTTATAGTTATTGAATTAAACATTAATACAATTAAATATATACCACCAAAGCAAAGCAAGGTTTTTATCATTGAACTTGATGAAAAAATAAATTTAAACTTAGTAAGATTTACTTCAAACATTTTTGCTGTTAATACTGATAATCCTTGTGATAAAAGTACTCCTATACCTAAACCTATAGCTAAAGATATTACCCCTACTATTAAGGTTTCTATAAAAATTATTTTAGATAAACTTCCTTTTTCCATTCCCAGTGTCATATATATTCCAAATTCTTTTTTTCTTCTTTTTATTAAATAATTATTTGCATATATAATTAAAAATCCTAAAACAAAGGATACAAATATAGATGCAAAACCCATTATACCTTCTACTTGTTCAAAGGCTGAGGCTTGAACTTCATTTAATTCCATCATAATACTTTGAGATTGTATTGAATTAAAGGTGTAAAATATACATACTCCAAATACTAAGGTTAAGAAATAAATAGTATAATCTCTAAAACTTCTTTTTAAATTCCTAAAGGCTAGCTTAGAATACATTATTTTGGTCACCTCCAAGAAGGGTTATAACTTCAATTATCTTCTCGAAGAATTCTTTTCTTGAGTCCTCTCCACGAACTAATTCATTAAATATCTTTCCATCCTTAATAAATAAAATGCGACTTGCATAACTAGCAGAAAAAGCATCATGAGTAACCATCATAATTGTAGCATTTAAACTTTTATTCAAATCCTCTAAGCTTTCTAAAAGCATTTTAGCTGATTTAGAATCTAATGCCCCAGTTGGTTCATCTGCTAATATTAATGAAGGATTTGTTATTATTGCTCTGGCAGAAGCAACTCTCTGTTTTTGTCCACCAGACATTTCATAAGGGTATTTATTTAAAACTTCTTCTATATTTAGCTTTTTAGCTATATCTTTTACCCTTTTGTCTATTTCCTTGTGATTAACTTTTAATATAGTTAAAGCTAAAGCTATATTTTCATAAGCTGTTAAAGTATCTAAAAGATTAAAGTCCTGAAATATAAATCCTAACTCTTCTCTTCTAAACTTTGCTATGTTTTTTGAGTTTAATTTTGTAATATCATTTTCCGATATATAAATATGCCCACTAGTTACCTTATCTATTGTGGATATACAATTTAAAAGTGTAGTTTTTCCACTACCTGAAGCCCCCATTACACCAATAAATTCTCCTTCTTCAACAGAAAAGCTTATATTCTCAAGTGCTTTAGTAATATTGCCTTTTCTTCCATAATACTTCTCTATATTACTTACTCTTAACACTTCTTTTTTCATATTATCCTGCCTCCTAATCAATCTTATAGAATAATTGTAAGATTTATTAAGACTTCAATCCATAGAATAACCTAACAGAAAACTTACACTTTTGTAATATAACTATATTTAAAACTAATTTTCAAAAATCATCATTCTATTTATAGGAAATATTATGGATACCTTAGTTCCTACATTAATTTCTGAAGTTAAATTTATTCCAAGTCCAAGTTTTATGACTAACTTTTTGCATAGATATAACCCTATACCTGTGGATTTTCCGAACTTACGACCATTTTCGCCAGTATAACCCTTTTCAAAAGCCTTAATTACATCTTTTTCACTCATACCAATACCTGTATCTTCAATGTTTAAAATAATATTTTCTCCTATTTCATTTGTATAGAACCTAATTGTACCTTCACCCTTCTCCATATATTTAATAGAATTAGATACTATTTGATTTATAATAAACTCAATCCACTTGCTATCTGAATAAACAATTTTATCTAAATCTTTTACTTCAATTTTTATTTTTCTTTCTATTAAGATATTAGCATTTCTTTTTACAACTTTATTAACAGAGTTTTTTAAGTTTAATTCTTTTATTATGTAATCTTTTTCCAAAGCATTACTTCTAGTGTAAAAAAGTGCTTGTTCTATATAGTTTTCAACCTTTACTATTTCCTCATCTATGCTTTTTGTTACCTCTGATTTATTATTTTCTACAAGTAATTTACAGCTTGCTATTGGAGTTTTTATCTCATGAACCCACAGCTCTATGTATTCTCTATATTCATTATTATTTATTTTTAAAGAGGCAATTTCATCGTTCATAGCTTTAGTAGCTTCTTTAATTATGGAATATAAAATCTTACTATCTAAAAAATCCCCCTCATCTATGATTTCTGAAATTAAATACTTTTTATCTAACCTATCTAAATTTAACATTAGCTCATTATAATACTTTTTTTTATTAAAATAATCATATACATGAAATATAGATATCCCAATTAAATTAAGTATAAAGATAAAAAAAATAGCATAGAAGTCTACCTTTAAAGCAGCTAGTAATATTGAACTAAATATCATTATAGACAAACTTATAATTATAAATAATATTCTTTCTTTAATAAAATCCATTAATCCCATATTAATATATATCCTTGCCCTCTCTTAGTTTTTAAATAATCTACTGCTCCTATCTCCTCTAGCTTTTTTCTTAATCTATTTATATTTACTGTTAATGTATTATCATCAACAAATTCATCTGATTGCCATAAAGCTTCTATTATTTCATTTCTAGATACTATCTTTTCCTTATTTTTCATCAAAACATATAGTATTTTACTTTCATTTTTGCTAAGTTCAATTTTATTATTATTATATTCCACTTCACTTATAGATAAATTATGCAAAAGTCCCCTATATTCCAATATCTCTGAATCAGAATTACTATAAGCTCTTCTTATTATTGAAGATATTCTAGCTAAAAGTATTTGGGTATTATAAGGCTTTGTTATAAAATCGTCTGCCCCTAAGTTCATGCTCATAAGTTCATCTACTTCGTTATCTCTGCTTGTTACAATTATTATTGGCACAGTACTCCTTCTCCTAATTTCTCTACAAATATAATAACCATCATAATAAGGAAGATTAATATCTAGTAAAATTAAATGATACCTTTCTTTCATAACCTCTTCTACTATATTTTCAAAATTTAAAGAATAGCTAGTTTCATATCCATATTTATTTAAAAAAGTACACAGTTCATTTCTAATTTTTTCTTCATCCTCTATAATAAAAATTTTCTTTGTGTCCATAGTTCCTCCTAAATATTTTATAATTAAAAACATTATTTATAACTTAAATACGTTAAATTACCACGTTATAATTTTTTCTTATCTATTTATTCACCTTTATACTCTTTTGCTATGTTTTCAAGCATTTTATCCAAATAATCCTGGTGAACTTTTTCATCCTCAACAATTGCTATTTTTCTGCCCTCACCACCTCTTTATTTTAAATTATACCTTTTTACTATAATATTACAAGTATTGCTGCCTTAAGCTTTGCTAATAAAAAATCCACCATATTTCTATGGTGGAAAATAATATTACCGTACTATACAATACCTATTAAGTATTTATAAAGATTTACTTTTTAATTGGTATCCATATTTCAAAGCTACATCGGTTACCCTATTCCCCATAAATAAGTCCTGTGTAGCTAAAGACAATCTTCTTCTCCTTGTATATTCACTTACTGTAACACCTGTTATCATATAATACATCCTTTGAAAGTGAAATTCTGAGGACAAAGCTATTTTTGCAACTTCCTTTACATCTATTTTTTCAGTAATATTGTCCTCAATCTTATGTCACAATCTCAGGTGTTGTTCCAGAAAAAGGATGTAGTCAAGCAGTATACTTTTTCTGGGTGTTATGGATTCTTATAATAAGGAACACTATCCTCATATAAAGTTTCTGGATCTATATCAGCTTCGTTTTCCCACTCCACGCTATCAAAACTTGCTTTCACTGATTTAAATATTGATGTATCTTTTAGTTCTTTAAAGATACCTTTATTTAAATATGGATTCATATCAAATAATCTTACTTCACCATTTTCAAAAGTTAGTAGTAACTTATACCCGTCTAAGGCTTTTACATCTTTTACTGATAAGTACATATACATCACCTCTTTATTTTAAAGGTTCTATTTTAAATGGTAATTCACTTTCCATTGCTAAATTCCAATTAGCCTTTAATTCATCTTGATGAAGTTCAGCCCATGCTAATACTAATCTTAATTGTTTTCTTGGTAAGTTGCCTTCTATTAATTCACAAGTATTTATATCTATAACTGCCTTATAATCGGATTAACCCCTTTATTTTGGACAAACTCTATTAAATTCTCGCTATTACTTCAATTTTCATGCCATCATAAGTTATAGGCTTAATTCATTTACTATGTATTTTTATACACTATAACTTAACTGTCATCCATTCTAGAGTTTCTCCAGAATAAAGGTTATAAAATTCACTTGGAGTCTTATATCCTAAGCTTGAATGAATTCTACGGTTATTATATCTTTTCATAAATTCATCTACACTTATAAATGCTTCTTTATAATCATTAAATTCATTAACACTAAAACACTCATCCTCTAATATTCTGTGAAAAGATTCAATATGGGCATTCTTATTTGGTGTTCTAACAGGTATTCTCTCATGATGGATACCCAAAATTTCACAAGTCTCTTTGAAGGTATTACTAATAAACTGTGGACCATTATCAGTTCTTACCACAGGTAATTCAATATCCTTTTGAAATAAATTTCTTTTAATAAGACAGCGCCTAAGGGTAGCTGCGGTATCTTTAGCATCACAACTTAATCCCATATGATAGTCAATTAATGTTCTGTCAAATACATCAATTACATTTAGTAAGAAGAAAAATCTATCTTCTCCTTTTATATAGCCGTATTTAATATCTAGCTCCCAAACATTGTTTGAAGAGTTTACTTTTCTATTTATAGCAATACTCTTCTTAACTTTATCTTTAACTTTTCTCTGAGGCCTTAGTAAATCTAACTCTTTGCATAATCTATATGCTTTCTTATGGTTCAATACAAGCTTATATTCACGCTTGATGTGTTCTTTTATCTTTCTATATCCATAAAACTCTGCATCTCCATTTATTGATTCTATTATCCATTCTTTTATTTGTTCATCACACACTTTATCACCACTAAGATTAAATGAATATCCAGGAGCAGGTTTACCTACAGGTTTCTTTTTTATCTTATCTTTATTGGCAATATTATAGTAATAAGTTGATTTGCCTAATTTTATAATCTTAAGTACTAATAATGCACAATATCCTTGTGATATATATTTTTCACAAATTTCTACTTTATCTTTAATTGAGGGTTTACTTTTTTTAATAAGTCTCTAAGTATTGAAATTTCAAGATCTTTCTCACCTAACAGTTTCTTTAAATGATCATTTTCTTGCTCTTTTTCTTTAAGTTCTTTAGTTATTTCTTTTCCCTCAATTAAAGTTGATGATAAACCTTGTTTTTTTATCCATCCATTGACCGTTGATCTTGCAATTCCATGCTTACGTGCAACTATACCAATATCTTTTACATTATTAACTTCCTTAATGATTTGGGATTTAAACTCTTCTGTATAATTCTTCTTTTTCATGTATAATCACTCCTGACAATATTATTATATTTTACATAACAGATATTGTCCAATATCATTTAGGGGCTTAAGAGTAATCTCCATAAAAAGCATGAAAATGCGATGGTGCATGTTCTTTTGGTGCACAATACATCCTTATAATTATTCCATAAAACATACTTATTGTTGGCATAAAATCTCACACTCCTTTATTCAATTTACAATTTCATTATAACTTATTAATTAAATTATTCAAACAAATTAGTAAAAACTATTTTAATACCTAGAAATACATTGCCGTGTTATCTGCAATTCCTCCTCTACAAATTACTATTTATACTACTCAAAATTATTTCTAATTTTATTATAACATATTTTGTTAATTCATCATTACTTATAATACGGTATCTTCATGTACAAAAATAAACTTATGCAAGTCATATAAATGCCTAAGTCTAAAAACCTCATTTACTTAAAGGAAACTGGACTCACATTCCTTCGCTAAGTAAGTTCCCCTAACCAAATCAAAGATTTGGAGCATCACTTATGGTACATTTCTTCCTATCATATTCTAAATTCTATTAAATTCACTTTGAAGAAAAGCAGAGAGCCCAAATCTCTGATTTGCTGCGAATCGCTTTCACAGAGTGCGATGAGAATATTAGAGCAGCTAGTCATTCTATAAATTTAAAATGAAGATTTTAAATACTGGTATTCAAGAAAATTCCATAGTTATATGTGATATAATCTTATTAAATAAAGGTAAAACTTAAAGTAAAGTAGATAAGTTAGATAATTATCTAATAATAGTTATTTGAGGTGATAGTAACAATGAACAAATTAGATTTAAGTGCATTAGTTAATAAATACTCAAAAAATGATAAATCATATTTTAGTGGTTTACTTATGTATAAAGATAAGGAAGTTGCTATTATAGAGGATTCTAAACTAACTAAGATTATAGACAAATCATTATTGCCAATAATAATGTTAAATGAAAATATAGGTTCTTTTGATGCATGGTTACAAACTAGAGTTATTGACACTCATAGAGCTAACTCTAGGCATGTAAGACGTAGGTTAAGTGTTAGAAGTGAAGTTCCAAATGAAATAGTTGTAAAATCCAGAGCCCTTAGTATAACTGACAGCTATTGGTTAAAATGGACTAATGAAAATTTAACATATAATCATATCAGAAGCAAATTATCAGATGGATTAAATACCATAGCTCTTTATGGGAATTCAGAAAATGTTACATTTAATGATACTGATTTAACACCAGAATTAACTAACATAGGAAGCTTTGAAAAGTGTTGGAAGCTTATAGATGGATCTTGGTTCATGATTAAAAAAGGAACCTACAAAGAAAATTTTGCTGAGGTATTAATATCTAAAATAGCTATACATCTAGGATTTAATGCTATATCATATGAACCTTTAGATCATGGAAGATTAGTAAAATCTAAAGATTTCACTAATAATGCAGAGGTAGACTTTGAACCAATGTTTTCTTTCGTAAGGGATTACTGGGATATTGACAACTCCATAGAAATAATAAATCAATTAGGATTCATAAATGAATTTTTAGACATAACTTATATCACTAGTGTTTAATTTTTAGAAAATATTTTCATTGACATTTGTATTATAATCATTCTTTATAGTAAAATTCTTAAATTAAGCTAATATAGAATAATATTCCTATAACAAAGGGCAGACTTGCCCGCATAGTGATAGCTTGTATGGAAGTATATGGTTTTATAGTTGCAGTTAGCCACCTAACCACTTCTCCCAAGAAAACAAGATATTATCTATTAATTTTGTAATTGAATGTTTTATTAATCTCTTTATTTTTAATAAGCCGTAGGCTGTTTTGGCTACGTCTTGTATTAGTTTTATTATAATGAATGTTATTATTGCCGAAACAATTTGCATCATAACTGCATTAAGGCTATGTCCTATGAATCTTTTAATTTTTAAATTTTGCTTAATCCATTTGAAGAATAGCTCGATATCCCAACGTTTTTTATATAACCATGCTATATCTTCACTAGTATATTGTAATATGTTAGTTACAAAGGTTAGTATTTGACCTTCAGAATCAACTACAGTGATAACCCTATACTGATTTTTTGTCATATTAATATCTTCTGTACCAAGATAGCAAATAATATCTTCAATGATATTTATAGAATCATCTAGTAGAGTAACGTCAGAGTAAGTTATTTCAAGCTTACTTACTTCAGTTATAGCAGCATTATCTTTTAATCGGGTAATAAAGCGTATTCCTTTATTGCTAAACTCATCAAACTTTTTATAGTCAACATAGCCTTTGTCAAAGACATATATACAGTTGTTTTCTGTAATAAGTTCTTTCATCTTAGTTCTATCATGTGGTTTAGCATTAGACACNAATTATAAGCTCAGGAACTCCTTTGCTTAAGTTGAATTTTGTATGAAGCTTTATTCCTGCTTTTGTAGAGCGAAATTCTGCCCACTGAAAATAAGTCTTGGCCATACTTATAGTTGAAGAATCTATTAGTTTTATGGTTCCAAACTTTTTAAGTTTCTCATTTACAGGTAATTGTTTTAAAGCAGTATCAATTAGTTCGTTTAATATTGGAATGTAAACATTATAATCCATATAGTTATTATAATTAGACAACGTTCCCAAGCTAACGCTTTTTATTGACTCCTTTAGCTTAGAATCAGATTGCATAAAATCATCAACATCCCTTAAGCTATCTAGCTTCGCTAAATGAAAGTAAAGGTGAGTTTTCAAATGATTTGATGCTATATTATAGTCAACATCTAACTTATACGTAGATTTTTTCAAAGTGTTCCAGTTAACAATATCTAATAATTTTTCAAAAATAGTGATATAATTATTCATAGATAGTCAGCAACTCCTTTGCGATATGATTGTGGTAATTATATTAAAGCAAAGGTGCTGACTATTTTCATTTATATATTGCTGGTACACATAGAAATTTATTACAAGTTATTATTGTCAATAGGATTTTCAATCCATTAATTAAACACTAGTGACAATAAATAATAAATAAATTATAAAATTTACTTTTAAAATATATAATATAATAGAAGCACTTATCATAATTATAGTTGTTGCAATATTATTATTTAAAATCTTAATAGAACTATATCCCTGAATATATTTAGCTGCATATTTTTTACTGTTTACAATCATATCTATATAATTTGATATGTAAACAATAAATAGTAATACTAGTACAAATAGAAATATAAAAATATTTGCTTGAGCCATTAAAAATTTATAATTACTAATTTTAATCTCAAATCGTGTTAACATAGTATTGGTAATATAAAGCTTGTCTAAATTATATTGTATAAGCATACTTTTAAATTGATTTCTATCATTTAACTTAAAGGCTATACTACAATTTGCAAGATTATCATAATAAAAACTGCTTTTAAAACTTCCATTGTCTAGAATTATAATAGAATCGTGAATTTCCGTAGTTACTGTATCTTCATCATAAATAGAACTTAATATTTTATATTTTATTCCATTATCAATATAAATAATTTGTATATCATTTATATTATTTTTTTCATCTTCTAACTCCTTATTAAAACTATCATTTGCATATGAATTATAAATAGATATATAATTACTTTTTATATCCTTTTCATATTTCTTATATTTTTTTGGCACTAGGATGGTTGGAATGTGATAATTAAAATTCCAATCTATTTTAATTTTCGTATAATCCTCTATATATTTTTTATTCAATATAAGGTTATTACGTATATATGAATTAACCATTTGCTCCTTTGTTTCTCCTAATTCTGCCTGAAAAGAATCCTCTTTTAAATACTCTGTAATTAAATCTATCATAACATAGGCTTTATTTTGATTTTCAATATACATTTTCTTAACATTATTCTGAGTTTTAGCAAGTTCTTTTTTATTATTTCTTAACCTATCATATTCATCTGAATTAAAACCATAAGAAGTATACATATTATTTAATGCTTTATAAGCATCACATTTTTTATACAGTTCTTGCAAATCCCCATAATATTTAATAGACATATTAATTGATAATGTAATAAAAATAATTAATACAACCTTAATTATATGAATCATACAATTTAACCTAGAAGAAAAAACTTTATTTTTTAATGCTGCAATAATATCTAGTTTTTTGACAGATTTTTGTAATAATAGTATTAGTATAATATTAATACTACTAATAATAAATAAAAATAAAGTTAGAAAAATTATGTATCTCAAAGAAAATTTATTTTTAAAACAATAGTAAATAGAATATGCCAAAACCACTATTGCTATACAAATACTTTGTATCTGCAATGTTTCCTTAATATTAGTAAAAACTATTTTTGTAGGAGAAAAACCTGATAATTTTTTTACTGCATTTACTTTATATCTAAATATTGTATATATATAGAGAATTGCCAATGTAATAATACATAATATAATAAATTGTAGTAAATTTTGTTTTAAAATATTACTATAAGCTATTGATTGCTTATCTACCACCTTTATATCTACTCCTATTTTTTTCGAGAGCATACTTATTTCTTCTGGCGATAAACTAGCAGAAAATAATCCGCTACTATCTATAAAATCATCTTGTGTAATTTCAAAATATCTATAAATATTATTTGAAACACCAATAATTTTTTTAATTGACTTTATATCAGTATGGTAAATATCATAATAAATATTTTCATCTTCTGATATAGGAGTTTTCACTATTTGAAATGTAGCATTATTTTCTACAAGTCCTTCATATACTTTTAATAACTTATCACCTTGGAGATCACATACTTGATACTCTCTTAAAGAAGTATCTCCAATGTTATTAAGCCCATATATTTCATATATAGAATTATTAAATATGTATGAAAATATGAGCATTAAACCAACTAAATAAATTGCATATATTTTTTTCATAAAAAACCCCTTTTGTATATTTATTTAGCATAAAACTACTGAAACAATTGTTTGTTTTACTTTTTTGATCTTTATTCCTCCCCATAAATTAATTTGGTATTACAATTTAGTATCAACTTCCTTTATAATACTTTTTATTTATTTACTATTATATATTAACTTTTATTTTATTTAAATACAATTACTTCTACATTTTTCATCTATTTCTTACATTTTTCTTTTTTAATTTCACTACTTTGGAATATATATGTACTCATCTACTGCAATAGTTGTGATGAAATAATTGATAAAGTAGCTATCATACACAGTTAAAATAAGTAATAGATTTCATTTGTTTAGGATTAACTGAGAGACAAATAAGCCTACAATTAAAGGTATTGAGAATTGAAAGTTTAGTAGCAAAAAAATAATTTGCCACCATATTCTAAACTATGGTGGCAAATAGGTGGCAAAATCATTTATTTGAATCTAAAAATCTCTTCTAACTATTGTCTCAGCAGTAGGTTGCAGCAAATCAATTTTCCCTTCACTCAATTTCTTGGGCAATCCTTGCATGGACATTCGTAAAGCCTCAGTAGTCCCTTGGCGTAAGGATTCTCTGCTCCATAATGATAACGCAATATTGGTAACTATTGTTATTTATTTTATATTATCTCAAAAATAAACTCACAAGGTTTTTGCCCCTTGCTGTTAATCGGAGATGAAACAATTTCTTTTGTTTTTAGCCCAACGCCCAGTTGTAACTGTAAGTGACGCCTAAATGATCCGGCACAACAAAAGCAATAAGAAAGCGGCATAGTGCGATCATCAGCATAGCCTGTGAGATCAGAAACCGTCATGCCCTTTTTTACGGCGGCGGAACAGACGCATTTGTATTTTTCATTTCCTTTGTATAAAAGAGTTCCTGTCAATAAATTATTCCCGTTGAGAATAATTTTTTCCGAATCAAAAATATTGTTATTCAGATGGTTTACCTTTTCATCTAATGATTTACCAGTAAGGTTTTTTCCAATCTTTTTGCATTGTTTTAAAAATTTCTGTCCGCCTCCACAAGCGCATGAATCTAAAATCTCATGCATCATATCTTGGTCAAGCAGCTTCTCCATTCGCGAAATAACATCTACTAAATCTTCGTTGCCGATGATTTCTTTTATTATTTTTTCATCAACATTATTTAGCGACAACTTCTTTTTAATTCCATAAACCCTTGCCATTTTACTTTTCCCCCTTCAATTTAATTGGCACATAAATTTCAAGTTGATGATAGCCAATCCCTTTTTTAATATCATCATATGGATATATCATATTACATAGCGTTTGATGACCAGAATGCTCATCTATTTCAAAACCACTTGTTCCCACAGAGCGATATATTTTAATTTTCAAGCAGCTTTTTATAAACCGCTGTCTCCTTGTCGTATCAAAATCCATTTGTCTACAATACCTTAATTGAAGTTACATTTACTCTTTCTTTTTTGATTGTTGGATCAGCGACTAACTGAATGGCATTAGGTTGGTCTTCAATTACTTTATCACATATCAGTCTAACCAATTTTTTCCCAAGACCTTTTCCTAAGAGATGCTCTTCACCAATCATATAGTCAATTCCATAGGTTCCTGTTGGTTCACAATCTTCCTTAAACGCCTTCGTTCTTTAATTAGTTTTGTTATTATAGACTTCCCAGTTCCATTTTTACCAAATATAAAATTGATTTTCTTATCAAATCAAATATAATTTCATTTTCTTTGGGCTAAGTTAATATACATTAGAATTCCTCCATTATAGTGTTATGTAAAGTATTCTCTCAAGTAAATTAAGAACTCTTCCATTTTATTGTACATCAATTTACATATTATTACAACAAACAATTTATTATAATAGCAAATAAAATTATTGTATTTCAAATTATAAAACATAACTCTATCTATTCGAAGAATAACTGAAGATAACACGAAAGTATTCTCTCACGTCAAAATATATTCCCATCTAAAATTCTGTGCACACTGTAATCAACTTTTTATGCTCTTTAGGTACAGGGGATATTGTTGATTTATAATTAAAACTGACCCACCTTTAATACTTAAAATTGACCCGTCAAAAATAATAATGTACCCTAATCATGAAAGAAAAGATTGGGGGGAAAAGTTAAGGTGAAAGAAGTGCAAGATTGGATTACAGTAAATAGACTTTATAAGAAAGGAGTACCAATAAGACAAATTGCAAGGCAGCTAAAAATATCAAGAAATACTGTAAGGAAGTTAATAAAACTAAAAGAGGAACCTAAATATAGTAGAAGCCATTATGAAACTAAGGTAGACAAGTACAAAGATGATATAAATATGTGGTACTTAGATCCCTTATATAATTTTAATGGAACTAGAATATTTAGAGAACTCATAAAGAAAGGATATACTGGAAGCATCGGCCCTGTGTATAGATTTTTAAATAAGTTAAAGGATGAGAAAACTAAAGTTAGCTCAAAAGCCACTAGAAGAGTTGAAACTCCTTTAGGCGATCAAGCCCAATTCGATTGGTCAGAATATAAGGTTTTTATAAATGAAAAGTTAGTAACTGTATATTGTATAACAATGATTTTAGCTGCTTCTAGGAAAAAAGCTATAGTATTTAGTAAAAAAGTGGATGGCGAAAGCCTTTACGAAGCAATTCATGAACTCTTCTTAGACTTAGGTGGGGTAACAAAGGAGTTATTAATAGATAATCCTAAGGCATTAGTTATACATAATGATACTGGATACGAAGTAGACTTTAACATAAGTGCGTTGAGATTGGCCACATTTTTAGGATTTGAATTTAATGCTTGTGCACCATATAGAGCTAGGACTAAAGGGAAAATAGAAAAGCCATATCAATACATAGAGGAGCAATTTATCAAAGGAAATAGTTTTCAATCAATGGAGGAATTAAATTTTAGAGGTAAAAAATTTGTTGCTGAATGGAATAATAAAGTTCATGGAACTACTAAAAGAATACCAAATGAAATGTTCTTAGAAGAACTTGAAACGCTACTACCTGTAAAAAAATCTAAATTTATTATAGAAAAACTAAAGCAAAGAAAAGTAAGTTTAGACTCATTTATATCTGTAGATGGTAATAAGTATAGTGTTCCAATAGAATATGTAGGGAAAAAGGTAAAATTCAGAATAATATATGGATATAAAATAGAGGTGTTTAATGATAATTTAGAAGTTATAGCTTTTCATGAAGTTATTATTAATAAAGCTAAAGGAATAGTAGCTGTTGATGAATATTATGGACATTTAAATAATCTAGTCCCAAAATCTTTACCAGAAATACGTAGACAAATGGAGAATACATTTGCCTATGGTAAGTTATATTATGAGGAAGCAAGTAAAAGGCTTAAACAACCTAGTTTTCATGCAAAAGGCTTCCTTAAATTAAAGGAACTATATAATGTTGAAACCTTGAATCTTATTCTAGAATACTGTTTAAAGCATCATATCTACGATATAAGTGATATTAAAAAAGTTATAAAAGAAAACTACTTAGATATAATTGGAAATAAAATATCGGTAGATAGTAATAAAACCAATTCCTCAGAATTAGTTAGAGGTTTAGGTTATTATGAAAAACTATATAACTATGAACAAAAGGAGGGTCAAATTTGATTGAAAATACTAAAATTAACACATCAAGATCATATATAGACTCAGCTTTAAAAAGATTTAAACTCTTAGATATAGGTGAGAATTATGAAGAAGTTATAAAACATGCTATTGAAAATAAGTTATCTTATAGAGAATTTCTATCTAAGTTACTGGAATTAGAAACAGAAGGAAAGTTAAATAGATTAAAAGAAAGAAATATTAAAAATGCTAAATTTGAAGGAATAAAAACGCTTGAAACCTTTGATTTTAATGCTGAAATTAAAATTGAGGAATCAAAAGTTAGGGAGTTATATAACATAAACTTTATTGAGAAAAAAGAAAATATAATATTTATAGGACCACCAGGTGTCGGTAAAAGTCATTTAGCTACCGCTTTAGGGATAAGAGCATGTGAATTAGGTTTGAAAGTTCTATTTATCACGGCAAAAGATCTTATTGAAAACTTATATAGAGACTATGAAAAAGGAACTTTAAAAAACAGTTTTAATAAACTTAAAAAGATTGATTTATTAATTATAGATGAGTTAGGCCATTTTATGATGGATAAAGAAAAAGAGAGTATATTTTTTCAACTTATCCGCCACAGATACGAAAAAAACTCTCTTATAATAACTACCAATATCCCCTTAGGAGATTGGAGTAAAATATTTAGCAGCGAGTTAGCTGCCACCGCTATACTCGATAGACTGCTACATCATTGTCATATTCTAAGTATAACAGGTGATAGCTATAGGGTAAAGGAATTTTTAATGAGAGGTGAAAATTGTGCCAAATAGAAATGTAAGCATTGACTTTGAAAAGTTCGTTGAAATTTTTAATAATGACGGGAAGCCTACCTCTTAAGCCCCTAAATGATATTGGACAATATCTGTTATGTAAAATATAATAATATTGTCAGGAGTGATTATACATGAAAAAGAAGAATTATACAGAAGAGTTTAAATCCCAAATCATTAAGGAAGTTAATAATGTAAAAGATATTGGTATAGTTGCACGTAAGCATGGAATTGCAAGATCAACGGTCAATGGATGGATAAAAAAACAAGGTTTATCATCAACTTTAATTGAGGGAAAAGAAATAACTAAAGAACTTAAAGAAAAAGAGCAAGAAAATGATCATTTAAAGAAACTGTTAGGTGAGAAAGATCTTGAAATTTCAATACTTAGAGACTTATTAAAAAAAGTAAACCCTCAATTAAAGATAAAGTAGAAATTTGTGAAAAATATATATCACAAGGATATTGTGCATTATTAGTACTTAAGATTATAAAATTAGGCAAATCAACTTATTACTATAATATTGCCAATAAAGATAAGATAAAAAAGAAACCTGTAGGTAAACCTGCTCCTGGATATTCATTTAATCTTAGTGGTGATAAAGTTTGTGATGAACAAATAAAAGAATGGATAATAGAATCAATAAATGGAGATGCAGAGTTTTATGGATATAGAAAGATAAAAGAACACCTCAAGCGTGAATATAAGATTGTATTGAACCATAAGAAAGCATATAGAATATGCAAAGAGTTAGATTTACTAAGGCCTCAGAGAAAAGTTAAAGATAAAGTTAAGAAGAGTATTGCTATAAATAGAAAAGTAAACTCTTCAAACAATGTTTGGGAGCTAGATATTAAATACGGCTATATAAAAGGAGAAGATAGATTTTTCTTCTTACTAAATGTAATTGATGTATTTGACAGAACATTAATTGACTATCATATGGGATTAAGTTGTGATGCTAAAGATACCGCAGCTACCCTTAGGCGCTGTCTTATTAAAAGAAATTTATTTCAAAAGGATATTGAATTACCTGTGGTAAGAACTGATAATGGTCCACAGTTTATTAGTAATACCTTCAAAGAGACTTGTGAAATTTTGGGTATCCATCATGAGAGAATACCTGTTAGAACACCAAATAAGAATGCCCATATTGAATCTTTTCACAGAATATTAGAGGATGAGTGTTTTAGTGTTAATGAATTTAATGATTATAAAGAAGCATTTATAAGTGTAGATGAATTTATGAAAAGATATAATAACCGTAGAATTCATTCAAGCTTAGGATATAAGACTCCAAGTGAATTTTATAACCTTTATTCTGGAGAAACTCTAGAATGGATGACAGTTAAGTTATAGTGTATAAAAATACATAGTAAATGAATTAAGCCTATAACTTATGATGGCATGAAAATTGAAGTAATAGCGAGAATTTAATAGAGTTTGTCCAAAATAAAGGGGTTAATCCGCTACGGCTAAAAAATATATCGAAGATACTTACGATATTACATACAATATTGCACAAAGGCGCTTAGTCAAGGAAACAAATTATGTGTTTAGCAGAGCTACTAAAAAATATATTGTTCAAAATAAAACCGAGGAAGTGTTCATTAGTACAGATAAATTATTTGAAGGTAAATTTATATCAAAAGATAAACAAAGTACCTTAAATGATAAAAACATAAGTTTTGATGATATTTTAACTGATATTTTAAAAGATAGATTAACGGAGTTAGGCAAGTTTTTCAATATTTCTCAAAGTTCTAAGGAAATTTCAATTAATATGAAATTACTAAACTCCTCAGGATATAAAGTGAATATTTTAGATTAGAAGTAATAAATAAGCAACCAATAAGTATATTTTTGATATTACTTATTGGTTGCTTGATGGGTCAATTTTAATTAAAAAAGTGGGTCAAATTTACTTGACAATCTACACTAATGCAAGGCTTACTGATATATAATAAATAAATTTTGCTTTTTTAATTGTTCCATAATTTTATCGATAAGTTGTATTTTGTAAAATTGGTATTATCCTCATAATTCTTCTGATTTAGGCTTCAACTGTTTCTCCACATGACAGGTAAAATAAATTGGGCATTTGCTGAGATAGAACTTGAAATGCTTCTACCCCTGTACAATGACAAGTAAAGAATTGGGTTTTAGGATACTTTTGCAATTCCTTTGCAATACCATTCAATAATCTGGTAGATACAGTTTTCTTCGTCAATGGATTGAACAAATGATAACCACCAACGCATAACTGTGGGTTATATAGCTTTGCCTTCTCCATAATATTTACAATACCTGAATGACCGCAACCCATAATAACAGCTATTTGATTTTCTCTGATGACTAAGTTGTGTTCGTGTGTAAAATCATCTTTCTTCCCTTTCGCATACAATGCATCATTCGCATTTGAATAATATTTATCTGTATGACTTACAGTAAACACACTCAATTCATCATCAATCTGAAAGTCGCCTTCGATTAAAGCAATTTGCGGATGGTTTGCTAGGTTCTCGTCTATACCAACACTTACTTTCAAAAAAAGGAGCTTAGAATAGTGTGGCTCAAATGCTTTTTTCTGCACATATATCTTAGCAGTTGAGTTGATTTGCAAAAAACGTTTCAAAGCTCCACCGTGATCCATGTGTCCATGTGAGATAATAACTGTATCAACCATAGAAATATCGATACCTCTTATTTTGGCGTTATTAAAAACAGTATTGTCAGGGCCCAAATCAAATAAAATTTTATGTTTTTGCGTTTCAATATATAACGATAAGCCATGTTTAGCCTTTAATTCACACTTAGATTGATTCTCAACTAACGCTGTAATCTTCATACCGCTTCCTCCCCATACCATATAAACAATCACTTTCAAGACTGCCCGATAAATTACTATTTTTAGTTTACATATTGGAATTTGGCGAAATGAAGAGCTGTTCATTTCACACAACATCCCTTACTTTATAACATTCCTCCAAGCAAGTGTAATTGTGATGTTATAAAAAACAAGATTATTCCAATACTTAAAACTGTTAAAATCTGTTTTGATTTCTCGTATAAAACAAATATAGTTGCTCCCCATAGAAGTAATTCTAAAAAATAACTTATATCAAGATACCAAAAACCAAAATTGAATGCTTGTCGTGTCATCACCATAAAAATAATTGCCGAAATACAAATTGATATAATATGCGTTCCTTTAGCATACCAACATATTGCTCCTAAGAAAGGCGATACTACGGTCATTGCAAACTAAATCATCATATATGACTTGGGATAAAATCCTACAATCATAATAGTATAGGCATAATAACTGCTTACCATCCCGACAAAGAATAAAAAGCTATTCAAGGCTGCTCGCTTGAAAGATTTAGAGTACATAGCAATACAGATTCCACAAAAGAGCCAAACACCCATGCGTGAAAAGAAGTTTCTCAAATCCAACATCTGAAGGACATATGGCAATGAATTACTGGCTGTTTCATCTAATATCTTTGATACTATGCCAAGTGCTATTCCAACTGCAAATATTAGAACAGAATATAATATTTTTTTAGTGATTGATATTGTAACTGGTTGTCTGATTTCATTGAAAAATTTCCGCATTATTACCTTACAAAACATAAATAATCTCTCCTACAAATTCCTATTTGTCTAATTGCCTATATATAATTCATGTTTCATTACTCTGCTTTTCTACACTATATAATATAATTTATCCATCGATTTATCAACTTAGATTTCCTATTTTCCTCTGTCATCACTCCAATTATCCAATGTCATCTATAAAACACCCTATTTTTAAGGGTCAAAAAACGGTGTTTTTTCACCGATTTTTGACCCGATTTTCATCCTCAAACCACTATATATTGTGGTTAAGTTACCTTATTTCTTCTTGTCACCACAATACGTCATCAGAATTATACTCTCAACATGTTTTGAGATGAATTCATAGCTGTCAAGAAATATTGGCTCAAATGCTTTTATCGAAAATTCCCTCTGTGGAAACATATCCACAGAGGGAATTCGTATGTGAGAACATATCAGTCAAAGTATGGTTTTATTACATAGCTCCTCTAATACAGTTCTTAGGAAAAAATGCTTCCCAAACACTATCTCCCATATAAACTTAAGTGGTTCGTTACTTAAATATTTTTGACCTGGGATTTTAATACTTCATAACCTAATTTGTCGATAACATGTTCAATGTCTTTTATAGATACTTTTTCATCGTCAAATTCCACCCTCACCTTGCTTGAATTAAATAGTACTTTTAAACTCTCTTTACTTACCCCGTCCAAAGATTTCACACCATTCTCTATTTTTTGCATACAAGACGGACATGTTAATGTTTCTAACTGAATTGTTGCTTTTTGCATTTTTCATCTCTCCTTTAGTTTATGTTAATTGTATTATATACTATTATTATCTATAATAAATTGATTTACATCAAGAATTTTATTTATTTTTATTTTCTTAATTTATAGCGAAGAAGTCTCATACCATTTAAAATAACTACTAATATACTTGCTTCATGTACTAACATACCGATTGACATGTTCATCCATTCACTAAAGAATACGCTGGCAAGAAGGACTAATACAACCCCTACTGCAATAATAATATTTTGAAGCATGTTATTAGCGGTTGCTTTTGTTAAACCTAATGCATGTGGCAAGCGGCTGAAATCTGAATTCATTAAAACAACATCTGAAGTTTCGATTGCTACATCTGTTCCATTTCCCATAGCAATTCCAATTTGTGCTAGAGCTAGTGAAGGACTATCATTTACTCCATCTCCAACAAATGCCACAATTTGACCTTTTTCTTGTAACTCTTTAATATATGTTGCTTTATCTTCTGGCAACATATGTCCATGAGCTTCTGTAAGTCCTAGTTCACGTGCTACTAAATCAACTGTTCCTTGGTTATCACCAGAAAGAACTACTAGATTTTTAACACCAAGTTTTTTCAACTTTTTAAGATCATCTTTTACACCCGGGCGAATTTGATCACGAATACCCATCAATGCTTTTAATTCACCATCAACTGATGTTAAAACAAGTGAATTTCCATTTTTCTCAAATCTGGCAATATCTGCACGAGCTTTTTCACTTAAAAGAATATTTTCTTGCTCCATTAGTGCCACATTACCGACTGCAACTTTATGACCTTCTACATGAGCTACAATTCCTCCACCTTTTACAACATCTGTTTTTTCAACTGTATATAATTTTATATCTCCAATATATTCTACAACTGCTTTTGCTAATGGATGATCTGATTCCTTTTCAACACTTGCTAGATACCCTAATACTTCATATACATTATCTGCATAAATTTCCTTATCAGCTACTTTGGGATTTCCTATTGTTAATGTACCTGTTTTGTCAAATACCATGGTATCTAGTCTGCTAAAGTCACTAATAACCTCGCTACCTTTTAGAAGGACTCCATGACGTGCTCCATTGCCAATCCCCGCGACGTTTGAAACCGGTACACCGATTACCAATGCTCCTGGACACCCTAAAACTAATATTGTAATTGCAAGTTCAATATCCCTTGAAAATATCCATACAATAAAAGAGAGAACTAAAACAGCTGGTGTGTAGTATTTAGAAAATCTATCAATGAAACGTTCTGCTTCTGATTTTGAATCCTGTGCTTCTTCAACCAACTCAATGATTTTACCAAAAGTAGTATCCTCACCTACACGATCAGCAGTGATTTGAATAGTTCCATTTTCTAAAATTGTTCCGGCATATACCCCTGAACCTTTCTTTTTACTTACAGGAACCGCTTCTCCTGTAATACTTGCTTCATTAATATGCCCTTCTCCTGTTAACACTGTACCGTCAACTGGGATTTTTGCACCCGTTTTAACAAGCAAAATATCTCCTACATCAACTTCATCTATTTCTACTTCTTCAAACTCACCATTTTCCACTTGTTTTAAGGCACTTTCTGGTGCCATTTGAGTTAATTCTTTAATTGCAGAACGTGTTTTATTAAGTGTCCTTTGTTCTAGATAAGCTCCAAATAGAAATAAAAATGTAACAATTGCTGATTCTTCGTAGTTTCTAACTATAAAGGCTCCGATAACTGCAATGGTAACTAAAACATCAATACTAACTACTTTGACTTTTAATGCTTGATACGCTTGAATCGCAATAGGTGAAACTCCCAAAATTGAAGCAATTACTAATGCCCATATGGCTATTTGTTCGTTTTCGAAGCCTAATTTACTGACAAATGCAATTATTATTAAAATTGCACTTACTATTGTAATATGGTTTTTTCTTCCTAATATAAATTTTTGCACATTCATACTCCTCCCTATTAGATTATTTATATCTTTCCATTACTTTGTTTGTTTTCTTTTATGCTTCATATGCTTTATCTAATTCTGCTAACATGTTATATACTGCTTCATAACTTTCGCATACATCACCTGGAACTGTATAATTATCTGTGATTTCACGTAATTTTACAAACTCCTCTTTTAAATCCGGCTTTTCTACTCCCGCATCTTTTGCTTTCTTTGCAAGTTCATCATATACTTTACGAACCTGGTAGAATTCTGGATGATTTCCTCCATGAACTTTTGCTACAACTGGAACATATTGTGCTAATGTTTTTAAATGAGTTTCCTTTACTTGATTAAAATTTAATTGTCTTGACATATTTTTTTCCTTCTTTCTTGTTTTATTTTTTCTTTATCTTGATTATATAATACTATAGATTGAAAGAAATTAAATTGATCTAAATCAAGTTTAGTCTTTTTTAAATGTTTTAATAATTTTTACTACTATTTTACTTTATATTATCACATCTATACCAACAACAATCCATCTAAATCTAAAATCTCAATCCTTCTACCTGATTTTTGTTTTATATATCCTTCATTTTCAAGGTCAGCTAACTTTCTACTAATAGTTTCTGGAGTAGTTCCTAGATAAGAGGCTAAATCCTTTTTACTCATTGGCAATTCAATTTCCATTGGACCATCTCCGCTTTCCATGCATTCTGCAAGAAACAGTGCTAATCTAGTATCTACCTTCTCTGTGGCAAATCTAGTTGTTTGTTTTTCTGATGTTTCTAATCGGTTAGAGAATTCCGATAAAATCTTCAAAGATATAGTAGGGTACTTTAATAAAAATTCTTGCAAATCATTTCTACTAATCATACATACATCGGTATCACTCATTGCTTCTGCATATGCTTCCTGAATTGATTCGCGAAACAAGGCAAGCTCTCCAGTGAAATCGCCTGGATTTAATATTCTCACTAATTGTTCTTTTCCTGATTCAGACGAACGGTAAATTCGAATTTTCCCTTTACTTACAATATATAACAAGTCGGATATATCTCCCTCTCGGTAAATTACTTCACCCTTTTTAAAAGAGGTCGATTGTGTTACTTTCATAATTTCCTCCATCTGTTCTCCTTCTAAATGATTAAAGATCGGAACTACAGTGATACATGAAGCGTGTGAAGCTGACTCATGTCCTTGATGATGAGTGTGAGTAACATCGTGATACCCTTGTTTTTCTATATATTGATTTTTAATTTCATGCATCAAATCCTTTTTTTTCATTTGAATGCCCCTTTCATATTCTCTCTTAAGGTCTCTTTAGCTTTTTCCAAGTACCCACGAGTCCAGTAAATGCAGGTAAACTTATCCGGATGAATAATTGCGTTATCATCATAGTCAGGATTTTCCAGTGTACTTTTTAGACGTCCTATTTCTTGCTTAAGTCCTCGGATGGCGGTCATTATTTCTTCCTTTGTCTTTCCTTTGAGATACTCTTCATAGTAACTTTCCGGACTAATCATTATATTAGACCGCCTCCTTTATTCGTTAGATATTTTTATCTCATCACCATCAGGTAAAACAAATGCCTGCTCAAACCTGACACCCAGTACATCTGCGATGGCTTTCAACTCATCCAAGGTTACTGTTTCTCGCTTCAATTTCTTGTTGAAATTTTGTGGTGTCTGTCCAATACGTCTAGCAAGTTCGGAAACACTTATATTCATTTGCTCACACAGTTCTTTAATCATTTCTGCCGTAGTCATACAGCACCTCCAAGTTTACGCTAAGAATATTATAAACCGTTTGGTTGATAAATACAATTATTATAATCAGCAAGTAAAAGAAAACCCACAACTCTACTTCAGAGGCATGGGCTATTTACTTCTGGTTTTCATATTTCCATTTCGATGCCAGATTTAAAGACTATGATGAAGCGGTCTTCATAGACTGTAACGTTCTGGATTATCTTCCTCACAAGCTTATCGTCATATTCTAAGGTGCGGAATTTGTGCTTGCGGATAAATTCAATCAACTCATCGATTCGCTCATTTTCGCCACTAAGAGAGGCGTCTTCTACTAAAAGGGTCTGTAGCTTATCTCGCAGTTCATCAATCTCGTCTGCTAGATATTCATAGTCTTGCCCCTTATTAGCCAGCTTGATGAGTTCTTTTTGTTTTTCCTCTAGTGAGTTGTTAATCTCTGAAATTTGGTACTCTGTCGTTTCGCCAATCACCGCATGAATATTTTCTTCCAAGGTTTTTATCATGTTATTGCCACCTGCAAGCAGCTTATTAATTGCGGTCATTACAGCACCATAGAGTTCATCTTCTTTTACGGTTCGGTTCTTACAAACTTCAGGACCTTGCTCGATTCTAGTCACGCATCGCCAGACAAATTCTTTTCTACCATGAATATTCCAATATGTTCTCCTATAAATATCGCCACAATCTCCACAGAAGGTAATGGCACTTAAAGCGTACTTGCTACTATAAATTCGTTTGTTCTTGCCTTCTCCTGTGTAGATATTGCTTCTTCGATGAATCTCTTCCTGCACCTGCAAAAATAACTCTTTAGGAATAATCGCCTCATGGCTATTTTCAACATAATACTGGGGAAGATGACCTTCATTCTTAACTCGTTTCTTGGTTAGAAAATCTACAGTAACAGTCTTTTGTAAGAGGGCATCTCCGATGTATTTTTCGTTTTGGAGGATTTTTTTAACTGATTCCGGTCGCCATCTTGGTTTTCCCGCTGCTGTTAAAATACCATCCTTTTCAAGACCTCGACCAATACCCACTAGACTCTGACCTTCAAGGTATTCTCGGTAGATGCGTTTGATAATCTCAGCTTCTTCGGGGACAATAATTAAATTTCCATCTTCATCTTTCGTGTAGCCCATAAATCGCTTATGGTTGACCTGCACCTTGCCTTGTTGGTATCGGTACTGTAGGCCAAGCTTAACGTTTTGTGAAAGGCTCTGGCTTTCCTGTTGTGCTAGAGATGCCATAATAGTCAGCAAAACCTCACCTTTGGCATCCATTGTGTTGATGTTCTCTTTTTCAAAATAAACGGATATGTTTTTATCCTTGAGCTGTCTAATGTATTGAAGGCAGTCTAAGGTGTTACGCGCAAATCGGCTGATGGATTTTGTAATAACCTCTTAAGCCCCTAAATGATATTGGACAATATCTGTTATGTAAAATATAATAATATTGTCAGGAGTGATTATACATGAAAAAGAAGAATTATACAGAAGAGTTTAAATCCCAAATCATTAAGGAAGTTAATAATGTAAAAGATATTGGTATAGTTGCACGTAAGCATGGAATTGCAAGATCAACGGTCAATGGATGGATAAAAAAACAAGGTTTATCATCAACTTTAATTGAGGGAAAAGAAATAACTAAAGAACTTAAAGAAAAAGAGCAAGAAAATGATCATTTAAAGAAACTGTTAGGTGAGAAAGATCTTGAAATTTCAATACTTAGAGACTTATTAAAAAAAGTAAACCCTCAATTAAAGATAAAGTAGAAATTTGTGAAAAATATATATCACAAGGATATTGTGCATTATTAGTACTTAAGATTATAAAATTAGGCAAATCAACTTATTACTATAATATTGCCAATAAAGATAAGATAAAAAAGAAACCTGTAGGTAAACCTGCTCCTGGATATTCATTTAATCTTAGTGGTGATAAAGTTTGTGATGAACAAATAAAAGAATGGATAATAGAATCAATAAATGGAGATGCAGAGTTTTATGGATATAGAAAGATAAAAGAACACCTCAAGCGTGAATATAAGCTTGTATTGAACCATAAGAAAGCATATAGATTATGCAAAGAGTTAGATTTACTAAGGCCTCAGAGAAAAGTTAAAGATAAAGTTAAGAAGAGTATTGCTATAAATAGAAAAGTAAACTCTTCAAACAATGTTTGGGAGCTAGATATTAAATACGGCTATATAAAAGGAGAAGATAGATTTTTCTTCTTACTAAATGTAATTGATGTATTTGACAGAACATTAATTGACTATCATATGGGATTAAGTTGTGATGCTAAAGATACCGCAGCTACCCTTAGGCGCTGTCTTATTAAAAGAAATTTATTTCAAAAGGATATTGAATTACCTGTGGTAAGAACTGATAATGGTCCACAGTTTATTAGTAATACCTTCAAAGAGACTTGTGAAATTTTGGGTATCCATCATGAGAGAATACCTGTTAGAACACCAAATAAGAATGCCCATATTGAATCTTTTCACAGAATATTAGAGGATGAGTGTTTTAGTGTTAATGAATTTAATGATTATAAAGAAGCATTTATAAGTGTAGATGAATTTATGAAAAGATATAATAACCGTAGAATTCATTCAAGCTTAGGATATAAGACTCCAAGTGAATTTTATAACCTTTATTCTGGAGAAACTCTAGAATGGATGACAGTTAAGTTATAGTGTATAAAAATACATAGTAAATGAATTAAGCCTATAACTTATGATGGCATGAAAATTGAAGTAATAGCGAGAATTTAATAGAGTTTGTCCAAAATAAAGGGGTTAATCCGGTACAGTTCCTCAATACTATGTGGAAGATAACCACCCCGCCATTATTCCAAGAGATATTTACATGATTGTTCAAGAGGAACTAGTGCGCAGGCGCGTGGTTCATACCAGCAGTAATGGTAAGAAACGAAGCTTTAGCTCAAACCACTGCTTCTCACAGATTGTATTCTGCGGTGACTGCGGTGAGATTTTTAGAAGAATCCACTGGAACAACCACGGATGCAAATCTATTGTCTGGCGCTGCATTAGCCGCTTAGAGAGTACCGGCATTAAGGAGCCTTGCCGTGCAAGAACGGTTAACGAGCTGCTCCTTCAGGAGATTGCCTTAAAAGCTATCAATCAGACAATTGCCGACAAGGACAGCTTTACCAAAGCCTTACAGCAGAACATTGCTAAAGCAGTACGCTTATCCGATGTATCGTCGGTAGAAAGTATTGATGATAAACTTACAGAGCTACAACAAGAGCTTCTTAAAATGGCAAACAAGCGCCAAGACTATGATGAGATTACTGATGAAATCTTTAGGCTCCGTGAACTTAAGCAACAGGCGGAGGTTGATACGGTCACCAGAAATGAGCAAATAGGACGCATCACCGACCTGCAGAACTTCATCAATGAACAGCCTACCGATATTCAGGAGTTTGATGAAAAGCTGGTTAGGAGGTTAATTGGGAAGATTACTGTATTTGAGGATAGATTTGAAGTTGAGTTTAAGTCTGGTGTTAGTGTTGAGATTGAGGAATAAGACAAAAACAAGCACCCTACATCGATTTAAAGTAAGAAATTTTTCAAAAAAGAAGAATCCATATCAGTATTTTACTGTTATGGATTCTTTACTATTTACCCTTTAATTTTATGTACTCAGAAAAAGATGATGCTCCTAGTTTTCTACGTTTTGCAAGCATAGAAGCCCAAATTGTATTTCCGTCATCTTCTGTAATATAGCCTTTTTCCAATGCCTCAATTAATATATCTCCAGTGGTAATGTGCCTCAATTTGAACTCGCTGATATATGTGCTAATATCTTTTAAATTATTACTTGCTACAATACCATTATTAGTTTTTGCCAGTGCAATAGAAGCAGCTTCTCCTGGGCCGATTATCTTATGACCTTTATCTGGTGTAGTTGTAAGTTTTTGATACAAAGCATAAGTTTCACTGCCTACATTGATGGTTTCCAAACTAGCTTGCCCATTGTTAATCAGGAAATCAATTCGCTGTTTTAAATGCGGCGTAGTTGGATAAGATAATTCGTCATATGCTGGTTTTGGAATCACGACCATTCCAGGATAAAGTAAATTTAATAAATTCTGTTGATTTACCCATAAAAAAGCTGAAATACAGTCACTATCGAAGAAAAGCGAATCAGTCATTCAATTCGCCCCCTTCGGATTCATCACCGTAAACAAGATCGGGTCTAAAAGCAGTCAGCAAAAGTTGCTCATATTTACCCGTTGAAACAAGATCTTTTTCAAAAAGCTCTTCGGCTTGTTGAATATAATATCCATATGTTTTAAATTGCTTGTTTTCCGGAAGAGGTTTATAAAGAGTATCATCATAACCTAAATTAACAGCCGAACGTATTACACCTTGCCTAAACTGATCTGCTTGTTGTGGGGTTAACTTGTTATCTTCAATTAATCTACACAGCATAGCTTGCCGGCTTACCCCAAAATATTGTTCCAATTTGACAATCTCTTTTATTCCTAAACTATCCGATGTACTGCTTTGTATCTTTTTAATTGCTTCAGATAAAGCGACTGGTGGCATAAGAAAATAGGAGGCAAACTGGTCAGCAACCTTTTCAACCTCATTGCCACACCCAATTTTCATTGAACATACCGTCGAATGTTTATTTTCATCAAAATATAAGTGAAATAATTCATGAGCCATAGAGAATCGCTGTCTGCCTACAGACATAGAAGAATTGACGGCAATAACTGGGTTGCCATCATTCTTTATACACATTCCACTTAAATGATCTCCCATTGGATAAAAAACTAAAGTTAATTGTGGAATTGTGTGTGCCAACGAAAAAATATCGACTGGTGATGTAGTATCTTCACCTAACTCTTTTCGTAAACTTAATGCTTTTGTGCAAAGATCTAATTTATCTATCAATTCCGTTGCCTCCTAACAATTGTGTCATAAAATTCGAATTTAAAGCAATCCTATTTATGGCACTAATTGTCTCTAAATCATCTTCGTTAATCTCACTGGCTCTTAGAGCAAACGAAATTCGATTTGCAGGAATTGATTCTAGACAAAAGCTCTCTGTTGTAACACCAAATAATGCAGCTAACTTATCAAGCATATCCGAAGTCAAGGATCGTTCATTTTTTTCAAATTTAGATATTAAACTTTGATCAACATTTAAATATTTGGCAAGATTACTTTGTGTAAAACCGCTTTGCTCTCTTAAAGCCTTTATATTTTCACTAATTCTAAACATTGCATTGTCCATAATAATACCTCCTTCTTTACTATTATTATATGCCATCTTTGTCATAAAATCAACATGTTTTCAAAAATAATTTATGACAAAGCATGCAAACTTGTGATTGTGTCAACATCCAACCTGCTCACAAATCCTTGACATCTATCCTATAGCCTACGTCTATCCTGAACACACAACCCTAAGGATATGACATCTATCCTATAGTCTATAAAAATTGACATCTATCCTGACTTCTAAACTATCCGTTATTTTCCAGTAGATATGTTTCCACGAATTAGTTTTGCTCGTAAAAACAGGATAGATGTACCATAATACAAAACACTAGAAAGCCTAGTAAATAAGGCTTTTTCAACCGATTACTTATCTACCCTCGACATCAGTACCACGCACTCAACGTGGCTTGAGAGGACAGAATGAATGTCATTTGAGTATGTTCGTTCTCGGAAACATATCCACTGCGTTTTTAGCACTATCGGTAGACGGGAACATATCCATTCATGATAAAAAATAACGTGTCTAATTGCATAATCATGATTGAGTAGAGTTGTCAAAAGAATAAACATAACGTATTTCAGTAAGTTTTTTTCCTGTAATTTCAATAATGCATTCATCGTCTTCATTGCATCGCCACTTATTCTTCCGGCTGAATCAATACTACCCCCTGCTCTGAGATGACAATAATGATATCACCTGAAGCTGGTATCCCCTTGTTGGAAGTATATCTTTCAAAAAATTTGACAAAACTTATCATCTAGTACAATTTCCATGCCTAAAACCACAATATTAATATCCCTCGACTACTATAACTTCACCTTCTTCATCAGTTGGGGGTTGAAAATGATCATAATAAGTGGAAGCTGTTTGCTCCGTCAATATGATATCATTTTGATGATTTCCGTTTCTTTTTCGAATACGTTCCATAACAACTTCCTTAGGTGTCTTTATATAATAGATTTTGGGTTCTATGTCGTATTTCTTTAATAATGAAATATATTCATTTCTCATTTCTCTTGTTGATTTATAATTAAAACTGACCCACCTTTAATACTTAAAATTGACCCGTCAAAAATAATAATGTACCCTAATCATGAAAGAAAAGATTGGGGTGAAAAGTTAAGGTGAAAGAAGTGCAAGATTGGATTACAGTAAATAGACTTTATAAGAAAGGAGTACCAATAAGACAAATTGCAAGGCAGCTAAAAATATCAAGAAATACTGTAAGGAAGTTAATAAAACTAAAAGAGGAACCTAAATATAGTAGAAGCCATTATGAAACTAAGGTAGACAAGTACAAAGATGATATAAATATGTGGTACTTAGATCCCTTATATAATTTTAATGGAACTAGAATATTTAGAGAACTCATAAAGAAAGGATATACTGGAAGCATCGGCCCTGTGTATAGATTTTTAAATAAGTTAAAGGATGAGAAAACTAAAGTTAGCTCAAAAGCCACTAGAAGAGTTGAAACTCCTTTAGGCGATCAAGCCCAATTCGATTGGTCAGAATATAAGGTTTTTATAAATGAAAAGTTAGTAACTGTATATTGTATAACAATGATTTTAGCTGCTTCTAGGAAAAAAGCTATAGTATTTAGTAAAAAAGTGGATGGCGAAAGCCTTTACGAAGCAATTCATGAACTCTTCTTAGACTTAGGTGGGGTAACAAAGGAGTTATTAATAGATAATCCTAAGGCATTAGTTATACATAATGATACTGGATACGAAGTAGACTTTAACATAAGTGCGTTGAGATTGGCCACATTTTTAGGATTTGAATTTAATGCTTGTGCACCATATAGGGCTAGGACTAAAGGGAAAATAGAAAAGCCATATCAATACATAGAGGAGCAATTTATCAAAGGAAATAGTTTTCAATCAATGGAGGAATTAAATTTTAGAAGTAAAAAATTTGTTGCTGAATGGAATAATAAAGTTCATGGAACTACTAAAAGAATACCAAATGAAATGTTCTTAGAAGAACTTGAAACTCTACTACCTGTAAAAAAATCTAAATTTATTATAGAAGAACTAAAGCAAAGAAAAGTGAGCTTAGACTCATTTATATCTGTAGATGGTAATAAGTATAGTGTTCCAATAGAATACGTAGGGAAAAAGATAAAATTCAGAATAATATATGGATATAAAATAGAAGTGTTCAATGATAATTTAGAAGTTATAGCTTGCCATGAGGTAATTATTAATAAAACTAATGGGATAGTAGCTGTTGATGAACATTATGGACATTTAAATAATTTAGTCCCAAAATCTTTACCAGAAATACGCAGACAAATGGAGAATACATTTGTTTGTGGTAAGTTATATTATGCAGAAGCAAGTAAAAGACTTAAACAGCCTAGTTTTCATGCAAAGGGCTTTCTTAAATTAAAGGAACTGTACAACGTTGAAACCTTGAATCTTATTCTAGAATACTGTTTAAAGCATCATATCTACGATATTAATGATATTAAAAAAGTTATAAAAGAAAACTACTTAGATATAATTGGAAATAAAATATCGGTAGATAGTAATAAAACCAATTCCTCAGAATTAGTTAGAGGTTTAAGTTATTATGAAAAACTATATAACTATGAACAAAAGGAGGGTCAAATTTGATTGAAAATACTAAAATTAACACATCAAGATCATATATAGACTCAGCTTTAAAAAGATTTAAACTCTTAGATATAGGTGAGAATTATGAAGAAGTTATAAAACATGCTATTGAAAATAAGTTATCTTATAGAGAATTTCTATCTAAGTTACTGGAATTAGAAACAGAAGGAAAGTTAAATAGATTAAAAGAAAGAAATATTAAAAATGCTAAATTTGAAGGAATAAAAACGCTTGAAACCTTTGATTTTAATGCTGAAATTAAAATTGAGGAATCAAAAGTTAGGGAGTTATATAACATAAACTTTATTGAGAAAAAAGAAAATATAATATTTATAGGACCACCAGGTGTCGGTAAAAGTCATTTAGCTACCGCTTTAGGGATAAGAGCATGTGAATTAGGTTTGAAAGTTCTATTTATCACGGCAAAAGATCTTATTGAAAACTTATATAGAGACTATGAAAAAGGAACTTTAAAAAACAGTTTTAATAAACTTAAAAAGATTGATTTATTAATTATAGATGAGTTAGGCCATTTTATGATGGATAAAGAAAAAGAGAGTATATTTTTTCAACTTATCCGCCACAGATACGAAAAAAACTCTCTTATAATAACTACCAATATCCCCTTAGGAGATTGGAGTAAAATATTTAGCAGCGAGTTAGCTGCCACCGCTATACTCGATAGACTGCTACATCATTGTCATATTCTAAGTATAACAGGTGATAGCTATAGGGTAAAGGAATTTTTAATGAGAGGTGAAAATTGTGCCAAATAGAAATGTAAGCATTGACTTTGAAAAGTTCGTTGAAATTTTTAATAATGACGGGAAGCCTACGGCTAAAAAATATATCGAAGATACTTACGATATTACATACAATATTGCACAAAGGCGCTTAGTCAAGGAAACAAATTATGTGTTTAGCAGAGCTACTAAAAAATATATTGTTCAAAATAAAACCGAGGAAGTGTTCATTAGTACAGATAAATTATTTGAAGGTAAATTTATATCAAAAGATAAACAAAGTACCTTAAATGAGAAAAACATAAGTTTTGATGATATTTTAACTGATATTTTAAAAGATAGATTAACGGAGTTAGGCAAGTTTTTCAATATTTCTCAAAGTTCTAAGGAAATTTCAATTAATATGAAATTACTAAACTCCTCAGGATATAAAGTGAATATTTTAGATTAGAAGTAATAAATAAGCAACCGATAAGTATATTTTTGATATTACTTATTGGTTGCTTGATGGGTCAATTTTAATTGAAAAAGTGGGTCAAATTTACTTGACAATCTACATTTCTCTAGACCAAAATGAATAATCGAGAACAATATCAATGTTTTGCATGATAAGTGAAATTAGTTTTTCATCAAGATAGGTTTTAATATCTTCTAAAACCTCCTGAGGTAAAGGATGTTCATTCAAACCTCGTTTGAATGATTCTTCATCATAAGATAGTATTGTCATCCCGGTACTTTCAAATTTTTTTGCTAGTGTTGATTTACCTGCTCCCGCAGGGCCGCACATTAAAATAACTTTACTTTTCGACAAATTATCTACTGTATTTTTCATTGATATAACCTCCTATAACAAACCAAGAAAACATGACACTCTCCTTAAGCATTATTACTATTCGCTCTTTTCATGATTTCCTGTACTATTGATGTTTTAGCATTCGCATAGTGCTGGACATGCCTCCATTTATTCTTTGCCAAGCTTCGTTTGACTTGTGCATATTTGTCCCGATCAGTATCATTAGTCCGCAACCAATCACGGAAGCGTAACATTCTATCAATCTCTGATGTGCCCAAACTGAACACATGCAGATTAATATCGGTATCCGGTCCTTTAAACAAACGATGCTCAAACCAGTCAGGTTCTCGAATCTGTAGCACATATCCGGCCGCTTCCAACACTGGAACGTAGGATGACTCATCAGCAGAATCCTTAACAACCAACCGTATTCTTTTGCAACTCATCATCCGTTGTAGGCATGGAGGTATTATTAGATATCATCTTATCGCACTCCTTTGCTGCTTATTATCTAGGGTTAAACTTAACTACTATTTTTTCTTTGCGATATAAAATACATAACTGTAATAATCTACTACTAATCTAAAATAAAGCGATTATAAGCTATCCTTTTTCCTGTGTTTGTTTTAAAGTTTTCATCTATACACTTTTTTATCTTTTCCTGTTCTTTTTCTTTATCCATAACCGTTAAATTTTCAAGCAAATCAGCTTCCCATTGTATTTGAAAATCAAGTCCATCAATTTTAGATGGAGTATGATGGTTGCCTATTATAAAGCATATTCTATCAATATTTTTGTTATAGCCTACCTTTTTTAATATTTCTTTCGCTACTTCTGGTCCTTCCTTTTCTTGATAGACACCATCAATAGAACCGTATTTTTTTTGTGCTTCAACCGCACCAATATCATGTAGTATAGCAATAATACTGATGAATTCTTTTTCTTCCTCTCCGATATTTTCTCCTTTCATTATATCTTCTGCATTTTTCAAAACTTTGAGAGTATGCTCTATGCCAAAAGGAATTTCTTTGAATACTTCTTTCATCTCTATAATAATTTTTTCTTTAAACATAAATTACCTCCATTTATACCTTATAGGTGTTTTAGTTCTATCTATCCACTTTTTTGTTCGCCGATACAATCAGCATCATGGGACGGCGCATTTCATCCTGCATCCCCGGAATATCCATCATGTTTTCCGGCGGCTGCGGCTCCACAATATGATTTATTATAAAACCATTTGAAAGCAGTGTATTTAGATATGTGGTCAGTGTTCTATGATATTTTGTAACCTTTTCTCCCAAAAACACAGCTGTCCGTTTGCCCTCATAATAATAATTATCCACCGGAAAATGCAGTATTTCTCCTTTTTCGTTATAATGCCAGTCTTGTGTTCCATAGGCAGTAAAAACAGGATGTTCAACCGTAAAAACTAGCTTACCACCAGACTTCAGTATTCTATATATCTTTTTTACTAAAATCTCATAATCTGCTACATAGTGAAACGCAAGTGAACTTAATATTACATCAAAACTCTCCTCTGGGAATTCCACATCTTCTATAGCACAGCATTTATATTCAACCTGTGGAAAATGTGTTTTTTCTTTGGCTACCTCGAGCATTTTATGAGAAATATCAACACCTACAACAGAAGACGCTCCGTGTTCCATCGCATAAATACAGTGCCATCCATAGCCGCATCCTAAATCAAGCACACGCTTATCTTTAAAATCCGGCAGCAGCTTTCTCAATGTTTCCCATTCTCCTGCACCGGCTAGTCCCTGCTGTGAGCGACTCATTTGACTGTATTTTTGAAAAAATATATTATCATCATATTTGTTTTCTTTCATCTGAATTCCCCCTCGTTTAAAAAGTTATTTATCTCCGTTGCAATTTTTTTCACTTCTTTATAAAGCTTCTCGGTCATATCGTAGCATTCAAAAAGTGAAAGACCGAGTACTTCAAAAATATGATTTACCCTTTCGGCATATTTTTTAGGTTTATATTCAAAAGTTTCAAGCAGTTTTATAGCTTTCTTTTCGTTAATGCAATAAGCATTATTGCATGCAAATAGTACTTGATTTAAGCATGAAATAATACGAAAAACATGGCCTGCAATATAATATTTATCCTCTGCTCCCGCATTTGCTTTTACAAACATTAAAGAGAACTCTGCTTCAAATAAAAAAAAGTTTATCAAGCTCTTCTTTAGAGCACCAGGGTAAATTTCCGCCTGATTTTTTAATTCGCATAAGCTTTCATTTTTAGCATATTGTATCTTGCTGATAGCCAATTCTCCACGATACATAGCACTTATATAACCATGGGGATGCCCGGTCTGATAATTTGCAGTAACAATTCCTTGCTCCGTATCCTTGATTATTTGTTCCACCCGTTTTATATCACGTAAAATCAGATCAACATGATACCCGTTCATAACTAACCATCCGCCGCCATTGATCCAATCACCCCACGCTCCGGGAGGTACAACAAGGTTGTTTCTATTCTCATCATCCAACTCTGTAGCAATTTGGTTAATCGCTGTCAGGTCAAATGATTCTTGATTGTAATAAATTCCGATATCTATATCAGAATCCTCTGTATGGGTACCTCTTGCACGGGATCCCCCTAATACGATGCCTTCTATATAAGGCAAAGAGGATAATTTTTCTGTCACTGATTGAATAATATTATATATCATACGAACACACTCCTTTATTTTATTTTGCATCTAATTTTCTAATCTCAGTTATCATTGGGCAAACTATTGCAATGCAAATAATTAAAATACCTGATAGTAAAAACCAATGATTTACACCGATTCTATCAGCAAAGAATCCAGAAAGAATTAACCCAATTGGCATAGCAAGAGACATGATACTTCCAGTTAAAGAAAATACACGTCCTAAATATTCAGGCTTAATTTTCTCCTGAAAAAGAGCTGTTTGCACACCGCTGTAAAACGGAACCGAAAGCCCCATTATTGCACAGCAGACTACAAATATGAAAAATCCACTTTGGGGAAGTAATCCTGAAATGGTTAAGCTTATCCCCATCATAAAAATGGATGCCGTTATTAATAAGATTCGCTTTTGGTAATTCCCAAATAACCCTAATAATAGACCCCCTATCAACATACCAGAGGCATAAGCAATCTCCGTAATAGAAATATGCATCGGTGTACCATTAAAATATTCCATAGTGATTAAAGGATATAAAGCATTTATGGGCATATAAACAAACATATATAATGTTCCAACGAGTAATAAAGCAAATAATCCTTTATTTTGCCGTAGTACAGCCATTCCTTCTTTCATTTCTCGTATGAAATTTGGTTTCAAACTTTGCACTTGATCACCCAGCTTAGGAATACGTACAATTGCTCCCGTAATAGATGCAATCACAGCACCCAATACATCGATGGCAATAATAGCATTTAGTTCCCAAACGGAGTATAAGAGTGCTGCAACCGCCGGACTAACAATATAGCTTATAGACTGCAAAGACTGACTATAGCCTGCACATTTCGTAAGCTGTTCTTCTGGTACTAAAAGTGGCGTAACCGCATTGAGAGCCGGGGTGTGAAAAGCTGTTCCAATGCTACGGATAAACAATACTACCATAACCATCCAGATAGGTAGCTCCATATACAATGCAACAATAGCAAGCACTGCCCCAGCTGCTGCGATAATTAAATCAGCACCAATCATTATCTTCTTCCTATCATGACGATCCACTAATACACCAATAGCTGGTCCAAAGACCGCATAGGGTAAAAAACCTACTAGTGAAGCCATAGACAAGACCATCGCAGATCCTGTTTTCTCTGTAAGGTAAAAAATGATCGCCATTTGCAGGATGGCACTAGTGATTAATGATACTGCCTGCCCTGCCCATATTGTATAAAACTTAAGTTTCCAATTGTTGTATTTTTCCATTTATATTATCTCCTGCATATTATTTTGCTTGAATTTCTATTTTGAATAGCATTCTAGGCAATAAAAAATGCAGGCCTAAATCCACAATGTGGCTTTTGGTCTGCATACATACAATTTGGAAACATTCATATTAAAGACATAGTTAAATAAAGGTATAGTTAAATAACTTATATCTCACCGTAACTAATGAATGCTCAATATCGTATAAATAAGCACAACAAAAAAGCCTATCATCGGGGATAGATTCTGCTTTTTTTATTGCCAGCTTATCTTAAACGCATTGAGGCTGTCATAGTTTCGGTTCCTCCTAAACTCTTATTTGTATCAGCATATATTTTAACACAATAAGTTGTTTTAAACAACGTTTAAAATTGAAAAAAGCCACGGACAGTACAACAAACATATACATCTCAGGAAGATAATATTGATTTAATTATAGATTACCTGAATATACCGATAAGCCATGCTTAATACAATAAACAAATAGTTTGCCACCGGTAGTTATAGGAAACCTACAAGTTGGACTTTGTTCTGGGTACAAGCGATTTAGAAATACTCTGTCACTTTTAACACAGGCCACAAAAGAAAGATAATGATCTTTGGTCATTGGATGGTCAAAAGTGACAAAGTAATCAGTATCTATTTCCTCTACCGTGATTTTTGGTGCAATAGTTGCAACAGTAGGCAAGATACGTTCTAACTTTCTTCCGCAGCAGAAGATAGAGGCACTTCCTGTGCTCACCAAAATATTTCCACAGGAAGGACAGACGTAAAAACGTACTTTATCAATATTGCCGCTATCCGGCTTATTTGATGTGATTTCACCCTCCATCATCTGTTTCATATCAACACCCAAAATAGTAGATAGTTCTGGCCACAGCGATAGGTCAGGACATCCTAAACCACATTCCCATTTTGAAACAGTTTTATTTTGAATACCCAGTGCATCTGCAATATTTCTCTGGGTAAGTTTTTTTTCCTTTCGTAGCTTGGCAATTAATTTTCCTATTTTCATACAGTCCATGCATTCACCTCCATTTCTGCTTAGTATAACATACTTATAGAAACCTTGTGATTATTTGTACCAACCTTGCTGGAAGTTGCTTTAAATCGGTTATATCCAGTGTGCTTTCAGCACCGTAGAGTTTGCGGATAGCTTCTTTATCCTGGCCTATAGCTGCAGATAGGAATTGGATACCTTTTCGTCTATATTCCTGCAAAGTATCTTTCATATCATACGCTGCCTTTTCACCTGTATAATCGGGCATAGCCTTAGGCTGCCCGTCGCTGATGCTGATAATTAATTTGGATTTTTGGGGCGCATTAAGCAATCTATCGGAAATAATGCGCAATGCCATACCATCTCGATTGTTGCTGCGAGCCTGAATGTTCATAAGAGCATATTTTTCATCTGCATCTTTGCTTTCAAAGTCTACATAGGCATAGACAGACATTTGCTCCAGCTTGGAGCGGTCTGCTGTATCTCCGTAAACCATTATCGGAATTCCACACCCTTTGCAGAATTCATATAAGGCGACAGCTGCCTGTTTTGCTGCATCCAAACGACCAAAGGCTGACATAGACGCTGATTCATCAATCCTGAGAGCAACCGCAAGGGAGGGTTCTTCCTCAGGTGGGCGCTTGCGAGCAAATACGCGAAAATCCAAAGACGGAGCCTGATCCGCACAGAACTTCGTGCCATACAACCTCGATTTCACGAATTCAGCAGATAATTCATGCTCCAACAGCGGATTTGTTTTTCTGATTAATTCCCGAATAACTGGCATCAAGGTTGTCATCATACGGTTATACTCTTCCCTATTCTGATAGGTAACTTCCGGACGATGGACGATCAGTTTAATATCTTCATGGACACTTCCTTGAACACTTTTCCTTGCTTCTCTGTTCAACTGTTTACGAAATTCTTTTTTTTGTAATTCGGTTGTATCTGATTTATTGAGCTCATGATAGAATGGAGTGCCATTTTCTCCATTATCATTGCTTGAAATATCAGTATTTTCATCACTTCTCGTATCAGAATGCCCCTCACTGTCTTCTGATTTTTTCAGATGCACTGCATTTTTATCAGCTTGATCTGTCTTGGTAGAGAATTCTCCGTTTTCAGAAATATTAAGTTCCATTACTTCAGGATTCTCTCCGGTTTTTTGCAACTGACATATGTGATTGGATTGTCAACACTTTTTCATACAACTTTTATTCGGTCATTTTTGCTAGCCTATATTCTACTGGTGTCATATAATTCAGAGCACTATGAATACGTTTATTGTTATACCATAACACATAACCTTGCAATTCCTTTTTCAACTCTTCTAAATTTTTAAAAACTCTGTTAAATGCAAATTCTGTTTTTATAATTTTATATCCAGCTTCAGCAACTGCATTATCATAAGGGCATCCTTTTTTACTTAAGGAACGCTTTATCTTAAAAGCTTCTAAAACTTCATCTATTATCTTATTTTTAAATTCATTTCCCCTATCAGTATGGAATATTTTTACTTTAGTTAAATTTATATTAGAACTCATAAATGCTTCATAAACTAGATCAGCATTTTTTTTAGAACCTGCTGAATAGCCTACTATTTCTCTATTAAAAAGGTTGATTAATAAACATATATAATGCCATTTACCAGCCACATTAACATATGTAAGATCACTTACTACTATTTCTAAATCACTTCTATTATCAAATTCTCTATTTACTATATTATCTATCTTTTCCTCGTTACACTTGATTTTATGCACCTTATATTGTTTTACAGTATAATTAGAAACCAATCTGTACTTGTCCATAATTTGCCTTATTTTTCTTCTTGATGCTAATATATTTTGCTTTTTCAATTCTATTTTTATCTTTCTTGAACCATAATTATTCTTGCTATCTCTAAATATTGATATAACTGCATTTTCAAGTTCAGTGTTATATACTCTAGTTTTTTTCTTATAATACACTAGGCTCCTTGGAATATTTAGTATTCTACTCATTGCACTGATACTGTACTTTTCCCTATTTGCTAAAATTATTTCTATTTTCGTGCCATTATCAGCGCTGCTTGCTTTAAAATATCATTTTCCATCAGTAATTGTTTATTTTCCTTACGGAGACGTATTAGCTCATTTTCTTCTTCGGTACGATTATCTTTAGCCTTGAAAGACCCTGATTTGCCATAATCATTTACCCACTTAACTATTGTAGACTTGGCTATTTGATACTCCCTTGCAATATCGGATGTTGATTTGCCATTCTGTTTAAGAGCTACTATTTGCTTTTTAAAATCCTCTGTATAATTTTTTGTTTTTCCTGCCATGATATTCATCCTCTCAATATTTTATTTTATTATACCATGACCGAATGTTTTTTGTACAATTTATTATAACCTATCCAGATCCATTTCCTCAAGCTTTTCTGGCAAGCCATGACTAGCCAGTGCCTGCTCTAAAATAACAAGCTCCTGCGGATCGGTCGTGATTTTGTATAACACCTTATAATATAAACCTTTTTGGAATGAGGCACCACTTTGAACGGCATCCACCCAAAAGATATACGAACGCATACCGGCCACACCTTTAATGGCATTGGCGCGGGCTGTCTCATCCAGCACCATAATCGTTTCAGCTAATAGAGATAGTACAGGTTCAGATTCATAACCAGTCTTAGCTTTAACCCGCTCCATCATTACTTTTTTAGGCGGTAATTCTAGTTTTTCTGCATGCTGCACTCGATCTCGCAAAGCTTCATTTAAGGGTCTGAAGCCATTGTAACCGCGATTTGTTGTAATAACCGCAATAAAATCAGGGTGACGATGCGCGATACGAGTTGGCAAGTTTAGACTGCCATCTGGTTCTAATGCAGAATTTAGCGCCATTAAAACTGCAGCATCCCGAATCACTGTCGGTTCCTGAATCTCCAAGAGCCATCCATTTTCATATGCACGAACAATTTCAGAAGGATAATAGCCATATTCAACCTTATCAGAATAACCATCTTCTTCTGACAGCACCGGAAGAATCGAACCCAGAACATCGGATTTATCCATATCTGCAAAACAGGTTACTTTCGTATAAGGCAGGTTAAAATCAGCAGATAAAGCTTTGGCAATCTGGGTTTTTCCCGAACCAGCATCCCCTTCCAGCAAAATGGTGCTAATTTTCATTTCACCGCGATTCCAATTTCTTACTACTTCTTGATATATACGTTTTTCTGCTTCACTCTCAATATGTGAAGGTGGTTTTTGCCAGACAAGGGACTTCTCCTCTTCTGATAGCTGCCTGGTAGGCGATATAATACTGGTTTGTTTCATATTAATATAGCTCCAATTCTTCTAACATTCGATTAAGCACCCGCTTGCGTTCTCCAATCAATTCCCCTAAATCATTCAGACTCTGGGCAAATGCTTTGATTTCCTCATTGATATTTTGATTACCTACACACACCTCTACAGGTAGCATATCACCTTGTAGCCCAACACGTTCCACGAGGGGATTTTCCGGGTCATATAAAAGGGGGAGCCGGTAAGCCTCCTTGAAGTAAAGCAATGTCCTGGACAAAAAAATCATCAAATCAAATATTTGATGGATGGGCAACTCCTGGGCCAAAATCAATTCACCATCTTTATCATTTTTCCAAATCTGTGCGGCAATCTGCATTTTTTTATTTTCTTCCAGCATAGGTGCACCTAATGTTAAACATTTGATGTCAGATTGATAAGCGTTTCTGCCATCTATACGGTCATAATCATTTGATATCATAACAACCTTTTCATTCATCTCCATATCCTCCTTGCATTTGGATCAGCAGCGAGACACTGCTCTCTCAAACTTTCTAATTTTGCTGTATGATCTTCATGTGGATCATCATACTTTAACACTTTAATAACTAATAGTTCAAAGCCTTCCGAACCATATTTGTTCCAGAGTTCCTGTAATTGTTTATTAGGATGCCAGTTGGCTGCCAATTTCATATTATTGCTGTTAAAGTCTGATTTTGTATCTTTGGAGATACCAAAAAACACCTCTCCTGTTTCCATACAACGGTAAGATATTACTCCCATTTCAGGATGTCTGTTTTTATAGGCTTCTATAAGCTCTTTTTTTCTTTTTGTATCCATCATTTTCACCTCGTCTTTAGTATAAAATAATGTAACTCAAAATATAATCCACGCTCCGTAGACCATATGAATGCAGAATTATCCAATAGATACTATTTTATAAAAATAGTGGCTTGTGCAACTTGCCGTTAAGTTTTTCAATTTCCTATATGACATAAGCTGTGAATGTTGATAAAAAAATGTATGAAAATTCCAAAGTAAAAATGTAGGTTTATTCCAAAGCTATTGTCTATCATTTTCTATTAAATTATATACATCTTTCGTGCGATATGATGGTCCAACCATCTTAATAACATGAGAATGATGCAATAATCGATCTAAGATTGCATTTGCTAAAGTAGGATCAGAAAATACTTCCCCCCATTTACTAAAAGTTGATTTGTAGTAATGATTGTTGATGCATGTTCATAGCGCTTTGATATGAGCTAAAAATAGATTTGCACCCGTTTTATCTACTGGTAGATACCCTATTTCGTCTATGATTAATAACTTATGTTTGCAAAAGTGTCTTAATCTATGCTCTAATCGATTCTCTTCATGAGCCTTTCCTGTACCTGGAGTACCATAGAACAAGATGTTTTCTTTTTGTTCTATAAATGGTAATGAGCACAGATCTTTTATCTCATCTTTATTAACACCAGGTTGAAAGTTATAATCATAATCATTTGCTGTTTTTACATAAGGAAAATGAGATACTCTTACTTGCACTTGCGCTGCTCGTTCATAGGATAGGCTATACTAAATAGGATAGTTTTTCTCCGAACATGATATAATAAATTTATAGGAGGAGAAAGCCATGTCAAAAAAATATTATGAGGAAAATTTCAAGAAGCAAATTGTCAATATATTTAATCAAGGTAATCATACCTACAGGGAGATAAGTGAGCAGTACGGTATAGCAGCTTCAACTATGAGGCAGTGGGTAATAAGATATAATAATTCAAGGTCCTTTGATGCAGAAGATAATAAAACTGATGAAGAAAAAAAGATTAAAGAGTTAGAAAAGAAAGTTAAACAGCTTGAAATGGAAAATGATATTTTAAAGCAAGCGGCACTCCTACTAGGCAAAAAGTAGACCTCATTATTTCTAATAAAGAGAAATACAGTATTAGTGCCATGTGCGAATTTTTAGAGGTCTCACGTAGCTTAGTATATTATCGTTTAAATAAAGATCCTGATATATCTTCAAAGGAAGAAAAATTATCGAAGAACACATAAAGGATATATTTAGACTTAGTAGAAATAATTATGAAACAAGAAAGATAAAAGTAGAATTAAGGAAGTTAGGCTATCAAGTATCAAGAAAAAGGATAGCAAGGCTCATGAGAAAAAATAGCCTAGTATCTAACTATACAGTAGCTCATTACAAGGTTCATAAAAGCACATGTAACCAGACTGATACTCCTAATCTTGTAGATAGAGACTTTGATAATAGAGAGAAATTGGAGGTCGTTGTAAGTGATTTAACCTATATTAGAGTAGGTTGTAAATGGAATTATGTTTGCACCCTAATAGACCTTCATAATCGTGAGATTATAGGTTACTCTGCAGGAGAAAAGAAGGATGCTAAACTGGTAGAAAAGGTTCTTTTAAGTATACCCTATTCATTGAAAGATATAAAAATTTTTCATTCAGACCGTGGTAATGAGTATGATAACAAGCTTATAGATGATGTTCTAGAAACATTTCAAATAGAGAGATCTCTAAGTAATAAAGGTAGCCCTTACGACAACGCTGTAAGTGAGGCAGTATATAAAACAATGAAAACTGAATTTATATATCAGAAAAAGTTTGAGACATTAGAGGAATTGCAGTTAGAATTAGCAGAGTATGTTTACTGGTATAACAATCTGAGAATTCATGGTTCTTTAGGCTATCTAACACCAATGGAATATAGAGGGTTAAACACTCTGAAATTAGCTGGATAAGAACTGAAGCCATAGTAATTTCTTGTTCGGAGTAATTTTGTCCAAAAAGGGGTTGCCAATCCAGTTCTGTCATCTAACAAATTACTACTGAATTCTTCAAATTCATTTTTATCCATTATTTCAATACCATTAATCACACATACTTTTGTATCAAATCTTGAAATCTTTTTTCAAATATCGCCTTTGTTGTTAACATAAAGTCCTCCTTTTATTTTAAAATATGCGGCATCTATTACCTTGCCATTTCCAGCATAGACTCCTACATGGGTAATGTTCATAAATCTACTGTTAGGCTTGTGACTCCAAAACACTAGATCCCCAGGAACTAAATCTTCTTTTGAAACAGTAAGATTATTATTTACACAAAATTTTCCTTGCTCTGCTGCAGTTCCGGGTATTACAATTCCTATCTGCCTATAACTCCACATGGTCAAATAACTACAGTCTGTATAATTTCCTTGTCCTCTTCTCTCTTGTGAATAGGGATCTCCTAACCTTGTCATAGCGAGCTTTACTATCTCTGAACCATTCTCTCCCTCTGGCAATTCATGATACAATTGCTCTAGCTCTTCTGGAGTAATGCTATGTGTCCAATCTCCCCATTCCCCAAAACCATCTCCTTCACTTGGTGCTGGAACTCCATACTTAATTCGGTAATAGATTTCATTGGCATTAGCCATATCCTCATAAGTAGTTTCCTTTCCCATAATCATTTCAATATTTTCATAGATTTCTGGGAGAGTATCAATTGGTATTGCTATAGCTTGCAAAGCCCCTATAATATCTGGGTTTATTAACTTTATCCTAGAAATAAAACCCTTGAATACAGACAGAACTGGTGGATTTAAATAGTTCATATTTTCCGTGGCTGCTGTAAGGATATCCTCATTTCTTAAATAAGCAGTTGTTATAATACTTAGTGCTGCTTCAAGTTCTGCAGCAATATCCCTTTTAATATAACTTTGAGTAAGCCTTACATACCAAAACGGCAGAAACATAAAGCCTATTGCCATCACTGGTACTAAGAAAAAGTTACCCAGCATGATAGTAATAGATCCTCCCATGGCAAACAATAACAAGGATAAGGCACAAAGCATAGGAAACTTCTTCTCTCTTCCTGTTATTTTTAAAATCTCTTGTACTTCCATGATTTCTCGTCTTAAAATAGGTATTTTCTTTCGCTTTGTAGTCCCATTAATCTCATCCTTTATACTCCTTGGCTTACTCATCATCCTTTTAAATATGTTTTCTGTGAACTCCATGGATGAGATTCCAAATAAACTAAAAAAACCTGCAATCATTCCGATACAGGCAATCAACAAGATGGTACTCATATAATTTCCACCTCCTTTATTTCAATTTTTCTATGATGGCAATTGGCATTCCATTTTCCAAGAATCTTTTGCCAAGGCTATCTGAAATGCTATTAATCTGCTCATGGTAACCATTAATAATAAATTTTCCATCCTCCATCTGGTTTTCTGTAATTACATATTGATATAAGGGCCTATAGTTCCTTGTACCGTCTGATAGGATTTCTCACTCCATTATCTCCATCATTTTTCTTTTCTTATTTTCAAGTTGTTTACAAAACACAACAATAGGATAAGCCTCTGTTACATATCCCATTAGGGTTTCATCTGACATATCTACTGCTCGTTTGCAAAGAGATACCATTCTACGATAGGTTGCCTCACAAGAGTTTGAATGGATGGTAGTAAGAACAGCTACTCCTGTCCTTGCCGCTTCCTGTGCTGCATTGATCTCTGCTCCACGCATTTCTCCTACTACAATAATATCGGGGTTAAATCTTAAAGACATATCAAGTAAAGTAATCTGATCCACTCTTTGTGGTGTACACGATAAAACCTCTTCTTATGGATATGATTTAGAAATAGTTCACCAGTAAACTTTCTGCTAAGTAATTTCAATCTGTTTTTAGAACATAATTTTTTATTCTTCCAAAGCAATCTTCTATCAGATCTTTATATTCAATTTCATCTGTCACTAGTTTTTCTTTGAAATAAAGCCAATCATTAGGGTTCCCCCTACTTTTAACCTTTGCTACACAGCCATTACAAATCTTATTACCTCCATTACAATTAAAATGATTATTAATGACTATTCCACTTCTTCTTTGAGGAAAATTTGGTGCCAGCATCATCAGCTGCTCTATCCCTCCCAGTGATGTACCATACATAAAATATCTTGACATTGTTCTCAGTCCTTTCTTTCTATTAGTTTTTGAAATAAAAAAGAGGCGAAGACTATCGATCATAAGTTGACCGAAGACTTCGCCTCTTTGGTTTTCTGTATTAAATTTTAGATTTATATAAAATAAAAGCACCAAGACTTTTTTATCTCAGTGCTGTTGATATTTTTGAATTTAATTGTGGCTAGCATAAAGAACATGCTCATTTATCTACTAAAAGCCTCCCTTATCAATTGATTTTTTCACTCCCTCACACAATATTTGTATTATAAACAAGTTATTAAAATATTCTAACTGTATTTAAACTCTGCATCCTCACTTAATAACTAACTTGCAAGCAAAGTTTACCCACATAATGATTGTTAAGAGCCAGATGTGCTTTAAAAGCATCTTCCAGTAAGAACACCTTATCAATATGTGCTTTTATTTTACCTGAACTTATTAAATTATTTACTCTTTGTAAAATCTCTGGTTCGGGTTCACCATTATAACCAGTTATACTAATATCTGATTTTGATTTTGGAATCGGATATATTCCATTTGGATATGCTATACGCCCATTAGCACGAACACACTGAACTAAAGAGTTTGCAAGCTCACCACCTGTTGTAAATAGTGCAGCATCAAATCCTTTCGGTGCAAATTTGCTTGTTGCAAACATTACATCTTCTCTATGTCCATCCACCACAGCATCCACTCCAAGCTTCCTAATCATCGCAACTCCATCTTCACCTGAAGCTACTGCAAATACCCTAGCGCCTATATTCATTGCAATCTGCACAGCCAAGTGTCCGATTCCACCGCTTGCACCCAAAATTAATATTGACTCATCTTTCTTAATCTTTAATACATCCTCCAGCCCACGTAGTGCAGTTAATCCAACTCCTGATATTACACTGGCTTCCTGTAGTGTTATGGATTCTGGAATAATAGATACATACTTAGAATCTATTGAAACATATTCTGCATAAAATCCACCTTTGGGATTAAGAAATCCTGTAGCGTAAACCCTATCTCCAATAAAAAAATTGTCTACATTCTTTCCTTTGGCATAAATGACACCTGAACCTTCCGAACCTAATATAAACGGAAATTTCGAATTTAATCCAAGCATTTCATCATATCCACCTTCTCTCTCAAAAATATCCCATTGCCCAACTCCCGCATACTCAACTTTAATTAGAACATCGTTATCTCCAATGCTTGGAATTACCACATCTCTCACCATCAGTTCATCAGGGCCTCCAAATTTATAAAGTACTGCTGCTTTCATTTTATCTTCCTCCTATTGCTAATTGTTAGTGTAAAGTTTTTCACACTATATTTTTTACTTTATCTTTATATATCAAGGGTTACAGAATTTTTTTAAACAAAAAAACAATGACCCCCTTTTTTATGCTATAATTGAATCGCCAAAACCCAAAATAACATGAAAGGATGTCATTGCTATGGATTCAATTATAACTTATTTACTTTTATATATTCAATACCAAAACAAAATTATTTTAGAACTTTTTTTATTTATATCTAAATATATTCCTCTTAAACAATTGGTTTTTGAGGATTCACATAGTCCTGAATATCAGAAGTTTAAGGTGGATAAACTTCCTAAAATCTTCAATTCAGAACCTGTTGATTATCAATTGCTTTTAGCTTATTACAAGAACAGGTACGGAAAAACTGTTAAGCCAGTAAATCGTAGGTCTGAAAGTGCAAAAGTTGGTGAATCTACCGTGTGCCCTCGTTGTGGTGCTCCGCACAAATACATTTACAAAAATAATGGTTCTAAAGGTCAATATCAGTGTAAAGTATGTGGAGAGTTATTTAACGAAATAAATATCTATAATAGACCTTTAGCTTTACGTTGCCCTTATTGTGGACATATTTTAACACCTAAGAAAGATCGTAAGCATTTTAGAATACATAAATGTGTTAATCCTAAGTGTTCTTACTACCGCAATAACTTAGACAAGCTACCTAAAGACTTAAGTGACGCTAATAAACACAAGTACAAGCTCCACTACATCTATCGTGAGTTCACCATAGATTTCTTTAAAATGGACTTACATGAACTTCCTTCTAGAGCAATTAACTTTAAGTATAAGAAGTTTAATGCCCACATTATGGGGCTTTGCCTTACTTATCACGTTAATCTTAAGCTATCTACTAGACAGACAGCACATGCCTTGGAAGAAGTACACGGCATAAAGATTTCACATACAATGGTTGCTAATTATGCTATGACTGCTGCCGCAGTTATAAAGCCTTTTGTTGACACATTTGACTACAAACCATCTAATATTCTTTCAGCTGATGAAACCTATATCAAGGTAAAAGGTATAAAACATTACGTTTGGATTATCATGGATGCCTGTAAGAAGTCTATCTTAGGCTATCAAGTATCTGATACTCGTGCTGTAGGTCCATGTATCCTCACTATGCGTATGGCTTTTGAGAAGTTTAAAAAATTCCCTAATAAAGCCTTAAAATTCATTGCAGACGGCTATAGTGCCTATCCTCTTGCAAGTCAGCAGTGCAAAATCGTTAATGGATGGGACTTTGATGTTACTCAAGTTATCGGACTCACCAATGATGATGCTGTATCCACCGAATTTCGTTGGGTAAAGCAAGTAGTAGAACGACTTAACCGCACCTTCAAATCTTCTTATCGCGTTACCTGCGGTTATGGAAGCGAGAATGGTGCACTTTATGGCGTTTCCCTTTGGGTTGCCTATTATAACTTTCTACGTCCTCATCCTTATAACTACTGGAAGCCACTAAATGAGATAGATATTTTAACTAATGCGGGCAATATGCCTGCTAAGTGGCAAATACTTATTTATCTTGGTCAACAAACAATATTAAAGATGCAAGCTGAAAACTCTGCTTAATTTAGTTATAAAGTAAATATACGATATTTCTGAGCCACTACGTGGATAAATTAATGTGGTGATTAGCAATATCAAAAATTTTCCTTCTCTGAAAAGGATTTTTTGTCATGCTCAAAATTCGTTAATCCATCTTTAAATCACAAAATATTTTAGTATTCTACGCCCTTCGGGCAAAACATTTTTAAACTTAACTTTTTCATATTTCACTTTACACTATCTGCTAATTGTTAGTGTAAAGTTTTTCACACTATATTTTTTACTTTATCTTTATATATCAAGGGTTACAGAATTTTTTTAAACAAAAAAACAATGACCCCCTTTTTTATGCTATAATTGAATCGCCAAAACCCAAAATAACATGAAAGGATGTCATTGCTATGGATTCAATTATAACTTATTTACTTTTATATATTCAATACCAAAACAAAATTATTTTAGAACTTTTTTTATTTATATCTAAATATATTCCTCTTAAACAATTGGTTTTTGAGGATTCACATAGTCCTGAATATCAGAAGTTTAAGGTGGATAAACTTCCTAAAATCTTCAATTCAGAACCTGTTGATTATCAATTGCTTTTAGCTTATTACAAGAACAGGTACGGAAAAACTGTTAAGCCAGTAAATCGTAGGTCTGAAAGTGCAAAAGTTGGTGAATCTACCGTGTGCCCTCGTTGTGGTGCTCCGCACAAATACATTTACAAAAATAATGGTTCTAAAGGTCAATATCAGTGTAAAGTATGTGGAGAGTTATTTAACGAAATAAATATCTATAATAGACCTTTAGCTTTACGTTGCCCTTATTGTGGACATATTTTAACACCTAAGAAAGATCGTAAGCATTTTAGAATACATAAATGTGTTAATCCTAAGTGTTCTTACTACCGCAATAACTTAGACAAGCTACCTAAAGACTTAAGTGACGCTAATAAACACAAGTACAAGCTCCACTACATCTATCGTGAGTTCACCATAGATTTCTTTAAAATGGACTTACATGAACTTCCTTCTAGAGCAATTAACTTTAAGTATAAGAAGTTTAATGCCCACATTATGGGGCTTTGCCTTACTTATCACGTTAATCTTAAGCTATCTACTAGACAGACAGCACATGCCTTGGAAGAAGTACACGGCATAAAGATTTCACATACAATGGTTGCTAATTATGCTATGACTGCTGCCGCAGTTATAAAGCCTTTTGTTGACACATTTGACTACAAACCATCTAATATTCTTTCAGCTGATGAAACCTATATCAAGGTAAAAGGTATAAAACATTACGTTTGGATTATCATGGATGCCTGTAAGAAGTCTATCTTAGGCTATCAAGTATCTGATACTCGTGCTGTAGGTCCATGTATCCTCACTATGCGTATGGCTTTTGAGAAGTTTAAAAAATTCCCTAATAAAGCCTTAAAATTCATTGCAGACGGCTATAGTGCCTATCCTCTTGCAAGTCAGCAGTGCAAAATCGTTAATGGATGGGACTTTGATGTTACTCAAGTTATCGGACTCACCAATGATGATGCTGTATCCACCGAATTTCGTTGGGTAAAGCAAGTAGTAGAACGACTTAACCGCACCTTCAAATCTTCTTATCGCGTTACCTGCGGTTATGGAAGCGAGAATGGTGCACTTTATGGCGTTTCCCTTTGGGTTGCCTATTATAACTTTCTACGTCCTCATCCTTATAACTACTGGAAGCCACTAAATGAGATAGATATTTTAACTAATGCGGGCAATATGCCTGCTAAGTGGCAAATACTTATTTATCTTGGTCAACAAACAATATTAAAGATGCAAGCTGAAAACTCTGCTTAATTTAGTTATAAAGTAAATATACGATATTTCTGAGCCACTACGTGGATAAATTAATGTGGTGATTAGCAATATCAAAAATTTTCCTTCTCTGAAAAGGATTTTTTGTCATGCTCAAAATTCGTTAATCCATCTTTAAATCACAAAATATTTTAGTATTCTACGCCCTTCGGGCAAAACATTTTTAAACTTAACTTTTTCATATTTCACTTTACACTATCTGCTAATTTATAAATAATAGTATACACTAAAACCATGACAAAACTTGTCATGGTTTAATAAGGAGTGAAAAAAATGTCTAAAACAAAATTATTGTTTGATTTAATAATGTATGTTAATACTAAACACAATTTTACTGCTGAAGAAGTAGCACGTGAATATAATGTTTCAGTTCGAACAGCCCATAGATACCTTATGGAATTAAGCGAGATGGGTGTCCCTCTCTATACCGAACCTGGTCGTAACGGTGGATATCGTATACTTAACAATAGAGTACTACCACCTATTATTTTTAATGAAAATGAAGCTTTTGCCATCTTTTTTGCTTTTCAATCTCTTAAATTTTATAAATCATTACCCTTTGAAATTGATATTAAATCCGTTTCAAGAAAACTATATGCAGGTCTACCTTCTGACACCAAAAATAAAATAGATAATCTTGATACTATTTTATCCTTTTGGAATATAAAAAGAAGTACTCCTTCTCCATTTATAAAAGAAATTATAGATGCTGCTCTAGAAAGCCACGTACTTTCCATAGAGTATAAATCAAAATACAAAAACACATATAGAGAAATTACACCTATAGGTGTGTATGCCTATGCTGGATTCTGGTATATGCCTGCTCTTGACTTATATCAAAACGAAATTAAGGCTTTTCGTCTGGATCGCATTGTATCATTAATTAATAAACAAAAGAAGCATAACCCTGGTATAAATCTTGATGGCTGGCTCAAAAATCTCAATACACAAGAACCAAATGACCCTATCCATTTATATGCAGAATTGACCAGGGAAGGAATTCGACAATGCAACAATCAATCTTGGTTAGAACCACATATCAAAACAACTGATGAAGAGCATGGCTATATTGATATGGAAATTGATAGGAGCGAGATTGAATTTGTTTCAAAGTTTTTTATACAGTTAGGTACAAATGTAAAAGTATTGGAGTCGCAGGAAATCATAGACACTATTCGCAATCAATTGAAAGATACTTTACTGAATTACCTATGATTATTGTTCAATTACTAACTAAAAATTTACTATTTGTCATTCTACTACAATAGATATGAGACTTTTGTTGTCAATCTATTCATAATATCGCACCTCTTTCTTTATTTCGAAATTATACTTGGACAAAATTTCACCCTAAAAGTTAAATTTATTTTCTAACTTTTGGGGTGAATTTCAAGATTTAAAAATCTTCTATGAATAATCATTTTCTTGTTTGATATTAGTGATGTAAAATATAAAAACTTGTCTTAATATATATAATTCTCTAAGCTTCTTATTATTTATATTACTTCTTATCTAGAATTACATTACCTAGTTGTGGATCTAATTAATTTTCCTCCATGATAGCAATAATAATTATCTACATTCATAGACATAATCTTCTCTAACGAATTTTCAGCTGTACTTAAGTCAAGTGTAAATTGCGGATTTGCAATTACTAATTCACCATTTTCTATAACTGTCGCATCACCTGTTACAATGGAATTAGTCTCTGTTAAAAATAATGAAATATGACCCGGCGTATGACCAGGAGTTGATATAACCTGACACCCTCCTGCCCAGTCAAAATTATCTCCATCTTTAACTGTTATATCTACATTGACAGGTTTAACTTTTCTTAAGGTTTCACAGAAATCAATTCCAAATTGTTTCTGTTCTTCTGGCATGACCTTTAGTATTTCCTCTGCTTGTAACAGTCTAAGTGATTTCCTTTTACCAGAAATATACTCACTCTCTATTTCACTTGAAACCACCTTAATATGTGGATATTTTTCTTTAATTTCATATAAAGCTCCCATATGGTCATCGTCATGATGTGTAATCAGTACTTTTGTCAATGAATCTGGGTCTATTCCTTTTGATTTCATTTCATCTTCTAATAAAGTTAAAAGATTAGGATAGCCGCAATCAACTAAAACAACATCATTTTTATCTATTAATAAAATGGGATTTATAGTTTTCGTTTCATCTCCATACTCAAAGCTAATATTTAGCATTATTATTTCGTTCATTTAATTTCATCTTCTTTCTATAAAAACAAGCTCAATTTTATCTCATTATTATTTAATTTTTCACCTTAAACTCCTAAATAAGTATTAAAAATATTATTTAGTTTCCTACCTCTCTTTTTACTGCTTTTACCTTGTCATCACCCAAATTACCCTATGTCATCTATAAATCACCCTAAAAACAGGGGTCAAAAAACGGTGTTTTTTTGCTCTTTTTTTGCTCCAAAACAGATCCAAAACCACTATATGTTGTGGTCAGGTCTTATTATTTCTCCCCCAAACCACAATACGTCATCAGAATTATACTCTCAACGTGTTTAGTCTGCGGAAACATATCTACTGGCTGTATTTCCTCTACTTTATAACCATGTTTTGTTAAATACCTAAGATCACGTTCTTGTGTTACTGGATTACAGGATATATATACTACTTGTTTTGGTGCTAAACGAATTATAGAAGATAGGAATTTTTCATCACTACCACTGCGAGGTGGATCCATAAATACAACGTCAATGTTTTGTTTATTATTAGCTAAATCAACCATAAAATTACCAGCATCCTCATTATAAAAGCGAGTATTAGTTATTTTATTTGCTTTTGCATTTTTTATTGCATCTTTGACTGCATCTTTATTTAACTCAACACCTATGACATTTTTCACTTTACGACTGACAATAAGTGAGATAGTGCCAATGCCACAATATGCATCGATAACCGTTTCATTTCCTTTTAGGTTTGCCATATCAATTGCTTTATTATATAAAACTTCAGTTTGTATTGGATTTATTTGATAAAAAGATTTCGGTGAAATTTGAAATACACAGCCACATAAGGTATCTTCAATATATCCTTTTCCAAATAGTACTTTCTCTATATTCCCTAGCACAGCGCTTGTTTTACGATTATTAACATTCATAACAATAGTGGTGATCTCAGGATGTCTTTTTAATAGTTCACTTACAAAATTCTTTTTCCCTGGAAATACTTGAGATGATACTACAAGGACCACCATCACTTGTTTACTTACGAAACCTGTTTTCACTAAAATATGTCTAAGAAAACCTTGGCCAGTATCTTCATTGTAGGGTTTCATTTTAAAGGTCTTCATAATTTCACGAATGGATGCAGTTATTTTATCTGCAGGTTTATCTTGTATTATACAGTGTTCTATTGGAATTACATTATGCGTATGCTCCTCATAAATTCCTGATATAATTCTCTTTTTATTGTCATATGCTACTGTGGAGTGAACTTTATTACGATAAAAATAAGGTTCTTTCATGGTCAATACTTCATTAACTTTATGATATTTTTGCATTAATTTTACAACACTATTCCATTTGAATTTTGACTGTCCTTCATAAGACAAATGTTGCAATTGGCAGCCACCACATTGGTCAAAGTATTTACATTTTGGCACAACTCTGTCTTTTGATTTTTCCTCAATTCTAACCACCTTTGCACTTATAAAATTTCTTTTTTCAGTTACTTCAACAATAGCTGTTTCTCCATCAATTAAATAAGGTATATGAATTTCTTGGCCTCTTATTTTTACAATTCCTTTTCCTTCTTCATCCATACCTATACATTTTACTTTTATTTGTTCTTTGTTCATATTCTCACCTTTGCTTAAAGTAATTAAATTTACTTTCTCTCTCTATAATAATTCTATACTGCTTATTTTTGTAATAATATTTTTAATTATACCACATCCCACAGATTCAACCTTAATTTTTACATTAAAATGGGACTGTTACACTAATGAATTTACATACAATATATTGATTTGCAAATTTGAAATTAGCAAAATATATTGTAGTATTTGCTCTTAATGCGACAGTCCCCTTACTATTTATTACATTTGCTTTTGACTTTCCTTAATTGTTATTCTGCAGCTACATATCTTTAATAAAACTTTGAATTCCTTTTCTTTAATTAAACATGTTTTACAAACCACTGAAGATTTTGTTCCATTATTGCTTTATTAAGTCCAGGTTTATTAGGACCGTGTCCCATTCCCTTAAATACTACAAGTTCACTTTCCACTTCTAGGTCTTGTAGTCCTCTGTATAGCTCATATGCATTTGGAACAGGCACTCTCTTATCATTATCACCATGTTGGATAAGTGTTGGTGTGCAAGCAGTTTTTATATAGGTCATAGGAGAAGTTTTTGCATATATTTCTGGATCATTCCATGGTGTTGCTCCTAAATATGCCCTAGTAAATGTTGTTATATCTGTATTTACATAATACGTAGTCCAGTTACTTATTCCCGCTCCTACAGAGATTGCTTTGAATCGATTGCTAAAGGTTGAACAGAAGGCTGATATATATCCACCTTGGCTCCATCCCATTACTCCAACCCTTTCTTTGTCTACTATACCCTTTTCTATTAGAGCATCTACTCCTGAAATAACATCCTCATAATCCCCTACCCCAAGCTTTCTAAAATTGCTAGTTACGAACTTGCTTCCATAGCCTGAGCTTCCTCTGTAATTTGGTTCAAGAACAAGAAAGCCCTTTTCCACAAACTGCTCAATTGGATAAACTTTATTCATATTATGAATAGGGAATGATGCCCATGTTGGTCCCCCATGTATAACTACCAAAAGGGGATATTTTTTATTAGGATCATAATCATGCGGCTTAGATAAAACTCCTTCTATCTCAAGATCATCCTTTGTATTCCATGTTAAAAGTTCTTTTTCACTCAGTAGTTTATTCTCGTATACCTTGCTTTCATTGGTTATTTGTACTGAGTTTATATAAACTTCAGCTGCCTTATTTTTTCCTGTTTTAATATAGGCTATATTTTCACCATCTGAAGTACTATCTGCATCAATTATATAACATACATCTTTGCTATAAATTGAAGAGAGTTCACCCTTTTCAGAAACCATTCCAATTCGATAATTTGCTCTATCCTGCCAGTTTACAAGAATTCCTTTACTTGTCCATTTAATAGGTGTAACACTTCTGTCAAATTCAGATAACCTCATTATGGTTTCTTCCTTTTCAAGATCATATATCTCTAAAACAGCATCTTCAGGAACCTTCCATTTATAATATTCTGGCTCTCTTGGTGTTTTCGCAAATACAATCCTGTTTCCATCTGGAGAAAATGAAATATTTGAACTAAAGATTCCAGTAATATTAAGTTTTTTAAACTTTTTAGTGGATATATCCAATAAGTATACATTTGTTTCTTTATCTCTTATATCCCCTGTTGGAGTACATATAAGTGCAGCTTTTTTCCCATCTGGCGATAGTTGAAAGCCCCTTACGCTAAAATCCCTAGGATTTGTTATCTCAACTTTAACATCCTTTAATTCTTTCTCTTCACCTTTTTTCTTATTACTTAGTTCTTTAAATGATTCAATTGCTTCCTCTATTCCTACATAACATAAGTATTCATTTTTATATTCTTTATCAACATATTCAAATTCACCATAATTCTCTTTACGTTTCTTTAACTCTTCTGAGTCCGCTTCTGTAGTAGTGTAGTATATTCCCTTACCGTCAGGAGCCCACATAAAGCTGTTTACACCTTCCTTGGAATTTGTGATCTGAATTCCATTGAACTCATCAAAGGTTTTCAAAATAATTTGCTTTCGAAGCTTTTCTTTTTCACCCTTCTCTGCAATATAGGCTAAATAATTCTTATCGGTCGCCCATGCAGGGTTACTGCTTTCAGATTTACCTGTTGTTATGGGATAATGCTTTTGCCCATCTATTTCATAAACCCATACATGATTTCTGTATACATTTTCACCTAAATCAGAAGTTCTTTTAACATATGAAAGAACCTTTCCGTCCTTACCGATATTTATGGATTGAAGCCATGGCATTTGTACTAGTTCCTCAATTGAAGTATAGCTTGTCTTATTCATAAAATTCTCACTCCCTTAATTACCATAAAATTTCCCCATGAATTAAAAATTGGTAATTCCATGATTTCTTTTCATTATATAGTGTATTTTGGATTCATGTCAAGATGCTTGGTACACCCCAAAAATATTGACTAGTAATAGTTCTATAAGTATAATTTCAATAGGTAATGTACTAATGAAAAATGAAAGTGTAGTTATAAGAAAAAATGTAGAAAGGATCGTAAATTACAAAACCTTATAAAAAGGACTGTAAATTACAAAAAACTTATAAAGATGATAATTATTTTATTTATACTATCAATTTTAATTCTAGAAGTTTTTTCTGTGTATATAGTATTGAAATTTAGCCATCCTGATGGAAATAAACGTGTATTAAATTTTGAAAATTATAGCATAGAAAATTACGAAAAGGTTAATTTCAAAAGTGAACAAGGTAATGTCGAATTAGGTGGATATATTATAAAAACTAATAATAGTAAGAAAACTATAATTATATGTCATGGTTACGGTGATAATAAATTTATGGATGGTGGAAAAACTTCTGAGGCAAAGGTAGACCATCTTAAACTTGCAAAAATGTTTATTGATAAGGGATATAATACTTTTATATTTGATTTTAGAGGTCATGGTGATTATTTAGGAAAAAATGGAGTGACTGTAGGATTTAACGAACAGAAAGATCTTTTAGGAGCTATTAAGTTTATAAAATCTAAGGGTATAGGTGAAAATATAGGACTTATAGGCTTTTCAATGGGAGCTGCCACTTCTTTAAGTGTATTAGATAAAACAAAAGATATTAATTTTGTCATTGCTGATTCTCCTTTTAGTGAGTTAAAAGGATATTTAAAAAGTAATATGAAACATTGGACAGGCTTACCCTATTTCCCTTTTGTGCCTATAATAATGTTAAACTTTAAGCTTATATATGGAGTTGATTACAATAAAGTAAATCCTTTAAATAGTATTGAAAAATCAAGCATACCTATTTTAATGATTCATGGTAAAAAGGATATTACCATCCCCTATACAGAGAGTGTTAAAATGGAAAAATCATTGAAAAATTCTAAGAGCAAGTTGCTTTTATTTGATGATTCTTCCCATATAGGCTCTTATTCCTTATATAAGAATAGCTATGAAAAAGCTATAAAAGAATTTTTAGATTCTATAAAAACACCTAATTAAATTTAGGTGTTTTTAATTATTCTAAAACAATATTTAAATTCTATTTTACTGTTTTATATTCCAACAAACCATAACCTTAAAATAAATTAGACTATTTTACTATATATCACTTTCTTAAAATATCTAGTGTATGTCCGCTTGCTCCCAACAAATCTGGTCTTTCACAGGTAGAAAAATGATACTTAATAAAAAGTTGAAATGCATCTTCATCCATATGATTCAAAACAGATCTCATATAATTAGCTGGTCCATCTGCTGCAATTAATTTTATCCTTTGAAGTCCTACTTCCTCATCTAACTTATTGATATCTTCAATTCTTACATAATCATATAAATCTTTTGGTTCTGATATAACATGAAAATCCTCAGTAAGTTTGCCATTATCAACGCATGCACGAATATTATTTTCCTTAAAACCATAGGTTAATACACTATATTCATTCATACAGTATGCTACTAAGATGACTCCTCCAACTTTCGTTACCCTTTTTGCCTCTTGTAGGGCTTTTACCTTATCCTCAAACTTATATAAATGGTACATTGGTCCAAACACCAAGGTCATATCAAAAGTATTTTCTGAAAACCTTGATAAATCTAATGCTGTTCCCTGCATTGCCTTTACTGTACTTCCTTTTGACTTTAAAATTCCTAGGTTATGCTTCACAAGCTCAATGGCAGTAACATCATATCCTTCATTTGCTAATTGCACAGAATATCTCCCTGTTCCTGCCCCAACATCTAATATTTTTGCCTTATCATTATTTCCTAGATACTCATGAATATACTTCATGGAAGTAATATATTCAACTTGTCCATATCTTCTTGTTAATCTTTTGTCCTCACAAAATTTGTTGTAGTATTTTTCTAATTCCACTGTCATCTCTTGTTCCTCTTCTCCAAACTATGTTATCTTTATGTTTCAATAAATATTATACTATAATATTTAATTTAGAATATAATTTTTCTCTTAAGAAAGTTAAACTTTTTATTTACCACAAGCTAATGTGTTTTGTGGATTTCTATTTATCTTCCGCAAGCTGGAAATGTCATCATAAATACAACAACCACAATTTTTAAAATAATCAAGGGAAAACTTTTGAGTTTCTAAATGTTCATCAAATGCTTCTTTAGCATATGGATAAAACTTTGGGCCGTATCACTAACTTTTTAGTAATACAGCCCAGTTTTTATTTCTTTTCTAATAATACCTTTGGTTTGCTTTTGATTCCCTTTACTCCAAAATTGCCATAGATTTCACTAACTGTTCCTGCCGTAATAAATGCATCAATTTCTTCTTTTTTAATAAATTCCATAAGATAAGAAAATTCATTTCGTGTCATTAAACTTTGAATTTCAAACTTGTCCTCAGATCCTAATCCGCCTTTAATAGGATATAAGGTTGCTCCACGGTGCATATCTTCTATTATAAATTTACGAATTAACTGGTAATCTTTCGAAATAACACAGACCCTTTTTCTAGAATTAAATCCTATCATAAAATGTTCCAATATTAATCCATTAAGATAAGTTCCAATTAGTCCTATGATTACTGTTCTTATATCATATACAAAAATCGCAGTACAACAAATCATTGCTCCTGCAATAGTAACTGATGTACCTAAATCAACATGAAAATATTTATTTACAATTTTAGCTAGAATATCTAAGCCACCAGTTGATGCATTGCGTCTAAATAAAATAGTTTGTGAAAAACTCAAAATCAACACAAAACATAAAAGATCTAGCCACTGATCCTGCATTAATGATTGTTTAATTGGACATACTTTATCTAGTATGGCAAGCATAGGTGACAAAATCAACGCTGAATATACGGTTTTAACCCCAAATTCTTTTCCTATAAGAAAATATGATAAAATTAATAAAAATGCATTTATAATAAAAATTAATACCGGTAATGATATTGATGTAAGTAAATTAATTACTATTGATAAACCTGTAATAGAACCAATAACTAATTTACTTGGAATCAAAAAGAAATGTACAGCTAATGTTCCAATAAACATACCTAATGTTAATATTGGTAAATCCTTAATAAAAGCCTTTATATTTTCCCCCATTTTATCTCTCCCCAACTTTAAAACTAATTTCTTCTATTTGATAAATAATTTTTTATAACTTCTTCATAACTTCATGCATAAGACATATACCCCCCCAGTAATAGCAATATATATTTTCTAGAATCCCCATTTTATCTATATTAGAATAACCTTCAAAGAAATGATTTCAATTAAAAATTCTAATATTAGATATTATATTTAATTATAATGTGAAGAAGAAAATTGTTTACGTGATTAATTTTACCATAGATGCCTGCATCTTAAAATGAAATTTTTGACTTTTCAGAAAGAAACTTATCCACTTCATTTTGTCATTTTTTACACAATCTTAAAATGACATAGCAAGAAAAACTATTAAAATACTTGATATTAATTTCTTAAACATTTGAACTCCCCTTTTACAATAGAACATAGTACCAACAAAAAAGTGCGTAATTTACAAAGCTTTTAAACTGCTATAAACTAAACCCATAAAATAAAAAATATTTATTGGAGGTTTTGCAATGATTGTTATAAGTACTGGTATTGTTAATGGTATTATTGAAGATAAGTATGGAAAACATGGTACAGAATTTAATCAGAATGGAATGCCAACATATTCCTTACCCTTTGAAGTTATAGATGCACCAGAAAATACAAAAAGTTTTGCTTTATTTTTAGAAGATAAAGATGCATTCCCTGTGAGTGGAGGGTTTTCTTGGGTGCATTGGGTAGCAGCTAATATAATAAAAAATAAAGTTTTAGAAAATGAAAGTCAAAGAACTAAAGATTTTGTTCAAGGTGTTAATAGTTGGATGAGCATTCAAGGTGGAAATCAAAGTAAAGAATTATCATCATATTATGGTGGAATGGCTCCTCCTAATGAACCACATATATATGAACTTCATATATATGCCTTAGATACCATGTTAGATTTGGCAAATGGTTTTATGCTTAATGAAATGTTTCGTCAAATGGATGGTCATATTTTAGCGCAATATACATTAAAAGGAGAGTATAGAAATTGAGTATTCTAGAAGCAATTATGCTAATTTGTTTTGGTATAGCATGGCCCTTTTCAATTGCAAGGTCTATAAAATCTAAATCCATAAATGGAAAAAGCTTGATTTTCTTACTTGTTTTAATTTTAGGTTATATTGCAGGGATTGCAAATAAATTAATTAATAGCAAGGATGTTGTCTTATATTTATATTTTAAATTTAACAATGGTTTCTACTGATGCGCTTTTGTGGATTAGAAATAAGAACATAGAAAATAATTTATCTAAAAAATAAAAAATTGGACTGTCGCACTAAGAAATTTACATACAATATATTGATTGAGAAACTTAAAATCAACATAATATATTGTAGTATTACTTTTAATGTGACAGCCCAATTTCAATATAATAGACTTTAGTTAAAAATCTTAGTTTTCAGTTTCTTTAGTTGCTGGAAGAATTACTTCAACCTCAGAATGTGGACGTGGTATAACGTGAACTGATACTAATTCTCCAACACGTTGTGCAGCTGCAGCACCAGCATCTGTAGCAGCTTTAACAGCTCCAACATCCCCTCTAATCATAACAGTTACAAGTCCTCCTCCAATCTGCTCTTTACCTATTAAATATACATTTGCCGCCTTAACCATAGCATCTGATGCCTCTATTGCTGCTACTAATCCTTTTGTTTCTATCATTCCTAATGCATCATATTTCATCTTAGACTCCTCCTAAGTATCTTTTTATGTATTTTAATATAAATTTTATAATTGCCTGCTATTCCTCACATTTTTTAAATAAATACTTTTTTAAATCGTCAATTCCTGTTCTCAATTCAAAGCTAATATGAAAATATGGCTCTGATACCCCAATATTCTTTAACTGCATTAAACATTTTTCTTTATTTTCAGGCATTAAATCACATTTTGTTATAACCCCAACTACTGGGCATTTAAAAGACTTTGCAAATCCAGGGGAGTATACTTCAGTACAATTAGACTGGTCAACTACTATAAGCACATGAGATGCGTTCTGAGCTGTAGCGATTATATGACTATACATCCAAGCATTTTCTATATAAGCACCTGGAACATCAATAGTATTTTTACCATATCTTAAATCTGGTGTTGGTCTTAAGGGACCCTCATAATCATTTAATGCATTAACTATTGTGGTTTTACCAGACTTTGAAGGACCAATTACCATTATGCGTTTTTTTCTCATGTTCTTGTAATGGGAGCTGGAGTGAATCCAAGCATATTTCCTAGCGTATCATTTATTGCATTAAGTGCTATTTCAACACTTTGAACATCGCCACTTATTACAACTGAACCTGTAAAACGATCAAGAAATCCAACTCTAACGTCTGAAGCCTTAGTTGCAATATCTGCTGCAATAATAGCAGTTTCAAAGGGTGAAAGAGTTAAAATACCAATTGCCCCTGCTTCGTCAATTCCAAGACGATCATATATATCACTCACTGGTGATGCAATAACATGAGCTAAAGTAATTTGCTTCCCTGGTACTGTCTCTTGTATAACACGCTGTATACCTTTATCTAAAAAATCTCCCATAACTCCTACCTTCCATCTTATTATCTATTTAAAATTTATTTAATGACGGATTACTTTTACAGGTAAATCATATTTTTTAATCCATCCTTCTATTCTATCTAAATCTTCATTTTTTAAACTTGGATCTCCCTGTATAGGATATTCAATTCCTAATTGATTATATTTATTTACCCCCATCTTATGATATGGAAGTAAATCAATTCCCTTAAAGTTCTTATAATCTTTGTATGGTCTTAAAAACTCCATAGTTGCATCTATTTCTTCTTTTGAATCATTTATACCTTTAAGTAAAGGCATACGAATCTTTACATTATATTTGTTTTTAAGTAATTCCTGAAGATTTTCTAAAATCTGTTCGTTTCTTACTCCTGTTAATTCATAGTGTTTTTCAGAATTAATATGCTTAATATCAAATAAGAATAAATCTACAAACTCTGCAACCTTAAGTATTGTTTCCATCCTTGTATAACCGCAAGTTTCAATTGCAGTGTTTATACCTTCTTGCTTACATGCCATTAATAAGCTACCAGCTGCTTCAGGTTGCATTAAAACTTCTCCACCACCTAAGGTAACTCCACCACCAGACATTTCATAAAAAGTCCTATCTTCTTCTACAATTTCCAAAAGTTCAGAAATAGTTTTTGTTTCTCCAACTATTGATATAGCAGATTTAAGACAAGCCTCCTTACACTTACCACATCCAATACAGTCAATATGACGATTTACCTCATGCTTTAGAGTTTCATTAGATATGCTATGTATTCCCACAGGGCAAACAGAAACACAAGCTCCACAATCATTACATAAGTTACTTTTAAACATAACTCTATATTTTTTTTCTAATCCTTCAGGATTTGCACACCATTTGCAACGAAGGGGACACCCTTGGAAAAACACTATAGTTCTTACCCCATCTCCATCATACATATTATATTTTTGTATATTAAAAATCCTTGCTTTTCGTTCGATTATACCTAAATTTCCATTGCTCATATTCTTCATTCTCCACTTTCATTTACTTTGATTTTTAATATATTAATTTTAATCTGCAATCTACAGCACAAAACTGTAGATTGCAGACCTTATAAAAACCTATTATAAAAAGTTTTAACTTATATATTTTTTAAATTTCTATAATTAAAAATGATTAATCATAGTTCTACTAATAATTTCATCCTGAACATCTTTACATAACTCAACAAAGAATGCACTGTATCCAGCAACACGAACGATTAAGTCACGATATTGCTCTGGGTGTTTCTGTGCTTCTATTAAAGTATTGTTATCTAAGTAGTTAAACTGTACTTCTCCAAGCTGAAGGGCACATGCACTACGTAATAATGTAATGATTCCTTGTTCACCTTCTTTAGTATCAAGAAGACCAGATATTAACTTAAAGTTATGAACCATACCTATATTCATATCTTCACAAGACATTTTAGAAACAGATTTTATTATAGCAGTAGGTCCTTTGAAATCAGATCCTTGTGATGGACTTATACCATCTGATAAAGGTAACCATGCTTTACGTCCATTTGCTGTAGCTCCTGTCAGTTGTCCAAATGGAGTGTTATTTGATATTGATAAAGTACCATGGCTAAGTACTGAATATAATGTCTTATATTTACGGTGCTCTCTTTCAGTAAAGTTAATTAAGTCAGCAGCAATATAATCTGCATAATCATCATCGTTACCATACTTAGGTGCTTCTAAGCAGTCTTTTCTTAATTTTTCATATCCAACAAAATCAGCCTTTAAAGCTTCATTCATCTCTTGTAATGTATATTTCTTCTCTTCAAATACTAATTTCTTTATAGCTGCCATAGAATCTGTGTAAGTTGCAAGACCGCTCCAAACTACTCCAGGTCCAAAGTTATACATAGCTCCGCCTGCTTCTACACCTCTACCCTTTTCCATACATCCTTCATACATCATAGACATAAGTGGCTTTGGCGCAAGATCTCTATGAACACGTTGAGAAATTACTGTAGCAACACTTGTCCATTTAGTAATAAATTTAATTTGCTCTTTAACAGCTGCTTCAAATTGTTCGTAAGTTTTAAATTGGCTTAAATCCCCCATATCTGGACATACTTTCTTACCATACCATAGTGGTACACCATGATTTAAAACAAGCTCTATACATATAGGCCATTGAGTATATCCTGTAGAAGTCCATTGATATAATCTTCCTGATTTCTGTGGCTCAACGCATCCCATTAAACAGTAATCTCTTGCATCTTCTATAGAAACACCTTTAGCTAACATCATTTTTATATGAACATCGTCAAAGTGACATGCTGGGAATCCCATACCTGCACGAATAACATCAACTATCTTTTTAAGATATTTTTGTGGTGATCCTTTGTGGATACGACATGATACAGATGGTTGATATATCTTAACATGACGAACTGCATCCATTAAAAGGTATGTTAATTCATTTGTAGCGTCACGTCCTTCTCTAGTAACACCACCTAAACACATGTTAACAAATGGTTGGTAACCTGCAAAGAACTTAGAACCACCTTCACTTGTTATCCACATCATTTCAGACATTTTGATAAGCATACAACCTGCTAATTCAAATGCTTCAAAATCAGTCATACGTCCTGATTCAACATCAGCTTTATAGAATGGGTACATATATTGGTCAACACGTCCTATAGACATACCTGTTTGATTTTCTTCAACTACAAGTAATGATTCTATAGTCCAAACTGCTTGTATTGCTTCCCAGAAATTGCTTGGCTTATGAGCTGGAACTCTAGCATTTACTTCAGAAATCTTTAATAGTTCAGCTTTACGCTTAGGATTAGTTTCTTTTGCAGCAAGTTCTGCAGCATACTCTGACATACGTTTAGCATATATCATAACACCTTCTGCAGTATCAATCATTGATTTGTAGAAATAAATTTTATCTATATCTTCTGGTTTTTCATAACTTAGATTAGCTAATTTTTCTTCTGCTTCTCTCTTTATATCTAGCATACCTTTTTTCATTAAGATAACGTCATATCCTGGGTTAGAGTCTCCACCACCATTTACTGCATGATATGAACAATCAGAAACAAAGGATTCTCCTGAAAGTTCCCATACTCCTGCTTCACGATACTGGTCTTCACAGTATTCATCAACTGATTTACCCTTCCAGTATGGGAATAACTCCTCACGCATAATTTTCTTATCTTCTTCTGAGATATAGAATGGGTCTTGTGGACGATTTCCTATTGTATCAATTTCATCCTCCATCCATCTCCAAGCTATATCAGGAGAAAATGCTCCAGCACGAGGTTTTCCATTTGGTGCTCCAACTATAAGCTCATTATCTTGAATTACTAATGGTGCAGTTTCACAACAATACTTAAAGCATTTTCCACGCAAAACTGATTTAGGGATACCAGGATTTTCTTTAGCTATTTTAGTAATTGCTCTTGCTCTATGAGTTGTTATTGATGGAACTTGCTTCATATAATTTTCTTTTAACTTAATTAAACGTTCTGTTATTCCATCAGGAATTTCACCATTATTGTCACCAGATATAATATTTAAAATATCTGGTTCTTCTTTCATTATATCTTTAGAAACACTAGCAAACATCTTCATTAAACTAGCACGCTCTTCGTTAGACATGTTCTTAGTAGCTTCCATAAACTTAGCTGAAAATTTATTTGAAAATTCATTAATATCCAAATTTATTACCTCACATTCTTTAGTTTATTTTATAAATTAACTATTTTTCTTTAGTTTATTTCATATGTTAAATATGATTTTTTATTTTAATTCTTCTAGAACCTTTTTTACAATATTCTCTAATAACTTATAGTTATCTATTTCATTTACATTTAACTTATCACTTGAAGTTATAGCAGTAGAATTTTCTTTATTATCTATTGTTCTAATAATCTCCTCTACTGTACGAACCCCATACCCAACTTTACGAACATATACTAAATTCATAGGTGAAACATTGTCCGAAGTCATTCCTTGACCTGCAGAACCACTGCCTAAAGTCATTGAAGGAAATAAGTTTGTAGTCGCACCCATACTTCCCAAAGCTCCTAGAGTGTTAACAAGTACCCTTCCAACAGGTTTTTTAAGAATAAACTGGCGAATAACTTCTTCATCCTTTGAATGTATAACAAGTGTATGTCCATATCTCTCTGTAAGTAACAATTCTATACACTTTTCACAAGCATGCATCCAATCATCCTCTATATAAAAAGCTAAAACAGGACAAAGTTTTTCCTTTGAGTAAGGATTATTCTTAGAGACAAACTTTTGCTGTGAAATAAGTAGCTTTACATCCTGTGGAATACTAAAACCAGCACGTTTAGCTAAAAACTGTGGTGATTTACCGATCATTTCCGATTCAAGGCTTCCATCTTTATTAAAAAGAATTGAACCCAGTTTTTCAGCCTGATCCTCTGTCATAAAGTATCCACCATTTTTAAGAAATTCCTGTTTTACCACAGATGCAATACAACTATCAACCACAATTGATTGTTCAGCACTAGATACAACTCCATAATCAAAACTTTTACTACAAACAATATCTTTAACAGCTTGTGCTATGTCAGCTGTACGCTCTATGAATACTGGACCATTTCCATTCCCACCATAGATTACTGGTTTACCTGAGTTATAAGCCGCATCAAGCATTTCTGGAACTCCTGTATTCATTATAAGAGAAGTATCTCTATGATTCATAAGCTCTAAAGAACCGTTTTTAGTTACTGTATGCAAATATGCAAGTGCACCTTCTGGAAGTCCCGCCTTCTCTGCTGCCTTAATTAAAATATCAATTGTTTTAAAAATTGTATTTTTAGCTCTTGGATGAGGTGAAAATATAATTGCATTTCCTGATTTAATTGCAATCAATGCATTATATATGGTTGTAGATACAGGACTAGTTAATGGACAAAATCCTATAATAACACCCATTGGCACTCCAACCTCTTTTGTCCTATTAACTTTATCTTCATTGATAATACCTACACAATTCATACCTTTAAGTCTATTTTTCAAATATTTACACATAAAGTTATTTTTTAAATACTTGTCTTCCCACTTTCCACATTCTGTTTCTTCATTAGATATCTTTGCAAGTTCCTTTAAATGTTTTTCAATCTCTTCTGTCATACAATAAACTATCTCATCAAGTTTTTCCTGTGGGAAAGTTGCTAATTTTCTTTGTGCCTCTCTGGCATTTTCAACAAGAATCCTAGCTTCCTGCATGGAGAGTAAATCATTATCAATAATATTAATATTCATTTTTTCTCTCCTTTCCTTTAAAATTTATTTTTCTATTCTATTACAGATTTTCAATAGCATAACGCTTTATTATTTTTTCAAGATCATCATGTGGCCTTGGAATAACCAGTGAACTATAAAGGTTTCCGCCTTCCATTGCTTGAACTGCTGCAACACCTGCATCTACTGCTGCTTTACAAGCACCAACATCACCACGAACCAGTACAGATATATAGCCTGATGCAACATTTTCATATCCTACAAGCTCAACATTTGACGATTTGCACATAGCGTCTGCTGCTTCTAAAGCAAAAACCAGACCAAAAGTTTCGATTAATCCTAAAGCTTCATATCCTGCCATATGTACATCATTTCCTCCCTCTTTTATGAATCGATATCGTGTACTGAAACTATATTTCCAACTTCTTTAATAGGACGTGGCATAACATTCTTTGCTGTTAATGTACCAACAGCAGCTGCAGCTGCAGCACCTGCTTCTACAGCTGCCCTTACTGCTCCAACATCACCTTTTACCATAATAGTCACAAGAGTTGAACCAATATTTTCGTATGATATTAATTCAACATTAGCTGCCTTAAGCATTTTATCTGCTGCTTCAAGTGCAGGAACTAATCCTACCGTTTCTACAAGACCTAAAGCCTCATCTCCATAGTATCTCATTTAAGGGTTCTCCCTCCTATTTTAATAATTTATTATAAAATTAATCTTCTATATATTTATTAATTGTAGCGGCTCCCTCTTCGTTTGCACGATAATAAACCCTTAACTCTTTATCTTCGTCTAAATCAAATCTTGTTTCTTCAATAAGGCCATTTGCTTCTGCCGTCATTAAAGCATTAACTACAGATTTCTTGTTTAGTGCCTTAAAGTTCCCATATTCTTCTCCTAGTGCATTTATAACATCCACAGCACAAGCTTCAGAAACTTTAGTAAAATGTTTTAAAATTGCATAATTAAGCGGTTTCATCTATATCTCCTCCATCTTCTTTTTCTTTAATAAATCAAGTGGATTCATAGATATTGTGAGTATACCAAACATCATTATTACAGCTCCAATCCAAGCAACAGAAGGTAATGACCATCCGTCCATTCCACCATATACTCCTAATAACAATAAGCAGAATAATGGACCAAAGAAAGAATATGTACCATTACATGCAGTACCAAGCCCTGCTCCACACATACTGTTTCCAGCATACCATGTCATAAATGTAACAAAGGATAAAAGCCCACTTAAAGCAAACCAAACCATTGCAGGAGAACTTGTAAATGCCTTCATTGCAAGATCAATTGAAATGTTAACTCCACCTGCCATCATTCCGAAAATTGGAACTAATATGAATAAATTCGCTATTCCTGATGTTACTTGACGAATACAAATCCCAATTTCAGGATCGATCATTGCTGTACCATATCCAGCTACACAACCTTCAAAGCCCCATCCAAGAGCCGCAACAATAGCTATTGCAATACCAATTAAAGTCTTTGCTGAAGCACCACCACTAAGCCCTGTACTACCAATTAGGAAACTAGCAAATACACAAACTAAAATACCAAATGCCATACGTTTATTTAATTCTTGCTTATATAAAACTTTACCTAGTATAGCAGCAATAGCAGGACAAAGAGCTGATATAGGAACAACTATTGAACCAGCCATTTGAAGAGCTATAACATAAGCAGTACCCGCTATAGGTCCTCCAATAAGAGCTGCTAATATCATGATACGTCCTGGTTTTGTGTTAATACATCTTAAAAAGTCTCCAAATTTCCCTTTAACTGCTGCATATAAAAGTGACCAAATTGCGCTACATGTGTCATTTATAGCATTACCAAGTGCTGCAAGCAAATATGCTATAACAAAGGCTGATAAACCAGCTGTATTATTACCATACCAGTCACCCCAAACACCTTTAGCCATACCCATAGTTAGACATGCCGTATATAGTCCATAAGCAAGTCCTGAAAATAAAGCTAGTGATATACCCTTTTTGAAGAAATCACTTGCTAATTTCTTCTTTGCAGCGATTGCTTCTAAGCTTACTGCTTTTGAATCTCCACTCATAAAATAAAACTCCTTCCTCTTATGTAAAATAATTTTTAAAATTTATATTATTAAATAAAAATTTGCAATAAATATACTTTAAAACCGTTATAATTTGGATATTTCATTTTAGAGCTACTGGACATTTTTCATTTTTATCTTCTATGTATTTTATTTAAGTAAATTATATTCCTTTCCCCATAGGGCAAGGTCAACAGATATTTAACAAGAATATTTAAATAATTTATAATCTTATAATCAGAAATACAATTCAAATTTAATAAACAACTTATTTAAACATGAAAATTGGGGCGTTTCCATGTTCTTTAAATAACAAACATGAAACTGCCCCAATATCAATTAATAAAATTTAATTTTCTGAAATGGATGAATATATTTTATTGAGTAATATTCATTATTCGCAATTTTAATACCTTATCCCTTCAATACTTTACCCTAAGGTTAATGTTTTAAATATTAAAAAATTATTTTTTTCTACTGATTTTGATTAAAACTTCAGTTACAAATTTATCAGTATTTTTAGTAGTCCAATAATCTGTTACATATCTTTCATAAGATTCTTCAGCACATATATAGTTATGTTTTTCTGTCCATTCTTTTATTTTTTCATATGTTTCATTAATTGTTTCATGAGAGCCTATATGATAACAAGATGCAGCCATCCATCCTCCAAAATTAGTGATTGCCTCCTCTTTACATTTTAAAATTGCTTCTTGCATTATTCTCATTTTATTGCACTTTCCACTAATCTTATCTTCAAAACATGGAAAACATATAATCACAGGACCTGTTATTGCATTATTTATACTATCTATATACTTAGTAAATTCTATATTAATTATAGAGTCCATATAATCATAATTAAAATCTTGATCTAAAAAAGTTAAGGTACTATTTTCTATGTATTTTATAGACACATCACAAACATTATTCTCAATTACATTCTGTGCTTCAACTATAAGGTCATCCCAATCTTTAACGGATCTTATTTTTAAATTTATTTCTCTCTCAAGTTCTTTTAATTCATCAATTTTCTTTCTAAAGCTATTATGAAAAAAGTCATAAGTTTTTCCTTCTAAAAAAGCTTTCATTTCTTCAAGCTTAAACCCACTCTGTTTATAATATTTTATCATAGGAACAGATAATAAAGTTTCCTTGCTATAATATCTATACCCACTTTCATCATCTACTTTATCAGGCGATAATATATTCATTTTGTCATAATATCTCAATGCTTTTTTTGTTATCTTGCATATTTCGCCAACTTTACCTATGGAATATAGCTCATCTTTCATATTAGCTCCTCCTGTTTCTATATTTTATTTATAATTTTAAAATGTAATTTAAATTATATTTTAAAATATGTAATTTTTCAACTTTTATGAAGTGAAACACGCAAAAAAACCACCCATTAATGAGTGGCATAAAATAAAATCATTATAAACACTATATTAAATATAAGGTTTACCTGTGGTGGATATGGGGTTTTCACCCATTGACTTACAATAATTTATTAATATTGATGCTCCATTTTCTCAAAGAAATCACTCTTTGGTTCAAGGAACTTAAACTTATGATCCTCACCATCTTTAAAATAAGAATTAAGAGGGTCTAGTATTTTATCCCAATTCCATAATTCATCATCTATATTCAAGTAATCTCTAACCTTGTCACAGCCTTCTGGTGCTATGGGATGAACTAGTACTGCTATTACTTTGCACGCATAAAAGCAATCTGCTATTACTTGTCTTTTTAATTCTTCATTTTTAATATTGTTAGACCAATATTTGTTTATTTCTCTTATATAATCGTCAAGAACATATGATATTCTGTGAAAATCTTGGTTATACATATGTGTTTCATATTCTAATACTGTTCTTTCTGTTAATTCTTTTATTTTTTCGCTTACTTCCATGCTTGGAATACTTTCATTCATACTTTGCAATGTATAGAAGCATGAACGAAGAAGCCTGTTAAACACATTGGTTAGAAGGTTTCCTTCCTTTAACACTGGATCTACACCTACTTTTTCTTCTTCATTCATATAAACTTGTGGCTTAAATCCAACACTCTTTGAAGATAATCCTAAGCTCATAAAGTGCATACGTAATTGGTCTTTTGAATAATGTTCTAATAATTCATCTGCCATTGGAGGCTTAACTTCTGAACTACTACTAGCTTTTTTATCCATAAATAAAACATGTTTATTAGAAATAATATGTGGCAACTTAATTTTAGAAACATCTACAGCTTCACCTTTAGCTATTTTTAGTCCAATAAACATTGCTATTTCAGCGATTGAATAGAAATAAATATTATCTTCACCTATAAATTGATATACCATAGAATCGTCATCATCCCACCAATTATGCCAGTTTTCAGGATTTTCCCCTATGGACTCTAGATATGCTTTAGTGAAAGATATTGGCGCCCATAATGATTCTGGCCATACCCAAAATGTTAAATCCTTTAAGTCATCTCTGTCTGGCACTTTTACTCCCCAAGAAATGTTTCCTGATAATCTAAAAGGAACCAAAGTCTTACCACTTGTATAGTTAATGCTGAAATTATCTAATATTTCTTTAGCTTTATCTCTCTCTTCTAAGTTTTCAAAAATGAAAGTTACAAAAGATTTCTTTTCTTCATCTATGGTCTCATGCTTTGGAAGCTTAACTTCTAACTCACTAAGGTCATCAATATATTTTCTTGGAACAGATATTAATGGTTTCTTTAAAAATTCATCTATAGTTTTAAGCTCATATTTTCTTCTGTTAGTGTTTTTCTTTAAAAACTCATTAAGCTCATTCATAATATCCATAGACTCATCTAAGGTAAAGTACCAGTTATCTACACTCTTTAGTTCTGGCTTTTTTCCTGATAATGCACTAATAGGATTGATTAACTCTGACGACATATATTGATGTCCTAATGAACATTCTTCTGCATATGCCTTCTCAGAATTACATCCAGCAATTGGACATTTACCAGTTACTTGTCTTCCATTAAGAAATATTTTTTTATCTTCATCATAAAATTGTAGTGCTGACATCTTTTTTATATAGCCATTTTTAAATAGGGTATTAAATATTTCTTCTGAAGTTTTATTATGAATTTCACCAGTTCTTCCAATAGCTGAAGCACCAAAAAGATTCAAGCTAACATTATAATCTTCTAAGGTTTTCTTTTGACTTAAATGATTATCCTTAACATAGTCCTCTATAGTTTTTTCATAGCCATCTTCCTTAAGCTTTCTATGGCTTTCAAGAATAGGTGAACCATAACAATCTGTACCCGATATAAAAATTACATTTTCTTTCCCTATTCTATCCCTTAAAAATCTTGCAAATATATCTGCATGTATAAACATTCCACCAACATGCCCAAAGTGAAGGTTTTTGTTTCCATAAGGCATCCCAGCTGTAATTACAGCCTTCTTTGGAAATACTGGTCTTTCATTTCTTCCTAATCTTTTACTTATCATATTTTTCACTCCTTGAAATTTCACTATAATTTTTTACGTCAAAAAACCCCTGTAGAACTATATCTACAGGGGCAAAAATTCTATTTTGCGGTACCACCCTTTATTCTCTAAAATGTCATCATTTTAGACTCGTAAAGTACACCATCTTCCTAAAACTCTAAGAAAAATCATACTCTAGTTCTGTAACGTGAACCAACGTCATAGCATCACTTATAATAACCTCTTATAAGATCCGTATGAAGCTCCAAGACTTGTTTCATTATAAACTCATAACTTCCTCTCACCAACCGGAAGCTCTCTGTGTACTACTTTATAACTACTGCTCTTTTCATAGCCTTTAATTTCTATAATTATATACCTTATAAGGCTAAGTGTCAATTGTAAGACATGCTATGAGTTCAGAATTTATATATGATATTAGATATAAGGTTTCCCCGTAGTGGATATAGGATTTTCACCCATTGATTTAGCAATAGATAATCCCACTTCTCTAGCAGCAATTACCGATTGCCTTACAGCCTCTGAATCTCCTGTTATAGTTATTATGACTTCATTTGAATATGAAGTTCCCTTACTTGGACTTAAATAACTAATAAGTTCAACATTTGCAGTTTTAAGTGCAGTATCTGCCATTACAACTCCAATGCCTGCTGGTGCCCCTACAATTATACCAAAAGCTTTTCCTATAGGAGCATTAAAACCTTTATTTAGAGCAAAGCTTGCCCTTGCTGTATATTGCAAGTCTAAATGACCTGCATCAAATCCATAAACCTCTCCAAAATTTCTTTCCGTATTATTAAGAGCAATTTCTACTGCATTTCTTACATCAGCTACATCTTCTGATGCAAGTATGATTAAGCATCCATGCCCAGCTCCCCCTTTTGTATCTCTAGGAAGCTCAACACTAACCACTTTAGCATTACTAGCTTTTACCGCCTCATCAGCAGCCATAATTTGAGAGCCCGCTCCAGTTCTATTACTTATAATGCCTATTGCTCTATGGTTTTTATCTAATCCCATTTCCTCTCGCAAAACACTACTTACATTTGGTATAACAAGCCCCACTGTATCTCCATACTTTACTGTTCCTACAAATTCAGATATTGGTGATATTATATTCATTAACTCATTCTCCTTTTGAGATTAATTTTCATCTTTTGATTTTGTGATCTTACTAATTTACAAGCGTATGTTAACAAAGAATATATTACCGTAGAATTAAAAAAAATGCTATATAAAATATTAGCATATCAATGCTATAAATATAAAAAAGCCAGCACCTTTTTAACTGATACTCCCCCTTTATAAAAACAGTTTTATTATTTTAACTGTCTACTATAAAGGAATCACATCAAACGGTACCGGCCTATATATTTTATTTATTAACTACAGCATCTTCTTTATTAGTTTTCTTAGCTATTAAAGATAATATTAATCCTAATCCTACTAAAGCAAATGGTGTTACAATGTTAAGCACTAATTGGAAAGTATCTGTAGAATACACTCCACCTATACATGTAAAAGCAGTAAATGCAAAACACCAAGCTCCAAATATTATCCCTACAGTTTTACTTTTAACAAATTTATATTGTGATGGGAACTTATCCCCTGCTTTCTTTAGGGCAATATATGCAGTAAACACCCATAAATATCTCAATGGCATACAAACTGCATTTAATTTTACTAACCATTTAACTAAAACATCAACACTCTCTATTTTCACTAATAACCTATAATTAAACTGAATACTTAACCATTAATCGGATATCCTAAATATATGAGGAGTGTGATAGAAATGAATGGAAATACCGAATTATTAAACTTCATCTTTCAGAATTCACAAATGGGTGTGGATACAATTAACCAATTATTGGGTATAGTTGAAGATGAGAACTTTAAAAAACATTTACAATCCCAGTTAAATGAGTATAAAGAAATTCATTTAACTGCACAAAAAGCACTGAATGAAAATGGTCATGATGAAAAGGGCATTAGCACATTTGATAAAATTAAAACTTATTTCATGATTAATATGCAAACTATGACGGATAAAACACCCTCACATATTTCCGAAATGCTGATTATAGGAAGTAATATGGGCGTCATTGATGCAATTAAAAATCTAAAAAAGTACAATGAAGCTGAGCCCAGTATTATAAAACTCATGGAAAAATTGCTTAAGTTTGAAGAGGATAATGTCCAGCAACTTAAACAGTTTCTCTAAAAATTTATTTATCCACCCAGAATACTCTGAATAAACCAGTGTGTTTTTATAACTGCTTTTAAATAAGGGTACTTTCATAAGAAAATTTAATCAGAATTTTTAAAGCACGAGATACGCATGTCGATATCCCACACACACACTTGTAGAAGGATAATCACAAAAACAAGCAAGGTACTCTTAGAAATTAGACGTAGGGTTCCTTGCTTTTGTGATATATTAAAGTAAAATGTACCCCTATTATAACCTGCTTTAACAGTAATATCTCTTAATGTTATTTTATCTATTATTTTTTTACTATACAACGCTCAAAAGCATCAATGAAACTATGATTAGATCTTTTGTAGGCCAAATGCTTGGTATTCCAACCTTTTTAGCAGCCCAATTTCCTATGCATAATACTAAAGAAGTTGCTTTTTTACAATGTAGCTTGCAGTATATGCATTTTGAGTTACTCAAACCATTCCAACTATGTCCCATGCATGTGTAAGTCCATCCTCTGCAAAGCTATTAAAAGCAGTTTCATAAGACTCCTTGTCCACTATATCATATCCTATTTGTAAACCTTCTTTCATTGCAGGTATTAAATTCTTTTTCTCCTTATTCCAATAGGTTTCTGTACCACCTGTATATCTAAGATTGAAAAAATTATTTTCTAAAAGGTTATCCCTATTTTAATTTGTTAACTTCATATCTAAAAATAAGGCTGGATTTTGAAATAAAGCATTGGAACAAATTGCTTTTCTACATATTCTTTGTATTTAAATCAAGTTTCACATTTTGCTGTACTTTTCCATCGTCTTCTTCTAAATCCTTTATCACCTTATCTGAGAAATCCTTCCATTCATAAAACCCAATATTCTTTCTATCTGAAAAATCAATAATATCCATTGTGGATGTATCTAGTGCATACCATCCTGTGGATTTGCATAGTTTTTCTATTGTTTCAAGACAGGTATCCTCTCCTCTAACATGCAATATAATACAATCAACCTTATCCCTTGGTCCATCCATATTGAACTCTATTGAAAAGTCTTTCCTATCTAATATCCCCCAACTCTTATCAGAAAAGTCCACATCACCAAACACACTTTCCACTATTTTAATAACCTCACTTTTTTGACCTAAATACGACTTCAAGGAATTAATTTCCATGTCATCCTCAGATGGAATATCTTTTGTACTCTGAATTATTACATCCCAACTCATATTTTACTCCCCTTCTTAATTTCTGTTAGTATAAAGTTTTTTACACTATATTTTTTACCTTATCTTTATATATCAAGGGTTCAGCGTTTTTTTGAATAAAAAAACAATGACCCCCTTATTTATTAGTCTATATCCATAGCCATTTGTTTAATGTCCATTTTTCTTCCATATAACTCTTCATAACCTAATGACCTTAGATTGTAATCTGAATGGAATCTATTTATTACTATCTTCTCATAATGCTTAGATGCTTTCTTACCCATATAATATCTTGTAGGAAATATATTAGCGAGCTGTGTCTTTATTTCGAATCCCGCCGCCCATAGCTGTACATTGTTTTCCTTTAGTAAATTTAGTATAGGCAACCATATAATTTCCGATGTAGTACCAGAGAATGGATTATCTAAGATAACTACTTTCTTACTTTCATCTGTAGAATTTGTATACAGCTTTCTTAAGTAACTTATTATGCATATAAGCATAGTTATATACATACCATTTGTTTCACCTTTAGAACCGTATGCTCTATCTAGGCTTAACCAGTCGTTAACCTCCATATTATCTACATCTTCAAGTTTATATAGCTCTACTGATTTGTTTTTTATTCTATCTATAATTTGCTTAAACAAATTATCAGTAGTTAATCCTTTAGATATTTTGATTTTTCTTACTGCATCGTCACTCTCTTCCGAACAAGACCCTATAATTCCCTCAATGTAGTTTTTCATTTTTTCTCTCGCTAACTCATCTGGAAGCTTATTCAGATTAATTCTAAGCATTTCTTGTCTTCTACCATTAATCTCTATAATAGAAAGTTCAGTAAGCTTTTTAATATCTCTAAGAACATTTTCACTCTTTTGAATACATAAAGTTATGAATTTTTCTTCCTGTAATTCTAAAGACTTTATATTTTCAACTATCTTCTCTTGTTCAAATTTCAACATAGAAATCCAGCTATTATCGTCTTCTCCTGCTAATTTACTTACCATGTTTTTTAAAGACGATGATTTAGTAGGAAGTTCTTCAAGGTCTGATAAGATTTCTGAGTACCCTTGAATGCTAGTGGTCATATTTTTGCCAAAAGTTACATCTCTCTTAAATTCACTAAGTTTATACCTCACACTATTTTGAGCAATCTTAAGTTCTGTAGCTACATCTTGATAATTTCTTATAGATGTAAGCTTTTCTCCATTTAGTTCTATGTCAATATCCTTATCTAGCAATATAAACTTGTTTTTAGTATCATTATTATACCTTATCTTATCATCAAGTAGCCTCAATTCCTTATCAAGTTTAACCTTGATATTTATAGCCTCTTTTCTTATATTTTTCATATCCTTAACCTTATCTACATAAGAAAGACCTTCTAGCATTTCATCTATATTTTCCTTTATATCGCTATAATTAACAGAATTATTACTAAATAAAGTATCTATTCTAGAAGTTAAACTACCTTTTAATTCACCTTTACTAGATTTTATATCCATAAGTTCTAACTTCAATGCACCTAACTGCTTATCTAATGATTTCACGTAATCATTTAGATTTTTAAGAAGCTCATTAGAATTCTTTACGAAATCAATGGTTATATGAGAGAATTCCTCAAGAGTGAAGTTTTCGCGGTCTATTATAGATTTATTTTCCCCTATTCTTTGTTTACATTTTAATATTTCATCATTTAAAATCTTTAAATCGCTGCTTGATCCTTGAAGCTTCTCTAACACAGCTGTAAGTCTACTATTTTTATCTAGATACTCATCTTCAGTTAAGGTAGTACTAGAAGTTATTTCCCCAACAAAAGCTATATTATCCATATTCCTCTCTATCTCATATTCTTGTTTCGTAAATGATTCTTTCAAATCTTCGAATTCGGATTTTCTTGCTCTAAGTTCCTTTATATAATTTAGCTCAGCTTTTAAGGATTTATCTATCTCGGAACATACCTTATCATTTTCCGTAAGCTCCAATTCTAGCTTATCCATTCTACTTTTACAATCTAAATACACTTCTAAGGCTCTAAGTTGTTTTTCCTTTTCAGATATATTATCATTTGCAGATTTAATTCTTTCATTTATAGCTATTAAATCTGACTTAAGAGATATTTGAAGCTTATTAAACACATCTATACTATCTTCATTTTTATCTAAAAGCTCTTCTATGTTCCTTACTGTAAGAGCTAAGCTTTCAAGAGTAGCTTTATTAATATATCTGTCGATAAATTCTCTTACAGGTTTTATATCATTATTTAGAAATAATATAATATCTTCGATCTCTTTCACTTTAATTTCCAAGCTTTTTAACTCTTCTTCTTTTTCTAACTTTAATCTAGCTATTTTTTCCTCATTTGTATAGAATTCTATATCCTTTGAGGTAAATGCAACCCCTTTGGGATATATGATAACTTCTTCTAAGGTCTTTTTACTTATAACAGGAACTGCACTTCCGTAATAGTTATCCAGTAAGTCTTTATCTTCAATAAACTTCTTATAATCATTATCTTCCAATAGTACTGCATAAGGAATCAAGCTATTCATTTTTATAAAATATTCTTTTTCTTTTATATCTAATGATGATATAAACTCTAATCCTAATAATGGGTTTGAGAATCTCCCCTTTAAAATGTTATATATATTCATGGTATCATTACTTAAGGTTATATTGTGATTTTGCAAAGTACTTATAATACTTTTGCATTTTGATATATCATCGGTTAGGATAATTTTGCTTTCCTCATTCTTTGCAAGCTTATCGGATAACGTAGAATTAAGCTCTTCTACAGAACTACAATCATATATTTCAAATAGAACTTCACATTTTCCATATAAATTTGCCGCCACCTCTAGCTTTTCGCTCTCTATGTTGTACTCCATATCAAGCTTAGCTTTTTCTATATTTAATGAATTTATATTTGTTTCGGTTTCTTTTATCTGCTGGTCTATTGAAGATAGCTCTTTTATAAGGTCGTCAACTATAACTGTATTCTCCTCTATTTCATCCTCTAATCTTCTCTTAGTGTAAATATCCTTATCTAAGTTATGGATTATCTTAAACTCTTTTGAAGTGATTTTTTCAGCGAGTTCATCTTTCTCCTTAGCTATTCTTTTGTTATCTTTATTTAAACTAATAATTTCACTTTGCTTATCTCTTACTGAATCGGAGTACTTATCTATTTCATTGTTGCAATCAGATATATTAGCTAAATTTTCATTCTTTTTCCTTACAACTAACTCTTTCTTAGCTAATAAGTAAGATTTAACCTCAGCACCTAAAGAATTTCTTTCTGAAACAAGTTCTTTATTGTTAAGTTCTAAAGTTTCAATACTAGCTTTACATCTACTAATATTAGATTCTTCCTGTAATATAGAGTGGTAGGTGTTTTCTTGAGATTTAAAAGAACGGTTACGCTCTTCCTTCTCTAATGTATTCTCAAGAGAGGCTATTTCTTCTTTTTTCTCCTCTTCCTCTATTAACTTTTCTTCGTAAGCCTTTTCTATATTTCTAATTTCTAAGGCTTGAATATTTATATCTAAAGTTTCTATATCTTTTTTAACATTATTAAAATCCATTTCAGTAGCACTCTTTTTATCTGTAAGATTTATCATCTCTTCTTCTAAATAGATTATACTCTTCTTAATCTCTGTATATATTTTTTCTCTTTCAGTATACTTAGTTGATAAATCCTCCAACTTAATAGCTAACTTTTTGATTGATTCTATAATCTTCTCATATTCTTGAGACTTTGACTTACTTTTCATAAGTTCATCCATCTTCTCTCTTATATTTAAAAGGGAAGACGCTAGTTTTTCACTATCTTGATATTCGTATCCTGCCCTTGTAGAATAACATTCTTCAATTTTAGGAATAAGAAAATCTAATATGAATTTTTCAGCATTAGGGTATTGTCTTAAATAAGTTGCAACATATTTTTCATCAGCATTAACACCTTTTATAAGCTCCCACTCGGCTTCAGTAATATTGTATTGAGATAATCTCTTTCTATAAGATTTAGATACTGTAAATAGCTCTGTATAATAGTCTGCGGACTTAATGCTATGAAGATATTTTTTTAATTCAGACAAGGACATAAATTTACTACTTCCATCGTCATTAACCTCTTTTAAAGGCAAATTAAAAATATCATTTTCGTTACGATTATTATATAAGCATATATACGAAAATCTTTCAAAGTCAGCGTAAGTCTTATCCTCATCATCGTTATTGTTTTTTGTAGGTTTTGATGCACAGAATCCCGCTAGTAAATATTTGTATTCCATACCATGGTCTAATTCCCATTCAGTAACACAGTGAATTACTGTATTCTTATTTTTAGGTTCAAAAACGGCTTTAAAATCCCAGTCATTTTGCCATCTGCTGTTTGGTATTATGGTTTGCCCTATACATTGAATTAAAAAAGACTTACCGCCTCCATTAACCATATCTATAACCAAAGCATCTCCATGAGAGTTTAATTGTAAATCTTCATAATACTTCTTTCCACCACTAAATCTTGCATTACAAACCCTTGTACTTAATAAACCTGGCATTAGCGTAACCCCTCCCTCTCAATTTCTTTATCCAATAAGTCCATAAGAACTGTATTAGTATTTGAATCATCAAAAAATCTCTCTATCATATATTCAAATCTTCCAGTTATATAATATCTTCCTGTTGGCGTATCTCTTAATACTAAATCTTGTTTTATTAGAAAGCTCATAGTTCTATTGATAAGACCTATTTGTGTTTTTCCTCTATTATCATCATAATTAACATTTTCATTATCTTTTCTTAAAGATTCTGGGAAGCTCTCCCATGTAGCATATAACTTCTTAAATGAAGACTCATACTCTCCGCTTACAGTACAACTATCAGATAATGGTTTAAGCTTCTCGTTAACTTTATCCAACAAGCTTTTAGTGGTTACGTATTCAACCTGTGTTTTGTAATTACTTTGAATGTAGAAAGTAGATATTAGAGTGAAAATTATAAAATAAGTTAAATATAACTCACTATTGTTTTTAAGAAGCAGCTCACTTCTTAGTTCTTCATTCTTATATCCAAATATATCATTATTCGGCTTTGGTGTAATAAACACTCCATTCTTTTCATTTACATATAGGTCTAATCCCATTTCCTCTAACATTTCCTCTAGATATGCTCTTACAAAAGAATTAGTTACTACAGCTCTATATAATTCATGATTTGTATTATCATCTATCTTAATCTTTCTTATAACTTTTGAAAAAATCTCAAGTGCAGTTTTGTTATTTGAATCCATATGCATACCTCCTAATCATATTTTCTCTTTACTGTAACATTTGTCATATTGAATCCAGGTGCTATTTCTATATAAGAGTTTTCTATAGCAGTAATTTCTATACCATAATCTTTGTTATATCTTTTCTTTGACTCTAGTATGACCCTTTTTAATAAATTTGCATTACTTTCCTCTTCATCTTCGTTCTTAGTTTTTGATTTAGGTTTATCATTTTTTATATAACTTGTTTCGTTAGCTCGTATCATATCAATAATAACGCCGATAAAATCGGGATTCTTAAAGATATTTTCTATGTCCTCATCAGACGCATTCTCTATAATTCCCTTCATATCAACTTCTTCATTTTTTTCAAGTATCATGTAGAGATATTCTATTACATGCTTATAATTAGAAGAAACTCTTTCTCTAATTGCTCTATTAAATCTGTCAGTATCAATATTAATAGCATCATCTTCTTCTCTATCCACAGCGCCTTCTCTTTCACTCTTGTTTATACCACACAATAACATGTCATTTATTTTTCCAAGAGAAAATATCTTATCTATATTTAAAGACATAAATGGTGCTACGAAGTGACCTAGATTTTCAGCACTTCCAACTTTATTTAATTTATCAATATAAGTAGAAAAATCGAAAGATGGTCTAAGTAGCTTTATTCGTTTCTGTTTTAATATTTCGTCTGCTTTTCTAGTTAAGATTACAACTTTACCTAAAAGCTGCTGATGAAGTTCAACCGTCTTATTAAGTTCTTTATCCATTTCATCTAAGCACTTAAAAGCGTTTTTCTCTTTCTCACCTATCTCAGATTTCTTTACTTTAGTAGCAAATTCTTCCCTAAGAATTCTTACTTGCTCCATTGTTTCAGAAAATAATTCTTCTTCTTCCTTCTGTCTTTTATCTGCTAGATTTCTATATGCTAGAAAACCATCATAACCTCTATTTCCACCATATATAAGATTCATTTCGATTTCATATACTTTAGATATCTGTTTTATAACTTCTGCATTTACTTGAGTTAAAGATAAAAGAGCACTATCATATTCACTATCAGTTATAAGCTTCTTTAATAAAAGTAGACTGATAGTTATCTTACTTTCTTCTGTAAACTCTTTAGTTGCAAGTATTAAGTCTATTGCTAGTGGAGTTATTTCATAGTTCTGCTTTCCACTTTCCTCTTCTCCACTTCTAGTTATATACTTTACATTTTTAATTCCAGCCTTATCTTTATTTTTATCATACATTGGGAAAAATAACTCATATCCTGCTCCATTCTCCCCTTGTATCTTATCTAGTACATTGTTTGTGAATATATCTAACTCTTCCGCTGTAGGAGTAATTTCATAAAGGTTTACTAAGAGCATTTCTAAAAAATCTTTAATATTTACAAATTGAATTTTCTGATTTTTTAATTTGTTTTCATAGAACATAAAAGATAAAAGACTTAAGCAAACTTCACCCATATTAATATGTTCATACCCTTTTAAAGTAGTATATCTATAACTAAATAGATAAAAAAACGGATAGTACTTACGTAATGATTCTACTCTATCTGGACACTCTGTTAATGTATTATTAAGCGTCTTTAAATAGTTATTATTCAACCTTCCACCCCCTTAATCTTTTGTAATTCAAACTTTCCTGTGGAATATATAGTCTGTTCTTTAGTATATCTTTAAGTTCTATTTTATCTTCTTTACCAAAATAGCTTAAGAACTCTGCCATATCCTCTTCAGATGGAATAGTCTGATTTGGCGAAATAGATTCTTTAATCCCTCTATCCTTACCAGATTTCAAAAGACCTCTATATAAATTTACATTAGGCTTTATAGTGAATGTATCAAATTTATTTTTCAAAAGTGAGTATATACATATACCTTCTAAATCTATATCCCCATAATAAAGAATATTGTCTTTTGTAGTTACACCGTATTGAATAATACCAGCAAAGTTCTTAACTATACTATAACCTTCTCCAAAAACTAGCATATCAATAGATGTCTCATTCTCTCTCAAAAATCTATTTAAAGTCCAGTACGTTTCCAGATTTTCTATAACAAGAATATTTCTTATTTCCTTTTGATAAAACCCCTTAAATATAGTATTCAAAAGAGGATTATATTTTGTTCTGCATCCAAGACTTTCTTCATTTAAGCCTATCTTACCCATCACTTCTGAAGCTCTTCCAGGTTCCCCCGTAGTCATAGCCTTTTCATAGCCAAATAGCTCATAACTTACTTCATTCATACTTAAATCCTTATATTCAGTCTTATTCCTCATATAGTTATTAAGGATCATCAAAATATCATAGTCTTCCCTAAACTCCGATGCTCTTTTTTTATAGTATTTAAGATTCAGTTTATTAAGAGCTATCAATTTTATTTTTTCCTCATCAGTTAAAGTATCAGTTTCTTTTATTAGCTTATACTTCTTATAAAGACGTGGTTGCATAGAATTTTGTTCATTACCATACTTTTTTAAAATATTGCTTCGTTCCATATTGCTTATAAGCTTATAAAATTCTTCATAATATTTATTTTTAACATCGTTTATATCTATACCTAAAATTTCAGATGATAAAATAAATAATTCATCTAAAGTCCATACAGTTTTTCTTTTAAAACTCAGCATTTTAGACTGAATTTCACCATTTTCTATTTTCATCACAATTCTCTCACTCCTCTGCGCTCACTATATCACAAGCTCTACATAAAATCACAAACAATAATTGCAAACCTCTTTTGTGTTCATCTAGTTTCTTTTCATGCTCTTATTCAAAAATAGCCCTTGATACTGAATATATTAATACTAAATCCTTACTTTTCAAATCCTCATTCTCCTCTTATGATCTTCCCTATTATTGTATCTAAATTATCCTATAATCCAAAATAAGTCTGGCAATTTTTTTACCAGACTTTTTCTTACTTCCGTATAGATTCATCAATATTTATCAAACATAAACTTCCAGTTTATGTCACAACCCCTGGGTAGTTCCAGAAAAAGGATGTAGCAAGGCAGAATACTTTTTATGATTTCTATATCCAATAATCTTTTATAGAAATTAGGACCACTAAAATTAGAGATGCAATCTATTTTTACATTTTTATAACTTTAGATATAAATTCAACTTCATCATTAATTAATATATATGGAGCATATTCTCTATAACTATCTAAATCGTTTAAAGTTAATATTTGTACCCCGCGTTCAAGTGTTGTTAATGTTAGATACTTAGATAATGATGCTAATCTTTGACCTTGTTCTGCCTCTAATACTAAACTTCCTTCTTTATCAAATTTCTTTGCTACTAGATAACACATTCTTCAATACCTCCTTAAAATCAGATTCATTTTTAATTTCTCCATTATCATATTTTCTTCTTAACAATTCACCTATATTACTGTTTTTTTCATACTTATACAAATGTACATGAAGCCAATCATTAATAATCCTATCATGCTTAGTATTTATTTGAATCTCTATAGGATAATGTTTATTCGTCTTCTGATAATATAAATGAAATCCTCGATATCCATCATCATTAGCTTTCCCTTTTATCATATCAGCAACCTTAAAAATATTTAAATCTTGTTCTAAAACTTCATTATAATTATTTATGTTTATGTCATGACCCCTGGTGATGTTCCAGAAAAAGGATGTAGCGAAGCAGAATACTTTTTCTGGTTGCTAATTACTTTTTATTTTTAATATATTCATCTATAAGTTTTATATCATGAATATCTTTCTCTCTCCCCAGTTCTGCTTTTTGTTTCTTGATACTTTCTAAACTACCCACTGGTAATCCGTCAATGAATTCAATTTCATCTACAAACCAATTTTCAAGCAATTCAACCTTGTCACTTACTTCTACTATTTTTGAGTTATCATCTGATACTCTGTATTGACAGCCTTTTCCCAAATATTGTTCAACTAAATTTGTTGTACACCCCAAATCAATATCTCTTGTGGCTTCTTTAACTCCATGAATCACTAATCCTGCACCAGAAGTTATCCAATATTCACTTAAGGGCAAATCCATTTCCTTGAGTATTCTAATTATATCTTCTTTACATAACATTTAACTATCCCCCATTTATAATCGTTCTCAATATACTACAAATTTTAATCAATATGTTGATTAAATTATACCATGTAATTACAGTAACTCAAATTGGAATAGAATGCCCCATTTTGTCCCACTCATAGTTCATTAACTTGTTATATATAGTAGAAAGAAGTTTTTTTATAAAGGTTAGAAGCTGAGAGTTTCCTATAAAACTCCAAGGTAATCGTAGATGCCGCTGCTAGTAGAGATAAACTTCCAGTTTATGTCCTGAACCCTGTGTACCACCAAAAAAAAGGTTGTAATAATGTCTGCAATTGAGGCATCCAGTGAATATCCTATAACTCTAGTTGATTCCATTAACGTTGGAGCATACAGTGGTAATTTTATGCTTTTTATTTGTTCACCACACTAATCCAATGAAAATTCACTTTTCAAGATGTCAATAAGCTCTTTTGCCATTGATTTATCTAGCTGAATTGACTGACTCACTTTTTTAGGCATAACACGTTCAACAGTACCATATGTATCAATTTGAAAATATTTCTGACCGTTATCCTCAAATACAGTGAATGTTGCAACAGTAGTTTTATGAATAGTATTTCTAGTCTTTTCAATTCTATTAAATTGTTCAATATTATTTTATTTAGTTCATTTAAACATTATAATATTAAGTTTTCTGTTATTTGCAAGGTATCAGCCCTTTCAAAAAAATAATAACCTACTAGTAATTTAAGTAGGTTATTTATAACATTCATTATTTAATTATTCATCTTTACCCTTTAAGTATTCTCCTAAAGTCATCCCATTTTTAAGTTTCCAATACTTCATACCTGTTTCATTTCTTCCAAGGACTACTGAAGCTGCTGGAGATGATTTTGTAAATCTATAATCTTTTTCAAACACCATTTCATCTCCACTTTTAGCAATTACACCCTCATTAATTAGCTTTAATCTTAAATCAAAATATGAACCTTTAAGTGAATTTTCAATATTAGTTGAAACCCTAGACCCTTTTAAAACAACAAATCCGTCTTTTACATTTTTACCAATAGCATATACATTTTTCTTTTCATCTATGATATAAAATTTTTCTTCTACACTTCTCCAGTTAACTATCATATTTGAATCTCTATTCCTACTTTTCTTTCCATTATAAGCAATTAAACAAGCTTCTTTAAATGATTTCCAATGTACTTCATCTAATTTCAATATTTCATCAAAAGTAAAATATAAAATATAGCATTCAAAATTTTTAAACTCCCATTTTTCAATAGTATTTAATCTCTCCTGTAATATTATAGTTCTAAGATTATAAAAGTCTTCTTTAGGATATATTATTTCAGCTATAGGTTTATTCATATATGGTAATAGAAAAATTCTATAGTTCATTATATTCACAGCCACATCTACCCTGCTTTTATTTTTTCTATATCTAAATGCACAAGCCTTCCTTACATCTTCTGGTATGTTAAACTTTATCAACTCATAAACTTCCACTATTTTTTCTCCAGTATTCTCCATGCCACATTCATTAATAACTAACTCCAAGGCTTTATATTCTGAAATACTATTACTAACTGTATCCTTATTTGAGCTTTCTTTTTTATATGGATGGCTTCTTTTCTGCTCTATAATTTGCTTATTTAATTCTTTAATTTCACTTTTTATTTTATATTCTTGATTTTTATGTACTTCTAAAATACTAAGTTTATCTTGTATTGAAACTATTATCTCTTCATTAACTATGCCCCCATTATTCCATAAATTATTTATATCTTGTTTTATATCTTTTAAACCTTCTTCAATCAAAACACCATATTCTAAATTGTTATACATACCATTTTGAGTAAAGTTTGCTGATGTAATCACAGCTTTTTTTCCATCAATAACATAGATTTTAGCATGAAGATTGGAATAATACCTTACTTCAATATTAGGATTTTTAATTAACTTATTGAGTATATTTATATCTGAGGAACTGCTTATAAAGTCATCTAATGAAAGTCTTGTTAGAATTCTTATCTTTATTCCATCTAAAACGTCAATTATATTTATTATTGGGTTTTTAGATATATATGGTGCTACAATTATAATTTCATCTTGTGCATCAGATATCAACTGTTTAAGTTCTTCTCCAATAGAATTAGATTTATTGTGGTTATATAAAAATTTTACACTCATTATATAATCTCCAATCATAATTATTACAATTAATATTTCTATATATACATAAAAATTCCTTTGAAATAATAAACTCCTATCATTAAACTTTAAACTCTTAACACCTTGATATACATAACAACTTCCATATCCTCATATTCAGGTAAGCTACTCCAACATTTAATATCTTGGAAAATATAATCCTATGTAGTTCTTTGTCATTTTGCATTTCTTTCAATTATTTATTATTTAACATATATTTCAATTCATTAAAAAGCTCTCTGTGAAGTTTCCTAAACTTACGATCAAAGCAATTAGGAAAATAACAAATATCAAAAAATTATATATCCATATCACCCATCTTAATACATTTATTATTTTTGTTTATAATTAAACTTAGTATTTATGAATGAAATTATACTGTACATTTTAAATGGATCTTATACTGTAAACTCGTCAATATTATTATATACCTTAACTATTATAACTGTTAAAAGAATATTCAATTATTGTTTGTAAAATCCTTCTCTTAATTGAAAATAGTAACTAAACCTGATACAATAAAAAATAAAAAAATTATACCATAGAGAAACATGCTAACTCTTTTGTTTCTACAATAAAATATAATGATGCTATAAATCTTTTAGTAGAAATTGAACCTTATTTAGTAATTAACACTAAAAAGAAAAGGGCTAGCCTCATAATTGAAAAATACAAAGATGTTACTTCTAGAAATGGAAGGTATTCTAAAGAAATGCTTGAGGCTAAAGAAAAGTTTTATGAAGAATTTATTAGTATAAAATAGGTAAAACCCCACCACAAAAATGTGATGGGGTTTTTATTAGTGGAGGCGAACCGTACTTAACCACCATTTTTATAATATAATCTTTGTTTAATCAGTATATAAATGTACTTTTTATATCATTTTCATCAGTTGACTATATGCTTCTGGCAAAGCCTTCTTTATTAATCTATCTGATAAAGCAATGGCATTACAAGGTATATCTTTGTTTGTCTTTTTCCACATAGATGGATATACATAAACTCTTTTTTCAATATTATTTTTATATACTATTATTTCATCTCTTATAATATCCACTTTGAATTTTTCATCTAACTCCAACAACTCTTTTAAAGGTTTAAATATTTCATATTGCTCATTTACAGTAAATTTTTTTGCCATAATTCCCTTTTCTCCCCAATCAAGAAGTTGCATCGCTATATGTCTATCTAATTTTGTCTGTACTTTTTGATTCCAAAAGTGATTTAAGCACTTATAACATGAAGATTCACAGTTACACTCTTCTAATATTTTCTCTGTTTCTTTAAATAGATCCGATGTTTTATTACAAATCTCTGAACTATATCCAGCACCACTAGAAAGACTATCAAATAAAAATATATCAACAAAAACCACATCTTGTGAATATCTTAATCTATATCCGCTACGTATTTCATTAAATTCAATATCTAATATTCTTCCTGCTGCAAGTACCATTGCTTCTGATAATGATAATGAGGCTGTCCTTATCCATAAATCATTGGAACTACATTCTGCATTAACTTTATTTCTATCAATAGCAAACTCATATACAACCATGTCAGTCATAAAATTATGCCCCAAAACCACATTTTCAATATCATCATGATTGCATCTTTTTAATGCTCTTTGATGGTTAAAAGGCTTTTTCACCCTCTTTAATTCCTCTTCACCAGTTACTGCAGCTCCACAGTCCTTACAAACATTAAACCCTTTTCCTTTAGGTCCATTATTTAATACAATCAGCATCTGATCAGAACGTTTAGCTTTTTTAATATTACAGAAACCAGTTTGCAACATATCATCTTTTGTTGGTGTAGCTGAATAGCAAGGCTCTTCTGCATATGATACTTCATTTTCAGCTGCAGATTCTGGAATACTGGTAGCATTTAACGGGGCAAATCCCCAAGGCTTTAACATATTCAAATTATCTATATCTGTACCTTTGCAGAATGGACATTGATTATTTTTAGGCTCTTCTACCCCAAACCAACCACATGATTGATTTTTACATAAAAACAAATTCTTCAAATACTCTCCATTCTCAAAATACGGTCTTGCTGGTTTTTCATAATAGTTTGCTCTAAACTTTGAATGATAATTGTAAATCCCTCCAGATTTATATGTTTTCTTATCAACTACAATTATACGCCCTGGTGCATACTCACTTATAGCCATATCTAAAGACCTATCTGGTTTTTGCTCAATTTTTTCCCCCTTCTTATCCTCTATGAAAAAACCAACTATATTTTTAGGAAAAGAATATGTTGGGAATATACTTTCCTCATATAATACATCAAGTAAACTTTTCGCTTCATTTTTTTCATTATTATACTCTAAAGGATCATTAATAACTTCTTTACCAATTATATCAAGCTTTGCTTTTAATGTTTCCTTAAACTCCTCCCAATTAATTAAATTCATATCTGGTATAAGTACTTCTAATTCATCATTATTCTTTTTATAGTTTGATAAAAATACTGAAAAATCTCCATAATTATTCTCAAAGAACTCCACAACACTAAGCTTTTCTATTCCCTTATTGATAATGTATAAATATTCTGTAATTACAATCATACTAAGATGTCTATGTATAAGTTTGGAATTCTCCACATCAATCCATGGTTTTCTAACATTACCTGATATTATTTCGTATGGATTTAAAAAATAATAGCTATCATGTGGTCCATTATCAGTAAATGTAACTATAGTAGAAATTGCTGAACTCCTTCTTCCAGCACGACCTGCTCTTTGTTGATAGTTTTCACGCATTGGAGGAATATTTCTAAGTCCAACCGCTGTAAGAGAGCCAATATCTATACCAACTTCCATAGTTGTAGTACAACTTAAAATATCTATAGGCATATCCTCATTTATGTGAACATCTTGAAATCTCATTTCATAATCTTCTGTCGTTGACCACAGCTTTTCACGTTGATCCTTATGTGATAATTGTGCTGTATGTTCTTCGGTATTGATGCTTGTAATCAATGTGGACTTATCACCCTTAATTGCATCTAAAACTGGTTTTCTCCAGAAATTATATCTTTGTAAATCACATTTACTCATTTCTATAATACTATTGTCCCTACAGTGAGCACACATTTCCCATATAGTATGAGGAAATACCCCTGAACATTTTTTACAATGATACCACTTTTGATTCTCATTGTAACGCAGTGTTATTAAATTTAAATTTAAATATTTATTTTCATTTCCATTTGGAGACGCTGTATATTTTAATAAACATTTATAAATAACCTTTATTTCCTCAGGTGAATATTTTCTTTGTTCTAAAATTTTTTTAATTGTTTTGGGAATTTCCTTATTAGTTGGTATTCCAAATCTATCAAAACTAGTCGTTCTAACATTTTGTCTTACTCTATCATCAATTGTATCACCAAGTGCATAAGTATCTTTCATAATAATATTTGCCCAAGCTGAAAATAAAATAATAAACTCATCTTCATCCATCTCAATATCATTTTCATAGAAATCATCTAGAACCTCATCCATAATCTCATCATTACAAGGCTCAATCCAGCAAAGTCCTATATCTGTCAATGAACGATAACTACTGCACATAAGCTTCAATATTTGCTCATCATAGAGCCCTGGTGTAGTGTTGAATTGCGATTTGATAGAATCATACTCTATATCACGTTTTCTTCTCATAGACCTCTCTATCTTATCTTGAATTTTATTTATGTCTTCTGTAAAGTTCTTTTTTTCTTCACCATAAAATAATCTCAAATTATTTGTAAAAGCAACTTCTAAAAACACTATATATAATAAATCCATAGTAGGTTTTTTACTTTTTTTAGCTGCCCATTCCTGTAACTTTTGAGTTGCTATAACCATTATTTTTCTAACAGCATCATCATCCGCTGCTCTAGTTAAATCTTTAGCTAAACCTGCTGCTCTCTGTCTACTATCTGAAAAAAGCAATACCTTTCTTCCTGCATTCGGTAGTTTTCTCAATATTTCTTCATTAAAAACATTGGGTGGCTGAATATATAGTTGTTCTGATACTAAATTATAAAATGATTCATTACCTTTTGTAACAAAATCCGATACATTTAAATGTGATTTTTCACATTTAGGGCAATAATTATAAGTTAAAATTCCTGGTTTACCCTTTTGCTCTTTATTATTAAAAGCAACATAAAGAAACCCCTTTTTACCTGCATAAGTATCATTATCATCAAAAAACTTTCCTGAAACTGCATTAAGCCATCCAACTTTTGTTTCTTTTGATTTTGTAAACGGGCCCCAATTAGGTATTATATAAAAATGAACTTCTTTCATGTTATCTCCAAATTGTTCACCAACTTTATTCCAAACGAAGTTATCATTTATTTCATTTTCATGCATATACCCTTTTAAAAATAAAGCGCCACATCTTCTATCATTGACAAGTTCATATACTTTTCCGCCACAACACTCACAAGTATCTCTACCACTTCCAAAATATATCTTACCAATACTTAATCCATCACTGGAAACTTTCTCAGCACAATCTGGATTGCTACAAGCATATATTCCTTGTAACCCTCTAAACATCATGTGCAATCTTGCTGGAAATAAAACTTGGTTCTCTTTATTTTTTGCAAGTGGTGCAATAGCTAAAAGCACCTCTGTTGCTTTTCTAGCCGTAATAATATCTTCTTCTGGGAATACATGTTTTGATAAATCATCATATGAAATAGCATGTCCCCTACATACTTTCATGATATCAAGCATTGGCTTAAATTTGTTTAAGAAGTCATATAACCAAATTTGTGCTTCTTCATATTTTCTAAACTCTATCTCCTTTGATTCATCAAACATATTTGCAAAATTTTTAATGGCTTTAATTTTAAAGTTCTCATCTTGCTGAAACTCATCAATATTAATTTCTGCAAGCTTTGAAGATTCTATATTAACTGAATTCTCAAAAACTATATCTTTTTGCTCTCCATATACTATATTAAAACTGGATTCACTTTCTTTTTGCGCCGTCAAATTACATGCAAACTTTCTAACAGCTTCTTCTCCGTCAGAAGGTATGCTTGCACTTGTTAATATAAATCTTACTTTATCTCTATTAATATTTAATTTATGTAGTAGTCTACGTATCAAAAGGGCCACTTCTCCACCTGATGATCCTCTATACATATGTGCTTCATCAATGATAATAAGCAATTTATTTTCTTCAGACTCATTAAGCCAGATCTTTGTTTTCTCCCAAATACTTTGTTCAATAGGTCTTATCAACATGTATTCAAGCATTGAATAGTTTGTAATTAATATATCTGGACAAGACTGTTGCATCTCTTGTCTTGTTATTAACTCCGCATCTTTATCATTAGTAATATGTTTACCACTTAATAATTCTTCTAAGTATTCTTCCAAATTAAATTTAGATGGATACTTTCCTATCTCAATTAACTTTTGCTTTACATTATCGTCCCTGTCCAATAAATATTTTTTTAGTGTATTAGCAAGTTTTTCATCTTCATTAAGGTCATTATCACCAGCATAAGGTGTTCTTCCTGTATACATCCCAAATTGAGGTATTCTAAGATCATTATTATTTACATTTTTATAAAATACTCCTCTAAACTTTCCATCCACATCCCCAATCATTTTACGTAGGCGTCCTAATTGATCTGAAACCAAAGCATTCATAGGGTACAACATCAATGCCCTTACCCCTCTTTGTTGCCAAGATTTTGGGTTAGTTTTAGCTTCCTTAACTATACTACTAATCATAGGCCACATAAAACACTCTGTTTTACCTGAACCTGTTCCTGTTGTTATAAATAAATCTTTTCCTCCATAAAAAACTTCTAAAGCTTTTACCTGATGCTTAAATGGATGCCTAAATACTCCTAACTTATTTTCACACATATCTAAAAGTATATCTCTAACTTCTTCCGGAATATAAGCATTTACAATTCCATCTTCTAAAACCTTATACGCTGGGTTAGCTTCAATATATGGTGACTGAAATAATTCACCTTGTTTATTTAAAATTTCATCGCATGACTTTAATAATAGGTTGTTTTCTCCTAAATATTGTGCACGAATATAATCTATTAACTTCGTCTTTAATGCATTATGCGTACTGCTTATTCCGTACTTATCCATCACATAACCTCCTGTAAGTCAATATTTAAATTCTTTAATATAACTTCAACTACTGGCCATATACTAATATGAAAAATCAAATTTAATTTATCATTTATGTCTTTCATTGGCCAGCCTAGTAACAACAATATACCTTCTTCCTTTTCAGGCAATTTATTATATAAATTTAACCTAACTATTCCTTTTTCATATTCCATCTTATATGTAGCATTAGCTGAATTATTAACATCATTTTTTAAACCATACATAAACCTTCTTACTTCAAATTGATCAATTAAATACTTACTTATTTGACTTATATAAATATTATCATCTAATTTTTTTATAAATCCAAAATCGTAAAATTCATGTCTATAAAGAGTAATTTCTCCACTTTCTAACTTATATTCGCTATTCCAGCAACTTGAAAAACATTCCTTGCTATACTTATTAAATATTTCAGCTGAATAATAATCAATCTTATTCCACTTAATATTTTTTACATAAGACATAACTTCTTCTTTTGCTGATTTACTTTTTAAACCATAAAACTTAAATATTTTTTCTATATCCCTGGTATTTTCCTCTGTTGCTTTTTTTAATTGTGCTAACCCAGTTGATATTTTAATATTTCCTACATTTAATCCTCTAATGATACTAATTCCATCATTAACTACACATTCTTTATATGTTGGCAAAGCTAAATTTGTATTGAAACCTACATCAACCAACTCTCCCCCTTTATAAAGCCTATCCCTAATTGTTATTATTGGGTTTTCTTCACTATCATAAGGCTTAAACCACTTTTCTATTTCTGGATAAATTTCAATAATATTATCCAGAAATATTGAACATCTATTTATTATATGTATTTTACTCACTCCACTAAACTCTGGGTTGTTTTCAAATATATCTTCATCCAATGCAGAAATCCTTATCCAAATTCCTAGTGCAGAATACACTATTCTTGCAATATATTGTATTATTTCTTCTTCCTTATATCTTCTTATCCTTAAATCTTTATTAATATATTTTAAAAGTTCATGATTATTCTTTATCATAAATATCTCCTAAAATAGCTTGTAATCTTTTAAACTCCTCTGCAGAAATTCCTTGTTTTTCAATGTATTCTCTTAATTCTTTTAAAGTATCATTACATTTACATAATGGATATACTGAAAACATCAAAATACAACTTATAGCCTTATTTCCTAATTTTAATTCATCAATTATAGACATTATCTCTGCTAACCTAAACTTAGCACAATTACTAAGATTTATTGCATTATCTAATCTACTAATCTGCCTTAAATTTTCACTCTTAAATTTTTCATCCATATCAATATTAAATATATTTTCATTACATACGCCTGTTAATAACTCTCCTGAATTTCCATAACCCAACAAAATATCAACATCTACTAATGTCATATAGTTAAAAATACTCTTAGGTAATATGCTAATATTTTCCGAAGATTCCATTGAAAAGATAATTATTTTATTGGTATTTTCCTTAATTAAAGATAAATAAATACTTTCTGATATATTATCAACAGCATTCTCTATTAAAACAACCTTACCGGTTGAATTATCCACTTCTCTAATTAATTCGTTAGGATCATTATACCCTAGTGGTAATACTATAACTTCTGTACTTGCACCATTAATAAGATATGATATTGCCTCTGTTATTTTTCTTGAATTACATCCACTTAAAAGTAAACTCATTTTATTTGAAAGTATGGCATATATATATTGAGCTAACTCGAAAGAATACTTATTCTTAATACCACTGGATTGTAAATTATCCGATAAATCCTCTATAAATTCTATATCTTTATCAATCAGCTCTTTTTCACCATCTAATACTTTACTTGAAATTCTATGAATTTTACTTTCCTGTTTTGTTATGGTCTGTTGTTTATCAAAACCGATAGTGTTTAGCATTTCTCTCATATTAAGTATAAAATCCCTTGACTTCTCTTCTGTAGCTACTAATTTCTTTTTCAAATCATTTTTTGATAAATTTAATGAGTTAATTTCTGAAAGAAGTTCTTCTTTATTTTTTCTTAAACCTTGAAGAGTTTCGTCAATTTCAGCTCTCTCTTTTAATAAGTTTTTATTTTCCTTAATCCATCTTACATTTGCAACTTCATTAAATTTGTCATATTTTGAATTTACCCATTCTGATAATACTATTATTTGCTTATCTTTTTCATCATTTTCCACTTTTAATTTTTGTGCTGATAATTCTAACCTATCTATTTTATCCCTTAACTTTCTTACTTCTACTAACAATTTTTCTTCAGATCTATTATGATTTTGATTTAACTCCTTAATACTTAAATTTTTATTTTCTAGTTCAAACTCGTAAAATTTCTTTTCATCTTGCAATTTTTCTTCTAATATCTTAATTTGAAATTCTTTTTCTTCTAATTTAGTTGTATAGCTCTTTTCTATTTCTTTTAACTTACTTTCATATTTTATACTTAAATCATTTTTAACTTCAGTTTCTATTTCTTTGTGTAATATTTTATCTTTATACTCACTATTTAAATAGTTAATTTGCTCCTCAGTTAACTCATGATCTATCATTTTAAAATATAAATTAATATTATTTTTATATTTGGTTTCAAGCAGTGCATCTATAAATTCATCAAAATATTTAATATCATTTTCTTGAAGCTTAATTTTAATTATTTCATCCGAAGTAAGTTTTTCTAGAATAATTTTATCTACTTCTTTTAAATAAATTTTTATCAATTTTTCTATATGCCTTATTAAGCATTGATCTCGCTTTATATATATTCTTGAATAATATATATTTTTCAATTTTAAAGTTGATAGATTATCTGGTCTAAACCCTTTAATATCTTTACTATATTCTTTACTATATTTTTTTATTGGCTCAATAAGTTCTGAATGCGGCAGTAATGATATTATAAATTTAAATTCTTCTTTAGAATATTTATCTATTAATTTATGTTTAACTTCCAATTCTAGCACCTTCCTCAATTATTTTGTATATATCTCTTAAGACTTTAATAGCATCTCTAGGTATTTTATTTTCAACTATGAATTTCTTTACTAATTTAAATGTATTTGAGTTAGTTTGTATTAATAAAAGAAGTTTTTTTATCCAAATTGGTGCATCAACAACTTCTTTCCTGCACCTACAAAGCTTTCCATATACTAATTTATCATTAAATTCCAGTACATTTTGTTTATTAATTCTAATATATTGTATAAGAGAGGTTTGCTCTATATCATCAACGACTAACTCATCTCCAAAATCAATATTTTCTATAGTAGTTTCTTTTTCATCTTTAATATCATAGCATTTGTATACTTGATTATTTTTCAAATGAAGAACGGTACATTTAGATATCGAAGTTATTTTTAAGATTTTTTTCTTAGGTATCTTTGAGTAAATTCCCGTGTTAATTATGTTGTCATCACAGTCTTTAAGATAAATAATATTACTATATGTTTTAATCTTACCTTTATAATGATTTATAAATGCACATATTGAATTATACTTTTCATTTATATTTACTGATAAATTTTCTACTATAGGAACTTTTAATAAGTACTTATCTTCATAAATTCTATCTCCATATATATTGTTACTTGAATTATTTATATGTGTGAATACCTTAGCATCATTTTCTTCACTTTTTAAAACAAACATTGCTTCAATTTCACTATCTAAATAATAAAATTGATTATCCTTTTTAATTGCAGGAGGCCACATATCTATAATTGTTGATGGTTTATATATTAAACTTACCTTAAAGTTATCTCTGCAAAAATAATATAACTTAGTAAATTGATTTTCATTTTGTATCCTAAAATTGATTTTATAAACTTTATACTCTAAGCTTGTTTCAAGCGAAATATTCCCACAAAAATTCTTCTCTATCTCATTATATCTATCTAAAAGTTTGGAACTTCTGCATAAATAATAGTAATCTGTATTAGTGGTAATATCATCATTTATTCGTATTTTCCTACCACCTGTTTCACTATATATAAATAATGTTCCATTTTGTGAGATACCTTCAACTTTACTTCCCCATTTCTGTTTTAATAAACCTCTAGCTTTATTTGAAGAATATTCAAGCTTGTACCATTCCGATACCAAATTAATTCTTTTTAGAGTTACCGAATTTGTAGAGAAGTTAATATTATTTATAAAATATTTAATTTGCGAGTTATCATTAGCATTTAATAACTTTATGCTTACCTCAAATCCTTCTTTTATAGCAAGACTCATTAGCCATTCATCTATACTATAAAAACCTAAGTATATATGAAAACTATCATTAAATTTCTTTAAATATATAGGAAGTCCTATCCTTTCATATATAGAATAACTTTGGTCACTTTTGCTCCTTTGTTCACAAAGTTTTGTTGCTTCTTTAATATTTCCATGTCTAAAATACGATTTATATTTGTTACTACGTACAAAAGTTAAATACTCTCCACATTCTGGGCAAATAAATCTTTTATTACTAGATGAAATTGTATTATAATAAACTTTTTCCATCTCATCAGCTGTAACTGTTCTATGCTTTCCTATAGAGTAATTCTCTTTTGCCTTATGCATAAAATTCATCCCCTCGATATTCCATCATCTACTAAATAAACTAATTTCAACATTTATCACTCTCATTTTACCACATTTTTTTACATTGATATATATATTATGTAATATAATTGTATAAATGGAACTATGCATTTTAAAACGCCAAAAGGGCACTTTTGATGTTTAATCTTAAAGTGCCCCTTATTAATATACATCTTAAGTTTGTAATGCTTTTTTGATTGTAATTTCTTATGAAGCATAACTTTACTTACTTTATACCTTTTCAATATATATTCCAATAAAAATCATTTTATAGATGATCTTCAATAGCCCTAAAATTAATTAAATCTATTATTCAAACTATTACTATTATTCATTCCAAATCCACTTTCCCCCCTACCTCAATAATTTAATATTTTCTTTAATATTCTCTTGTTTTCATAGCAAACATAAACCCCCAGTTTATGTCACGACTCCTGGTGTCATAGCCACCAAAATGCGAAACTGAAATATCCAGACTATCTAGATTATCTAAAAACCTATTATAAAAATCTAAGCCTACTTCCAAAGAATTAACAGCATTCTCCGTAACATGTATCTCCATAAATATCTCTCCCATCAACACTCATAGCAACTATATAATAAAATTCTAACATATATAAGATAAAAATATAATATCAACTAGCTTTTATATAAATCACACCGCTCAATTTTATTTACTACATCTACACCTTAATTATTTTTAGCAAAAAAGACACATCGAAAATTACTTCAATGTGTTCTTTATAAGCTACAATTTCTTTTACAAAGTCCTGTATAAACTTTTTGCACTGTTGGATATTTCTAGTTATTACATAACTACTAAAATTATTTAATAACTTTCTTATATCTTCCTCGGTTATTTTGTGTTATATTTCACTTGTTTAAAATTCTACCTGTGATTTTCTTTTTTAACTTACCTATCTTTATTTTAAATTCTTCTTTCATACAATCTACTTCCTATTTCTTCAACTATATAAACAAAATAACCTTTTTAATATTATTTTATTTTATATATTATTTCATTTTCCATACCTTCATATTTCTCAATAACTAGTTTAGAATAATTCAATGCATCATTGGCACTCAAATTTTTCTCTATATATATTCCATCTGCTATTTCAGCTGGTTTTATCAAAGTACTACTATCATCAGTAATAATTCTTTTTTTTCTCCCTTTAAAATCATTGTGTTTAATTAAAGTTTTAAATATTTGTGAATCATATTCATGCATTACTGTACATATGCATATGAAAAACTCTCTCCAACTATTTACACTATATTTACTTCCACAAACCTGAATCTCATATGGACTTCTACCAGTTACATCTATATCATCCATGATTTCAAACTCACCTGTATCTACATCATTACTTATATATCTTTCTTCAATTAATGGATATCTCCATATTTCGATAGCACTTTCAAATAAACTATTACCTCTTTTTTCAATACTAACCTCATTCCAAATATCATAATGTAAAAAATCTCTATTTAAATTAATATTAGAATTTATTAAAAACTCCTTTTTCTCAATAAAACTTTTATTTGATAATTCCGAATTATATCCTGTCAAAGTTAAATTACCAATCTTATTTATATTTGTTTCATGAATATCCTTGTATTTTTTTCCTAAATCAACTTGCCATTTAGGTGTTAATGTTTGTGGCATAACATGCTCAATTGTTGTTTCTTCTAATTTAACTTTCTCTTTACTTTTATTTAATTCAATCTCTTCTAAGATAAATCTACCTTGCTTAAAATGATAGAAATCCTTATTAACGAAACTTTCCTTTAATAAAACATTATTAGGAAAGGCTACCTTACCTTTTTTATTTATTAACACTACACTAATTTTTTTATTTAATTCTAAATCTTTATATTTATCTTTTGCAATCTCTTTTGCTAACGATGCGAATACCTTATTTAAGGCATTTGTAGGTAAATCACAAATTAATCTTCTTAAAACATATGAAATTACAACATCTAAAGCTAGCTTTAATTCTTCATTAGTTATATTTTTATAAAGATAACAATCTTCAAATACACTAAGTAAAAAAGGATATACTACAGTAGATTTTAATTTTTGCAACTCTACTAATCTATTATTTATATCTTCATCAGGGCAATTACAATATTTAAACCAACTATAATACTGTCCATATGTTTTTAATTCTTCCAATAATCCATCAACATCATAGTTACTTAATTGTTGATAATAATCTTTAAAATTAATATATACCTTATCCTTATTAGGTATTGTTCCTGTTTTTAAAGTTAAGTAATCTCTTATAAAGTCTGATATTATCATATCCGGCAACAAACTCTCTATTTTAACCCAATAATTAGCATATAACTCTTCTTGTTTACTATACTCCTCACCCATTAACAAATAATTTCTTATTAAGTCTGCTTGAGTTAAATCTAATCCTGTTGAATTTAGACTTTCAAATATCAATTGAGGATTTTCATTTTCTCTCGATAACTGTATATAAACTATTTCTAACTTTTGAATACCGCTATATATCTCTTCTGGAGTTAATCTTGATAAATTAATCAACTCTAAGAAATATTTATAATTAGATAATATTGATGAATCTGGTAATGTATTTATATCACCATTAATAATTTCCTTATAAATTTTATAGTCTTCTTTCATTGGTTTTAGCTTAATTCTATACTCTTCTGGTGCTCTTTTATTTATTAAAAAACTTTCGTAAATATCTTCTTTTGTATCTATGTCAGTTATTACATCCTTCAACGCCTTTAAGAAAAGCATTATAGATGTTAACCTTTGTTGACCATCAATTACTATAAATTCTCTAAAATTAGCCGTATCGTCTCCTTGTATATAAACCATCGTACCAAGAAAATGGATACTTCTGTTTTCATCTTTAGCAATCTTCTCAATATCTCTAAACAACGTTAAACATTGACTCTTCTTCCAGTCATAATTTCTTTGATATACTGGAATCTTAAATGTTCTTTTCGACGCACTTATAAATTCTAAAAGATTTATATTATCAGCCTTCATATTCATCCCCCTATACTATATTTCGATCTGTTAAGTTATATGAACATTGCTCTTCTCAACCATAAGAAATATAATAAGTTTGCTTACAACAAAATATCCCCCATGAAAAGGAGAGAAGAACAATGAACAAAACAAATGTAAAATGTCCTCGTTGCCATTCTGATAAACTATATAAATTCGGATTGGATAAGCAGGCTAATCAAAAATATCAATGTAAAGAATGTAAACGTCAGTTTGCACCCGACTCCGTCACTACTAAGTCGAAATGTAACTATCCAAGATGCCCTAAGTGTGGTAAAGCAACTTATCTTCACCATAAATATAAACACTATAATAGATATAAATGTGGTAATAAAAAATGTAACCATGTAATTGTTCAGCATCATAACCTCAATATAGATATGGCTTCTAGCGAAGCTGTCTCAGGATCTCTTTCTATTAAGGGAATGAGATTCTCACTACATACCATTTTAACTGCTTTAACTTTGTATTTTTTAAATAACTCATCAACAAGAGCAATTTCACAATTTCTATTAGTTTCATCCAACATAAAAGTCTCACATGTTACTATAGCTAATTGGACTAATAAATTTGCTCCTTACTTTAAAGCCAAGGCTGATAAATTTAAAACTAATTTAAATTTACAATCTGACGATTGGCATGCCGATGAAACGGTAGTTTTCATTAATGGTGAACGTTATTATTTATGGTTAGCTATTGACTCTGAAACACGATTTGTTTTAGCATTTCATCTAACAAAATCACGTAGTGAGGATTCTGCATTTACACTAATAAATCAAGCTAAACAATTTGGAACTCCCACAAACTTTATAACCGATAGGCTACCTTCATATAATCAAGCTGCAGCGAAGCTATTAAATGAGAGTAAACATGTGCCTGTTGCCCCTATGTCTAGCGACGTAACTAATAACTTAATAGAGTCTTTTAATAAAACATTTAAAGCATGGTATAAAGCTAAAAAAGGTTTTAATTCTTTTGAGAAAGCAAATAATTTAATATCTTTATTTATCTTTCACTATAATTTTATTAGACCTCATGGTTCACTAAATAAGCTAACTCCTGCTGAAGTGGCAGGATTCCAAAGTGATAATTTAAATAAATTTTCTTGGTTTGTAGCTGCTTAATCTTTATTAATATCTTTGATTAACCTACAAAAATCCGCATTATTGCAGGTTTGTTTGCCATACAATAAAATAATCAAATTTATATAGTTTCCAAAGAACGAGTAATTCTACGAAATATTAAGCTCTTTTTTCATATCAGCTTAACAGATTCTTATATTTATATCTCAATTTTATACCATATAAATCATTAAGTAAATTTACTTAACACTAAAAAAATCCACGACATTTCTGTCGTGGATTTTTTGGTGGAGGCGAGGGGACATGCTCTTCTATTATTTCTAATAGCATTGACTATGTCTTCAAGTTATTACTAACTTGTAATAACTCCCTTGGCGTATTATAGAAGCCTTAGTATAGTTTTATAACTTCTATCCTAGTACTTCATGCTAACTCTTAGGAGTTAGTTTAGAAGCCTATAAGTCGATACACGGCTGTTGAATTTCTTCACATACCACTCGGCGTTGCCGACGTCTTTACGTTTCGGTTTCACCGATAAAGCCAAGTTTTCACTTATGAATCACTTCATAAGGCGACTCTTTTTGAATCGAACCCCTGTCCGAAAGCCATAACATCTAGGCATCTCCGAGTGCAGTCTGTAGTTTAACATTCCCTCCATGTGACGCTAACAGACAAGCTTCACACTTTAGTAGCTTCATAATTTCCGTTTCTAACTCAAAGCTTTGTTAGACTCGGTTCACCGCTGTCGACGCCCTATCCTAAGCCGCGGTACTCAAAGGTAGAACGTAGCAGACTAAGCTGCTAATGCAAAATTATCGTTTGCGTTTATCTTTATTCCCATAGTTTTTTAACGCGGGCCCACAGGTTCCCTCGACTCGCTTCCTAGGTGCAACGTACCCCCGTCGAAACCAAGTACGCCCCCATGTTATATTGGAGTTGTCACTTTGTTGATTGGGTCTCCACCTATATTTAGTTTTAGGTAAGTCCTTGTGCAACTCTGCACGCAAACTGAAAAACCTTATTTATAAGGTTCATTACTTATAATACAACAAATCTAATATTTATTCAAGTAGCAATTTCATGTGTTTATCTCATAGAATGTTTAAATTGCTTTTCTACTTCTCTCTTTGTAATTTTTTCTTTTAATGCTTCTCTCTTATCATAGTTATGCTTACCCTTAGCTACTGCTAATTTTACTTTTACTCTTCCTCTGATTAAATACAAAGAAAGTGGAACTAAGGTATACCCCTCTTGTGATGTAAATTCTATAAGTTTTAATATTTCATTTTTGTGAAGAAGAAGCTTTCTGTCTCTTAGAGGGTCTCTATTAAATATGTTGCCCTGTTCATAGGGGCTAATATGCATATTACTTATAAAAACTTCTCTATTTTTAATATATGCATAACTATCTTTTAAGTTAACTTTTCCACCTCTAATAGATTTTACTTCTGTTCCTGCAAGGGAAATTCCTGCTTCATAGGTCTCTTCTATAAAGTAATCATGAAGTGCTTTTCTATTTTCAGCTAAGGTATTGCTTGGAGTCTTTTTCTTTTTTGCCATGTTTTCACCTACTTTGTTTTATAAATCTTTCATAGCTTATTATATCAAAATCCTTGGGTAAAGTGAATGTTTTCATAATTTATTATTTCTGTAGTAAATATTCCCCTCACAAGTTTTAATGTTTGAGCATAGCGAGTTTTAAAGCTTTAGTACTATTTACGTAATAAATAATCTAAATTCTTAACATAGTAAACCCATGATGAAGTAACTTTCATATAAACATTTTTGCCTAATGATACGAATATTATTAATATTTATATTTAATTTATTTTTTAAAATCTTTAATTTTTTCTTTAAATACACTATAATAATAATTAGTACCACTTTATATAATAGGTAATTATTAGGGGAGGAATATACATGGGGAAATTAAAAGGTTTATTTAAATCTAAAGATATAGTTACATATGAAGATAAAAAGCATTTATCCAATAAACCTATAGATTCCGTAGAAATAAAAAATACCAATGCAAACTTAGGATTGATAAAGGAAAATCAACTTCGGGCTCTTGAAAAGGTAACTACTAGCTTAGATTTTACTGACTTTTCATTAGAAAACTTAGGGGAAGTTGCAGAACATCTTTTTAATAGCGTAAATGACCAAATGGATGCTATTGATTCTGTATTTCAGCAAATTGATAATTATTCTGCTCTATCACAGGAAGTACTTGCAAGTACAGAAGACTCTAAGGTTATATCTAATAACACCTTAAATACAGCTCTTAAGGGCAATGAGGTAGTAGTTAAGTCCATAAACACCATGAAAGAAATTGAAGATTCCGTAGAAGCTGTTAAGACAATGATCAATGAAGTTAGTTATAAGTCTACAGAGATAAATGGCATGTTAGATATAATACAAAATATTTCAAAGCAAACAAAATTATTATCACTTAATGCTTCCATAGAAGCTGCTCGTGCTGGTGAATTTGGAAAAGGTTTTTCCGTAGTTGCAAAGGAAATTAATAAGCTTGCAATGGGTAGTGATGAATCTGTAGCTGAGATTTTAAATACTATATCTGGTATAAAAGAAAGTATAGAAAAAAGTTCTCATGCAATGGATTTATGTATAGGCAAGGTTGAAGAAGGCACAAAGGTTTCTAATGATACTATGGAGGTATTTGACCAAATAATAACTGCTGTTAAATCTAATACAACTGTTTCAGATAATATTAATCTTGCAGTATCAGATCAAACGAAATCCTTGGATATTATAATATCCTCTGCAGAAACCTTAAAAGAACTATCTAATAAAGTTACTCTTTTAATAGAATGGATAGGATTAAATACAAAGTACACAGAGACCTCTCTTGATAAATTAAAGAATGTTTGTATAGATTTAAAAAACGTTTCCTTGAAGTTATTGGAAACCATTAATAATTCATCAACGCAGCAAAGTTCCGTTAAAATTTTACTTAGTGGTAAAGTAGTATCCACTGATCCAATTTACGCCATAGATGATATTAGTAATAGTGTTCTATCCTGTGTACATATGGGGCTTTTAACTTTAAGTTCTAATGGAGAAATTCTACCAGGTGTTGCTAAAAGTTGGTCTCTAGAAGATGATGGTGTTACTTGGACCTTTAATTTAAGAAAAGATGCTAAATTTCATAATTTAAGAGAAGTAACTGCAGAAGATGTGAAATTTTCTTTTGAAAGAATATTAAATCCAAAAAAACCTTCTGATAATTCCTACTTTATTGAGGATATAGAAGGTGCTCTAGATTATAAAAATGGTAATTCTAAAGTAATATCCGGAATAAATGTTGTAAATAAATACTGTATTTCAATAAAACTAACTTCTCCTTATAGTGGGTTTCTAACTAATATTTCTAATTGTTGTTGCTGCATTATATCTAAGGATGCCTATTTAAAGGATAAATCCATTGTAGGATGTGGGGCATTCCTTCTAGACCATCTAGAAAAGGAAGGTCATGGAGCAACTTTAAAATCCTTTAAAGAATACTTTGGAAGTAGTTCTTATGTAGATGAACTTATATTTGTTAATTCTTCTTCTATAGTTGAAGATTTTAATAATAAAAAAATAGATGTTTTACAGGTTACGGATTCTAAACTATTTAATGAGTTAAAAAAAGGTTGTAAAACTAAGATTAAAACAAAGGAATCCCTTAGTTGCATTTATGCAGGTTTTGTCTTTGGCCATAATAAACCTTTTTCTCATAATACAGAAGTTAGAAAAGCTATAAACTATGCTGTTGATAAGAAAAAAATAATAAAGGAATATAATCTTGGCTTAGCTGTTGAATGCCCGGGACCTTTTCCTCCTGGCTTAATCCGCTCTAATCTAAGCTCAATACCTTATGATCCTAATTATTCAAAAAATATTCTTAGAAAGCATGGTTTAAACTCTAATAAAGAACTTAAAATAGCTTGTTTAAAATTTTTAAAACCTTTAGCAAACTTAATAGCTGCAGATTTAAAGAATGTGGGTATAAATGCTAGGGTTTATGAAGAAGACTATTTTAAATTTTTTGATAGGAACACCATTGGAAAATATGATTTATTTATAAGTAGCTGGTCCTTAGATACTCTTAACCCAGATTCTTATATAAAAGCAATATTATCAGAGGATGCACAATATAATTTAGGTAGCTATTGTAATTCTCAGTTAGAAACTTTATTATCTAGTGCAAAATCAATAATAAACCCTGGCAAAAAATTAGAGGCATATAAACATATAGAAAGAAACTTATTAGAAGATTACCCTTGGATCTACTTAGTTACTCCTGAACTTGCATATACTTGTCAGAATAATATATTAGGGCTTAAGGTTAGTCCTTTAGGAGCTATTTCTTATGAAGATATAATGTTAACATAGTTAAAAGATAAGTTTGCGGTACTACAAATTATTACCAACGATTCGGCATATAATGTTAACATAATTAAGATATAAGTTCATATGACTATAACTACAAAACTTAACCCTTATTGATTAATGTTAATATAAATAAGAATATGAATTAATAAAAAATCAATAATTCTTTATAAAAATCTAAGACTCCCATATTCTCGAAAATGGGAGTCTTAATACATCTATTTGCCTTTAAAAATATTATTCTCTTCTTAATAATACTTAAGAAAAAAGATTATCTTTAATTTCTTGAATCACTTTGAAATCCTTCTCTTTTTATAGATTGTTTTTTAGCAGTTCTGTTATGATTTTTACCTTCTTCACTAGTTATTGGAGTCTGGTAATTACATTTTTCCATTCTTGCTTTTTTATTATCTGGTTGACTATCCTTTGGCATAAATATACCCCTTTCTGTTTTAGATAAGTATATATTTTTTCTACTTTAGATCAGTATATATTTTGCCCTTTTTTTAAAATATTATTTGTGATTAATCATTAAAGCTTATCTCTTCCTCTGACTTTAAGTTTTTTATACCCTCTTTAACCTTTTGAACTTCTTCTTCACTTGGATAAAGATCCGTTGATTCTCTATCTGAATCTTCCTCCTCTTCACCTACAAGCTCAAAATAAATCTCATGAGTATCTAAGTTAACTCTACTAACTTTTATTTTTACTGGATCACCTAGTTTATATAATTTCTTTGTATGCTCACCTATTAAACAAAGATGTTGATCATCAAAAATATAGTAATCATCATTTAAATCTGTTATATGAACTAAACCTTCAATAGTATTAGGTAGTTCTACAAACATTCCAAAGTTAGTTACAGAGGATATTATTCCTTCGAACTCCTCTCCTATTCTATAGCTCATATATTCAGCTTTCTTTAGGTCATCTACTTCTCTTTCGATTTCCATAGCAGCTCTTTCTCTTTCAGAGGATTGAAGAGATACTGTGTCTACTTCCATCTTTAATCTATTCATTCTCTTTTCATCAATTTGCCCATTTATATATTCTTTAATTATTCTATGAATCATTAAATCTGGATATCTTCTAATTGGTGATGTAAAGTGACAGTAGTATCTAGCAGCTAAACCAAAATGCCCTATACACTCTGGAGCATACTTTGCTTTCATCATGGATCTTAACATTAAGGTACTAACTACAACTTCTTCCCTTTTTCCCTTTACCTCTTCTAATATTTCTTGAAGGGCTCTTGGATAAATCTTTTGTCCACGCTTTAAGGTGTATCCTAAATTATATACAAATTCGCTAAAATGAGCTAACTTTTCTTCATCTGGATCCTCGTGAATTCTATATACAAAAGGCATCTTAGTCCAATACATATATTCTGCTATAGTCTCATTACAAACTAGCATAAATTCTTCTATAATCCTATTTGCAATAGCTCTTTCGTAAGGTTTTATATCTATAGGTTTTCCTAATTCATCTAATATAATTTTGCATTCTTCAAAGTCGAAATCAATACTTCCTCTTTCTGCTCTCTTTTTATTTAAGATTATGCACAGTTCCTCCATAGTCTTAAACATTTCATATAGATAGTCATATTTTTTAATTAATTCTTCATCTTTATCCCTTAAAATTTTTGTAACATCCGTATAAGTCATTCTTTCATTAGTTTTTATTATACTTTCAAAAACCTCATGAGATAAAACTTTACCCTTATGGTCTATTTCCATGATACAAGTTAAAGCTAATCTATCTACCTTAGGGTTTAAGCTACAAACTCCATTGGATAATTTTTTAGGTAACATAGGAACTACCCTATCTATTAAATAAACTGAGGTTCCTCTTTTTAAAGCTTCTTTATCTAAAACATTTTTTTCCTTGACATAGTGAGATACATCGGCTATATGAACTCCTAATCTATAATTACCGTTTTCTAATTTTTCTACAGAAACAGCATCATCTAAGTCCTTAGCATCCTCACCATCTATAGTGACCATAAGTAAATCTCTAAGGTCTCTTCTTTTAGCATACTCTTCTTCTGATATTTTATCTTCAATATGATCTGCATAAGCTTCTACTTTTAATGGGAATTCTTCAGGTAATTTATGTTTTCTTATGATTGTTAGTATGTCTATACCTTTGTCTCCCTTATTTCCTAAAATCTCTGTTATTTTTCCTTCAGGACTTCTTCTATTTTTATCTGGCCACTTAGTAATTTCAGCTACTACTATTTGCCCATCTCTAGCACCACTAATTTGTTCCTTTGATATGAAAATATCTTGGTGAAGTCTCTTGTCTTCTGGAACCACAAAGCCAAAGTTAGCACTCTTTTGGAAAATACCTATAATAATCTTATTTGCATGTTTTATTACCTTATAGATTTCTCCCTCTCTCTTTTTACCTTGTTTTTCCTCTCTTATTAAAGATACTAATACTGTATCCCCATTCATAGCTCCATTCACTGCATTTATTGGTATGAAAATATCATTTTCTTCCCCTTCAACAGCTACGAATCCAAAACCCTTGGCATGCCCTTGGAATACTCCTTGAATAAATCCCATTCTCTCTGGTATTCCATAATGTTCTGTATGGGTTTTAATTATTTGCCCCTCTTCTTCCATGTACCCTAAAACCTTTTCAAATTCTAAAATTTCCTTTTTTGATATACTAAATATTTTGCTAAGTTCTTTTATATTCATAGGTTTATAAGCTTTTTCTTTCATAAAACCAACCAAAACTTCTCTAATATCTTTATTCAAAATTCCACATCCTCTCTTTATAAATAAAAGCATAGCCCTTATATTTTTACCTAAATTTTTATATGTTGTAAAATATATTATAGTTAATTATACCACATATGTACTCCGGTATATTTATCTATTATTTATTACTTATTATTTCTTAATTTTATTATTATATCCTTAGTTGGCTAAGTAATTGATACTTTTAACTAACTTTTTTTATTTTTCCCATGACTCTTCTCTTTAATACTCCTGTGCTATTTAAAGTTGACTATTATCATAGCTGCACACTAGCTAATAATCTATAAATCTTACTGTGAGTAGAAAAATCCCTGAAATTTAGAACTCTATGTATGTAGATTTTAATTTGTGGGAACACATTAATTATAGTTTGAGATTAATTATGGTGTAGGAATTTATTGGTAGTTATAACACACAAAAATAACGTACTATATATTAATATAATATTAATATACAGTACGTTAAATTTCCGTTATGTGTCGATGTTTTTTATTTAGGGGTTTCGACATTTTTTTTAAATTAATAACATTAGGGGATGGGGTGTTATTAATAATAAAAAGGGGGTTGTTTTTTCTTGCATAATTATTATATAAAATATTTTTACTTAAATCAATAGTTTTCTCTTGTAATCTTGTTAATTATTTGTTAAAACCAAATTTAACTTGCATATTTTATCAATAAAATTGTTTTTATATGCAAGTTAGAATTTTTTTAATGGCAATTGTATGAGGATTTTTATTCCATTATACTTAATATGGTTCTTAGTATAATTTTTTCATATGTTTTATTCTCATTATTTGCCTGTTTTTTTTATAAACCTCTTATTAATTTTAATATTTTTTAATACTTTTTGATAATTTTATATACTTTTTAAAATTTCTACTTCTTCCTCTGTAAGTTCTCTATAAGTTCCTTCTTCTAAATTGGGATCTAAACTTAAAGGTCCAAAACTTTCTCTCTTTAAATAAACCACTTCTTTTCCCCTACTTTGGAACATTCTCTTTACTTGATGAAATTTTCCTTCTTGAATAGTAACTATTACATTGGAACCATTAGGAGAAGATTCTAAAATCTCTAATTTTGCTGGCATACATTTATACATATCATCTAAGACAATACCATTTTTAAAGGCTATTATATCTTTTTCATCAACTTCTTTATCTATTTGAGCAAAATAAACCTTATCCACATGATTTTTAGGAGCTATTAGCTTATGATTTAATTCTCCATCATTAGTAAGTAGTAACATTCCTACAGTGTCCTTGTCTAATCTTCCTACTGGAAAAGGCTCAAAAACTTGATATTCTCTATCTAATAAATCGATCACTGTCTCATCATAGTTATCAAAAGTAGCTGAAACAACACCATCTGGTTTATTCATCATAAGATATATAAATTCTCTATATACTACACTTTCTTCCCCTACTAGAATTTTATCTTTATAAGGATCTACTTTAATACTACTATCCTTAACTATATCCCCGTTTACCTTAACTTCTTTTCTTTTTACTAAAATTTTCACTTCTTTTCTAGTTCCATATCCTAAATTAGCAAGTATTTTATCTAATCTTTCCATTTGTTTCTCCTTATTATTTATTATGTTGTATTTATTATTATATCAAACTCATTGCTTTAAGTGGAAATTTTTTATACTTATAATTCGCATTTTACAATACTCTTTAAACTATTATACAATATTATGTAGAAACTTACATAAAAGCATAGCTGTTAACTATAAATTCCTTACCTTGATTAACATAAAACTTATAAATAGCATAATTCTCATACTCTATATTCTTATGAAAACTTTTTGCTAAAACCAAGATCTTATAGTATCCCTTTTTAAAAGGTATCATGGTATAAAAATTCTTCTTACTATATTTTTGCACAAGTTCCCAATTATCATGCTTTAATATATAAAATTCATATAGTACATTTTTACCACCTAGGGTATTTGCCGTAAAAGTAACATCCTCATTGCATCTTATAAATTCTTTATCACATTCTAGGTCTATTCTCTCTATAGGTTTTGAATAATCTACATTAAGTGTGTAATCTACTACTTCATCAAATTTCTTTGTACTCTCTTTTTTCTTAACATAGAATTCAAACCTATATGTTCCTATACATCTTGGTAAAAATGAAAACTCACTAGATTCCTTATAGCCGATTTCTTCTATTAAAACTTCATCTATATAAAGCTTGTATTTTGTAAGTGTATTTTTAGGGTTTTCAGTCAAAATAGTAAAAACTATTTCTTCATCAATGGCATATTTATCTTTAGGATTTACTAATATATACTTTATTAATTTTTTATATTTATTAGTATTATTCTTAAACTCCTTAGCATCTTCTTCAAATTCCTTAATCTCATCTTCAATACCCTCAAAGTTTTGAATATTATCAGTAGAACTACTCGCTGCTTTTAAATGTTCTTCCTTTGTTTTAAGCTCTGTTTCCTTATTTACATTATCATATTTATTTTCTATATGACTTTCTTCTTCATCTAACTCCACTGCACTTTCAAAAAAAGACTCTTTATTCTTGTGATTTTTTTCATAATTATGATTTTCATTCTTCTCATCCTCAGATATATGATCAAATATATTTATTTTTTCATCATATGTATTCTTACTTTTAGTAGTAGAATCACTTTTTTCATTACAAAAATGACTTTCTTCATTATCTAAGATTTCTTTACCTTTAATATTTTTATTCTTAATATTTTTATTTTTTTTATCTTTATTTTCCTTATCTTTATTTTCTTCTTTAGAGGATTCTTCTATATGATTTTCATTTTTTATAAAATGTTCTGAACGTACTACATAATCAAAAGGCTTTTCACTGTTCTCACTTTTAGCTTGAACCATAATTAAATAATTTCCTTCTCGATTTTCATCCCAAAGAGTGTAATTCTTTTTATCAAAATCTCTTATTACTTTCCACATGCCATTTCTTCCAACTAGAAATTTATATAATAAAGGCTCATTATATCCCTGATTAACAAAAATACCAATTGCTTTTTCTCCATTTTCCATAAAAAAATTCTTATCAAAAGTAATTGTTAATTCATTCATAACATTACCTCCTATGTAAATATTTATATATATAACATTATACTATATTTACATATTATGGTACAGTATCTTTTGTATATTTTATACATTGAATTTATTATTTTTTATAATCATTTATAAGTTTATATAAGTTTTTAAATAACCTATTATCATCCTCAGCTGTTCGTTTCTTAGGGTTTGAGTGCTTTCCTCCCCCTCTTCTTATCTTATGAGATATATGCCTTTGCATTAGCATGCTATCTATATTTTTATCATTATAAATATACCCTTTAGGGTCTATGGCATATGCTTTTTTTGATAAGGCAATAGTAGCCACTCCATAGTCTTGAGTAACTACTATATCAAAAGAAGTAACAGCATTTGCTATCTTCATATCCACAGCTTGAAAGCCGCTATCTACATAAATCACTTCACCATAAGATATAGTTACAATACTATCTAAACTACAATAAAACATCAAGTCCAAAGAATTTTCTCTAGCTACCTTTTCTATAATATCTCTACCTGGACAAGCATCTGCATCTACTAAAATTCTCATATTTGTATCCTTTCTATACTATATTGTATATGTATAATTGATTTTTTAATTATTTCTATTTAAATAAGAATTACCTATATAAATATGTTTGCAAGTTTTTAAAATAAAATACTACTAATATTATAAATTAAAATACCGCATATTCTCTTGAATAATACAGTGTTTTAAAATATTATTATGTTTATTGTAACTTCATCAATTTCATTCCATAATTTTAGGTGAAATGCAAAAAAGCTTTACAGAACTAAAAGTCCTATAAAGCCTTGATGCTTCTACCCTACGTTATGTATCCCTTTGGTGCACCCAGCAGGAATTGAACCTGCGACCTTCAGATTCGAAGTCTGCAACTCTATCCAACTGAGCTATGGGTGCCCTTGCAAAGTTTTATTTAAAATTTTGCAAAAAAATGGAGCGGGTGAAGAGAATCGAACTCTCACAGCCAGCTTGGAAGGCTGGAACTCTACCATTGAGCTACACCCGCATGTACAAATTTTATATTTAATTAATGGAGCGGGAAACGGGGCTCAAACCCGCGACCTCCACCTTGGCAAGGTGGCGCTCTATCAACTGAGCTATTCCCGCATTGGTGCAGATGAAGGGAGTCGAACCCCCACGCCGAAGGCGCTAGATCCTAAGTCTAGTGCGTCTGCCAATTCCGCCACATCTGCATATTTGGTGATCTACCGGGGAATCGAACCCCGGACACCATGATTAAAAGTCATGTGCTCTACCGACTGAGCTAGTAGATCTTGTTTTGGCTGGGATAGCAGGATTTGAACCTACGAATGCCAGAGTCAAAGTCTGGTGCCTTACCGCTTGGCGATATCCCAGTATGGGGCGTCTTAAGGGAGTCGAACCCCTGGCACACGGCTTAGAAGGCCGTTGCTCTATCCAACTGAGCTAAAGACGCATATTCTGGAGCGGGTGAAGAGAATCGAACTCTCACAGCCAGCTTGGAAGGCTGGAACTCTACCATTGAGCTACACCCGCATGTGTAATTTCTTATATTTAGTTTAAGTGGTCGGGGTGACAGGGATTGAACCTGCGACCTCATGGTCCCAAACCACGCGCGCTCCCATCTGCGCCACACCCCGTTTTGGTGCGCTATCAGGGGATCGAACCCGGGACACCTTGATTAAGAGTCAAGTGCTCTACCAACTGAGCTAATAGCGCTTATATGGTGCGTCTTAAGGGAGTCGAACCCCTGGCACACGGCTTAGAAGGCCGTTGCTCTATCCAACTGAGCTAAAGACGCATATCTTGGAGCGGGTGAAGAGAATCGAACTCTCACAGCCAGCTTGGAAGGCTGGAACTCTACCATTGAGCTACACCCGCATGTGTATATTTTATATTTAGTTATTGGAGCGGGAAACGGGGCTCAAACCCGCGACCTCCACCTTGGCAAGGTGGCGCTCTATCAACTGAGCTATTCCCGCATTGGTGCAGATGAAGGGAGTCGAACCCCCACGCCGAAGGCGCTAGATCCTAAGTCTAGTGCGTCTGCCAATTCCGCCACATCTGCATATTTGGTGATCTACCGGGGAATCGAACCCCGGACACCATGATTAAAAGTCATGTGCTCTACCGACTGAGCTAGTAGATCTTATTGGCTGGGATAGCAGGATTTGAACCTACGAATGCCAGAGTCAAAGTCTGGTGCCTTACCGCTTGGCGATATCCCAATATGGTGCGTCTTAAGGGAGTCGAACCCCTGGCACACGGCTTAGAAGGCCGTTGCTCTATCCAACTGAGCTAAAGACGCATATTCTGGAGCGGGTGAAGAGAATCGAACTCTCACAGCCAGCTTGGAAGGCTGGAACTCTACCATTGAGCTACACCCGCATATGTATATTTCTTATATTTAGTTTAAGTGGTCGGGGTGACAGGGATTGAACCTGCGACCTCATGGTCCCAAACCACGCGCGCTCCCATCTGCGCCACACCCCGTTTTGGTGCGCTATCAGGGGATCGAACCCGGGACACCTTGATTAAGAGTCAAGTGCTCTACCAACTGAGCTAATAGCGCTTATATGGTGCGTCTTAAGGGAGTCGAACCCCTGGCACACGGCTTAGAAGGCCGTTGCTCTATCCAACTGAGCTAAAGACGCATATCTTGGAGCGGGTGAAGAGAATCGAACTCTCACAGCCAGCTTGGAAGGCTGGAACTCTACCATTGAGCTACACCCGCATGTGTATATTTTATATTTAGTTATTGGAGCGGGAAACGGGGCTCAAACCCGCGACCTCCACCTTGGCAAGGTGGCGCTCTATCAACTGAGCTATTCCCGCATTGGTGCAGATGAAGGGAGTCGAACCCCCACGCCGAAGGCGCTAGATCCTAAGTCTAGTGCGTCTGCCAATTCCGCCACATCTGCATATTTGGTGATCTACCGGGGAATCGAACCCCGGACACCATGATTAAAAGTCATGTGCTCTACCGACTGAGCTAGTAGATCTTATTGGCTGGGATAGCAGGATTTGAACCTACGAATGCCAGAGTCAAAGTCTGGTGCCTTACCGCTTGGCGATATCCCAATATGGGGTGAACGATGGGATTCGAACCCACGACAGCCAGAGCCACAATCTGGTGCTCTACCAACTGAACTACGTCCACCATATGGTGCGTCTTAAGGGAGTCGAACCCCTGGCACACGGCTTAGAAGGCCGTTGCTCTATCCAACTGAGCTAAAGACGCATATCCTGGAGCGGGTGAAGAGAATCGAACTCTCACAGCCAGCTTGGAAGGCTGGAACTCTACCATTGAGCTACACCCGCATGTGTATACTTCTTATATTTAGTTTAAGTGGTCGGGGTGACAGGGATTGAACCTGCGACCTCATGGTCCCAAACCACGCGCGCTCCCATCTGCGCTACACCCCGTTTTCTTATTATATATCTTATGATTTATTAAGATATATTTTATAAGTTTTGTTAGTTGTTTTCCTAACGACATGGTTTATTCTACACTATATAAATAATTTCGTCAATACTTTTTTTGATTTTTTTTGCTTATTTTAAAAAACTGTTTACTTGTTGCCTTTAAATCACTGTTTTTAAGGCATTTTATTGCTATATCTCTATTATACTAGGTATTATTCTACCATCCAAAATCTCAATTAAAGCTAAAGTATTATTTTTCGCCCTAGATAAAGCTATACTACCTGGATTGATAATCCATATACCTTCCTCATATTCAATGCTTGGAATATGGGTATGACCATATAAAACAATATTTGCTTCTAATTCCATAGCTCTATATTGCAATCTAAATATATTTTCTTTTACACCATATTTATGTCCATGAGTTGCTAAAATTTTAATTCCATCTATATTAATTAACTTTTCATCTAACTCTTTAGCTAGATTACTATTTAAAAAATCACAGTTTCCTTTTACGTTTACTATTTTTCCCTTAAACTCCTTAGAAAATTCATCTACATCTTCAACATTATCTCCTAAATGAAATAGGTAATCTGCTTTTTTTATCTTCCCTAATGCTTTTCTTATAGAAGTATTATCTCCATGACTATCACTTACCACTGCAATTAGCATTTTATACCCTCCATTCTGTGAATTTTCTTTAACCTATTGCTGCCTTTAACTCTTCTTTTAATTTTTTAAGTGCCTTTGCTCTATGACTTATAGAATTTTTCTCCTCTTTAGTCATTTCACCAAAACTCTTCTTAAATTCTTCTACATAGAATAATGGGTCGTACCCAAATCCCCCATTGCCAGTTAATTCTTCTAATATTGTTCCCTCTACTTCACCTTGTACTTTTATACATTTGTTATGGTCTAATACTAAAACCATAGCACATATAAATTTCCCGCCTCTCTCTTCCTTAGGAATCCCTTTTAATTTTTCTAATAACCTTTCATTATTTTTCTTATCATTCCCATGTTCTCCTGAATATCTTGCAGAATAAATTCCTGGTTCTCCGTTTAAGTATTTAATTGAAAGTCCAGAATCATCTGCAAGAACATAGCAATCACTTTTAAGGTCAAAAATAGCTTTAGCTTTTAAAAAAGCATTTTCTATAAATGTCGTACCTGTCTCTTCAACATCTATATTAATGCCTTCATCCTTTAAAGAACAAACTTCTAAATTCATATCTTTTAATATAGATTTTATCTCTTTTATTTTATTTTCATTATTACTTGCAACTATTAATTTCTTCATATTATACCCCTAGATTTTTTTATTAAAGTTTACCCAACTCTCTTATAAACTTCAATTAATATTTGTAATATTTGTTTGAAAAATTTTTTATTTTAAATAGTTATTTTAAAATTATAATTTTATTACTTTATATACTATTTTAACATTAATTTTATTTTATTTTAATACCTTTGTAATCTTTTATTATTTTTTATATTCTTCTTAAGTAATCACTTTCTTTTATTTTGTCCAAATCAACATAGATTATATGTATGCTATAGAAGCTGAAACAGCTGTTATCCTCTTTAATATAGAAGGATTTAAAATAGATTACTATGTATACTATATCCTTGTATTTAAATCTAAGCTTCTGTATTTACAAGTCAAAAACAAAGTTTTTTAGGTATTTAAGCAACTTTTACTTATTAATATCATATTATTTTTATAAGGACTAATTTATGGTGGTGTTATATTTGAAATTTATAGGACCTTTTTTAAGAATCAACTCTTTAAATGAAAATAATATAAGTAGTCAATTATTTCATTTAAGCAAAGAATCGTTAAATCGTATTGTTTTACACTCTAAATGTGGTATTCCAATAGCTCCTCAAGAGCTAAACAAACATATGCCTAAAACTGACTTTAATTCAATTAAGGGTTTTTCTCCACTACTATGTGTATATAAAAAAGCTAGTGCTAAATTGTCTACAGAAAATCACAAGTTATGTTGGAACACAGAAAAATTCAAAAAAGAAATACCAATATTAAGTAATGCACTAATGACCCTATGCCTTTTAGAACTTTGTGATTATTATAAAGGCTTTAAGGCTATCGATAAGAAAAAATACAGTAATTATGAAATTTATTCTGCTTTAGCAAAATGTCAATTACAGTTCTATGTATCTAACCTTAGAAATGTAGATGGTGTTTTTGTAGACAAACTTCATGATTCTGAATTGTTTAGTGAAGACTTAGTACTGTCAGACAAGAAAAACACATTTAAATTCTCTGAACAAGCCTTTTTAATGAATGCATATTATAGATATTCTATGCTATTTGAAGAAGATTTAAAAAAAGATGAAAATAGTTATGCAAAGGAATACAGAAAGTTTTCCCTAGATATATTAAATTTATTTATGGACTGTAGAGAATATATTTATGAAAATTCTTTTTCAGAAAAATTAAAACTATTTTCAGCTTTAAATTTATTCTATAACTATAGTAGAATGGATGATTTAAAACCTTTACTTTTAGATTTATATGATTTAATTTTAGAAGAATACCATATGGGAGCAACAGATAAAAGCGATGACAAAGTTTTATATGATAGTTTACTTTTACTAAATTCTAATTTTATGTATAAAAATTTAAATTTCTTAAGAGCTAAAGAATTTAGTGAGGATCTTCATAAAAACTTAATTTCAATTTACGACAAAGACTTAGGTCTTTATGTAAAAACTCCAGAAGAAAAAACTTGTGAATATAATTCAACAGAATTAATTTCATATCTTATGTCTTTAATTACCTTTAATAAGACTTTTGAAGATGATATTGAAGATGATGATAATTCTATTATTGAATCTGTATATAAAAATGGTATAGCTAATTCCGGTTTAGTTTTAAGTTGGCCAGATACCCCTAACTTAAATGATCCTGAAAGATATAGGGATTTCTATAAGGACTCAGAAAATTTATTAGATGAAGATTACTTTAGAATGCAAACTTTGCCTACTCCTGAAAACAATGAATTAGCACCAGTGTTTGTAAAAAAGATTACTTATAATAGGAAAAAACATGAATTTAAAGTTAGTAAATCTAGTTTTTACAGTACAAAAAATATGACAATTTTCTTTATGAGTATTTTTTTGTATAATAATTTCGCATAACTCTTAATATACTAAATGTGTAGGCATGATTATTATTCATGCCTACTTGATTATTCAAAACTCTCTCTTTAAGACTTGTAAACTTATACTAAGTTTACAAGTCTATTTTTTTATCCATGACTAGCCGCTCTAATGCTAAGAACCTTCTCTATCTATATAAGCATAGTTAAAATACAAGTTACCATTTTTATTTGCTTCAACTCCCTTAACATAATTCTTTTTACATATTGCAGTTTTTAAATTTAAAAAAGGTATTAAGGGCATATCTTTTAATAATAATTCTTCTCCCTTTCTTATATACTCAATTTTTCTCATATGATTCTGCTCGTTTTTTGCTTTGTTTACATAATGATCAAAATTAATATTTTCATATCCTGTATAAAAACTATTAGAACCTATTTTCCATTCATTTAGAAAACATATTGGATTATCAAAGGTGCCTGAAAACTCCAATAATGCCATATGGAATTTTCCATCTTCTAGCTTTTTATTTAGTTCACTTTCTTCATACTCTTCTAAATTTACTTTAATATCTAAAGCTTGTTCTAATTCATTTTTAATATTCTCACTTAAAATTTTATTTGTATTATCTTTTTTATAAATTAGCGTAATAACCTGCTGCTTTGTATTTAAGTTTGATTTTTTTAAATAATCTCTCGCTACAGTGATATTTGGTTTAAATAAACTATAATCTCTCTCTCCTAAATCTCCACCTCTTTCATTGCTAGTTGCACTTGGTATAATACTACCTGTTAAAATAGTATTTTTGTTATCTATAATATCTGAAACAATCTCACGTGAAAGAGAGTGCTTTATACTCTGTCTAAAATTTATGTTTCCACTTACTTCTGAATTCTTAAGGTTGAATACTAGATTTAAGGTTTTAAAAGAAGGATATAATTCTATATACTCCTTTTCCCATAATCTATTTATTTCATTTTTAGGGGGATCTACTAAAAGGTCTATACTAGGATTGTCTTTTTCAAATTTTATTAAGGCATCTGTTTGATTTTCTACTGCAATAAAATCTATTCTATTAGAAAGAACCTTTTCCTCTTCCCAATAGTGCTTATTTTTATTTAATAGTATTTCCTTTTCATCTTTTATATTATTATCATCTTTTATATTATTAATTGTAAAGGGACCTGTGAATTTTACTCTATGATAATTTCCTAGGTAATTATCTGTAAACACATTTTTTTCTCTTAAAGTTAGTAATGGATGGCTTAATATATTTAAAAAATAGTTGCATTGATTGTTAAGCCTTATTTCTAAAACATTAGGCTCCTTTGCATTTATAGCCACATCTTCAAATTCTCTTCTTCCATTCATGTATTGACTAACTCCGTAAATGCACTTTAATTCTTTTATATATTCATTATTTTTCCCCTCTTTTAATATCCACTGAAAAAACTCTCTAAAGTCTTCTGCTGTAATCTTATTTCCATTACTCCATTTAGCATCTTCCCTAATTTTAAATTTATAACTTAATCCATCTTTACTAATAGTCCAATCATCTGCTATGGCTGGAAGTATGTTTCCCTTGCTATCTTCCTTTACTAAGCCTTCAAATATAGCAAATAGCAAGTCTTTTTCTCTTATGTTGTTATTGTCTAGCATACTTAAATCTTTAGGTATTTTTTCTATGTTGTAAACTAAGTAATCTCTATTTTCAAATTTTATTCCTTCTTTTTTCTCTATACATCCACTTAGAGTAAACGTAAAAAAGGAAATAATAAAAATAAGGGCTAGTTTTGATTTTCTCTTCATTAATATCTTCCTTTCTAAAAAAATAAAAGGTTTCCACTCTAATGCTCCTATAGCACTCTGTGAAAGCTATTCCTACTAAATCCAAGCTCTGGACTCTCTGCTTTTCTTCAAAGTAAGAGAAAAGAGTGGTTACGAATTCTTCTTATAATTATTGCCTCCATTATAAAACTTTAAACAGTGAAATAAAAAAAACTGCTTGTATAAATTAAATATTTTACAAGCAGTTTTAAACCCTATTATCTTTATTAAAATTTAAAGCTATAAGTAAATATATAAGTACTTACCTGAAAACTTAGTAATATAGATATTTACTTACTTTAAAAATTATAATTCACCTACACTTTTATAAAACTGTAGGCATGTAATAATAATACTTACTTTAAACTATTTTATAGAGTCCTTAAATTCTTCTTCGCTTATTACTTTTACACCTAATTCTAAAGCCTTATCATACTTTGACCCTGGTTCTTTTCCAACTAAAACATAATCTGTTTTTTTACTTACACTTCCTGATACCTTTGCACCTAGAGACTCTAATTTTTCTTTTATTTCACTTCTTGAATAAGACTCTAAGCTTCCTGTAACTACTACAGTCTTCCCATCATAAATACTTTCTTCCTTATTTTCTTCTTCATAGATAGGCTTAACCCCTAAGGATAAAATTTCATTGATATTGTATACTATTTTATCATCTTCAAAGAAATCAACTACACATTTAGCTATAATTTCTCCTACATCTGAGACTTCTAGTAATTCTTCCATAGAGGCATTTTTAATATTTTCTAGTGATTTAAATTTTGCAGTTATATCCTTTGCAGTTTTCTTCCCTACGTTCGGTATTCCTAATGCATACAAGAAAGAGGCAAGATCACATTGTTTACTATTTTCTATGGCATCAATTAAATTCTGAGCTTTTTTAGGTCCAAACCTCTCTAATTGAAGTAACTCTTCTTTTTTTATTTTATATAGATCAGCTATTGATTTTATATGTAGTTCTTCAAATAACTGTTCTGCAGTTTTCTCACTAAATCCACCTATATCCATAGCTTCTCTACTCGCAAAATGAACTATGCTTTTTACTAATTGTGGTTTACATGATAGGGTATTTTCACAGAAATAATGTGCCCCATCTAATCTTATTTCACTTCCACAACTTGGGCAAAACTTAGGTGGTAGAATTTCTTGTAGTTCTCCCTCTTCTTCAACTACCCCTAAAATTTCTGGTATAACATCATTAGAACGCCTAATTATTACTGTGGATCCTAATTTTACAGCTTTTCTTTCTATGTCTTCCATATTGTTTAAGGTAGCTCTTTTAACTGTGGCTCCTGCAATTTCTACTGGTTCTAAAATAGCTGTAGGACTCACTCTTCCACTTCTTCCAACATTCCACTCTACACTTAATAACTTTGTAGTTTCCTCTTCCGCTTTAAACTTATAGGCAATAGCCCATTTAGGAAATTTTACTGTATACCCTAAAATCTCTCTAGTTTTAATATGATTAACAGCTATTACTATGCCATCAATATCATAATTCAAATCATCTCTTATATCTTTTATATATTGAATTTCCTTTTCGATTTCTTCTATAGTAGAACACTCTTTAATATAATTGTCCACTGGGAAGCCCTTATCTTTTATAAAATCCAACATTTCTATATAGGTATTAAATTCATGTTCTTTAGTATAACTTATATCATAAAAAAATGCAGATAAATTTCTTTTTCTTGTTTCTCCAATGTTTAAATTTCTTAAGGCACCGGCAGCCCCGTTTCTAAGATTTTTAAGAGGCACTGCAGCATTTTTATTGTACTCTTCAAAAGCTTCTTTTGTCATTATAGCTTCCCCATGAATTTCAAATAAAAAATCATTGTCTATTTTAAGAGGAATTGTCTTTATGGTTTTTGCTTGTTCTGTAACATTTTCACCAACTACTCCAGTACCCCTAGTTGCTGCTGTAACTAGTATGCCCTCTTCATCATAGGTGCAATTAAGAGTTAAGCCATCAAATTTCTTAGTTAATATATAAGTAGGTTCTGGTAACTTTTCTTCATTTATAAGATTATATTCTCTTATGGCTTTTAAATTTCTATTATGCCACTCTCTTATTCCCTCTACGCTTTGAGATTTATCTAAACTCCAAAGTGGTGCTAAATGGGTATGTTTTTTAAACTCTGGAAGAACCCTATCTCCAACCCTTTGAGTTGGAGAATACGGGAGAACTTCGCCTAGTTCTTTTTCTAAACTAACTAATTTATCGTATAATTTATCATACTCTGCATCAGATACACTTGGAGTATCTAGTGCATAGTATTCACGTGCATACTGGTTTAATTTTTCTATTAATTCTATCATTTCATTTCTTTTATTATCCATGGACTTTCCTCCTAAGAAATTATAGAAGTTCTAAAGGAGCTATTTCTAAGCTCAATTTTTTTATTCCCATATTATTAAAAGCAATAGTAAGTAAAACTCCATTTTTATCCTTAGATACATTTATAATAGTACCTTCACCAAAACTAGAATGTTTTACTTTTCTACCTGGGACAGCTTCATTTGAATCTAAGGTTGGTCTATTAGTATTATTAGTATTGTTTGTATTACTAGCTGTGTCTCCTCTATAGATTCCCCTAGAATTCATACTGTTTTTTAATACATTCATGCCCCTACTTCCATTTATATCTTCCTTTAATTTTAATGGAATTTCATCTATAAAATCTGAAGTACCATAAGATACTGTCCTTCCAAATACCATTCTGCTTTGAGCTGATGTCATATATAGTATTTCCTGTGCTCTAGTTATAGCAACATAGCATAGTCTTCTAGACTCTTCCATTTCAGAATTACTATTTAATGAAGTTTCACTAGGGAATAATCCATTTTCCATTCCCACCATAAATACCACTGGGAACTCTAACCCCTTTGAACTATGAATTGTCATTAAAACTACACTATCTGCCTCTTCATCATAGTTATCTACATCAGAAACTAAGGTAATCTTTTCTAAGAAAGCACCTAAGGTTTTATCCTCTGAATTTCTTTCAAATTCAACAGCTTCTGAAACTAACTCTTTTAAGTTTTCAACTCTACTTTTATCCTCTATATCCTTAGAATTTTCTAATTCCTTTAAATATCCTGTCTTATCTAAGATAATTTTTATTAGCTGAGATATATTAGTTTCATTTTTAATGGTAATAAACTCATTTATTAAACTTGTAAACTTACTAATTGAAGTTATATTTCTTGCTGTAAGTCCTGGTACAAAACCTGCATCTAAAAGAGTGCTGTATAGACACTCTCCTGTATAATTTGAGAATTCTATCACTTTTCCTACTGTAGTATCTCCTATACTTCTCTTCGGCACATTAATTATTCTTTGAACACTTATATCATCTAAAGGATTATTTATAAGTTTTAAATAAGCTAAAATATCCTTTATTTCTTTTCTATCATAGAACTTTAACCCACCAACTATCCTATAAGGAACACCTTCTCTTCTAAGTGCTTCTTCAAATATACGAGATTGGGAGTTCATTCTATATAATATAGCAAAATCTTTATAACAACTATCAGTAGAATTTTTTATCTTTTTAATTTCATTTACAACAAAACTAGCTTCATCAGTATCTCTGAAAGCTCTATATAATCTTATCTTTTCTCCTTCTTCTTTTGTGCTCTTTAAAACCTTATTTTTTCTCTGTGCATTGTTTCTAATAACAGAGTTAGCAGCATCTAATATGGTTCCCTTTGAACGATAGTTTTTTTCAAGTTTTACTACCTTTGCCTTTTCAAAGTCCTTTTCAAAGCCAAGTATGTTTTTAATGTTGGCCCCTCTCCACTCGTAGATACATTGATCATCATCACCAACTACACAAATATTGTCATGAGCCTGTGCAAGAAGTTTTACTAATTCATATTGAGCTTCATTGGTATCTTGGTACTCATCTACCAATATGTACTTAAATTTTCTCTGATAGAATTCCAATACATCCTCATGTTCCTTAAAAAGTTGTACGGTTTTAAAAATTAAATCATCAAAATCTAGGGCATTGTTTGCTTTAAGTTTCTTTTGATATAAAAGATATACATCTGCTATTTTATTTTTTCTAAAATCTGATTCATTTTTTATTTTGTAGTTTTCTGCAGTTTGCATATTATTTTTACAATCTGAAATTTTATTAATAATCTCTCTATCTGTAATATCTTTTTCATTTATATCAAGTTCTTTAGTACACTGCTTTATTAAAGTTTTTTGATCGTATGTATCGTATATTGTAAAATTCTTATTATATCCTAATTTGTCTATTTCTCTTCTTAAAATCCTAACACAGGTAGAGTGAAAGGTAGAGACCCACATATTGTCTGCCTGTTCTCCTATTAACTTTTTTATTCTATCTTTCATTTCACCTGCTGCTTTATTTGTAAAAGTAATTGCTAATATTTCATAAGGTTTTATATTTAAATCTTGTACCATATGAGCTATTCTATAGGTTAAAACTCTTGTTTTTCCAGAACCTGCTCCTGCTAAAATAAGTAGGGGGCCCTTCACTGTAATAGCTGCTTCATATTGTTCCTCATTTAAAAGGTTTTTTAAATCCATTTCATCACTCCTTCTTTTTTATAAGGAAATTTAAGTTTATTATTTATAATTATATCATATATATAGACTTTTTAATCAAAAAAATCGAACTTATATTCGCATTTTTAAATAAATTAAGAACCCATAAAAGGTTCTTAGTTTATTAATCTATTTTTTATTTTCTAATCTATCTAAAACTAGATCATAGCCTTCATTGCCATAACTTAGTGCCCTATTTACTCTACTTATGGTAGCAGTACTAGCTCCTGTTAAGTTTGCAATGTCTATATATGTCTTTTTTTCTTTAAGCATTTTAGCCACTTGTAATCTTTGTTTTAATGCATTTATTTCATTTATAGTACAAATATCTTCAAAAAAGCTATAACACTCTTCTTTATCTTGTAAGCTTAATATGGCATCAAAAAGATAATCCATATCTTCACTTTGTAATCTGGAATTCAACCCCACGGAATACCACTCCTTTTTACTTATAGGTTTATGTATTATACTTTAATTATACCATTTAAAATGATATAATCCTACGAAAAGAAAAAACTCACACCTATAATGCGAGTTTTAAACATTAACTTAGAAATCCTTATCCAGGGACGTATCGCTCTTTACTCCTCCTTTAAAGAAAGCAGAGAATTCAAACCCTCCATTTGGTAGGAGTCGCTTTCACAGAGTGTAATGGGAGTATTAGAGCAGATAGTCATCTAGTAAAACTATTTTACTATGTTAAGTCCTATAACAACTAGAGCAAAAAGAGCTGAAGATATCATAGTAATTCTAGCTAATGTAGCCTCATAAGTTCTAATTTTATTTTTAGAAAAATAGTTTTCGTTTCCACCTGAAATTAAACTTGTAATGCCATCACTTTTACTTGGTTGAAGCATAACTGAAACTATAATTATAATTGAAAGTATTATTAGAGCGATATTTAAAAACATTTTCATATTTTTACTTGGTTAAGAAACCTTTATGAAACTTAACCTTACCCCTTTCTTAATTTATATTCTTCATAGTTAACTAAGAATTATTTTAGCATATAAATTAATACTTTACAATGCAGTATGTATTGGGTAGACGTAAAATAAAATAATTATTTTCATACTACTCCATGTGTTCCTGTACTGGATGCAGAAATATTTAGAGAACCCATAGTTCATGGGTTCTCTAAATTAAATACTTATTTTTTTATATTATAGAAGGCTTTCATCCCTCTATACTCACCCATTTCTCCTAATTCTTGCTCAATTCTTAATAATTGGTTGTATTTTGCAACTCTTTCACTTCTTGCTGGCGCTCCTGTTTTTATTTGACCTGCATTTACAGCTACAACTAAGTCTGCTATAGTTGTATCTTCTGTCTCTCCTGATCTATGAGATATAACTGCTGTATATCCTGCTCTCTCTGCCATTTCTATAGCATTTAATGTTTCTGTTAATGTACCAATTTGATTTAATTTAATTAAGATGGAGTTAGCTGTTTTGCTTTCTATGCCTTTTGATAATCTTTCTGTATTAGTTACAAATAGATCGTCTCCAACTAATTGAATTTTTGAGCCTAGTTTTTCAGTCATTATTCTCCAGCCTTCCCAATCCTCTTCAGCCATACCGTCTTCTATAGAGATTATTGGGTATTTTTCTACTAGGTCTACATAGAAATCAACCATTTCTTCTGGTGTTAAAGTTTTTCCTTCACCTTTTAATTCGTACTTATTAGTTTCTGTGTTAAAGAATTCAGAAGATGCTGGGTCTAGTGCTATAAATATTTCCTCTCCTGCTTTATATCCTGCTTTTCCTACTGCTTCTAATATAACTGTTATAGCTTCTTCATTAGAGTTTAAGTTTGGTGCAAATCCACCTTCATCACCAACACCAGTTGATAATCCTTTTGATTTTAAAATTGATTTTAATGCATGGTAAACCTCAGCACACATTCTTAAAGCTTCACTAAAGCATTTAGCTCCAACTGGCATTATCATAAATTCTTGTAGGTCAACGTTGTTATCTGCGTGTTTTCCACCATTCATAATGTTCATCATTGGAACTGGCAGAACTTTAGCATTAACTCCTCCTACATATTGATATAAGCTCATGCCTAAATGTTTTGCAGCTGCATCTGCACATGCTAGTGATACACCTAACATAGCATTTGCTCCTAATTTCCCTTTATTTGCAGTTCCATCAAGTTCAATCATAGTTTTATCTATAGCAACTTGATCTAATACATTCATACCTATTAATTCTTCAGCAATTAATGTGTTTACGTTGTCTACTGCTTTTAAAACACCTTTTCCATTATAAAACTCTTTATCCTCATCTCTTAATTCTACAGCTTCAAACATTCCTGTAGATGCCCCTGAAGGTACAGCTGCTCTTCCTACTGTTCCATCTTCAAGCATAACTTCTACTTCTACAGTAGGAAATGCCCTTGAGTCTAAAATTTGAATAGCTTGGATATCAATAATTTCAACATATCTTTTCATATTTTTCCCTCCGATAATTAGACTTACAACTTTAATATGCCATAAATCTATAATTTTTATTTAAAGTAAATTATTTTCTAAACTAAGCCTTAATTAAAGAATTTCCTGTCATCTCTTCAGGTTTAGAAAGTCCCATAGTTTCTAACATAGTAGGAGCTATATCAGCTAATACTCCCTCTTTTAAACCTCTACCATTTACCTCATTAGAAACCCATAAAAATGGAACTTTATTAGTTGTATGAGATGTCAGTGGTTTCCCTGTGGAATAATCAATCATTTGTTCACAATTTCCATGGTCTGCTGTAATAAATACCGTGCCATTCTTTTCTAAAATCTTTGGTACCACTCTTCCAAGACAAGTATCTACTGTTTCTACAGCTTTTATTGCAGCCTCTAATACCCCTGTATGGCCAACCATATCTGGATTTGCATAATTTAATATAATCATATCATAGGCATTATCTTCTATGGCTTTAACTACCTTATCTGTAACTTCTGGTGCACTCATTTCAGGCTGAAGGTCATAAGTTGCAACCTTTGGAGAACTCACTAATATTCTTTCTTCTCCTTTATAAGGTTCTTCCCTTCCTCCACTAAAGAAAAAGGTTACATGAGCATATTTCTCTGTCTCTGCTATCCTTAATTGAGTTTTTCCATTATTACTTACATACTCTCCTAAGGTATTTTTATGTGCTGATGGTGGATAAGCCACTTTTACATTTTCTATGGTTTTATCATATTCGGTCATACAAACATAGTTTAATTCTAATGTTTCTCTTTTAAATCCTTCAAACTCTTTATCATTAATAGCTCTTGTAATTTCCCTTGCTCTATCTGGTCTAAAGTTGAAGAATATTACAGTATCATGATTTTCTATTTTCCCTGTAGGTTCTTCCCCATCTATTATTACTGTAGGAAGCACAAATTCATCTGTCTTATTATCATGATAGGAATTATCTAAGGCCTCAAAAGCTGATTTTGCTATCTCACCTCTACCTTGAACCATGGCTCTATATGAAAGTTCTACCCTTTCCCATCTCTTATCCCTATCCATAGAGTAGTATCTTCCTGAAATTGTAGCAATCTTTCCAATGCCAATTTCTTTCATATAATCTTCTATTTCTTTTATATAAATTTCTGCTGATTTAGGTGGTACATCTCTTCCATCTAAGATAGCATGAACATAAACCTTTTTAGCATTTTTAAGTTTAGCAAGCTTTAATAGACCCTTTAGATGTTCTATATGAGAGTGAACTCCTCCATCAGATAATAAGCCTATAAGATGGATAGCATTATTACTATTTATAGCCTTATCTATGGCATCATTAAAGACTTCTTTTTTAAAGAATTCCCCATTTTCTATATCTCTTGTAATACCAGTTAAATGCTGAAATATAATTCTACCAGCACCAATATTTAAATGTCCCACTTCAGAGTTACCCATTTGGCCCTCTGGCAGACCTACACTAAGTCCACTGGCACTTAAGAGTGTGCTTGGATAACTACTCATTAGTTTATCAAAATTAGGTTTTTTAGCTAAGGCTGCAGCGTTTGATTCTTTGTCTTGTGAAATCCCAAATCCATCTAGTATCATTAGCATAACAGGTTTTCTTTCCATATTTTCTTCCTCCTGTATAAAAGTCCGATTAGTAATTTACTATACCTGCAAAATCTTTTGCTTTAAGGCTAGCTCCCCCTACTAATCCTCCATCTATATCTGATTCAGCCATTTGTTCTTTTATAGTTGAAGGTTTTACTGAACCACCATATAGAATTCTAACTTTATCTGAAATTTCTTTTCCATATAAGTCTTTTACTATATTTCTTATAAAGCTTATTGTATCATTTGCCTCTTTAGAAGTAGCTGTCATTCCAGTTCCGATAGCCCATATTGGTTCATAAGCTATAACAAGTCTTTCTACTTCTTGAGCCCCTATTTCATTTAGGTCTAATTTTATTTGTTTTCCTATTACTTCTTCTGTAATGTTTGCTTTTCTCTCTTCTAGAGTTTCTCCAACACAAAGTATAGGAATTATATTATGATTAAAAGCTGCTTTAAGCTTTTTATTTACTGTTAAATCCGTTTCATTGAAATATTGTCTTCTTTCACTATGCCCTATTATTACATAGTCTACTCCAAGTTCATTTAGCATATTAGGGGATATTTCTCCTGTAAATGCACCATTTTCTTCAGAGTGCATATTTTGAGCACCAACTTTGATATTTGTGCCTTTAACCTCATCTATTACACTTTTTATACTTAGAAAACTTGGACAAACTATAACTTCCGCTTTAGCATCTTTTACAAGTGGCTTTAGTTCTTTAACTAAGGTTAAAGCTTCTTCAATGGTATTATTCATTTTCCAATTTCCAGCTATAATAGGTTTTCTCATATTACCACCCTTTCATAATCTAAACTAACCAAGGGATAAACTTATCCTTGGTTAGTATTAATTTTTTATTTTTCCTGTAATGCTGCGATTCCTGGTAATTCTTTTCCTTCTAAGAATTCAAGAGATGCCCCTCCACCAGTTGAAATATGAGTCATCTTATCTCCATATCCTAGGTTATTTACAGCTGAAGCACTATCTCCACCACCTATTATTGTGGTAGCTTTAGTTTCTGATAAAGCCTTTGCCATAGTTTCAGTTCCCTTTGCAAAGTTTTTAAATTCGAAAACTCCTAGAGGTCCATTCCAAATAACAGTTTTTGCTTCCTTAACTGCATTTGTAAATAACTCCATAGTCTTAGGTCCTATATCCATACCCATATACTCATCACCAATATTTCTATCCTCAGTAATTATTGGCTCAGCATCCTTTGAAAATTCAGTTGCTACGGTGAAATCTACTGGCAATAATAGTTTTACCCCTTTTTCCTCTGCTTTTTTAACCATATCTAGTGCATAACTCATTTTATCCTCTTCTAAAAGAGATTTACCTATAGTATGTCCTTGAGCTTTTAAGAAAGTATAAGCCATTCCACCACCTATGATTAAAGTATCCACTTTATCTAAAAGATTATTTATAACATTTATTTTATCTGATACCTTTGCTCCACCTAAGATGGCTACAAAAGGTCTTTCTGGATTTTCCACTGCTTCACCTAAAAATTTTAATTCTTTTTGAATTAGATATCCACATGCTGATTCTTTTAAGTACTCAGTTACTCCCACAGTAGAACAATGAGCTCTATGAGCAGTTCCAAAGGCATCATTTACGAAAATTTCTGCAAGAGAAGCTAATTCTTTAGAAAAGTTTTCTTCATTTTTAGTTTCTTCTTTTCTATAACGAGTATTTTGTAATAATACAACATCTCCATCTTTCATAGCCTCTACAGCTTTTTTTGCATTCTCACCAACTACATTATCATCATCTGCAAAAACTACTGTTTTTTCTAGCAACTCTGAAAGTCTATTTGCAACTGGTTCAAGGGATAACTCTTTTTTAGGCTCTCCCTTTGGTTTTCCAAGATGAGAACATAAAATAACTTTAGCCCCATTTTCCATTAAATATTTTATAGTTGGAAGTGCACCTTTTAATCTATTTTCATCAGTAATTTTTCCTTCTTGTATTGGCACATTAAAATCGCATCTAACTAGAACTTTTTTACCTTTTACATTAAGATCTTCTATGGTTTTTTTATTGTACTTCATAGAGCTACCTCCCAAATTTATTGATATAACAGATATTTATTAATTATATTTTAACATAAATTTTTTAACATAAATATAGATTATTATGTCCTAAGTAAAACTTATTAATGCTATAAAAGTCTAGTTTTATAGAGAAACTACAAAACTAGACTTTGTTTAACTGCATATACTATAAACTTATTAATTGCAATAAGCTATACTAATTCATTTCTCTCAAGAATTATTATATCACAATTATAATCTATCTGCTACATATTTTGTTAGATCTGCTAATCTGTTTGAGTAGCCCCATTCATTATCATACCAAGCAACAACTTTTACTAATTTTCCAGATACCATAGTAGATAAGCCATCAACTATAGAAGATCTTTCATCTCCTCTATAATCCATTGATACTAGTGGTTCTTCTGAGAATCCTAATATACCCTTCATTTTGTCATCAGCTGCTTTTTTTAATGCTGCATTTACTTCTTCTGCTGTTGTCTCCTTAGAAACTTCACAAACTAAATCAGTTATAGAAACTGTTGGAGTTGGAACCCTTACAGCCATACCATTTAATTTTCCTTTTAACTCTGGTAATACAAGCGCCACTGCTTTTGCAGCTCCTGTGCTTGTAGGAATCATTGATTCTGCAGCAGCTCTAGCTCTTCTAAGATCGCTATGAGGAGCATCTAATATTTTTTGGTCATTTGTATATGAGTGAATAGTTGTCATTAATCCACTTACTATACCAAACTCTTCTTGTAACACCTTTGCAAATGGTGCTAGACAGTTTGTTGTACATGAAGCATTTGAAATTATATTATGCTTTTGTGAGTCATATTTATCTTCATTAACTCCTAAAACTATAGTAATATCTTCATTTTTAGCTGGTGCTGATATTAATACTTTTTTAGCTCCTGCTTCAATATGAGCCTTAGCTTTTTCTGCATCTGTAAAGAATCCTGTAGATTCTATTACTATTTCTGCACCAATTTCTTTCCAAGGTAAATTCTTAGGGTCTCTTTCTGCATATATTTTAATCTCTTTACCATCAACTACTATGGAATCTGCTTTAGCTTCTACAGTTCCATTAAATTTACCATATAAAGAATCATATTTTAATAAATGTGCTAAGGTAGTTGGATTTGTTAAATCATTTATGCCCACAACTTCTATTTCGTTTTTATAATTATTTAGTAATGCCTTAAATACATTTCTTCCTATTCTTCCAAAACCATTTATACCTACTTTTATCATTTTAAATTCCTCCCTTAAATATTTAACTTTAGTTTACTTAATTATTATTCTCTTATTTTTCTAAAATTATATTTATTATTTTTTCTGCAGCACCTTCATCGGTAATTAAAACAGCTCTATTTTTATTCTTTAATCCACCTATAATGGCTTCTGCCTTATTAGAACCAGCTGCTACAGCAATAAGCTCATCCATTTTATAAGTATCTTCTTCTTGTACACCTATAGTGGTATGTTTAAATATTACATTTCCATCTATATCGTAATAATTTCCAAGCGCCTCACCTACAGCTCCTTTTTCTATAATACTTTCTATATCACTAGGTGAAAGTTCTCTTTTTTGAGCCATTTCATCAGCTCTTCCAATCCCATAAATTAGTATGTTAGAATTTCTTATACTGGTCACAATTTCTTCTATGCTTTTTTCATTTAACATTGTATTTAAAGCAACTTCACTTAAATTATCTGGAACATGCAAAAGTTTATAATTACAACCTAACTTCTCAGCAAATCTTGCACAAAGAGTATTTGATTGTATTTCTACGTCTCTCCCCATACCACCTCTTGCTGGCAAAATTAATAATTTTTTATATTTATTTAACTTAGGCATGCTATCTACTAATTCTTTGACACTAGTACCACCTGTTAAGGATATGGTTAAGTTATCTTTTAAAACTTGCCTTAAATAACTAGAGGATTCTTTTCCAACTTCTTTTAAAATGCTATGATCTTGCTCATAATCTCCTGGAATTATATGAACTTCTTTTATATTTAAGTATTTCTTTATCTTATCTTCAGTATCTTTTAAGCCTTTAACTTCATGAATGAATCCTCCAAGGCTCTCTATGAGTTCTGCACCTTCTTCTGTTATATACATACCTTCATTATATATTTCTATAAGCTCTTGAGATTTTAGAAAGTTAACTTCATTTCTTATTGTTCTTTCCCCAAGATAAAGATTAGTTGCAAGTACTCTTCTACCAATGGGTTCATTATACTTTATAGCTCTTAAAATCTTATATCTTTTTTCAAGTAACTCTAATATTTCAGGTACGATTTTTTTTTGAAGTTTTAATACATCTATCATTTCAACACCTCTTTGGGTACTGTATTGTCCCATGCACTTATTTCTGTTCCCACTTATATTATAACCTATAGTAAATTATTTTAAAAGGAAATTTATAGAATTTTCAATATTTTTTTGTTAATATACTGTAAAGTTAAGATTATTTTAACCTTAAATATTATTTATATACCGACTTTCAGCTTGCAGTTGGTGGATTGTATAATAACAACCAAAAGTTAAGTATTATTTATATACTGAATTTCAACCTATTTCCCTGTGAATTAGTAAATCTATTTAAAATAAAAAGACCTAGCATAAATGCTAGATCTTTTTATTTTAAATGTATTTTATTTTACATATATTCCGCTTTTTTAAGTATTTCTATAGCTTTTTCACCGTTAGCTTCTGAAACTAATATGATAGGTCCTGTACATCCCATTCCACTTTCAGAATAGATGCCTTCTTTCCATAAAGTTTTGCAAGCATCTTCAAGTTCAAGAATATCTATTCCTGGAATTGAGAATGTAACTACTTCTTTAGGTGGCATTTTAACTTCTTCTTCAGTAGAAGCTTCTGCCTTTTTCTTAATTACCTTATCTATAGAAGCTTGTAATCCTGCTTTACCTGCATTTTTAAACTCGTCCTTAGCTATTGCTAAGACTTTGTTTTTAGCACAAGTAGCACAATATCTTAAAGCGTCTGCAATTAAAGGTGCCCCTGATGCTCTTGAAACTATGTTCACTAATTTATCATAGTCAGCACCAATTCCTGGACCATATCCTGCACCTAAAGTTTCATATCCTCCACCTGTTGTAAATGAAGAGAACATTTTTATTAATAGGTTTCCAGTTAATGAGTCACAAACCATTACATCTGGAGTTCCTGCAAGTAGGTCATTTCCTCTCATTACAGAACCACCATCTGCTCTTAAAGATTCAGCAAAAGTTATATCATATCCATTTTCTTTCACTTCATTTAAGATTCTTTCTGTTTGTCTTGCACCTTCTATATTTAGGATACCGATTCTTGGATTTTTAATTCCTAGAGCTTTTGCAGTAGCTACTCCAGATATAGCATTAATAACCATACCTTCAACTCTATTTGTTGAAGTTGTTCCAGTAGTTGTAGCTATGATCATTTCTCTTCCCTTTCCTGGTGTTACAACTTTTCCTACTGTAGAAACACCTATTGGGAAATCAAAGTGTTGAGTTACACAACCATCTAACTCACCATTTTCAAGCATTTCAACCATTTTCTTATGTCCTTCTTCAGCATCGCTAACTTCTACTATTTCAAAATCACAATCTACTTTGCTTCCGATTAAAACTATTTCAAAATCGTCGTATTTGCTTTTTGCTATTTCAGCAGCTTTAACCATTTCTTCAACTCCATGTTCGGAGCCTAAAATAGTTAAACCTATTCTAACCTTTTTGCCAAATCTTCCGCTCTTTACTCCATCAGCTATGTCATTAAAAACTTCTGCTATCATTTTTTTTGCAGCATCTTGGCTCATGAAATTCACCTCTTCTCTTTTTAAGGATATTATTCTTGCATTAAGAACTTAGCAAAATCTTTCATTGCATCTGCAACCATTGATTTAACTTCTTCTTTATTAATTCCGCCTTCTGCTTCTACTACACCGTTGTTCTTTTCAACAACAAATGATATACCATCGAATAAGTTAGTCATTCTTCCTAAGAATAAGCTTCCTTTTCCTACAATCATGAAATTATCGAAAGTTCCATCTAATATTCTATCTCTTCCATGTCCAACTATTGGCACTCCTGATGGGATATGTCCTTGAGTTGGAGCAAATCCTGGATATCCGTGTTCTTTTATAAATCCTGGTAATTCTTTTTTATCTAATTGTCCAGTCTTAACAGCTAGAGCTCCTATCATTTTATAGTTTTGAGTTGGAACGTCTCCTGCTCCTGCTGGTTCAGTTATTTCTGAAGTTTGCATTTCTGGAGAATATTTTTTAATATCTGTTATTTTTAATCCGTGGCTTTGTAGTGGTTCTAACACTAATGCTTGAAGAACAGCTTGTGGAGAAGCTCCGTGTCCTATAGTATGTCTTCCTAATATATCAGTTCTGATTATTGGGTTTACACCATCATTTTCAGATACTAAAATAGCAAATGCTCCTAGGCAATCTTCCATTACTGGCATTTCTTTTCCTAAGTGAGATTTACCATTCATTCCTAATTTAGCTGTACATCCACCAGCTACAACTACAACATGTTTAAATGTTCCAGCTTTAACTAATGAAGCTGCACTTACTAAAGCATGAGCTGGTCCAGCACAGAATCCTCTCATATCTATACCAGTTGCACCTTTTAATCCAACAACTTCACCTATAGATTTAGCTAAGTTTCCGCCACCTCTTTGGTTCATATCACCAATAGCTTCTTCTGAACATTCAATAATATATCCAATTTCATCAACTGGTACATCTAATCCATCTACTAAGTAAGCTAAAGATAAAACAGATGTTGCTTTACCAGCTAAGTTTTCAAGCATGTATTCAGCTGATAAGTTTTCATCAACTTCGTGTGCTCTTTTAACGCATCCAACTAATTTGTCATTTTCATATAAGCCTTCAGCACCTTTGTTGTTTACAAGGTTTTCAATAAAAGATAATTCTTCTCCTTCTTTTATTGCTTCAGCTTTTTCTTTTAATAATTTATGACCCATTAATGTTTCTTTTATTCTTTCAGTGAAAGATTTTTCAAGAACAACAAGATCAAAAACGTCTACTATTTTCATTAATCCGTAGAATTCATCTTGAGGCATGATTTCACCAAACTTACCAAATCTATCTGCCTTTTCAACGTTTGTTTTAAACCATGGTTTTGGCATTTCTTGTAATTCTTCTGGTGTCATGTTTCCTATATAAGTTTGATTTGGAGCATAGCCTACAACATCCTCAAAAGATCTTAAATTAGGTCTAATAGCCTTTAGATATTCTGAATCTGGATGTGACTTTCTCTCTACCATTTGTGTAGTTCCATTATGTATTACCATATCTGGAGTGTGAGCTAATACATAAGATGCTTTTTTAATAACTGGAAAACTCATATTGTTACCTCCTCGTAAATGAAAAATCTAGTTTACTTTATATGTTTTAATATAAAATGATTATACAATCCACATTATACAATATACCTAATAGTTTTTATTTTCAGTCTTAATTATATTCTATAATACCTTTAATACATTGCACACAGTGCATTGTACATAAAATTCAATACCTTACATCTTATTAGTAAATTTCATAATATATACCTCGTTGTATATATATGAAATTTTTATCTTAATTTATTTTTTACAAATAATTAGGGAACATAAAGTTCCCTAATTATTTAATTTATAAATTAGTCTTCAAATACTGTTTGACCATCTACTTCAGTTTCAAGAGCTTTTAATGCACTTTCAACTAATTTCTTTCTTAGGTTATACTCATCTTCTTTATTTAAAGCTGGGTTTCCTAATGGGTAAGGTATAGCAATTGTTGGTATTATTCTGTTAGCTCCAACAGTCATTGAAACTGGTGTAATTGTACACATATGAACTACAGGTAATACTCTTTCTATTTCTTTAACTAGCGTTGCACCGCAACGTGTACAAGTTCCTCACGTAGAAGTTAGTATAACTGCATCTACACCATCTGCTACTAATTCTTTAGCTGCTTCAGCTCCGAATTTTTTAGATGATGCAACAGCTGTACCGTTACCAACTGTTGAATAGAAGTATCTGTGTAATGAACCGATTTTTCCTTCTTTTTCAAACTCTCTTAAAACGTCTACAGGGATAACTCTGTCTGGATCTTCATTAGCATATACAGGGTCGTGTCCACCGTGAGCTGTTTCATGAGTTTCTGAAGTTAAGTCCATTAAGCCTTCTATATCGTACTTACCAATCTTAGAAGCACTTGAAGATTCAATGTGGTCTGGGTTTCCTTTTGGAACTATACCACCAGATGTAACAATAGCAATTTTAGCTTTTGTTATATCTTTTACAGCTGGTTGTGGATCTACTCTATCGAAGTCTGGCATTGGGAATTCTGTTACAAATTCTTCACCTTTTAACTTCTTAACAAGCATATCAACTGCTCTTTTTGCTCCTCTTTCTTCAGCAAAATAGTTCTTTCTGATTCCTCTTGGGATGTACTTATCCTCAGCAGGAGTTCCAACTTCTTCACCTTTACCTAATTTAAGAGCTAAATTAGCCATTGCTGGTAAAGCTTGTCTCATACCTACTGCACTATTTCTTGTTTCAATGATATATACATTTTTCTTGTACATATCTGCACCTGGGTTTTCTGTGTACATAGCTGTCATTACAGGAATACCTAAATTTTCATTAACTGCTTTACAGATAGCACCGCAAGCAACACCGTATCTTCCAGCGTTAAATGCTGGTCCTGCTATAAATAGATCTGGTTCAAGTTTTTTAACCATTTCTAATATTTTAGCTTCAGCCTCTTCCATGTTTTCACCGAAATATGAGTCACCACATATAACTGTTGCAACTATTTCAGCTCCATCTTTTTTAAGCAGACCATTTAAACCCATTCCAGGTCCTACAAAGCCTTCTCTTACTTCAGGTTCGATGTGAGCCATTTCTTCTCCACCGACACCAGCATAGAATTGATTTATATAGTGAACTACTTTAATCAAAGTAATTTCCCCCCTTCAACTGGAGTTACTATTCAAACCCACAAGTTTTTATTATTTTGTGTTTTTTAATTAAAATTATGATTTTTAAGTGAGATTATAGAGAATACTTAGAGAATTCATCTCTAACAGATTTAACTTCGTTTATGATATCATCAACTTCAAGAACCATTTCCATCATTCCACATTGCTCATCATAAACTGCTTCATCACATTGTTCTTTTATTTCTGGTTCTACTATGTGATATGCTGCTAATCCTAGTGCAACACCTGCTAGTGGTCCTGCAAAAGTTGGATCTCCTGCTGCTACTGTTTCAGCTGATAATCCTGAAGCTTCTGCTTCTGCTCCACCAACTATAACAACAACATTTTCTGGTCCGTGTTTTTCTGTTAAATCTTTAACTCTTTGTTGGATCTCCAGATCCATAGCACCTGCAGCTGTTCAGACGAAACACTCTGTAGATGCAAATATTACCTCTGCTCCTGCTGATTTTACGCAAGCTTCGATAGCTGGTCCTGGTATACCGTCTCTATCGCCGATCGCAATTACTTTTTTATCTTTTAACATAATTGATCTTCCTTTCCTTGTTATTCAATATAATATAATATCCTATTTGGGTCCATAAAATTCCTTAAAATTAATATCCTTTAGCTGTTAAGTAGTTGAATCCAACTTCACTAGTAGCTCCAGTTATTACTTGGATTTCAGCTACGATTGATCCATCTTCTTTTAAGCTTTCATTGTTTGCACCAGCAATAATTTTTGCTGCTTCTGGATGTCCTATAACTTTATCCATTGCTGGAAGTGTTATAACTTCGTTAGCATTACCGTTTGTTACAACAGCATCTCCCTTTGGAGTTGAGTCTGCTAAAGATTGAGAACTTCCGTCTTGTCCTGCATACTCGTCAGTTAATAAAACTGTTTTTATACCTTTATCTGTGATTTTGTTACAGTTCATAACTAAGTCAGCATCTGGGTTTCCAAAGCCTTCTTCTGAAACTATAACTGCATCTACACCAAGATATTCTGCCATTTTAGCAACCCAGTTAGATGATCTTTCTTTATCTGCAAGATATACGTTTTCATTAGTTAAGATAACTCCTACGAAGTTAATATCCTTACCATGTCTTTCGTATAATTCTTCGATAATTGGGTGATTCATGTGAACATAACTTGGGTTTTTGTCACATGCTGATACACAGTTACCACTAACTACAGCACCATCAAATACTTCTGTTGGATACATGAAAGTTGGTATTATCTTCTTAGCATCTACTCCGTACACATAAGTGTCGTGAAGTAATCCTTGGCTTTGAAGCATGTAAACATAAGCTACCTTTGGTAATTCAGGGTATTGCTTAAGTTGTTGTAAAAGTGGTAAAGTTTCGAAAACTTTAACTTCATCTGGTTCTACATTAGCTCCAGCTTTTCCAAGATAAACAGCTGCTTTGAACCCTAACATTCTTACTGCTTCCTCATGACTGTGTTGAGCTATTCCTTCTTTAGGTTCTGCAACTATTACTAAGTTGTTAGTCTTTGAGAATGGAGTAAACTTAGCACCTTCTCCTGACATATCAACTATTCCTTCTTGGAATCCAACTATTTTACCAGTTGTAACAACTGCTGCACCTTTTAGTACGTGAGTTCTTCCTGAACCAACTGTTTCTACCTTGTTTATGAATCCAGGGAAAATTCCGCCTTTTCCTTCAACTTTAACTCTTGGTTCTACAACGTCTTTAACTGGAATAATTCTAACTGATTCTCCAGGTCTTGCAATTTCAAAATCGATGCTTGCGATTCTATCATCTCCACCGATTTCATTTAAAAGCTCTTCCTTGTTAACATAAAGAACTCCATTTTCAACCTTTGTTTCACTGCCGAATTGAAGATCTTTTATAAATATTTTACCTACTTCAAGACGCATAAGGTTCACCTCCCAGAAATGTTAAGTAAATACGCCTTACTTATTAATAATTTATATTCATGCATAGAGATATTTTAATATCTCTATGCAGAATTTACTAGTTAATATATCTTATAATTATTCTAAGATATAGGTTCTAATTATAGAGTTTCATAGTATTCTTTTATGAAATTTTCTATATCATCTAATGCTGCGATTTTATCTGGAGTTATTGTAGCAACTACTTCTCCATCTTTGTATATTTTCATTGTTGGTAATCCTAAAACTCTTTGAGCTATAGCAAGTCTTCTTGAACCTGAAGTATTTAAGCTAGCGAATTTTATTTTATCGCCATATTTTTCTTCTAAGCCATGAACACCTGGCATAAGTTGTTTACATATTTCACATTTGTCTCCCCAGAAATCCACGAATACTGGTTTTTCTGTGTAGTTAGTAACCTCTTGTTCCCAGTTTTCTTTGTTTAATTCTAACATTTAATAACCCTCCTCAATATTTTATACACAATAGCTTCGTGTATACATATATCATTAATTTAATTATTAACGTAAGTAAAGTTTATTATTTATGATTTTCAACATAGTGCTCAGCTTGAGTAGCTGCAATTGAACCATCAGCACTAGCTGTAATTACCTGTCTTAAAGATTTTTCTCTAACATCACCAGCTGCAAATACTCCTGGTATATTAGTATGCATGTCTGCATCTGTTATTATGTCGCCTCTATCAGTCATATCTATAATGCCCTTAAATAATTCAGAGTTTGGATTGTATCCTACGAATACGAAGCATCCTTGAACATCTAAAGTGCTTTCTTCTCCTGTTACTCTGTTTTTAAGTTTTAATCCGCCTAAGATTCCACCATCATCTATAGCTTCTTCTGGTACTGTGTTCCAGATTACTTTTATTTTTGGATGGTTAAGTACTTTTTCTTGAACAGCTTTGTTTCCTCTAAATTCATCTCTTCTATGAATAACTGTAACGTTTTCAGCGAATTTAGTTAAGTATAAAGCTTCATCTAATGCTGAGTCTCCCCCACCTATAACTGCAACGTCTAATTCTGTAAAGAAATCAGCATCACATGTTGCACAGTAAGAAACTCCTTTTCCTCTTAATTCAACTTCATTTTTGAATCCAGCAAGTCTTGGATTTGCTCCAGTTGCTATAATAACTGTTTTTCCTTGGTATTCTACATTTCTACCTTTAAGTACTTTTATGTCGCCTTCTAATTTAACATCAACTATTTCATCTTTAACAATTTCAGTTCCAAATCTTTCAGCTTGATCTTTCATTCTGTTTATTAAAGTAGCTGTATGATCATCAACTGAACCTGGATAGTTTTCTAATTCTTCTGTTGTAGCAGCTTGTCCGCCAAATTTAGCTCTTTCGATCATTAAAGTCTTCATTCTAGCTCTTCCGCCGTAAAGTGCTGCTGCTAATCCTGCTGGACCACCGCCGATTATAATAGTATCATAAATTTGTGACATGACATTTCCTCCTTTAATTCAACGCATGATATATTAAATCATAATCTATAACTTGAAAATCTTTCATTACACTCTCCCCATATATTGGAAGTGGTGAAATATTCAGAAATTTTTTTAATGTCATTATGCTGCTTTCAATTATAGATAATGAATCTAAGTCTACACTTTTTAATTTTTCCTTTGAAAGACAAACCGTTCTATAAGGTGTTTCATTTGGTTTTACACTTCCCATCAGTGGATGGGTTAATAGCTTATGACCAATATGTATTTTATCCCTTACAGCTCTATAAACTTCTTCCATAGGTCCGTCTATAAATATAACTTCGTACTTTTCGCTAAAATTCTTCTCACTTAAAGGATTATTGGTGATAATAAATAGTTGTTCTACCACTTTGTCCTCCTAAAATTTTTATAAGTATATTTAAAAAAGACACGACATAAAAAGCTTTAGCCTTTATGCCCTGTCTTGTTACCTGAGAGAATTACTCCTTCGGTGCTTTACGCTTTCCAGAGATCTGTCGACCTTCGATACTTTTGCCTGAGAATTTCATATTTATCGGCTAGATAAATACTTGTTCCTTCGGCTATTTTAAAATTTTAGAAATCACATATAAATTTAATTATTGTGAACTTCTTAAACTTTTAAAATCATCTCTCGAAGATGTCATCCAGCAATATTTATTTTTTAGATCGTTATTACATTATCAATTATAACCTATAAATAATTAAATTTCTATAGTATTTTGAAAATTTCTTATTTAATTTATCTATAGATATATTAAAAAAAACAATAAATTAATAAAATTCATTTAATTTTGCAATAATTAAAGTTTAAACAATCTTACTATAATTAATACTTTTCTATGAAAAATATACCTGCCGCTGTAGTACCTGCATGCACTCCCACAGTACACCCAACTTCTGATTCAATGTATTTTGTGTCTAATTTATCATATGCAGATTTTATTAATTCTCTAATTTCTTCACTGCCAGAAGTTAAAAGAATTCTATCTTCCTCTTCATTAATGCCTTTTTCCTCTATATATTTTATAGCATTTTTTACTGCTTTTTTAGTTCCTCTTACTTTTTCTCTAACCTTCATCTCCCCATTATTGACCTCTAGTATTAATTTTATATTAAGTAAATTTCCAACCATTCCTGCGGTTTTAGATAATCTACCACCTTTAACAAGGTTGTCCAAAGATCCAAAAACAAGAGAACTTTTCACATGAGGTATTGTTTGCTTTATAGAGTTTTCTATTTCCTTTAAACTAAGACCTTTATCTCTTAGTCTACAGGCTTTAAGTACCAAAAGCCCTAAGCCTGAAGTTACATTGCAGCTATCAATTACTGCTATATCATCGGTTTCAAGCATGTCTCTTGCCATGCATGCTGATTGATAAGTTCCACTCATTTTAGATGAAAGATGTATAGAAATAATCTTATACCCTTCATCTAGATACTTTTTATAACACTGCATAAATCTTTGCGGATTTATTCCAGCTGTTTTTGGAAAACAATCCGAAGTTTCCATTTTAACTGCTAACTCCGGGAATGTAATATCAATTCCATCTATGTAATCTTTTTCTTCAAACTCTACAATTAAGGGTAGAACTTCTACATCTTTTTCCTTTAATAAACTTTCCGGTAAATCTGATGTACTATCAGTAATTACTTTGATTTTTTCCACAACATTTCCTCCTATTTCATATTAGGGAAATTTATTTGTCTTAATGCCTCATAGGCAATTATAGCTACTGTATTAGATAAGTTAAGTGACCTTGTTGTAGTGTTTATCATAGGTACCCTAATGCACCTTTCACTATTTTCCTCTCGTATATAGTCTGGAAAACCTGAAGACTCTCTTCCAAAAACAAGAAAATCTCCTTCTTTAAACTCTACATCACTATGAAATTTTTCACCCTTTGTTGTACAAAAATAAAAAGTGGATTCTTTATATTTTTCCCTTAGAGCTTCATATGACTCATGAACTTCTAATTCTAATTGACTCCAGTAATCTAACCCTGCTCTTTTAACAGCTTTTCCATCAATTTCAAATCCTAAAGGCTTTACTAAATGCAACTTACAATCAGTAAGCACACAAGTTCTTCCTATATTCCCAGTATTTTGAGGAATTTCTGGTTGAAATAAAACTATATTAAGATTCACTTTTTTTCCTCCTCTTAAGTATCTATAGTTTAATATGTATGTAACATAAACAATTCTATTTTATACTTTTATATTATAGCATAAATTAAACTATTACATTATGTAATAAGAAAATTATTTAAATTATGTTTTCAAATTTGCAACTTATTTTTTTACTTTTTTAAAATATGAAGATATTTATTCAATTTGAAAGGTATTCTGAGCTAATCCCCGAATATTAAGTGTAACACATATTAAATATTATATAATATTATTGACAAATAGTATGGTTTTTTTATATAAATAATGTATACAATATATTATTTGTTATATATTATTTAATATAAAGTAAGATGTATGGGGGGTTACCTAATGAAAATCGGAATTAATGGTTTTGGAAGAATTGGTAGAAGTGTTTTAAGAATCGCTATGGAAAATGGTCGTGAAGATGTAGAGATAGTTGCTATAAATGCAAGAGCTAATAGTGAAACACTATGCCACTTATTTAAGTATGATTCATGTTTTGGTAAATTTAATGGAGAAGTTTCATATTCAGAAGATGAATTAATTGTAAATGGAAAAGCTATTAAAATATTAAGAAAACCAAGTCCAAAGGAAATTCTTTGGGGAGAATTAGGGGTAGATATTGTAATTGAAACTACTGGTAAGTTTAAAACACAAGAAGATTTAATGCCTCACATTGAAAACGGTGCTAAAAAAGTTGTTTTATCAGCACCTGGTAAAAATGTAGATGCTACCATAGTTTTAGGCGTTAACGAAAATACTTTAGACTTAAATAAACATCAAATAATTTCTAACGCATCTTGTACAACAAACTGTCTAGCACCAGTTGCTAAGGTTTTAAATGATAAATTTGGTATTGTTAAAGGATTAATGACAACTGTACACTCTTATACTAACGATCAAAATACTTTAGATAAAACTCATAAAGACTTAAGAAGAGCAAGAGCTGCTGCTGAGTCTATAATTCCTACAACTACTGGTGCTGCAAAAGCAGTTGGAATAGTTATTCCTGAACTTCAAGGTAAACTAAATGGATTCTCCTTAAGAGTTCCAACTCCAACAGTATCTATTACTGATCTTGTTTGTGAACTTAAAAAGAATGTTACAGCTGAAGAAGTAAATGCTGCTTTAAAAGAAGCTTCTGAAGGAGCTATGAAGGGAATATTAGGTTTTTCTATGGAACCTCTTGTTTCTGTAGACTATACTGGTGATGAGAGATCATCTATAGTGGACGGGCTTTCAACTATGGTAATTGGAGATAATATGGTTAAAGTTGCTGCTTGGTATGATAACGAATGGGGATACTCTACAAGAGTAGTTGACTTAGTTCAATATATAATTAAAAACATGTAATTTTCCTTATATAATATGAAGTGTAAATCTATATTATATAAGAATAAGAGGGTGCAACTTATAAATTGCACCCTCTTTTCTTATACTATTAATTTGTATAATCAATTTTTATTAAAGACTGTATTAAAGATTTTTGTCCATACGATGGTTACGTAATCACATATGAACAAGTTTTAGAATTTCATTATTTCTTTAGTAACTATTATGTTGAAAAGTTTTAATGTTTGAGCATAGCAAATTTTAAAGCTACTGCTTTCCCGTACCTTTAACAACTACCCCATTTACTGGAGCAATATTAACCTTATGCAGAACTTCTTTTTTAATAAGTTTTTCATTTTCATATGTCTCTCTATATATAGTTGCTTTATGACCTGAATATGATTTTTTAGTTACATTCTCTGTACCAGATGGTAACTTAGGATCTGTTATTATATTTGTTTTAGCTGGAAGTTCTTCCTTATCCGCTGAATAAACCTTATATGTGTATTTTTTCAACTCTTCATTTGAGTACACATTAAAGCCTACAGAAGTACTTGTGGTATACCCTTGAATATATATTGGATAGCTTAAATTATTTACAAATTTATAATCAGGTCCTCCCCAACTTACTGTAGCATCTTGTCCTATATCCACATAACTTGATGCTATAGTGTGACTATACCTTTCTGTAGGATCTACTTTAGCTCTTATCATAGCATTATATAGTGTGCTTGATGTTTGACATATACCGCCACCTAAATCTTCAACAAATTCATTATTAAAAATAACATTAGCTTTTTTATATCCTCTCTCTGCAGTTCTTTCTCCTACAACATTATTAAAGCTGAAAGCCTCACCTGGAAGTAATACAACTCCGTTTATAGCCTCAGTAGATAATCTTATATTAGTGTACCTTCCATAGTTTCCTGACCTAAAAGTTGTAGAGTATGAACTTATAAGCGAGTTTATTTTACTTAATTGTTCTTTTGTCTTTTTAGGTTTTACTATTTCAAATGGTGCTTCTATTTTTACAACTCCATTAGTTAATTCTCCATTAACTTTAGATAGAATTTCATTTTTAAGCTTGTCCTCTTTTACCTTAAAACCATGTACCCCTTCGTGAACAGCAAAGTTTCCACCAGACACCATAGTAATGGTTGCATCTTTTGCATTTTTATTCATGTCGTTTTTAATTTGTTTTATAACGTTATCTATATATTCCTTTTTATAATCGAATTTTAATTCTACATTCTTTCTCTTATTTTTCTTAATATCCATGAATTTTTTAAAGTTACTTTCATCTTTACCATAGTTCATAGCAGTATTAACTGTTTCATTTATATTGTATTTTGCATCTAGCTTATTATAATCTATAGAGTACTCTTTTCCCTTGGCACTAATAATAATTTTCTTTTTTAACATTTCATCCTGATATTTTTCTTTTATTAGTTTTTGTGCCTCTTCTTTTGTTTTGCCTCCTAATTTTACATCCCCAACCATAACACCTGGATATATTAAATTAGACCATTTATTCACTGTAGAATAAACATAAGCTCCAAAAGCACCTCCTAATATAATAAGCAATAAAAGTGTACTTATAATAATACCTTTTTTGCTGTTTTTCTTCATTATCATAACTCCCTTCTGCCCATATTGCTATTATACTACAAAAGTTTTTCTAATCATATATCCTTTTGCTTATTTTAGTGTTTTGTTTATTTTGGTTCATTTTTATTTTATTATATGTTAAGATATTTATGTGTTAAATTTTATTTACATTTTAAAATTAAGGGGTGGTATAATGTCATACGACGTAGAAATATTAAAAAGTTACTTAAAAAACATATTAACAATTCCAAGTCCTTCAGGTTATACAGACGAGGTTATGAGCTATGTAAAAAAAGAATTAGATAGTTTAAATGTACCTTATGTTGTTACTAATAAGGGGGCTTTAGTAGCTACATTAAAAGGTGAAGATGACAGTTATCAAAAAACCTTTTCTGCTCACGTGGATACCCTAGGTGCTATGGTTAAAACTTTAAAATCTAATGGTAAATTAGGTATAACATCTGTTGGTGGATATATGATGAACTCTATAGAGAGCGAAAATTGTACAATCCACACTATGGATGGAAAAATTTACAGTGGAACTATTCAAACCATAAAACCTTCTGTTCACATTAGTGGAAATGAAGCATATGAATTAAAAAGAAGTACAGATAACATGGAAGTTGTTATAGATGAAAAAGTATTTTCTAAAGAAGATGTTGAAAACTTAGGCATAAATGTAGGTGACTTTATTTGCTTTGATTCTAGAACTACATTTACTGAAAGTGGATTTGTAAAATCAAGACACTTAGATGATAAAGCTAGTGTTGGTATCTTATTATATACTATAAGACACATTGCTAAAAATAACATAAAATTACCTCACACTATAAACTTCTTTATTAGTAACTTTGAAGAAATTGGACACGGTGCTTCAGCTTCTATTCCTGAAAATACTAAAGAATTTATAGCTGTAGATATGGGCTGTCCTGGACTTGACCAAAACTCAACAGAATATGATGTTTGTATCTGTGCTAAGGATTCAACTGGTCCTTACACTGTAGAACTTAGAAATAGATTAGTGGATTTATGTAAAAAAGAAAACATAGGATATAAAATAGATATATATCCTAGCTATGGTTCTGATGCTTCAGCTGCTTTAAGAGCTGGATGGGATATAAAAACAGCACTAATCGGAGCTGGTATATTCGCATCTCATGGCTATGAAAGAACTCATATGGATTCTATTTTAGCTACTTTAGACCTTGTAGTAAAATATTCAATGGAAAAATAATTTATAATGGGCTGTTGCACTAATGAATTTACATACACTATATTGATTTGGAAATTTAAAATTAGAACAATATTGTAGTATTTGCTCTTAATGCAACAGTCCCTTTATTTTTTTGCAAATAGACCTATAGTATAACTTCAATTATATTTTTTCTTTTAAATTTATATTTTTTCTTTTTAATTATTTATTTTAAAGCCTATTGGCAGAATCTATGTTTTCCTATAATTTTAATTAGAGGTCTTGACCAAATCCATTTATTTGTAGTCTTTGCTGGATTAAAATAATATAAGGCTCCTCCTGATGGATCCCATCCATTTAATGCATCTCTAGCAGCATTTATAGATGTTTGCTCTAATTCTGCATCTATTTGACCATCCACTGTAGCTGTAAAAGCCCCTGGTTGATATATAACTCCTGCTACGCTTGATGGAAATTGAGGGCTTCTAGTTCTATTAAGTACAACTGCTCCAACAGCAACTTGCCCTTCATAAGGTTCTCCTCTAGCCTCTCCATTTATAAGTCTAGCCAAAAGCATTAAGTCTGAATTATTACTATTATAAGTTCTATAGTTTCCACCAGCACTTTTTTCATTTATTCCTAGTGCATTTAGAGTTGCAGTCCCCACCACTCCATCTACATTCAGCCCATTTTTTTCTTGAAATTTCTTTACTGCTGTATAGGTTCCATACCCATATATCCCATCAACTGACCCACCATAATATCCCCAATTTTTTAACTTACTTTGAATGGTTCTTACAGTATCAGAAGTTGAACCATAACTATAAGCTGTCGTTTGAGTTTCTTCGATTACATTCTTATTAAGGTTACTATTTTTAAACACAATTAAAAATGAAATGTTGATTATTATAACCATAAAAATAAACAATGATTTATTTATTTTCTTCTTATTTCCCTCCAATATTCCTACCTCCTTACAATATTATCGTTAAAAATATTTTGTGTTAGTTTTTAAAAATAATTCATATTTTAAATATTTTTAATAATAAAGTTGTATCTACCATAGAATACGTTTTTAGTTTAAATTAAACTAAGTTTCTTTACTCTAAAATTTAGTAAAGCTAAATTTACAATATAATTAAATATGGTTACATTTTAGATACACTTATATTTTTAGTAAAAATTTATGGTATTATCTATTATTATATAGTACATAGTTTTTATTTAGCATAATATGTCATATCATAATATAATATACAAAAATTTAGTTTTGGAGGAGTTTATTTTGTGTGGATTTACAGCTTTTTTTAGTAATAATATTTTAACTAAGGCACAAAGTGATAAAATGAAGCTTTGCAATGACATAATACAGCATAGAGGACCCGATGATGAAGGCATATATTTTAATGAATATATTTTTTTAGGTTTTAGAAGACTTAGCCTAATAGATTTTGAAAATGGTAAACAACCCTTCTCCCTTAATGGTGAAGATTATAAACTTATATTTAACGGAGAAATTTACAACTATCTAACCCTAATCTTTCTTTTAATATTAATTCTAATTCTAAAGATGAAAAAATAAGGAATATAAGAAATGTACTTTATGAATCAGTAGAAAAACACATGCTAAGCGATTTTCCTGTAGCATCTTTTTTATCAGGAGGCATAGATTCCTCCATAGTAACCTTAATTGCATCAAAAATTAATCCAAAGCTTAAAAGCTTTACTGTAGGTTTTGAATTAAACGGATATAGTGAAGTAGAACATGCAAAATCTACGGCAAATTTTATAGGAATAGAAAATATACATAAATTCATTAGCTGTGAAGAGTTTATAACTGAGCTTCCTAAAATAATCTGGCATATGGATGTACCTGTTGCAGACCCTGCAGAAATTCCTCTTTACTTTATAGCAAAAGAAGCAAGCAAACATGTTAGGGTTATTTTATCTGGCGAAGGTGCTGATGAACTATTTGGTGGATATAACATATATAATGAACCAAATTCTTTAAGAATGTTTAATCATATACCAAAATTTATGAAGAACTTTTTAAGGGATTTTTCTCATATATTGCCAGAAGGTACAAAGGGTAAGAGCTTTTTATATAGAGGATGTACCCCCTTAGAAAAAAGATACTTTGGAAATGCAAACATCTTTAAAGAACCTGAAAAAAGTATACTGCTAAACTCTTATAATGAGGAATTTGCTTCTGAATACTTTATTAACTCCTTCTATAAAAAGGTGGAAGATTTAGATTGTATAGGTAAAATGCAATACATAGATCTTTGTACTTGGCTTAAAGGAGATATATTAGTTAAATCTGATAGAATGACCATGGCAAATTCTCTTGAACTTAGAGTTCCTTTCCTAGATAGAGAAGTGTTTAAAGTAGCTTCTTCCTTAGGTTATGAGGACAAAGTCTATAATGGTACTACAAAATACCTATTAAGAGAAGCTTTTAAATCAGAACTTCCTATGGATTTAATTAATAGAAAAAAATTAGGTTATCCTGTTCCTATAAGAGTTTGGTTAAAAAACGAATTATATCCTTGGGCAACTTCTCTCATAAAAGAAAGCCATACTGAAAAATATATTAATAAGGACTATGTTATTAAGCTTTTAGAAGAGCATAGAAAAGGTTATTTAGATAATAGTAGAAAAATATGGACAATCTTAATTTTCATGCTATGGCATAAAATTTTTATAGAAGACAGTATATCATAAGTTTAACTTTATATTTAAAGTTTCTTGTGCTAATATAATAAATACATGCTTTTAGGATTAAATCCTAGAATGCTATTTCTATGTATTATTATTTTTAATCATGGAACTTTTATAGAGAGGAAAATAATTTATGAAATTAACAAAGGAATTTTTGCCTATTTCTAAAGAAGATATGAAAAAAAGAGAAATAGATCAGTTAGACTTTATTATAGTTACAGGAGACGCTTATGTAGACCACCCTTCCTTTGGTACTGCAATCATTGGTAGAGTTCTAGAAAGCGAAGGGTTTTCTGTAGGTATTATAGCTCAACCTAATTGGACTAATATAGATGACTTTAAAAAACTAGGTAGACCAAAATATGCCTTTTTGGTTAACTCAGGAAATATAGATTCTATGGTAAATCATTATACAGCTGCTAAAAAAAGAAGGCATGATGATTTATATTCTCCCGGAGGTAAGTCCGGATTTAGACCTGATAGGGCTGTTATTGTATATGCTAATAAAATAAGAGAAGCTTACAGAGATAGCGCCATAATTTTAGGTGGCATTGAAGCCAGTTTAAGAAGATTTGCTCATTATGATTATTGGAGCAACAAGGTAAGAAGAAGTATACTACTAGATTCAAAAGCTGATTTACTTATATATGGTATGGGTGAAAAACCCGTAGTTGAAATTGCTAATTTAATGCGATATGGCATGGACATTAAGGATATAAAATCTGTTCGTGGTACTGTATACTGTGATTCAAATATAGAAGATTTAACTTCCCCTGTTCTTACTCCTTCTTATGAAGAAACCCTAGAGAGTAAAAAAGCTTATGCTAAAAGTTTTAAACTTCAAGCTGAGGAACAAGATTCTATCCGTGGAAAAACTGTAGTTCAAAAGCATGGTGATAAATATATAATTCAAAATCCCCCTAATTCTCCTCTTACTGTGGAAGAAATGGATAAAGTATATAATCTACCTTATGTTAGAACTTATCATCCGACTTATGAAAAACAGGGCGGTATTCCTGCTATTACGGAAGTTAAATTCTCAATAACTAGCCATAGAGGATGCTTTGGTTCTTGCTCTTTTTGTGCTCTAACCTTTCATCAAGGAAGAGTAATTCAAAAACGTTCTGAAGACTCCATAGTTGAAGAAGCACAATTACTTACAACTCTAGAAGACTTTAAAGGATATATTCATGATATAGGTGGCCCTACAGCTAACTTTAGAAATAAAGCTTGCAAAATACAAGAAAGTGTAGGTGTTTGTAAACATAGACAATGTATGTTCCCTACTCCTTGCAAAAATCTTATAATAGACCACTCAGAATATCTAAATATATTAAGGAGAGTAAGAAAACTACCGAAGATAAAAAAAGTATTTATTCGTTCTGGTATTAGATATGACTATTTATTACATGATAAAAATCCTAAATTTTTAGAGGAATTATGTAAATATCATATCAGTGGACAGCTTAAAGTTGCTCCTGAGCATATAAGCGATCGTGTTTTAAATCAAATGGGAAAACCAACTAGAGAAGTTTATGATGCTTTTTGTGAAAAATATTCTAATATGAATAAAAGACTAAACTTAAAACAATACCTTGTTCCTTATTTAATGTCTAGTCATCCCGGAAGCACTATGAAAGAGGCAATTAAGCTTTCTCAATATATAAAGACCATGGGATATAACCCAGAACAGGTACAAGATTTTTACCCTACCCCTGGAAGTTTATCCACTACAATTTATTACACCGGAATTAACCCTTTCACTAATGAAAAAGTTTATACTCCTATTGAACAAGAAGAAAAAAATATGCAAAGGGCTCTACTTCAATTTAGGGATCCTAAAAATTATGACTTAGTTAAAAAAGCCTTAATTAAAGAACATCGTGAAGATTTAATAGGAAATGGTAAAAATTGCTTAATTCCAGATTTCAAACCAAGAAGCACTAGAGTTAACAAAAACCATAAATCAAAAAGAAAAAAATAGCACTATATTTAGGTGCTATTTTTTTAATTTATATATACTATAATTCATTGTTAATATCCATAACAATTGCACAAAGGTCCTTAAAATTATAGCAACTTCATAATTTTTAATTAGAATAGATGTAATCATCCCAATAACTCCACAGGTTAAAATGTATACACCACCTAATTTATCTTTAAACTCTGTCTTTAATATGTATATAGATGCTAGTATAACTAATCCATTAAAAATAATTCTAAAAAGCTCCTCATAATAAGGAGTTGCCAAGGTCATGAAATATCCATATTGACCCCTAAGCTTAACTTCAATAGGATTTCCATACATAAACATCATATATACTATGAACATACAAAAAAATACAAATTTAATATAATCAAATTTTAACCTATTACTTCTTAAAAATATAAATATAGAAATTAAAGTACCCATTACAATTCCTAAATAGTTTAAATAATATATATGTTTAAAAAGATATAAATTGTTTAAATTAGAAAAGATAAGCATATAGAGTTTCATTAAAAAACTTGTAATTACAAAAGAAAAACTTATGCCATACCAAAGTTTTATTCTAGCTGAAGAATATTTTTTATTATTATTCAATGCAAAAAAAGCCCCTAAAATAACAAGTAATAGTTGTATAAAATAAAGATATATTCCCATAAAACATCTCCTTTAATTACTATTACTTAATATTACTCTGGAGCTTTTAAATTTATGACTATTAATTTTTTTCTCTATTATATCCTAAAATACTTAAGCCTTCCTTTAAACAAGTTATTTCTAGCGGAAAATCAGGTCCCTTCTCCCCATCAATATCTGTTGCTATATTTTCATCAGAATATATAGTAACTTTATCAGTTTTAAAATAAACTACCCCTTTTATATCTTCAAGATGCTCTCCCTTTAATATCTTTATAAATATATTAATTATATTTGGTATATTTACACCTTCTATTATAATTACATCTAAGAGACCATCATCTACTTCTGATTTATAAGCTAAATTAAAGTTTCCAGCAGTTCTCCCGTTAAAAACTAGAGTTAAGTACATATAGTTATCATATACCATTTCTTTAGATTGAACTTTTACCTTTAGCTTTCTAAGATTAGATATCTGTTCCATACCTTTTATATAGTAAGCTAATTTTCCAATAGTGTTTTTCAAGTTAACATCAGTTTTTTGAGATACATCTGTAAAAAGTCCTGTACTAGCTACATTTACAAAATACTTATCATTTATTTTTCCTATATCAATTTTTTCTGGTTTACTATTTAAAATTTGATTACAAGCTTCTTCCATATTAGTAGACATACCTATAAACTTTGCAAAATCGTTAGCAGTACCTGTTGGTAGAATCCCTATAGGAAGATCTATTCCCTTTTCTTTCATGGCATTAACCACATTATCTACAGTTCCATCCCCACCTGCAACTAAAATATAAGTATACTCATCATCAATATTATTAAATGCATCACAAATTTCATATTCATAAGCTATTCTAAAGGGAACCACAGTGTATCCGTATCTTTGATGTACATTTATAACCGTATCAAGATCTGAAAGTATATGGTTTTCTCCTGAATAAGGATTATATAAAAATTTAACTTTCTTCATATCCCTCTCTCCTAATTTTGCATATTATATATCATTATACCTATAAACTATAAAATCCACAAGATTCTACTTACCTCTTGTGGATTTTATAGTTAAAATATGAAGTTAAAATTCAGGAGAACTTGATTCTGAAATCTCTGTTAAAGCATCTCCTGCTTCATTTCTAAGCTTAGGTTCTGTAGCTAAATCCCCTAAGGATACCATTCCAACTAAACTTGACTGATCTACTATAGGAAGCCTTCTTATTTGTCTCTCACTCATAAGCCTTGCAGCATCATCTGTTGTCATAGATGCGGAACCACAAACAGGATTCGATGTCATAATATCTCTTACCTTTTGATTTTTAAAATTTTCCCCACTAGCAACAGAACGTATAGCTATATCCCTATCTGTTACTATACCTATAACAGTTTCCCCATTACAAACTGGTACTGAACCTATGTTATAATTTCTCATAAGCTCTGCTGCACGATCCACTGTATCTTCTGAATTTAATGAAACAATATCTCTTGACATTATATCTTTAACTTTCATGAAAAACACCTCCACTAATATTTTGACCCGTATTAGTTAATAATATTAATGGTTTTTTTTTCATATAGTTTTACATATATCCATATAACCTAAAGGTATAATATCTAAAGTTTTAAAAAAACTTATATATCTTTCTTTTATTAATTTTAAAAGATGATATAATGATTATATTATATAGTTTTTTATTTAATATTTTAAAAGGAATTATAAATTTACGTAAATACTTTAGGAGTGGTAGAATGTCTAAATTTGAAATGCCTAAAAGCTTTTTACCTAATCTTTTTACCCTTAGCAATTTAACCTTAGGTGTGTTATCTTTGCTAATGACATTTAACGGTAACTATGCTTTGGCCGCAGTTTTTATTTTATGTGCAGCCTTAATAGATAGATATGATGGAAGAGTTGCTAGATTATTGGGAGTTTCTAGTGAAATAGGTAAGGAATTAGATTCTCTTGCAGACTTGGTTTCTTTTGGTGTTGCTCCAAGCATGTTAATTTGTTTAATATATAATCTTACATCCTTCAATATTATAGGATATGCACTTGTTGTAATATTCCCTGTTACTGGGGCTTATAGACTAGCTAGATATAATACAATGGATTTTGAAAATGTATTCTCAGGAATACCTATAACTATAGCAGGTTCCATATTAGCCTTATATGCACTTATGACTTATAAATCTGCAAATAACTTAGTATTAACCATTGTAATTATTCTCTCACTATCTTATTTAATGGTTAGCAAAATTAAATTTAAAAAGTTTTAACTTTAATAAATAAAAGGAGGATTTAATATTTAATTATATCCTCCTTTTACTCTTTAAGCTTTAGCCCTTCCTCTATTTCAAGTAAAACTTCCTTTTCACATAACCTCACCTTTAAAACCTTAGATTTTAACTTACAATAATCTGTGTAATTTCCAATACAATAATCTAAGTCTTCTATTACATCATCTATTATTTCTCCCAATTCATCCGCTCGTTTTAAAGCCTTTTTTATATCATTTTTTGAAGCTAAAGCTATTCTGTTTAGTTCATCTGCCCCACCAACTAAAAGTCTGTAGGCGTTCACAAGTTTTAGTAAAAGATCACAAGTATTATTTACATCACAATAATAATTTTCAACTATTCTTCTATATGACAACTATAATCACACCTAAATAATTTTTCATAATTAATTATATTATAACTATTAGGCTATTATGCTTTAAACTATATGATAATATGATAAAGTTATCATTACATAAATAGCAATTAATACAGCACCTTCAAACCAATAGGTTTTTCCGTCCTGAAACACAGTATAAGACATTAACACTGCAACTAAAGCCATTATAATTTGAAAATTACTATATACTAAAGTCATTTGAACTCCCATGATGTGAGATACTATAATCATAAGGGGCACTACAAAAAGAGACATTTGAATTGATGAGCTAGATACAGTCTCTAAACTTAAATTTATCTTATTATTAATAGCACAAATAATTGCGGCCACTAATTCTCCCATGTTTCCAAGCAATGGTATTAATATAATTCCCATAAACTCTTCTGAAACATGATTATTTTTAATAAATATATTCACATTTTTAATTAAGTTTTCACTTAAAAAATATATGAGCATACAAGAAATTATTAATATAACTATCTTGCTTTTAAATCCTTTTCCCTTATCTTGTAATTCCTCTTTTTGATTTGAGAATAATTGACTGTGAGTATAAAATGAAAATACAAAGCTTAAAATATATATAGTTATAAGCACTATTGACACCTTTACACTAATAGATTCTATAATATTATTTTGTATATTTCCACTTCCATTTATAGCACCTATTACAACAATCGAAGAAAGAGAAAGGAACAACATAATAAAATTTGTTCTTGCTAAATTTTTATCAAACTTTTGCTCTCCATATTTTATTCCACCACATATAATAGCTATTCCTATACCTAGAAGCATGTTACTTAATATACATCCCATTAAAGCTCCCTTTGCCATGTTAACCATTCCATACTTTATAGCCCAAACACCCATGGCAAGCTCGGGTAAGTTCCCTAAGGTGGCTATTAAAAAACCACCTTTTTTATCTCCTATTACATCTGAAATTTCATCGGTACAATTTCCTATTACTATAGATAGGGGAATTATGCCTAAGGAATATATAATAATATTAAATATATTACTTCCTGTGCTGATTGATAAAATTATTAAAGATAATGTAAGCACTATAATCTCAAACTTATTAAGTTCTTTCATATTTTTCCCTCATATCTGTAATTCTTATATATTTTCCACAAAAAAATATATAATATTTTATTTTAAATTTTTTGCACCTATCTAATTCCATTTAAATTCCATGAAAACATAATAAAAATTTATTTGTAATCCTCACAGGCAATTTTAAAATACCCTCTTGGAAATTTACAAAGAGGACATGACATAGGTGCCTCTTTTCCTATATGAATATACCCACAGTTCATACATTGCCATTTAACTTCTTTGTTTCTTTTATACAATGTATCGTTATCTAATCTACATAATATTTGCTTAAATCTATTTTCATGGATCTCTTCAACTTCAGTTAACTCTTTAAAAAAATCTGCTATGTCATTGAAGCCCTCTTCTCTTGCTTCTTTTTCAAATTGAACATATATTTTTTGGTTTTCCATAGCTTCTCCTATAATAGCATCTTTTAAGTTCTCCTTAGTATCTCCTACTAATTTTAAATATCTATTATAAACTTCTCTACCATGAGCCATCTCATTATAAGCAGTTTCATCAAAAACTTCCCCTATATACTGATATCCTTGAGCTCTTGCCTTTTCCCCATAAAATGTGTATTTGTTTCTAGCTCTAGACTCTCCTGTGAAAGTTCTATATAGATTTTTTTCTGTCTTACTTCCCTTTAATTCTTTATTCATACTTATTCTCCTACCAAAATTAATTCTCCATAACAGTTTATTCTCTCTCCATTTAAAAGTTACTAATACAAACTAAAAAGACCTCCATAACTTTTGAACTACTATAGTTCATTTATGGAAGTCTTTTTTTTAATTTAGATTAAGTTAACTTGATTTTATTTTCCTAAAACTGCTTTTTTCAATTCTAATCCTGTAGGAGTTACAGCTAAGCCACCTAAAGCAGTCTCTCTTAACTCACATGGCAATCTCTTTCCTACTTTATACATAGCTATGACAACTTCATCAAAAGGAACTATACTCTTAACTCCACTCATAACCATATCTGCAGTAGTTAGTGCACTTACAGCACCAGCCATATTTCTCTTTGCACAAGGTGCCTCTACTAAACCTGCTATAGGGTCACAAACTAAGCCTAAAATATTCTTAATTACAATAGCCCCTGCATGAAGAGCCATTTCAATGCTTCCTCCCATCATCTCTACAATAGCTCCTGAGGCCATAGCTGCAGCTGAACCACACTCTGCTTGGCATCCACCCTCTGCTCCAGATAAAGTAGCATTTTGAGCTATAATATTACCTATACCAGAAGCTGTAAATAAGGCCTTAACTAAATCCTCATCACTTTTTCCTAGCTTTTCTCCCGCTGTAATTAAAGAACCTGGAAGTATACCACAAGAACCGGCTGTAGGAGTTGCAACTATTCTACCCATAGAAGCATTAACCTCTGAACAAGATACAGCCCTTGCCATAGCTTTAACCATTACATCACCAGTTAAAGTTTCCTTGTTAGTTGCATAATCATAAAGTTTCTTAGAGTCACCCCCTATTAATCCACTTATGGATCTAGTTTCATTTGTTAACCCATAAGAAGCTGCATCTTGCATTACTTTTAAATTATCATACATTTTATTCCATATAACCTCGCGTGATAGACCCGATCTTTCAACCTCACACTCAATTGTGTATTCCCATATTTTTAAATTTTTTTCATTACATACTTCTATTAATTCAGAACCTTTGCTTACAAACATTTGTAATCCCCTTCCTTAGTATAAGACATATATATTTTAATAAATGCCGGATTTTTCAATGATTTATATAAAATATTAAAAACTTATTATGTTTCACATATATTATAAACTAAAAACACACTTTTTTATAATATTCTTTATAAAAAATAATTGCAATTTTAGCTTTTTAAAATAAAAAGTTAAAATTCATATTGTTACTAAAAATATGATGTTAAAAATAATTCTAAGCTTCAAGTTTAATAATCATAAAAACAACTGCCACCCACAAACTCTCTTAAAATTGAATTAGATGGAATTAACTTAAGGTCACTATCTTTAAAAAACTTTAAGAAACTTATAAGTCTTGCAGCTTCATAATATACCTCTGACTCTTCCCCTATTTTCTTTAATTCCTCAAGAGCATATTTTTTTAGCATACAAAGTTCATACACATAGTTAGAGTTAAAAAGTACATCCGCTTCTTCTTGATACACAAATATATTTTTCTTTTCTCCTCTTTTTATTGAAGGCCACATTTTTAATGTATCCTCTCCACTATAGCCCCTAATTAAACTATCCCTTACAATTCTTCTAACCATCCTAACATCTGTTGTAGGTATCCTATTATGATTATCTATATTAAGTTGAGTAAAACAGTTTATATATACTTTAAACTTCTCCTCTCTCTTAATAGAAGAAGTTAAGATTTCATTTAGAGCATGAATCCCTTCGATTAATAATACCCCATTCTCTGGAAGCCTAACTCTTTTTCCATTCCATTCCTTACATCCCTTTAGAAAATTAAAAGTAGGTAGTTCCACCTCTTCCCCTTCTAAAATTCTCTTTAATGTACTATTAAATAGCTCAATATCTAAGGCATAAACAGACTCAAAATCATAATCTCCGTTCTCATCCTTAGGTGTATCTTCCCTGTCAACAAAAAAATCGTCCATAGAAATCTGTATTGGAACTAAACCATTTACTGCTAATTGTACAGAAAGCCTTTTTGTAAAAGTGGTTTTTCCTGAAGAAGAAGGCCCTGCAATTAATACTAATTTCACACTTTTTTTCTCACTTATACTATCTGCTATATACGCAAGTTTCTTTTCTTGTAAGCCCTCATTTATAAGAACCAAATCTTTCATGTGCCCTTGTTCTATTAGTTTATTTAAAGATCCTAGGGTATCAACCTTTAATATCTTTCCCCACTCATTAGTTTCTTGGTAAATAGTAGCTAACTTTTTATATTTCACATATTCACTAATAGAAGTTGGATTTCCTAAACTTGGGAATCTTATTATAACTCCTGAGTTAAATTGTCTAAGTTCGAAAAACCTCAAATTTCCTGTAGAATATGCCATAGGACCATAGAAATAATCATATCTCTCCTCTAATTTATATAAACTTACCCTATCTAAAGGTAGAGTTTCTAATAATCTTATTTTATCTTTCATACCATAGTCACTAAAAATTTCTATAGCTTCTTTTTTGCTCATAGAAATTTTCTCTATAGGTAAATCTCTTTCTATTATATCTCTCATTTTACTTTCTAAAATATTTATTTCTTCTCCAGTTAAAGGAGTATCTTTATGAATCTCACAAAACAATCCTCCACTTAAAGAATGTTCTATGCAAACTTCAGAATCTTTAAATATATCATAAGCAGCTTTTATAAGAACAAATTGAAGACTTCTCTCATAAGCTCTTTTCCCCATATCCTCTCCATTAGTTAAAACCTGAAATTCACCTTCAGAATCAATCTTATGAGATAATTCAAATACCTCTCCATTAAATTTTCCAAGCATAATAGGAGAATTCATTTTAATATTAAATTTTTTTATTATAGTATATAAATCTGTACCATTTTCTACTTCAACTTCTCTATCTATATCTTTTAAAAATAATTTTAAATTTTCCATATTTCGTGCCTCCCCTTAAAATATTTATTTAAATTAATTACATAAATTAAAGTACCTTTGGGTACTATTTATTATATAGATAATATAAGGTTCTATTATATTATATCTAAAATTACTAGTCTTATATAGATATTATAATACTAAATGTGGTGATATTTTGTTTATATTAATTATTAGAACTGTAATACTTTATTTTTTATCCTTAATTATAATAAGATTAATGGGAAAAAGACAGATAGGTGAACTTCAACCCTTTGAAATAGTCCTAACTGTTATGATATCTGAACTTGCTACTTTACCTATGCAAGATAATAGAATTCCATTAATCCATACTGCAATTCCCATGGTAATTCTTCTTATTTTACAAGTTGTAACTTCTATATTACAGCTTAAAAGTGAAAAAGCAAGAGGGATTTTATGTGGTAAGCCAAGTATATTAATTGAAAATGGGAAAATTGATATACATGAACTAAAAAATCAGCGAATAAATATAAACGACTTATTAGAAGAACTTAGACTAAAGGACATATATAACGTAGATGATGTTCAATATGCTATTTTAGAAAATAGCGGTCAATTATCTGTTATACCAAAAATGGAACATGATAAAGTAACTAAAAAAGACTTAAATATTGAAACTAAACAAGAAAAAATACCAATATCACTAATATTAGACGGTATTATAAATGAGGAAAATTTAAAAATCATAAAAAAAGATGAAAAATGGTTAATGAATACACTAGAACAACACAAAATATACTCTCATAAAAAAGTTTTTCATGCTTACATAAACACAGAGGGTAAATTTGTTTATCAACTAAAAAATGAGAGGAGAAAGAAAAAATAATGAGAAATGTTATTATCTCTTTTTTGATTTTTATCCTCATGATGGTAGGGATATTTTTTTCCCTAGACTATTTAAATGATATTTCTACTGAAATTCTAAGTTTAAGTCAATGTATAGAAGATCATATCGTTGATGATGAGTGGGATCTTGCTTATAAAGGTTCCATGGACCTATTACAAAAATGGGAAGATAGTTCTAAAATAATATCTCTTTTTACTAATGATACAGATATACACAGTTTAAGCGATGAGATAGTTAAACTTACACAGCTTATAAAAAGTGAAACCAAGGATGAATCCTTAGTTAGCACTCACTTAATAAAATATTTTATGAACCATATACAGGATATGCAAAATGTAAATTTAGAGAATACCTTCTAAAATTCATTTAAAATTTGTTATATGCAATTTTTTGGTCTATAATATATATAGAAAATTTTAAAAATATAGTATATAATATAAATATAGTATAACAAAAAAGTCCTATGGGGATCTATAAAGTCCCGAGCGGGTTAGAAAGGTGGAATTTAAATGCCATTAGTTACAACAAAAGAAATGTTTAAAAAGGCCTTTGAAGGTGGTTATGCAGTAGGTGCATTTAATATCAATAATATGGAAATTATTCAAGCTATAGTAGATGCGGCAAAAGAAAAAAAATCTCCTGTAATATTACAAGTTTCTTCTTCTGCAATGAAATATATGAGACCAACTTATCTTATAAAATTAGTTGAAGCTGCATCAGAAGATTCAGGAGTGGACATAGCTCTTCACCTAGACCATGGTGCAGATTTTGAAGCTTGTAAGAAAGCTGTTGATCTAGGATTTACTTCTGTTATGATAGACGGTTCTCACTTCCCATTTGAAGAAAATATAGAGGTTACTAAGAAAGTTGTTGAATATGCTCATGCAAGAGGAGTAGTCGTTGAAGCAGAGCTTGGTAAACTTGCTGGAGTTGAAGATGAGGTTAATGTATCTTCTAAAGATGCTACTTACACAGATCCAGATCAAGCTGTAGAATTCGTTGAAAAAACTGGAGTAGATTCATTAGCTATAGCTATAGGCACAAGCCACGGAGCTTACAAATTTAAGGGTGAAGCTAAATTAGATTTTTATAGATTAGAAACTATAACAAAAAAATTAGAAGAAAAGGGATTCCATAACTTCCCAATAGTACTTCATGGTGCTTCAGCTGTTGATCCTGCATATGTTGAAATGTGTAATACTTATGGTGGTACTTTAGATGGAGCTAAGGGTGTTCCTGCTGAAATGTTAAGAAAAGCCTCTTCAATGTCTGTATGTAAAATTAATATGGACACAGACTTAAGACTTGCTATGACAGGTTCTATAAGAAAAATCTTTGGAGAAGAGCCTAAAGTATTCGACCCTAGAAAATATTTAGGATTTGCAAGAGATAATATAAAAGTTCTTGTTGAAAATAAAATTACAGATATATTAGGTTCTGAGAATAAACTTTAATATAGAGACTTTAATATAAGTGTGTGAGATGAGAATCTTTAACAAACCCTTATATAGCCCTATAAGTTAAAATAAGATAGTCATCATTGACTATCTTATTTTTCTATATAATTTCTAACCCCTTTTATAACCATATCAATACTTCCATCACCATTTCGCTTTATCTGAAATCTGTTAAAATCCTTATAGGCTTCTTCACTTAAATATATATCTATATCCCCATCTATCTTAAGTCTAACCCTTTTTAACTTTTTTTCTACCCATTCCTTATCTACTGGAATATTTTCTTGAAGTCCATTATCTTTTACATAACTTAAAAAAGTAGCTTCCTCCTCTTCCTTGTCAAAGACTTCCTTAGTAAATTCTTTTATATCTATTTCTTCCTCTTCCTTAAGCTTTTCTTTAACTTTTCTTCTAAGTTTCTCAGCTTTATCTGCATTATCACTTAAATTTTCCCTAGTCCACTGCTCTGCTGTTTCTAAAAATCCTTTTGTCATATCTCTTTCATTTGCAATTATTTCACAACCTAAATAATTATCTATAAAATAGTTAGTTCCATAATCCTCTTCTTTTTTACTTCCCTTCTTCTTATCTAAGACCATTAAATCAAAACCTTCTTCACTAATTACAGGTTTTATAAAAGCACATTTTTGTATTTTTTGAGAACTAGCAGGTAATCCTGTAACTTGAGGTATTATATTTATACCTACTTTGTTTTCCACAAACTCCACAGTATGCATATAATTTTTAACATAATCCATCTTTAATATAGCAAGCATTGGTCCAAATTCTGTAGAAATAGAAACTACTATTAAATCACAAGAAGATATACTCCCCTTAGATTTCATAAGAGAAAACATCTGTCTTCCTAGTTCTTTTGATATCTCTAGTAAATTATTATGGCCTGATAAATACTCCCTACTAATTTCTTGAACTATATTTCTTCCCTCTTTAAATACAGCATACTTTAGCTCCTCATCCCTGAGTAGTTTTTGAATATGCTTATATAAAAAACCATATATCTCTTCAGTTAAATCTAGTGCGTATTCATTTAAAATAGGCTCATCAGTATTATTGTCTAATATATGAATTACAGCTTCATTTATGTTTACTTCCTTTATGTATTCCAAACTTAACACACTCCCTTTACAATCTTTTAACTTCTCTAATTTACATATTAATTTTTAGTTATTTATAACTTTTGAAATATTTTATTAAATTCTTCCATAAAGATTATACCTGTTATAAAGTTTTTATGCAATTTACAATATATTACTATTAATTCTCAATTCTTACTTCTTGCTTCTCACTTCTTTAACTCTTATTTCTTTCTTCTTTTTTACTTCTTATCTCTTATGGCTTATGTCTTATCTCTTACTCTTAATCTTACATCTCACTTCCTTCATTTAAGTTAAACATAAGATTATCATAATAAAAATTTAATACAATTAACTATTTTATTATGATATAATCACAATATTAAGGAGTTGATTACAGTGAAAGAAATAGAAACTAGAATAACTCACATTGATGTGGATGAAATTAGAAATAAACTAAAAAAACTTAATGCTATTAAAGTAAAGGAAGAAAATCAAATAAATAATATATTTGATTTTGAAGATAGAAGACTTTTAAATAATAAGGGTTATGCTAGAATAAGAGTAGTAGAAGACCTTATTAAAGGAGAAACTAGAAATTATATTACAGTAAAAAAACTAATTAGCCAAGAAAAATATAAAATAATGGATGAACATGAAACAGAAATTAAAAGTGCAACTACTGGAGAAGACATATTTAAAGCATTAGGTCTTACCTTAATTCAATCCATAAAAAAATATAGAGAAAGCTATAAATATAAAGATACTCTAATTGAAATAGATATAAATCAAAAAGACTTTTGTCCTTTTCCTTACATAGAAATTGAATCTAGCGATGAAAGTGAACTAGAAGAAGTAATAACCTTATTAGGTTATACCATGAAGGATACTACTTCTAAAAGCATATATGAAATATTAAATGGAGAAGTAAATATAAAGGGGCTTTAATATGTTTGGGTACGTTACTCCATGTAAAATGGAACTTAAAATAAAAGATTATGAAAAATTTAAAGCATATTATTGTGGTTTATGTAGAACCATAAAAGTACACTATGGAAACCTTCCTAGAATGGTTCTAAACTATGATATGACTTTTCTTGCTGTACTTTTAGATTCTATATCTGAAGATAGTAGAAAGCTTGAAAAGATCCATTGCTTTGTTCACCCTACTAAAAAAAGGTTAATTATAGTAGAAAATAAAGCCTTAAACTATGCAGCTTATTGCAATGTGATATTAGCTTATTATAAGCTTTTAGATGATGCTTATGATGATAAAGATATAAAAAGTAAAACCTTATCTAAATTTTTAAATTTATATATAAAAGAAGAAAAATTAGACATAGAAAAAAAAGAAATTAATAATTATATAAAGAAAAGTTTAAAAGAGTTAAGTCTAATGGAAAAGTGTAGCATAGAAACTTCAAGCATAGACCAAATCTCTCACCCTTTTGCCGATTTAACTGGCTTTTTAATTAGCAATTACTCAAAAGATAAAAACTTAAAAGAAACTTTATACTTCCTAGGATATAATATAGGTAAATGGATATATTTAATAGATGCCTTTGATGACTTAGAAAAAGATATGCTTAATTCTAAGTTTAATCCTATTAATAAGATTTTAAATTTGGAAAGGTTACCATTTAAAGAGTTTTCTAGTACAATAGAAAATAGAATAGATTTTATTTTAACTACTTCAGCAGTTAACGCTTTAAATATGCTAAAAAAACTTCCTATAAAAAGAAATGAGGAGTTACTATATAATATTCTTCAATTAGGATTAATGGAAAAAATGGATAAAGTATCTAAAAGGAGTGAAATAAATGAGAGATCCATATGAGGTTTTAGGACTTAGAAAAGGTGCATCAAAAGATGATATAAAAAGTGCCTATAAAAAACTTGCAAAACAATACCATCCAGATCAATTTGATGACAATCCCCTTCGTGACCTTGCAGAAGAAAGAATGAGGGAAGTAAACGAAGCTTATGATCATTTAATGAAAAATGGTGGTAATAACTCAAATAATTATGAAAGCTATAATGGAAGAACAAATACTAATAATTCTTCTTACTCAAATTCTTATAATACAGGCGATATTTATCAAAGTATAAGAAGAGATATAGATAGTGGAAATTTATCTGCAGCAGAACAAAAATTAAATTCCATAACTTTTAAAGATGCTGAATGGAACTACCTAATGGGAACTATTTATATGAGAAAAGGCTGGTATGATAGTGCAAACAACTATATAACTACTGCTTTTAATTTAAATCCTGCTAATCCTCAATATAGAGAAACTTATAATCAGCTAAATCGTCAAACAAAGGATTATAGACAAAATTATTATGGAAAATCCTCTAGAGACAACGATATGTGTGACTTATGTGTAAAATTATGGTGTGCAGATTCCCTTTGTGAATGTATGGGTGGAGATTTAATATCTTGTTTCTAAAAACTAAACTTATCTATCTAAGAACTTAAATTTATCCAATGACTATCTGCTCTCTACTCCCCTTTTCTTTAAAGTAAGAGTAAAGAGTAGCTATGCCACTAGATAAGATTTTCTTAGGGGATAAGTTTTTTTCTAAAGGAGTGCTATTATGAATAAAAAAAGCATTTTAAGTAATAACATAGCTAAGGGTGGTATATTTACAGCTTTAGGTATTATATGCGTTTATTTAAGTGTTCTAATCCCTGTAAATACTTTGTTTTTTCTTCTATTAGCTTCAGCTATTATTCCCCTTACACTTTTAAGTACAGATATGAAAACTACAATAGTAGTTTATTTATCCACTGCCCTTCTCTCCCTTATACTTGTTCCTACAAAAAGTATAGGTATATCATATTTAATACTATTCGGTATATATGGTATTATAAAATATTTTATAGAAAAATTAGAAAATACCTACTTAGAAATCTTATTAAAATTAGGATTTTTAAATATTACAATGTTTATAATTTATTTTTTCTATAAAACTCTATTATTTAAAGGCACTCTGCTAAAGCTTCCTCTTGTACTAATTGTTCCTTTTATGCAAGTAGTCTTTGCCATATATGATTATACCCTAACTGTATTTATAAATTATTCAAAAGATAAAATCATAAAGAACTTAAAATAACCTATTGACATAAAATTTTTTTAATATATAATTATTTTTAAAGCAATTTTTAAAATTTAATTATTTTATTGGCTAGGATCTAGGAGTAGTAATATTTAAGGTAACTTTAGAGAGCTACTGTGTGGTGTAAAGTAGTGTTACTAGAATATGAACTTGCCTTGGGAGCTTATCTATTAAAAATAGATACGGGTTTTCCGTTATAATTATAAGTGAGATTATATTTTTATATAATCTAATTAGAGTGGTACCGCGAATTTCAGCTTTCGTCTCTTTATTGAGATGGAAGCTTTTTATTTTTGGCTATATTAGATAAATAAGAACACAATTACTAACAATTAAAATAGGAGGTTTTTACATGGCAAAATACAGTACTAAAATCGATAAAAAATGGCAAGAAAAATGGGAAAGTACAGAGTTATATAAATTTGTTCCTAAGGATTTAGATAAAAAATTATATGTACTTGAAATGTTCTCATATCCATCAGGAAGCCAACTTCATGCTGGTCATTGGTTTAACTATGGTCCTATGGATTCTTGGGCTAGATTTAAGAGAATGCAAGGATATAACGTATTCCAACCTATGGGCTTTGACGCCTTTGGTCTTCCTGCTGAAAACTATGCTATTAAAACAGGAATTCACCCAAAGGATTCCACAGAAAAGAATATAATAAAAATGGAAGAACAATTAAAAGCTATGGGTGCTATGTTTAATTGGGAAAATGAAGTGGTAACTTGCAGGGAAGATTACTATAAATGGACTCAGTGGTTATTCTTAAAACTTTATGAAGAAGGCTTAGCTTATAGAAAAAAAGCCCCTGTAAATTGGTGCCCAAGTTGTAATACTGTTCTTGCTAATGAACAAGTATTAGATGGTGAATGTGAAAGATGTAGCTCAGAGGTTACAAAAAAAGATTTAACTCAATGGTTCTTCAAAATAACAGATTATGCAGAAGAACTACTAGAAAAAATAGATACCCTAGATTGGCCTGAAAAAACTAAGGCTATGCAAAAACATTGGATTGGAAAATCTACAGGAGCAGAAGTTACTTTTAAAGTAGATAATTCTGATCTATCCTTTAATGTGTTTACCACAAGAGCAGATACCCTATTTGGAGTTTCATATGTGGTTTTAGCTCCTGAAAATCCACTAGTTGAAAAATTAGTAACTAGTGAAAATAAGGATGCTGTTGAAAACTATAAAGAAGCTACTAAAAAACAATCAGATATAGAAAGACAATCTATAACAAGAGAAAAAACAGGTGTATTTACTGGTGCTTATGCCATAAACCCTGTGAATAATAGAAAAGTTCCTATTTGGGTTGGAGACTATGTTCTAGCAACCTACGGAACTGGTGCTGTAATGGCAGTTCCTGCTCATGATGAAAGAGACTTTGCTTTTGCAACTAAATATAACCTTCCAATTGAAAGAGTAATAGAAGGTGGAGAGTCTCTTCCATTTACAGAATACGGAACTTTAGTAAATAGCGGAGAATTTAATGGTCTTACTGGAGAGGAAGCTAAAAAAGCCATTATAGAAAAACTTCAAAAAGACTCTTTAGGAGAATTTAAAGTAAACTATAGACTTCGTGACTGGCTAGTTTCAAGACAAAGATATTGGGGAGCTCCTATTCCTATAATTCACTGTGATAAGTGTGGAATAGTTCCTGTAAAAGAGGATGCTCTTCCAGTTAAACTTCCATACAATGTTGAATTTGCACCAGATGGAAAATCACCACTAGCTAAAAGTGATGAGTTTATAAATGTAACTTGTCCTAAATGTGGAGGAGAAGCTCATAGAGATCCAGATACCCTAGATACCTTTGTATGTTCATCTTGGTACTACCTAAGATATGTAGATAATAAAAATTCAGAAAAAGCTTTTGATCCTAAATTAATAAACGAAATGTTACCTGTAGATAAATATGTAGGTGGACCTGAACATGCTTGTATGCACTTACTATATGCTAGATTTATGACAAAAGCTCTAAGAGATATGGGATACTTAAACTTTGATGAACCATTTAAGTCTCTAAATCACCAAGGACTTATCCTAGGACCTGATGGATTAAAAATGAGTAAATCTAAGGGAAATACTATTTCTCCTGATGATTATATAAAAGAATATGGTGCTGATGTATTTAGAATGTACCTAATGTTTGGATTTGCCTATGAAGAAGGTGGCGCTTGGAGCGATGATGGTATTAAATCTATTGGAAGATTTGTAGACAGAGTTGAAAGAATCATAGACTCCTGTATAGAAGAGCTAAAGGATAATGAGACTTCTAAAGATACCTTAGATAAGGATGAAAAAGAACTAAATTACTGGAGACACTTTGCAATTAAAGGGGTTACTGAAGATACTGAAAAGTTACAATTTAACACAGCTATTGCAAGAATTATGGAATTTACAAATGCACTTTCAAAATATAAAGAAGTACAAGATAAAAACTATAATTTCCTAAAGGAAACACTTGCAGATTATATTAAATTAATAGCTCCTTTTGCCCCTCACTTTGCAGAAGAACAATGGGAAGCTCTAGATATGACTTATTCTATATTCAATGAAACTTGGCCTGTATTTAACCCTGAGGCCCTAGTTAAAGATGAAATTGAAATAGCAATCCAAATAAACGGAAAAATTAAGGCTAGAATTAATATTCCTTCTGATTCTTCTGAGGACACTATTAAAGAACTTGCCCTAAAAGATGAAAACATAGTTAAAAACTTAGAAGGAAAGACTCTAAGAAAAGTTATAGTAATCAAAGGAAGACTTGTTAACATAGTTGCAAATTAGTAAATACTAAGTCTATTAAAAAGTATAATACTCTACTTTTTTAAAAATGGTAGTATTACTTTAATAAAGTTTAAAATAGAAAACACCTTGCATTAATAAAGTGCAAGGTGTTTTTTTATACTTTGTATACTTCAATAAGTTTTTCTGTAGTCTTTAAAAGAGAACTTAATTCCACAATGTCTCCTTCTTCTATAAGAGTATTTAGCTGCTCCCTAAGCCTTGCAACTTCTATATTTTTACCCAAGGCCCCTAGACTTGCAATGTTATCAGAAATATTAGAAACTAAGCTAGATTTTATCTCAAATAATTTTTGTGCATCCTTAATTTCTTCCTTTATTTCTTGCATTTCTTGATCTAATAAAAAAGCTGCATCTGCTGCCTTTTTAAGCTTTTCCTTAATATTACTTGGAATAGAATGCTTATATTTATAATTTAAGGAGTGTTCAACTGTAGCCCAGAAATTCATAGCCAAGGTTCTTATCTGAAACTCTGCTAAAATCTCCTTCTCTCCTTCTGCCATATACACAGAGTACTTTATTATTATATGATAACTTCTATATCCACTAGCCTTAAAGTTAGTAACATAGTCCTTTTCATAAATTATGTGCATATCCTTTCTTTCCCTAATTATGCTGACAACCTTTTCAATGTCATCAACAAACTGACACATTATTCTTATACCAGCTATGTCTTCCATTTCATATTCTATTCTATCTAAAGGAATATCAAATTTATTTGCTTTTTCTAATATACTTGAAATTTCTTTTACTCTACCTGTGACAAATTCTATAGGCGAGTATTCATTCTTTCTTCTATACTCTTTTCTTATGCTTTTAAATTTTGTTTTAATCTCTTCTACAGCCTGTTCATAAGGTAACAGGAAACTCTTCCATTCTCTTATTGCCATAAGAATCAACCTCTTCTTATTATCATTTTAAATAAAGATTATTTAAAGATGAATTTTAATTTAATATTTGATATAATTAAATTGGTATATTAATATATTGTAAAATATATTAAACGTCTCATAAAATATTATAATACATTACACAGTAGTAATAAACATGAATTTTTAAAAAAGTATCTTTGAGGTGGTATAAATAATGACAGATGAAATATTTAATGGTCTAGAACATTTAGGTTTTAAGGATACTTCTAATCTAAATCTTTATGAAATTGAAGAAGATACAGCAAAGGATAAATCTAACTTAGGTAAAACTGAAGAAGATAAAATTCTCTCTTTATTATACACTAAAACAATTACTTGCCCTGTATGTAATAAAACTTTCAAAAGCTTAGCTGTTAAATCTTCCGCCTATAAATTAAATAGCAGAGACAGTGATCTATTTATGAGATACTTTCTTATAAATCCTTACTTTTACGATGTATGGATTTGCGAAGATTGTGGATATGCTGCTATGAAGGCAGATTTTTTAAATGTTAAAAGCTATGAAATAGACTCTGTGGCAGAAAATATAACTCCTAGATGGAAGAAGAAAAATTATCCTGAAATATACGATGTTAATATAGCTATTGAAAGATATAAACTCTCTCTTTTAAACTATGTAGTTATGAAATCAAAATCAAGTAAAAAAGCTGTAAATTGTTTAAAAATAGCTTGGATGTATAGACTTATAGACTCTGAATCAGCTAAGGAAAAGGAGCTTCTTTTTATGAAAGAGTCCTTAACAGGTTTTGAATATGCCTACTATAATGAAAGCTTCCCTATATATGGCATGGACTCTTTTACTATAATGTATTTAATAGGTGAACTTAACAGGCGAGTTGGAAACTATGATAATGCTCTTTTATGGTTTAGTAAGGTAATTACTACCCCTGGTGTAAAAAGCAAATTAAAGGAAATGGCTAGAACGCAGAAAGATTTAGCTCGACTAGGTTTAGAAAACTCAAAAAATAGTCATAGTGACATTCATAATGATATGGATATTGAAGATGAAAATTTCACAATAGAAAAAGAAATAGAGAATAATTCAGATGTAAAAAAAACAGAGAAAAAAGAAACTAAAAAAGGATTTTTCTCAAAGCTTTTTGGAAAAAATAATTAATAAATACACCTTGGAAATTTAAAATCAAGGTGTATTTATTATTAATCTAATATTTTTTTTGGGTAGAAGTCTAAATAATCACTTGAAGTCATTATATACTGAATCCCGTCCCTATGACCCTCAAAAGCATTTTTTAATGAAGGTCCATGTAAATGTCCGTATATAACCTTCTCCACAGAGTATTCCTTAAGAATATTAATAAACTCAGTATCTTCAGTTCCTTTATATAAAGGAGGGTAGTGTGTCATTACTATAAATTTAGAAAATCCTTGTTTTACCCCTTCATCTAGAGAAAGTTTTAATCTAATACATTCTCTTTTAAATATTTTTTTATCATGATCTGTGAAATTTGACCCATAAGGTAGGGTCCAGCCCCTTGTTCCACATATAGCATAGTCATTATATGAAAAAGCATTATTTTGTATAAAATTTAAATCCTCATATAGATTATTTAACTTTTTTATACTACTCCACCAATAATCATGATTCCCTTTAACTAAAATTTTTCTTCCAGGAAGTTTATGAATCCAATTAAGGTCTTCAAAACCTTCCTCTATATTCATGGACCAAGAAATATCTCCTGCTATTAATACAGTGTCCTCTTCCCTTATTTCTTTTAACCAATTTTCTTTTATCTTTTCCTCATGTTTAAACCAATTTTCCCCAAACACATCCATTGGCTTATCTGTGGTAAAAGCTAAATGTAAATCAGATATTGACCACAAAGACATATAAAATCACCTTACTTTACTCTATAAATGCACTTAAATTAAATTATCAATCTCCATAACATAAGCTAAAACCCTTGCAACAGCATCATATAGCTCATAGGGTATATTATCTCCAACTTCTACCTTACTTAAAAGGTCTGCCAATTCTTTGTTTTCTATAATAGGTACTCTTTCTTCTTCCGCCTTTTCTAAAATTTTTTCAGCAATATATCCTGCTCCTGCGGCTGTAACCATAGGGGCTTCATAATTCGTATCGTATTTTAGTGCAGCTGCTTTTTTCTGCCCTTTCATTATATTATCACATCCCTAATTAAAAATAAAAGGATTATTTAAATTAAAGCATTTACTGTAGTAAAACTCTTGTCATCAAAAAACTCACAAGAATTTTTTAAATTTACTTCCTCGATCTTTTCTTGAACTATAACATGAGAATTATATCCTATGTCGTTTAATCCCTCTTCTAAATTAGCCTTAAATTTTAAAAGTAATCTTGTATACTTTTTAGGTGCATTTATTTTTACTTCTAAATTACTATTATTTATGGTTATATAGTTATCTATAGTACCCATATTAATAGTTTTAATACTTGCAATTATTTTTGCAGACTTAGAATCAATCTTTTTATTTTTCTTATTTTTATTTTTTATTATAAGTTTAAAAGGATATTCATTTTCTTTTACATTGAGAGGAAAATCTAAATAATAATACTCATTACTTAAAGAATTGTAGACCTTTAGATTATTAATTGGTCCCTTTAAATTATTAAAAATTAATTGCTCCTCTAATTTAGGATTCTCATCCATTAACTTAATTAAAGTCTTAATATTATGCTTTATTGTGGATAAATTGTTTACTATATCTTCTTTTACCTTATCACCTAAAAGCAGTAGATTTTTCACCTCTGCACTTAACTCTTTAGAAATGTTTCTTGATAAGTCTACACCATTTTCTTTTAATAATATATTTAAAGTTTTCTCCATATTCATAGATAAATTCTTCTCTTCACTAGGCTTAGCATTATTATTTAAGGTACTTAAATCTGAATTCTTATTAACATTATTAGCGTTATTGTCCACATTTTTATCTATATTCTTGTTAGTTATATTATTCTCTGAACCTTTCTCAATATCCTTGCTAATTATATTATTCTTTGTCCCCTTATCTATATCCTTGTTAATAATATTTTTATCTACATTTTTGTCTATACCCTCATTATTTAATTGATTTTTGTCGTAATACCCTTTTTCTATTTTCCCCTCACCTTCTAAGGTTTTTAAACCATTTTCAGATGGTGAATTTAATACTTTTTCTTCTAAATTAAGCTTAGTAGAACTCCCATCATTATCAGAAGTTGCAATACTTAAACCCTTTGCACTTTCATCCTTATAAATAGTACTATTATTACTTACTATTTCTTTATTAGCTAAACTATTTTCTCTAATTACACTCTCTTTTCCTTCTCCTAATGTAATCTCCTTAGGATTTATAGGCTCCTTTGATTTAATATCATTATTGTCTATTATAACATCCTTAGAGTTTTCAACCTCTCCGTCCTTTACAAAAAAGTCTAAGTTTCCTCCTTTTAGGTTTTCAAAAGAAGTGTTTTGCTCTTCACTATTACCTAAGTCCACTATGACTTTTTCTAGTAGTGACTCTATATCCTTTCCAATAAGTCCTGTATCCTTAATTAAGTTATTAAGACTTTCTATATTTTCCTTTGTAATTTCTATGTTGTTCTCTTTTAAGTACATAATTAAATCTAAGTCAGAACTCTTTAGTTCTTTAAAAAATTCCTTTAAGGTATTATATATGAATTTTCCCTTATCAGAATCCATATCTACCCCTTCTTTTTCCATGAAAAGTCTTATAAAGTTTTCCTCATCTTCCGCATTTGAAATTTTTTCTTTTAGATTTAATAAGTTTTTCATATCCATTATATTTTCTTTACTTAAAGTAATGTCATGTTTTAGCATTTTCCCTAATAACTCTATGTTTTCTTCAGACCCCTCTAATCCAACAGAATTTAATATCTTTTCTAAGGAACCCTTAATCTCACTCTTATCTTCATTTTGTACTAATTCTAACTTAAGTTTTCCCTCAGAAAAATCTTTTACTTCAAATTTTAAAACTTTTCCTTCTCTAGATTCAAGAGAGTCCTTAACTTCTGCTTTAAATTCCCAACCATTAGGTAACTTAAGTGTAGCTTCTCCCGTTGATTTATCTAAACTACATAACTTAGCTGAAAATTTTTCTCCATAATTAAAGGATAGTTTACTTTGAACTTTTCTCTTGTCTACATAATTTATGGAGTTTACTCCCAAAATTTTAGCCATATGATTTTCCTCCAAAAGGTTATTCTACTCTATTATCGTGATTACCCTAAAAATAGTTTAGAATATAAATAAAAAAGTGGATATACAGATTCACAACTATATTAATATTAAATAAAGTGTTTCATCTTTTTATCCACTATAATTAGTTTTCATGTAAAATTTTTTCTACTTAACTTTTATCCACTACAATTAATTCTAATGTAATAACTTTTTCCTAGCTAAAAATTATTTCATTATAACTCTATAGATTTTTTTCTTTCCTCTTTTTATTAAAGCTTCTCCATCTTTTAAATATTCTTCCTTAAATAAAGCATTTATATCTGAGATATTTTCCTCATTTATGTATAGACCACCTTGCTCTATTAATCTTCTTCCCTCTTTTTTAGATGGAACTATGTTTGAACTTGCTATAATATCTAAAATAGATGTTCCTATAGCTTCCTTAGTTATTTCAACAGTTGGAGCATTGCTTAAATTTCCACCAGCACCAAATAAAGCTTCTGCAGCTTCCTTTGCACGATTAGCCTCTTCTTCTCCATGTATAAGCTTTGTAACCTCATATGCTAAAACCTTTTTAGCATTATTCATTTCTGAACCTTTAATAGCACAAAGTTGTCTTACTTCTTCCATTGGTACAAATGTTAATAATGATAGGCATTTTTCTACATCTTCATCATTAATATTTCTCCAATATTGATAAAATTCATATGGTGAAGTCTTTTCTGGGTCTAACCAAAGAGCTCCATTAGCTGTTTTACCCATTTTCTTCCCTTCACTGTTTGTAAGAAGAGTACAAGTCATAGCATAAGCTTGTTTTGCTTCCTTTCTTCTTATAAGGTCTATACCTGCTAACATATTAGACCACTGATCATCTCCACCCAATTCCATGGTACAACCATATCTGTGGTATAATTCTAAAAAGTCATATCCTTGCATTAACATATAGTTAAATTCTAAGAAAGAAAGTCCCTTTTCAAGTCTTTGTTTAAAACATTCTGCTGTAAGCATCTTGTTTACAGAGAAATGTACCCCAATGTCTCTTATAAATTCTATGTAATTTAACTCTGATAGCCAGTCTGCATTATTAGCTAAAATAGCTTTTCCCTCACTAAAATCAACTAATCTTGATAGTTGTTTTTTTATACAATCTACATTATGCTGAATTTGCTCCTTAGTAAGCATATTTCTCATATCAGTTCTGCCTGAAGGATCCCCTATCATACCTGTAGCTCCACCTACAAGAGCTATTGGTCTATGTCCTGCCCTCTGCATATGAGCCATAAACATCATAGCTATAAAATGTCCTACGTGAAGACTATCTGCAGTTGGGTCAAATCCAATATAGAAAGTTACTTTTTCCTTTCCTAGTATATCTTTGATTTCATCATGTGTTGTTTGCTTAATGTAACCACGTTCCATTAAGGTATCAAATACATTTTCCATAATTGTCCTCCTAATCTTTTATATGTTTATCAATGACTATATGCCATAATACTCTCATCTTTTTAAAAACATGAGAAAATAGTAGCTACTTCTCTTAATAAAGATTTCCTCTAAAGGATAATGACTTCTAAGGAGTAAAACTCCTAAGAATTCTGTTAATAGGCTTTAGTTAAATTAAAACCCACCTTTGAAGTCAAGACTTCTTTTTATTTAAATATAATTATCTATCCCTGGATAGGATATTTTGAAATAATTATACTTTGTCGAATTAAAAAAGTATACTTTTTTCCCACTTTGCTTAAAAGAATTTTTAATTATGGAAAATCCACTTCCTGTATTTAAAAATCTTTTCTTATGGTCTAAAAGAATTAACTTTTCGTATATCCACATATTCCGTTTTATATAAGAATTTTTATTTTCACCCTTATATATATTCATAGAACCTGGACTTATAAGTGTAATATAGTCTTTAGAAATCCTTATTTCTATTGTCATATCATAAATAGTGTAATCTCTATATAAAACAGCATTTTTTATTCCTTCATATAAGGCATTAATAGGGTAACTAGATGGCATATTGATTTTTAAATATTCCTCGGCTTTATCTAGCATATCTAAAAGTTTACCACCTATTATAATTATTTCTTCTTTATTCTTAACTGTATTTATGATTTTAATCTTATTTTGAGGAATATATATATTATTATAACTTGAAAAAACCAAAAGTCCACCTAATGTAACCATTAATTTAGAAGTTTCTTTATCTTTTACTACAACGCCTAAATTTATCATTAGTTCTTCCATATTATTCTCTGTAAATTGTAGCCTTTGAAAACGAAAATAACTTTCTAACATTTTTTTATCTAAATGCTCTACATTACTTCTTGCAATTGGACAAAGTTCTGCATTTAAAGTTAGATTTTCACTTAATAAGGTCACTATCTCTTCTTTTCTCATTATATCAGTTGTGGACCCTCTTCTTATATAAAAAGCTCCATTTTCTCTAATTTGATAAGGTTTTTGATTTCCATCGTAAATTGTTATTATACCTATGGTTTTTCTGTCTATGATGCAGTAGTCTAAGGTTATTGGAATAGGTGGATCACATCTTGAACTAATTATTTGTTGAATTTGTTCTTCTTTTAATTCCTTTGGGTCAACCCCAATTAACTTTTTTGTCTTATCTTCCACTCCTAATATTAAATAACCTCTTCCACCTCTTCCGTTGGCAATTGCACATATATCCTTAGCTAATTCTTTCTTTCCACTTTCTGCGTTAACATCTACCTTAAGCTTAAAATCTAATTTTACATTTTCCTCTTTTTTTAGCAAACTTTTAAGTTTTTTTATATTCATTTTCTTTACCCCAAATATAAATTTATGAATAAGTAATAGTTTAATAACTAGGAGATAATAGTTGTAGTTAAAATTCAGCTAAAGTGAATTTTCTTATGAAAACTTTTACCTACTACTTATTAGTTGTTAGTTATTACTTATTACCTTCCCTATAATTATAATTATTATATTATATAAACAATTATACACCAAAAATTGTTTCTAATAAAAATCTTTAAAATGGGTATATTAATTTATGATGATATTCCTTTATATAATATTTATAAGTATGGACTATAAAGGAAAAACAAGTCCTTATGCCAACTAGACGCAGTATTACATGGAAGAAGTGTACCCGTAAAGGAGAAAAAAATGAAATTCTTAAGATGGCTTTTATGTATTATTCCTTTTTTCTTTATATTAGGATTAATGTTTAAAATTGGTGGTAAGTTAATAAATATATTACTTATAATATCACTTATAGTCTTTATAACTGATTCCTTACTTAGAAGGAACTCTATTATTTAGCATATTTATATATTAATAAATAAAAATTGCTGACAAAAACATATGTCAGCAATTTTTATTTAGGCTTCTATTTAAGACAAAATCTATTTATTTCTATTCTGATTTACCAATATTAGATAGTACAAGGTCCTTATTATGATCTAGTGCCCAACTAATACCCCAATCATTTTGAAATAATAATATATTTCTATCTTTTAAGTCTTTTACAAGTTTAGTATCACTAGTTAAACTTAAATTTTCTGCTTTTACACTAGTGCTTTCAATCCATCTTATATTTCTAAAAGGAAGTCTCTCTATCTTTATGTCTACGTTATATTCATTTTTAAGTCTATATTCTAAAACTTCAAATTGCAGTACACCTACAACCCCAACTACAATTTCTTCTACACCTATAAAAGGTTCTTTAAAGACCTGAATTGCACCTTCTTGGGCTATTTGAGTTATACCTTTTATAAATTGTTTTCTCTTCATTGTATCCATAGGTTTTACCCTTGCAAAGTGTTCTGGGGCAAAGCTTGGTATACCTTCAAATTTAAATGAATTATTTACTGGACATAAAGTATCACCTATGCTAAAAATTCCTGGGTCAAATACACCTATTATATCTCCTGCATAAGCTTCTTCTACAATTTCCCTATCCTGTGCTAAGAATTGCTGTGGTTGAGATAACTTAACTTTTTGCTTTCCTTGCACATGATAAACATCCATACCCTTTTGGAATTTACCAGAACATATTCTCATAAAAGCTATTCTATCCCTATGTGCTTTATTCATATTTGCTTGAATTTTAAATACAAAGGCTGAAAAGTCTTTGCTATATACATCAACTTTTCCATCTTCTGAATTTCTAGGAAGTGGTGGCAGACTCATTTCTAAAAATCCTCTTAAAAATGGTTCTACACCAAAGTTTGTTAAGGCACTTCCAAAAAATACTGGAGTTAGATTTCCAACTTTAACTGCCTCATAATCAAAGTCATCTCCTGCTATATCTAAAAGCTCTATGTCCTCTAAAAGTTTATTATAAAAACTCTCACCAATAACTTCAATAGCCTGTGGATCCTCTATATCTATAAAAGTAGATTCTGTTTGAGATTGACCATGCTTTCCACCGTTAAAGGTTTGGATTTTTTTACTTTCTCTATGATATACACCTTTAAAGTTTCTACCACTACCAATAGGCCAATTAATAGGATATGATTTTATTCCTAATTCATTTTCTATATCTTCCATAAGTTCAAAGGGATCTCTTATTTCTCTATCTAACTTATTTACAAAAGTGAAAATAGGAATTTCTCTTATACTACAAACCTGAAATAATTTTCTTGTCTGATCCTCAACACCTCTAGCTCCATCCACAACCATTACAGCACTATCTGCAGCCATTAGGGTTCTATATGTATCTTCACTAAAGTCTTGGTGCCCTGGAGTGTCCAAAATGTTTATGCAAAAATTATTATATTTAAATTGTAAAACTGATGATGTAACAGAAATTCCTCTTTGTTTTTCTATTTCCATCCAGTCAGAAACTGCATGTTTTGATGCTTTTCTTGCTTTAACAGAACCTGCTTCTCTAATAGCTCCACCATATAACAGTAATTTTTCTGTTAAGGTAGTCTTACCAGCATCTGGGTGAGATATAATAGCAAAGGTTCTTCTCTTTTCTATCTTGCTTCTTAAATCCTCCACGTTTTTCTCCTCTTTCTATATATATTTAAAATCTAATCCTCAAAGTAAAACTATTTCACTTTTAACTTATTAAATTTTTCCCATATAAAGCTATTTTTACTCAATAATTAGTCTACCTAATGATTTTAACTTTATTATTTCCCTATGTCAATAAATACGTGAAGGATTACATTACTTATTTAAACACTTATTTTAGTACTTTTATTTAAACTAACTCTTTTATCTCTATAATTTCCCCATCCTTTATATTGATAATTTTCTTACACTGTTCTGCTACCTTAGGATCATGGGTTACTATTATAACAGTTTTCCCCTCTTTATTTATCTCTTTAAATATATCTATTACTTCATTTCCAGTTTTCGTATCCAAAGCCCCTGTAGGTTCATCTGCCAATATAACTTCTGGATTATTAACTAAAGCCCTAGCTATGGCTACCCTCTGGTTTTGTCCACCTGATAATTGACTTGGTCTTCTACTTTTTTTATTTTCTATGCCTAGTTTTTTTAGATATGTCATAATTCTCTCATCTTTTGCTTTCTTTTTAAGCTTTGTATAGTCTAGAGGAATTTTTACATTTTCATATATGGTATAGTCCTCTATTAGGGCAAAATGCTGAACTATGAATCCAAAGAAACTCCCTCTTAAGGTTGCCTGCTCATTTTTACTTAAATTTGCTACTTCTTTCCCATTTAATTTATAACTACCCCTAGTAGGCTTATCTAAGCATCCTAATATATTCAAAAGAGTAGATTTACCAGAACCAGAAGCTCCCATTATGGCAATCATATCCCCCTTTTCAATATTAATTTCAATTTCCTTTAAAGCCTCTACCTTACTATCACCCATGCCATAAATTTTCCAAACTCCCTTTAATTCAATTAAACCCATTACTCTTTCCCCCTAATAATATCATTAACATGGAATCTCATTAATTTTATAACTGGTATAATGGTTAAAAACATAATAGTTCCTAAACTAAAGATTAATAAATATGGTGTACTTTTCATATCTTTAAATTTAAAGATATTTATGCTAGTGATAAATAAAAAAGAACAGCCTATAATCATTGCAGTTTCTAATACAATTCTTAAGATGATATCACTGATTTTCGCTCCACATAAAAGGTGGATACCAAACTCTGTGGTTCTAGTATCTATGGAACTTAATATGGATGTTATAATACCTATACTACAAAATAATAGCACTATAGAAAAAATCATAGTAGATTGTTCAATATCACTTTTCACAAATCCTTCAAACTCTTTAAATTGTTCTTCACTACTATAATATTTGTATTTATATAAGTCCATCTCTTGAGATTTACTTCTAATTTCATTGAAATACTCAGCATTCTTTTCTGGATTTCTACTAAAAATTGCTCCTTGAGAGTCATAGAAACCTAAATTTAAAAAAGTTTCTTCTGTATCTATAAAGCTGTCCATATATGGAAGTAACATGTAATTATTTAAGTTAGTAGTTTCAAGCTGTTGAGTATCCTCTAAGCAGTATGAATCTTCTTTTAAAAATCCTATAACTTTATATTTATATATCTTATTATGAATATTATCTTCTGCTTTAAACTCATCTCCTAACTTATATATTTCCCTATAATTGCTTCCTAAAACTATAGGAACTACATCAGTCCTATTAAAATCTTCTTTATTTAAAAATCGCCCTTCATCTACAGATAGCTTGAAAAATTCTAAGAAATTGCTATCAAAACTTATATTTTTTATAGATGAATACCCTGGACTAATAAAAGGATTCCTATCTCGTTGTTCTATAAATTTACTGTCACCTTTAAAATTCTCAATATAAAAACTTCTATTCTGAATAATTAAAAGTTTAAATTTATCATTGTTTCTTAAATAATCTCTAAATTCCTTTGCCTTATTTATATCTACATCTTTATTCCCATTACTTACTAAAAGTCTAAAAGGTCTTACACCATTATATATAGATAATAGTTGTTCTTTATCTTTTCTATATTTTCTCTGCACTAGTATAGCAGAATTTAAAAAATACAATGCCACTGTAACTTGAATTAAAATAATTATACTTACCCCTATTCTTGTACTTAAACCATGAAAAGCATATTTTATATTTTTCATAAACATCACCTCATTATTTCACATACTTCTAACTTTTCAGCTTTTTTCATAGGTATTTTTGCTGTAATTCTTCCTATGACTAGGCATAATAAATAAGCTATAAAAGATGATGTAATGTATATTTCTCTTCCAAAGGTTTTTATAAGTCCTGCCTTAATTGCTATAACTGAAATTATAAATCCAAGTAAAAAAGAAAAAGTAATTACTATTTCATATTCTATTAATATTCTTCTTCTTATCTGTTTATCTGTTCCTCCATAAGCCTTTCTTATACCTAATTCTTTTCTCTTTTGATTTATCCAATTAGTTGTAAGACTTATGGTGTTAAGTGAAATACATGTTACTATTAAAATTATTATCATATTAGCTCCCATAGCATTAGTAAGTAAACTTCCAAGGGATGAATTAACCTCTTCATTTTTATAGGTACTTATCCTAGCCAAGGGAAATCTTTTTCTTATAACTGCTTCAAATTTTTTCACTGTTTCTTTAGTGTCTTTACCTGAATCTATAGAATAATTACCACTGCTAAAGTCTACCTCTGGATTATTGTATATAGAATTTAAGTTAAAATGAACTACATAATCTAAAGTTGTATTTTTTTCTTTATATCCCATAACCCCTATTACTAAGTATTCTCCACTATCATCAGAAAAATATTTCTTACCATCTTTTTCAACACAGATTTTTGCTTTTTCTCGCCCAACTACAGCTAATTTTTCATTTTTATTAAAATCTTCTTTAGAAAAGTATCTTCCTTCTAAAATAGGAACCTTAGGGCTTTTATTCCCACTAAAATATACCCCTTTATATATCTCTCTTGAAACCTCTTTATACATTAAAATATTTTCATTTAGCTTTTTAAAGTCTAAAAAATCCTTATGATTTAAACCATCTATTAAATCTACATTACAATTTATAGTTTCTCCTGTGAGAAATTCATTGTTTTCTGAGGTGCTTTTCATAACGCTTTCGTAAACTGTGGTAGCAATGGAAAATATAAAAGATATGGCAGTAAAAGTTATAATTATAAATATGGATTTCTTTAATAGTCCCCTAATAATCTTAATCACCCCATTATAATTTTTTTATCCAATGACTACCTGTAACATTACTTTTATTCTCTTTAAAGGCAAAACATAAAGTCTTAAATAGGAATTTCTATACTTTAGAAAAATTAATCCTATTTAAAGGAGGAATTTATTTTGCCTCTTTATGATTGAAGAATGTATTCTATTACTAATATTTTATTTATTTTAATTTTTGTGGACTTGATATCCTTTCCCTTTCTAAATCATTTGTATAATAAAATTTAAAAAAGTTCTTCTTATATTTATTTAAGATTATAAAACAAATTATTACTATTATTATATTAGTAATATTTAAAACCCAAAAATATTGACCAGATATCATCTTTAAATACATCCCATAAAATCTGTTAATAAATTTTGATTTATGAAATATAAATAAATAATTATTACTATGTAAAAGATATTTAATTATTAGCTTATCAATAATATCAGGAATAATTGCTCCAAAAACACATATTAATGTTATCTTGTATTTTCTCTTATTAAAAAATATTAATACTAATAGTATTAATATTGATGTAAAAACACAATCTATGAATAAACTTAGAGGATAATTATGAGGAATTATATCCATAAGGCCATGTAATAAAATATTTAATAGAATTGGTATCCAAATATTTTTAATATTAATATTGTGATTATTATTTGAAATTACTGTAGATGTTGTAACCCCAACTAACGTATGATAAGTTAAATTCATGAAATTACCCCCTATAATATAATAAGTTATAAATCTATTACTTTTATTATTTTAATAATTAAACTTTCCTGAAACCATTACCCCAGTATTCTAATCATCATAAATATTTGTAATTCTTAACTCATATTTATCAGAAATTGTAGGACTAAAATGCCAATCCTGTACTTTGAGTTCCATACTTAACAATTGATTTTGCCGTACTTCCAGAAGAATTAATTAAACTATATCTTCCCCCTAAATTACTACCTTTATATAAGTTTTGGTAAGCATATATTGTATTTTTCCTATAGAAAACCCATGCTAATGTTTTTCTGTATTGTATCATATTTCACTATTTATTAGAATATATTTCGCAATGCATATTATTACAAAATTAGACTTAAAACTACTTTATATAATTTTATATAGAAATTATAAATAAAAAACTTGCAAAGTTATATGTGAATATAAGGTTTGAGTTTTACTCTACTTCTTATATCTTAAACATATAATCTGCAAGTTAATATTATGAATATTGCTATGAATCTTGTTATAGCTAAAAGTTTCTAGTTTCTTTATAATTTTGCTAAAGAATTCATTATTTTATTTATTATCAAATCTTCCTCTTGTGTTATTTGCAATCTTAACAAGAGTAAGCATTATTGGTACTTCTGTTAAAACCCCTACCACCGTAGCAAGTGCTGCTCCTGATTTTAAACCAAATAATGATATTGCCACTGCAACTGCTAATTCAAAGAAATTACTTGCTCCTATCATTGCTGCTGGTGCTGCCATACTATGTGGTAGTTTCCAAAATTTTGACCATCCATAAGCAATTCCAAATATTAAGAATGTCTGTATGGTAAGAGGTATAGCAATTAATAAAATATGCAGTGGATTATTTATTATAATCTCCCCTTGGAATGAAAATATAATAATTAAGGTTAATAGCAGTCCTATAATTGTTAGATTATCAAACTTCTTTAAAAACACATTGTTAAAATACTCTATTCCTTTTTTATTTATAATGGATTTTCTAGTTAAATATCCTGCTGTAAGTGGTATTACTACAAATAATATAGTTGATAATATCAATGTTCCATAAGGTACTATAACATTACTTACACCCAATAAAAATGCTACAATAGGGGTAAATGCAATCAATATAATCAAATCATTTACTGCAACTTGAACTAATGTATATGCTGGGTCTCCTTTTGTAAGATAACTCCATACAAAAACCATTGCTGTACATGGTGCTGCCCCAAGAAGTACTGCTCCTGCTAAATACTCTGTGGCAAGATTCGCTGGAATAAGTGCTTTAAACACACCTTTAAAGAAAAATGCTGCTATAAGATACATTGTAAATGGTTTTATAAGCCAGTTAGTAACACATGTGACTATTAACCCTTTAGGTTTTTTTGTTACGCCAACTATACTATTAAAATCGATTTTTAACATCATTGGATATATCATAAGCCAAATTAAAATAGCAACTGGAATTGAAACATTATAATATTCAAACTTGTTTAAAGTCTTTGGAACTATTGATGCAAATTGTCCAATAAGTATTCCAATTATAATACAAAGTCCTACCCATACTGTAAGATATTTTTCAAAAAATCCCAGTCCTTTGTTTTGATCTTTTTTTTGAAAATCCATAATTACTCCTCCTATTTTTAATATAAGCTAACTATTATTCATTTAAATTAATTTCTTTATTTTTTATTCTTTTTGCTAAATCTTTAATATTTTCTTCAATAGCCTTTGCTACTTTAATAAACTCTTCATCACTTTTATCTGTAGGATCTTCTAATCCCCAATCTTCTGTATGCTTTGCTGATAAAACCGGACATACAACATTACATCCCATTTTTATAACAATATCAACTTCGGGTATATCCTTTAATAATTTAGATGTATGAATCTCATTCATATTAACTTCATACACCTGTTTTATAATTCTTACTGCATCTTGATTTATTTTAGGTTTAGTCTCTGTTCCTGCTGAATAAGAATCAAAAGTATCAGAGGCAAATAACCTTCCTAGTGCTTCTGCCATTTGGGATCTACAAGAATTGTGAACACATATAAATGCTACTCTAGGTTTCATAAAAGCACTTCCTTTAACTTATTATTTTGAAAATCATAATTTAACTTTTTTAAATTAATGACAAGTAAATCCACTCATCTTATGTTTTTTCAATTTCTCATAATCTTTATTACATTGTTCTAACTTAAGAGTTTCATTCTCAATAATATCTTTTAAGAATGGATATTCTTGAATTGTATTATTATTAATTTTGTAATATACATACTTAGCAACTTTATAATATTCTAGTATTTTAGCATTAGTTAATTTGTTTAAATGTCTTGATGCATTAGATTGATTAATATCTAGCAAAATTTCTATCTCACATACACACAATTCACCGTCTTTAAGTATGTTTAGAATTCTAAGACGTGTTTCATCTGATATTGCTTTCATAACTTGTATTAAATTCAATTTTTACCACCTCGTATATGATTATATTCAATTTTAATCATATGATATTATATAATTTTTTTCAATTAAAACATAACTATTTAATCTAAATTTAACTTTATTAAAATATTCATAGCAGAGATATTCTTTTATAAATATTAAGTATCATTGTAAATTTTAAAAATTTATAAATATATCTAATTATAATTGTATATATTTCTAGGTGGAAATATATAAAGCCATAGGTTGGTGAATATTTTTTATACTCCAACCTACGGCTTTTGAAAAACTTTTTATTTGAACAAAATTTTTATTATGTTTAGAAAGGTCTTTAATTACTTAGCCACAGGAATAAATCCCATTTTCTTTTGCATTTTTCTTAAAATCTTTCTAGATACATAAGTTGCTTTTTCAGCACCTTTTTTATAAATTTCTTCTAGGTATTTTTTATCTTCTAAAAGTTCTTTTATTTTATTTTGAATTGGTTCTAGTTCGCTGATTATAGCTTCTGCTACGTCATTTTTAAATTCAGCATAGCCTAAGTCTTTATACTTTTCTTCAATTTCTTCTATGGTCATACCTGTTATTACACTTAAAATTGTAATCAAATTTTTAACTCCAAGTTGTTCTTCTGTATATTTTACTTTTCCAATACTATCTGTAACAGCACGATTTATTTTCTTCCTTATAACCTCTGGTGGATCCATTATAAGTATATATGAATTAGGATTCTCAGCAGACTTTGACATTTTTTTAGTTGGTTCTTGAAGATCCATGATTTTAGCTCCTGAGTCTGATATATATGGCTCTGGAATTGTAAATGTTGGACTATATAAGTTGTTAAATCTTTGAGCTAAGTCTCTTGTTAACTCTAAATGTTGTTTTTGATCTTTTCCTACTGGCACTAAGTCTGCATTATATAGTAATATATCAGCTGCCATTAATACGGGATAAGTTAATAATCCTGCACTAACTGATTCTCCATAACGCTGAGATTTATCCTTATACTGTGTCATTCTAAATAATTCACCTATATAAGTGTTGCAATTTAATAACCAAGCTGCCTCTGCATGAGTTGATACATGTGATTGAATAAATATAGTATTTTTTTCTGGGTCTATACCTGATGCTATATATGTTGCTAGAACTTCTAAGGTTCTTCTTCTTAAATCCTTTGGTTCTTGTTTTACTGTTATAGCATGTAAATCAACCACACAATAATAACAGTCATATTCCTCTTGTAATTTAACCCAGTTTTTTATAGCTCCTAAATAATTTCCTAAGGTTAAATTTCCTGAAGGTTGTATTCCACTGAATATTACCTTTTTCTTTTCTTCCATTTTAAACACACTCCTTAAATTATGTAATAATGTCTTATGCCATAACCATTGTTCTGGTTCTCCAAGCTTATTGAAGTAAGATTAATATTTTTGAATATTAAAAAGCCCTATGGTATAAAACCATAGGACGTAATTTTTACGTGGTGCCACCTAATTTTAAGAATAATAAATTTAAAATATTATTCTCCTCATTAATATAAAACCTAATACTTTTATAACGTAAAGCTAACGTATAAAGCTACTATATTTTCACTTTATATTCTCGGAGTCCCACTTTAGTCTAATCATAACTGCCATACTCTCACCCTCTATGACTCTCTGTAAATCTGTTTTTAGACCTACTCTTCTCTTCACAGAATTTATATATCTTTTAATAATTTTATTTAATATATAATATGCCTTTTTAATAATATTGTCAAGGGGGTGAATAACTCTTAACAGGCCTAAAATATCACACCCTATAGGACTTTCACGGAATAGATTATGGTCATGCTGGGCGCACAAAAATAAGGAGAGCCTAGCCCTCCTTTAAAGTCAGAAATTATTATTGCTTTTTTATATGTTTATATTTCTATTTTGAAGCCCATAATCCGTGTAGATTACAATATTCTCTTACTAGTATAACTTCTTCTTCAATTAAGAATATAGCTTCTGGTTTTTCACCTGCTTTTAAATATTTTCTATAAACTTTATTTGCTGTATGAGCTTCTATCCATTCGATATGGTGCTCTTCGCCCATTGGATGTTCAACTTCTCCTACAGTTACTTTAATTCCGCCTTCTATTTTTTCAACTACTGGTACGTGCTTTTCTCCTGCACCATCTTTTTCTAATTCACTTTTTAAAGTCATTGGCTTTCCACAGCAAACTAATTCGCCTCCAGCACCATGCATAACCTCAACTATATTTCCACAGACTCCACATTTATAAACTTCATGTAATTTTGTCATTTAAATTCCTCCCTTACTAAATATATATATTCTCTTATATAAATTGTACATTAAAAATGTCTTTATTGTAAGTTTACATTAAATAATTTTTAGAAATTTAACATAATTCTATTTATTATAACTAGTTAACACAATGGTTTTATACTAAACATATAAATTCTAGAGTATATTATATGTTTTCATATAAGGTTTATCTTTAAATAAATTATATCATATAAGTTTTAAATTTTCAAGTATTATTATTAATTAATAATAACTATTGATAAAATATTAAATAAAGTACACACTCTGTTTATCCTTATTGATAATTTAATTGTTTACGTGGAATACTAATTCTAGTTATTAAAAGAAGGAGGGATATTATGAAAAATTCTAAAGAAAATTTATCTTATGGTCCTGAAAAGAGAGATTTCATGGAAGCACCACAAAAGGAAGTAAAGTCATATTCACCCAAAAAAGATTATACTTTGCTTCCTGATAATGTTACAGATAGAATTGCAGTAAATAACATAGCCTATCAAGAATTTGACTACACTTATGGTGATGTAGAACATGATGAACTTCACGATTTAGCTGGTGTAGAATTTAAAGAAACTAAAGAAAAACCCCTTAAAGAAAAGAATCACCAAGATCCTAATATGAAATACTAAATTTTTTCTTATTAAAAAACTGTCTTAAGCTATTTTGCCTAAGACAGTTTTTATTTTTTAGATTGTAACCTCTATTATATGTTCCTTAGAGTCATTACTATAAGGTATAATATTTTCTTTTAAAGGAACTCCATCCATTAATATTCCTTTTTCCTCTCCCCTTAAAACCTTAATTTTATATAAGGTTTTATCTTTTTTATATATAATTTCATATTCATTCCACTGTTTTGGAATACATGGGTCTATGGTAAAGCCTTTTTTCTCAAGTAATTTTAATCCTAAGATGCCTTCTATGGCAACTCTATACATCCAAGATGAGGTTCCAGTATACCAGCTCCAACCTCCTCTGCCTATATGAGGTTCTACACCGTAAACATCTGCTGTCATTACAAAGGGTTCTGTCTTGTAAATTTCGCATTTTTCCTTACTATCTGTATGCTTTATAGGATTAATCATATTAAATAATTTAAGGGCATTTTCTTGTTTTTTTAGTTTGCACATAGCTAATATGACCCAGGTGGAGGCATGGGTATATTGCCCTCCATTTTCCCTAACACCTCTTACATATCCTTTTATATAACCTGGTTCTAAATCTGAACTATAAAAAGGTGGTGTTAATAAAAGTATCAATCCTTCTTCTTCTTTTATTAGATATTTTTCTAAGGACTCTATTGCCTTTTCTACTTTTTCCTTCTCTCCACCATCAGAAATTACAGACCAAGATTGTGATAGGGAGTCAATTTTGCACTCCTTATTTTCTTTTGATCCTAATGGAGTACCATCATCAAAGTAAGCTCTTCTATACCATTCTCCATCCCATGCATTTTTATTTATATTTTCCTTTATAAACTCTTTTGACTCTTCATATTTTTCTGCTCTTTCAATATCATTTTTATATCTACAGATTTTTATAAAATCCTTTAATATGGAATATAAAAACCAACCAAGCCATACACTTTCGCCCTTACCCTTATTACCAACTGTACTCATTCCATCATTCCAGTCTCCACTGCCCATTAAAGGTATATTGTGCGCACCAAAGTTTAAACCTTTTTCTATGGCTTTTATACAGTGATCATAAATAGATTCTTTCTTATCTGCAACTTTAGATATAGTATATCTCTCATCTTCGCCCTCTCTTAAAGGCTCATCATAAAGATATGTTGCTTCCTCCTCTAGTATAGAGTAGTCTCCTGTGTTTTTAATATAATCTAAGGTAACATAGGGTAACCATAATAAGTCATCTGAAAATCTGGTTCTAATACCACTATCTACTCCAGGATGCCACCAGTGTTGAACATCCCCTTCTATAAACTGTCTTGAAGCACTATGGAGTATTTGATCCCTTGTAATTTTAGGATTTAAATATGCTATAGGCATAACGTCCTGAAGCTGATCTCTAAATCCAAAGGCACCTCCAGATTGATAAAAGGCAGTTCTAGCCCAAAGCCTACATGCTATGGTTTGATACATTAACCATCCATTAACTAGGATATCCATAGACTTCTCAGGAGTATTTACCTTTATAGCTCCTAGAGTTTCCTTCCAATATTTTAAGGTTTTTTCAAATTCCTTATCTATACTTTCCATAGAGCTATATTTATTTACTAATGCTTCTACTCTCTCAAGGCTCTTCTCTTCTCCAAATAAAACCACTAATTCTCTCTCTTCTCCTGGTTCTAGAGTTATTTCACCTTTCATAGCAAAGCATGGATCCATACCTGCTCCTACAGTATTAGATAGTTCTTTCTTATAAAGACCTGCTGGATTTTCCGTATCTCTCATTCTACCTATAAACTCTGCTCTACAACCAGTATAGCTTAAATTATCTACTCCTATAGTTTTTAAAAAGGCATAGCTTTCGTTAAAATGCATACTATAAGGATTTTTAGCATATAAAAATCCTTCGGAATGATAAAAAGTAGCTATTTTATCTGATGTATAAGCTGGTACAACACCCATGACTAAATGTGCATAATAAGTTAAACTTAAGGTTCTCTTTTTCTTTTCCTTATTTTTAAGTCTTACTTTTATAAATTTTAAGCTTTCCTCCATTGGAAGAAACATCTTCTCTTCCCCTTCTATATTAAAGGCAGTATGAGAAAACTTAGAATAACCGAATCCATGAGTAATTAAATAATCTCCTTCACCTCTTATAGGCTTTGGAGTAATGCTCCAAAAGTCTCCTGACTCTTCATCCTTAAGATATAATACTTCTGAAGGATGGTCACTTACCCAATCATTATTCCAATTAGTTATTTTATTTTCCCTACTGTTTTCACTCCAAGTATAAGCACTTCCGCTTTCAGAGATATGAAAACCAAACTTAGGATTGGATATAACATTAATCCAAGGTGCAGGAGTATTTTGTTCTTCTTTAAGATGAATTATATATTCACTTCCATCCTTAGAAAAACCACCATATCCATTATAGAAATCCATAGTTGGAGGGTTTAATTTTTCCCCACTATGCTCCTTATGCTTATGTCTATTATTTTCACTTAATTCGCCATATTTATTTATATGAATTTGATTTTTAATGAGATCTCCTTCACCATCTATTACAATACGAGCCAGTGCCTTAAATAACTCTAAATCTTCTAAATTCATATTTTCTTTGTTTAATACAAAGATTCCTCCACTTTTATTTAGCTTATCTCTTCCATACCCTGAATATATAATGTCCATAATAGTTCTTTTTACTGGGTTATGGTAACTATTTTCCTCTTCATTTATAATTACAAGATCAACTTTTAGCCCTTTTAAGTTCCAATATTCATGAGCACTTATGATTTGAATTAATTTATCTATATTTTTTTCTTCCTTTATAAGAAGTAACACTATTGGAACATCACCTGAAATTCCATAGGACCATAGTGAACTTTGATTTTTTATTATGTTTTTTATATACTCTTCTCTTTTTTTCATAAGTGGAGATAAATAAAGTATTCTTGATGCCATATCTTGATATAAATTAGCTTGAGGAGATTTAATACCTAAATATCTCATCTCTGTTTGTGCTGCATTAAGGGTTAGATTATACTGTCTATTTACAACTGTCATATCACCATATTTTCTAGCTAAATATAAGACTTCATCCCTATTATCACTGTATGCAGTAATAAATGCTAATTCTATTTTCTCACCTTTTGGTATTGATACTTTTGCTTTTAAACTTATTATAGGATCTAATACTACCCCTTTAGAATTCTCCAAGTTTTCTTTATTTAATGCCTGAGGTTCTTTCTTATTTCCACCTCTTCCAATAAAGTCTACCCTTGCAGTTTCATACTCTATATCCTCTATTATTTTTGCATTTGTAGCTAGTGTATGCACTAAATAAGGAGTAGTTTTTCCCTTTGCCCTTGGTCTTCTTTTGCAAATAAGAGCTAGCGGATTATTTACAAATTCTGTAGTTATAAAGAGATTGCTAAAGGCTTGATGAACTAAATCTCCATCATAATCTGCTAATACAACTTCTCCATAACTTATTAGTTCAATTTCTCTTTCTTCTTCTCCTAAATTTTCTAGTGTAATTTTTCTTATTTCTACATCATCTTCACTAGAAACTATTACCTCTGTTTTACTTAATATATTTTTATAGTTTTTTTTGAATTCAGCTTTATCTATGGAAAAGCTTACTTCATAATCCTGGCCTTCCTCCATAGTAGGTGAATAAGTAGCACTCCAGTATTCCTTTGTTTTACTATCTTTTATATATACATATAGACCTGTATTATCCTCAGTAACATCTGCCCTCCATCTATATAAAAAGGTATCCTTAAATTTTGTATATCCACTACCACTGTTAGATATCATAAGGGATAGATTTCCATTAGATAAAAGTTGCACTTCTGGAATTATGGTGTTACCCTTTGTGTATTTTCTTTCAATAATCCTTTGCTTTTTAAATTTAGTCTCTTTCAAATCAAATTTATATTCTCTGTCATATACAATTTTATTGGGTACTTTTTCCTGAAGTAAAATTTCTATGGATTTTATTATAGGAATACTGTGAAATCTTTCTTGTAATATATTGTAATTTAATACATTGTCAATAGCCATTAAACTCATACCTTGATGGTGTATCATAAAACATTTTACTATTTGATTTTTATTATTTTTATTTGAATTATATTTTGTGTAATCTATAGCTTCGTAAAAACCATAAACACCTTCCATGCCTTCTTTTATAAGCCCTTTAATATTAATTAAAGAATTTTTTAAATCCTTTTGAAGGGCTAAAACTGTGGAATAAGGAGATATTACTAGTTCATTTATAAGCCCTCTTTTAAGACCTATTCCAGGAACTCCAAAAGCCTTATATTGATAATTCTTATTTATATCAAAGTTATAAAAAGCTGATTCTGAAATTCCAAAAGGAACTCCTCTATGCTTTGCATATTTTCTTTGCCCATATAAAACAGAATTATAGGTATTATTAAGCAAAGTATCAGGATAAGTCTTCATTATTAATAGTGGCATAAAATATTCAAACATAGTACCACTCCATGAAACCAAGCCTTTGTTTCTTCCCATTAAAGTCATACTTCTTCCAAGCTTAAACCAATGTTCCTTTGGAACATCTCCCTTAGCTATAGCAACAAAACTAGCCTGCCTTGATTCTGATGCCAATAGATCATAATAGCTATTATTTAAAGTCTTATTTCCCATATCAAAACCAATAGAAAATAACTTTCTCTTTTTAGAGTATAGAAATTTAAAGTCAGTGTTATATGCTATTTTATCTAGTTCTTCCCCTACAGTTTTTATCCTATCTATAATGGAAGCTATATAAACCCTACTACTTTTTACTGCATCTATAATGTTTAACTTAGGATTTATCTCTAATAAATCTTCCTCTATAGAATATAGTTCCTCTTGAATATCTTTTAACTTAATTTTTGAACTTACGGATATTAATCTTAATTTTATTGGTTCACTGATTTCTTCTTCTTCAATTATTTTTACCCAAGGGAATACCTCATCTATTTCTCTTATATAAGCTTGAATATCCTTTTTCACTTTATTGCTCCAATAAAGTGATTTACTTCCTGCATTTTCAAAGGCCTTATTTAAATTTTCTAATATATACATAAGAGTTTTCCTAAAGGCTATTATATCTAGTTCTGTTTCTTCATTAAGGTTTATATTTTGAATTTTATTTTCTTTTCCTAAAATTTCTTTTATTTCTTTTTTGCTTAAATTTAAAGTATCATTTAATCCTTTCTTTATGCACTTATTAAAATAAGGACTATTCAACTTTTCATTTAAAGTTTTTCCACATAACCACAGGTATCCAACTAAATTCCCACTGTCAACTGTGGATATAAACCTTGGATACAGGGGTTCCTTTGTCACTGTATTGTACCAGTTATAAAAGTGGCCTTTATAACTTTCTAAAGTATTCATAGATAACACTATATTATCTAATCTCTCTAAAGCTTCTAATAGTCCTATATATCCCATATCTAATGCAACTATATTGGAACTTAGAGCCATACCTATGTTTGTAGGTGAAGTTCTAGTTGCAAGACCATTAGGAGGATCTTCTTGATAGTTATCTGGACCTAGCCAATTGTTCTCTTCATTTACAAAGTCCTCAAAATAAGCCCAGGTCTCTCTAGCAAGTCTTCTTAAAATTAAGGCTTCATCTTTTTTTATAAATGTAGTTTTATCGTAACAAGGAAGACTCACATAGTATGCTATAAGTGGACTTAGAAACCAAATAGCACATGGTATGAACATAATTATGCCAATATAACTAGACTTATTAAAAGATAAAAACAGAATTAAAGCTGAAATTAAGCTACCGCCCCACATAAACTTAATAAAGTCACTTAACTCTCTTCCTACAGTCTTTTCTACATCAGCAGCAGTTTGCCATTGTAATAAATTCTTTTTACTTATAAAAAGTCTATATATTGTTCTTAATATAGATTCCACCATAACTATTGCCTTATGAGGAAGAAAGGCAAATATTAGGAAAAATTGATTTGTTGCCATTTTATGATTTTTTACTCTTCCTGAAAGGCTAAGTCCTTTCATAGGTGACACTATACTTTCCGTTACATCAAATATTATTGGAATAGTTAATGTTAAAAAAGTCACCATAAACCATTTATCTATACCATCTGGAAGTATATTTAATAACCCTAATATAATAATTAATATTAAAAAAGGCGCTAACATACTTCTTCTTAAGTTATCTACTATCTTCCATCTACTTAAAAGATTTATCCTCTTATTTGTAATCCAACTTAATAACTGCCAATCTCCTCTTACCCATCTACCTAATCTTTTAGAACTAGAATTATAGTATGCAGGATATGAATCTATAAGCTCTATATCACTTACTAAGGCAGTTCTCATATACGAGCCCTCTAAAAGGTCATGACTTAAGACTAAGTTTTCTGGTATTTCATCTTTTAAAGTTGAATTAAATACATCTATATTGTAAATGCCCTTTCCTGTAAAAATACCCTCTCCAAATAGATCTTGATATACATCAGATACAGCAGTACTATATGTGTCTATACCTGTTTCTCCAGATAAAATTTTAGAAAACAAGGTCTTGTTAGAACTTTCAATACTAACACTTACCCTAGGCTGCATAAGCCCATATCCTCTTAAAACAGTTTTTCCATCCTCTGTTAAATAAGCTTTGTTTAAAGGGTGTTCCATAGCACCTATAAGCTTCCTAGCACTATCTTTTGGAAGTATAGTATCTGCATCTAGAGTTATGATATATTTAGCTTTTTTAAGGTTTTTTATATCGCTGCTAATTACATTATAGCTAGTATTTTCCTCTCCTCTTAAAAGCAAATTAAATTCTACTATTTTACCACGTTTTCTTTCCCATCCTAAATAATATCCTTCTGAACTATTAAATTGCCTATACCTACAAAAGAAGAAAAACCTCTCTTCTCCATTTTTAAATCCATATTTTTTGTTTAAATTTTTTATTTCACTTAAGGTAGCTTCTACAATGTTTTTATCTTCCTCTTCAATTTCAGTTTTACTATCTTTAAAATCTCCTAAAATAGCGAAATAAAGATTTTTCTCTTTATTTGATAGATAATATACTTCTAGTTCTGATACTAATTCTCGTGCTCTTTTAACATTATTTATTAAGGTAGGCACTATAACTATAGTACTATTTTCTTCTGTTATACCCTCTGATAATTCTAGTTTAGGTATAAACCTTATGGGAGCAAGTTTTGTAGCACTCCAATTAAATATAGAAATAACTATTTCACTACATGGAATAATTAAAACTAAAAATGCTAAAATATATTTCCAAAGCTTAAAATTAAAGTCACTATCATAACTTACTTTTAAAAATACTCCTATAATTGCTATGGTTAAGACTGTTAAAGTACATAAATAAACCCTAACCCTATGTTCTAGTGGTTTAAATCCTATTTTAGAATTTGATTTTGCCTCATTACCTAGTTTATCTATAAGTTCCTTTTTACCTTCATCAAAGATATAATAACCTATATGTTTTAAATATCCCTCTTTACCATTAGGATTCTTAGCACATTCTAAGGCTTTTTTAGCTACAGTTAATTCACTTTTTCCTGTGTTTTTAGATATTTTTTGTATTTCATGCCTATAGTAATCCCTAGATTTAAAATCCATGGTTGAATATACCCCAATAGGATCTTTATCTAAAATTTCATTTACCTTACATAGTTCTTCAAAATTATCTTCCCAACTTAATGATTCCATTTTTCTTACGCTGTTAATGCTATTTCCAATGCTCATTTCATAGTAAGACTCTTTCTTATGGGCATTAGATACGATATGTTCAAAAGTAGTTTCTGATTCCTCTAATTTTTCCTCTATCCAATTGTAAATTTCTCCATTATCAACACTGTTATCCCTTAATAACTTTAATAGTCTCTCAGCAAAGAATGGATTAAAATCTACTTGTAACTTATATAATTTGCTTATTTCCTCATTTAATCTCTCTTCATTAAAAGCATTTATAAACATATCTCCAAAAAACTCTGCTTTATCTCTTTCCCCTTGTATAAAAGAAATTTTATCACAAATTCTACTTATATTTTGTATTAGAGCAATTCTTATCATAATTGGCATTGCCCATAGTTCTGCCATGGATAACACCGTATGTTTTTCATAAGACTTAATAAATCTTTTAATTGTAGTTTCATCAATTTGTCCCTCTGTATGAGATACAATTTGAATTGCTAAATGGTATACCCTTGGATATCCTTTCATTATGCCTTTTTCCATAAGAGGTAACTCTTTATAGTAACTTCTAGGCATAGCTTCCTTTATGCCCTTATATTCTTTTTCTATTAAATATAAATTATCTAATAACCATTCTGCTGATGATATTATATTTTTATTTTCTCTGGATTCCTTTTCCATAAAATTGTATGTACTAACTATTGTATTAAAACTAGAATCTAAACTTTTAATAAGATTTTTTCTTGAAACATTTTGTTTAATCTTAGAGTTTTCATGTGAAATACTTTCAGCATGTTCCTCTAAGTTTTTCCCATTACCTGCAGATACGAAATCTATAGAATCTGCTATGTCTTCTTCCTTATAATCTTTATATTTAAAAACTAATATCCCTAAAATAAAAATAGCTATAACTAATATTAAAATTTCACCATATAAGAACAAACTCATACTCCTCCACCTCTTTAGTAAAATTATACTTATGCTTAATATATTATTGCCAAAGTTTATAAAACTTATTACTGTTTTATATTTTTCAAGTGTTCTTATGGTAAAATAATGAATATCTAAAATAGAAAAACCATGTATAGATAGAGAATAAATTCCCATCTCATACATGGTTTTACTTACAATAAATTAAATTATATAGAATAGAATTCTACGAAAGATTTATATACATAAGTATGGTCATCTACCCCTGCAAGTTCTCTTATGGAGTGCATTGCTAGAGTTGGATTTCCTATATCTACTGAACGAATATTTATATGTGCTGAAGATATAGGCCCTATAGTAGATCCTCCTCTTTCATCAGAACGATTTACAAATTTTTGATAAGGAACCTGTGATTGTTTACAAATTAATTCATATACCACATCTGATTCTGCATCTGTAGTATAGCTTTGATTAGCATTTATTTTAATTACTGGTCCTTTATTTATATAAGGTCTATTTGTAGGATCATGTTTTTCTGGACTATTTGGATGTACTGCATGAGCATTGTCCGCTGAAATAATATAAGATTTTGCAAGAGCTCTAAAATAATCTTCTCTAGATTTTCCAGAAGATATTACTATTCTCTCTAAAACATTTGCAAGCATATCAGAATCTGCTCCTTGCTTTGTTAGGGAACCAATTTCCTCATTATCAAAGCAAACCATTACATTTGTGCCCTTTGAAGCCTTTGAATCCTTAAGTGCATTAATTCCAGCATGAACCATTTGAAGGTCATCTAGTCTTGATGCAGATATAAACTCATTGTTTAATCCCATGATGCAGCCTTTTTCATATTCATATAAGAAAAGATCAAAGTCTAATATTTCTTCTTTTGACACACCTAATTCTTTTGCAACTAAATTTAATAGATAGTTTCCTTTTTCTAACTCTTCATTAACTAAAGAAAGTAGAGGAAGCGTATCCTTTTGCTTATTTAGTTCTATTCCCTTATTTAAGTCTCTATTCATGTGAATACAAACATTTGGTATGATTAAAATAGGTTTATTTATATTAACTAGTTTTATTTCTGGATATAATATTTCTTCTCCTTTTAAAACTACCCTTCCTGCTATAGCTAAAGGTCTATCCATCCATGTATTTAAAATAGGACCACCATAAACCTCTGTATTTAATCTAACATAAGTATCTTCAACCACCATCTCTGGTGAAGGTTTAACTCTAAATCCTGGAGAATCTGTATGTGCCCCAACTAATTTAAAACCTGATTCCTCTATTTCACCTGTGCCTACAACAAATGCAACTAAAGCAGAACCATTTTTTGTTGTGAAATATTTACCACCCTTTTCAAGGTTCCATTTTTCCTCTTCTTTTAACTGCTTAAACCCAGAGTTTAATAAGATGTTTTTAACATTTTCTGTAGCATGAAAAGCTGAAGGACTTTCATAAAGAAAATCCACAAGATTTTGTGCGAATTCCATTTTATTCATAATACTACCTCCCCTAAAACTCTATTTAACAATAAATACTCTTTAATCAAAAAAGTATTTATCTTGTTATTTTAAAATATAATATAAATAAAGTATACTAGATATTTCGTAAATATACAAAATAACCTACTATACTTATATTCTACAATGAATTTTAAAAACCCTTTATAGATTTATGTAATACAATAAACTTTAATAATACATACTATATAATCACAGATTTTGCTTATTCATTAGCATTTACTAACTTTTTAGTGGCAACAATCATAGGTGTATGATCTTCCCCTCTGTATCCCATAAACTCAACTTTTTCAAATCCTGCTTGTTTCATTAAATTAATCTCATGTTCTAGGGTTAAAGGTGTGTCAAAATGTACAAATACATCTTCTGGAATATTATCTCGCTTTCTTCTACGATTACACTCAGCAAATAATAATTCCTCTTGTTCCTGCGTTCTTGCAATATAATCACATTCAATATAAGATCCGCCATTTCTTAAACTATCATATAATTTTTGGAAAATTATAATTTTCTTTTCTGGTCTAAAATGGTGTAAGGTTTGAAAGGATAGTGCTACATCAAAACATTCCTTTCCAAAGGGTTCAACAAAATAGTCTTTACAAATCAATTTAATATTCTTATCTATATGCTTTCTTTTAAGCTTATTTAACATAGACTCTGCCAAATCAATACCTGTTACTTTTATATGGGGAAACTTCTGAAAAATACGGTCTAATTCTAACCCCGTTCCGCATCCAATATCCAACAATTCCTTTGTACCTTCTGGTATAAGCTCTGCCATCCATTCATAGCATTCTTTCCATGGAGACATATGTTCTTCATAATCCCCAACTCGTAATTCAAAAAACTTATCCATTTCCTCCAATTTTGTATCCTTTGTATCTTCAAGCCACGCCTTAAGCCCCTCCATATATTCTACATCTTTTTCTTCCATTTTAAGATTCCCCCTTTAAAAAACACTTAATCGCATGTGTTATTAATTCCTTTACCTCTTCAGTGGATAACACTATAGCATTTCCATATATTTGTGTTGCAACTCCATGTGTATACAGCCAAGTATCACGAAATATATTTTTTGCACATATTCTAGAAATGTTATACCTAATCATTGTCTGTTTAATAACCCCTTGGTTCCATTCAGCTTGTAATACATCTTTAATACTCCAGGCTGCATTTGCATTTGATACAAACATTGCTTGAAATAAATTACGTTCAGTTTGTGCCATTTCTATATATGCTAGACTAATTGTTAATAGCTGATCCTCTGGATTTATACGCTTCTCCATAAACTCATTATAAAAATTAACAATTTCCGTCATGATATCAGCTTTACAAGCATCCATATTTTCATATAATCTAAACAATGGTTTTACTGAACAATTCAACCTATCTGCCAGGCTTCTCGCATTTAAATAGTCAATTCCCTGTTCTCGAATCAGTTCAAAGCCTGCATAAACTACCATATCTCTATTTATCTTTACCTTAGGTGGCATATTTCCTCCCCCAAACGCAACAAGTGTTGCGCAACATTTGTTTCCTATTATATTATACATATTTTTAAATGTCAAATTAAAAGCTTGCACTTTACATTGCAAGCTTTTTGCCGTTTTATATTCTTATTTTTAATTATAATTCTATAGACCTGAAGAGGCCCTACCTTAATTGATAAAAATTTTTCTAATTACATATTATATCCTTAATCGTATACTTTTAACTTAATATTATTTTTTTAATTTCACTGCTACTCTTAAAATTATTATCAAACTCTTGAATTTTGCCATTTTGTAGCAACAATATCTTATCACTTATTTCCTGTGCAATATCTAACATATGTGTAGAAATAACAATTGTATTTCCTGCCTTTGTATACTCTCTTGCTACATTAATCATGGCATCTGAGGCAATGGCATCTAATGAAGTAAAGGGTTCATCCAAAAGTATATATCTATAATTCAATAAAAATGACATAATAAGAACCAGTTTATGTTTCATTCCAAAGGAATAATTAGAAATTGGTTCTTTTATTTTTTCCTTCATTAAAAGTTTGTCTACAATCATATTATATTTAGATTCATCTATTTGCATTTTCTTTAAACTTAAGATAAAATTTATAAATTCATATCCTGTCAAATATTCGTAGAACTTCATTTCATCATGAATATATAATATTTCATCTTCATAACTACTTAAATCAATATTTGAGTGTAAATCTCCATTCATAAGCTTTAATAGTGTAGTCTTACCAGCACCATTTATACCTAATAAAGAGTATACATACCCTGGTTTAATATCAAAAGACAAATCCTGAAATATATTATTTTCCCCATCATAAGCGAATTTTAGATTTTTTATTTTAATCAATTTTTAAGCTCCTTTCTTGAAATCTAATTAATATTAAGTTTGCATAATATGCTATTGTATTTAGTAAAACTACAGCGGAATATTTTAAAACTAAATCCCCTACATTTGTAAATTTATTTAAAAAAGCTATCTCTACCATGAGTTTAATGCTAATTATAGTTACCACCATAAAAATTACGCCTCTCAGTTCCTCCCTCTTAAAATTATTAATATCTACAATTATCAAACACCAGTATCTAATTGATGATAAAAGTAAAAATAAAATGCAAAGAGTTTGTAGTAAACCATTTAAATTAAACTTTAAAACTAAATTAGTAAATATTAGTCCAAATATAGGAATTGTAGCCATTAAAAATAAAACTTTAGATTTTACCTCAATTAATTTTAAAATATCTGCCTTAACTTTAAATCTTCTAAAAATCTCCACATCATCATTGATTTTTAACATTTTAAGATTTGTAAATGCAGCTATGGCAATAAGAAATATAGAAACAAAACAACAAACAACATAAAAAACTGCTACAAAATAAAATTTATCTATAAATCTTATAGGATTCTCTTTTAAAATAGTAAAATAATAAAAAGTATAGCTAATAACTTGTGCTAGTATTACTAAATAAAAACCAATACTTTTTTTCCTTATGAAAGCGCTTAAATCCTTGAATAAAATTTTCCAATAAAAATTATTAATCTTAAAATTCAATATTCTTCCTGAAAAACTTTTTTCAATACTTTTATATCTATTAGGACTACTTGAAATTACATGTAAGCTATTTTTAACCAATCTTAATGTTATTACATATAATATTATTTCTATTAGAAGTGAAATGCTCAAAATCATAATATATGACTCTGAGTAAAAATTAAAAATTTCACCTCCTTTTTTTATGATTCCAATTAATATTTCTCTTGATAAAAATATTTCTAAATTAATAGTAGCAATAGCTAGTGCCACTATTTCTATTATGTATATAAGTCCGTATAATATATTTCTACAGTACATAAAACTAAAATACTTAATTGAAACTGCTAATACAATGTTGAAAAAATAAAAATTAAGTATACTTAATATACTCACTGTTATAAATGACATATTTCCCTTTGAATAAATTATTAAAGGGAATAACATTGGAACAAGTACTAATAGTATTACCTTAACCACTTTTAATTGCAATTTTGTTTTAATATAGTTATGCCTTTCTTTTTTCAAAAATACTATTGCAGGGTCATACTTAATTTCCTTTATTTCCGAATGAAGCATTACCTGTAATATAGCAGTTAAATAACTACTTAAATGAACTACAATAGCCATATAAGCATTACTTTTTACATCTATTAATATAAAAAAAGACAATATAAAAACTATTAATAAAATAGTTATAAAAGACTTTATTAAGTTTATTTTCTTAGATCTTTTGTCCAAATAATCAAAATAAATTAATTCTTTTATCATTCATAATACCTCATTTGAAAATTTTTATTTTAAATATGTTCTATCTATGGTCTCTTTATATTTTTTTCTCCTAAGATTGATGTAAATATTATTATTATACTAGATAGCAAATATTCAATTAATAGCAAGTAAAAATTTTTAATTTCTCCCCTATATAAATAAGATAAGTTTAATATTCTTATAAAAAAAGGATAAGAAAATAACAAAGCCCCTATTATATATCCTGTTGTAGGATATGCATTCAATAATTCTCTATCAAGTTCATTATCATCTTTTAACTTTCTAATTTTTCTATAAATCTTAAAATAACTAAATACTAAATATAAAATAAATAAAATTATAGACATTACAACAAAATCTTTATGATAGTGAAAATATTTTAGTAAACATATCTTAATTCCTGTATATAGTGCACTACCTAAAATAAAGTATTTAAATAAATTATATTTTTTAAAATCTACAATTACATATTTAAATAATACAACTACAAATCCAAAAGGAATCATAAAATGCATTTCTCCTGAAAAACCCATACTTTAATATTCCTTTTACATCTATTACATTCAATATTATACAATATATATAACAAAATCACAATTACAACCAATTAATCCATAAAAATTTTATAAACTTTTATTTTTTCTCTTCATAAAGATAGATTTATGTTATAATAAAAGTTAAACTTATATATTAATTTACCTATATTAATACTATAATTTGTATAGTTACTACTAAAAAAGAAAGGTGAACACTATGTTTTCTAAAATTTTAATAAAAAGATTCATAAAGAATTATGATAAAGTAGAAGATAGGCAGGTTAGAAAATCTTATGGATATCTAGCTGGAGTTGTAGGTGTTATAGTTAATATTTTATTATTTGCAATTAAATTTTTTGTAGGTATTTTTACTAAAAGTATAGCTATTACTGCAGATGCATTTAACAACTTATCCGATTCTGCTTCTTCTTTGATTACTATATTTGGCTTTAAACTTGCAAGTAAACCTGCAGATAAGGAACATCCTTTTGGTCATGGAAGAATAGAGTATATTTCAGCCTTAATTGTATCTTTTTTTGTACTACTTGTAGGTGTGGAGTTTACTAAAAGTTCTTTTTCAAGAATAACTAATCCTGTAGAAATTAAATTTAATGCTGTAGTTTTCATGCTTATGGTGTTTTCTATATTAATGAAAATTTGGCTTGGTTATTTTTATAAATCTTTAAGTGATTCTATAAATTCTAATACACTTAAAGCTTCTTCCAAGGATTCTTTTGCGGATGTTATAACTTCTAGTGTAGTTGCTTTTTCTCTTATAAGCTCAAAAATATTCCCTTACCCTATAGATGGGTACATTGGCATTGTGGTTTCTCTGTTTATAATTTATTCAGGTATATCCTTAATAAAGGAAACCTTAGATCCTCTACTTGGTGAATCTCCTGATCCTGAACTTGTTGAGGATATTAAAAATTCTCTTTTAAAATATGAAGGCATAACTGGAACTCACGATTTGATAATTCATAACTATGGTCCTGGAAGATGTATTGCCTCTATTCATGCTGAAGTTCCTGCCGACTCTGATATTGTTCGCATTCATGAGGTAATAGACAGGGCTGAAAGAGAGATTTCTCTTGATTTAGGAATACTTTTAGTTATCCACATGGATCCTATTAACACAAACTGTAAGGAAGTTGAAAAAACTAAAAAATTTATAAAAGATATATTAAAAGAATATAATATTGTTAAATCTATACATGATTTTAGAGTGGTTGGCGAGGGTGAAAATAAAAACATTATATTCGATGTGGTAATTGATTATGATAAAGATTTTACTATAGAAAATGAAAATAAACTTATAAATGAAATAAATGAGGATATTAAAAAACATCATCCAAATTTTAATGCTATTATAACTGTAGATCAAGATTTTCTAGGTGTATCTTAGGGCTGTCGCATTAAGAAATTTACATACAATATACTGTTTTACAAATTTAAAGTTAACACAGTATATTGTATCATTTATTTCTAGTGCAACAGCTCCTTTTTAATAATATATTTAAAATATAGTAAACAATTTAAAATTGCACAAATATAATGTTAGTGATACAAATTTATGGAGTGTGATTTTTTTTGAATATGAGAAATAAACGTTTCTTTTTAGGTGGTAATACCCCCTTAGGGTTTTACTCCTTTTTTTCAGAGGTAATTCCCCTAGAAAAAGCAAATAAAATTATATGCTTAAAGGGTGGTCCAGGTACAGGAAAATCTTCACTTATGAAAAAACTAGGAGAATACTATAAAAATTTAGGACATGATGTAGAGTTTTATCATTGTTCTTCAGATAGTGATTCTTTAGATTGTATTTTAATAAAGGACTTAAAGGTTGCTATTTTAGACGCAACAGCACCACATATTACAGATCCTAGAGCTCCTGGTGCTATAGACGAAATAATTAATTTAGGAGAGTTTTGGGATGAAGCAGGCATAAGGCAAAATAAAGAACAAATTTTAAATATACAAAAATCAATTTCTAAGACCTTTAAAAGAGCCTATAAATATTTTGCTGCTGCTAAAATTATTCATGATGATTGGAGTGAAATGAATAAAGAAGCCTTAGACCTTAATAAATTTAATTTTTTAAGGGAAGATTTAAAAAATAGGATATTTAAACAACCTATTTCTTCCTTAGGTACTTCCAGAAACTTATTTATAACAGCTTTTACCCCTAAAGGTGTTGTAACTTTTCTTGATGAGCTAATAGATAATTGCGAAAGTACTTATGTTCTAAATGGTCCACCTGGAACAGGTAAAAGTGAAATTTTAGAATACCTTAGAGATGAAGCATTAAAAAGAGGTTTTAATGTTGAAGTGATGCATAACCCAATTTCACCTACAAAAATTGAGCATTTGTATATTCCTGCTTTAAACTTAGCTATAATAAGTTCTAATGAAATAAATCAAAATTTATATAAAGGTCATCAGATTTATATGGAGAACTATTTAGATTATAATATTATAAATTGTTCTAATGAAAAAATTATAAATGCTAAGGATTGTTTCTATACTCTTTTAAATAAGGGGCTTTCTATATTAACAGAGGCTAAGAAATTACATGATGATATTGAGAAATACTACATTCCTAATATGGACTTTAAAGAGATAGACAAGGTATATGATGAGATAATAAAAAAAATAAGTAATATGTACTAAATCTTTTATTATTTAAGTAAAAGATATTTTTAAAAATAACCGAAAAAATTGATGTCTATACTTTAATAACTCCATAGTATAGAATAACAGGTAACAACGTATATGTTTAAAAAACAATATTTATTAATTTGCTATGAATAAAACCATGTATAAAAGGAGTTTTAAAATGTCCTTTACAAAGGGTACACTTTATTTCTCCTAATTTATACATGGCTTTTATTATATATATGTTAAATTTTTATAATACTCTTTTATAGCTCTATTAGTCTTATGATTTTTGCTAATTTTATTAGCTTTTTAGTCTTATAAGTTTTACTTATATTGTAGGTATTTACTTATTTCAGTTTCAATACTGATAATTTGTGAAGAGCTCTTGTAGACATTATATAGTTCATTTTGCCACTATTAATATATTTTGATGCTGTTTCTTTTCTCTCATCCATAATAAACACAACACCATCAAACTCTAGACCTTTTGCAAAATATGAAGGAATAATTACAAGTCCACCTTTATATATTAAATCATCACTATCTAATAATCTTATGTGAACCTTATGTTTTATACTCTCATGTATTTCTCTACACTGATTTATATCCTTGCATATTACAGCTACACTTTCATAGCCCTCTTCTTTATATCTTAAAATTCTTTCTAATATACATTCTTTTAGAACTTCCTTTGAATGAACTTGTTTTTCCCATACCTTATCACCACTTCTAACTAGTGGAACTATAGTATCCTTCTCTAAAAACTTATTAGCATATTCCATAATTTCTACTGTAGACCTATAACTTTTATCTAAATTATAATGTTTTATATCTAAATCTTTATATATACTATTTAAGTTTTCCATAGGTAGTTCACCTTCTAGTGGAAGTATTCTTTGATTTTTATCTCCTAAGATGGTAAAGGCTGATGCGCCAGTAATCGCTCTAATAACCATAAATTGTAGTTTACTTAGGTCTTGTGCCTCATCAATAATTACATGCTTTATCTCATCCTTTATCTTATAATCTTCTAACTTTATTTTAAGATATAATATTGGTGCTAGGTCTTCTGGGGTAAGCTTTTTATACTTATTAAACTCATGGTATAAAGATACTACATCTTCTGTATCTAACCAGTTTAAGGACTCCTTAGTCTTTACAAAATCTTTTATAACTTCTCTTACAAGATTTTTTCTCTTAAATTCTAGATGATTTTCATTAAGTTTTAATTCCTCTTCAGAAAGAGATTTGCATTTTTCATCATATGATTTGTTTATACTTCTTACTTCCTCATCTCTAAAGTCCTTTAATCTTGCTATTATTATTCTTTTTATCTTTGAAACTCTCTTATATAGAGGCATATATTTATAGTGATTATTATATAATTCATCTATTTCTTTTTCACTAAAAACTTGTTTTTCTCTAAATTCAACCTGTCTAGGTTTAAATTTATTTTCTTCTAAGTATTTTATAAGGTTATTTAAAGCTTCTATATATTCTTCTGAATTTTTATAAAGAAAATCCTCAGTTAAATCTTCTTCACCCTTTATAATTCTTTCAAAATACTCTTTATGAGGTATTACTTCCATATCTAGATTTAAAAGCTTTTCTGCCATGTCCCAAAAGGTATCTTGCTTTACTGCAGTTTCTCCTAGGCTAGGCAACACATTGGATATATAATCCATAAATATGCCATTAGGCCCTAGGATTAGAATTTTGTCTTCTAATTTTTTTCTATTGTTATATAGAAGGTAAGCAACCCTATGTAGAGCAATAGTTGTTTTACCGCTACCTGCAACTCCATTTACAACTATTGTCTTTAAGTAGGATTCTCTAATTATAGAATCTTGTTCTTTTTGTATGGTCATTACTATATCAGTAAGTTTATCACTAGCATTTTTAGAAAGAACCATCTGTAATATTTCATCTTTTACATCTAAGTCTGAATTAAACATACCCTTTAAAATTGAGTTTTTAATTATATACTGCCTTCTTCCCAATATTTCAACTGGTATTTCTGCTTTTGGTGCCTTATACTTAGCTTCACCAACCTTACCTTCATAAAAAAGAGAAGAAACTGGCGCCCTCCAGTCTACTATAATAGGCTCAAAATCTCCTTCTTTTATTAGTCCAAACTTACCTATATATATATTTTCTATGCCATACTCTTCTTCCCTAAAATCTATCCTTCCAAAGTAAGGTGATTCCTTTAAAGTAGTAAGTTCTTTTAATCTTCTATCCATATAATTGAAGGCTTCTTCTGTAACAAACTTTTCATGATCGAAGTACTCAATAACCTTATCTTCATCATCTCTATACTCTTCTATGAACTTCTTTCTATACTCTAGTAATTCACCTATAAAATTCTTTCTCTTTTCTACTACCTTTTTTATTTCCTCATCTATGATAGTAAGAGTATCTTTTAGTTTTTCCTTTTCTATTTGAACTTGGATTTCTTTTTCTAATTCTTTTTTTACTTCATCCATTAAGCCTATCACCTCATATATACTTAAAATCTTGGTTGAATTATTTTACCAAAGATTTTGGATTTATTCAAGTTAATAGTATTATTCTATCTTCTCCCATCCCTTAACTTCTTCTATGCCTAAGCCTGGTTTATCTGAAAGAGTTAAAATATCATTTTTTAACTCTACCCCACCTTTTATAGACTCTTGTGAAAACATAAGCATGGTATCTAAATCAGCTTTAATCATATTATGTTTTGCTACTGCGAAGCTTGCAGCTGCAGTAATACCTATTTTACTTTCTGTCATACATCCCATCATACATTTTATTCCCATAGTCTCTGCCATATTATAAATCTTTATAGCATTATGGAAACCACCACATTTCATTAATTTTATACTAATTAAATCTGCAACCCTATTTTTAATTATTTTAAATGCTTCTGGTGCTCCCATTACAGCTTCATCTGCTAATATTTCAGTTTCTACATTGTCTGTGACATACTTTAAGCCTTCTAGATCCCAAGACTTAACTGGTTGTTCTACAAACTCAATATCTAGTCCCATATCTTCTATTCTTCTTATAATTTTTACTGCCTCTTTAGGTCTCCACCCTTGATTAGCATCTATTCTTATGGTAGTTCCTCTTTTTATAGCTTTTTTTATAGCAAAAACCCTATCAAGGTCTCCTTCTACGTCATCATTATATCCTATTTTAATTTTTAAATTTCTGCAATCAGCCATACTAGCCTCTACAGATTTTGTAACCATTTCTTCAATGGTTCCATAATTAATAGTTATATCTGTACCAATAGATTTTGAGAATCCACCAAATAATTTATAAAGAGGTATATTATATTTTTTACCGAACAAATCATAGATAGCCATATCAATAGCTGCTTTTGCAGAATTGTTATTTACTAAATTTCTATTTAATATAGTCATTATTTCTTCTCTGCAATCTATGCTCTTACCAAGGATTAAAGGCTTTATAAATTTAATAGCACCTATTATAGAAGATTCTATTTCTCCAGTAATTTCAGCTGTGGTTACTGCACTTCCTATGCCTATTTCACCATCTTCTGTTATAAGTTTTATTACAATTTCTTTTGGATCTTTAATTTCTCTTCCTTGTTCTTTGTAACTTCCTATTATAGGAAGATTTATTTTCCCTATTTCTAAATCTTTTATTTTCATATTAATATTTAGTAAAAAACAAAACTGTAAGTAAAGTATAAGTAATTCTATAGTTTATTACAGATCTAATTTTTACTAAACTTCCCCCCCTCTATTTTTTAATAGTCCATTTAAACTTTAAATAAGCATGCAAAGTTTAAATTGCATGCTTATTAGATATATTGTCCTAAGTCTATTATAATACTTAATTATAACATTTACCCATAATATTTAATTATACCACTATTTAGCTAATTCATATAGTGCATGAGCATATATTTTAGCATTTAAAACTAAATTATCTAAGGTTATAAACTCATTTGGCTTATGAATACAATCTGGGTCTCCTGGGAACATAGGTCCAAATGCTAGTATGTTAGGCATTTCCTTTGCATATGTTCCTCCACCAATTGAAATTAGCTCTGCTTCTTTTCCGGTTTGCTCTGTATAAACCTTTTGTAATGATTTAACTAATGGATGTTCTGGTTCAAAATAAAGAGGTTCTTGGTGTGAGAAATTCTCTACTTTTAATCCAGTACCTTCAATAGTCTTATTGAAAGGTTCCATCATATCATCTAATTTCTTAGTTACAGGATATCTTAAATTTAATGTTAAAACAGATTTTTTACTATCCATTTTTATTACTCCAGTATTAAATGAAAGTTTTCCTGAAACTTCATCTTCTAGGCAAACTCCAAAGGATTCTCCATGGAACTCCATACCAATATGATCATTTAAGAACTTAACATAATCTGAAACTTCTTTATTAGAAATTTCTAAAGTTCCTAGGAAAGCAAATAATTGCATAATAGCATTTTTACCTAATTGTGGAGTACTTCCATGAGCAGATTCTCCCTTAGATTTTATAACTACCATACCATCTTTTTCTTCTGCACATAGTTCATAAGATTTTTCCTTTGCAAAAGCTTCTAACTTTTCAATTATGCATTTAGCATCTTTAACTTTTAAATGAGCTTCACAGTGGTCTGGAACCATATTAGATGCCTGACCGCCAGTAATGCTTTCTATAACTATATCTCCCTCTTCAGAAGATTTAAATTCCTTTATAAGATCAAAAGAAGTTAATCCCTTTTCTCCATTAATTAGAGGATATTCAGCATCTGGAGTAAATCCAGCGACTGGTGCCTTTTCTCTTTCTAAATAGTATTCTAATTCTTTACTACCAGTTTCTTCATTGGTACCAAAGATTATTCTTATTCTCTTTGAAGTTGAAAGTCCTAAGTCCATTATAGCTTTAGCTCCAAATAAAGCTGCTACTATAGGTCCCTTATCATCTGTTGTTCCTCTTCCATACATTTTCCCATCATGAATTTCTGCTCCATATGGAGGGTATATCCATCCTTCTCCTTCAGGAACAACATCTAAATGTCCTAAAGCAGCTACATAGTCTTCTCCCTCTCCCATTTCAGCATATCCAACATAATTATCTAAGTTTACAGTTTTAAATCCTAATCTTTTCGCAATGTCAAGTGCACATGCTAATGCTTTTGCAGGATCTTCACCAAAAGGCATTCCCTCTTTTGCTTCACCCTCAAGACTTTTAATCTTGATTAACTCTGCCGTACTATTAATAAGGTCTTCCCTCATCTCATCAATCTTTTTATTTATATCCATAATCTTACCCTGAAATAAAAATAGTTAAATTTTTATTTCAAGTTCCCCCCTTTCTTATAAAAGAAACTATATACTTTGAGTATAGACTGTAAAAATATAAAAATCAACCATTTAATTTCTATGATTCTTCTATATTTACATTTTATCGTTCTCTTTCTACTCTTGTGGAAAATCTATAAATCCAAAGTCCAAATAAGAAAAATATTATGGTAGCAAACCCTGAATTACCTGTTAACATAGGATATACTTTTTTTCCAAAGGCTATATCTATATTTAATGTAGCAAAAATAGCTATAATAATACCCATTAAAGCATCTCCTGCAACTATACCAGAAGATAATAGTATTCCTTTTTCTACTTGTTCTTTCTGTTGTTGTTCCTTATGTTTAAACTTTTTCTCTACCAATAATCTAACTATACCACCACAAAGTATTCCTGCATTTAAATGTATTGGAAGATATAAGCCTAGAGCAATTGGAAGTATTGGTAACTTTACAAGTTCACAGAAAATAGCTATAACTGCACCTACTATAACTAATATCCAAGGTAATTGCCCTGTCATAACTCCCTTTACAACTACAGCCATTAATGTAGCTTGGGGAGCTGCAACGTCTTTTGTACCTATTCCGAAAGTACTATGAAGCATTAATATTACCATTCCAGAAAACACTGCAGAACATATAAGTCCTAAATACATACCTATTTGAACACTTTTAGGTGTTCCTCCAATAATGTATGTAGTTTTTAAACTCTGAGCTGTTCCACCAGCTACGGCAATAGCAACACAAACTATTCCTCCAATTAGTATAGCTGTCATCATACCTTTATCTCCAACATTTCCTGTAAGCTTCAACACTGATGTAACTATTAATAAGGTAGCTATAGTCATCCCAGAAACTGGATTGTTAGAAGCACCTATTATTCCAACCATTCTTGCTGATACCACTGAAAAGAAAAATGAGAATACAACCACAAGTATTGACCCTAAAACGCCTACTTTAATACCTGGTAATAGCCATGAAAGCAAGAAAACTAAAATAGCAGAAGCTATAACCCAAGTAATAGGAGCATCTTTATCCATTCTTCTCTCTTCATGCTTTGATGCACCTTTACCTATACCAGACATAGCTGATTTAAATGACTTAAATATAGTAGGTAGTGATTTTGCAAGACTTATAAACCCACCAGTTGCAACTGCACCTGCACCTATATATTTAATGTAGTTTTTCCATATTTCCCATGCTCCCATATTTTTTATTAATTCTGTAGAAGGGAATATAGGACTAGCTAAGCCTTCACCTATATATTTTATTAAAGGAATTAATCCAAGCCAAGCTACTAGGGAACCTGCAAACATATATAGTGATGCTTGAAGTCCTACTATATATCCAACCCCCATTAAGGATGCAATAGTATCAATACCAAATATGGTACCACCAACAGGTTTTATAACCCATTCAGGTTCTTCTAACCAGAAACTAAAGCCACCAGATAATAATTTGTAAAGTCCTCCTCCTCCAAGACCAAGTAAAACGGTCTTAAAAGCGGAACCTCCTTCACTTCCTGTAACTAAAACCTCCGCTGCAGCCATGGCTTCTGGATATATTAAAGTTCCATGTTCTTCAACTATTAAAAATCTTCTTAAAGGAGTTACAAAGAAAACTCCAACTAAACCACCTATGGCTGTAACCATGAATATAGTACTTAATTTTAATTCTAAGCCCCATAAAATTATAGCTGGTAGAACGAATATTATCCCCCCTGCTATGGATTCACCAACAGCAGCAATAGATGATATCATATTAGATTCTAAAATATTATTTCTTTTAAATCCGAATTTTAATAAGCCTGTTGCTAAAATGGCACCTGGAATACCAGCAGAAATTGTAAGTCCCACTTTTAGACCTAAATAAGTATTAGCAGCAGCAAAAATTATGGCAAATAATATACCTATAATAAATGAAATTGCTGTACTTTCTGGCACTACTACATCGGAAGATATGAATGGTACATAGTCCTCACCTTTTATACCGCCGTAAGCAGTATGCGATAACTTTCTTTTTTCTTCCATGATTTCTCCTCCTTAGTTAGAATCAATATAATTACACAATAATACTAAATTAAATAATACACATAACTACTTAATCTTCAGTTAAAGAAAATGTAATTACACAATCTTTAGTTAAATATAACTCTAAGAAATTTAGATTAAAGCTTTATGTATAAATATTTTGTACTTAATTACAAAATATATACTAAAAAAACGTCGATTAACATTAATCGACGTTTTTTAGTATATTTATTTAAATCTCTACAACCAACTTTTTATGAATTCATAGACTTAGCTAAATAGTATAAAGTTCTAACTCCTACACCTGTACCACCTTTTGTAAAATAGCTCTCTTCACTATCTTTCCATGCAGTACCTGCTATATCCATATGAACCCAAGGTGTATCTCCAACAAATTCTCCTATAAACAATCCTGCTGTTATAGTTCCTGCCCATCTACCACCAATATTCTTTAAGTCTGCTATATCAGATTTTATTAATTTTTTATATTCTGGGAAATTAGGTAGTTCCCATACTTTTTCCCCTGACATATTTGATGCCTTTTTAAGGCTTTCTAAGAACTCATTATTATTTGTTACAAGTCCAGTTACATCCTTACCTAAAGCTACTAAGACAGCTCCTGTTAATGTAGCAATATCTATTACTTTTGTTACTTTTTCTTTATGGATTGCATAATAAACAGCATCAACTAAAGTAAGTCTTCCTTCAGCATCTGTATTTAAAACTTCTATAGTTTTATTTCCCATAGAATTTATTATATCTCCTGGTTTATATGCCTTACCTGAAATTAAGTTTTCACATGCTGCAACTACTGCAACCACATTTATCTTAAGCTTGCTTTTAGCAATAGCACTAATAGCTCCTATGACCGCTGCAGATCCTCCCATATCTGATTTCATTGTAACCATGCCATCAGTTGGCTTAATTGAGTATCCGCCGCTATCATAAGTTAATCCCTTACCTACAAATCCTAATATTTCTTCACTATCTTTATCTCCAAAATATCTCATAACTATTAATCTTGGACTTTTTTTAGATCCCTTAGCTACAGCTAAGAAGGCATCCATATGAAGATCTTCTATTGCATCCTCTTTTAACACTTCTACTTCAAAACCATATTCTTCTCCTGCTTTTTCTGCTGCCTTTGCAAGTTCATTAGGTCCTAGTATATTTGCAGGCTCATTTACAAGGTCTCTTGCTAAAATAGTTGTGCTTGCTAAAATTTCTGCCTCTTCTATAGCTAATTTAGCATCTTCAAAATCTATTTCATTATTAAAATTGATTAAGTTTAACTTATTAAGATGAAACTCTTTTTTCTTTGATAAATATTTTTGGAATGAATACTCTGTTAATAATGCCGCCTCAACAATGGACTTAACCATTCTCTTAACACAAACTTTATCTGATTTAAATAAGTTTAAGGTAATCTCTTCTTCCTTTATTTCATTTATCTTTCTTAAGGCTTTACCTAATGATAATCTTATTGTTTCACTATTTAATTCTTCTTGTTTTCCAAGTCCGAAGAACACAATTGGAAAAATTTTATCTTCTTTTAATATATTTATTGTAACTTGCTCTCCTATGTCACCCTTAAACTTTTTATTATTTATTAATCCATTAAGTATTTCTATATGTTCTTTTCCTACATGTGCATTTTGGTTTTCAGTAAATACCGGTATCAATATACCACCATTTTTGATTTCTTCCTTATTTTTAATGATTTCTATTTTCACAAAATCACCTCGTCTTAGATTTTATTGATTATTATTATTATATAATATTAATTCACAATATTCAACCTAAGTTTTAAATACTATATAAGTTTCCAAGTTGTCTTAAAATCCTTATTTTATATAAATTTTAAAACTAACTAATATATTACATTAAAATAAATCTATAAATCTAATAAATTTAAATACTAAATTTATTAGATTTATAGATTTATAGATTTAAAAATCAAATTAAAATATTAATTTTAATATACTTATAAATTATGTTATAATTAATAACATATACACTTTAATGTTTAAGTAATTCTTGGAATTACATGGAATATATTTGTAATACTTCTTAAATTCAGAGAGATTTTTACTTCAAGTAAAGCTTAAAAATTCTTATTAGGAAACTTTACTAATTCTTTGCTCCATTTTAAACAGCAAGGGGTATTGGAGATAAAAGTCATGAGGTGAAGATTCCTTCTTTCCATGTATAACTTTGGATTGCTTATAAATTAATCTTTATAAGGAGAGGTTTATGGGTAAAGAGGATTATGTTTTAGTTAATAGTTTTGACTTAAAAGAAGGCATGATTATAGCTAAGGATGTATTTATGGGGGAAACTAAGCTTTTAAATAAACATACTGAACTTAATCAAGCCTTAATTGAAAAACTTAATAATATTTTTTCTTACAACAGCGTGCCTGTTATATTATCTTCATTTTCTGCCTATGATGACAAAATTAATGATATTTCAGAAAAAACTAAATTTTTAGAAAGTGAAGCTATATTTGAAAGCATAAGCGCTAGTGTAGATGAGATTCTTTTTTCTTTAAAATTTACATCCCAACCAAAGTTAAACAATATACGGGAAGTTTCTAAGAACATAGTTAGTAACATAACTGATTATACCAATGCCCTAAAATCAATTTCTAATGAAAGGGAAGTTGATGAATATTTAGTAAGACACTCAGTAAATGTTTCTGTGCTAAGTTCTATGATGGGAAAATGGCTTAATTTTTCACAAAAGGATATTACTTTGTTGACCTATGCTGGTCTTCTTCATGACATAGGGAAAACTAAATTACCTCAAAAAATACTAAACAAAACTTCAAAACTTACTAAAGATGAATTTGATATAGTAAAAAAACATCCAATTATAGCTTATGAAATCATAAAAAAAATACCTTATATGGACTCTTCCGTATCTCTTGCAGTTTTAATGCACCATGAGCGAATTGATGGTTCTGGATATCCTCTGGGATTAAGAAGTAGTAATATATCAAATTTTGGTAAAATAGTTGGTATAGCAGACATGTATGATGCCATGACTTCTAATAAAGTATACGCTAAAAAAGTATCTGCTTTTAAGGCCTTAGACATTATGCAAAAAGAACATATAGATAAATTAGATTCTGTATATCTAAATGTTTTTATACAAAGAATAAGTGATTATTTTACTGGTGAAATGGTTAAATTAAATAATAATTCTATAGGTAAAATAATTAAAATGGATTTAAATAATATTTCAAAACCTCTTATTCTCGTGAAGGAAGAATTTATTGATTTAAAAGAGAGAGAAGATCTTCTAATAGAAGACATTTTAAATTAAATATACCTCAAAAGAAAGATGTTTTTATATCTTTTCTTTTGAGGTAATTTCTCTTTTAAATCTATTTCTCTACTATCCCAACTAAGTATTTGGGACCACTACTTAGTTTTAGTTGCTTTTGATGGTTCAATGTCCCTACTATCACAAATAAGTATTTTGGAACCTCTTTTTATTTGTTCCACACCTCTTCTAGTAAACTTGTAGATATAATTTAAAAATACATCTTTCTCAATTTTACCTTTTTCCATATCTGATAGAGCTTTTTCCATTCTTCCTGTATAATCTGTATCTAATAACTCTTTTATTGGAAAAGTTTCTATTAGATTTATTCCTTTTTCCGTTATAATAAGAGATTTACCCTTAGTCTTTATGTAACCTGCAGTTTTTAGCTTATTTATTATTTCTGCCCTTGTAGCTGCTGTGCCTATAGAATACCCACTTAAAACTTCAATGGTCGCCTCATCATTCTCTTCATTATTACTATCATTACTATCTGAATTTTTACCACAGGTTTCCATAGCTTTAAGTAAAGTCTTTTCTGTATGATGAGCAGGTGGTTTAGTTTTCTTACTCTCCATTTTTAAATTTATAACTTCTACTTTATCACCTTTATTTATTTCAGGTAAAAGTTCATCTTTCTTTTCGTAGCCCTCAAGCTTAAGCCAACCTTCTTTTAATAAAATTTTACCCTTAGTTGAAAATAATCTACTATATTTTTCGCCTTTTATGCATGTTACTATCTCTGTATGCTCAAATTGAGCTGGCTCCATAAATTGAGCTAAAAATCTATTTTTTATAGCCTTATATACTTTGCTCTCATCCTCTGATAAGCCCTTAGGCATTATGTATGTTGGTATTATAGCACTGTGGCTCTCTACTTTATCATTATTAAATACTTTTTTACTCTCTGAAAATATTATTTCTTCTTTGAAAGGTATATCTTTTATAAGATTATTTAAAACCTTCTTTGCCTTGTCTTTTAAGCTTTCTTCTAAAGCTGTACTAGAAGTTCTTGGATATGTTATATATTTTTTTTCATATAAACTTTGGGCAACTTTTAATACTTTATCTGCAGTCCACCCTTTATATTTACTAGTTATATATCCCTGCAGATTTGTTAAGTTAAACAATGATTGTGGATAATCTTTTTTGAGCTCCACTTTTTTTTCTATGACTTCTCCATCTTTTCCTTCTAATTCCTTAATCAGTCTGTCTATACTTTCTTTTTTAGGAAACTTATCTAACTTTTCATGAAAGAACTTGCCTCTATACTCTCCTTTTTCTCCCTTGAAATCCGCATAAAGTTCAAAGTATTTTTCCGATTTAAACTTTTCAATTTTCATATCCTTGTCATATACCATTTTTAAAGTAGGCATCAAAACTCTTCCTACATTAAGTAAGTTTCCTTTTCCCCTACAATACTTCATAGTTGCAACAGAAGTAAAGTTTATTCCTATTACCCAATCTGTAATTTGTCTACTAATTCCTGCATCTTGAAGAAGTCTCATCTCTTCATTTTTCTTTAAACTATCCATACCACGCTTTATTTCATCTGGTGTCCATTCATTTATAAGTATTCTATATATAGGCTTTTTAACCTCTAAATAATCAAATATTAAAAGGGCTATGGTCTCTCCCTCTCTATCATAGTCTGTAGCTGATATTATTTTATCTACATCATCTCTACTTATTAACTTTTTAATAGTTTCCAGTTGCTTTTTAGCACCTAAATCTATGGCATTTTTATTTTTAGAGGAATTTTTAATTTTATATTGAAACTTAGAGGGTATATACGGAAATTTCTCCATACTCCAAAGTGCCATTTCTTTATTATAATCTTTACAATCATATAAAGTTAAAAGATGTCCAAAAGCCCATGTTATTATAAAATCTTTTCCTTCAATAAACCCATCTTTTTTTTCTTTACAATTTAAAGCATCTGCTATATTTCTTCCAACAGAAGGTTTTTCAGCTAAAATTAAAGTTTTCATAGGATCACCAACTATTTATTGAAAATTTCTAAAGCTTCACTCCAGAAGGGTGAATTCACTTTGGTTCTATTTTTTGATTTTAAGCAGCACATATACATGGCAGTAACATCATATCTTGCATCATGAAAGTCAATATCTTCACAACCAAACAACATTTTAGCCTTATCCATTATTAGGCTTTTATCTATATGATAGAAGTCTACTACTTCTTCTAACCTTGGATTTTTATATCCAACACCATTTCTTGATGGTAGTTTTAATATGTCTTTAAAGTACTGCATAGTACAAAACTCCTTTGAATATCCTGGTAATTCAAATATTCTTTGAAATTCTGCCTCTATGAACTTTTTATCAAAACCTATATTATGAGCTATTATAATTCCATCTTGAAGATCCTCTTGTATTTCAGGGGCTAAATCTGCAAAGGAAAATCCTTCAGATAAAATTTCTAATTTTTCTTTACTAAAGCCATGAACTTTTTCAGCCTCTATCTCAACGCTATCTACTGTAAAGAAATAATTTTTCATTCCAACTAATTCTTTATTTTCTTCTATAACATAAGTAAGCTGCGCTATTTGACCTGGTTTTAATCCAGTAGTTTCTGTATCTAAGAAAATACTCTTCATTATTATTCTCCTCTATAAAAAATTTCATATATCACAGTATTAATAATATCATGTGAAGTTCATATATGCAATTTTTCATGATATATTGAATATATGCAACTTTTCATAAAATATTGGTTTTACTTATATAATAGTAAATATTCATTTCTGTAACCAGAGTTATTGGCTTAAGAGGGGGTTTTTACTCCCTCTTAAGCTTAAAAGTCCTTATCCTAATATGATTATTTTCAGTTAGAGTTTTTTCTTTTTTTATTCTGTGGTCTTAAATAAGATTTTCTATATTTAAACATCTTAACATCACTAAGTAAAAACTTAAAAGTTTCTTTAAGGTTAAATGGTGCAATAGGTGCGCCATAAGGCACTCCTAAACTATCTTGTGAAATCATTTTTATTAGAATTAAAGTAATACCTATAATGTATCCATATAATCCAACAATACCCGATAAAATAATTAAGCAAAATTTAAGTATTATTATAGGTTCCATAAAGCTATAGTCTGGCAAAGCAAAGGATGACATGGTGGATAATGATACTATTATTACCATTAGAGGGCTAACTAACCCTGCTGCTACTGCAGCCTGACCTATTACTATGGTTCCCACAATACCTACTGCTGGACCTACAGCTTTAGGTAGCCTTAAACTAGCCTCTACTAATATATGAACAATCAATTCCATTATAGATGCTTCTAGAAATGCACTTACTGGAACATAATTTCTTGAGTACGATAAGGTTAATATATATTTAAAGGGCATAATATCTGAATTATATCCTACTATGCATACATAAAAAGCAGATGCCCCTAAATTTATCATAACAGAAATATATCTTATAATTTTTAATAGTACAGACATATAAGATTGTTGATAATGATCATCACCAGCATCAAAAAAATCCACAAAGGTACTTGGTACAATAAGAGATATTCCACTACCTTCTATTAATATGCATACAGCTCCTTCTAAAATGCTAGCACTTGCCTTATCAGACCTTTCAGCTAAGGACATAGTTGGAAATAGATTGAATTTTTTATCAGATAGAAGCTTTTGAATATACCCTTCTTCAAAAACTCCATCTATATCAATCTCTTCTAACTTCCTACTTAATTTATTAACATACTTTGGGTCTACAACTCCATCTAAATATACAAGAGCAACTTCTGTCTTAGTGCGTCTTCCTACTTCAGTTTTTTTTATTCTTAAGGAAGCATCTTTTACTCTATATCTTATTAAGGAAATATTAGTATCCATATTTTCTGTAAAAGCATCCCTTGGAACTTTTAAGCCATCTTGTAATTTAGGCCCTGATATCGCTCTCTTCTCAACTTCTTTTGTATTACATATTATATACTCTTCTTCCTCTATACTAAAAATAATTGAATATCCTTTTAACATATACTCCATTGCTTCACTAATATCACTCTTTATGCTGGCATTGTGTACAAGTACAATCGACCTATATATTTTTGAAATTGTAATATCCTCTTCCTTGCTCTCTAATAAGGGTTTTATAATATATTTAGATAATAATTCTGTTCCAGTTATTTCTGGTATATAACATACGAAAAATTTTATACCATTTTTCTCTAATTCCCTAAATCCAATTCCTAAATCATCTTCTTTTATAAGCTTTAAAAAATCTAAAACCCTCTTGTTTTCTTCCATTGTAGCATCTCCTTAGTTTTTAACCTCAGAGTTAGGATCATTTAAATTCGTATATAAAACTTTTGTCTTAACATTTACATTCACTTTTGCCTTTAAATATTCTTTTTTCCAATCAATATTTTTATATATACTATAGTTTTGTCCTCTAAAATAATTCCCAAACCCTAAAAAATCTTCCTTATACTGTTTTTGAGACTTTTCAATGATATCCTCAATTTGCTTTTTAGTAGCTTCTTCTATTTTAAATTCTATGTTCTTAATTTCTTCTTTAGATATACTTTTTCTAATATATTGATATTTAATATTGCTTACTAAATTTATATTTATATCTATTATGGGCGTATTGTCTTTATAATAGGTCTTTATTTTTTTATTCTTTAACTCATTTTCATAAGATATTCTATTGCTTGGGTCTGAAGGCTTAGGTATAGCAAGCTGTAGCTTAGGTTTTTTACCTAGTAAATATACTATTCCTTGAGCATTCTTTACTGGAATTATATCTATTAATTTATTATTTTCCATTACTGCATAGCCTAAAAGAACTATGGTATCACTTTCCACACCTATATAAGGTATTAAATATCCTATACTTTTATCCTCTAACTTTGAAATAATTTCTCCTACTTGTATATAAAGACCTTCTCCTGTATCTGCTAAATATCTAAGTGTGTTATCAATATCTAATCCAACTGATATATTATTTGTTAATTTCCTACTTAATAGTTGATTACAAGGTTCTCTAGTAATACATACACTTGTTGATTTTCTATAGTTATAAGATAAATTAAATCTATTTAAATATGTTTCTATACCTCTTTCCCTGGCATATTTCTCACTAAAAACTAAACTCCTAAGTCCCCCATAAAACTCGTTAAAAGAACTTTTAGAATCATAATCTAATCTTGCTTCTTCAAAACTACTTCCCCTTCCCATATATGTATAAGTTCCTTGTTCAGTTTTTGGGTTTCCTTGTTCTGTACTAATCCTATAGTTACTTTTTAATACTTCCCCAGTAAAAACTATATCATCATCATCTGTATCTACCCCTATGGTAATTATAATACTCTTTTCATTTAAATCTTTATAATCCCAACATCCTGTAAAAAGAAATGAAATAGTAATAATAAGAGAGATAGAAATATGTTTTTTAAACCTTTTTATCATATTTTTTCACCTTCATAATTATAAACAATGATAGTGGTATTAATACGGCGGTAAAAACCCCAAAAATAGATGTTGATACTGATAGTAGACTATTTAACTTTGAAATCTTCACATTTAAAAAACCTAATAAAAATGCTATTAAGGACAATATAAAAATAATTTTATTTTTATATTTACTATTTTTTTTATTTAAAGCTAAATTTAAAAATAGTGCAGATCCATATCCAAAAATAATGCAGCTTAGTATGATTTTCATTGTCCAAAGAATTAAAAATATCCCATCTAACCTCGTAGATACCTCTAAATAAGCTGAGCTTATACTTCTTAATACTGTGAGAACTAAATTATTATATCTTATAACTTCCTGTGTTCCTAAAACAGAAATGCAAACCTCTATGATAAATATATATAATAAAATTATAATTGCAATAATTGAGATTACATATTGTTTTGATTTATTATTTTGTTTATCATATTTCATAAAAAATAAACATTCTATTCCTAAGAAGGGTAGAAAACTTTGATACATTCCTCCTATGAGATTTCCTATATTTTTAATATAGAATATAGGGAATAAGTTTATTATCTTTCCTTCAAAAGAAACTAAAATGCCAATCCCTAAAATGCCAACAAAAGTTATTAATGCATATATTTCACTTAACCTTCCTATAGTTTTTATTCCTTTTATAACTGCATAAATACAAACTATGTAAATTAGCATCTCAAAAAACCAAAAAGGCGTATTACTATAACTTGTTACCTTTATAATTTCTGTATATCCCTTTGGAATTATTACATAAAATATATAGCAATATATTGAGTATACTATACAAAATACTGTGGTGATTTTTTCTCCTACTAATAGTGAACTAATTTGATAAAAATTTTTGCCCCTAAAAGTAGTCATAATATTAATTATTATAATGGAAAATATTATTATTATAATTCCACATAATATTACACTGAACCATCCTGTAGTTCCCATATATGAAGTTATGTCTTTAGGTAGAGATATGATCCCATACCCAACTAATGTACTATATACAAGCGTCCCAATTTGTTTATCTGTTAAATTATCTTTCATTTAACTCTCCTAACAAAAAATATAAAAGGTTATTCTTATTATGAATAAGAATAACCTTTATTATACATAAATATTTTTTAATTTTACGAGGTTTTATTTTCTTAGGATTTAATTCACTAAATCTTTTACCCATCGTTTTGATATAACTCTTGGAACTCCTACAAAAAATTTCACCACTTCTTCCATGGTAATAAGTATAAATAATATATTTAATGATACTTTAAATACATAAGATCCAAGTAGTGCTAGTGGAACTCCTACAAGCCAAACAGTTCCTACTTCTAAATACATGGAGAACTTAGTGTCTCCCCCTCCTCTTAGGATTCCTACTACTAATACTCTATTAAATACCTTAATTGCCATGGTTATGCCCATAATATTAAGTACACCTATAGATGCTGAATATACATAGGAATCTACATTAAAAAACTTAACTATTGGAGGTGAGAATATTATAAGTGCTATTCCTAAAAGTAGACCTACAAAAGTTCCAAAAATAGAAAACTTAAAGGAGTAATCAATTCCCTTTTCTTTGTCACCATACCCTATAATATTTCCTATCATTACAGCACAAGCATTTGATATACCTGCAATTATAACATAAAATAAATTCTGAACTGTATTACATATTTGAACAGCAGCTACAGCTTCTTTTCCTATTACTCCATATGCCATAGCATATACTAACATTCCTAGAGACCATAAAGTCTCGTTTATAATAACTGGTGATATGGTTTTATAAATGTGTTTTACAAAACCCATGTTGAAATCCAGTAATTCTTTTATTTTTGCATTTAGTACGTCTGACTTAGTGTATATTATAATAAGTAAAACTACAGTTTCTATTACCCTAGAAATTAAAGTAGCAAGTGCTGCACCTTTTACTCCCATAACAGGCATTCCAAACTTTCCAAATATAAGTGCATAGTTTAATATAGTGTTAGTAACAAGTGCTATTAAACTTACAAACATAGGTATAGTCGCTTGTCCTACACTTCTACAAGCAAAACTAAAGGCAAAGCTGATTGCAGTAAATATATAACTTATAACAACTATTCTTAAATAGTCCACTCCTAGTGATATAACTTTTGCATCCTTATTAAATAAGGATATTATAAAATTAGGAGCTATTAATCCTATTATAGTAAAGATAATTGCTATTATAGATCCAGATACCAAACTTACTCCCAAAACTTTCTTAATACTCTTTTTATCTTCTCGTCCCCAATATTGTGATATAAATATACAACACCCACTATAAAGTCCAAATATAATAAGGTTGAAAAAGAAAAAATATTGATTTGCAATCCCTACAGCTGCTAAAGACTCTATTTTAGCTTCTTGAACTTTACCTATCATAAGAGTATCTACCATATTTAAAGAAGAAGCTATAAAATTTTGAATTACTATTGGTAATGCAATTTTAAATAGAACTGTGAAAAACTCCTTATCAGAAAATAACCCCTTTAATCTTGTTTTCATTTAATCCCCCCATCTTTAGTTTTTATTTATTTAATATAAATTCCTTAATAACTTGTGAAACCCCATGTTCTTCGTTTGTTCCCGTTATATATTTTGCACACTCCTTAATCTCATCAAAGGCATTTCCCATAGCCACACCAAGCCCTGCATTTTTAATCATATGGTAGTCGTTGCCTGCATCACCTACGCATATTACTTCTTCTCTTTTTATCCCTAGCTTTTCAGCTAATGCATTAACCCCAGTCCACTTATTTACCTCTTTATCTAAAAACTCGAAGAAAAATGGTGCACTTTGTACCATGGTATACTTTTGACTAATTTCCTCTGGTATTTTCTCTATAACTTCCTTTAGATACTCTGGCTCATCTATGAACATTACTTTTACTATATTAGTATCTTCGGGCAAAGTTTCTATATCACATTCTATTATATCTATTCCATTTAAGTCAGCTTCAAGCTTAGTGTATTTACTCATTTTAGGTGTTAATACCACCTTATCTGTTAAGGCATGAATATTTACCTTTAATTCTTTACTTAAATCATATAATAACCTATAATCTTTCATGCTTAAAGGTTTTTCAAATAAAACTTCATTGGTTAAGTTGTTTTGAACTAAAGCTCCATTATATGTAACAGTAAAATCCTCTTCTGTTATAAGCTCTAGTTCCTTTATATATTTCTTTACACCCTCAATTGGTCTTCCTGAAGATAGAACAATTTTAACTCCTTGTTCTCTAGCTTTCTTTATATTATATATATTTTCTTCCGATACTTTACTCTCGTTGTTAAGTAGGGTTCCATCTAAATCTAAGGCAATTAATTTATACATAAAAGATTCCTCCTTTGTTTTTTAAGTTGTAAACTTTGTAGACAAAAAATATTATATCATAATAAGTATTGATTTGTAATCTTAATAGAAGAACTTATAAACGGATTTCTAAGTTTAAGAAAGCATTATAAATATGTGCATAAAAAAACCCCACTAACTAAATTAGTGGGGGTATGTTTACTATTCTTGTTCTGCCCAGTTTGCTGGATATGTTACATACATAAATCTAGCATATTTAGGCACTGTGAAATGGATTGATGAGTTTGCTGGTATAAAGATTATTTCACCTTTATTAGCTACAACTTTTCTTCCATCTATATCGATTTCTAAAGTTCCATCGATTATATAGTCAACTTCGTCATATTTTAATGTCCAAGCAAAACTTGTTTCTTCCATTTCCATAAGTCCGCAACCTAATCTTGGGCTTTCTTCTAAAGTAACTACATCTTTAAGAAGTACTTTGTCTCCTTCTTTACCTGTATCAAATTTTTCAGGTTTAACTGTATCTAATTTAACTGATAATATTCCACTCTTATCTACATGCTTTTCAAAATCACATGCTGGGCAACTGCTTGTTGCTCCTGATACTTGCTCTGTTATTATTTTTCTTACTATTTCTTCTATTACCTTTGCATCTATGTTTTCCATTTGTCTTCTCTCCTTTAAGAAAATTTTGAAGCAATATATTTATTAAACCTAAAGCACTTAAGTTTAAGTGCTTTAGGAAATTATTATTAAAAAACTATTTTTGTTCTGCTTTTTTTGGAGTTAAGAAAGATGCTACTATAACAGCTGTAATACCACCAACTAATTTACCTACTATCATAGCAGTTATCATGCTCTTATTAACACCTGCTGCAAATCCTAAGTGATCCCCGAATACGAATGCTGCACTTACTGCAAAAGCAACGTTTATAACTTTTCCTCTTTCATCCATATCCTTCATCATTCCAAACATTGGAATGTTGTTAGCTAATGTAGCTATCATACCAGCTGCAGCTACGTCGCCTATTCCTAATAAAGAACCAACCTTCATTAATGGTTTTGAAAATACTTTTGTTATAACGTGAACTAGTGGATAAGCACCTGCTAATACTATAGCAATACTTCCTACTATATTTATACCTTCAGAAATTGGAGCCATACCTGGAATTACTACTATACCTGTTAATGTTTCTATTATAATTGCTGCTAAACCAACTGTAATAACTGCAGTAACGAATACTCCAAATACAGTAAATCCTTTTATCATTTTTTCTGGAATAGCCCATAATCCTATTGCTATTAATATAGCGAAGATTATGATAGGAATTAAGTTTTTAACAACTACACCTATTGGTAAACCTGCTAATACTCCACCTACAAGACATCCTACTGGAATTGTTATAATACCTGCTAATACACCTTTTGCTAAGAAAGGATGATCTTCTTTCTTTATGATACCTAATGCTACTGGAATTGTGAAAACTATTGTAGGTCCCATCATTGATCCTAATATTAATCCTGCAAACTCACCTACTTGTGGAGTTAAAGCCATTTGTTTTGCTAGAGGATATCCACCCATGTCACAAGCAAGTAATGTTGTTGCAAACATTGATGGGTCTGCTCCTACAGCTTTAAATACTGGAACTACTACTGGTTGTAATACTTTAGCTAATACTGGAGCTAATGAAACTACTCCAACCATTGCAAGTGTTAAAGCACCCATTGCCATGAAACCTTCTTCAAACTTTTCGCCTAGACCAAATTTGTTACCTATAATTTTGTCTACTGCTCCTAATACCATGAATATTACCATGATAAACATTATAATTTCATTGATTCCCATTATTTGTTCCCTTCTTTCTTTAATTTAGTTTGTTTATGTAAAATTTAAATTATAAACAATTAGTTAGTTCTAAATCTGGTGACGGAATTACTATTTTATTAAGAATTTTTTTGCTGTCTATGGAGTTTTCTGCATTTTTCATAGATTCTTCTACGTCACTTACAAAGCCTGTTATAACAAAATAACATTTTCCACCTATTAAATTTCCTAAATTAAATCTTATAATTTTTACTTGTCCTGATTTTAGGGCTTTATCTAAAGCTATGATTCCAGAAGCTATAGAAGTAAACTCCATTACTCCTATAGCTTTTACATCAATATTGAATTTTTTATTTATTCCATTTATAAGATCTTCATGGGCATTTGGTAAAATAAAGCTACCTATAATATTTTTTTCTCCTTTTGGCATAGCATTGTCTATAGCTTCTTCAATAGAAGCTACATCCCCAGTTATAATAATCATATATTTTCCTGGACAAGTATGCTTTGAATATAGAATTTCTATTTCAGAAGATTTTAAAATTATATCTGTAAGCTCTATTCCTTTAGCTATGCTATTTAATTCTACAATACCCAACGCTCTCATAACTTAACCCTCATTTTCTAAATTTTATTCATCTATTTCTAAGGAGTCTATTATTCCCACTATAGTTGCATCTACTGGAGCTCTTTCTCCACTATTGGACATTCTAGCTGAACTTCCTTTTACTATTAAAACTCTATCTCCAATACCTGCACCTACGCTGTCTGCAGCAACTATGGTAGCAATATCTCTTTTGTTTTCACCAAAGTCAATAGGCTTAACTACCAAAAGCTTTAAACCATTTAACTTTTCATCTTTTCTAGTAGCCCAAACATTACCTATTACTTCACCTATTATCATAGTAATTTAGACCTCTCTTAAATTATTTTTCACGGATAATCTCTATATGATTAATTCTCGCAAAATCTTTAGCAAGGGGAGTTATTAATGCCTTTTTAGGAACATTTACAGTTCTTATACCCTTTCTATAAAGATTAGTCATGTCATTTTCTGAAATTAATCTATTTGAACTTATTGTGTATACATTATTTTCTATACTTATTTCTTTTGATGTTTCAGCATTTACTTCTTCAATATTGTTAACTTTTATATTTTCTTCTGATTTAACAGAAGTGTTTTTCTTTTTGGCTTTTCCTTCTTTTATAAGGTTTAATATATTATCAGTATTCTTTATATTAATGCCAAAATCTTTTAACTTATTTTCGTATTCAATGTACATCTTAAAAAACACTTTATTTGCAGTATTAGAGTACTTTTTGTATTCTATTTCTTCTTCTCTTAAATATACTGGAACGCCATTCATTATAGCTTCTATTATGATTTCTTCATTTAATCCATTAGGTAATCCTAAGGCTAAATTACTTAATTCCTTTATACTTAAAGAAGGCATTATAACTGCTACATAATCTTTTATGTTTTCTTTTTCTTCTGTAGTTTGAATTTTATATCCTAGAGCACTTAATCCATCTTCATAAAATTTATAAGCACTGTCGTCCTTGCTACCTAGGAATAATATTTTTTGCTCTTCTAAGCTTTGTAACTCTATTCCTACTTTATTTAACTTCTTCATTACTTCTTTTGTAATAAGCTCTATTAACTTATCGAAATCCATTTATATCTCTCCTTATTCACAGCAATTTATTGCGATTCCCAAAGGAGTTACCAAGAAAGGATTAGAAGGTTTTACAGTTGTAATCCCTGTTTCCTTTTGGATTATTTTTTCAAAGTCTTTAAGACAACAGGTTCCCCCAACAAGATAAATAGTGTCTACATCGAAATCTCCGATATGATCCTTAATTATTCTTGCTACCTTTTGAACTACAGGTGTAACTATAGGAAAAACTTCATTATAATACTTTTTATCCTTTTTCCTTTCCTCTGCCTCCTCAAAAGGTATTTTATAGGCACCTGCTACAACTAGAGATAGTTGAGTACCTCCTGTAGCTTCATCTGCTGTATAAATAACCTCTCCATCTTTGAATATAGAAAGACCGGTAGTTCCACCACCTACATCTACAACTACGCCATTTTCAACTTTTAAAACTGCATTAGCTGCTGTAGGTTCATCTAAAACAGATGTAACTTCCATTCCAGAACCTTCTACCACATATTTGTGAGTTCCAATATCTCTTTCTCCTGTTCCTGGTGGTACAGCAATAGCTGCCTTTGTAAGCTCTACTCCTAATTTTTCTTCGATTTTTTTCTTTAGTTTTCTTACTATGTTTGTTGCTCCTATAAAGTCAACAACTAAGCCATCTCTTACAACTTGAGCAAATTCCATTTCACAAGCTACTGGATTTCTGTCTTTATCTAAAACAACAATTACAATATAAGCAGTACCTAAATCTACACCTACGAACAGTTCTTCATTCCCTTTTACTTTTCTAGGTTTTTTGATTGTATTTTCTACTGCCTTTATAAAATTGTCTATTTCTTTAAAATCTTTCATTTCCAAACCCCTTTTACTTTATTATGGTTCCACGGGTTCCATTCACAAATCCACATGCATTCGCTTCGTCATAATCTATATGTGCTGCTGTACTATAATTTGGACTTACTCTAATTACAACCTCATCAAATATTAAGGCTCTTTCACCTTCAACTCTTAGTTTAACTACTTCTTTATCTTTTACGTTAAATCTCTTTGCATCTTCTGGTGTAATATGAATATGTCTTTTTGCTGCTATTGCACCTTCTTCTAATCTAAGAGCTGCCTTGTCTGTAGCAATTATAATTGGCGCACTTCCCTTTATGTCACCTGACATTCTAACTGAAAGCTTTGTGCCTAATATGACTGCATCACTTTTTGAAAGTTCTACTTGAGTTGCTCCTCTTGCAGGTCCTAGAACAATTACATTTTGTATTATTCCTCTAGGTCCTATTAAAGTTACTCTTTCTTCACATGCATACTGTCCTGGTTGAGATAAATCTTTTTTTCTATTTAGCTTATATCCTTTTCCAAATAAATAATCAACATGCTCTTGTGAAAGGTGTACATGACGCCCTGAAGCTTCTACTAAAATTGTGTCATCATCTTTTTCTGCCTTTGTCTCTTGTAGCTTCTTTACAACTTCTTCAACTATATATTCTAATCTCTCATCTAATGTACTCACACTTTTCACCTCTATTTTCCTTTAACTACAATAGCTTTTAAGGTCATTATATAGAAACAGCTGCTTAATCTGTTTAAATATCTAACTATATCTTTTCTAGATATTTCGCCTTCTTCATTTTTAAAAGCCATTATTGCAGCAATTTCAACTTCTCTTGTAGCACTTCTTAAAAGATTTAATGCTACAGCCATATCTCCAATTTCATAAGATGGATAAAATAAATGATCCACATTTATATATTTCTTAGGATTATGAGAAATTGCTCTTAATTCATCTTCATTCATACCTAGTAAAGAAAACTCTCCTAAATTTTCATTTAGTATTTCTGCCTTTGCTATTTCCCTTAAGAACTTTAATACTTCTTCTAATTCTGAAAGTACTTTTTTATTACCTAAGTTCTTAGCAAGGATTTGAGTTTCTAGTATTTTTCCTTCTAAGCTATCTATTTTCCCTCTAAAGATTATTCTCTTATGATCTTTAACTACAAGTTTATTTCCATAAAGTTGAGTCATGAATTCTGGTTTGGTTTCATAAAAACCGCCTTGAAGTCCCTCATACTTTGGCATAAACTTATTTTCTTCCTCTTTTTCAATTTTCTGATTATTGCCTTCAGGTGCTTTATCATCTTTTAAAACAAGCTTTATACCCTTATCTTGTAAATATTGTTTAGCTGATGGTGTAATTATAGTATTTTTTTCTACTACAAATTCCTTAATGTTTTCGCCTCTTAATTTAGATCTAAGTGCATATTCTGTTAATACACTCACTGTACTCACACCCTTTTTATATACACGTCCCCGAACCTTTCAGTTCGGGAACATCTATATGAATTCAACATTATTAAATCTTAGAATTCTGACTTTGGAAGAATTACTTCAACTTCACCGTGTGGTCTTGGGATTACATGTACAGATATTAATTCTCCAACTCTTTCAGCAGCAGCTGCACCAGCATCTGTAGCAGCTTTAACAGCTCCAACATCTCCTCTTACCATAACTGTTACTAATCCGCCACCAACTTGCTCTTTTCCTATTAAAGTTACGTTTGCAGCTTTAACCATAGCGTCTGCTGCTTCTATAGCTCCTACTAAACCTTTAGTTTCGATCATTCCTAATGCATTTGTGTTTGCCATTATAAATTTCCTCCTTAAATTTAACTATTTATATATGTTAAGTTTAAATTTTTATTTAGATTGTAAAGCTAATTTTTCTATTATCTTGTTTACAATTAGGTCAATGTATTCTTCTGGAATTTCATTTGACACTACTTTATTTGAAGTACCTTTTATATCTTCTAATTCTCTAGTTCCCATAGCAATTCTTCTTATGTTTAATAAGTTCATTGGGCCTACATTATCAGAAGTAGCACTTCCACCTATAGCACCACATCCTAAAGTTAAAGCTGGAACTAAGTTAGTTGAACCACCTATTCCACCTAAAGCACCTGGTGTGTTTACAAGTAATCTAGATACAGGAATCTTAACTGCAAAATCTCTGATTACTTCATCATCTTCTGCATGAAGTACTAGTGTATGACCTTTTCCTTCATTCATTAAGATTTCTATACACCTTTCTACTACTTTGTCATATGACTCTTCGCAGTAGAAAGCAAGGATTGGAGTTAATTTTTCTCTTGAGTATGGATTGTTCTTTCCAACTGTATTTTGTTCAGAAATCAATACTCTAACACCCTTTGGAATATCTAAACCTGATAATCCTGCAAGAACTTCTACACTCTTACCAACTATTTGTGGGTTCATTGTTCCATTTGGTCTTAAGATAAATCTTCCAAGCTTATCTGATTCTTCTTTGTTTAAGAAATAAGCTCCTTGACGAATAAGTTCTTCTTTAACAATTTCTTTCATTGGTGCTTCTACAACAACTGATTGTTCTGATGCACAAATTACTCCGTTGTCAAAAGTCTTAGAATCTAAAATTCTCTTAACAGCTAATTTTACATTAGCACTTCTGTGAATAAATGCAGGGCCATTTCCAGGTCCAACACCTATAGCTGGAGTTCCTGAGCTGTATGCAGCTTTAACCATTGCTTCTCCACCTGTAGCTAAAATTAATGACATATCTTTATGTTTCATTAATTGATCTGTTCCTTCTAATGAAGGTACTGTTATGCATCCAATTAATCCTTCTGGAGCACCTGCTTTAACTGCAGCTTCTGTTATAACTTTTGCTGTTTCAATTATGCAGTTTTTAGCATTTGGGTGTGGAGCAAGTATTACTGCATTTCCTGCCTTAACACTTATCATTGCCTTATATATAACTGTTGAAGTTGGATTTGTTGAAGGTATTAAGGCTGCAACTACCCCAACTGGAACTGCAACTTCAAGAATTTTGTTCTCTTTATCTTCACCAATTATACCAACAGTTTTTAAATCTTTTATATTTTCATAAACATGTCTGCTTGCAAATTGATTTTTTATTACTTTATCTTCCCATCTACCAAAACCAGTTTCTTCGTTAGCTAATTTTGCAAGTCTTACTGCTTCTTTTTCAGCAGCTTCTGCCATAGCCTTAACTACTTTATCAACTTGTTCTTGGGTAAATGTTTTAAATATTTCTTGAGCTTTTTTTGCTTTAGCTATAAGATCTCTAGTTTCTTGTATTGCATACAAGTCTCTATCTAATATCTCCATTTAGCTACCTCCTCTTCCAATGATCAAGAATAGCTTCTATTAGTTGCTCTTTCTTGCTAAATTTAATTTGTTTCTTTGTCAAAGAGGTCAACTCCATTTTTCTTGCAAGGGTTCTTAATTCTTGAACTTTCATATTTTGAAGTTCTTCCCTTGTCTTAACTTCTATATCTTCACCGTGTGTTTTTTCCTCTTTAATGTCTGTTTCTTTATTGTCAGATAAAACTTCATCTTTTGTGCTTTCTACTAATTCTTCTTTAGTATTTCTTGTTTCATCTTTAGTATTCTTTATATTTTCTTTAGCTTCACTTTTAATTTCTTCTTTTGTGTTTTCTAAAGCTTTTTCTTCATTTGTGTTGTTTGGGTTCTTTTCTTTTGTTTGAACTTCTAAGTTCTTTTGTTCTTCTTTAACTTCATCTTTTGCGTTTTTTAAATCTTCTACTTTAGTATCTTGTTCAAATTTATCTTTTGTGTTTATATTTCTACCTTGTAACATCTCCCAAACCTCACTAGTAGCTTTAGGAATTACATGGATTGAAATCAATGATCCAAGCTCATCTACTGCTACGGCTGCTGCCTCAACAGCAGCCTTTACAGCAGACACATCGCCCGTTATTTCTATGGTAACTCTACCACCTTTAACATATTCACAGCCTATTAAACTTACATTTGCAGATTTTAGTGCAACATCTAAACCCTCTATGGCTCCAACCAAGCCATAAGTTTCAATTAAACCTAAAGCTGATTTTTTCATAGGTTAATACCTAATTAGAAATCAGTAGGGTTATCTGCTACAAACTTAACTGCTGCTGCAAATGCATCACATGCCGCCTTGCAAGCTGATTGGCTTCCAGTTAATAGTCCTCCACCAAAGTTTGTTTCTGTTGGTGGTCCGAAGAATGCCTTCATTTCAACTGCAGCTGCTTTCATTGCTGCATCTAATCCATACATTGCTTCTAGTGGTGGAGCTACTAAGTAAGCTAGAGCTTCCCCTTCTTCAATTCCTGCTGTTTCAGAAAGGTAAGAACCTGTTCTTGAAATACATTGTGCATAGTATGGAACGCTGTCATCATCGTTTGCACTGAAGAATGTAGCATTTCCGCTTTCTATGAAATCTACTACTGCATTTAATCCACTTCTAACTTCCGCTGGACTTGGTCCTGAAATTATTCCAAGAACTTCTCCTGCTAATTTTGTGCTAGCATTTGCTGCACCAGCATACATTGATCTAGCATATACAACTTTAACATCTGCTTTTTTAGTAGCTTCATCTAATGCTGTGTATGTAACATCATCACAGTCTGCTGTAATCATACCTATACTTTTGTGTTCTTCTGGTAAATTAAACTCTTTTGCCATTTCTGGGTTTGCATTTGGTATTATTTTAATACTTAAAACTGATGGACGAAGTGCATCATTTTTCATATATTTCTCCTCCTAAACTAAACTATAGTTTTAAATCAAGTCCGCTTGCTTTCTTCTCTAACATAATTTTGATGATTTCTGCAATGTGTGCACCTGCTTCTACTGGAGGTGTACCACCCTTATGGATATTTGATAAAACTGTTCTTCTTGATTCTGGCATACCAACTGTTGCTTTATATGCAATATAAGCACTCATACTTTCAGCTGTAACAAGACCTGGTCTTTCACCGATTAATACGCAAGTTACATCTGCACCAGTTTCTTCTGATATAACATCCATAGCACCAACTCTTCCGTACTTAACAAAGAAAGGAGTTCCTACATTGATTCCATATCCTTCTAATCCTTGGATTAATGCTGGTAATATATCTTTAATGTTAGCTTCTATAGCTTTTGAACTTAATCCATCAGATACAAATATTTGAACTGTTGGATTTGCTTTAATATTAGATTTTAATTTAGCTAATTCTTCTTTTGAAATAGCTCTTCCATGGTCTGGTCTTGTAATATACTCATCTTTTGTTTCACAAGTTGACTTAATTGAGAAAAGGTTAGCTTCTTTTAAAAACTCTTCTGGAACATCTGTGAAAACTGAGTCTTGTGCTGCTGCGTGGTCAGCTCTAAATCTTAACATTGTTTCTGTTTTATATCTAACACCTGCTCTGCCGATACCTATTCTTGCAGGTGTATGTTTTTTCATTTTTAAATATCCTTCTCTGTCAGCAGGATTTTCAACTAAAAGTTGTTCTCTTATGTTTATTTCTGTAATATCAGGAATCATTCCATTTTCATCAACTACAGTTTTAGTTACTGAAGTAGTAGTGTTTCCTTCCTTCTTTGTTGACATTTCTACTAATACTTGCTCTACTAATTTTTTTAAATCATTTTCAGAAAACATCTTGTTACCTCCTTCTATTTGTTAAGAAATATAGAAGCATCACCAGCATTCACGCCTAGCTTACCATTTTCTAAAATTCCATATTTTTCTAACCATGCTTCAAACTCTTTGATTGGTCTTAAACCTAATGTTTGTCTTAATGCAGCTGATTCATGATATCCTGTACATTGATAGTTAAGCATTACGTCATCTCCGTGAGGGATTCCCATGAAGTAGTTACATCCTGCTGCAGAAAGTAATACTGCTAAGTTTTCTATGTCATTTTGGTCAGCTTTCATGTGGTTAGTGTAACAAGCGTCACATCCCATTGAAATACCAGTTAATTTACCCATGAAGTGGTCTTCAAGACCTGCTCTTATAACTTGTTTGTTATCGTATAAGTATTCTGGTCCTATGAATCCAACAACTGTATTAACTATAAATGGATTATATCTCTTTGCAAATCCATAACATCTAGCTTCCATTGTAAGCTGGTCAGCACCATAATGAGCATCTGAAGATAATTCAGAACCTTGACCAGTTTCAAAGTACATTACGTTTGGTCCTGCTCCTGTTCCTTCTTTTAATGCTAAGTCTCTAGCTTCAGCAATTAATGAACCTGTTATACCAAAAGCTTCATTTCCTTTTTCAGAACCTGCTATACTTTGGAATATAAGGTCTGCTGGAGCACCTTGTCTTATAGCTTCCATTTGTGTAGTAACGTGAGCTAATACACAAGTTTGAGTTGGTATTTCGAATTTATTTTTAATTTCTCCAAATTTCTCTAATACTTTTTTTACTGATCCTACAGTGTCATCAACTGGATTAAGACCTAATACAGCGTCTCCAATACCATAAGATAATCCTTCAAATAATGAAGCAACTATACCGTCAATATCATCTGTTGGGTGGTTTGGTTGAAGTCTTACTGCTAAAACTCCTTCATCACCAATTGTTGTGTTACAGTGAGCTGTTATTTTAATTTTGCTAGCTCCATGAATTAAGTCTAAGTTAGACATTAATTTAGCAACAGCAGCTACCATTTCAGAAGTTAAACCTCTTGAAATCCTCTTAATCTCAGCACCTGTTGTTTTGTTATCAAGGATCCATTCTCTTAAATCTGCAACTGTCCAGTTTTTAATTTCATTGTAGATTCTTTCATTTACGTCATCTTGAATAATTCTTGTTACTTCGTCGATTTCGTAAGGAACTACTGGGTTGTTTCTTAAGTCAGATAATGTTAAGTGACTTAACACAACTTTAGCTGCAACTCTTTCTTCAGCAGATTCAGCTGCAACTCCAGCTAATTTATCTCCTGATTTTTCTTCGTTAGCCTTAGCCAACACATCTTTAACATCCTTGAACTGATACATGTTTCCAAATAATTTAGTTTTTAGTATCACTGTGTTCACCTCTCTATAATAATTATGAATTGAATACCAATGTTTTTATTACTACTGGAACGACTTTACCATTAACTAAAGGCTTTCCTATGTCTATATAGTCACCATTTTCAACCTTAATGCTATCTATGCATATAACCTTATTTTTACGTTTTAGATCCATATACATAGTTTGACCTAGCACCTTGGCAATATCTGATTCTACTATGACAAACACGGGAAAATCTTTTTGTAAGATTTCAGTCATTCCATATATTAAAGCTTGTGAAAGCTTTTTAACTTCATCAAAACTTGGAGTTTTAATTCCTCTTAGGGCAATTGCCACTTGTTGTTGTTCATTATCCAAGTTAAACCATTTTAATTTCTCTTTTACAGCATTTCCTATGCTTTCAAATCCACCTTTTTCATCTTCATCTGAAAGTTTTAGTATTGGCAAATTCTTTATAGGAAATACATCTTCTGTGTAGGTTATGGTGCTTCCACTAATATCTGTAGTATGTGAACCTGCCCCTACCACTGTAGCTCTGATTGTTTCTACAGCTTCTCTTAATTTAATTTTTGATAACAATGAAGACTTTACAATTTCTTCTCCCAAGATTACTCCAATATCTCCATACTTAAATGGATTGCTATAATCATGATTGTAAATATAATCTGCAACTCCTCCTGAAAAGGTTATATAATCAATTTTATAATTGTCTTTTAATCCTTTTCCTCTTTCATTATTTGTAATAGAGTTTTCATAGTCTTCTGTTCTAGGTTTTACTGAAACTGATTCTTCTAAAATTCTTGCCATTTCTTTAGCTATTTTTCTAATCTTTTCTACTTCTGCTATTTGACCTTCTTCTATATGAACCCCTATTTTTTCGGCAAGCCTCTTTATTTTAGGGAATATATAATAAACTTTCTTTGTTTCAGGATCTATTTTTATAAGTCTTCCACCTATATCTAGACAACCTGTATCTATTACTTCTCCATCCTTAAAAAGTACTAGATTCGATGTTCCACCACCAATATCTATATTAACTACAACAGAATCTTCTTTTGCAGAAATCCCATCAGCACCAGCACCTTTACCAGCTATTATGGATTCAAGGTCTGGCCCTGCTGTAGCAACTACGAAGTCTCCAGCAAAACCACTTAAGCTCTGTAATACCTCGTTAGCATTTTCTTTTCTAGCAGTTTCCCCAGTGATTATTACAGCCCCAGTTTTTACATCCTTTGGGCTTATACCTGCTTTTTTGTATTCACTTTCGATGATTTCTCTTACTTTATTACCATCTATCTTGGTGTTGGAAATTAAGGGAGTAAAGTATATATCACTTCTGTAGATTAACTCTTTATCTACTATTTTTATCCTTGGTATTGAAAAACTTGTTGCCAAATTTTCAATTGTAATTTTACTGAAAACTAGTTGGCTAGTTGACGTACCAATGTCAATTCCAACACTTAGTATTTCTTCCCTCACCTTAATTACTTCCTTTCATTATTTATTTAAAGGACATAAAAAGCCTAGAGACTATCAATAGATATATTTATATCTACTGAATATTCTCTAGGCTTCATTGCCTTGCTAATAAGTACATCTTTGTACTTATTTGTACAAATATTTTTTTAGTTAATAAAGTCGAATACTACTTTTGTTCCTTCATTGTTGGAGAATATATTAAGTTCTCCGCCAAGCTTATCCTTAACTAAACTTTTAACTATACTTAATCCTAAATTGTTTTTCTTGTGATTGTTTATATCAAAGCCTATACCATTATCTATTACAAAGATAGTGGAATAGGTATTGCCTTTATGTATCTTAATTTCAATTTTTCCACTGCTTCTATCTACAAAAGCATGCTCTAAGGAGTTTTGTAATAACTCATTTATAATGAGAGCTATAGAGGTGGATTTATCTGAATCTACTTGAAAATCGTCCCCTGTAATTTTAATTTCAATGTTACTATTTTCAATATTATAGCACCTAACCATATTTACTTTTAGCTTTTGAATGACTTCTTTTATATTTAATTCATCAATTCCTTGCTGTGCTAATATTTCATGGGTAGTTGCTATGCTTAAAATTCTATTCATGCTCTCTGTTAATGCACTTTTAAATTCATCATTATCAATCCTTCTAAGCTGTAGTCTTAAAAGACTAGCTATGGTTTGAAGATTATTTTTTACCCTATGATGTATTTCTCTTATAGCTACTGATTTTAGTATCAATTCTTTTTCTTTTTGTTTTACATCTGTTATATCCTTAATCAACATAACTAAATTTAACACCTTACTAGTTTGAACTATATATTTAACTTGTAACACCATGTTACTTATTTCTACTTCAAAAGAGTCGGCACCTTTAGCATTCATTATATCTCTAAAATTATATTTATTTAAGGATATATTACTAAAATCCATGCCTAAAAGATCATCTTTATACCCTAAGTTTTTATATAATTCTTCAGCTACAGGGTTTTTGAATCTTACAATTCCATTTTCGTCAAAGATTATAATAGCATCGTCTATATGATATGTTATATTCTTATCATTATTATTGGAATATTCGTTTTTTGTTCTTAGATTTTCTTTTATAACTTCTGGAACCATCCCTTGAGATAAGGCTTTTTCTTGTAATATATTTGTTAGTGTTTCATTGGTCTCAGCTAAGATTTCTATTCTTCTAGTGTTATCTATAATTTCTGTTTCATCTTTTTCTATAATTAAAACTCCTATGGTATCGCCTTTTTTATTTTTTATAGGTTCTACTGTTTGTTTAACCTGGATTTTTTCTTGAGTTACCCCCTTTAAATCCTTTGTAGGCATACCCACTTCAAGAGTTCTTATTACTGCTGGTTCATGTTCCCTTAAAGCAAATTCTCCCACTACACTGCCCTTATATATAGAGCTACAATAGGAAGGTTTTGCCTCTGCTACAACTATAGCTTTTCCATTAGAAGGGCAATCTATGAAAACATCTGCCTTAACTAAGTCTGCTATAAACTGAAGCATTTCTGATATATTTTCTATTATATTAATATCTGAATCATTCAAATGAGTATACATCTTGCACAGTGTTTTTATATCCCTCATAATCATCAACCACACTTATCTTTTTTTACACTTCTAAACTGCTACTCATTATAATTATTTCTGAAATTTCCTTCATAGATGTTCTCTTATTCATACTAAGCTCTCTTATATAAGCATAAGCTTTGTCTTCATCTACATTTTTTTCTTTCATTATGATGCCTTTAGCTTTTTCTATAATCTTTCTTGCCTCTAGCTTTTCATTAGCAGTTTTAGCTTCTTTTTTGATAGTTTTAAACTCTTTCCCTTTAGAAAGGGCAATTTCTACTGCTGGAAGTAAGGCCCTATCATCAATAGGTTTTACTAAATACCCTATTACCCCTACCTCTTTGGCTCTTTCTATAAAGGTTTTGTCACTATAAGCTGTAAGCAATATAATTGAATCTGAAAGTTCATCTTCGTTTATTATCTTACAAGCATTTATACCATCTAAAAGAGGCATTTTTATGTCCATTAATATCAGGTCTGGCCTGTGCTTTTTGCAAAGTTCTATAGCATCAAAGCCGTCGGAAGCTTCTCCTACAACATTGTATCCTGCAGTCTCCAACATTTCTCTAAGATCCATTCTTGTAATAGGCTCGTCATCGGCTATTACAATTCTCTTAACCATATTTTCCACCTCTCTTGAACAAATCGAGATTACACAATAAGCTATATCTTATTATGCATAATTCGACTACAATTTATTACTACATATTTAATTTTTTATAATATAATTATTTTATCATAACTAAAATTAAAATAGTAGTATTAATTGTTATTTTTTTAGATATTCTATAAGTTCAATTGTTCCTTCTTCTGAGAGAGGGTTTATTTTAAAGATCTTTTGAGCTCCTGCAGAGATTAAATAATTTTCTGCTCTTTTAATTTCTTCTTCACTTTTAGCCTGATCAACTTTAGTTATTATACCTATTACAGGTTTTGCAAAGGTTGCTCCAAAGGTTGGTGGAAATATACTTTCATTGTCTGTACAATCTTGTAAAAGTCCTATAACTTCACTATCTGCTGATAAAACTATTAAGGCTTTATAATAAGATCTATTTTCTATATATTCTCCTGGAGTATCTATAGCCTTATCTGTATAACTTACTGCTTGAGTTTTTTTGTACTCTATATTTTGATTGTTTAGAGCCTGAGTCAATGTAGTCTTCCCAGCTCCAGTTCTACCTATTAGCATTATTTTTTTCACTAAATTCTCCTCCTAAGATCTAGTAATCTTAGAAACTGAAAAATCTAAAACTGTGGTTAACATATTAATAACTTCTTTTAAGGCAGCTTCTACACTAGATACATCTCCTGTTAATACTAAGGAACCGCTGAATCTATCTACAAAACCAATATCAACTCCCGCAGCTTTTGTAGCCACATCTGCTGCTATAATAGCAGCTTCACTTGGAGTTATAGTTAGTATTCCAATAGCTTCACTGTTTTCCTCCATAAGCCCTAGCTTTCTATAAATATTAACATTAGGATGAGCTATTAAATGTGCTAATGTTATCTGCTTACCTGGTACATATTCTTGTATGACCCTTTGTTTTTCTTCCACATCTTTCACTCCATTTACAATAAACTTAAAACTTTTTTGCGTCTTCGCTAAAAAAGAGCTTAACAAAAATAGTAAAACTATTTTCATTAAGCTCCATTGCTTTCTTTTCACTTGACACATCATCGTATCAGTTTTAGTATTGTTTCTTATTAGAAATTTATACAATCTTAATTTAAGATAATTATAATTCAAAGTTAAAGGCTTGTCAATAGAATTTATATTTTTCTAAATATTTTTATATATTATTTTTCAAAATACACTTTCATAAATAAAGCTTCTAACTCTTCTGCTGTAGGAACTCTTGGATTTGTTGGAGTACAACCATCCTTCATAGCAACCTCAGACATCTCTTTAACTAAGGCTTTAAATTCTCCCTCATCTACTCCAGCATTTTTTATAGAGCTTGGTATTCCAAGATACTTAGTTAAATTTTTAACACCAGCTATAAGTGCCTTTACTCCATCTTTAACATTATTAGAAGTAGTTAAATTTAAGAATCTAGCAATTTCAGCATATTTTTCTGCAGCTACAGTATATTCCTTAGTGTATGTTGATTTAAGTTGTGCATTATATTCTATTACATAAGGCAATATAATTGCATTTGATCTTCCATGAGGTACATGAAACTTTCCACCTAATATGTGCGCCATACTATGATTTATTCCTAAAGATGCATTAGTAAATGCTAACCCTGCAATACATGATGCATTGTGCATTTTTTGTCTAGCTTCTTCATCACTACCTTCTTTAAAGGCTTTAGGTAAATATTTAAATACTGTTTTAATAGCCTTTTCTGCTAAAGCATCAGTATAATCTGTAGCTTTAGTAGAAACATAAGCTTCTATAGCATGAGTTAAAACATCTATTCCTGTATCTGCTGTAATAACTGGTGGAACTGATTTAACTAGGTCTGCATCTAATATAGCCACATCAGGTAGCATAGATTCATCAACTAATGGATATTTTACATTGGCAACTGTATCTGTTATAACAGAAAAGCTAGTTACTTCTGAACCTGTTCCACTCGTTGTTGGTATAGCTATGAACATTGGATCTACCACTTGTGAATCTGGTTGTAATCCTTTTTTAACCATACCTCTAAATTTTCTAATAGCCTTTGAAGCATCAATAGCAGATCCTCCACCAAGGGTAATCATAACATCTGGATTACATTTATCCATAGCCTTTATTCCTATAGCTACTAAAGAAATTGGTGGATCTGGAACTATATCTGAAAATACTTCATAAGGTATATTAGCTTCATCTAGCATAGACGTTACCTTATTTATAGCTCCTGACTTAACCATAAATGGATCTGTTACAACAAAAGCTTTTTTGCATTTTAATGTACTTAAGTATTTTAGAGAACCTGCTCCAAAATATATTTGGGGTTTAACGCTAAAATTATCCATTTTATCACTCCTTATTTTATATACTCTTACTTTTCACAAAAATTCACTTTGTAAAATCTTGCTTTTAAAGATTTATTTATAAAAAATAAAAGCTTCCTAAGGACTTTTCCTTAAGAAGCTTCATTGCTCTTATAATTTATACATCATTGTACAAATAATCATATTTTGTTTTTTATTATTAAACCAATATTTATTATATGTATATTTCAATTTTATATTTATACATTATTATTGTCAAGCTATTGTATATATCTGCTGATGGATTTTATATTTTATTTTCTGTTCTTCTTATTAATAAAGGATTTTTTAGGAAATAACTTTAAAAACCCTTCTACACTTCCCTCTTTAATATTGTTCTTAGGTATGTGCATAACTACTCCCTTTTTAACAGGAATTAATATTTTTAAAAACCACTGATTATCTTCTATAATTTTAATACTTCCCGCTCTAATTTTTACCCCCATTTTACTACTCAATATACCAATATACCCATCTTTAGATAGATGGATAACAACATCCTCTTCATCTATAGTATTTTTCTTTAATAGATATGCTAAATAGGGATATCCTATATATAGACAAGCTAATGCTCCAAAACTAAAAGCAATTCCCTTATTAGTAGTAAACATAAGCCCACCTAAAGCAGCAAATATAATGCCATATGCAAAATGTTTTTTTCTACTATAATACTCGATTTTTAAAATATTTTTATACTCTTCTTTAGAAAGATTATATCTTAATACCCTCTTTCCTTCTGTATACTCCTCTTTAAAAAGCTCTTTACCCTTACTAAAACTTTCAAGTTTATTTTGTAAACCCTCCACAAATTCTTCCAAATCCCCAGATTCTATAGACTTTTTAGGTATTAAAATCTCTTTTAAAAGCTCAGTATTTCCATCTTTAGGCATTACTCTAGTATAATATTTATCCTCTTCAGTCCCCTCTATATTTTCATATTTAACCCTTAAAACCCCAGTATTATCCTCAACCTTAAGTGTACTTTCTTCTAATTCTAAAGACATTTTATTATTTTTAACCTTAGTCATATTAAATAATAATATTGTATAGGGAAACATTATGTAAAAAACACCAAAAGCTATAAGCAAATTAGGTAAAAAAAGTTTTGTAGCTCTTGTTCTTATAAGCACTCCAGATAAAATAAGCACAGGCCCTAAAAAAAGCTGTGTTTTATTTTCATAAAATTGTTTTATGGCCGATAGAAAAACGTCTTTCTTTTTAATATTATAATTTATTTTATTTTGCGTATTTATTTTTTCTGTTTTCACTATTTACCCCTCCCATCCTAGTTTATTGTACTATATAAAGCATATTTTTAACACTATGATTTATAAAAAATATTCTTAATACTACAAAATTAAATATTCTGAAATTTGATTTTTAATACTAATTATGATACAATTTTTCTATATTTTTTTTGATGTTAAATTGAAATTATCATACTAATGAAAAAGGAGTTGATTATTTATGAATGTACTTTATAAATTTATTTCATTTTCTAATAATATTCTTTGGTCCTATGTATTAATTTTTCTTTTAATTTCTCTAGGACTATTTTTCACTTATAAAACAAAGTTCGTTCAATTTAGATATTTTAAAGAAATGTTTAAACTTTTAAGTAAAAGTGTATCTAACAAAAGCGAAGGTATTTCATCTTTTCAAGCGTTTTGTATTAGTACTGCCTCAAGAGTAGGTACTGGTAACTTAGCTGGTGTTGCTATAGCAATTTCCTTAGGGGGACCTGGTGCAGTGTTTTGGATGTGGGTCATAGCTTTAGTTGGAGGTGCTTCTAGTTTTGTGGAAAGTACTCTAGCTCAGGTCTTTAAAGTAAAAGATACCCATGGATACAGAGGTGGTCCTGCTTACTACATGGAAAAAGGACTAAATAAACGTTGGCTTGGAATTCTCTTTTCTATTCTTATTACAATTTGTTTCGGATTAGTATTTAATTCTGTTCAATCAAATACAATTTCACTTGCATTTAAAGAAGCTTTTAAAATAGATACAAAATTCACTGGAATACTATTAACTGCTCTTACTGCTATCATTATATTTGGTGGAGTAAAAAGGATTGCAAAGGTATCTGAGTTTATAGTACCAATTATGGCCTTAATTTATATAGCAGTAGCTGCCTTTGTTGTAGTAAAAAACATAACTTTAATTCCTCATATTTTTTCTTTAATAATTGAAAATGCCTTTGGAATAAAAGAAATGTCTGGTGGTGGTGTAGGTGCTGCCATAATGATGGGAATAAAAAGAGGATTATTCTCTAATGAAGCCGGAATGGGTAGTGCCCCAAATGCAGCAGCTACAGCAGAAGTTGAACATCCAGTTCATCAAGGATTAATACAAACCTTAGGTGTTTTTACTGATACTATATTGATTTGTTCATGTACTGCTTTTATAATATTAATTTCAGGAGCATATACAAATCAAAGTTTAACTGGCATTCAATTAACTCAAATTGCTCTAAGTTCAGAGGTTGGATCTTGGGCAAAGATTTTCATAGCAATATGTATATTCCTATTTGCATACAGCTCAATTTTAGGAAACTATTACTACGGAGAAAATAATATAGAGTTTATTAGCGAAAATAAATCACTATTAATATTATATAGACTTTTAGTAGTATCAATGGTCCTAGTTGGAGCTTTAGTAAAAGTGCAGATCGTTTGGGACATTGCAGACTTATTTATGGCATTTATGGCTATCTTAAATCTAATTGCTATAACTTTATTATCTAAAATAGCCTTTGATGTGCTAAAAGATTATGATATTCAAAGAAAAAATGGTTCTCCTCTAAGTTTTAACCCTAAGAAAATAGACAGCCTAAAAGGTATAACCCTTCCATATTGGGGAAATGAAGAAGAAACTGAAATTAAATAGAACTTAAACATAATTTATAATAAAGCAAATTAATTAAAGCTAAAAATCACTTTGTAATTTAAGTATTTTTAGCTTTAATTTTAAAAAAATAGTCAGCACAATACTATGCTGACTTTATAATAAGGGAATACTTTATATTATTGGCTTTAACTCTCGTTACATTTACCAACTTATATATTTTCATGAGTTAATTTTACATTTTAAAAATATACTGTATTTAACTCCTGGTATATTGTAATAAGCTTATGTTAATTATAGGTTAAGAGTACGTTAATAATAGGTTAAATTTATTTGCAAAGTGTAAATCTTTTTACCTTGTTGTATTTTTATGATTTTTTTTGTGGTTTTTTGTAGTTTTTATATCCTTATTTATCATGGCTCTGTTAAATTTCACTTTGTAAATATATCAATGTTTTCATTTAAAATCATCTCAAAGATCAATAGAAAAATTGACATTATTAGATATACATCTTTGAAATCAAATATTATTAAGTTGCTAAAGTGAATAAAATCTATGCTCCCCTTCCAAAAAACCTTATCCAATAAAGAACAAATGAGTCCAGAACATATAAATACAATAAAAAGATCACTCCAAAGACTTTTCCCATATGCTTTTACATGAATTTTATATCCCCATATAGAAATAGCTATAAGAATCAAATTAATTACGATAAGACTTAAGATATTAATGTTCATATTAAAAATTTGATTAAACGTAGAATAAACCTCATTTTTAACAGGCACAATTCCTACTTTTTTTATATTAAAACATATTAATTTTATTAATTGATCCAATAATATAAAAAAAATAATAACTAAATTAAGAAAGCTTTTTTTTACTCCTTCTCTAAATTTATTTCCTAAATAATAAAATACAATCCCCACACTAGGTAAAAATAAAAATAGAATTAAATTTCCTTTCAAACTCAAAACATTCCCTCCCGAACAAATCCCTCTAGACTTTATATAAATATTCTATATACTAATTGTATATTACCACATTTTAACTGTTAAATTGTGTAATATCTTAAGTTGAATTTAAAAATTCATTTGTCATTTATATGCATAAAATTATAAAATATTCTTATTTAATCCCTATATCGCAAAAAATAAATGTTGTTATTTAATCCCTATATAACAAAAAATAAATATTATTATTAAATATGAGATAAAAATATTTTTATTTAATACTTTTATAACAAAAAATAAAAAAACATTAGAACTTTATTATTAATATAATAAAATTCTAATGTACTATTTCATTTAAAATATTTTTAGTTTATTTAAAGTATTTTAGTTTATTTAAATAGAAAGGAATAAGTTTAATAACATTTATACATGCCCATCTTAATTATTTAAAAATTAAAGTTTTTTAACAATCCCTATAGCTACACCTAATATAGAAATACCTTCTTCCTCATTTACCACAATAGGACTATATGCCTTATTTTCAGGCAAAAGTAAAACTTCCTTCTTATCTACATATAATCTCTTAAGTGTAGCATTTCCACCTAAATCAACAGCTACTATATCCTTATTTTCAGCATTAAATTGCTGTCTAATTATAACGTAATCTCCATTTTCTATATTAGCATCTATCATACTGTCTCCCCTTACTTTCAGCATAAAACAATCCTTCATACCTTTAATCCAGTACTTAGGTAAAAAGAACAATCCTTCTTGTTCTGAGGATATCATAATTGGTTCTCCAGCTGCTATATTTGTAAACATAGGAACTTCTTTTAACTCATCTATTTCATATTCCTCTTCTTCGCTACCATTACATACTATAATATCATTTATATCGCTATAATCTCTTTTAAAATCAAATTCCCTATTATGTCTTAAATCTACAAACTTAAAATGTTCCATTAAATCTCTAGAGTTATTTTCTAAATCCATAGAATTATTCCCTAAATCTCTAAGGTGATTGCCTAAACTTTTAGACTCTGTATCCTTACCATTATGTTGATTAATATATTCCCCTATTTCTTTACTATGTCTTAAATTGTTATCTTTATCTTCAATTATCTCTTCCTTAAAATTATATCGTCTTTGAATTTTTCCTAAGGATTTTAGATTTAATCTTTTTCCACTTATTAAAGCTGAATACCCCTTGTCCTCCATAGAATGTAATATAAAAATTCTCTCACTATAAGGTTTAGGGTTATATATAGAATTTAAAAACTGTAGTTCCATTGGTGATAATTTTTCACAATGATCCACTATGATATGTACAAAAGATTTAAGATTCTTTTCAATTAATTTATGCAAAATATCCTCATATTCAACATATCCTAGACTATTTAAAACTTTATTATATTCCTTAAATAAATAATATATAGCTTCTCTTGTTTTAGAATTTTTTCTTATACTGCTTAATTTAGCAGCCTTCCCTCTCCTCTTAATAGTTTTGTACTCTTCTAGTGAATTAATATTATTTAATTTAATAAACTTAATCTCTTCACATATAGCTTCTATGTTATCTTCTCTAAATATTTTTATTCTGTTTAATCCCTGATTCTCTACCTTAAATTTATGATATGTTTCCGTAATAATCTTTTTTCTATCTTCCTCATTGCTTAGGATCTTAAATTTTAATGCTTCTTTAGGAAAAAGCTCCTTATAAAGCTCTAATGATAAATTTTCTATATCATATAGTTCCACATCCCTACCTAAAATAGAAAAAAAACTAAATTCTAGAGGAGTATTTATCCCTTTTAATTCATCTAATTTCTCATTTATATAATTTAACTTTTTCTTCTCTGAAACAAGATATAATATTCTATCTTCACTATACAAACTATAATTATCCTTTAAAAACAATGCTCTAGATAAAGCTGCTGTTGTTTTGCCAGAATTTAAGGTCCCTTTAATTATTTTAGTTCCCATATTTTTATCTTTAATAACTCTATACTGTTGCTTTAAAAACATTATATAAACCTCCTCCCACTATATGATATTTTACCATATTTCCCGAGAAATTTTTTATATAGTGACATTATTTTTTTTAATATAATAAAAATAGGAAAGAGAACTACACTATTCCCTTTCCTATTTTTTATTTCTTAATTTTTATTTCTTAGTTTGCCATTGTTCTACACTGATGTAAGTTTCCCTATCACAAGTGTGCTAAGTTTTATCTACTTAATTATATATATTTCACTAATCGTCATTTGCCAATCTTAGAACATATAAAAATAAATTAATAAAATCAAGATATAATTCTAAAGCTGAAATTATTATAAATCTATATACATCATTTTTATCCATATTATAACTCTGTGAATGGAAAAACTTTATCTTTTGAATATCATAAGCAGTTAATCCTGAAAAAGCTAACATTCCAACTACAGAAATTGTTAAGTTCAGTCCTTTTAAAGGAATAAAAATCTGAACTATAGACATAAGTAAAAGTCCTATAATAACCATGAGAAAAAACTGTCCCATAGCGCCTAGGTTTTTCTTTGTAGTAAATCCAATCATAGCACTACTTATAAACATAACTGATGATATTACAAAAACTATTCCTAAAGTTTTTAAACTATACATAGCAAAAATCAAACTGAAAGTAACACCATTAAGTGCTGAATAAATAAAAAACCACATAGTTGCCTTGGCTGGTGAAAGTTTTCTCACCCTACTTCTTAGATATATTACTACTCCAAGTTCTGCAGCCATAGCCATATACATATGCATAGGTCTAATATACTGTATCATATTTGTTAGCGAAAAACCAATTCCATAAGTTATTAAAAGTCCAATTCCCATTAATAATAAAGTTTTTGAGATAAATCTTGATTCACTTACTCTATATTCTTTTTCCAACATAACTCCTCCTCTTCTAGCTTAATATAAACCCTGTCTATTAATTATATCACATTGATTATTAATTTATTACCTTACAATTGATAATATTTTGTAAAACATGAAAAACCTTGTTGAATAAATTCAACAAGGTTTTTTTCTTACCTGGCGACGTCTTACTCTCCCACAGGGCTTCCCCTGCAGTACCATCAGCGCTATAAAGCTTAACTTGCCTGTTCGGTATGGGAAGGAGTGTTACCTTTATGCCATTGTCACCAGATGCTGATT
>NZ_CABFVD010000004.1 GCF_902143515.1 Hathewaya massiliensis
TTATGCAAATTTTTTCTATATAATTTCCAGTAAAAATCGGAATTAACACATTTATTAATACTCACTCATAAAACATTATAAATCAACGGACTATCGTCCTAAAAATTTTTTAAGTGCTAAACTTCTGTATAATACCAATTTCACCTGTGAAAAATGAAAGTTGATTTGTATCAGGAAGATTCTTTAGACAACCATGTTTATCTAGAGCTTCTATAACAGTTTTAGTTACTTTTGCCCTATTTCTTAAATCTTCCTTTGAAATAAATTCTCCATCCTTTCTACTATTTTCAATACTTTTGGCAGCATTTTTTCCAACACCTTGAAGTGCACTAAGTGGCATTCTTATAGAATCACCTTCTAAAGTAAATTTAGTAGAATCTGATTTATAAATATCTGTTGGTAAAAATTTTATACCTCTTTTATACATTTCATAACATATTTCAAGTGTTGTAAGTAGCCCCTTATCCTTTACACTTATGTTATTTCCTTCAGCATAAAGTTCATTCATTTTATTTAAAATGACTTCTTCACCTTTTATTATAAGTTCACCATCAAAATCATTTCCTCTTACTGTAAGATATGAAGCATAATATGCTCTAGGATAGTGAACTTTAAAATAAGCTATTCTAATAGCCATCATAACATAGGCAACAGCATGCCCCTTAGGAAACATATATTTAATTTTCTTACAAGATTCTATATACCAATTTGGTACATCATGTTCTTTCATAATATTTTCATGCTCTTCTGTAAGCCCCTTACCCTTTCTAACCTTTTCCATTATAGTAAAAGCTATTTTAGGTGGAAGGCCTTTATATATTAGATAGACCATTATATCGTCTCTTGTAGCAATACAATCTTTTAATGTTGTATATCCTTCTTTAATATAATACTGAGCATTATTAATCCAAACATCTGTACCATGGGAAAGTCCAGATATTCTCACAAGGTCTGAAAATGTCTTTGGACTTGTATCTAATAGCATTTGTCTTACAAATTTTGTTCCAAACTCAGGAAGACCATAAGTGCCTACTTCGCATCCTAGGTCTTCTTTACTTATACCTAAAGCCTCTGTAGAAGTAAAAAGACTAAGTACAGCCTCATCATCCAAAGGTACCGATTTAGGATCTACACCTGTTATATCTTTCAACATCCTGAGTACAGTAGGGTCATCGTGACCTAGAATATCTAGCTTTAATAACCTTCCACTTATTGAATGATAATCAAAGTGGGTAGTTATAATATCAGACTGTGAATCATCTGCTGGATGTTGTATAGGGCAAAAATTAAAAATTTCATTATCGCTAGGTACAACCATTATGCCACCAGGATGCTGTCCTGTAGTTCTTTTAACCCCGGTACAACCAACTGTTAATCTTTCAATTTCAGCATTTGTAACTTTTTTGCCTCTTTCCTCTAGATACTTTTTTACAAATCCATAAGCGGTTTTATCTGCAATTGTTCCTATGGTACCAGCTTTAAAAGTATGTCCTTCACCAAATAAAACCTCTGTATACTTATGTATTTCCCCTTGATTATCTCCAGAGAAATTAAGATCTATATCGGGTTCTTTATCTCCTTCAAACCCTAGGAATGTTTCAAAGGGTATGTCAAAACCATCTTTATGAAGTAACTGCCCACACTTTGGGCAATTTTTATCTTCCATATCAACTCCCGAACCAACAGATCCATCTAATATAAACTCATTATACTTACATTTACCACATACATAATGTGGAGGTAATCCATTTACCTCTGTAATGTCACACATAGTAGCAACAAAAGATGAGCCAACAGACCCTCTAGAACCTACAAGATATCCATCATTTATAGATTTAGCAACTAACTTATGAGCAATTAAATAAAGAACAGCATATCCATTATTTATAATAGAATTTAGCTCTTTATCTAATCTTTTTTGTACAACCTCAGGAAGAGGAGAGCCATATATGGAATAGGCTTTTTCCATAGTCATATTTCTTATTTCCTCTTCTGACCCCTCTATTTTAGGAGTAAAGGTTTCTTCAGGAATTGGCTTTACATTCTCAATGGAATCAGCAATTAGATTAGGGGTAGTTATAACTACCTCTTTGCAAAGCTCTTCACCTAAATAACTAAATTCTTTTAGCATTTCTTCTGTAGTTTTAAAATATAGTGGAGGTTGATTATCTGCATCATTAAATCCCTGCCCAGCCATTAAAATTCTCCTGTAAATTTCATCCTTAGGATCTAAAAAATGAACATCACCAGTAGCTACCACAGGAAGATTTGACTTTCTACCAATTTCACATATCTTTCGGTTTATACTTTTTAGCTCTTCTTCATCTTTTACATTACCATTCTCTATTAAAAATTTGTTATTTCCTATAGGTTGTATTTCAAGATAATCATAAAACTCTATTATATCTTTAATCTCTTCATAGGTTTTTCCATTTAAGATTTCTCTATAAACTTGGCCCGCTTCACAAGCTGAACCAATTATAAGTCCCTCTCTGTATTGCTCAATTAAGCTTTTAGGCATACGAGGTTTTTTATGAAAGTGATCTAAATTTGAGAAAGAAATTAATTTATAAAGATTTTTTAAACCTATTTGATTTTTACATAAAATTATAAGATGATTAGTATTAGCTGATTTTACATTAAAATTGTTTAAAAATGCCTTATTTAATTCCTTCATAGTTAGTATTTCGTTTTCTCTTAACTTTTCAAAAGACTTAATTAGTATCTCTCCAGTTGCTTTAGCATCATCTACAGCCCTATGATGATTTTCAAGTGATATATTAAGATGTTTTGCAACAACATTTAATTTAAAACGTTTTAATTCAGGGTATAAAAATTTACTTAGAGGAATAGTATCCATAATTGGGTTATTTAACTTCAAATTTAAATCCCTACAATTCTTTTTTATAAAAGATGTATCAAAGCTTGCATTATGTGCAACCAATACAGAGTCTTTTATAAAATCCAGGAACTTTGGTAGTACTATTTCTATACCATCTTCAGATCTAACCATATCATTAGTTATTCCTGTAAGTTCTGTTATATTGTAAGGTATGGAAATTTTAGGATTTACAAAATTATTAAAATTATCTATTATAACTCCCTCTTTTATTTTTACAGCGCCAATTTCAATTATTTTATCATTTTCACTTGAAAAACCTGTGGTCTCAATATCAAAAACTATAAATTCATCTTCAATAGTTCTATTTTCTCCGCCTATTATAATTGGAGTTCCATCATCAACAAGATAAGCTTCTACTCCATAGATGACTTTAATATTATACTTTTTGCTTGCATCCATAGCCTCTGGAAATGCTTGTGCAACACCATGATCTGTTATGGCGATGGCCTTATGTCCCCATTTAGCTGCTCTTTCTACTAACTTTTTAGTAGGAGTAATCCCATCCATAGCACTCATATTAGTATGTAGGTGAAGTTCTACTCTTTTTTCTTCACATAGGTCTAATTTTTCTATCTTTTCTAATTTTATTATGTCTTGAGCAAAAATTATATTTTCATTTATAAATTTATCATACCTAATATCACCTTTTATCTTGTAATGTTCACCAACTTTTAATTCTTCCTTCATTTTATCTATAGAGTTTTTATTTGGAAAACACTTTAATGTTATGGAACTTGTATAATCTGTTAGATTAAACACAAAAAGTATTTTACCAGTTTTTGTTTCTTTTATTTCGAGTTTAAATAAATCTCCCTCAATACAAGCCTTATCTAGATCTAAATTTACTTCACTTATAGCTATAGGCTCTTCATTTATATTCTTTCCTAAAATCTGATTACTCACATCATTTTCCTTAGATAATGTTTGAGTTTTCTTATACTCCTGTTTTGTATGTATATTTTTATTTACTAAAGAAGGCTTATTATCTAGAGCTTCCTTAAGAAGCATAAAGTTTTCTTTTTCTTTTTTATTAAAATAACTATCGTCATTTAGTTCCTCTATATATTCTAGATAAACCTCACATTGAAGTCCAAATATTTCTTTAATATGTGTTTTAAGTGTCTTTTCTATGTCTTTTTCCTTTAAAAACTTACACACAAAGCTATTTCCGTAATATATATTTAAATTCTCACCATCTATAACTTTTTTAGAGTTTAAAAGACACTCTTTACAAAGAGGTATAGTTTCAGAAATATTCTGTACCAACTCTATCCAGTACTGTCTTGAAACTTCTTCTAGAGTAATATCAGAAATATCCTTATATAGCATAATTTCAATATCATCAAAGCATTGAAAAAAATCTTTTAATATATTTTTTATATTCTCTTGAAGATTGGACTCAAGTGAATTTTTTCCTTTTAAAATAAGTTTTAATTTGTTAAAGGCTTTATAATATTGAACTTTCAAAAACTTAAAATCTTTAAGTTTTAAAAAATCATCTTCTCTTAAATTTTCTTTTAAAACCTGTACAATATCCAATTTCTTACCTCCTTATAAAGTTATCTTCAGCTTCCTTTTAAATTTTATAAAAAAGCTATATTATTGATATGAAGCTTAGAAAACATTATCCAGGGTCATAATCACCCTTATAATAGTATTAAAACACATAAAATTTAGGGCGATAGACATTAGATAAGTTATATTCAAATGAACAATGGCTATGAAGTTCATAGCCATTAGTATTAAAACTTATTTACTTCATTTATAAGTTCTTCAATTAAGTTTTCTTCTTTAACTTTTTTTATTATAACACCTTTTTTAAATATAAGTCCTTCACCATTACCACCTGCTATACCTATATCTGCATCCCTTGCTTCTCCTGGTCCATTAACAGCACAGCCCATAACAGCAACTTTTATATTTTTATTTACGTCTTTTAGTCTCTTTTCTACTTCCTCTGCTATTTTAATTAAATTTATTTGTGTTCTTCCGCAAGTAGGACATGACACAAATTTTATACCTTCATTTATATAACCTAGGGACTTTAATATTTCTCTTCCTACTTTTATTTCTTCCTTTACATCCCCTGTTAAAGAAACTCTTAAAGTATCCCCAATACCTTCAGAAAGAAGAGTTCCTATGCCTACAGAAGATTTAACAGTACCGGAGAATATGGTTCCTGCTTCTGTAACTCCTAAGTGAAGAGGATAATCTACTTCACTTGAAAGAAGCCTATAACCCTTAATAGTTTTAAATACATCAGAAGATTTTATGGATATTACAATATCATGAAAACTATATTTTTCTAATAATTCTATATTTTTTAAAGCACTTTCCACCAAAGCCTCTGCAGTAGGAGCTCCATATTTTTCTAATATATCTTTTTCTAGAGAACCTGAATTAACCCCTATTCTTATAGGTATATTATTATGTTTTGCAGCTTCAACAACTTCACGGATTCTCTCTTCATTTCCAATGTTTCCAGGATTTATTCTAACCGCAGAAACACCATTTTCTATAGATTTTAATGCTAATCTATAATCAAAATGTATATCTGCTACCACAGGGATATTTACAGCACTTACGATATCTTTTATGGCTTCTGCTGCAACTTTATCTGGAACTGCACAGCGCACTATATCACACTTTACACTTTCAAGCTCTTTAATTTGTTCTATAGTTTTTTCTATATCTCTTGTATCTGTATTAGTCATAGATTGAACTGCTATGGGGTTATCTCCACCAAGCATTATATTTCCAACTTTAACTTCCTTAGTTTTTCTTCTATTAATCATCCTAAAAATCACCCCTATAGTTTTATAGGACTTACAATATCCTTTATTGTAACTAATATCATTAATGATATTAAAATAATAAACCCTATATAATTAAGTATTCCAATTTTATTATCATCAAATTTCTTACCTGTTATTATTTCTAATAACAGTATAAATATCCATCCACCATCCAATGCTGGGAAAGGTATTATGTTAAATATGGCCAATTGAACGCTTAATAGAGCCATAAAATAAATTAAATTAGTTAATCCCATGGAGGCAGTTTTTACAGATACCTTCATTATAGTAATAGGACCTCCTACATCGTCCTTTTTTAACTTTCCTTTAAACAATGTTTTGAAAAAAGAAAAAGTTTGTTTTGTAGTATCTAAAGTTTGATCAAATCCACTTTTAATTGCTTTAGTTCCAGTTGGAGTAAGGTGGGTAGGAGCTACTCCGATTGCATATCTATTATCCTTCTTATGTGGTAGTATATAAAAACTAAGTTCCCTATTATCTCTTAAAACAGAAATATTAATTTTTTCTCCTTTAACATCCTGCATTTTCATTAAAAAATCATTCCAAGATGAAATTTTTTCATTGTTAAATTTAATTATTTCATCTCCAGGTTTTATACCAGCTACCATAGCAGGTGAATTATCTATAACTTCAGAGATTTTAGGTGTAAAATATCCTATACTTCTACTAGTTATAGCAAAGAAAATTATAGCCATAATTATATTCATTATAGGACCTGCTGTTACTATACTAAGTTTTTGTAGAGGACTTTTACTTGAAAAGGCTTTTTCATCTTGTACCTCGTCATCTTCCCCTAACATCTTTACATACCCACCAATAGGTGCAGCTTTTATTAGATATTCAGTCTCTTTGCCCTTTATACTAAATAGTTTAGGACCCATGCCTAAAGAAAATTCTTCAACTTTAACTCCGTTTAACTTTGCCGCAATAAAATGCCCAAGTTCATGACCAATTACCAAGATACTAAAAGCTAGTATGGCAGCAATTACATATATAACTGTCATTTAATATCTCCTTTCATTTAAATCATAAAATTTATTTTTTATGTATTTTCTTACTTCTAAGTCTGTATGAATTATCTCATCTATAGAAACCTTACTTTTATATTCAAATTTCTCCAATGAACTTTCAATTATATCTCCTATGTGTAAAAAACTAATTTTTTCTTTTAAAAATAAATCTACCCCTACTTCATTAGCAGCATTTAAGATTACAGGTGCATTGCCTCCTTTTTTACCAGCTTCAAAAGCTAACTTTAAGCATTTAAAAGTATCCATATCTGGTTTAAAGAAGTTTAGTGATCCAATCTTAAATAAATCTAGTTTAGGTACTAATCTATTTTGCCTATGTGGATAATTTAATGCATATTGAATTGGTAATCTCATGTCTGTACACGCTAATTGAGCTATAATGCTGCTATCCTTAAGTTCTATCATAGAATGTACTATGCTTTCAGGGTGAACAACTACTTCAATTTTATCATAATCAACTCCAAATAAATAATGAGCTTCAATAACTTCAAGTCCTTTATTCATTAATGTAGCTGAATCTATACTTATTTTTTTTCCCATATTCCACTTGGGGTGTCTTAAGGCCTCTTTAGGTGATATGTTTTTTAAATCTTCTATGGTCTTGCCTCTAAATGGCCCACCAGAAGCTGTAAGAAGAATTCTACTTATATCTTCCTTCTTCTCCCCATTTAAACATTGAAAAATAGCACCGTGTTCAGAATCTACAGGTAAAATTTTAACTCCATATCTTTCTGCTTTATTCATTACTATGTCACCTGCTACTACTAAAGTTTCTTTATTAGCAAGAGCTATATCTTTTTTATGCCTTATAGCCTCTATAGTAGGCTTAAGCCCTATCATTCCAACAACAGAAGTTAAGACTATATTAACTTCTGGAATTGTAGCTATGGTAATTAATCCCTCCATACCACTTAGTATCTCTGTATCCTTAGAATTTATGCCACAATATTCTTTTATTTCTAAAGCAGCCCTTTCTGACATCATTGCTACATATCTAGGATTAAACTCTTCTATTATTTCAATAATTTTATCTACATTAGTATTTGCGCTAATCCCTATTAAATTAAAGTTTTCTTTTTCTTTTCTTATAACATCGAGGGCCTGAAGCCCTATAGAACCCGTAGCACCTAAAATACTTATATTTTTCAAAATTATCTCTCCTTATAAATCTAATATTTCTTTAGCCATAATTATATAAATTGGGCCAAGAAAAACTCCAACTATTCCAGTGAATTTTACAAATATATATACTGAGACTAATACAGCTAAGGGATGTATTTTAAGATTTTTACTAACATATTTAGTTTCTAAAACCTGTCTTATTATTAAAATAAATAAATAAAGAGCTATAAGACCTATAGCTCTTATATATTCCTTTAAAACTATTTTATATAATATCAAAGGGATAAATATAAATATAGTACCTACATAAGGTAAAATATCTAAAATACCACATAGAATACCTAAAGATATAAAATGATTTATAGAAAAAATATAAAAACCTATAGTAATTATTATTGTAGAAATAATCATAAGCTTTATTTCTATAAAAAAAACTTCTCTTAAAACTTTTAAACTTTTATAAAATACACTTAAAAGAGTATTTGTAAAAAATTTTTTTAAAAAATTTAATATTATATCTTCATCTACTAAAATAAAATAGCTTATTATATTTCCAATAAAGTATGAAAATAAAAATGTTGTAGTATTTCTTGCCCCATGAGTCAGAGTCGCCTTGCTAAATATAGTAGTATCATTAATATCAATAGCATTCACTAAGAAAGAAATAGATTGCCATTTACTTAAAATACTTATATATATCTTTTTATATAACCTTATAATATAATAAAAACCTTCTTCTATTAAAGCTAAATTCTCAAGTAAAGTGTTTCCTAACCTAAGAACAATATATATAAAAAATAAATTTATTAAAAATAGACTAATTAGAGCATTAAAGCTTTTATTAAAAAAACTAACTTTACTTAATAAAGCATATATAGGTTTAGTTAATATAATCAAGAAAATAGCTATTAAAAAAGCTTGGAAATATTTAGATATAATTATAGACATAAAACACAATAAAATAAATAGCAGAATTATAAATATTATATTTTTATACTTTTTAAACAAAAGATTCTCCCTTAAAATTATTTTACTGTATAATTATATTCACCTATATAATTATATATTATTAATACATATAATAAAACCTTTATATAGTAATTTAAAAATTAATTAAAAAAGAGGGTTTCAAGATTAAAAATCCTTAAACTCTCTTTATACCTACTATAGTCCTATTATAAAAGTTATATAAAAATATACTACTCCTGAAACAAAAAGTATACTATCAAACCTATCTAATATACCACCATGCCCTGGAATTATACTGCCATAATCTTTTACACTTAAATATCTTTTTATTATAGAAGCAGCTAAGTCACCAATCTGACTTAAAATTCCCCCTATTAGCCCTATTAATAAATAGTGATATAAGTTTATATGAACACCAAAGTTATATATTATAATTCCAAATAAAGAACATCCTAAAACACTTCCTATAAGGCCACCAATGGCACCTTCTATAGTTTTTTTAGGACTAACCTTAGGACATAGTTTAGTTTTACCTAGAAATTTACCAGCATAATATGCAAAAGTATCACTGCCCCAAGAACATATAAAAACAAGCCATACAAAATAGGAACCAATTTCTTTGAACTCTATCTTAGGTATTAAGCTAAATAGGAGTGGAACATATAAAAAGCCAAATATGGTTAACGCTGATTCAATAAAATTATGCTTTAAATTAAATACTGGAATACTTAAACATATACAAGTAAATAATATAAGTATAAATAAAAAATGATCAATTGACATTTTATTTAAATAAAAAAAATAAATTATTGTAAATGAGTATGCTAAATAATTAAAAGTATAATAATTTTTCTCTTTTAGAATACTGTAAAACTCATGCAAACCAATTAAAGATAAAATTAAAATTAAAAATCTTAAATAGTCTCCCCCTACAAATAAAAATATTGCTAAAGGAAGTAATACGAGAACCCCTAAATATCTGTCGTAAACTGAATTCATAATTACTTTATTCCTCCAAATCTTCTTTCTCTACCCTGATAATCTTTTATTGCACTTCTAAGCTCTTCCTTAGTAAAATCAGGCCATAGAGTATCCGTAAACCATAACTCTGAATAGGAGCTTTGCCACAATAGAAAATTACTTAATCGTTGTTCACCACTAGTCCTAATAATTATTTCAGGATCATTCATCCCCTTAGTATCTAAATAATTTTCAAATATATCTCCGTTTACATCTGATATATTTAATTTATTATTTTCAACATCTTTATATAGTTTTTTTATAGAACTTATTATTTCATCTCTTCCACCATAGTTTAAAGCTAAATTCAAAGTTAATCCAGTATTGTTTTTAGTCTTTTTATATGCAGACTCCAGCTCTTCTCTACAAGACTTAGGTAAATAAGAAGTATCACCTATACTATTTATTATAACATTATTTTCATGAAGTTCATCAAATTCATTTTTTAAATAACTAAGTAATAAATTCATAAGCGTGTTTACTTCATCTTTAGGTCTTTTCCAATTTTCCGTTGAAAAAGCATATAGAGTTAAATACTTAACTCCAAGATAACTACACTCTTTAACAATATCTCTTATGGTTTCAACTCCTGCTTTATGCCCAAAAGTTCTTGGCATATTTCTTTCCTTAGCCCATCTACCATTTCCATCCATTATAATTGCTATATGCTTTGGTATATTATTTAGATCTAAAGTTTTTTTATCAGAGTTTTCTTTTATGTTTCTTATATTGTTTTTTGATCTAAATATATTAAAAAAATTCTTCACTTTTGCTGCCACTCTCCTAAAAATTTAATATGTAGAGCATAGTTTATATTATAATACCAAATAAAAAATAAATAAATATATTTTTTATTTATTAAATAAACCTGCAAAAGCAGGTTTATAATTTAAACTGTCATAATTTCTTTTTCTTTTTCAATTACTAATTTATCAATTTCTATAACAAAATTATCAGTTTCTTTTTGAACTTTTTCTTCTAAGGCTTTAGCTTGATCTTCTGGTAAATCATTATCTTTCTTTAAATTTTTAATTTTATCATTAGCTTCACGTCTTATAGATCTTATTGCTATTTTAGCATCTTCACCAGATTTTTTTATAGATTTAACTAAATTTTTTCTAGTTTCTTCAGTAAGTTCAGGAATAATAAGTCTTATAGCTGTGCCATCACTTGAAGGGTTTAAACCTAAATCAGATTTTAAAATAGCTTTTTCAATTTCTTTTATTGAAGACTTATCGTATGGTTGAATTAAAAGTATTCTTCCTTCTGGTACAGATATATTAGCTAACTGAGTAATTGAAGTTAAAGTACCATAATACTCAACTTCTATCTTTTCAAGCATTTTAGGGTTAGCTCTTCCAGCTTTCATACTAGCTAGTTCTTCTTTTAATACTAAAACAGATTTATTCATTTTTTCTTTAGCATTTTTTAAAATATCAGATACCATAAATTTATTACCCCCGTATATTTATTTTTTAACAATAGTTCCTATTTGTTTTCCGCAAACAGCACTTATAATATTCTCCGGCTTATCAAGTCCGAAAACAAGTATTGGTATATTATTGTCCATACATAATGATGTTGCAGTAGAATCCATAACTTGTAATCCTTTTTCTAAGATTTCAATATATGATAATGAAGAATACTTTTTAGCATCATCAAATTTTCTTGGGTCTTTATTATATACACCGTCTACATTCTTAGCAAGCAATATAATCTCAGCTTCTATTTCTGCGGCTCTTAAAGCTGCGGTGGTATCTGTAGAAAAATAAGGGTTTCCGATACCAGCAGCAAAAATAACAACTCTACCTTTTTCCAAATGTCGCATAGCTTTTCGTCTGATATATGGTTCTGCTACTTCTTTCATTTCAATAGCTGTTTGTACTCTTGTTGGAATGCCCATAGATTCTAAAGAATCTTGAAGAGCTAATGCATTAATACAAGTAGCCATCATTCCCATATAATCAGCTGTGGCTCTATCCATATCTTCTCCATTTCTACCTCTCCATATATTGCCGCCACCAACAACCATGCCACATTGAACTCCCATTTCAACTAACTCTTTTATTTGACTTGAAATGCATTTTACAATATTAAAATCAATTCCAAATCCTTTTTCACCTGATAAAGCTTCACCTGATAACTTAAGCATTACTCTTTTATACTTTGCTGTTTCCATATAATATTATACCTCCAAAGAGAATTTTACTAACAAATAGATTTTTCTAATATTTAGAGTTATATTTTAAAAAAAGAGAACACGGCGTGTTCTCTTTAATTTTATTTACCACCCATTTGTTTTGCTACTTCTTCAGCAAAGTTTTCTTCTTTTTTCTCGATACCTTCGCCTCTTTCAAATCTCACAAACTTGTTGATTTTTATAGTTGAACCTATTTTCTTAGATTCTTCATTTAAGTACTTTTCTATAGTTAGGTCAGGATTTTTAACCCAAACTTGCTCAATTAAGCAGTTTTCTTTGTAATATTTATTTATTCTTCCCATAACCATTTTTTCTATTATATTATCAGGTTTTCCTTCATTTTTAGCTTGAACCCTGAAAATTTCTTTTTCTTTTTCTAAACTTTCATTGTCTACTGCATCTCTATCTAAGAATAATGGATTAGTAGCAGCAACTTGCATTGCAACTTCCTTTGCAATTTCACAAAGATCAGAAGATGAAGTTTCACATCCTAATTCTACCATTACCCCTATTTTTCCTGCTCCATGTATATAGCTATTTAATGCTCCATTTTCTACGGAGAATCTTTCGAATCTTCTTACGGACATATTTTCTCCAAGCTTAGCTATTAAAGCAGTAACAGCATCTTTTAAAGATATAGATTGATCTTCCATATATTTCTCTTCTAATAACTCTTCTACAGAAGTTGCTGAAGATACACATGCTTGTTTAGCAACATCATTAACAAGTTTTATAAAATCTTCATTTGCTGCAACAAAGTCTGTTTCACAGTTTACTTCTACGATAGAAGCACTTTTGTTATCCTCAGATATAAAAGTTTGAACTAAACCTTCTGATGCAACTCTTCCAGCTTTTTTAGCAGCTGCAGCTAAACCTTTTTTTCTTAATAATTCTACAGCAGCTTCCATGTCTCCATTAGATTCTGTTAAAGCCTTTTTACAGTCCATCATACCTGCACCAGTAGACTCTCTAAGCTCTTTTACCATACTTGCACTAATCATTTAAATTCCTCCTTAATGATAATTGAACAATTATTGTTACAAAAACTACTAATAATATTATTCAGCTAATTGTTCACCTTGTCTGCCTTCAATAATGGCATCTGCCATTCTAGCTGTGATTAATTTTACAGCTCTTATAGCATCATCATTACCTGGAATTACATAATCAACATCATCTGGATCACAATTAGTATCTACTATAGATACTACTGGTATACCAAGAATTTTAGCTTCAGATACAGCATTTTTTTCTTTTCTTGGATCTATAACAAACATAGCACCAATATTTTCTACGTTCATATTTCTTATTCCACCTAAGTTTTTCTCAAGCTTTTCAGCTTCGTTCTTAAGTAATGTAACTTCTTTTTTTGGAAGAACTTCAAAAACTCCATCTTCCTCCATTTTTTCTATCTCTTCTAATCTAGCTATTCTTGATTTAATTGTATTAAAGTTAGTTAACATTCCACCTAACCATCTGTTGTTTACGAAATGCATTCCTGCTCTTCTTGATTCTACATCAACAGCTTCTTGTGCTTGTTTTTTTGTACCAACAAATAATACATCTTTACCTTCAGCAGATACTGATTTAATGAAATCATAAGCTTGATCTACTTTTTTTACAGTTTTTTGTAGATCGATTATGTATATTCCATTTCTTTCTGTGAAAATATAAGGAGCCATCTTAGGGTTCCATCTTCTAGTTTGGTGTCCAAAGTGTACACCTGCTTCTAATAATTGTTTCATACTAATAACTGCCATAATTTAATACCTCCTGGTTTTTTCCTCCACTACCTTCACCTTTATAAAACGCCTAAACATAGGACCCTGTTTTATAAATTGGATAGTGTGTGTAATTCATACTTTATGTATTATATCACAAGGTACAGTTCTATTCAATATAAATTTATGATTTTTACAACATTAAAAAACAGGATGAAATTCATCCTGAAAATATTATTACCAAACTATTTTATTTTATCTAACTCTTCTAATAATTTTTCATTTAAAATCTTTATGTGAGTACCTTTCATGCCTAGGGATCTAGACTCTATTACTCCTGCACTTTCAAACTTTCTAAGAGCATTTACTATTACAGATCTTGTGATACCTACTTTATCTGCAATTTTAGATGCTACTAATAATCCTTCTGTTCCTTCTAACTCATTAAATATGTGTTCTACTGCTTCTAATTCAGAGTAAGATAAAGTGCCTATAGCAAGTTGAACTATAGCTTTTTTCCTTGCTTCTTCTTCCATCTCTTCGTTTTTAGATCTTAATATTTCCATCCCAACAATTGTTGCACTATATTCTGCTAAAACTAAATCATCCTCTGTAAAAGGTTTATCAAATCTAGCAAGTAGCAAAGTTCCTAATCTTTCTCTATTTCCTATAATAGGAACTATAGTTGTTATTTTATTATCTAATTCGCATAACTTTTTATCTTTAAATACACAATTCCCTTTACTAGTTAAGTTTTCTTTAGTTCCTTCAATTGTCATCAATTTACTGTTATAATCTTCAGGAAATCTAAGTTTGTCTACAACTTCGTCCTTTACTATATCACACTCAAAATTGCTGGAAAAATTATATCCTAAAATTTTTCCCTTTCTACTTATTATGTACACATTACACTCTAAAACCTCACTTAATAATGTACATATATCTGAAAATGAAACTGGTTCATTTCCTGTTTTCTGTAAAATCTTATTTAACATTCTAGTTTTATTTAAAATAGACATTAATTATATCCTCCTTAAGTTGTTTATCGTTTTGTAAAATACAAAGTTTTCAAAATATAATAAAAATTTTAAATTTTTAGAATTATCCCTTATCCTTATATATAATATCATAATGAATCTACTATTTCAATAACTAATTGTTATTGTTTCGACATTTTTTTAATTTATTTACGTGTTCTATTTAAAATTATTATAAATAGAACACGTATTATTAATAAGTTTTAATAAAAATGTAAAAACTTTGTTAATAATACGTTAAAAATTACTATTTACTTTTATATCCACATTCCTTACTAATACACTGTAAATAGTCTCCCTTAGATTTTGAGCTTCTTTTCACTAATATAGAAGTGCATTTTGGGCATTTTTCTTCCGTAGGTTCATACCAACTTACAAAATTGCATTCAGGATAATTACTGCATCCATAGAATTTCCTTCCCTTTTTACTTTTTCTAACCAATACATTACCTTCACATAAGGGACACTTAACATCTAGTTCCTCTACTATAGGTTTGGTATTTTTACAATCCGGATATCCAGGACATGCTAAAAAATTACCATACCTACCTCTCTTTATAACCATAAATTTACCACATTTATCACATTTTATATCCGTCACTTCATCTTCTATGGTTATTTTGGCTATTTCATTTTCAGCAATTTCTATAGTTTTCTTAAAAGGAATAAAGAATTCATCTATTACCTTCCTCCAACCAAGTTTGCCTTCCTCAATTTTGTCAAGTTTCTCCTCCATACTTGCAGTAAATTCTACGTCTACTATATCATTGAAGTGCTCACTTACAATATCGTTTACAATTACTCCAAGTTCAGTTGCCTTTAGAGTTTTTTTATCCCTTTCTACATACTGTCTACCTAACAACGTACTTATAGTTGGGGCATATGTGCTAGGACGGCCAATACCATTTTCCTCCATTGTTTTTATCAATGTAGCTTCTGAAAACCTAGCTGGTGGTTGGGTAAAATGTTGTTTGCCTAAAACATCTTTATAATTTAGTTCTTCATTTTCAACTATAGGTGGAAGAATTTTATTATCAGTATCTATACTACTATCATACAATTTGGTAAACCCATCAAATAAAATTCTGTTACCTGTAGTCCTTAAGGTGTATTCACCATTTAATACATCTATTGAAGTGCTTTCATAGACACAATTAGACATCTGGCTTGCTACAAATCTCTCCCATATTAATTTGTATAACTTATACTGTTCTGGCTTTAAGCTTTCTTTAATATCTGAAGGTACTAACTGTAAATTAGTAGGTCTAATAGCTTCATGAGCATCTTGACTATCCTTTTTACTTTTAAACTCTCTTTCTTTATCTGGGATATATTCCTTTCCAAATGAATCAATTATGTAATTTTTGCTCATATCTTTTGCTTCTTTTGAAACTCTTACTGAATCAGTTCTCATATAAGTTATTAATCCTACAGTGCCTATTTTTTTTATATCCACGCCTTCATAAAGACTTTGAGCCACAGACATAGTTTTATATGTTGAAAACCCCAATTTCTTATATGCTTCCTGTTGCATAGTACTGGTTGTAAAAGGAGCAAGAGGTGATTTTTCTTTCTTTGTTTGTTTTATGCTATTCACAAAAAAATTGTTGCTTTTTAAATCTTGAATTATTTTATTGCACTCTTCCCCGTTTTTAATAGAGATCTTTTCCCCATTATAATTTACTAGTTTAAAATTTAACTCTTCATTTTTTTTATTCTTTAGAATACACTCAACTGTCCAGTATTCCTCTGGTATAAATGCTTCTATTTCCTTTTCTCTATCACATATTATTTTTAAAGCAACAGATTGAACTCTACCTGCACTTAATCCCCATTTAACTTTTCTCCAAAGTATAGGGCTTATCTCATAGCCAACCAACCTATCTAAAATTCTTCTAGCTTGTTGTGCATCCACTAAACTTTCATTTATTTTTCTAGGATTTTTAATTGCATTTTTAACAGCAGTCTTTGTAATTTCATTAAATTCAATCCTACAAGTTTCTTCTTCTTGTAATTTTAGTGCTTTAGATAAATGCCAAGAAATAGCTTCTCCTTCCCTATCAGGGTCAGTTGCAAGATATATCTTATCTGATTTTTTAGCCTGTTTTCTTAACTTATCTAAAACTTCCCCCTTCCCTCTAATTGTAATATATTTTGGTTCATAGTCGTTTTCTATATCAACACCCAATTGACTCTTAGGTAAATCCCTTACATGACCCATAGTTGCTTCAACAACATAGTTACTACCTAAATACTTCTTTATAGTTTTTACCTTTGTTGGTGACTCAACTATTACTAACTTTTGTCCCATTATCTCCCCTCCATTAACATTTCAATACTCTTTATTAAGCTAATTCTTCAATTTTTACATAATAATTTCCACATATACATTTTACTTTTGAAAATACCTGCATTTCAAATAATAACCCATGTAAACACTCTATGTCAATATTAGTTAATTTAGATATATCATCAATATGCATAGGTCTATCAGTTAAAACCCCAAATATTTCACTTTGTTCTTTAGTAAAATTAACATTATTTTTAAAATTTTTAATACTTTTTTCTTCTATATTTAATAATTCATATAAATCTTTTGAATTGGTAAATATATGTGCACCATCTTTTATAAGGTCATTAGTTCCTATACTGTATCTGGAAAATATAGAACCAGGAACTGCCATAACCTCCTTTCCTTGTTCTAAGGCTAAATTCGCCGTTATAAGTGAACCGCTTTTACCTGATGCTTCAACTATTATTAAAAGATCAGAAAGCCCACTTATAATCCTATTTCTTATAGGAAAATTCCAAGCATTAGGTCTAGTATTAGGAACATATTCCGAAATTATAACTCCGTAATTTTCCACTTCTTTATATAATCCCTTATTTTCTTTTGGATATATATTATTTATACCACATCCTAAAACACCACAGGTATAGTTTTTCTTTTTAGTGCATACCCTGTGTGCAATACTATCTACTCCCTTTGCTAGACCTGATATTATATTTATACTATTTTGGGTTAATATTTTGCATATTTCTTTTGTTACATTTTCTCCATATAAAGTACACTCTCTAGCTCCAACTACACTAACAGATTTATGATTAATACTATCTAAACTTCCTTTATAATATAACACACATGGTGGATCTACAATATCTCTTAGTTTTTCAGGATAATTATCATCAAAGATAGTAGTAATTCCAATGTTTTCTTTAAAAATTATTTCTTCAATTTTATCTATTTTTTCTTTATCATATGCAGCTTTAAATTTGTCAATTAATCTTTCTTTTATATATGAAGATTTTTTAAATCCATCTTCATATATAAAATCCCATAACTCTTTAAAACTACTAAAGTTTTTTATTATAGTATACTTATTTATAGGGGAAAGTTCCACCATAGAAAACCATATCGCATATTTATTCAATCCATACACTCCTCTATATTGCTTTATATTAGGACCTCTCATTTACTACTCTTATCTTTTTTAAGTGAAGTATAGATTGCCATGTACTTAGATAAGAATTTATAAACTTAAATGTAAATAAAAATTTATTCTAAAGTAAAAAAACTTTTTATATTATATCCTCTTTTAAAAAGTTTCTATAGCTAAAGGCTTCTATTAAATCTTGTTTATCAATATTTTCTTTACCTTGCAAATCAGCTATAGTCCTAGATATCTTAAGAATCCTGATATAAGCCCTACCACTGAGAGAATATTTCTTGAACATGCTTTCTAAAAATTCCTCTTCTTTTATGTTTAATTTGCAATACTTTTTTAAAAGTGGAGAACTAATAGAAGCGTTAGTATAAATCTTATTATCTTTAAATCTTCTTTTTTGTATTTCCCTTGCTATTAATACTCTTTCCTTAATAATTTTAGATGATTCATTATGGGAATCCCTAAATTTATTAAAGGAGAGATTTGGTACACTTACATACATATCTATTCTATCTAAAAATGGGGCAGAGAGTTTATTTAAATACCTTCGTCTTTCTTCTCTTGTACAGGTACATTCCTTTTGAGATAGAAAATTACCACATGGACAACCATGAAAGTAACTACTTAGATAATATGTACTATAAATTTAATATTAAAAAATCATATAATGTTAAAAAAAATAGTGCTTCTAATGCTTATAATAGAATACATGAAGCAAGATTATCTAAAAGTTTAACCATAAAACAAGTTTCTATTCAATCTAATTTAACAGAAACGCAAATTCATAATATCGAGACAAATAAGAGTACTCCTACACTTGCTACTTTAAAGAAACTAGAAAGTGTATTAGATAAAGATTTTTGGTATTTAGGAAATTATGACTCCCTTGAAGAAAATACATTAGGAGAACGTATATATAAATGTAGGCTTTTTTTAGGATATGGTAGAAAGGAGTTTGCTCAAATATTAGGTGTTGGATATAGATCATTAGAAAAGTGGGAAAGAGATCTTGTAACCCCTAGTAAAAAGAATATGGATATCTTAAAAAAGTATATAAATAAATTATATATAATATGTAGAAAAAAATTATAAATTGTATTTTAGTTATAAAAAAGCCACCGTATTGGTGGCTATAATTATTTAAATTTTTATATAGTTTCTTATAATCTGCATTCTCTATTAAAAGCATTTACTACAAGGTGAATAACTCTTTTGAGCGTCTGAAAGTGGAACTTGTCTAGCTTTATTAGCATTCATCTTCCCACAGTTAGGCTTACTATGATACTTGCTGCCTGTGGCTGACAACCATACCATTTGACCTTGTGGCTTCTGTTGTGGTGTATTTTGAACTTTAGGTTTCTGATTAGATACTACATTGGATTTACTTTTAGTTGATGAATTTGAACTTACATTAGCGGTATTCTTATTTTTGCTATTGTTTGATTTAGCTACCTTATTATTGTCACCCTTTGTAGTTCCATTAGGATTTATTGCCCATAAACCTTTGTTATTATTTCTAGCTTCAGTAGCATATTTACCAAAGTAGTTTTGATATTTAACATCTGGTGGATATGTACTTTGTTGAGCAAATCCATTTAATACTAATAATGCATTGAACATTTTTGCTCTTATTTCTGTTTCACTTTTATCCTTAGGTATATCAGTCCAAATATATCTTAATAACCTTCCATATTTATCAGTTTCAGAAACATCCTTTTCCAAATAGACGGTCTTTCCTTCTAGTTCAGATTTAGTATAGTTAGATGCTTCTTTTCCATATGGTTCATGTTTAGTTGTGGACTCAGGCGTATTGACACCTATAAGTCTAACTTTTTTACCATCCTCTAGTTCAATCGTATCTCCATCTACAACCCTTTTTACTTTTGCTTCAACTAAATTAAATTCTGAAAGTTTATTTTTCTTTTCTTCTTTAATTTTTTTTGATTCTTCATCTTTCTTTTTTTGCTCTTCTTTCTTCTTCTGTTCTTCTTTCTTGTTTTGGTCATCTAACTTTTGCGCTTCTGTTTTTTGTTCCACATTTTTATTTGTGCTAACAGTATTATTTTCACTACAACCACCTAAAAATATAGAAAAAGTCACAAAAATAGCTAATAACAATGATGAAAATTTATTTCTTTTCCCCATGATAATCCCTCCTCATTATTTACTACAACCATAATTGTAAACTTTTAATTAAATAATGCAATATTTTCTACATAACTTCCTAAAATATGACAAAATAAAAAAATAGCCACGACCTAAGCCATGACTACCTTTAGGAGTTATGAAAAAATTTTCTCTACATATATATAGCATGCCCAATATAAAAAGTTTTATACAAAAAATTAAAAAAAGGTAGCTTCAGTATAAACTGCAACTACCTTTTTATTAATGTATATTTTCTTAGTGTATAAAAACCTATATATTTTAAGGGATCGTATCTGACAATTTAATTATACCATTAATAGCATATATTGTATGTTCTGTTTATGTCTTATTTTATATCTTATATGATTATTTTAAATTTTGTTCTTTAATTCACTAAAACCTTATATTTTAGTTTATATTGAATTGTTCTTAGTTCTTAATAGAAAAGGTTTAGTAAAGTTAAAAAGTCTCCTCTAATCCTTCATTATGAGTGCATTATTTTTACTTTTTAATACTTTACATATTTACTATAGATATATCCTCCATGAGGTTTAAAATATATATGAATCCAATCTCCTTCTTGTCTAAATAGATTAACTTTTGCCCCATTAGCTAATGTTCCTAATATTTTACTAGAAGTTGATTTTCCTTCTCTAACATTTACACCAGATGGAGTATTTATATATCCTACTTTACCGTCTAGGTTAATCCAATCATTATTAGTAGTAGGCTTAATAGTATTATTAGTAACTGCTACATTAGAAGTTGTTCCTAGCACGCCATTTACTATAGCTTTAGCTATTCCACTCATGCCGTACTTATTTAGTATTGCAACATCTTTTGGTGAATCTATAAAGCATACTTCTATATATATTGTTTTAGCTTTAGTTCTTTTGGTTAAAGCTAAGTTTTGGTCTTTAATCCCCCTATTCCTAAATCCTAATTTATTTAATTCCTTTAGAACTCTATCTGCTTCAACTAAATACTTTCCACCATAAGTATAAATCTCTGAACCATTACCACCAGAACATTTATTAAAGTGAATTACTATGTTTAAATCTGCATTTACTGAATTGCATAAAGCTACTTGTTTATTTAAACTATCAGTTAAGCTATTAGCATGATCCACTCTGCACATATTAGCCTTATGTCCTCTGCTTTTTAATTCTTTATCTATTTCTATTCCTAATTCTCTAGTTAATACTTCTTCTTTTAATCCATTAATTCCTCGTGCTCCTATATCTCCACCTGTTAAAGTGTGTCCTGTATTTATATTAAATGTACTCATAAAATACCTCCTAAAAATTTAATTTAAAAAAGAACAGAACTATTTGCTCTGCTCTTTAATCTCTTTCTTGTTTCCTTCTTTTAACTGTGCTAATGCTTCTGTTATTTTCTTAGGTACTGGTACTCCTAAACATGCACAATTTTCAAGAATAGAAATACCCTCATTTGCTATGTAAAAATAACAAACAAGGGTACGGAAAACCCAATTACCAGTATTAAGTAGCCTATCTAAACAAACTGCCACTATGAGAACTACTAATATAACTGTTTTCTTAAGAAGTCCTTTAAAACCTATATTGCTAGATAATGTTTTGTTGCTTAATGCTATTAAAACACCCATTATATAATCTAGCACCATAAATATTATCAATATCTGCAATGCTAAATCCCAACTTCCGAACAGAGCAGTAAACAATGTTCCAGATCCCGCTATAATGCCATTAAAAATATTTTCTTTATTCATATTACACCTTCCTCGTATAAAATCTAAAAGGCAATAAAAAAAGACTTATTAGAAGTCCTATCTATTGCCTTTTAGATTTTTATTTACTTTCTATCATGCCTATTTCTACAAGTACTTCTCCTACACATTCCCTAAGATTTAGTAAGGCTGGTACCTGGTCATAAGTATAAACTCCATTCATTATAAGAGTTATCCAAACCTTAGTGCAACCACTTTCTTTATTAAATTTCATATTGAAAAACCTCCTAATTATTTTATTTATAATTTTAAGCATAAAAAATACACCTCACTATTTAGGTGTTATGCCTTGCATCATAATTAAGTTCATTAACTCTGCATTAGATTGCTCTAGTGCATTAACTCTTTTCTCTAACTCACTGTTTCCTTCTAATTTAGGCATATCTTCATATTTATAATAAACCCCTTTTCCCTCTTCAAAATATAGTATCCCTTGTTTTCCTTGTATATTTTGAGGCTCTGGAATGCTGTTTACTAATATACCATTTTGTCTTAATTCTTCTTCTGTTTGACCTAGACCGTGAATTTCATCAAATGGCATATAGTGAATAAATTCTACTTTGCCCACTTTATTACATTGTAAAAATATCATTAAACTATCCTCCTATTTAAAATTTTGTGGGAATGCTGTTGGATACCCTGCAAAATCTCCATATATCCTATTATTATATGTTGTGCTTAAACCATTTATTTTTATTTTTTTTGTCTTATTATCTTCGTAAACCCATATACTTTTTTCAGAGTCTACAAAATGTATTTTACTATGATTCCAATACTCTATCTCATAACTTCTTGACCAATATAGAGTTGATAGTGTTTTGTTGCAACAGTTTACATATCTATTATAGTCAATATAATATACATAATCCCCTACTACCTCTACTACCCATTTAGCTGAGAGACTTGGAATAGAATTAAATTCTAAATCCTTAAATATATTTCTTCTTCCTAATTCCTTAAGTGTTCCTCTTTCATATACTATTAAGTCTAATTTATATCTTTCAGCAGGATCTAAGCTATAGTTGTAATATCGTATTTGTTCAGCAAAATAAATATGTTCATCTGTTATCCCAACAAGAGTGCCTCCAATGCCAAGTGAACGTTGTGAAACTTTTAGACCTATGTTGTTATACACATAAAGAATAGCTTCATTATCTTGAAATATTACATCTCCATTTTTTTGTGGAAACAATTTCGTTTTATTTAATCCTATCCCATCTATGCTTGTTACATATTGTAAATCATTTTTATTATAAAGTTCTAAGGATGTAAATTTCTTTGTACTATTAATAAAAAAGTTTGCCCCTTTATCTGGAACTGCGATAAGATTGATTGATGGAACATCACCTGTTGATAAATCCTTTGTACAAACAATACCATCTTGTTTTGATATTTTTGATATACGAGAATTAGCACCAGAAATTGAAGACCCATGAGTTATATAAAAATACTTCCCATCACCTTGTCCAAAGTTAATATTACTAAACACATCAATTTTTACTTCAAAACTTTTTAATATGTTTAAATTATAATCAGCTATCCTTAAATAATATTTATTATCTTGCTGTTCCATAAAGACTACACCTTTTTCAAAGTAACTCATTAATTCCTTCCAAGTCCCACTTATCTTTACTTTTGGCATAACTCCTTTCTTCCACACACCATTAACCTTTTGCCACACATTTTTAACCTGTTTCCAGGTTCCATTAGCTTTGATCCACGTTGCTTTCATTGTTCTTCACCTCTATTCATACTGGAAATAGATGTCCCCATCTACCCCACCAGTGGGTTCCGTTGTCCCAAAAGTTATTTTCCTATGGTTTTCTACCTTACCAGTATGAGCTGTCAGATTATTACTAAGGTTTTTTACGTCTTCGGAAGCTGCCTTATTAGACATTTCTTTATCTAAGCTTTCAACAGCATTTTCAATGTTATTCATTACATCAGCTTCCACCTTAGTACCAGTCTGTATAACTTGTCCAAAAGCGGGTACGAGTGTTAAGGTGCCATCAATATTATCTTGTTTCTTAAAAGTTCTGGGTTTCTCAAATACACCATTTTTCCATACTGTTTTTTTATATGCCATTATATAAAGTCCTCCTCTCCACAAGTAAAGTTACCACAATACCTTTCATATTTTACATTAGGAATTAAAAATTCATATAGTAATTTTAAGTTTATTTCCAACCTATTAGCATCCACATAATTGAAAGAATGACCTACAACCCAGCTAAGGGTATTTTGCCACCCTGGTGGCTTATAGTAAAAACCTAACTTATCAATATTCCTTTCAATTCTTGATAGACTGCTAGCGAACTCTATAGAAGCATAGGTTCTATTGGTAATTGTACTTTCTAAAGATACTGTCTGTTTTAATAGTTGCTCTAATAGATTTTTAACTTCTAAAGTATTATTCTCAACTCTATTTAAATCCTCTGGATTATAATAATTAGTTGGAGTCCAATCTGTTTTAGGTTGTATCCACATCAAATTACCCCCTTTGCTTCTGTTTTACCACTTAAATAGCCTTCATAATTAAGTTCTTGTTTAATTATATTTGCAGTATTATTAGTACCATAGCCATTTTCTATAGATACTTTATCAGTTAGATTTAATGCCGGGTTACCTCTCCAATCCACTTTAAATGTAGCCCTACTGGTATTTTCTTTTAGTAACCATTCTGCTACATTCTTAGCATCATTTTGTGTGTTTATTAAACTATTTTCTAACTTAAGAATAGCTCCTTCTTTTATATCATTATTTACTGCAATGTAAGTTGCTTTATTTTCTAAATCCACTGGATAATAGGTAACTTCAACTGCTTTAACAGCTTGACCCAATTCTATTTGTGGTTCTTTATACGTATTATCAAAGGTTATATTATCTACTGGTAAGTCAAAACCAAATTCAACTATCCTTGCTCTTCTAATTCCTTTACACCACTTCTTAATTACTATTTCAATTTTTCTGCAGTTCTCCAACAAATTATTTTCATAGAAGAATCTAGATTTATTGTTTACTATAGTTTCATTAATCTTTATGGATCCATCTGCAGCATAAACTTTTAAATCAAACTCTGAAGCATATTCATTGTTCAATGTATCAAAGATTATCTCAAAGTTTTTACTGTTGTGGTCTTTAGATAGCTTTATTTCTAATTTTAAAGGTGTTGTAAACACACCTTCCATATTGCATAAATCACTACTCCACCACCCAACCTCATAACCTTTCATATCTTCAATAGGAATATTAAAACTACCATCCAATTTAAATCTATCTTTTTCAAATGTAGCAATATTAAAACTAGGCTCTAAGATATTATTTATTACCTGGTCTTTACTGCTTATAAAATCTTGACTTGTAACATTTATAGAATCAATTACTGTCTTAGCACTTATTAGCTGTTTCATGTGAAATATGCCTAAGTTATCTGCATAAGCTACACACATTCCGGATATAGCTATCAATTGCAATAGACTTCTATAGCTCATTTTATTGTGTAAAGCCTTGGTTTTTATAAGTTTTAAATTATTACTTAATGTATAATTTTCTATACTGCTCGCCCTCATAACCTCTACTGCTAGGTCATAGAGTGTAATATCTCTTATAGAAGTATTTTCAACTTCTGTGTTAGATAAAGAGTCTAAAATATCCCTAGCAGTAAATGTAGTTGTGAGGGTTCCTTCATCAGATTGCCATTGCTTCAAGTAGTATTTCCCTATAGGTATATATTCAATGGTTTCATTCTCTAACATAACACCCATGTCTACAAAACATTCCTGACCTTCTTTAAGGAAGTTGTAAAAACCTTGTGGATTAAGTACATTAAATTCCCTGTTAGAGTTGTCTACTGTAAATTTTAATTCGTCACTTGGTAGTGTACTGCTAGTTGTGTTAATCTCCTGAAGAACATTCAGTTTGATTAAATTGCTATCTGTATACTCTTTAATTATCCCAAAGTCTACCTCTGTAACTTTCACTCTTCTAATTCCTTTACACCACTTTTTAATGGTTATTACTATTCTTTTATAATTAGATAGTTGGCTTATATAGATATACCTGGAATCAGTATTATCTACTATAGAATCATGCTTAATTAATCCTGTAGCTCCATATACATCTATATCAAAATTAGTAGCATATTCATTATTCAAAATATCAAAGTATAGGGTTAATCCAGCGGAAGAATGTTCCTTGCTGAAGTTAAACTCTAATGCCTGGTATGGGTTAAATAATCCATCTTTATCGCATAAAACATCACTCCACCACCCTAACTCTGCATTTAGCATTTCATTAGGCTTAGGTGGAATAATAAAAGAACCATCTAGTTTTAGATAGTCCTTTTCAAATACAGCATATTTATTACTCATAGCTCTTATTTTATTTGTTAGCTGGTCTTTTCTGCTTATTATACATTCACTACTTACTGTTTTAGTATTATCCTTAAATGCAGTTAGATCTAAAATTTCAAATCTCACTTTTGCCTTACACATTCTTTCAGGTGCATAAACTGCTTTTTTAAACTCTTTACTAACTGTTATAAATTTACACACCTACCTTTCAATTAAATTAAACTTAACATCTTTATAGTATATTTGACCATTTATAAATCCTAGCATTCCTATATTTCTGTCACCACAATAAAAAACTCCTGTTCTTGTACTATTGTCTTGAGGATCTACATAAGTAACATTGAAAAATACAGGCGAAACTAATTTTAGTATTTTGCTTACTTCTTCTTTAGATAAGTTTTTCAAAGCTAATTCTAACTTTCTTTTAGTTGCTATCCTCTCAATTATCATACTCCCTCTAGCATTTCTTTCAGCTTTAGAAATATCCATTATACCTACTTGAAAATCAGTTGGAGCAGGAAGCTCTACTCCATTTATGCTTATCATGACTACCCGCCCCTTTCTTAGTTAGATAATTCAAATCTTAATGCCCTTTCAATTCACCCACCTCATTAATAAGTGCAACTGCACCATTCCCCATTAACATCTTCACATATTAGCTCAGCTTCTAAATCATAATAATAGTCTTTATCGCGGCCGTCTGATTCTGCTTCTTTTTTAAAATGTTCCTTTGCTATTTCAATCGCCTTATTTTTATCTTTGGCAATAACAAAACATTTTATATATGTTTCACCACAATAACCATTAGTTACTTCCCATAATTTCATTGTTTATTTTCCCTCCAATTCTTTATCTATGTCGTTTTAATTATTAAATTGTTACCTATTCTTTGGTTTTCTTTGTCTGTATAATTTTTTATTAGCCTTGCAAATGTAACACCATCAAGCTGCATTACCATATCGCCAATATTTTCATCACTTGAATTATTACCCTGATTAAATTGCATAGCAGCTATTATTGCATTAGCTACTGAAGCAGATATTTTATCCATCCATTCAGTATTGTTTTCAAGTGGAACAACAGCTTCTTTACCTGCTTCACCTACCATTGATAATGTAGGTTGATTTATAACTCCACCTTTCGCTAGCATAGGTATTTTAGGAATGTTAATTCCCTTACCACCTATTACGGGAACCCAATCAGGAAGGCTTATTTGGTTAAGTCCTCCTATAGCTCCATTGATTAATCCTATTACACCATTCAGCGGTGCTTTTGCTAAGGCTTCAAGACCACTGAATACACTACCAAAAATATCTCTTACCCCATTCCAAGCTCGTTCCCAATTTCCAGTGAACACTCCTTTAACAAACTCCACAATACCATTGAAAACTCCCTTAATAGAGCCCCATATATCCTTTATAATACTATACAATCCATTAAATACAGATTTACATGTATCTTTTATTCCATTCCATGCTGTACTTGCTATTATACTAATTCCATTCCAAGTACTAGCAAAGAAATCTTTTATAGCACCCCATATACCTGTGGCAATGTTCTTTATAGAATTCCATGTATCTTCTAAAAACTTCTTAATACCACTCCATATATTAATTACTAAATCCTTTAGCCCATTCCATATGCCTACTAAAAACTCTTTAAGGCTATTCCAAACTGTAGTAGTAGTTTGTTTAATGGAGTTCCACGTTTCTTCAAAGAATTTCTTAACACTATTCCAAATAGTGCTAGCTATATCTTTTATAGAGTTCCATATTTGAACAAAGAAATTCTTTATAGAATTCCAAACATCCATACTATTTTGTTTTATACTGTTCCATGTGTCTATAAAGAATTGTTTAATAGCATTCCATATGTTACTAGCTGTATCTTTAATGCTCTGCCATGTATTTATGAAGAATTCTTTTATTGCAGTCCATATTTCAAGTGCTTTTTGTTTTATTGTGTCCCATGTTTTTAAAAGAAAAGCTTTTATTTCATCCCAATTTTTATATAAAAGAATACCTATAGCTATTACTGCTCCTATAGCTACAACTGCTATTCCGAAGGAACTAGTTAAGAATGTTATAGCCACTTTAAAAGCTCCAGCAACTCCAGTAGCAATTGCCATTACTCCCGACCAAATACCTGTAGCTATAGCACCAGCTTGAGTTGCAAGCGTAACTAATCCAAATGATGTTGCCATACTTCCAAGAATTATTATTATAGTTTCCAAAACTGGCTTACCATCACCAAGCAACCAACCTATAAATGTGCTGAATTTATCTAACAAGTCTCCAATACAGTCCATAACCTTTGCGATAGCTGGAGCTATATTATCTATAAACCAATTTACAAAGGGTACTACAAATTCAGTATAAATATAACCTGCTAATTCAAGTACCTTAGCACCTAACTTTACAAGACCCTCAAATAGATGTTTACCCCCATTATCCCAAACGTAAATAAGTTTTTGGGATAAATTTTCTAATACATCTGTAGTAGATTTTAAAACTTTCATAAACATATTAGCTAAAGGAGTTCCAATTTGGCCCCATACTTCTCTAAATGAATCTCCTACTTTCTTTACTAAAGTTAATAGGTTTAAAAATGCATTAGATAACCCCTGTATTATTTTAGTTCCAATATCACCACTATTCCATGCAGTGGCAAATGTGCTTGCTATATCCCCAATAATATTGAATATATTTTGAAGTATCTGCAATATAACAGTTAGTATCTTTTCGCCAGTGCCATTAGTCCAAACAGTAAGCATACTCTTGCCTATACTACCTAATAGATCTAATATACTATGCAATGCATATTTAATACTCGCAATAGTGGCTTGCCCTTCTTTTGCCCATGCATTTTTAAAAGGTTGAAATATAGAAGAGAGAACTGCTTTAAGCTTGTTTATAATATTTTCTATAGCTTTTCCTGCAGCACTTGCCGGACTTACATCGATATCAGGCATTACCATAGGTGGCATACCAGAACTATCGGAATCTCCTGTGTCTTTTTTACCTTTGTCTAGGTCTAATTGATTTATCTCATCAAATCCCATCAAAGCACCTTTCATTTCTTCCATATCTTTAGCTGCTTTTTTGGTGTCTGCTCCTGCCTTTTTAGCACTTTTCCCATATGCCCCCATAGCTGCCTTTGCATTATTTAAACCTTTAGCAGCATTAAAACTTTGTTTATATGTTTTGCCAAATATAGCACTTATAAAAGTAGCTATATAAGCAGTAACTGTAGATAATGCCCTCATTAAAGCATTTATCGCTGGTAGTACGGCTTGATATATAGGCATAAATGCTACCATTAAATTAGTCCTAATTTGATTTAAAGAATACACAAATTGCCTATTTGTCATAAGTGCAGATCCTGTATGAGAAATTAATCCTCTTAAAGCCTTATATATAACCCCCATCACAAATACCTGTCTTAGAACCCTACCAAAACTTCTAGATATCATATTTCCCATACCTAAAAAGTTTCTCCCTGTATTTGTGCTTTCATGTCCTAAATGTTTAAGTGTGTTATTAATACCACCTGCCCCAGCTTTAATTGAACTTGAAATCTTATTTTTTATACGACTAAAGATAGAGCTTCCTTCTTCTGCTTTTGATGATGAACTCTTTGCAACACTTCCTAGTTCATCTAATTTCTTTTCAAGTGCATCTATTGTAAATGTAGTTTTATTAGAAGTTGAACTAAATTTATTCAAAGCCTCTTCTGCTTTGCTAAGTTCAACTTCTAACTTTTTAATTGTGTCTTGATTTATAAAATCCATCACTTTATTACCAGTTGGTTTACTCAGGTTCTCTATTTCTTTCCTTAAATCCTGTATCTTACCTCTCTGCTCTTCAGCCTTACCACCCATAATCTCCAATTGCTTATCTAGTATTTCTATTTGTGATTTTATATATTCAGCATTGTTTGATAAATCAACTTTAGGAACCTTTATACTTAAAGCTTTTCCTGTAGGTGGACCTCTTGTGCTTTTAGGAGTACTGTTATCCTTACTATTGGAAGAATCCCCTTTATCTAAAAAATCATCCATGGGATTTTTAACTTTAATACTTGAGAATATGTTTTCAATATAACTCTTAAGTTCTGCTAAGTTGCTTTTTATTTGAGAATGTATTGAACTTATCATTTGCTTTATTGTTGTTTGAATATTGTCTAATGACTTATCTATATTGCCTATATTGCTTAATCCACTTAAAGCCTTAGTTACATTTGCTTTTATCTTTTCGCTAATATTCTCAATCTGCTTTTCAGTAATATCATTTAATCCCAAATCTAAACTTATTTGACCTACACTATCTGACATGCTCTCTCACCTCACTTTTAGACATAATAAAAAACACCTACTAATTATTAAGTAAGTGTTTCAAATTCTTTTTTTATTTCCACTTATGTCCGCAATTAAGACATACTTTTTTTATTTTATTACTAGTCAAACCTCCGAGTACAGCTCCAACTCCTCCGAATAGCACCCCACCAACTGTAGCTCTTCCAACGCTTAACTTTTTATTTTGAGTAGTTATGCTAGTGCTATGGCATTTAGGGCAGTATGGAATGCGTTCCTTCTTAAGTTGTTGTACTCTTTCCTTCTCTTCTTGTCTTTTTGACTTATTACTAATTTTAGATTCTTTATATTCATTTCTTGTTGTTATTTCAGCATCTTTGTATCCCAAGTTAGAATATTGTCTTATGTAATTATATACTTTTTCTAATTCATTTGTATTCTTGATTTTAAATACTATTTGATTATTGGCACCATTCTCATTAATATCTAATATCAATTTATCATAACTTAGTGTTGCATCTGTAATAGAATTAAAGTTTATATAAATTTTACTTCCTAAAGTGATGTCTCCTAAAACTCCATTGGACATTATATAGAGGTTTAAAATAGCCCCAATTTTTACTTCAGGAATACCATACTCTAATGTAGCTGTGGCATGTATAGCCTTAAATATCCCCCCACCTTCTTTTTTAAGTTCCTTGAACCTTCCCTTATCCACTAACATAAAAACTTCCCCCCCTAATTAACATATATTAATTATAATATACATTAACTAAAGGCTTTTGCAAATATTTCTTGTAATTCTTTTATTTTTTCTTTCTTTTCTTCTTCTGACATTTCAACTACCTGCCTATTTCTCCAATCATTACGTATCTTATGTTGTTCAGGAGTAAAATGTTTAAGAATGTCCTTATCTTCTTCACTTCTGATACTTACAACTTGACCTAATGGAGTTTTAGGCATTATTCCTGCAAGTAGTGTACAAAATTCACTCCAAGACATATCCGGCTCATTCCTAAGCCTTATTCCATATTGAGTTGTAAAGGAGGCTTCTATAAGCCCCCAATCCTCAAATAAATCATACCATTGATTATTTACTTTTTTTTAAGTTTTTTCATTTCCTGCTCTGCTATCTTTTCAACTTCTTCTAAGCTCTGTTCACTTATAGCCGCCATAATAGCATTCATAATTGTTTCATAACTTTTAAATGATAGCTCTAGGCTATTTATATACTCTAATCCTTCTTTTCCTATTCCAGCTTCTATTATTTTATCCATCATTTCAAATTCGTCAAGTGTTGTATCCTCACTTAATGATTTTATTAATATTGCTGAATTTTTGCTATTATTAACCTTAAATTCTTTGTCCTCTGCTAATTTTATTACTGGTTTATCATTTGTAAGTCTATTTACTATATCATATACTTGTGCCATCTATATCCTCTCCTTTTATCCTTGTACTGTTGTTCCTGGTGTATAGTTTGGTTTACCATCACCCTTTAAATCAAATTCTAATGGTGCAACGTTAGTAGAATCTCCACCACCTACGTTCTTAACGTCTATTACACAGTCAAAATCTAACTTAGCTGCATCTGGAAATAATATTTGTCCTTTGGTACTACAATCTAAACCATCTTTCCATGCTGTGTTTGCTACATAATCATTACCTGGATCCCCTACGTTTCTTTTCCCTTTTAAAGAAATAGAAAAAGCTTTTCCTGTCATTAATGCTCTTGCCCAACCTGCAGTAGTCATTGGTGTCCAATCCTCCACCTTACCATCTATACTAATACCAAAGTTCTCTAAATCAGCTATCTCTTTCATGTCTGTTTCTTTACTTTCTTTACCTTTAGTTCCAACCTTAAATACAAGATTATAAACCGGAAATACTCCTGTAAATGCCATTTACATTACCTACCTTTCATAATAAATTACTGTTTCAATTACATATTCATAAATACCATTTGTATCTGTTCCTACTCCTACTGGCTCTGGTGTCCTCATATCAAATTTAATTATCCTATGCCCTCCAATAGTGCCCTCTTGTCCAAATAAAGCATTATATACTTCTTGAGCCTTTTGCTCTGCAGTATTACAATTCTTAGTCCAGTGAACCAATATAGAAATAGCCTTAGTGGAATAGCTTGTATTAACTAACCCTCCTAAGGCTATATTAGGTGCAGGACCTTGTATATTATATATTCCTATACATTGTTCCTTACCCCCATCTATTTTCCCTGAATACCATTGTGGGCAATCTATTTTAGTTTTTAAAAACTCTCTTACTTCACTTAGTAGCATTATTTAATCAACCCCTTTGAGAGCTGCTTAAGAAATATCTTAAATGTATTTTTAGCAAAGTCTTTCTTTTCTCCATCAATATAGCTCTGCATCCATTTTCCTTGTGCATTTATATTTTTGTCTTTCCTAAAATTATATTCAGGATGCCAATATAATCTTCTTGCATAAGGTGGCCCAGCGACATTTATTGAGGTTTTCATTTTATCTAATTGTGATATATCTACAAAGTGACTTCTTTCAAGTTCTCCTGTTTGTTTTGGTACTACTGCACTGGTTACTATATCACTTTTCACTGCTTCAGTAGTTAATTCTAATGCTTTCTTTTGTGAGTTAACCAATGTTTTTATTTTAGTTTTATCTAACTTTATAGTTACTTTAACACCCATTAAATCAACTCCAATTCAGTACTAAAAACTGAACCATCAGGGTTACGTGGTCTTGCAGATTTGTATATATCTTTTTTTATTTCTCCAATTTGAACATATCCCTCAATTAATTTACCTGGATTAATATCACCTTCAACTATAACTTTGCCACTTAAAGTTATGAGCCTTCTTTCTGCATCTAAAGTCTGTTTACTCTTCTCTGAATAGTTACATAACCCTTCATATAAAAGTGTTTCTACTGGCTCACCATCTTCATTGATATAAGTTTGATATATCTTTACCGGTGTTACTAATATCCACTTTGGAAATGGAAGTTTTCCTAACATAACTACAACCTCCTTGAAGTAAGTCCAGTAGATCTAAGCAAATTAATAACTTCATCAGAGGTTTTTATATTCCCTCCGCCCTCTTTAGCTTTAAATGAAAGGCTTATATCTCCCGCCGAATAACCACTTAAAGGCATATTAATATAATCACCATATTGAGCTATAAAATCAGCGTGATAACATACTGCCTTCTTTACCCTTTCTTGTTGAAATGGAGTTAAATTATCAAACCCTATACCTACAATTCTGTTATAGGTTAAAGTATCTATTTGATCACTGGCCTTATTTAATTCTTGCTTTAAATCTTTATCTGATATGATATTCCCACCATACTCATTTTTATAATATTCATTATCCACATAAGACATTAGATCCACATCCTTAAGAAAAAAAGAGTGATTATTTATCACCCTTTTTTGATTCTTTACTTCCCTTAGCATCTTTACTTTCTTTCATTTCTTCTTTTAATTTTTTATTTTCTTTCTCTAGTTTTGTGATTTTGTCCTCTAAACCTTTATAATCTTCAAATGAAACTGTTTTACCAGCTCCATCTGCAATTAAATTACCGTCATCATCTGTAATATCATACCCTTGAGTTATATAATACTCTTTTTGAGTTTCATCTATTGTATAAACCTTATTATCTTTACTCGCCTTCATATTATCCCTCCTATGATTCCGCCTCTGCATTAATTGCAATACCACAAGCTTTATTTTCTATTAAGAATGTATCTGTGTAGTATCTATTTTGATAAACATACTTATCTGCTGTTCTTGAATCAGTACCAGGAGTGAATACTTTCATATAAGCATATTTATCTCTTGATACAACACAAGATGGATGTATAAGTATCATATTTATTTGCTTTGCACCTGTAGCTGGTACACAACCATTAGTAAAGTCATACTTAGTCTTAAATCTAGCACTTGGTACTTTGACAATGTTAACATCATCTAAAGAATAAACCCTTCTGTCAATATTACCATTGTTGGAAGTTACATCAATGTTTCTAGTTAAGCCACTAGCATTTTTAAGTAGTTTATTCATTGCTGGAGTTACATAAAGTATTCTTCCTTCACTTGGAACTGCTTCATCATCCATCTTTTCCATTTGAGTATCAAACCAATCTAATATATTAGCTATAGTAAGAACTGTATTATCTATAATAGCTCCTTTAGACTTATAAGCCTTTGCTTCTGCATATAACTTAGAATATCTGTAACTATCCTTTTCAGGTATTGCCTGCTCTGTTTCAAATACATTTTGGATATTGGCAATTTCTAAAACAAGATTAGTCTCATCAATATCCATAGGATCCAATGCAAATTCTACATCTCTATCATGAGCTAATTTCTTTGGTTCCCAATCATTTGATATAGTTCCTGTATTAAAACCCATAGTGTTTCTGTTATGATCCTTGTAGCCACTTAAAGTTAATCTAGGTAACTTTATTGTTTGAGCATTAATAAATTTAACTCCTGGATTAGATTGTGTTAACGTATAAGATGTTAATTCCCTTGCATATTTTTGTTGTAACTCTCTTTCGAATTGTTCAGCATAACTGTATACTGGCATTTTCATATCTCTCCTTTATTATTTATTGTTGTTTCCAAAGATTGAAGCTAATTGAGTGTTAACATCTCCATTTTGGGATGTACCATCAGCTCCAACTTTAAAGCCTGGTTGAGTTTCTTGGTTTTTTTCTTCTTGCTTAAATAAAAAAGACTTACTTTCTTGTAAGTTTTTTAGTTGGTCCTCAAGCCCTGTGATTTTACCATCATCACCTAAGATTAATTTAGACTTATCAAATAATCCTGATACCAATTCAGCATCTTGTGCCTTATCAGCTATAGCTAATTTTATAGCATTAGATATTTGTAAATCTTTTAATTGAGCTTGATATTCTTCATCTTTTTTCTTATTATCAGCTTGCAAAGTTTCAATTTGTTTTTGTAGCTCTGCATTATCTCCAGTTGATTTCTTAAGAGTTTCTAGTTGTATATCTCTTTCTTTAATGTCAGTTTCTAATTGCTTTTTAGCTTCTGAAACCTCATTATATTTATCTTTTGGTACTGCATTTTTAGGAAATTCATTATTAATTGACTTCATTAATCCATCAACATCTAGCTTTCCATCTTTAATTGTTGCACCTTCTAATAATTTTCTTAACCATTCCATTTCTATTACCTCCAATAGCATATTTATACTGGTTGCTCCCAGTTAGGAGTACCGTTGTTCTTTATGCTCTACAACACTTAAAAAAGAGCAAAATAAAAAGCCTTATTTTTAAGACTTTTAGTTTGTACACACATTTCAAATATGGTAATATTTTGTTGAAAGGGGGTGTTGGTATACTTAAATACATTACAAACAATTTAACTGCTCTTTTAGCTCTTATTGTATCTATTGCAAGCTTTGTTCTTTCTTTTAAAAATTATATTAAATCAATTATTAAGTTTAAAATTTCTTATGATTCTAAAAATATTTATTCTTTAGGATTCATATGGTATCAAGCATATGAATTATTAATAGTAGATTTAACAATTGAAAACAACTCAACTAACTCTGTAGATATTAGTAGAATTAAGTTAATTGATGAAAATAACACTTATATAGCTAATACAATTGAGATTGCTGATACACACAACAAGAATGGTATATCATTGATTGACGATGCTAAAAAATTATGCAAGCCAATTAATATAACTTCTCAAAACATATTAAATAATACAAGAATACCTTCATACGGAACATTAAATGGATTTGCGGTCTTTGAAAATATTGAACCTTTAAAAGAAGCTAAGTCATATACAATAATAATTGATACTCCAAGTAAATCATTTAAAAAAGCAATTACAATAAATCCGCTTACTGGCGACTTTAAACCTCTTAGCCCATTATAAAATTAAAGATATCAAACTTAATATTATTCCTAATAAAGCTAATATTAATGGTATCCTATTTTCAATATTTGGTTTTTTCATATTAATTCTTTTTAGTAAGAGAATGTATTGCAAGTACCAAGCTCTCACTAATTCCTCCCTTATTTTTAGGCATAATAAAAGCACCTACTATTTAACTTAGTAAGTGCTTATTCCTCTGCTAATCTATATTCAGCAGCTTGAAGGTCTTGTTTTATATCTATATTAGAGTGTTTATACTGTAGCTCTTTCAGAAACTCTAGGAACCTTTTACTTTGAAATTTATCTGAAATATCTTCAAATACTTCACTTATCCAGTAGATCTGTTCATCTGAACATTCCCTTAGAAACCCAATTGTATCATCTTCATTTTTAGTTAGCAATGTTGTTAGAGGTTCCCAGTAATAATCCTCCATCCCATTAATACACTCTAGGCCTTTACGCCACTCTATAAGTGAAAATATTTTCTTCCTATCCTTTTCATTCACTAGATTCACCTCCTAACATTCTTTGTTTTTCATCTGGAAATATTGTTGTTATCTTTCTCTTCTTGCAATCATAACAAATTCCCACTGTAACTCCACTATGATTTGCATATTTAAATATACTTATTATATTGCCGTCTTCGTCCTTATTATGTTGTAATAAATATTTATTTTTATCCTTTAAATTTCCAACATATTTGGCTGCTATTTCTATATCATTGCTATCCCAACTTTTAGGAAACCATGCTTGACCAGTTCCTGATTGTTTTGCTTTTACTCTATGCTTAGGAACATTACCAATCCTTACCCCATTATCATATTCTTTAACTATATTATACTCTATTTCTTTTGAATTTAAAAGCTCCATTCCGTCTTGTCCATGGCCCCCACTTTTTAGTCTTATTTCTCCTGATTTAATCTTCTTTGGATTCTTAGGATTTGTAAACTCACCTTCATTTGCATGTATTACTGTTTCTTTAGGTATAGATATAAATTCATTCTTATTATCAAGTCCATTATCATAGTTAGCAATAACTTTCTTTTCTTTAACCGACAACTGAATTTGCTCTCTATCATAATCTCTTCTAAGTTGAGGATTATCTTTTAAATGTTGCCTTAACTTATCTTCCAACTCTTTAACCTTAACAGTAGCTTTTTCTTGATTCTCAACATCACAAGCTCCAGCTTTAACTCTTTTCCACTTTCTTAGTTCTCTTTCAAGTGCTCTTTGCCTTTGCTCTGCTTCATAATTCTTAAGTGCTTCTTCTTCATCAGGAACTACAGGTAATTTAGTTATACCAGGAAAATAAGTTGTTAATGTATGCCTACAATTAGGATGTAATAGTCCTTTTTCTATAGCTTCACTTAGTAGTGGATATTGTTTATTCTCTTCTATAAACTCTTTACTAGGATGGCTAAATACATCATCTATTATTACTTTTCCTTGCCATGGTAAACACTTCTTACAGGTGTTAGCATGAGCACTTACTACTACAAGATATAATCCGTATTCATCACGTTTTTTTCCTTCACCTAATAAAGTAGCTCTATGACTTGCAGTTCTCAAAGCCATTTCCGCATATGAAGTGATATTAACCATCTTACCATCTTTATATCTAATACAACTAATCCCTTTGTCTAAGAAGTCCTTAGTTGCCATATCTATTGCTTGGTTTAAAGTCTTTGCTCCTGCCTGCATATTAACCTGTGCCTTATACAAGACTTGTCTATAAATATCATCCATTTTCCTAAGAACTGCATGATTAGCATTCTTTAAATCCTTAGTTACTGTTTCTTGTAATGCATTTAATTTCTTATCATTAACACCAAAGAAATTTGTTTCTTCTGGTGGCTTTATAGGTCTTTTTAATAACTTAGATATATAATCTTTTAAGCTTTGTTCATCTTCTATATCACTTGGTAAATCAATGGAAGGCACTTTGTCTCTAGGCAGTAACTCTTTAGCCTTATCCACAGCCTTTTTAATAAGCTTCTTTACTCTATTCTGTCCTTTTTTATAATTACCATCTATTTCTCTATCAATAGCTTCTTGAATAGGATCACTATAAGAATCAACTAAATCCTTATTTCTCTTTCTGTATTTTTCAAGCTCTCTGAGTTTAGTTAATTGCCATTGCTCCCACTGAAATCCTTCCTTTTGTTGTTCTCTTTCATGGAAATAAAATGCCTTTTTCATAGATGATATAAGGTTAAGCTCCATATCTTGAAAAATCTTTCTAATATCATAAGACTTTGCCTTTTCTTTTTTTATTTCTGCTTCCATAGATTTTTTAGTAAACTTTTTTAATATATCACCTAGCTTAGATAATTTACTCTTCTTCGCCATCTTCTATTTCCTCTGGATCATCATCTTTGTATTTTTCATCATCACCAACAATAGGAGGTTCATCTGTTGTCATATATCCCTGCTCTTCCTTAAGTCTTTCTACTTCCTCTGCCTTTTCTTCATCTGTCCATGTATCACCATATAATTCTTCAATGCATTGCTCTATACTCATAACACCAAAAGTTTTAGCCTTTCCTACAGTTTCAACCTTATCATTGAAGGAGGGTGAAGCATACTCACCAAAGTTAATAGTTATATCCATATCATCTTTAGGAGCGTTGTTATTCATGACCTCAAAGGTTTTAAAAATAGTATTGATTAACTCCGGTAATACCTCTTGAAGTTCATCTATTATCTTCTTTCTAGTGTACAGTGTAGTCTTTTCCTTTTCTCTTTGAGCCTCTGCATTATCTAATTTCTTAAGGTCTATTCCTAAAGTTGCTGGAGATATTATTCCTTGTAAGCACATATCCAAAGCTTTAGCATAACTTTCAATAAAAGCCTGGTATCTAATTTCAGGTTGAATCATATCAATTTTAGAATTCTCTCCTTCTGTAAGTGAAGAATTAAGTTGAATAAACTGATTATCAAAGGGATTAGGTTGCAACGGCTCTCCTGTATTAGGGTTATGAGGTATTAAATCTTCTGGTATATACTTTTGTACTCTTCCTGCTCTTATTGCATCTATCCATTGGCTTATCACTTCATCTAATGCATCAAAGGAATCTGTTTTATTATCAAATATACTTTTACCTCTTCCACTCCACTTTTGGGATTCAAAGAACTTCATAGGTACTGCCATCATAAAACTATTATCGAAGGTTACGTCTTGTAATTGTTCAAGTCCTGGAACCAAAGATAAAGGAACTTCTTCTCCTCTTTCATCAACTAGCTTATTCTTTATATATCCTCTGCCAAAACTCTCTATAAGTCTATAGTTTTTGTTTCTTATAGTATAATCAGTAAAGAACTGTACTTCTTGAAGCCTTCCTCTCTTTACTGTGTAATCTACTCTTTCACCACTGTAATACTCCAATATAGGATATGGAGTTAAATCAGTATCTATAGTTATTTTAAAAGCTCCATCACCAGCAACAAGGGATTCAACAATAGATTTTTTTATTAGTTTATTAAACTTGTTATCCTTACATATTTCTTCCCATATCTTTTGCTGTGTTTCTTCCATATCTATACTGTTTATATCACTTGTAACTATATCTGCTAATGTCTCAACTATTATTGCTGGTAACCCACTATGCATTTTCCTTATATTCAATTTTTCACTTGGTACTGCAGCCCAAAATCTAGATTTGCTTACCTGGTCTAAAGCCATACTCTTAAAAAATTGGTCTAGTTCCGATGGATCCCCTCTGTACCATATTCTGTTTTTCATCACATTACCCTCATAACTTAAGGGTTCCCTTATCATTACTGGATTTTGTATTGCCGGTTGAATATTTAAAAGCTTTATAGCTGCTTTAGTTGCCATCTCTTTAAACCACCCCACTTTCATCACTCTCCTTTATAGTTTCCTATTAACTTCCTATATGGAATCCATGCATATTGAGAACTATTTATTGTATGGTCATTTGCATCCTCTGGCTCGTCCTTATCCTCTTTCCAACTATAAACTTCTAGCTCTCCTATATGTTCTTTACATGTATCAACAACATAGTAGAATATACCCTCAATAGAATCTATCCATGTTTGTACGAAAAGTATTCTATCAAGTATTTCAACTTTCTTATATGAGTTAATAAAGTTATATAGATTAGGTTTTTGCCTTTTAAGTTTCTTCAATTCTGTTATTGTTGCTTGGTCTGCACTATCAACAAATACATCTCTAGCAAGTCCCCAATTCTTTCTATTCTTCTCTAAAAAGTTTACAAATTTAATAGCCGTATCACTTGGAGCTAAAGGCCTTTCTTTATTATCTTTGTTGTTATACACTTCTTCATCAAGATATATAAGCTTCTTATCCTCTGTTATACCCATGAAGGTCATAGCAATAGTATCATTACTTTGACTTGAATAAGATGTATCAAGTCCAGCTGTGTAATATATAAATTTAAACTTCTTAGCTTCTTGCTTAGTTATTAGATTCTTTTTCCTATCAAAGCAAGTAAATATAAGTCCTGTTGCTCTACCTCTTAAGCCTAGTATCTTATTCTTATATAACTTAGTTCCTTTTGGAGCACTCATTTTCTTTTTCTCTATATCCTCATTACTAAGACTTGCATTATCATAGAAACTAAAAAACCAGTAGGTCCAATTAGGCTTCTCTTCTGAATTGAGTTGCTCTAATATTTCTACTGGTACATCTTTTTTATATTTTTCTAATGGTCTACTACAATTTATAAACTCTGAATAAATAGGTAAGTTAGGGTCATCAGGATTAAGTGTGGCCATAAGATAATCATTTCTAGTACATATCTCTCTTACAAATTCAATACTTGCTGTGTTAATCTCATCTATAAGCACACAACCAAATTGAGAACCTAATGCCATCTTCCACTTATCAACATTGTCATATCCTAAAATATAAATTATCTTTTCTCCATTACTGGTTTGATATCTTATATGAGGTATCTTATTATCCTTATCACCATTACCGTTATACTTAACTAAATCCCCAAATACATCTATAATTCCATATTCCTTTTGGATTATATTCTTCTCTGCTACCCCTGTTGTTTTAGCTGCTATAACATGCATTTTCTTTTTAGACTTAGCAACCTTTAGCATGAACTTTGTAATTCCTACTGTGGTCTTTCCTGCTGCTGTTGTACCTTCTAAAAATTCTACAGGAGCATTATGTTTTAAAAAAGCTTTATACTTAGGAGATAACTTATATTCATTGCTCATTGTCTTCATCACCTAATTGCTCTAGTATTGAATCTAGCTTAGTTGTAGAATTAATTTTCATATTGCCGCTATGTTCAATATCTTGTTTATCTCTCCACTCTTGTGGCTTTCTATTCTTTAACCAAAATATTTGTGCTGTTGTATCTGGAAGTACTTCCTTTTCAACTTCTTTAGTTACTTCTAATTCACCTGTAACCTCACTAATTTCTTTGGTTACTTCTTTGTATCTATAGCCTAATGCCCTTTTTAAGAGTGCATTTTCTACTTCAAAGTCTATTACTTCTTTACCCTTTTTTAGGACTTCGGAAAGTTCGGAATGTTCCTTTTTATATTTATAAAATGTAGTTAATCCTATACCTAAATTCTTAGCTATTTGTTCATCGGTGAGCCCATTTCTTGCCCACCCTCCAACTAATATCAATTTATCTTTTACATTAGTTTCATATTTAGACTTTGCCATGAACTCACCTCTCTTAGTTTATAACTATTATTTTTGAGTTGGAAGAAACTGAATAGATATCAAATTATTTTTATTTATAGTAAATGTAAATTCATCTTTTATATTATCTTTTCGCAAATCTCCCCTTATTATATGCCTTGATATGATTACTTCATATAAATAGTTATGTAGTTCATTGCATATATTTTTATCTAATTTACTTACGTATTCATAAATAAAAAATTTTAAATCTGATTTGGAGAAAACTATTTTATCTTTATTATTCAATACCCAGTAATATTCAAAAATTTTTGTATTAAAATTTGAGCTTTTATCAACTGAATTATTTAACTTTTTATATAAATCCTCATCTTCTTTAACCTTTTCTACTATATATTTATAAAATAGCATATCCTGACCATATTCCGTCTTCATGTTATAAACCCTAATTCTCTTATTAAATTTAAAAAATTTAATAAGAGAACGTAACCACATAATAGTTGACAATAAGAATATACTTCTTAACATAACTTCTTTATAATTTGGTATATTTTTTATTATTTTTATTCCAATTACATCATTAGAATATCCTAAAACTGAAATTAATAGGGATATAAAAAATAGTATTTTGTTACTATCCACTCCCGCCTTGTACCGTTCTTCTAATTTATCTATTTTCCTTATTAATAGATCTTCGTAATGTAATAATCTTTGATGTTCAATCAATGTTTTATATTCATTTCCTTCTTTTTTTGCCTTTCTATAATATACCATTGTGCGCCTCCGATAATTATATAAAATTTGTGTTATATGTAATTATCGTATAGTTACACTTCATCTTTATATATAACTAAAAGTTAGTTTCACAATGCCACCCCCTTAATTTATCCATTAAAAAAGAGCCCTGTTATGAGCTCCCTTTAAATTAAATTTTTATAAATGCTTTTCATTACCTTTTGTTGGATATAAATTCTACAAGCAAACCATTTTCTAAAAGTTGTTTAGTCTCCATAAGACACGAAAACTCTGATATATCACCTATGTCTATTGTTAAATTTTCTTCTGGATCATCTATGTGTCTATTTAAAATAATTATTCTATGTTCCTGTTGATATTCATAAGTTTTCTTATCTTTATAAAAAAATCTATTATTAGTTGGAAACCCATATATCCTGTCTGAATGATTTTGGTTCATGTCTGTGTATTCTACGCATCTTGCTTCATGCTTTATATTTTGTTTTTTAAATGCTTCGTCAATTCTGTTCAAGAAATCACCCGGTGAAATATGTAAAGCATATTCCCCAAACTCTTTGATGATTTCCTCTTTTTGGATGTCGGTAAATTCTAATATATATTTATTCTCATCATATTTTTTTAAATTATCTTCTGTTATGCATGTCATGCAAAATACCGGCGTGCTTAAATCTTCCGTATTTCTTGCTATAGCTCTTTTTGATTTTGCTGTTACTATTTCTTTCCCTGTCAAAGGATCTTTAAATTTAATCGTAGCATCATTTATAATTAAAGCTGCCTCGTTCGAATCTCCTCTGCCCTTAGTTTTATTCTTTTCTTCATAATCGATAAAATGTTGTAAATTTCTCATGTAAAGTTTCCCACTTTTAAGTGACTCTAAATGTTTTTTCTTGCCAAATTTAAAGAAACTAATCATGCGTTGTGAATTCTTTTTTATTGCAGTTTCCATGTTAATACCTTCTTTCATATATTTGTTTATGTTATATGTTTCTACACAAAAGAAGGTAACCCTCTAGCAATCGTTCGCCCTTTTATTCTACAACTTATATAAAAAGGAAATATTTATACCAAAACTATTAAACTCACCTCTGCCTAATAACTCCCTTAATTCTCCTATAGCTTCTCTCACTCATACATTCTCTTAAATTATCACTTACATTTTCCTTCTTAATCTTCCTACTAGAACAATAAGGACACACTAAATATCCTTTCATGCCTTCTACATCTTCACTTAATAAAACAAACTCACACTTACAGCCACAACACTTGTAACTTGTATAAATACTTAGCATATCCTCACATCCTTTTTTAATAATTAGTTATAATTAATTCTTTATACTTTCCTCTTGCATTCTGCTCTTTAGAAACAGAGTAATTAACCTCAACTTCTTTTATATTAAAGTCCTTGTACCATTCTCTAACCATTTCATGATCATTTATAGTTAATAAGAACTTCCCTTTTAAATTTATAAGCTTATCTCTTAATATTAAATGTTCTTTTTCTTCAAATGTATTACCATAACCTGTAGTTTGAAAATATGGAGGATCACAAAAGAAAAAACTATGTTTTCTATCATACTTTTCAATAACTTTTTCAAAACTTAGATTTTCTACATAAGTATTTCTTAGCCTTTCTTTTATATCTCCTAGAACTCCTTTATAAAATATCTGTGGCGAAGGTCTAGTCGTGGTCCCATACCCGTATGTTCCCATTCTACTTGCAAAGCTTTGAGATATTAAATATAAAAACCTCACTGCTCTATGTATGTCAGTAAGGTTTCCTATCTCAATATTTTTATATTCTTCAAATACATCTCTACCTGAGAACTCATATTCTAGTTGTCTTTCTATTTCAGGAGCATGATACTTAATCATCTTAAATAAGTTTATTAATTCCTTGTCTATATCATTTATAACCTCTATTTTTGAAGGCGCTTTTCCAAAATAAACCCATCCTGCTCCAAAGAATAATTCAACATAACAAATATGTTCTGGTATCAGTTCTATTATTGTTTTTCTTAATTTACTTTTTCCGCCCATACGAGCTATTGGTGGCTTAAGCATTTATATCACTCCTAGTAATTTTTATTCTATTGGGTTAATTACACACCGCCACCATATAAAAAAGCACCTGGATTATTCCAAGCGCTTTACTTAAATTTTCTATGATACTAGAATAACATGCCTTTATAGTGGTTTTAATGCAGACTTAATGCAAACTTAATGCACTATTTTTTAATATCTAATTTAATCTCTTATACTCCAATTTATCAAAGTAATCCATTGACTTTTATGAATATTCTTATTATAATTAATGTTACAATGTAGCTATTAACTGGAAGATGTATCATAACTATAAAGATACATCTAAAGGAGTAATAGATATGCCTAAATTATTAATATTTTTCCTTGATAAGCTATTTGGCGAATCAAAGATTGTGATAGTTATTGGTAACAATAATACTATCAATTAGGCTAAAGAGCGGTTTACCGCTCTTTTTTATTTTTATTTATATTTAATAGCTAATCCACAATTCCCATCTCGCTACGTCTTCAACTAATTTTTGTCTTTTCCTAGTTGCAGTTGATTGATCCATTCCTAACCTAACTCCAACTTGCCAATCTTTCATCCCTTCTTTATATTTTAAATTTAGAAACTGTTTATCTTCATTTCTTAAATCTTTTATATTCTCTTTAATTATTATATTATCTGCTTCTATGTTTCTTATTTCTTCTTCTATTCGTACTATTTCTTCCTTCTTTCTAGCCTGTTCATTTATTAACCTGTCTGTTATCCTCATAAGTGCCCTTTCAGCATAACTTGTACCATCACTGGATGTTTGCACTCTTTCTTCATAAGCAATACATTTGCTTTCTTCTGGAATATCTATATCAACTTTTTTTAATTTAATTTCTATTTCTTCTATTTGTTTATATAATAAATATATTTTCTTTTTTAGATTTTCTATTTTTTTATCTTTCCCGTAGTAATTATATAGTTTCTTTTCTGTTTTTCTAAATTCTTCTTTATCTATCATCTAATCACCTACTCCTAATTAAAAATAAAAAATACCGCATATTCATTTGTGAATAATGCGATACTTTAATGTGATACTTACTTTTTTAGTTTAGTAACATACGAAATTATAATTTTATGAATAAATTGGTACTTACTGAAGTTTATATAACTGGTCAAGTATTCTCTTTACTTTGCAACGCATTTTAAGGATTTGTGGTTGAAGTACATTTCTCAACTTCTCTCCAGCCTCAGATGAATCATTATTAAATAAAAGTTGATTATCTGAAATAGGGTGTACGTATTCTGGAGTTAAATAGTAACAGATTTCTGTTAAGGACTGAATTATATCAACTTTAATATTATCAATATCTTGATTAGAAAAAACATAACGTTTTTTCTTCCATTTAGATGATATATCATCAATTTCATCTGCTAACCTCATACTAAAAGGTTGTGATGCAAAATCAGTATTCACAACATATTCCATTATATCTGTAACATCTTTTTTTAATTCTCTTAATAATATTCCATCATCCGAAAAAGGTTGATATCCACTAATAATACCCATTATATCATCTAAAGTCATTATTTTAACAGTAAATTCTTTATTAAATTCCGAAATCAGATTAATTACTGTGGATGTTATACCGGAACGTTTTCTTTTTATTACAAAAAAATATTCTTTTATATCTTCCCATTTACCAGCATTTTTAAGATCCATGAATCCCCTAAAATCACTCTTTAGTTTTTGAATTGCTTTATCATCAGTGTATATTTCTGGAGCATATACTGCAAATGCTGTTATATAATTTAATACACCATCAACTTTTAAGTCTCCGAACTTTCCATTTGTGCTTGTAGGCACATAATTTAATCCATATTTACTTTTCATTATCTGTGAAAATACATCTTGAAAATGATTTCCATAAGCTTTTTTTAATTCATCATATATAGACATATATCTTTTCTCCCCTAAAAATTACTATTTTATAAATCAATTAATACAGATAATAACCATAATAATACCATTTATTTTAAATTCTCAATCATCCTTCTAATATCAGCTTCCCTATATCTATTTTGTTCTGTTGTCCAAGCAACTGTCATATTTATTTTTTTTAATAATCTAATAAGTTCATTGATATCTTCTACACTTGAATTTGTGTACATATACAATTTTCTAAGTGTTTTATCTTGCGGAGTCCCTACAGACAATTTTCTTTGTCCTATTAATACTGTTTTATCAGATTCATCAATAACATTTAATGTTCTAATAATATTGCAATTATCTCTTAAACTCCTTATTTTGTCATCTGTATTAATTTCTTGTGGGATAGCCATATTAATTTGATTAAGGAAACCTATAAAATTAAAATTCCTATCTGTAGGTCTTAATTGTAATTCTTGAATAAAACAATTTTGCACGTCCTCATTTATATAGGCTTTAAATGTGCCCGCTATATGATTTCCATACAATTTAATACTTTTCATAATGCTTGTATTCCTCATATATAAAAATAACATATCCTTAGATTCTTTATCTTCTTCTGATAAAAACATCATAAATAAAAATCTACCTCTACCTATTTCCAAATCAAACGCCAATGCTTTATCTGGAGATTTTAAAGTTGCAATATACACATTTTTCAATTTATCAAAATCAAATTCTACTGCCATATATAGATCCACTCCTTAAAACTTAATATTTATCTATTATTTTAAGTAAATTATAACATATTTCCCTAATATCGCATTATTCAATTTTCAAAGAACATTTATTTAAAGTTAGGAAATAAGCTTTATATCCCCTAACTACAAAACTATTTATTTTACATTTCTTAAATCCAATTTCATTTGATTATCTGCCTTTTTAAGCATTAAAAAATCATCATCTTCAAATCCGTTAAGTAAGTTTGGAACAGGGCTTATAGTGGTCTCCCACCCATAACCTAATGTTCCTAATACTTCTTTCCAACCTTTTATATCTGGCTCTATTAACTTGTCTCCATCTATCTGTTTTAGGCAGCTATATATATGAGCTACAATCTGTTCATTGCTTATTCTCTCCATCCAAAACCCTCTGCTAACTATAATAAACTTGTACCCTGTTAATTTAGTTAATTGTGCTGGAGCTTTCTTGATTTTCATTACCCAATCAGTTTCTCTGTTTATTTCATCTGCAACATAATCAATATCTTCTAGGAATAATATCTTTTCTATATTTACACTTACTAAGTTAGGCGATAGCTCTTTAAGATTTTCTTTTATCTTTAAAGCCATAGGATGGTAAATATCATTTTTTATCCAGTGTTTACTATCGTATTTGCCATTTCCTAAAGCTCGTACCATTTGAACTCTTCCTTCACCCTCTGATGTGACAAATTGTAGGTTATAGCCTATACAATCTATTTCTTTCATTTCTCCTGTTTTATCGTTTATAATTCTTATTTTTGGCATTTCTTATTCTCCCTTCTAATCTTGTTTAATTGGTCATATCCTATCCACCCTGTAGGACTATATTTCAAGGATCTAGCTACCCATGTAAGCTTTAAATCCGGATACTTATAATCAAACATTTTCCTTCTCATTTCTCCCTGTTGTGTACTCATACCTTTAACGTCTATAAGTTCTTCTGTTCCATCAAGATGATATACTAAAAAATCTGGTGCATATGTTATTGCTCTATATGTCTTACCATTCTTTTTAAATCCTGGTTGTAATTCATATTTAGGCTGTAATTCAAAGTTTAATATCTTTCCTTGAGCTTTAAGTTTCTTAAGATATTCATAATACTTACCTTCATCCTTTGAATCAAATTTAATGTCATCTATAACAATTTCCTTAGATCCATATTTACTTTTCACTATTAAGCACCTCTTTTTTCTGTAAATATAAAAACCCATTCATATTCTCTATGTGGTATGCGTCTAAATACTCATTAGTAAGCCGTATTCGTTCTTTAAAAGTTTTATAGGGTATTGCCATTACTTTTATGTTTCCCATGTTTAAAACTCCTTTTATGCTTAAAATAATGTATTAACGTTTTATTTCTCTAGTACACTCTAGGTATAAACTTTCCTAAATTTAGCCTATACCTAGAGTTTTAGTTCTCAATATCTTTGAAATATAACTATTCTATAATTTTATTTTCTCTATGTTCACTCCATAATGGTATTGCATTTTTACCATTATCTATTACCCATCTACCTTCTGAAAATTTAACATAACCAGTGAAGTCAATATTTTCATCATCTCCAACAAGAACTGATTTTTGATTTACTAAATCCCCCTCCCATATACCATCTCCATTTACATCTACACTATCTGTCATTTGTCCCACTGTATATGGATTGACTTCTATATAGTCTGGTATGTTTTCATCATCAATAATTATTGTAGATATGATATAGTGTTTATTTTCTTTATCTGAAATTGTATCGATATGCAAGTTTCCATAATGCCAAATTCCTAATTTATCTTTACCTCTAAAGATTATTTCTCTCAACCCACTCACTCCTTAAATTATTTTTAATTGTTCTGCAGGTGGTTCATAATTCATTAAAATTAATTCATTCCTAACAGGACACTTATCCCCCTCAGCTCTATTTTTTATTTGGCTGGCCGTACTGTATTTCACCATATACCAATCTTGATATAATTCATCAATTAATGGACTGCTGTAATAACAAACCATTGCTTTGCCTTTTATCTTATCTAACCTTTTCTTTAACCTTATATGGTCCTTCTCTTCAAATCCTCCATAGTACATATCCTCATGGGAATGATAAGGTGGATCTAAGAAAAATAATGTATCTTTTGTATCATAAAATTTTATTACTTCTTCAAAATCTCTGTTTAATATATTCCAGTTTTTTATTAGTCCGGCCATCTTAGGAATAAGTTCTGTTGCAGTAATTAATTGCTTGGCCTTATTTTGTGTTTTGGATAATCCTATACCATTTTTATATTTGTGACCTCCTCCACCAAAACAAACCCTCATGAGATAATAAAATCTTACTGCTGATTCTAATTTATCTTCCGGCCATGGCTCCCACTTCCATTTTTCAAATAAACTTTCACTATAGGGTAAAGAGCTGCATTCTTTATATAACCTTTCCGGATTATCCTTGATTACCATCATGTAATTTACAAGTTTATCATTTATATCATTTACCACTGTAAGTTTTACAGGACTAACTGTTTCTTTATAAAAAGGTACTGCTCCGGATCCAAAGAAACAATCCACAAATATTTTATGGTCTGGCATTAAATCCAGGTACTTTTCTTCTTTGCCATGCTTTCCACCAATCCACTTTATATTACTTATATGTTTAAGCTTCATTATCTTCTTCACCCTCCTTATCCCAACCTAATAATTTTCTTTCCAAGCTTTCAAAATCATATTTTCTCTGCTCATAGTCACAAAATTCATTTTGTTTCTTATGCACTACTGTTTTACCTTTACTGCCTTTTTCTATTTGACTTCTTTTAAATGCTTCATCAAAAGCTTTAACATCATCAACTGTTTTAATATTATTTTCTAACCAACTTTGAAGTATTGCTTTTACATAATTTATGGTCCTTACACCATTTTCAACTGCCTTTTCTAAAGCTAACACTATTACTTCTTCGCTTAATCCATCTTCTATAAAGCTATTTAAAGTATCTAATTCAAATTTAGTTATAAGGTGAAAATTATTATTAAAAAAATCAACATATTTTTTATCAACAATATTTTCATCACTTTCATTAATGTTATTGTTTACTTTACTATTCTTTACTTTACTATTCTTTACTTTACTTTGTGTACTTTCTGTAGAATTTACTGGGGTTTTCTCTTCTTTAACCTCTGTTTTTTCTTCGGAAACTTCCGTTATTTCTTCGGAAACTAAATCCAGCTCTTTTTTTATCTTTCTAGCAGCTCTTTTTTTAGTTGCTTCTATAAATCTTTTCTGGATACCTTTAGAAGTTAATACTTTATATTTTTCATACATCTCTCTAGAAAATATATCTCTTATTAAACATTCCTCTACTACATCTTTGACTGTAGTTAACTCTGCTCTAATTTCATCTGTAAACAGCAGCTCCTCGTCTTCACTCCAACCTATATAGTACCCATTAGCATATATTTTCTGTAACAACTTTATAACTATTGCAAAGCCTTCAAGCTTAAATTTAATCTCTATAAACTTGAACTTATCGTCTAAATATACATCTAAAGGGAAATAATCAAGTCCTTCTTTTCTAGGTCTAGCCACGTTTGCACCTCCTTTTATAGAGTTTTCTCCGAATTTACTATAGTTTTAGTGGAGAAAACTCTATTTATGGAATAGTTTTTTCTTACTTTCTTCTCCTATAACTCGTTCACTACTCTTTTTATCTCTCTTAATTCTTCTTCTGATAAATTATGAATTACTATTTCAGAATTCTCCTTTTCATAATCTATAAACATACATTTTCTTGATGTTCTTATTCCCTCTATATTCTTAAATTCAACTCTTCCTTCTTCTTCTAAAATCTCTACTACTGCTGCACTTGAAGTTGCATATGTTCTTATCAATTTTTATCCCACCTTATTTTAAGTTTTCATAACCGCCACACACTCTGTCATATTCAGCTTTTGTAAGTTCAGAAGGCTTTTTGTTAAATACCTTTTTAATCTCCGCTTCAACTGTTTTCTTATCTTTGCCCTTACTATTTGCTATTGCATATAATCTTTTTAATTGTGCTTGTGTTAGGTTGTTTGTTTTCCCCTCTGCTCCTGTATCACCATTAGGTGTGTCACTATCCTTTGTGTCATCTATGCAAAATAATCCGTTTAAAGCATATTTTCTAGCGTATGAGCTTGTACTACCTGTTAATTGACTTGCATCCATACCTTTTTTATTTTCTTCCTCCCTGGCGAAAGCGCTAACACTTTCCTTATCGCACGTCTCTGCGTCTATTACGGATGCAACCGCTTTTACATAATACCTATCGCCTATTAGGACTATCTCGTCTGATATTGTCAAAGCCAGTTTATTTTCTGCCAGTAATGGCTTGACCGCTTCTAGGATGTCCTCACAATTTCTATAACTATACTTTCCAAAGTTGTTGTATTGGCTCTTAGGTGCTTTAAGATTAGCTTGTATATTAAGAAGTTTTTCTTGTAAATTCATATTGCCCTCCTTATCTAATTCTTAAACTAGAAGTTTGCTGTAATTCTACACCTTCAATTTCTTTCCCAGCTTTCAAAGCTTCTAATAATGCCTTTCTATCTAACACTGGATCCTGTTCCACGTAATAATCTTTAGGTATCTTTGTTTCATCTACATACTTAACACTAGGTGCATTATTTTGAATGTTAAAGCTAAATAATTTTCCCTTAAATTTAAGTTTGTTAACTTCTCTCATACAATTTTCAAGATAAGTTTTTAATCCTTTATTTTTAGCTTCCATAGCTTTTCTTTTCTCTGCTATTCTTTTCTCTTCTTCCTTAAACCCATTTATATATACTTCATTAGTTTTAATCAGCTTAGCAATATTTTCCGCCTTTTCTTCTATAGCTTCACCAACTTCATCTAAAGCTTTATTAATCATTCCTTGTGGTACCTCTGGATTGTCTATTAGCTCCTGTAAATTTAAATAGTTTTCAGTTAATTCATATAAGTTCATTTATTTTTCCTCCTCACAACATCTAAAATAAAGCTTGTCATCCTCTTTACTGTAATAAACTTCTTTTATATAAAACTCTGTATTATCTTCATCATGAATCTTAAAATTATTAGCATTTAGTATAGCTAATTGAGAGTTAATGCTCTCTATTAAAATTTCTAGCGATTTAACCATCTTTACAAACCTCCGATTTTCTCATATACTTTAGTTACGATATTTAAATTAATTTATTGGTGGCTTTATGCCATCTCTTTTTTTATTTAGTGTTATATCACCTATATTCTTTACAAGCCTGTGCAAAACTGCCTGCTTATCAGAAGTATTCAAGTCACTATTAACAAGTATCAAACACCTTCCCATATAGCTAAAACGAATACCTTCAACTTCCTTTAAGTTTGCTTCTTTAGTAAAGAAAACGTTTTTGTTATACTTAAAAACCTTATATTTCTCTTGTAACATTTCTTTATTCTCCTTTCTAAATAAATTTTAATCCCTAAATCCTATCCCTTAGTTTACCTGTAAGCTATTAGATATAGCTTTACGAATATCCAATCAAATGCTATCAAGAACAAAACCCTAGCTATATAGTCTAGCATCTTAAAAACTCTTTTCTGCCATATAACCCTTTCTTCTATGTTTTTTAATACCTGTTTCATAGTAACCCCCTTTATTTTTAATCATTGCTTTTACAACTAGCTTGTCCAACTCTTGGCTTAGATCTATGGTTCTTTGGTCTAGTGGACCATACTGCTCTATGAAGTTATAAAGTTTTTCTCTTAGTTCTTCCATAATTACATCACTTCCTTAAATTCCTTTTCTAATCTATTGATTATATAAATCTGTCCCTTTCCAGTAACTTTAGTAGTATGATAAGTAAAAACTCCTTTTGAATTTTCTCTTGTGCCCTCTACTACTTCAAAATATCCTCTATCTATTCCATGTTGCTTAGGCTCTGTACTATTCTTAAATATCAGCCCCCACTCTCTAAGTTTTTGCCACAACCTTCTCTCGCCTATTGTTATTCCTTCTTTACTAGCCAATTTGGCAACTTCCCTAACTAACAAACTGTTCTCTGATGTTGATACTTTATTAGCAAAGTTAACAAGTGGTTTTTGTTGCTCTATTATTTGATTTTTCTTTTCTATAGTCTTTTGTGCTATTAAGATAGCTTTTGCTAATATATCTTCTTCTGATTCATCTTTACCGTGAGGAATATATCCACCTGTTTGTCTTATTTGTGGTAATACTTCATCAAAAACCCATGATTCAAATTTTTCTGCTTGTGGCAAATGAGATCCAGCAATTAATCTGTAAATATCACCTTCTGGTATTAAATTGATTTCTACTCCATTAACTTTTAACCCGTTACATTTTGTAACGCCTTTACACTTCCTTGATAAAGTTGTTCTCCAACTCCCTTCTGCATAACCTAATGATTTTAAAACATCATTTGCTACAGCATAGGGCTTATTGTTTATCTGTATCATTCTTACTGAACCAAACTGTTCGTTTTTAAAAACCTGTAATTCGTTCATACATGCCTCCTAGTCTTTTATTTTTACTTTTATTCCTTCCTTACTTAACAAATAAGCTAAGTAATAAATTCTACTTTCAGAATAGCTTGTTGCAGTGCCTTCCATTGCAAGCTCGCAAAATAATTCAAATAACCCTTCTGGTCTTGTTTCTTGAGTCTGCTTTTCTATCTTTCCTATTTTTCTTCTATCTGTTGAAGTAACTAAAAATAACTTTGTTAATGGCATCTAAATCACTCCTTGACTTTATTTACCCTTAGAACCAGTAGGATTTTAACTGGAGCTTCCTATACATTCCCTTAGTCACCATGGGGATACGTTGTTTACATGGTGCTTATCCTCTACATGAACTAAATATTTTTAAACATTATTTAGTTTTAGACATTGGGTTTTTATCATTTTCTTCATATTGAATACTTAAAATAATATTGAATGCCTTCTCTATTTTTTCTTTATTTAACTCATATTCTCTTTTAACCAAATAACAATCTGTCTTATATTTCATTTATTCACCCTCTTCTTTTGGAAATAGTTCTTCTAAACGGACACCAATTGCATCAGCTATTTTTCTAGCAACTAATAAGCTTGGAATGCTATTCCCTTTCATAACGTCATAAAAATGCGAACGTGAAAGCCCTGTTTTTTCAATAACTTCTGAAACTTTAATATGATTTTCATTCAATAATTCTTTAATATTGTTAGTCATTTTTATTACCTCCTGTGATTACATAATATCGTTTTATCGGACAAAAGACAATCTTTAATTATCCCATATATCGGACAGATTTTCAATATAAATTCCGTTTTCTCGTACTTTCTTTAAATTTCTTTATTTTACTGTTTACTTTAACGTACAAAGTGTTATAATAATTGTATGTTATACCGTACACAATAGGAGGGAATAAAATGAGCATAGGTGAAAATATTAAAACTCTTAGAAAAGCAAATAAAATGAGTATACGAGATTTGGTTGAAATTAGTGGCGTTGGTAAATCAACTATAAGTGATATTGAAAATGATAAAGTGAGTCCTACTGCTGCTACTCTCCAAAAAATAGCAACTGCTTTAAATGTTTCAGTAAATGATTTATTTGATGATAAGAAATGTAATGTAAAAATTCCTGAGAGGTATTCAAATAAAAAAGAAATTGCTCAATATAATGAATTTATAAAAGATGCTGGGGAATTTTTCATGGATGATAGTGTTGCTGAAGAAGATAAAGAAAAAATATTTAGAGATATAACCGAACTATTTTGGAAATCAAAAGAAATTAATAAAAATAAATATACTAAGAAGAAATAAGGGGTTGGGGATATGATAAATATACCTGTAAGAGTAAAGCATTTAGTTCAAAAATATGGTACCCGTGATCCTTATAAACTAGCTAATTATTTAGGTATAAATATAGAGTACAGATATTATTCAGATTCTACAAAGGGTTACTTTTTAAAGATACTTAGAAATAAGTTTATTATTATAAATCAAAACCTTACGGACCATGAAAAAGAAATAGTCCTAGCTCATGAACTAGGACATGCTATTTTACATCACAATAAAGACATACGTTTTATAAGGGAATTTACTTTGTTCCCAACCGGTCGTTATGAAAATGAAGCTAACAAATTTGCTGCTGAACTATTAATTAATGAAAAAGATATAGATAAGTATTGTTTAGAGAATTTATGTTTAGAACAGTTAGCTTCTTATTTCTGTGTACCTAAAGAATTAATAAAATATAAATTCGATAAATTTTTTTAGTTTCTAATCGAACATAAGTTTGCGAAAGGAGTAATTAAATGATAGCTATATACTGCAGGGTATCTACAGAAGACCAACAAGAAAGAAAAACAATTGAAAATCAAATAGAGTTTTCTAAAAAATATTGTGACTTACATGAACTTAAAGTATTTAAAATCTATAAGGAGGATGGTATTTCTGGTACTATTCCTTTAGAAGATAGACCTCAAGGAAAGCAACTTATCCAAGATGCTAAAAATAATAATTTTGATACTTTACTATTATATAAATTAGATAGACTTGGTAGATCTGCTAGAGTAACACTAAATTCAATACATATGTTAGAAGAATTAAATGTGCAAATTAAATCTATGACAGAACCTTTTGACACCTCTTCACCTTCTGGTAGATTTATGATAACTATGTTAGCTGGAGTGGCTGATTTAGAACGTTCTACTATTTTAGAACGTATGCAACTTGGTACCAATAGAGCAGCTAAAGAAGGTAAGTGGCTAGGCGGAATAGTTCCCTATGGCTACTATGTAGATGAATTTAAATACTTACAAATAAACAATGACATTATACCTGGTTTAAATTTAAGTGAGGCTGATATAATAAAGTTAATATTTAATCTTACAGTTGAAAAGCATTATAGTACCGTTAAGATATGCGATTACTTAAATGCTATGAATGTTCCTACTAGTTACCAAAAAGATAATAGAAAAGTCTCTAAAGGTAAACGAAAAATAAATACTGCAGGTGTATGGAGACCAGGCAACATTTTAAGAATGCTACGTAACACCACTTATAAAGGTATTCATAGTTATGGAAAAAGGTCTAATAAAAAAAAGGATGTAATAACTAGAGAAGTTCCACCTATAGTGGATATAGAAACATGGGAAAAAGCACAACATGTAATTGAGGATAATAAAATAGAAGCTTCAAGAAACCATAAAAGAAATTATTTATTAAAAGGGCTTATAAAGTGCAGCTTATGTAATAGAACTTATGTTGGAGCTACGTATGGCGAAAGAGGATATTACGTATGTAATGGCAAGATAAGTTATAGAGGAAAATGTAATTCGAAAAATATAAACACTAATTATATAGAATCTATTGTTTGGAATGATATAACTAACTTTGTTAACAATCCAGGAGAAACAATAGAAATATTAAAAAATAATCTGAAAACTAAGCACGACAGTAAATTGGATTTACTTAAGCAAAAAGAACTATTAGAAAATAATATGCATGGTAAAGAACATGAAAAGCAGTCTATATTAGATTTATTTAGAAAAGGCATTATAAATTCACATGATTTAGAGCTACAGATAAGTAAAATTACTACAGAGTATAATAACATTAAAAACAATTTAAACTCACTTACAACTGAATTAGAAACTTTAAATGACATTGAAGATTATACTAAAGTTGAAGAAATGTTAAAAGAAATGAAAATTAAAATAAATAATCCTAATATAACTTTTCAGGACAAAAGACAAATAGTGAAAATATTAGTAGATAAAATACTAGTGAGTACTATACAGGAGAATAATTGTAAAAAGGCTATATTAAATATAAAGTATTCATTTATCAAAGTAGAAAATCTCACGGTCAAGGATTCATAGCTGTCAATAAAATAAAATCACTTGGATATGTATAACTCCCCTTAAGTCTAGTTATGTTTATTTTCTTTTCTTCTAAGGGTTCCCTTAAAGTTTCTAGTATGTTTTTTTTAAACTCCAAAAGTTCATCTAAAAATAAAACTCCCTTATGAGCCAGAGAAATTTCCCCTGGAACTAGATTACTGCCACCTCCAATTAAGGCTGTTCCTGTAGTTGAATGATGAGGAGTTCTAAAAGGAGGAGAAAAACTAATTTTATCTTCTTTTAGTTTTCCTAAAATACTGTAAATTTTTGCAACTTCTAAAGCCTCTTCATAGTTCATAGAAGGTAAAATACTTTTAAAAGCTTTAGCTAACATAGACTTCCCAGAGCCACAAGGACCATAAAGTAAAATATTATGCCCTCCAGCAGCAGAAATTTCTAAAGCTCTTTTTGCATTCTCTTGTCCATATACATCTTGAAAGTCTATTTCATTAATTTCTTCCTCTATATTTAAATTATTATTTTTATAAGGCATAAGATCCTTATATTGTATGAAACCAATAACTTCTTTTAAATTATTCATAGGATATATATTTACATCTCTAACTAAAGAAGCCTCACCTATATTTTTAAGGGGTAATATAAAATTTTTATACCCCTTTTCCTTTGCACTACATATAATAGGAAGGATTCCTCTTACCTTATTTATGCCTCCGTCTAAAGAAAGTTCTCCTAATATCATGGTTTCACTTAAACCTTCACAATTTATTTGATTTGAAGCAGCAAGAATTCCTATAGCTATACTTAAATCAAAAATTGATCCTTCCTTTTTTAAGTCTGCTGGAGCTAAATTTACTACTATTCTCCCTAAGGGAAATTCGTAGGAAGAATTTACTATAGCTGACCTAACTCTTTCTTTTGATTCCTTAATAGAAGTATCTCCTAACCCTACTATATTAAAAGTAGGAAGTCCTTTAGATATATCCACTTCTACTTTTACATTCTCTCCAATTATGCCTTTAACAGTAGAACTATTTAAATAACTAATCAAATTATTTCTCTCCTTTTAAAATATATATCTAAATTATTGACTAATTTTATAATTAAATACATAACTCTGTTTAAAAATATTAATTAAGGGTATATTTATAAAAAACACTAGGAGATAAAATATAAATGAATATGTTAAATAAAGATATAGGTTATTATGGTGAGCGCTTATCTATAGCGTATTTAAAAGAAAATAACTATACTATTTTAGAAAAAAATTTTCTGTGCAAACTTGGTGAAATTGATGTTATAGCGAAAAAAAGAGATGTAATTTCTTTTATTGAAATTAAAACTAGATACTCAGATAAATATGGAAAACCCATGGAAGCAGTAAATTTTTATAAAAAGAAAAAAATAATTAATGCTTCTAAATTCTACATTCAAAAAAATAAGTTAAATGATTTTTTTATAAGATTTGATGTATTAGAAGTATATTTAAACTATAATATGAAATTTAAAATAAATTTCATCGAAGATGCTTTTAGAATAGGTTTTTAAATTTATTTAAATAATAAGTTAAGCTTCTGTAAAATTTCAAGTATTGCAACAGAAGCTTAACTTGTATTATTATGTAACTACTTCCTTATTTATTTAAAGGATCATATATAATAAAAATCCCCTTCTTAGTCTCTATTGATTAAAATACTAATATCCAAGACTAGATAAAAAACTTCTCCTATGAATTTCACATATTCCCTGTGTTTTAATAGCTTCTATATGCTCCCTAGTACCATATCCCATATTTTTTTTGAAATTGTACGTGGGATAATTTTCAGCATATCTTTTCATTAGTTCATCTCTATAAACTTTAGCAATTATAGATGCACAAGCTATACTAGAACTTTTAGAGTCACCCTTTATAACATGCTTATTTAATACACCATTCCAGTTTTTTATCCTATAGCCATCTGTTAAAATTAGGTCCGGCTTAATTTTAAGTCCAGCTATAGCTCTCTTAAATATTTCATTATTACATGTAGCAATACCATACTTATCTATTTCCTCATTAGAAATCTCTACTATACTATAATCTAAAGCACTCTCCTTTATTATTTTACTTAGCACTTCTCTTTTTTTTTCCTTTAATTTTTTAGAGTCATCTATATAGTTAATTATGTGGTTTAAATCTAATATTACGGCAGCCCCAACAATAGGGCCAGCTAAAGGACCACGCCCTACTTCATCAACTCCAGCTACATATCTAATACCTTTAAAATTCCTATCAAATTCATATAATTTTTTTACTCTGGAACAGTCCAAATCAAATTTTTCTTTAGCCCTATAAAGTTTATTATATATATCCTGAATTCCTTTACGTTGATCTTCTTCAAGACATTTTAGGAACTCCAAGAACTCTTGTTCACTACCATATTTTTCTATATCACTTTCATATTTAAGAGAATAGTTTTTTACTTCTTTAACTCCTAAATTATTTATATCATAAGGTAAATTCATGTTATTACTCCTTAAGACGGTCTAAAGATATGCCACCTAGTTTACCGCCTCTAAATTCATCTAAAAGCATTACAGAGGCTCTATTGTAATCTATAAGTCCTCCTGACATAACACACCCACGTTTCCTACCTATATTTTCGAGGTTTTCTATAGGTGACTCTGAAAGCTCTTGTAACTTATATCTAGATTTTAAATTTTCCCCATAATTTGATTGAAGATTTTCTACTAATTTTAGTGCTAATTCTTCAATATCCATAATTTCATCTTTTATTGCACCTGTAAAAGCAAGCTTTAAGGCTACTTCTTCATCTTGAAACTTAGGCCAAAGAACTCCTGGTGTATCTAAAAGTTCTATACCATATTTAGTTTTAATCCATTGATTACTTCTAGTGACACCTGGTTTATCTCCAGTTTTCGCACTTTTATTATTTGCCATTTTATTTATAAAAGATGACTTTCCAACATTAGGTATACCAACTACCATAACTCTTATTACTATATTTTTAAGTCCCTTTGCTTTTAGCCTATCATGTTTTTCTTTTAATAATTCATTTAAAGCGGGTTTTACAGCTTTTAACCCTTCTCCTGTAACACTATTGGTTTTAATAACTTTTGTGTTACCATTGCTTAACTTATTAATCCATTTTTCAGTAGTCCTTATATCACTTAGATCAGCTTTATTTAATAAAATGACCCTTGGTTTGTCTTTACAAATGTTATCTATATCAGGATTTGCACTAGAAGTAATAATTCTAGCATCTCTAATTTCAATTACAGCATCTACTAACTTTAAGCTCTCTATTAAAGCCCTCTTGGTCTTTGCCATATGACCGGGATACCAATTAATATCCATAAAAAAACACTTCCTTTCCTATTTAAAAAAACTTATGAAAAAAGGGACTTAAAAAGTCCCAATTTACTATAATCTTTCTTTTACTTTTGCAGCTTTACCAACTCTATCTCTTAAGTAGAATAATTTAGCTCTTCTTACTTTACCTTTTCTTACCACTTCAATCTTATCAATGGCAGGTGAATTAACTGGGAAAGTCTTTTCTACTCCACAGTTATAAGCAACTCTTCTTACAGTAAAAGTTTCTCTAATTCCACCATTTTGTCTTTTAAGAACTGTTCCTTCGAATATTTGGATTCTCTCTTTGCTACCTTCTTTAATCTTAATGTGAACTTTAACAGTATCTCCAACTCCGAATTCTGGTAAGTCTTTTCTAAGTTGTTCAGCTTCAATTGATTTTATTATTTCTAACATATGTACAACCTCCCACAAAGTATTAGACGTTCATGGTCACATAACATGACAGAGGACCGCCCGGAATGCACAAAATAAATTTTACCACAGTAGAAAACTATAATCAAGTATTTTTATTTAAATCTTTCAGTATTTTTTTCTCTTCATTATTAAAATTATATTTTCTATATAAATCTTCTCTATATCTTTTAGTAATTAAAAGTGATTGAGCTTTTCTCCATTTCCTTATATTATCATGATGCCCTGACAGTAAAACTTTAGGAACAATTTCTCCTTCAAAGTTTTCTGGTCTGGTATACTGAGGGTACTCTAAAAGTCCATTATAAAAAGATTCTTCCTCATAACTTTCAGCACTAGATAGTACTCCTGGGATTAATCTTGAAATGCTATCTATTATTGGGATACATGCAGCTTCTCCTCCCGTTAATATAAAATCCCCAAGAGATATTTCTTCATCTATATATTTTCTAACCCTCTCATCAATTCCTTCATAATGTCCACATAAGAATATCAATTCTTTCTCTTTAGAAAGATCCTTAGCCATACTCTGATTAAAGGTCTTTCCCCTTGGTCCTAGGTATATAACTTTGCCCTTATTAAAGTTTTTTACATGCCTTATACAATCAACTATAGGCTTAGGAGTCATAACCATACCTGCTCCACCCCCATAAGGATAATCATCTACTTTCTTATGTTTATTATTAGAAAAATTTCGAATATCATGAGATTTTATGCTCAAGATCCCTTTTTCTCTAGCTCTTTTAATTATACTATAATCAAAAACAGAAAAGTATTCTGGAAACAAGGTTAATATATCAATTTCCATTACATCCACTCACTTACTGGTTTTATAATAATTCTTGAATCTTTTATTATAACAGTATCAATTACAGACCCTATGGCTGGAATAAGTAGTTCACCGTCTTCTGACTTAACCCAGTATACATCATTGCTCCCTGTTTCTATTACATCATATACAGTTCCTAGAAATTTATTACTTGTGTCATATACTTCGCAGCCTATTAAATCCGCTATATAGTACTCATCTTCTGGAAGTATTACACCATCTTCCCTTTTAATCTCTAGATACTTATTTTTATATTTCATAACTTCATCAATTGAATCTATTCCTTCTAGTTTTAAAATCACCCTATCAGTTTGAAATTTGCAGTGTTCTATTTTATATTCTTTATTGTCTATTAACACATAGGGTAATTTTTTAAATCTCTTAGGATCATTTGTTAAGGGAAATACTTTTACCTCTCCTCTTACACCATGAGGTTTAGAAATTTGACCAATAACCAAATATTCTTTCAAAGGCCTTCCTCCTTAAAATATAAGATTATAAAATAAGAGTTAGGCTCCCCTAACTCTTATGTACTTAAATTATTTCAACAACTACTCTTTTATTTTCTTTAATAGCTGAAGCTTTAACAACTGTTCTGATAGCTTTTGCTATACGACCTTGTTTACCAATAATCTTGCCCATATCTTCAGGAGCAACTTTTAATTCTAATATTATTGATTGCTCTCCAACTACCTCATTTACCTGAACTAATTCTGGATTATCTACAAGTGACTTGGCAATTACTTCTAATAGCTCTTTCACGCGAGATACGCCTCCATTCATTATTTGCAGATACCTGCTTTGTTAAATAATTTTTTAACTGTATCTGAAGGTTGAGCTCCATTTTTTATCCATTGAGCTGCTTTATCTTCATCAACTTTGAAAGTTACTGGTTCAGTTGTTGGGTTGTAGTAACCTATTTCTTCTATGAACTTACCATTTCTTGGTGCTCTTGAATCAGCAACAACTACTCTATAGAAAGGAGCTTTTTTAGCACCCATTCTTTTTAATCTGATTTTAACTGCCATATATTTCACCTCCTTAAAATTTAAAACTATTTATCAAAAAGGTAATTTACCAAAAAGACCTTTTTTAGCATTCTTTTGGAACCCTTTTGTTTTCTTCATCATTTTCTTCATCATTTCGTAATCTTTTACTAATTTATTAACTTGTTGAATTGTATTACCAGATCCATTTGCAATTCTTCTTTTTCTTGAAGGTGCACTAAGTAATGTTGGATTTCTTCTTTCTTCAACAGTCATAGAATTAATTATACATTCTATTTTTGTAAGTTCTTTTTCACTTTGACTTAAATCTATTCCTTGAAGTTGTTTTGCATTAACCCCTGGTATCATCTCTACCAATTTGTTAAGTGGACCTAACTTTTTCATTTGCTTCATCATGGATAAAAAGTCTTCAAAGTTAATATCATTACTTAGCATCCTATTTCCTAATTCTTTAGCCTCTTCTTCATCTATAGCTTGCTGAGCTTTTTCTATTAAACTTAATACATCACCCATGCCTAATATTCTAGAAGCCATTCTATCAGGATAGAAAACCTCAAGATCAGACATTTTTTCACCCACACCAGCAAATTTAATTTGTTTTCCCGTAATAGAACTTATAGAGAGTGCAGCTCCGCCTCTTGTATCACCATCTAATTTAGTTAAAACAACACCTGTTATATCTAACTTATTATTAAAGGTTTCAGCTACATTAACGGCATCCTGACCAGTCATAGAGTCTACTACAAGTAAAATCTCAGAGGGTTCAGCTTCTTTTTTAATATCTTCAAGTTCTTCCATAAGAACCTCATCTATATGAAGTCTTCCTGCAGTATCTATTATAACTACATTGTTTCCATTACTCTTAGCATGTTCAATAGATGCTTTTGCAATATCTACTGGAGAGACTTTATCTCCCATTGTAAATACTGGAATATCAATTTGACTTCCAACAACTTGTAATTGTTTTACAGCAGCTGGTCTATAAACGTCACATGCAACTAGTAATGGTTTTTTATTAGATTTTCTTAAATTTAAAGCTAATTTACCACACATAGTAGTTTTACCTGCACCTTGAAGCCCTACAAGCATAATAACAGTAAGTCCTTTGGTGGAAAACTGTAGTTTAGCTTCTTTAGTTCCCATTAAATTAGTTAACTCATCATTAACTACCTTAATTACTTGTTGTCCTGGAGTTAAGCTACCTAAAACTTCTTCTCCCATGCATTTTTCACTTACAGTTTTTATAAAGGTTTTAACTACTTTATAGTTAACGTCTGCTTCTAAAAGGGCAAGTTTTACTTCTCTCATAGCTTCTTTTATATCTTTTTCAGTAAGCTTACCTTTCCCTTTTAACTTTTTTACAGCATCTTGTAACTTTGAGGATAAACCTTCAAATACCATAGAAGTAACCTCCTAATTTAATTCCTTCAGCTGACATTCTATTTTATATATAATATTATGAACTTCAGTTTGTTCTAACTTATTAAGTTCTTTTAAATTTTCTTGTATATTATTTTTTATACTTTTTATTTTTTTACTTTTATTCATAAGCTGAAGTTTTTTTTCATATTCATATAATAATTTTTCACATCTTTTTATAGTATCATGAATTGCTTGCCTACTAGTACTAGAGTTCTCTGCAATCTCTGATAATGAAAGATCATTATTAAAATATAAGTCCATTATATTTTTTTGTTTATCTGTAAGTAACATACCATAAATATCAAATAAAATAAGTATTTCTGTACGCTTATCCATTAAATCACCTTAAACACGAATTTAATAATAACAGATTAATTTTTTCATGTCAAGCTTTTTTACTTAACACCAGAGATTTAGCACCTAAATTCCAGTGAAATTTTTATTTTTACTGGAATTATATTTTTTTACAATTACTTAAAGGGCTGGTAAGCCCGCAGACCGATAGGTCGCAAAAATAGATATACTTACCCCTACCCCACGAAATCTTAATAAATAATTTCCAATTTTATTTTAAAGTTAAGTTTTTACAAATAGTGGATTGATCCAGTCATCTTCTATAGTAAATCTCTCATCTCTTATATCCTCAACAATATCTATTTGAAGCATTCGTTTTTTTCTGAAGGATCTTATACACCTAAAAAAGTACAATTGCATCAAATTAAATGCTAGTATTAAAAACATTACCACTGTTTCTACGCCCGTAGGGCTATGAAGAAAACAATGATCTAAATGCCACTCAGTTTTTAACTGATGAAAAACATTGTTTTCAATGTCCCATCTTTTATGCATTATTTTCCATAGAGTTTCTACTGACGTAAATTTGTCTGTTGTTATAATCCATGCCTCTTTAAATTGTACCTTATCTCCAGTATGAACTTCTTCTATAAATTTTATAAATCTTACTTTTACTTCTGAATCAGCCATTTCAAAATTACCTTCATCCCAAGCTTTTATCTGTACATACTTTTTGCTTCCCTTATGAACTATCCATTCTTTATTTGCCTCACGGCATTTAAATAAAGCTAATGCATCTTTTACAATGTGCAGTCGGTCATCTTTAACTCGTACTACTGCATTCATTCCTAATGAAAGTACTTCTTTTATCCAAGTAGATTTACAATATAAAGCATCAGCTACTATAATATCTGCAAAATGATGATACTCTTTATAAAGCCTTCTAATTAGTCTTTTACCTCCTGTGATTTCACCTTCATCTTTATCCGATCCGTCTTGTTTTGGTTCAAGCATTTCTTGACCTAAAATAAGATGATGGTCAGAACCTACAGTTGCACAAATCACTGATCTGTGGAAATAATGAGTTAAGCCATTTTTATCAACTCTTGTAAGACATTTATCACAGCATTTTTTAGTACTTTCAAATAGTTCTACACCGTCTATAGCAACTACTTTTAAGCTATCTATTGTACCATTTCTAAATACCTTATTTTTTACAGTAGTTTTTATTATATGTTTAAGGATTTCTTTTAATCCATCTAAATCAAAATCACTTAAACAACGCCTAACGGCATCAATACGTGGCATTTTAGTTTTTTTAGGTAGTACTTTTTTAAATTTATCTTTTTTAAGCCAATGTTCTAATCTGTTGAAACTCCTTATCTGAAGCATAAATCCAAATAATACCACAAAGGTAATTGTTGAAACTTTTACTGGAGATTTTACTTTTTTATCTTTTAGGGTATTGATTTTTTCTCCAAGATGGTATACCTTAGAGAAGTAAGTGAGCATTTGTTTTAAATAACTTTTGTTCATTTTATCAGCATCCTTTTTATCTGTTGTTTTCGCAAAACTTATTATAAAAGGGATGCTTTTATTATGCAAATTTTTTCTATATAATTTCCAGTAAAAATCGGAATTAACACATTTATTAATACTCACTCATAAAACATTATAAATCAACGGACTATCGTCCTAAAAATTTTTTAAGTGCTAAACTTCTGACTTAACACCCCATATTTTTTTTAGGCTTTTTTAAACATTTTAATCTAACACAACTTTTTTTAAAATAAAGCTTCAACAAAGGCCTCAGGATTAAATTCTTGTAAATCCTCCATACCCTCGCCTACACCTATGTATCTTACTGGTATATTAAGAGAATTTTTAATTGAAATAACTATGCCACCCTTTGCTGTGCCATCTAATTTGGTTAAAATTATTCCGTTTATATTACATACTTCTTTAAATTGCTTTGCCTGCTGAACTGCATTTTGTCCTGTAGTCCCATCTAACACTAAAAGAGTTTCTACATTTTTAGTTCCAAATTCTCTTTCTATTATTCTGTTTATTTTACCAAGCTCATCCATTAAATTCTTTTTATTGTGCAACCTTCCTGCTGTGTCACAAATTAAAACATCAGCATTACGAGCTTTTGCTGCCTGAATTGCATCGAAAACTACAGCACCAGGATCTGCACCTTCTTGATGATTTACAATGTCTACTCCTACACGATTACTCCATACTTGAAGCTGATCTATAGCAGCAGCTCTAAAAGTATCCGCTGCGGCAAGAATTACTTTTTTATTGTTTTCCTTATATCTATGAGCAATTTTACCTATGGATGTAGTTTTACCTACTCCATTTACTCCAATTACAAGAACAATTTTAGGATATTCTTCTTCATTCTTTTCTTCTTTTAATATTTCACTTAAAACTTCTTTTAAACATAGCATAACTTCTGAAGGATCTTTAATCTTTTTTTCTTTAATTTTAGCTTTTAATTTTTCTATAACATCTAAAGTTGTATCAACTCCAATATCCGAAGTAATTAGAGCCTCTTCTAATTCCTCATACATTTCCTCATCAATTTTTACAGCAAAACTTAAAACTTCTGTAACTTTTTCAGTGAAATTATCCCTAGTCTTTGCTAGTCCTTCTTTTAGTTTATCAAAAAAATTTCCAAACATAATTAGCACCACCTTAATTATTAATGTTTTTATTCAAATCCACAGATACGACCTTAGAAATTCCCTTTTCCTCCATGGTTATTCCGTAAAGCGCATCACTTACTCCCATAGTTCCTTTTCTGTGGGTTATTACTATAAACTGTATTCTATCGGAAAATTTCTTTAAAAATTCTGCATAGCGCAAAACATTGGCATCATCTAAGGCAGCTTCTATTTCATCCAATATGCAAAAAGGTGTAGGCTTCATTTTTAAAATAGAAAATAAAAGCGCAATAGCAGATAATACCTTTTCACCACCAGACATTAGATTTATATTTTGCAATTTTTTTCCTGGTGGTTGAACATTTATATCAATTTTACCTGAGAGTTCATCTCCTTGTGATAAAATTAAAGAAGCACTTCCTCCCTTAAATAATTCCGTAAATGTTTCATGAAAATACTCATTTAATTTTTCAAAGTTATCTTTGAAAACCTCTTTCATCTTTAATGTCATTTCATTAATAACTGTAAGTATCTCTTTTTTTGACTCCTCTAGATCTTCTTTTTGAGTACTCATAAAAGTATACTTTTCCTTAACTTCTTTATACTCTTGAATGGCTCCAACATTTACCATGCCTAAGCTATTAATTTTAGCTTTTAAATTTTCAATTTCTTTTTTAGTATTGTAAATATCTAAATTAGAGTTCTTATAATCTATAGCCTCTGCATAAGTTATGTTGTATTCTTCATTTAATCTTTCTAGAATAGAATTATACTCTGTTTCAAACCTTGTAAGATTCATTATAACTTTATTAAGTTCTTTATTTATAGATTCTTCTTCTATGGACAGATTTTCTATTTTACCTGAAAACTCATTAATTTTATCTTTTAATTTTAATCTATCTATGTTCTCTTCTTTAAATTTCTCATCAAATAACTTTATATTTTCTCTTAAACTTAAAAGTTCCATTTTATTAAAACTTATTAGTTTATTATACTCTGTTAAATTTTTATTTTCTTCATTTCGTAAAGAAGAATATTTTCCAATCATATGATCTTTTTCTGTAAATTCAACTTTTAGTTCTTCTAATTTTACTTCCTTGTTAGATAGATTTTCATTTAAAGCAGCAAGCGCAATTTTTTTCTCTATAGCTTCTTCTTTTATATAATTAAGTTCTTTATTTGAACTTACTAGTTTATCCTCTAAGTCTCTTATATTATCTTCTAAGGTTTTCTTATTTATACTTAAACTAGAAGTAGATTGTTCTATAAAATTTAAGTTATTTTTATATATATTTATTTTTGATGCATAATTTTTTACATCATTTTGTAATTTTTTAAATGTGTTATTTCCCTTATTTTCTTCTTCTAAAAGAGAATTTATCCTTTCTTTTAACTTAATTATATCTATATTTTCTCCGTGAATAGTATCTCTTAGATTTAAATTATACTCATCTAATTCAGAGATTCTATTATTATATTCTTCTATTTTTATGGTAGTAGATTTTATCTCGTCTTTTAACTCTTCTATTCTTCTACTTAATTCATCAATTTCTCTTTTTCTACTAATTATATTAGAACTTTTGCTATAAGTGCTACCTCCAGTAAGAGACCCTCCTACATTTATAACTTCACCAGAAAGGGTAACTATCCTATTGCTATAAGATGTGAGTTTAGCTATATGTAATGCACTTTCCATATCTTCTGCTAATATTACATTACCTAAAACAAACTCTATAGCATTTTTAAATTTATTATCATAAGATAGAATATCACTAGCTCTTCCAAGGAACCCCTTTATATTACTAAAATCTAATTTAGTATTTATATGTCTACCCTTAACTATGTTAAGAGGAAGAAAAGTTGCCCTTCCTAGGGATTTTTCTTTTAAATAACTTATTAATATTTTAGCCTCTTCTTCCGTATCAGTAATAATATTTGATATACTTCCACCAAGAGCTATTTCAATAGCTGTTTCAAATCCTTTTGGTACATTGATCGTTTCTCCTAGGACAAAAGCATCTGTAACTTTTTTTACGAATCCATTTTCTATATGTTCCATAAGTTTTTTTACAGCTTTTGTGTATCCTTCATATTGTTTTTCTAAATTAGATAAAATATTAAGATTAGCTTCTAACTTATTAAATTCTATATTTTTAGACTTATGCTGATTTTTTATATTGCTTAATTTACTTCTAAAAATAGAAATTTCTTTAGTGTTTTCTTTTATACTTTCTTCATAAGTCTTTACTTTTTCTTCTATATCTTTGCATTGTTCCTCTAACTTTTTTCTAGTGTTAGCATTTATTTTAATTAGATTCGAAGTATTTTCTGTAACTATGTTTATTTCTTCTATTTTATCTAGTAAAACTTTAATCTCTCTATTTAAATTTTCTTTTTCTTTTTCACTTTTTAGCTCATCTTCAATTACTAGTTTAAGTTTTTCTTTTAAGTTATCTAATTCCATATTACTTTCTTTAAAATATCCTTCAAATTTAGATAACTCTTTTTCATATATGCTTAATCCATTTTTTAACTTAAGTTGTTTTTCTCTTAAAAATTCAATTTCTTTTTCTGTATCATTTCTATTTATTAATAAGTTTTGCAATTCTCTTTGTAATTTTGCTATATCTTCTTCATATCTTTTTATTAACAGTTCTGCATTTTTAATTTTTTCACTAATTACTTTTAGTTCCATTTCTGTATTATTAATTTTTTCTTTATAGTCATAATATTCTTGTAGACTTCTCTTATTTTTTTCCTCATGTTCTTCTAAAAGTAATGTGTATTTTTCAAGCTGGCTTTTTAAATAATTTTTATTTTTTATGAATTCTCCAAGAGATTCTTCTTTACTCTCTTTTTCATTTTTAAAAGTAAAAACTTTTTTCTGTATTTGGTCTATATTATGTATAATTAATCCCAGATCTTTTTCTTTTAATTCCTCAGATAAGGATAAGAATTCTTTGGCTTTTTCCATATCCAATCTTAAAGGTTCTAATCTCTCTTCATAAGTGGATAATATATCTGTAATTCTAGTTAAATTTTCATTTGTTATATTAAGTTTTTTTTCTGCCTCTTCTTTTCTGTTTTTAAACTTAACAATACCTGCTGCTTCTTCAAGCAAGGCCCTTCTTTCTTCTGGTCGCCCACTTAATATAGCATCAATTTTACCTTGTCCTATAATAGAATATCCTTCTTTTCCGATTCCTGTATCCATAAAAAGTTCTTGTATATCTTTTAACCTACATTTAGTATTGTTTATAAGATATTCACTTTCTCCTGAACGATAAAGTCTCCTCGTAACTTTAACCTCAGAATAATCAACCTTAAGTTCTCCTTCCTCATTATTTAATATAAGAGATACCTGAGCAAGTCCAACTGGCTTCCTAAATTCTGTTCCAATGAAAATAACATCCTCCATCTTAGCTCCTCTAAGATGTTTTATACTTTGTTCACCTAAAACCCATCTTACAGCATCAGAAATATTACTTTTTCCACTACCATTAGGACCAACTACAGAAGTAATCCCTTTTTTAAAATTTAATTCTGTTTTGTCAGCAAAAGATTTAAAGCCTCTTATTTCTATTGATTTAAGGAACATAAATCCATCTCTCCTAATAGTTATCTAATTAAAATTGATAAAAATGTTACAGCTATAAATATAATTAAAATTAGTATAGCCATTATTTTAGTACTTTTTTCCCTTTGACGTTTATTCATGAAAACACCTCTTAAAATTTAATTATTTCATTATATAAGTTTATTATATTTATTTTAAAATATCAAATAAATATAATATTAAAATTAAAAACCGTGATTTCACGGTTTTATTTAACTATTCTATAAACTCATCCTTTTTCCTTCCTCAGACTTGTTGTTAAGGAACTTCATATATGATAATTCTATTTCTTCTTTACATGTATCTATGACTACTTTATCTAGATCCATACTTGGGTCTTGCACAACTGTAATATCATAAGCACCATGTTTTTCTTTGTAAAAATTAAAATAATATTTCTTATTAGAATATAATTTTGAAATATTCTTAGGGTTTATTTTTAGTAAAATATCACTGTTAATTTTCCCTAAATTCATATAGGTAAATATCATTTCATTTAAGAGACTACTCTCCATTAACTCCCTAAAGGCTGGATGAAAAGGTCCACATATAAGTTCTGCATTCTCATTAATATCTTCAGTTGGCTGAAGTCCTACTCTTACTACATTTATCCCTTTAGAAACTAGTATACTATAGGTTATTTTACACACTTCTATAGCATAAAATAATGTATATGGTTCGTATTGTCCCCTTTTAACCATAGTTTCCATAGGAGTATCTTTTATTACTAAGGCTGGATATATTCTAGCAATTTCAGGATGAATTTTGCTTACTTTAACTGCAGTTTCAATATCCTTTTTCATAGTATCCCCTGGAAGTCCAAGCATTATTTGAATTCCTAGTGTAAATCCAAATTCCTTTATAAGTTTACTTGCACTATAAACATCTTCATCACTGTGACCTCTGCCTGAATATTTTAAAACTTCTCTGTCTAAGGATTGTACTCCAAGTTCTATTATATCTACAGAATATTTTTTTAATAAACCTAATCTCACATTATCTATGTAATCTGGCCTTGTAGATAACCTTATATAATCTATGTCCCCTTGAGTTTTATAAGAAAACGCCACTTTTAATAGTTCTTCTTGTTTGTTCATAGGAATAGCTGTAAATGTGCCTCCAAAAAAAGATATTTCTACAATAGCATCTTTATTTTTTGTTTTGTTTATTGTATATAAATAAGTTTTTATTATATGATTAACTCTGTTTGGATCCAGTTCTTCTTCATTAACCATAGTTATTTTTTTCTTTCCTGTAATTGTGTTTTGATTACAAAACACACAATCATGAGGACATCCTATATGAGGTACAAATACCGGAATTATATAATGATTTTTACTCATTTCTCTTCTCCATATCTTGAATAACTTCTTTAGCTGCATTTTGTTCTGCTTCTTTTTTGCTAAAGCCAGTACCTTTTCCATAGGGTGTTCCATTAATAGATACTTCAACATGGAAAATTGGTCTATGAGGTGGCCCTTCGCAAGAAGTTAGGTTGTATACAATTGCTATTTCCCCATTTTTTTGTAATAATTCTTGGAGCCTAGTTTTATAGTCTAGAATTATTTGATTTTTAATAGCTTTTTCAATAGTTGGCATAAAATTATCTAATATAAATTTTCTTGTAAATTTCAATCCTTTGTCTAAATAAACGGCTGCAATAATAGCTTCTACACAGTCAGCTAATATTGAATTTCTAGTTCTTCCACCAGTCTGCTCTTCTCCCTTGCTCATTATTATAAATTGTCCAAGATTCCATTTTTGAGCTATTTCATGTAAGGAACTTTCACAAACTATTGTTGCTCTTATTTTAGTTAATTCTCCCTCTAATTTATCTTTGCAGTTTATATATAGATACTCTGAGATAACAAGTTCTAATACAGCATCTCCTAAGTATTCTAATCTCTCATTATAGGAAACATTCTTTCTTTGATTTGCATAGGAACTATGTGTTAAAGCCGTTCTTAATAAGGATTTATTTTCAAAATTAATTGCAATTATTTTCTCAAGCTCATTAATTGCAGGTTTTCTTTGCATAATTTGTTAACTCCTTTAATTTATATTTAAAAAAATTTAGTCCCGCATTGCGGGACCATATTATTCATCAACACGAGATTTTATGTATTCCACCACATCTCCTACAGTTGTAACCTTTTCAGCTGCTTCATCAGGTATTTCTATATCAAACTCTTCTTCTAGTGCCATGATAAATTCTACAACATCTAGAGAATCTGCTCCTAAATCATCTACAAAAGAAGCCTCCATTGTAACCTCATCCTCATTAACACTTAATTGTTCTACTATTATATCCTTCACTTTATCAAAAACCATACTTACTCCTCCAAATTAATAGTATTTTTAATGTTTATAAATAAATATTAATCGTTTTCAATATATTTATCAACTACTTTTTATAAATATATTAATACTTTATATTATCTTTTCTATATTTATATGTATTATTCTTAAATTTATATCTAAATATTTATTTTTTTATATCTTCTATATTTATATTCTCAATTTCTTCCTTTATTTCTTCTATAACCTTATTATCATAAAAAAACTTAGCTTGCTTAATAGCATTTTTAAAAGCCTTTGCATCAGAACTTCCATGAGCTTTTACACATATACCTTTAACACCTAGAAAAGCAGCTCCTCCAACTTCTTTGTAGTTAAAGTTCTTTTTAAACTTCTCAAATACAGGTTTTAAAAGCACTCCTCCAATTTTAGTTCTAAAAGAACTCATTATGTTTTCTTTTAAAGTAGATAATATTGTACTTGCTACTCCTTCATACATCTTCAGAATAGTATTTCCCACAAACCCATCACAGACTAGAACTTTTACATCTCCCTTTGGAACTTCTCTTGGTTCTACATTTCCAACAAAATTCAAGTTTGCATCTTTTAAAAGTTTATAAGTCTCCTTTGTAAGTTCATTACCTTTTTCTTCTTCCACACCTATATTTACAAGTCCTACAGAAGGATTTTTAATGTTTAAAACTTTTTCAAAATAAACCTTTCCCATAAGAGCAAATTGGAGTAAATTTTTAGGTTTACAGTCTACATTAGCACCACAATCTACTACCATAAACTGACCGTTTTTACCTGGCATAATTGGAGCGAAAGCAGGTCTATCTACCCCTTTTATTCTTCCTATAATTAATGTGGCTCCTGTTAGTAATGCCCCTGTACTTCCTGCAGATAAAACTGCATCTGCCTTACCTTCTTTTACTAAATATAGAGCCCTACTTAAAGAAGAATTTTTTTTTCTTCTAATAGCCATAGCAGGATGCTCATTATTGCTTATAACTTCTTCTGCATTAAATACTTCAATTCTATCTTTATCATATTTGTATTTGTTTAATTCCTCATGTATTCTATCACTTGGTCCTGTTATAATAACCTTAAGACTATTATCTTCCTTAGAAGCTTCTATACATCCTTTAACAACTTCTTGTGGACTATTATCTCCACCCATACCATCTACTGCTATAATCATATACTAACCTCACTTTAAAGTATTTATACTTAAATAGTTTATATATATATTATATCATATTAGCAAAATTTGTAGAGTAGATTTAAGAAAAGTTTATCTTTCCCTTTCACCCATCAAACTATTAATGTGATTTTATAGGATATAAAAATAAAAGAAAGTCTTTCGACTTTCTTATTATTTATCATCAGATACTACCTTTGTATTTTTGTAATATCCACAACTTTTACATACTCTATGAGCTAATTTAAATTCATGGCATTGAGGACATTCCACTATACCAGGCATGCTTAGCTTAAAGTTTTGAGCTCTTCTTTGATCTCTTCTTGCTTTTGAAGTTTTTCTCTTTGGATGAGCCATTATAAACACCTCCTTAACCTATGAATAAAGTTTATACATTACTTATTATCATTTAATAAGTTTTTAAGCTTTGCAAATCTTGGATCCAATAAGGGTTCTTCCTCTATTTCTTCATCTTCTACAATACAAGTACAAGATGAAAAATTTAGGTTAGTTCCACAACTTGTGCAAAGCCCCTTACAAGATTCTGTACACAATGTCTTAACTGGAAGGTTTAAAACTAAATTTTGTTCAATAATACTGTATAGATCTACAGTACTATTTTCTATAATCCTCTCTTCTTCACTAGGATATTTAGAAAAAACTTCTTCTACATCAAACTCTACTTCCTTAGTAAATTCTTCTAAACATCTGGAACAAGAAAAGACTAAAGAAGTTATAAAATTACCTTTAAATATGTATTGTTCTGACTTTTTTCTAAAAATCCCATTTAAAGTAATTGGAGAACTATATTTTATTTCTTCATCTCCTAAAATCAGCTTATCCTTCTCAATTATTGTATGTACTTCAATTTCATCTTTTTTTCCATTGATTAATTGAATTAAATCAAATTTCATTAATACATACCTCTTGAATAAGATTATTATATATTAAACAAGAGTTATTATATAGATATTACGTATAAAAGTCAAGTTTATTTTTAAAGAAATGTTTCGAGTAAAAGAAGTTTTACTCGAAACCTGAAGAACATAAGTCTATTATTTGTTAATTAAACCAACAGTTTCTTTTGCTATCATTAGCTCTTCATTTGTTGGAATTACAAAGATCTTAACTTTTGAATCATCAGCACTTACTTCTACTGCTTTTCCTCTAACATTATTCTTTTCTTTATCTAATTTAATTCCTAAGAAATCCATGTTTTCACAGATTATTTCTCTTGATCCTATAGAATTTTCTCCTAATCCTGCTGTAAATACAATTGCATCCACACCATTCATAGCAGCAGTATAAGCTCCAATATATTGTTTTACTCTATAGTGGAATACATCTAATGCAAGTTTAGCTCTATGATTACCTTCTTTAGCAGCATCCTCTATATCTCTAAAATCTGAACTTACACCTGATATACCTAATACACCAGATTTTTTATTCATTAATTGATCTATTTCATCAACTGATAAATCTTCTTCTTTCATTAAGAATGGAATTATTGCAGGGTCTATATCCCCACATCTAGTTCCCATAACTAATCCTTCAAGTGGAGTGAATCCCATTGAAGTATCTACAGACTTACCATTTTTAACTGCTGTTAAACTTGCACCATTTCCTAGGTGACAAGTAATTATTTTAAGATCTTCTATGTTTTTGCCCATCATATCTGCGGCAACGCCTGATACAAATTTATGAGATGTACCATGCATTCCATATCTTCTTACTGAATGTTTTTCATAAGCTTCATATGGAAGAGCATATATATATGCTTCTTCTGGCATAGTTTGATGGAATGCTGTATCAAATACTACTGACATTGGTGTATTTGGCATTAATTTTTTACATGCATTTATTCCAATAATATTTGCTGGATTATGTAGTGGAGCTAATTTTGCACATTTCTCTAAATTAACCATAACTTCATCGTTAATTATTACTGATTTAGCATATTTTTCTCCACCATGAACAACCCTGTGTCCAACTGCAGAAATTTCGCTCATATCACTAATTACACCATGTTCTTTGTCTGTTAAAGCACCAAGAACTAATTCTATTGCAACTTGATGGTCTTTCATTGGAGTTTCTATTATATGTTTATCTTTTCCATCACCTTTATGAGTTAATATAGAACCTTCTATTCCTATTCTTTCTACTAAGCCTTTTGCTAAAGCTTTTTCAGTTTCCATATCAATTAATTGATATTTTAATGATGAACTTCCACAGTTAATAACTAAAACTTTCATTTATTTTCCTCCTTAAATTTCTATATATATTAAATTTAAAATACTAACTAAGCTTGTGCTTGAACTGCTGTTACTGCAACAACATTCACTATATCTTCTGGACTACATCCTCTTGATAAGTCATTAATAGGCTTTGCAAATCCTTGACATATAGGTCCTATTGCTTCTGCTTTAGCAAATCTTTGAACTAATTTGTAACCTATGTTTCCTGCTTGTAAATCTGGGAATATTAAAACATTTGCCTTTCCAGCAACAGGACTTTCAGGTGCCTTTAGCTCTCCAACTTTTTTTACTATAGCAGCATCTAATTGAAGTTCCCCATCAACTAATAAATCAGGTCTTTGTTCTTTAGCAAGACCTGTTGCTACTTTAACCTTATCAACTAATTCATGTTTTGCACTACCCATAGTAGAGAAGGATAACATAGCAACCTTTGGTTCTATTTTACAAAGATTTCTAGCTGTTTCAGCAGTTGATATAGCTATTGAAGCTAATTCTTCAGAATTTGGATTTGGATTTACTGCACAATCAGAGAATAACAAAAATCCGTCCTCTCCGTATTCACAATCTGGTATATTCATTAAGAAAAAGCTTGAAACAACTTTTATTCCAGGTGCAGTTTTAACTATTTGAAGACCTGGTCTTAAAAGATCTCCTGTAGTATGAATAGCTCCAGATACTAAACCATCTGCATCACCTAGTTTAACCATCATAGTACCATAGTATAGTGGATCTTTCATTGTAGATAATGCCTTTTCTTCTGTCATGCCCTTGTGTTTTCTAAGTTCATAAAACTCTTTAGCATAATCATTAAGTTTTTCTGATTTTTCAGGGTCTATGATTTCTATACCTGAAATATCTACTCCTAATTCTTTTGCTTTTTGCTTTATAGACTCTTCATTGCTTACAAGGACTACTTCTGCTAACCCTTCTTTTTGAATCCTTTCACTAGCTATTAAATTTCTTTCTTCATCACCTTCTGGTAAAACAATTCTTTTTTTATTTTCTTTTGCCATACTCCATATCTTATTCATTAATTCCATATGTCTTCCCCCCATGAGATATAATGTTTTACATAAAAAAGGTTACACATGCACATTAATAATATAACCTTTTTACCACTTTTATTCAAGTTTTACTTTGATATTTTTTTGTTTCCTACTATTTACCTAATATTCAGCACTTTCTAATAAAAAATTTATAAAGAAAGTATAGATATTCTTTATAAATTTTTTATTATTAATTATAATATACTTAAATATGATAAAATGAGGTGTTTTAATGAATGTCAGTGCTATTATAGCAGAATATAATCCCTTTCACAAAGGTCATCTTTATCACATAAAAAAAACAAAGGAATTGACCAAATGTGATGGAATTATATGTATCATGAGTGGTAATTTTGTTCAAAGAGGTCTTCCTTCTATAGTAGATAAATGGAGTAGAACAACCATGGCTTTAAAAAATGGAATAGACTTAGTAATAGAGCTTCCTGTAGTCTATAGCTTAGCTTCTGCTGAATTTTTTTCATATGGAAGTATAAGTCTAATTAACTCTTTAAATATAGTTAATACTCTCTCCTTTGGTAGTGAATTAGGTGATATAACTATATTAGAGAGAATAGCTGAAGTTTTATTAAAAGAACCAGTCCAATATAAAAAACTTCTAAGTTTTTATTTGGAACAAGGCTTAAGTTTTCCAAAGGCTAGAAGCAATGCTCTTGAAAGCTTTATTAAAAGTAATAATATTCCTATTGAAAATCTTTCTGTGATTTTAAATTCCTCAAATAATATTTTAGGAATAGAATATCTAAAGAGCTTATTAAAGCTAGAAAGTAATATAAAACCCTTAACTATAGAAAGACTTGGGGAATCTTACAATTCAAAAAATATAGCTGAAATTTCTAGTGCTACAGCCATTAGAAAGTTTATTTTTTCTAATAATTCAATTAAAGATTTAAAGGATCTTCTTCCTTTAGAAACTTTTCATATTCTTACAAACTATGGAGAAGAAAACTTTCCTTTGGAGGGAGATATTTTGCCATATTTAAAACATAAAATTTATACCAATAGAAATTGTCTTTTAAAAATTCCTGATGTAAAAGAGGGCATAGAAAACAAAATAATATATGAAATATTAAGAAGTGATGATTTTTCATACATTCTAAATAATATAAAAAGTAAAAGATACACTTTAACAAGAATACATAGAATACTAATGCAACTTTTTCTCGGCTTTGAAAATTATCCTATAGAAGATATGCGAAAGTCTAAGGCTCCTTATGCTAGAATATTAGGGTTTAATTCTAAGGGGCAAGAGATGCTAAAAGAAATTAAGAAGAAATCAATGATACCTATAATAACAAAAATACCTAAAGAAAAAAATGATTTTTTAAAACTTGATCTGGATAGTACAGCTTTTTATGGACTTTTAAATAAAAGTATTAACTATAATGAAGACTTTTATAGAAAACCTATAATTATTAAATAACTATAGTAATTTATTTTTAAAAGAGAAATATAGATATTATATAAGCAATTTTAAAAGGAAGATTTAGGTGAAATATTTTAAAAAAAATAAAAACAAAAATAACAAAGTATTTATTTTTATTTTAAGTATTTTAGTATTAAATATAATAATTTTTCCAAAACCTTGTATGGATGGTTCTATAAAAGGCTTAAAGCTATTTATTAATTCTGTATTTCCATGTTTATTTCCTTTTTTAGTATTATGCAATTTAATCATATATTTTAACGGGGTGGAGGTCTATGCAAAAGTCTTAGGCCCAATATTATGCAAACCCCTAAGGTTACCTTTTTCTTGCAGTGTTGTTTTAATCCTAAGTTTTTTATGTGGTTATCCCATGGGAGCAAAATATACTGCAGATTTATATGAGAAAAATATTATAGATTTTGCAACTTCAGAAAGACTTTTAAACATAGCTTCAAATGCAAGTCCACTATTTGTTATGGGCACAATTTCCATTACTATGTTAAAGAGTAGTTTTCTTGGGTATATACTGTTAATCTCCAATTATTTATCTTGTCTTATATTAGGTTTTCTTTTAAGAGGAAAAAATAAGCCTAATTTAAAAAAATCTAATAATACTATTGCAGTAAATAATAAAACTTCCTTTTCTAAAGCCTTTAGTCATAGTATAGAGGATGCTATTAATGTATGTATAACTGTTAGTGGATTTGTAGTATTTTTTTCAGTAATAATAGAAATAATAAGAAGCAATACCCAAAGTATTGCTTCTACCAAATCTAATGTTTTATTTTCATTTTTATTAGGACTTTTAGAAATAACTAATGGATGTCATGGTGTATCCTCAATGAATATTCCTATGAGTATAAAATTAAGTTTAATTAGCTTTTTAATGTCATTTAGTGGTATCTGCATAATATTGCAAGTTCACTCATTTATATATAAATATAATTTTTCAATAAAAAAGTATATATTAAGAAAATTTGTTCAAGGAATTATTAGTGCCCTAATAAGTATAATTATTTACTTATTTAGCTATAATAGCATTTCCTCTTTTTTAAATCTTAATACCTATAATAAAAAATTTGATTTTTTAAACTATTTGTTCCTCTGTGGGTGTATACTAATAGTTCCAATGCTTTTAGAAAAATTAAAGCGATTATTTAATGTTTTTTAATTCTTCCATATCTTCTTCCATGGTAGAGGTGGTAGCTTTTATATAAGTATCCATATTGATTATAAAGCTTTCCATCTCTTTTTTTAAGTTATTCATCATTTCTTCATATTTTGAATTGATTTCTTTTTGTGTATCTTCTATTCTATATAAAGAATACTCTTTAGCTCCATCCTTAATTACCTTTGATTTTTTCTGTGCATCATATATTATTTCCTCAGCTTTTGAGTTAGCTTCCCTTACATAATCATGGTTGTTTATTTTTTTTCTTACTATGTCTAAGCTTTCTTTTTTTATCATTTCAGCCTGCTCATAAGCATCTTTTAGTATTTTATCCTTCTCTTCTGTAATCCATTTTGCCTTTTTAAATTCTTCAGGAAGATAATCTATAATTTGCTCAATTACATCAGAAAATTCTTTTCTATCTATGACCACTTTACCTACTATAGGAATTGTTGAGGAGGTTTCTAAAATTTCTTTTAAATATTCTAGTAACTTTATAACATCCATAAGACCACTCCTTATTTTCTATCTATAACTTTTCTTGATATTATTTCCCTTATTTCTTCTGGAACTAATTCTTTTATGCATCCACCAAACTTTGCAACTTGTTTTACTGAAGAAGAACTTAAATAGGAGTACTCTGGACTAGTGGCCATAAAAACAGTTTCTTTTGTATTATCCAGCTTATTATTCATCATGGCCATTTGAAATTCATATTCAAAATCTGATACTGCTCTAAGGCCTTTTACAATGACATTTGCATTGTGTTTATCCATAAAATCTATTAATAATCCTTCAAAACTCTCTACCTTAACATTTTCATAAGGGCTAATAACTTTATTTATAAGTTCTACTCTCTCATCTATAGAAAACAATCCTTTTTTCTCTGGATTTATTAAAACTCCTACTACTACTTTATCAAAGACCTTAGAAGCTCTTTTTATAATATCTAAATGTCCATTTGTGATTGGGTCAAAACTTCCTGGGTAAACTGCTATTTTCATTTTAATTTATTCCCCTCTGTGTTTATATAAAAGCACTGTTGTATTTCCATATTTCCTTTGGTTTATTAAAACAATATCTCCATGCCCCTTGAAAATTTCTTCTCCTGAATCAATTTTACACATTATAATGCCTTCTTCCTTTAGCATAGAGTAATCTTCTATAATCTTAATTGCTAGAGGTATCATTTCTTTAGCATAAGGTGGATCTATAAATATTATATCAAATTTTTCTCCCTTTTTCCCTAATTTCTTTAAAATTTCATATGAATCACCATTTAAAGTTTGGCATATATCTTGAAATTTAAGATTTTCCACATTCTTTTTTAAAATTGAAAAAGTAGTAGGGTTTTTATCAACTAAATAACATTTTTTAGCCCCCCTACTAGCTGCTTCTATGCCTAAACTACCTGTTCCAGAAAAAACATCTATAACTACAGCCTCTGGAATGTAATTCTGTATCATACTAAACATAGCTTCCTTTACTCTATCTAAAGTAGGTCTAGTAACCATACCTTCTGGTGGTAAAATTTTTCTCCCTCTTGCTATTCCTGCTATTACTCTCATCTAACATCCTCCTTTTTTCTTTTTTTATTCTAGCATAAAAAAGAACTTGTAGAAAGTCTTAATTAAAGCATATGTATTTTGAAGATTTTTCTATGTGTTCTTCTATATATTTTTTAAATTCATTATGACATTGCTTATTGCTTTTTAAAAGTTCTTTGGCTTCTCTATTAGCACATCTCAATATATTAAAATCATCTATAGGGTCTGATATTATAAGGTCACTTTCACCATGTTGTCTATATCCAAAAAGTTCTCCAGTACCTCTAATTTTTAGGTCTTCTTCTGCAAGTTTGAAACCGTCACTTACAGTTTGCATAATCTCCATTCTATGTTTAACTTTTTTGCTTTTTATATTAGCTATTAAAACACAATATGATTTATATTCGCCTCTCCCCACTCTACCCCTAAGCTGATGAAGCTGTGCAAGTCCAAACCTTTCCGCATTTTCAATTATCATTAAGGTAGCATTGGGCACATTTACTCCCACTTCTATAACGGTAGTTGAGATTAAAACCTTTAGTTCTTTTTCTTTAAACTTATTCATAATATCTTCTTTTTCCCGCCAAGGCATTTTTCCATGTAAAATACCTACAGGAATATCTTTAAAATACTCTTTTTTAAGTTCATCATATAAATTCTCTACAGAACTTAGATTTAAGTCCTCAGATTCTTCAACTAAAGGGCAAACTACATATACCTGCCTTCCTTTATTTATTTCTTCTAAGGCAAAATTATATACTCTACTTTTTTCATTTTTAGCTATATAATATGTGTTTACTTTTTTTCTACTAGGTGGTAATTCATCTATTACAGAAAGATCTAAATCACCATAAAAACTTAAACTTAGAGTTCTTGGTATTGGTGTTGCCGTCATTACCAATACATCTGCATTTTCGTTTTTATTAGAAAGTCTACACCTCTGATTTACTCCAAATCTATGTTGTTCATCAGTTATAATAAGTCCTAGGTTTTTATACTCAACATTTTCTTCTATTAGAGCGTGAGTTCCAACTATTATATGTATTTCACCTGTTTTTAACTTTTCTCTTATGATTTCCTTATTTTTCTTTGTAGTACTCCCAGTTAAGATTTCTATATTTATATTAAAATCTTTTAGTAAATTCCTTATCTCATTTAAATGTTGCTTTGCCAAGATTTCAGTAGGTGCCATCATTACAGCTTGATAACCATTCATTACTACATTAAACATAGCTATAATAGCAACTACAGTTTTACCACATCCCACATCTCCTTCTACTAATCTATTCATGGGTTTATTTTTTTTACTATCACTTAAGATTTCTCTTACAACCCTATTTTGAGCCTCTGTAAGTTCAAAGGGTAGTTTTTCTTTTAAGTTTTTTAACTTGGATGAAATTTTAAAACTAATTCCATTATCCTTATTATAAACATCCTTAAGCATTAATATTTTTAAGCTGTAAATAAATAGTTCTTGAAATTTTAGCCTTTCCTTTGCCCTTTCTATACTTTCCCTATCCTTAGGACAATGTATACTTCTTATAGCTTCATCTAAAGATATTAATTTATATTTATCCAAGATTTCCTGTGGTAAATTTTCTTCAATCTTAATTTCACATAATAAATTTGTTATTACTTTATTTAAAAATCTATTAGTTATTTTACCCTTAAGAGGATACCTTGCAATAATTTTATCTCCATCTAAAGAAGTATTTCTAATGATTTTAGGATTTAAGATATTTATGTTTTTCCCTAAAAACTCACATTTACCTGAAATTAAATAAGTTTTCCCAATAAAAAAGCTATTTTTCATGTATGGTTGATTAAACCATACACCTGTTAAACTTTTTCCATTTAAATCAAAAATAATGCTACTTTTTATTTTACCAGTTTTGGTTCTAATATCTCTATCTATTTTAACAACCTTAACATATGCAGAGATTTTTTCTTTATCCTTGCAAGCATTTAAATCTGTAGCAAAAGCCACACTTTCATAATCCCTAGGAAAGTACAATAAAAGATCCATTATGCTAAATATACCAATTTTATTTAATTCCTTAGAAAGTTTTGGCCCCACACCTTTTACAAACTTAATATCATCTTGAATTCTCACTTCTTTATCACTCCTAACATGGGAAATAAACAGAATTCTTAACTTTAAAAGAAAAAAAGCCCTAAGGCTTTTATTCCACAGAAACAATAAAATAGTATAAAGGCTGTTTTCCCTCATAACACTGAACATCTAAATTCTCAAACTTATCCTCCAAAATTTCTATAAGTTCTTCAACTTTTTCTTTGTCACAATCTTCTCCATAGTATATAGTTATAAGTTCGCTGTCCTCGTCCACCATTTGTTCTAATATTTTTTCACATACTTCATATATATCATTTCCAACTTCACATATTTTTTCTTCTACAAGCCCTAATATGTCATCTTTCTTGATTTTTATTCCATCAGCTTCTGTATCTTTAACAGCATAAGTCACTGACCCTGTAGCCACATTTTCTATAACACTTTCCATTTCCATTAAATTATCATTTATGGAAGCTTCCGGGTTAAACATTGTAAGAGCAGTTATACCCTGTGGGATAGTCTTAGTTGGAATAACATAAACTTTTTTATCTGTGAGATCCACTGCTTGCTTAGCTGCCATTATTATATTCTTGTTATTTGGAAAAATAAATATATGCTCTGCATTTAAGCTCTCTATTTTGTCTAATATATCTTGAGTACTAGGATTCATTGTTTGTCCGCCTTCAATAACCCTATCTACTCCAAGTTCCTCTAATATGGATTTTATCCCCTCTCCACGAGCTACAGATATAAATCCAAATTTCTTACTTTCTGCTATATTATCATTAGCCTCTTCTACTTCATTATCACTACAAATAATATGTCTATGTTGCTCTCTCATATTATCTATTTTTATTTTTGATAATTCTCCTAACTTTAAAGCCTTTGATAAAACTAGTCCTGGATCGTTGGTATGAATATGAACCTTAACTACATCTTCAAGTCCAACTACTACCATAGAGTCACCTTGCTTTTCTAGGTCTCTTTTAAATTGTTCTACATCTACATTATCTGCATATACAAAAAATTCTGTGCAGTATCCAAACTTAATATTGGATGTACTTATACTACTTTGCGCAGTATTTATATGATTTGATTCCTTTTTATCTTTAACCTCTTTATTTAGAGTAACATCTACATCAAGCTCTAGGGCTTCATACATGCCTTTTAAGATTAATAAAAGCCCTGCACCTCCAGCATCTACAACTTTAGCTTCTTTTAATTGTGGTAGCATCTCTGGAGTTTTATTTAAAATTTCTTCTGAATAGTTTATAACTTCTTCAAAAAATTCACAAACGTCACTTTTAGAGCTTTTTTCTGCCACTTCTGCTGCAGCTCTAATAATAGTCAATATAGTACCTTCCGTAGGTCTCATTACAGCCTTATATGCAAAACTTGACCCTTCTTTTAATGCATTTTTAAAATCCTCTACCTTAGCACTTTCTTTATTTTCTACACCCTTAGCAAAACCTCTTAAAATTTGAGATAATATTACTCCAGAGTTTCCCCTAGCACCCATCAAAGCTCCTCTAGATAAAACTTTGGCTATGTCTCCAACATTATTATGTTCTAAACCTTTAACTTCATCTACTGCAGAACTAAAAGTCATCCACATATTTGTTCCTGTATCTCCATCAGGTACTGGGAATACATTCAATGCATTTATATGCTCCTTACTTTCTCCAAGTTTATTTGAAGCATTTACTATCATATTATAAAATTTATGTCCTGTAACACTTTGATATTTCAATTGTCGTACCTCCTTAAACCCTCACGCCTTGAACATTTACTGTAATGCAGGATACTTTTAATCCTGTAAGACTTTCTACAGTATACTTAACTTTTTGAATAATATTGTTTGCAATTACAGATATTCTAATTCCATATTCAACAATTATAAAAAGTTCTATATTTAACTCATTGTCTTTTGAATTAATTTTTACACCCTTATTTAGGTTTTCTTTTCTTAAAAGTTCCCAAAACCCATCTGTGGCATTTTTAGAGGCCATTCCTACAACTCCATAACACTCCATTGTTGAAAGTCCTACTATGTTACCTAACACCTCATCAGTATAGTAAACATTTCCAAATTCAGTGGCTAAGTTTCCTTTCATTATTATTCCTCCTTAATTTATACCTTATAGCTATTTTATATGATATAATAGATTTATTCAAGATTATAAATTCATTATAATTTTATTTAATTATTTTATATTATACTTGATATATATATATAACTTGTGATAAAATAAGCTATGTTTGAATTCATAGATTTTTACATATGGTTTAAAGGGAGGTGTTTTACATGGCAAGAATGTGTGAAATATGTGGTAAAGGTGTTGTATACGGAAGACAACGCAGCCACGCTGAAAATAAAAGTAATAGAACTTGGGCTCCTAACTTAAAAAAAGTTAAGGCTGTAGTTAACGGAACACCTAAAACAGTAAAAGTTTGTACTAGTTGTTTACGTTCTGGAAGAGTTCAACGTGCAGTATAATATAAAATAAATAAAAAAATGCAGTTAAAATCTGCATTTTTTTATTTTTTCCTCATAAAAAATTTTATTATATTAGATAAAAATTTAGGTAGTTTAACAGTAAATATCTTCATTTAATTCACCCCTAAAACTTGATTTAGACTTACATTAATATTTATATGTTTTAGAATCTTCTTTATTCCAAAGAAAAATTTATTAATACATAAATTTTTCTTTCAAAATATCTTATTCAAAAATATTTTAAGGGTTCATGAAAGATTATTTAAAATTAATACACACAAACTTTTACTCATTTAGATTATAAAAAGTATATGAAATATATTTAAATTAATCTCTAGGTAATATTATTAATAAAATACCACTTTCAAAATCTATATAAACATCCTCATCGGAAAATTCATTTGATACTGTTAAAGGTGAACCTGCTTTCAAATCATAGTTGAAAAGTTCATATTTTGCATTTTTTATAGTAAGCTTACGAACATTCTCCCTAAAAGCCTGTAGTGAAAAAGTCTCCCCCTTATTTCCTTTTAGATATATAGATTTTTTTGTAGCAAAAATTTCATTATTATCATCTATAAGTTTAATATTTATACCTTTTTCATGATAATCCACTAATAAACCTAAATTAGCTAGTACATGATCTATTCTTGTGCCTGTACACCCAAACAAAAGAATTTCATCTGCTCCCAATCTTATAGCTTCTTCTATAGCAAGTTCAGTATCTGTAAAATCTTTCTCAGGATTAAACTCTACAAATTTAAAATTCCTACCTCTATAATAGTGATATGCTTCTTTTGATATGGAGTCTAGATCTCCTACAATTAGGTTTGGTTCTAACTTATATTTTAATGTTACGTTTGCACCACTATCTGAAGCAATTATTAAGTACTTATCTTTAAGATAAGTACTTAATAATTCTAAAGAGGGTGCTTTCCCTCCAGAAATAATAATTCCCTTCATGTTACAATAACGCCTCTTTTAATTCTCTTATATTTTTTTCTATTTCTCCATTTTTAAATACAGCAGATCCAGCTACAAGTATATCTGCACCGGAATTTACTATGCTTTTAATATTATCTTTAGTTACTCCTCCATCTACCTCAATCAAAAGTTCACTATTATATTTGTAACTTAACTCTCTAAGATGTAATATTTTTTTTGAACAATAGTCAATATATTTCTGCCCACCAAAACCTGGATTTACAGACATAATTAAAACCATATCCAACATTGGAATTAAATCAACTATATTACTTATAGGAGTTCCCGGATTTAATGCTACAGAAGCCTTAACACCTTTACTCTTTATGTAATTTATAGTTCTATCTATATGTCTATCCGCTTCATAATGAACAGTTATAATGTCTGCTCCTGCAGCTATAAAATCATCTATGTATTTCGATGGTTCTTCTATCATAAGATGAACATCGAAGGGTAGTTTAGAATATGATCTTATGCTTTTTATTATAGGCATACCAAAGGTCAAATTAGGAACAAATCTCCCATCCATTACATCAATATGCACTAAATCAGCACCATACTTTTCAATTTTCTTTAAATCTTCCCCTAAATTTGCAAAATCTGCAGATAATATAGAAGGTGATATTTTCATAATTAGTACCTCCTTAAATTTTGTATTTCTTCTAATAATTTTATATAAAATTCATAACGTTCTTTATAGATTTCTCCCTTTTCTAATTTTCCCTTAATAATACATCCAGGCTCTTTATTATGCATACAATTTGAAAATTTACATTGCCCCTGATAGGACCTAAATTCAGGAAAACATTGAATTAAATCTTCTCCGTCTATAAATTCTGTAGCAATAGAAGAAAAGCCAGGGGTGTCTACTAAGAAACCCCCTTCATACTCTATAAGTTCAGCATGTCTAGTAGTATGTTTTCCTCTCTTTAACTTTTCACTTATTGCTCCTGTCTCCATATATTCTTTCCCAATAATAGAGTTTAAAATTGTAGATTTTCCTACTCCTGAAGGGCCACAAAAAACAGATATATTATCTCTTATTTTATCCTTAATGATATCTATTCCATCCCCCTCTTTTGCATTTATAAATATTAAGTCATATCCAATAGATTTTAAGATTTCTATAATTCGGGTTTGATCTTCCTTATTGAAATCTATAAGATCTATTTTATTTAAACATAGTGTTATTTCTAAATTACTGTTCTCACATAAGACTAAAAACTTGTTTAAAAGCTCAAAATTAACTTCTGGATTCTTTAAAGTAAAAACTACAAAAGCTTGAGTAACATTAGCAACAAATGGTCTAATGAGTTCAGAGGTTCTTTCAAATATCTCTTCTATGGTATTACCATCCTTTTCAGAACTTATCCTTACTTTATCTCCTACCATAGGAGTATATTTTTTAAATCTAAATTTCCCTCTAGCCGTACACTTGTAAAACTCCTGACCTACTTTTACTATATAAAGTCCACCTACTCCCTTAACTATAATTCCTTCCATTTTACCTCCTATACTTATCTATTTTTTATTTCTAATTCAGCATCAAAAATGTAATATTCAACTGATATATAGCTTCCTTCTTTTACTTGTGAACCCTCTCCTGGTTGTTGTGCCTTTATTATTTTATCTTTTTTAGGATCTCCAACTTTTACTTCTTGACCTTTGCTAAGCTTAAGTCCCAAACTTGATAAAATATTTGAAGCATCATTAATGCTCTTACCTGCTAAGTTTGGTACGGTAACTTTCTTTTCTTCAGGTCCCCTACTTACTACAAAGTCTATTTCAGTACCTTCTTCTACTTTTTCACTTGCCCCTGGATTATGGCTTATAACCTCATCAGATGGTACTGAATTATTAAATTCATATCTTACATTTCCAACCTTTAATTTTAAGGATTCTATCATTGGCTTAACTTCACTAAACTTTAATCCTACAAAGTTTTTTACTTCTATTGAATTTTTATCACCTTTACTTATAACTACCTTAACTTCATCCTGCTTTTTTACTTTTTCCCCCTCTTTAGGAGAAGATTCTAAAACCGTATCCTTAGGCTTATCACTTTCTTCTTCTTTATCTATAAAAAACTTTAATCCTAATTCCTCTACTTTTTTCTTAGCTTCATCCTTATTTAGTCCCACTATATCTGGCACTGCTATGTCCCCATGGTTTTTAAATAAAAGGCTCTTTATCCCAAAAGCAGAACCAATCCCTAAGAATAATACCAATATACCTATTACTAAACCCTTTATAATCTTGCTCTTGTTAAAATTAAGTTCTTTAAACTCTTCATCATATTCCTCATCGTCGTCATCAATTTCTTCAATGTCCTCTTCTTCCCTATGATTAGGAATATTTCCATTGGTATGTATGCTATTATCTAATATATTCTCATCAATTGGCTCCATAACCCTAGTAAATTCACTTGTATCGTAAACATTTGGCTTTAAATCTACATTTATATTGTTTTGAATCATGTTCATATCCATTATCATATATTTTATAGATTGATACCTTTTAAGTGGGTCCTTTTCCATACTCTTTACTATGAGATTATTTAAGCTTTGAGGAATATCCTTATTGAGAATTCTAGGTTCTACTAAAGGTTCTTGTATATGTTTTACAGCAATAGTTACAGGGCTATCCCCATCATAAGGAACCCTTCCAACTAACATTTCATAAAGTACTACACCTAGAGAATATATATCTGTTCTAAAATCAACTATATTCCCTTTAGCTTGCTCTGGTGAAAAATAATGTGCAGAGCCCATCACTTTATTGGTATTAGTTATAGTGGCTGAATTCATGGCTTTTGCTATTCCGAAATCAGTAACCTTTATAGTGCCTTCCTCTGTTATAAGAATATTTTGTGGTTTAATATCTCTGTGTACTATTTTGTTTTTATGAGCGCATTCTAAGGCTTTTGCTATTTGGACCCCTATATCTAGAGCCTCATTAAAGTTTAAAAATCCTTTTTCTCTAATATATGCTTTTAAGGTTTTACCTTCAACAAGTTCCATTACTATATAATTAATACTATCCTCGCTACCAACATCGTATATACTGACAATATTATTACTAGTTAAGGCTGCAGCTGCAGTTGCTTCTCTTTTAAATTTTTCTACAAATTCACTATCATTTGCAAATTCTCTTTTTAAAATTTTAACTGCAATATATCTATTTAATAAATTACATTTCCCTTTGTAGACCTCAGACATTCCTCCTTCTCCGATTTTCTCCAATATTTCATATCGGTTTCCCAAAACTTTACCTATCATCTTCATCAGCTCCTCTAAAAACAATTACTGATATATTATCCTTACTTCCATTTTTTTTACCAAGCTCTATAAGTTTTTGACTAGCAACATCCTCGTTAAAATTTGTTACTATATCTAAAATTTCACTTAAAGAAACAACGTTTGTAAGACCATCAGTACATAAAATTATTTTAAAAAGATCACTTAGTTGTAATTCGTAGAGATCTATTTCTACCTCTTTTCTAGTGCCTAAGGCCCTTGTTATTATATTTTTATTTGGATGCTTTAACCCTTGTTCAAAAGTAATGCTTCCACTATCTATAAGTTCTTGTACTAAAGAATGGTCTTTTGTTACTTTCTTAATAGTTTTATCTTGCTTTATTACAATACATGAGCTGTCCCCTACATTAGCAACTAGGACTTTATCTTCTTTAATCAAACATGCGGTTATAGTTGTGCCCATTCCTTCATATGCTTCTTTTTCCTTAGATAGCATATATATATGTCTGTTTGCTTTTTCAATAGATTTTTTTAATAGTTCCCTTAAATTTTTTTCACCTGAATAAGTGTCTTTTATAAAATTTATAGTATTATTAACGGCTATATTACTTGCAACTTCACCTGCATTATGTCCTCCCATACCATCTGCAACTACATAATATTTTAGAGTGGAATCTTCAAAGTATCCAACGGAATCCTCATTGACTAATCTATAATTTCCTACATCAGAAACTATACCCACCAATTTTGTAGCCCCCTTTAAATAAATTTTTCCTTATTTAAATAACTTCTTCTTAGTTGCCCACAAGCTGCATTTATGTCAGAGCCCATTTCTCTTCTTATGGTTACTTGTATACCTCTTTCTTCTAGTATTTTTTTAAAGTTTTCAATCCTGTGTTTTTCTGATTTCTTATAGTCTCTTTCCTTAACTTCATTCACAGGTATTAGGTTTACATGACATAAGATTCCTTTTAATAAATTAGAAAGTTCTTCAGCATGCTCTTTCTTATCATTAAATTCCTTTATTAAGGCATACTCAAAACTTACTCTTCTACCCGTTTTGTCTATGTAGTATTTGCACACATCTATAATATCTTGTATAGTATATTTGTTTGCAATTGGCATACTTTGCTTTCTTATATAATCCGTTGGAGCATGCAGTGAAATTGCTAAAGTTATTTGAAGATTTTCATCGGCCAATTTTTTTATCTTAGGTACAATACCACAGGTTGATAAGGTTATATGTCTCTTTCCTATATTTAAAGTATATTTTTCTCCTACTAAATTTATGAACTTAATTACATTATCATAATTGTCAAGTGGCTCTCCACTTCCCATTAAAACAATATTTGAAATCCTCTCTCCCATTTCTTTTTGGGCTACTAAAACTTGAGATATTATCTCCCCTGATGAAAGATTTCTCACCATGCCTTCTATAGTAGATGCACAAAATTTGCATCCCATTCTACATCCTACTTGGGTTGAAACACAAATAGAATTTCCATGTTTATATTTCATAACTACAGTCTCTATTAAATTCTCATCACCATAGGCTAAAAGAAACTTTTCAGTATTGTCTTCTTTTGAAGTTAATTTACTTATAACTTTAGGTATCTCTATTTTAAATTGTAAATTTAGTTTTTCTCTAGTAGCATTGGGTATATTATTCATATCATCAAAATTCCAAACACCTTTATATATCCAATCCAATATCTGTTTTGCTCTAAAAGAACTTTCACCCATTTCTTCCATTAAAGTTTTTAGTTCATCTAAGGTAAAATCTAAAATGTTTTTCATGTAAAACACCTACTGTCTCTTAATTTTGCACAGGAAAAATCCATCCATATGCTCATTAGGTAAAATAGTAATATAACCTTCTTCATTATATATTATATTTTCAACTTTACCTAAATAAATTTTATCTAATTTAAACTCTTTATTTTTTTCTAAAAATTCATGTATAATTCTTTCATTTTCTTCCTTATTCAATGTGCAAGTTGAGTATACTAAATATCCACCTTTCTTTACATATTTAGATGAGTTATTTAATATATTAGTTTGAATTGAATGTAAACTTTTTAGTTCCTGTTGTGATTTATTCCACTTTATTTCAGGTTTTTTTCTTATTATACCAAGTCCTGAACAAGGTACATCTACTAATACTCTGTCTGCACTTTCTATAAGATCATTATAAAGTTCTTCTGCATTTTTAAGTTTAGTTTCTATAATGTTTATTCCAAGTCTTCTTGCATTATCTTCTATTAACTTTAACTTATGATCATATATATCAAAAGCTAATATTTCACCTTTGTTATCCATAAGTTCTGCCATATGGGTAGTTTTCCCTCCAGGCGCACTGCAAGTATCAATAACTCTTAGTCCTTCTTTTAGTTCCATTAATGTTGCCACTAACATAGCACTCTCATCTTGAACAGTTATAAGTCCTTCTTTAAAAAGCTTATTTTCTTCTATACTACTTCCCTTTTTGATTTTTATAGCCTCTGGACAAATTTCTCCTTCTGTAACTTCATATTGATTAGTTATTAATTTATCTAAGACCTCTTCATAATCGCCTAAAAGAGAATTCACCCTAACAGTAACTAAAGGTCTTTCATTTAAACCTTTTAATATTTTTATACAGGTTTCCTTACCATATTGTTCTATGAATAGTTCTACCATCCACGGATTATAAGAAAATTCATAAGCAAGCTTTTCTGATTCACTTTTAAAGTTAAACTTAGGTTCACCACGTCTTAAATAGTTTCTAAGAACTCCATTTACTAGCTTAGAGTTCTTAAGTGTGTTGTATTTTTTGCATATATCCACAGCCTCATTTACCACTGCAAAATTAGGTACCTTATCCAAATACTTAAATTGATATATGGATATTCTAAGTAAAGTAAGTACAAACTTATCTACACTATCAATCCCCTCTCTTAAAAAAGAAGAGAGGATTTTATCTATAGTGTATTTATGCTTTAAGGTACCATATACAATTTCAGTAATAAGTGCCTTATCTTTTATTTGAAAGCTATACTTTTTTAAATTAGAATTAAGTGATAAATTAGAGTATGAATTTTTATATAATACTTCATTTACAATATCAACTGCTACTTTTCTTGTGTTCATAAGCACCTCTATATAAATTTAATCATTATTTCTATTACTTAATGCAATTAATCTTAAAAGCTGAGAAATTGCTGTTAAGGCTGCTACTACATAAGTTAAAGCCGCTGCTTTTAAAACTTTTTTTGCACCATAAAGTTCCTCTTTATCCAAAATACCTCTTGTATCTAAAATCCTAATAGCTCTAGCTGATGCATTAAATTCTACAGGTAAAGTTATTATTTGAAAAATAACTGCTGCAGAAAATAAAATTATGCCTAAACTCGTTAAACTTGGTATACTAAAAACTAATCCTATGAAAAATAAAAACCAAGAGGCACTAGAACTAATATTAACAACAGGAACAATTTTATTCCTTATAATAAGTGGCGAATAACTTTCTTTATGTTGAATTGCATGCCCTGTCTCATGCGCTGCAACTCCTATAGATGCAACGGAATTTCCATAGTATACTTCATTAGAAAGTCTCATTACTCTCCTTGTTGGATCATAGTGATCTGTAAGTTTGCCAGAAACAAGCTCTACAGGAATATCATATAACCCAGCCTCATCTAAAAGCATTCTTGCAATTTCTGCTCCTGTAACTCCTCTTTTACTAAACACCTTTGAATATCTTTGAAAAGCACTATTAACCTTAAATTGTGCATACATAGAAATTATAAGAGCAGGCAATAAAATTATCATAGTACTATCATAGAAAAAAGGCACATCAATCACTCCTTAATATTTTTTATACTAAAGCTTCTATCCCAAGTACATATTTAAAGTCCTAGTATACTTTTAACTTTAATATCATTTCCTTTTATATATTCTCCAACTTCCATAGATTTCTTACCTGGAAATTGTAATTTTTTGATTAACAATATTTCTCTTCCACAAGCAACTTTAATTCCCTCATGATTTACACTTAAAATTGTTCCAGGTTCTTCACTAATATCTTTTTTAATAACCTCTGCCTCATATATTTTCATTGAATTCCCTTCATAATAAGTGTAAGCTACTGGCCAAGGATTTAATCCTCTAATGAACATTTCTATTTCACTTGCAGAAACATTCCAATCTATCTTAGCCATATGCTTGCCTAACATTGAGGCATACATAGTTGATGTTTCTCCTTGTTTAATAGGTGTTATTTCTCCTGTGTAAAGTTTTTCTAAAGTTTCTATAAGCAGTGGTCCTCCTGTATTCATTAGTATATCATGAAGTTCTCCAGCTGTAATGTTCTCACCTATTTCAACCTTATTCCAAAGCAACATATCTCCTGTATCCAATCCTTCATTCATAAGCATAGTGGTATTACCTGTAATCTTTTCCCCATTTATAATAGCCCAATTAATTGGTGCTGCTCCTCTATATTTAGGAAGAAGAGAAGCATGTAAGTTTATACATCCATACCTTGGAATATCTAATATTTCTTTTGTCAATATTTGACCAAAGGCTACTACTACTATAAAGTCTGGATTTATTTTTTTTAATATCGCCTTAACTTCTTCATCCTCTTTTAATTTAATTGGTTGATATATAGGAATATTATATTTTAAAGCTAATTCTTTTACAGGGGATGCAGTAAGCTTTTTTCCCCTTCCTTTTGGTTTATCAGGTTGAGTTAAAACTGCCTCCACTTCATAATTATCTATTAAAGCTTTAAGAGAAGGAACTGCAAAATCTGGGGTTCCCATAAAAACAATTTTCATATTTAAGCTTCCACTCCTTCATTCATCTTGTCAATAAATAAAACTCCATTTAAATGATCTATCTCATGACAAAATGCCCTAGCTAAAAAATCTCGTCCTTCATATATAACTTCTTCGCCTTTTTCATTTAAGGCTTCTACCCTAACATAGTCAGGTCTTTCAACTTTTCCTTGAGCGCCAGGTACACTTAAGCATCCCTCTAAATCTATATTACTACCGCTCATTTCAACTATCTCAGGATTTATTGCTACAATAGGTCCCTCACCTATATCTATAACTATTACTCTTTTTAATATTCCAACTTGTGGTGCTGCAAGTCCAACTCCATTTTCTTTATACATTGTCTCCTTCATATCCTCTATTAATTGAAGAGTTCTATTATCTATTTCCTTTACTTCTTTGCATTTTTTTCTTAAAATTTCATCTCCATTGAATCTTAAATTTCTAAGTGCCATATTTAAGTCCTCCTTATATTAAGTTTGTAGGGTTACTGTCTAAACCTATTTTTATATTTTTAAATCTATGTTTAAATAAAATATCATATACTGCGTCTTTTACACTGAAAGAAAACTCTTGTGTAAAATTCCCTTTAAATATTATCTGCCATCTATACTCTTTTTTAAGTTTAAAAATAGTGCATGGACAGGGTCCTAACATTTTAATTTTATCATATTTGTCAAGAAGATTGTCTAAACTATTTTTTAACTTTTCAATATAAGTTTCTCCCTGAGCTTTATCTTCTGAGCTAATATTTATTAAGAGCATTTTTGAAAATGGAGGATAATCTAAAGCTTTCCTTATTTTAATTTCCTCCTTGAAAAATTCTTTGTATTTATTATTAGAAGCTAATACTATGCTGTAATTATCAGGAGAGTAGGTCTGAATTATAACCTCACCTTCCTTTTCCCCTCTTCCAGCCCTTCCTGCTACCTGAGTTATAAGCTGAAAAGTTTTTTCAGCAGCTCTAAACTCAGGATAATTTAGAGAGAGGTCTGCTGCTAGAACCCCTACTAAAGTAACATTTTCAAAATCTAGTCCCTTTGCTATCATCTGAGTTCCAATTAAGATATCAGCCTTATTATTTTTAAAAGCATTATACATATCTTCATAGGAACTTTTCTTTCTTGTAGTATCAAAATCCATTCTAATAGTTTTGCTTTTAGGAAAATACTTTTTAACTTCCCTCTCAACTCTTTCTGTACCAACACCAAAATACTTTACATATTTACTTTTACACTTAGGACATGTGTTTACAGATTTTTGTTTATATCCACAATAGTGACAAACTAGGTCTCCATTAGTATGATAGGTTAAACTTATATCACAATTTTCACATTTAAATACATAACCACATTTCCTACATGAAACAAAGGGTGAAAAACCTCTTCTATTTAAGAACAAAATTACCTGTTCTCCCTTGTAGAGTCTATCTTCAATAGAGTTAAACAACTCCCTACTAAATATTGATTTATTATTTTCTTCTAATTCCTTTCTCATATCAATTATTTTAGATTTAGGAAGAGGTTTTTTTGATACTCTTTCATTTATTTCAATTATTTTAATTTTTTTTGTAAGTCCACTATAGTAAGTCTCTAAGCTAGGTGTGGCAGAACCTAAAACAACTTTACACCCTTTAAGTCTACCAATTAAAAAGGCTACTTCTCTAGCATTATATTTAGGATCTGTTTCTGATTTATAGCTTCCTTCTTGTTCCTCATCTATTATAATTATTCCCAAATCTTCAAAGGGTAAAAACAATGCCGACCTTGCTCCAACTGCCACATTAGTTTCTTTATTCTTAACTTTCATCCATTGTTCAAATCTTTCTCCATCAGAAAGTTTACTGTGAAACACTGCTACATTATGTCCAAACCTCCCTTTAAATCTTTCAATCATTTGAGGAGTTAGTGAAATTTCAGGAACTAAAACTATAGCCTGCTTATTTTCACTCAACATATGTTCTACTAAATTTAAATAAATCTCTGTTTTCCCACTTCCCGTAACTCCATGAATTAAAAAGTTCTTTTCCTCAGAATTAAGAACACTTTGTAAGGCATTCTTTTGTAATAAACTTAACTGCTTTTTTTTATATTCTTCATATGTTTTTTTACCCATTCTATCTACAATCTCTTCTTTTGTACCTATATATCCATGCTTTATTAGAGTGTTTAGAGAGGATTGTGAAAGCTTATACTTATTTGTTATATCACTTTTAATAAGACTTTCATCTTGAATTACTTTCATAATACTTATGTAAGGCTCTTTTTTATATTTCTCATCTAAATCCTTTATTTTATATAGTATTTCTCTTTTTTTGAAAGTAACCCCCTTACTTATTCCAGTAGGTAAAAATAATCTAATACATTCTATATAGGTACATAGATATTTAGAACGCATTATCTTTATTAGTTCTATATCCTCTTTAGTTAATACGGGATACTTCTCACATATTTTACTTATAGATTTTAACTTTATATCTTTTCCAATTAAATCATCTTTGTTATAAATCTCAATTACAAAAGCTTCTGATACTTTATTGCCATTTCCAAAAGGAACCTTAACCCTGTGGCCTATTTTAACTTCATTTTCTAGTTCACTTGGTATTTTATAGGTAAAAGCCTTATCTATAGCTGAACTTAAAGAATTAATAATTACACTAGCAAGTTTATTCAATAAATCACCTTTTTCACTATTATTCAATAAAGAAAAAAGCGCATTAGCGCTTTTTATTTATTAACTTTAGTTATGCAAAATAAAAATCTAAATTGGTAATACTACCAAAAAATAAATATGGCATACTTTCTCTTGCCGTGTTATATAAAAGTTACCACACAAATACAAACACGGGAGGTAAGAAGTATGCCAAGTACTAATATTGTATCCATTAATGATGAACTTTACAATTACTTAAATGATGTAAACTATGGAATGTCTAAGCCTCAATTTAATCATTTAACCACTATTGCCAATGGATTAATTAATTTACCTGGCACTAAAACTTTATCTGAAATTGCTAAAAATGTATTGTCTTCAAAAGACAAAAGTTGTATTTACAGGTTTTTAAGCCATTCTAAATGGGACGATAGTCTTTTAAACAACAATCGAATCAATTATTTAAACTTTTTCCTTGAACATAATATTAAACCTAAATCCGTAGGATTCTTGATTATAGATGATACTGTAAATTCCAAGGAATCTGCGAAGAAAATACAAGGACTATCTTATAATTACTCTCATACGGAAGGCAAAAATATTTGGTCACATTGTGTGGTTACTTCAAATTTTGTTGTAAATGACAAATCCATTCCTTTACAATATAAACCTTACTATAAAAAGGAATTTTGCGAAGATTTAAAGAAAAATTTTAAATCTAAGGTTGATATTGCAAAAGATTTTATAACTTCTTTTAAAACTCCATCTAAGTGTGAAAAAATATATTGTCTTATGGATTCATGGTATACAAATAACAAATTAATAGAAGCTTCTTTAGCAAAGGGCTACCACCTAATAGGAGCAATTAAATCTAACAGAAAAATATCTCCATTAGGAATTTCGCTACAATTATCAGAATTTGAAAAATTTATTAGTCCTAACACCTTAGACCTCGTTACAGTTGAAGGTAAGGACTATAGGGTATATACCTATGAAGGTAATATTGCTAAATTCCCTTATGCTAAAGTACTTATTTGCTATGAAGTTACCGATGATGGATTCAAGAATCCAGTATATTTGCTGTCTACCGACATTTTATTAAATGCAGAAACTATAATTAAATATTATTCACACAGATGGAGTATAGAAACTTCATATAAGTATTTAAAAAGCAATTTAGCCTTTGATAAATATAGAATGCGTAGCATTTTATCTATAGAACGATATTTTCTTATAGTATTCCTAATCTATAATTTTTTAGAATTATTTAGAGTTAGTTACAAATACAAAGATTTTAATACTATAGGTGAAACCCAGAAGTATCTAAACAGCCTCACGGCAAAAGCACTTGTATGCTTTATATACGAAAAATTAAAACAAAATACTAAACTAGAAGATATTTTATCAGAACTAAAAATTGCTTAAGAAGTTTTAAAAAATGCATAAATTTAAATTGGATAAGTGTTATTATTCAGTTTGGATAAAATATGCTAACAAGCATATTTTATCTACAATAGTTAATTTAGATTTTAAAATTGCCTAACTAAAGTTATTAAGTTAAATAATCTATTTGCAAGTTCGCTCTTACTCATCTTATTTAACTCATATTCCTCTCCACACTTTGATATTATAGTAGCCTTGTTAAAATCTGATGCAAACCCTGTTTCACTATTTTTTATATTGTTAGCCACAATATAATCTAAATTCTTTTTCTCAATTTTTCTCTTAGCATTTTCTATTAAGTTTTCACTTTCTGCAGCAAAGCCAACTAAAATTTGAGATTTTTTCTTTTGCCCTAAGTAAAGTAGTATATCTCTATCTTTAATAAGTTCGATATTTAAAGAAGAGCTTCCTTTTTTAATCTTTTCATAACTATATTCTTTAGGTTTATAATCTGCAACAGCCGCTGTTTTAATTACAATATCCATAAAATCATAATACTCCATTACAGCATTAAACATTTCTTCGTTTGTATTAACTCTTATAAACGTTACTCCTAATGGAGGTTCTATGTTAGTAGGGCCAGAAATCAAAATAACTTCTGCACCTCTATTTCTAGCTTCTTCTGCAATGGCATATCCCATCTTACCGGAAGAGCGATTAGTAAATATTCTAACTGGATCTATTTTCCCAATAGTAGGTCCAGCAGTAACTAAAACTTTTTTACCTACTAAATCCTTAATAGGGTACAACTTACTGCAAATACTATGTACAATCACATCAGTATTTGCAAGCTTTCCCATACCTTCATCACCACACGCAAGTCTTCCACTTTCAGGTTCAATAAACTCATAACCTAAGCTTTTTAGCTTTTTAATATTTTTCTGTACTATTACATTGCTATACATATTTGTATTCATAGCCGGTGCAAATAATACAGGGGCTTTTGTTGCCATAATAGTTGTGGATAACATATCATCAGCAATTCCATTTGACACCTTACCTATAATATTAGCTGTAGCAGGTACTATTGCCATTAAATCAGCTTTTTTAGCTAGAGATATATGCTGAATTTCAAAGGCTTTAGGTTCTTCAAACATATCATAGGTTACCATGTTTTGACTTAAGCTTTGAAAACTTAAAGGAGTTACAAATTCCCTTGCAGATTTAGTCATTATAACATGAATGTCCATATTTCTTTTTTTAAGTTTACTAACTACTTCCAATGCTTTATAAACAGCAATACCACCTGAAACTCCAAGCACTATGGTTTTTTCAGTTGCCATCTATTTTATACCTTCTTTCACCCTTTGAACTGTTATTGCCCCTTTATCTATTTCATTTATAGCTATGGTCAATGGTTTAATAGACTCTATTTCTATAAGTTTTTTGTCACCATCTATAATTTGTCTTGCTCTTTTTGATGTAGAAATTATTAAAGAATACCTATTATCTACATTTTTTAATAAATTAACTATTGCTGGATTTATCATTGAATCTGAATTATTCATTTATAAGACCTCCTATTTTATCACATAAATCTTTTTGTCTATCAACACGGCATTTTTCAGCTGTAATAATTGACTTAATCTCACTTACTGCATCCTCTATAATATCATTAATTACTACATAATTGTATCTAGATACGTAGTTTAGTTCTTGAAAAGCTGACTTAAACCTTAAGTTTAAGCTTTCTTCTGTCTCACTACCTCTTCCTATAATTCTATTTTTTAGCTCCTCCATAGAAGGTGGCATTATAAATATAAATACTCCTTCTGGACATATATCCTTAACTTTTAAAGCACCTTGAATATCTATCTCTAAAATTACATCAATGCCTTCATTTAGTTTATCTTCTATCTTATCCTTTGGAGTTCCATAATAATTACCATATACTTCAGCGTACTCTAAAAAATTTCCTTTGCTTAGTTTTTCTAAGAAGGTTTCTTTACCTAAAAAAAAGTAACTAGTTCCCTCAATCTCACCCTCTCTAGGAAGACGAGTAGTTGCTGATACAGATAGCCAATAACTTTTATCTTTTAAAAGTTCCCTACAAACAGTTCCTTTTCCTGCACCTGAAGGCCCTGATATTACTATTAATAACCCCTTTTTTATCATTTTATTCTTCCACCTCATCCACTGCTTCTTCATCTTTTACTGATAATCTATGAGCAACAGTTTCAGGTTGAACAGCAGATAATATAATATGATCGCTATCTGTTATAATAACAGCTCGAGTTCTTCTTCCATAAGTGGCATCTATAAGCATACCCCTATCTCTTGCCTCTTGTATTATTCTTTTAATTGGTGCAGATTCTGGACTTACTATAGCTACCAACCTATTTGCTGACACTATATTACCAAAACCAATATTAATTAATTTAATATTCATAATAACCCTCCTAGAAAATTTTATTCTATATTTTGAACTTGTTCTCTTATTTTTTCAATTTCACTTTTTAATTCAAGAGTATAATTTAGAATTTCCAAGTCATTGGCCTTTGAAGCTATAGTGTTAGCTTCCCTATTCATCTCTTGAACAATGAAATCTAATTTTCTTCCTATAGGTTCTTCTAACTTAAGTGTTGATTTTATTTGTTCTATATGACTATTTAATCTTGTTATCTCTTCATCTATACTAGCCTTATCAGCAAAAACTGCAATTTCCATAGCAACTCTGCTTTCATCATAATTCTGTTTATCATCTAATAAATCCTTTAATCTTGAAGATAATTTTTCTTTATATTCTTTTACTACAAAAGGTGTTCTTTTATTTATCTTAGCAATTAAGGATTTTATATTGTCTAATTTTAAGATTAAATCTTCTTGTAGTTTTTCACCTTCACTATTACGCATTAATAAAAGTTTATCTAGAGCTTCTCTAAGTGCAGATTCTATACTAACCCATACTTCATCCAAGCTCTCTTCTTTTTGTTCAAGACTTATAACTTCAGGAAATCTTGAAAGTGAACTTACAGTTATATCTTCTCTTAAATTTAACTCTTCATTAATAGATTTTAGACATTTTAGATAACTTTTTGCTAAATTCATATTTAGTATAGCCTCTGTGGACTGTTTATTGTAATCTTTTTGTGTTATATATACATCAACTTTTCCTCTTTTAATATGTTGATTAATTAAGTTTCTAGCCTTGTCTTCAAGAGATAAGAAAATCCTAGGAAACTTTATAGAAGTTTCTTGAAACCTATGATTTACACTTTTCATTTCTATTATAAAGGTCTTATCCCCTTCACTACAAGTTCCTCTTCCAAAACCAGTCATACTTTTTACCATGCTAATTATCCACCTTCCAATTGCACTCTATTACTCATAATTTCAATTATAATATTAATTATACATACATGCTATTAATTATACCTAATAAAAAGCCTATATTTCAAGTTTTAATCTTATCATAATATTTAAAACATATTTTACTAAAAAAATCAACCTTTAAAATATATAAAATTCAAAAATAATAAAGATTAAAGACACTTCCATGTATTATGGTAAGTGTCTTTAATCATAGTATATGTAATATTCACCATTATTTAAAGAACTTTGATAAAATTGATGGTGCTATTATATTTAAAATAAAAACTATTGAAAGTATATATACTATAGAAGAAACGTTTTTTCTTTCCTGCCCTTTTGTCCTTCTCATTATATTATATATCCCATTTATTATTCCATAAGATAAAATTCCTAAAGTTAATCCATCCCCAATACTATAAGTAAGAGGCATTAAAGCAATAGTTAAAAAGGCTGGAACTCCTTCTGTAAGATCATTAAAGTCTATATTAACTACATTTTGCATCATAAATATCCCTACAATTATAAGTGCTGGTGCTGTAGCACATGAAGGTATACTTATAAATAAAGGTGAAAAGAACATAGCAACTAAAAATAATGCTCCCGTAACAACAGATGCAAGTCCTGTTCTAGCCCCTTGTGCGACTCCTGCTGAGCTTTCAACAAAAGTGGTTACAGTAGAAGTCCCTAATACAGCTCCAACTGTAGTACCAACAGCATCTACTAAAAGTGCCTTGCCCGCGTTCTTAACTTTACCTTCGTTATCTACCATATCTACTTTAGAGGCAACTCCTACTAAGGTTCCTAAAGTATCAAAGAAATCTACAAATAAAAATGAAAATACTACTACTATAAATTTCCCTATTTTATCTGCATCTAATATATGTTGAATTTGCAGTTTAAATGCAATTGGCTTCATACTTGCAAATTTAAAAATTCCATTTGGAGCAAATATCATGTGAGATGCTGCAGACTCTGGTGATATAAAAGCATATCCCCATGCAATTAAAGTACTAGCTAATATTCCTAGTAATATTCCGCCCCTTATCTTTTTAATCTCACAAATTATAATTACTAATATCCCAATAACAGCTATAATTACTGTTGGTGAAGTTAAATCTCCCTTTGAAACCTTTGTTGCTTCGTTAGAAACTACAATTCCAGCATTTACAAAGCCTATAAATGCTATAAAAAGACCTATACCCGCAGTTACCGCTAGCTTAAGATTTTTAGGAATACAATTTGCAACAGCTTCCCTAGCTCTAGTTAAAGAAAGCAATATAAAAATTAATCCTTCTATGAATATAGCAGTTAATGCCATCTCCCATGGTATATTCATACCCTTTGGATTACATACTGTAAAAGCAAAATATGCATTAAGCCCCATACCTGAAGCTAGAGCAAATGGTAAATTCGCATAAAGTCCCATAAATATTGTGGCAAAAGCTGCTGTTATACATGTTACTGTAACCAATGCCCCTTTATCCATACCAGTAACGCTAAGTATGTCAGGATTAACTACGATTATGTACGCCATGGTTAAAAATGTAGTTATACCTCCAATAACTTCTTTTTTTACATCTGAGCCATTTTCTTTGAGTTTGAAAAAATTCTCCATTACTTTCCCCCCGTTTTTTAAAAAATAAAAAACCTTAAGATGAGTTATCCTAAGGTTTTTAGTAATGTAATCATTTCACGAAACTTTTAGTGAAAATTTTACAAACATAGCTAAAGATAAGCTCATAGTCGAATATTTATGGTATTCGGTAGAAACTACTGATCCGTATTATCAGTATTATATAAGCATCTATATGCAATTATTTATATGACTATATTATCAAAGTAGAATCATATTGTCAATAGATTTACGAACATTTTATTTGTTTTTTAAATTATAATTCGTAATTTTTATTTAAATCCCATATAATCAACTTTTTTTATTTATATAAATCTTGTTCGAATATTTCTCTTATTTCTTCTTTATTTTCAGTTTTACCTAAAGCTAGCATTAACTTTATCCTAGCTTTTTGTCCTGGAAGCCTGTCCCCAAAAATAACACCAGACTCTCTTAATCCTTTACCTCCACCTAAGTATCCATAACTATCTAAAACCCTTCCTTTAAAGCATCTAGAAACAAGCACTACTACAACCCCACTTTTAATTGCCCTATCTACAGCTTCAGCCATTTTAGGAGGTATATTTCCTCTTCCCATAGCTTCTATTACAATTCCTTTAGCCCCTTCTTTTACACAAAAATCTATTAATTTGCCATCCATACCTGCTGCTGATTTTATAAGATCCACCTTTGGATCAATTTTATCAGTTAATATTTTTTGCTTATTTAAGTTATCCCTATAAAATATAGCTTCATTATTATCTACCACACCTATAGGTCCAAACTCAGGACTTTTAAAAGTATTTAAATGCATTGAATGCTCTTTAGTTACTTCACTTGCACAATTGAGTTCATCATTTAAACAAACTAAAACTCCTCTCCCCTTAGCTTTAGGCGACATGGCTGTACAAATAGATGCTGAAAGATTTGCAGGTCCATCATACCCAAGTTCAGAACTATTTCTCATGGAACCTGTAACTATAACAGGTTTTTGTGAATCTATAATTAAATCTAAGAAATATGCGGTTTCCTCTAAAGTATCAGTACCATGAGTTGTAACAACTCCTATTATATCTTCTCTATCTAATAACTTTTTTATGTATATTGAAAGGTCCATCATAAGTTCTGGAGTTACATGAGGACTTGGCAAACTTGAAAAAGTATATGTTTCTATTTCTGTATATTCTTCTATTCCAGTTACCATGGACATAATCTCCTCCCCACTTAAAGTAGGAATAGCAGCCTTAAGTTTTGGATCAACCTTCATTGTTATTGTGCCACCATTAAATACAACAGCTACCTTCTTCATAATAACAACCTCCTAAAATTTTTATATACTTATTTACCAAGTATATTTCCATACATATTATATATCTTTATTTTAATTCTGTCAGTTTAATTGCATAAAAAAAGCTAGAAAATTTAAAAATTATCTAGCCTCTTTTTATTAAGAAAAACCCTCTTTATCCTTTAAATAGGTAAATATGATTTTCTCTACTTCATCACCACAATTATCATCATATTCTAAAATTTTTATTTCACCATCTAAATCCTTAAGTTCCACTTTTAATATTTCTTCTCCAGTATTCTTTTGAACATCCCTTGCAACATTTAAAAGCTTATACCCTTTTTCAGCATACTTCTCTATCCTACTATCCATCTCTTCCTCCTAAGTTAATCATTTTCCTTTTGATATTTTTTAGTTTGTATTTTGCTTATATGCCCTTCATCCAAACCAGTCTCGCTCATTATCTCTAAACTGCCTATTCCTCTATTCATCATATCTTTAGCCTTCTCTACTGCTTTTTCATATTCACCTTTTTTAAATTTTTTAATCATATTACCCTCCATATTAGATTATCCTTTTTATTTTGTACTATTCATACTTATATTTTCCCTATATCTAAGTTTTTATGCTTTTATATTTTCTAATATAAGCACAAAAATAGGCAACTTGATTTCTCAAATTGCCTAAATTCATTAAAGATATCTATAATATTATACAGATAAGTCCTCCGTTACCTTCATTTATAATTTTTTCTAGAGTCTTTTGAATTTTTACTTGAACATCCTCTGGCATTTTATATAATTTCTTCTGAAGACCTTCTTTAACCAAAACTTCAAGAGACTTTCCGAACATATTACTTTGCCATATCTCAGAAGGATCATTTTCAAATTGCTCTAAGATAGATTTAACCAACTCTTCGCTTTGCTTCTCTGTTCCCATAATTGGAGAAACCTCTGTTTGAATATCAGCCTTAATTAAGTGAAGGGAAGGTGCACTGGCTTTTAACTTCACTCCATATCTTGTACCTTGCTTTACTATCTCAGGCTCTTCTAGTCTCATTTCAGAAAGCTGAGGTGCCACTAAGCCATACCCTGTTTCTTTAACTTCTCTTAGGGCATCTTTAATTTTATCATATTCCTTTTTTGCCTTATGGAAATCCTCCATTATATTTAAAAGCTCACTTTCTCCTCTTATATCACACTCACTAACTTCACTTAAAACTTTATAAAAAAGCCCTGACTTAGGATTAAGTTCGATACTAGCCGTACCATCTCCCATATTTATTTCATTTAACCTAGACCCTTGAAGGAAGTCAACTGTTTCAACACTTCTAAAGGATTGTCTAACATCCCTTAACTTAAATATATTTTTGCATAGGTCCTTTACTACATTTAAAAAATCAATTTTTAACCAATGACCTGGATTAAGTTTTTCTATCCATTCTGGCATATCAATTTTTATTTCTTTTACTGGGAATTCTTTTAATATATTTTCAAATATATTTTTAATATGTTCTTCTGTCATATTTAGAGCGTCAATTACTTGAACTGGTACATCATATTTTTCTTCCATGGACTTCTTTAACTCTAAGGTCTCTTCGCCCTGTGGATTTTTACTATTTAATACTACTATAAAAGGTTTATTAATAATCTTTAGCTCATTTATAACTCTCTCTTCTGCTTCCATATAATCATCACGATTTATTCCTGTTACACTACCATCAGTAGTAACTACTATGCCTATAGTAGAATGTTCATTTATTACTTTTTTAGTCCCGATTTCTGCTGCTTCTTCAAAGGGAATCTCATAATCATACCATGGCGTTGTAACCATCTTATCCCCTTGACCTTCTTTATAGCCTAAGGCACCTTTTACAATATATCCTACACAGTCAACCATTCTTATTTTAAACTTTGTACTTTCATCAAAGGATATTTCTACTGCTTCATTAGGCACAAACTTGGGCTCTGTTGTATGAATACTTTTTCCAGATGCACTTTGTGGAAGTTCATCTTTTGCTCTTTCCTTCTTATGAGGATTTTCTATGTTGGGAATTACCATAAGATCCATAAATCTTTTAATAAAAGTGGATTTACCTGTTCTAACAGGCCCTACTACACCAACATATATATCTCCCTGGGTTCTTTCTGCAATATCCTTATATATATCAAAATTTTCCAATATATATACCCTCCTATATACGTTTTAACATTATATATATATTTAGGTACACATACATTTATAACTACTTTTTACTAAAAATCAATTATTTCATCTTTTTTATCTCTAGTCATAAGTTCTAGAATAACATCTTTTACATCTTTACTCCTATACAAAACATCATATAGGGCTTCTGTAATAGGCATAGCCACTCCTATTCTTTCTTTTAACTCATATATAGCCTTACAAGCCTTTACACCTTCAACCACCATATTAACTTCTGTACAAGCTTCTTCCATAGAATATCCCTTACCTATTAAAATTCCAGCACGTCTATTTCTACTATGCATACTTGTACAAGTTACAATTAAGTCTCCCATTCCAGTTAATCCGTAAAAGGTCTTAGGATTTCCACCTAATTTTACTCCTATTCTAATAATCTCACTCATACCTCTTGTCATAAGTGCTGCTTTAGCATTATCACCATAACCTGCACCATCTAATATTCCTGCTGCAAGAGCTATGATATTTTTTACAGCTCCCCCCAGTTCCACTCCTATAATATCATTATTAGTATATATTCTTAGCTTTTCATCCATAAAAATATCTTGAACCTTTTCTGCAACCCTATTATCCTTAGAGGATGCAACTATAGCTGTAGGAATACCAATACTAACTTCTTCTGCATGACTTGGTCCTGATAAAATAACCACAGGATTATCAGGCATTTCTTCCTCGATTATTTCTGACATTGTTTTTAAAGTCCCCTGTTCTAAACCTTTTGCAATACTTATTATTATAGTATTTTTATTCACTAATTTAGATATTTTACTGCAATACTGACGAATAACATGAGATGGTAGAGATAAAACCACATAGTCTGCATTCTTTACGGCTATTTCTATGTCATTTTCTCCCTTTATTCTATCTGATAAGTCAATATCTTTTAAATATTTAGAATTCTTATGATTTAAATTTATATCATCAATAACCTCTTTACTTCTATCCCATATAGTAATATTTATATTTTCTTTTCTTGCTAATGCAATAGAAAGGGCAGTTCCAAAACTGCCCCCTCCAATAAAAGTTACCTTAGTCATTCTTTTCATTCCTTTCTCTGAAAATAAACTTAATACCAGTTCCTTTAAAGTCAAATCCATTTCTTAACTGATTTTCTAAGTATCTTCTATAAGAGAAATGTACAAGTTGTGGGTTATTTACAAAGAATACAAAAGTAGGAGGTTTTATACCTATTTGAGTTACATAGTATATTTTAAGTCTCCTACCAGTTACTACTGGCGGTTCTTGCATCATAACTGCTTTACTAATTATATCGTTAAGTAGGCCTGTTTGAACTCTAAAGCAATAACTATCATAGCATTTTTTAACTGCTTTTAATACTCTATTAACTCTTTGGCCAGTTTTTGCAGATATAAATAAATATTCTGCATAAGACATAAAGTTAAGTCCTTGTTGTAATTGTTTAGTATACACATCTAAAGTTTTGTTATCTTTTTCTATTAAATCCCATTTATTCACTATAATTAAAATAGCTTTATTTTGTTCATGAGCAAAACCTATTATCTTTTCATCTTGATCTGTTAATCCCTCTTCTGCATCAATAACAAGTATACAAACATCAGCTTTTTCAATAGATGTAAGACTCCTAATTACACTATATCTTTCAATTTCCTCTTTTACCTTACTTTTTCTTCTAACTCCTGCTGTATCTATTAAAATAAACTTTCCTTCTTCTGTTTCTATATAACTATCTATAGCGTCACGAGTGGTTCCTGGAATGTTACTAACTATATTTCTATCTTCTCCAAGTATTTTATTTATAAGAGAGGACTTCCCTACATTAGGCTTTCCTACTACTGCTACTTTAACAACATCTTCTTCCTCATCTTCTAAAGCTTCTATATCTTTAAAGTGTTTAACCACTTCATCTAGCATATCTCCAAGACCTAAAGCTTGATTTGCAGATATACTTATTGGATTTTCAAGTCCTAAATTATAGAACTCATATAAGTTACTTTCTTGCTCTAATCTATCTATCTTATTTACTACTAAAACTATAGGTTTATTACTTTTTCTAAGCATTTGAGCTACTTCATTGTCTGAGTCTGTCATACCTTGTTTTCCATCTACCACAAACATAATTACATCTGCAGTTTCTATAGCTATTTGTGCCTGTCTTCTCATCTGTGAAAAGATAATATCTTCTGATTCAGGTTCAATACCTCCTGTATCAATTATAGTAAATTTATGGTTTAACCATTCAGATTGTGCATATATTCTATCTCTTGTAACACCAGGTGTATCTTCTACAATAGCTATTCTCTCTCCTGCTAATTTATTAAATAAGGTAGATTTGCCCACATTAGGCCTTCCTACAATTGCTACTATGGGTTTTGCCATATTTATTCCTCCTTGCTAAAATTATTTAATTTGTTAATTAAATCTTCACCAGTATAATCACATAAAATAACTTTTCTTCCTAGCTCTATTTCTAAATCTTCAATGGTATAATCATCTAACAGTATCTGTTTATTATCTTCAGCTAATTCATACCCTTTTCTCACCATATTACTAGAAAGTATTATATATTCTCCTAACTCTTTATGTTGTAGATTTTTAATTATATCTGTACCTGTAATTAAGCCTGCTACAGTTATTGTTTCGCCAAAAAAATCATTTTTAATTTTCTCCACTGTAATTTTTATATTAGGATTTCTTTTCATAATCTTTTCTGCTGCTTTTTTTATCTCATTATAGGCAGAAACACCTGTTACCATAGTAAAGCTTCCCTTTTTATTACATTGAAGATCTGTTAATGTACTTTCAATATTAGTCCTAAAAATTCTGATCATACCTATCCCATCTTCCAGTTGACCAAAGTCCCCATAAAAATCATCCGCAGGTATTTCCTCTTCTGCTAAAACATAGAACTCATCAGATAACCTTATAAAAGGTTCCCCAATTTTTTTCATATACTTTTCTTGAAGAAACTTTAAATTTTCTATTTCTTTCTTGGCCTCTTCTCTAGCATAGGTATCAAGCTTATAAAGTCCTTCTCTAAACTTAGTTACACCTACTGGAACTGCAGCTACATTTTTAACTTGGGGGTACAATTTAAATAAATCTTCTACAGTTTTAACTAATTCTTCTTCATTATTAATACCTGGACAAAGAACTATCTGGCAATTCATTATTATACCAGCTTCTGAGAATCGTTTCATATAATCATATATTTTTCCTGCAAACCTATTATTAAGCATTTTAACCCTAAGTTCAGGATTAGTGGTATGTACTGAAATATTTATAGGACTAATTTTATAATCTATAACCCTTTGAATTTCTTCTTCTTTCATATTGGTTAAAGTAACAAAATTCCCTTGAAGAAAAGCTAATCTAGAGTCATCATCTTTAAAATATAAAGTTTTCCTCATGCCTTTAGGCATTTGATCTATAAAACAAAATATGCATTTATTAGTGCAACTTCTAGCACTATCCATAATACTTTGTTTAAATTGCAATCCCAGATCCTCATCATAATCTTTTTCTATTTCTACTTCCCATATTTCCCCGAAGGATTTTTCTATACTTAGTATTAAAAACTCATCAGTTATTAAAAACTTATAATCAATTATATCTTTTACCTCTTTGGCATTTATAGAAAGCAGATAATCTCCTACTTCAATTCCTACCTCTTCTGCTATGCTATTAGGTTCTATATGACTTATATAATTTTTCATATATCCCTCTCCTTGGTTATAATTATACATCAAATTATAATACAGTAATTCTTAAATTAAGTCAATCTGAAATTATACTAGGATAAGCTAATAAAAATTTATTTTTTATTAATGATTTAATATATAGTAAATATCTCCTTAAATATATACAAAAACATATAACAAGTAAAACTATAAAAAACCTTCTTTATTATATTAAAAGAAGGTTTTTATTCTATACCTACCAACTCTAATAGTAAGCTGTGAAAAAGCAGTAGAGGTGGCTAAGTCTCTAGATAAGTAATACTAAGCTCATAGCTCCCTTTGAACTTAGAAATCTATTTATTATTTTTGTCCTATACAATAATTTTGTATGATTTTTTTTCCTTCATCGCTTTTAATATAATTAATAAATTCTTCTATACTTTTCTCTTCTTCTTTCTTATAGGTGATTTTAATTTCATATACTAAAGGGTATACTCCCGCTTCAATGCTATTCTTTGAAAAATTAACACCATTTAATTTTAAAACTTTACAATGTGTTTTTATGTTCTGCATATTAGAATATCCTATAGTGTTTTTATCACTTATCTTTTGTAATGCTTCTTCTAAGGAATTAACTATTGTGCATTCTTCACCATAATTTAGATTTGAAGGAATTCTCATAACCTTTTCATCAAACTTATGTCTTAAAAAATTATTTTCTTGTAAAGTAATAAAATTAATTTTATCTTCTGTCTTATTTTTAACATCAATATTTTCCATTTCTTTTAAACTTTTAATTTTCCCACTATAAATATCTCTTAATTTTTCTATGTTTATATTATCCATAGGAAATTCTTCACTTGATATAATAGCTATTCCGTCCTTTGCTATAGTTTCGCTTTTATAATTTTCTTTTTCTATATCATAACCTATAAAAATTCTAATTTCCTCACTCTCAGTACTTTTGCTACTTGACTTGCCGTCTTCTTTACCCTTATTAGTTTCTTTTATTAATTTTTCTACTTCTGCTTTTGATACTGTTTTAAAGTTTATTTTTTTATTAACATTTAAATTAAAATCCTTTGATATATCTGCAATCATAGGCTTTAAGGATTCATCTGTATATAAAGTTATTTTTGAACTTTCACTACTCTGATTTGTATTATTCTCTTCCTTCTTGCTACTACAAGAAGAGACGAATATAGATATAAAAATTAAAAAGAAAACTAAAATTTTTTTCATAAACATGCTCCTGTTCTTTAGTCTTTTTTTTAGTTTTCTCCTTATTTTAAATTTTATTCGTTCAAATCTACTTGTTTACCTGTAACTAAGTAAATAGTCCATTCACAAATGTTAGTTGTATGATCTGCTATTCTCTCTAAAAACTTACAAACAAACAAAAATTGTGTAGCTTGATTAGTATGCTCGGAATTATTCTTCATTATTTCAATCATCTCATTAAAAACTATTTTATATAATTCGTCAACTTTATCATCTCGTCTGCACACTTCATAAGCCTTATCTATGCTTCCTTCTACATATGCATCCAAGGAATCTTTTATCATGCTTTTTACTATTTCACTCATCTTAGGAATATATACAAGCTCACGTACATATTCATCTTTACTTAATTTTTTTGTTATCTTAGCAATATCAACAGCATGATCTGCTATCCTTTCAAGGTCTGTTACTATTTTCGTAGTTGTAAATATAGTTCTAAGATCACTTGCTAATGGTTGTTGCATTGCAATAAGTTTAATTGCCATATCTTCAATTTCTTTTTCAGTATTGTCTATTATATCATCATTTTTAATTACTTTTTCGGCTAACTCTAAATCCCTATTCTCTAGAGCTTTAATAGAATCAAAAATTTGTTTTTCTACTATGCTACCCATTCTTAATAAATCATTATGCATATCACGTAAACTGGATTCAAAACCTGATCTAACCATTATTACACCAACTTTCTAATTATAATTTTAAACATATTTTAGCCAAATCTTCCAGTTATATAATCTTCTGTTCTCTTATCTTTAGGATTATAAAATATGTCTTCTGTACGTCCACATTCAATTAAATCTCCGCTTAAGAAAAAAGCTGTTTTATCTGAAATTCTACCTGCCTGTTGCATATTATGAGTTACTATTATAACTGTGTAATTTTTTTTAAGCTCCCCCATAAGTTCTTCTACTTTTGAAGTTGAAATAGGGTCTAAAGCAGAAGTTGGTTCATCCATAAGTATAACTTCTGGACTTACAGCTAAGGTTCTGGCAATACATATCCTCTGTTGTTGCCCTCCTGATAAGCCTAGTGCATTTTTATGGAGTCTATCCTTAACTTCATTCCATATAGCAGCCCCAGTTAAACTTTCTTCAACAATTTTATCTAACTTATGCTTTTCTTTTATACCATGAATTCTAGGACCATAAGCTATATTATCATATATAGACATTGAGAACGGATTGGGTCTTTGAAAAACCATACCAATTCTTTTTCTTAAATTTATAATATCATATTCCTCTGAATATATATTATTTCCTTCGAAGTTTATTTCTCCTGTAATTTTAACTCCTTCAATCAAATCATTCATTCTATTTATAGTTCTTAAAAAAGTAGATTTACCACAGCCAGATGGTCCAATTAAGGCCGTAACTTCATTTTTTTCAACTTTTATATTAACATTATTTAATGCTTTATTACTTCCATAGTAAAGATTTAAATCCTTTACATCTATTATATTCATTTAGTTTTCCCCCTCTCCTTTTACTTTTTACCTGTATAACGCTCGTATATTTTTTTTCCTATTGTTCGAGAAATTATATTGAATAATAAAACAATTATTATTAGTACCGCTGAAGCTCCATTAGCTATTCTATCAGCATCTGGAATCATACCTTCAGAATTAACTTTCCATATATAAACAGATAAAGTTTCTGCCGGTCTAAACACATTAAATGCAAAGTTATTATTAAATAAATTTGAAATATTAAAACTAATTTCTGGTGCACTCATTCCAGAAGTATATAAAAGAGCTGCTGCTTCTCCAAATATTCTTCCAGCTGCAAGAATTATCCCTGTTAATATTTGCGGAAAAGCATTAGGTAAAATTACCTTTACTATAGTTTGCCACTTAGTAGCCCCAAGAGCTAAACTTCCTTCTTTTATGTGTTTTCCTGATAAGCGAATTGCATCTTCACATACCCTAGTTAAGGCTGGTAAATTTAAAATACTAATAGCTAAAGCACCAGATAGTAAGGTGAATCCCCACCCAGTAGCATTTACAAAAATCAAGAGTCCAAATAAACCTACAACAATTGATGGCAGTGATGCCATGGTTTCAATACACAGTCTTACTATCTTTATTAATAATCCATGCCCTGAATATTCTGATAAATAAATGCCAGCACCAACTCCTAGAGGTACAGATATTATTAAGGAAATAATAAGCATATAAATAGAGTTAAATAACTGAGGACCTATTCCCCCTCCCTCTTCACCAATAGATGGAGATCCAAATAAAAATTTAGAATCTAAAGCATGCCTTCCATTATATACAATATATCCTAATAAAAATATCAATAATAGCACAACTAAAAATGAAATACCATAAAATATGGCAGTCCATATTCTATCTATAGTTTTTTTATTCATTAGGCTCCACCTCTTTTACCTAGAAACTTAATTAACAAAATAAATATAAAAGAAATTATTAGAAGTAATAGCGCTAATGACCATAGTGCATCATTCCATGCTGTTCCACTTACAGTGTTAGCCATGTCCATAGTTATAATACTAGTTAATGTTGTCGTTGGTTTTAATAAATAGAATGGTTTTTTTAGTGCATTTCCTATGACCATCTGAACTGCAAGGGCCTCTCCAAATGCTCTTGCAAGGCCTAATACTATTGCAGTTAAAATTTCATTTTTTCCTGCTGGAATAATAACTCTTGATATAGTTTGCCACCTTGTTGCCCCTAACCCATAAGATGCTTCTATATAATCATTAGGTATAGCTTTTAATGCATCAGATGAAATACTGGCTATAGTTGGAAGTATCATTATACTTAAAACTATAATTCCAGAAAGTAAGCTAAAGCCTATGCCTCCAAATATTTTTTTTATAAAAGGAACTAAGACTGTGATTCCTATCCATCCATAGACTACTGAAGGAATACCTACAAATAATTCTAAAGTTGGTTGAATAATCTTCTTACCTAATTTTAGAGAAATAAAGTTCATAAATATAGCAAGTGCAATACTTATAGGTGCACTTATTAATACAGCTCCCAAAGAGACAAAGGTAGATCCTAATATAAATATTCCAGCACCAAAGGATGGAGTATCACTCTCTGGCATCCATTTAGTTGAAAAAATAAATTCTTTTATGCTTATATTATTATTGATAAAAGTACTTAGCCCTTTAAAAGCCAGAAAAGATATTATTGAAATAGTTAAAACTACTATAAGAATTCCACAAAAAAATGCATATCCTCTACCTAAATATTCAGTTTTTAATTTGTTATAATAACTTCTTTTTTCCATATATCTCGCCTCATTATATTCTTATTTATAAAAAGATCGGTAGTCCGACCTTTTTTATAAACTATTTAAAATCACTTATTGGAATGTAACCAAGCTTTTTAACTGTTTCTTTATTCTCTTCACTTACCATATAATCCAAGAACTCTTTTGTTAGTCCTTTAGGTTCACCCTTGGTATACATATGCTCATAGGACCAGAAGGGATATTTCTTTGCTACTATGTTTTCATTTGTAGCTTCTACAGCATTTATTTTTAATACATTTATATCTTTTCTTATGTTTTCAGATAAGTATGATAGTGCTAAATAACTTATACCACCTTCTGTATTTTTTAAAGAAGTTCTTACTGCACCACTTGAGTCTTGTGTAGTACCAAGTCCACTTTTCTCCTTCACTCCATCCATTATAGTATCCACAAAAGTCGCCCTTGTTCCTGAGGATGCCCCTCTATTTATTATATTAATGGGTTTATTCTCTCCCCCTACTTGTTTCCAATTAGTAATTTTTCCTTCAAAAATATTTTTTATCTGTTCCTTAGTTAAGGATTCTACTTTTACATCCTTACTAACAACCATAGCAAAACCTATACCACAAACTTTATGATCTTTTAATTCCTTTAATTTAGATTTATCTTTTAATTTTGTTTCTGCACTTACATCTGAATTGCCAATATCACAATTACCACTAGCTACTTGATTTATGCCTGCTCCACTTCCGCCCCCTTGTACATTTATAGTAACATTAGGGTTTTTAATCTTAAAATTATTTGCACTTTTCTCTACAAGCGGTTGTAATGCTGAAGATCCTAATGTAGTTATGGTTCCTGAAACTCCTTTAACTTCTGATGTGGATTTTTCATTGTTTTTAGCATTATTTCCACATCCATAAAAAACTCCACTCATTAATGCCATAATTAAAACACCTGTTAGCAACCTAATACCCTTTTTTTTCATAAATTATTCCCTCCATAATATTTTTATATTGGTTATTATTTTCTCCCCACAATAAGATAATATTCTATTTAAGTTAAAAAACTATTATGTATAGGTTAATTAAACCCATAATCTTGTTAATTTAATTTTACATAATTATAAAAAATCTATGAATCAATAAGTCTTAATCTAAAGGTAAATGATATGTTTCATAACCCAAAGTACACATAAATAATATAAAAACCATGTATAAATAGGAAATAAAGTCCCCCTTTTATACATGGTTTTATTCACAGTGCATTAGAAATATTTCTTTTTAAACAAATTCTTTGTAATTCATAGAGTTATTCATACTCTAATATTCATACACTTTAAAAATTTAAGTACGTATTTATCACTAACTTTCATAAAATTTTATAAGCTTTATTGAAAGTAAAAATCCCAATAAAGCTTATAACTACGCATATCTTAAATATTTGATCTTTTATTAATATTATATGGAATTTTAATAATAAACTTACTTCCTACTGCTAGGGTACTTTCAACTTCAATATTACCATTAAATAATACTAATATATGTTTTACAATAGCAAGTCCAAGTCCAGTACCACCATTAGCTCTAGATCTAGCTTTATCAACTCTATAAAATCTTTCAAACAATCTAGGTATCTCCTCTTTTGAAATACCTACCCCATTATCTTCAATGCTCACTGAAAAATAATCCTCATAAGACTTAGGTATAATCTTTACATAACCGCCAGGCTCTGTATACTTTACAGCATTATCTACAAGGTTAATTAACATTTGTTTAAATTTATCTGCATCTCCCAATAGCTGGCCTATTTCATTATTCTTAAGTTCTAGCTCAATTTCTTTTTTATCTGCTGTGGATTTAATTAAGATATACACGTCACCTAAAATTTTATTTACGTCTATAAGTTGCTCTTTCACTTCTTTTTGCTGTTCAATATGGGAAAGGGTTAATATATCGTTTATTAACCTTGTAAGTCTCTCAGCCTCGCTATTAATAATATCTAAAAATTTATTTCTAAGTTCTGTATCATCTACTTCTCTTAAGGTTTCTGCAAATCCTTTTATAGATGTTAACGGAGTTTTAAGTTCATGAGATACATTTGCTACAAATTGTGATCTTATATTTTCCAGATTTTTAATATCCGTTATATCCTGCACTACTGCCACGGTGCCTATATGTTCATTTCTATTAATTATATCCGTAGTTTTAATTCTCAAATCTCTTTCCTCAGGAAACATAATTTTAATTTCCCTATACTCCTTATCATTATTTGTCAAAAGATTTTCTAGTTCAAAGTTTCTTATATTATCAAGTAAATTTTCTCCTATAACATTTCTCTTTATACCAAAGATTCTTTCTGCATAAGGATTTACCATAATAACTTTAAAGCTTCTATCTACAGCGATAATTCCACTATCCATACACTTTAATATAGCTTCTAATCTATTTTGTTTATCTAAAACTTCTTTAATGGTATCTTCAAGTTTTTCAGCCATAAAATTAAAGTTTTCTCCCAGTTTTCCAAGTTCATCTTTAGTGGTTATATTTACTCTCCTACTTAATTCACCTTTTGCAATTTTAGAAGTAGCTTGATCTAAATCTTTAATAGGTTTAACTATAATGTAAGTAAGCTTTATACAAAGCCATATAGATAAAATAATTATTAATACGATTACGACTATATAATAATCCATAAACTTACCATTAATAACTTTTAGGTTATCCATATAAATAGAGCTTCTTATTATATTCCCATTTTCAAGTTTAGTTGCTAAATAGATCATATTTTTTTTAGCTGATTCACTATATCTTATACTTACACCCTCACCCTTCTCCTTTGCAGCTTTAAATTCTTCTCTGTTTGAGTGATTCTGAAGCTCAGATTTGTTTAATTGATTATCAAAAATAACATTTCCATAAGAATCCATGTAAGTTATTCTTATTTCTTTTGAGTTGAATTCATATTGGTTTATCTTTTTATTGTTTTTTATAATATTTTGCGCAAATTTATTATTAGACCTTAGATACCCTTTTATGATTTCCTGTTCTTTATAATCAAATATTTTTGTAAGTAATAAAGACATGGTAATCACTATAAATATAATGGAAAAAGAAAAATACATCATAAGTTTTTTTCTCATAATTACTCTCCTGTACTAAATCTATACCCTATACCCCTTACTGTTTGAATAAATTTAGGATTTTTATCATCATCCTCTAACTTCTTTCTAAGATGTCTAATATGCACATCCACAGTCCTAGTTTCTCCTATATATTCATATCCCCATATTTTGTCTAATAGAAATTCTCTAGTCATTACTCTACCTTTGTTTTTTACTAGTATTTCAAGTAATTCAAATTCTTTTAAGGTTAAATCAACTTTTTTATCCTCTTTTAATACTTCATGCTTTTCAAAATTAATAGATATATTCCCGAACTTACACGCTTTTTCTTCATACTGCATAGCTGTTCTCCTAAGAACAGCCTTAACCCTAGCTAATAGCTCTCTAATAGAAAAAGGCTTTGTAATATAATCATCTGCTCCAAGTTCAAGACCTAATATTTTATCAAACTCTTCACTTTTTGCTGTTATCATTATAATTGGTGTCTTAGATAATGTGGACTCCTTTCTTATCTCCTTACAAACATCATATCCATCCATACCTGGAAGCATAAGATCTAAAAGAATTAAATCTGGAAGCTCTTCTTTAGCCAGCTTAATAGCATCAAATCCATTTCCTGCACATATAGCTCTATAGCCGTTTTTTTCTATGTTAAACTTAATAAGTTCTTGTATATGTTCCTCATCATCTACAATAAGTATTTTAGGCTCTTTCATAATAACACTCTCCTAAGATTATAATAAATAAAAAATCTATTCTTTATATATAAAAGAAAACATTCTTCCATATGATTTATTTTGCTTTCTATATGAATGTAATTTTACCCTTTCATCACAATAGGTACAATAATCCACAGTAATTATATTTTCTCTTAGTATATTAGCTTCTTTTAAACAAGTAATTATATATTTTTCTAAATTTAAGTTCCTACCACAAAGCATTTCTTCAGAAAATTCTTTAGTATGTTTAAATTGCTCTATGACTTCCTCTCCAATTTCAAAACAACAGTTCCTATTATGTGGACCTATATATACCAAAATATCTTCTGGATTACAACTATATTTTTCTATCATATTCTCCAGGGTTTTTCTTGCAATGTTTTTAAGTGTGCTTCTCCATCCACTGTGTACCGCTGCCAAAACTTTTTTACTCTTATCTAAAAATAATATAGGCACACAATCAGCTGTAAAAACCCCAATAGCCACATTACTTTTATCTGTAATTAGAGCATCCCCCTCTTCTATTTCCCCTGTATAATTTAAAACTTTATCGCTATGAATTTGACTTAAATAACCCACATTTCTCACATGAAACCACTCTTTTAGCTTTTGAATATTTCTTAATCCTTCATTAGAATTTTTATTAAAGTCAAGTCCCCCCTCAGCTGTAGAAAATATAATATTTATATTTTCATAGTTGAATTTTATAAATTTAAATTCATCCATATTTAACTCCTGCATAATACACCTCTTGAATTAGTTATTAATTATATTTTAGCATTTATTTTTTATTAAAAATCATAAAAAATAAATTTAACCTAAGTTTAACTAATTTAACTTATACACAACATTCATATAGAAAAAAGCCCAAAAGGGCTCTTATCTTTCATGTTTTTTTTCAATAAGATTTTTTATTTCTTCCATAAAAGTATTTATATCTTTAAATTGCCTATACACAGAGGCAAACCTTACATAGCAAATCTCATCTACTTCCTTTAAAATATCCATTATTATCTCACCTATGTATTCTGATCTCACCTCTGTTACCATATCATTACAAAGCCTCTTTTCCACCTCATCAGCTATGTCTTCAATTTGACTTCTTGATATGGGTCGTTTTTCACAAGCTTTAATTAATCCGTTTATTATTTTATTTCTATCAAAATACTCTCTGCTGGAATTTTTTTTCACCACTAATATAGGTATGTTTTCTAACTTTTCATAAGTAGTATATCTTTTTTTGCATTTAAGACACTCTCTTCTTCTCCTTATAGCTGAATTATCATCTGTTGACCTTGAATCTACTACTTTACTTTCATCATAATTGCAGTATGGACATTTCATATTTACATCTTCCTTTAATATAAATTATCAATTATATATTATCATCTTTATATATTTTTTTCTACATATAATAAATATTATATTAAATCTTATTTTACATCCTTAACTAATATAACATCTATGCCTATCTTCCATATGTTCTCCCAAGGAATTTCTACAGAACCTTCTCTTCCGAACAAGGACATCTTCTCTTCTGGTATAATCAAAGAAATAATTTTATAGTTATCACAATCCACTACCAAGTCTTTAATAAAACCTAGCTTTTTACCAGATTCTACATCTATAACTTCCATGGTCCTAATATTATTTACTGAAAATAACTCTTGAACTTCATTTACACTCTCCATTTTATCCCTCCTTACAACTTACTATATAATATTTATTATAAAATTATATAATTATGTTAAAATTATGTTATTTTCATTATTTTTAAAAAAAAGGCCTAGATAGGCCTTATACAAATTTTCTCATATGCTTTAGTGCGGATTTTTCTAATCGAGATACTTGTGCCTGTGAAATTCCTATTTCATCGGCTACCTCCATTTGAGTTTTCCCATTAAAAAATCTTAAATTCAAAATTAGCTTTTCTCTATTATTCAATTTTTTCATTGCCTCATTTATGCAAATATTTTCTATCCAATTTTCATCTAAACTTTTACTATCGCTTATTTGATCCATAACATATATAGCATCTCCTCCATCATGATATATGGGTTCAAATAATGATACAGGATCCTGGATAGCATCTAATGCAAAAACCACTTCTTCTCTATCAATTTCAAGTTCCTTTGCTATTTCAGTTATTGTAGGTTCTTTATTAAAGTCTTTTAAATATCTATCTCTAACTTGTAAAGCTTTATAGGCTATATCTCTAAGGGAACGACTTACTCTTATGGAATTATTATCTCTTAAGTACCTTCTTATTTCTCCTATTATCATTGGAACAGCATAAGTAGAAAATTTTACATTTTGACTTAAATCAAAATTATCAATTGACTTAATAAGACCAATACAGCCTACTTGAAATAAATCATCAGCATTTTCACCCCTGTTATTAAATCTTTGTATTACACTTAAAACTAATCTTAAATTTCCTTTAATAAATTTTTCCCTAGATTCTAAATCCCCTTTTTTTAGTTTTAAAAGTAAGTCTTTCATCTCTTTTTCTTTCAATACAGGAAGTTTTGCTGTGTTAACTCCGCAAATCTCAACTTTGTTAATTTTCATAAGGTCATCCATCCCTTCAGTATAGTTGCATTAGAATTTTCCCCTTATGAAATAAATTTTATACGTAAGACAACCTTATAACATTTTATTAATTTCTCTTTTTAGTCTTTTTATTATTCTTTTTTCCAATCTTGATATATAAGATTGAGAAATTCCAAGCATATCTGCAACCTCTTTTTGAGTTTTTTCCTTTTGTCCGTTTAATCCAAATCGAAGTATTACTATTTCCTTTTCTCTTTCATTTAATTTTTTCATTGCAATAAATAATAATTGTTTATCTACCTCATCTTCTATCATATTATATACCATGTCATTTTCAGTACCTAATATATCTGATAGTAGTAATTCATTGCCATCCCAATCAATATTTAAAGGTTCATAAAAAGAAATTTCTGATTTTATCTTGTTGTTTCTTCTAAGATACATTAAAATTTCATTTTCTATACACCTAGAGGCATAAGTTGCAAGTTTTATCATTTTACTAGGATCAAAGGTATTTACAGCTTTAATTAGCCCTATGGTACCAACAGAAATCAAATCCTCAATATTTACTCCCGTATTTTCAAACTTTCTAGCAATGTACACAACTAATCTTAGATTTCTTTCTATTAAAATTGATTTTGTCTTTTCATCACCCTCTGATATCTTATTAAGTAGTTCTTCTTCTTCTCCTTTTGTTAAGGGTGGTGGAAGAGCATCATTACCTCCTATGTAAAACACTCTTTTATAAAATATATTTAACTTTGAAATAACTTTATTTAAAAAAGATTTTAGTCTAATCATTTTGTACCTCCATCTCTATAAAATTCCTCTTGAAAGTAATGCATTATATTCCCCTGTTTCACTTAAACTTGTATTGCAAAATGCGATTATTCCATTCTTAAATTCACTAATTTCATTTTTATCTAATAGCCTTAAACTATCAGCTTTCACACCCTTAAGGTTTCCATTACTACCATTTACAACTTTATATGGTATTAAAAACTCATGTCCCTTTGGTATTTCAAAGTTACAAAATATATCTTCTTCTACTATAATTACTGGTAAATTAGTAACTGGTTCTCTTAGTTCATTGCCAGTATCTAAAAAAGCTTTGATTATTTTGCAATCTCCCCCTAAATTAATTTCTATATCATAAATCAATTTATTAACCAAAATTTTATCTTTTATAAAAGTAAAAAGCCTGTCCATACACATTGCACTTATAAAAATGCCTAAAATAAGTTTTTTATAGGTAAAGTTTACTATGTATGAATTTCTGGGCATTATACCACTTTCATTAAATTTTATAAATATACATAATCCACCTAAAGCTATGGTATAAAAAGTTAGTACAGATACCCCTTTCAAAATAGTTTTTAAATTTTTCCCTACAGATATAAAAACCATTAACATAGCAATTGATATTTTTAGTATGAATTGAAAATAAATATTTAATGACAAAAATAACATTGCAATAGGTGCAAGACTACCTATAAATGCCGCTAGTAAATTTAATCCTACCCTATGTTTAATATTTAAAGTTTTACATGTAATGTATATTAGAAAATAATTAATTATAAGGTTCTCTAATATGAGTACATCAAGATATATTTCCATATACATCCCCCCTTACAATTATTATACACTTAGTTTATTCAAAATTTTGTCAACTTTTATCTTTAAGCTAAAATTTTAAATGTTTATATTTCCCAAAATAATCACAATATACTCCATATTTTTAAAAGCATATAAAAAAAAAGACTTACCACTTTTGTGATAAGTCTTTTATAAACTATTTACTTTGTCTTCTTAAAAACGCTGGTATTTCTAGCTCTTCTTCATCATAAGGATCTTTTGTAAATGCAACTGTTTCTTCTTCAACTTCCTTAGAGTTTGAAGGAGCTTTGCTTTCATTTTTTGTAGCATTGTTACTTTCAGCTTTTTCTTTGTCGAAACCAGTTGCAATAACAGTTATCTTTATTTCATCGTTTAAGCTTTCATCTATAACTGCTCCAAAAATTATATTTGCATCTGGATCTGCAGCTTCTCTTACAATTTCACAGGCTTCATCCATTTCTAATAATCCTAGATCTGCTCCACCAGTAACATTTAATAAAACCCCTGTTGCCCCAACAATAGAAGTTTCTATAAGTGGACTAGATATAGCTTGTTTAGCTGCTTCTGAAGCTCTATTCTCCCCAGTAGCTCGTCCAACACCCATATGTGCAAGTCCCTTATCTAACATAATTGTTCTAACGTCTGCAAAATCCAAGTTAACAAGTCCTGGAATTGTAATTAAATCCGCAATACCTTGAACCCCTTGTCTTAATACATCATCTGCAAGTTTAAAAGCTTCCATAAGTGATGTTTTTTTATCTACCATAGAAAGTAATCTTTCATTAGGAATAGTAACAAGAGTATCTACTTTGTCCTTTAACTCTTTTATACCCATCTCAGCTTGTAACATTCTTTTTCTTCCCTCAAATGGGAATGGTTTAGTAACAACTCCTACTGTTAGAATGTTCATTGACTTAGCAATTTCTGCAACTACTGGCGCAGCACCAGTACCAGTTCCACCACCCATACCAGCTGTTATAAAAACCATATCTGCACCTTTTATGCATTCTGCTATTTCATCTTTACTTTCTTCAGCAGCTTTTCTTCCTATTTCAGGATTAGCTCCTGCACCAAGCCCTTTAGTTAGTTTATCTCCAATTTGAATTTTTTGTGATGCTTGAGATAATATTAAGGCCTGTTTATCTGTGTTTATACCAATAAACTCTACATTCTTTAAACCCTCTTTAATCATTCTATTAACAGCATTGTTTCCGCCGCCACCAGAACCAATTACTTTTATCTGAGTAAGATCTTGCATATCAATATCTATCACATTACTACCTCCTTAATTTAGAAAAAATCAGCAAAAAACTCTTTTATCTTACTGAAAAAACCAGGGGATTTTTCCTTTAGTTCTTCATCATCGTTATCTTCTAATGTAAAATTCTCTTTATCCTTCATACTATTTGCACTTGAAAAATTAAGAGGCTTTATATACTCCGATGCTTCTTTCAAAACCCCAACACTACCACAATACAAGGTATTGGAAGCTCCTATGTATTCTGGAATACCAATTCTTACAGGTCTTTTAAAAATATTTTCACTTAACTCTAGTATTCCTCTTAAAAATGAAACCCCTCCTCCAACAAGTACTATACTGTAAATATCTTCATAATATCCACTTTCTTTTATAAAAGCTCTTATAAATTTAAACATTTCTTCAGTTCTAGCATTAATTATATCTATTAAAGTAAAATAACTTACTTCTTTTTCATCTTTTTTAGATGAGTTTAATACTATTTTTTCATCTTCAATATTATGCTTTGTAACACTCCCATATCTTAATTTTAAACTTTCTGCCTCCTCATAAGATATATTTAAACATAGAGATATATCTTTTGTAATATTATATCCACCTAGTGGAATAAAAATATTTTTAGAAAGCTTTCCGTTTTTAAATATAGATATGTTAATAGTTTCTAGTCCAATATCAACTATGGCAACTCCTTTTTGTTTCTCTTCATCTTTTAATAATAGTGATGATAAAGCAATCGGCTGAAGTTCAATACCTAATACCCTTATACCTGCTTTATTTATGCTTTTAATAAGGTTATTAACCACTGTACTTTGTGCTAGTATAATCTTAGCATCTACTTCTAACTTAACTCCACTCATTCCTATAGGATCTTTTATATTATCATATCCATCTATTATGAATTCTTCTGTTATAGCTCCTATAATTTCCTTGCCATTATCTATGGATATAAGTTTTGCGGCCTCAATAGCTCTATTAACATCTTTTCTATTAATTTCTCTATCTTCTCCTGAAACTGCTATAACGCCTTTGTTGTTTACAAACTCACAGATTCCCCCTTGAATGCTTATGAATGCTTCATTTATTTTAAATTGAACTATTTTTTCTAACTGAAAAATACACTTTTCAACAGATTCAGAGGTTTTATCAATATCAACAACTACGCCCTTTTTTAGTCCCTTACAAGAAACGGAGGTTATTCCCATAATTTGCAGTGAACCTTGACTATTAACTTTACCTACAGAAGCACAAATTTTTGAAGATCCTATATCTAGTCCTATTATATATTCGTCCATGAATCATACCTCCTTAAGAGAATCCTCAAAGTTATATATTCAACATAAAACTTATTTTTCCTTTTATTTTATATGTAATTTTTATTTCAAATTTTTCCTTTTAATCTACATTGAAATATTTTATCTTACTCTGTCAATTATATCATAATATTTAGTATTATAACAAAACTAAATTATAAAAATGACTTAAAAGTTTAATCCATGTTATAATTTATAACATAAATATACCTTTTAAGTCACTATTTAAAACTATAAATTTTCATATCTACTATAAAGATATAAAGGGATCTATAATAACAACATCCTAGTTATTATTTCTTTATCCATTGCATATGTAATAGCAGTGTCTTTTGATATTACATTTTTCTTTTGCAATTCAACTAAAGACATATCCATAGTACTCATTCCCAGCTTTGAACTTGTTTGCATTATAGATTCAATTTGGAATAATTTCTCTTCTCTTATTAGGTTTCTAATTGCTGGAGTAGTTACCATAACTTCTAAGGCTGCAGTTCTTCCTCCTCCAATTTTAGGAACAAGTTGTTGAGAGATTATACCTTGTAATACTGCTGCTAATTGAGATTTTACTTGCTCTTGTTGATATGGTGGAAAAACCTCTATAAGTCTCTCAATAGTCTTAACTGCCCCAGTAGTATGTAAAGAAGATAAAACTAGATGCCCATTCTCAGCTGCCCTTAAAGCTATACTTATAGTTTCTAAATTATCTAATTCTCCTATGAATACTACATCTGGGTCTCCTCTTAGCAGTGATTTTAGTGCTGATTCATAAGTTCTACTATCCTTACCAATTTCCCTTTGGTTTACTATAGATTTATTATGTTTGTACAAAAATTCTATAGGGTTTTCTAAAGTAATTATATTTTCTGATCTAGTATTATTTATTTCATTAATTATAGCTGCCAAAGTATTACTTTTACCACTTCCTGTAGGTCCAGTTACTAAAACTAAACCCTTTTTCTTACTTGCTAATTCTTTAACAGCTTGTGGAAGGTCTAGATCTTTTATTGAAGGCACCTTGCCCCCTACTGTTCTTATAGATAATGCATCACTATTTCTTTGCTTATAAATATTTACTCTAAATCTTCCAAGACCTGCTACTGAATAGGTTGTATCAATTTCCCCTGAGTTTTCGTATATTCCATATTGTTCTCCTAAAATAGCTTTTGAAAACATATTTGTATCTTCTACAGTTAATTTTTCATTAAATATTTGAATTAATTCTCCTGAAACTCTTGCATAAGGATATGTTCCCACTGTCAAATGTATATCTGAAGCATTCTTATTAATAGCCGTTTCTAATAAATTATCTAAGTTTATCATTTTATTCCTCCCATCATACAATAAAAAGGTTATACTCATATTAAATTTATCATGAATTAGTATATATTTCAACATTATTCCCTATTTTACTCTAGAGCATTTTTTTTATATTAAAATTAATATTATATTTTACTTATAAATCCATATAAAAATAATTATCTACTTTATATTTAAGGATTTATTTAATTTATTTAAAGCTCTCTTCTCTATCCTAGATACATATGAACGAGATATACCTAATTTTTTCGCAATTTCCCTTTGAGTTTTTGGTTTGCCATCCTTAAGACCATATCTATCTTTTATTATTATACGTTCTCTCTCTGATAGGGATGATTCTATCTTCTCATAAAGTTTTTTAACTTGAATTTTGTTTTGAACAATTTCTATTACAGAATCTTCCTCACTACTTAGTACATCCATTAATGAAATTTCATTTCCCTCTTTATCGATTCCTATTGGATCTTGCAGATACACTTCTCCCTTTGTTTTTTTCGTATTTCTAATTAGCATTAATATTTCATTTTCTATACACCTAGCTGCATAAGTAGCAAGCCTAGTTCCTTTTGAAGTATCAAAAGAATCTATAGCCTTTATTAATCCAACAGTCCCTATAGATATCAAGTCATCCATATCTTTACCTATAGAAGAATATTTTTTAACAATGTGGGCCACCAATCTTAAATTTCTTTCTACCAATATATTTTTTGATAACTGATCGCCCTCACTTAATTTTTCTAAGTAATATTTTTCTTCTTTTTCATCTAAAGGTTGAGGAAAGGAATTACTTCCAGAAACATACGCAGTAAAAAAATTCAAATTCCCTATAAATTGTAATAAGCTTTGTATTAACAACAAAATGTGCCTCCTAATAGTGCTTATTACTATAGTATGCAAATACCTAAGACTTGTTGCATATTTAAAGTTATATTTTTAATTATAACTTTAAAAGTAAGCTCTTTACATATTCAATGAATATTCAATCTTTATTTAAAGTTATATTTTTAAATTTTATTTTAGTCTATCTTTTTTATACGTACTATTTTATAATCTGGAGATGTATTTTTTAAATTCTTTATTAACTTTCCTTTTGAAAAGGGACCTGCATTCTTTTCAAATTCCTCTAATGATATTATTTCATAGCCCTTAGGAGATAATTTTAAATAAAAAATATACTTATCCATGTAAGCTTCACAATACAAAATATTTTTTAATTTCTTCAATGTTTCCTGTTGTTGCTCAGTTAGATCCGATTCAGTTATCTCATATCGATTATGAATTGTGGCTTCTGTAACCCTTGGCACAGTATCCAAATTATAGATACTACCATAAGTTTCATAATCGTAAAATTGTGAAACTATATTTTCATCTATTAACTTTTGAGGAATATGAATGTTAAATACCATATATACTTTTTGTTTTTTAGTATTATTTTTAAAAGTGATTTCTTGTTCACAATATTTATCATTATCAGTTTCTTTTATCTTATAAGCTACATCAAATATAGATTTATTCTTAACCTGCTTTATACAAACACTATCCTCCGTTTTGGTTATTTCTTTAACATCTATAGTTACAGAATTCTTTTTGTAAATAATAATTATACTAATACATGCAATTATACAAAAAATAATTATTATCACAGATAATTTATGTTGTTTAGTCTTCATGATTAATCCCCCATATATGAAATTCCAGTTTCTCTTCCCCATGGCTGATGATATGTTACATTTATGAAGAAAACCTTTGCTTTGTCTAGTTCAAAACTTTGTCTTTATTTATAACAGCCACATCTTTTGATTGTCATATTATCATAGCATGTGAACTAACTGGATGGGATAAAATATTTGTACCTATTTTTCTACTTAAAACTATTTTAAATTTGTTTTTCATATATTTAACCTATTTTCTCAATATTGTAATATATTATTATATAATTATCACATGATTTAATTTAAATTTCAATATTTATTTATAATCCTTTATTATATTATTTTTTCATATTTTTCTAATATTGAAATAGTTATTTTTTATAAAATGAGAGGATTTATTAGTTCTAATATTTTAATCAATTTAATAAATTTTTTTCATTAAAATTTTCTACTATTTTTTTAAATATAGGAGCAGCAGTATTACCACCATCCTCTTCTTTGCCTCCATCTTTTCTTTTAACCCAATCTATATCTCTAACTAAAACTACCATAGAATAATTCTTGTTATTTATTCTAAAAAAGCCAGTAAACCATCCATCAGAAAACTTTTGCCTCTTTCCATCTTTTATTTCATAATATTCTGATGTACCTGTTTTTCCTCCTATCCTTACTCCCTTAACCTTAGCTTTATGACCAGTACCCTCTGAATCTTCTACAACATCAATCATGGCATTTTCCATAATTTTTGCTGTACTATTTTTTATAACTTTTTCACTATTATTATCTATGTTTTTAATTATTTTATTATTCTCATCCACAATGGCATCTATTATATATGGTCTAACAAACTTTCCACTATTTATTATAACATTAGGGATATTAATAGCTTCTATGGGAGTTATTCTTATTTTCTGTCCTATAGCACTATGTCTAACTTCGTCCCTAGATACATTTTCCCTATCTACTTCAAATTTACCGTTCTTTTCATCTTGAAGTCCTAAAACAGTATCTAGGAGTCCAAATTTTTTAGCATATTTATATATATTATTAAACCCTACTTCTTCTCCTACTTGATAAAATATATCATTAGACGAATAGATTAAGCCTTCTTTTAAGGACATATTTTCCCTATTATTATATTCCTTTATATCTTTATTTCTTTTATAGATTTTATCCATGTGAGATATATTATTATCAATAGCAGAAGTAGCTGTTACTATTTTAAATATTGAAGCAGGAAAATATCCATTATTTGAAGCTGCTCCTATGTTTATATTAGGTTTATTATCATCTTTTTGAGCCATGGAAAGTATTTTCCCAGTTTCACTTTCCATTAATATAACTCCAACATCCTTATAATTTTTAAAATTCTCGCTTCTTATTATATTTTCTAAATGACTTTGTATATCCTTATCTAGAGTAAGCCTAAAATTTAAATTTTCATTGCTATTTTTTAAAATTACTTTCTTACCATGAGTATCTAATTCTTTTTGAACTAAAATCTTATCGACTTCATTTTCTTTTCTTATGTCAAGCATGGTTTTTTCTAAAGTCCCTTTGCTTTTTAATGAACTATCTTTAAGATTATTAGCACTATCCATAATACTAACTATATTCCAATTTTTTTCTAACTTAGATTGATTATAATCGTAAATATAAAACCCTTTTATATCACTAACTTCTTTTAACTTGTCATAAGTTTCCTTATTAATTTCATATTTTATTTTTTTATTAAAATCCCTATCTTCTATTTCATCTGGAAGGTTATATTCTTTTTTATAGTCCCTTAGTATATACTTTGCCTTTTTAATATTATCATTTTCCTTATTCTTATTATAAGTTAAATAAAATCCTGTATCTATGACTGCAAAGTATTTTTTTTCATATTCTATAAATTCTTTACCATTTTTATCTATTAATTTATAATTTCTATCCTTCATATTTTCTGTATAAAAAAATTGACTATTCACTTTTGACTTTAGCTGCTCTCCTTCAAATACCATTACATATAAGTACCTCACTATCAATAATAGAAATATTGAACTTAAGAATAAACATATTTTTTTTATTCTATGCTCGTATTTTCTAGGAGGTAAGAAAAGTAACATAGTTTTTTTTTCTCTAAGCATAAAAACACCTCACTTTAGGTAAAATTATACCCAAAATAAGGTGTTTTATACAAAATATAAAATTATATTTATTCTTTAAGAATACTTTCTATTTTAGATGCTAAACAATCAATAGCTACTTTATTATGTCCACCTTCAGGAATTATAATATCTGCGTATCTTTTTGTGGATTCAGTAAATTGCATGTGCATAGGTCTTACTACTCCTAAATACTGATCAATTACAGACTCAATAGTTCTTCCTCTTTCATTTATGTCTCTTACAAGTCTTCTAATAAACCTAACGTCTGCATCAGTATCCACATAAATTTTTATGTCTAAAAGCTCCCTAAGTCTACTTTCTAAAAGAACTAATATTCCTTCTACTATTATTATCTTTTTGGGTTGAACTAATATAGTCTCACTTTTTCTATTATGAATTTCAAAATCATATAGGGGTTTTTCTACACTTTTTCCATTCATAAGTTCTACTATGTGCTGAATTAAAAGATCCATATCAAAGGCATCAGGATGATCATAATTTGTAAGTCTTCTATCTTCAAAAGAAAGATTACTTTGATTCTTATAATAACAATCCATCTCTAATGTTGAAAGTGAGTCTTCTCCAAATCTTTTACAAATTTCTTTTGCAATAGTACTTTTACCAGAACCAGAGCCTCCAGTAATTCCAATGACAAGTGGCTGTTCCATTAGTCATCCTCCTTAAATATTTATGATATCCTGTGCTTTAATTAATATATCTTTTGCTTTAAGTTCTTCATTAACTTTAATAGTAAAAATCATCTCTGCAGCAGGTGCTGCTTCTATATTTTCACCTTTTTCATTTTTCATCTCTTCTATTTTAATTTCTACATTATCTCCTTGGGCCTTTAAAACTTCCACTGTTTCACCTACAGTTACTTTATTTTTTTGTTTAACTGTGGCAGCCATTGTTTCCTTATCAAAGGATTGAACAATTCCTATTATATTATAATTTTTTTCATAAGCTGAACTATCATAAACTTGCTTGTCTTTTTCTCCAAAATAAAACCCTGTAAAGTATTTCCTATGGCTTGGTTTCATTAAGTAGTCCATCCATCTATCTTTAAATTTAAATTCTTCTGGTGACTTAAAATATGTATCAATAGCTTCCCTATATGCCTTAGTTACTGAAGCCACATAAAACATGCTTTTCATTCTTCCCTCAATTTTAAAGGAATCTATGCCTGCTTCAACTAATTCTGGAATATGTTCTATCATACATAAATCCTTAGAATTCATTATATATGTTCCTCTGTCATCTTCTATTATAGGATAAAGTTCTCCAGGACGCTTTTCCTCCATTAAATAGTATTTATATCTACAAGGTTGAGCACACTGTCCCCTATTAGAATCTCTTCCTACTATATAATTTGAAAGAAAACATCTTCCAGAATAAGACATACACATAGCACCATGGACAAAAGCCTCTATTTCCATATCCTCTGGTATCTTATCTTTAGTTTCTCTAACTTCTTCTATAGAAAGTTCCCTTGCAAGAACTATTCTCTTAATTCCTTGATTATACCAAAATTTAGCTGCTTTCCAGTTTACATTGTTTGCTTGGGTACTCAAATGTATTTCTAAATCAGGTGCTACTTCCCTTGCTGTCATTATAATCCCAGGGTCAGATACAATTATAGCATCTACACCTAAATTATATAATTCTAAAAGATATTCTTCAAGGCCTTCTAAATCCTCATTATGGGGAAATACATTTAAAGTAACATATACCCTTTTTCCTCTAGTATGGGCATATTCTATACCTGTTTTTAATTCTTCTGAATCAAAGTTATTAGCAAATGCCCTTAAATTTAACTTATTCCCTCCAAGGTAAACAGCGTCAGCTCCAAAATCTATGGCAGTCATTAGTTTTTCTAAATTACCTGCAGGTGCTAGCAACTCAGGTTTTTTCAATTTTATTTCCTCCTTACAGTAACAGCTATCCCATCTCCCATGGGCAATACTGATGTTATAAATTTATCTCCACTTACTTCTTCTAAATATTTTTTCATTCTCTTTACAATGGTTATTTTTCTTCTAACTAATAATTCTTTAGATGCTACCATACCTCTAAATAGCACATTATCAGCTATAATTATACCATCTTTATCTAAAAGTTCTAAGCAATAAGGAAGAAAATGATTGTAATGCCCCTTTCCTGCATCCATAAATATAATATCATAAGGTTTTGCTTTATTTTCACATAACCTCTCTAGAACCTCTTTACAATCTCCTTGTTCTATATTAATAGAATTAGAATAACCATATTTATTAATATTTTCTCTTGCCTTTTCAACCATATTTTCATCTCTTTCAATGGTTGTTATATCTACTGTTTCTGTGCAGGCTCTCTTCATAAGTATAGCAGAATATCCTATAGCTGTTCCAAGCTCTAATATTCTATTAGGTTTCTTAATTTCTATCATAAGCTTTAGAAAATTTGCAGTTTCTTTTTGTACTATGGGAACATTATTTTCTCTTCCATACTTCTCAATTTGGAGCAAGACATCATCTTGCTCCTTTATAAGACTTCTTATATAAGTCTCCATGTAATCATACATTATTCCGCTCATACTATTTTCTCCCTCCAATTTAAAAGGGTTATTATTTACTTCTACTAACTAATTTTTTTCTCTGTGTTGTATCTAATATGCTTTTTCTTAATCTTATACTCTTTGGTGTAACTTCTACAAGTTCATCAGATGCCACAAATTCTAGGCATTGCTCTAAACTCATAATTCTAGGTGGTACTAATTTTAAGGCATCATCAGAACCAGATGATCTTGTATTGCTTAAATGCTTTTTCTTACATACATTAACTTCAATATCACCAGGTCTTGAGTTTTCTCCAACAATCATCCCTTCATACACATCTATTGCTGGGTTTATAAATAACATTCCTCTTTCTTGGGCATTAAATAAACCATAAGTAATAGCAGTCCCACCTTCGAAAGCTACTAAAGATCCTCTACTTCTTTCAGGAATATCTCCTTTATATGGCTCATAGCTTGTTAAAACATGATTCATTATACCATTTCCTTTGGTATCAGTCATAAACTCGTTTCTAAAGCCTATTAATCCTCTTGAAGGTATGTCAAAGACTAATCTTACATAACCATTAACTGCTGAAGTCATATTTTTCATTTCAGCTTTTCTAGGTCCAAGTTTTTCCATAACTACACCCATGAATTCTTCTGGTACGTCTATTGTAAGTTCCTCCATAGGCTCTAATTTCTTACCATTCTCATGCTTATAAATAACACTTGGTTTTGAAACTTGGAATTCGTACCCTTCTCTTCTCATAGTTTCTATTAATATAGATAAGTGTAATTCTCCTCTTCCACTTACCTTAAAGCAATCTGCAGAATCAGTTTCTTCAACTTTTAAACTTACGTTAGTTTCAAGTTCTTTCATTAATCTATCTCTTATATGTCTTGAAGTTACATAGTCCCCCTCTTTTCCTGCAAAAGGAGAGTTATTTACTAAAAAGTTCATACTTAAAGTTGGTTCATCAATTTCTACAAAAGGTAATGCCTCTGGATTATTTATATCTGCTATGGTTTCACCAATATTTATATCTGAAATTCCAGATACAGCAACTATATCTCCAAGCATAGCCTCTTCAGTTTCCACTCTATTTAAACCATCATATACATATAGATTAGATATCTTAACACTCTTTTGAGAGCCATCTTTTCTTAAAAGAGCTACTTGTTGGTTTTTCTTTATTTTTCCTCTTATAATCTTACCTATACCAATTTTACCAACAAAACTATTGTAGTCTATACTAGAAATTAAAAGTTGCAAAGGCTGATCTAAATATCCTTCAGGAGATTTAACATTTTTAATTATTGTTTGAAATAAAGGCTCCATTCCAGTACCTTCATCTGAAATTTCATGCTTTGCAATACCTGATTTAGCTGAGCAATACACTATAGGAAAATCTAATTGTTCATCATTAGCGCCTAATTCTACAAATAGATCAAAAACTTCATCTATTACTTCTTCTGGTCTTGCATTTGCTTTATCAATTTTATTTATTACAACGATAGGTTTTAGGTTTAGTTCTAATGCTTTCTTAAGAACGAATTTTGTCTGTGGCATAGCTCCTTCAAAAGCATCTACTACAAGAAGTACGCTATCAACCATTTTAAGTACTCGCTCTACTTCTCCTCCAAAATCAGCATGTCCTGGGGTATCAATAATATTTATTTTCACTCCATTATAAGTTACTGAAGTATTCTTTGATAGAATAGTAATTCCTCTTTCTTTTTCAAGATCATTAGAGTCCATTACTCTTTCTTCTACCTTTTCATTTTCTCTAAAAACATTGCTTTGTTTTAAAAGTGCATCAACCAAAGTAGTCTTACCATGGTCAACGTGGGCTATTATAGCTATGTTTCTTATATCATTTCTTTCAAATATATTCATAAAAACTCCTCCAAGTTATTCATCTGTGTCTTTAAATTTTTTCCAAAGAAAAATTGGATACTATTTTGTATCCAATCTTAATTTAAAACCTTATTTTATTCTAATCGCATGTTTATAAAATGTCAAATAAAAGCTACTAAACTTCTACAATTATCGGTAAAATCATTGGATTTCTCTTTGTTTTTTCATATAAAAAGTTTCTTAAAACATCTTTTACACTAGATTTAATAGTTGCCCATTCCTTGATTTTCTTCTCTTCGCATCCTTTTAACACAATTTTAACCTGTTCTTTAGCTTCATCAATTAGATCTTCAGATTCTCTAACATATACAAATCCTCTTGAAATAATGTCAGGCCCTGCAACTACTTTTCCACTCTCTTTTTCTATAGTAACAACTACAGTTAATATACCATCTTGAGATAAATGTTTTCTATCTCTTAATACAATATTACCAACATCACCAACACCTAGTCCATCTACAAATACTTGCCCAGATATTACAGAACCATTTTTTCTGATACAATCTCTAGATACTTCTATAATATCACCATTATCTCCTAGAAGAACATTTTCTTCTTTTAATCCAAGTTTCATTGCAAGTTCACCATGTTGTTTTAAATGTCTATACTCACCATGTACTGGAATAAAAAACTTAGGTTTAACCAAAGTATGCATTAATTTAAGCTCTTCTTGGCAAGCGTGGCCTGAAACGTGAACATCAGCTAAGGCTTCATATATAACATCTGCACCTTTTTTAAATAATTGATTTACTACTTTTGAAACCAATTTTTCATTTCCCGGAATTGGTGTTGCAGAAATTATAACCATATCACCTTTTTGAATATTTAATTTTTTATGTTCTGAAGCGGCCATTCTAGAAAGAGCTGACATAGGTTCTCCCTGACTTCCTGTAGTAATTATAACTATTCTATCATCTTGGTACTTACCTATCTCATCTATACTAATTAAAGTATCTTCTGTTTCTGTCAAATATCCAAGTTCTATAGCTACAGAAACTATATTTTCCATGCTCCTTCCTGATACAGCAACTTTTCTTTGGTACTTTTGAGCAGCTGAAAAAACTTGTTGAATTCTGTGAACATTTGAGGCAAAGGTTGCAACAATTATTCTCCCTTTAGCTTTCATAAATATGTTTTCAAAAGCTTCTCCCACTGTCCTTTCAGACATAGTATATCCAGGTCTTTCAACATTTGTGCTATCAGCTAACATTACAAGCACGCCTTTTTTTCCGATTTCTGCAAATCTAGCAAGATCTGCTACAGAACCATCAATAGGAGTAAAATCAATTTTAAAATCTCCTGTATGAAGTACTATTCCTATAGGTGTGTGTATAGCTATAGCCGCTGAATCTGCTATACTATGACTAGTCTTAATAAATTCCACTGCAATATTATCAAGCTTAACCACATCCTTCGGGTTAACTCTTCTCAAAACTGTAGAACTTAATAATCCGTGCTCTTTTAACTTTGATTCTACCATTCCTAAAGTTAATTTTGTTCCAAACACTGGAACATTTATCTGTTTTAATACGTATGGTAATGCTCCTATATGGTCTTCGTGACCATGTGTTAGGAAAATTCCTTTTACCTTATCTCTATTTTTAATTAGATAAGTTACATCAGGTATTACTACGTCTATACCTAACATTTCATCATCAGGAAACTTTAACCCACAATCTATAACTACAATTTCATTTTTAAATTCAAATGCAGTTAAGTTTTTTCCGATTTCATTTAGTCCCCCAAGAGGTATAATTCTAATTTTGTCCTTTTCTTTTCGCAAAGTTCTACCCTCCTTTATTAAGTTTTTGCGTAAATTAATTTATATATAAATAAAAGGTGTACCCTTTATTCATTTTCTTCTTTATAATCCTTACATTCACTACAAATCCCATAGAATTTTACACTGTGATTAAGGACTTTAAATTTATAATTTTTCTCTATATTATCTTCTAACTCCCCTAATAAATCCCCTTCAACTTCAATAACCTTACCACAAGCATTACAGATCAAATGATGGTGATGGTGCTCTTCATCTTCATTTATAAGCTCATAACGACTACATCCATCATCAAAATCTAGTTTACAAATAAAGCCAACTTCTTCTAATAATTGAACTGTTCTATATACAGTAGCAAGCCCTATTTCTGGGCAATCTTTTTTTACTTCTTCATATAATTCTTCTACAGTTAAATGTTTTCCATCATTTTCTATGATTGAATTTAGAATTGCTCTTCTTTGTGGTGTTAATTTATATCCTTTTTCTTTTAAAACATCTTTTAATTCTAATAATTTATCAGGAGATAATTTAGACATATTTCATTCCCTCATTTCTTTTAAACTACATATATTATATATGAAATTTATTACTTTTATTATATATGAATTTATTGCTTTAGTTTTAAATATATATTCATTTTAATATAATAAATAATAATTGTCAATTGATAATATTCATCTAGTTTCTATTTTGCACTATGAAATAGGGGTTTATTCTTCCTCAATAATTTCTTCATAAGCTCTTTCTACAAGTTGTAATTCCTCTTCATCTTCTACAGGCTTAAAAATACATTGTCCTTCTTCTCCCTCTTCCATTTTAAGTGCTATGGCTTCATCTGAATCATCTTCTAAGGGCGTTACAATTATATACTTATCATCCTTTACTAAAACTTTTTCTACTACTTCAAACTCCACCTCTTTATTATTTTCATCCATTAAGACTATAGTTTCTAATTTTTTCTCCAACCTAAACACTCCTATACTTTTATTTTATATATTTTTATAAAGTTTATTCAAGTTATTTTTGTTTACTATCTAAATATCCCTGCAATATATATGTAGATGCTATTTTATCAACTATTTTTTTCCTTTTTTTCCTTGATAAATCTGCTTCTAACATAGCTCTATTAGCGGCAACAGTAGTTAATCTTTCATCCCAATAAATTACTTCTAAATTTAGATTTTCTCTTATTTTTTCAGCAAACTCTCTTACCTTATCTCCTTGTGGTCCTATGGTTCCATTCATATTTTTGGGAAGTCCAGACACAATCTTCTCCACTGAATATTCCTTACAAATCTTTTTTAATTCTTCTAAATCATATTCTTCATTTCTTCTTCTAATAGTAGTTATTCCTTGTGCTGTAAAGCCAAGGGGATCACTAATAGAAACACCTATAGTTCTATCTCCTATATCTAACCCAAGAATTCTCATATTTAAAACTCCTTTAAATCTTAGTCTATATAATCGTATTATTTGCACATATATCTATAATACTCTATATTATTTTATAATAAATTTTAAAATAAGGCTTTGTTAGATCTTTTCATCTAACACAGCCTAAAATAAAAATGCCCAAAAGGGCATCTTTATTATTTAACATCTAAATAATGTTTTAATACTTCTTCTAGTATTTCATCTCTTTCTATCTTATTGATTAAAGATCTAGCCCCATTATAATTAGTTATATAGCTAGGATCCCCGGATATAAAGTAACCAACTAGTTGGTTTATAGGATTATACCCCTTTTCTTGTAAAGAGTTAAATACTTCTGTTAGTATTTCTTTTGTTATTGCACTTTTATCCCTAATAGTATTAAACTGTAAAGTTCTATCATCTACCATCTAGATCACCTCAATTCATCTTTTAACGATAGATTAATACATATATTCTATCACATATTGGAAAAATTTAAAATTAAATTATTTAAAACTTATTTTAAAAACTTTTCTAAGATGGTTGGAACTAAAGAAATAGCTTCCTCTAACTTTTCAGGAATCTTCCCTCCAGCTTGTGCCATATCAGGTCTGCCACCACCACCGCCAACTGTTATAGCTGCAACTTCCTTTACAATTTTTCCACAGTGTACTCCAGAAGATATTACATCTTTAGTTGCCATAGCAGTGAAATTTACTTTTCCTTCATCTTCACTTCCTAAGATGACTAGCCCTGATCCTAATTTATTTCTTAATCTATCTACTAATTCTCTTAAAGTGTCTCCATCCATATTCTTAACTGTACTATAGATTATTTTAATTCCTTTTACTTCTTTTATATCTTTAAAGAAATCATCTTCCATAGACTTTGACATTTCATTTTTAATATTTTGAAGTTCCTTTTCCATTTCCTTTATTTCATAAGCTTGATTTTCGATCTTATTTAATAAATCTTTTTCTGAGCACTTCATTAAAGTACAAGCTGCTTTAAGAAGCTCTTCTTTTTCTATCATGTAGTCTATAAGAGCTTTTCCTGTTAAAGCCTCAATCCTTCTTACTCCAGCTGCAACTCCTGACTCGGAAAGAATTCTAATTCCACCTATTTCAAAAGAATTTTTAACATGAGTTCCACCACATAGTTCGCTACTAAAATCACCAACAGATACAACCCTAACTTCATTTGCATATTTATCATCAAATAAAGCTACTGCTCCGCTTTTCTTCGCCTCTTCAATAGACATTATATCTGTTTTTACTATATCCCCATTCATTATTTCTTTATTTACAAGCTCTTCAATCTTTTTAATTTCTTCTTCTGTTAAAGCTTGGAAGTGAGTAAAGTCAAATCTTAATCTCTCTCCATTTACGTAGGAGCCAGATTGATGAACATGCTCTCCTAATACCTTTCTTAAAGCTGAATGAAGTAAGTGTGTAGCTGTATGATTTTTGCATACATTTTTTCTTCTTTCAATATCTACTGAAAGTTCAACCTTGTCACCAATATTTAATCTTCCCTCTTCCAATTTTATAAAGTGCATTATTTTACCTGATATGTTCTTTTGACAATCGAGAACCTTAGCCTTAAATCCTTCTCCTACAATAATACCTGTATCTCCTATTTGGCCACCCATTTCAGCATAAAAAGGAGTTTTTGAAGTTAATATTATAGCCTCTTCACCTTGAGATACACTATTTTCAAAATTATTGTTCTTTATAATAAAAGTTACCTCAGAATTTAATGTGGTATCGCTATACCCCTTAAATTCTGTTTCTATTTCTTTAGGAATATTATCTACTATGGTAAGTTCTTTTCCCATATAATTAGATTCACTTCTAGAAGCTCTTGCTATATTCCTCTGTTCTTCCATTTTGATTTCAAAAGCTTTATTATCTAGGTTAAGCTTATTTTCTTCTAATATTTCTTCTGTAAGTTCAATTGGAAATCCATAAGTATCATAAAGTTTAAATGCTTTATCTCCACTTAAAGTAGTTTCATTATTTTCTTTTAACTCTTCTATATATGTCTTTAAAATATCCATTCCAGAATCAATAGTTTCAGAAAATCTTTCTTCTTCTAACTTTATTATCTTTTTAATATAATCTTTCTTTTCTTCTAATTCTGGGTATGCATTTTTTGAGTTTTCTATAACTACATCACATAAACCATTTAAAAATACTCCTTCTAGTCCTAGTAATCTTCCATGACGAGAAGCTCTTCTAAGTAAACGTCTTAACACATATCCTCTTCCTTCATTTGAAGGAAGTATGTTATCACTTATCATAAATGTAACACTTCTTATATGGTCAGTTATAATTCTTAAAGAAGTATCTGTTTGTTTATCTTTACCATATTCTGTACCTGATATTTTAGAAACTTCCTTTAAAATATTCTCAATAGTATCTATTTCAAAAATAGTATTTACTCCTTGCATTATAGTAGCTATTCTTTCTAGGCCCATTCCTGTATCTATGTTAGGATTTTTAAGTTCAGTATATTCTCCACTTTCTTCTTTGTTAAATTGAGTAAATACTAAATTCCAAAACTCCACAACTTCATCTCTATCACTAGCTTCAATAAATTCTTCAGAAGATGTTATAAGTTTTTCCCCTCTGTCAAAGTGAATTTCTGATGAAGGTCCGCAAGGTCCAGTTCCATGTTCCCAAAAATTATCTGCCTTTCCTAACCTAAATATTCTACTAGGTTCTATATCTGTTTTTTTTGTCCAAATATCATAAGCCTCATTATCATCTAAATATATGGTAACATAAAGCTTATCCTTTGGTATTTCCAAAGTCTTTGTTATAAACTCCCAAGACCATGGTATTATCTCTTCTTTAAAATAATCTCCAAAAGAAAAGTTTCCTAACATTTCAAAGAAAGTAGCATGTCTTGATGTTTTACCTACATTCTCTATATCTCCAGTTCTTATACACTTTTGACAAGTAGTTATTCTTTTGCTAGGTGGTGTTTGAAGTCCTGTAAAGTATGCCTTCATAGGAGTCATACCAGCATTTATAAGTAATAAACTTTTATCATTTTCAGGTACCAAAGAAAAACTTGGTAATCTTAAATGAGATTTACTTTCAAAAAACTTGAGATAGGATTCTCTTAATTCATTTAATCCCATTTTTTTCATTATAATCTCCTCCAACCTGGATTTTATTCATTAATAAACAAAAAACTTTCACTTCTTTTAAAGAAACAAAAGCTTTGCATTAAAGTACTATTTAACTTTAAGGCTTTATATAGCATACTGTTTATTTTGATTATAAAAAAAATCATAACTTATGTCAATATTTCTATATAGTATTACACATATATTGTATTTTATAGCATTTTTCTAGTAAAAATAATAATTTATATCTTCAAAAACCACTTTTACTATGACTCCTATGGGAATAGCCATGAGCATACCTATAAATCCTCCGATTTCTCCTCCCACTACGAGAAGTAAGACTACTACCACAGGATGAATATTTACAAGTTCTCCTACAATTTTTGGTGATATACAGTTTCCCTCTATTTGTTGCATTACTATAATCCAAAATGCTACCCAAAATCCCTGTGATAATGAACTAAAAGAAGCTATGGCTATTGCAGGAATTGCACCTATTACAGGGCCAAAGAATGGTATAATATTTAAAATTCCATTAAATACCGAAAGTATTAAAGCACCCTTCACATTTAAGAAATGCAATATTATAAATGTTAAAATTCCTGTTATTATACTTAAAATAATTTGACTTAATATATATTTGCTTAAAATACAGTCTATATGACTTACCATTTTTTTTATGAATCTTCTTTTTTCACAATTTATAAAAAACAATATTTTATCTAAAAACCATTCTCCATCTACCAAAAAATAATATATAAGTACTGGCATAATTAAATAAGTTCCAAAATTTTGACTTAAGGACATAATTCCAAAAACTATAGATTCAGCAGTTTCACTTCCTAAGGTCACAATTTTTCTAATTAAATTCTTAAAAAGATGGTTATTTTGTAATAGCTTTATATTTCCTAAAATATCATTTACATAAGATATTATAACTCCAAAGTTTTCTTTAAGAGATAGTACTTCCCATACAAATTTAGGAATTAAAATACTACTTAATGCAATACATATTACAAATAATATTAATACCAAAATAAGTGCAGACAACCCTTTTTTAGCTCCCTTACTTATCATATAATTATATATAGGCTTTAATGTATATGTAAATAAAAAGGAATATATAATTACTTTAAAAAGAGTATATACAAAGGGAATCTTTAACAAAAAGTAAACTGCCAATAAAAAGAAAAATATTAAAAAAGAAATTAGTAAGGTCTTTTTATTTTTCATCATATGATTCCTCCTTGTTTTTTAAAATATTAATTTACTATAAAAATAATAGGATTGTAAATTATGAAACAAAATCTCCTTATCACCTAAGATTATATCTTTTGTTAGTATAATTCGTTTTCCCCTTGTGTAACGTCTAAAAAAACTCTCTGATACCATAAGTCCTAATATATTAAAATTAGACTCTGAAAACAAAATATCTTCAACTATACCCATAACATTTCCATTAAGATCGATAATCTCCATTGAATCTATATTTTCAAAACAAAAACACTTTAGATTAGAAACTTTTTTTATTATTATATTGTTTCCAAAATAAACAATATCTTCCCATAATATAAAAAAGTCTTTTCTCAAAAAATTTTTTTCTCTTCCTTTAAATCCGCAGACTTTATTTGTATTTATATTTATTAAAACATCCTCTACTATGCCTAATTTTTTCCCTTTTAAATCTTTTATTATTTTACCCTTAAAGTCTCTTATTCTATACATATAATCACATCCTCTACTACATCAACTAACTTTTTTTGTTTATAACTTCTACTCCCATAAAGCCTTGCTGAAAACACATGAACTATAAATATGTTTTTATATATTTTTATCAACTTTTGATTGCACCTATATACCTTTCTATTTTTTAATATCTTAATCTTATGTATAACCTAAATTTAAAATTCATATGCAAAATTAACTAAAAAAATAAGAGACCTTTATAATTCCTTTAAAAGTCTCTTATTTTTATCTAAACTTCTTTTAAATAATTTTCACCCCAAGGTTCTAATCCCTCTGATATTCTATAATTATTTATAGCTTTATGAATAGTTTCTTCTGCTAAAACAGAACAATGGATTTTAACTGAAGGTAGGCCATCTAAAGCTTCAATTACAGATTGATTTGTAATTTCCCATGCTTCTTCTAAAGTCTTTCCTTTTATAAGTTCTGTTGCTATACTAGCTGAAGCTATGGCAGATCCACATCCAAAGGCTTTAAATCTTACATTTTCTATTATGTTATTTTTTATTTCTAAGTAAATTTTCATAACATCTCCGCATTTTGGATCCCCTTCTTCCCCTATACCATTAGCAGAAGGTAATACCCCTACATTTCTTGGAGAATAAAAATGTTCTAGCACTTTATCACTATATTCCATCAAAATAATCATCCCCTTAGTTTATCTTCTATTAACAATTAAATCTGCAAAACATAGCTATGAAAGTAAAGTCTATATAGGTAATATATAAATATTATAAACCTTTTATATATTAAGTTAAATAACCTTACACTATTTCCTCTATTATACCGCCACCGACTACATAGCCGTCTTTATAAAACACTACAGATTGCCCTTTTGTAATAGCTCTTTGCTTATCTATAAACTTAACTTTAATCCTTCCATCTTTCAAAGGATATATAATAGCTGGGGAGTCTTTTGCTGCATATCTTATCTTTGCCCCAACTTCCATAGGCTCTTTTAACTCTTCCACATAAATTAAATTTATATCATTTGCTATTAATTCTGTCTTAAATAAATCTTCTTCATCACCAATTACTATTTCATTTCTAAAAGGAATAATATCTGTTACAAACACAGGCTTTCCTAAGGCTAAACCTAGACCCTTTCTTTGCCCTACAGTATAATACACAATTCCTTTATGTTTTCCTAATACATTACCATTCTTATCTACAAAATTACCAGTTTTAATATTTTCAGGTCCAACACTTTCTAATATAAAGTTTCCATGGTTATTATCTGGTATAAAACAGATTTCTTGACTATCCTTTTTTCTAAATACATCAAGACCTATCTTTTCTGCTATACTTCTTATTTCAGTTTTTTCATATGCAGCACAAGGCATTAAAGTATGCGCCAGTTGTTCTTGTGTTAAATTATATAGCATGTAAGTTTGATCTTTTTTTTGATCTTCTGATTTTTTTAATAGATACCTATCTTCTTGCTTTTCAACTTTAGCATAATGACCTGTTGCAATATAATCAGCACCTAAAGCTCTAGATTTTCTTAAGAATTCTGCAAACTTTATAGTCTTATTACACCTTACACAAGGATTAGGCGTTTGTCCTTTTAAATATTCATCAACAAAATAATCTATAACATTTTCCTTAAAAGATTGTTTAAAATTCATTACATAAAAAGGGATTTCTAATTTATCAGCAACCCTTCTTGCATCATTAGCAGCTGAAAGAGAGCAACATCCCCCTTCATTTAATGTATATTCTTCATCATCGGGAGCAAGCTTCATCATAATTCCAATTACATCATATCCTTGTTCTTTTAAAAGATATGCAGCAACTGAACTGTCAACTCCTCCACTCATTCCTATTACTACTTTCTTTTTCATATTTCTCACCTTTTAACTTAAGTTTTTAAATAAATAAAGCCCCTTTTAAAGGAGCTAAATATCAAAATTTAGTGACCATGTACCTCATCATGAATATCTTCATGTTCTACATAATCCCAAGGTTCCATACCTGATTTTACCCTATAGTCATTTATAGCCTTATGGATAGCCTCTTCAGCTAATACAGAGCAATGCATTTTAACTGGTGGAAGTCCATCTAAAGCTTCAGCTACGGCCTTATTTGTAAGTTCCCAAGCAGTTTCTAAATCCTTACCAATAATAAGTTCTGTAGCCATGCTTGAAGATGCTATAGCAGAGCCACATCCAAAAGTTTTAAATTTAGCATCTTTTACTATGTTATCTTCAACCTTTAAATAGATTTTCATTATATCTCCACATTTAGCATTTCCAACTTCTCCAACTCCATTAGCATCTGGAATTTCTCCTACGTTTCTTGGGTTTGTAAAATGATCCATAACTTTTTCGCTGTATATCATAATTATTTATCCCCTTCCTTTAAAAAATCATCCCATAATGGTGACATATCTCTCAGTCTTTGAACAATTTCAGGAACAACTTGTAAAACATAATCAACTTCTTCCTCTGTAGTTCCATCTCCTAAAGATAATCTTAAAGAACCATGAGCTATTTCATGTGGCAGACCAATTGCAAGTAATACATGTGATGGATCAAGAGATCCTGATGTACATGCACTTCCACTAGATGCTGCAATTCCCTTAGCATCTAACATTAAAAGCACAGATTCTCCTTCAATAAATCTAAAGCAAATATTACTATTTCCTGGTAGCCTATTTTCATCTTTAGGTCCATTTAATCTTGAGTATGGTATTTCTAATAACCCATTCATTAATTTATCTCTTAAAGCTTTAATTCTTTTGTTGTTCTCTTCCATATGTTCTACAGAAAGTTCTAGTGCTTTCCCAAGTCCTACAATACCTGCTACATTTTCTGTACCTGCTCTTCTTCCACGTTCTTGTGCTCCACCATGGATTAGATTGTCTATTCTAATTCCCTTTCTTATATATAAAGCACCAACACCCTTAGGCCCATAAAATTTATGAGCTGCCATAGAAAGAAGATCTATATTCATGCTCTTTACATCTACTGGAATATGTCCTACAGCTTGAACTGCATCTGTGTGGAATATAATCTTTTTATCTCTACATATTTCACCCATTTGCTTTATTGGTTGAATTGATCCTATTTCATTGTTAGCAAACATAATTGTTGCTAATATAGTTTTATCAGTTATAGCATTTTCAAAATCCTTAACATCTACTATTCCCTCTTCATTAACAGGTAAATAGGTTACTTCAAAACCATGCTTTTCTAAATATTCACAAGCATGCAATACAGCATGATGCTCAATTTTAGTAGTTATTATATGGTTTCCTTTATTCTTATGAGCAAATGCAATGCCTTTTATTGCCCAGTTATCAGCTTCTGATCCTCCGCCTGTAAAATAAATCTCACTACTTTCTGCATTTATTGCCCTAGCTACCCTATCCTTTGCTGTGTCTATGGCCTTTTTAGTTTCCCTAGATAAAGAGTAAATAGAAGATGGGTTACCATAATATTCTGTAAAATAAGGTATCATTTCTTCTAATACTTCTTTCTTGGTATAAGTAGTTGCCGCATGATCCATATATACCTGTTTTTTCATGTCTCTCTCTCCTTCATACATAAAAAATTAATCTAAAATCCTACAATTTAAAATTCTATCTTTAGTGTTTTCATGCTATTATAATCATCTACCATATCTTGTAAGGTGATAGATGATGTTACTTCCTCAATACTCTCTTTTAATTTTATCCATAAAAGTCTAGTAGGACATCCTTCTATATTGTCACAACAATCATCCACAATACAATTTGATATTTCCACAGGTCCTTCTAAAACTTCCATAATTTCATGTACTGTAATTTCTGATGGCTTTCTATTTAATACATATCCACCAGAAGCCCCTCTGATACTATTGATTAGTCCTGCTTTTCTAAGACTAGAAAACAGCTGTTCTAGATAGTATTCAGAAATATTTTGTCTTTCTGCTATGGTCTTTATAGAAACTGGGGTCTCACCATAATTTATAGCAAGATCTACCATAGCCTTTACCCCATATCTGCCTTTAGTAGACAGTTTCATTTAATCACATCCTTAAAGTCGAGTATTTTACTCTGAATTAATAATAGCAAATCTGAGTAATACTGTCAACATTAAATAAGAGATTTTAAATAACTTTTAATGGCATTTTCCATCTTGTTATTTCCTGGAAAATAATATTGTTGATTTTCTAATTCAGAAGGTAAGTACTGCTGCTTTATGTATGAATTAGGATAATCATGTGGATACTTATACCCTTCCCCTCTATTTAAGTTTTTAGCTCCTTCATAGTGTGAATCCTTTAAAAATGATGGGATATCTCCTATGTTTTTATTGTCTAAGTCGCTAAGAGCCTTATCTATAGCTTTATAGGCAGAATTAGATTTTGGAGAGGATGCCAGTAGTATTACAGCTTCTGCTAAGGGTATCTTAGCCTCTGGGAACCCAAGCTGCATAGCTGAATCAACACAAGCCTTAACAATTGGCATTGCATTAGGATACGCAAGGCCTATATCTTCCGCTGCTATAACCAAAAGTCTCCTGCATATAGATATTAAATCCTCTGACTTTATAAGCCTTGCAAGATAGTGTATGCTTGCGTCAACATCACTTCCTCTTATGGATTTTTGAAAAGCACTTAAAATATCATAATGACTGTCTCCATTTTTATCATAATTTAAGTTTTTAACTCCGCTACACTCCTTAATTATTTCTTTGGTTATATTTATTTTTCCCTCTATATCTCTTGGTGTAGATAATATAGATACTTCTAAAATATTTAATGCTTTTCTAAGATCTCCATTACATGCCATAGCTATATAATTAAGAGCCTCTTCATCCGTGGAAATAATACCTTCACCAATATCTCTTTCAGTATTCCCTAAAGCACGTTTTAAGGCTTTTATAATATGCTCTTCTTTTAAAGACTTAAACTCAAATACTAGAGCACGACTTAAAATAGCTTTATATACATAATGATATGGATTTTCTGTAGTACTGGCAATTAAAGTAATTCTCCCATTTTCCATAAACTCTAATATAGATTGTTGTTGTTTTTTATTAAAATTTTGAATTTCATCTAAATAAAGAAGTATACCGTTTATATTTTCTATAGTATTAAGTTCTCCTATTATCTCTTGTACATCCTTTATAGATGCTGTAGTTGCATTTAATTTATAAAAGCTTTTATTTGCAGTCTTTGCAATAATGTTAGCCACAGTAGTTTTTCCAACACCTGGTGGCCCATAAAAAATCATACTAGTTATATTGTTAGAATTTACAATACGATTAATAATTTTCCCTTCGCCTAAAATGTGCTCTTGACCTACTACATCTTTTAAATTAGCAGGTCTTATTTTATCTGCTAGTGGTTTCAACCATAACACTCCCTAACCTTCTATTATGTCCATTAACTCTTCTACCACTTTATCTATGTATTCTGCTGATCTATATTTTTTCATTTCCACAATTCTTTTTACTTGATCATCCTGATTTTCAACTTCTTTTATATTTTTAGGTCTCTCTACTAAGGTACCTTTTAATTTAAAATCCTTATCCATAACTATAAAAGTTGGAATTTTAACCTTCCCGTCTATAGCAAACTCTTGTAGAGACTCTTCATTGCCTTCTCTTTTTATAAAACTTAATTTAACTTTAGGATTTAACTTTGAAATATATAAAGCACCTGGCACATTGAGTACACAATCCGGACACCACACTTCTGCTGCAATTAATATATTTATATCTTCTTCGATTTTTGCAATTCTATCTTTAGTTTCTTCTTTTACATTTAAATTATCTACTAGATCTTCAATTTTTTCTTTATAAGCCCCTTCTTTTTCACATAAAAACACCTTGTAATTATGACCTGTTTTAAATAAATCCTTAAAATTCATCTAATCCACCCCTATTCTAAATATCTATATATAAGTTTACAACTATTCTTTATGATATAATCTTACTATATAAACTAGATTAATGTAAGGGGGATTTATAATGTATGTAGCAGATCATTTAGGCATTCTTACTAAAGACACTAAAACTTCAAAGGACTTTTATTGTAATGTTTTAGATTGTAAATATATTAGAAGTTATAGGGATGAAATAAGAGAACTAACTTTTTTAAAATCCGGAAATACGGTTATAGAATTAGTGTATAAAAATAACTTTTATTTTAATGAACTAGATGGTACTGTAAACCATTTAGCTTTTAAAGTAAATGATATTAGACGAGCTATTGAAGAGTTAAAAGAAAAGGGAGTTAAATTTCAATCAGATACTCCAGTTTTGTTAGATGAAAAGTATATTGTCTTTTTTTGGGGACCTTTTGGAGAGAAACTTGAACTAGTTCAGGAAATATAATCTATGTTTATAAATTTTCTTTTCACATATAATAAATACATAAATCTAAATATTTATTATGTTAAAAGGAGGATTTATATATGCCTAATAAGAGAAAAAAACAAGTTCCTATTAATGAATTATCACATTTCCATTCTCTTTTAGAAACGCAAGAAGAAAGCCGTGATTCTGTAAGTGGATATAAAATTAGAGATTTGGAACCTGCTAGGAAAAATCTAAAAAGATAGAAATATTTGCTTACCAAAACCTATTTACTATAATTTTGGTAAGCAAATTTATTACATATTATAAATCTCTGTACTTGAAAATTCTCTATCTGATGACTATCTGCCGTAATACTCCCCTCCTCTTCAAAGTTCAAGGAAAGAGCGTCTACTCCCCTAGATAACAATTTCCAAATTAATAATTATAACTCTTAGTGTTTTCACAAATACATATATTTAGAGGTATATCTTCCATAACTTTTTTATACGAACATAAAAATTCATTTAATTCAGAATCATTTAAATCAATAAGTTTTTCACTCTTTAAAATAATATTTTCTTTAGTTAATATCGCTTCTAGATTATTAGTATCATTCTTTATAAAATAAGTTGTTACCATATTATTAGCTAATCTACCTTTATACTTTTCTTCAAAACTCATAAATTTTCTAGCATTTTCATACTCAACCTTAGGATCTAAATTAGGTATATCAATACCAATTTTCTTCATTTCATCTGATATATTATCCATATCAAACCCATATTTTTTCATAAATTCCCTTTGTATATTAAAAAATTTCTCATGAGAAATATTATTACTTTCCATATATTCCATTACCTTTTTTGAGAAATCGCCCATGGTAATTTCACCTTGAGCTAAAGAGTAGTAAAGTGAATATATATATTGTTCAAACTTATACACATCTTCATCCTTAGCTTTGTTTTTAAGCTCATTAAAATCTATTATTCTATCATCCATTTTAAAAACCTCCTAGAGTCTTTATATTATAACTCTTTTATTATGTAAATTAAACATAATAAATATATTTATTTCATCTTTATAATATTACAACAAGGTTAAATTTGCATTTTGTAATTAAATTTAATTGCCTAGAATATATTTTTCTACTACAATATATAAGTAAGTGTATCACAAAAGAATAAAATGTAAATAAGTTTATGAAAGGTTGAAATAAAAATGAAAATAAAAATAAATTTTAAAATTATAGTATTAATTGCATTAATACTTATAATTACCCCCTTACTAATTGTTACTAAAAGTTATTGGTGTAAATATACCAACCTACATAATTTTGTAGCATTACTAAGAAGTTATGGCAAATATGCTGCCTTTTTATTTATACTGGTTTTTTCTTTAAAACCTCTTCTCATAGTAATTCCATCAGCTATGCTATCTGTTGCAGGTGGAATTTTGTTTGGCCCTACTAAGGGATTTATGTTTAATATGATTGGATTTTTTATATCTGGTACCTTAGCCTTTTATCTTGCTAGATTCTTGGGAAAGGATTTTGTAGATAGTATACTAAAGGGAAAAGTACTTAGTTTAAATAATAATATGGAGCAAAATGGATTTAAAATTTTATTTTTATTAAGGCTTCCTCCGGTACTTCCTTATGACCCTTTAAGTTATGCTTGTGGGCTTACCAAAATAAAGTATCCTGCATTTATATTAGCTTCACTTTTAGGTGTTGTACCTGAAACTCTTTGTTATTCTTTTATGGGACAAAATATATTAAATCCATGTTCTGCAAAATTTATAATTCCATTAATAATAATTGTAGTAGCTACAGTTTTTTCGGGATTTGCATTTAAAAAAAGTAAAAACATTGAGTAACATAATATGGGGCTGTTGCACTAATAAATTTACGTACAATATATTGATTTGCAATTTTAAAATTAGCATGATATATTGTGTGTTTATTCTTAATGCGACAGTCCCCTTATTATACTAAATCTAATCTTAAGAATTATTTATAGTAAATTTACAAATAATAAAATATTAAATTTTTTATTTGTAAATTTAAATATGAGATTAGCGAGTGATATAAAATGAAACTATATAAAAAATCTATTTTACTACCTATAGCTTCTTGTATATTTATAACCTCCTTAGGAAAAATTAATTATATTGAAAATAGAAAATATAATAATATAGAAAAAAACGCTTTAAAAACTTATAAAATCATGGTAACTAATAGATTAAGTGAAGAAGAAGCTATAAAAAAAGTTAAATTAGCTACTAATTCTAAAAACAAATTTTCAGTTATATGTAAAGAAGAGATTCAAAAGGTAGATTACTTTTTAATAAGGGAATATGAATTAAATAAGGGTTCCACTGTAACTCTTAGATGGTATTACGTAAATATAGAAAATGGTTTAGTCTATGAATGGGATCTAATCACAAACAATCTAAACTTAATTTTATAGATTATTACAAGATTTTAAGCTAATTTTACTTGAATCTTATAACTTTCTATGTTATGATACTTTTTAAATTTATAAAACTCTCATATAGTTCTGATAATATGGTTCAGAAGTTTCTACAAAATAACCGTGAATTATTTTACTATGAGATTATGGTATACAGTGAATTTAAAAATCACAGTAGCTCTAATCTCCTCCTATTTATGAGAGAACAAAAGAAGGGGGATATTTTTTTATGAAAAAATTTTATGAACTTTGGGAAGTAACAGAAGATTTAGTATCTGTCGCTATGGGTAAAACTCCTGCAGATATGGTTATAAAGAATGGAAAGCTTGTAAATGTAAACACAAAAGAAATTATACCTAACATGGATGTAGCTATTATAAAAGGAAGGATAGCAATAGTTGGCGATGCAAGTAACACTATAGGGGCAAATACAAAAATTATAGATGCTACTGGAATGTACATAACACCTGGATTTATGGATGGACATATCCATGTAGAAAGTAGCATGATGACAACTTCTGAATATGCAAAAACAGTTATGCCTTGTGGGACAACTTCAATTTTTATGGACCCTCACGAAATAGCCAACGTATTAGGTATGGATGGAGTAAATCTTATGATAGAAGATGGCAAAGATGTTCCTTTAAGAGTATTCACTACCATGCCTTCTTGTGTTCCAGCAGTTTCAAGCTTTGAAGACAATGGAGCTACCTTAAATTCAAAAGATATAAAAGAGGCTATGAAACTTAATGATATAGTTGGTCTTGGTGAGATGATGAATTTTCCTGGTGTTTTAAATGGAGATGGGGAAATTCACAAAGAACTTAAAGAGACCTTAAAAGCTAATAAAACAATTACAGGTCACTACTCAATACCTGAAATCAGCAATGGTCTAAATGCATATATAGCATCAGGTGCTAGATGTTGTCATGAATCTGTAAGAATGGAAGATGCTCTTGCTAAAATGCGTCTTGGCATGTATGCACAAATAAGAGAAGGTTCTGCTTGGCATGATTTAAAAGAAACTATAAAAGCCATAACAGAAAATAATATAGATACTCGTTTTGCAACCTTAATCAGTGATGATACTCATCCTAATACTTTAATCAATGAAGGACATCTAAATCATATTGTAAAAAGAGCTATTGAAGAAGGCGTAAACCCTATAACAGCAATACAAATGGTTACTATAAATGTAGCAGAATGTTTTAATATGTCTCGTGACCTTGGAAGTGTATCACCTGGTAAGTTTGCTGATATATTACTTTTAAGTGATTTAACTAAGGTAAAAGTAGAAAAGGTATTTATAAATGGGGAGTTAGTTGCAAAAGAAGGTAAAACCATGGTACCTATAATTAAAAAGCCTATTCCTAAATTTGCGAAGAATACCATGAACATTGGGAAAATCTTAGAACCCAAGGATTTTGAAATAAAAGCACCAATAGCTAATGCTAAAAGTATAAAAGTCAACATAATAGAAATTATTGAAGCAAAGGTAGGTACTTACAAAAAGGAGTTTAATCTTCCTGTTTTTTCAGGTAATGTATCAGTTGATCTAGAAAATGATATTATTAAAGCTGCAGTTATAGAAAGACATACAGCTACAGGCACAATAGGTAAAGGATTTATAAAAGGATTCCATATTAACTGTGGAGCTGTAGCTTCTACTGTAGCACATGATGCACATAATTTAATAGTTCTTGGAACAAATGATTCCGATATGGCCTTAGCTGCAAATACTTTAAAAGAATCTGGTGGTGGCATGGTAGCAGTAAAAGATGGTAAAGTTTTAGCTCTCCTACCTCTTCCAGTGGCTGGATTGATAAGTGAAGATTCTGCAAGTGAGATAGCTGAAAAAGTACAAGCTCTGCACCTTGCTTGGGAAAACTTAGGCTGTGATTTAGTATCACCTTTTATGACTATGGCACTATTATCCCTAGCCGTTCTTCCTGAAATAAGGCTTACAAATAGAGGTCTTGTTGATACAAATAGCTTTAAATTTATAGATCTTTTCCTTTAATTCAAAAGTGTAGGGAATTTTAAGTTTCAAATTCCCTACACTTTTTTCTTACTTAAGAACTTCATTACTGTGAATTTTTACTCTTTCTATTATATTTTTTAACATATCTACTACCACCGGAGATATTAAGACTAATAATACAGAAATTATAATATAAATATTCTTTACATCATATAACATATAAAATTTCCTACCTATTGGTATAAAAAACGGTACTATAAAGAGTACACTCATAAATACATTTAAAAGAATTTTAAGTCTTGTTAGAGGTTTTGAAACTTCTAAAAGTAAACTCAAACTACAACCACCTATAATGATAACTGCAAGAGTTCTACACTGCCCTAAATTAAGTCCCTTGTATCTTCCTAGTAAAAAAACAAATACCGTACATATACTTATAAAAATTCCATTAGGTATGGCTAAACTTAAAGCTCTACTTAGGAAACCCTTTTTTACTATAGAATCATTAGGTGACATAGCTAAGAAAAAAGATGGAATTCCAATAGATACGGCCCCAATTAATCCTAGTTGTATAGGCATTATAGGGTATGGCATAAATAGAAAACAAAATATAATGGCCATTATTAAAGAGTAAACAGTCTTTGATAGATAAAGATTTGCAACCCTTTCAAGATTATTAATTGTTCTTCTACCTTCTAAAACAACTTGGGGAAGAGAAGAAAAATTAGAATCTAATAGAACCAACTGAGCTACTGCCTTTGTAGCATCAGAACCATTGGCCATAGCAATACCACAATCTGATTCCTTTAAAGCTAAAACATCATTAATTCCATCTCCTGTCATAGCTACTATGTGCCCTGTAGATTGAAGAGCTTTTACAAAGTTTTTCTTTTGATGTGGTGTAACTCTACCGAAAACTACATTTTCCTCTAAAATTTTAGAAATATCTTTATTCTCATCTATTTCTCTAGCATCTATATATTTTTCAGCTCCTTTAACACCTGCTCTTTTAGCTACAGAAGATACAGTTAAAGGATTATCTCCTGAAATAATCTTTATGTTTACTCCTTGCTTTTCAAAATAAGCAAGGGTTTTAGGTGCTTCTTCTCTTATAATATCTTCTATCAAAATTAAAGCCACCTCTTCTAGATTTTTTTCCTCTAAATTCTCTTTTATTTTATCCCCATTATATTTCAAAAAAAGTAATACTCTACTTCCCTTTTCAGCTTCACTTTCTACTTTCTCCCTTATTACTTCGTACTTATTTCCCATTATATTCTCAGGAGCACCTAAAATCCAAATACCTTCCTCCTTAAATTTAACTGCACTCCACTTCCTACCAGATGAAAAAGGCAATTCCTCTACAACTTCCTTAGGATTTTCAGTTTTATAATTTTCTAAAATGGCCTCTGAGGTTTGATTATTACTAGGAGAGGAACTTATAAAGCTTGAAAGCATCTCCTCTACATAATCCTTATTTAAATCCCCAAAGTAAACTAATCCTCTCAGCTTTAATTTACCCTCAGTAATAGTTCCCGTCTTATCTAAACAAAGAGTATCTACCCTTGCTAAAACCTCTGTAGCGGGAAGCTCTTGTACTAAAGTGTTCCACTTAGATAACCTAGCTATTGCAACTACAAAAGTTAAACTAGTAAGTAGTATAAGTCCTTCAGGTACCATACCTATAATACCAGCCACTGAGCTTATGGTAGCATCTCTCCAGTTTTTTTGATTCATCATAATTTGAGTAAATAAGAGTAATATGCCCATAGGAAGTATAACCCAAATAATTATTTTAAGAATTTTATTTACAGAAGTTATTAACTCTGAATTTATAAGTTTAAACTTTTTAGCTTCATCAGAAAGTCTAGCTGCATAAGTTTTTCCTCCTACGGCTTTAACCCTAGCATAACCATATCCATTGGATACGAAGCTTCCAGATAAAAGATTATCTCCTCTCTTTTTCATTACTGTATCAGATTCTCCTGTAAGCATAGATTCATCCATTTCAATGTCAGTACCATCTAAAACCTCTGCATCTACTAAAACCTGCATACCTGAATTTAAAATAAGTACATCGTCTAAAACAATCTCTTCTGCATTAATTGTCTTAATTTCTCCATCCCTTACAACCTTAGCCTTTATATTATTTATTACAGAAAGTTTTTCTAAGGTCTTTTTAGCACGCAGTTCTTGAACTATACCTATTAAAGTATTAGTTATAATAACTCCTGCAAAAAGTGCATTTTTAGGAGAACCAGCAATAATTACAATAATAGCTAAAATAAAATTAATAGCATTATATATAGTAAAAAGATTTGCTCTTATTATTTCTCCAAAAGTTCTAGATGGATTTTTAGGAAATTTATTTATATCACCTTTTTCTTTTCTATGCTGCACTTCATTAAATGTAAGCCCAGAATATGGTTTATCATCCCTCTTCTTATGTTCCATCCTATCCCTCCTCTATACTTATTATTTTACCTCTTTTTAAATAAAGTATTATGGTATTTTCATTAAAATAACCTTAATTCTTTCTTAAATTTTCCCATAAAAAAAAGACCCCAGAAAATAAGTCCTAGAGTCTTTTAATTAGTTAAAAGATATTATTTATATCTGCACTATTCCAGCCTTCATCTTTTAATTCTTCATAAAATACAGCTGTACAGGTTTGCATGTAAGGTCCCACCCAAATCATGGCAATGCCTAAGGTAATAATAGATAATAAAAACCATAGAATAAAACTTAAATAGAGTTTAAATAGTCTTATTTGATTTCCTTCCATCATATCAATACTTTCTTTTATAACCTCTGATGCTGTTAATTCAGGATTATCAATATAAATATAAAAGCTCATTGAATACCTAAATAATATTATAGATAATACTATGCTAACTACAATAATAACTAAACAAACAAGTAATATAGCCGTAATGCTTATATTGTCTGTAGCTACAGAAACTACTGCTATAATTAAAATTATTACCACAGGAACTATAAACATTAAGGCCCATAAGAATTGGTAAATTAATAAAAGAAGATTTATAAAAAAGGTACCCTTATAATGCTTAAATCCTTCAAAAACATCTTTTATATCTGCATTTTCTCTTCTAATTAATTTTATAAAAAAGTTATTTAATCCATAAGTCATAGCACCAGCTAAAAATACATTTATTAGAAGCACTATAATTGAACTTTTAAAATCACCATTACTATTTTCTAAGGCATCTGTAAAGCCATTAATGGTTAAATCCCTCATATTAATTACAAAGGAAAAACCTTGAAGTAGTAATCCATAAATTATACAAGAGGCTATAGCAACTCCCCAATTTCCCTTTAGAGCTTCTTTTGCTTTTGTCTTGATTTCTGCATTAGAAGAAACATTTTCTTTTCTCATATAACTCCCCCTAATTTTGATTGACTTTCTACATTTATCACTACATTATATTATACTAACATATTATTTTCAATGATTACAATATATGAATATTATTTTATTTTAATTCTATTTATTTCCCTTATAAACTCCGGTGTAGTTCCACAACATCCTCCAACTATGGTAACTCCTTTTTCAATAAGATTCTTAATCTTAAAAGCAAACTTTGAAGGAGTTATATCATATATATTTTTATTATTTACTTTTCTAGGAAGACCTGCATTAGGTTTCATTATTATAGGTAACTTAGAATATTGTAAAAATTCCTCTGCTAAAAATTCTATTCCTTGAATACCCATGGAACAGTTTGCTCCTATGGCATCTATGTCTAAGGGTTCTAAAGTATTTATAATTTCCTCAATTCCCTCTCCCATCATTGTCTTTCCTTCTTTATTAAAAGTAAAAGTACAAAATACAGGAAGCTTACTATTTTCTTTTGCCGCTAATACAGCTGCTCTAGCCTCTTCAATAGAAAGCATAGTCTCTATTAAAATAATATCCGCCCCAGCCCTAACCCCATATTGTACCTGTTCTTTAAAAAGATTATAAACCTCTATTAAACTCATATTTCCATAAGGATAAAGTTTTCCAGTCGGTCCCAAATCTAAAGCTACTAGTTTTTCACTAGAACAGTTACTATTTATTTTATATTCTTCTATAGCCTTTTTTGCTAAGTTAACCCCTTTAAATATAGTTTCCTCAACTTTATAACCATGCTTTTCTAGGTTAACTGAATTAGAACCAAAGGTATTGGTAGTTATAACATCAGAACCAGCTTCTAAATATTTCAAATGAATATTTTTTATAAATTCTGGTGAATTATAGTTAAAACTCTCAACACAATTTCCTAAGGAAAAACCATAATTCATTAAGGTAGTTCCCATAGCACCATCTAAAATTGTTAGGGAATTCAAATTAAGCATATTTAACTCTCCTACTCTTTCTCTTATTATTGCTTTCCTATTAAATTAAAGGTATTTCATAATTACATGAAATACCTTTAATTTTAGACGTTATTAGACATTTAAATTTAGCACAGCCTAATTTAAAACTTACTGCTTTATTTTATGTATTATTACTCTTAAAATTCCATAATACTATTACTTCTACTTAAAGCTATTATCCCAATATTTTTTACCTTCTTTTATACTCCAAATCTCACTAGGGTTCTTCTTATCAAAACTTAATTCTTTTATCTCCTTAGAAGTTATATTGAATTCTCCTACCTTCCCTAGCTCAACTTTTTGATTTTTCTCATTTAATTCAATAATATTAAAATCAGTATAAACATACTTAATATCATTTAGAGATTTAGAAATTTTTAATTTATATATTATTCTAAGCATATCTTTTTCAGCATCTTCTTTACCCTTACTACTTAAAGTAACAAATAAAGATGGCTTTTCACCATTTTCATTTTCCATTACTTTAATATCTTTAATTTCACTATTAGTCACACTTAATTTTATAGTTTCAATTAGAGAATCTATTGGTTCCATGTTTTTAATTGCTGAAACTTTTTTAAAGTTATCTTTATTGGATAAATTGTTAGCAACCTTTCCTACCCCATAAAATACTAAGGATAAACTAACAAAAGCAATCATAATATTTCTTATTATAGACTTCATAATTCCACCCCTAAATTTCTTACTTATATACACTACCCTTATAGTTATATATTGATTTTCCATGTATATTTTACCTTAATAATCCCTGCTTGTAAAGAAGACATATAATTGGTTTTGTGTTAACTTAAATTCTGAAAGAATAGCTTTATTAAAAATCCCTACACACTATAAGATTTAAATTTATAAAGTATGACAAAATAAAAAAACACTAAGTATAAAACCTAGTGTTTTCAATGGTACGACTAAACCTATAAGCCGAGTTCTGTATTAGACGGTCATCTATCTAGGCCTATTGTTACCAATAAGCTCAAGCGATACACCCGGAGACGGGACGGGCAGCCCCATATGTCTCCCTATTCGATCTTGCTCCAGATGGGGTTTACATAGCCACATAGTCACCTATGTGCTGGTGAGCTCTTACCTCGCCTTTCCACCCTTACCTGATAAAGTTATTAACAAAAACAAATAAATATTTAAAGGAGTGTTTAAATGTAATGTTACATATCAGGCGGTATATCTCTGTTGCACTTTCCTTAGAGTCGCCTCCACTGGGAGTTACCCAGCACCCTGCCCTACGGAGCTCGGACTTTCCTCTCCTACTATTTCTAGTAGCAGCGACCATCTGGCTTACTCGCAATAATTATATTATCATATATATCATAAAAAAGCAAAAGGTTTCTTTTAACTAAATTACAAAAATATTAGATAGAGTAATCTTTATATCAACACTTTCATCTAGAACAGCAAAATTTTAAAGTTCTTCTATAAATAATTGTAAGTATCCTTTGCTTCTTTAGATAGAAATACTTTATTTTCATATCCTAATTTAGATAAATTTTTCTGCAATATTTTTGCTACTATTTCCATAGCTGGCCACTCTGTATTAAAATGTCCTCCATCAATTATTGCAATTCCTTCCTCATAAAGTTCATGAACATCATGATAAGTTGTATCCCCTGTTATTATACAATCTGCTCCTAATTTTGTTGCCCTTTCAAAAAAATCTGAACCACTACCATTTACTAAGGCTATTTTTTTTACTTTTTTGCTTAAGTTTCCACTATATTTTAAGTTCTCAATATTATAAGCTGACTTTACTTTCTTGCATACTTCTTCTAAATTCATCGCTTCTTCTAACTCTACTATTCTTCCAATACCTGAATTTTCTTTTATAGGATTTTCATCTATTATAGAGTAGTTCTTAAACCCTAAAAGTTCCATTGCGAAGTCATTTAGTCCACCTTGTACAGAATCTAAATTAGTGTGCGCTGAATAAAGAGAAATATTTTCTTTTATTAATTTTATAATCTTCTTTCCCTTTATAGTTTCTGTGGTTATAGACTTAGGCTTTATAAAAAGTAAAGGATGATGTGACAATATAAAGTTACACTGTTTTTCTATAGCTTCTTCTATGACTTCCATAGTACAATCTAAGGTTACCAATATAGAACTAATCTCCATATTAGTATCCCCTACCATAAGTCCTACGTTATCGTATTCTTCTTTTAAACTTACTGGGGCGTATTTTTCCATAATCCTCATTAACTCTTTAACTGTCAAAGTCATATAAACAACTCCTTAACTTACTTATTTTAAGTTCTAATTCATAAGCTCTTTTTTTCCAGTTATCTGTATCACTTTTAGTATTATTTAAAATACCTTTGTATTTATCTATAAGATATTCTATGTATTGTTTAACCATATTATCTTTTTTATCTATTAAAAGTTTACTTACTTCATAGTATATTGGATCTACTTCTTTTTTATCTTCTCCATAAGCTATTTTTAATATTTCATAAAACTTATCATCTTCATAACAAATTTTCTCTTCTAATATGGAAAACCCCATTTCATATACATATTTTCTAAATACGTCTGCATTTTGTACAGGTTGTACTATAGCATAATCTAGAGCTTTAAATTTTTCTATATCAGAATGAATTATATCCCTAATCAAATCTCCACCCATGCCAGCAATTATAGTACATTGAACTTCCCCTTTGTGAATTACACTAAGTCCTCCGCCTAAACGTGTTTTTATTTCATTATGAAGTCCTTCTCTATCTATATTAGATTTTGCTTTTTCTATGGGTCCCTTATTTATATCTCCTGCTATGGCAAAATTACAAACCCTATTTTTTAAAAGATATATAGGTATATAAGCATGATCTGTACCTATATCTGCTACTGTATCTACATTTTTTACAAGACTTGCAATAGTATATAATCTCTTGCTAAGTTCCATTTCATCACCTTCAAACTATAAGTATACTGAAAATATCTTAATTTGCAATACCATAAAAGTTATTGCCACTGCTAGGGCAATATATATATATTTATAGGATGATTTCCTATCATATTTTGAATTTATTTGTGCTGCAAAATACATGCAAAAAATTAAGGCTAAATTTAAGGCACCATACATCATTTGCTGAAAAGCAAATTGCTTGCCTGTACCTATTTTAGTTGGATTAAATGAAGGATCAAAACTAAGTGGCATAGTTTCACCAAGGTTTCCCTTTAAATAATAAATAAAGGGAACTATAACCATAATAAAAGAAAGTATGGTAGTTATTACAAGTGGAATCATAAATACTTTATCCCTATGCAAATTTACTTTTTCATTATTTCTTCTTTCATTGTTATCTATAAGTTTCATACCTTTTTCTTTTAAAGCTTGTTCAAACTTTTTAACCTCAGCTGGGGTTATTGCAAAATTGATTTTATCTGTTAAAATATATACAACTTCATCCTTAGAGGTTGTATACATTCTTGTAGTTCCTAACTTTTCTATATAACATCTTCCAATTATAAAATTATTAAAACTTATACCAGACAACTTTATCCCATCTATCTCCTCTTGAATATTATATCCAGTTATATCCTTATAATATATGTTAATAGTTTTTAATCCATAGAGCCCTTTTATTGTCATGTACTCCTCGCCTACTTCATAATTTAAGGATAAACCTAATATTATATAATAAAGCTGATATATATCAAAAATAACTAGTAGTATCTTAAGAATGATAGATATAGTATAAGACATTGAATGTTTTGTAAAATAAAAAACCCCAAAGTTTAATATTATAAGCCCTAATAAAATAATGTAACTTGCTAAATTCTTCTGTGGTTTATACACCCTTAACACCTACCTTTTAATTGACACTTATATTTTACAATATTTGTATATTAAATTCAAGTGTTTATAGAAAATAAAGCACCATTTGCGATGGTGCTTTATTTAATCTAAATAATCTTTTAATTTTTTACTTCTACTTGGATGTCTTAGTTTTCTTAAGGCTTTTGCTTCTATTTGCCTTATTCTCTCTCTTGTTACATTAAACTCTTTTCCCACTTCTTCAAGAGTTCTAGCCCTTCCATCGTCAAGACCAAACCTTAATCGTAAAACTTTTTCTTCCCTTGGTGTTAATGTATCTAAAACATTTATAAGTTGTTCCTTTAACATAGTAAAAGCAGCTGCTTCTGCTGGTGCTGGCGCATCATCATCTGGTATAAAGTCACCTAAATGACTATCTTCTTCTTCTCCTATAGGAGTTTCTAAAGAAACTGGCTCTTGAGCTATTTTCATGATTTCTCTAACTTTTTCTACAGGCATCTCCATAACTTGTGCTATTTCTTCTGCTATTGGATCTCTTCCTAATTCTTGTAAAAGCTGTCTTGAAACCCTTATAAGTTTATTTATAGTTTCCACCATGTGAACTGGTATCCTAATTGTTCTTGCTTGGTCAGCTATAGCTCTGGTAATTGCTTGCCTAATCCACCATGTTGCATAAGTACTGAATTTATATCCTTTTCTGTAATCAAATTTCTCTACTGCTTTAATTAATCCTAAATTTCCCTCTTGTATTAAGTCAAGAAATAACATTCCTCTTCCTACGTATCTTTTCGCAATACTTACTACAAGTCTTAAATTAGCTTCTGCTAATTTTTTCTTAGCATACTCATCCCCTGCTTCTATTTTTTTTGCAAGTTCTATCTCTTCTTCTGGAGTTAACAGGGGAACTTTTCCTATTTCTTTTAGATACATTCTAACCGGATCATCAATTGCAATCCCCTCTGGTATAGAAATATCTAATTCTTCTTCTTCCTCTTCTTCTTCCATATTTCCTATAATATCTATATTCATACTTTCCAATACTTCATATATTTTCTCTATTTGTTCAGGAGTTATATCTATTTCTTCAAGCTCATCAATTATCTCTTGATAAGTTAAGCTTCCTTTCTTCTTTCCCTTATCTATAAGACTTTTAACAACTTTCATTTTTTCTGCCTTATCTTTCATTAAATTACCTCCCTTCACAACTTTATAAATTTCTAAGCTTTTCATCAATTTTTGAAAGCTCTTCAACGTATTTTAGTGTTTCCTCAAAAACTCCACTTTCTTCAAAATGTTTAATTTTATTCATAACTTCCTTCTTCGACTCCTCTAATTTTGATTTTTTTATTTCCTTAAAACAATCATTTATAAAAGTTCTTCTACTTCCTTCATCTTCTAATGGTAGAAGTTCTATTTCTAAAATATTAATTAACTCTTTTGATGTTTCTACATCTTGACATAAAATATCTACTTTCTTTTTTAACTCTTCTACTTCTAAATCTCTATATTTCTTTATTAGTTCAAATATATTTTTATGGGAATCATTAATGATATTTTCTGCATTAAAACTTGTAATTATGTAGTCTATTCCTATCTTATTTATCATTAAATTTAATAAAGTACGTTCCGCCTTCATATAAGGTTCTTCTAAATATAATTTTGTTCCAATATTACCAGTAATATTCATAACTTTAGTATTTTTTGTGTTTTTTTGTAACTTTTGATTTAAAAAATCATAAATTGCATCTTCACTGATATTTATCTCTTCTGAAATCTGCTTCACATATAAATTTCTCTCTACAGGATCTAAGCCTATTAAAATTTCACTTATTTCATTTATAAAATTTGAAAGTGACTTTTGATCCTTAAAATTAGTTTTCTTTTTAGACTGTTCTATTTTATATTGAACTAAAGGTAGAGCATCTTCTAATAATTGTAGAAATCCTTCCTTCCCATGAGATTTAACATAGTCATCGGGATCTTTTCCATAGGGAATTGTCACTACCCTTAAATCAAAGCCTTCATTCATAAGGATATCTAAACCTCTTAATGTTGCTACCTGTCCTGCAACATCAGCATCATATGCTATATATATTGTGTCAGCATATTTTTTCATTAATTTTGCCTGACCAATAGTTAATGCTGTTCCTAATGAAGCTACCACATTTGTAATTCCTGATTGATGAAGTGAAATACAGTCCATATAACCTTCTACAATTATTAGGATTCTCTGCTGATTGTTTTTTATAGCAAGATTCAATCCATAAAGATTTGTTCCTTTATTGAAGATTTTAGATTCTGGCGAGTTTAAATATTTAGGTTTTGAATCATCTAGCACTCTTCCACCAAATCCTATAACTTTTCCTCTAGGATTAAAAACTGGAAATATAACTCTATTCCTAAAACGGTCATAAAATTTATCATTTTTGCCTTTAATTATTAGTCCCAGTGAAAATATTTCTGTTTCCGAATATCCTTTTCTTTTTAGATATTCAAAAAGTTCACTCCAATTATCTTTTGCGTATCCTAGGCCGAATTTTGCAATAGTCTTACCAGTTAAACCTCTATTACTTAAATATGAAATAACCTTTTTATTATTTTTTAGATTTTCAAAAAAAAACCTGGCTGCTTCTATGTTTATATCATAGAGTCTTTTTTTAGTATCTTTATTTTCATTTCCTTTACTAACTGAAATATCTATATTTGCCCTATCTGCTAATAATTCACAGGCTTCTGGAAAAGGTAATCCTTTAGTTTTCATTAAAAATGTAATTACATTTCCAACCTCACCACAACCAAAGCATTTAAATATCTGTTTATCTTGTGAAACTGTAAAAGATGGAGTTTTTTCATTATGAAAGGGACATAAACCTATATAGTTCCTACCTCTTCTTTTAAGTCTCACAGTTTCAGAGATTATATCAACTATATCATTTTCCTCTCTTATTTTTTCAATTATTTCCTCTGGAATAAGCAAAAAACTACCACCTAGCCTTTATTATTATTAATACGACTTATTCTATTTTCGACAAAAATATTAATTATCCTTCTTTTATTTAACATTCTTTTAATATTCTTTGTCGTATTATATATATTCTTTGTATAATACAAAAATCCTTTAAATTTCATAATTATTTCTTTTCTATTGTTTCCCTTTTTTCCTAGTTACTATACATTTATTAAGATTATATAATTATATAGTTAATTATTAAGCTTAAATATATTATTCTATATATTTAGTAAAAATTCCTTTTATTATTCTGTTATAATATCCATCTATCTTTAATATGCTTATATAGAGATTCTTTTAAAGGAGTTGATTTGTAATGCCTCATAAGGCTTCACTATATACAACATGTTCTATTCTGTCCCCTGAAAATGTTAAAAATAAAGTTTTGCCTTTATATGGTTTGCAAGATGCCATAATTGAAGATATTAAATTTAAAAATACTGATAAGCAAAGAGCCGTATATAAAGTTACAAAAGATAATAAGGTCTTTTGTCTTAAAAAAGTATACTATAATTCTGAAAAACTGCTGTTTGTATATTCATCTATAGAATGGTGGTATAGATTCGGCATAAATGTTCCTAGAATATTGCCTACAGTAAGTAACTCAAGATACGTTAATTATAATGATATGCTTTTTATTTTAACCCCGTGGATTGAAGGAGTTAAATGCGATTATGATAATGAAGAACATATAAATTCTATTATGGGTAATTTAGGTCGCATTCATAGGGTATCTTGTGATTTCTTCCCTATACCAGGAAGCGAGATTGTAACTTCCTGTAATGTTTTATATAATTCTCTTCATAAACATTGGCAAAATATTTTGCAGTATTCAAATTTAGCTTTTCAACATAAAGACTCTTTTTCTAAACTTTATATTGAACATTTTAATACTTTTAGTAAGCTTGCAGAAATTTCATCATCTATTTCCTATGGAATTAATAACTTAAATCTAAGTAAAAGTCTTTGTCATGAAGACTATGTAAATAAAAATCTTATTTTTGATGAAAATAAAAACCTATGGGTAATAGATTTTGACAAGGTTTCCCTTGATTATGTGGCACACGATATATCCTATGCCTTAAGAAGGCTTTTAAGACGAGAGAGTACAAATTGGAATGTTTCCCTTGCTATTTCACTATTAAGTCAATATGATAAGGAAAACAAATTAAATATTGATGATTATAAGTATATACTAGCTTACTTAAGCTTTCCTCAAAAATATTGGAAAATTTCAAGAGATTATTATAGAAATATACAAAAATGCAATAAAAAAGCTTTCTATAAAATCTTAAAAAAATCTGTTAAAAATGGAGCAGATCAATTGGAATTCTCTTTAAACTTTAAGTCTTATATTGAGGATAAATTTTGTGAAAAAATTTAATGAGAACAGTCCCCTTATAGACTGTTCTCACTAAATAAATGTAACAGGTTATTCTCTTGGATATTTAATTTGTGATTGAGCAGCTGCAAGTCTTGCAACAGGTACCCTATAAGGAGAGCATGACACATAGTTAAGTCCTGTATTATGGAAAAACTCTATGGAACTTGGATCTCCACCATGTTCTCCGCAAATTCCAAGTTTAATGTCTTTTCTCTCTTTTTTCCCTAGTTCTACAGCCATCTTAACTAATTTTCCAACTCCTACTTGATCTAACTTTTGGAAAGGATCTTGTTCATATATACCCTTATCGTAATAATCAACCAAGAACTTTCCTGCATCATCTCTTGAGAATCCAAAAGTCATTTGAGTTAAATCATTAGTTCCGAAAGAAAAGAACTCTGCCTCTTTAGCTATTTCATCTGCTGTTAAAGCAGCTCTCGGGATTTCTATCATAGTGCCTACAGTATACTTAATATCTATACTTTCCTCTTTTATGATACTCTCAGCAGTCCTAACCACTATATCCTTTATATATTTTAGTTCTTTTATTTCACCTATTAAAGGAATCATTATCTCTGGCTTTATATCATATCCCTTTTCTTTTTTTACTGTTATAGCAGCTTCTATTATAGCTCTTGTTTGCATTTCTGCAATTTCAGGGTATGATATAGCTAGCCTACACCCTCTATGTCCCATCATAGGGTTAAATTCTTGTAATGAATCTATTGTTCCCTTTAGTTCTTCAAAAGTAACTCCAATTTCTTTAGCTACTTCTTTTATATCCTTCTCATCTGTTGGTAAGAATTCATGTAGTGGTGGATCTAAAAACCTTATAGTAGCAGGTCTTTCTTGTAATGCTTCATAAATACCTATAAAATCTTCTCTTTGCATTGGAAGAATTTTCCCTAAGGCCTTTCTTCTTTGTTCTTCAGTTTTAGATAGAATCATTTCTCTTACTGCTGCAATTCTATCTTCCTTAAAGAACATATGCTCTGTTCTGCACAATCCTATACCTTCTGCTCCAAACTCAACTGCTTGTTTTGCATCTTTTGGGGTATCTGCATTAGTTCTTACCTTAAGTTTTCTTATGCTATCTGCCCAGGACATAAAGGTACCGAAATATCCACTTATCTCTGGAGCTTTTGTTTTTATAGCACCAAGATACACCTTACCTGTACTTCCATCTAGAGAAATATAATCTCCTTCTTTTACTACCTGTCCATTTACTGAGAAGTATTTCTCTTTTTCATTAACTCTTATAGCACCACACCCAGCAACACAACAAGTTCCAAGTCCTCTAGCTACAACTGCTGCATGAGATGTCATTCCTCCTCTTACAGTAAGTATGCCCTCAGAGGCTATCATACCCTCTATATCTTCTGGAGAAGTTTCAAGTCTTACTAAAATCACTTTTTCCCCTGCCTCATGATGAATCTTAGTCTCTTCTGCTGTAAAATAAACTTTTCCGCAAGCAGCACCTGGGGATGCAGGAAGTCCTTTTGCTATTTCTTTAGCCATTTTTAATTCTTCTTCTTTAAAGTTTGGATGCAGTAAAGTATCAAGGGACCTTGGCTCCACCTTTAATAGTGCCTCTTCTTTAGTAATAAGTCCTTCTTCTACAAGTTCTACAGCTATTTTTAAAGCTGCCTCAGCTGTTCGTTTGCCGTTCCTCGTTTGAAGAAAGTAAAGCTTACCTTCTTCTATAGTAAACTCCATATCTTGCATATCTTTATAGTGTTTCTCTAAAGCTTGTGATATGCTAATAAATTCGTCATAGCATTTTGGTAAATCTTCTTTTAATTTTGTAATTGTCTGAGGTGTTCTAATACCTGCAACAACATCTTCTCCTTGAGCATTTATCAAGTACTCACCAAAAATATTATTATCCCCTGTAGATGGGTTTCTAGTAAAAGCAACACCTGTACCACTAGTATTTCCCATGTTACCAAAGACCATTCTTTGAACATTTACAGCTGTTCCCCAATCTCCTGGTATATCATGTAATCTCCTATATACAATGGCTCTTGGATTATTCCATGATTCAAAAACAGCATTTATGGATTTAATTAACTGTGTAAATGGATCTTGTGGAAAGGATTCTCCTATTTCTTTTTTATAGTATTCCTTAAATTTATAAGTTAATTTCTGAAGATCTTCTGCGTCTAAATCTGTATCGTATTCTACTCCTTTTTCCTCTTTCATCTCATCTATAAATTTTTCAAAATAACTTTTGTCAAGACCCATTACAACATCAGAAAACATTTGAATAAATCTTCTATAAGAATCATATGCAAATCTTTTATTTTTTGTAAGTTCAGCAATTCCTTCCACCGTCTCATCATTTAAACCTAGGTTTAATACAGTGTCCATCATTCCTGGCATAGAAACCCTAGCCCCTGAACGAACAGATACTAATAGTGGGTTCTTTTTTGACCCGAACTTTTTCCCTGTTGTGTCTTCTATTTTATTTAAAGAACTTTTTATTTCTCCTATAATCTCTTTTGATAAAACTTTTTCATCATCGTAATATTTTAAACAAGCTTCAGTACTTACTGTAAATCCTTCTGGTACTGGTATTCCTAACCTTGTCATTTCAGCAAGATTAGCTCCTTTCCCCCCCAAAAGGTTTCTCATTGATGAATTTCCTTCATTGAATAAATACACATATTTTTTATTTTCCATAATGCCAACTCCTTATTTATTCATAGTTTATTATGATAAAACAAGAGAATTTAGCCCAAACTTTAGGACATATATGTCCCACCCAAATAAAATTTTACCCGTTTTCACTTAAATTAATTAAAAGTTTTGTTATATTTGTCTTAGAAACTTTTCCAACTACTTTGTTGAAATCCTTTCCATCCTTTTTCATAGTCTTTACTACTGGTAAACTATCAACTTCGTGAGTAATTATTTTTCTTGCTGCATCATACACTGGTTCTTCCTCTGATAGTAAAATTATATTTGGCATTCTAGTCATAATTATACCTATAGGCACTTTGTGCATGTCAGTTCCACCCATAGCAATTTTTAAGAAGTCTTTTCTTGATACAGCCCCAACTAAACCTTCTTCATTATTTTCAATAAACAATGTACCCACATCATTTAAAAACAATTGAACAATACCATCATAAACGCTACATTCCTCTTTCACCAAACTAGGTTCACTCATAATTTCTTTAGCTTTTACTGCCTTAAGATGATCATAAATTATGCTATAAGAGGGTTTTTTAGAGTAAATATATCCTACCTTAGGTCTAGCATCCAATATTCCCGTCATAGTCAAAATAGCTAAGTCTGGTCTTAAGGCTGCCCTTGTTACATCTAGCTTTTTAGCTATTTTTTCACTAGTAATTGGTTCATTACTTTTAACTATTCTTATGATTTCTTCTTGTCTATCTGTTAACTTAATCTTCTTCACCCTCTTCCGTTCCTTAGATATTATAATTTTTTTGCTTGTTTTGTATTTAATTTTATTATAATGTATTATTAATCATATTACAATAGATATTGTGTACATTATTTAATTAATAATGTAACATATTAAAGTTTTTTTGTTTTTTTATTTCACATTTTAAACAAATTAAATTTTAATAAAAAGAAAGGACCAATTTTAAAGTAGTCCTTTCTCCTCATATTACAAAGATATTATCACCTTATTTATCTTCTTTGTTATCCTCACAAGAACAGCTATCTTCATGACATTTTTCATCATGATTGCAGCATTTCTCTTCTTGTGAACAAGAATTTTGATTTTCCATAGGTTCTACTTTTTCTTCATTAAAATTTACTGTATAAGAATAAGATTTACCTTCTTCATTATAATTTTTATCGTTTTCATTAAACTTTTCTTTTACATCTTTTTTTAATTTATTAACTTTATCCATTGTATCATCCACTACATTCTTAATAACTGCATTTACAACTTCTACTGTCCCGTCTTCTTTTGTAATCTCAATAGTAACTTTTGTAGCTATAGCTGCTAGAACTCCTATTCCTAATACTGGTGGGAAAATCATGCTAACCATCCCAGCTGCAATACCAGCATTAACTGGAACATCTACAACAACTCTATCGCCTTTTTTTATTTTAATTCTAGTTACATTTCCTTTTTGAATTAAATCATTTATCCACTTTTTAAAGTCTTCCTTTGTAGTTACAAATTCATTTATTTTTTCTTTAGATTCATTTTTGATTTTCTCTTCTAAATAAACTAGAGCATCTACTACATTCCCTTCACAAATTTCAAGGGCATCTTTAGCCTCTGCGTAGTTAACCCCAGTCCTCTCTCTTATTATGTCGATTTTTTCTAATGTTATGTTTTCCATTTAACTCACTCCTTAATAATATAATTGAACATTTCTAAACTTTTAGGTTTTCTACTATATAACTCTAAAATAAAAGCTTGACTTAATTTATATAATTCTAATTTACTGCTCTTACTAACATTTAGCCTATAAACTTTTTCCAAAGGGGAATTAATAATGTATCTTAATATATTATAAGTCGAATTTGAGATTTTAATGCAATTTTCCCTACTGCATTTTGTACAAATTGCACCATAATTTGTTATACTGATATAATTAGACATTGTAATTTTCTCTGAACACTTGCTGCAATGTGATAAATCCATTGCATATCCTGTATTAAAAATTAATTTAATCTCAAAAGCTCTTATTAAAACCTCTATATCTCCTACTTTATTTTTTATTAGATAATAGGTTGTAACTAAGTCTTTAAATACATTAAAATTCACTTCCCCATCAACTAATGCTATGTCTACAAGTTCATTTAAATAAGAACAGTATGTAATAGTCTCTAGCTCCTCCATGAATTCTTGAAAAGAGTGAATAATTTCAGCTTCATTTATTATATATAAACTTCTCCCTTTATATATAATAAAATTTGAAAAGGAAAAAGGTAAAGTAGGAGAGGAAAGTTTACTGTTACCTTTTTTTGCACCTTTTGCTATAGTTGAAATCTTCCCTAAATTTTCTGTGTAAATCCATACTAACTTGTCATTTTCTTTGTAATCTTGAGTTTTTAAAACCACTCCCCTAGTTTTAAATATGCTCAGAGAAATCATCTCCTACTCTTATTATAAATTATTCCATGACCTTTTTTACATAATATATGTAAATTTTTAATTAATTTAATATTGAAGTAATATTACTCTTTATATCCTAATTCTTTTAGTAAATTTGGACTATCTCTCCACTCTTCTTTAACTTTTACCCATACTCTAAGATAAACTTTACTACCTAAAAACTTCTCAATATCTTCTCTTGCATATTGAGATATTCTTTTTAAAGTAGATCCATTTTTCCCAATTATTATCCCTTTATGAGATGCTTTCTCACAAAGCATGTTTGCTTCTATATGATATATACCTTTTTCATTTTGTTTCATTGAAAGGATTTCTACAGCAATACCATGTGGCACCTCTTTATCTAAAAGTCTTAGGGCTTTTTCCCTAATTATCTCCATAACTATAAATCTCTCTTGTCTATCTGTCACCATATCTTCTGGATAATACCTTGGTCCTTCTGGTAGGTAATTTTTCATCTCATTTATTAAAATATCTACATTTTTTCCCTTTATTGCGGATATAGGGATTATTTCTTCAAAGTTAAACTTTTCAGAGTAATTTTTTATGGTTTCAGCAACTTTTATCTCTTCATATTCATCTATCTTATTCACAAGTAGAAATTTTGGTACCTTTAAATCTTCTAATTGTTCTAAAATATATTCATCACCTTTCCCAATTGTTCCTTCTGGAGTAGTTATAAAAAGCACTAAATCTACTTCCTTTAAAGCACTTTCTGCTACTTTAACCATATATTCTCCAAGTTTATGTCTTGGTTTGTGAACTCCAGGAGTGTCTACAAAAACTACCTGATAGTCTTCTCCATTTAAAATTGTTTGTATATTATTTCGAGTAGTTTGCGGTTTGTTTGATACAATTGAAAGTTTTTCTCCCATTATAAAATTGTTCAAAGTTGATTTTCCTACATTTGGTCTTCCTATTATTGTTACAAATCCTGATTTAAACATTTTGCCTCCTAAAAATATATAAAATTTAGTTTCTTCTTCATATTATTTTAACAATGCCTCTTTAGTAAAAGCACTTGGTAATATTTCTTCTAATGTTTTTATCATGTACTCTTCTTCATTTTTTACTATTATTATTTTAAAATCTTTTGTTGCAAACTCTGAAATCACTTGCCTACAGATACCACAAGGAAAAGTGTATTCCATTGGATCTCCTACTACAGCTAAAGCTTTTATGCCTTTATGCCCCTCTGATACAGCTTTGAAGATTGCTGTTCTCTCTGCACAGTTTGTAGCACCATAAGATGCATTCTCTATATTACAGCCTGTGTAAATTTCATCACTTTCTGTGATTAATGCTGCTCCAACCTTAAACTTTGAATATGGAACATAGGCTTTTCCTCTTGCCTCTATTGCTCTAGAAATTAAATTTTTAAATTCCATAAAGAGTCTCCTTTACATTTATAGTCTTAAGTAAATATGTGATTATATTATTTGTCACTTAATGTATAGTTACGTATACTTTTAGTATTAAGATTATATCATGTATTTTATATTAATATAAGTATTAAAAGTGTTAATAAAAACCCTAAAATACTTCCTAATATAACTTCTAAAATAGAATGTATACTAGAATCCACCCTACTTTGTGCTACAATAAAAGCTAAAATAAAGCCTAGTAAAGTAACCAATGCACCTTTAGAGTAATATGCTATAATTGTTGCTATGGAAAAAGCTATAGCACTATGCCCTGAGGGCATGCCACCTTGGAGTGGAGTACCTTTTCCATTAGCTATTTTTATGACCAAGGTTATAAAAGTCACAACGATTAAAATAGAAAATATAGTGTGAGGATTTGAACTTAATATTCTGTCCATTATATTCTCTGTTATAGGCTTTACTTTATCCCAAAATACTATATATCCAATAATAACAGAATTTATAGCAGCCACTAATACAGCTCCTGCAGCCACATCTTTTGCAGCCTTAACTAAAGGATCATAATAATCTATTAAAGCATCTAATGTACACTCTATAGCTGTGTTTATCATTTCTGAAACTATAACAAAGCTTATTGCAAATATCACCAATATCATTTCTCCTCTACTTAGCTCTGAATAAAAACTAAAGGCTAAGACTAAGCTCCCTATTATAAGATGAATTTGCATATTTCTTTCTCTTTTTATACTCTCTATAATCCCCATAATAGCATAATTTAAGCTCTCAACCAACTTCTTGCTCTTCATAATTACCATCCTTTTTGTTACTTCACTATGAATTATATTATTTCATATTCATATAATAATATAATTGACTATAGGATTTAGATTTATTCAATTATAGTTTCTGCATGCAAAGCTCTATACTATCTTAGTACTATCTTAGGCCTTATATACAAAATATGTGACAGCATATAACTGTCACATACTAACATACTATTTCTATATTTCTCGAATAAGATTAAAACTTTTTAAAATTTCCTCTTCTCTTCTCCTCATGATTTCCTTATCACATTCTTCCATATGATCATATCCAAGAAGATGAAGTATGGAATGGATTATAAGATAACATACTTCTCTTTTAAAAGAATGATTAAATTCTTCACTTTGTTCTTTTGCTCTCTCTAAGGAAAGTGCAATATCCCCTAAGATTAATTTTCCTTCATCTAAATCAAACTGAGAGAATTTATAATCTTTATAAACATCCTTAAATACTTTATGTTCTGGATATTCTAACATGGGAAATGATAGTACATCTGTAACCATATCTTTTCCTCTTTGCTCTTTATTTATGTTTCTTATATTCTTATTATCTATAAGAATTAAACTCACTTCATATTCTAAATTTACCCCTTCTTCTTTCAAAGCATACTTAATCATATCTTCTATTAAATTAATTAAATCCTCTTCAAACTTTATTTTTTCCTGTCTATTATCAACTAATAACATTTTCTTCTCCTTACTAGTCTTTCTTATTATTTTTACCTTTTGTCATATTTGAAAGTTTAGGATATTCAATTCTTTCATGATATATTCCTGATAAACCTTTTAAAAAGGCTTCTTTAATCTTTTTTAAATCCTTAAGAGTTAAATCAGAATCATCTAAATGCCCGTCTTCTAACCTTGTCTTTATTATATTGTCCACCATTTTCTCTATTTTTTCCTTGTTAGGTTCTTTAATTGACCTTACTGATGCTTCCACTCCATCTGCAAGCATAATTATAGCAGCTTCCTTAGATAGGGGGTCTGGACCTGGATACTTAAAATCCTCTTCTATTACGTCTTCTGGTTTTTCACTATTATTTTTCATAGTTATATAAAAATATTTAACAAGTGAAGTTCCATGGTGCTGAACTATAATATCCTGTATTGCCTTTGGAATCTTATATTCTTTAGCAAACTCTACCCCATCTTTAACATGAGAAGTAATTATAAGAGTACTTAAGTTAGGCCCTATTTTATCATGTGGATTAGCTCCGCCCATTTGATTTTCCCTAAAAAAGTATGGTCTTTTTAATTTTCCAACATCATGATAGTAACAAGCCACTCTAGCAAAAACTGAATTAGCACCTATGGCTTCTGCTGCAAGCTCAGATAGATTTGCAACTAACATACTATGATGATATGTCCCTGGCGCCTCTGTTAAAAGTCTTTTTAGAAGAGGATTGTTGGGATTTGCAAGTTCAAGTAGTTTAATTGTAGTAACTATATCAAAGATACTTTCAAATAAAGGCAAAAATCCTATGGTAAATACCCCTGCTAAAACACTTGCAATCAACATACCAAAAGCCTTATATAATATATCTAGAATATTAGTGTTTGATTGAATTACACCTAGGCTAAGGGTAATTAATGCATTTATTATAGCAATATAAATTGATGAATATAGTATATCACTTCGCTCATCTAGCTTTTTAAGACCTATAGAACCTATAACTGCATTTAACATTATAAGCATTAAAATTGGAGGATTAAACTTAACTGCTATGCTAATAAAAATTCCATTTAAAACACTTATAATAATAGCAAGTTTATGATCTATTAAAATAGTTAATATCATTGGTGCAAATGCTAAGGGAATTAAATAAGGTGTAACAAAATTTAAACTTCGTGCAAGTATAATTGATACTAAATTAATTATACTTATTAAAATTAAGATTTTATCCTTAGAGTAGGAATTTCTATGATATTTATAAAGATAAAATCCTTCAACTAAAAGTACCGAAGCAATTAAAACAGCTAGTCCTAAGAATATATACCACTGAAAGTTACTTTTATCATCTAAAAATCCTAGTTGTTTTAAAAGTTCCACTTGATACTTTGTTACAGGTTCACCCTCCTTAACAATTATTTGATCCTTCTTTACTTTAATAGGTTCTACCTTTCTTAGGGCTTCCTCTTTTAAAGTTCTTGTCTTAGCATGATCATAGAAGACATTAGGCATAATTTGAGAGCTAATTATTGATTTAGCAACCGTTCTCTCTTTTCTATCTAAATCGTATTTTGTGAGTTCCATATCTACAAAGTAAACTGCTTTTTTTCTATCTTCTTCTTTTATTTTACTCTTTTCTAGGGTTTCTTTAAATTTACTTGTATCTTCCTTTTTATCATTATTCTCATATGTTTCTAACTTATTTAGCTTTTCACTTATTTCCACTGGGATTACAGCATTTATTTGATATTCATCATAAAGCTTACTTAAGGTTTTTGTTATAATATCTTTTAAACTCTCAATTTCCTTAGGCGTAGACATTAATAAAGTCTGAAGTTCTGGTTCGCTTATATCAATCCCTATCTCTTTTTTTAAGTTTACTATAATATCTTTATTAATTTTATCCGCTTCTTTTTTTTCCTCTTCTGTGTTAGTTTTTGTATCTTTTAAAACACTCTTCTTTTCCATAACTTTAGAGAAAATAGAGTCTACATTTTGTTTTGAAGTAATTTTCACATCACTAGCTATGGTGTACTGATCTGGAACAGAGATTATAGCCTCCTTTTTCTTCTCCTTAGTAGATAATTCATCCTCCACATCCCTTGGCGCCTTTATATCAATTTTAGCAATGTCTCCTTCAGCTACAAAATATTTCTCTGGCAAAACAGATGTTATTAGTATGCCATAAATTAGTATAAAGTTAACAAAAAAAATAATAACTTTTTTTCTTTTGTTACTTAAAAAACTACTCAATTTTTCTTTTTCAATCATACTGCTTCCCACCTTTTAATTTAGGTAAATACATTAATTATTATCTGTAATATCTTTAGTATCTTCCCCCACATGCTCTTCTTCTATGTCAATGGTCTTTTCCTCTCCTATGTCTTCTTCTGCTATAACAAGTACTCTTAGATTACACATATCAACTTCCTTACTTGAATCCTCTAATTTTTGAATTATTTTTATTTTATTGTCAAAATTTATTCTTATACTGGAGTATAGTTTATTTAACTCATTTGCTATCAATAATTTTTCATCATCCTTTGTAAACTCTGTCTCTTTTATTTCATAGTATATTTCTTTTTTTACTATACCTTTATTATCTTCTATTTTATCATACTTTTTGAATTTATTTAAATCGTTTTTTAAATAAATTCTCTTACCCTTTACAATTATATATTTATTTGTAATAGTTTCCCCTGTTCTCTTCCTTTTTATTTGGGGAATTTTTAGTTTTAATTTTTTTTCATAAAATGTCTTAGCTATTACTTCCCCCTCTGCTTTAACTTTATATCTGCTTTCTTCATTACCTTGCTCCCCTAAAACTAGAACATCTCCTTTTTTAACTACTTGACCCTCTTCTACTATAGAGGTTCCAGCCTTAGTATATACTCTTTGTATAACGCCGTCCTTTTTTGCTATTAAATCACATGGAGATTTATCTTCTTTTATCTTTGGTGGGTTCTGTCTTTCTAAAATATCTATTTTTAACTTTGTTCCTGCTATAGTTCCTTTAGCCCATACCACACTTTTGTTACCTTCTAAAATGCTATTTTGTAAATTGATTATATTTAAATTTTTTCTTTTAATACCTGGTTTTACTCCCATCTTCTTTAATTCATTTCTAATCTCATAAGGAGATACATTGTTTTCAGTTTTTATTTCTATTGACCAAATATATGTTGAATAATAGTACATTAAAAATATAAATATAAAAAATCCGAATATAAAAGCTTTTCTTTTTAATAAATTTCCTTTTAATCTAAAAAATCCAAAAGAGTTAATGACTTTTAATTTTACTTTATTATCTTTTGCAAGTTCACGTGCCTTATAAAAATCCTTTGGACTTATGCTAAATGTATAGGATACAATACTATGTTTCTTAGCCCCTTCTATAAAAATGCCTTCTTCCCAAAGTGTATTTAAAAATTTTTCCGGCATTAAGGACATTATTTCAAGCCTAATTTTCCCTCTATTCATCTTTACTATCACTTCTTTCATAATTTACAGCTTCAAATTTTCCACTTAGTGTTATAGTACTCTCCCCTAAAAACAATATTTCAAAATCTCCCCCTTTTATAATAACCTTTCCTATAGAAGTTTTTAATATTATCTCTTCCTTTTTAAAACTCAGTATTCCCATATGATTTTCTACTGTTATCTCTTGATCTGCCATTATTGTAAACTTTGGAACATTCAAAAGTGCTTCACTTGGCATATCCAAAGTTTTTGCGATTTTCGCTTTTGAACTTCTTATTAAATTTCCCAAAACCTTCACCTCACAAAAGAAATTTTCATATTTAATTTATGAAAGTTTCCTTTGTTTAATGACACTTTAAAGTTATTTATAAAATAAAAAGACTCAGATTACTCTGAGTCTAAGTTTTTATTTACTTAAGTATTCTTTTACTAAGGTACTAACTAATTTACCATCTGCTCTTCCTTTTGTTTTTGGAACTACAGCAGACATTAGTATTCCCATGTCCTTAATACTACTTGCTCCCACTTCTATAGCTGATTTTTCTATAATTTCATTTACTTCATTTTCTGTCAACTGCTGAGGAAGGTATTTTAATAAAATATCGATTTCATCTTGGGCTGCTTTAATTAAGTCAGTTCTGTTTCCTTTTTCAAACTCTACTATAGCTTCACGTCTCTGTTTAATCTCTTTTGATATAATATCAACTACTATATCATCAGTAACCTCGTTTGAAGCACCACTCTTTTCATAAAGCAGAATAGCTGCCTTAGCCATGCTAATAACATTAGCCCTAAATCTATCTTTAGATTTTACAGCCTCTTTCCAATCTTGTTGCAATACTTCCTTTAAGGACATTAAAACTTACCCTCTTTCAAAACAAACTATTTTTTCTTTCTTCTCTTCGCAGCTTCTGATTTTTTCTTTCTTTTTACGCTTGGTTTTTCATAGTGTTCCCTCTTTCTTACTTCAGCAAGAACCCCAGCCTTAGCGCATTCTCTTTTAAATCTTTTTAGAGCACTTTCTAATGATTCGTTATCTCTTACTTTTATTTCTGACATCTATATCCCTCCCTCCGCTCATTTTAATGCATAGTTTAGAACTACTGTGGGAATAAATAGCACGCTATAAATTATACAACATTTTCAAAGAATATGTCAATATAAAATTAGCCGAATTTTAGGTTTATCCTGGTGGCCAACCTAGATTTCTACCACCTACTAAGTGAAAATGAATATGGTGAACTGTTTGACCTGCATCATCTCCACAATTAGTAACAACTCTATATCCCTTTTCACTAATTCCCGCTTCTTTAGCTACCTTTTTAATAACCATATAAATATGCGAAATAACCTTACTATTTTCCTCTGTAAGCTCATTTAAATTAGCTATATGTGCTTTTGGAATTACTAAATAATGAATAGGAGCTGTAGGGGTTATGTCCTTAAAACAATACACTAATTCATCTTCATAAACCTTTTGTGATGGTATATCTCCATTTATTATTTTACAAAAAATACAATCTGACAAAACTTTCACCTCCTTTAAAAATAGAGGACCTATTATATTATAATACCATATATATAATCTTCTTCAACTTTATTTAGCTTAACTTTTAAAATTTTTCCTTCTATATTCTGCTCACTTTCACAAATAACCTTTATATAGTTTCTTGTGTATCCTTCATATAGATTATGTTCTTTTTTAAGTTTTTGTTCAAATAAAACTTCAGATTCTCTTCCAATGAATTTTTCCATAAATTCTTTTTCTAGTTTAGAATTTAATTCTATTAATTTTGTACTTCTATCTTCTTTTATATTGCCATCTATTTGATTTTCCATTCTGTCTGCTTTTGTACCTTTTCTATTACTATATTTAAATATGTGCATTTTAGATAATTTTATTTCTTCTAAGAATTCATAGGTTTTATTAAATTCGTCCTCAGTCTCACCTGGAAAACCAACTATAATATCCGTTGTTATAGAAACATCCTTAATATATTTCCTGAGATTAATCAAAGTTTCCCTATATTTTTCTGTATTATAAGGTCTATTCATTCTCTTTAAAGTTTCATCACAACCACTTTGTAGAGAAAGATGATAATGGGGACAAAGCTTTTCAAAGGTAGCTAATTCTTCTATTACATTCTCCTTAAAAAAGCTAGGGTCCACAGAACCTATTCTAATTCTCTCTATACCTTCAATTTTATTTATTTCTTCTATAATTTTAACAAGATTCATATCTTCCTTTAAATCTAAGCCATAAGATGCTATATGTATCCCTGATAAAATTATTTCTTTAAAACCATGCTGGGAAAGTTTTTTGCACTCTTCTATAACTCTTTTAGGCTCTTTACTACAAACAGCTCCCCTAGCATATGGAATTAAACAATATGAACAAAATCTATTGCATCCGTCTTGTATTTTTAAGAAAGCCCTTGTCTTATCTTGATATTCTTCTATGTTAAGTTCATCAAAGGTCTTATTTTTAAGCACATCTTTTACCTCAACAAACTGCTTTTCTTCTTCCCTAGCCCTGTTTACCCAGTATACTATTTCACTCTTATTTCTTGTACCTAATACTACATCTACCCCTTCAATTTTGCTTACATCCTCTGGTGAAATTTGGGCATAACATCCCACCACTGCTATTATAGCATCCTTATTATTTTTTCTTGCTCTTCCTATCATCTGCCTTGATTTCTTATCTCCCATGTTAGTAACAGAACATGTATTTATAACATATACATCAGCAAACTCGTCAAAAGATACAAGATTATATCCTGATTTTATAAACTTTTCTGCCATGGCTTCAGATTCATATGAATTAACTCTGCACCCAAGGGTTGAAAAAGCTACTTTCATTATATTTTTCCTCCTAAATCACCTAACTCATAAGAAACTAGAGATACCGCTGTAAATCCTGCTGTCTCCGTTCTTAAAATTCTAGGCCCTAATGTTATTATAAAACTTCCTTTTCTCTTTAGTTCTTCTATTTCTCTTTCTTCAAAACCACCTTCAGGTCCAATTATTATAGCAACTTTCTTTATATCCTCTTTTTTCACCTTTGACATAACATATTTTAATCCATAATCCTCTTCATTTTCATAAGGTACAAGGATTAAATCGTATATATCCAGAGAATCGACTAAGTCTTTAAATTCTATAACATCACCTATTTTAGGTACTATACTTCTTTTGCACTGTTTACATGCCTCTAATGCAATTCTATTCCATCTATCTAATTTTTTAAACTCTTTTAACTCTGTTTTAACTACAACCCTTTCTGTTATAATAGGGGTTATTTCTTTTACACCTAATTCCGTATTTTTTTGAACTATTAAATCCATTTTGCTACTCTTTGGTAGTCCTTGGAAAAGGTAGACTTCCACTGAGTTTTCAAGAGATAAGTCTAATTCTTCTAAAATAATAGCTCTAACCTCTTTTTTAGAAATCTCTTTTATTTCGCATAAAAATTCTTTTCCATTGCAATTATTTATATTGATTTTTTCACCTTCAGGAAGTCGTAAAACCTTATATATATGTTTAACATCATCACCTACTATAATAACTTCATTTTCATTAAAGTTTTCTATAGGCACAAAAAACTTATGCATATCCTTTCCTCTCTTCTAGAAAAATTATACTGTAGAAAAATGTAACACCCTATACATTTATTTTTTCTACTTATATATTTTTAAAAACTATATTGTAGCTATTATACAAACCCATTCACCTTCATTTTTAACTTCTAAAATATTATATCCCACAGCTTTAAGCTTTTCTTCTACCTCTACTCTTCTATCTAAAATTATTCCTGAAGATATAAACACACCACCTGGTTTTAGAAAACTCTTAACATCTTCACATAGAAATAAAATAATATCTGCTATAATGTTAGCTACAACGATATCAGCCTTTCCATGTATAACATTCATTAAGTTTCCTTCTAAAACCTCAATCTCATCTATATTATTTAATTCTACATTTTTGCGTGCAGCATCCACTGCAACTGGATCTAAATCTACAGCTTTAACTTCTTTAGCCCCTAGTAATTTAGCTCCTATTGCAAGTATTCCTGAACCTGTTCCTATATCAAATACAGTACTTTCATTTTCTACCTTTTCTTCTAAGGCTTTTATGCACATTCTAGTAGTTTCATGAGTCCCTGTTCCAAAAGCCATACCTGGATCCAATTCTATAATTAATTCATCTTCAGACTTTTTATATTCTTCCCAAGTTGGTTTTACAACAACCTTATCACTTATCTTAGTTGGCTTGTAATATTTTTTCCAGTTATTTGCCCAGTCTTGTTCATATATTTCTTTATCTTCTATTTTACCTTCCCCAATATCTATACCTAAATCCTTTAATTCTTTAAGCTTTTCTTCTATGTAAGATATAACTCTAACCATATCTTCTTCCTGTGAAAAATACCCTTTTACTACTGCAGCATTTCCTTTATATTCTAATATATTTATATCTGCAAAATCCCAAGTTAAAGGCCCTTGTTCTCTTTCTAATATATCATTAGGGTCTTCAATTGCAACACCCTTACAGTCTAACCCATAAAATATGCCTGATACTGGCTCTAAAGCCTCACTTTTTGTTATCACTCTAACCTCTCTCCAAGTTCCTTCCACTAATATCAATCCTTTCTAATACTACTTAGATTATTTTTATTACATAACATTCTGTTATAATAATTCCCCTCTTCATAAAGTTGAGGAAAAGATCATCTCTTCATCTGATAATAAATTTTAAGCTTAAAAAATTAAAACTTCTATCTAAAGCTTAGAACTCTGTTTATATTTTACACTTGTAATTATTTTATGTCTACAATAATTATACATATAAGGGCTACTTCAATTTAATCTTTTATATATACTTACTATAAATGCTATAATCAAAAACTGCTATTTATATTTTATCCACAAACTTTATAATTAAAAAGCAGTTAGACGTTATTATAAAATAAACTCTAACTGCCATTAAAATTTTATTTTTTTATTTTTTTAAAAAAGCCCTTATGCTCCTCTTTATTTACTGCAACTTCTCCTGAAGCTTCCATAAACTGAATAATTGCATCCTTTTGCTTTTCATTAAGTTTCTTTGGTATGTCTACTATAATCTTAACATATTGATCGCCACGACCAGATCCATTTACTCTAGGAACACCTTTATTTTTAAGTCTAAATACTGTATTGGATTGGGTTCCCTCTGGAACATCATAAACAACTTCTCCGTCTACTGTAGGAACTTTCATCTGTGTCCCTAAAATAGCCTTTCCTACACTTATATGTTGTTCTATATGAATATCAAATCCTCTTCTATCAAAGATATTATGAGGTGCTACTCTTATATTTACATATAAGTCTCCAGAAGGACCTCCATTTTCTCCAGGTTCTCCTTGTCCTCTAATTGGAATTATATTACCAGTGTCAACTCCTGCAGGAACCTTAATTGAAATTTTCTTTTGCTTTCTAATTTTCCCAGTCCCTCTGCAAGTAGTACATTTATCTTCTATATAAGTCCCTAAACCATTACATTTATTACAAGTAGTTTGGGTTGAAAATGCACCAAAAGCAGTTCTTCTTTGCATGGTTATTCTACCTGTACCACCACACTTGTCACAAGTATTTGATGAAGTTCCTGGCTTTGCACCACTTCCCTCACAAGTATCACAATGCTCATGCTTGTTTACTTTAATTTCTTTTTCACAGCCAAATACAGCTTCTTCAAAGGTTAAATTAATAGTAGATTCAATATCTGCTCCTTTTCTTGGAGCATTAGGATTGGATCTTCCCCCAAAACCTCCAAAACCGCCTCCAAATATATCTCCAAATATATCTCCTAAGTCTGAAAAGTCAAAGCCAGCTCCTCCAAAGCCCCCATCAAATCCTCCACCAAAATCTGCCGTTCCAAATTGGTCATATCTAGATTTCTTTTCTGGATCTGAAAGTACCTGATAAGCCTCGTTTATCTCTTTAAACTTTTCTTCTGCTTCTTTATTATCTGGATTTCTATCTGGATGGTATTTTAAAGCAAGCTTTTTAAAGGCCCTTTTAATTTCAGCTTCATTCGCCCCTTTTTCTATACCTAATATTTCATAATAGTCTCTTGCCACGCTTTTCTTCACCACCTAATTACTAACTTAAATATCACAACTTAATCTATTATATAGATAAAATCAATATAACTCAAGGTTTTTGACCTAAAATTAAGGGAAGGGTTTTTACCCATCCCTTAATCCTCTTTAAACTATAAATTTATCTTCTATTTATCATCATCAACTTTATAATCAGCATCTACTACATTATCATCTGCTCCACCTTGATTACTTCCAGTTGCTCCTGCATTTTGAGCATTTGGATCAAAACCTTCAGGTGCTCCTTCTGGGTTTGCAGCTTGATAAATCTTAGAAGATACTGCATAGAATTCTTGAGTTAATTCTTCTGTAGCTTTTTTTATAGCCTCTAAATCTTCTCCATCTTTAACTTTATTAAGTTGTGCTAATTTAGCTTCTATTTTGCTCTTATCTTCAGAAGATACCTTATCGCCTAACTCTTTTAAAGTATTCTCTGTTTGATATGCCATTTGATCAGCATTGTTTTTAGCATCTATTAAATCTTTTCTCTTCTTATCTTCTTCTTCAAATTTTTGCGCCTCATCTACTGCTTTGTTAATTTCATCATCAGAAAGATTTGTTGAAGCTGTAATTGTAATGTTAGCTTCTTTTCCAGTTCCCTTATCCTTTGCAGATACGTTAACAATACCGTTAGCGTCAATATCAAAAGTTACCTCTATTTGAGGGATTCCTCTTGGTGCTGGAGCTATACCAGATAAAGTAAATCTTCCTAACGTTTTATTGTCTGTAGCCATCTTTCTTTCACCTTGAACTACGTGAATTTCAACAGATGTTTGACCATCAGCAGCAGTTGAGAATATTTGACTCTTTTTAGCTGGAATCGTTGTATTTCTTTCTATAAGTGGAGTTGCAACTCCACCTAAAGTTTCAATTCCAAGTGTTAAAGGAGTTACGTCAAGAAGTAATATATCCTTAACCTCTCCTGTAAGAACTCCTGCTTGAACAGCTGCTCCCATAGCAACACATTCATCTGGGTTAACACCCTTTGAAGGTTCTTTACCAGTAAAATTTTTCACTGCTTCTTGTACTGCAGGTATTCTTGTAGACCCACCAACTAATATAACCTTATCTACATCATTAATACTTAATCCTGAGTCACTTAAAGCCTTTTTAATAGGTTCTATAGTTCTTTGAACTAAATCAGCTGTAAGTTCATTAAACTTAGCTCTTGTTATATTAATATCTATATGTTTTGGCCCTGTTGCATCTGCTGTAATAAATGGAAGATTGATATTTGTTTGTGTTGAAGAAGATAATTCAATCTTAGCTTTTTCAGCTGCTTCTTTTAATCTTTGAAGAGCCATTTTATCCCCTCTTAAGTCAATTCCATTTTCAGCTTTAAATGTGTCTGCCATATAATCTATAACCTTTTGGTCAAAATCATCTCCACCTAGTTTAGTGTCTCCATTAGTTGCCAAAACTTCAAAAACACCATCACCTAATTCTAGTATAGATACGTCGAAAGTTCCTCCACCTAAATCATAAACCAATATTTTATGGTTTGTATCCATTTTATCAAGTCCATATGCAAGTGAAGCTGCTGTTGGCTCGTTTATAATTCTTCTTACATTTAAACCAGCTATTTTACCTGCATCCTTAGTTGCTTGTCTTTGGCTATCGTTAAAATATGCTGGAACTGTAATAACAGCTTCTGTAACTTTTTCACCTAAATATGCTTCAGCATCTGCTTTTAACTTTTGAAGAATCATAGCTGAAAGTTCTTGTGGTGTATATTCCTTATCATCTATTTTTGTTTTATGATCAGTTCCCATATATCTTTTAATTGATATTATTGTTTTATCTGGATTTGTAATTGCCTGTCTTTTTGCAACTTGCCCTACTAATCTTGAACCATCTGCTTGGAATGAAACAACTGATGGAGTTGTTCTAGCCCCTTCTGAACTTGGAATTACTACTGGATCTCCACCTTCCATAACTGATACACAAGAATTTGTTGTACCTAAGTCAATACCTATAATTTTTGCCATTGTTTGTACCTCCTAGTTTACGAAAATTTATTCAATGTATGATTTTTAAGTTATTTATCTTAATTTGCAACCTTTACCATGCTATATCTAATAACTTTATCTTCTCTCTTATATCCTTTTTGAAATACTTCAACTATTTCACTCTCTCCATACTGACTATCTTCAATATGCATTACAGCATTATGGCAGTTAGGATCGAAACCTTCACTGGTTGAAATTTCTTCAACATCTAGCTTCTCGAATGCACCTTTAAATCCTTTTAAAGTCATCTCTACTCCAGTTTTTAATTCCTCTAGAGAACCTTGAGCTTCTATAGCTCTTTCCAAATTATCCAATACTGGTAGAAATTCCTTTAAGATATCCGCACAAGAATTGGTATATATATCTTCTTTTTCCTTTGCAGTTCTCTTTCTATAATTCTCATATTCTGAAGCTAAATTCGAATATCTCTCTTCTAGAGTTTTAATTTTATTTAAAGAAAACTTATTTTCATCTTTTAAGGTTGTATTTTCTAATTTTAGTTTATCTAATTCCTTCTTTAACTTATCTTCTGTAGTTTCTTCTTTATCAGCGCATTTTTCAACACACTCTTCTTCACATCCACATTCACACTGAGTTTCAGCATCACAACTTGTTTCCATATTCTCTACTGTATGATCCTTATCTTCTCTAGTTATTTTTTCCTCAGTATTATTTTTAACCAAAACCTCATTCCTCCATTCATATGATTGCATAATAATAAAACTTACTTATATATTTTTAAAATATTTATATTTAATTCTTCTACAAGATTTATAATAGAGGAAATAACTCTGTCATAATTCATCCTAGTTGGTCCTATTACACCTATAGAACCAAGAGGTTTTTCCCCAAAGCCATAAAAAGCAGTTATTATGCTATATTCCTTTGCCTCTTTTAAATTATTCTCCATGCCAATTTTTACTCTTAAATTTTTACTGTCTTCACTATTATCCAGTAGACGCCTTAAATTTTCTTCGCTATTTACAAACTCGAAAAAATCTCTAGCCTTTTTAATGTCACTATACTCAGGCTGATTCAATATATTATTAATTCCCTCTGCATATACTTTAGACGACTCAATATTCTTAAGACTAGAATATAGTGCAGGAATAAGGGCATTAAAAATATCTTCATGACCTTTTAAGTCTTCTTTTAAACTATTTATAACTTCAAGGTCTATATCTTCTATGGATAAATTTGAAAGTCTTAAATTAATTAAATTGTTTAATTTCAGTAAAATATGCTGTTCTATTGGATCAGTTACTCTTATAATAGTATTTTTAATTAATCCACTATCGGTTATTATCACCACAAGGACTTTATTTTTATCTATACTAATTAACTGAATTTGATTTATAGAACTTCTTTTTACTGATGGTGTCTTAACTATACAAACCATATTTGTTAAGTTTGTTAAAATTCTTGTCGCCTCATTGACAACCTTGTCTAATTCATATAATGCTACATCTATAAGTTTATTTTGAATAAGTTGTTTTTCTTCTTCTGTAAGCTCCGTTATCTGCATTAACTTATCTACATATAGTCTATAGCCAAGGTCTGATGGTATCCTACCTGAAGAACTATGAAGTTGCTGAATATATCCTAAATCCTCTAAATCAGCCATTTCATTTCTAATAGTAGCAGAACTAACCCCTAAATCATATCGTTTAGCAATTGTTCTAGAACCTACTGGTTCTCCTGTACCAACATAATCTCTAATTATGGCCTCAAGAATCTTTATTTTTCTATCTTCCATCATTATCACCTCTTTATTAGCACTCATTAACATTGAGTGCTAACGACTATGTTTTTAAAATAACATTAGTGATTTTTTTTGTCAATACCATGTGGTTTTTAATTTCTATTTATTTTTAAGTTTATCTTAATTTATCTCTCTTTTATGACCTTAATTTAAGTTTTACAGCTTTACCTGTAATAAATCCTCTTAATCTAATATAAACTCTGACATAACTATATTTGAAAACTCTATTCCTTTTTTTGTTAGTTTTAAATTAACCTGATCTTCTTCTAATAAATTTAAGCTCTTATATTTTTTTATAACTTCATCATAAAGTGAATGAACATCTGTATTAAACAATTCTACAAAATGCTCCTTATCTATGCCTTCTATTTTTCTAAGCCCCATAAACATAAACTCTTCTACACTCTCTTTTATAGAGTTTTTATGTGTGCTTTTTATAGGTTTTTCTCCTGCCTTAATTCTTGATATATATTCATTTACAGAAGAGATATTTTCTATTCTATATCCATCTATAAAAGAGTGAGCAGCAGATCCGCATCCTAAATAATCTTTTAATTCCCAGTACGCTAGATTATGCCTACACTGTTTTTTAGCTTTAGCAAAATTTGATATTTCATAGTGTTCGTACCCATTATTTTTTAAAAACTCTAGGGCATGATTGTACATGACTCTTTCTTCATCTTCTTCAGGAAGCCCTTCCCTCTCCTTATACATATTATAAAATGGAGTTCCCTCTTCTATTATTAAGCTATAACAAGAAATATGTTCCGGATTTAATCCTACAATATTTTCTAAGGTTTTATCCCAATCTTTTACCTTCTGTGCTGGAAGCCCAAACATTAAGTCCAAATTTATATTGTCAAATCCCACTTCTCTAGCAAGTTTGTAGTTTTCTTTAAAAGTTTCAATAGTATGTATTCTTCCTAACTTATCTAATAAATTATTGTTATAAGATTGCACTCCTATACTAAGTCTATTAACCCCCATAAGTTTCATAACCTGTAACTTTTCTAAATCAAAGGTTCCTGGATTTGCTTCCATAGTAAACTCAAGATCAGTTTCTTTGGTTAATTTATCTATAACTTCTCCTAACTTTTTTAAATTTTTTATATTTAAAAAGGTGGGAGTTCCCCCACCTATAAATATAGTTTTAAATTTATACAAGTCTTTATAGAGAAGTAATTCTGTACATAGAGCATCAACATAATCATCCATTAAATACTCTATTCCAGCAAAGGAGCTAAAGTCACAGTATAGGCATTTTTTTGAACAAAATGGTATATGAATATACAATGATTTTTCCTTCATAACTTTCCCTCTCTACTTTTAGTCATCAGTTTTAAGTACTGCCATAAATGCTTCTTGTGGAACTTCTACACTACCTAATTGTCTCATTTTTTTCTTACCTTTTTTCTGTTTCTCAAGAAGTTTTCTCTTTCTTGATATATCTCCACCGTAGCATTTTGCAAGTACGTCTTTTCTCATTGCTTTTATGGTTTCTCTAGCTATTACCTTGCTTCCAACTGTAGCTTGAATTGGTATTTCAAACATTTGTCTTGGTATTAATTCTTTTAACTTTTCTGCAATAATTCTTCCTCTTGCATAAGCCCTTTCTTCAGGAACAATTAAAGATAGAGCATCTACTTTATCTTTATTAAGTAAAAGGTCTAATTTTACTAATTTAGCTTCTTTATAACCCTTTAATTCATAATCAAAGGACGCATAGCCTTTTGTCCTTGATTTTAAAGCATCAAAGAAGTCATAAATAATTTCATTTAGAGGAATATTATAGTTTAATACAACCCTAGTAGTTTCAATATATTGCATATCTATAAAGACTCCTCTTTTGTTTTGGCAAAGTTCCATAATTGCACCTACATAATCTGAAGGTGTTATTATAGACGCTTTTACAATAGGTTCTTCCATATATGATATCTCTGATGGTTCTGGCATATTGGTAGGGTTTGTTATTTGTAATTCTTCACCATTAGTTTTATATACTTTATATATAACAGATGGTGCTGTAGTTATAATATCTAAATCAAATTCTCTTTCAAGCCTTTCCTGAATTATTTCCATATGAAGTAAGCCAAGAAATCCACATCTAAATCCAAATCCTAAGGCTATAGATGTTTCTGGTTCAAAATTTAATGAGGCATCGTTTAACTGTAATTTTTCTAAGGCCTCTTTTAATTCCTCATACTTAGCTCCATCAACTGGATATATACCACTATAAACCATAGGAATAGCTGGTCTGTAGCCCTCTAATGCTGTATCTGTAGGATTTTTAGCATCTGTTATAGTGTCTCCAACTCGTGCATCCTGTACATTTTTAATAGAGGCACAGATATATCCTACATCTCCTGCCCTTAATTCCTTTACACTAAGATAGTTTGGAGTAAATACACCAACTTCTACTACATCATAGGTTTTCCCTGTAGCCATTAATTTTATGGTAGAACCTCTTTTAACTACACCATCCTTAATTCTAACATAGCTAACAACACCTTTGTAGCTATCATAATAGGAGTCAAAAATTAAGGCCTTTAATGGTGCTTCTTCATCACCTGTAGGTGCAGGAATTTTTTCCACTACAGCTTCTAAAACATCTTCTATATTTAATCCAGTTTTAGCTGATATTAGTGGTGCATCACTAGCCTCTAAACCAATTACATCTTGAATTTCAGTTTTTATTTCCTCTGGTCTTGCACTTGGTAAATCTATTTTGTTTATCACTGGTGTGACCTCTAAATCATTATCTACAGCAAGATAACAATTAGCTAGGGTCTGTGCTTGAATTCCTTGCGTTGCGTCTACTATAAGTATAGCACCTTCACAAGCAGCTAAGCTTCTTGATACTTCATAATTAAAGTCTACATGACCTGGAGTATCGATTAAATTTAATATGTATTCATTTCCATCCTTAGCTCCATATACTAACCTTGCAGCTTGAGATTTTATAGTTATTCCTCTTTCCCTTTCAAGTTCCATCTTATCTAAAACTTGATTATCCATTTCTCTTTCTGTAAGGGTTCCTGTCTTTTCTAGTAGTCTATCTGCAAGTGTTGATTTTCCATGATCTATGTGAGCTATTATACAGAAATTTCTTATATATTTCTGTCTATTACTTTGCATCTCTCTACCCCCAATAATAAAATTAAAACCTTCTTAATACTTAGAAGGTCGTCTTTTCTTTAGAATATTAACATTTAAAATTATATCATATAATAGAGAGTATTTGTCAATTAATTTATAAGATTTTGTACCTTTTCCTTAAAACCTGTTAAAACATTTCTACTTAACTCTATTTCATAATTCTTTAAATCAATTTTTAATATAAAAGGATTATCTGTACAGTTTATCTTAATTGAAGATGTATTACTCTCTCCTAAGGTCTTTGTGATTTCTGTATTAACTTTTATAAAACCTATTATGAATACAGCTATGGCTAAGAAAAAAGCCATTGCCTTTTTTCTTTTATCTAACAAAAAAGCACCTCCTTATATTTATAAGGATGTACTTTTTTACTAATTTTATTCATTCTACAATTATTTTTTTGTCTTTAAGTACTCAGCAATAACTCTTGATAAGTATTTCCCTGTATTTTTGCATTCAGAACTATTATTACACTGAGCCCCCATCTCTATTAAAACTGCATTAGAACTCTTATTTTGGTTATAATATGCTATTCCTCTTTTACGTGCCAGTACAGCCTGTCCTCTTATAAGTCCAGGGTAATTCTTATTAGTTATATTAATAAGGCTTTGCACTACCTTTTTATTACCTGTTTCAAACTTAGGATTCTCCGTTGCTACAACAAACATAAATCTTGCTGCCTGTTCTCCATTAACTGAACAAACCAAGGGTTTCTTACTATCAAGCGAGTCCCTATGTAAGTCTATAATAAGATCAAAATCACCATATTGCTTTAAATATTTATCTAAAGTCTGCCCAGAATTTTGATAACTTTTTGTATAAGTTGTATCATGAATTAACTTATCATGAATTACATTAACATTAAAATCTCTCTCCAAGGTATTTTTAATTACCTCTCCTACTCCAACAACATTGTGATTGGTATCTTCTTCTTGTGGTTTACCAGGCAAGTACCCTTCACGTGTGTGTGAGTGATATATTAAAACCTGTGGCTTATCAGGTCGCTTTTCATTTCTAAAAGGTGAATTTTTAAATTCTTTCCCCTCTTTATTTAATATTTCTTCTTCTTTTATATTATCTTCAAATTTAACAACAGACTTATCATCTATCTTAAACAAATCTTTTTGAATATCTTCTTTATCATTTTTATCCCCTTCATTACTTCTTTCTTTAGTTTCTTCTTTATGTTCTTTAAGATAAGAAACTTCATTATTTATTAAATCTTCCTCTTTACCCCTTTTTAAAAACACACTAAGTAAGCTTCCGGTATCCTTCTTACTTATAGTTTTAATGTTTGGGAAAGTAAATTTAATTAAATTTATATATAATAGTTCAATATGCTCTTGACCAGTAGTTGCACTTATTTTACTTGGAATTAATATGCTTATTAAGAATATACTTATTATAAAAAAAGAATATATCTTCCTTTTTTGTTTTACACTTAAACATGAAAAAAAACTTTTTTTATTACCTCTTATTATTTTATACTTAATATTTTTGTTTTTCACATTACCCCTCCTCATATAGAACTTTATATTTAATTATATGAGGAGGATTTTCCTAATATTACTATTAGTTTAATTTAAAGTTTTGTAGACATTTTTGTTCATATGAATCAGGTGACTTTCATATGAACATTTTCATCTAACTGAGCCTAATTTAAATATCTATTTATATCTTCTAAGTCTAAGGCAGGCTGAAGTGCGATATTAACTCCATTTGCTATAATTTTTGATATAGACTCTATAACCATATCTACTTCTTTTGGGGTAACCATCAGATCCCCTACATAAGGATGTAATACCTCCTTTATAAGCATCTCCTTTTCATTTTTATCTACGCTTTTTAGCATATTGTAAAATTGTCCTCCCTCTTTAGACTTACTTATCATTTGGTCTAATACTAAATCTATAGTGTCATTTGCTAAAGTAGCTGCATCTACCACTGTTGGAATACCTACAGCTATAACAGGAATCCCTAAAGTTTTCTCACTTATCTCTCTTCTACTATTTCCAACACCAGAACCTGGAGATATGCCTGTAGTACTTATTTGTATGGTTTTATTTACTCTCTCCATTCTTCTTGAGGCTAATGCATCTACACATATAACTAGATTGGGTTTAATCTTTTCTACTACTCCTTTTATTATTTCACCAGTTTCCATACCTGTAATTCCTAAAACTCCTGGAGATAGTGCACAAACTGGCCTAACTCCTTCATCTATACTATCTGGAACAAGTTCTTTTAAATGTCTAGTAACCATAAGTTTAGATGCTACCTTAGGACCTACAGCATCTGGTGTCACATTCCAATTACCTAATCCCACTACCAAAGCAGTCATACTAGGGTCTAGCTTAATTAAATTTCCTAGAGTCTTTGCTAATACCTTACTAACCTCTTCCATAGAGTCACTATCATAATGTACAAAATCAGGAACTTCTAAGGTTATATATGACCCTATAGGCTTTCCTATAATCTCTTCCCCTTTTTCATCTATAACTTTAACATCTGTAATCTTTATATTGCCTTCACTATATTCCTTAACTTCAGTGCCGGGAATATAGTTTTTATTTTCTTCCTTATATATTTCTTGTGCTTCTAATGCCAAGTCAGTTCTTATATTCTTTAACATTTTCTCACTCCTTATAAAGAAAAATTAAATACTTAATATTAGTTATTACTCATATAAATAGCTTTTCCTAAAAATATATTAGTATTCTAATTTAATAACTTTTAATTAATACTTGAAGTACAATGAAAATAATGCTATAATATCACGTGTTAATATGAACTATTGAGCAATTCCCCAAAGCTGTATAGTTATATTTATGCGATTAGATTATAAGGTGGTGAAATACATGGCAAACATTAAATCTTCTAAGAAAAGAATAAAAGTTAATGAGAAGAAAGCTATTGCAAATAAAATGGTTAAATCTGGTTTAAAGACAACTATAAAAAAATTCGAGGCTGCTGTTTTAGCTGGAAACAAAGATGAAGCTGCAGTTAAATTTAATGACGTAGTTAAAGCTTTAGACATGGCAGCAACAAAAAATATATTACATAAAAACAAAGCTGCTAGAAGAAAATCTAGACTTTCTGCTAAATTAAATTCAATGGCATAATAAAATAACCGGTGATTTCACCGGTTTTTGTTTTTATCCCATGGCTATCCATTCTAATACTCCCTCTTCTTGAAATGGAGAGAAAAGAGCGACTACACCACCATAAACTCTGTTTATTTTTAACCATTCCAACCTTTACATATAATTGTATCTATATATTTCTCTTTACAACTGCGCCCTTTACTATAAGCATTTCCATTTCTGTTTTTAGATCTAAGGATACAGTCTTCATTCTTTTTTCACATTGCAAACTCTCTTCTAGCATAATCTCCAAATACTCTAATGAAAATACTCTACATTGATGAATAAGTTTTTCACAAATAAAAGGATTTAATCTAAGAGCCCTGGAAATAGTGTTCTTATTTTCTCCTTTTAAGATTTGAAGTTTAACATCTAAAAGAAGCTTATATTGTCTTTGTATCATATATAATATATGAGACTCATGTTCTCCTCTAAATATAAGTTCATTTAATATATCTAAAGAACTTCTAATATTACTTTGGGATATGGCATCTACCAAATTAAATATATCATTTTCATTTTTTTGGGGTGCTAATAAGTAAATATCTTCTTTAGTAATTTCTCGTTCTCCTGTATATGTACAAAGTTTTTCAACTTCATTTTCTATTATGTCCATGTTATTTTGAATTTCATTACAAAATATAGAAAGCTCTGACTTTGAAATGTCCTTTCCTTTGCTTTCAAATATCTTTTTAACTCTTCCTCTTAATTCTTCCCCTTTTAGTTTGTCTACTTTTACCACAGTAGCTTTTCCATCTAATTTCTTAAGCTTAAAACTTGGTTTATCCCTCTCTGATTGAAACACATAATATAATATTAAAACACAATGTGGTGGTAATGAGTCTATGTATTTTTCAAGAAATTTATATACCTTTTCTGAGTCACCTTTTCCATCCCTCTCGTCTAAAAAACTAGCCCTATATACTAAGACTATCTTTTTTTCACTCATAAATGGTAAGGTTTCACAAGCATTTAAAATCTCATCTTCTGTAACTTTCTCACCATGGAACTGTATGTAATTTAATTCAATAAAATCCTTATTTAAAGCTTTATTTTTAATCTTTTCAATATTTTCCTTTATAAGATTTTCATCTACTCCACAAAAAATATAACAGTTATCAACGTCATTCTCCTTTAAGATCTTTAAAAACTCTTTATTTTGAATCAAAACTTTACCTCCTAAAGTTGACTATTCTATTAAGTATAATCTTGCAAAAGATTTCCCATAATTATTATAAAGTTTTTTGCCCTTTGCCTCAATAACTTTAACATTTCTATAAGAAATATTTAAATTTTTTTTAGGTAGCGTACTAATAACAAAAAACTCTTTTTCATCTTCAAACTCTAAAATTATATTGTTTTTAAAAGACTTATTAGTTTTACCTATTATTACATAATCCCCTAAGATTATTTCCTCTGTTTGTCCACCGTCTAGTATAAAGCTTTTATCTATTGGCTCTTTTATCTTCTTTAAATCTTCCGGACTCTTACATAAAGCTATACTATGCCATTTGTACTTAATTATAGCACATTCTCTTGTTCCTATATTATAAAAATTTATTTGGGGAAATACATTAAAAACCGATAAAAAATAAAATATAGTAATAGGTATAATTGAAAACTTAGCATATTCAAATCCTTTTTTTATAAGCATATAGGAAAAAATAATAAACACTAGGCATAATATATGAAAATAATTTAAATATATAGACTTTGGAACTATACATAATAATAAATTCTCTATAACATTATATAATTCCATAATAGATAAAATTATATAACATATAGGCTTAAATATAAAGGGGACTTTATTAAATATTAAAGCAATATTTCCTAGTATTACTATAAAAGAATAGAAAGGAAGTAAAAATAAATTTCCTAGAAAACCTCCCATAGAGTACTGATTAAATATAGCTATTGAGTAAAAAGATGATAAACTTTGACTAGATATAGTTAAACTTAATGACTCTCGAATAAACTTAGGTAGTTTATATAGCTTGCGGCTTATTTTATTGTTAAATATAATTATTCCAAGTACTGCAAGATAGGACAAAACAAATCCTGGATTTACTACATAGTAAGGTTTTATAGAAAGTAGTATTAAACTTGAAAAGCTTAATGCTGATAATACATTATAACTTTTAAAGATTTTAGGTGATACTTTTAAAATAAATATCATTATAAAAGCCCTTATAGTTGAGGGTTTACCCCCTGTAAATAATACATATATAAATGCTATAAAACTCTTTATGCTTAAAAATGGTATAAAATCTAAGACTTTAAACACTATAGCCATGTGAAATCCAGATACACTTATGGCATGAATAACCCCTAAATCTTTTAATTCTTCCTTATGTTCTTTGGAGATATATTGATCTTCCCCAAAGGAAAGTGCCATTAAAACTCCTGTATTTTCTTCACCTAACACCTCTGAAAATTTTTTATATAAATTTTCTTTTAACAAATTAACCTTTGAAAGTTTTCCTTCTGCAATCTTTTTTGCATAATTTGTCTCTATTTCGCCTATATTACCTCTAGAAAAATCTATATTTCTCTTAAACTCACCCTCTAAATAAACTATATCACCCTTTTTAAAATTTTCTTTACTCTTTAAAATGTTTAATTCTTTTCCCTTATAAGTGGCTCTTTTAATAAATCCCCTATCTTCCATTATATTAACTACTATTTTAGCCTTCTTATCTGGCAGGTTTGTGGTGAAATAAATCATATTAATAAAGTAACCCATAATAAAAAATATTATTATCATATAATAAAGTTCCTTATTAAGGGTTAAAAACACTATAATAAAGAAAGATGCAGCAAAAGCTACACCTATAAATTCATTCTCATAAAAAATAGTATAATCAAACGACCCTAAAAACAATGCAAAAGCGCAATAAATAAGTGGATTACCTACTAAAATTTCATCTTCTTTCATATATATAATATCTCCATACTAATTCATATTTAGTAAGATTATATCCACTTATATTATTTTTAATCATTAAATAGCACTAATCTGAAATTATACTATTTTTAGCATCAATTTTTCAATTTATTGTTTTTATCTTTTTTACTACTTTTAGAATCTAAGACCTCTATGACCCCTTTCCCATGAGTATATACACCAGAAGAACTTAAGCCTAAAAAAATCCCTTTTAAAACCCTAAGCTTAATCTCCACCTTATTTGAAAAAAATATAGCAACTATTACACCTATAACAAGAGATAACACTGGTGCAAATTTCGGTTTTAGACCTAAAGATTTGAATATATTTACTATAGCTGTTATTATAGGAATAAAAATCATGTCATTTTCACTTATTCTAATCATATAATATCCCTCCACTTATTATATAATATGTAAAAATGACATTGAAATTGCTTGTTTTTACTTTAATAATAGTCCATGTACATATCATCAATTATTACATTTCTATCCCTAAATGCAATATTTACTAGGTAATTTAGTATTACTGTAGTTATTATGAAAATATAATGTTCTCTCATAAAATTAGCAAAGTTAAACCCTATACTCATACCCTCAAAACTTACTATAAAAAATATAAATACTAAATTCAAAAACATAGCTATATTAGATAACAGCTTTTTAAAGATTAAACCATACTTTATTATATTAAGAGGACTAAAAGCAAGTCCAACTCCTAAACTAAATAAAAGTAAAAGATTGTGCGGCACATTAGAATAACTTTTAAGAGCATAACTATATAATATAAATGAGACCAGTGTAATGGAGAAACCCTTTATAAGTAAGTATGATAGGCTTATATTATTTTTTTCTGTAGCATAACTTATATACGACTCTTCTCTAAAAAAAATTGACTCTCTATACTCCATTAATAAAGCAATACCATTCATACTTATAAGCACTAAATTTAAGTGCCAAATTTGTTCTAGTTTTAAAATATTATCCTTGCTTACACTTAAGGACATAAGTACACAAAAGACAAGAGAACTAGTACACACAAAAAACTCATAAATTAAAGCTTTGTAAAATTTTAACAACTCCCTGCTTTCATATATTGTATTAAAAAATTTGTTTATATTCATATCACATATAAAAAGATCACTAAGTTTTTTTATAATGCTACTACACTTTTCTCCCATAGAAACACTTATATCCCCATAACTCATATGAGGAAGTTCTATAAGCTTACTTCCTACTACTCCTGTAAATTTGCCCTTATCTTTATAGTTTTTAACTATTAGTTTTTTATCCTCTTCTTTTAGCTTAGAAAACAAGCTTTCATTTGATATGATGTTTTGAAGCTCTCTACTAGACATATAATCAAATTCTATACCTGAATATATCTCATTTGTATCTCCTATAACTCCAATCTCTTTTCCGAATACCTTAGCCGTAAGCTTATTATCCTCTGTAAATATAATAGGATTTAAGTTAAGTTCATTACATCTTTCTTTAAATTCATAAGTTTCTAACTTAATTGGATTTACAAAACCAATAATCCCCACAAACACAAGGTTACTTTCTATATTTTCATCAATAGAAGGTTCATAGTTAAAACTCCTATAAGCAAAGGCAACTAAGTCTAAACCGTCTAGAGCCATATCTACTGCCCCTTCTTTTATTCTGTCTATTTCCTCAGCTTTTAGTTCTATTTCTATACCATTTTTCAGTATATAAGTAGATCCCTCTATTATAGTATCCAAACTCCCTACTACATTTGCCCTGTAGTTTTCATCTATTTTATTTAAGGTAGTTTTTATACCTCTATTCCCCTCTATAGGCACTTGAAATGCTCTAGGATATTTATTATGAAGCTCACTCTTATAAACAAAATTATTAAGTCCAAATTTTATAAGTGCAATTTCCTTCATATCTCCTTCTTCAATTTCCTTTTCTTTCTCATATTTTGCATCATTGCATAAAAGAGATATGTTAATTAGTCTTTCTAAAGTTAAACTATTCATGACAGTAACTTCTTTGCTATCTAAAACCTTATTAGAATCATAAAACCTTTGAACCTCCAAGGTATCTTTAGATTTAGCATTCAATAACTTTTCATCTATAAATATTTTTGATACTACAGCTTCATCTTTAGTTAAGATACCTGCCTTATCTAAAAATAAGGTTTCTATTTTTGATATCTGTTTTAAGGATGAAATATTTTTTATATATACTCCTATATCTTTTTTCTTTTTCACATAAATAAATATAGTTATTAATAATAAAATTATGCTCTGAATAGGTATTAGTATATAAATTAAAGTACCTATAATATTTAAGATTTTATATGATTCTACATTTAGAAAATACGAAAAAATACCACAAATGCAACTTAAAACTACTCCAGCTAATGAAAATTTATTTAATATAGATTTGATATCATTTATAAATAAATTTTTATCTCCTTCATTATGCATTAAGGTTTCCATCATGGCCCCTATCTGTGTTTCCTTACCTACAGATGTAACAATACCTATAGCTTCTCCTTCCTTAATTATAGAGGATTTAAACACCATATTGCTCATTTTATCCATACTTAAGTCCTCTTCATCTAATTTTGCTGAAAATTTTTCTATAATACAATCTATCCCAGTTATAGGCAATTCATTTATTTTAAAGTTTTTTACATCTATAAGTCTTATATCTGCAGGTATATAGGTATTCCCTTCTAAGAATACAACATCCCCTACAACTAAGTCCTCACTTTTCACCGCTTCTTCTCGTCCTTCTCTTAAAACCCTTACAGAAGAGGAATTTAAAACTTCAAGTGCTTTTAATTTTTTTTCATTATTTATTTTTAGTAAAAAAAAGCTCATTAGAAGAAATGTTATTAAAATAGCAGAAATGCATAATAGTGCATTTAAATTTAAATATGAAATTATTATAAGAAAAGTAATCATAACTACTACCCAGGGTTGAAATAGTTCTAAGAAAAATAACTTTAAAGTTGAATTTTCTTTAGGTGTGTATATTATGTTTTTGCCATAAGCTTCCCTATGCCTTTCTACTTTGTCATAATTAAGCCCCAAATCTAAATCTGAGTTTAAGTTTTCTACTACTTCTTTATGTGAAATACTATACCACCTTTTCATTCTATACCTCTCAATACTTTATTTTTTGTTTTAACTTTATAAATATTATATCATTTTATTATACTTTTTACTTTAGTTAAATAAATCTTTAAACTTCTGATATTATTATATAATAAATTCACAAAAAATTCAAAAGACGGGTTAGATATCATAAACTATGTATTCTAACCCGTCATTATATGTCTATATTATTATTTTTATATTTTGGCGGGAGTATGTGGGAATCGAACCCACCCATCATGGTCTTAGCACGACAACTCAGTTTTGAAGACTGGTAGGCACACCAGCACCTATCTACTCCCTTGACACAAGCATTAGTATATCATATAGATAATTATTAATCAATAAATTTTTTGTATTTTCTTAAACTTTTATTTTGTATTTTTGTATGTTTTGTAGATTAAAGTAGAAATTTGATACTATTGTATAATAACTTTATTTTTTTAGATTAAAATTCAATTAATATAAAACTCTCTCATTTTCAACTCTCTTAGTTATTTTTAAAGAATCCATATGCTCTAGTAGTGCTACTGCATTTTTTCTGTTCGTATTTAAAATTTCTCTTCCCTCTGAAGTTGATAACTTACCATTTTTCTTTATATAATCAATTATAACTTCCTTACCCCTCTTATAATACTCTTCTAAAAGTATGCTTTCCTCTGATAATTTCACTAAGGTTCCATTATCTATTAGCATATCATAAACCATTTTAAAAGTATTTTTATCCTTTTCTGTATTTATTATATCAGTAAACTTTGGAGGATTAAATCCATCTCTCTTATACTCTTCTATAATTTTATTTTTTATTCTTTCTTGCTCTTTATTTAACTTTATAGAAAAATCATAAATAGATACAAAATTTTCGCTTGTTTTTATATTTAAATCTTTTTCAAATAAAGAAAGAATTTCATCATAAGCTTTTTGTTTTAAGCCTAATCCAAAAACTTTATTTTTAAGCTCCTCTTTGCCCATACCTAATTTTAATGGATTCTGTATATGATATGCTTGTAAAATTTTAATTATTTCTTCTCTTTTCTTTTCTAGGTAATCTTTATGAACATAAATAGGATTATCTATGGAAACTAATTTAATAATCTTACCACATACCACCAATTCTTTTATCTTCTCTTCTATATTTTGTTCATTTTTACCTAATGCTTTTATAAGTGTCTTAAGTTCTGGAAACTCCTTACTCATATTTTTAATGGCGTTTTCTAATATTCCTTCAGTTTTTCCACTCTCTTTTATCTTTAGCTCTTCTAAGTAATCCTCATTAAATCTCTTGCTCTTTTTAGCCACAGGATTTATTATACTTCCTCCTCCTATAGTATACATAGGAGAGTAATTTCTTATTACAAATCTATCATTTCTTTGTGAAGTCAATTTGCTCTCAAGCCTAAGCTGAACTAGGGCACTTTCTCCTGGATTTAGTTCTTCCTTATCTAATATAATCACCCTACACAATATTTCATCTGTTCCATGGTATAACCTAACTCTTTGTCTATTTAAAAGAGGCTTATCCATGCTTTTTAAATAATAAAGTTTACAATCAATTATCATAGAAGGCTCCATCAAGTTTTCACCTGAAATAACATAACCTCTTTTAACTTCATTTAACTTTATATTAGATAAATTCAATGCACATCTTTGTCCTGCTTCTCCTATTTCCCTACTTTCACCATGAACTTGTATACTTCTAATTTTTGTTTTAACCTTATTAGGATAAACCTCAACTACATCTCCCACTTTAACCGAACCACTTATTATAGTCCCTGTTACCACTGTTCCAAAACCGCTAACAGAAAAAGTCCTATCAACTGGAAGCCTAAAGTGACCTTCTGTATCTTTTTCTTCTATTTCTTCTGTTAATTTATCCACTGTTTCAATAAGATCTTTTATGCCTTCTTTAGTTTTAGAAGATACTTTTTTTATAGGAGAATGTTCTAGAAATGTTCCTTTAAAATACTCCTTTACATCTTCCTCAACCATTTTAACCCACTCTGGTTCTACCATATCTATCTTAGTTAAAACGATAATTCCTTTTTTAACATTTAAAAGTTGAAGAATCTCAAAATGTTCTCTTGTTTGAGGCATTATACCTTCATCAGCTGCAATTACCATTAAAACAATATCGACTCCACTAATACCTGCAAGCATATTTTTAACAAACTTCTCATGACCAGGCACATCAATTATTCCTGCTCTTCTCTTTGAGGGTAAATCAAAAAAAGTAAACCCCAAATTAATTGATATTCCTCTTTCCTGTTCTTCTCTTAAAGTATCTGTTTCTCTACCTGTAAGTGCTCTTATTAATGTAGTCTTACCATGGTCTATATGTCCTGCTGTACCAATTATTATATTTTTCATAAGCACTCTCCTTTAAAAGGTAACTAATATTAAATATTTTTTTCTAGATCCATATAAGCTTTTACTATAATATCAAAATCTCTTGAAAATAGAGTTCTAAGATCCATTATAATTTCACCATTGTATACTCTAACTATTATAGGCGTTTTATATGTCCTTAAGAATTCTTCTATTTTTTCTGAAGTAATTTTATCTGAACTTACCTTTATAGCATATGTATTTATTTTTTCTGTAGGCATAGAGCCACCACCCACCATAGAAAGTTCTTCCTCTATAGTGAATTTAAATTTTTTAACTTTATTTGTTAGTTTTCTTTTTAAACTTAAAGCTGACTTCTTTATTTCATTCTTATCCTTTAATAGCATATTTAAAGTAGGTATATTTTCTATAGCTGACTTTTCATCTTGGTAATATTTAAGTGTAGCTTCTAATGCGGCCAAGGTCATCTTATCCACTCTTAAAGCCCTTGTGAGTTGATTTTTCTTCATTCTGTCTATATATTTTTTCTTACCTACTATAATTCCTGCCTGAGGGCCACCTAACATCTTGTCGCCACTAAAACTAACTACATCAACACCCTTTTTAATACTTTCTTGAATTGTAGGCTCATAAGTAAATCCGTATTTTGAAAAATCAATTAAAACTCCACTACCTATATCCTCTACTACAGGAATATCTCTTTCTTCTCCAACCTTAACTAATTCCTCTAGAGATACAGTTTCTGTAAATCCTAGTATTCTATAATTGGATGTATGAACTTTTAAAAACACTCCTGTATCTTCAGTTATATTATTTTCATAATCATATAAATGAGTTCTATTAGTAGTCCCTACTTCTACAAGTTTCGCACCACTATAACGCATAACTTCAGGCACTCTAAAAGATCCCCCTATCTCAACTAGCTCTCCTCTTGAAACTATAGCTTCTTTATCCTTACATAGGGTATCCAAAATAAGCATTACAGCTGCAGCATTATTATTTACAACCATTGCAGCTTCAGCTCCAGTTATTTTTGCTAATAGTTCTTCTATATGAGAATATCTAGAACCTCTTTTCCCATTAGAAAGTTCATACTCCAAGTTATTGTAATTTTCAGCTACACTTAAAACTGACTCTATAGCTTTTTTACATAATAAAGATCTTCCTAAATTAGTATGTATAACTGTACCAGTAGCATTTATAACTTTTCTAAGCTTATTGTGATTTTTATGCTCTAATAACTCTAGTGATTTATCTATTATTTCTTCTTTATTAATTTCTTTAATATTATCTTGCAGAATTTCTTTTCTATAAAAATCTATTGCTTCCCTTAAGGCTTCTACTACTAAAGTTCGCATAGACTTTGTAATTGCTTGTTTTATTTTTTCATCTTCTAATAACTCATCTATTTTAGGTAATTTCCTTAACAATTCATTCTTCATTATATCCCCTACTTCCTTTATTCTACAATAATGTATTTGTCCTTAAATTCCTTTACCTCACCTATAATTGAAGATTTTATTTCCAAGTTATTTAGTTCCTTAATTAGCTTTTCTCCTTCTTCAACACTACAGGATACTAGAAGTCCCCCTGAAGTTTGGGGATCAAAAAGTAAATCATCTATCCAAGAAGGCTTTCTTTTTATTTCATATTTCCCCTCTAAATAATTTCTATTATTATAGGCACCTGCAGGAATCAAGCCCATTTCTGCATATTCCTTTGCTTCTTCTATATAAGGTAACTTATTAGCATAGAGCTTTAAAGTTACATCTGATCCTTCAGCCATTTCATAGCAATGTCCCATTATTCCAAAACCCGTAACATCTGTGCAAGCTGAAACCTTATGACTAGCTATTATTTCCCCAGCATATTTATTTAAAGTACTCATAACTTTAACTGCAGTATCATAAGCCTTTTTAGAAGCTAAATCTGCTTTTATTGCTGTATTCACAATGCCAGTACCTAAGGGTTTTGTAAGAATTAAAATTTCACCTGGTTTAGCTCCATAATTTTTTAAAATCTTATCAGGATGAACAAGTCCCATAACAGAAAGTCCATATTTAGGCTCATCATCTGAAACGGAATGGCCACCTATAACAACAGCTCCTGATTCTATTACCTTATCAGCTCCGCCTCTTAAAATTTCACCAAGGACCTCTATATTTAAACAATTTGGAAAACAAACTATATTTAGTGCTACTGAAGGTTTGCCTCCCATAGCATATACATCACTTAAAGAATTTGCTGCGGCTATTTGTCCAAAAGTATAAGGATCATCAACCACTGGCGTAAAAAAGTCTAGAGTTTGAATTGCTGCAAGTTCATCAGTTAATTTATATACTGCAGCATCATCTGATGTTTCTATTCCAACTATAAGATTAGGATTTTCCATTTTTGGTAACTTGCTTAATATCTTTGACAGGGTCTCCGGCCCTATTTTAGCTGCTCAACCTGAAGTTTTAGAAAGTTCAGTTAATCTTTTACTCATAAGTATCACCTCGTCAATTCACTCATTATAACAAATTACATTGTTAAAATTACATGAGTATTCAAGCATATTTTATAATAATAATTACTTAATGTCTACCTTATGAATAAATTTGTCTAAAGTTTTATCACCTATACCTGATATATTCTTAAGTTCCTCTACAGATTTAAAGCCACCATTTTCTTCTCTGTATTTTATTATGCTACTTGCTTTGCTATCTCCTATACCTGGTAAAGTCTTAAGTTCTTCTAAACTAGCTTTATTTATATTTATTTTATCTTCTTTATTTTTTGACCCTCCTCCACTGTTATTTCCAGCTCTTTGCATTGATGCACTTTGTAAGTTTTCACTAAGTTTTTCACCCTTTTTAGGAATATAAATAAACTCTTCATCTTCTAACTTTTTTGAAAGATTTATGGCTAATGTATCAGCTTCATTTAAAAAACCTCCAGTTAAGTTGATTAAATCATCTATTCTACTGTCTTTATTCAAGGTATACACTCCAGGAGTTTTTACAGCTCCCTTTATATCAACCTTGATAATTTCATTATTAGATGTTTCTACTACTATACTATCCCTACTATTTTCAGACTTTTCATTACTCTTATTTTTCTCCGTTGACTCACTGTTACTATTTTTAGATTGATTTTTCCTACTACTATTATAAACTGTCTCCGTTTTTTCTATATCATAATCTTCAAATACATCTTTATACTTATTATCTTTTTTTAAATTAACAATATAGCCACCTATAAATAGTACTATACATATTCCTAATATTCCTAAACTACCTACTATTTTGTCCTTTTTTTTCATGATTTCCTCCTAAATTTATATTCTTCTATATTCAATTATTGACAAATTTTAAGAAAAATATAGTGTTTTTTCTCGCAAATTTATAAAATATTTGATATACTGATTTATAAATAGTTTTTCTTTATAAATTGAGGTGATTATATGAAAAAAACTTTAAATAATATTGTTTCTTTAGTTTTAAGTTCTTTATTTTTTTTAGTAATAAGCTCTAATATAATTTATGCAAAATCTAAGGACGCTCCCAAAGTTTCTGCAGATGGTGCTGTAATTATGAATGCAAATACCGGGGAAATTCTATACGAAAAAAATATGAATCAAAAGTATCCCCCAGCTTCTACTACTAAAATTATGACTGCACTTTTGACCTTAGAAAAATGTAATTTAGAGGAGGAAGTTACTGTAAGTAAAAAATGTGAAGAAGAAGATGGTTCAAAAATATATATTTTTGATGGAGAAAAAATCAAGGTAAAAGATTTGCTATATTCCTTGCTTATGGCCTCTGCTAATGACTCTGCTTTAGCACTTGCAGAGCATGTTGGAGGAGATTTAAAGAACTTCTCTAATATGATGAATGAAAGAGCAAAAGAATTAGGGTGTAATAATACTAATTTTGTAAACCCCAATGGTCTATATGATGATAAACATAGAACCTCTGCCCATGACCTAGCTCTAATAATGAAAGAACTTATAAAACATGAAGAGTACATAAAAATTTCAAAAACCTCTGAATATAATATTCCTCCTACAAATAAATCTAAGGAACCTCGTCATCTTTGGAATGGAAATAGAATGATTCATAGGGGCAATCAATATTTTTATGAATTTTGTGAGGCTGCTAAAACAGGTTATACTGTTCAATCACTACATTCTTACGTAGTAAGTGCTAAAAAAGGTGAAGAAAGATATATTGTAGCTTTAATCCATGATCCAAATAAGCAATTTTACAAAGATTCTGTAGCTTTATTTAACTATGCTTTTAATAACTTTGAAACTAAGAAATTAATTTCAAAAGGTGATAACCTATATACATATAATTTTAATAAAAATGAAAAATTATCCATAATATCTGATAGAGATATTTCTTCAACAATTGAAAAAGGTACTAAATACGAAGATTTCACATTACCTTCTATAAATCTAGAAGAATTAAAATTAAATGAAAAGGATATAAAAAAAGGAGATTTTATTCTAGGACTAAATATAAAATTTAATACTAAAGAATATCCACTAAAACTTATAAGTGGCAATGATCATACATCTCCAAAAACTTTACTCCTTCAAAATCAAAATAAAAATTCCGGTGCTAAACCTTATATAAAATTTGGTATAATTCTTGTTGTAGTAATTAGTGTTGTCATTATAAGTGTAATTTTATTATCAATTAATAAATGGAAAAAAACAAAAAAGATTTAAATATAAAATAAAAAATAGTAAGAGAACTTACTATTTTTTTATTTTATCTATTAAATTTTTCATATCTTGTGGAATTGGAGATTCTAGTGTAATCTCCTTCTTAGTTTTTGGATGAATAAATTTCAATTTATGAGCATGTAATGCTTGCCTCATTATAAAATTATCATCCTCTCTTCCATAGAGACTATCTCCATATATAGGGTTTCCTATATAACTTAAATGAACTCTTATTTGATGTGTTCTTCCTGTTTCTAGTCTTAATTTTACTAAGGAATCATCCTCATACTCTTCTAAAACCTCATAATGAGTTATAGAGTTTTGTCCATGATCCATTACTTCTCTCTTTATAGATTCTAAAGAAGGTCTTCCTATAGGCTGATTTATAGTTCCACATTTTTCTTTTAATCTTCCATGTACAATAGCTAAGTAAATTTTTTCAACACTATTTGTTGACATCTCCTTAGATAAAAACATATGAGAATGTTGATTTTTAGCTATTATAACTAATCCGGAAGTGTCCATATCTAATCTGCTTACAAGCCTAACTATACAGTCCTCTCCCTGTTCTTTAAAGTGATATAAAACTCCATTAGCAAGAGTTCCACCCCTATGACTTTTAGTAGGATGAACTACCATATATGGAGGTTTATTCACAACTATAATATCTTCATCTTCATATACAATATCAATAGGGATATTTTGAGGATCTATATTTTGATTTTCTTCCCTATTTAAATCTATTTTAATATAATCACCTTTAGTTACTATGTAATTAAGTTTTTTTATCTCTTCGTTTACTAAAATTCTTTTTTCCATTCCTGCCTTTTTTATAAGTCTAGTTGAAAGGTCATGATTATATTTTAAATAATCCCTCAACTTTACCTTAGGCAAATCTTCTTTTACTTCTATTTCTAAAAAGTTACTCTTCATACTTTTTTTAAAGTTCCTTTCAAAGCTACTTTAAATGTAAGCTATAGCTTCTATTTCTATAAGTGCATCCTTTGGCAATTTAGCTACCTGAACACAGGATCTAGCTGGTGAGTTTTCACTAAAAAATCTTCCATACACTTCATTAATATCTGCAAACATATTCATATCTTTAACAAATATTGTGGCTTTTATAACTTTATCTACGGAACTGCCTTTTTCCTCTAAAACAGCAATAACATTTTTAATTGAAAGCTCTGTTGCTCTTTTTATATCAGAACACTCAAGCTCTCCTGTGGTAGGGTCTATTGGTAATTGACCTGATGTAAATATAAGATCTTTAAAAGCAATACCTTGAGAATAAGGTCCTATAGCCTTTGGTGCTTTTTCTGTAGAAATGATTTCTTTCATTTTAAAACTCCTCCTAGTTATTTATATAATCATGGTCATAGCCTAAAAGTATAACCATATCAAACTTATCTTTCTTTTCATCCTTAAATTCTACATTGTTTATATTAAAATCTTTCATTATTATCTTAGCTGTATCTTTATCCATGCCATAAAACACAATTTTAGTTTTATCATCTCCAGTAATATTTCCTGTAGTTGCATTTATATAGCCCTTTTCACATATATGGTCACTAAAATCTTTAGCTAATCCAACTTTATTTGTCTGATTCAAAATCTTTATTTTTAATTTTTCTCTTGCAAAGTTAGTATAATTAACATCACTTATTAAGCTTATTATATCAGCACTAGCCTTAGGATCATATATAAAATAGGATACCCCTTTTATATATTTTCCTTCTCCTGCCAAAGTTTTTACATACATATTTTCATTTTTAACCTTTGAAAAACTTAAAGCATAAGATAACATATCTTTAGTACTCATATTGGTTTCTACATATTCAGGTAAGGTAGAAATTATGCTAGGAATTCTAGGAATTATAGCGGGACTTTTTACTTTTTCAAAAACCTTATTTATAAACTCATGCTGATTACCTATTCTACCAATATCTCCATCTACAAATCCTGTTCCATCGTTATTTTTTCTCCATCTAAAAAATTCCTCTGCTTTTTTTCCATCCATATGAACAGTGGTTCCTTTTTTAAAGTCTATATGAAGATCTTGGGCATAATCATCATACTTCATATTACGAGTAATCTCCATATCTATACCGCCTATAGAATCAACTAGCTTTCTAAAGCCTGAATAGTCAATTTTGCCATAGTACTCTACTTTAATGTTCAGTAACTTCTCGACCTCATTGACTGCTTCCTTTACGCCACCTATAGCATGTGCTTGATTTATCTTCTTTGAGTTACCATTAACCTCTATATATGTATCTCTTGGAATAGAAACTATAGATAACCTATCCTTTTTCACATTATAATTAATAAGCATCATAGTGTCTGTTCTCTTTGGATCATTAGAATTTTTAGGATCTCCTATATCCACACCCATGGCTAAAATATTTACAAAATCCTTATTTTTAGGAATTGAAGACTCCAATTTTTCTGAATTATCATTTAATCTACTTAAATTATAAAAAATATATATTCCCATGCCCAAAATAAATAATAGAACAAAAAAAAGCAACTTTTTAAATATCTTTTTTTTTCTTTTTTTCTTTTTTTTAGGTTTAGGGTCTTCAGAATCGACTCTCCTACTTTTATTATTTTCTTTCATAATATCCCTCGCTAAAGATTAATTAGTAAATAATTTCTTGTTTTAATAGTATCTAAATAAAGAATCCCACCCTTATTAATTATATAAGTAATGGTATTATCAAAAGCTTTAATTAAGGCCTTGTCTAGACTCTCCATAGATAATCTTCTAAGTTCTTCTACACCTTCATAATTTCTTCCTTCTTCTATAAAATCGGCAAGACAAACTACTTTTTCTAAAGTAGTCATATTTTCTTTTCCAGTAGTATGACAGGTTATTGCATCTAAAACTTCTTTATCATATATGCCCATCTTGTTTTTTGCTATATATGCACTACAAAAACCATGCATTATTTGAGGGTATTTCTGTAAAAGTTCATCTATGTATACCCCTTCTTTTTTTAACATTGATAAAATTTCATCATCTGTCTTATATTTTGCAACATCATGCAAAAGTGCAGCAAGTTTAGCTTTTTCTACATCACATCCATGTTTTTTAGCTAAAACCTCTGAAGCTTTAACAACTCCTAAGGTGTGATTATATCTTTCTTCTTTTAAAACTTTTTTAAGATATTCAAGTATTTCTTCTTCATTCCACATATATATCGCCACCTAAAATTAACCTTATTATTTATACAATTTAAAATTTAAAATTGTATTATATACTCCTGTAGGCATAAGAAAATCTACCTTTTTACCTAATTTTATACTTTCTCTTATGTCCGTAGATGATATTTCTAAAACTGGTGCTTTAAGTAATATAATATCCGTATTATATTTGTTTTCAATATACCTTTTTTGTTCTAAGATTTCCTTTTTATTATAACCTTTTCTCTCAAATACTACAAGTTTACAGTTTGTGAATATACTTTTGATATTTTTCCACTGTTCCAGTGTAAAAAGACAGTCAGCACCCGTTATAAAATACCATTCAGTTTCTTTTTCATTTTTTTTAAAATAAAATACAGTTTCATAAGTATAACTTTCATTTTTTTTATTTATTTCATAGTCACAAACCTCAAATTTTTCTTCACTTCTTATAGCCATTTTCACCATTTCATATCTTAAAATTGATGAAGTAACACCTTGCACATTCTTATGTGGAGGCTTACCTGTGGGCATAAAATAGACTTTATCTAATTTTAAAGCATACAGGGCTTCATATGCAATATTTAAATGCCCATTATGTATAGGATCAAAGGTTCCCCCGAAAATCCCTTTTTTAAGCATAAAAATTACCCCTTTTTATTTATTAGATTATATATAATAAGTGCTAGATTTTTGCTAGCACTTACTTATATTATAATTCAATTTTAGGTTTTTTTGTAGACTTTCTATATATAACAACTTTATTACCTATTACTTGAACCCCTTCACAATTAAGTTCCTCACAAAGTATTTCACTAGCCTCTCTTGCGGTAATTCCACTGTTATTTAGAACATTTATCTTAATTAATTCCCTAGCTTCTAGGGCACCACTTATTTGATCTAAAAAATTATCTTCTATACCACCTTTTCCAATTTGAAAAATTGGTTCTATACCATGAGCAAGAGATCTTAAATAAGCCCTCTGTTTTGAAGTTATCATAATGCTTCCTCCCCTATATTATATATTCAAATTCAAAATCATTTACACGTACAAGATCTCCTTCTTTTATTCCCATAGCTCTTAATTCGTCAAGTATACCCTTGTTTTTAAGAACCTTGTGAAAATATCTTAGAGAATCTGCATCATTTACATTAACTGCATGTAATAGTCTATCTACGAAGCTTCCTGTTATTTCATAAACGCCTTCTACAGAGTTATCTATTTCATATGTGAATTTCTTCTCTTCTTCTACGAACATATCAGCTTCACTAATTTCTAAATCTGTAACTGGGATTGTAGATAAAATTCTTGCAGCTTCCTTCATTAATGCCTCTACTCCTTCTCCAGTTGCCCCAGAAATTTTAAAGACTTTATCATAGCCCATTTTATTCATTTCTTCTTTGAATTTTATAAATGACTCTTCTTCGTATAACATATCTGCTTTACTAGCAGCTATTATTTGAGGTCTATCCCAAAGTTTAATACTATACTTCTTTAATTCTTCATTTATCTTTTTCACATCTTCAACAGGATCTCTTCCTTCAATACCTGATATGTCAACTACATGGATTAAAAGCCTTGTTCTCTCTACATGTTTTAAGAAATCAATCCCTAGACCTATGCCCTCTGCAGCTCCTTCAATTAATCCTGGTATATCAGCAATTACAAAGCTTTCTACCCCTTTCATAGCAACTACACCTAAATTAGGCTTTAATGTTGTAAAATGATAGTTTGCTATTTTAGGTCTAGCTTTAGAAACTACAGATAAAAGAGTAGATTTACCTACATTAGGAAATCCTATTAAGCCTACATCTGCTAATAATTTTAGCTCCAATCTAATATATCTTTCTTCACCTGGCATTCCTGGTTCAGCAAATTCAGGTGCTTGCCTAGTAGGAGTTGCAAATTTAGCATTTCCTTTTCCACCTTTTCCACCCTTAACCACAACACAAGTATCTCCATGAGAAGAAAGATCCGCCATAATTTTATCAGAATCATAATCTATAACAACAGTTCCCATAGGAACTTTTATATATAAATCTCCACCATCTTTTCCATAACACTTAGATCCTGCTCCATGTTCTCCACCTTTAGCTAAATATTTCTTTTTATAAGTGAAATCTAAAAGAGTGGTCATATCCTTATCAGCAACTAAAATAACACTCCCACCTTTTCCACCATCTCCACCATCAGGACCACCTAAAGCTACATACTTTTCTCTTCTAAAGGAAATAGCTCCATCTCCTCCATCTCCTGATTTTACAAAAATCTTGGCTGTATCTATAAACATCTCTTCACCTTACCTTACACAGTTTTTAAATTCAACTCATAACTAAGTTTTTCATCTTTTTCTGACTTAAAAATATCTATATCTGACAAATCATAATCCTCATTAACATTTAAAAATGCTACATCAAACTCCTTTTGCTCCTGGAAACTTGATAGTCTAATGGTTACTCCATTACTACTTTCATAAATATATATATAAATTTTTTCACTCTCTTTTTTTAATATATCCATAATTAAAGTTTTTAAAACCAAATACTTCTTTTCAAAATTTTTTTTAAAATAAACATCTTGAAATTCTATAATTTCTACTTCTAAATCAACTTTTTTATTATGAAATTCTATTTCTTTAAAGCAAAGTTCTAGAGCAAAAGCAAAGTATTTATCGCCTAGGGAATATAAAGAGCTTATGTGTTCATTTAAATTACTAATACTATTTATATAACTCAATGCCTCTTCTTCTTGATTTAATTGAATATATCCTGATATTATTTGCAATATATTCATAAAGTCATGCCTTTGAATTCTAAACTTATCAATAAACAACTCCAATTCTTCCATAAAGAGACTCCTGTAATTTAAAATAATTTTAAAAAAGCACCCAATTGAGGGTGCTTTATTTAGAGAAATTACTCAGCTAAGTCTAATTCAACTTCAACTGGGTAAACGCTTGCTTTTTTCTTGTTTTTACCAACTCTTTCGAACTTTAAAACGCCGTCAACTTTAGCATATAAAGTATCGTCGCCGCCGATTCCAACATTCAAACCTGGGTGAATCTTTGTTCCTCTTTGTCTAACTAAGATATTTCCTGCAAGAACAAATTGACCATCAGCACGTTTAGCACCTAATCTCTTAGATTCACTATCTCTTCCGTTTTTAGAGCTACCTACTCCTTTTTTATGAGCAAATAACTGAAGGTTCATTAATAACATGACGTTACACCTCCTCTTCAACTACCTTGATATATTTTCCATACATATTTTCCACACTCTTTATCCCTAAAAGCATTGTTTCCAAAAGAACTTGACATTTTTCAATCTGCTCTGCAGAATTATGACTTAAATCTAAGTTCAAAAAACCATCATATGTTTCAATTATAGGGTCTATGTAAAGTATCTCAGTAATACCATTTGCTATAGTTAATGATATAGCTGATATGGCACTACATACAATATCATATCCTGAATCATCATATCCGGCATGACCAGACACTTTAAATGAAACAATTTTTTTATGCTTTCTTTTAAAGTTTGCAGTAATCATAATTAAGCTTCAATTTTTTCTACTTGAAGTTTAGTGTATTGTTGTCTATGGCCTTTTTTCTTTCTAAAGTCTTTTTTAGGTTTGTATTTGAATACTATAACCTTTTTAGCTTTTCCTTGCTCTAAAACTTTAGCAACAACTTTAGCTCCATCAACTACAGGTTTTCCTACAACTAAACCTTCTTCTTTACCAACTGCTAAAACTTCAGTTAATTCAACAGTAGCTTCAACCTCAGCATTCAATTTTTCAACGTAGATTACGTCTCCTTCTTGAACTCTGTATTGCTTACCGCCAGTTGCAATTATTGCATACATCGAAAGCACCTCCTCTATCCAATCTCGCCACTTAGGTACATTAGTAAAATAATGTTTTAAAAACCATTGTGTGCGGCCTACAAAAGCCATTTTATCACAAATTTTTTTCTTTGTAAAGATAAACTTCTATCTATAATTTAAATTTTTCTAACTTTGCTTTTTCTTTATTTAAAATTATTTTCCTTATATTTATCTTATCTAAATTTCTTTTAAAATCTATGTAAATGCTAAGACTATTTAAATTTAAGTATTCTTTTATATATTCTCTTTTCCTTACAACTTCTATTTCATAGTACGATGGAACCTCTATATAAATGTGATCCCCCTTAGAAGCTTCTAAAATACTTAGTTTATTTTTTATATAAAATAGTAAATAGTTAAAATCTAGCTTCTCATATCTTATAAATTTATCATTAGACCTTTGAAGAAGATATTCATATACAGACTTTCCCCTTCTCTCTCTTGAAATTTGAATTAAGTCTAATTCTGTAAAATCATATACAAAAGTTTTATTTCTATCATTTTTAAAACCTTCTTTTAGAATAGAAATTATTTTTTCTTGTTCACTTTTATTTTTATTATTAACAAAATCTATTATTATCATTCCACTTAAATTTCTTTTTAAAATTTCCTTTGGAATAATTTTAGCACTTTCATAATTTATATTCTTCTTTCCTATTATAGAACCATTAAATCCTTCTTCACCGGAGTTCACATCTATTACAGTCATAGCCTCTGTTCTATCTATAACTATATTTGCTCCCTTATTTAAATAAATTTTATTCTGTACAAGATCTAAGATTTTATCTTCCACTGAGTTTTCATCTAAGATATGTTTTTTTTCTAAAAACTCAATTTTAATCTTTCTCTTATATTCTTCCCCTAACATGGATTTGTAAGTTTCTAAAAACTCTTTTATTTCCATGTGGTTTAGAATTATCTCATAACTTTCTTCAAAGTTTAATGTGGATAAAAACTCTTTTAAAATACCATAACTCTTATATAATAATCCTTTTTTAGAAGAATACTCTCCTTTATTTACTATATTATAAAAACTTTCTTTTAGTATCTTATATTGATTTATTAATTCCTCTTCCACTAAATTTTCAGCACTTTTTCTATATACAATATCTAACTTTTCTTCTTTTATTAAGTCCTTTGTCTTGCTTTTAAAAGATTTACTTTGTATTTTATTTGAATAAAATACCCTGCCTTTACCAGAAGTGATTACTAGAGCTTCCCCACCTATAGAAAATTTTGAAGTTACCTTAGCACATTTTTCTTCTAATTCTTCTTTTATAATTTCTACAATTACATAATCTCCAATTTTAAGTTTTTTGTGAGCTTTACTAAAAGGAAGAAGACAATTCCTTTTCTTATCTATATTAATAAAATAAGCTTCTATTCTAGGGGCTATACTCTCAACCATACCTAAATAAATTTCCCCAACCTTAGGAGTTCCATCTTCTTTGTCTATCATAAAGAGGGATATATCCCCCTCTTTATCTAGCATAACTATTCTTAGGAAATCTTCATTTTTTTCTATATAAACTTTTTGCATAATATCACTACTTTGCATCTTTATAATAATCTAATAAGGAAATATATTTATCATTTTGAATAGAAAACATCTCTTCTCTTCTAATATCCACAAATTTATCCTTATCTATTGATCCACATTTTTCTTTTAGGAAATCCGCTAAAATTTGAGGTGATAAATTTTCCCTAGAACCACAACTAACTAAGATTCTTAATATGAATTCCCCTTCTTTTTCCCAAAACTTCATATCTTTGATTAAAGATTTTAAATCTATAATCCTCTCGCCTTTTTTTCCTTTTTTTAAAACTTCCCACTTATCTTCCTTAAGTAAATCATTAAATTCCTCTTCAACTTTATTATTATTTTTTAAGTTAAATTTTAAAACATATAAAGCGCCCTCTACTACAGCCATGGATTGAGGTAATTTTTTATCGCCTATATTTAAAGCCTCTAAAAATTCTATACCTCGAGGAGCATTTTTATTTAGCTTCTTTATTAACTCATCTTCATTCTCTTCACTTAGTAGGACAAGGTCTAAATACTCTCCCTTAGAGTAAACTCCAACAGCTAAAGGTTGTGCTATGGATAGTGACATATGTGGATTAAACCCCTTTGAAAACTCTACATCAATTTCCGCTCTTCTTATAGTCCTTTGAATGGTTCTCATTAAATCTAAGTGAGATATGAATTTTACTTCGCTATTTTTGCCATATTTTATTAAGTAACGCACCCTCAAAGCACTTCCCTTCTTTAAAGTTTCTATTTATACCACAGTCTGCACATCTTTCCCTACAATCTGGGGTTATATTTTCTTTCTTAGCATTTTCATTTTCCCTAATTAAAAATTCCTTAGTAACCCCTACATCTACAAAATCCCATGGTAAAATTTCATCATAAGAACGCTCTCTATAAGCATAGAATTCAGGGTCTACATTGCACTCTTTAAAAGCTTCAAGCCAAAGATTAAAGTCAAAATATTCATTCCATCCATCAAACTTAGCTCCTTTTTCATGAGCTTTTATAAGCACTTCACAAAGTCTTCTATCTCCCCTTGCAAATACAGCTTCTACAAAACTTACAAGAGATTCATGCCAGTTATATGCAATAGCCCTACTCTTTATATTTTTCTTTAAACTATCAATTTTTCCTCTAACATCTTCCATTCTATCTTGAGGTGCCCATTGAAAAGGAGTAAATGGTTTAGGTACAAATATGGATGTACTTAAAGTAACCCTTAAGCCCTTCTTTCTCTCTCCCTTAGGAAGATTAAAATACTGCTGCACTACCTTTTCTCCAAGTTCTGCAATACCAACTACATCTTCCATAGTTTCATAAGGAAGTCCTATCATAAAGTATAATTTAATAGTTGCCCAACCGGATTTAAAGGCTAAACTTACAGATTTTATCAAATCCTCTTCTGTGACACCCTTATTTATAATATCCCTCATTCTCTGTGTTCCCGCTTCTGGTGCTAAGGTTAAACCTGTTTTTCTAACCTTTTGTATTTCATTTAAAACTTCTACAAACAAGGAATCTATTCTAATAGAAGGAAGGGATACACCAATTTTCTTCTCTCCATATCTATCTATTAGTTCCTTTATTAAATTTTCTATATTTGAATAATCGCAAATACTTAGAGAAATTAACGAAATCTCATCATAACCAGTATTCTTAATAAGCTGCTCTGCTTGTTCAATTAACTTTTCAGTAGTCTTTTCTCTAACAGGTCTATATATCATACCAGCCTGACAAAATCTACAGCCCCTAGTACATCCCCTAAAAGTTTCTACAGTTATTCTATCATGAACAATCTCTGTATATGGAACAAGTAACTTATCCGGAAATGGAGCTTCAGAGAAATTAGTTACTATTCTTTTTTTAACAGTCTTTGGAATATCCTCGTACTTAGGTTTAAACTCCTTTATAGTTCCATCTTCCTTATAAGAAACTTCATAAAGACTTGGAACATATATTCCTTCTATCTTTGCTATTTCTCTTAAAAACCATTGTTTCCCCTTATTTTCTTTTTTATAAATTTTAAAAACATCTAACACATCATTTAATTCTTCTTCCCCTTCACCTAATGCAAAGAAATCTGCAATAGCATAAAGTGGTTCTGGATTATAAGCACAAGGGCCTCCAAAGAATACTATAGGATCCTCTTCCCTTCTATGCTCTGATCTTAAAGGAATATTAGCCATACTTAACATATTTAATATATTTGTATAACTCATTTCATATTGAAGAGTAAAAGCAATAATATCAAATTCCTTTAAGGAATCCTTAGTTTCTAAAGTAAATAATGGTATATTATTTTCCCTAAGTTCTTTTTCCATGTCTGGCCATGGAGCATAAGATCTCTCACAATAAGTATCTTCTCTTTGATTTAATGTATAATAAAGTATTTTACTTCCTAAATGTGACATTCCAACCTCGTATACATCTGGAAAACAGAAAGCAAATCTAATATCTACGTTTTTTTTATCCTTAATTACTGAATTAAATTCCCCACCTATATATCTAGCAGGCTTTTCTACTTTATATAAGATGTGATCAGAAATTTTGTTCATCTAGATTCCTCCTTATGTTTTTTACATCATTTAATTTTATCATATTGTGTTACTTTTACAAGTTATTATTTATAGGTATATATCTATTTTTCTATTTGCAAATATTCTTCTAAAGTTATATTACCATAATTTTTAAGTCCTTCAATTACTTCATCCTCATATATTATACCAATTAATTTTAATTCCTCATCTAGAACAAAAAAACTATTGTATTTATTCTTATCTACAAGTTCTAAGGCCCTTAGTAAATCCTTCTTATAAAAGAGTGATATGCTTTTATTTTCTAGATATCCTCTTTTAAAAAATTTACTTCTTTTTTTTATGATATCACCCATTATTATATATGCCACCCTTTCTTTCTCTTTTATAGAAGTATAAATAATAAATAGAGAAATAAGCCCCAAATTTATACTGTATATTCCTTTAAAAAAACATAAAAAATATACAAAGCACATTACACTTCCAATAAAAATACTTATATTTAAAGTAATTTTATTTGCCTTTTTATAGAAGGTCTTTAAACTTAAAAGACTTCTTAAAATTCTAGCACCATCAAGGGGATATGCTGGTATTAAGTTAAATACTCCAAGAACTATATTACTTACATAATATACATTATAAATTTCTCTCTTAAACTTTAAATGTAAAAAGTAAAAAATAACTGCTAAAACTATATTTATTAAAGGACCTGATATAGATATTAGTAAATCCTCTAAAGGTTCAGCCTCATCTATATCCTTAAGACTTAAAACTGCTCCAAAGGGGAGAATTTTTATATTGTAGGCAGAGAAATTCAAGAATCTAGCTACTATATAATGGGTAAATTCATGAATTAAAACAAAAATGAGAGAACTTAATATCTCTCTCTTAAAACCAATAATAACCAATATAAAAATATATATAAAAAAAGATTTTGTAAACTTTATAACCTCTCCCCCCCAATATAGTAATAAATTAATGTCTTTACGGATCTATTTTTAAAAAATCTAATTTCTCTTCTAAATTAAATGATTTAATTTTTTCTGTTCCTTCTTCAATAATTTTCATTAGCCTTCTATAATCTATGCTTCTTGCGCTTTTAACTACATCCTCTATGCTATATTCCCTAGTTATCTCATTTTTGCAAAAACCATAGATATCTTTAGTTTCAGGAGTTACCACTAACTTTAACCCTATAAAAATAATAAAAAGACATAGAGTACCTATAAGATGTCTTATTATAACTTTTTCTATATAATTCTTTTTAAAATAAGGTATCTCTTTATTATACCTACTATACTCATTGTAATTATTAAATCTATAAGTCCTTAAGTCATTATCATCTTTTTTAAATTTATTAGTCTCCACGCCATTTCTAATTGGAGTTTTTTTATTATTAATTTTTCTATAATATTCCTTATAAAGAATATTGTAATTTCCCAATGTATCGCCCCCTAATTTTTTTCTCCTTCTATTATATTTAAGGAATCTTTAATATATGATACTTTAGGAATATTGAGCTATAACTTAAAGATAAAAAAAGTTCTAAACTCCAAAATAAGTTTAGGACCCCAGTAAACCTTAAAACTAGTTATTGTTGACTACCCCTTTACTACCATTTTAAAGAACTGGCAATGTTCGAGAATGTAACCACAAAATAAAATAACTTCAAAATGATTAAAATAGAAATCTATTTTAAAATCACTTTGAAGTTTAAAAAAACTTATATTAAAAATTAATTTTCTTTCTTCTCATACCTATATTCAAAACTAATGCAATAGCCATATAGTTAGTTAAAAGTGAACTTCCTCCATAACTAACTAAGGGAAGAGTTATACCTGTCACTGGCATTATTCCTATGTTCATACCTATATTTTGAATTATGGCAAATAAGAAATAAGAGGCTATGCCAATACATATAATAGATCCAAACTTATCCTTTGAACTGGCGGCTATTTTTATCATTCTATATATTAAAATTCCATACAAAATTAGTAACACTAGCATTCCAATAAATCCCCACTGTTCCCCAATAACAGCACTAATAGAGTCCGTATGCGCCTCAGGAACAATTTTCATCTGCTTTCCCTTTAAAAACCCTGTACCGAAAACTTGTCCAGAACCTATAGCTGTTTGTGCTTGAATAATTTGATGTCCATAAGTACTCTCATATTTTTCAGGATTTATAAAGGAACTAAGCCTTCCTTTCCAATAAGAAGGCATTATAGATGAATTCCAAACTATTACTATGATTAAGACTAAACTGGTAAGTCCACTTATAATAACCTTAGAATTTAATCCTGCCACATAAAATATACCTAATACCATGAAAAAGCACACCATTGTCATGCCCATATCTGGTTGAATTACTATAAGAACCATAGGAATTAAAGTATATGCAACTAAGATGAAAAAATTTTTAATATCATTTATCTCTCCATCCATATCATCTATTTTCTTTGCAAGCATCATGGCCAAAGACAACTTAGCAAACTCCGCAGGCTGAACAGCTATAGGACCTACAATTATCCATCCCTTAGCACCATTTACAACAGTTCCTGCAAAAAAATCATTTATTACTAGTAAAATTATTGTGAACCAATAAAATACAGGAGTATAATTACTAAAAATTTTATAATCAAAAATTAATATTATATACGTTACTACTAAAGATAGTATAAGCCAAACTATCTGTTTTTTAGCATTTAAACTGCCAACTATACTATAAATACTTATAACCCCATATAAAACTATTAATATACTAGTGATTAACATAGTATAATCTAGTTCTTTCCACAACTTCGAATTCATCTTCAGCCTTTCAAACATCTTCAAATGTACCTCCAAATTATTTTACAAATAGATTATACCACAAATTTTATTCTATATGAAAAGGACTGTGGAAATTCATCTAAAATTAATGAATTCCACAGCCATAAAAAATTATTCCTTAATTTTTTTTATAGGAATACTAGCAATTAATGCAGGAGAACTTCCTTCAACCTCTTCTGTCCTTGTAACTTTAACATCTAACTCTTCAGTATCAATTTCAACATATTTTGTAATGACTTCTAGTAAGTCCACTTTTATTTTTTCTAAAAGCTCTGGTGATACATTTGCCCTATCATGAATTAATATTAATTTTAATCTATTTGATGCTACATCTTTAGGACTGTTTTTCCCTGTAAAAAACTTTAATAATTCCATGTATTACCTCCTACTTTCCTTTAAAAATTCGTCTTATTGTTCCCCAAAACCCTGAAGATTCTTCCTCAAAGTTTTGAATTGGAACTTCTTCCCCAATAAGTCTTCTTCCTATGTTGCTAAAGGCTTTACCCGCATTTGAATTTAAATCCAATACAATGGGTTCCCCTTTATTAGTAGAAATAGTAACTGATTTATCTTCTGGAACCACACCTATAAGTTTGATTGCAAGGCATTCTATTATATCGTCTACACCTAGCATATCTCCATTCTTTGTCATCTCATAATTTAGTCTATTAACTACTAGATAATGTTCTGAAATTTCTTTTGCATCAAGTTTACCAATAACTCTATCTGCATCTCTAACAGAAGTTATTTCAGGGTTTACTACAACAATAGCTCTATCCGCCCCAGCTATTGCATTTTCAAATCCTTGCTCAATCCCTGCTGGACAATCAATTAAAATATAATCAAATTCACTTTTTAATTCTTCAATAATTTTAAGCATATCTTCCGCTGTAATATCGTCTTTATCTCTACACTGAGCTGTAGGAAGTAAGTATAAGCTGTCAAATCTTTTGTCCTTAATCAATGCCTTTCTTAGAACACATCTCTCTTCAATAACATCTAAAATAGTAAATACTATTCTATTTTCTAATCCCATTAAAACATCTAAATTTCTAAGTCCTGTATCTCCATCAACAACCACTACCTTTTTCCCTAAGGAAGCTAATCCTGTACCTATATTTGCTGTAGTTGTAGTTTTTCCTACTCCACCTTTTCCTGATGTAATGACTATTACTTCACCCATAAAATTCACTCCCTGTCTACAAGTATTTGTTAGGTAAATACGGCTCTACTATTATCTGCCTTTTTTTAATTTTAGCTATCTCTGGATACAGAGGCTTAATATCATCCTCTGGTGAACGAGTTATCATATTTCCTATTTGAATTATCTGTGGTTGTAATTTTAAAGCAGCAATAAAAGCTTTTAAATTCCCACTAGTTCCTGCATGGGCTTGTCCCTTTAAAGCACCTAATACCACAATATTCCCCTCTGCATATATTTCAGCTCCGGGATTAACATCCCCAATAATAACTACATTTCCAGCATACTTTATTATTTGTCCACTTCTTATGGTTTTTGAAATAAACTTAGTTCTTCCCTCTGTTATACCATTAAAAATCTTACTCTTATCTTCTTCAATTTCTTCAAAAATACAATCTTTAATTAAGAACTCTTCAAATAATATGTCTTTTAATTTTCTTAAGTCTCTATCATTTATGTATTTTAGTTCTGTAGTAATCTTTAAAGTACTTCCTTTATAAAACCTTTTTGCTTTTGAAAGCTTTGCAACAAGTACTTCAGACATTTCATTAAAATCATTAAAAGCATCCATATTTATAATAATATTTAAGCCTTCACGATTACCTTTTAATATAATTCCATTATTTTTAATCATAAAAGACCTCCAAAACAACCACATAGATATAGTTCAACAGAGATGACTAAAATCCTTCTTATTAATACAATAAAAATAGCACATATAGTGCTATTTTTATATTAATATATCTATGGATTTTTATTTTCTTGTTCTTTAGTGCTTTCGTTATCTGTTTTGGTATTAGTATTGTTATTGCTATTTACATTATTATTATTTTTTTTATTGTTATTTATATTTTGATTTTGATTTTGATTTTGATTTTTGTTTGCATCAGTGTTTTCTTGTTTGGAATCTTTAACTTTTTTATCTGAATTATTATCCTCTTTTTTTATACCTAAAATATCCGGATACGTAAATTTATAATTAGAGTTTTGTTTTAATATTTTATTTTTAAAGTATCCTTCATATATTATTTTTGCAACTTCTGCAGCATAAGAACCGTGCCCGCCATCAAACATAACCACACTTACTGCGATTTCAGGATTATCAAAAGGTGCAAAACCGACGTAATTACCATAAGCAGTCCTTCCTATTTCATTCTGAGTATTACTAAAGGTAGCTGATCCTGTTTTACCACCATTGGGAATTGGAAAATCCTTAAATATGCCAGCAGCAGTACCACCTTCCGCAGTAACTTCTTGCATTCCCTTTTTTACTGATCTTACAGTTTCAGGGCTTATGTTTGCTTTTTCAATAAGCTCAAGATTTTTTGAATAATCTTTTATAATATTTCCATCAGGGTCTATAACCTTGTTAATTATATGAGCCTTATATCTATTACCTCCGTTAACCAAGGTAGCAACGTAATTTGCAAGTTGTACTGGGGTAAATTGATTTAACCCTTGACCTATAGATGCATTATAAAGATTCGTACCACTCTTAATTTCTCCTGTAGCATCATTTACTGAAGACTGTATAGAATTTATCATTCCTTCTATATCTTTATCTGTATATCCCTTTGAACTAAATTCCTTAGAAGAACTTATTAGTTCCTTTAAACTCTTTCTTATTTCCCCTTGAAATTGTTTCATATTTTTATTATCATTAACCATTTGAGTTTTTATTTTCTCTGTAAGCTTCTTTTTAATCTCATTCACCTTAGGGTCTTCCTTATCATTTGGAATTATATTTATTCCTTTAAAGTTTATCCCCCAAATAGAAGCTGTACCTTGAGATAAATAATTATAAAGATTATACATATATAGAACTGATAATGTCCTTTTACCACTTTCAAAATTATATACCTGTCCAAAACTTTCATCTAACTCTATACCTGTAGAGTAATTAGGGTTTTTTTCAGGATCTGCTCCAAGTCCAAGCTTCCAAGCATATTTAGCAAGAAGATTTAATCCTTGTTTAGTTTCAATTCCGCCTTTTACAAAAAGTCTATCTGCAATTTCATACATATAATAGTTGTTTGAATCAGCTAATGCCTTAGTTAGATTTTGACTTCCATGACTACCCCTATACAAGTTATACATCCAGCTGGCACCTTTATAATCTTTATATCTCTTATTATAAGGACCTGCATCATATACAACAGTATTTTCACTAATAACTCCCTCTTCAAGCCCCGCTACTGCTGTAACAGGTTTAAATATAGAACCTGGAGGTACTAGTGACTTTGTAGCATAGTTATAAAAAGGTTTTGGATATATATCATAAGTATCTTCTCTAATTGTAGTATTTCCTTCTATTCCTTTAGCTAGTGGAAATAATTGATTTAAAAGAAATTCCTCTTTTTCTTTAGCATTCATAGAAGAAATGTTTTTACTATTAAACTCTTTTAAGTTTAATAGTCCTCGTTTTCTTATATATTCACGTCCAAACTTTTCGAGATCAGGACTAAAGAATTTTTTATATTCTTCTGATGACAACTTTCCTGGTGTTGTAAATAAATTTGGATCATACCCTGGCCTGCTTACAAGAGCAAGTATTTCTCCATTTTTTACATTTATAACCACAGCCGCCGCTCTAGTAGCATTTCCCTTATCAGCATCATCTTTGTCTCCACTTGGTTTTCTATCCTTTAGTTTTTGCAACTTTTCCATTTGATCATCAAGAGCTTTTTCTGTAATCTTTTGAAGATCTCTATCTAAGGTTAACTGAATGTTGTTTCCAGGATAAGGAGTTTGTTCTCCTAATGTCTTTATCTTTCTTCCGTATTTATTAGTCTCTATACTCTCTTGTCCCTTAGTTCCACGAAGTAAATCTTCATATTTTTCCTCTATACCTGCAGCTCCTATATAATCTGAACTTGCATCATAACCCTTTTCTTCATATTTATTCTTTTCATCAGAGTTTACTTTTCTTATATATCCTAAAACTGAAGATGCAAGCTCTTTATTAGGATACTCTCTAATCGGTTGTTTTAATATTGATATACCAGGTAAATCTGATTGTAATTGTTCAAAAATATATGCGGTTTCCTCTTTTAGATCATTGGCTATAATAACTAGTTTATACCCAGAGAAACTTTGCATTTTCATTTTATCTTTAATTAAGACATAATCCCTTATAGTCTTAAGGTCATATTTCTTGTTTAAATATTTTACCTTAAAGTCATCAGGTAACTCTTTCCATTTCTTGTTCGTGTTTTTTTCCCAATCTTTTTTATCTATTTTAGATTTATCAGGAATGGAGTCCCACTTTTCTTTTATATAATCCTCTTTTACAAGATCACAGACTTCATATCTCTTCGTGGCTAGGATGTTAAAAACCTCTTCCGGTGAAACTTTTTTAAGCTCCTCATCAATAAGAGCTTTCTCCTCTTCCTTAAGTTCATCTAACTTTTTGCCCTTAAATTTTTTCTTGAACTTTTTTTCTAATATATATTCATCTAGTCCTCTATCTTTTTTGAATCTTAATTCACTCCACTTTCTTGAACTCTCACTTGATACATTGAACTCAAATCTAAAAGGGTCTATTTTAAGCGGGAAATCATCTTCTATAGTAGCATTATTTTTTTTTAAAAGTTCCATAACCTTATCTATAGTTGTATAAAAACTCTTCTTACTCTCTTCTGTTTCTGTAAAAATAAGCATAAAACTCTGTCTACTTGTAGCTAAGATATTTCCATTTCTATCTTGAATTTGTCCACGGGGAGCAGTTTTTAATATCATTTTATGAGTATTAGAATTTGCCTTTTCACTATAGAATTCCCCCTTTACCACTTGAAGATAAAAAAGCTTAGATATAATAGCTATATTAATAATAACTAGACATATCAAAAAACTATTATATCTATTATAAGGTTTTTTCTTTTTTTTCATCTATATCACCCTTAAAATTTCCAATAATTTTTCATAAATGGTTTTTCTGAAAGCTTAAATAAAAACCTGTACATAAATATAGCTATAATAAAATTATATATGCTAATAAAAATAATAGACTTAAGGGAAATAGTTTCTCTTATAAAGAAAGACAATAATAACAGTATAACTCCTTTAGTTATACTAAGTACAAAATTTGTTAGAGTAGGCATTAGAAATTTTTCTTTAAAAATTGTTCTACCTATCTGACTTGCTAAAAGACAAACTATTAAATTTGAAAATGCATTCACCCCTAATGTACCATTAAAATAAACATCCTGCATTAGTCCACTAAAGCTCCCTAAGATAATGGCATCTTTTGTATCATTTAATATAGAATACGAAATAACAAAAACTAAAAGAAGACTAGGATAGTATCCATTAACCCCCAAAAAAGGTACTAAGCTATTATCTAATACTAAGCATATCAATGCACAACCTATAACTGTAAATACTTTTTTCATAGTTGCATCCCCTTAATATTTAATTTTTATTGTTAATTTCTCTTGTTTCTTTTGAAACAACTATAAATAGTTCCTCTAACTTATTCATATTTACTGCTGGTTTTATTATTCCATACTTTATAAACTGCCCTTTGTCCTCTTCAATTTTAATTATTTTTCCTATGGTAAGCCCTTTAGGATAAATGTCTCCTAGCCCTGATGTAAGTATATTATCTCCTTCTTTTATATCTGATTCTAAATTTGACATTTCTATTCTAGCAAGAACATTGTTATTAGAGTCCTTATACCCCTTTACTATTCCATTGTTTTCTTTTGAGCGTTGGTTAAATGCTGCTACTGAAATGTTTTCATTCCCTAAAACTTGAACAATGGCCCAGTTCGTTCCAACAGATGTAACCTGACCAACTAGCCCCTCTGAAGTTATAGCAACCATTCTTTTCTTTATCCCATTATTTGTACCCTTATTTATAGTATATCCTTCTAAATAACTGTTTCCAACCCTACCAACTATGTCACATCCAACATAGTTATAATTATCTTTATCCTCTTTATAGTCTAACATTTTTTTAAGTCTTATATTTTGACTTTTTAAATCTTCATATTCAATAAGCTTCGTTTTTAATTTGTTATTTTCTTCTATAAGAGCTTTATTATCTTCTTTAACTTTTCCATAGTTAAATACAAAGTTGAATGTCTCTCTTATTTTAGAATTTACTTTATATAAAACTTCTTGAACAGGATTTAAAATAACTCCTACACCATTGCTAAATACATCAGACTTATCCTTTTTCCCCGTATAGCTTATTAAAGCAAAAAAACCTACACATAAAATTACTATAATAATTATTAACTTATTTTTCTTTAAAAACTTCATGCCTATCTTCTTTTCTTATCCAGTAATCCTATAGTATCTAAAGCTCTTCCTGCGCCTATTACAACACAGTCTAGAGGTGATTCTGCTATTCTTACGGGCATATGAGTTTCATGGTGTATTAAGCTATCCAATCCTTTAATTAATGCTCCACCACCAGTTAAAGTAATACCTTTATCCATTATATCTGATGCTAGTTCTGGTGGTGTCTTCTCTAATGTAACCTTTATAGCTTCTATTATAGATACTATAGGCTCACTAAGTGCTTCTCTTACATTTTCTTCAGTTACCTCTACATTCTTAGGAAGTCCTGTTATTAAATCTCTTCCTTTTACAACTAGACTCTTTATCTCCTCATTAATTTCTTCCTCTTTTCTAAATACAGTTCCAAGAGAAAGCTTAATTTGTTCTGCTGTTCTCTCTCCTATAGCTAAATTATAATTTTTTCTTATATAAGCCATAATAGAGTCATCAAGTTCATCTCCACCAATTCTTAAAGATTGGCTAGTAACTATACCACCTAAAGATAAAACTGCAACTTCCGTAGTTCCACCACCTATATCTACAATCATACTTCCTGTAGGCTCATCTACTGGAAGCCCTGCTCCAATAGCAGCTGCTCTTGGTTCTTCTAGAAGATGTACTTCTCTAGCACCAGCACTTCTTGTAGCACCTTCAATTGCCCTTCTCTCTACAGCCGTCACTCCTGAAGGGTAACAAACCACTATTCTTGGGCTAGCAAAAGCAGATTTTGAACATAGTTTCTTTATAAAATAATTAAGCATCTTTTCAGTAACATCAAAATCAGCTATAACACCATCTCTCATAGGACGTATGGCTACAATATTACCTGGAGTTCTCCCTATCATTTCCTTTGCTTCATTCCCCACTGCTAAAACTTTGTTGTTATCTAAATTTATAGCAACTACTGAAGGTTCTCGCAAAACAATTCCCTTTCCCTTTACATATATAAGTGTGTTAGCAGTTCCTAAATCTATTCCCATATCCTTTGAAATCCCGAATAATCCCATAACTTTTCTCCTTTCGTTTTATAATACTCCTTTTTCTTTAAGACTAATAAAACGTCCATCTCCAATTATTATATGATCTAGTACATCTATACCTAAAATCTTCCCACTTTCTTTAATTCTATGAGTTACATTAATATCCTCACTGCTAGGTGAGGGATCTCCAGAAGGATGATTATGAAATATTATTATAGAAGCTGAATTTTTTAAAATGGCTTCTTTAAATACTTCTCTTGGATGTACTATGGAAGAATTAATAGATCCCATTGAAACATTTTTTTCATGTATAACTTTATTTTTAGTATCAAGCATTATGACTTTTAGTACTTCTTGACTTAACCCCCTCATCTCTTCCATTACATATTGTGCTGCATCTTTAGGAGAACATACCTTATATTCCTCTCCTGATCTATAGCTTCTAAACCGATTAGATATTTCAACTATAGCCATAAGCTGAGAAGCTTTAGCATTTCCTATTCCCTTAAGCTTTAAGAAATCTTCCCTAGTGGAGGTTAAAAGTCCATTTAATCCTCCTCTTTCTTTTATTATTCTAGAACTTAGGGATAAAATATTCTCTCCCTTATTTCCTGTACCTAAAATAATAGCTATAAGCTCACTATTGGATAAGCTTTGAGGTCCATATCTTAATAGTCTTTCCCTTGGTCTTTCATTCTGAGGTAACTCTTTTAAAGTTAAATTTTCCATAAATTTCTCACCTTTCAATTTAAGAAATTACCCCCAACTAATTAAGAAATTACTCCCATTTCCCTAAACACCCTATATAATTTATTTAAAGGAAGTCCTACTACATTAAAATAGCATCCTTCAATATACTCTACAAACTTTGAAGCTCCACTTTGAATACCATAAGCACCTGCCTTGTCAAAAGGTTCACCAGTGTTTATATAGTCTTCTATTTCTTTTTCTTTTAGCTTCATAAACCTTACTTTAGTAGAAAAAGACTCCTGTATCAGTTCATCGGTAGTTGTATTATAAACAGTAAACCCTGAGTAAACTTCATGAGTATTTCCGCTTAAAGATCTTAACATAATAAAGGCCTCTTCTTTGTCTTTAGGTTTACCTAATACTACCCCATTATGGTAAACTATGGTATCACAAGCCACTATTAGTTTTCCTTTTTTGTTCTTTAAACTTTCATATACACTTAAAGCTTTCCCTTTTGAAATTTCCTCTACATATTTTGAAGGTTCACCATGAAAAGGAATGCTCTCTTCATCAAAGTCACTTTTCACTATAGTGAACTCAGAAATTAATTCCTTTAATAATTCCTGTCTTCTTTTAGAAGCTGAAGCAAGTATTATTTCCACTTTATCACTCCTAATAAATTATTGACAAAAACCTTAAAATATAAAATATATTTATTAAATTTAAATTTATTAGCACAATTAAAATACTTAAGGATACTCATTTATCAATAAGTTTTAATTTTACATCTTATATAGTTTATCATTTAATAAATTTATAAACAAGTATATGAGGATTCATTTTATAAAATTTTTATATTTGTAAAGCTTTTGTAATTTTTCAGTAATAAAAATTAAAGGATAGCTACAAGCTATCCTATTTTATCTATTTTCCTTATTTAATTCTGTTAAAAACTTATACAAAAACTCATAATTCTCTTTTAAATCACTCTTTTTCAATTCCTTAGGAAGCCCTCCTATATAAGCTTTTATATTTTCTAAATTTTTATAATTAGAACTATTTTTATCTCCACCATTTATGGTGCTTACCCACTTTTTTATATCCTCTGTCTTTATTTCTTTTACATCCTTTTCATTTAATTTATTAAGAACTTTAATAAAAGCATCAACAACTTTACCAATTTTCTCTATGTTCCCACCATCTTTTTTTATCTGAAATTTAATTTTAGCTCCTTCTATACCTGATTTACCCAAATCCTCTATGACTTTATTGGAAGAGGTTTCTTCAAAAACTCCATTTATAACTTTATATAAATCTCCTTCTTTAACAATAAAGGAATGTCCTATCTTATCTACTGAATTTAAAACTGCTTTTGCATTTTCCTCATTTTTAAAAACTCCACATTGTACAGAATAAAATTTTATATTATTTTCTTCTAATCCTACATTAGTATTATTTACTTCTTCATTTGAACTAATATCCTTTTTATTATCTTTTTTAGTATCATTTTCTTCAGTCTCATTCATTCTTGTAGTTTTATTTTCTTCTGTTTTAGGTTGTAGAATATCTTTTTTTAATTTGAACTCTTTTTTCAAATTGTCTATACTTAAAGTTGGTAATTTATCTCCTAAACTACCTTTAAATAGTAGTCCTTTTAGTAAAGTAGCTAATAAAAAAACCAACAAAATACAAAATACTATTAATAGAAGAAAATTATTATTCTTTTGAGGTTTTTTAACACCCCTTATATTATACTTTGTATATTTCATCTTTATCCCTCCATAGTAAAATTAATCTTATTACAATTTTATGAAGGATAAATCACTTTATTACTCTTTACTAAAGTTTTACAAAATTATATTTTAAAATCCTTAGCTAAAATTATCATATCTTTCTTCTTATTATTTATTTCATAAAACTCTTTAGAAACTCTTAGTATATAAAATCCATTTTCTTTGAAAAGTGCCAAATTTCTTTTTTCCTCCTTAGTTACACCTGTATATATGGTTTTAACATCATATGTACTCCTTAAAAATTTAAGAATAACACCTAATATTTTATCTTCTAATCCTCTTCCTCTATACTCTTCCTTTATAACGAAACAGTTTATCCATACAACATTATAATCCTTAAACTCTACTCTACCTTTAAAAAAACCTAAAAAATCACCTTTGCTATTTTCTATTTTAAGAAAAAATTCACCTTCCGTAAGATAGTATTCTAAAAACCTTTCATATAGGTCGTCTATGCTATAAACATTAGTATTTTCTATAAAGAATTTGTCTCTACCAAGTTCCTTATCTATATACATTATATCTTCTTTTTCTATACTACTTATCCTTATATCTTCTGAATTTAAAACCATATATAACATAGTTCATACCTCCTACCTTTAATTATAAAATTCTACGTATTCGATTAATTTCCTCTTAAATTTTATAATTAAAATAATAACAAATAAAAAAAATAGCACCATATTTATAAAAGATTTAAATCCTTTTAGATTTACCTAAAATAAACTATAGTGCTATTTTCCCTTATAATACCTATGCAAAAACCATTAACTTTATTACGCCAATGTCAATTTAATAACTTTTCTAACTATCATAGTTGCTTCATTGTATGGAACTCCATATCTAACTAATTTTCTTGTAACACTTGGGTGCTCTAACTCTATATTCTTAAATATCTCATTTACCTTATTCACGGTTTCCATTTCTTCTTCGCTACCATTTCTATGCATTACTTCTTCTTCTAAATATTTCTCCTCTATAAAAAAAGGAACCCCAAAATTAGGTACTATTTCTTCATCACTTCTTAAAAGTTCTTCCTCCATATTAAAATCATAGTTACGTGGCTCTTCATTCATATTAATATCATAGCTATATTGTTGCTCCATGTTAATGTCATAATTATATGGTTCTTCTATTCTAAGAAACTCATCATCACTTAATAAGGGATAGTTTATATACTCTAGTTCATCATGGAAGTAATTTTCTTCTAACTCTATTTGAGGAAAGTCCTTTTCTTCAAACTGTCTTTCAAGAAAATTATTTTCTTCAAAATATGTGTTCATAGAATCTTCTCCCTCATAATATGTTTCCTCATCCTTTTCACATGACCTTGTGAGTTCACCAAATTCATTATCTTCGAAAGTTAAATTCATTTGAATAGGAACCATGGCATACTCTTCCATATCTAACTCAAGACTTTCATATTTATTTAAATCTTCTAACATTATTTAACCTCCCTAAATAAATTACACTACTAATTTATGTTTACTAATTTAAAATGATACTAATTTCTCAAGGCATTTAAAATTTTCCCTCCCATTAAAAGCCTTCTATTTACAATATCCCAATTTAATGTATCCATAAAAACATCAACATACTTTTTTCTATCAATACCAAAATCAATCATATAAGCATGCTCGTATACATCTAAAACAATTATAGGTATAGAACATATAACTGGTCCATTATCATGAGCATCTAAGCCATATACATGCAATCTGCAATCCTTAGGTTCTAAACACAGCATACACCATCCTCTAACAGATAGTGCCGTCTTTTTAAATATTTCTAGAAATCTTTCATAACTCCCAAAATCTGCATTTATCTTTTTTAAAAAATATAAAGGAATACCTCTTCCACTATTACATATGTTTTGAAAATATAATTCATGAAGTTTAACCCCATCTAATGCAAAACTTTGTCCTCTCATTAAAGAACGAACTTTACTATAAGTCTGATTTCCCTCTCCAAGGTTTTTATCTTCTGATAATATGCCCCATATTTCATTAGTTTTATTTACATAACCTTCATATAATTTGTAATGTTGGTTAAGTTGATTTTCTGATAATCCTCGTACAGTTTTAAAATTAAAACTCTCCTTTTCAATTCTAAACATATAATCCCCTTTTAAATTGCTCCTTATATATAATATGATTACTCCAATTAAACGTCACAAAAAAATAACTTGTAAAATTAATAGCAATCTGTAAATTAACTACTAAGTAATACAAGTTATTTAAAACCATAAATATTAATTTAAAGCTATAATTTTAATTTAAGCTTTGTTAGATATTTTTGTTGATATGATTGTTACGTAATCACATATGAATAAGTTTTTAGAATTTCATTATTTCTGTAGTAAATATTACGTTAAAAAGTTTTAATGTTTGAACAGAGTGAGTTTTAAAAATTAAAATGATGACTTTTTAAAACCTTTTCCCTCTACTTCAGAAACATCCATAATAGTAATTACTGCCTTTGGATCTATAGTGTTTATAAGAATCCTACACCTTGCTAATTGCTTAGAAGACATAACAGAATAAATAATCTTTTTATCTTCACCTGTATAAGCACCCTCACCATGAAGGAAAGTAACTCCCCTTCCTAACTTTGTAAGAATAATATTTTTAACTCCCTCTGGATCCTTAGTTATAACAAATAAAAGCTTTTTCTTATCTAAGCCCTCTATAACCTTGTCTAAAACCATAGATTTTATATACATAGATATTATGGTATATATTGCAATCTCAACAGTACCTAAAAAGCCTCCAGCTGCAACTATGATTAAATTTATTATAAAGGTAATAGTTGAAATCTTAAGTCCATACCTTTTCCTTACTATAATAGATATAATATCAGTTCCACCCTCAGAAGCTTTACTTCTAAAAATTATTCCCATACCAATACCGCAAAGTGCACCACCACAAAGTGAGGATAAAAACACATCCTTCATTACATATACAGTTGTAATATCCTTTGTAATAACTAGAAAAATAGACATGGATATCATTCCTATAAGACTATATATACCAAACTCCTTATCTAGCTCTCTTATTCCAATAATAAATAGTGGAATATTTATAATAAAGACAAAATACCCTGATGAAATTTTAGTTACATATTGAAGTATTAAAGCTACTCCTGCTACCCCTCCTGCAATTAACTTATGAGGTGTTATAAACATATTTACAGAAATAGCATAAAGAAGACTTCCAAATAGAACAGTAAAAAGTCTAATTATTCTATCTCTTGTAATTATATTTGTACTCATCGAAGTTTCCATTTCTAACCCCACCCTTAAATGAAAATTATTATCTTTTGATATCTATTATACACAATTTAAATTTAAATCTCAATAATGTAATATAAAAGTCCATGGAAAGTCCATGGACTAGTCTATACTTATTTTGCTCTTTCTTCTTTAGAGTTTATAACTTTTCCTTGCGCTTCACGTTCCTTCTTCTTTCCTTTTAAAAATCCAAAATAATAACAAATCACACCTGTACCTAGGGAAGCCTGCACAGCAAATATAAGACTTTCAATTTCACCACTTGGCGGTTCCCAAATACTGCTAAACCATGGTTTATATCCTGGACTTATTTCAGTTATAGCTTCTTCTGCTGCATCATCAGCTCCACCATACTCTGCTTTAGAATTTATAATTAGAGGAAGTATAACAATGGCAATAACTAATATAAATAATATAATATTTCTTTTTTTAGATTTCCCCATCGATTATTCCCTCCTTTTTATATTCCATTAATAAATTAAATACTATAGCAGACAAAAGTCCTTCTGCAATAGCTAGTGGAATTTGAGTTACTGCAAATATTCCTAAAAATTTTGTAGCTGATGCCATAAATCCACCTACTGGATCTGGATGAGCTAGTGCTAATTGTATTGCTGTTACTAAATATGTTAGTAAATCCCCTAAAGCAGCAGCAGCAAAAACTGCAACTGAAGGCTTAGCTCCAAATTTTTTAAACAATTTGTATACAAAATATGCTACAATGGGCCCTATAACAGCCATAGAAAAAGTATTAGCACCTAATGTTGTTAATCCACCATGTGCAAGTAGAAGTGCTTGGAATAAAAGTACTATAACTCCAAGTACAGTCATAACTGTAGGTCCAAACATTACTGCACCTAGACCAACTCCAGTTGGATGCGAACAACTTCCAGTAACAGATGGTATTTTAAGGGCTGAAAGTACAAATACGAAAGCTCCAACTAAGGCAACTAACATTTTCTTATTAGGTTGCTCTTTAAAAACTTTCTTTAAATTTATAAGTCCTAGAATAAAGAATGGTGCTGAAGCTATAAACCAAATTATAACCCATTTTACTGGCAAATAGCCTTCAGCTATATGCATAGCTTGCACATATGCAGGGGTAGTTAATAGGGTTAATAGAAAAAAGATAAATACCCCAATTTTTTTAGTATTTTTCATATTCTCTCCTCCTTATTTTCCTATATGTAAACTTTAACTTAAGCTTATAAAAACCTATTAAAAAAATCCTAACCTGATAAAGGTTAGGACTCTAATTTCATAAGCCTATAAAAAGCAAATATATACTAAATAGGATATAAAATAAGTATTACTCTTCCCTCCGAAGGTTACTTTAACAATTTAGGCAGGTCTCCTGACTTAAGAATCACTTTACTCCTCATCCTTCCCATATTTACATACAGTGGTTTTTTGAGTTTCATCATCTATTACAGTAGCGGGGGCTGTAGTGGATTTTAACCACTTTCCCTATTAATCTACTAATAGAACCTAAATCTTATATTTAATTTTCTCTAAAATTACTAAACTTATACTACCACATTAAATTTATTTATGCAATAGTATAGTAGCATCTTTTAGGAGAAACTATTTTTTCTTCTGACCTTAACTTTTTAATAGCTTTATCTACTTCTTTCTTATCTATACCTGATTTTTCTGCAATTTCTCCTGCTTTCATCGGTTCTTCTGACTCCTTTAAAGTGTTTAAAACTTTTTCTAAAATATCCATTTAAAAACCCTCCTTATATATTCTTTAAATTTCTTCCTCTAGTATAATTTTACCTTCTAAATTTTTTATAGTAAAGACCCCTTCTTCCAAAATACCATAAGAATTCTCACTCTCTCCCTTAGGTATAGAAATGGAACCAGGATTTATCATTGTTATTCCATTAAAAGTTTCAATCAATGGAATATGAGTATGTCCATAAATAAAAATATCTCCTTCTACTAAAGGCGGCATATTATCCTTATTATATAAATGTCCATGAGTTAAAAATATTCTTCTATTATTTAAAAAAATAATATTATAATCACTCATCATTGGATAATTAATAAGCATTTGATCCACTTCACTATCACAATTTCCTCTTACTGCTATTATATTATTTCTATAAAAATTCAACTTTTCAGCTACCTCTTTTGGATTATATCCCATAGGAATATGGTTTCTAGGTCCGTGATATAGTGCATCCCCTAAAATCACCATATATTGCGCTCCCTCTTTTTTATAACATTCAATTGCTTTATTTAAAAAATGTGAGGATCCATGAATATCCGACATAAAAAAAATCTTCATTATAATACACCTCTTATTTAAGATAGATTTACTCCACATAGTATGAAAATTGTAAAATTCAATAATATTATACCATACAAAACATTTTTTAATCTCTTATTTTTTATGGTTGAAAATTCATCAAAAACATGTTAAATTATAATTGCATTATGAAATTATAATTGCTATTTATTAATAATAATTGTTTAAATCGAGGTGGATAAAATGCTAAAAGATTTTAAAGAGTTTGCTATGAAAGGTAATGTAGTTGACCTTGCAATAGGTGTTATAATCGGTGGTGCTTTTGGAAAAATCGTTTCTTCTTTAGTAAGTGATGTTATAATGCCTCTTTTAGGATTACTTTTAGGTGGGGTTAACTTTACAAATTTAAAATTAACTTTAAATGGATTAGCTTCTGAAAAACCTATAATTCTTAATTATGGTAACTTCATTCAAAATGTATTTGATTTTTTAATTATATCTTTTTCAATTTTTTTATTTGTAAGATTGATTAATAGATTTAGAAAAAAAGAAGATGTAGAAGAACTTGCAGTTTCTAAAATTTCAAAAGAGGAAGAGCTACTTACAGAAATTAGAGACCTTTTAAAAGAACAATCAAAATAAAAAAAGAAACTTCTCTAAAAGCCTATGCTTAATAATTAAGAGAAGTTTCTTTTTTATAGTTTACTTACTTAATAATGCCTTCCAGGTATTTTGCCCAACTATACCATCGGCTGACAATCCTTTGTCTAATTGTAACTTTCTAACTGCTTCCCTAGTACCTGTACCGTATATACTATCAGCACCATAACTTCCTACCTTATATCCTAAATATATAAGTTTTCTTTGTATCCATCTAGTAATTTCCCCTCTAGCTCCAGGAAGTACTAATATTCTATTAGCAGCTTCTTGAGTTTTAGGTCCATATATACCGTCTTCAACTAAACCTGCATGGAACTGTTTATTAAACTCTTTTTGCAGTTCTTTTATATTAGGCGCTGTGTTTTTATTATCGTTATTGTTTTGATTTTCACTTGAATTTCCTGACTGTGACCCACTAATTTCCTTTAATAAACCTCTTACAATAGCTTCTGCTATGGCATCAGAACCTAAGGATTTATATCTCCCATAATCCTCCATACTATCTATAAAAAATACTTCTATTAAAATAGCCACTGGTCTTGAACGTCTTATAACATAAAGATTACTACCATCCTTAGTACCTCTACTTTTAAACCCTAGAGAAGCAAGATTACTTAATACATTTTCACCCAGTTTATATCCTTCTTTAGACATGGCATATACTTCACTACCTTGACCACCACCTGCATTTAGATGTATACTTACCAAATAATCTGCACTATATGCTCCATCACATCTTTTTTGAAGGGAATCACGAACACTAATTGCACTATTAGGTCTCACATTTATAGCTTTATGCCCTCTTTTAATAAGTTTAGCTATAACTTTTTCTGCTATATCTAAAACTTCTTTTTGTTCATCTAAATATCCAATAGCCCCTCCATCACCCCCTAGATTACCACCAATGTCTCCATGACCTGGATCTATCGCAAATATCATTCTATCATCCTCCTGTATTTAATATATCAATATTAATATATGCATCCCCTAAATTTTTGAGATAAATAGAGTTCTAATCTTCAGAAGAAATCTTTATTCCTATGAAGATTAGAACTTCTTATCCAGTATTTAGTTGCTCATTTCGCTCACTTTGAAGAAGATGTGAGTACTAGAGGATAGTCATGCAATAAAGTCTAGGAGAGTTTTGTATTTTAAAAAAAGTAGAGCCTCTTAAATTTAAGAGACTCTAACTTTTTTATTATCTACGTATTCTTACCTCATAGTCACCAGTACCAGAAGTCTTGTATACACATAAATAGTATTTTCCTCTAGATAAATTAACACCATTTACCAATTTATTTCCATCTGCTTTAGCATATGAAACATAGTTTCGATTATCTCCTTCTCTATAAAGAACCCAGTTTGCTCCGAAATTACCTAGCTTAGTAACCTCTATATTTACATTGCCTGATTCATTAACATCAAAGACATAGTAATCATTTGAGTCATTATAGTCAAATCCACCAAGAACAGTACTATTAAAATTAGGAATTATATTTGCCTTATCCATAGAACCATTCTCTTCTTTTTCATATATAAATTGCTCTTCTGGATTTGGATTTGGTGTTGATGTATTTCCTTTTAAATTTATTGAATAAGATACTTTAGAACTTTCATCATATTTATAAAGGTATAAATAGTATCTTCCCTTAGTAGCATTAAAGGTATTGGTTTTTGTATTGCCTTTATCTAAGCCATGTGATAAATAGTTGTCATTTCCAGCCTTATATACAAGCCATGTAAATTGTGAGTCTCCAGTATAAGGCACCTCTATAGTTACCTCACCATCTTTTTCTACATCAAAATAGAATACATCCTCTGTGTCTCTTCCTTCCATGATTCCTTTTACACTAGTTCCACTTATTATTGGGCCATTAGCATTGTTAAAATCATTATTAGGTTCCATTTCTTTATCTGTAGGAGTTGAAGTATCTTCTTTAACTATTTTTAAGCTTACACTTTCTGTGGTCATAGCTCCCTTATCATCTGTAACCCTTAAAGTTACAGTATAGTCCCCAGCATTTTCAAATACATGGACTGGATTTGCTTCCCTGCTTGTCTTTCCATCACCAAAATTCCATAAATAAGAAGCTATGCTTCCATCTTCATCTATAGTTCCATTACTGCTAAATGAAACTTCTCTTCCAGCTATTCCTGTGCTTGGAGCTGTTAATTTAACAATAGGTGCTTTATTTTCATTCCCAGTTTGTCCATTATCAGTTGAAACACCATGGAATACTATATCATATTGAACTTTATTATCACTTGTTACCTTATAGTTTGTAAAATATGCAGTTAAGGTTTTATATCCACTCCATGAATTTTGTCCTAAAGATTTTAAGACATCATCAAGCTTCTTACTCATGTTATTCCAATCTTCTCTTTCTCCTTTTGAAACTTCACCAACATAAGTTCCTCTTAAAGTAAATGTATTAAAGAATTGAGAGTTTTCTTTTGAAGTCTTTACATCTTTAAGAGAAGCAGCTCTTGTAATATCAGCATAAACTTCTGAATCTTTCTTGTATCCATGATCTTTTAAATAATCATCAGAAACTAGTGGTACTGTTAAATTATTGTAATTATCTACTAAACTTTGCATATAAGCTTGATATGATTGATTTTTACTGCTATCATTAGCTAATTCTTTTATATATCTATCATAAGAAGTTACATCATTATTTAATATAGCCTTATTTATTTTAGCGAAGGTAGGCATGTCTTTTGCATACATATAATTAGAAAGAGCAAATCCATAAGTGTATACATCGCCTCCATTATCATAGGTTGCATTTACAGTTTGATTTAAGCTAAATCTTTTGCTTGAATTTGTTGGTATATAGCTTGTTACTGATTTTCTTGGTACTATTCCTCCTGTACGAGTAGAACCTGCAAAGAATTCCGCTGTTCCTTCTTCGTACCAAGTAATTCTTGGTTTCTCATAGAAAGGCCCTTCACCCCACATACCTCTAACCAAATATCTTCCTTGTAAATAGTGAGTAAATTCATGTCTAAATAGTTCTTCTAAACTATATATACTCTCTTCTGGTGTCCTCTCATAGGTGTAGAAGGTTCCTTGGCTTTCTATATATATACCACCATTATCAGTACTAATTCCTGTTAAATAAGTGTTCATCTTATATTCCTTAGGATCATTAAATATCTGCATTGTTAAAACATCATCAGTATTCCCTTGTTCTAAAGCTTTATCATTTCCTATAACCCTATGGAATTGAGATTTTACTTCCTTTGCAGCCCAATAAAGTCTCTTTACTTTTTCTTCTGAAACTCTAGCGCCTGCTTTTATAACAAAGCTTCCATTATCAAAAGTATAAGTCTTTGGAAGATAATAATTTGTACCTTCCTTAACTATTTTATTTATATCTATTTTATTTCCATTGGAATCTATACCATTATACATAACAGATAATCTATCAACTGCATTAAAATACTGTTCACCATATTTTGTATACATGTTCATAGCATCTGTAAGGTTTTTTCTTATTTCATTATCTTTATTAGCATAAATACCTATGTTAGCTAAATAATATATCCCATTATTAATTACCCAAGCATTTCCTTCTGTAACCTTGCCATAAAGAGCTAAGTTTTTTAGTTCCTCTACAAATGGATCTATTTTTCCATACCAAGGCATATCCTTTGGACTTTTATTGTAAGTTGCAGAGCTAAAATCATATTCTATTTCCTTCATAAGAGTATGAACTGCTGTACCCTTAGCATAGTTTTCAGCATATACATCCATGCCTTGAATAAATTGTTTTAATATCTTAGCACAATTATTTACAACTTGTTCATTAGAAGATGCGTTTCCTATTAATCTACCTAAGGATGTTATAACCTCATCTTGTGCAGCTGTTCCAAGTTTAAAGTTCACATTATTTTGAATAGCAAGCATTGCAGGTATACATTTATCTTGGAAAGCCCTATCATTTAAATAAGCTAGATCATCATAGTAGAACCCTAAATAAAATCCTGCTCTTAATACCTCAACTAAAGTAGGTATTCCCTTCATATCACTTGAAGTGTAAGTTTTACCACTTTGTTCTAGAGCATTTATTATAGCTTGTACACGATTTTTATCCTTAAAGAAAGTAGCTGAACCTGTACTATATTCAAATAAACCATTAATATCATTCCATTGAATTGTCTTTAGCAACTCTGTAAGTTGACTATAACTTAAAGTATTTAAATAACTAAAGTCATATTTAGCAGCCGCTGCAACTGCTCTAGGTGAAGCTGTTAAACTGTTAGCTTTGTTTAAAGTAACTTCTGGTTTAACATCTTTAACCTGTGCCTCTTCTAGCGTAAGAGCATGTTCAACTTCATTATTTTCTTTATTTTCTTTTTCTATACTTGGAGCATTTTTTAGCTTCTCTATTTTATTTATATTATTATCTGTTACCCTTTTTGCATCCTTAGCTAAAACCACATTAGCTGTGTTAGCTGTAAGCATTGCAACTAAAATTGATACACTAGTAATTCTACGTAAAGACTCTAACTTGGATTCTTTTGAATAATTCTTTATTAGAATCTCAATTATATTCTTTTTCATAAATATCCCCCTTATTTTTTCAAATTAAGCCTTTTAACCAAAACCCTTATTAACTTATTATTTCGAATTTTAAGAAAATAGATTTTTTAAATATATAAATTCTTATAATCTACCTTCTTATTTTTTTAAATCATATGTAAAACCACCTCCTAAAAATATAATTTTAGTGTTTAATAAAAATTATATACATTATTTCCTATAATGTAAATACTTTTAGAAGATTTTTAACACTTTTAATTCCTATTTACACTTTATTTCGTACGATATTTTTCTACATTGTATTTCTAAAAATTTAGACCTTCTCATATATTATGATCTATATTTGTTTAAATTTTTAGTATATTGCAACTTTTTATTTGTATAAGTTGTATTTTATTAAATCTTAATCATGAAACATGGAACATATTCCCTAATGTTTAAAAATATATTTAATTAATTCTTTGCATTATGTCATCTTTAGATAAATACATCTCTCTTATCCCTTTTTCCAGTTCCTTGTTTTTACTTCCTACGTTAGAACCTATATTTTCTATTATACTTTCTAACCTAGGTTTAGAATAGGCAATTATGCCTTTATCAGTTTTCTTTATAACATTAAGTTTCCTAACATCTTTCCACTCATCTAATTGATTTTCATTTACTAACCAAAGTTCTAGCAGTATAATTTTATATTTTTTATCTTTTTTTTGAAAAATAACTTTTTTAATTCCTGAAGAATCTTTCATATGAATTATTTTGTACTTATCTTCCCAAGTCTTCGGTATGTTGAAACTTATATCCATGTTCTTATTTTTGTATACATCTTCCTTCTTACCATTTTTAATTTCTTCTGATACATTCCCATGGCACCCTATAAGTGTTACACATAAACCAAAACATATAAAACAGTATAGAAGCCTTTTAAAATTTATATCCACTTTACCCACTCCTAATCTTTAGTTCAATATTAGCTTTTACTATTTTTTTTAAAATATACTTTTAAACCCCCTTAAAAAATCCCTATTTCATAATGCATGGTAAACTAAACATCAAAAAACCATGCATATATAGGAATCAATTTATCCCTTTATGCATGGTTTTATTCATACTAAGATTAATAAATATTTATTTTAAAAAATACTTTGTATATTTTATGTATAAACTCAAACTAATGTATATTATAAAATTCCTCTAAAGTTAAGTTGTTTTCTGTAAGATAGGTTGCAAGTTCTTCACCTACATATCTAATATGCCAAGGTTCAAAAGAATATCCTGTTATATGAGTTTTCTCTTTTGGATATCTAATTATAAAACCATATTTACAACAATTCTCTTTTAACCACTTACCTTCTTTGGTATTAGCAAAACTTTGATTTAAGTCATATCCCATACTTCTAATTCCAAGGTCTATTGATAATCCAGTCTGATGCTCACTTTGCCCCGGCTTTGCTGAATACCTATCAGCATAATCATATCCTTTAGAGTTTGCAATATATGAGTAAGTAACAACTTGATTTTCATAGGATCTATAAGCTGATACCCCCTTAAAATATATTCCCTCTATAGTAGCATCATTAACTAGTTTTTCAACAGATATAGCTGCTTCTTTTCTAAGCATATTTTCCTTATTAAAACTAATTGATGTAAATCTTATTTTTACAGGAAGTAAATCTGATGGTTCATAGCTTCTAGGTAAATTTCTATTTTTATTTGCTACTACATTAATTTCATCACAATTTGCAGCAAAATTCTTTTCATTTTTTAGATAAGAAGTATTAACTATAGGGTACTTTATCTTTAAAATAGCTTCTTCCACTTGTTTAGGATCCTTTTTGCAATTTTCATTTTTGTCTACTAAATTCATCCCATTACTATTTACGGCATTAGAGTTATCTTCTAACTGAAGTGCATAAACATAATGACTCTTATTATCACTATTATGGAATTTACATATATTCTCACATACAAATATGGTAGAGAAAATAATTAAGCTAATAGAAAGAACTTTTACTGTTCTTTTATCACTTATACGTTTTTTAAATTCCATTTCTTTCACCTTCCCTTATAAAACAAATAAAAATCTTCATATTATTATACCATAGTTTCAATTTATAATAAACCTGAAAATTTTAGACATAAAAATCCCTATATAATATAGAGATTTTTATGTTTTTATTATTTAATTTAACTTACTATTTTACCTATTATACTATAGTATATGATAACTACATATATTTAATAACTCATAGCTAGAGTGGTGTCCTAGGATATTTTAAAATTGCTCATTATTTTATATAACTCTTCTGATATTCTTTTTGAATCATCAGATAGTTCTGCAATTTTAACTATATTATTCATTTCCGTTTCTACAGAAGCCGAAACTTCTTGAGTACTAGCTGATGTTTCCTCTGTAACAGCAGTTATATTGTCTAGAGAAGTTACTATGTACTCTTTACTGTCTTTTATAGAATCAGAAAGTTCCTTAACCTTATTTGTCTTTATTCCTATTTCACTTAGAATCTCTACAAGCTTATTTAAAACTTCTTCAGTATTTACTATAGATTCATTTTCTTCCATTACAATTCTACTTACTTCTTCTGTGGTCTTAACAGCATTATTAGAAATATTTTGTATATTTGTTATCAATTCTTTGATATGTCCTGTAGCCTTTGATGTCTCTTCAGATAACTTTCTAATCTCATCTGCAACTACTGCAAAGCCTCTTCCAGCTTCCCCAGCTCTAGCTGCTTCAATACTAGCATTTAATGCTAAAAGATTTGTCTGATCTGCTATGCTATCTATAATAGTAACTATAGACTCTGCATTTTGAGCATAGTTACTAACATTTGAAATAACCTCATTAATGGAATTTATATTTTCATTGCTTTCTATAGCCTTTTCATTTAATTCTCCTATAATACTTAAACCATTTTTACTTATCTCACTAGAACTTTGTGCAAAAACATAAAGATCATTTACTAGAGAATAATTCTCTTCAATATGGTCTCCTAAAGCCTCTGTCTTTGCAGCAATTTCTTCAACATCTTTAACTTCATTAGAAACACTTAAAGCAACTTGTTCAATAGCTGCTGAAATATCTCTTACTGTATTTTCAGACTCATTACTAATTCCGGAAAGGTTTTGAGAACACATATTTATCTCTTCTGAAGATTCATTTAATTTTATAGCTATATTCCTTATATTATTTCTCATTTTCTCAATGTTATATGCAATTTCCCCTATTTCATTTTTATTATTTTCATATTTAGATAAAATGTTTTGAGAAAAGTCTCCATTTGAAATCAACTCTATTTGTTTATTACAATCATTAAGTGGCTTTAATTGCTTCCTAAGAATTAACATTATTATAGACCCTAGAACCCCCAAAACTAAAATGGCTAAAATTACAGAACTTTTAATTAAAGAATTCCTAGCATTTTTTAGATCCTGTAATGATAGTTCAATATCCATAGCACCTATAATTTTATCCCCTACTTTAAGAGGAGAGGTTATACTATATACATTTTCTCCTATATCCTTATCAAAAAACTTATTCCTAAAAATTTTCCCTTCTTGTACAGCTATTTTCTTAGGGCTATCTTTTCTATCTTCTCCTATATACTTTTTATCATTGCATGCAATTATTTTCATATCCGAATTAAAAACAGTAAAAAATTTAATCTTATCTGAAATCTTAGCAGATTTTTCAATAATATTCTGCATTCCTACTTCTTCTCTTAATTTTTCTACATCTGTAGCCTTAATACCTACTTGAGCAAAATATCCATTGGATAAGGTTACAGCTGCAAACTTTACTAGTCCTCCACCTATAGTATTTTTCCTTATAGGTTCTATTATAAATTTTTCTTTACCACTAAATAAAGCTTGCATAGGATGGTCCTTTGGATGTTTCCATCCTATACCTCTAGGGTCGCTAGAATAAATATTTTGACCATCTTTAGAAATATTAAATTCTACTAAATCTAATTTTTTAGTAAGTTCCTCTAACTTACTATTTACTTCCTTGTCACTTTTCCCAGAATTAATAAGATTTTCCCCTGTATAAGCTACAGCAAGTGCCCTTTTTCCTAATAATTCTTCAACCTTTTCTTCACTTTCTTTTCCCTGCTCCAATTTACTTACCAATTCCCTGCTCAAATACTCTCCACTTCTATCAATTTCTTTTTCTATACTCTTTACTGCTATTTTGGCATTTAGGAAAGTTAACAAAACAATCCCTAAGATAAAAAGAAGTAGTGAATTAATAGTTATTACAGTTTTTAGAGATCCCCCCTTTTTATTATCTTTCCCACTAAATACTTTACTCATAAAATCTCCCCCATATAAACTTTTGTTAAAAAAATGTCTTTATATTATGAATTATACTACAAATTGTTTAATTTTGTATATAGTACAATTAATATTTCAATTAAAGATTTAAACACTAGTCAATTATCTTATAATTACTTAGAAAACTCATATTCTCTTTGTGTAACTTATTTAAGTTTTTTGTAATTTTATTTAATATTTTTATAAGTGCAACTTAAAAATTTTTTATTTCATTTTTTAAATATTATAATAATTTTATTTAGTAAATATTTTTAGACTTTTCACTTATAACTTAAAATAAATTCTTAATTATATCAAACTATGTGTATTTATAAGACTATAATAGTTATTTATATTAAAAATTAAAATAAAAACTTTGTTTTAAATCGTTTTAGAAAAATTAGAATATTTATAGTTTTTTTAATACACCAAAAATTAATTCAAGTATATATTTATTTGTTTTATATGTATTTGATTAAACTTATTTATATAATATAACCTTTTTTTTAATTTAGTAAGATTTTTTAACATAATTTAAGTATAGAAAACATTTGCATAATTCAAATTTTATAAGTATAATAATTTTACATGAAATTATATTTTTCTACAAAAACTTTATAAAAGGGGGGCTTATTATGTCAGCTATAAAAAGCTATATAAGCGACATAAAAGAATCATCAAGAGATGCTAAGTTATTTTTATTAGCATATTTTCTTTGGGCAGTACAAGGGGGAGCTTATTGGACTGCTTACATGGTTATAATTCAAGAATCTTTTGGTACAGTGCAATTAGGTTCCATGATGGCAATATCAACTTTATTCTCTGCCATATCTGCTATACCAATAGGACTTCTTAATAAGAAATTTGGATTTAAAAAAATGATGATTTTTGGAGCTATTTTTAATACTTTATTTATGATAGTTACACTGTATACTAAAAACTTTCTATTACTTCTAGTATTTACAGCGCTTCAAGGACCACCAGCTGCTGCTACAGATGTACTTAGTGCACCACTTATTAATGCTACTACTACTGAGAAGCAAAGATCTACACTTTATTCTATGATGTTTGCTGGGTACTGGTGTATAGTTGCACTTGTGTCCAAGCTATCTGGAAATATAATTGTAGGTATTCAATCAAGTATGAATATTGATCAGTTAGAAGCATATAAATACTTCTTTATATTAACTTGTATAATTTCAATGATTTCAATAATTCCTCTACTTATGCTTTCAAATATTAAAATCGAAATCGTAGAAAAGAAAGAAAAAAAATCCTTTTCAGAATCATTTAAAGAAGTTGCAAATAAAGATGTTCTTATATATTTAGTTTATGTTGGACTTATAGGTTTAGGATTAGGGTTATTTACCCCATTCTTCTCAAACTTCTTTAAATCTGGACTAAAACTAGATCCAGTAACTGTTGGTAACGTTATTTCTGTTCAATATTTTGCCATGGTTATCGGTATGCTACTTTGCCCATTCTTCGAAAAGAAATTTGGAAGAATTGCAACACTTGGATTTTCTTCATTATTTTCCATACCATTTATGCTTGTTATAGCTAACTGTGATAAGTTTGGTGGTGCTATGGTTCCAGTTCTTACTATTTCCTTCTTTATGAGATCTGGACTTATGAACTTAAATATGCCTATTATGTATACTATTATCATGGAATTTGTTGAACCTGATAAAAGAGCTACAGTATCAGGACTTCAATCAACTTTTAGAACTGGATTATCTTCAGTATCTTCAGCTGTAGCTGGTGTGGTAATGTCAATTCCTGCATTTAGTGTTTTGGGATTAACAATGGATGGATATAGAGTTCCATATTACATAGCTGGTGCACTTTATTTTATAGCTCAAGTTATATTATTTAAAGTATTCTATAAAAGATATAACTGGCCTGAAAAATCCGAAAAGGAAGAAATGCAAGAAGCTACAGCTACTAACTAAAATTTACTTGTTACCTATATAAAAATCAAATAGTTATTTTGTTTTTAATGAAATTAATAAAAGGTAATCTTTGTTTTAATCAAAGATTACCTTTTTTGTTTGCAATTTTTTTGAGTATCTTGAAGCTTAAGATTTTATTTTGAAACTTTTTTAATTCTATTTATCTAAAAAAAATAAAAATATATCCCAATTAAATTTTTTTATAACTTTTTTGTCATATTCTGTACTATGAAAGTTGTTGATGAACTACCAAAACATACTTATAATTGTAATTGGTTTGTTATTAAAATATTTAAACTACATTTAATATTTAAAAGGGGGGGCTTATTTGTGTCAGCTATAAAAAGTTATATAAGCGACATAAAAAATTCTTCAAAGGATGCAAAGCTATTTCTATTAGCTTACTTTCTTTGGGCACTACAAGGGGGAGCTTACTGGACAGCTTATATGGTTCTAATTCAAGAATCTTTTGGAACTGTTCAATTAGGTAGTATGATGGCAGTATCAACTTTGTTTTCTGCAATCTCTGCTATCCCAGTAGGAATTCTTAACAATAAGTTTGGTTTCAAAAAAATGATGATTTTCGGAACTATTTTTAACACCTTATTTATGGTGCTAACTTTATATACTAAGAGTTTCATTTTACTTTTAGTATTCACAGCATTTCAAGGACCACCAGCTGCTGCTACTGATGTACTTAGTGCACCACTTATTAATGCTTCCACTACGGAAAAACAAAGATCAACTATTTACTCTTTAATGTTTGCTGGTTACTGGCTTATAGTTGCAATAACATCTAGCTTATCTGGAAGAATAATTGTAGCTATACAATCTGGCATGAATATTCCAGAATTTGCTGCATATAAATATTTCTTTATATTAGTTTGTGCAGTATCAATGATTTCAATTATTCCACTACTTATGCTATCCAACATCAAAATCGAAGTTGAAAAAAAGAAAGAAAACAAAAAAAAGAAATCACTTGGGGAATCATTTAAAGAAATCGCAAATAAAGATGTTCTTATATACTTAGTGTATGTTGGACTTATAGGTTTAGGTTTAGGATTATTTACTCCATTTTTCTCTAACTTCTTTAAAGATGGATTAAAGCTTGATCCAGTAACTATTGGTAATGTAATGTCTGTTCAATATTTTGCCATGGTTATAGGCATGTTGCTTTGCCCATTCTTTGAAAAAAGATTTGGAAGAATTACAACCCTTGGCGTGTCATCTTTGCTTTCAATACCATTTATGCTTATTATAGTTAACTGCGATAAATTTGGCAGCGCTATGATTCCAATGCTTACTTTTGCATTCTTTATGAGATCTGGACTTATGAACTTAAATATGCCAATTATGTATACTATTATAATGGAATTTGTCGAACCTGATAAACGAGCTACAGTATCAGGACTTCAATCTACCTTTAGAACAGGATTATCTTCCGTATCTTCTGCCGTAGCTGGTGTAGTAATGTCACTACCTGCATTTAGTCTTTTTGGACTAACAATGGATGGTTATAGACTTCCTTACTACATAGCTGGTACGCTTTATTTTATAGCACAACTTATATTATTTAAAGTTTTCCTTAAAAAATATAACTGGCCAGCTAAAAAAGAAACTGAAAACAAAGAAGAAATTCCTGCTACTAATTAATTATAGTAATTTAAAACAGAGCACTTCATAGAGAAGTGCTCTGTTTGTTTAATTACTTGAAATTTTATATATTTTATGTAAATTACTTTTTTTATTCATAATTATTTTTTTTTGAAAGGAATATTTCATTTTATGTAGAATAATAATAGTGCATAATAATAATTATTAATACTTTTTGAAAGGAGCAATATAGTTATGAATAAAGATTTTTTAAGAAAATACGCAGAATTGGCAGTTAAATCAGGGGTAAATATTCAGAAAGGTCAGAAATTAGTTATAAATACTCCTATTGAATGTGCAGAATTTAGTAGACTTATAGCCGATATAGCTTATGAAGCTGGTGCTAAAGATGTAGTTATGAATTGGAGTGATGAAAAATTCTCTAAGATTAGATTTATGAAAGCTCCAGATGAGGTTTTTGAAACAATGCCTGGCTATGAAAGAGATTTATATATAGAAAATGTAAGAGAGGGTGCTGCTTTTATAAGCATCCATGCATCTGACCCTGAACTTATGAAAGAAGTAGATCCAAATAGATTAGCACAAGCTCAAAAAACAAGAAGAATTGCAATAAAAGAATTTAATGAAAAATTAATGAGCAACCAAAATCCTTGGTCAGTAATATCTATACCTACAGTAGCTTGGGCTAAAAAAGTTTTCCCTGGTGTTTCAGAAGAAGAAGCTATGAAAAAACTTTGGGATACTATATTTAAAATAGTTAGAGTAGATAAAGAAGATCCTGTTAAGGCTTGGGAAGAACACAAGAAAAATTTAAGAGAAAAATTAGAGTTCTTAAATGCAGCTAAAATAAAAACTCTTCATTATAAAAACAATAAAGGAACTGACTTAAATGTGGAACTTCCAGAAGGTTATATATTCCTTGGTGGTTCTGAGCATACACAAGATGGTATAGAATTCCTTGCTAATATGCCTACAGAAGAAGTATTCTCAATGCCTCTTAAAACAGGAGTTAATGGAACTGTAGTAAGTTCAAAACCCTTAAACTATGGTGGTAATTTAATAGAAGACTTCTCCCTTACTTTTAAAGATGGAAGAATAGTAGACTTTACTGCTAAAAATGGTCTTTCTACATTAAAGCACTTAATCGAAACTGATGAAGGTTCTCATTACCTTGGAGAAGTAGCTCTAGTACCATTTGATTCTCCAATTTCAAATTCAAATATAATATTCTTCAATACTCTATATGATGAAAACGCTTCTTGTCACTTTGCTATAGGTAAAGCTTACTCAGTTTGCATAGAAAATGGAACAAAGATGAATGAAGAAGAGCTAGAAAAAGCTGGAGTTAATGATTCCTTAACTCACGTTGATTTCATGGTAGGAACAGAGGATTTAGACATAGTTGCTACTACAAAAGAAGGAAAAACAATTCAAATATTCAAAAATGGTAATTGGGCATTTTAAAATATAAAAATCCTAGTTATAATATATTTAAATAATACAAAAGCAACGCATAGAAAAAAATAATAAAATACACCCTATAGAGTGGACAATAAAAAAGTCTATTCTATAGGGTACTTTTATTTTTAGCTTTATTTAAATTGAAAATACATCTACGGACTTACTAAGTTTATCAAAACTATCCTTAGAATCTCTTGCCCTTTCTTCTAATTCCCTACTTTTATCTGAAACTATTAGGGTTTTACCTGCTATATCAGTGGCTCCATGTGCCCCTTCATTAGTTGCCACAGTTACATTATTAATTACTTCTATTATATTTTTTATGGACATTAAAAGCTCATCACTAGTTGCACTAATCTCCTCTGAAACCTCTCTATAATATTCTGCATCCATGCTGTAAACTTCCCCTACCTCTACAAAACTTTCATAGTCCTTAACTACCTTTGTGTTTATAAATTCCAATATGTTCTCTGCATTACTAGAAAGTTCTTTAACAGAAAACACTACATCCTTTGTGATTTTTTGAATTTCTGTAGCAGTAGTACTAGATTCTTCAGCAAGTTTCCTAACCTCTTCTGCAACAACCGCAAATCCTCTTCCTGCCTCTCCTGCTCTTGCAGCCTCTATGGCAGCATTTAGGGCAAGTAGGTTAGTTTGACTAGTTATTTGAAGTATAGCATCTAATAGTACATTAATCTTCTCAACAGCCTTAGCCTTTTCAATAGATTTATTTAAATTTATTGAGTTTTCACTATATATTTTAAAAGTATCTGATTTAGAATCCTCTGCCTCTATTTTAAGATTATTAGCCTTTTTACTAACATCTACAGATCTTTCAGCAACTTCCTTAGCTCTTTCAGCTATACTACTTATAGAACTCTCTATTTCAAGAGAAGTTGCACTCATTTCCTCAGAAGAAGCTGCAGTCTCCTCCATACCTGCAGAAAGTTCTTGTATTGTAGCAGAAATATCATCCATATTAGTTTTAACATCTTCTACTAGAATAAATACCTCATCAGTTTTCTCCATGGAATATGAAGATTCTTCTTTTACACTCCTTACAGTGTGAACTACAGAATTTTGCATTTTGTCCATGGCTTTTGCAAGATCCCCAATTTCATCTTTTCTCTCAATATATATCTTAGATACACTTCTACTAAAATCTCCAGTTGCAAGAAGTTCTAAATATGCTACAGCTTTACCTAAAGGCTTTGATATACTATTACCAATGTATATGGAAAATAATACACTAGCTATAATAGCAATTAAAAATATACTTATAAAACTTTTAATCAAGCTTTTAAAACTTGATTGACTTTCTTTAAAAGTCTTATCTGCAAGATTAACGTTATAATTTGCAAGTTCTCTTAAACTATTCTGAAAATTATTTATTATAGCTTGAGAATTAACTATCTTATTTAAAGCCTCTTTCTTATTTCCTTTCAATGAATCAGATATAATATCTTCCCTCAGCTTGCCATACTCATCCCATGCCTTATTCATTCCACCTAGTATCTTTTTTTCTTCACTATCTATACCAGCAGCCTCTATGTTCTTAATATTTTCTGAGAAAAGTTTTTCTCGGTTCTTAATATCCTTAATCTTTTCATTTTGCAAATTACTATCCTCTGACATAACTATATATAATATATTTGCTTCAATAGCTCTTGATAGATTTCTACAATCATTTAATTCTCCTACGGAAATTAAATTTTCCTTATATATCTTCTCTAGGCTTTTGTCTGTGCTTAGTAATCCCTTATACCCAATACCACCTACCATAGTTATAACTATAGTCATAAAAAATGCTAAAACTAAAACCTTTGTTTTTACCTTAAAATTATTTAACATTAGTGCCCTCCTATTTTTCCCTATTTAAGTTTAAATATTAAAATTAACTATTTCATCACAATATATATTCGGTTAATTAAAGCAATAGTTTATATCTTTAAAAAAAATAGAATATGTGCTTATAAAAAGCACATACTATAGTTGAAAAATTTTATTTTTCTGTACATAGTATTGGTTAATTTCAATAGCTAATGGATATACTTCTAATAAAATATGAGAAAGGAGAGGTTATGTTTTATTAAGATTTTCATAACCAAGTAATAAAAATGAAAAATAGGAAAAACAATAAAACCAAGTTATTATTAGGTACATTAATGGCTACCGGTACCTTTTTAACATACCAATTAGTTAAATCTAAAAAAAATGAAGAAACTCCTATTAATTCTTTCTATGAAAACATAAAAAATAAAATTAATAAACTTAAAAATCATGGACTAGGAATAAATAAAAGTCATAAAAGAGAAACTTATATTATAAAAGATGGCTTAGGTAATAGTTTTGAGCATGTAGTTGATTCTACAGAGGAAAATTTAGATAAGGTAAAAGACTTTATAGAAGGATAATAAATAAATTTAAACCCCTAAGATGTATTTTACATCCTAGGGGTTTTCTATTTTAATAAGAAAGCCATTTATTAAGTATTACATTAACTTTTTCATTATCTTGTTTTGCAACAGATAGCATAGATTGATTATAGTCAACTAGGATTTTTTCCTTAACACTTCCCATTAGAGCTGTTGCCATATCTATATCTTCTATACCAGATAAAGATTTTGATAAATTACTTCCTAAGTTTTGAGCATTATTGTAAGAATGTTGAAGCTTATTCATACTAACTCCTAAAGTGGTTCTATGAGCAATTGACCTAGTTAAAGCCTCATCAATCTTTGCATTAGCTTCACTAGCCTTTTCCCCTGTAGTTATACTAGCATCTTTTATACCTAAAGTATTGGTTGACATTTCTTTAAGTTTAACCTCATATGTAATATATGGGGTATCCTTTATTTGAAGGATTATGCCTTTATCCCCTCCAAGAAGATTTATACCATTAAATTCTGTGTCTCTACTTATAGTGTCAATATTATCTTTTAGTTGAGAAAATTCCTTCTCTATGGCATTTCTATCCTCATCTGTTAAAGTATCATTAGAAGCTTGTACGGCCATTTCTTTCATTCTATTAAGAACTTTATCAATTTCATCCATAGCCCCCTCTGTAACTTGAATTAGTGAAATTCCATCTTGAATGTTTTTTTCAGCCATGGACATTCCTCTAATTTGCGCCTTCATACTTTCAGATATGGCAAGTCCTGCCGCATCATCTGCAGCTCTAACTATTCTTTTGCCTGTAGAAATTTTCTCTGTTAACTCACTTTTAACCCCTTTATTTTTAGTAACTCTATTAAAGGAGTTTAATGCGGATAAATTGCTACTTACTTGCACACTTACACCTCCTTGCAATATATAAATTAGGAATCCTTTCCTTAAAAATTCTATTTACATATTTTTATCGTAGGAAAAGGAGGTAAACTTTAGGGCTATCTTAATATCTGTACCTTACTGTTTTTAAATAGGATTTCTTTACTATTTAAAATCTTTTAATAATGAATGATATATTATATTTCTATATGCAATTATATCATTTATATTATGATTTATTATCATAGATACCACTCTACATCTTAATAAGATTTCTTTCACAGTTATTAAAGTATAATTTAGGGTCAGCCTTTATTAAGAGCACCATCCTTAATAATCTAAATACTCAATAAAATTATTTTAAATTATTGTAAATAAAGGTAACACATCTTTATAATCTACACAATAATCTTTTTCATCTGTCCTAATAAGTACTTCTTGTGGCAAATTAAAAAATGTATCTTTTTCAAATTCTATATTTTCCATGGTATAATCAAACAGCTTTAAAAAATCTGCATCCAATCCATGATTAGTAGACTTGAAAATTTCACCATCTACATCTTCTTCTGTTACTTCATTATAATCACATTGTCTTATTTTGCTACAAAAATTTTTCTTTTCAACATTACTTATTAAATTATCGGTAACTCCGTGGTAGGATATTATTTTACAATTATTTTCAAAATCAGAATACAAATAATTTAATTCTAAAATTTTATTATTTAAATTTAATCTTCGTGCTAAATATTCAAATTCAACATTTAAAGTTAACTTATCAATAAAATAATAACAAATTCTATTATATATTAAATATTGAGGATACAACCATGATGAATTATCTACTATACATGAAAATAAAGTAGGGCAAAACCTGTTGCATAAATAACTTAAATAAGCCCCTTGTGAGTGACCATATATAATAACTTTTTTTGTATTAAATTCATACCCATTTTCATACAGTATAGACATCACCTTTAATACAGCGACTATATTATCTAGAGCCTGCATTATTCCCATGTCATTAAAATTATATAAACTCTCATTAGATAAGCTTTCTTTAGCATTTAAAGTTATAGTATACTTTTTTCCTATTTCTATTAATTTATTAAAATCCAGCTTATTTTCATTGTAAATTTCTTTTATTTCATCATTTGAAAAAAACTTACTTAACTCTTTTTTATCTATTTCCGGTATGTTAATATTTTTACTGCTTTGCATAAATTCATAACCAAAGTAATCAGATTGTATTGTAACTAAATTGTATTTATCAGCAAATTCCTCTCTCATTTTTTTATAGACATTAGAAATAGCATTTCCACCATATCCTGCAATAAATAACAAAATCCCTGTTTCTTCATTTATACCTAATTCTGGTTCTGAAAAATATATATTAGCTTTTCTACAACTATATGCGTTATCATTTAACGCATTAGAATATATACTATTATGCATATATTCTGATATTTCATAGTTTATAGCCATAAAAACACCCACTCTCCTATTATTCTATGTGTTATTAAAAATCAGTTCTTTATTACATTTCGAATCTACCCTTATTTTTTATTTTGATTTAAAATCTTTTTACATCTATCTAAATTATATTCCGTAAAGGCTTTCTTAAGTTCCTTAAAATCTTCTTTTATTTTTTTAATATCTTTTGTTGCATCAACAGCATTTTTATCTTTTATTTTTGTTGAAGTATTTTCTATACTATTTAAAGCACTTATGCAATCATCTATTAAATCTGATATCTCTTCTCTTTTATCCTTATTATCTATATTATTTTTTAAATAACTTGTAGCTTCATCTAAAGTACTCCAAATATCTGCTATTCTATTTTTAACTTCTTCTTTGTTTTGAAGATTTTTATTAGGGTTTACATTGGGATTATTTTTCTGCTTCATAAAAGCTTTTTCTTTATTCATATACCTCCTTGCGCTGTTAAAATTTCTAATTTTAACAGCTACAGAAGTAAAAAAGAAAATTAAAGAAAATATAAACGCTATTTTTTGTTTGTTTGAAAGGTTTTTCATTTGAATTTCACCTTCTATAATAAAAATACAATTTAGACCTTTGATTTCTTTAGATCAATTTTCTTTAATTATTTTTTAACTAGTATTTAATTAATGAATTCAAACGCCTATTTCCATTAGTCATATGTAATAAGTTTCTATTTACGCTATGATTCATTCCGAACCTCAATTACCAACTTTTGTAACCAATCTTTTTAAACATAAAAGTGAATATCTATCATTTAACAATTAAACACTAATTATTATTTATATAAAAACAAATAATTTCTTTATACCTTTTAATAGTTACAAATCCCTCTAGTTCATTCTTTTTATTTTTTTCAATTAGACAAATATCATCTAACTTACCTAAAACCGATTTTTAGCCCAAATTTTGTAAAACTCCTTGGTTTTTTTAGCACCTAATATATTAAATCTACTATTAACAAAAACTTGGATAGCTATATTTTCAATATAAGTTATATTTTTCTTATTAGCTATAATATGTTTTTTTAATGTCCTCTTATTTGAATCTAAATTAATATAATAAGTTATATTTAAATCAATAAATTTAAATTCTCTAGCTTCCTAATATCTTCTGTTTTATTAATATTAATTTGTGAACGATTAGCTTCTAAACGGTTATAATATAGCCAGACTCCTTCATCAAAGTGAAGAATTTTTAATTTATCCATTTGCTTGTTACAAAAAACAAATAATGCTTTATCAAAAGGATCTAACTTAAATTGATTTTGCACTATCATAACTAATCCATCAATACTTTTTCTTAAATCTGTGTAGCCGCAGGCAAGATAGACTTTTTCTACCTTATCTATATTTAACATCTTAGAATTAACTCCTTAATTATTGCTGTTATTAAAGTAGCTTCGCTAACAGGAATAAGTATATTAGCATTGCCTACATTAATTTTCACTTCTTTTAATGTGGATTTATCTTCTTTAATATTATCAATTTTACTATTCAAAGAAATAGCCTGAAAAATAGTTTCTTTACTTTCATTACTTTCATTTACTTTTTCTACCCTTTTTTTATGGTAATAAAATTGACTCTTATTAAGGTTATTTTCAGCACAGAAATCTTTCACTGTTATTGTATCTTTAACAGAGTTAAATTTATTTAAATATTCCTCCCAGGTATCATTATCTAATTTTCTATACATAAGTAAACCTCCCATTGATAATCTTTTACTTAAGTTTATCAATTAGAGGATATGTTTTCTAGATACTTAATTTTTTACGCTTACGGCATGTTAGCGACTTTCACCCATTAGATTGTGCCCATGCTGGGCACATAAAAAAAGCTCTGGTAAATTACCAAAGCTAAAGAGTTTGTTCTAAATTAATACAAAAAACTTTTGCATATTTTACCCTTAATCAAGATATATCAAGCCCATAACATTTATAGACCTTTTTTAAGAATTTAAAATATTCATAATACCACTCCTTCTCCTATATAAACTTCCAATATTGAGTTATAACTTTGTAAATTATACTTGTATATACAATTCTTCTAATATACCTTTTATTCTTTTTACACCATTGCCATCTATTAAATTTCTACCCAATTTACTTTTTCTTTGCCTCATATTCTTATCATTTATAATTTTATTTAACTGAAATAAAAATTTCTCCTTATTAAGTTGTTTATACCATCCTAAATTATCGACAATATCCATATCATGAAACTTTGTACCTATTCCAATTTGGTTATCTGCTATAATAATGCCTAAAGTGGGTACTCCAGAACTTGAAAGTTCGTACAATGTACTTCCACAAGCTGATATGGCTAAATCACACTTTTGCATTAGTTCAAACATATTTGCATTAAAATATAATTTTATATTGTTTTTTTCATATTTTTTTAAATTAGATATATTATTAAATGAGGGTCCAACAACTACATGGAACTTAAAATCTAGTTTTTGAACATAGGATAATATCCTTCCAGTTACATCATTAGGATCAGCCCCACCTACTGTTATTAATATATCTTCCACTTTATCTCCTATAAGTTTTTCAGGTAAATTTCTAAACTCTTTCCTAATCATAGTATATTCAGGTCCCAAAAGTAACTTTGTATTATGATTTACCTTATAATTTAAATCTCTTGCATTTATATTTTGATTTATTAAAACATCTATATTAAAATAATGCTTATTCATATCATCTATATAAACAGTATGTTTAAACATTTTCTTAGTTTCATTAAAATAAATTTCATCCACATCATAACTATCCGTAATAAGAATATCTGCTTTTATGTTGCTTAATTCTTCTAAAATATTATTTTCCTTAATTTCCTTAGCAGGAAAACCTGAATCCCTAATTCTATCTACACCTGGATTATATATAGCTGAAAATTTTTTATCGTGCTTACATATATAAAAAACTTCATTATTTTTGCATAACTCCTTAGCCAAAACTAATGTTCTCATAACATGTCCCATACCAATTTTAGAACCGCCATCTGCTCTTATTCCTATTTTCACAATACTCACCTATTTTATTATTCTTATAACTTCAAATGCTTCTGCATATTTTCTACTTATTACACTTCCCCACTTTAAGGCGGAATGCTTCAAATTTTCATTAGACCTAGGATGTGGAAATTCTCTTAATTCACTTTGATAACATTCCATAGCCTTTAACTTTTCATCCAAAGTTTCTGTTACATCAATAAAGTAATTTGGGTTAAAATTAGTATTATTATTAAAATTCCATTCTGTAGAAGAAACTGTTTCAAATGCGTATATTTCCTTTACATACTCTTCTCCAATAGGTCGGGTAGCCGTTAATACCGCTTCAAAGGTTATCTTATGATCTATATTTAAATCTCCACCAAAATGAGTGTATATTATATCTGGTTTTATTTTTTCTATATATTTTTCTATAATTTTCACTATATCTAATAATGGAATTGAGTCAAATCTATTATCAGGTAAACTTTCTATATATACATTTTTATATCCAACAAATTCTGCTGATTTATAGGTATCTTCATGAAGTTCTTCTACCCTATGACTCTCAGCCAATTCCCTCTTATCATATCTTGAAGTCATTCCCTCCCCCAAGATTATACCAAAACATTCATCACCATCTTTTGTATGTTTTAAAACAGTTCCTCCTACACCTAATATCTCATCATCAGGATGAGCTGCTATTACTAGTATTTTTTTCATATTAATCATCCTCATCACATATTATTTCTACATCAGCAATTATTTTGTTACTTTTTAAACTAGCCCTTGAAAACTCAAGCTTATATTTTCCGAACTGAATAAAAGCTTTTGGATATCCTTCTCCATCCAACATTCTTATATAATCATATATTGTGTTAAAATCAAACTCCGTAAGAATTTCGCTCTGAGAAGATTTTCGTCTTTTAAATTCTATAACTTCACCCTTTTGTTTTTCAGGAATTATTTTATTGTTAATAATTTCAGGTATCATTTCATTAAAAATAATTTCAGAAGCACGCATTAATATTTCATCAGCAGTACCATTCAAATTAAGTTTTCTCTTAAAATAAATATCCCCTGTATCAATTCCCTCATTAACTTTAATAGCTGATATCTTAGTTTCCTTTAAACCTCTTTCTATTAAATTCTGTAACGGACTTCCACCCCTACCAAAAGGCAAGTCTGTCATATGAAAAACTATGCAGTTAAAATTTCTATATAACTTACTTTCTATTATCCATGACCAATGAGGAAAGAAAATGTAATCTGGATTTATATCATATATTTTTTCGTATGTTAAATCATTTTTATTTGTAATAATAAATATATCATGTAAATGTTCATTATTTCTTTTAAAATTATTAGCCTGTTTTATATTCCATGATTTAATAGTAGCTATTACAATTTTCATATTAAATTACCTGATTCCATGAAAGTGGTGTTCCCCTTTTTATATCACAAGCTGATACTTTTCCAATTACACTATCATAATATTTAGGTTTTAAGCCATCCCCTGGTCTTATGATTCTTATATTTTTATCTGTAAAATTTTCACCCTTCTTTATATCCTCTACAACAAAAATAGATCTTCTAAAGATTTTACTTTCAACTTCTTTACTAGATAAACTATAATCCACTTTTCCTATAGCTCTTTCCGCTGCCCTAATATCCTCTACCATTTTTTTAAACTCTAATGGCTCCATGGAAAAAGAAGCATCTGGATTTTCTATTTTTCGACTTAAACAAAAATGTTTTTCTATAACTTTAGCTCCCATAGCCACCGCTGTAACTGCAGCTATAGATCCTAAAGAATGATCTGATAATCCAACTAATACTCCAAAAGTGTCTTTTAAATTTTTCATAGTCATTAAATTCATATCATCTGCTATAGCTGGATATGCACTAGAGCACTTTAATAAACATAATTTATCATTTCCTTGTGACTTAACTGCATTTATAGCATCCTCAATGTCACCTAATGTGCCCATACCTGTAGACATAATAATAGGCTTATTCTTAGATGCTATATATTTTATTAGTGGGATATCAACTAATTCAAAGGAGGCGATTTTATAAAAATTTACATTAATACTTTCTAAAAAATCTACTGAAGTTTTATCAAATGGAGTAGACAAAAAATCTATTCCTATTTTTTCTGCTTCCTTTTTTAATCCTTCTTGCCACTCCCAAGGAGTATATGCCTTTTCATATAACTTATATAAATTTTCGCCCCTCCATGTACCTTTTTTAATAGAAAAATATTCATTGTCACAGTTAATAGTCATGGTATCTGGAGTGTATGTTTGAATTTTGATGCAATCAGCACCAGATTCTTTTGCAGCTCTTATTATTTCTATAGCTCTCTCATAGCTTCCAGCATGATTTGCTGACATTTCAGCAATTATATAACAAGGTTCATTATCTCCAATAACTCTTCCCTTAATATTTATTTTACTATACATAACTAGTCCTCCTTGTATATTTTTAAAATATACTTTTTACCATTAAGCATAAAATAAGCTGGATATCTTTCATTATCTATAACTCTAAGTAAATTAAATTGTTCTTTAATGGTTTTATCATATATTAATCTTTAAATTATATTAACCATCTATAATATTAAGTTTATTACCAAAAATTTTTCTATATTCAACATAGTCTTTTTTAATATATTTTTCATAACCATTTTTTTCAAAACATCTCTGTGAAGAAATATTATCACTTTTAACATACCCTATTAATATATTTATTTTGAATTTACTTTTTATTATTTCCTGTTCTAGTAAATATAATATTTTAGTACCATAACCTCCTCCTCTATATTTTTTATCAATACTATAAGTAATTAAGCACTTTAAATCCTTAATGTCTATTCTAACTTGTCCAACAGGTTTCTCATCTTCTTCTAATATAAATATATAAGTATTATGTGAGTTTAATTTTCTCTTAAACCATATTAAGTGCTCCTCATATTTAATACTATTAGTATTAAAAGAATTATTTCTGACATCTTCATCATTTACCCATTTGAATAATAAAACACAGTCATCTATAATTGCTTTTCTTAATTTTATATTCATTTTTAAAATCCTCTTTTAATATATATTTATATATTTAAAATAACTATTAACATTTATATTTGTTTTTGGGACACTTCCTTATTTATACTATATAATTCAGGAACTATGTCATATAAGTTTAACATATCCTCAAGTTTAAACTCTAAACCTTTATTGGGATATAATAATTTATATATTTTATTAATAAGCTCAAAATCCTCTTCAGTATCTAATGTCCATCTTAATTCTGAATAATCTATATCGTTCTTATAATAATACAACCTAAAAATATTACTGTTATCCCATATATATGGAGTAACGTGTTCCCTATCTCTCTCTAAATTAGATTCTTTAAATGCTTTTTCTAAAGCTTTAAAGCTAAATACTTCTGTGTCTAATCCCCTTGGATAGGTTCTTTCTATGGTATTACTTACATAATCATATTTATCTATATTATCTAAATAACACTGTATTATTTTTTCACTAACCGCCCAATCAATAAGAGGGCAATCACTAGTAACTCTGACTATTGCATCAGCATTATATTTTTTAGCTGCATAATAATATCTAGATAGAACATCTTCTTCAGAACCTCTAAAATATTTTGCATTTAATCTTTCTGATTCCTCTACTATAGCATTATCCTTCTCAAGAGTGGTAGTTGCTATCACAATTTCATCTATATTATTAATTTTTTTTAATCTGTTAATATCATGTTCTAATACTGTTTTTCCACATATTTTTTTTAATACCTTACCTGGTAATCTTGTAGACCCCATTCTAGCTTGCATAATGCATACTACTTTCATAAACTCACCACTTTCCAAATAAATAATATATATTAATCTATATATTATTACTTTTTAGAATCCTAATTTTGATATTTCTTCTCTTAATTTTTCTATGGTAAGCCACTCACAATTACTTTCTGAATTATACTCGAAACCTTCTTCTATTAATTTTCCACCTGATGTAAAGTACTTTTCTGTATTCCACCAATCAAAATGTGGATATACTATATAATGCTTAGGATATTCATAGGTATATCTTGAATCATCCTTTGTTACCATTACTTCATGAAGTTTTTCCCCTTCTCTTATACCTACTTCCTTTAATTTGCAGTTTGGAAGCATAGCCTCAGCTAAATCAGTAATTTTAAATGAAGGTATTTTAGATATGTAAGTTTCTCCACCTTTAGATTCTTCTAAAGCTTTAAATACTAAATCTACTCCCTGTTCTAGAGTAATCCAAAATCTAGTCATTCTAAAATCTGTTATTGGAAGCTCTGTAACTCCACCTTCTATTAAAGATTTAAAAAACGGAATTACAGATCCCCTACTGCCAGCTACATTTCCATATCTAACTACTGAAAATATAGTTCCATCTTCTCCTGAATATGCATTAGCAGCAATAAAAAGCTTATCTGATACTAATTTTGTTCCACCATATAAATTTATTGGATTTACTGCCTTATCTGTAGATAGAGCAACAACTTTTTTAACATCTCTATCTAGTGCTGCATCTATTATATTTTGAGCACCATCTATATTAGTTTTTATGGCTTCAAAAGGATTATACTCGCAAGCTGGAACTTGTTTCATAGCAGCTGCATGTATAACATAATCAACTCCATTAAATGCCCTATATAATCTATCCTTATCCCTTACATCACCTATAAAAAACCTTAGTTTATCTATTTTATCTGGATACTTTAATAAAAATTCTTTTTTCATTAAATCTTGTTTAAATTCATCTCTTGAATATATTATTATTTTTTTAGGATTATATCTTTTAAGAACCATTTCCGTAAACATCTTTCCAAAAGAACCTGTACCACCAGTTACTAATATAATTTTTTCATTTAACATAAATATTTTTCCTCCTTATCTAGTCTGAAATAAAAAGCACATGATACTACATAATAAAAGTTATACGCTTTATATTGTTATTGTTAAATCGTAGGTAATGATAAGATTATTCATAGATTAATATTAAATATTAGACTGAATTTCTTCTAAAAATTCATATATTTCATATTTAAATAAATCTCCCACTAGTATATAATCTTCATTTTCTATGGCTTCTACTACTTCTTTTAATAGATCATTTAATCTACCTATATTTAGATCTTTTTCATGCATATCTTTGGTTAAAACTAAAACCTGAGATAACCATTCTGTTCCCTCTGCGAAATCTATTATTAAACCAAAAGCTTCACTTTCTTTACCTTCAGAAATATAATTAAATATACTATCAATCGCTTCTTTTAAATTGTTTATATAGTTTGTTGCCGTTTCTAAAACGTCTAATTTTTGTTCCATTACACTTCTTCCTCCTTTAGACTTTTTATTCCCTCTTTTAAAATAGGCATAAATTCCTTTGTTTTATCCTTTATTCCCTTGTATAGAGTTCTACTTTTTTTTGCAATCTTTATGTCCTTTTCTTTTGCACTATCTTTAGAATTTAGCATATATTCAGGATTACATAGTACATTTTCTATAACTTCAAATAATAATGAATTTATAAGTAAAATCCTTTCCCTGTTTTCCTTTATATAATCATCTATTTTATCTAACTTTTCATTTGTTTTATTTATATTAATATTTTTATTTTGAGTAAAAGCTACATACATATTATTAGAATAATCTAATGCCCTTTCTGATTTTTCATGTATTTCTTTTAATATTTTTTTACTTTCTTCTAAATATTTTATTATCATCTCTTTTTTTACAATAATATGGTTACTTAATATATATTGTATCTTTTCCTTTTCTATTTTTTCTTTTCCATATACTTCTATGGTTTTACTTAATGGTTGAACTTTAGTTCCTTCCATATTCGCCCCACCTTCAGTACTATTTATAAACCTTATATTGCTATAGCTTCCTATTATTTCTTCCATATTAACTCTATAAGCATTTAATTTTCTATCTGTTTTTACTAAATTACCAAAAACATCCTTAACCTTTATAAAATCTATTTTATCATCCACTTTATTATTCTCTTTAAATACAGAAGAATCTGCATGAAGTTTTTCTTCTGTATAAGCAAAATCTTGACCTATAAACGTAATAGGACTGCATCCCATGTAAGCTGCAAAAGATGTACAAGTATGAGCTACTGAACCTCCTACCATTAATCCATCCACATTATATTCTAATATAATAGATGTCAATGGATTCTCCGAAAATAACACCTTAGAACCTTTATGCAGGTTCATAGCCTGGTAACTAGTATTTTCATAAAAAACTAATGGGATTTTATACTCTAAATATTCTTCTATAAATCTACAATTAAATTCTATTGGATCTACCATACATATAAAATCAGGAATTATATTATTTTTGATTAATGTACCTAAGCTTCTAGCCCCTGTTATTATTATAAAATTATCTTGAACTGCTTTTAATTTATGCACATTTTTTTCTAATGATGGTCCTGCTGAAACCACTATGGCAGGTTTGCCTTTCAATTCATTTTTAAAATAATTTATAGGGGTAGCTTCCACTATATGTTTTAAATTATTTATAAAAGCTTTTGTAAAGGTTTCTGAAAAATGCTTTGTTGTAGCATTGTCCATTAATGAATTTTCCATAATTAATTTTAAATCATTAAAAATATCTAAAAATTCTTCACTGTAAATCTTATCATAATTAGAAAACACTTTGAATTTTATATTATTTTTTACACTTGTAGCATCTATGTTATGACTAAATAAATCTCTTATTACTGATTTTTTATATAAACATAAAGCTATTCTATCATCATTTATTATACTTTCTGCAGATTCTACTTCTAAAAACTTATTTAACACATTTATATCTGGCTCTACGATTAAAACTTTATTATTTTCTTCTAAGTTATTTAAAAGTTCCTTTATATGCTCTCCTGAACCTAATCCAAAAACCACTATTATACTTGAAGGATTTATATTCTCTAAATCTTCTAAAAATTTATCTATGTCCCTTTGAACATTATATTTACTTCCTAAATATATGCTTTTTCCTTCTTTATTTATTCTTATTACATATTTATTATCTTTACTTTTTTCTAAAGAATATTTTTTATTTATATCTTTAAATTCCTCTAAAACCCCTAAAGTTTTTTTTGTGAAATTATCCATAATCCACCTCAAATTAATTTCTTTTTTATAATTATATATCGTAATTTTATAGTATAACTTTAATATAAGCAATAATTTGTTTTAAATTAAAGTCACAGTTTTACTTTAAAATTTTTCCTCAAAGCATATTAAATTTTATAACTAAATTCAAAAAGCCAGAAAATAAAATTCTCTGACTCTTTTGAAGATACTATAAAAATCATTCTAATTAACAGGAAACTAGACTCCCTTTAATTATGAACTCAACTTTCGCACTTATAGTATAAAAAATAGAAGAACATTCCTCCATTTGGTATAATTGAATCACGACAAACAACAACCAAGAAAGTAATATTCTCCATGAATACAACTATACCATATACTGGAAAAAAGTTTAATTCCACTATAAATAGATTTTTCAAAAATAATAAGATTAATTCTCTTTTAAGAGAATCTAATTTCCGTAAGGAAAAAGGGCTTTCATGTATAATGATTTTTAAATTTATTTTTATGCTAATATTTACTGGTAAAAATCTATTTAGAACGTTGGACTCTAGCAATACAAAAGTAGATTTTTGAATTCTACTAGCTATAACTGGAGAAAATTTTTGATCTTATTATAGTCTTCAATAATTAAAGATAAAGTTGATCTATTGACAACTAATGATAGATTTAATGTACTTATCATCGATGATTCATTTTACACTAGAGCAAGAAGTAAATCAGTGGAATTGCTAGCAAACGTATTTGATCATGTTGATAGAAAGTATAAAAAAGGTTTCAGACTGCTAACCTTAGGCTAGTCTGGTGGAAATACATCCTTACCCTTAGCTTTTACTTTACTGAGTTCAGAGAAAGAAAATAATCGTATCTGCTCTATTAAACATTCAGTAGATAAAAGATCTAATGGATATAAAACCAGAGAAGAATCCGTAAAAAAATCTCCTGATGTATGATTGACTTATTAAAACAAGCAGCAGCTTATGCACTGTCAGCAAGTTATGTTTTACTTGATAGCTAGTTTACTTACTCAAAAATATTAATCAACACACTTAATTTAAATCTTCATACAATAGCAATTGTTAAAGCAATGCCCAAAATTTTTTATACCTATGAAGGTAAAAAGTATAATCTCAAATCATTGTATTCTGACATAAAGAAAAAACATGGTAAGGCTAAAGTTAAAGCTTCTGTAATCGCACAGCTTGGTGAAGATGAATAGGATATGCCTATAATGACAAAAATAGCGTTTGTAAATAATAGAATTAACTCTATAAAATACCTAGCACTAATTTCTACAGATACAACATTAACAGATGAAGAAACAATAAGAATCTACGGTAAATGCTGGGTTATAGAAGCATTTTTCAAAATATCTACATTACCTAGTTTTATCGTAAGCGTAAAAAATTAAGTATCTAGAAAACATATCCTCTCATTGATAAACTTAAGTAAAAGATTATCAATGGGAGGTTTACTTATGTATAGAAAATTAGATAATGATACCTGGGAGGAATATTTAA
>NZ_CABFVD010000005.1 GCF_902143515.1 Hathewaya massiliensis
TAGGGGTAAGTATATCTATTTTTGCGACCTATCGGTCTGCGGGCTTACCAGCCCTTTAAGTAATTGTAAAAAAATATAATTCCAGTAAAAATAAAAATTTCACTGGAATTTAGGTGCTAAATCTCTGTAGACATCTAGTAAAAACTTCACAAGAACTTTTTATACATAGAAATACTTTAATTTATAGATTATCAACAGTGAAAGAACTTTTGGGAAGGGACCTAGATGATGCTATGACGAATTTAGAACTTTTCAATAGTATATTAATTTATGAGTTTCTTGAATTACAGAATAAAAAGTAAAAAAATCTAGGATATTTTTATGGGACTGTTGCATTAAGAGCAGATACTACAATATATTGTGCTAATTTCAAATTTGCAAATTAATATACTGTATGTAAATTTATTAGTGCAACAGCCCCTATTTTGTCACAGGTTTTTTATTATGCATTTTGTTCTTATTTTAATTTTTATTTAAAAGCTTTTTCAATAATTTTAAGTATGTTTGGAATAACATCGTCAACGATTATTTTTCCTCTTTCAGCAGAAGATGATTTAGCTGATGCAAGTATTCCTGTTTCAGGAACGATATCTTTTTCGATTGGATATCTATAGTAAGTTGCTGGGCTAGCATTTTCAGTATCTAGTATTTTATCTTCTCTTACAAGTTCTGGAGCAAAATACATCATTAATGAAGTTTCTGTAACAGCAGCATGCTCTAATGCCCAACCTGGGAATGGAACTTCATCAAAAACTTTATCAATAACATCAGGTGACATTGGATCCCACCAGTTAGTTAAAAGAAGTTGTACTTTATCTCCATATTTTTGAGAACATAGATCCATAGCTTCTACTATAAATGCTTCATTTTCAAAGTGAGCGCTTAATAAGAAGATTTTTGTGAATCCATCACGAACAAACTCATCTATTATATCCATTACTAAGGCTTGAAGTGTAGCTCCATTTAAATCTATAGTTCCTGGGAATAAAGGACCACCACCACTTAAAGGCTTTGATTTATATCCATATGAAAGACTTGGGGCAACAACTGCGTCTAATTTTTCAGCTATACGATAAGCAAATCCTTCAGCTAATACTGTATCTACACAAGTTGGTAGATGAGGACCATGCTGTTCTGTAGCACCTATTGGTAGAATTATTATACCATCTTTTTTCTTTTCGAATTCTTGCCATGTCATATGAGTCATTTTTACATTTTCATACATAATAAAATCTCCTTTTGTTTCAATAAAATTTTGTAAAATAGTTAATACTTCAACAAGTTTACCCTTAATGGATAATAGATTCAATGTACAAAAGATACAAATATATAAATAAAAATATGTTTTTTTATGCACATTAAATTTTAAATATTATTGTGTAATTAATACAATGACTATACATAAGAATAGTGGTAAACTTCATTTTGTTATTTAAGTCCATAAAAGAAATATGTAAAACATGAGAGGAGTTTATATAAATGAAGGCTATTTTATTTAAAAATGCTAGATTAAAAGGAAATGAAGAATTAGTTGATTTATTTGTAGAAAATGGAGTTTATAAAGAAATAGGACAAAACCTTTCTGTAAAATATAAAGATATAGAAACTTATGATTTAATGGGAGACCTTGTTGTTCCTCCCTATGTTGATCCACATATACATTTAGATTATGTATATACTGCTCGCACTCCAGGTGCTAACAATGGAACAGGAACTCTTTTTGAAGGAATTCAAAGATGGTCTGAAACAAAAGCAAATATGACTATAGAGGAGATTAAAGAACGTGCAAGAATTGCATTAAAGAAAGAAATTTTACACGGAACTCAATATCTTAGAACTCATGTTGACGTAACAGATCCTAAACTTACTGGTTTAAGGGCTATTATGGAATTAAAAGAAGAAGTTAAAAATCTTGTGGATATACAAATTATAGCATTTCCACAAGAGGGAATGTATTCATTTAAAGATGGAGACAAGCTAGTAGAAGAAGCATTAAAAATGGGCGCAGATGTAGTAGGTGCTATTCCTCATTTTGAATTTACAAGAGAAATGGGAGAAAAATCTATAAAGAAAACTGTAGAACTTGCTATGAAATACAATAAATTAATAGATGTTCACTGTGATGAAACAGATGATGAGCAATCAAGATTTGTTGAGTTATTAGCAGCAGAAGCTTATATGAATGGCATTGGAGAACTTACAACAGCAAGTCATGCTTGTGCAATGGGTTCATATAATAATGCTTATACATTTAAATTATTTAAACTTTTAGGATTATCAAAAATGAACTTTATATCTTGTCCAACTGAAAATATACATTTACAAGGAAGATATGATACATATCCTAAGAGAAGGGGGCTTACTAGGGTTAAAGAACTAAATGATGCAGGAATTAATGTTTGTTTTGCACAAGATTCAATTTCAGATCCATGGTATCCATTAGGAAATGGTAACTTAATGGCTATTTTAGATGCAGGGATTCATATTTGTCATATGATGTCTTTTGATGAGATTAATAATGCTTTAGATTTAATTACAGTAAATGGTGCTAAAACTCTTCATATAGAAGATAAATATGGTATAGAAGTAGGAAAAGATGCCAACTTTATAGCTTTAAATGCTAAAAATGAATTTGATGCAATACTAGAAAGAGTTGGTGTTAATGTATCAGTTAGAAAAGGTGAATTCTTATTTAAAAAACAACCTCAAATAATTGATACAAATATATCTTTATTAAAATAATACAGTCAGTAAAACTTATAATATGACTAGATATGCTAATAGGAATGTATATTTATTAAAATATATATATTAATTCTATTAGGGATTAAGTTGAATTTAGCTTAATCCCTAATATTTTTTTATCTTCCAATGCTTCTTTCATTTCTCTTGGCTTATTAGTTATTATGTTATCTACGCTCATATCCATAAGCTCTTCCATTTTTGTAGGGTCATCTACGGTCCATACGTGTACTTCTCTTCCTATAAGGTGGGCTTTTTTTACTAGGCTTTTACTTACATTACTTGATTCTATGCTGTAAAAGTCAACTTTTAACTGTCCAAGGTCGCCAAGTGCTAGATACATTATATATCCTACTTTTATTTTGGGGTTGCGATTTTTTACCTCTTTTAAGGCGTCATAATCTAAGGAAGTGATTACTACATCTTTTTCAAGGCTATATTTTTGAACTAAGGTTACTACTTTTCCTATTAATTTAGTTTCATGTCCGTTAGTTTTAAGTTCTATGTTTAGTTTTAATTTTCCTTTGGATTTTTTCATTACTTCCTCTAGGGTAGGGATTTTTTCTTTTTCAAATTCATAATCAAAGTTACTTTTTATATTATATTGTTGAAGTTCATTTAAGCTTATTTCCCAAATATATTTATTTAATCCTAGGGTTCTTTTAAGATTGCTATCATGGGTTAAAACTACTTCGCCATCCTTGGTTTCTTGAACGTCAATTTCTGCATAGTCAGCCTTAGCTTTAATGGCGTATTCTATGGAGGAGAGGGTATTTTCAGGGGCTTCTGAAGAATTTCCTCTATGGGCTGTAATTTCAATATGATTCTTTTCACTTTCTGAATAGAAGAATAAGGTTCCAAAGATTACACTAATAGACAATATTATTATAATTAAAAATTGTACTATTTTTTTATTATTCTTTACTTTTCTAAAGGTAAGATTTATATTTGTTTCTCTTTTATAAAGTCCTAAGAATTCTTTTTTAACATAGCTTGGCTTTAAGGAGTAATAGAGTCTTGTAATTAAAATTGTATAAAGTGGGGATATAAATAAGCTAAATAATAAAAACAAAATACTTACAACTACAGAATAAAGGGATAAAAGGCTTAGGGAAGAGAAATTATTAATTCCTGTTCTTTTAAATATAAAGTCAAGTATTATAGTTAGGAAAACTAATACTGCAAGTCCAATTAAACTAAGTGTAAGTTGAAATAAAATTAGGTTTTTTAATATATATTTATATCTACCTTTGCAAAGCTTTTTACTTTCTTTTAAGGCGGATTTAAAGTTTTTATTTTCTATTATTGCTATGTGAAGAGAAAATATCCATCTTATCAAAAAGAAATAAGCAAGGATTATTAGTAAAATTAAAAGTATTAAGTATGTAGGGTTTTCAAAGAACCAGTCTACAATAAAGCTAGGGATTTTTAGTTCTGTATTTAAACTGGAGGTTATTCCTATTCCTAAAAGTGGAACTAAAAATATAATATATAAAATTACCCTAAGTGAACCTAGGGAAAACAACTTAGAGACATTATTAACTGCTAGAATAAATGCTTCTTTTAATGAAATTTTATGTTTAAAATAGATGTTATTAGCTATAATAATAAGGGTTCCTATTTCTAAGATTATGGATATTCCACATATAATTAAAAGAACTATAAAAGCTGCTATGCCTGGTAGGCTAGTGGAGAACTTTATAAGCTCATTATTAGTAATTATTTTCCTTCCACTTAGAGAAATAAAATAATTTAAGCATATAGACATAAATGGTATTAGGAAAAAGGAGGTAAGCACTTTATATATAGCTTCAAATTTTATATTTAAGTGAAAACTTTTTTTAAAGTCTTTAAAAGTGTCTTTGAATAATTTTCTAAAAGAATACAAGGGTATCCCTCCTTTATAATTTTATTTTAAATTTTAAATTATAAGTATTTAAAGTATAATTATATAGTAATTTAAAAGAGAGAAATATTCAAATTAAAATGGTATGACATATTCTAGAGTTGAGTCACTTGAAAACTGCGATATAATAATCATATATAAAATTACTTGAAATTATGGTTGCATAATTTCAAGTAATCAGTTACAAGGGTGTGGAATGTAATCTTTATTTACAAGTCATTATATCTAAAATAATTTTATCTGTTTCAACCATACCTTGAGTTCCTATTTTAGCTAGATTTTTAATGGTTTCTTCCATATCTTTATGTATAATTCCGTCTTTATCTGATATTTCTATATTTTCAAGAGCTAATAAGGCTGATTGAATGGCAGCACTTACTCCAGTGGATACCTTAAGGGCACAGCCGGTTTTAGCACCATCACAAATCATTCCAACTATATTTCCTGCCATATTTTTAATTGCATACTTAACTTGATCTAGGTTTCCTCCTAGAAGATATACTATACCTGCACTAGCTCCAGAAGAGGCTACAACGCAACCACAAAGGGCTGATAGTCTTCCTAAATATGATTTTATATGTATTGCAGTAAGGTTTGCAAGGATTAAAGCTCTTACAAGTTTTTCTTCTTCTAAACCTAATTTTTCATGAATTGCTATAACAGGCATCATAACAGTTATTCCTTGATTTCCACTACCTGAATTACTCATAACAGGAAGCATGCATCCTGCCATACGGGCATCTGAAGCTGCTGAGGTTAATGCCATGGCGTAATTTGACATATCATCTTTTAATAGACCTTTTTCTATATTTTTATATAGGGTTTTTCCAACCTTTAGGCCATAGTCGTTTTTAATGCCTTCTTTTGCAATTGTCTTATTCATATGGGCACCTTCTAATATAAATTCAATATCAGAAAGGGGAGCATTCATGGCAAATTCATAGATTTCATCTATGGTAGTATGATCTATATTATCTATATTTTCTTTAGAGGATGCAATTTTAGTTGTTTCTTCAGTAGTTGTATATATTATGTCTTCATTTAAGCTTACACTTATAATATTAGAATGGGTATCTTTTATTATTACAGTGGAACTATGGGAATCATTTTTAACTGTTACTTCCACATAAAGCTTAGAAGGGGTTTCCTTTGCCTTAACTATTACCTTTTCTGATTTTACCATATCCTTAGCTTTTTCTATGTGTTCTTTTTTTATATATTTTAAAACTTCAAGGCAATCCTTTGATTTTCCACCAATAGAACCTAGGGCAGCAGCTATATGAAGACCAACCATGCCTGTACCAGGAATTCCAACCCCCATACCATTTTTTAATATGTTTGGACTTACGTAAACTTCTATAAGCTTAGGGGTTTCGCCTAAGGTCTCTGAAGCTTTAGCAGAAGCTAGAGCAACTGCTATAGGTTCTGTACAGCCAAGAGCTGGTACAACCTCCTTTTTTAAGAGATCAATAAAATATTCCTTAGTATGTTTTTTCATTTTTATCATCCTTTCGTAAGAACTTCACAAAAATCTTTAGGTTTGTATGTACTAATTAATATTATAATATATAATTGAAAAAATTCATACATCATAAAAAATGAATTTTATAATGCAATATGCATTCAAATTAAAATTTTAATAAATATATCTTTTTTATACTTTATAGTATATAATAATATCAAATATCAAATAAATTACATAAGAGGGAGTATTATGTCAAAAAATAAGGGAAAAAGGCATATAATATTATGCTTTATTATAATAATTTCATTAGTTCTTTATATTAAATTTAAAACTAATATAAAAAGCAGTACTTGTATTAGCATACTTACTAATAATAAGATTGCTAAAACTAAAAAGGATACATATATAAATAAGAATACTAAAACTAAAAAGGATACATATATAAGTAAGAATACTAAAAGAAATAGAGATGACTCTAAAAGTTTTGTTACATATATAAGCGTTGGGGCTTGGGTTAATAAGGAGTATATTGTAACAAAAGGGGACAAGCAACTTTTAGATAGTATGATAGGGGAAGAAAATAATTATACTTCTGCTATAATTAATGAATTTAATGATTTGGGTTTTGAAAATAAAGAAAATCTAAATGTATTAGCTAAAGAGTATTTTAAAGAACAGAGGGGGCTTGACAAGTTAGGGAATATTCATTTAGAAGATAATAATTTATGTATATACTTTTATTATCATAAGTATAATTTAGAGGTTGATTTTGAAGAGTTGGCTGAATTTTACATATGCGAAGATTATAGAGATGATCTAAGGGAATATAATAAATTTGGGGTATATAGTACCTTAAAACGGACGGAAGATAATGTTTATTACTATGATGGGTTAATAATATTTAGAAAATAATTCCTATGGTTTAAATATAGATAAGATGTTAATAATATAAACAACGAAATTGTTATCCAGGGACGTGACCGTTCTTTTTCACACTTTGAAGAAAAGCAGGGAATCAAATCTTTGATTTGGTAGGAATCACTTTCACAGAGTGCCATGGGGGCATTAGAGCAATTAGTCATGGGATAAATGAAATTATAATTTTGGAGGTGGAAGTTTGCAAGAAGCTATTAACGTTTGTCTAAGAGGAGTTGTAGGTTTTTTTACCTTGTTAGTTTTTGCTAGAATTCTAGGAAAGCAACAAATAAGTCAACTTACATTTTTTGATTACATATTAGGTATAACCATAGGGTCTACAGCAGCAACTTTAACTTCAGATTTAGATAGTCCTATGTGGCCTCATTTGCTAGGGCTTGCCGTGTGGTTTTTATTGGGTCTTTTAATGCAATTTATAACATTAAAATCTAGATATATGTCTAAAATCATAGAAGGGGAACCTGAAATAGTTATAATGGAAGGAAAGGTAATGGAAAATATTTTAAGAAAAATGAGGTATAGGTTGTCGGATCTCCAAGGAAAATTAAGGGAGAAAGGTGTCTTTGATATATCTGAAGTTCAATATGCTATTTTAGAATGTGATGGAGAACTTTCAATTATAAAAAAACCAGAAAATGATCCTGTAACCTTAAAGGATTTAAACTTAAAACCTGACAAAACTGGGGTAAATATAGAGCTTATTTACGATGGAAAAATTATTGAACAAAATTTACAAGATTTAAATAGAAATAAGAATTGGCTTATGAATGAACTTAAAAAACAAGGTGTAAATAATTATGAAGATGTTTTTATAGCAACAGTAAATCCTAAGGGTGAACTATATATAGATACTTACAAGGATAAGCTTAAAAAGATTATAGATATAGGAGACTACAAAGGTCCATATTAATATATATATAAAGATAGCAAATGTTTGCACTATATTTAGTAGCACATTTATAAAGGTCCATATCAATATATAAAAAAGGGATTTTTATAATATAACTTATATAAGCTTAAATAATGAAACTAAATATTCATTGTTAAGGCTTAATAAATTTTTATAAGTTAAGATTAAAAAATCCCTAAATTATGTATTGTTATAGATTTATAGAGTGAACTTTAAATTTATTAATGTATAATGTTAAGTATAACAATAATTAAGTTTTATTTTACATAAACAATCCTATAATAAATGGATTTACAACTGTTATTAGCCATGCTCCTACAGGTGGAACAATGAATAATACTAGAGGTATTGCGCCTTCTGCTTCTGTAAAACTTTGAATTGAACTCATAGTACTAGCTGGCATACCATAACTAAAGCCTATAAGTCCAGCAGATACATAAGCTGAAAGGCCATTCTTTTTATATAGTTTAAATACCACAAAGTAAGTAAATGCTAGTAATATTACAAGTTGAATTACTAATACCATATAACTAAATAAAGTTATATTTTTTATTAATGAAATATCGAACATTGCAAAGTTTGATATTAAAAGCATGGAAAGACAAAAGTTGCCTATTAAATTTACTTCAGGTACTTTAATATCAAAAGTTTTACTAAAGTCAAAGAACTGTCTTAAAAGAATTCCAACAAGGAATCCACCTCCAGCAGGATTAATCCACTTTCCAAGGTTTAAAGCAGTTGGAAGCATACCTATAGCGACACAAACTGTAAAAATGCCCAAATACTTTAAAAGTTCTATTGGAGTGAATGTTGGTGCTGGTATTTTTATTGTAGAGCTTAAGTCTACATCTTTTCTAAATTTAGAAAACAAAATTACTCCAGCAATAGTTCCAATATAAAGAGTTAGAATAGAAATTCCAGTGAGTTGCTTTATATTAGGTCCTATGGCTTTTACAAATTTAGGCATAGACTTAAGTAAGGTATGATCTCCCATTAAGCTAGATGAGCCTAAAATTAAACTTTCAGGTACACTTTTCCCAAAGATTTTTCCAAGTGCTAAGGCAATTGAATTTTGTCCTAGGGCAACTATTATTGTTATTAAGAAATATAACATTTGCAATTTAAAACCTTTTTTTAAGGTGTCTAAATTAAATCTAAGACCTATGGATGCAAAGAATCCAGCAACGAAGATCGGAACAAAAGTGTAGGTTCCTTTTACAGGTGTAAATTTGTTTAGTATTATAAATATAAAGGATAATATAATTCCTCCTATTAGTGGAGCTGGTATATAATATTTTTTAAGAAATGCAACTTTAGTTTTTATAAAGTATGCAAGAATCAAAGAAAGTATCAGTAAGCATAAAGTTTGAACCGAAGTAAGTATCATATTTTCTACTCCTCAATATTTAATTCTATTCCATCTTCTAAAAGTTTTCCTGCAATATAAGCTGCAACTTCCCCAGTTATTTTAACACAGTGTGCTTTACGTTCAGGGGATCCAAATTCTTTAAAGTCTCTTGTCATAACCCTACAACAGGTACTTTTGTACATAGTTTTAATGTGATCATGTAAATCTGCTGAAACTGGGAACATTTTAGGATCCATAGACTCACCATGTTTTCTTCCGTAAGCCATTCCAAGTGCCATAACTCCTCCACTTACAGCGCCACATAGACAGCCGGATTTACCTATACCAACAGGGAAACCAGAAGCTAATTTAGTTACACTTTCATCATATGGCTTGTCTAATAAATCATTAATAGTCTTTACTACTGCCTCAGAGCAGAAGAATTCTCCTCTTTGAAAATATCCTTCAGCAGTTTCTCTTACCTTTTGAATTAATTGTTCTTTTTCCATAAAACCCCTCCAAATTACAAAATATTATTATTTTCTCACAATATATATTCTATTAGACAAAGTATCTTTAATCTAATACAAAAAAACTATAGATAGTAGTTATCAATAGAAATACCTAATATATAAAATTCACATTCATTATCAATTGATATAAAAATTCAGTAAAAATAATATGTAAACTTAGTAATATAAAGCGCATATCATATTAAATAAAGCGTTTTATTTTATCAATTAAAAATAAGTGAGGAGATTTTATGAATAATGAAGAAAGAAGAAGCCTAGGGAATAGAATTTCTATAACAACTATCATTGTAAATTTATTTTTGTTTATTTTTAAGCTTTTTGTTGGAATTTTAGGCCATAGTAGTGCTATGATAGCTGATTCAATTCATTCTCTGTCAGATATTATAACAACTATAGCAGTTATAATAGGTCTAAAAGTATCATCTAAGGAGGCTGATGAGGAACATCCTTATGGTCATGAAAGATTTGAAGCTGTAACCTCTAAAATTTTAGCTGTACTGCTTTGTGGTACAGGGGTATTTATAGGGTATAGTGCTTTAGAATCAATAATTAATGGAGACTATGGAATACCAGGTAGTATAGCTATATATGGTGCATTAGCATCCATTATAATAAAAGAGTGGATGTATAGATACACAATTAAGGGGGCTAAAAAAATAAATAGTTCCTCCTTAGAAGCTGATGCTTGGCATCATCGTTCAGATGCACTATCTTCTGTTGGAAGTTTTATTGGAATTTTAGGTGCCAAGCTTAAATTTCCTGTTTTAGATCCAATAGCATCTATTGTAATTTGTATTATTATTCTCAAGGTTTCTTTTGATATATATATAAGAGCTATAAATGCTTTAATTGATCGTGCAGCTGATAAAGAAGTGGTAAATTCAATTAAGCAGAGTGTTACATCTATAGATGAGATTACTGAGATTAATAGTTTAAAAACTAGACTTCATGGTAGTAGTATTTATGTAGATATAGAGGTTGGAATATCTTCAGAAGTTTCTTTTAAGGAGGCACATTATATTGGGGAAATGGTTCATAAGTCTGTGGAAGGGGTAGATAATAGGATAATTCATTGTAATGTAAGAATAAATCCTGCATAATAAATTTTAAATTCATATTACAGATTTATGTAAATCATATTTAAAAGCTCTTAGTTTGATGTTAAAATATAATCAATAGATAATATTAACTAGGAGTGATTTTATGATAACAATAATTTCTCCAGCTAAATCCTTAGATTTTGAGAGAGAAGCTTTAACACAAGAATATACTATGCCAAAATTTTTAAAAGATAGCTTAATGCTTATAGATATTTTAAAGGGTTACAGTCCAGAGGAATTAAGTTCTCTAATGAATATAAGTCCGAAATTAGGTGAGTTAAATTTTTATAGATATCAAAGTTTTAATGATAATTTTATGGAGGATACAAAACAAGCTATTTTTGCATTTAATGGGGATGTATATAAGGGCCTAGATTCTTATAGTTACGGCGAAGAAGATATAGAATTTGCACAAAATCATCTTAGAATACTTTCAGGATTATTTGGAGTTTTAAGGCCTTTAGATCTTATAAAAGAATATAGATTAGAAATGGGCATAAAACTTAAGAATCAGAGAGGGGAAAATCTTTATGGCTTCTGGAGTGAATTAGTAACTAATAGTTTAAAGGATGAACTTTCTAATTCAAATGAAAAAACTATATTAAACTTAGCTTCTGAGGAGTATTCAAAGGTTGTAAAAAGAGATAATTTAGGGAAAATAAATTTTATTAATGTGGTATTTAAGGAGAGAAAAAATGGAGTTTATAAGGTAATTGCAATTTATGCAAAAAAGGCTAGGGGACTTATGGCATCTTATATAATAAAAAATAAAATAGACTCTATAGAAAAATTAAAGGAATTTAACGAAGAGGGCTATGCTTATAGGGAAGATTTAAGTTCCTCTAATACTATAGTTTTTACAAGAGAATAGAGAATATAAGTGGATTTATATATATATAATTGATGGATATGAATTAATAGAATTTAAGCATAAGAAACTTATTTATTAGTAAAATAATATGCTATGATTGAAATTTTAGGAGAAAAAGATTATCTACAATTTTTATATTTAATTTGTAGATAATCTTTTTTAGTTTTTAAACCTAAAATGAGTATAATATTCTTAAAATAATAATGTTAAAACTAATAAGCAAACATCATTTTTCCAGATACTAAGGCACGAGGCTTAGATAATAACCAGTTATTTGTTACTGTATTATCAAAGAAATAAAGTGCCCCTTTAGTAGGGTCAACTCCATTTAATGCTTCTTTTGCAGCCTTTATAGCTTGAGCAGAGGCAGGTTTATTTATTTGACCATTTAATACTGGAGTAAATTGATAATAACCATAGCTAACTTCATATATTACACCCTTAATTGTATTTGGGAATCCAGAATTTTTAACCCTATTTAAAACAACAGCACCTACAGCAACTTGGGCATTATATGGTTCTGCTCCAGCTTCTGCATAGATTAATCTTGAAAGCAAGTCTAAGTCAGCTTGTGTGTAAGCGACTCCTGAATTGGATTGCTGTTTTGCATTTGGATCTACTGGTATAGAAGTAGATGGTTTAGATTGACTTGAAGAACTTGGAACAGTAGTTGCGTTTATTTTAAGAACTTGTCCAGGATAAATCATATCTCCAGTTAAGTTATTTAAATTTTTTATACTTTCTATAGTGGTTCCATATTTTTTAGATATTTTATATAAGGAATCATCTTTTATAACTGTATATGTAACTTTTACACTGTCTTTTATGTAAAGTTTTTGGCCTGGATATATTGTTATAGAATTAAGTTTATTATCTTTCATAATACTTTGGTAGGATGTATTATATTTTTGTCCAATTTTGTAGAGTGAATCACCCTTTTGAACTGTATAAGTCATAGCTTGTACATTAACACTAAGTAATGAGGTTAAAAACAAAGTACTTAAAATAACTTTTATTTTTTTTGAATTTTTCATAAAAAAACCCTCCTTAAACTGTTTATTGATTCCTATTTTACCAAAGTGGAAAGCAAGACTTCTATATGAGATTGAAGGTAAAGTAACATAATAAAGGAACATATGGAACTTATATAAGTATATTTTATGTAATATTTTCATGTAAAAACTTACAGAAACCATCTATTTTCTGAATCATTGATGGTTTGGTATATCATAGTATATAAGCACAGTGGAATTTTAAAGTTGTATATTTTAAAGGTCTAAGGGAAAAATAATATCAATAAATTAAAGGAGGGATTAGTAATGAATAATATAAATAATGAAAATAATAATAAATTTAAGAACGAAAACAGAAATTCCATGAATAATGGAATAAATAATACCGTAAACAATAATAATGCTATGAACAATGAAATGAATACTTTAAACAATAATAGTGCTATGAATAATCATAAAAATTCAATGGAAATGAAAAGAAACCCAAACAATACGTTGAATAATAATGTAGCCGATAATACAATGAATAACAACGTAGCTGATAATACAATAAATAATAGTATGATGTATAATAGAGTATTAAATAATCCTGGTGCACACGTTATAACTGCAGTTGTCAAGGAAAATGGTGGAGAGATTGGTGCTTATAGATTAGAAAACGGCGAAATTATAATGAAGAATGAAGCAGTACAAATGGCAAAGGAAGGTAAGATATCCGGTGTTATAATTTCTACTTCAAAACATGGAGAAGAATATTTAAGAGCTATAGGTGATGGTAATACATCTAATAACTTATCAAATCTTATGGCTATAGAATATAGTGAAACTCACTAAATAGTAAACAGAGTTCTAAACTTCAGAGAAAATTTTTACTCCCCTGAAGTTTAGAAGTCGTTATCCAGGGACATAGCTACTCTTTACTCACATTTTAAATAAGATGAGAGTATTAGAGAGGTCAGTCATCGAATAAATAAAAGAACATGAAGCTATGTACTTCATGTTCTTTTATTTAATTTATTATTCTCCTATTATCTTAATTAACACTTTCTTTTTACGCCTTCCATCAAATTCTCCGTAAAAGATTTGTTCAAAAGGACCAAAGTCTAACTCGCCGTTTGTAATTGCAACTACAACTTCACGTCCCATTACTGTTCTTTTTAAGTGTGCATCTGCGTTATCTTCAAAACCATTGTGGAAATATTGTTCATATGGTTTTTCTGGAGCTAATTTTTCAAGAAATTCCTCAAAATCTCTATGAAGTCCTCTTTCATCATCATTAATAAATACACTAGAAGTTATATGCATTGCATTACATAAGAGTAAACCTTCTTTGATTTCACTTTCTTCTAAAGCTTTTTTAATTTCATTTGTTATATTTATAAATTCACGTCTATTATTTGTCTCAAATAATAATTCTGTTCTATAACTTTTCATTATTAATCCTCCTTAATTACATAGGTGTATAAGTTTTTAGCAAACTTTTCATAATCTATTTAACTTTTATATATTTTTTTGGTTTTAAAATATGCTATGTTAGAGTAAAATATTCATGTGATTATACAATCACTATATCAATAAAAATATCTAAGAAAGCCTAAAAATAGATAAAAAAATCTATAAAACACCAACATTACATAATAACTAAGCAATTTAATTCCTTTTATACACGAACAATATTTGAATTTTTAAATTTAATAAACTATAATAATATAATTAGTATTATATTTTATTATATTATATAATATCATAATTAAAAGATAATTACTATCTATTGATTATTATAATTATGTTAAAATTAATTTCTTGAGTATAAATTAATATACTTCAAAAGGAGAAGAAGAGTATGAAGATTTTAACGGAAACTTTAAATAATATAGAACCGGCTTATGAACAATGGGTTAAAAAGTCTTGGGAAAAACTAGATAGCCTAACTAAGCCTATTGGAAGTCTTGGAGAACTTGAATGTATTGTGGCTAAAATGGCTGGAATTACGGGTAAAATAAACAATACTATAAATAAGAAGAATGTAGTTATTATGTGTGCAGATAATGGTGTTGTAGAAGAGGGCGTAAGCAGTTGTCCTCAAAGCTTAACTTATACAGTTTCAAATAATTTTACAAAAGGCATTACTGGAATTAATGTACTTTCAAATTTTGTAGGGTCTGATATTACTGTAGTTGATATTGGTATTGCAAAAGAGATTAATAATCCTAAAATTATAGATAGAAAAGTAAGATTTGGAACAGATAATATGGTAAATGGTCCAGCTATGACTAGAGAAGAGGCTATAAAGGCTATAGAAGCTGGTATTGAAATAGTTGATAACCTTGCAAAAGAGGGATATAACCTTTTTGGAACTGGAGAGATGGGAATTGGTAACACCACAACTAGTGCAGCGGTTTTAAGTGTGTTATCAGGTTTAGATGTTGAACAGTGTACAGGAAAAGGCGCTGCCCTAACTGAAGAGGCTTTTGAAAATAAAAAGAGAGTTATAGAAAAGGCAATAGAAATTAATAATCCAAATAAAGAAGATATTATAGATGTTATAGCAAAGGTTGGAGGTCTTGATATTGCAGGGCTTTGTGGTTGCTTTTTAGGTTCAGCTAAAAATAGAATTCCTATTGTTATAGATGGGTTTATATCTTCAGCTGCGGCCCTTTGTGCTTATAGATTAAACAATAATGTAAAAGATTTTATTTTTCCATCTCATTTATCAGCAGAACCAGGTGCTCAATATATGATGAAAGAAATGGGACTATCTCCAATGTTAAATTTAAGAATGAGACTTGGAGAAGGAACAGGATGTACCTTAGGATTTAATATTATAGAAGCTGCCCTTTATATAATAAATCATATGGGAACCTTTGATGATGCAGGCATAGTTACAGATTATCTACTTGAAATGAGAGATAATGTAGAAGAAAAATCTTATGTAGATGATACTATTTAAATAATAGGTGATTAAATGAATTTATATTTAGTAAGACATGGATATACAGAGGAAAATTCTAAGGGAACTTATTATGGGGATATAGATGTAGGCTTAAATAATATAGGAGAACTTCAATGTAAGTTTTTAAAAGAAAAACTTTCAGAAGTTGAATTTTCATGCGTATACACTAGTACTAAAAAAAGAGCAATCCAAAGTGCTGAATTAATATTAAAAAATAAGGAATATAATTTAATAAAATCAGAAAAATTAAATGAGAGATCCTTTGGTATTTTTGAAGGCTTAGATTATATAGAACTTGAAAAATCCTATAAAGAAGAGTATAAAGCTTGGAGTAAAGATTGGATAGGATATAAGATAAAAAATGGAGAAAGCCATCTAGAGTTTTCAAATAGAGTATATGAGTTTTTAGAACATATATTAGATAAACATAAAAATCAAGAGAATTTACTTTTAGTATGCCATGGAGGCGTTATTAGGGCAATCTACACTTATATAATGAATAAGCAAGTAGATCTATTTTGGAAATTCGCATGCAAGAATGGAGATCTTGCTATTATAAAATATGAATATGGAAACCTTTATATAGATTCCATAAGTCATAATAAGTATTAAATTATTAAAAACCTTTGGAGATGATAAAATGAGCAAAATAACCTTAGTTACTGGTGGTAGTAGAAGTGGTAAAAGCACTTTTGCAGAAAATATTTTAAAGGATTATGATGAAGTTTTATATATAGCAACAGCTATAGTTACAGATAAAGAAATGGAAGATAGAATTAAGCGCCATAGAGAGGAAAGAAATAATCTATGGGAGACTCATGAAGGTTATAAGAATCTAGACTTAGCCTTAGAAAAATATAATAAAAAATATGTACTTTTAGATTGTGTAACCGTAATGACTACAAATTTTTTATTTGAAAAAGAAATAGATTTTGATAATTTCTCAAAAGAAGACATGGACAACATGGTAAATTACATTAAAGAGGAGTTTAGAAAATTAATAGAAAAAGCAAGAGAGCTTAATATAGAGTTAGTTATGGTAACTAATGAAGTGGGCTGGGGAATTGTGCCTGAATACAGGCTAAGTAGAATTTTTAGAGACATAGCAGGATTTATAAATCAATATATAGCAAAACTTGCTGATGAGGTTTATTTAGTTAGCTGTGGGTTACCACTAAAGTTAAAATAAGGAGAATAAAATGAAATATTTTTTAAATAATTTATTATTATATTTTCAATTTTTTACAAGAATACCTATAAATAAAGCCTTAGACTGTGACATGAAAAATTTTAGAGATGGTTCTTTCTTCTTTCCAGTTATAGGGTTATTCATAGGAGTACTTCAATATGGTTTATATAAAATTTTAATTCTTTGTCTTCCTTACAATATAGTGGCAGTTTTAATTTTAATGGTTCCAATTATAATAACAGGAGGTCTTCATGTAGATGGCCTTGGAGATACTGTAGATGGATTTTTTTCTTTTAAAGGTGATAAGGAAAAAATCATGGAAATTATGAAAGATAGTAGGGTAGGTACCTTTGCAGCCATAGCCATAGTTATAGATTTATTGCTAAGATATACAGCAATTTCTACAGCCATAGGAACTGGAAATCCATATATTCTTATAGCAGCACCTATTATAGGAAGATTTACTGTAGTTTTTCTTTGTTTTATTGGTAAAAGTGCAAAGAAAAATAGTTCAGCTAATATTTATATAGGAAATATAGGTATAAAGGGAATGATACTTACAACTTTATTTACTTTCTTATTTATATTTAAATTAATCAGCATAAAATATACCTTAATATTAATGGTAAGTTCCCTATGTTTATCTTATTTATTTTATTTATTATGTTTAAATAAAATTGAGGGATTAAATGGAGATACCTTAGGTGCAAACTATGAAATTATAGATGTATTTTCTATGATTCTTTATATAGCCTTGGTAATTAATTTTTAAAATATGATTTTGTTAGGGTCAAATGTTGATATGAAAGTCACTTCATCACTAAACCACTATTAACAAGACCTTTAATAAAAAAACAATGATTAACATAATAATAAGGTTCTTTATAGAGCCTTATTTTTTTTATTTAATTATTTTCCATTAGTTCATTTTACTTTCTTTTTACAGTATATTTAACACCTATAATTTTTAAATTATAAGGGAATATTATTAATGTAACAGAGAGATGAACAACGAGGAGGAAAATAAAATGAATACAACAAACAACAATGCACCACAAATAGAAGATAAAAACTTATCAATAATTAAAGACCAATTAGGTCATGAGTGTTTATTAAACAAAAAATATAGTTTATATTCAGAGTATTGCACAGATCAAAGCTTAAAAAGTTTATGTAATGAAGCTGCAGGAGTTCATAAACAAAACTTTACTGAACTTAAAAATTATTTAGAAAGTCATCAATAATATAATTAGATATAAATAGGGAGGGTTTAAAATGCATACTACACCAAATTTATCAGAAAAAGAATTAATGCAAGATTTATTAACATCAGAAAAACAAGTTATAGGAGCATACAGCACAGGAATTACTGAAGCTTCTTGCCCAAATTTAAGAAATGTATTAGTAAATAACTTTACAAAAGAGCAACATATACAATATAAAGTATTTGATGCTATGAGCCAAAAAGGATGGTATCCAACAAAGGATGCTCAAACTCAAGATGTTCAACAATTAAAATCTCAAGCTACTCAAATGATGAATGAATTAAAATAGGGATATAAAAATATATAGACAATCTTAAGAAAATACTAAGTAAGTATGTAGAAATGTAAAATACAAAAGATGAAAGAAGATAAGCACTACAAAAGATGAAAGAAGATAAGCACTACAAAAGATGAAATAAATATAAAAATAGAAGCTATAAAAGCTAGTTAAATAATTAGGGTTAATTAAATTATGAAAATAGAGTATACTTATATTAATGATAAGTATACTCTATGTTTATTTTCTTAATTAAAGTTAATAAATTATTCAGTTTCTTCGAATAAGTCTTTACCAACACTACAAAGTGGGCATAGCCAATCTTCTGGAACATCTTCCCAAGCTGTTCCTGGATTTACTCCGTTATCTGGATCTCCCACCTCAGGATCGTATATATAACCGCAAACTGTACAAACGTATTTTTTCATATTTGTGACCTCCTTAAAATAAATGGTAAAGTTTATTTTGTATACTTAGTATACAATGAATTTTGAAAAAATTCAAGTAATATTTAATAATAAGTATTACTAAATAATAACTATTAATTATTAAAATTAGTTTTAATAATTAATTATAAAGTATAGAAGAATTTATACTTTAATTAAAGTTTAAAAAATTACTAAAAAATAAATATTTAAACTTAATATTTAAAATATATAGATGAAATTTTATAATAAATAAAAATTTCATAGAAAAAAATGAAAAAGTTATCTATAATATAATTATAACCAGTATGATGAAAGTTATAATTGAATAGAATAGAAAAATTTTAATAAAGTGTAAATTAAAAAATAGTAAAGGAATGATTTAAGTGGAATATACTAGTACAGAGGTTGCTAAAATTTCAATAAAAATGGCGTTATCGACTAGGGAAGAAGAGAAGGAATTAAGTGAGCATTATAAGGAAAATGGAGTGCTTACTGTAGCTGTAGATGTAGGCGGAAATATAAATAGTTCTATCCCAAAGGTTATTGAAAGAGCTTTAGTTGCTGCAAAGAGAAGTGGAGTTATTAAAGATTGTCATGTACATGATGGGGCTGTGGCTGGTGCTACTCGTGAGGCTTTATCTTATGTAGCTGAAAAAGCTAATGGACTTAATGTTGGAGGGAAGATTGGAATTGCAAGATATAAGGAGCATTTAAGTGTATGCATATTTATGAGCATAGGACTTTTACATTTAAATGAGGTAGTGATTGGCATTGGACATAGATCTATTCCAGATATGTAAGAGGAAAAATAGTACTTATTATTAAATTAATTTATAAAATTAATATTCTAGTAGAAAAATGTAGAAGAACTTTTTAGAAAATAATCTTTAAAAATCATTGACAATAATAATTTATTTATATATTATATATTATAAGTAATATATAATTTGAAATTTTAAATAAATTCAGTTTATTTATATTGTGTTAGATATTTATTTAAAATTATGTATTAATAAAGGTAAGGATTTTACATAAAGTTAATTTATAAATAACTTTAAAAATCCAAAGGTTTAAATAGAAAAATTATAGAGTAGTATAGTATAGAAATTCTAAAACAATGTAGTTTTAGATAAGTTAGTAGAATTGAAGTTTAGTAGGATAAAAGAATTAAATTGTAGCTTTGTAATATGGGAGAAGTATTTAAAATAAAATTGTAGCACAGTAGAAAAGTAGGAGATAATAAATATAAGCCTATTCCTTTATGGTATAGATTTATGACTATAAATAGATCATAGATTTATAATATTTAGGTATATGTTTTTTAATCATCTCCTATAATGGGAGTTTTTTTATTTTTATAATACTTTTCAGTAATATAATAATAAATTTAGTAATTGAATATTTTAGGAGGATGGTAGCATGGTAGCAAAAAAATTATCTAAATTATTGGTATGTGTATTTTTAGTTTCAACTCTAGGAGCTTGTGCAAATAGGACAAGTTCTAATTCAAATGAAAACAAATCTAAAGAGCAGTCTCAAAAACAAATAGGAATAACTCAAATTGTGGAACATCCAGCTTTAGATGCATCAAAGGAAGGTTTTATAGAAGCCTTAAAAGAAGGTGGATTTGAAGATGGTAAAAATATAAAAATAGATTTTCAAAATGCTCAAGGTGATACTGCAACTACGGATACTATTGCAAAGAAATTCGTATCTGATAAAAAGGATTTAGTTTTTGCAATTTCAACACCTTCAGCACAGGCTGTATTTAATGCCACAAAGGAAATTCCTATTGTAATCACAGCAATTACGGATCCTGTAAATGCTGGACTTGTACGTGACATGAAAAGTTCAGGAAACAATGTTACAGGAACTTCTGATAAAACTCCAATAAGAAAACAATTAGAATTATTAAAGAAAATAAAAGCTGATACTAAAACCATAGGAGTAATATATAATACCAGCGAGGCCAATTCTGAGGTTCAAGTAAGGGAACTAAAAGAAGAAGCTAGGGCTATGAATATAAAAGTTTTAGAGGGTGGAATTACAAGTATAAATGAAGTTCCACAAGTTTTAGGTGGATTACTTGATAAAGTAGATGTTTTATATACTCCAGCAGATAATATGGTGGCATCTTCTTTAAGCCTTATAAGTAAAAAGGCAGAGGAGAAAAAAGTACCTGTTTTTGGAGCAGAAAAAGCTCATGTAGAACAAGGAGCACTGATTACCTTAGGGGTAGATTACAAAGAACTTGGCCATGAATCAGGTAAGAAAGCAGTTGAAATTTTAAAGGGTAAAAAGCCAAGTGAGATTCCAGTTACAATGCAAGAAAACTTTAAAACCGTAGTAAATGAAAAAACTATGAAAACTTTAAATATAAAGATTCCTAAGAATATCCTAGAAAGTGCTGAAAAGGTAACAGGAGGTGGAAAATAATGAATTTGTTTTTAACGAGTACCTTAGAACAAGGCTTTATATTTGCTCTTGTCTCTTTAAGTGTATTTATAACTTACAAAATATTAGATTTTCCTGATCTTTCTGTAGATGGTACCTTTCCCTTAGGAGCTGCAATGGTGGCATTTTCATTATCAAAGGGAATAAATCCATTTATAGCACTTATATTTTCATTTATAGCAGGAGCCTTAGCAGGATTTGTTACAGGAGTGCTCCATGTTAAATTTAAAATTACCAATTTACTATCAGGAATTTTAGTTATGATAGGTTTATATTCTATAAATTTAAGAATTATGGGAAAACCTAATGTACAGTTTTTTAGCTTTAAAACCATATTTTCTTTTAATATTAATTCCATAGTTCTGCTTATGATAATAGCTTTATTATTTAAAGTTATACTAGATATTTTCCTAAAAACTAGATTAGGATTTTTGCTTAAAATAACAGGAGATAACGAAACATTAGTTACTTCACTAGGAGTAGATAAGGATAGAATAACAATTCTAGGTCTTATGTTATCCAATGGAATCGCAGCCTTTGCAGGTGGGATTATGGCGCAGTATAGTGGTTTTGCTGATGCTGGCATGGGAACAGGAATTGTGGTTACAGGACTTGCAGCAGTAATTTTAGGTTCTACTTTCTTAGGCAATTTTTCAAAAGTTAAAGGAACTACTATGGCATTAGTGGGAGCTATGCTCTATAAACTTGCCATAAGTGGAGCAATAAGTGTTGGCTTAAAGCCTACGGATTTAAAATTAGTTACAGCGCTAATAGTTATTTTAGTTCTTTCTGTAAACAATGCAGGATTTAAACTATCCTTAAAGAGAGAAAAAGTACTGGAAGAAGGAGGGGATTTCCTTGTTACAAATAAAGAGTCTGCACAAAACTTTTAATAAAAATACAGTAAATGAAAATCATCTATTTACAGGATTAAACCTAGAAATAGAAAAAGGAGACTTTGTAACCATTATAGGAAGCAATGGAGCAGGAAAATCCACCTTATTAAACTTAGTTTCAGGAAATATAAAAGGTGATAGAGGAGAAGTAATCCTAGAGGATAAAAATATAAATAAATTAAAAGAATATAAAATATCCAAAGAAATAGGAAGAGTATATCAAGATCCAAGCAAAGGAACAGCACCTTCCATGACCATAATGGAAAACCTTTCAATGGCTTATAATAAAGGAAAAGGCTTTGGACTAAAGAAAGCAATAAATAAAAATGATATTGAAAGATTTAAGGAACTTTTAAAACCCTTAAACTTAAATCTTGAAGATAAATTAAACTGCAAAGTAAGCTCGCTATCAGGAGGACAAAGACAGGCAATGTCTCTAATTATGTCTGTTATGAGCTCTCCCAAAGTACTTCTTTTAGACGAGCATACAGCAGCCTTAGATCCAAAAACTTCAGAGGCTATTATAGAAATTACAGAAAAAGTAGTAGCAAAAGAGAATATAACAACCCTTATGGTAACACACAATTTAAAACATGCCATAAATATGGGAAATAGACTTTTAATGATGCATAGAGGAGAAATTATCTTTGATATAAAAGGGGAAGAAAAGAAAAATCTAACCATGGAAAAACTTCTAGCTATGTTTGAAACCACAGCAGGAGAAGATGCAGTTAGTGATAGAACATTGTTCTCATAAATTATAGATAGAAACTTTGCACCCCTATTACCATGGTAGTGGAGTTACAAGCAAAGCTGCTTGTCTCCTTGATAATTGACAGTCTAACAAAAGTTAGACTATTTATAAAAGCGTATTACTTTTATAAAAATTTTGGCTTTTTTTATAAAAGATTTTAATTCCAAATAAAAATACCTGTATCTAAGTAAATTTCTTAAGATATAGGTATTTTTAATTTCTAATTTTCCATAATAAGTTTATCTGTATATAATATATGGTTTTCAATCCAATCCACAATGAATTCTAATAGTTCAATAAGGTAGGCATCTTGATTTTTATCTATATTATCTAGGTTAACACTATTAATTTTTTTTATAAATTCATTGTGCTGTATTTTATGAGAGAACATTCTCTTATAATTAATAGACTCCATGTACTCTTCTTCAGAATTAAAGTGAAATACTGTATAGTCCTTTAATTCATTTAGAATGTTTACTATTTTATCATACTTGTCCAAACAAATATCATTTTTAAGTATATCATAAGCCTCATTAGCAACATCAAATAAATGCTTATGCTGTTGATCAATTTTTTCAACTCCAATTACAAAATCATTTTTCCATTTAATCACACTAATTCCTCCAATATTTAATTTATAATACTATTATAGCAATTTTTAGACTATTTATCACTACTCACAATAACTTTCAGGATGAGAAATAAATTTGCTGTAAAAATAAAGGTTTATTAAGATTAAGAGTTATAGTTTTTAATAACTAGATATGGTAAAATTACATAAATTAATAGTTTATATTTAAGATATTTAATAACCCATAGGAGGTCTTCAAAATGAAGATTAGAATACTACATACCAATGATGTTCACAGTAGATTTGAAAATTTCTCAAAAATAAGTAGCAAAATAAGAGAACTTAAAAATGAAAACACCCTAATTTTAGATGCTGGAGATTTTAATGATTTTATGAGATTAGAACTTCAGGGAACTGGGGGAATAGCAGGATGTAGTTTATTAAATTTGGCTGGTTATGATGCTATTGCTGTTGGAAATAATGAGAGTTTTTCAGGAGTAGATATTCTTGAAAACATGACCACATCAGGACTTACACCATTTTTATCTTGTAATTTATATAGAGATGATATGACTTTTATTAAAGGATTAAAAAGAAGCATAATTATAGAAAAAGGTGAGTTAAAGTTCCTTATTATTGGATCAACACCACCATATAATGAATTTCTTTCTTTAGATAATATGCATGCCACAAATCCTATGGAAGAGATAAAAAGAGAGCTTGAAGAAAACAAAGGGAAGTATGATATCTGTATACTAATTAGTCACTGTGGGATTAAGGAAGACTTAAAAATAGCTGAAAACATAGAAGGTATTTATATAATAATTGGAGGACATAGCCACACTCTTATGGATAATGTTGAAGTAGTAAATAAAACCTTAATTCATCAGTCAGGAAAGTACGGGGAGCACCTAGGGGTTTTAGATATTGAAATTGAAGAAGGAAAAATTGTAGGATTTAATGGGGAAAATATAAATATAGAAAATATACCTGAGCATAAGGAAATCATAGAAGAAATATGTAGACAAAAACATATTGCAATTGAAACTTTAAGTAAGCCTTTGTATAAAATAGACTGCAATCTATGGCATGATGTTGTTGAGGAAAATCCAATGACTAACCTTTTAGCAGATGCCCTAAGGGATTTTATAACTTGTGATTTAAGTATAATCAATAGTGGAGTTATAAGTGGAGGCATAAAAAGAGGAAATCTTTCAAATAAGAAACTCCTTGAATTAGCCCCATCTCCTCTAAATCCAACCTATATGGAGATTAAAGGGAAATACATAAAAGAAGCTTTAAACTTATCACTTCAAGCTGATTTATGCCTTCAAGAAGGAAGAGGACCAGGATTTAGAGGAAGATACCTTGGAAGACTTCATGTATCAGGAGCTATTATTGAACATAATGGAAAACATATAACTAGGGTAAAACTTAAAAATGGTGAACTCGAAGATGAAAAGATATACAAGGTTGCAACTTCAGATTACCTTCAAAGAGGTACAGGCTATTTGAGTCTATCAAATAATGAAAATATCTCTTATAAAGTTGAATATATAAGAGATATTTTAAGAGAGTATTTAAATAAAGAGGAGTTCCTAGAAAAATGCTTCGAAGATAGATGGATATTAGTTTAAATTACTCTAAGTTAATGCTGGATTTTACATCTAAGCAAGACATTATCTAGTTCCTTAATATCTTTATCACTTATTTTATTAAGATTTAAGTGCAAAGTAGTCAAGTTGGTTAATCCTTTTAAGGGTTTTATATCCTCAATTTCGTTATTACCTAAATATAAGTAATTTAAATCGCTTAATTTTTTTAATGGCTCTATATTTTTAATCTTATTATTAATTAAACATAAGCAAGTTAAACTAGTTAATTCTCTTAATGGTTCTAGATTTTGAACTTTATTATCATTCAAATCTAAGTAAGTTAGTTTATTTAGACCTTTTAAGGATTCTATATTTTCAATTTCATTTTTATTTAAATATAAATAAGTTAATTTGTTTAAATCCTTTAATGGCTCTATACTCTTAATTTCATTGTTATATAAAAATAATTGAGTTAAATTAGTTAATCTTTTTAATGGTTCTATGCTTTTAATTTTGTTGCAGTCTAAACGTAAATAAGTTAAATTAGATAATTCTTTTAAGGGTTCTAGAGTATCAATTTCATTATCAGATAAATCTAAGTGTTCTAGTTTAGTCAATCCTTTTAAGCATTCTATATTACTAATTTTATTATTAGCCAGTTGTAATGTATTTAAGTTTTTTAAGTTTTCTATACCTGATAGATTTTTTATTTGTTTTTCAGAGGCAGATAATAAAGTTATTTCCTCAACTTCATTTTTGTAAATATCACCTTTAGGTTTATTAATGGTTTTTCTTATTAATTTCTCTAGATTTCTATCTGGAAATTTTACTATACTAGAAGAATTATTCTTATAATTAGAATTAAGAGAAGTTTTAGAATTAATAAGTGTATAACCTATAGCTAAGAATATAATTATTAAAAAAATACAACTAAAAATTTTACTCTTTTTCATAATTTTCCCCCACGATACATATTTAATATAATTATATAGTATTGTGGGGGAAAAACAATTATTTTTTTACATTAATCTAATTGATATTAAACTTAATTAAACAGTGTACAGGGTAATTTATTTATCCTTTAATTTTTTATTAAGTTCTTGTACTTTTTTCTTATATCTAAAATATTGAGTAAGCCATATGGAAACATAAATACAAATAAAAATTGTAATATAAATTGTTATAGAAATAACATCAGGCTTTACCCATCTTGCAAGTATAGAACAAGGGAAAAATACCATAGTAGTAATTAGAAAATGGATAAATGTCTGCTTTGCTATGCTCAAATTATCTATTTCAAATATAGTTGATCCAGCACCAAAAGTGAAACCTATTATAATACTAACAAAGTATTGAATTACATAGTATTTTAAAGGATTTATCATAGTAGCATTGGGAGGAATAACCATGATTTCACCATAAGCTAAGCAATAAATAAGACTAATAGTTGCACTAATAAAAACCCCTATAGGAATTCCAATCAAACCTCGTAAAATAGCCTTTTTTGATATCATAATACCACCTCATATACCTAAATATTTTTTTATCTTTGATAAATATCTTCTAGATACAAACTCTTTTTCTCCATTCTTAAAAACTATACCAATAGTTCCTGCAAAATTAATTTCTAAGTTTTTTATCTTATCTACATTGACAATACAAGAATTAGATATTCTAATAAAAGAATTCCCCTGAAACATTTCCTCTAATTTATAAAGCTTTTGTTTAACCCATAAATTCCCTTTATCAGTTTTAGCGTATATCTTTTGATTTTCACTATAGAAACAGTATATTTCATCCTTGTCTAGTAGAAATATTTTGTCATCCGTAATACCAGTTAAAATTTTATTTTCATTATTAGCTAGCAAATCTACCATACGTTGAATTTCTTCAGTTATTTCATTAGTATAAATGTAAGCGTAAAAAATTAAGTATCTAGAAAACATATCCTCTCATTGATAAACTTAAGTAAAAGATTATCAATGGGAGGTTTACTTATGTATAGAAAATTAGATAATGATACCTGGGAGGAATATTTAAATAAATTTAACTCTGTTAAAGATACAATAACAGTGAAAGATTTCTGTGCTGAAAATAACCTTAATAAGAGTCAATTTTATTACCATAAAAAAAGGGTAGAAAAAGTAAATGAAAGTAAAGAAACTATTTTTCAGGCTATTTCTTTGAATAGTAAAATTGATAATATTAAAGAAGATAAATCCACATTAAAAGAAGTGAAAATTAATGTAGGCAATGCTAATATACTTATTCCTGTTAGCGAAGCTACTTTAATAACAACAATAATTAAGGAGTTAATTCTAAAATGTTAAATATAGATAAGGTAGAAAAAGTCTATCTTGCCTGCGGCTACACAGATTTAAGAAAAAGTATTGATGGGTTAGTTATGATAGTGCAAAATCAATTTAAGTTAGATCCTTTTGATAAAGCATTATTTGTTTTTTGTAACAAGCAAATGGATAAATTAAAAATTCTTCACTTTGATGAAGGCTTTTGGCTGTATTATCATCGTTTAGAAGCTAATCGCTTCAAATGGCCAGCGACAGCTGATGATGCATTAAAGATTAATGTTGATGAATTACGTTGGCTTTTAAAAGGCTATGAAGTAAGAACAAAATCTAAATTTAAACCTGTAAAAGCAAGTAACTATTATTAAAAAAATATCAACTTTTAACCCTTGAAACCTAGTAATCTCAAGGGTTTTATGGTATAATAGAAATATCAAATAAAGCTAAAGGGGTAACTATGAGTCACGAAATTTTAAACAATGAACTTGATGAAGCTACTAAATTATTAATTAGCAAAGTTGAATCAATGGAAGAAGAGATTAATAATAACAAAGAAGAATTAAGTGAAAAGGATAAAGAAATCCAACAACTTAAAAATGAGATAGCATTTTTAAAGGGTGTCATATCTAATAGAAATAGAAAAATATTTGGAGCATCCAGTGAACAAGTAGATGTTAACCAATTATCTTTTTTTAACGAAGCTGAAAAACATAGTGATTCAAAGGTAGAAGAACCTACTTTAGAGGAAATTACATATAAAAGAGCCAAGAAAAGCAATTATACTGGAAAGAAAGACAATTTAGCTAATTTAGAAAGAGTTGTTATTGAACATAAATTAGAAGGTGAAGATCTTAACTGCAAGGAATGTGGTGAAGAACTTACTCTTATCGGAGTTAAATCTAGAAAAGAAGTTGTTAAATACATTCCTGCTAAATTAATAATTGAGGAGCATGTTGTTTATAGCTACGCTTGTAAAACATGTGAAAGAGCCACTGGTGAAAGTAAAATAGTTTCAGCAGAAGCACCTAAAACTATTTTTTATAATAGCATGGCCTCAAATGAGTTAATTGCACATACACTAATACTTAAATATCAACATGCAATGCCACTATATAGGCAAGAAACTTACTTTAATATGATAGGTGCTACTCTTTCAAGGCAAACTCTATGCAATTGGACTATGTCTGCAGCAGATGCTTTGGAGCCAATATATAATCATATGAAAAAAGAATTGCTTAGCCGTAATTATATTAATGCTGATGAAACAACCTTAAAGGTAATTAATGATAACGGTAAGGATTCAAAAACCAAGAAATATATGTGGTTATATATGAGTAATACCAATTCTAAGCCTGTGATCTTATATGATTACCAAAGCACTAGATCAAGCTCTTGCCCTAAAAATTTCTTAGGAGATTTTAAAGGATTTCTCCAAACGGATGGATATAATGGATACAATTCCGTTAGCGGAGCTACAAGGGTATACTGCTTGGCTCACATAAGAAGATACTTTCATAATATAATAGTAGATTTAGATAAAGAAGCCCTAAAAAATTCTAGAGGAGTAATAGGGTTTAATTATTGTGAGCAAATTTATAAGCTTGAAAAAGAACTTAGAGAATCTTACTCAAGTGATGAAAATTATTGTGATATTAGATTTAAAATAAGAGCTGAGAAACTAGCTCAAATTATAGATAATTTTATTGATTATGTTGAAAGAGAAATAAAAGATGCTCTTCCAAGAAGTCCGTTAGGTAAAGCACTTGAGTATGCTAAAAAGCATTTACCAGGATTAAAAAATGTATTATTAGATGGGGCTTTAGAAGTTGATAATAATGCTGCGGAGAGAGCTATCAAACCTTTTGTAATAGGCAGAAAAAACTTCCTTTTTGCAAATACTGCTAAGGGGGCAACTGCAAGTAGCAATATTTATAGTATTGTTGAAACTGCCAAGGCTAATAATTTAGTTGTAGAAAGATACTTGGTTTATCTGTTTGATAATTTATCAAAGATAGATATAAAGGACAGGGAAAGTTTAGAAAATCTCATGCCTTGGTCTCATAAGATCCCTAAAAATATGAAAATTAAAGAAAAGAAATAAAATTAATCCTAGTAAAGCTTTTATATTGCCTTACTAGGATATTTTAATACTATTCTTGGAATTATTAAAGGTGCTAAAACTTTGACGCTTACGTATAAATAATTGCATAAGGCTCTTTAAGCAGGTCCTCAACTTTAATTTCAACTTTCATTTTCTACAATCCCCTCCCTATAAAATGTCTGTTTATAATAATGAGAGAAATTAGAGCTTTTCATATCCACTTCTTAATTCATATTATATTTAGATATTTATTTTTAAACAATGGATTTTATATAAGTGGTCTTATTTGATATATAAGTGGTAGGTTTATGTAAGTAAAATTAAAAATTACAATGTTAGAATAGAGCAATAAGAAAAAGACTTAATGGAAAATGTTTATGTTTATCAATGAATTTATTAAGTTAGTTAATAATAATTTGCAATATATAAAGAACCTAGCATTAACTAGGTTCTTATTATTTATCTTAAAATATATCTCTTAAGCTTATTTTAAGATCAGTAAATATTGTGCTAATATACTCATCATTATCTTTAAAAACATTGACTATTTTATAAGGTCGGGATTTAGCTGACTTAAAATATAATTATTATTAATCCAAAAACTTTGAGTAGTCATCCATTGACCATCTGGAAGTTCATTTGCATCTCTGTTAATATCACCTATAGTTACCTTATTAGAAAAGAAGTAAGCGCTTTTTTGTGCATGTGGTCTAATGTGTATAATTGGATTATCATTTTTCTTAGGAAAGTTGTTTAATACAGCTTGTCCTAACTTTGTTTTTTTTATTGTAAATGTAACACCATTTTTTATAGTATCACGAATAGATTTCCAACCGGAATAAACAGTAGTATTTAAGTCTTCATAAGGCATGTTCCAAAGCTGGCTACCTTTTAGAATATACTTGTCATTATTTTTTTTATAAACTACAAATAGGAATATTGTTTCATTAAAATAAGTAAATAAATCAGATTCTTCCCATTCTTGGGTAACTAAATCTTTAAATTTGAAGGCAGGGAGGGACATACTTTCTCTCATGCTTTCATTTTCTTCAATTCTAATAGCTTTTACTACAATATTAGCTTTTACAAATTCTTCAGCTTGGTTAGATTTAATACCTAACATACGGTATGTTAAATCACTCCATTGAGCTTTATTATTGTTATATTCTCTTTCAAATAAGTCACATAAATCTTTATCTGATTTATTAATATATGAATTAATTTTTGAAGTTACATATTCCTTAAAGGTTGTACCATTTAATTCACTTAAATTTTTAATAATTGGTTCATAGGTAGTTTTATTAGGCACAATATAAGTATTAAGAACATATGTCATGTAAGAAGTCTTGAATGAAAAAGCCCGTGGTTTAGCAGGGATATCTGAAAAAGGTTGTGTCCTACAATCTGATGATGAAGCCGCCTTTGTTGCAGCTCCTAAGTATAGAGTATCTCCCTCAGAAAGTTCATGTGCTTTTCCTGCTTTAATTTTATTTATAATAGTTTCATAATCACTTTTAATTATTTCTAAGTCTTCTTTGGGTGGAGAAAATAGTTTTGAGTAGTTTATACGGTAATCCAAGCGATTAGTTATTTCATTAGTATATAAGTAGTAAACTAATAATATTAAACTTGACTTTGCCCAAAGATGACTTTCATAGAAATTTTCATGAATTACTTGATTATAATCAATCATTGTAATTATAAGTCGTTCTTTTGCTGATAAAGATTTATTTTTATTAATTTTATATGGAGTTACTTTCAATTCAACACCAGCTTTATCAAAATCAGGTTTTGAATCATTATTACATTTATAGTGAAAAAAGCATTCTTCAATTAACTCCCCTAAGCCACCTTTACGCTTTTTGTTTTTATGTGAAATTGCATATTCACTAGAACTTTCTTTAACTAATTGACTATTAAAGTTTTCATTAAGTATATCTGCAAAAGTTTTCCCAATAAGATTTTTAGAATATGATTCAATGCTAAAAGGGTTTGTTTCATCATATGGTTTGTTAAGCATAATAATCCTCCTATAACATAATATATACAATTATAATTATACTATTAATTTTATTTAAAAGAAAATTATTCAAAAGAAAAAGGAAGACTGGTTTAGTCTTCCTTATCTATTATTTCATGAAGTTTGCTTGCCATATGTGTTATTAAGTTAACTACTAGAGCGTTACCCATAGTAAAATATCTAAATGAATGAGTCATTCCTGAGTTAGTCCAGTTATCAGGGAATCCATTTATTCTTTCACATTCAATAGGTGTTAATAATCTTAGTTTTCCTGTTTCTAAATCTCTAACTACATGAGTGCTTCGGTTTTTGCTTCCTTCACTTGTCAACATTGTTCTAGCTGGTTTATCAAGGGGGTCAGGGAAAGAGATTCCTCCCTCTCTAAAAATATATTTATGTCCTGTTTTAGATGTCCTTTCAATAGCTTTAGGACCTTTCATATACTCCCACTTTTTAAAGTCTTCTTCTGATAATATGTATTTTTTATCTACCGATTTTTCTAGTATATCATTAAGTGTTATTGGAGCATGTGTTAAAATCTCATTTGGAGTAGTATTAACCGTATAAATAATACCCTCATTATAATAACCTGAGTTTTCAAATGCAAAAGAAAAAGTATCTGAGATTGCTAGTGTATCAAAATTATAATCCTCTTTTAAATTCACCATTCTAATATTATCAATATCAAAATCTTCAACATTAAAAATTGAGCTGAAGAATCCTTTGTGCTTTAAACATTCATAAGGATTAAGTTTTTTAAAATATGAGCAGTAGTTAGTTGACTCATGACATGCAAAAATAAAGGTTCTTCTTCTTCTTTGCTGGAAGCCATAATCAGCAGCATTAATAACCCTCCACTCAACATTGTAACCAAGATTAGCAAGGCAGTTAATTATAATACCGAAATCTCTACCACGTTGTTTTACTGGGGATTTAAGTAACCTATCAACATTTTCTAAAAGAATAAAAGAAGGTCTTTTACCTTCAACAATTCTTTCGATTTCCCACCAAAGCACGCCCTTTTTACCTTGAATCCCTTTTGCTTTAGTACTTGCAACAGAATAATCTTGACATGGAAAACCACCCACTAAAACTGAGTGTTCAGGTATGTAATCTAAAGGTACTTGAGAAATATCTGTATTACTATATTCATTTATGCCACCAAAATCATTAAAATGACTTTTATAACATTCAAAAGCATGTTGAACCTTTTTGCTAGGTTCCCATTGATTTGCCCAAACAGTTTTCCATTCATGTGAGTCTTTTTCAAATCCAACTCTGAATCCACCAACTCCAGCAAACAATTCGCAAATAGTCTTATCCATAGTTTTCTCCTCCTTGGTTCACATAAGTATTATACTATATTTTTTTAAGTATTGGAAGATCGATGAGACAAAAATTAAATAATTTAAAGCAAAATTAATAAATGTGATAAAATTATATGAAATAATTAGGGGCTAAGCCACAAAAGAATTAAAATAGGATATAATGGTATATATAATATTGATTGAGATATGTATAATTTAAAATATTATACATCAATAGTATTAACTAAATTATTTTTATATAATCTCTAATTAATAGGGTTTATACAACTACAATTTATTATAGTATACCCAAGTTTGACAGGCATACAGAAAAGATAGGAAGTGTGTATTCTAAAGTTTAGAATATAAATAGACTTTATTAATTTTTGATTATATAAATTATTACATTAGATTTAATTAAAAATAATAGATATGGGGAGAGAGAAATATGAAGATTACTATGGAGATGAGCACAGTTGCTTATGAAGTAGCAAAAAAGGTTTATTCAGGGCAATTGACGGGGAAAGAGGGGAAGACAGAGATAAATAAAATAACTGGCATGAATGAGGGATCTGCACAAGCTTTTATTACTATATTTTTATCTATGATGAGTGGTGAAGAATATAAAAGAGCATTTAACAATCATACAAATAAGTTTTTATTAGAAAATATAAGAAAAGATTATGGGGAGGAATATTTTAATAAAGCTTTAGACGCAGTTCAAAAACATATAAAGTACTATTCTACACTAGGAAAAGGAAATTTAACAGGATCACAAGCTATTGTAAATGAGATGAGAAGTTAAATATAAAATAAAAACCCATAGATTTCATTTATTTATTTTTGCATAAAAATTGATAAAGAATGATATAAGTAAATTTAATGTAAGGGAGTAGTCCAATGAGTAGCTTAGCATATATACATATAAAAAAATTAGAAAAAAATGATATAAAAATTGAAAATGTTTCTATGAATTTTGATCATATTTGGAATTTTAAATATAACAGTCATAAATTATCAATTGAGGAAAAAGAATGTGAACAATATTTTACGTTTAGTCAAGAACGTGAAATAGATATTAATGCACTAATTGGTGAAAATGGAGCAGGTAAAAGTACCATTTTAAATCTTATAAAACAATTATTTTTTGGTAATACATTAATCGATTATCAAAATTCAATTGAAGATGAAATAGTAATTGTTATAAAGGATAAAACCGATTGTTATAATGTATTTGCACCACAAAATCCACTGAATCCCCCCCCTTCAGGCATTGAAATTAAGTATATAGATAAAGTATACGTAAATTCAGAAAAGTGGTTTAAAAATAATGATAAAGTAGGTTTAAATGACACTGATTTTGTGTATTTTTCAAATATCTTTAGCCATGAAAGTGATGATTTATTAAGATGGACAGCATCAGAATATAATGAACGATTACATGATATATCTATAGCAAACTATTTAAAAAAAGATAGTGAAAAATCAGTACAAACTTTCTACAATGTAGATAGTCGCTTTTATAAGTTATATGAAGTAATGAATATAACTAGAATATTTGAATTTTTGATTGATGATAAAAACAAAAGTTTTATAGAAAAAATACTTAATAAGGACTTTAATAAAACAAATATAAAATTATTTGTTACTCCAATTTATGATGCATTTAAAGTTAAAGAGAGTTTAAAACCGTATGGAGTTTATATAACAGTTAAAGCTAAAAAATTAATTGATAAAGTTAATAATATACATAATCAGTGTAAAAAAGATGGGTGTTTCCCTAAAAATGATCTATTTATTATTAATATTTTCAATAATAGTTTATATGCTATTTTGAGGTCAATTAATAAATATAAGGGAAAATTTTTTGAGAAAAATCAGGGATGGAAAAATAATATTAATATTGAAAGTGAAGAGCAAGAAAAAATGCTTAATTTAGCTTATGAGTATTATGGTGATGAAATGAACTATCAGCTAAAAGAATGTTATAGCAATATAAACATTAAAATAGGTGATAGCAAAGATTTTTCTCATATTATGAAAAGATTTTTTTATAATTTCATAGAAAAACTGCAGGAAAAATTAACTGATAGTGAGGAAGAAAAACAACTTAAAGAAATATTTGAAAGTATTTACAAGGTGTTTTCAGGGCTTATTGAATTAGGTGAAAATTCAGGGTATCTATATATGGATTCTACTGGAATAGATGTTAATGTTATTGCAAATAAAGATAAATTACAAGAATTATTTTCAAACTATATAACAGTTGAGGAAATGCAAAGATTTATTATATTAAAGTTAGGCTTTTCTTCTGGAGAAGAAGCTCTATTAAATATATTTTCTAGATTTTACGAGTTAGAAAAAAATAAAATAAAAAAAGAAGATTTAATTATATTGCTTGATGAACCTGAGTTATACTTACATCCAGAATGGCAAAGAAAACTAATATTTATGTTGATAAAATATTTTGAAAACAAAGAAATTTATAAGAATAAAAATATACAAGTAATATTAACATCCAATACGCCTTATGTTATATCAGATATTCCTAGGGATAAAATACATTATATATGCAGTAAAAAATGTAATCATTATAATATTATAAATAATACAGTTGGAATAAAAATTGAACAAACCTTCGCAGCTAATATACATGCGTTATTAACGAATTCCTTCTTTATGAGTAATACGGTTGGAGAGTTTGCTAAAAATAAAATTAGCACTGTAATAAAAGAATTAGAGAACTTGAGAATAAATATAAAAAAATGTGTAAATCAAAAATTAGAAATAGTAATTGATAAAGAAACTTGTGCCATAAATGAGGAATTTTATAGTCAGTTAAAGAAAAAGAAATTTAAATGTGAGTCTAAAGTTGAAGTTTGTAATTATTATGAGAACTTAAAAAAGTTACTTGACAAGGTAGATAATGAATATAGTTTCTTTATAGATATTATTGGAGAACGTATAGTAAGAAAAGTAGTTAAAGATTTATTAGATGATATACTTTATACTAGTGATAATTTAAGAATTTATCAAAGGAAAAGTATTGAGGATAAAATAAAATATCATAAAGATATGTTGAAAGAGTTGGAAAGAAAAAAGGAAGGTAACTCTTTATGATAAAGATAAATTTAAATTCAGAAAAAAAGAAAAAAATTGAAGAGTATCATTTGCAGTATGCTAATCAATATATAAAACCGAATTTACAAAAAAAAATAAAGGAATCAGAAAAAAACCGAAAAATATGTGATTTTTATAAAAAATTAAATTGTGAATTTGAAAATATTATTATAGGAGAACCTAGTGTATTACGGGGGTTAGTTGAATATACTGAAGAATATAGTTGTGAAAATAACTTATATTCGTTTTACAATGAAGCTTTAACAGAGCTATATATACAGTCTATAAATAAAAACGAAGTAATAAATTATATAGAAAAAAAATCGGAAAACATAGTAAAAGTGATAAAAAAAGTGAACTAATAGATTTTAAAAAAAGTTTAGAAAAAAACTATGATACATTGAATGAAAATAATGATGAAGATTTAAAAAGAGTAAAAGATAAACTGAAAAAAGAATATAGAAAACATTTTGATGAAGAGATTACGGAAATTTTCAATTATTCATCATTTAATAATAAGAAATTAGAAGGAAAATTTGCTGTAGAGAAAATTGTTGATAAAATTAATGAAAAAATTAGAAGTGTTAAGTTACCAGAAAAAAAACAACAGTGCTTAGAAGAAATGATAGTTTTTATATCACGATATATTGATGAGAATAAAAATGAATTAAGTGAAGATAAGATTGATAAAATTAAAAATCTTGAAAATTATATTAAAAATATTAGTGTACAATATAAGATTGGATATATAAGAGAATTGCTATATAAAAAAATTGATGAGTTATTTAGTGTGAAAAACTGGGGGGCGTATCCTCTATTAAGACAAATAGATATTAAAGTATGTCCATATTGTAATAGGCAATACATATCCATTGATGAATGTGAGATAAATAAATCTAGTAGCAAAGCTAAAGAGATTAGAGGGAAAACAAGACCGGAGTTAGATCATTTTTTATCCAAAAGTAAATTTCCTTTTTATTCAATGTCTTTATATAATTTAATACCCTCTTGTCATGTATGTAATTCTAATTTAAAAAGTGATGTAAACTTTATTAAAACAAATGAACAAGATCAAATAAATAAAGATTATATAGAAGCACTAAATCCTTATGAAGATGGGTTTAATGAAAATTATCTTTTTTCAATAAACCCTAATAATGATAAAGATAATAACTATGATTTTTTATTTGAAAATTCATTAGCTTTTAATATAGGATTTAAGAAACATGTTTGTGATAGTAAAGGTGCAGAATCAATCGATAAGCAGTTAAAGATAATCAAAAGGGCAGAAGGTAACGAAAATATATTTCATTTGGAATCATTATATAATAAGAATCATAAGGATATTGTTTATGAACTAATACAAATAGCAAAAATATATAATGAAGAATATTTAGATGAACTTTTAAAAAATTATTCCCATATATTTAGCAGTAAAAAAGATATCATGAGAATGGTATTATCTAATTATATAGATGAAAAAGATCTTGATAAACGAGTCATGGGAAAATTAGTACATGATATAGCAAAACAACTAGGTTTATTAGAATATTTGGAGTAGGATTTTATACTACAAGTAATAAGGAGCAGGCTACTCTTTGGGCAAAAAAAGTAAGTGTAAGAAACAATACAGATAAAAAAATTTTATCAATATACGATTTTGATATAGAAAAAGCAAAGCAAGAACTTAAAATAATAGAGTTTCAATATGCTGATGAAAATTGGTTAGATTTTATAACAGCAAACAGGAGAGGGAAAAACTCAAAGAGGAATATGATATAGTAATTGGCCCTGTAGCTGATGATAATGTTTATCTTTCAGTAAAACTTTTTGAAACTGGCGTACTAAATAAAGATGAAGCTCTAAAAAGATTAAAGATAGAAAAACTATTTAATCAGATACTTTTTCACAGTGAAAAATCCTTAAAGTTTTGTTCTTTTGATTGTTATAAAGATTTGGGAGGAGAAAATAATGGATAAAAATAAATTTGATGCAGTATTCCCAATAATATCAGCTGCTCTTGCAGAGAAAATTTCTGTAGAATTAAACTTATCATATGAAAATGCTATTATAAAATTATATTCATCTCATTTATATGAAATGTTAGAACTAGAAGAAACAAAGCTTTGGCAATATAGTACAGAAAAACTTTTTGAAATGTTTTTGGGAGAAATAAAAAATGGAGAGATAACATTTCCACAAGTATAAGGTAGGTGAGGCATAGTGAATAAGATTATAAAACATTGACACTATCTTCATATTAGTATAAACTTAATATATAAAATTTTTATGCTTTGTGCGAAATTTGTAGAAATTTCTGTTTTAAAATTTAATAAGTTGTTTTAGGTGCCTTTTATAGGTGAAAAGGGAATGTGGTGTAATTCCATAACAGCCCCCGCTACTGTAAATGATGACAAACCTTGCAAAACCACTCAATGACGAGGAAGGGCAAGGGGAGGAGGAATCATAAGTCAGGAGACCTGCCTAAAGCTTTAGATTCAGGGCATTCGGAGGGAAATGCAAATCTAAAATATGAAATGTTAAATTGTTTTAAAAGGCATAACATATTGAAGGATACTCTCGGCTCTAGGGCCGAGTTTTTTTGTTTAAATTGGAGAAAGCTATTTAAGTAAGATTTAAAATATAATTTTTAAGGAGGGCTTTTCTTTGAAAAAGGCTATTTTAGTTGTAAGCTTTGGAACTAGTTATGAAGAAACTAGAAAAGTAACCATTGAGGCAATTGAGGATAAGGTTAAAGAAACTTACAAGGATTATGAGGTAAGACGTGCATTTACTTCTCATATTATAATTAGAAAGCTTAAGAAGGTTTATAATATGCATGTAGATACTCCAGAGGAAGCACTTGAAAGGCTTAAAAATGAAGGCTTTGAAGAAGTTATATTACAGCCACTTCATTTGATACCTGGTTTGGAGTTTGATTATATAAAAAAGATATTAACTCATGGATATAAAAATTCCTTTAAGAAAGTTGAAATTGGAAGACCGCTTTTATATTTTAAGGGAGAGGAAGAAGGTCATCCAGATGACTATGGTTTAATGGCTAAGGCTGTTAAGGAGCAAATAAAAGAAGGGGAAAATGTGCTTTTTATGGGACATGGTACTCCTCACTATGCTAATGCTGTTTATGCTTGTTTTCAATGCGTGCTTCAGGATGAAGGGATGAAGAATGTTTATATGGCTAATGTTGAAGGCTATCCTTACATTGATAATGCTGTAAAAAGAATTAAAGAAGATAATGTTAAAGAGATTACTCTAATGCCTTTTATGCTAGTTGCAGGGGATCATGCTCAAAATGATATGGCTGGGGATGAAGAGGATTCCTTTAAATCAATTTTAGAGGCAGAGGGTATAAAGGTTAATGTTTATATGCATGGCCTTGGAGAAAATAAGAAGGTTCAAGAGCTATATATTCAGCATTTAGAAGATGCCATAGAAGGTAGATATAAAGAAATCGGGAAAAATAAAAAAGGAATGAAATAAGGTTAAGTTCTAAAATAAAGATATAAAACACAGATATGAAAGAAAATTATAAAATCAAATTATGAAATTAAATTATGAAGGAAAATTATAAAATCAAATTGTAAAATAGAATTAAAGTATAAAATAGAATTAAATCAGGAGATGAAAGTATGGCAAGAATAATGTTTCAAGGTACTGGTTCTTCAGTAGGAAAGAGTATTTTAGTCACAGCTCTTTGTAGGATTTTAAAGCAAGATGGTTACAAGGTTGTACCTTTTAAGTCACAAAATATGAGCTTAAACTCTTATATAACCCTAGATGGAAAGGAAATGGGAAGAGCTCAAGTGCTTCAAGCTTATGCAGCTGGTATGGAGCCTGAAGCTTTTATGAATCCTATTTTACTTAAGCCTACAGGGGATAAAAATTGTCAGGTTATAGTTAATGGTAAGGTTCATTGCAATTGTACTGCTATGGAATATCATAAGATGAAACCTGAATTTAGTGAGATGTTAAAGAAGCAGTTTGAAGACATGGAAAAGGATTATGATGTAGTTGTAATGGAGGGTGCTGGTAGCCCTGCTGAAATAAACTTAAGGGAAAATGACATTGTAAACATGGGTATGGCAGAACTTGTGGATGCACCTGTGGTTTTAATTGGTGATATAGATAAGGGTGGAGTTTTTGCATCTCTTGCTGGAACCATGCTTTTATTTAATGAAGAGGAAAAACAAAGGGTTAAGGGAACTATTATAAATAAGTTTAGAGGAGATGTGGAGATTTTAAAACCAGGCCTTGAAATGCTTGAAGATATTATAAAAATTCCAACCTTAGGAGTAGTGCCTTATTTCCGTTTAGCACTAGAGGATGAGGATGGAGCTGTTAGTTTAAATAAAAAGATTACAGCACCTATTGATGTTGCTGCTATAAGGCTTCCTCATGTATCTAATTTTACGGATTTAGATGCACTAAAAACTGAAGAAGATGTATCTGTTAGATTTGTTGAAAGTAGAGAGGAACTTGGGGACCCTGATTTAGTTGTAATTCTTGGAAGTAAAAATACTATCGAAGATTTAAATGCCATAAGAGAAAGTGGCTTAGAAGAAAAAATTAAAGAGTATGCTAATAAGGGCGGCATGATAATTGGTATCTGTGGTGGATATCAAATGCTTGGAAAGACTTTAAAAGATCCTTATCACACAGAATCTTCTATTGAAGAAATCCAAGGTATGGGGCTTTTAGATATAGAAACTGTTTTTGAAAAGGAAAAAGTAACTACTAGAGTTAAGGCTACAAACAAAGATTCTTATGGTTCTTCTTCTATATTTAATGGTTTTAAAGGTGAAGTATATGGCTATGAAATTCATATGGGAATTTGCAAGTATGGAAATAATGCCTCTCCACTATTTAATATCTATGAGAGAAATGGTGAACTTACACAATGTGGAGATGGAGCTGTAGACTCTACTGGAAACATTATGGGAACTTATATCCATGGAATTTTTGATGGAGTAAGTTTTAGAGAGCACATAGTAAATCTTTTAAGAGAAAAGAAGAACTTAGAACTTAAGAAGTCTGAGATATATGAGAATATAAGAGAAAGAGAACTTGATAAACTTGCAGATTTAGTTAGAAGCTCTTTAGATATGGATAAAATATATGAGATTATAGAACAAAGTAAAAAATAGAAGAAAAAATATAATATATATAGTAAGAAATTATACAAAAGAGCAAAAAAATAGAGTTGAAAATAAGGAAGTCGATAAAATATGCTATATGCTTTAGACATTGTTTTAGCAGTTATTATTGATTGGATTGTGGGAGATCCTTATGGGTTTCCTCATCCAGTTATATATATAGGTAAGCTTATATCATACCTTCATAAAAAAGGAAAATCACTATGTAAGAGTAATAAGGGGCTAAAGGCTTTTGGTGGTCTTATTGTACTTATAGTAAGTGCTACTAGCTTTTTAATTCCCTTTTTATTACTTTATTTTACAAGAAATATGATCTTAATTCATCATATACTAAATATTTTTATACTTTGGACTACTATTGCTTGTAAATGTCTAAAGAATGAAGCTAAAAAGGTTTATTATGAACTTGAAAAAAATGATTTAAAAGAAGCTAGGGTTAAGCTTTCTTATATAGTTGGAAGAGAAACTTCAGAGCTTAAGGAAGAGGAAGTTGTAAGGGCCGATGTGGAGACTGTAGCTGAAAATTCAGCAGATGGCGTTATAGCTCCCATATTCTATGCCATGGTTTTTGGACCTTATGGTGCTGCTTTTGCCATGATGTATAAAGGGATTAATACCATGGATTCTATGCTTGGCTATCTTACTGAGAAATATAAATATATAGGCTTCTTTCCAGCAAAGGTGGATGATGTATTTAATTTTATTCCAGCTAGAATAACAGGGGTTTTAATAGCCCTATGTGCACCTATAGTTAAAGGTAATATTCTTTACAGTTTAAAGATTATGTACCGTGATAGAAAAAATCATAAAAGCCCAAATTGTGCTTATCCAGAGGGAGCTGCAGCTGGTGCTATGAGAGTTCAACTAGGTGGCACTAACACTTATTTTGGTGAAGTTATATATAAACCTACCATAGGAGATAAGATAAGAGAGCTTTCAAAGGATAATATAGTAGAGTGTATAAAGCTAATGTATGCATCAGAAGCACTATTGGTTTTAATTTATTTACTCGTAGTTTTTATATGGAGGTGCAGATAAGATGATACATGGCGGAGATGTATATACTCATGGATTTTTAGAGGGAAGAGAAATTATAGATTTTAGTTCTAATATAAATCCCTTTGGAGTTCCAAAGAGTTTTTTAGAACATTTAAATGAAGGTGTGGAAGCCTTAGTTCGTTATCCAGATATTAAGTATAGAAGGCTTCGAGAGTCTCTTTCAAAATATTTAAATGTAGATAAGGATAAAATACTTCTAGGAAATGGTGCAGCAGAACTTTTAGATCTTGCTATAAGCTCTTTAAAATCTACTACGCTATTAGTCCCTTCCTTTGCAGAATATGAGCTTAGCTGCAAAAAGTGGGGTGTAGATTTAAATTATGTTTATTTTAAGGAAGAGTTTCTTTGTGAGGATAAATCCTACGAATTTAGTGTAGATTATAAAAAAGTTTTAGATTCTTTTAAGAATACAGAGGGACTTATTATTGCAAATCCTAATAATCCTAATGGTTCAATCTTAGATAAAAACCTATTTAAAGAGATTTTAGATTATGCAGAGGAAAATCATAAGATTATTTTAATAGATGAAGCTTTTATAGAGTTTACAGGAGATAAAGAGAATAGTTTATGTTCTTTAATAGAAAAATATAAATGTCTTTTTATAGTTAGAGCCTTAACTAAGTTTTTTGGTATGCCAGGCATAAGGCTTGGGTATGCAGTAACTTCTAATGAGAATTTTAAAAATAAATTAGAGGAGAAACAAAATCCTTGGAATATAAATTCCTTTGCTGAAATTGCAGGAACTTTTGCCATATGGGATAAGGACTATATAGAAAAGTCTTTAAAATGGGCAGAATGTGAAAAAACTTATATGGATAAAGCTTTAAAGGAAATAGATTATATAGAAAAAGTTTATAAAACCCATGGAAATTTTGTTTTAGTTAAGTTAAAAGCTTTAAGCTGCGAAGAATTATATGAAAAAATGCTTGAGAAAAATATATTAATTAGAAGAGCAAATAATTATAAGGGATTAGACGATTATTATGTTAGGTTTGCAATTAAGGATAGATATAATAATGAAATTTTAATTAATGCCTTAAATTCACTTTAAAAATAGGAGGAGTCTAAATGAGGGCAATAGTTCTTTCATCTAATAGTAGTGGTGGAGGAAAAACCACCTTAACTTTAGGACTTTTAAAAGCCTTAAAAAATAGAAAATATAAGGTTCAAGGATATAAAGTGGGACCTGACTACATTGATCCTGCTTTTCATAGTAAAATAACTGGAATCCCATCAAGAAATTTAGATATATTTTTAATGGGAGAGCAGGGGATTAAAAGTAGTTTTTCAAGGGGACATGGAGAATTAGGTGTAGTTGAAGGAGTTATGGGTTTTTATGATGGTAAGGGAATTGACACTAGTTACTCTACTTATGAAGTTGCAAAAACTTTAAACTTGCCAACGGTTTTAGTTATATCACCTAAGGCTCAAGTTGCTACTTTATGTGCAGAACTAAATGGAATTTGTAATTTTAAAGATGCAGACATTAGAGGAGTAATATTAAATAATATAAGTGAAAGCTATTATGCTCTTTTAAAAGAGGCTATAGAAGCAAACTGCAATCTTAAGGTTTTTGGATATCTTCCTAAAAATCAAGAGTTAAAGCTTGAAAGTAGACATTTAGGCCTAGTTCAAAGTAGTGAAATTGAAGATTTAGAAGAAAAAATAGGACTTTGTGCAAAACTTTTAGAGGAAAATGTAGATATAGACTCTCTTCTAGAAGAGTTTAAGGAAACTGAAACTTATACAGATGATTTTCATATAGAAAATAAAAACTTAAAAATTGCTGTTGCCTATGATAAGGCTTTTAGCTTTTATTATAGAGAAAATATAGAACTTTTAGAAGAGGCAGGGGAAGTGATTTATTTTAGTCCCCTAAAGGATAAAGCTCTTCCAGAAAATATAGATTTTCTATATCTAGGTGGAGGGTATCCAGAGGTTTTTTATGATGAATTAGCTAAAAATACTTCTATGCTAAATTCTATTAAAAAATCCCTAGATTCTGGACTTAGATCTTATGCAGAATGTGGGGGAATGATGTATCTTACAAAGTGCATATTTAAAGATGAAAATGGGGAAGAGGAAAAACTTCCAGTGGTGAATTTCTTTAGTGGAAATTCATATATGACAAAAAGACTTCAAAACTTTGGATATGCCACAATTGAAATTGAGGAAGAAAACAACATACTACCTAAGGGGCTTAAGATAAACTGCCATGAATTTCATAAGTCTTATGTAGATAATCCTGAAAAGACTATATATAAAGTTAAAAAAGAAAGTTTTAATGGAAAAGAAAAGACATGGAATTGTGGTTATGTAAAAAATAATACCCTAGGTGCATATGCTCACATACATTTCTTTGGAAATATTGAATTTTTAAATAATTTGCTTTCAAAGTAGATTATTGTAACATTAAAATTTGTTAGAGGGTTTTGTCCATATGATGGTTATGTAATCACATATGAACAGGCTTTTAGAATTTCATTGTTTCTGTAGTAAATATTACGTTAAAAAGTTTTAATGTCTGAGCAAAGCGAGTTTTAAAACTTTAGTAATATTTACGGAAGAAATAATAGAAATTGTAAGCGTAGTGAATCAGTGATGAAGTGGCTTTCATATGGACATTTTCTCTAACATAGTTTAGTATGAAAATTTTAGGTTAAACAGTTATAAAAGGAGAGAAAAGCATGGATTATATAAAGGTTCCAATGGATATAGAAAAGAGAAGTTTTGAAATAATTGGAGAGGAAATGGGTCCTCATAATTTTGATGAGAGAGAACTTTCAATTATTAAAAGAGTAATTCATACTACTGCAGATTTTCAATATAAAGATATAACTTACATTAGAGAAGGGGCTATTGATAGTGCTCTTGAGACTTTAAAAAAGGGTGTTACAATTTACACAGATACAAAAATGGCTCTATCTGGTATAAACAAGAAGGCCTTAGAGCAGCTTAATTGTAAGGTTGTATGTTATGTAAGTGAACCAGAAGTTGCAGCTATTGCAAAAGAAAGAGGAATAACTCGTTCTATGGCTGCAGTTGAAAAAGCAGTTTCTGATGGTGTTGAAATCTTTGTTTTTGGAAATGCTCCAACGGCTTTATTTAGGTTAAAAGAACTTATAGAAGAAGGAAAGGCAAATCCAAGTTTTGTAGTAGGAGCTCCAATTGGTTTTGTAGGTGCTGCTGAATCTAAAGAAGAATTTGAGAAGGTTTCAATGCCTATGATTACTGTAAGAGGTAGAAAAGGTGGAAGTACTGTAGCTGCTGCAATTATAAATGCTTTAATGTACATGATAGTTAAAAGAGATTAGTCTTTAGGAGAAAAACATGTTAGATTTATATGTTTATAGTGATGGAAAGAAATTAAGATGTGGTTATACTACAGGTTCTTGCAGTGCCGCAGCTGCTAAGGCAGCAACGTATATGTTATATACTGGGGAGTCCTTAGAGGAAGTTTCTATAGATACACCAAAGGGCATAAGACTTACAATTCCCCTATATAAGATTAATCGTGAAGAGAATTTTGTGGAGTGCTGTGTTATAAAAGATGGTGGAGATGACCCTGATATGACTCATGGCCTTGAAATTTGGGCAAGAGCTGAAAAAAAGGATTCCGGTTATACTTTAAAAGGTGGAAAAGGTGTAGGCATGGTCATGGGAGAAGGCTTGTATGTTAAAAAGGGTGAATGGGCAATTAATCCTGTGCCAAGGCAGATGATAGAAAAAGAGGTTTTAGAAGTTTTACCAGAGCATAAGGGAGTAGAAATAACCATATTTGTTCCAAGGGGAGAGGAAATTGCTAAAAAGACCTTTAACCCTAGACTAAATATAATAGGTGGTATTTCTATATTAGGTACCACAGGCATTGTAACTCCTATGTCAGAAGAAGCTTTAAAGGATTCTGTAAAACTTGAAATGAACCAAAAATTTGCATCTGGAGTAAAGGAGCCTGTCCTTGTCTTTGGTAACATGGGAGAAGACATGTGCAAAGAGTTAAATGTGGATATAAATACTGTAGTTACCATGTCTAACTATGTAGGCTTTGCTCTTGAATGTGCAGGTAACTTAGGTATTAAAAAGATAACCATGGTAGGGCATATAGGAAAGATAAGCAAGATTTCTGCAGGGTGTTTCCAAACTCATAGTAGAGTGTCTGATGTAAGGCTTGAAGTTTTAGCCTTAGAACTTGCCTTAGTAGGTGCTCCTACAGAGTTAGTAAGAAGAGTTTACGAGGAAAAAACCACAGAAGGTGCTATTAAGATAATTCCAGAGGAATACAATATAATTTATAAAAATATTGGTGAGAAGATTAAAAATAGAATTAAAATCTATAGCCATGATGAAATAGAGGCAGAAGTAGCTATTTACTCCATGGAAAAAGGGATTTTATATAAATCATTTTAATCTCATAAATGAGTTATATTTATCTTAGTAGTAGATAAATTTACTTTTAAGAAGTTATTTTAATTATAGATTAATATTTAATTTTTTATAGTATAGAAGATTAAAGGAGTTTTAAAAATGAAAGAAAAAACTCAGATATATGTAATAGGATTAGGACCTGGTCATTCTGACTATATCCTACCAAAGGCTCTTAAGACTTTACATGAAGTTTCTGCTGTGGTTGGCTTTAGCCGTGCCATGGAGAGTATAGACTTTGTAGATAATAAGAAAATTATAATAAAGTCCTTAAAAGAATTAAAGGAACTTAGTGAAGAAGAAAAATATGATTCTTTAGGTGTAATAGCTTCTGGCGATCCTTGTTATTATGGTATAACAAATTATATTAAAAATAATATATCAGAAGAATTAAAGGTAGTTCCAGGATTAAGTTCTTTTCAATATTTAAGTTCAAGGCTTGCACTACCTTGGCAAGAAGCTTATGTTGGTAGTATGCATGGAAGAGAAGAGGACTTTTGTGAAAAAGTAAAAGAATATAACTTGAGTTTTTGGTTAGTTGATAAAAAATGGACTCCTGAAGCCCTTTGTGAAAAGCTTTATAAAGAGGGCATTAAGGGAACTGCTTATGTTGGTGAGAATTTATCCTACGAACATGAGAAGATTTTCAGAGGAACTATAGAAGAGGCTTCTAAGGGTAACTTTAATGATCTTAGTGTTCTTGTAATTGAGAGATATGAATAATATAAGATTTAATAAAGCTTACATATAAAAAGTGAGGAGACATATCTATATGAAATATATAAGAGATGAAGAATTTATTCGTGGGGATTGTCCCATGACTAAAGAAGAAATAAGAATTTTAAGTATTTCTAAAATGGAATTAAAAGAGGATTCTAAGGTTTTAGATGTTGGGGCTGGTACTGGTTCTGTAACAGTTCAAGCAGCTAAGATTTGTCATAAGGGTAGTGTTATTGGCATAGAAAAAGATCCAGCAGCCTTAGAGACTATTTATAAAAATATAGAAAAATTTCAGGCTAATAATTTAAAGGTTCTAGAAGGAACTGCCATGGAGCATATGAAAGATATGAAGGAAGAGTTTGATTCAATTTTCATAGGTGGAAGTAGCGGAGAACTTCGAGATATTATAGAGGAAGCTTATAGAATGCTTAAGGATTCTGGAGTTATGGTTTTAAACTTTATAACTTTAAATAATGTTTATACGGCTATGGAAAAGTTAAAGGAATTAAAATGCAAGGTGGAATGCATTCAAGTGGGTATAAGTAAGACTAGAGGTCAAAGTTATATGTTAACCGCTTTAAATCCAATTTTTATTGTAAGAGCTGAAAAATAAGGAGGAGAATTATGGCAACTTTATACGGAATAGGTGTTGGGCCAGGAGATAAGGAATTACTTACTATTAAAGCTGTAAATGTATTAAAGAAGGTAGATGTGGTAATAGTACCGACTGCCATGGCTGGTGGAAAAAGCATAGCTTATGAAACAGCAGAGGAGTATATTCCAAAGGATACTGAAGTGGTGTTTAAGCATTTCCCAATGGGTGGAGAAGATAGAGAAGAGAAAATATTAGATGCTTATGTAGAGGTTGAAAAGTATATAGAAGATGGTAAGGATGTAGCATTTTTAACCATAGGAGATCCTTTTGTTTATAGTACCTATGTTTATCTTTTAGAACATGCAAAGGGAAGAGGATTTAATGTGGAGACAGTACCTGGTATTACTTCTTTCTGTGCTTCAGCATCTATAGTTGGTCAAGAATTAGTAATTGGAGATGAACCACTTTTAATTCTACCTGCAACTAGATTAGATTCAGTTAAGGATGAAAAATTCCTTGTTATAATGAAGGTTTATAAAATAGAAGAACAGGTTATAAACTTCCTAGAAGAAAGAGGATTTAAGTATGTCCTTGTAAAAAGAGCAGGAAGAGAAGGACAGGAAGTTTTAAGAACTAGAGAAGAAATTATAAGTTCAAGAGAATATATGAGTCTTATTATTGCAAAACGTGATTAATCTTTAAATAATCTTTTACTATAAAGTGGATTAAATTTAGAGATACTTATTTTAGAGATACTTATTGAAAAATTTAATTTGAACATACAAAACTTTAAATTATAAATTAAGTCTTCACCCTTAAGAAAATAAGTGGAGAGGCATGGATAAATTTTAAAATTATAGGAGGAAAACTATGATATATTTTATTGGAGCAGGACCAGGAGATGTAGATTTAATAACTGTAAAGGGAAGAGATACTTTAGCTAAGGCTGATATTGTTATATATGCAGGGTCACTAGTTAGCCCAGAACATTTAGCATTCTGCAAAGAGGGAGTTGAAAAGTACAACTCAGCTTCTATGAATTTAGATGAAGTTATAGAAGTTATGTTAAGAGGAGAAAAGGAAGGAAAAACTACAGTAAGACTTCATACTGGAGACCCTTCAATTTATGGTGCTATAAAAGAGCAAATGGATGAACTTGATAAACATGGAGATATAAAATATGAGGTTATTCCAGGTGTAAGTTCATGTACAGCAGCAGCTGCAGCTATTAAAAAGGAGTTTACTCTACCATCTGTAACTCAAACTCTTATATTAACAAGAGTTGAAGGTAGAACTCCAGTACCTGAAACTGAAGACCTTGAAAATTTAGCTAGAATTGGAGCTTCCATGGCTATATTCTTATCTATTAGCATGATAGAAAAAGTTGTGGCTAAATTAAGAAAGGGATATGGAAGAAATGTTCCTATAGCTATTGTTGAAAGAGCTACTTGGGAAGATCAAAGAGTAATTTATGGAACTCTAGATGATATAGCTGAAAAAGTTAAAGAGGCTGGAATTACTAAATGTGCTCAAATCTTAGTTGGTGACTTTATAGATTGTGATTATGAAAAGAGCAAATTATACGATAAAAGCTTTACTCATATGTTTAGAGAAGGAAAATAATGAGGAAGATTCATGATTAATGAAAATAAAAAAGAATTTTTAGCCATAATTTGTGTTACAGAAGAAGGGCACAGGATTAGTGAAAATATAAAGAAAACATATAATGCTCATGTTTATAGAAGAGAGGAAGTTAAAAAATTAGGCATAAAGGAAGTTACAAAAATAGCTTTTGAGAGCTACAATTTTATAATATTTATATCTTCTACAGGCATAGCAGTAAGAAGTATTGCACCTTACGTAAAGAGTAAAACTGAGGACCCAGGTATCTTAGTTATAGATAATAGCTCAAATTATGTAATTTCTCTTTTAAGTGGCCACATTGGTGGGGCAAATGAACTTACAGAGAGTATAGCTAAAATTTTAAATGCAAAAGCCATAATAACTACAGCTACAGATAATTTAGGTTTAGAAGCTCCTGATATGGTAGCTAAGAAAAATAATTTAGTTATAGATAATATGAAGATTTGTAAGGATGTAGCCGCATTTTTAGTTCATGGTTATGATGTAGGTTTTTTATATGAAGAAGGCTTAATAGATGTACCAAAGGGGTATATACCTTATAATCATAATACTAGAGATAAGGTTAAGGCTTTAATATTAGTAACTAATAAAGATAAGGTAGAGGATTATGGAATACCAGCTTTAAAGCTAATAAAGAAAAACATAGTTTTAGGAATTGGATGTAAAAAAGATTACCCGGAAAATAAAATGATGGAAAAGACTTTTGAAATTTTAAGGGTATACAACATAGATAAAAGGGCTATAAAAGCTATTGGAACTGCATGGGTAAAAGCAGAAGAGAGGGCTATTATAACTCTTAGTAAAAATTTAAATTGCGAAATGAGGACTTTTACAAAAGAGGAAATACAAAGGGTTCATTTAAATTATAAAGGCTCTGACTTTGTGGAAAAGAATATAGGGGTTCGTGCTGTATGCGAGCCTTCTGTGGAGCTTTTAGGCGGGAATATGATAACTGATAAATTATCTTTAGATGGTATGACCTTATGTATTGGAGTTTTAAATTGAAAGGAGTAAATTTATGAAAAAACTATATGTTATAGGAATTGGACCAGGTGGATTAGATCACTTAACTATAAAAGCTAAGAAAGCTATAGAAGAAAGTGAAATTATAGTAGGATATACAAAGTATATAGATATGATAAAACCTCTTTTAGAGGGAAAAGAAGTCTTTGCAACAGGAATGAAAGGCGAAGAAGAAAGATGTAAAAAAGCTATAGAACTTGCAGAGGATAAGATAGTATCTGTAGTTAGCACAGGAGATTCAGGAATTTATGGTATGGCAGGATTAATTCTTCAACTTAAAAATGAAGCAGAAGTTGAAGTTATTCCAGGAGTTACAGCATCTTCTGCAGCAGCTTCTGTATTAGGAGCTCCACTTATGCATGATAACTGTAATATAAGCTTAAGTGACCTTATGACTCCTTATGAACTAATTAAAAAGAGAGTAGAAAATGCAACAGATGCTGATTTTGTAATTTCTCTATATAACCCTAAGAGCAAGGGAAGACCTCATTATTTAGCAGAGTGCTTAGATATAGTTAAAAAATATAGAGAAGGCAATACTCCAATAGGTGTAGTTAGAAACGCCTTAAGAGAGGGACAAGAAATCAACATATTTACTCTAGATAATTTTGATCCTGAAGTTGTAGATATGTTTTCTATAGTAATAATAGGAAATAGTCAAAGTTATATAGAAAATGGAAGAATCATAACTCCAAGAGGATATAAAGTAAACAATAAAGCAGAATAGACTATTCTAAAATAACTTGCAAAGAAATAGCATTTACTTAATTTGCTATGAATTTGCAAGTTATTGTTTAAAGAGGAGGAAATTTTATGATAGGTTTAATTTTAGGTACTTCAGAAGGTAAGAAAATACTATCCTTATTAAATGAATTTACAGAAGATATTTTTGTATCTACAGCTACAGAATATGGTGGAGAATTACTTAAGAATTATAAGCATAAAGTTTTAAATACTACTCCTATGGACTATGATAAAATGGTAGAAACCATAAAAAAATATAATATTACTACTTTTGTAGATGGCTCTCATCCATATGCACTAGTTGTTACAGAGAACTTAAAAAAAGCATGTAATGATACAGGCATAACTTATTTAAGATATGAAAGACCTTCTGTGGTAGAGCCTTATGAAAAGTATGAGGATGTAATTGTTACAGAAGGTTATGAAGAGCTTGCACTAGTTTTAAAATATGTAACTGGAAACATATTAAATACTACAGGAAGTAGAAATATTAAAAGGGTACTTGAGTTAAATTTAGAAAATAGAATAATCCATAGGGTACTTCCAACTCTTAAAGTTATGCAGGAATTAGATGAGCTTAAAATAATGCCAGAGGATATTGTAGCTATAAAAGGGCCTATTAGCTATGAGCTTAATAAGGCTTTTATAGAAGAACATGATGCCAAAGCCATTCTTATGAAAGATAGTGGAGTACAAGGTGGTACAGAGGAAAAGCTAAGAGCTGCATTAGATAGTGGAATTAAAGCAGTTGTAATAGGAAGAAAAAAAATAAAAGAAGAGGACAATAATATATTTTACTCAGTAGAAGAAGTTGTTTCATATATAAGAGAAAACAACTAGCTAGAGAGATAATTCATAAACCTCTAAGTAATAAAGTTTTTTATACAATAAGAGAAAATATCTGCTAGATTATAATTATAAGGCTTATTGAAATTCTTAGGATATGTTATAATTTTCATAATGATACTGTATAATATAATATATAGTTAACTTCAAATTAGTAAGCTAGTTTTCAAAGAAGTTATAATTGTAGTTTAAATATAAAGTTTTTATATTTAAATATTAAAACAGCTATGTATAAAAATTAATTAAGTAGTAATAATCTCCATATTTTTAGTAGGAGACTAAGTTTAAAGAAAGTAAAAAGGGGTTATGAGATATGCAAGTGAGTTTTTGCAAAGAAAATACAGCAGTAATAGAAGTTTATGAAATGATACAAAAATATCATCCAGAATATAAGGTTACATGGAATAAATGCATTGGTGAGTGCTCAAAATGTAGTTATAAGTATATAGCAAGAGTTGAGGGGAAGTTTATAGAAGGAGATACTGCGGATCAATTATATGACAAAATAGTAAAATTTTTTGCTTAAATAAAGCTTTTCTCTAATGTGAAGAATGTTTTTATATAAAGAATATTCAACTATATTATAAATTAAAGTATTAATATCCCTTAAGGTAGGTTTTAAATTACTTTAAGGGATATTTTTTAGTCAATAACTTAGATTTAGTATTTATTATCTGCTTCATAAATATCTGTTTTTCTACCTGGATAAATTATTGTGGTATCTACAGTTATATTTATCTTAGCATTTTCAAGGTGTTCTACACTATCAGAACCACTATCTCTTCCATACTTTGCAAGAGCGTATTTTCCAAGATCAAGTATATCGCATTTAAGGTTTTCTTGGATTTTCTTAACCAAGTCCTCTAAATCTTTTTTCACAAGCTTATTTATAGCATTTTCTATATTAGCACTAGACTTTAAATTATAAGAACTATTTTCTAAGGTATTTAAAGTAAGAATTCCATTTAGTCCAACTTTTATATTGTATATTAGGGTGTCATCTTTTTTATCTACTTTAATCTTAACTTTATTCTTAGCTGTAAAATCAATAAACTCATTGTCCTTATCACCTACAATATGTATGTATCCTGTTTTACCACTATTTCTAATCAAATTTATTAAACGAGCTTCTTCTAAATTAGCTTTATATATAAGTTTATCATCCTTAAATAATGCAAGGCCTGCAAGAACTGGTTTTTGTTCCTTTATATCTATTAAGGGTAAAACTATTTCTCTTCCATTCTGATAGTACATTTTTAAAACTTCAACAATTTCATATTTATCACAGTAAAAGTTAGCTTCATCAGCAAAGGAAAATATATTAAAAAAGTCTTCAGATAAAGTAGCGGCATGGGGCTTAAGTTTATTATATTCTTCTGTAGATTTAACTCCAATACCAACAAAAGCTCTTTCATTTTTCTCATCATCTCTAAGAAAGGAATCTAATATATCTTTAATACCATCCTTTGCCTTAGCCTCTGTTATTATATACACTAATTCATCTCCAAGAACTCTACTTTTAGAAACTTCTGCATGTGATTTATTGAAAGCTTCATATATGGACAGTGAAGAGCCATTCACATATTGAGGCTTAATAGATTTATCATTTTCATCATAAGATAAAATTTCAGAGGTTATAAGGTTTTTCTTTGGATTATCCTTATCTTTGTCAAAAAGTATTCCTGTAACTATGGATAATTTTTCAAGAGGATAAGAATTATAACATCCAGAAAAAACTAAAGGGGTCAAAGCAATAATTATAGTTAGTGATATCTTTTTTTTATATTTTTTTAGTATTAGATATATTTTAATTTTTTTCACCTTCTTTAAAATAGTATTTTATCATGGATATAAGCAAAGATAATAGGGTTAAAAGATAAAATACTAGATTTAATATATTTGAGAGTGGTAATAAAAACTCAATTCGAAAATTATCATAAAAAAATGATATTATAGCCAGTATAAAAGTAAATGGAAGCACTGTAAAATACATTTTTTTAGGAGTAAAGTTTTTAAAAAATCTATTTATTACATAATACATTTCATATTGCTGTATAGCAGAAGTAGATAAAATTGTAAAGCTCCAAGATATCATGAATAATTCTTTTAAATCAGAAAATAAAGGAATATATAGAAGTTCAAAAAAAATTATAATAGGAAATATAAGTTTACTTGTAAGCTCATATCCTAAAAAGAGGATAGTAGAAAAAACACTTATAGCATATACAATTGCTATAATTCCAATAGCTTTTACACTTGCTTTTAAGGTTTCATTTTCATTTTCTACTAAGTAGATTATAAAAAAAGCTGTTTCAGCTCCACTAAAAGCTAAATAACTTTTAGGAAAGGATTGAAAAATTTTTTTATAAGAAGATATTATAGGCAGAACATTGGTAATATTACCTTTAAAGCTTAATAAACTTGGTATAAGTAAAACTGGTATAGCAAATAAAATAACAAATCTACAAAGTCTACTTATAGTTGTAATATTATTACTTACAACAAAAGTAGAAAGTACACATATAACTCCAATTATTATATATGTAGGCATATATCTAGCTATGGACATTTGTATTAATAAGGTAAATCTAAATATAACTAAAATATTTTGTATTAAGGCATAAAAAAAGAAAAAGCATAGTACAATCTTTCCTATTAGTTTTCCATATAAATAATTTAGTAAACTTAGAAAATCTTTAGCTTCTGTTATTTTATATATAAAATAAATTGCTACTAAAGCAAATAGGGAGGGTAAGGTACCTAAGAAAACAGATATCCAAGCACTTTGTTCTGAGATAGATGCAAGTTCAGAAGCTAAAGAGAGTATTCCTACACCTAAAAATGAATTTATTATAATAGCAGTATATTGCTTAGTACTCATTTTATTTTTCAACTATTCTTACTCCTTTTTAATTTACTAAATATTGTAGGCGTTCTATTTATCTTTTTTATATTTGCTCTTATTAATGAATCTTTTAATCCATCTAATTTAACTGGGGATAGTGGAGATAAATAGGGTATACTCAAGGATTCTTTAGTCATTAGAGTTATAAAAAATACAAATAATCCTGATATAATTCCTAATAAACCTAAAAGTTTTGCTAAAATTATCATAGGAAATCTAAATAGTCTAATAGAAGTAGACATAACATAATTTGGTATTAAAAATGTACAGATTACTCCTATAGAAATTACAACAAGTGTGGTTTGGCTTACTATACCAGCTCTGGTAGCTGCATCTCCTAAAATAATACCACCTACAATCCCCAAGGTTTGCCCAATAGGTTTTGGAAGTCTGATTCCACCTTCCCTCAGCATTTCTATAAGTATCTCCATTATTAATACTTCTACAAAAGGGCTAAAAGGTATACCACTTCTAGAAATAATCAAGACTTTAATCAAGGGCATTGGAAGCAATTCTACATTATATTCTAATAAAGCTACATATAAAGGTGAAAGAGTTATTAAAACTAAAGCTGCAAGAATTCTTAGAAGTCTATCAAAACTGCCTAGAATGCTGTTATTAGTATAATCTTCAAAAGTTTGAAAGAATTCTAAAAAAGTTGAAGGTACCACAAGGGCATGTGGAAAACCATTGACCATAATAGCAGCTTTCCCTTGAAGCATATCTGTTATAACTTTATCTGGCAGTTCTGTCATTTTACAAAGAGGAAAAAGTTTGAATTTCTCATTAAAAATATATTCTGCAATATAACCAACACCACCTATATATGGAGCATCGATGGTTTTTAATTTTTCTCTAAGGGAATTTAAAATTTTTTTATCTATAATACCATCTATATAAAGCAAGGCTACATCCGTATTAGTATCTCTACCTAAAACAAATTTTTCTACAGTGAAATTATTATTGCTCATCTTTTGATTAACTAGGGTTAAATTCATATCAAGGTTTTCGATAAAGGCATCTTTTCCGCCAAGTATAGAGAGTTCAGTATCTGAACTTTGAATACTTCTATGTAACTGTCCTGAGGTTGAACATATTATAACTTCACTACAATTAGGCAGTAATATAATAGTCTTACCTCTATTTAATTCAAGGCTTATGGTCTTAAGTGAGTTTTCTAAAGAAATATCATAAGAACTAATATATTTCTTTATTAGGTAGTTAGGAAGATCTGAAATTGTAGTAAGATCTTCCTTGACTTTAAAAAGCAGTGGATAAATTATAGTTTGTTCTATATAATCTTGGTTAGCTATACCCCCTATAAAGAGTATTTTAACCTGTAAGTTTCCTTTAAGTAATATTTCTCTTTCTCTAAGACTATCATTATTACTTGAATAAGCTTTAATAAGTTCTAAGTTTTCATTAAAATTATTAGTTAAAATATCGATATTCATAGCACCATCCTATAACATTTTATATTTAAATTCTTAACGTATAGATAAAAATTTATACATGATACATAAGATTTAATATAAAAGTGTTTTTGAATATTTAAAATTGTGTTATTATATTGTATGGATACTATTAATATAAGGAGTAATTATATGGGGAAATCATATGTTCATGTTTACACAGGAGACGGAAAGGGGAAGACAACAGCAGCCTTTGGTTTAGCATTAAGAGCAGCTTTAGCTGGTAAACCAGTATACATAGGACAGTTTATAAAGGGAATGAAGTATAGTGAAGTAGGTATAGAGGATATATTAGAAAACATAACTATAGAACAATTTGGACAAGGATGTTTTATTAATAGAGAGCCTACAAATAAAGACGTAGAAATGGGAAAAGAAGCACTTTTAAAATGTGAAGAAATTTTAAAGGGAGGTAAGTATGAAGTTGTTATTTTAGATGAGATAAATATTGCACTATACTTTAAACTTTTTACAGTAGAAGAGGTCTTAAATATTTTAAAAAAAAGAGATCCAGGTGTGGAAGTTATATTAACTGGAAGATATGCACCGAACAAGCTAATTGAGTTTGCAGATTTAGTTACTGAGATGAAAGAAATTAAGCACTACTACACTAAAGGGGTACTTTCAAGAGAAGGCATTGATGTGTAAGAAGAAAAATGTAAAAAGAGGGATGAGAAATGGCAGAAAAATTAAACAAGAAAAATATTAAAGAATTTTTACTAATTAACCTTGGGATTATACTAGTAATTTTAGGGGTTCATTTTTTCTTAGAACCACATAACTTAGCTGTAGGGGGAGTTACTGGACTTGCTATGGTAGCTAATAAATTTATACCTACAGTTTCTATGAGTATGTTTATGCTTATTATGAATATTATATTATTTATAGTTGGATTTATTTTTATAGGACCTGTTTTTGGTGGAAAAACAGTTTATGCAAGTTTAGGTATGGCTGTTGCTAAGATGATATTAGAGATGATCTATCCAATGAGTGGACCTTTAACAAATGATGTATTTATAGAACTAGTATTTGGTATATTAATTGGTGCTATAGGAATGGCTATAGTTTTTGAGCAAAATGCATCAACTGGTGGTACAGACATCATTGCAAAAATTTTAAATAAATTTTTCCATATGGATATAGGTAAAGCTCTTCTTGTTGCTGATTTTGTAGTTACAGCTCTTGCAACTTTTGCTTTTGGACCTCAAAAGGGCATGTATGCTCTATTAGGGGTTATTATTAATGGAATGACTATTGATGCAGTAATACAAGGTTTAAATGTATACAACAAGGTTGAGATAGTAAGCACTAAAGGTGATGAAATTATGAAATTTATAATTGAAGATCTTGATAGAGGAGCTACTATTTATCAGGGAAAAGGAGCTTATACTAAGCAAGAAAAAGAAGTAATAACTACAGTTTTAGGTAAAAAGCAATTTATAAAACTTAGAAATTATATAAAAGAAGTTGATGAAAAGGCCTTTATAGTAAGTTATAATGTTCATGAAACTTTAGGTGAGGGATTTAAGAATATAAACGAATAGACAGAGTTCCAATTATATATATGAAAATAGAGTAAAAAAATAAAAGTACAGAGAAATCTGTACTTTTATTTTATTTACATAAATGCTTCCAAAAATAATTTACTATGTATTATTCTTGAACTGGAGCACCTACTGGACAGACATTAGCGCAGTTTCCGCAATCAATGCAAGTAGCTGCATCTATAACATATATAGAATCTCCTTGGCTTATAGCATTAACTGGACATTCAGCAGCACAAGCTCCACAGCTAACACATGAATCAATAATTTTGTATGCCATAACTAACTCCTCCTTATATAAAGTTTTCATAATTATAATAACATATTTATAAGAGTAAATAAAGGGATTTTGAAATTTTATTAATATACATAAAATTCTTAAAGAGAAAGTAAATAGCCAGTACAATGAGGCTAGAACATATAGATTTTGGGAACTTAAGGTAAAAATATGAGGTGATTTATAAAAAAATAGCTTCAAAATCCTTTTATAAATTAAATAAATTTTCAAGTTTATATTCTTTATATAATTGCTGTAAGCATTGAAAATACTGAGTTTATAAGAAGGTAATTTAAATAGATTAAGAAAATCTATATTTTATAATTTAAGCTTATCCAGAAAAACATATTGAAAAAAACAAAACAGTAAATTAAAATAATACTCAAATGATAATAAAATTCAATGTCAAGCTTTTGGAGGGTTTAAATATGTTAATAATATATTGGAGTGGAACAGGAAATACAGAAATAATGGCAAAAGCTATTGCAGAGGCAGGAGAAGGTAAGCTTCTTCATGTGTCAGAAGCTACAATAGAAGATGTTAAGAGTACAGAAAAACTTGCACTTGGGTGCCCAGCTATGGGAGCAGAAGTTTTAGAGGAATCAGAATTTGAACCATTTATAGAAGAAATAGAAGAGCATTTAAAAGGAAAAAAGGTTGTTTTGTTCGGGTCTTATGGATGGGGAAATGGAGAATGGATGGAAGACTTCGAAACTAGAATTAAAAATGCTGGGGCAGAACTTATAGAAAAGGGTTTAATTATAAATGAGGCTCCAGATAAAGAAGGAATTAATAAATGTCATGAATTAGGAATTAATCTTAAAAATGCTTAAATAGATAAACAGAGTTCTTAGCTTCAGAGGGAGTTTTTACTCCCTCTGAGTCCTAGAAATCCTTATCTAAGCGTAGCCTCTCTTTCTTCAACTTTGAAGAAAATGGGGTATTAGAGATTATTAATAATAAAGATAGATAAACAATCAGTAGTTTTCAAGGAGGGATATTAAATGGAAATGAGTTTAGACAAGGGAAAAGTAGGAAACTCATATGTTGTTTTGAATATTAAAGATGGTAGCAAAGTAAAGAGAAGAATTATGGATTTAGGTTTGGTAAAAGGTACAAAGATAAGAGTAGAAGGAAGAGCGCCTTTTGGAGACCCTATAGAAATTAGATTAAGAGGATATAAACTTACTTTAAGAAAAGGAGAAGCAAAGGATATTATAGTAGAGTAGATTAAATTTTAAACATGAGGTGATTAATATGGTACCTTTAAATTTCGCCACTACAGGAGAAGTTGTTGAAATAAGAGATATAAAAGGAAATGAAGTTTTCCTTAAGAGATTAATGGAAATGGGAATTAATAGAGGAGCCTGTATAAAAATAATTAAAAATTCTGATGGACCTTTAATAATAGGTCTTGGAGAAGGAAGAATTATATTAGGGAGAGGTATGGCTCAAAAGGTTATGGTTGAAAAAAATTAGATTTATATTAATTAATTTTAGTCAGAAATTACTGTTTAAATTTAGCTAGGAGGATAAGATATGAAGTCAGAAATTATTGTTGCTTTAATGGGGAACCCTAACTGTGGAAAAACCAGTTTGTTTAATGCTTTAACTGGATCTAGACAGCATGTAGGAAATTGGCCAGGGGTTACAGTAGAAAAAAAGGAAGGGAAACTAAAGTATAAAGATAGAGTAATAAGAGTTGTGGATCTTCCAGGTACGTATAGTTTAAGTGCATATTCAGAAGATGAAGTTGTTGCAAGGAACTATTTAATTAAGGACAAACCTCACGTGGTTATAAATGTTGTAGATGGAACTAATATTGAGAGAAATATGTATTTAACTACTCAAATTTTAGAACTAGGTTGTAATACTGTTTTAGCTTTAAACATGATGGACGAAGTTGAAAAAAGAGGAATAAAAATTAATACCCATGCTATAGAAAAAGAGATGGGTGTTAAAATAGTAGAAACGGTGGCTGCAAGAAAAAAGGGAATTAACAATCTTTTAGATACTGTAATAGAAGTTGCGGATAATAAAATTAAGCCAAAAGAAATAGAATTAGAATATGAGAATGATTTCCAAAGTCAAATTCAAAGTATATCTAATGAATTACAGATGAGTTCAGGTAGTTTAGATTATCCAACTAAGTGGACTGCTATAAAACTTTTTGAAAAAGATGCTTATATGATGGATTATGTAAAAAATAAAGGCTTAGTTGGAGTTTTAGAAAAGGTAGATAGTATTAATCATAAGTTTGAACAGGATCATGGATATGAACCGGAAAGTTTTATAGTTGATAAAAGGTATGATTACATTTCTAATTTACTAAAGGATAAGGTAGAAAAGAAAGAAGAATTTGAAGAAACTATTTCTGATAAAATTGATAAAGTTGTTACAAATAAATTTTTAGGATTACCGATTTTTGCTATTATAATGTTTTTAATGTATCAGGTGGCTATAGCCTTTGGAAATGACTTTATAGGTGATCAGTATGTTGGTGGTGCTTTTGAAGCTTTAGGAGAATTTGCAGAAGGTGCTTTATCTGGTGCCCCAGAGCTTTTAAGGTCTTTTATAGTTGAAGGTTTAATTGGTGGACTTGGGGAAGTATTAGTTTTTGTACCTCTTATTTTAACTATGTATTTTATAATGGGTATTTTAGAAGATAGTGGATATATGGCAAGAGCTGCATATATTATGGATAGACTTATGTCATCTTTAGGGCTTCACGGTAAAACAGCAGTTTCAATGATAATAGGTTCAGGATGTAATGTTGCAGGTATCATGTCTACTAGAACTCTAGAGAGTAAAAAAGATAGAATGATAGCTATTTTAATAAATCCATTTATGTCTTGTGGTGCTAAATTACCAGTATATACTTTATTTGCAGCAGCTTTCTTTGGTGGAAAGAAAGTTGGGATATTTTCTTTAAGCGGAATTGTTATATTTTCTTTATATGTATTAGGAATAGTAGTAGCTATAATTTCTGCAAAAATATTTAGTAAGACCATATTAAAAGGGGAAAAATCTTACTTTTTAATGGAGTTACCACCTTACAGAATTCCTACATTAAAAGGTGTATTAATTCATATGTGGGACAAGGCTTCAGCCTTTATTAAAAAAGCAGGAACTATTATATTCTCTATAGTTGTAGTAGTTTGGGTATTATCAAATCTTCCTTTAGGTGTGGAACCAGGTTCTGCAGAGAGTATTTTAGGAAAGATGGGAACTTTTGTAGCTCCAATATTTAAGCCTTTAGGTTTTGGTACATGGCAAGCAGGGGTTTCATTAATAACTGGAATTCTTGCAAAAGAGGCTGTTATTGCTACTATGGCTACAGTTTATGCAGTAACTGAAGAAACACTTCATGCTGCAATACAAAGTCAATTTACACCTGTAGCTGCATATGCATTCCTAGTATTTACTTTATTATACTCACCTTGTATGGCAGCACTAGGAACTATTAAAAAGGAAACAAATTCACATAAGTGGGCTATTTTCTCAGCAGTATATACTACTTCCGTTGCATGGATCGTAGCCTTCTTAGTATATAACATAGGAAATATGATTTTTTAAAGTTTTCATAAGTTATTTCTTATAGTGAAAATCAAATATATGGAGGTGGAAAAATGAGTGTTTTGGTAATCGGAGGAGATAGGATTCAGACTATAAGAAAAAAGTTAAGTGATTATGGTTTTCAGAATATAGATCATGTAACTGGAAGAAAGAAGAATGATAAAAGAATGGATATATCTGAAAACTTTGATTTGGTTTTAGTACTTACGGATTTTATAGGACATACCTTAAGCAAAAGCATTAAAAATAAGGGTAAAGAAAAGGATGTAAAAGTTTTATTTGCAAAAAGGTCATGGACTGCAATTGAAGAGCAAGTAAAGGAATTTATACAATGTTACAATAAATAAATCTTTTGTAGTGATTTTTTCTAGTAATTATAATTATAGAAGCTTAAATTTATGGTAATTATAGATTAAAAGAACTATAAATTTAAGCTTAAAGTATAGAAGGATTTACATACTGTGTAAGTATATAAATCCTTCTTTTAATTATGCATAATTCAATTAGGTCATAGTTTTAGCCTTGCTTATATATAAACTTTTGATGTCAATCTATATTAAAGATAGGCCTATCTGGATGGCAAGAGAAACTTTAATGACCATTTATATTATGTGTTTTTATTTAATATATATTCTAGTTAATAGCTTAAACTATATATTACCAATACCATAGATGTATGCTACTTTTAATCTTTCAAAAATTTGTACATATGACTAATTTAATATTAACAGAGAAAAATTAATATATAATATAATATGTAAAAGTTAATCTATGTATTAGGTTAATGTTAATTAAGAAAGATTAATATATGCTATAATAAGTAGTGTTTTTAGTAAATCTTATAGTAAAGAAGGAGTTAAAGATGAATACTTTAAGTGGAAAAGTTGTTTTAATTACAGGCGCTTCAAGGGGTATAGGAAAAGCTATAGCTTTAAGATTTGCAGAGGAAGGTGCTTCTGTAATTATTAATTATAAAAAAAGCCATGTAGAAGCTGAAGAGGTGAAATCTACTATTGAGGAATTAGGGGGATATGCTTTTTTACTTCAAGGAGATGTTTCCAACTATACTACATGTAGTAATATGATGAAGACTATAATAGATAAGTTTGGCAAAATAGATATTTTAATAAACAATGCTGCAGTTTCACAAATAGGACTTTTTTATGATTGTACAGAGGAAGCTTTTGATAATATTATAAATACAAATTTAAAGGGAGTTTTTAACTTAACCCATAATGCTGTAAAGCATATGCTACTTAAAGGAAATGGTGTAGTTATAAACATATCATCTATGTGGGGTGAAGTTGGGGCTTCTTGTGAGGTTATATATTCAGCATCTAAGGGCGGAATAAATGCTTTTACAAAGGCACTAGGCAAGGAACTTGCACCATCCAATATAAGGGTAAATGCTATTTCTCCAGGAGTTATAGATACTTCTATGAATTCATGGTTATCAGAAGAGGAAAAGGAAGATTTAGTTTCTGAAATACCCATGATGAGAATGGGATTACCTAAAGAAATTGCAAATCTTGCAGTATTTCTAGCTAGTGATCAATGTGCCTATATGACAGGACAAATATTAAGGGTAGACGGTGGATTTATATAAGGATTAGGGTGCATAGTCATGGGATAAAAATATATAGTATAAAAAGGTCATATAGAATTAATATAGAGTTAATAAAATATTAATATATAACTATGTGATATATGATACAATATAACAAAGATAAAGTTATCATATAAAACAAGGTAAGGTGAAAATTCTATGGAAAATAGTTTTAATAAAGGAGTAGGAAATTTGAAAAAACATCTGTACAATATATTACTTCTAGTTTTAGGTTTATTTTTGTTAGGATTTTTTCTAAAAGCATCATTATATATAGGCATTGCAGCACTTTCAATTTTTGCCATCTATAAAATGTGGCAATCTGGAAAGACATGGTACTTTAAGTTAAAAAAGAATAAGGAAAAAAGAATTTATGAGAGAGAAATTTCTAAAATGAGAGAAAATAAGGGTAACACAACCTATATGGAAGTGGAAGTTTCTAAAGATGACATAGAAGAAGACTCAACAAGACCTTTTACGTACATTGATGTTCAGTATGAGGAAGTACAAAAAACTAAATAAGTTTGTCCCTCTTTGTGAGTATGCGCATATATAAATTATAGAACAAAGGTTTGCTTAAATTGGTATAATATGCTACAATTTTACCAAAGAACGTTTGTTCGTGCATGATACTCACTAGGAGGGTTTTTTTATGGGGAAAAATAAGATAAATAAAGATGAGAGTATGATCCTTAGAGCTAAAGAAGGAGACGGAGAGGCCATGGAAAATCTTTTAAATAGCTTCAAACCCTACATAATAAAGAGGGCTACAGGAGTATATTTAAAAGGTTATGAGATGGATGATTTAATTCAGATAGGATATATGTATGTTATAAATTGCATAGAAAAATATAAAATAGGATCCAACAGTTTTACAACCTATGTGGTTAGGGCCATAGATAATGGTTTTAACAATGAAATTAGGAAAAGAGCAAAATGGAATTATGAATATAGTATAGATAAAAGTGTTGATGAAGAGGTTTCAGTTATGGATTTTATTCCCTGTGACATTAATATTGAAGATGACTATTTAGAAAAAGAGGAGAAAGAAATTGTATATAAACTTATAAAAGAACTTCCAAAGGACTATGGTCATGTAATTGAAGAAGTGTTCATAAATGAATGCGCTATAGGAGATTATGCAGAAAAATATAACTTAACCTATAGTGCTGTGGTAAAAAGAAAAAATAGGGCCTTGAAAAAATTAAGAGAGAGGATTAAAAATAGTGAGCTTTAGTTAAATTAAAAATGAGCCACATATTTAATTTTTGTCCTCATTTTTAATGTAATTATTGTTTTTATGGTTACCACTTTAACATTACTCTCACCTTTAAAAGATTAGTATTAATGGGGTTGCGGTTTTAAATAAGGATTTATAAGCTTTAGTGGGAGTAGGGATTCCCCTTAAAGCTTATAAATCTTTTTATGTTTATCTATTATTTAGAATAGTTTTTTAATAGTTCAAGATTTGCTATAAATTTTTTCTTATCTTCATCACTCATTAATTTTAGGGCATCGTCTAAATATGTACAACGTTCTTGTAAAACCTTATCTAAGAGTTCATAACCCTTTTTAGATCCTCTAACTTTAACAACACGTCTATCTTTGTCATCTCTAATACGATAAACTAACTCACTTTTTTCCATTCTATCAATTAAATCAGTAATTGTACTAGGAGCTAAATAAAGAATAGAACTTAATTCACCTATGGTCAATTCTTCCTTACATAAAATCCACTGAAGGGCATCAAATTGTGGTGGAGTTATATTGAAATCAGAGAGAATCTCTCTTCCTTTTTTTTTAATATCAAAACAAACTCTTCTTAAAAGCTCTTCAATTATAGAAATATTCTCACAGTGCTGTTCTTTATCCTCTTTCATTTAAAAGCTCCTTTCGTTTTAACCATTCGCGAATATTATACTATTATATACATATATAGTCAACTTATCTAAGAGATTAAATAAACTAACCTCCGTTATAAGATGAGGTTAGTTTTATATTTAAAAATAAGAAAAATTATAATCTTTATATTTATCCAAAAGATATTTTTGGTTTTTCATAATTATTTTTAATGCCTGTACAAATTTATATACCTCTTCTTCTGTATTATAAAGACCAAAGCTTACTCTTACCATACCGGGCCTATTTATTTTTACTTTTCTATATTTTTCAGCTTCTTCTTCTGAAATTTGAAGTATTCTTTGTACGTAAGGTTGAGCACAAAAGCACCCACTTCTAGTTGCAATTCCAAACTCATAGGAAAGAATCTTTGCTAAGGTTTCATGGTGTATTCCTTCCAAATTAAAGGGAACTATACCAAGAGAGTCCTCTATATTAAAGTCAGAGTATATAGTTATATAGTCTAAGTCTTTTAATTCATTTAGCAAGTATTCTTTTAACTTTTTCTCTTTAATATCTATAGTATCTAGGTTTAAATATTCTAAGGTTTTTATAGCAACACTAAGAGAAACAGCGCCTATGATATTAGGAGAGCCAGCCTCATCTTTATGTGGTGGTTCTGCCCATGTAACTTTTTTATGTGTTACAATATCCACAGTACCTCCACCCTTATGATCAGGTTCCCCATATAAAAAATCTTCATAGCTTCCAATAAGCACTCCAGTACCAAATGGACAATACATTTTGTGTGAAGAGAAAACCAAAAAATCTATATGGGCAGGGTCATCATGGGGATTCATATGAATTTTACAATGAGGTGTAAGCTGAGCCCCATCTACTAAAATTTTAGCACCGTATTTATGAGATAATTTAGCTATTTCATAAATAGGATTTACATACCCTGTAACATTGGAGGCTCCGGTAACAGCAACTAGTTTAACTCTTCCTCTGTATTTTATTAGTTTATTTTCTAAATCATTAATATCTAATCTATTATTATCATCTATATCAACATACTGAATTTCATAACCTTCTCTCCAAGGAAGATCATTAGAATGATGTTCCATGGTTGTGCTTAAAACAATAGAATTTTCATTTCTAAATTTTAACCTATTAGCTAACTTATTTATAGCTTCTGTAGTATTCTTTACATAGACTACCACATCTTTACTTTTATCTCCACCTACAAAATCTAGAACTATATTTTTAGAGTATTCATATAATGCAGAGGAAAGCTGTGATTTATATCCAGTTCCTCTATGATAGGAAGAGTAATATGGTGCAAATTTTTGTACCTCTTTTAAAACTGTTTTTAGAGGAGGAGTTGTAGCTGCATTGTCAAAATTTATTTCTTTAACTAACTTTCCACTTTCTGTTGGTATCATTTTATCTATACCAGATATAATATTCCTATACAAATTAACCTTTTTATAATTTTTCATACTGTTACCTCCTATAAGCAAAAAAGCTTAAGGCAATAGATAGCTGTCTATAATATATCCTATGAAAAAAAATAATCTATGTGAATAAATTTTTATATATAAAGTTAATAACACTTTTCCTGCTTTATTAATATAATAGTAATGTACAAGATACTTACAAAGGATAAAAAATTGAAAAAATGAAAGGGGAGAGATTGGATGTTTTGCTGCTGTTTTTTCCTAATTATAATATTATTGATTTTTTGTTGTTGTAGATCTAGAATTGGATTTTCCTCCTGTTGCTGCTAAATTATAGTTTGGACGGCCTATAAAATAAGGCTGTCCATTTTTTTATGAATAATTGAGAAAAAACAAGTATAACATATAATATAAAGAAAAAAACAGGAGGATAACAACGGCATTATGGAAAAGAAAAATCAAAAATTTAATCTCTTTTACTTTCTATTATCAATAATAATAACCATGGGAACAGGTTTTATAAGTGGCATCCTAACTAAAAATTCTATGCAATTCTATAAAGAGCTTAAGAAACCTATTTTTTCACCACCTTCCTTTGTTTTTCCCATAGTTTGGACTATACTTTACTTTCTTATGGGAGTTGCTTTATATAAAATACTTAAGCTTAAAAGTGAAGGAAAAAATGTAAATAAAGCTCTAGTGCTTTTTTTTATTCAATTATTTTTAAATTTCCTATGGCCTATAATATTTTTTAGAAAAAGATTAATTTTTATAGCCTTTCTAGAATTAATATTACTAATTATATTTATCCTATTTACCATAATAGAATTTTACAAAAAGGATAAAAAGGCAGCTTATTTATTGATACCTTATATTTTATGGTGTATTTTTGCAGCAGTTTTAAATTTTTATATTTGGTTTTTAAATGCATAGTAGAAAGTTTTAAAATCCCTATAATAATTTTTAAATTATTATAGGGATTTTATATTAAATATAAAAAATCATCCTCCAGGTATTGGAAAATATTTGTAAATGGTATATAATGTAATATATATTTAATATATTAAAAAGTAAAGCAGGTGGTGAAAGAAGTGTTGCTTTCTAAAAAAATGTTTAATACAACAAACCTAACTAGAAAAGAAAAAATGCTTAAGGAAAAAGAAATGAGTAGAAAGAGAGCATTTAAAATATTATGTTGTTTAAGTTTAATAATAGGTATCCTATATTTTAATCCTGTAATAAGAGTAAATCTAGATAAAACTTTTAGAAGTGATCCAGAGGTAACGGGAATTTACAAAGCAAAGGTTATGGGAGTTAAAAGGGAGGAATACACTTATCTTGAGAATACCTACGAAAAAAATAAGGGGGTGCAAAGTATAGCTGTAGAAGTAACCAATGGTGAGTTAAAAGGAAAAATTTTAGATATACAAAATAACTATGACTATACAAATCCATATAGCTATGTTATTAAAAAAGGAGATAAAGTTCTCTTATCTGTAAATAAAAATATGAGTGGAAGTATAGAAAATGTATATATACATGATTTTGATCGAAGTGTATATCTAATAGTTCTAGTAGCACTATTTCTTATGATCTTAATTATTTTTGGAGGTTTAAAAGGTGTAAAAACCTTCATATCTATAGCTATTATTCTTCCAATAATACTTAAAGTTGTTCCATATTATTTATTAAAGGGATACAATCATTTATTTGTTATATTTATAAGCAGTTTTATTATAATTTCAATATTATCTTTAATATTATGGGGAATAAATAAAGAATCACTGTCAACTTTAATTGGCTCAGTAGGAGGTATGATTTTTGGTGGAATTTTGCTTTTCGTTTTTCAATATCTTTTAAGGATAACGGGAATCACTAGTGGAAACATGGAGTCTATTGTATATGGTGACACTCAAATAAATTTCATAGGAATATTATTTGGTGGCATAATAATAGGATCCTTAGGTGCTATAATGCATACAAGCTTAAATATTACAAAAGCTATGAAAGAAGCTGAATTTCAAACTATGAATATGAAGTTTTTAGAGCTTTTAAAGGTTGGATTTAGGGAAGGGAAAGAAACTATTGGTGCCATGTCAAGCACTTTAATACTTGCTTATTTAGGAGCAACTTTGCAAACTGTAGTTATACTTATGGTTTCAAATAATATGTCCTTAACTAGAGGTATAAATGGTGAAACTATGGTATTAGAGGTTTTGAGAATTATAACAGGGGTCTTAGGCTTTATTTTTGCAATTCCAGTTACAACTTTAGCTTATGCTCTAATAAGTAAAAGAAATGTTTCTAAGTAGATTTCAAATATGTGAATCATTAATTCACTTTTAAAGAAGAGTATGATAAAATGACTTTAATTAATAATATAAGGAAAAGAGGATGTTCTCATGGAAGAAAATATAATTGTACTAATTGAAAAAGATAAGGATAAAAAATTTTTAAGGGAGATGGAAAGCTATAATATAGAAAAAAGTGAATTTGTTGAATCACTATATGCCATAGATGAAGATGGGCTTAAGGTGTATTTAACTTTAACTACAAATAAAGATGTGGAAGATTGGCAATTTAATGCAATTTATGATTATATAGAAATTGAAGATTTAGAAGAAAACTGCCTAGGGGTAGAAGAGGTTGAAGATACCTATAATCCAACTTTTACTTTTAAATTAAACTATAAAGAAAATATGGAAGAAGATTTAAATACTCTTATAGAAGATTTTACTGAAAGGTTATTGAGTGCTTATGAAGTTATAGAACAACATAAAGAAGAATATTTATAACAGGTTGTATCTTAAAGATTTTCACATTTTAAGATTACAATATAAGGTTTATATATAGGTATAAAAGTTTAACATTATAGGAATTATAATTTTTGTATTACTTAATTTAAAATATGATGCAGCCACTTTTTTCTCCCACTTTGAAGAAAAGCAGAGAGTACAAACCATCGATTTCATAGGAATCGCTTTCACAGGGTGGAATGGGAGTATTAGGGTGGATAGTAATCAGATAAAAATACACTTTTCTAGGTATTATAATTAGAAATTAAGGAATAATATAGATAATACATCTAGAGGAGTGAGTAATATGAGAGTACCTAGACATGTAGGGATTATTCCTGATGGGAATAGGAGATGGGCTGTAAATCATGGAATGACTAAGGATAGAGGATATGAAAGTGGCTTATATCCAGGATTAGAAGCCTTAAGAATTTTAAGGAAACTAGGGGTTGAAGAAGTTACCTACTATGGATTTACTACAGATAATACCAAAAGACCTAGAGAGCAAAGAGAGTCTTTTACTAAAGCATGTATTGATGCTGTAGAGTTAATAAAAGGTGAAGGTGCTTCTTTGCTTGTTATAGGAAACACGGATTCCCCTATGTTTCCAAAAGAACTAGAGTGTTATACTAAAAGGGATGGAGAGTATAAGGAAAAGATAAAGGTTAATTTTTTAGTAAACTATGGATGGAATTGGGATCTATATTCTCTTAGTAAAGGAGGATTTACCAATAGAGAGGATATATATAAAAACATAAGATCTAAAGATATTTCAAGAATAGATCTTATAATACGATGGGGAGGAAGAAGAAGGCTTAGTGGATTTTTACCAGTGCAATCAGTTTATTCTGATTTTTACATAATAAATGATTTTTGGCCAGATTTTAAACCTTCCCATGTATATGATGCTATGGACTGGTATCAAACTCAAGACGTTACTCTTGGGGGATAAAGGGAAAAGACTATTAAAGTAATCTTTAATAGTCTTTTTGATTCGGGGATAAACTATATAAATCTGGGAAAATTATATAGGTAGTTATTTATTATAGTCCTAATAAGGAGTCAATTTTTTGTTTATCGAAACCTAAAATCTTTTCATCACCAATTACAATTAATGGCACACTCATAATGCCCATAGCCATTAAATCTTTTCTATTTTGAGCTTCTTTAATATTCTTCTCTTCAAATTCAACTTTGTTTTGTTTTAAATATTCTTTTGCAGTAACACAATGTGGACATGTGTCTGAAGTATAAACTTTAACTTTTTCCATAATTAAAACCTCCTATGAGTTTTGTTTAATTATACCATAAAATTATTATTTGGTAAACAATAATTAGAATTAATAAAATTCAATATCTATTGCTTAATACTATTATATAATAGTAATTATTATTTGTAAAGGGTTTTGGTATAATTTTCACTAATATTTTTAATTAAGATATATCCATGACTACTATATATAATATTCAAATCATATTTAATGTCATATCTTTATTATTTTCTTAAGGAAAATTTTTATACCTAGATTTTTTACTAATAAAAAAAGTATCTTTGCACAAAATAAATTTATAAAATATTAAAAAGGGAGGACAATATTATGAGTACAGCATTCATGACAGTTGAAAATGCTAAGGGTAAAACAGTGAAGTTAGAGCTAGTGGATACTATAGTTATAGATAACTTAAAGTATATTATAGTGTCAGAGATAGGTTCTGATGATGCATTTGCATACAGGGTAGATGAAGATCATGGAGTTCCTAAATATTCATCTATAGGAAATGGAAGTGAGTTTAAACAGGTTCTTAAAAAATATAATGAAAAGCATGAGGTTCACTAAATTAATTAGTTAAAAGAGTTTTTCTAATTTAAGCTAAAAGTTATTAGAAAAACTCTTCTACTTAAAAAGTATATATTAAGATAATAATTTATTATTATTTTTATTTTGCTTTATAGGATTTAACTTTTTGAATATTGTAGATTGTACAATGTGTGGTACATGCCTTTCTTTTGTAGGAGTTCTTTATGGCTTCCTATTTCTTTTACAACACCTTTATGCAATACTATTATTTTGTCAGCATTTTGAATAGTAGAAAGTCTATGAGCTACTACTATGGTAGTTCTATCTTGTATAACTTTACTTATGGCATCTTGAATTAGGCTTTCAGTTTCAGTATCAATATTAGAAGTTGCTTCATCTAATATAAGTATAGAGGGATTAAAAACTAAGGCTCTAGCAAAGGAGAGAAGCTGACGCTGTCCTGCAGAGAATGTAGCTCCTCTTTCTTTTACCTCACTGTTATATCCATTGTTTAGGGTATCTATAAACTTATCTGCGTTTACAAACTTAGAAACCTCTTTTACCTTTTCCATAGGTATATGTTTTTCATTTAATCTTATATTTTCATCTATGGTACCTGTAAATAAAAATACATCCTGAAGCACACTACCAATATTAGCCCTTAAATCCTTTACATCTAAGTCTTTAATATTTATACCATCAATTAAAATTTCGCCCTTTTGAATATCATATAATCTAGTTAAAAGGCTAATAATAGTGGTTTTACCTGATCCTGTAGCTCCTACAAAGGCAGCCATTTCCCCTTTTTCTATTTTAAAACTTACATCCTTTAATATCCAATCTTCATCATATTTAAACCACACATTTTTAAACTCTATACATCCCTCTAAGTCTTTTAAATGAACAGGATTTTCACTATTTATAATATCTGGTTTAGTATCTAAAAGAGAAAAAACTCTTTCAGCTGATGCCATGGCTGATTGCAGGGTATTAAATTTTTCGCTTAAATCAAAAATAGGGTTAAAGAATTGCTCTATATAGTTTACAAAAGCAAATAAAACCCCGAATTCTATTACACCATTTAATACCCCTCTTGCGCCTGTCCAAATAAGTAAGGCAACAGTGAGGTTGTATATAATATCTATAATAGGTCTAAAAATTGCAAAAACCCATAATTCTTGCATACTTGCTTTTTTGTGATCCTTATTTATTTCATCAAACTCTTCAAACATAGTTTTTTCTTTTGCGAATATTTGAATTATTTTCATACCCATAATATTTTCATTTAAGGTTGAGTTTATTTTAGATAATTTACTTTTTACCAATCTATGAGCATCTCTTGACTTCCTTCTAAATAAATAAGATGCTAGAATTATTAGAGGAAGGGTGGAAAAACATACTAGAGCTATTTTAAAATTTAAAAAGAACATGGTTATCATAGTAAATAAAAGTAAAGAAATATCCTTTAAAAAAGTTACTATGACATTTGTAAACATTTCGTTTATGTTCTCCATGTCATTGGTTAATCTAGTTACAATTTTCCCAGCAGAAGTTTTGTCAAAAAAGCTTAGAGAAAGCCTTTGAACATGAGAAAACAGTTCCATCCTCATTGTAAAAATTATCTTTTGACCTACATAGTTTAATATATAAATTTGGAAATATACTGCTAAAAATCCTATGCTTAAAATCAATAAAAATATTAAGGCTACATTTTTAATCCCTTTTTTATCATAAGCTCTAAATATCCTATAATCCTCATTTGAGAGAGCATTTCCCCTAAAAGTTCCGTTTTTACTTTTAATGGAATAAGAACCTTGCTTTTCTTCTATGCTTATCTTTTCATCCTTGTTTATATGTCCATCTATTAAAATATATTTATCCTTATGTTTAACTATTTGAGCTTTTTTATAATTATCTTTTTCACCTTTAAAATCTTTTGCTCTTATATAATAATTTTCTTTATATTTTATATAAGTACCATTGGGTTCCTCTTTACTTATATACATTGGAGCTTTATATCCTTCTACATAGTCGTCTATGGCAACTTTCATTAGATAGGGCCTTCCAATATCCGCTATGCTAGATAAGAAAATTAATATGATACATAGAATTAAAAGAGGCAAATGAGGTTTTGTATACTTTAAAAGTCTTTTTAAAAGTTTAAAATCCACTTTTTTAGAATCAACTTCTTCTTCTTTAAATACATCTTCACTCATGTTATCCCTCCTCTAGGCTTCTTTTTCTAGTTTATCTGAAAGTTCTTGTTTTCTATGCAATTCACTATAAAATCTCTTATTTTTTATTAGTTCTTCGTGAGTTCCTCTTTCTATAATCTCTCCATCCTCTAGAACTATGATTTCATCTGCATCTTTTATAGTGGAGATCCTATGTGAGATTATAACAGAGGTTCTGGATTCTGTTTCTTGTTTTAAGAACTTTAGTATATTTTTTTCTGTTTTAGAGTCTACGGCAGAAAGACAATCATCTAAGATTAAAATTTTAGGTTTCTTAATAATTGCCCTGGAAATTGAAATTCTTTGCTTTTGTCCACCAGATAAATTAACCCCTCTTTCTCCTAATTTTGTTTCAAAATTTAGAGGAAAGGACATAATCTCATCATATACTTGAGATACTTTTGCAGCATCTTCAATATTTTTAATTTCTTCATTTTCCTTATAAAAAGCTATATTATCTTTTATGGATTTAGAAAACAAAAAATTATCCTGAGGAACATATCCTATATTTTCTCTTAAAAGTTTTATAGGAACTTTATTTATATCTACTCCATCAATTAGTAGGGAATTTTCAGGTGTATTATAAGTTCTTAAAATTAGATTGGCAAGGGTGCTCTTACCACTTCCAGTTCTGCCTATAATGGCAAGTGTTTTACCATTCTCTAAACTTAGATTTATATTTTTTAGTGCAGGTTTTTTACTTTCAGGATAGGTAAAAGTTAAGTTATTAAATTGGATTTTACCCTGAATTTTTTCTAAAGGTAAGGTATCTTTATTATCACATACATCTGCCATAGTATAAAAGATTTCATTTAACCTTTCCATAGATGCAGTTCCTCTTTGGAACATGTTAACAACTCCACCTATAGCCATCATAGGCCAAGTTAAAAGTCCTAGGTAAGTAATAAAGGATACTAATTGTCCAAGAGAGATTTTGTTATCAATTACTAAATATCCTCCATAAAATAGAGATATAATAAAACTTAAAGCCGAAATAAAGGTTACCATAGGGTACATAAAACCATACATTTTAATTAATTTCATGTTTTTTTCTACATAATCTTTATTACTGTCTTCAAATTTTTTAATTTCATTTTCTTCTTGAACAAAAGATTTTACAACTCTAATTCCAGAGGTGTTTTCCTGTACCTTATCTGTAAGTTTTGCAAAGGAATCTTGAACTATTTTAAATCTCTTTTCAACTTCTTTTCCAAAGAAGATTATAAGTAATGCTATTACAGGAAGAGGGATTAGAGCTATTAAGGTAAGTTTTACATCAATGTTTATTATCATTGTTATAATTGTAAATAGGGTAAAAAAAAGAGCATCTGTAGCCATTACTATTCCAGGACCAAAGGCCATTCTAACAGCTTGAATATCGTTAGTTGCATGAGCCATTAAGTCTCCAGTTTTATTATTGTTATAAAAATTTGTTGAGAGAGTTTCAAGGTGGGAGAAAAATTTGTTTCTAAGCCAAAACTCCATATTTCTTGCACTTCCCATTATATAAACTCTCCACCCAAGCCTACAGACTCCTATAAGCACAGCAATACCTACTATAAGAAATATATAGTAATAAATTTCTTTCATGGAAATACTATTAGATACTAAAGAGTCAGTAATCTTACCCAATAATCTAGGCATTACAAGTTGAAGTAAGTCTGCAATTATTAGTATAATAATACCTAGAATATATTTAATTTTGTTTTCTTTGAAGAATTCGTTTAATACCTTAAAAGTTTTCATTTTATCACCTCAATTCTAAATCTTTCGAGAACCTAAGTATATACCTTTTAATAGTAACTCAAAAAAGAAATTATTACAATATGCTTTCTAGTATATTGTAATAATTCATGTTTGAAAAATAACTTGATGTATATTTTAAAAAGTTATATATTATAAAGATAATAATATATTTAATTATTTTAAATTTATTATTTAAAATAGTATATAATATTAATTTGTAATCACTAAACATACAAATGAACCTTAAAGACCAGCTAGTAAAAGTCAATAAGTTTTTATGAAAATTTTTATTTATAAAAATAGGCATCACAAAAAATCCATTGAAAAACACGAACAATGGAAAATAATTCCTAATTATTTTAGCCGTTAGGCTGCTTGTTTTGAGTTGTTGTTTAGGTACATTTTTGAATGTATTTTGGGGTCACGTAGTTCATACTCTTTTTGATTTTTAAGAATAGAGAATATGTAGTTAATTAACTTATGCATTATTGCAACTAAGCCTACTTTTTTCTTTTTATCTTTCATATTCTCATTATAGAAATTTAGGAGAACTCTATTTATAGGTTCACCATTTCTGTTCTTACGTATGGATGCTAACGCGACAGCGTATAAGGCCCTACGGCCTATTCTGGTACCTCGTTTAGACATGGCATTTCTGTCACTGTTAAACTTACCAGATTGGCTAACAGAAGAATCTAAGCCAAAATAAGCAACTAAGTGCTTAGGTTTAACAAAGCCTTTTATATTGCCGATTTCACTCATTATTGTGATGGCAGTTAGTTCTCCAACACCTGGTATTGAGTAAAGTAATCGCACATTTTTCTTAAATTCATCAGAGATCCTATTGCTACGCATTAATAGATGAATTTCAGTTAATAGATTTCCAATTTGGATTTCTAGTGCTTCTATTACTGCGATAGTATTAATTATTTTTACAAATAGACTTGGTGATTTAAGACCAATGTAAGCAGCTTCTTCAGCAGCATCATATAGCTTTTTATAAGTTTTTTCACTATGTGCTAGTCCTTTTCTAGAAGTTGTTGAAATGAGGTTAATAAGTTCATCTCTATCAGCACTTAAAACTGCTTCAGGACTAGAATATTTTTTTAATATAGCTATTGATGTTTTACCAGTAATGTCTGAAAAGACAGAGCTATAACTAGGAAAAATAACTCTTAAATCAGTAGAAAGCTTCTTTTTAAACGTAGATTTGCTATCAGTAAATTTATAGTAATCTCTACAAAGAGACTTTAAAGTGTAAATTTCAACATCAAAATTAGAAGAATATTTAACATTTTGAAATTTACCTATAGTAGCAATGGTTAATGCATCTTTTTTATCATTTTTCACTTTTCTTATGTCACCATTCTTGTTACAATTAGTAATGAGTGGATTAAGGATACATACTTCAAATGTATCTTTAAGAAAGTGGAAAAGAGTAAGATGGTATACACCAGTAGATTCCATGAAAATTGCCGTTTTCATGTTAAACTCTTCTTCCGCTTTTTTTATTTGATCTACTAGGTAATCAAAACCATTTCTATTATGCATAATCTTAAAAGACTTTCTATAAACTTCACCGTCAGGTGCTAGTATAGCAACTACCGAAAAGTCTGCTGATATATCAATTCCAACTGTTGGTCTATAAAAAAATTTACTCATATTTATTATCTCCTTTATTTTGAGATAGAATAGATATTCCATTTCTATCAGTAATTCTATAACCTTGTCTGTGACACGGGTAGTTCCAAATTGGAAACCCAACCAGCTAAACATAGAGTTCTCACTGATGGAATGATACGCTTTTTTACGGGTATTAATGACTCGATAGAGTCACTTCCCAGGAGGAAACCATCTATCTTCTATTCAGGAGATATTATATCAAAATATTTAACTGTATAGGTTTCAATTTAGATTTAATAGAAAACTTAATTTAGGTATGAAATAAACGCCCTATCGGGCAGAAATAATTAGAACAATAATAAAAAGATTTGTCTTAATGTTCATTAGAATAATAGATAGTTTTCTATTGAATGTTATGACTACATTATACAAGGAGGATAAAAAATGAGTTTTTTTAAAAATCTTAAAATATCTGTTAAATTAATAGCAAGTTTTGTTATAATTGCTATTTTAATGGGTGTTACTAGTGCAATAGGTATAATTAATATGGATAAAATCAACAAATCAGGAGATGGTTTGTACTATGATAATATATGTGGAATTATTGCTATTAATAGCATAAACAAGAACTTATCAGATATTTATCACCATACATATTTAATGCAAGATATTAAGGATGAAAGCGAAAGAAAAAAAACATATGAGGAAATAAAAAAACTTGCAGGAGAAAATGATAAGGACATTAACCAATATAAATCAGCAATTACCAAAGAACAAGATAAAAAACTTATAGAACAATTTGAGATAACTTTAGGTGAATATAGAAAAATCAGAGAAAACTATTATGAGTTAGTTTTAAGTGGAAAAGTTGATAAAGCAAAAGATGCTTTTGAAGAAGTTGATAAAAAGAGAAATGATATGGAGTCCATATTAAATAAGTTAGTAGAACAAAATAAAAAGTGGGCTAAAGATGCAATAGATTATAATGAAATTGCATTCGATAATGCAATTAGATTAAGTACTGGTATTATAATTGGAGCAATTATATTATTAGTCATATGTGCAATTTTAATAATAAGAGCTATAATAAAACCTTTAAATAATATAAGAGCTTTGGCTGAAAGACTATCAAATTATGATTTTTCAACTTCAATTACAATAGGAAGCAATGATGAATTTGGAAAAACTGGAGAAGCATTAAATAGAGCACAAGAAAACGTTGGAATTTTAATAAAAAATGTTATGTATAGTGCACAAGATATAAGTGCGTCAAGTGAGGAATTATCAGCAACTGTTGAGGAGATGACTTCAAAATTTGAAAGTATAAATGAATCAACGAAAGAGATTAATGCTGGAGTGCAAGAAAATAGTGCCACAGCTGAAGAGGTCTCTGCATCAGTACAGGAAGTAGATTCAAGTATATCTGTATTATCAAATAAAGCTCTTGATGGAAGTAGTAATGCAATTGAAATAAGAAATAGAGCTTCTAAGATAGAAAAAGATAGTAAAATTGCTGCTGAAAAGACAAATGAACTTTATGGGGAAATGGAAAAAGAAATTCTAAAAGATATTGAGAAGGGCAAGGTTGTTGGGGATATTAAGGTTATGGCAGATACCATTGCAAGTATATCAGAACAAACAAATTTATTAGCCCTTAATGCTGCTATAGAGGCTGCAAGAGCAGGGGAACAGGGAAGAGGTTTTGCTGTAGTTGCAGAAGAAGTAAGAAAATTAGCAGAGCAATCTTCAGTTGCTGTGGGAAGTGTTAAGTCTACTATAGAGAAGGTTCAAGATGCTTTTGAAAATTTATCTAGAAATAGTAATGAATTATTAAAATTTATGAATGATAAAATTTCACCACAATTTCAAACCTTTATAGGTATAGGAGAACAATATCAAAATGACGGAAATTTTGTGAATAATATGTCTGAAGAGATAGCTTCCATGACTGAAGAAATTTCAGCTACAATAAATCAAGTTAGCGAAGCGGTTCAAACTATGGCAGAGATGGCACAAAGGTCATCAGAAAGTTCAAATGGTATCCAGGAAAGTGTTAATGAATCTGCTCAAGCTATGGAACAAATAGCACATACAGCTCAAAATCAGGCAGAACTTGCACAGACTCTTAATGAAATGGTTCAAAAATTTAAGGTGTAAAACTTAGTATATAATTGAAGGGCATTTCTTTCATACTTATTTATTATAGAATAATTAAGTTTATGTATAAGGTATTTTAAGTTTCAGGTAGAGGTAAAACTTCTACCTGAATTTATATACCTATTTATAGTTTTATTCAATGACTAGCCTCTCTAATATTCCTATGGCAGATTCACCAAATCGAAGATTTGGATCCAATGATTTTCTTTAAAGTGTTACAAAAGAGCAGTTACTTCCATGGATAAAGCTTAGAAATATATTTATATTATAGTCTATGGATAGTAAGCATTAAATAGTGATAAACTATAGAAAACACAATATATATGGAGGCTTAATATGTTAGAGTTTAAGGAAAGAAAACCTAATAAATTAATAAATGAAAGTAGTCCCTACTTATTGCAACATGCTTATAATCCTGTAAATTGGTATCCTTGGGGAGAAGAGGCCTTTGAAAAAGCAATAAATGAAGATAAGCCAATATTCCTAAGCATTGGCTATAGTGCTTGCCATTGGTGCCACGTTATGGAAGAAGAATCCTTTGAAGATGAAAATATTGCTAATATTTTAAATAAGTATTTTGTTAGTATAAAAGTAGATAGAGAAGAGAGGCCAGACGTAGATCATGTATATATGACAGCTTGTCAGGCACTTACAGGCAGTGGTGGATGGCCACTTAACTTATTTTTAACTCCTAAAAAAGAACCTTTTTATGCAGGTACTTATTTTCAAAAAGAAAAGAGGTACAATATGCCTACCTTTGAGGAGATTTTATATTCTATTATTCACTCTTGGAACGAAGAACGAAGCTTAGTAGAAAGGTCTAGTAAGGATATAGTTAAGGCTCTTTTAAATTCTGAAGAAATTCAAAAAGGAGCAGGGGTAAATGAGGAAACTATAGAAAAGGCATATGGTTATCTTAAAAGGGCTCATGATAAAAATTACGGTGGTTTTGCAAGGGCACCTAAGTTTCCTCTACCTCAAAATTTAAGATTTTTACTTAAGTATTTTAGGGTAAAAGGTGAGGAAGATGCCTTATATATGGTTGAAAATACCTTAGAAAATATGTATAAGGGAGGAATTTACGATCATATTGGCTTTGGGTTTTCTAGATATTCCACAGATAAAAAATGGCTTGCTCCTCACTTTGAAAAAATGCTTTATGACAATGGTCTATTAGCCTATGTTTATTTTGAAGCCTTTGAACTTACGGGAAAAGAACTATATAAAAAGGTTGGAGAGGAAATAATAGACTATTTAGTAAGGGATATGAGGAATTCTAAGGGTGGATTTTATTCTGCAGAGGATGCAGACTCTGAAGGGGAAGAGGGCAAGTACTATACCTTTACTAAGGAAGAAGTATTAGAGGTTTTAGGAAAAGATCTAGGTGAAACATACTGTAGTTTATACGATATTACAGAAGAGGGAAACTTTGCAGAGAAAAACATACCTAACTTAATACAAAAGGAATTGCAACTTCTTAATATTTATAAGGATGATTTAAAACAGTGTAGAGAAAAATTATTAAGTTATAGGAAAAATAGATTTAAATTATTTAAAGATAAAAAAGTTCTTACATCATGGAATTCTATGGTAGTTTCTGCCTTAGCTTATGGAGGGAGAATATTAAATAGGGAAGAGTATATAAACTATGCAAAGGAAACTTTAAGATTTATTGAAGAGAATTTAGTTCGTGAAGATGGACGAATTTTAGCAAGCTTTAAGGGAGATAAGAATGTAAATGCACTTCTAGGGTATTTAGATGATTATGCATATTTTATAGCTGCTTTAATAGAAATTTATAAAAGTACAGGAGAAGAGGAGTTTTTAAATAAGGCTATTAAATATACAGAGCATATGGAGGAGCTTTTTGGGGCCTCTGAAGTTAATGCTTATTATTTTTATGGTAGAGATGGAGAAAAGCTCATTTTAAGACCAATAGAAACTTATGATGGTGCTACTCCGTGTGGAAATGCCATAGCTACTAATAACATGTTGCAATTATATAAAGCTACTAAAGATGAAAAATATATAAAACATGTAGAGGCTTTTTTTAATAGCCTTGGAAATATGATTAAAGATAATCCTGCAGCACATTTTCAAAGTCTAAGCAACTATTTGGAATTAATTAATCTTTAAAGATATAATAATATTTAAGACTTAATGACTATAATCTAATATTTTTATCTTATTTAAAGTAAAAGAAAACAGTGGTTAAGTATTTAAATAAAGGGTTCTAAGTTTTAGTGTAAGTAAAAATTTAAAGCTTAGAACTCTACTTATTTAGTCTCATTCGCGGGTTTAACTTAGACGTTTTTGTATTATTATAACTATTATATAAAAAAGCTTACAAGTAAGAAAAGTATCTGATATAATATATAATGAGTAAATTTAAATTTTTAATTTATATTTTATAAGAAAAGGTTTTCTATAATAAAATTTTATAGATTTTAATATTCCAATCCTCATGAAAGTGGAAGATTGGGTGAGTAAATCCTTTGATAAGGATTTCTAAGCTTTAGTGGGAATAAAACTCATTTTAAAGCTTAGAACTTTGTTTATATTTATATTTAAGATAGAGTATATTAATATATGGTTTATGGAGGGATACACATGAAAAATTATGGACCAATAAGTAAAAAAGTTAACCGTATCTTACATGGTGCTGATTATAATCCAGAACAATGGATAGAGGTTCCAGGGATTTGGGATGAAGATGTAAGGCTTATGAAACTTGCCCACTGTAATGTTGTGGCTGTTGGAATATTTTCTTGGACAGCCTTAGAACCAGAAGAGGGTAGGTTTGAATTTGAGTGGCTAGATGAGATTATGGATAGAATGCATAAAAATAATATACATGTAATCTTAGCAACTCCAAGTGGAGCTAGACCAGCTTGGATGTCAGCTAAATATCCAGAAGTATTAAGAGTTCAAGATACAAGGATAAGAAATCTTCAAGGTGGAAGACATAATCATTGTTACAGTTCCCCAGTTTATCGTGAAAAAACAAGGATAATGAATAGGAAACTTGCAGAAAGATATAAGGATAATCCTGCTTTAATTATGTGGCATGTATCTAATGAATATGGCGTATCTAAAGAGTTTGGCGGAGATTGTCATTGTGAATATTGCCAAGAAGCTTTTAGAAATTGGCTAAAGGAAAAATATAAGGGGGATATAAATAAATTAAATGAACAATGGTGGACAAAATTCTGGAGCCATACATATACTGATTGGTCGCAAATTGAGTCTCCAGCACCACATGGAGAATGTTATTTACATGGGCAAAATCTTGACTGGAAGAGGTTCACATCACACCAAGTTATAGATTTTTATAAAAATGAAATTCAACCTTTAAGAGAGGTAACACCAGACATTCCTGTGACTACAAATTTTGATGAATATGTAAACTTAAATGAAGGTATAGATTATTGGAAGTTTGCCCCACATGTTGACGTAGTGTCTTGGGATAACTATCCTTATTGGCATGGAGAGAGACCAGAACCACTTGAAGCTAGTAGAAGAGCATTTATACATGATTTAAATAGATCTTTAAAAGGTGGAAGACCATTTATTTTAATGGAAAGTTCACCCAGTGCTACAAACTGGCAATCCGTAGCTAAATTAAGACGCCCAGGAATGCATGTATTATCTTCAATTCAAGCTATAGCTCATGGATCTGATACTGTACAGTACTTCCAGTGGAGAAAGAGTAGAGGTTCTTCAGAAAAATTTCATGGTGCAGTAGTAGATCATTGTGGACATGAAAATACAAGAGTATTTAGAGATGTTACAGAGGTAGGAGAAATACTATCTAAACTTTCACCTGTAATTGGAACCTCTGTAGAGCCTGAAGTTGCTGTTATATATGATTGGGAAAACTTCTGGGCTATAGACGATGCACAGGGGCCTAGGGTAGAGAAAAAAGATTACTTTGAAACTTGCCAAAAACATTATAAGGCATTTTGGGATATGGGTGTTCCAGTAGATGTAGTAAATATGGATGTGGATTTTTCAAAATATAAGCTTCTTGTAGCACCAATGTTATATATGGTAAGAGAAGGAGTAGGAGAGAGAATAGAGGAGTTTGTTAAAAATGGAGGAACCTTTGTTACAACTTACTGGAGTGGTATTGTAAATGAAAATGACTTATGCTTCCTTGAAGGTTTCCCAGGACCGCTTAGAAAAGTTACTGGAATATGGTCAGAAGAGCTTGATGCACTTTATGATGAGGATGTAAATTATGTGAAATTTGCAGGTGGAAGTTCTCTTTCAATGCAAAATCAATATGAAGCTAGAATATTCTGTGACCTAATCCATGCTGAGACTGCAAAGGTTCTTGCAACATATGAAGAAGATTTTTATGCAGGAAGACCAGCACTTACAGTAAACAATTTTGGAGAAGGCAAAGCTTATTATATAGCTTTTAGAAATAATGATGAATTCTTATGTGATTTTTATCACAGTATTGTAAAAGATATAGATATAAAGAGGGTAATAGATAGTGAACTTCCTTATGGAGTTACAGCCCAAACTCGTTATGATGAAGAAAATCAGTTTATATTTATATCAAACTTTACTACAGATAAAAAGACCGTAGATATTATAGACATGAAGCTTAAGGATATGGTAACTGAAGAAGTTATTGAAGATAAAGTTGAATTAAAATCATATGAGGTTAGAATATTTAAAAAGTTATAAGCACATATTATACAATATAGAGTTATAATGCTGAGTTAGGGATATTCTCATACGTGATTACGTAACCGCCATATGGGCAAAAATCTCTGACAAAGTATTTAATAAAAAATTAATGATTAACATAAGGCTGTGTTAGAGGAAGATGCCCATATGGAAGTCACTTCATTACTTATTCGATACCTTAAGAATTTCTTTATAAAAATTTATTATACTGTTGACAAAATTTAAATTGTAATATTATAATAGTTACTAATAGAATAAAGAGTAAATTCTATGAAGAGGAGAGTACCTTTTTTAAAAGTTTAAAGCGAGCAGAGTAGAGTGGGAGTCTGTAAACTTAAGATTTGGGAATAGAGCCTTGGAGAAACTGCCTGAAATAGTTTAACTTAAGTAAGGTATGTCGCATAAGCGTTAAATTTTTAAGTGGAATAGTATATTTTAGTTATACTATTCAATTAGAGTGGTACCGCGATTAACTCGTCTCTATATTTTAGAGATGAGTTTTTTTATTTTTTTAAATAAGGTTCTATGTATTATAAAAAAATAAATGTTTATATTATAAAAAAATAAATGTTTTTTATGAAGTAGTAAACCTACTTTCATAGCAGTTTTAAAATTACATTAATAATGGAGGGATATTATGAATTATAAAAATATAATTGCAGAAAAAATTAGTAATCTTGTAGAATTAAATATAGATACTATAGAAAAGTTAATAGAGATTCCACCACAATCAGAAATGGGAGATTATGCTTTTCCTTGTTTTCAATTAGCTAAAACTTTAAGAAAAGCGCCACCTTTAATTGCAGCAGAACTAAAGGAAAAACTAGAAATAGAAGTTATGGATAAGATTGAAGCTGTTGGACCATACTTAAATTTCTTTGTAAATAAAGGGGTTTTTGCTAAAGATGTTTTAGAAAAAATAGAAAATGAAAAGGAAACCTATGGTTCATGTAAAATTGGAGAGGGTAAAAATGTAATAGTAGAATTTTCTTCTCCAAACATTGCAAAGCCATTCCATGTTGGACACTTATTTAGTACATCAGTAGGAAATTCTCTTTATAATATTTTAAGTTTTCAAGGCTATAATTGCATTAGAATAAACCATTTAGGCGACTGGGGAACTCAATTTGGTAAATTGATTTCAGCCTATGAAAGATGGGTAGATGAAGAAGCACTAGAAAAGGAACCAATCGCAGAACTTTTAAGAATTTATGTTAAATTCCATGATGCTGCAGAAGAGGATCCAAGTCTTGAAGATGAAGCTAGAATGCACTTTAAAAAGCTTGAAGATGGAAACGAATATGAAGTGAAATTATGGAAAAGATTTAAGGATTTAAGTTTAAAAGAGTTCTCTAAGGTTTATGAATTATTAGGTGTGGAATTTGATTCTTACGCAGGTGAGAGTTTCTATAGTGATAAGATGCCAGCTATAACAGAATATATAGAAAAACAAGGTATTCTTACAGATAGCAACGGAGCTAAAGTGGTTATGCTAGACCAGTACAATATGCCACCTTGTATAATTAAAAAATCTGATGGTGCCACTATTTATGCAACACGTGACTTAGCAGCTGCTAAATATAGAAAAGACACCTATGATTTCCATAAAAATATATATGTAGTTGGAAAAGATCAAAGTCTTCATTTTAAACAAATATTTACTACTTTAAAATTAGCAGGTTTTGATTGGGCAGATGATTGTATTCATGTACCTTTTGGTCTTGTAAGATTTGCAGATAAAAAGCTTTCTACAAGAAAAGGTGATGTAATACTTCTAGAAGATTTACTAAGAGAAGCTGTAGATAAGACTATGGAAGTTATAGATAAGAAAAATCCAGAACTTCAAGATAAAGAGCAAGTTGCTAAAAGTGTTGGAATTGGAGCAGTAGTATTTACCTATTTAAAGAATTCTAGAGAAAAAGACATAGTATTTAACTGGGGTGAAATGTTAAGCTTTGATGGAGAAACTGCACCATATGTTCAATACACCTATGCTCGTGGAAAGAGTATATTAAGAAAAGTAGGGGACATTGAAGGAGAAGCAGATTTTAATTTACTACAAAGTAAGGAAGAATTTGAATTAGTAAAAGAATTAGCTAATTTCTCTAAGGCTATAAATTATGCAGCTGAAAAGCTAGAGCCAAGTGTAATTTCAAGATATGTTCTAGATGTGGCTCAGTTATTTAATAAATTTTATAACAGCCATAACATTGCAAATACGGAAGATGAAAAGCTTAAAAACGCAAGAATTAAATTGGTTAAATGTACATGTGCTGTTATAGAAAATGCTCTAAAGATATTAGGTATATCAGTAGTGGAGAAAATGTAGTAACAAGAGGAAAAAACCGTTAATCTTAGATGATTAACGGTTTTTAAAAGAAATGTGTACTCATGAAAAAAAAATTAGTGTATAATATACTATTGAGACCTAATTAGTTTGGAGGAACGTAATGTATATTAAAGATTGTAAAACTGAATTAATAGTACCTGATGAGGTTTATGATAGGTACGAGCTAAAAAATGTAGCTTTTTTTGATATTGAAACTACAGGATTTAATAAAGTCGCAGATGTTATAATGTTGGTTTCCTTAGGGTATTACTTAAATAGGAAGGAATTTTATATAAAACAGTACTATGCAGAGTATATAGAAGATGAAGAAAGTATAATGATAGAAGTAAAGAAGGATCTAGCAGGATTTAATTCTTGGTGTTCATATAACGGTATAGCTTTTGATGAACCCTATATCAAAAAGAAAATGGAAATGTATAAGATTCCTTTTAATGAACCAGAGAATCATATAGATTTATATAGACTAATAAAACCTTATTATACTCAATTTGGACTTCACAGATGTAATCTTAAGACTATTGAAAAATACCTAGGAATAGAAAGACGGGATCAAATTGATGGGGGGCTTAGTGCTCAATTATATAAGCAGTATTTATATACAAACAACGATGAAATAAGAGATGTTATTATGCTACATAACTATGAAGACGTATTAAATCTACCTATTTTATTTAAATTATTGCATAAGATTGATACAGACCCTAAAATTATAAAGCAACCTACAATTACTAAAAATCAACTTAAATACATAAGGGTATTGTCACAAAAGAACAATATTGAATTAAAATCTGATCTTAGCAATATTTCAAAAAAGGCTGCAGCTAGAGCTATTGATACCATACTTAAAGGAAATCATAATGGAGAAGAAATAGACTTTATAATAAAAGATACTTATTAATAAAAAAACTTGCAAAGTAAAATTTGCAAGTTTTTTTATACTGTATTTTATAATCTTAATTAAATTTAATCTTCTTTTTTAGAAATTGTTTTTATAACAGAGTCCTCTTTTGAAGGGCAACCATTACAGCTATTGCAACCACCAGGACAACTGTTACAACCTTCACCTTTAAGTTGTTTTTTTACTTGTTTTGCTAAAATATAAAGTGAGAGGATTAAAATCCCTCCGATTATTATATATTCCATTAATATCTCCTCTTTTATATTATATTTAAATAAGAATACTAAATAAATTAAATACTATAAATGAAACAACCCAAGCTAAAATAAGTTGATATACTACAGAGAATATAGCCATTTTTGAACCGTATTCTTTTTTCATAGTAGCTATTACAGACACACAAGGTGTATATAATAGCACAAACACTAGAAAACTTAAGGCTGAAGCTGAGCTAAAAAAGTTAGGTAAAACTTCTTTTAAGTTACCAGCATAAATAATTTCCATAGTACTAACAACTACTTCCTTAGCCATAAGACCAGTTAAAAGTGATACGGAATTTTGCCATTTTCCAAAACCTAGAGGAATAAAAATCGGGTTTATAAATTTACCAATAGATGCTAAGAAGCTATTGTTCATATCTGTCATTCCGCTAGTATTGAAGTTGGATAAAAACCAAACTAAAACTGAAATAGAGAATATTAGGGTTCCAGCTTTTTTTATAAATCCTTTTCCCTTATCCCAAGTGTGCAAAAATAGATTTCTTGGTTCTGGTAATTTATAATCAGGTAGTTCTATAATAAAAGGTTCTTCATCTTTTTTAAATATAGTATTCTTAAAAAGTATACCTATTAAAAAGGAAAGCAGAATTCCTAAAAGATAAAGAGAAAATACTACTAAGGTAGCATGCTTAGGAAAGAAAACTGAAGTAAACAAAGCATATACAGGAAGTCTTGCATTACAAGACATAAGTGGCACTAATAGTGCAGTAAGCTTTCTGTCCTTCTCGCTTTCTAAGGTTCTAGCTGACATAATGCCAGGCACAGAGCATCCAAAACCTACAATCATAGGAATAAAAGCCTTACCTGAAAGTCCCATTTTTCTCATTAATTTATCCATAATAAGAGCAGCTCTTGCCATGTAACCACTATCTTCTAAGATGGAAATACCTAAGAATAAAGTTAGAATTATAGGAATAAAAACCAAAATAGATCCTACACCTTGAACTATTCCATCTACTACAAGTGAAGATAAGAAGCTACTAAAAGGGTCTAGCTTACTATGCATAAACGGAATGAGAAGCTCATTTAATCCTTGGTCTAATAGATCTGACAAGGGTTGTCCAACCCAATTAAAAGTAAACATGAAGATTAAAAACATTACTAAAAAGAAAACTGGAAAAGCTAAAAATTTATTTAGTACTATTTTATCAATTTTTTCACTTAAATTAGTTTTATTATGTTCTTTTAAAGTTACACATGAATCTAAAAGCCCTTCAATATATTTATATGTTTCTTTTTCGCTAGGGAAGCTTTTAAGGTTCATAGAAGCTATATCCATATAAGATTTATTTTCTATAATATTTATTAACTTTTCTACCCCTTTATGTTTAGAGGCTATAATAGGTACTACAGTTATGCCTAAGGTCTTTTCTAAATTTTCATAGTTTATATAAATACCTTTATTTTCTGCTGCGTCAATCATATTTAGTATTAGTATGATTGGCTTATTAAATTGCTTAAGTTCAGTAGTTAAATAAAGATTTCTCTCTAGATTTGAACTATCAACAATATTTAAAATAAGGTCTACACTTTCATCTTGAAGAAATTCTTTTGAGATTATTTCTTCATTAGAATAAGTATCCATAGCATAGATACCAGGCAAGTCCACAATTTTAATATCTTTAGTTAATTGTCCTTCTTTTTTCTCTACAGTAACTCCAGCCCAGTTTCCTACATACTGTTTAGAGCCTGTTAAATAATTAAACAAAGTTGTTTTTCCTACGTTAGGATTACCAACTAAGGCTGTAATAGTCATTTTAAACCTCCCTTATAAATATGTTTTTAGCATCATTTTTCCTAAGTGCAATATTAAAACCCCTCATATTAATAACTAGGGGATCACCTAAAGGAGCCTTTGCGCATAGACAAATTTCAGTACCTTCAATACAGCCTAAAGCTTGAAGTCTTTTCATTAATTTCTCGTTTCCTTGAATATGGGAGATTAAGGCTTTTTGCCCTAAATTTAAGTCGCAAATGCACATACTTGTCACCTCGTAATGAAAGTTATTATCATATTTTAATAAAGAAATTTTAACATTTTTTTATATGAAAGTCAAACTGTTGTTGATTTAATTAAAGCAATTAATTATAGTATATACTAGGAAGTAATAGGATTAGAAAAGAGTGGTAAAATGATATGTAGAACCAAAAGGATCAAAATTGAAAATATAAAAGTAGAGCAAGTTTTAGAATTTGAAGGTAAGACCAATATTTATGAAAAAGCCGTATTTTTAGATTTAGAACATTATGTGTATAAACATCCAATTTGTATTGGAGTTTTTGGTGCTTGTATTTATGATAAGAAGAAAAAATCTTTAATTTTTACCCAATATATGATAGAAAATAATGAGGATGCAAGCAAAATTATATATAAGGTTTGTAAATATTTAAAGCATGCAAAAGGCAAATTGAAAAAACAATATTTGGTTACCTTTTCTGGAAACAATGATTGCACAGTAATAGACTATTTATTTAAAGAAAAAAATATAGCATTAGATGTAAGAAAATATTTTAAAGAGATTGATCTTCAAAAAAATTATGAAAAGACAAAAAAAGAGGGCATAGGACTTAAAAATTTAGAAAAAATTTTTAATATTGAAAGGAAAGGTGAAAATATTAGCGGCATGAATCTTGCGAAAACCATTAGTAAAATAATTACAAGTGAAGAGTATTTTCATAACATGCCTAAAGAAAAAATAGAAAAAATTTTAATTTATAATGAACAAGATGTAGTGAACTTATTTTATATTTTAACAAGGTGGAATAAATATATCTTTTAAGATGTTGATTTTTTCTTCAAGGTAGTATATTTTGTGAAAGTGAGTGGACATTTATTATAAATACTTTCTGTTCATTTTATTAGCACCCTTTTTATTATAAGTTTTGTCTAGAAACTTATAATAAAAAGGGTGCTTCTATTATGCAATTTTTTTCTGTATAATTTTCAGTGAAAATTAGAATGAACATATTTTTTAATAAGTATTCATAAAACGTTACAAATTATTGGGGGAATTTTAAAAAATAAGATAGTGAAAAATTTTACAATATTTTTGGAATGGACAACTATAAAGATGGTTATACTAAAGAGGATATGATAAAGAGTTAATTAGGATTGAAGAGATAAAAAAGTTGATGAAGAAGCTGAAGAGATCGTAGAATAATTAACTACACTTATAGAGACTATAATGATTTTAATAATAGGGGTCTATAGTGGTAGTTATTATCTTGGTTGTGATACTACCGATTGTTAGCATTATGCAAAATATACAATAATACATAAATCTAAAGGAGGATTTTTTAAATGTCAAACTCAAAAAAATTTAGGAACAAGAAAAAAGGCTTTACACTTATTGAGCTTATAGTAGTTATATCTATAATAGGAATACTTGCGGTTATATTGCTACCCAAATTTGGGGGATTTACTGATAAAGCAAGAAAAAAATCAGTTATGTCAGAAGCGAAAACTGTATATACAGCAATGGAAACTTATTATGCAGAAAATGGAAGGTATCCAACAAACGTTAATAGTTTAGAAAATATAGATAAATTAAAAACTACAAAAGTTTGCGATAAAAATAAAACAGATGTTCAAACAATAAAAATTATTGATTCTGAAAATACTCTATTCACTTATGCAAAGGATGGGTTTATGGCAACATGCACTAAAGATGGCGAAATTAAAGTGGAAGGAGTGGGTGATAAATAGACTTAAAACAATATAATCCCTGTGAATTATTCTCATAGGGATTATATAAGTTATAAATAATGGCTTACATATTATTTATAACTTAATTTAAAATATGACGGTAACATATTAATACTAAAAGGAGGTATTATGAATTATTATATATAATTTAATTAAGTTTAGTTGTAGGAGGGTTTATTTTGGAGATTAATTTTATTTTTGGAATCACTTTATTTATATTAGGCTGTGTAATAGGTAGTTTTTTAAATGTATGTATTTATAGAATACCAAAGGGGGAGTCAGTAGTATATCCACCTTCTCATTGTACTAATTGCAATACTAAGATAAAGTGGTATGACTTAGTTCCTATATTAAGCTGGGGTATGCTAAAGGGGAAATGTAGAGGGTGCAAGGAGAAGATATCCATAAGATATCCTCTAGTTGAATTTTTTACAGGGTTAACCTTTCTTTTAGTGTTTTTAAAATATGGTTTTAGTTTAGATACTTTAAAGTTTATAATTTTATCTGTGTTTTTAATTTTAATTGGACTTATAGATTATGATACTACAGATGTATACACTTTTACTACTTGGAGTGGTATAATTATAGGTGGAATTTTTGTAGTAATAAGTTATTTTTATCTGGGACAAGCTTCTACCTATATCTATGGAGCTTTATTAGGTGGAGGAGTTATAACAGTAATTATACTTTTAACAGGTGGAATGGGATGGGGAGATGCTGAAATATGTGCTCTTTCTGGTGTGTTTTTAGGGTTTTCTAATACTATATTTATGCTATTTTCATCTTTTGTTTTTGGAGGAATTATTGGTGGAGTTTTAATCTTAACAGGTAAAAAGGGAAGAAAGGAAGTAGTTCCTTTTGGACCATTTATAGCTTTAGCTACAATATTTACAATTTTATATGGAACTAATATATTAAATTGGTATATTAGTCTGTTTTAAAGAGAAAGGATGAGAGATATGAACACTGTACTATATGGAGCCTTAGGGAGTTTAGTTGCTGGACTTGCTACTGGACTTGGAGCCATACCAATTCTTTTTACCAAGAAAGTATCTCATAAATCACTAGATGGATTACTTGGGTTTGCTGCAGGAGTTATGCTTGCTGCAACTTGCTTTAGTTTAATTGTACCAGCCCTAGAAGCTTCAGGGGGAGGATTAAAAGGGGCTTTAGTAGTTGCTATTGGAATATTATTCGGAGGAATTTTTTTAGATATTATAGACAAATATGCACCTCATGAGCATCTTTTATTAAATAAAAGGGAAGGGGCATCTTCTTCTTTAGCTAAGGTGTGGTTATTTATAATTGCTATAACCATACATAACTTTCCTGAAGGTTTAGCTGTAGGGGTAGGTTTTGGATCAGGTAATTTTAAGGATGGTATGAGCTTAGCTATAGGCATTGGACTTCAAAACATGCCAGAGGGTCTTGCTGTTGCCCTAGCCCTTATTAGGGAAGATTATAGCCCTAAAAAAGCATTTTTAATTGCTCTTTTAACTGGTCTTGTAGAGCCAGTAGGAGGTCTTATGGGAGCAGGACTTATAACTATTGCACAACCATTACTTCCATTTATATTAGCTTTTGCAGCAGGGGCTATGTTGTTTGTAATTAGCGATGAAATTATACCAGAAACTCATGAACATGGTTTTGAAAGAATAGCTACTTATGGATTACTTATAGGTTTTGTTATTATGATGATAATGGATGTAACTTTAGGTTAATAAACGTTTAAATATAAAACAAAATTTAATAACATAACTTAAAATAGATAGGAGTATTCCTATCTATTTTAAGTTATAGCTGTGTTAGATAAAAAATTTGCTCATATGCAATTACGTAACCATCATATGGACAAAAATATTTAACAAAGCCTAATTTATAAATAAATATATAAGAAGCTATAAATAAAAGAAAAATTAAGAGAAATAGAGATTAATCAATTAAGTTAGTAATTAACATTATGTTATATGCAGTTTATCAATTATGTTATTTTTGTATAAATGCAAAAAATAGTATAAAATAATATCATAGTATAAATTACTATGGGAAGGAAACTAATTATAATGGGCAAAAATGTTGATTATTTACAAAAAATATATGAGAGAAATCCTATTACTGGAAATTACATAATAGAAGTGGCTTTAGATAAGTACACAGATGTATTTAATGACTGGGACTATGCTTCCTATAAAAAAAGAGACATGGATCCAGAGCTTGCATATTTTCTAGAAGATTGTGCCGATGATATTCCTGGAAAATATGGACTAGATATATGTTTTTATATTCCAAAGGAAATAAAAGATAAAAGGCGAGAAGAGGTTATAGTGGTAGGTATAAAAACTTATTATTCCTTTTACCTTCATTCCGAATTAAAGGTGCTTAGAGCTACATATAAAAGGATATTTCTATATATCTTAACTTCATTTCTAATTTTACTTACAAAAATGTTCTTAGTTTCAGTGTCTAAACCTACAGTACTTTTTAATACAATTTCAGAGAGTATGAACATAGGAGGATGGGTTTTCCTCTGGGAAGCATTATCCCTTGTATTTATCAATAGAAGCGATTCTATTGAAAATACGGAAAAGTATAAACGCTTCGTTAATTCAAATATATATTTTAAATATAATGAGGATAAGCAAGATATTAAGTAATTATTTATTTTAAGTATATATTTAAAAAATTTTTACTTTATGAATTTTATTTCCTTTGGCGGTAATACTATAATTAGACATAAAGAGAGTTCTTAGCTTTAGAGGAAATCTTTATGCCTCTAAAGCTTAGAAATCCTTATCCAGGGACGTAGCCGCTCTTTTATTTGAAATTTAAGAAGATGGGATTATTACAGCGGGTAGTTATAGGGTTAAATTCTGCTAAAGGAAGTGTTTATTATGTTTACTAGAAATCCTATTAAGTTTATGTTTGAATGGGAAGTTTTAAAGAATAAGGGGAAGAAAAACTTTGTTTTTAAACGGGGAGTTCTTATAAACGAAGTGATATTTTCTATTATATACTTAACATGTATTATATTTTTTAAATCAAAAATTTTTAAAAAAGTTTCATTTAAAAATTTTATATTCATATATGCACTTGGCACAGGGGTTATTTGCTTTTTAAGCTACATATGCTTTTCTAGTGTTTGGAAGTACAATAGTAAAAGGTTTTTAAAACTAAAATTAAAAAATATATCAGAAAGAAATAACAGAATAAGCATTATAGAAAAAGTAAAGGAGTAACTTAAAATATAGGTTACTCCTTTATAAATTAAAATTGTGATTTTTCAATTACAATTTTAATTTCTATGGTTTTAACAAAATTTAAAACTGGATTTTCTAAGTTTTTTAAAGTCCATGGCAGTAAGTTTTCTAAAATAAGTAATACTTTTATAATAACTACTAGGATAAAATAGAATTTAGGGTGTAAACTGTTAAGAAAAGTTGTTTAAGTTTATAATAAATTATATAATAAATTTAAGATTTAGTAATTTATCAATTATTAATTTAAGAAATTAGGTGGTCTTATGAAAAAACTTCAGATAGATTTCTATAAAAAAGATAGTATAACTCTTAGTAAGGAACTATTAGGAAAGTATTTAGTTCATAATACGGAGCAAGGGGAACTTATAGGTAAAATTGTAGAAGTAGAAGCCTATAAGGGTGTTATGGATAAGGCAGCACATTCTTATGAAGGAAAAAGGACTAAAAGGACAGAGGTTATGTTTAGAGAAGGTGGCATTGCCTATGTATATTTAATATATGGAATGTATAATTGTTTAAATATAGTAGCATCTTTAGAAGGTGTGCCTGAAGCAGTTCTTATAAGAGCTTTAGAGCCTATTTCAAATATAGAATTTATGTGCAAAAATAGATATAATAAATCTAAGGAACAGTGTAGTAAGAAAGACATTATAAATTTAACTAGTGGACCTGGAAAGATATGTAAGGCATTTAATATAACAAAGGAACACAATGGGATGGATCTTACAGGAGATAAACTGTACTTATTAGAAGATGAAAATCAAGAAGAGTTTAAAATAGTTGAAACCACTAGAATTGGTATAGATTATGCAGAAGAGGCTAGATTTTACCCTTGGAGATTCTATATAAAGGATAATCCTTATATTTCTAAAAAGTAAATTTACATAAGGAAGAGGGAATTTATAAATATGATTAAGGTTAATGGAAATACAAACCTAATATTAGGAGGAACTAATATAGGTGTTTACACTTTTAAAAGCAAACAATGCATTTTATTTGATACTGGAATAAATAATACTTCGGCTAGGAAAGTAGATAATATGCTAAAATCCTCAGGATTAAAACCTAGATATATAATAAATACTCACCATCATAGTGATCATACAGGAGGAAATAAGTATTTTTATGAGAATTACCCTGGAATTGAGATATATTCTTCTCCTATATGCAAAGTATATGTGGAAAATGAGTTTTTAGAACCTGCCATATTATACGGAGGTAACCCTATAAAAGAACTTTGTAATAAGGGAGGGTGTTCTAAAATTCATGAGGTTTTAGAAGAGGGCTTTATTAAAGTAAATGACGAAAAGTTTCAAGTTTTAAATTTAAGTGGTCATGCTGAGAGCCAAATAGGAATAATAACACCTGATAGGGTATGTTTTGTAGGGGATAGCATATTTAGCAATGAAGTTTTAGATAAATATTCTTTTCCATTCTTATATAACGTAGAAGATACAATAAATTCTTTAAAGAAGCTAAGTGAGGTAGATTGTGATTATTTTATCATAAGTCATAGCAAGGATATTATAAATAAAGAAGAATTTATGTCTTTAATAGAAAAGAATATAAAAAATATTGGATTTTATGAAAATCAGATTTTAGAAATTTTGGTACAACCACTTACAAAGGAAGATTTGATGCAAAATATTATAATATTAAATGAACTTTCTTTAAATATTAAGCAATACTTTTTAGATTTAAGCTCTTTATCAGGATTCTTAACTTATTTAAAGGATAAGAACTTAATTAATTACTCCTTAGAAGATGGCAAAGTGTATTATTATGTTACATAGAAGGGAAAGTGATAATATGGATATTTTAATTGCGGAAGATGAACAGGACATAAGAGAGCTATTAGAGCTCCATTTAATTAAGGAAGGATACAATGTTCATTTAGCTTCTAATGGTGAAGAAGCTTTAGATATATTTAAAAAACATGAAATAGATTTAGCTTTACTTGATATAATGATGCCTAAAATAGATGGACTAAAGGTCTTAAAACATATTAGAGAGAAGAGTGAGATTCCAGTTATATTTATAACTGCAAGGGATGAAGAGTCAGATAAAATTTTAGGCTTGGGATTAGGGGCTGATGATTATGTAATAAAACCTTTTAGTCCTATAGAGATTATAGCTAGGGTACAAGCACATCTTAGGAGATACTATAAGTACTCTAATAAGGTTCAAAAAAGTGAAATAAAAGTTGGTCAGTTAAAGATAGATAAAGAAAGCTGCATAGTGTATAAGAATGAAAAAGAAGTAATATTAAATGCAAAGGAATTTAAGATTTTAGAAATACTAATGGAGAATGTAGGCAAAGTATATACTAAAAAACAGCTTTATGAAATAGTTTGGGAAGAGCCTTATTATGGGGACTCAAATACAATAATGGTTCATATAAGTCATATAAGAGAAAAAATAGAGGATAACCCTAAAAGCCCTATATATCTAAAAACTATTAGGGGTATAGGTTATAAGTTGGAGAAGGTAGAATGAAATTAAGAGCTAAAGTCGTAAACACCCTTTTTAACAGTAAGAAAATGTCCAATCAACTAATGATAAATTATATTTTATTTTTAATAGTTTTTATCCTAATGCTGTTTTTATCCTTGACTATAGTATTTAGTTATTATATTTTACGATATGATACAGAATTTAAAAATAAAATCTTAGCACAGGATATAATAAAAGAAGATTATAGAAAAATAAAAGGGAGAGAAATCACTAAAAATGGAGGCTTTATAGAGGTAATAGATAATTCTATGAAGGTAATAAAATCAGAGGGAAGTAACAAAAAAGGGGGATATAAATATTCATACTCAGAACTTCAATCCCTTTTAAGCAATGCAAATAAGGATAATAAATATTTTTATTCCTATGAGATAAGTAAAAATAAGGATTTTACTTTATTAATAGCACTTCCCAAAAACTTTAGCTACAATGTATTAACAAGTACATATGTAATAAATAGAGATAGCACTGATGGAAAAATAACAAAGGTTAAAAAAAGCATTTATGCTATAATAATTACTGTATTTTTAATTTCAACTATAATCTTATATTCAAAATTAACTTCTAGAACCTTTGTAAAACCTTTAGAGCTTTTATTAATAGGGGTAAATAAGGTTAAGAATGGAGATTATTCTGCAAGGGTTAAATTGGAGTCTAGAAATGAAATTGGAGATTTAGCAGAGGCTTTTAACCTTATGACGGTTAAGATTCAAGAAGAAGTGGACCTAAGGGAGAAGTCCGAAGCTAATAGAAAAAGGATGGTTCTAGATATATCCCATGACTTAAAAAATCCCTTAACTAGTATTTTAGGTTATTCTGAATATTTATTGAAACATGAAAATATAGATGAGCTTGAAGAAGAACGATTACTTAAAATTATAAATAATAATACCAAAAGAGCTAATGATTTAATAGATGATTTATTTCAATTTTCACAGGTTGAAGATGATGCTTATATGTTAAATTGTGAAAGAGGAGATATATGTGAATTTTTAAGGGAAATTATAGCAGATAACATACCTATGATGGAGGAAAAAGGTATTAATTATGAATTTTACATTGAAGAGAAGTCTATATTTATAGACTTTGATAAAAAGAAGCTGTATAGGGCTATAAATAATATTATGTTAAACGCTATTAAATATAATGAAAAGGGTGTTAATATTAAGGTAAGTTTAGAGGAGTTAAAGAAAAAGATTAAGATTGTAATAGAAGATAATGGCATAGGAATTCCAAGAGAATTTCATGAAAATATATTTGAACCCTTTGTAAGGGTTGACAGTGCTAGAAATTCTAAGACAGGTGGAACAGGTCTAGGTCTTGCTATAACAAAAAAAATTATAGAAAAACATAAGGGAGAGGTTTTTTTAGATCATAAGATAAGTGGATGTAAATTTGTTATATATTTAAGAAAATTATAGTTTTCATTTGACAAGTTACTATAATTATCCTAATATTAATTTAAAGACTCTAGTTTAATGTAATTGAATTTTTAATTCAAGGGAGGAGCATTTTATGAAAAAGTTTTTTAGAAGTTTAAGTGTATTTTTAATTATAGGAATCATGGGCTTTTCATTAGGTGCCTGTGCAAATAAGGAACAAGGAAAAGAGAATAAAACTGCAGTAAATAAAGAGGTTGCTTCAGATAAAAAAGAGGAGACTAAAGATCAACCTACATCAGAAAATGAAAATAAGGAAGATAAGACTAAAAGTGAAGAGAAGAAAACTGTAAAACTTTATTTTGCTGATGAAAATGTAATGTATTTAGTTGAAGAAGAAAGAGAAATAGCAGATTTTTCAGCTAATACCGTAGTACAAGAACTTTTAAAAGGGCCAAGCACTAAAGGGTTCAATAGAACCTTAGATGAAAATATTAAAGTTAAATCTGTAGAGGTTAAGGATGAAATTGCCTATGTGGACTTTGATGAAAATGTAAAGGGCAAAATAGCTGGTAGTACAGGAGAAACCATGGCATTATATTCTATATCAAACTCTTTAATATTAAATAAAGATCTAGGAGTAAAAGCTGTGGAATTTAGAGTAGAGGGAAAAAAAGTTGAGAGTTTAGGTGGGCATATTATATTAGATAAACCTGTAAAAGAAAACCTAGAGCTTATTAAAAAATAAACTAGAATCCATAGGAAAAATGGGAAAGAATAAAAAAGTACCCTATAGAGTAGAGAATTTAAAAAAGACTATTCTGTAGGGCACTTTTATTTAAGTCCATTAATAAATATTTTTTCAATATATTCTTTAAGTTTAAGGTTTTCCTAATTAGAGGTAAAGTTCTTTAAAATATTTTTTAAAAAAATTATAAAACATATTGTCAATATTTGTTTTTAGGTTTATAATTCATTATTGATAATACTATTAAAAAATAAATGGAGGAAGATAGTGGAAAAAGCTTTAAGCATTTTTAAGAAGAAAAAAAATATAGGTTTAGGAAAAATAAGAATATCAAAGAATCAAGTAATGGGTGGTTTTTTTGGCTTTTGTGTTGGAGATGCACTAGGTGTTCCAGTTGAATTTTTAACAAGGGAAGAATTACAGGAAAATTTAGTTTTCAGTATGAAAGGATATGGAACCTATAATCAACCTCCAGGTACTTGGTCAGATGATAGTTCACTTACATTTTGTCTTGCTGAAAGTCTATGTAATGGATTAAATTATAAAGATATTGCAAGAAGATTATATAGGTGGAGATATGAAGGGTATTATACTCCCTATGGGGTAGCTTTTGGAGTGGGTAAAACTACTGCCAATGCTATTGAGAATATAGGCAAGGGGAAAAATCCAGTGGAATGTGGCGGAAGTGAAGAAGGGGACAATGGTAATGGATCTTTAATGAGAGTTCTTCCACTTGCATATTTTCTAGTAAACACAAAGGATGAAGAAAAATTTAATATAATTCATAAAGTATCTTCTCTAACTCATGGACATCCTAGAAGTAAAATTGCTTGTAGTATTTATGTACAACTGGCAATAGAACTTTTAAGGGGAGAGAGTATAAGGGAAGCTTATCTTAGAACTCAAGACAAAATTAATGAGTATTATAAAGATGAAGAATACGAAGAAGAACTCCAAAATTTCAAGAGGATTTTAAAAGAGGATATTAGCCTTTATAAAAAGGGAGAAATTCAATCTACAGGGTATGTGATTCATACTTTAGAAGCTAGTATATGGAGTCTTTTAAATAGTATATCTTATCAAGAAACCGTATTAAAAGCTGTGAACTTAGGTGAGGATACGGATACCACAGCTGCAGTTGCTGGTGGACTTGCAGGGATTTTTTATGGTATAGATAGTATTCCTAAAATTTGGGTTCAAAAAATTGTGAAAAAGGAAGAGATTATGACTTTAATAAATAGATTTAGTAAAGCAATAGCAAAAAGATGACTGAAATTTAAAGGGATTAAAAATTTAATCCATATTTAAAAAGTACCTACATCAATTTTATATGATATAGGTACTTTTATTTTTTTATTAATAAAAATTTCTTCTACTTCTAAGTTTGTTTACTAATAAAATAATTCCTGTAATTAATAGTATTAGTAATATAACTACTCCTGCATATATTAATATGTTTTCTTTTATTATTTGGGTTTTAGAAACCTTTGAATACAAAGTATAATCTTTTTTGTAATCCCTTTGAGTTATAGTTAGTTTACCAATAGAAGTATCTGAATTAAGCTTCCATGCATTTAGAGTATTTAATTTGAATTGCTTATCTGGTTTTATCTCAGTGTTATAATACATAACATCTTCTTTAACTTCTACTGGAACTTCTAAAGTTTTCTTAGGCCCTACAAAAGGCAATACCTTATAAGGAACTTTTAATGTAGTTACAGTAGAGTTTTTAGAGGCTAAAGTTTCTTTTTTTGCAGCATAAGACCAATTAATAAGTTTTTTCATATCTTCAAATACTGCATTATCTTTTGGGTAGTCATAAGGTGTATTCATAACAACACCTACAATGTGTCTTCCATTTCTTTCGAAAATACTAACTAAACATCTACCAGCTTTAGCAGTATAACCAGTTTTACCACCAATGCATCCATCAATTCCTATAAGCTTGTTCCTATTTTTAACTATGCCTGTAGGTCCATTATTAAATTTAACTTCACTTTCCTTTTTAGCCATGGTTTCCTTAACCCAAGGATTTTTATAGCTAGCAGTAGCAAGTTTAGTTAAATCATAAGCTGTAGTGTAGTGGTCCTTAGTATTATCATCTAAGCCATTAGGCGTAATAAAATGAGAGCTTGTCATCTTAAGAGACTTTGCTTTATCATTCATAAGTTTTGAGAAATCTTCTTTAGTTTTGGATACATTTTCTGCTATCATATAAGCTATATCATTACCAGAAAAAAGAAGTAAAGAATCCATAGTATCCTCAGCACTCATAGTATCACCAACTTTAACAGGATGAACATTTAATCTATAAGAATACGGAGGCTGATTAAAAGCAGTTGTAGTATACTTTAATTCATCACCCTTTTGTTTGTTTTCAGCTAGGACTAGGGCAGTAAGCATTTTTGTAATAGATGCTGGGTAAACTTTCTGATCAATATTTTTAGTATATATAATTTCATTGGTATCTAAATCTACAGCTATGGCAGATTTAGCTTGTAAGTCTGGGCCTTTTGTTTCAGCAAATACTGGTGAAGCATTAGTAAAGCACAGTCCAATTGCCAAAATTAAGGCGGAAATCTTCTTCTTCAATTTGCATCTCTCCATTTATGTAAAATATATTGGTTATTTAAACATAAATAGTATACCATTATAAAGTCAAGATAACAAGTTTCATATAAGATTTTAATATTATAATTAAGTATAGTTATTCACATAAAATTTATAATATTTTAATACAAAAAAACTCTAAATAATGATATAATGTAAAGCAAATTATGAAAATTTTCATAATTATATTTCTATTACTGCGTATATAATAAACAAGCCTATTTAAGGTACAAATATATAAAGTTATATTAATTCATATTTTAAAATTAAGAAGGTAATTATTTTTCAAAAATATGTTTATTTTAAAAACTTAATATTATATAATGAGTTTAGCAAAATAAACATATTTGGAAAGATGAGGTGGGAATATGTCCAAATGTCCATTTTTATCTAGTAATGTAGAAAATGTTAGTTGCTTTAAAGAATGTTGTTTTTATAAAGAACCTGTAATTGATAAATGCCCTTTTAAACAAATAGAACCAATTAAGAAATTTATATTTAAAGGTATTGATGAGAATTATGATTTGTACAATGATGAAAACTCCTTACTAAATATGATCTACGAAAATAAAAATATAATATAGAAAACATATAGTATATAAAAATATAATATATAAAATGTAAAAGGGACTCTAATTTTGAAGTCCCTTTTAAACTTTCTTATAGTTTTTTTATACATCCATTGCAGTTATTGCAATTGGTACAATGATCTTTTGATTTAGTACAATTAGTACAGAAGGATTGAGAGCCTTCTGCGTTTAAAGCTTTTACCATAAAAGAATCCTCTCTATAGACTATTGTTATTTCTTTTAAGAAATCTGTAAGTTCCATAGTATAGAGCAAAGGTAAGTCTTCTATACAATCTTCTATATCTTCTGATTTTGGAGTATCTAAAACTAAAGCCACTTTATCTTTGCAACAATTTCCTCTCTCTAATCTAAGATGAGTATATTCATTGTTAAGCTCTAATAAGTTTAAGAGTCTTTTATAAGCTTCTTCTGAAATTTTTATTTTAATTTTATTCATAACTGGAATCCTTTATTCAAATATATTTGAGTACTTATGAAGAAGCCCCTGTTTAAGCTCCCATAATTCTTGTGATAGATCCACATAGTAAGTATGAGGATTTTCAAATCTTAATACTTCTGGCCAAAGCCTAGAGACTTGTTTTTCTGCAAAATATTTTATTTCCATTACAGATGGGCTTTTATAAACAGGTTTCCCATTATGAAAAATTTTAACCATTAATTCTTTTGCATAAAAGTTTGTAAGCCTTTTCTTTTTCCAAGTAAATACTGGATCAAATATTGTAAGAGGCTTACTATCATCTATGACTTCATGATTTAATGTTATTAAATCTGCTAAGGCTTTGTTAGATTTTTTATCAAAAAGTCTATATACTTTCTTGAATCCTGGGTTGGTTATTTTCTCCTCATTCTCGCTAATTTTTATCCTTGGAGAAATTGTACCATCAGGATCTTCTACAGCAGCTAATTTATAAACACCACCAAATACAGGTTCTGACTTAGCTGTTATTAGTCTCTCACCAACACCGAAACTATCTATTTTTGCTCCATTTTCCAAAACACCTCTTATTATATATTCATCAAGAGAGTTTGAAATAGTTATTTTTGCATCAGGGTAACCTGCTTCATCTAAAATCTTTCTTACCTTTTTTGTAAGATAAGTAATATCACCACTATCTATTCTAATGCCTTTTGGTCTTTTTCCCATAGGTTTTAAAACTTCATCAAAAACTTTTATAGCATTAGGAATACCTGATTTTAATACATTATAGGTATCAACTAAGAGTAGACAATCATCAGGGTAAGCTAAGGCCCATGCTTTAAAAGCCTCATATTCAGTTTCAAACAGTTGAATCCAACTATGAGCCATGGTTCCTATGGCAGGTATATCAAACATTTCTTCTGCTATTGTACAAGCTGTAGCGTTACATCCACCAATAGCAGCAGCCCTAGCACCAAATATAGCACCATCGTATCCTTGAGCTCTTCTAGAGCCAAATTCCATAACTGGTCTTCCCTTGGATGCTCTACATATTCTATTTGCTTTGGTTGCAATTAAAGTTTGATGATTTATTGTAAGTAGAATCATAGTTTCTACAAATTGAGCCTGCATTATAGGTCCTTTTACTGTAACTAAAGGTTCTCCTGGGAAAACGGGATTTCCCTCAGGTACAGCCCATACATCACATTGAAATTCAAAATTTCTTAAGTATTGAAGAAACTCTTCGGAAAATAATTTCTTTGATCTTAAATATTCTATGTCTGCATCTGTAAAAGAAAGTTCTGATAGGTATTGAATTAATTGATCAACGCCAGCCATTACACAATAGCCACCACCGTCCGGAACTCTTCTAAAAAACATATCAAAATAAGCGATTTTATTTCCTACATTACTAGACAGATAACCATTTGCCATAGTTAGTTCGTAAAAATCTACTAACATAGTAAGATTTCTTTCACATCTATCTGTATTTTTATTGTTATATTCCATAATTATCTCCCTCTGATATTTTATTTAATTTAAATATTGTCTATAATCTATAGTAGTACTTATTTATAATTTTAATATGAAAAAGATATTATTACAACTTATAAATATATTTAGGAGGATTAAATTGAATTTATTGCAAAAATTAGATGAAGCACAGGAAAAAGCAAAGCTTACAGAGGAGAAAAATGTTCTTATTGTTGCAGCTCCAGGGTCAGGGAAAACCACAACTATAATAAATAGAGTTGCTTTTTTATGTGACAGTGGAATAAGTAGAGATAATATTATTATTATAACCTTTACTAAGGCAGCAGCAAATAATATGAAAAATAGATATAAAAACTTAACTTCTAGCAATAATGTACCCTTTTTTGGAACATTTCATAGCCTTTTTTATAAAATATTAAAAAGGGTAGGATATAACTTTGATATAATTCCTAATTTTGAAACTATAAATGTAATTAAAGAAGTTCTAAATAAATTTTATGATGAGGTTTCTGAGGATAGGATTAAGGAGATATTAAATTATATCTCAATTTTTAAAACTTCAAATTTAAATCTTTTTGAGTTTGAAATAGAAGAATACCCCATGGAGATATTTAGAGAGGCATACGAAGCTTATGAAGCTTATAAAATAAATAAGAGCTATTATGATTTTGATGATTTGCAAATTAAGGCCTTTAATCTTTTCTCTAAAGATCATAATTTATTAAAGAGTTATAGTAAACTTTTTAGATATATTTTAATAGATGAGTTTCAGGATTGCGATATGCTTCAAATAGAAATTTTAAAGCTTTTTGAAACCATGGGATCCTCAATTTTTGCTGTAGGAGATGAGGATCAATGTATATACGGATTTAGGGGGTCAAGACCTGATTGCATGGTAGATTTCTCTGAACATTTTAATGGAGGTAAAAAGCTGTATCTATGCAATAATTATAGAAGTCCTAAAAATATAGTCCAAACTTCAAAATGTGTAATAAAAAATAATATAATGAGAAATAATAAAAATATCATAGCTAAAAATGAGAAAAATGGTGAAATAAAAATAGAATTATTTAATGATGAAGGGGACGAAGGAGAGACTATTGGAGATAATATTTTAAAAATAGTAAATGGGGATAAATATAAATTTAAAGACAATGCCATATTATATAGAACTAACTTAGAGAGTAGAAGTATTATAGATGCTTTTATAAAAAGGGGTATCCCCTTTAATCTTATAGATAGAGATTATAACTTTTATGAACATTTTATATGCAGAGATATATTATCTTATTTAAGGTTAAGTTTAAATCCTAATGATAGAGAGAGTTTTATTAGAGTTATAAACAAACCTTTTAGATACATAAGCAAGGATAATATATATGCCTTGAAGAATCATATGGAGAGGGATAATTGTTTTGATATACTAGCTTCTTATAGTGATATAAAGGAGTTTCAAATTAAAAAGATAATGGAACTTAAAAAAGATATAAGCTTTTTAAATAGGGTTTCCTTAGGTTCTGCTATTGACTTTGTCTTATATGACCTCAATTATTATAAACATATAGAGGAATATTCCAAAAGGTATAAAACTAAATTAAGTGAACTAGAAGAGATAATAAATGAATTTAGAGAATCCGCTAGTGATTTTAAAAATATTTTAAGTTTTTTGTCTCATGTAGAAAAAGTTAAAGAGGAACTTGAAAATAGCAAAAAACAAAATAGTAATAAGGATGGGGTTTTACTTAGTACTATCCATGGTGTGAAGGGTATGGAGTTTAAAAATGTATTTTTAATAAATGCTAATGAAGGAATTATACCTCATGCAAATTCCACGGACTCTAAAGAGCACATAGAAGAAGAAAGACGTCTTTTTTATGTTGGTATTACTAGGGCTATGGAGAATTTATGGGTTGGAGTTTTGAAAACTTTAAGGGGAACTGCTATAAAACCCTCTAGATTTCTAGAAGAGATGAATTTAGATGAAGATAAACTCCCTATAAACTTTAAAAAAGGCAATAAAGTAATTCATAAATTTTTTGGAGAAGGAGTAATTGTTCATTTAGAAACTAATACAATAGAAATTTTATTTAATGATGGAGTAGAAAGAAAATTAGATTTTACGGTGAGTTATTATCAAGGGTTACTTAAAAAAATTACTTAGGAATAATATATAGATATATGTGCTATACTATTTCTTATAAAATTCAAAAAAATAATAATTTTCCTTAAAATGAATTGACTTAGATATCCAATATGATATACTAAAAAAGGGTTATCTTAAAAAGGGAGGATGATGAAATGATATCTTTCAAAGTAATGTGGGAAGATGTTAAGGATTTACTTGCTAGCGATGGGGAACTTGATATAGATATAATTGAAAAATATAATACGGGATTTACAGTAAAAGAAAATAATAAAACAACTTTTATTACAAAGGATGATTTCGTAGATTTATGGTGTAAAATGTTATATTACAATGAAGTACCTGTTAATTTAAGTGATAATAAGAATTGTAAAGAAAGATATTTATACAGTATATTGAGAAAACTTCCTTATATAGATGATAAATCTGGAGTTTTAAAAATATCAAAATAGATTTTGTGAAATTTTATAAAGTTGAATTTAAAAAGTTAATATTATATAATGTTCTCATTAAGCTCATATTTTTATTTAGAAATATGAGCTTAATTATTAACTTCTGAAAGGGGAAGTTTCAATGGATTTTTTAAAAAAGGCAGAAGAAATTAAAGAGATGCTAATAGATTTTAGAAGAGATTTTCATGAGAATCCAGAATTGGACTTTGAATTATACAGAACCAGTACAAAGATAAAAGAATTTTTAGAAAAAGAGGGTATAGAATATTATGATTGTGCAAAAACTGGTATATGTGCAACCATAAGAGGCAGAGGGCAAAAAACAGTAGCACTTAGAGGAGATATGGACGCACTTCCAATAAATGAAAAGAATTCTTGCTCATATAAATCTAAAAATGAAGGGGTTATGCATGCATGTGGACATGATGCTCATACAACTATGGTACTGGGAGCAGCAAAGATACTAAACTCCATAAAGGATTCTTTAAATGGTAATGTAAGACTGTTATTTGAGCCAGCTGAAGAGACCACAGGTGGTTCTAGGCTTATGATTGCAGAAAAAGCTTTAGCTGGAGTAGATGGAGTTATTGGACTTCATGTGGAAGAATGGATTGAAAGTGGAAAAATAGGCATAAAAAAAGGTGTAGTAAATGCAGCATCTAATCCCTTTACAGTAAAAATTAAAGGTAGGGGTGGACATGGAGCAGCACCACAATATACTGTGGATCCTATAATTATAGCTTCTAATTTAATAGTGAGTTTACAATCAATTATAAGCAGAGAAATCCCCCCAACAGATGCAGCTGTCATAACCATAGGGGAAATACATGGAGGAACAGCTCAAAATATAATTCCAAGTGAGGTTATACTAAGGGGAATAATTAGAACTGTTAGAACAGAACATAGAGAATATGTTAAAAAAAGATTTTATGATGTAACAGAAGGTATAGTTCATTCCATGAGAGGAACTTGTGAAATAGAAATAGAAGAAAGCTATCCATGCCTTTATAATGATGATGAAATGACCGATATTTTAACTAATTCAGCTAGGAAAGTTATAGGAGATCAGAACATTGAGATTTTAGAAGCCCCAAGTATGGGTGTTGAGAGTTTTGCTTACTTTGCTATGGAAAAGCCAGCAGTTTTTTATAAATTAGGCTGTGGCAACAAAGAAAAGGGCATAATACATCCTGCACATAGTGATAAGTTTGATATAGATGAACAGTGCCTAACTATTGGTACGGCTATACATTGTCAAGCTGTATTTGATTTTTTAAATAGATAAAAGATATTATAATATAATTAATTTCATTGTGAATTATAGAAAAACATAATTTTATAGTGTATAATGTTTTAAGTTATTATAAAACAAAGGAACTCAGGAGGATATAATGAGAATAGAAATAGGAATTAATGAGGCAGATCAAAGATTGGATAAACTTTGCAGAAAGTTGTGTAAAGACGTTCCTTTAAGTGCTATTTACAGAGGCATAAGAACCGGTGATATTAAGGTTAATGGTAAGAAGTCAAAAGAAAAGTATATTTTAAGTAACGGTGACATTTTAGAAATAAACAACATTCAATATAAAAAAGAAAAGAAGAGTTTTATAAAGGTAGAGAAAACTAGTCTTAAAATAACTTATGAAGATGAAAATATATTATTAGTAGAAAAGTGGCCAGGAGTTTTAGTTCATTCTGATAAAAATATAGGAGAAGTTACCCTTACTGATCACGTACTTTCTTACTTAGATGAAAAGGGTGATTATACACCAGAGAGTTCCCTAGTTTTTAGACCTACTTCTTGTAATAGATTAGATAAAAATACATCTGGCATAGTTATATTTGGGAAAAACTTTTTAGCCACAAAAGATATAAATGAAATGCTAAGAGATAGGAAAATCGATAAATATTATGTTGCATTAGTAAAGGGAAGAATAAAGGAAGGGTTAAAAGAAGCATATATTGTTAAGAATGAAAATAACAATATTTCAAAGGTTTCTCTTGAAAAGAAAAGTGGTGGAAAAAGAATAGCCATGGAAGTTTCAACATTAGAAACTGTAGGTTCATATTCATTTATAGAAATAAAACTTCTTACAGGAAGAAGTCATCAAATAAGAGCTCATTTAAGTGCCCTTGGAAATCCAATATTGGGAGATCCTAAGTATGGGGATAAGAATATAAATGACTATTTTCATAATAAATATGGACTAAATTTCCAGTTTTTATATGCGTATAAACTTATATTTAGGGAATGTACGGAAAACCTTCAATATTTACAAAATAAGACTATAGCAGAAAGTTTGCCTCCGATTTTTAAGAGAATAAAAAAGGATATAATGAGGTTTTAAAAGTTGTAAAGGGTGTGGATTATGAGTGATATAGATATAGAAAAACAATCAACCACTAAAGGCTTTGCCGTGTTATCTGCAGCAGGGCTTATAGTTAAGGTTCTATCTCTTTTTTATATACCATTTTTGAGGAGAATACTTGGGGATGAAGGTGTAGGAATTTACAGTTATGCTTATAATATATACGTATTTTTATATGTTATAACTAACTCTGGAATCCCTGTTGCTATTTCTAAAAACATTTCAGAATTAATAGCTCTAGGACATTATAAAGATGCTATTAGAAGTTTTAAAATTGCAAGGATTTTACTGTTTATTGTAGGTACATTTTTGTCCTTATTTATGTTTTTTAATGCACAAAGTCTAAGTAATTTTATTGGCAGTCCTAGCTCTAAACTTGCTGTAATGGCTTTAGCACCTACACTTCTTGTGACATCTATTTTAAGTACATATAGGGGATATTTTCAAGGAAGAGGTGATATGACTCCAACTGCTATATCCCAAGTAATTGAACAGGTTTTTAACATATTGTTTAGCTTAGGATTTGCATATTATTTTAATGTAGTATTTGGATTAGAAGCTGGAGTTGCAGGTGGTACTATTGGAACTTGTGCAGGTGCCCTTGCAGCAGTAGTAATATTACTTTACTATTATGAAAAGAACAAGAAAGTGGCAATAGTAAAGGAAGCAAGATTATCCCAAAATAGGTATACTTCAAAAAAACTTTTAAAGAAAATATTAAATTATTCTCTACCAATGACAATTTGTATTGCTATGCAGAATGCAGGACTAATTTTAGATGGTAAAATAGCTAAATGGAGGCTTATGGGAATAGGTTACAATGATAGCACAGCTACTACTATGTGGGGTTGGATACATCAGTATAACACTTTAATAAGTGTTCCTATTACTATAATAATGTCCCTTGCAGCAGCTATATTACCTGCCATATCTACCCATGCAGCCTTAAAAGATAAGAAAAATTTAAGTAGCAATGTAAACTATGCTTTTAAATTATGTTTTTTAATATCAGTACCTTCATCAGTAGGGTTTTTAGTTTTAAGTGGACCTATATGTAGGCTTTTAGGATATAGTAGTCATGCAGCAAATTTGCTTTCTATAGGAGCTTTTAACCTTATATTAATGTCTGTTATGCAAATTCAGACAGCTATTCTGCAAGGTATGGGGAAAATATATTTAGTAACTTATTACAGCATATTAGGCTTATTAGGAAAATTGGTGGCTAATTATATATTTATAGGTATGCCATCCATAGGTATTAATGGTATATTAATAGGAAACTTTGTTTGCTTTTTAATTCCTATAGTTTTAAGCAGTTTAGCCCTAAGAAAAGCTTTGAGAATTAGGCTAAATCTATTTAAAAAATCTAAAAAGATATTTTTTTCAGCCGCTGTAATGGGCTTATCAGTATATCTTCTTTACTATATTTTATATACAGTATGTTCAATTACACTTGGAACAGGGTATATATATAATGCACTAGCTACTTTTATTTCAATTATTTTTGGTGCTTTTATATATCTTTATGTTCTTATATTAACTGGTGGAGTTAAGAAAAAAGATTTCAATGCTTTCCCAAAGAAGGTTCTAAACCTTATTCCGAAGTTTATGAGGGAAGATTTATTATAATAAAGTAATAACCATGCATAAGTAGGAGAGGAAATGCCTTATATGCATGGTTTATTTATATTAAATAATAGAAATTCTTAGGGTAGTGAGGTGGTGATTAAGCGACTTTCATATAAACATTCTCATCTAACATAGCCTATAAATAAAGTGTTAAGTTTCATTGTTTTGTATAAGTACAACTGAAAAGAAGAATAATGAAAATCCTAAAAGTATTATAACAGTATTCTTAAAAATCAAGTTACTATTTGGAATTAATTTGTCTAGAAAGTTAATTAAAATATAGATTAATACTGTAAGAAGAATATTTATAATTATATTACCAAAGTCAAATTCAATTCTACAAAACTTATAGATGTCTATGAAATTTAAAATTAATCCTACTATGGAAACTATTAAGAAAGATATACCATATCCATAAATGTTTATTGAAGGAATTCCCATTAAAATATAAAATAATATTACTTGAAGCACTGAGGTTATAAGGGAATTTATAAGAACTTTTTTCTGCTTTCCTATACCATTTAATATACTAAAACTTGAGGATGCCATATAAGCAAAAGGAGCTGATAGAGCTGAAAGTTTAATATATTCGCCAAGGTCTTGTCTTCCGAAAAACATAACTCCTAAATTCTTAGGAATGGTAACACAAATTATTAAATTTCCAAGTCCTAAAAGCAAAGAGATTTGCATAACTTCTTTTATTCTATTTTCTAAAGAGTAAAAGTCATTTATAGCGATACTTTTAGATATATCGGGAATAAGCAAAGTAGATATAGAAAAAACAATTATCATAGGAAAAAATACAATAGTAAGTGCCATACCTGAAAATCTACCTATCATACTTAAAGCAGTATTATAGTCTATACCAGCTGCTACAAGTCTTCGTGGGATTAATAATGTAGAAAAAGATGAAATAGCTGTAGTTAAAAAACCGTTTATACATAGAGGTACAGCAACAATTAGAAGATTGAATAACAATTGAAAACTTGATTCAGTTTTTCCAGAGCTATAGTTTTTTTCTTTATTGGCTTTATAAGATATAAAGAGCAAAATAAAACTTAGAAATTCACCTAAAGCTAGGGCTATATAAGTTACTGTAACTGTATAGGTTATATCCTTAAGATTTAGGAGTTTAATAAGGGCAATTAGACTTATCATCCTTATGGCTTTTTCGAATACATCTATATAAGCAGGGATTTTTACATTAGATATTCCGAAAAAATAACCTTTATAAATAGAAGAAAGGGCCACAAAAATTAAAGCAGGTGCAATTGCCCAAAGGGAATATAAACTTCTACTATCCTTTATTATATATTTTGATATAAGTGGAGAAGAAATTATAAATAATCCAGATATAAGGATTGCCCAAAGTAAGTCAAATAGAAGAGAAATACGAACAGTTTTTCTTAAATTCCCATAATCCCTCTTACTATAATAGAAAGAAGCTTCCTTTGATAGGGCAGTGAGAATTCCCCCACAGATAATGCAGCAGAACAAATCATATATAGGCATAATAATTGCATATAATCCTAAACCTTCAGAACCAAGTTCCCTAGATAGTATAATAGAAAAAAGAAATTTTAAAATCCCTGTAATGAGATTGGAAAGTGTTAAAATAAAAGAGTTTTTATAAAAATTATCCTTACTCATTTAGTCCTCCTTTAAAAAGCTAGAATTCAAACAAATTGATCTTCAACTTAAATATAGCCATATATATAATAGGGCAAATATATGTAATACTTATATGTTGTCTATGTTGTTTATAGTATTTCAAAGTGCTTTTTTATAAAATCAAATGTTTGGTCTTTTTATATATACTTTTTTTCTTCATAAATTATGATAAAACTTATAATTTATTAAATGGACTTTGTTCTCATATAATTGCCTATATAAAAATATATATAAACTATGATTAATATTGATATGAGGTGAATTTTTTGAAGAATAGAAGTAAAATATATTTATTATTAGCTTCTTTAGTCATTGTGATTATAGGTATTACTGGATTTTTAAAATTGAATTTTTATTCCATGGATTTAAAAGTAGAGGATGATAATTTAAAAGCTGAAGAAAAATTTAAAGGCTTTGAAGGCGCAGTGGACTTTACTTATGATGGTAAAGATACATATTTCGTAGCTTTTAAAAACAAAATACAGGAATTTAATGAAAAGGGATGGAGCAATACAGTATTAAAAAATAAAGATTTAAATATAAGTAGTATAGAATATAATGAAGGAAATCTATACTTTGCCTCTAATAACAAAGTATATTCTTATAATTTAAAAAATAAAAGACAAGAAGTTATATTGAAAGAGATACCTAATTATGGTGATTATAAGGACAGTATGCTAAAAATTAAAGGGGAATATCTTTTTGTTACCATAGGTTCTGCAACTAATTCTGGAGTGGTTGGAAAAGATAATAAATGGGTGGAAGACTATCCTCATAATCATGATATAACTCCAAAGTCTATAACAATTAGAGGAGAAAATTTTGGCGAAGAGAAAACAGGAGCTTTTGTACCCTACAAAACTCAAAATATTAAAGGTCAAATATTAACTAGAGGTTTTCCAGGAAATTCTTCAGTTATAATATATAATTTGAAAACTGGAGGAAAAGAAACTTTTGCATGGGGTATTAGAAATATTAAAGGTATAGATTTTTCAAGTGAAGATAAGATATTTGCAACAGTAGGAGGAATGGAAAATAGAGGACATAGACCAGTTGTAGGAGATGTGGACTATATTTTTCAAATAAAAAAAGGACTATGGTATGGATGGCCAGATTATAGTGGCGGAGATCCTGTAACATCTCCAAGATTCAAGGGGGAAAAAAACACGGGAATATCATTTTTGCTAGATAAGCATCCTAGTACTAATCCGCCAGCTCCATTTGTTCAGCATAAAAAATTAAATGATTTAGGTGTTTTAGCTATAGATAGAGAAGAGGTTTTGGGAGAAAAAGATAGTATATTTTTTTATGAAAAAAAGGATAATAGTATATGTGAGGTTAAAAAAGATAAAGTGATAAGTAAAAAAATAACCTTACCTCAAAGCAGTGAAGTTTCTAGTATGAAATTTTGTAACGGAAATTTAATAATTTTAGATAGCAAAAATGGTATCATATATTATGTATATAAAGACAAGGTTATTTCATAAAAAGTTATGACTTCATCTAAACATAAGATTAGACAATTAAAGTGAGTCGTAAACACTTTAATATAAATAGAGTTTTAATCCATAGTGAAAGCTTTTACTCCAACTAAGGATTAGAAATTGTTATCCATGGAATAGTTACGCTCCTCTCCCACTTAAAAAGCAGAGAGTTCAAATCTTCGATTTGGTAGCAATTGCTTTCACAGAGTGCGATGTGGGTATTAGAATAGATAGTCATTGGATAAAATAATTAAAGGATAAGTGATAAGAATGAAAGAGGTTACATTTGTAAAAAAGTTTGAGAGTGCTTATGGCCTTACAGTCAATAAGGCTTTTAAAATGGTAAACCCAATAAAGAAAAAACTAGTTAAGACACCTTGCATAGTGCATCAGTTTATTAATGAACAAGCTTTGGAAATACTAAAAGAAGAAGGGTATAATGAGATATACTTATTCTATAAAGGATTATTACATTTTTTAAATCAAGGAGTAGTATGGGCAGATCAAGATTTTAAAAGTATAAATCATTTTTTTCACTATAAAGAACATAGGGGATTATATGGGTTTTCTAATGCCCTGGAGCTATGTACTAACTATTATAATTTAAGTAAATTAGAACTTAAAAAAGATGATTTATATAAAAGTATATTTTATTTAGGTGCAGCTCTTCACTTAGTTCAAGACTCAACGGTACCACATCATGTTAGTAATAAACTATTAAGACAGCATAGGCATTTTGAGCAATGGATAATTTATAAAGTTGTATATGAAGAAAAATTTAGATATATCAGTACTGTTGTTAAGTATCCTAATCTAGATGAATTTATAATAGAAAACGCTAAGAAAGCTTACGATATTTATTATAAAAATCAAGATATAGAAGATATTGATGAGAGATATGATAAAATTGCAACTAATATAATTATTAGGGCAGAGAGTACTACAGCAGGCGTATTATTAAAATTTTATGAAGATGAAATTTTAACAAGGACAAATAACTAAAGTTATTTGTCTTTTTTTTACATTATAGTATAATGTAATAGTAAAACATGGAATATAGGAGTGGTATAATGAGCGAAAATGTTATAACAGTTTCAAAAGATATGTTTAAGGGAGATGTACTAGATCTTAGTTATGGTGATTTTTCTGTGTTATATCCTATTTTTAAAAAAGAAGAAGAATTAGAGGTCGAATATGTAGAAAAAGCATTTGGAAAAAGAATAATACAAAAAGAGGGGTTTGATACAGCGGTAGTTATGTTCACCTTTCAAAGTATAAATTCAAAATTAGGTAAGAAAAATCTTTTAAAAGAAATTAGCGAATATATAAAAAGTAGCGGATATCTTCATATATGGGATATTGATAAAGGATATGGGAAAACTTTTAGAGGAAATATAAGAGTTGATTTACAAGAAGAAAAAAATAAGAGTAAAACAATACAGATTAAAAATTTTAAAATAACTACAGATAATTCTATGGAATCTATGTTAAGATTAATACAAGAATATTTTACTATAGTTACATTTAAAAAAGATGAAGAAATATACTATATTAAATGTAGGAAGAAAGGACGATAAGGATGAAAGTATTACTAGTTGCACTAAATTCACAGTACATACACTCTAATTTAGCTTTAAGATATTTGAAAGCATACACAAAACACATGGACTATAATTGTAAGTTAAGAGAATTTACAATTAACAACAGAATAGAACAGGTATTACAAGATATAATGGAAGAAGAGCCAGATATAATATGTTTTTCTACTTATATTTGGAATGTTGAAATGGTGAAAATTTTAAGTAATCTTATAAAAAAAGTTAATAATAATATAGAAATATTATATGGGGGGCCTGAAGTAAGTTTCTCCAGTGAAGAGTTTTTAATGGAGGCTAAAGGGGATTATATAATCAAAGGAGAAGGAGAGGAAACTTACAGAGAATTTATGGAATATAAGTTAGGTATAAAAGATATTAATAGTATTAAGGGGTTATATTATAAGAAGGAAGAAACTGTATATTTTAATGGCATTCGTCCTAATATGGATATGAATAAAATAGTATTTCCATATGAAGAACAGGAAAATCTTAAGGATAAGATAGTGTACTATGAAGGCTCTAGAGGATGTCCTTTTAGGTGTAAATACTGTCTTTCATCTACAGATAGAAATTTAAGGTTTTTAGATATAGAAAGAATTAAAAAGGAACTTCAATTTTTTATAGATAAGGAAGTAAAATTAGTAAAGTTTGTAGATAGAACTTTTAATGCTAATCATAAATTTGCTATGGAAATTTGGGATTACTTAATAACTAATGCAAAAAACACTTCTTTTCACTTTGAAATATCTGCAGATATACTAAGAGAAGATGAAATAGAACTATTATCAAAGGCACCTTATGGACTTTTTCAATTTGAAGTTGGGGTTCAGAGCACTAACAATATTACTTTAAAAAATATCAATAGAATGGTAAATTTCTCATCTATAGAGGAGAAGGTTTTAGAAGTCAAAAAACTTAAAAATATTAAACAACATTTAGACCTAATAGCAGGGTTACCAGGTGAAGATTTAAATTCATTTATTAATTCCTTTAATCATGTATATTCTCTAGAACCAGAAGAAATTCAATTAGGATTTTTAAAGTTATTAAAAGGGTCTCCAATGCTAGAAGAGGCTGAAAAATGGGGCATGGTATATTCACCATATCCACCCTATGAAATATTAAAAACTAATGATATTACTTATGAAGAGTTAGTGTTACTAAAGAGAGTTGAAGAAGTGGTTGATAAATACTATAATTCCGGTAAGTTCCACACTATAGTGAATTATTTTATAGATAAATTTACGTCTCCTTTTGATTTCTTCTTAGAACTATCAAAATTTTTTAAAGCTAAGGGGTATTTTAGAAGAAATATTAATTCTACAGATTATTATAAGGTATTTTTAGATTTTAATAGTGAAATACTAGGAGATGAAAACAATAATTTAATAGAGATTATAAAGTATGAGTACTTACTTTATAATAAAAGAAATTGGATTCCAGAGTTTTTAAGATCAGAGCTTGTAAAAGAAGAAATAAACCAGATTAAGGATACATTAAAAAAAGAAGACCCTAAAATTAATTTTTCCAAAGTACATATACAAAAGTTTAATTTAGACATAAAAACTTATTTAGAAAAAAACATTACAAAAAACACTGAAGTATATGTAATTTTTTACGAAAATAAAGATAAGGTTAAATTTATAACAAGTTATAATTCTATAACTTAAAAGTTACGAAAAGTATCTTTAAGTTATAAGAAAATTATCACATTATAAATTATTTTAGGGAATATTATTAATTTAATGTTAAAGCACTTGAAAGGAGGTTAAAAAGTTAGTATAATAATTACAAGTTGTATTTAATACTATATTAAGTATTATTAATAATACAATAATTTGTTTTTACTATTTTAAAAGGTGGTGATAACTTGGCAGTAGAAGCAATACAAAAAATAAAAGAAGCTGAGGAAAAGGGTGCAGAAATCATTGCAAAAGCTAAAGAAGAAGCTAAAAACCTTATTAAAACAGCTGAAAAAGAAGCCGCTTTAAAATATGAAGATATAATTAAAGCAAGCAAAGAGGAAGCAGAAGCCCTAATTAAAAAGGCAGAGGAAGAGGGAAGAAAAATTGCTGAACCTATTTTGGAAAAAGGGATAAGCGAGAGGGAAGAAATTTTAAATATGGATAGTAGCAAGACCAGTAAGGCAATAAATTTAATCTATGAGAGGATAGTGAAGTCTCATGGCAATAGTTAAAATGAGTAAATTCTCTTTACTTTCCTTTGAGAGAAAAAAGGATGTTTTGCTGGATACACTTCACAAATTTGAAAAGGTTCAATTTATAAATCTTCAAGAAAGAGAAGCAGAAGAGTTTCAGTTTTTCAATAAGGATTCTGAAAAAGTTAAGCTATCAGAAATAGAAGATAAAATAGTAAAAATTAAATTTTCTATAGAACTAATTCAAAAGTTTATAGAAAAACAAGGTACTGTAGAAGCACTTAAAAAAGGGAAAAGTACTATTTCTTATGATGAGCTTTTACAAATAGGGACTAATTCAAATTGGGAAGATTATTATGTATCTCTAAAGGAAAAGGAAAAGAGATTAAATGAAATCAAAAATGAATACACAAAATTAAATTCTGAAATAGAAGTTCTTAATCCTTGGATTAATATAGATGCTAAATTAAGTCATCTTAAAGGGATGAAAACTTCTTTATGTTTTATAGGAAGCATTCCTAAGTTTTCAAAGGATGCCTTTCTAGAGGAATTCAATTCAAAGATTCTTCATTCTTATGTGGAGATTATAAGTGAAGTAAAGACAGATTTAAATTTATTAATAATTCTTCATAAAGATGAAGAAAAAGAAGCATTAGAGGTTCTTAAGTCTTTTGGATTTAACAATATCCATCTTACTTATGAAGAGATGCCTTCAGATGTAATTAAATCTTTAGAAGAAGAAAAACAAAAGCTATTAAATGAAGAAACAGATATAAAGGGAGCTATAAAAGAATTTGGTGAGAAGTTAGAAGAAATAGAAATTGTATATGAGTATTATTCTAATTTACACGATAAAGCTACAGCCACAGAAAACTTCTTAAAGAGCAAAAATATTATAGTTCTAGAGGGGTGGGTTCCAACAGAAGAAGTTTCGAATTTGGAATCTACTATAAAAAGTGTTGTAGGAGAAGATTACTATTTAACCTATGAGGAAGCTGAAAAGGATGATAGCGAGGTACCAGTATTACTTAAAAATAATAAAATAGTATCTGCTTTTGAATCCATAACAGAAATGTACAGCTTACCAAAATATAATGAAATAGATCCTACACCACTATTAACACCATTCTATTTGGTTTTCTTTGGAATGATGTTAGCTGATATAGGATATGGACTTTTAATTTTAATAGCAACTGCTTTTGCTCTTAAATTTTTTAATCTTGATGAAAAGCAAAAAAGTTTTGCGAGATTCTTCTTATATTTAAGTATCCCTACTATTATAGCGGGGGCTGTGTATGGAAGTTTCTTTGGTGGAATAATAGATCTACCTAAATTAGTAGATACAAATAAAGATGTAATAGTAATATTAATTGCGTCTATGAGTTTAGGAGTAGTTCAAATTTTTGCAGGATTAGGAATAAAAGCTTATATGCTAATAAGAGAAAAAGATTATCTAGGTGCATTATTTGATGTAGGGGCTTGGTATGCTACTTTAATAGGAGCGTTCCTTTTATTAGGTGGAGGAGCTTTAGGATTATCAGCATTAGTTGTTACCATAGGAAAATATGTAATGATAATTGGAATGGCAACTATTGTATTGACTCATGGTAGAGAAAATAAAAGTGTTGGAGCTAAGTTAGGTGCAGGACTTTATTCCTTATACGGTGTATCAGGATATGTTGGAGATTTAGTTTCCTATTCAAGACTTATGGCTTTAGGACTTTCAGGTGGTTTTATTGGATCAGCATTTAACATTATGAGTGGAATGCTTGGCAATGGAATAGCTAAATGGATATTTGCTCCTTTAATTTTTGTTTTTGGACATATATTCAATTTACTTTTAAGTGCCTTAGGTGCTTATGTTCATACTGCAAGACTACAGTATGTTGAATATTTTGGTAAATTTTATGAAGGTGGAGGTAAAGCCTTTAAACCTTTTAAATCTACAAATAAATTTATAAATATTAAAAACAAGTAGGAGGAATAGAATATGAAAGGATTCATGGATTTTTTAATTCAAAGTGGGGGACTTATATTTGCAATCTTAGGTATTGCAGTTGCAGTTATCATGTCTGGTATCGGATCGGCTAGAGGAGTTGGTATGGTTGGTGAAGCAGCTGCAGGATTATTAACTGAAGAACCAGAAAAGTTCGGTAAAGCCTTAGTTCTTCAATTATTACCAGGTACACAAGGATTATACGGTTTTGTTATAGGACTTATGGTTTTCTTGAAGTTAACAGGTGATATGACATTGGGTCAAGGATTATATTTCTTCATAGCATGTCTTCCAGTTGCTTTTGCAGGGTGGAAATCAGCTATAGCACAGGCTAGAACAGCATCAGCTGGTATAGCAATACTTGCTAAAAACCCAGAACATACAACAAAAGGTATAGTTCTTTCAGTTATGGTTGAAACTTATGCTCTTTTAGGATTTGTTATTTCTCTATTATTAGTATTTAAAACATTTTAATTAAAGTGTTAAAAATACTTTATATTAAGGATGTGAAGATATGTCTAATATAGAAAACTTAACTTCTAAGATTATAGAAGATTCTAAAAGAGAAGCTGAAACTATGCTAAGTAAAGCTAAGAAAGAAGCTGAAGAACTTTTAAATTCTAAGATTAAAACTGCCCAAAATGTAAAGGAAGATTTGCTACAAAAGGCAGTATTAGAAGCTAAGAGTAAAAAGGATAGAATAATTTCTGGTGCAGAACTAAAAGCTAGAAATGAAAAGTTAAAAGCGAAGCAAGAAGTAATAGATAGAGTTTTTAAAGACACCATAGCTAAACTCTCTACAATGAATGAGGAAGAATTTACGAATTTCCTAAAGAGTAGTATATCTTCTTTAGAATTGCAAGGTGGAGAGGAACTTCTAGTTTCTAAGGATTTAAAAAAATGGATAAATTCTGAGGTTGTTGAAAGTTTAAATCTTAAACTTTCAAAAGAAGAAAGAGATATTCCTTCAGGGTTTATTATAATTAATAATGGTATTGAATTAAACTATACTTTTGAGGCCTTAGTTCTTTCTTTAAGAGAAGACTTAGAATATCAGGTTGCAAGTATATTATTCAATTAGCCTTAAGGAGGATAGCCCTATGGATAGAATGGATTTTACACAGGCTGTATCTAGAATTAGAGTTCTAGAGAAGAGACTCCTTAATAAAGTAAAAATTGAAAGAATGATAGATAGTTCCTCTGCAGATGAGGCTCTTAAAGTTTTAAATGAAACAGAGTATTCAGCTTTAATGAGTGATGTAAAAAGAGCAGAGGACTATGAAATACTTCTACAAAAAGAACTTAAAAGAGTGTATTCTCTAATTAGAGAAATTACACCTTATGATTCCTTAACAGATATCTTAAGTATTAGATATGATTATCATAATATGAAGGTACTTTTAAAAGGAAAAGCTCTAGAGCAAGATTTCTCTGGAATCTTGACTCCTATGGGTATAGTAGAAGTAAATGTGCTTAAAGATGCCATAAATTCTTTTGATTTAAGATCCCTACCTGAAAAATTTGCAGAAGCTATAAAAAGTTCTGAGGAGGAATTTAAGGAGTCAAAGGATCCACAAATTATTGATATAATATTTGATAAATATATGTATAGCGATATGCTAGAGAGGGCTAGTATTTTAAAGGAGGAGTTTGTATTAGATTATATTAAATCTAGTATAGACTTGACAAATATAAGAACTCTTATAAGAGTTAAAATGCAAGATAAACCTTTAAACTTTTTAAAGATTGTACTTTTAGAAGGTGGAGATTTAAAGGTTGATACCTTAATTAACCTTTATAATGATTCTTTTGAAAATATAATTTCAAAATTATCTTCTACAAAGTATAAAAATGTTGTAAAAGAAGGTTTAGAGGAATTCTTATCAAATGGCAAACTTACTCTATTTGAAAAGTTATTTGAAGATTACTTAATGAGTCTTATAAAAAATGCAAAATATGTTCACTTTGGAGCAGAACCATTATTTAGTTATATTTTGGCTAAGGAAACTGAAATCAAAATAATAAGAATTATAATGGTGGCAAAATTAAACAATGTCCAAAGTAGCGTAATCAGAGAAAGGTTGCGTGATATATATGTATAAAATAGGGGTTGTAGGAGATAAGGATTCAATACTAGCCTTTAAAGCAATTGGAATAGATACTTTCCCAGTAATTGAGCCAGTAGAAGCTCAAAAAACTATAGATAGATTAGCAATGGACAAATATGCTGTTATTTTTGTAACAGAGCAAGTTGCGGTTAATATAGAAGAAACAATAGAGAGATATAATAGACAAATGCTTCCTGCCGTTATTTTAATACCAAGTAACCAAGGATCACTAAATATTGGATTACAAAGAATTAGTGATAATGTGGAAAAGGCTGTAGGCGTAAATATATTATAGAAAGGTAGGTAGGAGAACTTGAAGATCGGAAAGATTATTAAAGTTTCAGGGCCATTAGTTGTTGCAATGGATATGGATGAAGCTAACGTATATGACGTTGTTAAAGTTGGAGAAAAAGGTCTTATAGGTGAAATCATCGAAATGAGAGATGATCGTGCTTCTATTCAGGTTTATGAAGAAACTGCAGGAATAGGGCCTGGAGACCCAGTTGTTACTACAGGAGAACCTCTAAGTGTTGAACTTGGACCAGGTCTTATAGAGGGTATGTTTGATGGAATACAAAGACCACTTGATGAATTTATGAAGGCTGCTGGATCATCTTTCTTAACTAAAGGTGTATCAGTACATTCATTAAATAGAGAGAAAAAATGGGAGTTTCAACCCACTGTAGCTGTTGGAGATAAAGTATCACAAGGTGATATTATAGGTACAGTTCAAGAAACAGCGGTTGTAATTCATAAAATCATGGTTCCTTATGGAATAGAGGGAACTGTAAAAGAGATAAAATCAGGAGAATTTACAGTAGAAGAAGTAGTAGCTATAATTTCTACAGAAAAGGGTGAAAGTGAATTAACTCTAATGCAAAAATGGCCTGTTAGACGTGGAAGACCTTTTGCACAAAAACTGAACCCAGTAGAGCCAATGGTTACAGGACAAAGAGTTATAGATACTTTCTTCCCAGTAACTAAGGGAGGAGCGGCTGCAGTTCCAGGACCATTCGGAGCTGGAAAAACAGTTGTTCAACACCAAATTGCTAAATGGGGAGATGCTGAAATAGTTGTCTATGTTGGTTGTGGAGAACGTGGAAACGAGATGACAGACGTTTTAAATGAATTCCCAGAACTAAAAGACCCAAGAACTGGCGAAAGCTTAATGAAGAGAACAGTTCTTATAGCAAATACTTCAAATATGCCAGTTGCAGCGAGAGAAGCTTCAATTTATACTGGTATAACCATAGCAGAGTACTTTAGAGATATGGGTTATTCTGTATCTATTATGGCAGACTCAACTTCAAGATGGGCAGAGGCTTTAAGAGAAATGTCTGGTAGACTTGAAGAGATGCCAGGAGATGAAGGATATCCAGCATACCTAGGGTCAAGACTTGCAGACTACTATGAGAGAGCAGGCAAGGTTGTATGCTTAGGTAATGATGGAAGAGAAGGAGCAGTTACAGCAATTGGTGCCGTATCACCTCCAGGAGGAGATATTTCAGAGCCAGTAACTCAGTCTACACTTAGAATAGTTAAAGTTTTCTGGGGACTAGATTCTCAATTAGCTTATAGAAGACACTTCCCATCTATTAACTGGATGACATCTTACTCTCTATACTTAGAGAAAATAGGACAGTGGATAAATGAAAATGGTTCACCTGAGTGGACTAAATTTACAACTGAAGCTATGGCATTACTTCAAGAAGAAGATAAATTACAAGAAATTGTAAGACTTGTTGGTATAGATGCCCTATCTGAGGAAGATAGATTAAAGCTTGAAGCAGCTAAATCTATAAGAGAAGACTACTTACAACAAAATGCTTTCCATGAAGTAGATACTTATGCTTCCTTAGAAAAGCAATATAAAATGTTAAGATTAGTTCTTGCTTTCTATGGCTTTGGAAAGAAAGCACTAAATGCAGGTGTTTATCTAGATAAAATACTTAAACTTGAAATTAGAGAGAAAATAGCAAGAGCTAAATATATAAGTGAAGATGAAAAAGATAAAATCGACAATATCTACACTGAATTAGAAGAAACTATAGAAAACCTAATTGCAGAAGGAGGTGTAGTTAATGCTTAAAGAGTATAGAACAGTAAGGGAAGTTGTAGGTCCCTTAATGCTTGTTGATGGCGTTGAAAATGTTAAATTTGACGAGCTTGTTGAAATAGAAATGCATACTGGAGAAAAGAGAAACGGTAGAGTACTTGAAATCAATGGCGATAAGGCAATGGTTCAGTTATTCGAAGGTTCTTCAGGAATAAACTTAAAAGGAACTAAGGTTAGATTCCAAGGGAAACCATTAGAGCTTGGCGTATCTGAAGATATGTTAGGAAGAGTATTTGATGGAATAGGAAAGCCAAAGGATGGTGGACCTAAAATTATCCCTGAATTTAAAAGAGACATTAACGGAGAGGCTATAAATCCATTTGCTAGAGACTTTCCATCGGAGTTTATTCAAACAGGAATATCTCCAATAGATGGACTAAACACTCTAGTTAGAGGACAAAAGTTACCAGTATTCTCAGGTGCAGGACTTCCACACTCTCAATTAGCTGCTCAGATTGCAAGACAGGCAAAGGTTTTAAATTCTGATTCTAAGTTCGCAGTTGTTTTTGCAGCTATTGGTATAACTTTCGAGGAAGCAGAATACTTTGTTGAGGAATTTACAAAGACAGGGGCTATTGATAGATCAGTTCTATTTATGAACTTAGCTTCAGACCCTGCTATAGAGAGAATAGCTACTCCAAGAATGGCTTTAACTACAGCTGAATACTTAGCTTATGAAAAGGGAATGCACGTACTTGTTATAATGACAGATATAACAAACTACTGTGAAGCTCTACGTGAAGTTTCAGCAGCTAGAAAAGAAGTTCCAGGTAGAAGAGGATATCCAGGATACCTATACACTGACCTTTCAACTTTATATGAGAGAGCTGGAAGATTAAAAGGTGTAGAAGGGTCTATTACACAAATACCTATTCTTACAATGCCAGAGGATGATAAAACACACCCAATTCCAGACTTAACTGGATATATAACAGAGGGACAGATAATTTTATCAAGAGAATTGTATAAAAAGGGTATAATGCCTCCAATAGATGTTTTACCATCCCTATCAAGATTAAAAGACAAGGGTATTGGAAAAGGTAAGACAAGAGAAGATCATGCAGATACTATGAACCAGCTTTTCTCTGCTTATGCACAAGGAAAAGAGGCAAAGGAACTTGCAGTTATCTTAGGAGAGTCTGCTCTTTCAGATACAGACAAAATGTTTGCTAAATTTGCAGAAGCCTTTGAAAATGAATATGTAGCACAGGGCTTTGATACGAATAGATCAATAGAGGAAACATTAAATTTAGGTTGGAAACTTTTAAGTATTTTACCGAAGTCAGAACTTAAGAGAATTAGAGATGAGTATTTAGAAAAATACCTACCTAAAAGAGAGGGTGAGTAAAGGTGGCAAAACTTAATGTAAATCCCACCAGAATGGAGCTCACTAAGTTAAAAAAGAGGCTAGTTACAGCTACAAGAGGCCATAAACTTTTAAAGGATAAGCAAGATGAGCTTATGAGAAGATTTATAGACCTTGTAAAGCATAATAACGAACTTAGAAAGAGCGTTGAGGAAGAACTTTCTGGGGCTTTTAAAGATTTCGTTATGGCAAGAGCCTTAATGTCATCAGAGTTTTTAGAAGAAGCTATTATGTATCCTAAAGAGAGTATCTCTGTAGATATTAATAAAAAGAATATAATGAGTGTTAATGTTCCTGAAATGGAGTTTAAAAGAAAACTAGAGGGTGATGGTGGCAGTATTTACCCATATGGTTTTGCAAATACATCTTCAGAGCTAGATGGTTCCTTAGAAAAGTTATATAATATACTTCCTAAGTTATTAGAACTAGCACAAGTTGAAAAATCATGCCAACTTATGGCTGATGAAATAGAAAAGACTAGAAGAAGAGTAAATGCATTAGAGTATATGACTATACCTCAATTACAAGAAACTATCAAGTATATAAAGATGAAGCTTGATGAAAATGAAAGAGGAGCATTAACAAGACTTATGAAAGTTAAATCAATGCTTCAAAAAGAAGCATAATTCAAAAGCTGGGGAAATAATACCTCAGCTTTTCTATTTGAAATGGGTAACATATTATGCTATTATCATAATATGATGTAGTATATGTAAGATGAATTTGGTGGTGATTTAGATGAACTATGAAAGTGAAAGAGTTTTACTTCATGTGGAAACATTATCAAAGGTAAAAACCATATTAAACGAAATAAAAATTTTATCTCAAGATAGGACTGTAAGAGATAAAGTAGATGAAATTTTAGGGATTTTAGACAGAGGAAGCATGAATACCATAAACAAAAAAGAAATGGATGGGGAGGCACTTATAGATATTATTTACAAAAAGATGAAAAAAACTAAGGATAGAGATTTAAATGTAAAGCTATATATGTTATATAGAAAATTAGAAGAAAAACAAATTAGTGAAGAAGAGGCATTAAAATTATATGAAATATATATAAAAACTGAATACAACGACATTTATATTTAGCGGAGTGAGAGGAGGATATATAAAGTTTTCTTTATATAAGATAAGATAATGACAGTAAAAAACATACTAAATTTTAAAAATGATTTATTACACAAGAAATGTGAAAAGGTTAAGGAAATTAATGAGGAAATTTTAGAAATAGTAGAGGATTTAAAAGATACATTATATTCAAGTGATGGTGTAGGTCTTGCAGCTCCTCAAATAGGTATTTTAAAGCGAATAATTTTAGTGGATCTTAGAAATGGTATGGAGGCAGTAATACTAATAAACCCTAAAATTACTTCTGAAAGTGGCAAGGAAACAAGCTTTGAGGGATGTTTAAGTTACCCAGGATATGTTGGGGAAGTTACAAGACCTAAATCCATATGTGTATTTGGAACTAATCTTAAAGGAGAAAAAGTTAATATAAAGGCGCAAGGATTATTAGCAAGGTGTTTTTGTCATGAAATTGATCATTTAGACGGTATAGTATATACAGATAGAACAAGATTTATTTATGAAGAAGAGGAAGAATAGGAGTGCTAATATTTTATGCCTTTTATTCCTAAAGGTATATTTAAATTGCTTCTAGAGTTTTTAAATATGGTTACCTCTTCTTTAAGTTTAATATTATTTTTTATTAATATAATAATATCTTTAAAGGTAAATTGATTAAACTTTTTTGTGCTTTTATAATTTTCGAAAACTTCTATGCAAATACTTTTGCTTATTCCTGAGCCTCATCCAATACAAGTAAATTTAGAATCTATAACTATAAATTTAAAATTATTTGTATTCATAAAATCAAGTACATCTTTAGTCAATACAACCATTTGATCACCTCATTGTATTATAGTATTATAAATTAATTTTTTAGGTATATTTTAGATATTTTACGTTTAGATAGGTTACATATTATATATTATGCTAGGTTTAAATTATTGAGATATTGAAAAAATTATCTTAAACCTATATTAAAGCCTATATGTAAGTAATGGATATAGTATATTAAGTAACATATTATACTTAAATATATAGTGTGTCAAGAGAGAGTTATGTTGATATAATTTGTATATAATAAATAAAGTTATTGCTTTTAGGATTAGAGTTACTCCAGTCCAAGCTTAGAAATTTTTGTACTAGGATTATTTCATATAATACATTGTTTTAAATAAAATGGATATAAATAGAGTATGGTAATAGGATAAATGTAAACACTGTTTTTATCAGTTGAAAATGATTTTCTGCTATGTTAGAATTATGTATAGGGTATGTAATTTTAATTGAATTTTAAGTTAATAGCAATTGTATTAAGGAGGTATATTATGACTTGTAAGGAGCTAAAAAAGAATATTTATTGGGTGGGTGTAGAAGACCCTAATTTAAGAGTCTTTGATATAATAATGGAGACTAAAAAGGGGACCACTTACAATTCTTATTTAATTGAAGATGAAAAAATAGCTATTATAGATACAGTAAAGGATGGCTTTTTCGAAGAGTTTATTGATAATATAAAAGGGGTTATAGGAGATAGGAAAGTAGATTACATTATAGTACAGCACACTGAGTTAGACCATAGTGGATCTTTAAAAAAACTTTTAAACATATATCCTGAGGCAGAAGTTGTTGGATCTAAAGCTGCTATAAATTATTTGAAAGAAATAGTAAATAAAGATTTTAAGTTTAAATACGCAGAGGAAGATTTAGTTTTAGGCAATCATACACTAAACTTTATTTCAGCTCCTAATTTGCATTGGCCTGATACAATGTTTACTTATGTAAAAGAAAAAGAAATACTATTTACTTGTGATGTAATGGGGTGTCACTATTGTCCTAAGGGCTGTATAACAGATGCATGCTCAGGGGATTATTTTGAGGAAATGAAATATTATTTTGATGTAATAATGGGACCTTTTAAGAAATTTGTAAATCTTGCATTTGATAAAATAGAGGGTTTAGATTTTGATATGGTAGCTCCAAGCCACGGTCCAGTTCATGTAGATGATGTAGAAAAATACATGAAGTTTTATAGACAGTGGGCTAAGGTGGAAGAAATTGAAGAAAAAAATGTCCAAATTTTCTATATTTCTGCTTATGGAAATACAGAGGAAATGGCTAAATATTTATGCGAGAACATAAATAAAAAAGGTATAAAGGCAGAGGTTCATGAAATAACCTCTAAAACTAGTGAAGAATTAATTACTCTAGTTGAAAAAGCTTCAGGAATTATTGTAGGATCTCCTACTATAAATCAAGATGCAGTAAGACCAGCCTGGGATTTACTTTCATCTATATGTCCAATTACTAATAGAGGTAAAGCTGCTGCGGCTTTTGGCTCTTATGGTTGGAGTGGTGAAGGGGTAGGGATGATTACAGAAAGATTAAAAGGCCTTAAATTTAAAGTGGTGGAACCAGGCTTTAGATTTAAGTTTGTTCCAGATACTAAGGAGTTTAGGGAAGCGGATGAATTTGTAGAAAAATATATTGAATTATTATAATTTTTAATAAAAAACAGTTTAAATTTGTAACAAAAATAGTATAATATAAATTAAAGGGAGTAAAGTTACTCCCTTTAATTTATCTATAATTTCTAATTACTTATAGTCTATATGTCTATTTAATTAGGTACACTCCAAAAGCAAATTAAATTTATTAGTTTAGGTTTTATACGGTAATTATATTTAAATTGGGAGGAAAATAATGAACTGTAATATAATTGACTATCTAAAAGATAATGACTTAGATAACATAAAGGAGATTAAAATATCTGAAAAGGATATCTTTGTTTTAAAGTTTGACTATTATTTTGATTCCTTAGAGATTGAAGGAGCTGAAGCTTATGCAGAGGAAGAAGCTGAGGAATTAGCATCAGATGAGGAATTTTATGAAGACTTTGTATTACCATATTTAAGTGACACAGCAGTAGATAATGTTGAGGATATAGTAATAGATATATCAGAAGAATTAGACCTTGAGTATCAATTAATAAGTTTTGACATAGATGTGGAGGAAAATAATTATAACACTTTTATAGTTGCTTTTTATGAAAAGGATAAAGATTTTGACTTAGAAGATTATATAACAGAAATAATATAAATAAGGCATTACCAAAAATTAAGTATTGAAACATAGGAAAAATATGATATAATAATTACAAAGCCTGAGATGTACGAATAACTTATAATGTTCAACCGACAGAAGATATACGGGATTTTCAATATTCTTTTGGATGTCAAGCTCCACTTTAACAGTATTGTTTTAGCATTATGGAGAAGACAAGAAGAAAGATGAGAAGAACCCACCTGCTAAGACGGCGGGTATTGAACATATAAGGGAACGGCATTTTGGGTAGTACATATGAATAAATGCTTTTAAGTTGTATTTTAAAAAAGAATATTTTTATATGTAAATAAGTGTCCATAGATTTTTCTATGGACACTTTAATTTTAGTCTATACTTATTATGCAGCTAGCTTTGTGTGTTTGTAATTTTTAGTCATTTTTAATTTCTGGTATCTTGAAATATACTTGTCCAATTTTTCACTCAACTTTAATACTCCTAAATTATTAGTTGGTATAAAGGCAAGTAAAAAATCTAGTATTTTCTTGAAGACTTTGATTTTTACCTTTAAGAAAAACATACCATTATTCATTTTTAATGACCCCTCTCTTAAAATAAATAAAATAAAATAAATTTAAATTAAATTATGGAATAGTTTTATATTTTGCTCTATATAATATATTTTAATATATATTAATTATAGGCAATAATCTTATAAATATATTCTACCAAAAAAAATAGCATTTGTTAAAATCTTTCAGTAGATAAAATCTTATCTTTCTCGTCAAAGTATAACATTATTAGTCAAAATAAAATAAAAAAACTAATTTACATATTTATACATTAGTCTTAAAGTGTTGAAAAATGGTCATTGTAATTAAATGTAAATGTCGAAATGATTTTTAAAATTCATAATCGATAGTATTTTAACAAAAATCTTTTATTTTCTGAATAATATGTTTGAACTTTTGTGAAATATCTAGTAAAATAGTTTTAGAGTTAAAAATTAAGGGGGGCTAAGAAATGGCTGAAAAAATGGAACTTAAAAATTTAGAGAAAAAATTTGACCTAGCTTGGGACAAGTATAACAAGAAAGATTTAGAAGATGTTCAAGCGTTATCATCAAGATATATAGACTTTATGTCTTTATGTAAAACTGAAAGAGAATGTGTTGATGAGTTTATAGCTTTAGCTGAAAAAAAAGGTTATAAAAACCTTGAAACCTTAGTAAAAGAGGGAACTAAGTTAAATGCTGGGGATAAGGTATATGCTAATTGCATGGGCAAAAGTTTAGTTTTATTCTTAATCGGTTCAGATCCTATTGAAACAGGTTTAAGGATCTTAGGAGCACACATAGACTCTCCAAGATTAGACTTAAAACAAAATCCACTATATGAAGATTCTGATTTAGCATTCTTAAAAACTCACTATTATGGTGGAATTAAAAAATACCAATGGGTTACATTACCACTTGCAATTCACGGAGTATTTGTTAAAAAAGATGGTACAGTAGTTAAGGTTGTAATAGGTGAAGATGATAATGAGCCAGTAATAGGTATTTCAGATTTATTAATTCACTTATCTGCAGATCAAATGCAAAAAACTTTAGCTAAAGGTATAGAAGGTGAAGAATTAAATGTTTGTATAGGTTCTATGCCAGTAGAAGACAAAGATGCTAAAGAAAGAGTTAAGTTAAATGTGTTAAGATTATTAAATGAAAAATATGGAGTAACTGAAGAAGACTTTATATCAGCAGAATTAGAAGTAGTTCCAGCTGGAAGAGCTAGACATTATGGTCTTGATAATTCAATGGTTATGGCTTATGGACATGACGACAGAGTATGCTCATATACTTCATTTGAAGCTATGCTAGAAGTTGAAAGTTCAGATAAGACTTGCGTAACTTTACTTGTAGATAAAGAAGAAGTTGGAAGCATAGGTGCTACAGGAATGCAATCTAAATTCTTCGAAAATGCTTTAGCTGAAGTTATAAATTTAAAAGAGGATTACAGTGATTTTAAATTAAGAAGATCACTTTCAAACTCAAAAATGTTATCTTCAGATGTTAGCGCTGCATATGATCCAACATTTGCATCAGTTTATGAAAAGAAAAACACTGCTTTCTTTGGTAAAGGTATAGTATTTAATAAATATACTGGGGCTAGAGGAAAAGGTGGATGTAACGATGCTAACGCTGAATACTTAGCTCATTTAAGAAATATATTAGATAAACATAACGTTTCATGGCAAACAGCTGAACTTGGAAAGGTTGACCAAGGTGGTGGAGGAACTATAGCTTACATCCTTGCACAATATGGAATGGAAGTTATAGACTCAGGAGTAGCATTACACAGCATGCATGCTCCATATGAAATTGCAAGCAAAGCTGATATATTTGAAACTTACAGAGCTTACAAAGTGTTCTTAGAAGAAGCTTAATACAATTATTAATAAAAATAAAACCTTCTTAAAATTTTAAGAAGGTTTTACTTTTTATTTAACAAATATTAATCGTTATTTAAGGCTATTAGAAAATCATTTAAAGGATCACCACTTAGGGTACAGTTGCCTAAATATCCGTGTCTTTTATCTCCATCTATGCCATGATAGTCAGAACCAGCTGTATAAACCCAGTTCTTATCTTCACAGATACTTATATATCTATTAAAATCATTTTTCTTATTTAGAGGATAATTAGCTTCTAATCCATCTAAGTCTAAATCTAAAAATTTATCTAAAGGACTTTTATTTATAAGCACTGGATGAGCAAGTATTCTAAGGGCATTATGTTTTTTTAAGATTTTTAGACCTTCCTCTAAAGTAATAGTATCGTTTGGCACATAGGCTGGGCTTTCTTTTCCTAAATACACGTCAAATATATGTGAAAAATCATTGTCATATCCAGCATTTTGTATTGCTTTTGCTATATGTGGTCTTGCTAAGGTTCCCTTAGATTGCTTTATAAGATTATTAAAATCTATATTGATATTAAAGTATATTTTAAGTCCTTCTAAAATCTTTCTTCCTCTTTCATATCTACTTTCTTTTATTTCTTGTAATAGATTTAAAAAATCCTTATCCATAAAAGAATCATCTTTAAAGTACCCTAAAAGATGTATACTTTCTCCATTAAATTTTGTGGTAAGTTCTATACCAGGAATTACTTTTAAGTTATATTTGGATTGAAGGTAGATAGCCTTCTTTACAGAGTCTACAGTATCATGATCTGTAATACTTATTATATCTAAATCTCTTTCTTTAGCTTTTATCATTAACTCTTCTACTTCTAATGTACCATCTGAGGCAATGGTATGCATGTGTAAGTCCGCTTTAATCATTTAAAACACCTCTTTTCAACTAGCCTATATTAAACTATTTTATCTCTATTGGTAAGATATTTGTATCTGTATATAGGTTGTATTTTAAAACATAATGTGACATAATTTATTATATCATATATAAATTAAAATTATTAATTAGTAAAAATTTTTCTCAAAATATATAAGGGTGATTACATGTATTTATTAATTGACAACTATGACTCTTTTGTTCATAATCTTTTTATGTATTTTAAAGAATTAGGTCAAGAGGTCATAATATATAGAAATGATGAAATAGAAATTGAAGATATAAGAGCTTTAGATCTTAAGGGGATAATAATTTCACCAGGACCTAAGGATCCACGGGATACTGGAATTTGTTTAAAAGTCATAGAGGAATTTAAGGGGAAGATACCCATACTTGGCATATGTTTAGGACATCAAAGTATAGCTTATAGTTTTGGCGGAAAAATAATAAAAGGAAAAGCTCCAATGCATGGTAAAGTATCTTCCATAGAACATATAGGTAAAGGTGTATTTAAGGGGTTGAAGTCACCTTTGAAAGTTACAAGATATCACTCTCTCATAGTGGAAAAGTCTAGTATTCAAAGGAGTTTTATCATAACAGCTATATCAGAAGATGGTGTTATTATGGGGATTAGGCATAAGGAGTATTTTTTGGAAGGGCTTCAATTTCATCCAGAAGCTGTTTTAACAGAGTATGGCCATAGTATGATTAAAAACTTTATTGATGAAAGTTGTGATTATTGGAATAATAATCAAAGTGAAATTTAGAAGTTTGATTTATTGAAATTTCATATATAATATACAATATAAAAAGTAGGGGGCTTAGGAATAGTGTTATTAAAAGAGTTAAATACTAATCTTAGTTCAGAGAAGATATACGAAATATTTAAAGATGAAATTGATAGTGCCTTTTTGGATAGTTCTATGGTAGAGGATAATTTAGGTGAGTTTTCCTTTATAGGATTAAATCCTTTTAAGAGGGTTAGATTAGAAAAACATAAGGTTTATATAAATGATAGGGAAACTAAAGAGAATATATTTAAAGTTTTAAAGACAATAACAGATAAATATAAATTTAAAAATAATACAGAAATTCCTTTTATATCAGGGGGGATTGGTTATTTATCTTATGATTTTGGAAGAACACTTGAAAAGTTTTCAGATACAGCAAAAGAAGAGGTGGATATTCCTCTTTATATCTTTAATTTTTATGATAACTTAATAATTTTTGATCACATTAAGCATAAGAAGTATATATCTTCATTAGGTATATTAGAGGAAGAAGAGGAAAGTGTTAGAAAAGTATTAGAAAGAATACAAGAATACGAGCTTAAAGAAAATCATAAGGAAGAACATATAGAAATAAATCATAATTATAGGATTGAGGAATTCACATCTAATTTTACTAGAGAAGAATATGAGGAAACTGTAGAGAAGGTTAGAAAATATATAGAAGAAGGGCATATTTATATTACTAATTTTACACAAAGGTTTTTAAAGGAAGTTAAAGAAGAACCCTATAATATATATAAGAAACTAAGATTTTTAAGTCCAGCACCCTTTGCAGCTTACTTAAACTATGGGGATTTTAAAATACTAAGTTCATCTCCAGAGCGTTTTATAAAGATAGAAGATAAAATAGTTCAGACTAGACCTATAAAAGGGACAAGACCTAGGGGAAAAACTAGAGAAGAAGATGAAAATAATAAAGAGGAACTAAAAAATAGTGAAAAGGATAGGTCTGAATTACTTATGATTGTAGACCTTGAGAGAAATGACTTAAGTAAGGTTTGCACTGAGCATAGTGTAAAGGTTGCTGAACTATTTGAAATTGAAGAGTATAGTACAGTATTTCATTTAGTATCAACTATAAAAGGAAGGCTTAAAGAAGATAAAGATTGTATAGACTGTATAAAGGCTACTTTCCCAGGAGGGTCTATTACAGGTGCACCTAAAATACGATCTATGGAAATTATAGAGGAATTAGAAGGTTTAAAGAGAAATATATATACAGGGGCTATAGGATATATTGGTTTTGATGGAAACTGTGATTTTAATATTATAATTAGAACTATATTATATAAGGATAATGTTGCTTATTTTGGAGTAGGTGGTGGAATCACCTATGAATCAGAAAAAGAATTTGAATTTGAGGAAACTCTTCATAAAGCTAAGGCAATAATGAAAGCTTTAAGTTAGGAGTGAAGTTATGTATATTATTAATGAAGAAGTTTTAGAAAATCCAAAGATAAATTTAGATGAGGGTTTCTTTTTCGGTGGTGGAGCCTTTGAAACTATACTTTTAAATGGAAATAAGCCTATCTTATTAAAAGAACATTTAGAGAGGCTGAACAATTCACTTAAAAAACTTTTTATAGATAAAAAAGTTGAAGAAGATTATATAATATCCTTAATAAAAGCGGGAAACTTTGAAAATTGTGCATTAAAAGTTGTTGTTTCTAAGGATAATATAGTAGTGTGTAATAGAGAGGTTTCATATAAGGAGGAGCATTATGAGGAAGGCTTTTCTTTAAAAATTGGTGATATTAGGAGGAATCCATATTCACATACAACTTATATAAAGAGTTTAAACTATTATGATAATATTATAGAAAAGAAAAAATCAAAAGAAGAAGGTTATGATGAAGTTATTTTTTTGAATACAGAGAATAAATTAGCAGAGGGAGCAACTACAAATTTATTTTTCATTAAAGATAAAAAAATATGCACCCCTGCCATGCAATGTGGTATATTACCAGGAGTTATTAGAAATTATTTAATTCACAATTTAAAAGAGATGTATACCTTGGAAGAAGGGGTTTATACCTTAGAAGATTTATTTTCTTCTGATGGAGTTTTTTTAACCAACAGCATTCTAGGAGTTATGAAGGTTAAATCCATAGAAGGACGTTTTATTATAAATAATTCAAAAGTCAACGAAATAAGGGAACTTTATATGAAATCCTTAGAACTTTAAAGGAGTGATTTTATGGCAGATAAAGAGAAAATCAAAGAAGCAGTAAAAACTATAATAGAAGCTGTAGGTGAGGATGTAAATCGAGAAGGGTTAAAAGAAACTCCAGATAGAATAGGGAGAATGTATGAAGAAATATTTAGTGGATTAAATGAGGATCCTAAAATTCATCTAAGCAAAACCTTTAATGTGGATAATGACAATTTAGTCATAGAAAAAGATATTCATTTTTATTCTATGTGTGAACATCATTTCCTTCCTTTCTTTGGTAATGCGCACATAGCCTATATACCAAATGGAAAAGTAGTAGGTCTTAGTAAACTTGCTAGAACAGTAGAGGTTTTTGCAAAAAGGCCTCAGCTTCAGGAAAGGTTAACTGAGCAAATAGGAAATGCACTATTAGAAAACTTAGAATGTAAAGGTGTTATGGTAATTATAGAGGCTGAGCATTTATGCATGAGCATGAGAGGTATTAAAAAGCCTGGAAGTAAAACAGTTAGTATGTTTATAAGAGGAAGTCTAGAAAAAGATATAGATATGCAAAATCATATATTAAATCTTATAAAATAAAAAAATTTAACCTTTAAATAAGATCATTTTTAACATTGATATAAATATTTAATGTTAATACAAATATTTAACATTAAGCAAATAGAAGGTGAATGTTTATGGCTAAGGAAATGAAAATAGGAAATAAAACCTTTAACATAGGAAAAGAAACCTATATAATGGGTATTTTAAATGTAACACCAGATTCTTTCTCAGATGGTGGAGAGTTTAACAATATTGAAAGAGCTGTAATTCATGCAAAAGAGATGATAGTAGAAGGGGCCACAATTATAGATATAGGTGGTGAATCTACCAGACCAAATCATACACCTGTAGGGGAAGATGAAGAGATAAAACGAGTAATTCCTATAATAAAGGCTATTAGGCAGGAACTAGATATTCCTATATCTATAGATACTTATAAAGGTAGAGTTGCAGAATTTGCCTTAGAAGCCGGTGCTAACCTTATAAATGACGTATGGGGATTTAAAAGAGATCCTAAAATAAAAGAAGTCGCAGCTTATTACAATGTGCCTTGCTGTTTAATGCATAATAGAGAAAATATGGATTATAAAGACTTTTTAAAGGATGTAATACTAGATCTTAAGTACTCTGTGGATTTAGCTTTAAAAGCAGGGGTAAGTGAAGAAAATATAATTTTAGATCCAGGTATTGGCTTTGCTAAGACTTTAGAGCATAACTTATTGTTTATGAATAACTTGGATATATTAAAAAAGGAATTTTCTTATCCAGTATTACTAGGAACTTCAAGAAAATCAATGATTGGAAAAACCTTAGATCTTGAAGTTTCAGAAAGATTAGAAGGAACAATTGCAACTACGGTAGTAGGTGTTATGAAAGGCTGCGATTTTATAAGAGTTCATGATGTACGTGAAAATTATAGGGCAGCTAAAATGACCGATGCAATTTTAGGAAGATAGGAGATAAAGCATGGATAAAATTACAATAAAAGATCTTGAAGTCTTTGCAAACCATGGATATTTTAAAGAAGAAAAAGTACTAGGACAAAAATTCCTAATTTCTTTAGAAGTTGGTTTAGATTTTCAAAAAGCTGCTAAGGAAGATGACCTTAAGGAAACAGTTCACTATGGTATACTTTGTGAAGATGTGGAAAGGGAATTTAAAAGAGAAACCTTTGATTTAATTGAAAAAGCAGCACAATATACTGTAGACTTTATTTTAAATAAATATCCAGAAATAATGAAGATAAAACTTGAAGTAAAAAAACCTTGGGCTCCTATAGGAAAACCTCTTAAATATGCAGCAGTATCAATAAAAAGAAGAAGATCAAAAGCTTACATTGCCATGGGATCTAACATGGGAGATAAAGAGGAAAATCTTAAGAGGGCTATAAAACTTATAGGAGAATCAAATCATACAAGGATTAAAAAAACATCTAAGTTTTACTCTACAAAGCCTGTAGGATATATAGAACAAGATGATTTTCTAAATGGTGCATTAGAAGTAGAAACTACTCTTTCTATAATAGAACTTATAGAGTTTTTACTTTCTGTAGAGAAAGAATTAAAGAGAGAGAGAATAATAAAATGGGGTCCTAGAACCTTAGATTTAGATTTGCTTTTATATGGAGATAAAATAAGCTCTATAGAAGAAGCTGTAGTACCTCATCCAAGAATGCATGAGAGAATGTTTGTTATAGAACCATTATGTGAAATAGCACCCTATGCACTTCATCCCCTATTAAATAAGAGGGTTTGGGAGATAAAAGAGGAACTTACAAAAAAATAAAAACTTAAAGGAGCTGTTGCACTAATGTAGCAGCTCCTTTGAATTTAAAAAGGTTGTTCATATTCATTTAAAAAAGTATTAATTTAACAGACTCTTTAGTTTTAAAATAAAAATTTTATTTTTTATTATTAGATATTACATATTCACAGAGATTAAAAATATTATAAGAGGTATACGTATCTTTCATAGTTATGTAGTCTTTTTCATAATCTCCATCCCAAGGATAAAGAGAAAGGTAGTTATTGTTGTAAACATCTAATACATATTTCTCATGATTAAAGGTTATAAATAATTTATATTCAGGTGCTTCTGGTAAGTCTTTGGGTTTTTCTGTAAAGTTATCTTTTTTTAAGTATTTAAAAAATTTCCTTAAAGTAAGTACTTCACCTTCGTTTAACCTTTGACCTTTATAAAAATTTAGGTATAAAACATTAACTTCTATTGGGTCTTCTTTTTTAAAAGAACTAAGCATCTCATCAGTATAGTGAGATATGGAAGGTTTCTTTTTTTCAAGTATTGAATTAGGTATCTTTATGTAACAACCAGTTAAAAGCAGAGAAAATACCAATAAAATAGGAATTATATATTTAAATTTTTTCATAGTTTCACTCCTTTTATAAAAATACGATCTGTTAAGTTATATGAACATTGCTCTTCTCAACCATAAGAAATATAATAAGTTTGCTTACAACCAAATATCCCCCATGAAAAGGAGAGAAGAACAATGAACAAAACAAATGTAAAATGCCCTCGTTGCCATTCTGATAAACTATATAAATTCGGATTGGATAAGCAGGCTAATCAAAAATATCAATGTAAAAAATGTAAACGTCAGTTTGCACCCGACTCCGTCACTACTAAGTCGAAATGTAACTATCCAAGATGCCCTAAGTGTGGTAAAGCAACTTATCTGCACCATAAATATAAACACTATAATAGATATAAATGTGGTGATAAAAAATGTAACCATGTAATTGTTCAACATCATAACCTCAATATAGATATAGCTTCTAGCGAAGCTGTCTCAGGATCTCTTTCTATTAAGGGAATGAGATTCTCACTACATACCATTTTAACTGCTTTAACTTTGTATTTTTTAAATAACTCATCAACAAGAGCAATTTCACAATTTCTATTAGTTTCATCCAACATAAAAGTCTCACATGTTACTATAGCTAATTGGACTAATAAGTTTGCTCCTTACTTTAAAGCCAAGGCTGATAAATTTAAAACTAATTTAAATTTACAATCTGACGATTGGCATGCCGATGAAACGGTAGTTTTCATTAATGGTGAACGTTATTATTTATGGTTAGCTATTGACTCTGAAACACGATTTGTTTTAGCATTTCATCTAACAAAATCACGTAGTGAGGATTCTGCATTTACACTAATAAATCAAGCTAAACAATTTGGAACTCCCACAAACTTTATAACCGATAGGCTACCTTCATATAATCAAGCTGCAGCGAAGCTATTAAATGAGAGTAAACATGTGCCTGTTGCCCCTATGTCTAGCGACATAACTAATAACTTAATAGAGTCTTTTAATAAAACATTTAAAGCATGGTATAAAGCTAAAAAAGGTTTTAATTCTTTTGAGAAAGCAAATAATTTAATATCTTTATTTATCTTTCACTATAATTTTATTAGACCTCATGGTTCACTAAATAAGCTAACTCCTGCTGAAGTGGCAGGATTCCAAAGCGATAATTTAAATAAATTTTCTTGGTTTGTAGCTGCTTAATCTTTATTAATATCTTTGATTAACCTGCAAAAATCCGCATTATTGCAGGTTTGTTTGCCATACAATAAAATAATCAAATTTATATAGTTTTTAAAGAACGAGTAATTCTACGAAATATTAAGCTCTTTTTTCATATCAGCTTAACAGATTCTAAAAATAAATGCTATATTTAAAATTATGAATTAATCTATAACATTATTACTAAAAGTTACTGTAGAATAAAACACACTAAAAAGCATAAGCTATATTCGAAAGGGGAGTTTAAACATGGATAATAAAATGAGAGATACTAAACAAAATAAAACACAAGATGGTAAGTTTAAAAAGAAGAATATAAAACACGGAAGAAAAGAAAGTGCTAGAGCAGTATTTAATGAACCTAACCCAGAAGATATAAGAATGTAGATTAAAATTATAGAAGGTAGGTAAATTAATATGACATATAATAAGAGAGAAAATAGAAAAGCAAAAAAATCTAAAACAAGAAGCGATAAGCCTGTAACTATAGAAGATCATCAAATTGAAAAACATAAATCTAAAGGTGTAATAAGAGCAGAAGAATATTAAAGGAGTGTAGGATTATGAGCAAAGGTGACTATGAAAAAAATAGAATTAGTAGTAAACATGTAGAAGCAAATAAACCTAATAGTTCTAAGGATAAAAAGGGTAATAAAAAACTTCCTCCATTGTATGAAAACTTTAATGGAGAAAAACTTGAATAGTATTTTAAATATAGAATATAAATGCATATTCTAAACTTAAATGTATTTTATAAGTAAATATTTAAATTTCTTAAGTAATAGACCTCTTCATATATTAATTTGAAGAGGTCTATTTTGCATCAATGTGTTTACACTTATAATTTTAGATATTATAATGAAGAAGAGAAAGAAGAGTTTAACATAAGAGGGTGGGGATAATATGCAAAGAATACTAGATACTATTATAGATAATAATAGAAAATGGACTAAAGAGGGGAAAGTAGCTTCATATATTCCAGAGCTTACAAATGCCAATGGAGATGCTCTAGGCATATGTGTTACTACCTTAGATGGAGAAGAATACTTTGCTGGAGATTTTGAAACAAAATTTACAATACAAAGTATTTCAAAAGTAGTTACCCTAATGCTTGCTATATGTGATAACGGCAAAGATTATGTTTTTTCAAAAGTTGGTATGGAACCTACAGAAACAGGATTTAATTCAATTACAAATCTTGAGGTACATAATCATAATAGACCTTTAAATCCTATGATAAATGCTGGTGCAATTGAGGTTGTATCCTTAATCGCAGGTAGTTCTGCAGAAGAAAAGTTTGAAAGAATATTAAAGTTTACCAAAAAAATAACTGGAAATGACCAAATAGATATAAATGAAGAAGTATATAAATCTGAAAAGGCAACAGGTGATAGAAATAGGGCCTTAGCTTATTATATGAAAAGTACTGGATCCATGGAGGGAGAAGTAGAGGAAATATTAGATGTATATTTTAAGCAATGCTCAATTCAAGTTACTTGTAGAGATATATCTAGAATTGCAGCTACTTTAGCAAATGCTGGTGTCATGCCCTGGAATAATGAAAGAGTAGTATCTAGAGAAGTTGCTAGGATAATTAAAACCATAATGGTTACTTGTGGAATGTATGATGAATCAGGTAATTTTGCAGTACATATTGGAATACCCGCAAAAAGTGGAGTTGGTGGGGGAATTTTGGCAGCAGTACCTAGAAGAATGGGCATAGGCGTAGTTGGACCAGCTTTAGATAAAAAAGGTAATAGTATAGGTGGGATAAGAGTTTTAGAAGAATTATCTAGGGAATTAGATCTTAGTATTTTCTAAAAAAATTGCTGTCTTTAAATTTTACAAAGACAGCTTTTTTTTATATTTGATGGATTAAGGGGAATAATATATAATAATTTATATATGCCTAAAGAAAGGAAGTAGAGAGTTGAACAGAGAAAGATTAGTTATATTAGATGGAAATAGTTTAATGTATAGAGCCTTTTTTGCTATGCCGGACCTTACTAATTCAGAAGGACTACATACAAATGCTATATATGGGTTTATAAGTATGTTACTTAAAATAAAAAGTGAGTTTAAACCGGACTATATAGTAGCAACCTTTGATAAAAAAGCTCCAACTTTTAGACATAAAGAATATGAAGAGTATAAGGCAGGAAGAAAAAAAATGCCTTCAGAACTAAGGGAACAAATTCCACATTTAAGGGAATTTTTAAAAATGTATGCCATAAGTATTTTTGAGATTGAAGGGTATGAAGCAGATGACTTAATAGGTACTCTGTCTGTCTTTGCAGAAGAGCAAGGTATGGAAGTTTATGTTGTAACCGGGGACAAAGATGCACTTCAACTTGCTACAGACAATGTAAATATAGTGCTAAATAAAAAAGGAATAAGTGAAGTAGAAGTTTACAATAGAGAGAGAATAATAAAGGAAATGGAAGTTACTCCAAAAGAGTTTATAGATGTTAAAGGTCTTATGGGAGATAAGTCTGACAATATAAAAGGTGTTCCTGGAATTGGAGAAAAAACTGCATTTAAGCTTATAAAAGAATATAAATCCATAGAGAATTTATTAGAAAACATTGATAATTTAAGTGGAGCAAAACTTAAAGAGAATTTAGTAACATATAGAGAACAAGCTATTTTAAGTAAGAAACTTTCAACTATAGTTACTCATGTGCCTATAGATATAGATATGAGTTTAATAAAATCCAAGGAAGAATTAGATCTTAAGGGTATAGAAGAGTTATTTTTAAGACTTCAGTTTAAATCTTTTTTAAAGAAGTTACCGGAATTTGAGAATAGAGAAGTGATTTTAGAAGAAGAACCCCAAGATCTTAAGGAAGAAAAAGTTGAGGGGAAGAATTTAAAAGAATATACTATATTGCAAGTAGATAAATTAAAGGATTTAGAGAACGTAAACATAAAGGGAGAGATGTATCTTACTTATACCTTAGAAAATGAAAATGTATTGTCCAATATGGAACTTTCTACTATAAATCTTTTAGTTGATAAGAATATAATAAAAATAAATTACAAAGCCTTAAAACAAGAAGATGAAAATAAAGCAAAATATTTATTAGAAGGTATATTTAGTGAAGAAAATAACATAATAACTCATGGTGTTAAAAACTTATATACTTATATGAAAAAGATAAATCTAGAAGGTAGAATTGTAGAATTTGATACAGAAATAGCTGCATATTTAATAGACCCAGGAAAAAAGGGATATGAGTTAAAATCTTTAGAAGAAAGTATCCTTCATGTGAATTTTGAAGAAAACCTAGAGGAGTTAAAACTTTTATATTTAAAAGATATCTATAAATATTTTAAAGAGGAAGTAAAAAAATTAAATATGGAAGAACTATTATATAAAGTAGAAATACCACTAACTTTTGTTATATCTTCTATGGAGTATGAAGGTTTTAGAATTGATATAGATATACTTAATGATCTAGGAGAAAAATTTATATCAGAAATAAATAAAATAGAAGAAGAAATATATAATCTTTCAGGTGAAGAATTCAATGTAAAATCCCCAAAACAACTAGGAAAAATTTTATTTGAAAAACTAGACTTGCCTGTTATAAAAAAGACTAAGACAGGATATTCTACAGATGCAGAGGTTTTAGAGGCTTTAAAAGATAAGCATGATATAATAGAAAAGGTAATTTATCATAGACAACTTTCAAAATTATATTCAACATATATAGAAGGGCTTAGAAATGTAATTGATAAGGATAATAAAATACATTCAAGTTTCAACCAAACTGTTACTACAACAGGTAGACTATCAAGCACAGAACCTAACCTTCAAAATATACCTATAAAATATGCTATGGGAAGAGAAATAAGAAAAATTTTTGTGCCTTATGAGGAAGAGTCTCTTATACTATCAGCAGATTATTCTCAGATAGAGCTTCGAGTTTTAGCTCATATATCAGGGGATAAGAAATTAATAGAGGCTTTTAAAAATCATAGTGATATTCATAGCAAAACAGCTTCTGAGGTGTTTAAGGTTCCACTTGAGGAAGTCACACCACTTATGAGAAGTAATGCAAAAGCTGTTAACTTTGGTATAGTCTATGGCATAGGTGATTTTAGTCTTGCAAAAGATATTAATGTAGGGAGAAAAGAGGCAAAACAATATATAGATACCTATTTTGAAAGATATCCAAAGGTAAAAGAATACTTAGATAGAACTATACTAGAAGCTAAAGAAAATTTAATGGTTAAAACTATTTTAAATAGAGGAAGGTTTATCCCGGAAATTGGGGCTTCTAAAAAAATGATAGTTGCCTTGGGAGAGAGGCTTGCAATGAATACTCCAATACAAGGCAGTGCAGCAGATATAATAAAACTTGCCATGGTTAAGGTTTATAATGAATTAAAAGATAGGGGATTAAAATCAAAACTTATACTTCAGGTTCATGATGAACTTATATTAAATGTTCATAAAGATGAATTAGATGAAGTTACGAACATAGTAAAAGAAAGCATGGAAGGTGCTATAGAGCTTAATGTACCTTTAGAAGTTGATATAAATATAGGTTCTAATTGGTATGAGGCTAAATAAGCTTTAAGGTGAAATTATGATTAAAATAGGACTTACAGGTGGAATTGGAAGTGGTAAAAGTACCATTTCCTCCTACCTTTTAAAAAAAGGTGTTACTGTTATTGATGCAGATAAAATAAGTAGAGAAATATATAATATATATCCTAATTTAAAAAATGAAATTAAGAATTCTTTTGGAGAAGAATTTTTAGATGAAAAAGGAAATTTAAAAAGAAGAGAATTAGGGAATTATGTATTTAAATTTAAGGGAAAGAGAAAAAAATTAGAACACATAGTGATGCCATATATAAAGAAAGAGATTTTCATAAGATTAAAAAGTTATGAAGAGAATGGTGTGGAAGTATGTATATTAGATGCACCTACATTAATTGAGAATAATCTGCATAAAAAAATGGATGTAAATATATTAGTATATGTTGACATTAAAACTCAAGTAAGTAGAGTTATGAAGAGAGATAATCTAAGCTATGAAGATACCTTAAGACGCATAAATGCGCAACTACCATTAAAAAAGAAAAAAAAGAAAGTGCAGTATATTATAGATAACAGCGGTGACGTTAAAGATAGCTTTTTACAATTAGAAGAAGTGTTAAATGATATACAAGAAAAATATAAATAAGAGAAAGGTATGGGGGATTTATGAGAAAAAAGTTAGCCTTAATTATTTTCTTAATTATAGCAATTATAATTGGTGCATTATACATAAATAAAAAACAAATTCAAAAGAAGATGTATCCAACTACATATTTAGAAACCATATTAGAAAACTCTAAAAAATATAACTTAGATCCTTATCTTGTTTTAGCAGTAATAAAGGCAGAAAGTGATTTTCATGTGGAGGCTGTATCTAATCAAGATGCAAGAGGGCTTATGCAAATAACTCCAGATACAGGAAAATGGATATGGGAAAAGATGGGCTTTAAGAATTTTCAGGGAGATGAGCTTTTTGATCCTCAAACTAACATAAAAATGGGTTGTTGGTATTTAGATAACCTTAGCAAAGAGTTTAACAGTAATAGGGTTCTAGTTTTAGCAGCTTATAATGGCGGAAGAGGAAATGTTAATAAATGGCTTAAAGATCCTTCACTATCTAAAGATGGTAAAACTTTAGATACTATACCCTTTAAAGAAACTGATGAGTATGTTAAAAAAATAAAAGTGAATTATGAAATGTATAAAAAAATATATAGTTCTTTAGAAGAAGGAAAAAAATAATTATATTGACATTAAGGTAAAAGGTAAGCTATTATATGTATGTAAAATAATTTTTAGCTACCTTATGCAGATGTGGCGAAATCGGCAGACGCGCTATCTTGAGGGGGTAGTGGAGGTATCTCCGTATGGGTTCAAGTCCCATCATCTGCACCATATAAAAAAGACATCAAAATTGATTTTGATGTCTTTTTTAATATTAATTATTTTTTTAATATTAATATAGGAATTTATTAAAAAAGTATGTTAGAATATATGTAGATATAAGAGTATAAGGATAATTACATAATTTATATAAATCCTTTAATTTATTATTTTAAGGAGTTGAAATATTCATATGAATAAAAAGAAATTTAAAGGAAAAGAATCACTAATAACTTTAGAAAGCTACTTAAGAGAATTTATAGTAGAAAATTTAGATACAATAAATATAGGTGGGAAAGCATTAAAAATATATGAATGTGAGGATGGAACTACAGGCATAGGTTTAAATACAGATGTAGGGGTTATAGATGTACTAGCTACAGATGAAGAAGAACATTTTGTTGTGTTTCACCTTAGAATGAATAAGGCTAATGAAGCAACTTTGGGACAAACACTAAAATATATGGGATGGGTTAAAAATAAATTAGCATCTGATAAAAAAGTTTTGGGGATTATTGTATCTAGAGAATTTGATAAAAATTTAAAATATGCAGTAACTCAAGTAGAGAATGTGAACCTATTCCAATATAAAGTAGAATTTAATATGGAGCCCGCTGATATTGAATAAGCTATAAGAAAAAAATTAACTTCAGGTTATGTGTTACTTGAAGTTAATTTTATATAACAATATATTTGTTTATTTATGTATTTTAAAGATATACTTAACTTTAAAATAAAAAAGTAGTATAATAAAAAGAAAAGGGGAATTGTAATGATAAAATTTGAGAGAAATGTTGATCCAGTATTAATAAGAGATAATAAAGATTTACTCTATAAAAATTTAAAATTATTCGAAGAAAAATTAAATTCTGTACACGAAGAAAGTGAGCACACATTTAACATGGATGAATGCTCAGTAGATTTTTCGAACTATTCAAACAACTCATACAGTGTAAAAATGAAAAATAGTAAATTTATAATAACTGTATATGAGAATAGAGAAGAAAAAAATAGTAATGAGTATGATTTAGATGAATTTTATAAATTAAAAGTTTTAAGCAATTTCCAAATTTGCGAAGTTCTTTATGAAATATATTCTAAATTAGATGATATAATCAAGTTTAATCTTTGTATGGAGTAAAGATTAATGGATATCCTGGGGATATCCATTAATCTTTCTTATAATATACCTTTGAAAAATCAATATTTAAATCCATTAAAACTTCGGTACTCATATTAAGAAGTTTTAAATAAATATCATAAGATACTAAACCCTCTCCAGTTAATATCCACTCCATGGAAACCCCTAAGATCACTGATAGTTTATATAAACTTAAGGTATCAGGGATTCTATAACCATTAACATAATTACTTAGAGCATTTTTAGAAATATTAGCTTCTCTAGACACTTGTATTTGTTTTAAATTACTCATTTTTATGACTGATTGTAATCTTTTATCAACATTAATAAATTGGATCTTCATAATCTCACTCCTAAAATATTAAAATATTAAAATGAACAGTTAAGTATTTCTTAACTTTATTGACTTAGTTCTCATTTGTGGTAAAATTAATTTATAAAGGTTATGAATTGATAATTATCCTAACTTAACATATTTTATAATATAAAGGAAAGTTATCATTATTATACATATTAATTGTTTATAAGTATAATAAGAAATTATCATTATTATACTTAATTTAATTTTTTTATATAAGTGGTATTTAACCATGAAAGGGGTAATAGTTATGGAATTTAACTTAGTAAATGGAGGGACTACTAGATTAAGAAATAATATTTTTAATGAAGATATAAATAAAACACTAGATTTTTTGCAAATTCCTATTTTTATAACTATAAATGATAATATAATTGTGTATGGTAACGAAATGTTTTTTAAAACTTTAGGAAAAAACTTTAGGGAATTTAGGTTAAACCTTAATATGTGGGATATATTTTGTGAGTGTAGAAAAAAAATTGATTTAGAAGAGGATATATATAAAGTAAAAGATAAGGAGAGCTACGTAATAGTAAAGACAAAGGAGCTTTACATAGGGAACCAGATGTATGTTTTGAATATTGTTGAAGATTGCACCTGTAGAGTTAAGCTTTTAGAAAAAAACAAGGAAGTGGAGGAGAGCTTGAGATTTAATAAATATAAAAGTGAATTTCTTGTAAATATTTCTCATGAGCTGAAAACACCCTTAAATATAATATTAGCTTCTATACAATTATTAGAGAAAACATATGAAAATGGAGCATCACAGTATAATAAAATATTAAAAAAATATCTAAGTACTATGAAGCAAAACTCTTATAGATTGGTGAAACTTATAAATAATCTAATAGACCTAAATAAAATTGATGCAGGATTTTTAACTATGAATTTTAAAAAACATGATGTGGTTAAAGTGTTTGAAGATATAACCTTATCCGTTGTAAATTATGCAGAACTTAAGGATATAAATTTGATTTTTGATACAAATATTGAAGAACTATATGCGTATATAGATGCTGATAATATGGAGAGGGTATTATTAAATTTGTTATCAAATGCAATAAAACATACTGAAAGTGGTGGACATATTTATGTTACTTTAAAGCATGATGAAGAGAACTTTAAAATCTACGTAAGGGACACAGGGAGTGGCATAGAGGAAAAATTGCTTAATAATATATTTGAAAAATATAATCAGGGTAGTAGTTCTTTCAATAAAATACATAGCAGTGGAGTTGGATTATCCTTGGTAAAGCATATTGTAGAAGCTCATAAGGGATACATAGAGGTAGAGAGTGAAGTTGGAGTTGGGAGTAACTTTATAGTTACTATACCTATTATAGATAGGGTGGAAGTAAGGTCAGAACCTAATATTATAAGGGAAAGGAATGTAGAAATTATAAACATAGAATTTTCTGATATATATTAGTAAGATACATAAAAAATAAAATATAGTAGCTAGATTATATATAGTTGCATATAAAGATTATATAAGCAGTAATTTGGGAGTGATATTGTGAAAGAAATCTTGCTTCAATATATGCTAATTATTTTTCTAGTTATTGGAATTGGCTATTTATTATATTTATTAAAGGACAGGGGAATGGAACTTTATGAAGATTATTTTGGACTTACTTATGCAATTTTAAATACACTACAAAGTGATGAGAGAGGTAGGCAAAATATAAAAAGGATTTTAAGAACCGTAGGAGAGGCTGTAAGATTTATAGAGATAGAATACTTTAACGAATCCAATGAGAAAAAAGAGACAGAGGCAGTAAAACTAGTTTATGAACTTCTACAAGAAGATGGTTTTGAAAGTCCTATAGATGAACAAAGTATAAGATATATTATAAGGATAAGTTCAGCAATGTTACCATGTAAAAAGGAAATAGCAGAACTAAAGCAATTAGATGAAAATAATAAATCATAGCATTAAAATATTTACTATATAAAATTGCAGAGTTTTTATTAACTTTGCAATTTTTATTTTTTTGTGGTATTATAAATAGCTATCGTATAGAGAATAATAATTATAGATATCAATAGTTAAAATTTATCCGGGGGTTATAAGATGCTTCAATTAATAGAATATAAAGATGTGCGAGATGAAGATATATTAATAGATGTTAGAAGTCCTAAAGAATTTGAAGAAAATAAAATAAATGGTGCTATAAATATACCAATTTTTAATGATGAAGAAAGAATATTAATAGGAACTTTGTATAAGGAGGATGTAGAAAAGGCAAAGAAAGAAGGGGTGAAGATTGCTTCATCAAAACTACCTGAAATCTTTGATGAAATATTAGAACTATATAAGAGTCATAAGAGACTAGTGTTTTATTGTGCAAGAGGTGGCATGCGAAGTGGAGTTATATCTTCTATGATAGGAGCCCTAGGACTAAAAGTATATAAGATTAAGGGTGGATATAAGGAATATAGAAAGTATATTATAGAAGATTTGCCAAGATTAAATAAAAATCTAAATTATATTGTATTACATGGGAATACAGGGGTTGGAAAGACTAAGATTCTTAAAAGATTAGAAGAATTAGGCTGTGATGTTTTGGATCTTGAGGGGTGTGCAAATCATAGGGGATCAATTTTAGGAAGCGTTGGTTTAGGAAAAGCAAGTACTCAAAAACAATTTGAATCTAATGTTTATCATAATTTAAAAAAAATAAAAAGTGCATATATTTTGGTAGAGGCCGAAAGTAAAAGAATAGGAAATGTATTTATACCTGATTATATTCATGATAAAATGAAATGTGGAACTCATATATTTTTAGATGCACCTATGGAGTTTAGAAAAAATATAATTTTAGAAGAATACTTAAAAACAGAAAACTCAAAAGAGGAAATCTTAAAATGCTTAGTAAGGTTAGAGAAGTATATATCTAAAGAAAATATAAGTAGGTATAAGTGCTTAGTAGAAGAAGGGCAATTTGGAGAAGTTGTAGAGGAACTTATGATAAAATATTATGATCCTATGTATACGCATACTTCTAAAAAATATGATTATAGTCTTGAGCTTTATATTAATAATTTAGAGAATACCATAGAAAGTATATATAATTTTTACAAAAATATTTTTTAATAAGGTGGTTTTATGAAAAAAGTTGTTTTTAAAAATGGACTTACATTTATTTATAAGCATGTAGAAAATAATTTGACTTCTTTTTCTATAGCCTTTGAAGCAGGGGCTAATTTAGAACTAAAAGAAGAGGAATATGGATTAAGCCATGCAGTTGAACATATGGTTTTTAAAGGAACAGAAAATTTTACTGAAGAAGAAATAAATAAAACTTTAGATAGGGTTTTTGGATTTAATAATGCCATGACTAATTTCCCCTATGTTATTTACTATGGAACTCTACTATCTCAAGATTTTGAGGAAGGGTTTAAACTTTACTCAGATATAGTATTAAATCCAAGTTTTCCTGAAGAGGGATTTAAAGAAGAAATAGAAGTAATTATAGAGGAACTTAAAGAATGGAAAGAAGATGTACATCAGTTTTGTGAAGATGAATTATTATATAATGCTTTTAATCAGAGAAGAATAAAAGAACTGATAATAGGAAATGAGAAAAATTTAAGAAATATGACACTTCATAGTATAAAGAATTTTTATGATAAATATTATAGGGCTAATAATTGTGTTATTTCTGTAGTATCTTCCTTAGAATTTGAAAGAGTATTTAATATAGTAAAGAGTATATTTGGAAGTTGGGATAAGGTATTAACAGATGAAAATCCCTATATTAGGGGTGAAAATATTTATGAAGATAATAAGGAAGGTATATTTGTAAAGAATATAGAAGGATTAGAAGGTTCAAAAATACAAATTTTATTTCCTATTCATGAATTAACAGAGGAGGAAGTAAAAGTTCTTAGGGTGTTTAATGTAGCTTTTGGTGAGGGAACCAGTGGTATATTATACGATGAAATTAGAACAAAAAAAGGACTTGCCTATGAGGTAGGAAGCACTATTAAAAATGAAAAAGGAATAAAAGTATATAAGATATATCTTGGTACATCTAAGAATAAAACTATGCAAGCAATCTCTATTATAAAAAATAAAATTGAGGAAGTTAAAGAGAAAAGGGGATTTTTTACAGAGGAAAAGATAGACCAGTTAATAAAATCCTTAGAATTAAAAAGAAGTATAGCTCTTGAGAAGTCAATTGTTCAAAGTATGAATTTAGCCCTATATGAACTTATGTATGGAAATAGGGATGAACAAGATTTAGATAAGGAATATATTTTAAACAACTCATATAATTCTCCTCTATACTCTGAGCTAAGGAATTTAAGTGAAATTAATGAGGAAATGATTTTATCTACCATAAACAAAGTATTCAAGAATGCTACAATTCAAATATTAGCTTAAATTAAATTGAATTTTAGAAAGCTTTTATGAGTTATTTTTATAAAACCCCCTAATAATTTTCATATAAATTATTAGGGGGTTTTAATGTTTATTATAGAATTCATATTTAAATTACTGTACATAGGATTCTAATCTAATGATAAAAATAGTAAGAAGATTGTATGTACTGGACTTCATATTTTTCACTTAGTTTTAATATGAAGCTTTTTATTCTACATAGAACAGGGTTATCTAGTAAAAATTCCTCAGGTAACTTTTCTTCAGCTTCTTTAAGGTATTTAGTTAATTGACTTTTCTCTCTAGTATTAACTATATTTTTAAAATATCCATTTACATGCATTAGGGTATTTAAAAAGTTGTTTTTATCTATAGGTTTAATTAGGTAATCATCTAATAAAGTATAAAAGTCTAGTAAATTTCCATGTTCCTTAATTAATTTAGAACATTGCTTATAGTATTTGTAGTTTCTTTCCATGATATTATATTTGTATTTACTCCATTCATTATAAATTGTCACTTTTTTTTCATTACCAGTTAAGCTATTTAAAATATTTATAGCTTTTATAGCTGAAATATCTTTGTTTTTAACTTCTAACATTATATCTATATCAAGATTTAAACTTTTAACTAAGTTATAATATTCTATAAAATCTTTTGTATATAAAAATTTTGAGTGAGCCCCAAGTTTCTTATAAGGATCTTGATTAGAATAATGGACTTTCATTGTGCCATCTTCTTCTTTCCAAGTATAACTCACTAGTTTTAAAATTTCTTCTATAGAATATTTACCAGTATTATTGCAAAAATGATGTAAGTTATCGAAAATTGCAGGAATTTTTATTTTAGAACATACATATAAAATATCATCTATAGTATAATTCCTTTCATCATTTTCAATAACTAATCTTCTTTTTATAGAAGATGATAGGGTATTAAAGTTAGCTATAAATCTATTTATAGCTTCACTTTTGTTTCCATAAGTACCACCAAGATGAAGAATTATTTTATTTGAATAATCAACACCTAAAGAATCTAAAAATTTTGCATGATATTCTAAGTCAAGAATAGCTTTTTTTACTACTTCTTCAGAGTTTGAATTTAATACAGTATATTGTCCAGGGTGCATAGATACTCTTAAGTTATTTTCTTTTATTATATTTCCAAGGGACTTTAATTTATCTTCAAATATATTTTCCCAAGGTATACTATTTACTTCATGGCTACCAAAAGGAATTATATCAGAGCTTATTCTAAATAATTTTATATTATTCTTTATGTTATAAATCAAGATTTTTTCAAGATCTTCTAAGTTCTCTTTAGTAGTCTCTAAAAATTTTTCTTCGCTGAAATTTTTTAGTAAAAAAGTTCTAGTAGTTTTAGCATCAACACAAAGTGGAATGCAGGCATATCCTATTTTCATTTAAAACCTCCATAAAACTATAAAGACATATAGTGCTCTTTTAAAAGTAGAGCATCTTTTTCAAGAATTGGACTTTCGCATATTAGACAGCCTTTTACATTAAAGTTCTTTAGAGCTTTTATAAACTCTTTATACATAAAATCACTTTCTAAAAAAGGTAGATGATTTTTCTCACCTTTTTCCCCATAGTTTATACCAGAGGCATGCATATGAAGATCAGATAAGGCCTCTTCACCTAAATTATCTCCTACATACTGGAGAATACGCGCAAAATCTTCATAGGTTTTTAAAGAACCATTGTATCTAGCATGAAGATGTGAGAAATCTATACAAAGTCCACAAGTTTTAACTTCCTTGCAAATTTCAACAAGTTCTTCTAAAGAGCCAAACTGTGTTCCTTTTCCGGTGGTCTCTAGTCTATAGGTTACACCTAAATCAGGAAGTCTTTTTAAGTTTTCTTTTATAGTATTAAAAGTTTCTTCTTTAGAATCTTTTAAGTAATATCCAGCGTGGAAAATTAGACTTCTTCCCTTAACTTTTTTTAAGGCTTCAGCACCTTTAATTATTCTTTCTATAGACTGATCAATTTTTTCATCCTCATCTGCATTTAAATTAATAAAATATGAACCATGAGCTGAAAGATAAAAATTGTTTTCTTCTTTTGATTTAAGAACCTCATCTTTATTTTTATCTGTTATATTTGTAGAACGTACAAAAGGTAATTCCATAGCATCTAATCCAATAGATTTTAAGTAGCTTATACCAGTTTTATATGTAAATTTGCTTTTTTCTGGTCCTATAGGAAGTCCAGAAATTCCAAACAATAAGTTTTCCATTAAACCACTCCAATTCATTTAACTAATTTTAGTTTATTCCATAGATATCCACTCTAATACTCCCATGGCACTCTGTTTATTATATCATATAACTGAAATAATTCTAAATATAAAATTGACTAATTATGTACTAATAACTATAATTAATTGGAGTAGGTGATTATGTGCAAAGTTTATGGACAATAAAAAGAATAAAAGGAAGTTTAGATGCCTTATCTAAAAGAACAGGTATTGATCCTCTATTTGTAAAGATTTTAGTTAATAGAGGAATAAAAGAAGAAAGGGATATTGTTGAGTTTTTTAAAGGTGGCTTAGAGGATTTATATGAACCATATCTAATGAAAGATATGGAGGAAGGTATATTTATTATTAGGGAAGCTATAGAAAACAAGAAGTATATAGCAGTTTATGGTGATTATGATGTGGACGGTGTAAGCAGTACAGTAATACTATATAAGGGACTAAAAAGATGTGGTGCTAAGGTTAAATATCATGTACCAGATAGAGAAGAAGAAGGCTATGGCATGAGCATAGCTAGAATTAAGAAACTTAAAGAAGAAGGTATAGAAGTTATTTTAACCTGTGATAATGGTATTTCAGCTTTAGAAGAGGTAGAATATGCAATGAAACTCGGCATGGAAGTTGTGGTAACAGATCATCACCAGCCACCCTTTAATACTTTGGAAAATGAGGAAAGAGAATATATTCTTCCTAAGGCTAATGCTATTATAAATCCTAATAGACAAGATTGTGAATATCCAGTTAAATCTTTATGTGGAGCTGCTATAGCATATAAATTTATTCAAGCACTTTATAGAATATTTAATATAAATAATAATGAAACCTATGAACTTCTACAATATGCTGCTATAGCTACAGTTTGTGATGTAGTAGACCTTGTAGGAGAAAATAGAATTATAGTAAAAGAAGGATTGAAACTTATAAATAATACTAAGAGTTTAGGATTAAAATCACTTTTAGAAGTTTTGGGATTACACAATAAAGAAGTTAAGTCTTATCATATAGGATTTCAAATAGGACCTTGTATAAATGCTACAGGAAGACTAGAAACTGCCTCTCTTTCTATAGAACTTTTTCTTACAGAGGAAGAAGCTAGAGCTAAGGAACTAGCTAATACCTTATATGAGTTAAATAAAAAAAGACAAGAAATGACTAATGAAAATGTAGAAGCTATAATAAAGGATTTAAGCTTTAATCATGAAAAATTAGAAAGGGTCCTTGTGATTTATAGAAAAGAAGTCCATGAGAGTATTGCAGGGATAGTTGCTGGAAGGGTAAAAGAACATTTTAATTTACCCACTATAGTTTTAACTGAAGGTAGGGAAATGCCAAAAGGTTCAGCACGATCCATAGAAGGATATAATATATTTGAGGAACTACTAAAGTGTGAAGAGCTTATATATAAGTTTGGAGGGCACCCTATGGCTGCAGGCTTATCTATTAAAGAGGAGAATATAGACAAACTTAGGCAAGCATTAAACTTAAATTGTACTTTAAGTGAAGAGGATATAATGCCCAAAATAAAGTTAGACCATACCTTACCTAAAAATTTTAATACTCCTAAATTCATGAGGTACTTAGAATTACTAGAGCCTTATGGAAAAGGGAATTCAAGACCTTTATTTGGAGCTAAGGATATTGAAGTTTTAGGAATAACTATTATGGGTAAAAACAAAAATGTTTTAAGACTTAAGTTAAAAATAGAGGAATCAATTTTAAGTGCAGTTATGTTTATAAAAGTTGATGAATTTATTGAAACTATAAAAGATATTTATGGTGATGATACTTTAAATTTAATTTTAAAGGGTGAAGCTTGTACGAATATTTATATGGATTTTGTGTTTTCACTAGATATTAATGAATATTTAGGAAAAAAAACTGTTCAACCTATAATAAAAGATTTTAGAATAAAAGATAAATAGGATGCATAGCTAATCAAAGCTATACATCCTATTTTTAAAATTCTAATCAGTATAATTTAAGACTGTTTAGAATAATATTTTTATTATTAGTAGCTTATATTCTTAAAAATCATATATCTTCTAGGATTATAGATTTCTTTCGAATTGCTCTACCATTTTTTTAACCATTTCTCCCCCAACAGAACCACATTCCCTAGAAGTTAAGTGTCCGTTATAGTCAGTGAAGTTTACACCTAATTCTCTTGCTGTTTCCATTTTGAATTGATTTAATCCTTCTCTTGCTTCTGGTATTAGATTCTTTGCCATTTTAAATTCCTCCCTTTTACCATAACTAATATTTTTAACTTTTGTGTTTTCTGATTTTTAACAAGGTTGAACATTACTTTTAATAGTTTTCTAAGTCTAAATATTATATTTATCTATAAAAAACTATTTTAAATTGTTTTCATATTGTTGAACCATTTTCTTAACCATTTCCCCACCTATAGAACCAGCTTCTCTAGAAGTTAAATCTCCATTGTATCCATCTTTTAATTGAACTCCTAATTCTTTTGCTGTTTCCATTTTGAATTGGTTTAGTTTACCTCTTGATTCTGGAACTAAAGTTTTATTTGAATTATAGTTGTTGTTAGCCATGTTTTTTCACCTCCTTTGCTTCGTTGTAGTCTTATTTTAACCACATAGGAGTTTTTTATTTTAGGTTCTTCAAGGTAAGTTAGAAATCTTGTGCCTCATAATCCATATAGAGGAAATTATAAAGTGAGCTCTAAAAGTTAGATTATAAAGAACTTATTATAAATTTTCATATATAATGATATAATGAGATAGTAATAATATATTGCTTTTAAGTAGAAGGTAGGGTGGTTATATATGGCAAAATATAAAATTATAATGACAGGTGGAGGTTCAGCAGGACATGTAACACCTAATTTAGCATTAATACCTAAACTAAAAGAGGAAGGCTTTGAAATAATATATATAGGAAGTAAAGAAGGCATTGAAAGAAAAATTATGAAGGATGCAGGAATTCCTTATTTTCCTATAGAAAGTGGGAAACTTAGACGATATTTTGATTTAAAAAATTTTTCAGATCCATTTAAGGTTATAAAGGGAATAAGTGAAGCTAGGAAAATTATAAAGAAAGAAAAGCCCAATGTGGTCTTTTCAAAGGGAGGATTTGTATCTGTTCCTGTGGTTATTGCAGCAAAGTTAAATAATATTCCTGTAATTGCTCATGAATGTGATATGACTCCAGGGCTTGCAAATAAATTATCTACTCCTTTTTGCAATAAAATTTGTGTTACCTTTCCAGAAACACTGAAATATATTAAAGGTACTAAGGGAGTTTTAACAGGACTTCCTATAAGGGAAGAATTGTTTAAAGGGGATAAAGATAAAGGTTATAGAATATGCAATTTTGAACATAAAAAGCCTATTTTATTTATTATAGGTGGAAGTCTAGGTTCTGTAATTATCAATAATACAGTGAGAGCTTCACTTTCTGAACTTTTAAAACAGTATAATATTATTCATATTTGCGGAAAAGGAAATTTAGATAAAAGCTTAGAAAATCTTGAAGGATATAGACAATTTGAATATGTAAGTGAAGATTTAAAGCATTTAATGAAAATTTCGGACTATTTCATATCAAGAGCAGGGGCTAATACTATTTTTGAATTGTTGGCACTTAAAAAACCACATATTTTAATTCCACTATCACAAAAAGCTAGCAGGGGAGATCAAATTTTAAATGCAAATTCCTTTGAAAAGAGTGGATATAGCCTAGTTATAAAAGAAGAAGAATTAAATAAAGAGATATTAATTAAGAAACTTAAAGAGCTTGAAAATAACAGGGAAAAATTTATAGAAAGTATGGAAGATAGTGAAGGAGTTAAAGCTGTAGAAAATATAGTAGAACTAATAAAAAGTATTCCCTAAAGATATAGAATAACTTATTGGGGGGATTTATTTGAAAATAAAATTTTTTGGTGCAGCAAAAAGGGTTACGGGATCATGTCATATGCTTATTATAAACGGTCGAAAAGTACTTCTAGATTGTGGACTTCTTCAAGGCAAAGACGAGAATGAACAAGAAAACGAGAAATTTAATTTTAATCCAAAGGAAATAGACTGCGTGATTTTATCTCATGCCCATATAGACCATAGTGGAAGAATTCCATTACTTTATAAACAAGGATTCAAGGGTATGGTAATTTGTACAAAAGCTACTAGTGAACTATGTTCTGTTATGCTTCCAGACAGTGGATATATACAAGAGATGGAAGTAGAGTGGAAAAACAGAAAGAGAAGAAGGCAGGGACTACCAGCAAAGGAGCCTTTATATACTTCTAAAATAGCAGAACTTTCAACTTATTTATTTACATCATATGAATATGAAGAAATTATAGAAGTCTTCCCTGGATTAAAGGTTAGGTTTCAGGATGCAGGGCATTTGCTAGGGTCTGCTATTGTGGAGATTTTTGTAAAAGAAGAAGGCAGAGAAGAAATTAAAATAGTATATTCCGGAGATTTGGGAAATAAGAATTTACCTCTTATAAAAAATCCATCTACTATAGAATGTGCTGATTACGTAATTATGGAGACTACCTATGGGAATAGGTTTCATGAACCTATAGAAAGAGAATATACTGAACTTGCAAAAATAATTAAAGAAACTTTTAATAGAGGTGGGAATGTAATTATACCTTCCTTTGCAGTAGGTAGAACTCAAGAAGTTTTATATATTTTAAATAACTATGTAGAAAATAATATATTAAACAATATAAATGTATATGTAGATAGTCCTCTTGCATATAGTGCTACAAAGATATTTGAAAAAAATTATGATCAATTTAATTCAAAGGTACAAGAACAGATTTTAAATGGAGATGATCCTTTTAAATTTGAAGGGCTTAAATTTATTCAAACACCAGGAGATTCTATGGGTGTAAATAAAATTCAAAGGGGAGCAGTTATAATTTCAGCCAGTGGAATGTGCGAAGCTGGAAGGATAAGACATCACTTAAAGCATAATCTATGGAGGGAAGAGTGTTCTATTGTATTTGTTGGATTTCAGGCAGAAGGAACCTTAGGACGTTCAATTCTAAGTGGGAAACCAAAAGTAAAGATTTTTGGAGAAGATATTGCAATTAATGCACATATATACAATCTTCCAGGATTATCTGGACATGCTGATAGGGCAGGCCTTCATAGTTTTATAAATAATATGAGTAAAAAACCAAAGGAGATTATTTTGGTTCATGGAGAAAAGGAAGAGCAGGAGAGCTTCTATGAGCTTATGAAAAATGAAGGGTATAAGGTTAGAATAGCAAGTCTCGGGGAAACTTATTTTATAAATGAAGAGGAAATAAGAGATTATTCTATAAAAGATGCTATATTAAGGGAAATAGAAGAGTTTGGAGAGATAAATGAAATAAATAAAAATCTACTTTTAGAGAGATTATCAAAAGTTTTAGAAGAATAGATTAATAAAGAATTAGGAAATATAAAAATAGAATAATTATTTTATAAACAAAGGTTGGGTTTAGAATTCTCAATCTTTGTTTTTTATGAGAATGAACCAATTTTCATACAAATCTCTTATTAGCTATTTACATTCTATAGGGTAAAGTGTTATATTTAATAATGGTAGAAGGTTTTGAAAACTCTAAACCTTATAAAATTATAAAGATATTTTTTTGGCACACTATAATATAATTTTATTATAGCAAAAGGAAAATTTTATAAAAATATATCAGAAAGAAGGGTTTGCGATGAATAGAAAAATGAAAACTATGGATGGTAATACTGCTGCTGCTCATGTAGCTTATGCCTTTACAGATGTAGCTGCTATTTACCCAATCACTCCTTCTTCTCCTATGGGAGAAAAAGCTGATGAATGGTCATCACAAGGAAAGAAAAACTTATTTGGACAAAAAGTAAAGGTTATGGAAATGCAATCAGAGGCTGGTGCTGCAGGAGCAGTTCACGGATCTCTTCAAGCTGGGGCATTAACTACAACATTTACTGCATCTCAAGGATTGCTATTAATGGTTCCAAATATGTATAAAATAGCTGGTGAATTATTACCAGGAGTATTCCATGTAAGTGCTAGAGCTTTAGCTACACATGCACTTTCAATATTTGGAGATCATCAAGATGTAATGGCAACAAGACAAACAGGTTTTGCACTACTTGCATCAAATAGCGTACAACAAGCTATGGATTTAGCTGCAGTTGCACACCTTTCTACAATAAAAGGAAAAGTACCATTCTTACATTTCTTTGATGGATTTAGAACATCTCATGAACTTCAAAAAATTGAAGCATGGGATTACGAACAACTTGGTGAACTTGCAAAAGAAATAGAAGAGGATGTTAAGGCATTTAGAAAAAATGCATTAAATCCAGAAAGTCCTGTAACAAGAGGTACAGCTCAAAACCCAGATATATACTTCCAAGGAAGAGAAGCATCAAATAAATTCTACATGCAATTACCAGAAGTTGTAGAACATTTTATGGGAAAAGTAAATGAAATGATAGGAACAGATTATCATTTATTTAACTATTATGGAGCACAAGATGCTGATAGAATGATAATTGCAATGGGATCTGTTTGTGAAGCTGCTGAAGAAGCAATTGATTATTTAAATGCTAAGGGTGAAAAAGTAGGTTTACTTTGCGTACATTTATATAGACCATTTTCTATTGAACACTTCCATAAATACATACCAAAGACTGTTAATAGAATAGCAGTACTTGATAGGACTAAGGAACCAGGTTCAATAGCAGAGCCACTATTCTTAGATGTAACTCAATCATTCTATGGATGTGAGCAAAAACCATTAATAGTTGGTGGAAGATACGGATTAGGATCAAAAGATACTACTCCAGCTCAAATAGTTGCAGTATTTGAAAATTTAAAAGCTAATGAGCCAAAGAGCAACTTTACAATTGGAATTAATGATGATGTAACTTATACATCACTACCAATTGGACAAGAGTTAGACGTAGCAACTGAAGGAACTAGAGCTTGTAAGTTCTGGGGACTTGGATCAGATGGTACTGTTGGAGCTAATAAATCAGCTATCAAGATTATTGGAGACCATACAGACATGTATGCTCAAGGATATTTCTCATATGACTCTAAAAAATCAGGGGGTATTACAGTATCTCACTTAAGATTTGGTAAAGACAAAATAAGATCAACTTATTTAATAAATAAGGCAGACTTTGTTGCTTGTCATAACCAATCTTATGTAAATAAATATGATGTTTTAGATGGAATTAAAGATGGAGGAACATTCCTACTTAACTGTATTTGGAATGAGGAAGAGGTAAACCAACATTTACCAGCTTCAATGAAGAAATATATTGCAGAACACAATATTAAATTCTACACAATCAATGCTGTTAAAATAGCTCAAGAAATTGGATTAGGTGGAAGAATTAATATGATAATGCAAGCTGCATTCTTCAAATTAGCTAATATTATTCCACTAGACGAAGCTATTAAGTATCTAAAAGATGCTGTTGTAACTTCTTACGGTAAAAAAGGTGAAGCTATAGTTAAAATGAATCATGATGCTATAGATGAAGGTATAAATGCTTTAGTTGAAGTTAAAGTACCAGAAAGCTGGAAAGATGCTGAAGATTGTTCTTCATGTGGATGTGAATCAAAAGATGAAAGACCAGCATTTATAACTGACATAGTAGATGTTATGAATAGACAAGAGGGAGATAAACTTCCTGTAAGTGCATTTATGGAAGGCGTAGATGGAACATTCCCAGCAGGAACAGCTGCATATGAAAAGAGAGGAATAGCAGTAAACGTTCCAGAATGGCAAGTTGATAAGTGTATACAATGTAACCAATGTGCTTACGTTTGTCCACACGCTGTAATTAGACCAATTTTAATGACTGAAGAAGAAGTAAATAATGGACCAAAAACATTAGAAAGCAAACCAGCTACTGGTGGACCTGCAATGAAAGATTACAAGTTCTCAATAGTTGTTAGCCAACTTGATTGTACTGGATGTGGAAACTGTGCTGAAGTCTGTCCAGCACCACAAAAAGCTTTAATTATGAAGCCTATTGAACCACAACTAGAAAAACAATCAGCATTTGATTATGCAGTTAAGGTTCCAACTAAGAAAAACCCAATGAATAAAAACACTGTAAAAGGAAGCCAATTTGAAACTCCACTAATTGAGTTCTCAGGTGCTTGTGCTGGATGTGGAGAAACTCCATATGCAAAACTAATAACTCAATTATACGGTGACAGAATGATGATTTCTAATGCTACAGGATGTTCATCAATTTGGGGAGGAAGTGCACCTTCAACTCCATATACAGTAAATCAAAAAGGTCATGGTCCTGCATGGGCTAACTCATTATTTGAGGATAATGCTGAGTTTGGTTTTGGTATGTTCCTTGGTACTAGTCAAATGAGAGAAAGAGTATTTGACCTTGCAGAGGAAGCTCAAGAGAGCAATTTAAGCGATGAATTAAAGAATACATTAAAAGAATTCTTAGATAATAGATATAATGGTGAAAAGACTAAAGAATTAAGAGATAAATTAATTCCAATGTTAGAAGCAGAAAAAGCAAACCCAATTGCTGCTGAGATCTTAGAGAAGAAGGAATTTATAGTTAAAAAATCTCAATGGATCTTTGGTGGAGACGGTTGGGCATATGACATTGGATTTGGTGGAGTTGACCACGTATTAGCATCTGGTGAAGATGTAAACATTTTTGTATTTGATACAGAAGTTTACTCAAATACTGGAGGTCAATCTTCAAAAGCTACTCCAACTGCAGCTATAGCTAAATTTGCTGCTGGTGGTAAGAGAACTAAGAAAAAAGACCTTGGTATGATGGCAATGAGTTATGGATATGTTTATGTTGCTCAAATAGCTATGGGTGCAGATAAAAACCAAACTATTAAGGCAATTTCAGAGGCAGAAAATTATCCAGGACCATCATTAATCATAGCTTATGCTCCATGTATAAATCATGGTATTAAGAGCGGTATGGGAACTACTCAATTAGAAGAGAAGAAAGCTGTAGATTGTGGATATTGGTCATTATATAGATACAATCCAACATTAAAAGATGAAGGAAAGAATCCATTCTCTCTAGACTCTAAAGAACCAAAAGAATCATTCATTGATTTCTTAAAAGGTGAAGTAAGATATGCATCTCTTGAAAAGATTAAACCAGAAATAGCTCAAGAGCTATTTGAAAAGACTGAAAAAGATGCTATGGAAAGATTAGAAAACTATAAGAGACTTGCAAAAGACCAATAATATCTCATAGATTTAAAAAAGACATGGAATTATTTCCATGTCTTTTTGGTTTAAAATTTATCTATACGATTAAATCTTAAGAATAAAAAATTGTTTTATTGGCAAATATTATAGAGAATAATCTTTTAGAATTTAGAATAAATAAAAAAATATTTTTCAAAAGGGAAAAATTTTATAAAAAACCCTTTCAATATTCTTCAATAAAGGTTATTATTATACCATAAACCAAATTAGGAGGTAATTGAATATGATGGATAAAGAAAATAAGTGTAATTGCCATGATGATTTAAATCAATGTGGTTGCAATGAAGGAACAGAACATACTCATGATCACGAAGGCTGTGGATGTGGCTGCGGTTGTGGTTGTGAAGATGAAATTCATACATTAACAGTTGAACTTGAAGACGAAGAAGGAAATGTCATCACATGTGAAATTGTAGATGGTTTTGATTATAAAGAAAAAGAATATGCAGTATTAGTAAATCCTGAAGATGAAACTTACTATATATTCGAAGTAGTTGGAGATGAAGAAAACGGTGAATTAGTAGTTCCTTCAGAAGAAGAGTTTGAAGATGTTAGAGACTACTATGAAAATTTAGTTGCCGCAGAAGACGAAGAAGAAGAGTAAGAAATATTAGCCGTTGCACATATGCAACGGCTTTTTATATAGTATAATATTAGTGGAGGAAAATTATTTGGAAAGACTTGCGATTTTTGATGTGGATTTTACTTTAACCAGTAAGGAAACTTTAGTACAATTTTATAAATTTATGATTAAAAAAAACCCTAAGTTTATAGTATATATACCAAGGGCTATATTTTCAGGATTAACTTATATACTGAAGATAAATGATGAAAAGAGAACAAAGGAAATATTTATAAGGTTTATAAGAGGAATAAAAGAAGAAGATATGGAAGCAACGGTAAAAGAATTTTACAATGAAGTTTTATCAAAAATAATATACTCAGATTCTATAAATATGATAAAAAAGTTAAAAAAGGAAGGCTGTAAAATCATCTTGATTTCAGCTTCTCCAGAATTCTATTTAAATTCCCTATATAACATTAAGGAAGTAGATAAGATAATTGGCAGTACTATAAGAGCTAAAGAAGGAATTTATGAAAATAGAATGGAAGGTGAAAACTGCAAGGGAGAAGAAAAGATAAAAAGGCTTATGGCATATTTAAAGGAAAATAATATAGAGGTAGATTTTAAAAATTCATACATGTTTTCTGATTCATTGTCAGATCTTCCGCTTTTTAATCTTGTTGGAAATCCATATCTAATAAATTATAGAAAAAAACATGAAAGCATAGAAATTTTAAATTGGAAATAAAATATGTGGAGGGATATAATTGTCTTTATACCTAGGAGAATTTTATAATATAAATGGAGAGCTTGAAAATACAGAGGAAAAATTAAAAGAGGTACTAGATAAAGGAAAATTAGTCTATGAAGTTATAAGAATTATAGATGGATATCCTCTATTTTTTAAAGAACATATGGAGAGGTTATATAACTCTTGCGAATTAGTTAATATAAAGCCACCTATAACTAGTGAGGAGGTTTTTAGGAGTATTAGAGATCTTTGTAGTAAAAGTACTGTGAGATTTGGAAATATTAAACTTGTTATAAACTCAGAATCTTTAAAATATGTGCTATATTTTATACCTCATTATTATCCCGAGGATTTTGAATATGAAGAAGGGGTAAAAACTATTTTATATTATGGAGAGAGAAACAACCCTAATGCAAAAGTAGTTGATTATAATTTTAGAGAAAATATAGATAAAGAAATAAAAAAAACAAAGGCATATGAAGCCATTTTAATTAATAATGAAGGGAATATCACTGAGGGAAGCAAATCAAATATATTTGTTATAAAGAATAATAAGGTGATTACAGCTCCACTAGACGCAGTTCTTCCTGGGATAACTCGTTTGAAAATTATTGAAGTGATAAAAGAACTAGGAATTTCCTTTGAAGAAAGGTATGTATCAGAGAAGGAAATAAAAGATTTAAGTGGGCTTTTTATATCAGGAACTTCACCTAAAGTGCTTCCCATAAAAGAAGTAGAAAACTTTATCTTTAATTCTAAGGATGAAAATATAGTAAAAATAAGAAAAGCATTTGATAAAATTATAGAAAAAGATATTAAAGATATAAAAAATAATTCTTTTAAATAAAATTTTAAATAAAGTAATTAAAATATTATACGATAATATAATGAAGAAAAACTAATAGGATTGTGTTTAAAACACAATCCTACTTTATAATTTTTAGTTTTATTTAAAAGATCTTTAGGGAGTTGAAGTCATGGAAAGGTCAAATAACAAAGAAGTAATGGGTATAGATGGAAAAGTATACGTAAAAGATGGAAAAATAAATATTACAAGCCCCCAAGATGGTGGTAGACCTGCCATAATAACTAAAGATAAAAGCATTAAACTAATTGTTGATGGTGAGGAAATAAAAACTAAAAAAGAGGTTTTTGAAAATAGTGAGATAGAAGTTATTCTTCCGGAAAATATGGCAACCAGAAATCTAGACATAAATATATCTATAAATAAAATGGAAGCATATATGGACATATCCTATGAGCCTGAGCTAGTATACGGTATAAAATGCAAAGAGCAAGAAGGAAATATATATTTTATTTATGCTGAAATTATTGAGGAGAAGTTTCCTCCTAAATTTTCTATGTCAGAAATAGAAAAGGAGTTAATTTCTAAAGGAATAATATGTGGAATAGTAATAAAAAATATTAAAGATGCTATAAAAGAAGATAGAGCTAAAAATATAATTGTTGCAAAGGGTAAAGATTCTATTGATGGAAAAGATGATAAGCTAAAATTAAACTTTAGTATGGATAAGAGATTTAAAAAAGATGTCAATGGAAATATAGACTATAAATCCATTGGAGATATTAAGTCTATAAAAGCTGGGGAAACTTTAGGAGAGATAATCTTAGGTGAAGAAGGCATAAATGGAGTTAATGTACTTGGTAAAATAATAAAAGCTAAAAAGAAAAGTTCCGTAAAAGTTAAATGTAGTAATGGATGCACTTTGGAAGACAATAAAATAATAGCCCTAGTAGATGGAATACCAAAGTACAAAAACAATATTTTTGAGGTTAGTGAAGTATATGAAGTTAAAAATAACGTAGACCTAAGTACAGGAAGTATAAAGTTTGATGGAACAGTGCTTATATATGGTTCAGTTATGGAAGGTATGAAAGTAGAAGGTGGTGCTGGAATTCAGGTTTATAAAAATGTATCTGGTGCTGAAATTATATCTACAGGAGATATAACTATTGGGGGGAATATACTTTATTCAAAGGTTGCTTGTGGTGGTGAAGACAATATTAATATAAAGTTAAAAAATGACTTAGATATTCTCTTTAAATTATTAAAGGAAGTTAGGCTCACTACAGAAAAAATTACAAAAAGTAATCTTTTGGGAAGAAAGGCTAGGGATGGTGAAGTAATTAAAATACTAATAGAAAATAAATTTAAAAACATCCCCAGTTTATTATTAAGTATTGAAAGGGCATATGTACAAAAGGGAACTTACAAGAAATTTCTTACAACTTTTAAAGAGAATTTACTAGGTTTAGGGCCACTATCCATAGAGAATTATGAGTATATAATGAATATGGAGGCAATTCTTGAAGAAGAGATTAAATGTTTACAAGAGGAAAGAATAAAACCTATGGATATAGAATTTAGGTATGCGCAAAATAGTAATATAAAGGCCTCAGGTGATGTTTATATAGTAGGAAAAGGAGAATATATTAGCCAGATAACCTCTAATGGTGGAGTATATTTCAAGGGTGTAAACTCTGTAGCAAGGGGAGGAATTATTAAGGCTAAAAATGAAATTAGATGTAAATTTGTAGGTAGCGATGCTGGTGTGTCAACAAGACTACAAGTGGATAATGGTGGAGAGATTTGGGCTGATGTAGCATATCAAAATACAAAGTTTATCATTGGAAATTTAGAACGCAATATTGAACGTCCATGCAAAGATGTACATGCTTATTTAGATGGCAAAGGCGAACTTATAGTAGATACATTGAGATTATAATTAAACTTTATTTAATATAAAGGAGGAAAAAGAGTGGGTATTAAGGAAATTAAGGTTTTAATATTTAAAATCGATGAAGAATATTATGCTACAGATATTATGGAAGTGGAAAGAATACTTGGTTATGAAGAGACAACAAAAATACCAGAAGCACCTAACTTTATAGATGGAGTTAGAAATTATGAGGGAAACATACTACCCGTAGTTAATTTGTGCTATAAGTTTAATATTCCTTTTACTGGTATAAAAAATGATTCCAAGGTTATAGTTGCAAAAACAGGAGAAAATAAAATTGGTATGTTAGTAGATTTAGTTTTAGAAGTTAGAGATGTAAATATAGATCATATAGAAAACCCTCCAGAAATAGTTGCAGGAATATCAAAGCGATATGTTAAAGGTCTTATAAAGCTAGAGGATAAAATTATAATATTTTTAAATTTAGCCTCTATTTTAACAGATAAAGAAAAAGAATTATTAGAGTCCTAGGTGTTAATTATGACAACCAAAGAAATTAGAGTTGGTATAGCAGATTTAAATGTAGGAGAAAACCCTGACCTTTTAATTACAGTGGGATTAGGTTCATGTATTGGTATAGCTATATACGACGGAGGTAAAAAGCTAGGTGGATTAGCTCATATAATGCTTCCAGACAGTACCCAATTTTCTAATGTTACTAATGAAATGAAGTTTGCTAACCTTGCCATACCTATTTTAGTAGAACGGATTTTAAAAAAAGGTGCAGTAAAAAGAAATCTAAAAGCTAAAATAGCAGGAGGAGCATCTATGTTTAATTTTTCAGATAAAAAGATGATTATGGACATTGGAAATAGAAACTGCATAGCTGTAAAAAAGGCATTAAAAGACCTAGGTATTCCTATAATTGGTGAAGATACTGGAGGAAATAAAGGGAGAACTGTAACCCTAGATACATCTACAGGGAAATTTAAAATTAAAACTGTAGGATTAGACGTAAAAGAAATATAAATGTTATGGAGTGATAGTCATTGAAGGAGATAAAAGTATTAGTAGTTGATGACTCAGCTTTAATGAGAAAAATAGTATCTGATATGATAAATGAAGAAAAAGATATGGAAGTTGTTGATACGGCTAAAAATGGAGAAGATCTTTTTAAAAAATTAGATAAAAAACCTGATGTAATTACTTTAGACGTGGAGATGCCAATATTAAATGGAATAGATGCTTTAAAGAGATTAAAATCTAACAATTGTGATATTCCAGTGATTATGCTTAGCAGCCTTTCTAAGAGAGGTACAGAACTTACTATGGAATGTTTAGAATCAGGTGCTTTTGATTTTATTGCTAAACCTTCCGGTGCTATTTCTCTAGATATAAATAAAGTAAAAGAAGATGTAGTTGAAAAAATAAGAATAGCATATTTAAAATTTGGTAAAAAGGTAGATTATACTCAGTGTAGCTGTATAAGCAATAAAAGGGAATATTCTGTTAATGTAAATGCAAATGCAAGTGTTAATAAGTCCCCTCAATCTAAGATCAATATGAGAGGCAAAAAAATAGATCAAAAAATTAATGCTGTAGCAATAGGTGCATCTACTGGTGGCCCTAAGGCACTTTATGAAGTCATAACTAGACTTCCGGAATTAAATGTTCCAGTTTTTGTAGTTCAGCATATGCCTAGTGGATTTACAAAAGCTTTTTCAGAAAGACTAAACTTAAATTCAAAGTTAAAAGTTGTAGAAGTTGAAGATAACATGGCAATAGAAAAGAACACTGTATATATAGCAAAAGGTGGATATCATATGGAAATAGGTGTTGATAAAAGAATTCATTTGAACCTAGAGCCTAGTATATGGGGTGTGAGACCAGCCGTTGATAAATTATTTATATCTGCATCAGCAGTATATAAAGAAAACCTATTGAGTGTAGTTTTAACTGGTATGGGTAGAGACGGAGCTGAAGGAACTAGCGTTATAAAGGACGCTGGTGGAATTACTATATCTCAGGATGAAAATACTTGTACTATTTATGGAATGCCTAAGGCTGCTTTTGAGACGGGGAAGGTAGATGAAGTACTGCCACTTTCTTATATAGCAGATAGAATAAGTAATATTGTATTGAAGAGAGGTGTATAAGCATGGATTTAATGGATTTCGAACAGTGGGTTAAGAAGGAACTTAAAATTGACTTATCCGCCTATAAATCAAATCAGCTACACAGAAGAATTAATAGCTTAATGTCAAGAGTAGGTGCTAAATCTGTAGATGATTATGTTAAAATGTTAAAATCAGATCCTGCTCAAAAGCAAAAGTTTTTGGACTTTATAACTATTAATGTTACTGAGTTTTTTAGAAATCCTGATATTTTTAAGGAGTTTGAGATATTATTAAAAAAATACTTACAAAAAGAAAATAGGGCTTTAAATTTATGGAGTGCAGCATGTTCAATAGGAGCAGAACCCTATTCTACAGCTATGATTTTAAAAGAGATGCCCTATAAGTTTAATCATAAAATATTAGCAACTGATATAGATAATACAATTTTAACGAAGGCTGCTAAGGGTGTTTATAGCAAAGATGAGGTTAAGAATATAGATCCAAATCTACTTAAAAAATACTTTGAAAATAGAGGGGAAGAATTCTCTATATGTAGTGATATAAAAAAAATGGTTAATTTTAAAAAACATGACTTAATATTAGATTCTTATAGCAAGGATCTTGATGTTATAATATGTAGAAATGTTGTTATATACTTTAATCAAGATGTTAAGGACAATATATATAGGAAATTTAGTGACTCCTTAAAAAAAGGAGGACTACTTTTTGTTGGGGCAACAGAAAGTATATATAATTATAGGGAGTTTGGATTTGAGAAAGCTTCAACCTTTATATATAGAAAATTATAGGAGGGACGCCTTATGGATACATCACAATATCTATCTATGTTTTTAGAAGAGTCTATGGACAACCTTCAAGTTTTAAATGAATCTCTTCTAGAACTAGAGCAAAACCCAGAGGATGGAAATAAACTTAATGAAATTTTTAGGGTGGCACATACCATTAAAGGCATGGCGGCTACTATGGGATTTTCAGAGATGGCAGAACTTACCCATAAGATGGAAGATGTGCTATCAAAGTTTAGAGAAGGGCAATTAAAAGTAACAGCAGAAGTTGTAACTGTACTTTTTAAGTGTTTAGATACTTTGGAATTAATGGTAGATAATATTGCAGAAGGTATAGAGGAGACTATTGATGTAAGTGATCTAATTAATAAACTAGAAGGTATAGCAGATGGAAATTTTAAAGATAATAATAGTACTACTAAGGTTGAAGAAGTAGTAGAGGAAAAACAAGAAGAGCTAAAAGCAATCCATGTAGAAGAAATTGATTTAAATGAATACGATATAAATGTTATAAAACAGGCTAAGGATAAAAATTTTAATGCATATGCTATTAAAATTAATTTAAGTGAAAGCACAATATTAAAATCTGCTAGAGCTTTTTTGATTTTTAAATCCCTAGAAGACTGTGGAGAAATTATCAAATCTATTCCAACTACAGATGATATAGAAAGTGAAAATTTTGAGTTTGAAATAAAACTTGTATTGTTAACCCTTAAGGATGATGAGGAAGTTTCAGCAATTTTAAATGGAATTTCAGAAGTTGATAGGGTTGAGGTTAATCCTATTTTGTTGCAAAATAAAGTAGAGCATGGGAAAGTAAAAGAAGAAATACAAGAAAAGCCTATTGAAAGTAAAGAGAAAAAAGAAGTTCTTAAAGAAAATAAAACATCTAGTAAAAAATCTGGAGAAACTGAAGTACAACATAAAAAGGCACACCAGTCAGTTAGAGTTGACCTTGAAAGACTAGATAAATTCTTAACTATGGTGTCAGAATTAGTTATTCATAGAACAAGACTTGAACAATTAGCTAGTACTCACAAATTAAATGACCTAAATGAAACTTTAGAACAAATAGGAAGAACAACCTCAGATCTTCAAGATTTAGTTATGAAAATAAGAATGTTACCATTAGAAGTGGTATTTAATAGATTCCCAAGAATGATAAGAGATCTTTCAGTAGAACTTGGAAAAGAGATGGAACTTATTATTCAAGGACAAGAAACTGAACTTGATAGAACCGTTATAGATGAAATTGGAGAACCTTTAATCCACCTTTTAAGAAATGCCGCAGATCATGGGGTTGAGGATAGAGATACTAGAATAGCTAATGGGAAAGAGCCTGTTGGGAAAATAAGACTATCTGCATATCCAGAAGGTACAAAAGCTATCATAAAGGTAGAAGATGATGGTGGTGGAATAGATGTAGATAGGGTACGTGAAAAAGCCGAAGAAAAAGGTATAAATACAGAAGGCATGAGTGAGAGCGATATTAAGAATTTAATTTTTCACCAAGGCTTCAGTACAAACAAGCAAGTTACAGATATTTCTGGTAGAGGGGTTGGAATGGATGTTGTAAAGACAAAAATTACAGCCTTAGGAGGAACAGTAGATGTAGTATCAGAGATTGGAAAGGGAACTAGCTTTATCATAAGACTTCCACTAACACTACAAATAATACAAGCATTACTTGTAAAAGTAGGAAATGAAACTATGGCTATCTCCTTAGGGTATATAGATAGAGTTATTAATTTTAAAGAGGATTTAATTAAAAGAACTAGAAATAAAGAAGTTATAATTTACAATAATAATGTAATTCCTTTGGTTAGAGTAAACAAAAAATTAGATTTAGCAGATATCGAAGGAGAAAAAAAATATATAGTCATAGTAAATGTGGGAGAAAAGACCGTAGGGCTTTTAGTAGATGATCTATTAGGTCAACAAGAAATAGTAATAAAACCTTTTGGAAAAACACTTCAAGGATTAAATGAATATATAGGAGCTACTATTTTAGGTGATGGACTTGTAACTCTCATTTTAGATGTAGGAGCTCTAATTTAGGAGGTTTAATTTATGAGTTATAATAAGCTAACACCTATGCAATTAGATGCTTTAAGGGAAGTTGGGAATATAGGGGTTGGAAATTCTGCCACAGCATTATCACAACTTTTAAATAAAAAAGTTGATATGACAGTTCCCAATATAAACATAGTGCCTTTTGAAGAAATTTATAGTAAAATAGGAGCAGAAGAGATTGTTATTGGAATACTGGTTAGGGTATTAGGAGATACACCAGGTAACATTCTTTTTGTATTTGATAAAGAGGCAGCCTTAAATATAATTAAAGATTTGACAGGAATATACGAAGAAGAAATAGGAGAAATGGGAATCTCAGTATTGTGTGAAATAGGAAATATAATTTCAAGTTCCTATATGAATGCTATAAGTAGATTTACTAATCTAAGTATAATGCCATCTGTACCAGCAGTAAGCTATGATATGCTAGGTGCAATTTTATCAACAACATTCATTGAATCAGGACAGTATGATGATAGTGTGCTGGATATAGAAACTTCTTTTGTTCAAGATGAAACTGATTTAAGTGGACATTTTTATTATGTACCAGTACCAGGTTCGCTTGAGAAAATTTTAAATTCTTTAGGAATAAGTTAATTGGAGGTAAGGAAATATGGCTACAAAAGTATTAATAGTTGATGATGCTGCTTTTATGAGAATGATGATTAAGGATATATTAGAAAAGAATGGATTTGATGTGGTTGGAGAGGCTAACAATGGCTTAAAAGCAGTAGAGCTTTATAAGGCAGAAAAACCTGATGTAGTTACTATGGACATTACTATGCCTGATATGGATGGTATAGAAGCTGTTAAGGCTATTCGTGAGATGGACCCTGCAGCTAAAGTAATAATGTGTAGTGCTATGGGACAGCAAACTATGGTTATGGATGCAATCAAAGCAGGTGCAAAGGATTTTATAGTAAAGCCATTCCAAGCAGACAGGGTTTTAGAAGCAATTAAAAAAGTGGTTGGCTAGGAGGGGATTAAATGCAAGTTGTAATTTTTAAACTCTCAAAAGAACAATTCGCAGTAGAAACTGAAAAAGTTAAAAGTATAACTGATATGATGGAAATTACTAAGGTTCCCAAGGCTCCATCATACATTAAGGGTCTTATTAATTTAAGAGGAAATGTAATTTCTCTTTTAGATATAAATCTTCTTTTGAACTTAGATAATTTAGAAGGTGAAAAAGAGGAAAAGAGCATAATTATTTTAAATTTAGAAGATGAGGATGTAGGAATATCTGTAGATGAAGTACAGGAAGTTCTTGAGATAACTGAAGATATTATAGAAAAAGAAGAAGAAATGAAGGAAAAACCATATGTAAAAGGTGTTATTAATTTTAAAGATAGAATAGTAACTTTAATAGATATATATAAATTAATACCAAACTATTAATAAGGAATTTTTAAAATAAGAAATGAGGGAATGATATGGCTGAAGTTTTGTCTCAGAGTGAAATAGACGCCCTTTTGTCTGCCCTATCTTCTGGAGAATTAGAACCAGAACAATTAGAGGTAGATGAAGAAAAGCAAAAGGTTAAAGTGTATGATTTTAGAAGCCCTCAAAAATTTTCTAAGGAGCATTTAAGAACCTTAGAACTTATACATGATAACTATGGAAGAATAATTTCAACTTATTTAACAGGGCAGGTTAGAAACAACGTTAAGGTTAAAATAGAGACTATTCAACAGATAACCTATGAGGAATTTATTCACTCAATTCCTAACCCTACTATGCTAACTATTTTTAAAATGCCACCTTTAAATGGAACTTTACTTTTCGAGACTAATCCAGACTTTGTATATCAAATAACTGATGTACTTTTAGGTGGTGGAGGGTATAGAAAAAATAAAACCAGGGAATTTACAGACATTGATAAGAATATAATGAGAAGAATAAATGAAGGTCTTATTTATAATTTAAAGCTTGCTTGGGAAGATGTGCTTGAGGTTGAGCCAGAAATTGAGGGGCTAGAAACAAATCCAGCTTTAAATCAGACATTAGCACCATCAGAACCAGTTGCCTTAATTACATTTACAGTTGAAATGGGCAAGAACAGTACGTTTTTAAACATCTGTATTCCTTACCTTAGTATAGAGAAGGTTCTAGATAAGTTGGAAGTTCAATATTGGTTTAGGGGTAATGTTGAAGAAAAAGATAATGAAAGTAATATGAAGATTAGAAAAAGATTAAATATAGTAGGAGTAGATATGGTTTCTATTTTAGGTGATACTATTATTTCTGTAGAAGACTTTTTAAGGTTATCTATAGGAGATGTAATAAGCCTAAGTAATAAGGCCATTGATCCAGTTAAAGTTTGCATAGGTGAGAAACCATATTACTATGCCAAACCAGGGGTAATAGGTAAGAATAGAGGAATACAAATTCTCGATATTATAGATAAGGATGTGGAAAGCTATGAATAATGGATTTCTATCACAAGATGAGATTGACTCTCTTTTAAAGGGAGATGATGGTAAGGATTTACCTTCACAAGATAATAGCAAGGAGATACTAGGAGATATAGAAAAAGATATTTTAGGGGAAGTTGGTAATATATCTATGGGTTCTGCTTCAACAGCACTATCCACTATAATTTCTCAAGCAGTTAATATAACTACACCAGATGTTAAGGTTACAACTTTAAGAAAGTTAAAAGAAGGATTTGAAGTTCCTAATATAGCATTAGATGTAAAATACACCAGTGGTATTGCAGGTTCTAACTTACTTGTAATGAAAGTTACTGATGCTGCTGTTATTGCAAACCTAATGATGGGTGGAAATGGTGAAGTTGATAATGTAATGGAACTATCTGAGATAGAAGTAAGCGCAGTATCAGAGGCTATGAATCAAATGATAGGTTCAGCTGCTACCTCTATGGCAACTATGTTTGCAAGAGAGGTTAATATATCTCCACCAATGTCTAAAGTTTGGGAAGATAGTGGCGATTCCTTGTCAGTAAATATAGACGATGATGAGGACATTGTAAGAGTAGCATTTAGATTAACTATAGGTGACTTGGTTGATAGTAGTATAATGCAAATACTACCTATAGCAACTGCTAAGGTTATTATAGGCATTATGACTGGAGGAGAAGAGCTCCAAGAGAACCATGCTAAAGAAGAAACCAAAAAATCTTATACTGAAGAAAATACATACAACGAAATTCCTGATAATTTAGGATATAATGAGGAAGTCAATTACAATAATTCTTATGAGGCTATGGGAGAAAAGGAAATAGAAAAACAAGCTCCAGTAAATGTAAAACAAGCAACTTTTTCTTCCTTAGGTAATGGTATTGCTAATACTACACCTAGAAATATAGACTTAATTTTAGATGTACCTCTTAATATTTCAGTAGTTCTTGGAAGATCAAAAAAGAATATTAAGGATATATTAGAACTAGGGGTTGGTTCTTTAATAGAATTAGATAAATTAGCTGAAGAACCAGTAGAGATACTTGTAAATGGAAAGAAAATAGCTTATGGTGAAGTTGTTGTTGTAGATGAAAACTTTGGCGTGAGAATAACTAGTATAATTAGTGGGGAAGATAGGGTAAAAAGTTTAGGAAAATAATTAATATAATTATAAAAATAAGGCAACTCTAAAATATGTGCCTTATTTTTATTTTAAAGTAAATTTATAATATAAACTTTTCTCTGTTTGAATCGATAATTACATTAGAATAAAAAAAGTGGAATATAAGGGGATTCAAAAAATCGGAATAAGGAGTGAAAAGCATGAAGATTAATAATGTTTCTATGAATAAACTTATTAATTTATACGATAGAAAAGAACAACAAGTTACACCTAAGAAAAAAAGTATGGATAAAGATAGAATAGAGTTATCAGAGTTTAGCAAAAAACTAAATGTATGTGAAGATATGGATAAAAAAGATGTAGATAGACAAAAAAGAATTATGGAGATTAAAACACAGATAGAAAAGGGTACTTATAACAAAGACTCTAAATTAGTAGCACAAAAAATTTTAGATAATATAAAGGGGAAAGAAATCTAAAGAAAGGTTGTATACAATATGAAAGAACAACTAAAAGAAATCCTTAAAAAAGAAAAGAAACTATTTAAAGATCTTTTAGAACTTTTAGATGCTCAATATAAATTCATTATAAGTAATAAAGTATATGAACTTGAAAATATAGTTTATAAAATCTCTAATAAGGGTAAGGAAATAGCTAAATCTGAACTCCAAAGAAGGGAAATTACAGGGGAAGGCCCTCTTTCGGAAATTGTAGGAAAGTATGAAGATGAAGAGTTATATTTACTTTATAGAGATACAAAAAGACTACTAGAAGAATTACAAATTCAAAAAGAGACTAATGATATGCTAATAAAACAAAGTTTAGGATTTACAAATCAGTTATTAAATATTATGAATCCTGCTGGAGGAACTCCTAAAACATATGGAGCTACAGGAAAAGTGAAGAGGTGATTAGATGTCAGATTTATTTTCAATTTTTAACATATCAAAAAGAGGGATGTTTACTCAGCAAAAGTCTATAGGCGTTACATCACATAATATAGCTAATGCCAATACAAAAGGATACTCAAGGCAACGTGCTTTAATCGAAACCACAAAACCTTTTGGAATGCCAAGTATGAATTCAACTATTGGACCTGGACAGCTAGGTACAGGATCTGCAGTTAAAATTATAGAGAGAGTAAGAGATGAATTTTTAGATTTTCAAGTTAGAAAAGAGACAAGTGTTTTAGGAAGATATGAGTCTAGAGAAAAATACTTAAAACAGGTTGAAAGTATTTTTAATGAACCTACAGAATACGGACTATCAGTTATGACAGGTAAGTTTTTTGAAGGATGGTATGGTGTAGGGCTTCACGCAGAAAGCTCTAATGCAAGAACTATGTTAGCTCAACAATCTGATGCACTAGCTAAGGAGCTAAACCATACATATACACAATTAAAAAACTTACAAGAAAATGTTAGGGGTGAAGTTCAACAAAAGGTTTTTGATGTTAATGGCACACTAGATCAGTTAGATGCTTTAAATCAGCAGATAATGAGTGTTAAAATTTCTGGTATGGAACCTAATGACTTAATGGATAGAAGAGATCTTTTAATAGATGAGCTTAGTAAAGCCTTAAACATACAAATTGATAAAAGAGACTTTAATGCTAATGATATTAGACCAGTAGATATAGATGGACTTCCAAACAAGGGGGAAAAGTTATTAGTACGAAAGGAACCTAACTACAGAGTAAGCAGATTTTCTTATATAAATAACATTGAAGAAAAAAAACAAGCGGATGGCACTTTAAATTTAGATGTAAGTTATTATAAGTTAGGGAACACTAATGATGTTGGAAAGACAATTACAATAACAGGTATAAAAACAAAAGAACAAGCAGTACAAGTTAAAAAACATATAGAACAATGTGGTGTCCTTTGGGCTGACCAAACTGGTAGTGCTTATTCAGAGGGAAGTCCTATAGATTTAAGTACTATAATACCAAGTGACACTACAGAAATAACTGAGGAAAAATTAGCTCAAGTAAGTGAAAAATTAGGATTGTTTATTCCAAATGAGGGTGAACTAAAGGGATTTATGTCTGTTCAAAAAGATGTGGATGGATATATTGAAAACCTAAATAAGATGGCTAAAGCCTTAGCATTAGCCGTAAACACACTTCATAATGGAACTATCTCAGAAGATCAAGGAACTGAGCCAAAGCTCAAAGATAATGACAGTAAACCTTTTTTTGTTAATAAGGATAAGGCTACTTATGGTGATGATAATAAGTTAGATGCTTCTTATAATTTTTCAGATGCAGAGCTTGAGATTAATGCAGGAAACATTGCTATGAATAGAGAGTTATTAAAAGATGTAATGAAAATAAATACAAAGATCGATGATACTAAGGGTGAAGGGGATGGAAGCAGAGCTCTTGCCATTGCAGGCCTTCAATATACCTTATTAGATATTCAAAATATTAATAATGCAAAAGAGAGAAGTGATTTTGTTGGTAAACTAGTATGGAGTGATGATTTAAAGCTTTATACTATAAAAAGTAATCCATTAGGTAAAAAGATTGATGCACATTTTAAAGATACTGTAGATGAACTAGGTGTTCACGGTATAGAGGCACAAAGAATAGTAATTAATCAAAAAGAACTTTTAAATAACTTTACAGAGAATAAAGATTCAGTATCTGGGGTTTCTATGGATGAAGAGATGGCTAATTTAATTCAATTTCAACATGCATATCAGGCTAATGCAAGAATGATATCTATTATAGATCAATTACTAGATGTAGTTGTTAATGGTCTAGTTAGATAAGCTAGGAGGAAAATAATATGAGAATTACAAATAAAATGCTTTCAAACAATTTTTTAAGAGATATGAACGTAAACTTAAGAAACTTAAGTAAACTTCAGGAACAGAGAACTTCAGGGAAAGAATTTAAGCGTCCATCTGATGATCCTTTTAGAGTAGCTAGATCAATGCAACTCCATACAGAACAAGCTATAAATGAGCAATATAAGAAGAATATAACAGATACTATAAACTGGCTAGATGTTACAGATACTTCACTAAAACAAGCTTCAGGAGTACTGGATAGAATTCATCAACTTGTAATTTCTGCAGGAAATGCTGCTTATGGAGAAACAGAAAGAGGAGCAGTTAAGGATGAAATAAATCAAAAGGTTAGTGAATTATCTCAAATATTAAATGCAAACTTTGACGGTAAGTATGTCTTTGGAGGAACAAGGGTAACTAGTAAACCTTTAGAAACTACGGAAGTAGACGGAAATAAAGTTCTTAACTATTCTAAAAGAGGCGGAGGAACTTTAGATCCAACTGCTGATAAAGAAGAGTATGCTATGATAAGAGAAAAACTAAAAACAGAAATTTCTCAAGGAGTTATATTAGATTACAATGTAACAGCTACAGAGATTATGAAATTCAAAAAGAAAGATGGAACAGATGGAGATTTGATGGTTGTACTTAAAAATATAACTGATCACTTGGATTCAAAACCCGATGAAAAAACTGCTAAGGAAGCACTACTTGGTACAGATCTTCAAGATATAAAAGATGCCATGGAAAATATACTTAAAATAAGATCAGAGGTAGGAGCAAAGCAAAACAGAACAGATTCTGCAAAAGAAAAAAATGTAGATCAAACTTTAAGCTTAAAAGCAATTTTATCTGAAACAGAGGATATAGATATAACTGAAAAAACCATGGAATTTGCAATAGCTCAAACAGTTTATGTAGCTTCCCTTCAAACTAGTGCGAAAGTTCTTCAACCATCACTTATGGATTACCTAAGATAGACTTTAAGGAGAATAAATTATGATTTTAAAAACAAAATATCATGGTGATATTGAATATAAGGAAAATGAAGTAATTAATTTTAAAAGAGGTATATTAAGTTTTGAACAGTTAACAAAATTTATTGTATTTCCTTTAAAAGGAAATGAATTTTTTAATGTGGTTCATTCCATAGAAGATAAAGATATAGGTTTTATAGTGGCTTCTCCTTTTAGCATAAAAAAAGATTATACTTTTGAACTATCTGATAAAACCATAGAAGAGTTAGAAATAAAAAACAGCAATGAAGTTTTAGTTCAAAATATACTTACAATAAATTCTGATATGATTAAAACCACTATTAACTTAAGGGCACCTTTAATAATAAATATAAACAGTAAATTAGGAGAACAGATAATTTTAAATAATGAAAACTATTCTATTAAAACACCTATAATTCAGGAGGAAAAATAATGTTAGTTATTAAAAGAAAAGTAGGTGAATCCTTAGTAATAGGTGAAAACATAGAAATTACTGTTCTTGCATCAGAGGGTGGAGCCATAAAGTTAGGTATTAATGCCCCAAAAGATCTATCTATATTGAGAAGTGAATTAATTGATGAAGTTAAATGTGAAAATACAAATGCAACTGACTTAAAAGATTTAGAAGTTTTGAAGAATTTACCTATATCAAAAGAAAAATAGGGGGTAATATTATGGAGATAGGTAGAATAAACAGTGGATATATAATGGAAAATCCACAAATACCTATGGACAATAAGAATTATGATGAAGAGGGGAAAAAACAGGTTTCTTTAGATGATAAAAAACAATATAGCGAAAAATATTCAGATAAGGATATAAAAGAAGCTGGAGATATACTAGATAAAGTATTAGAACAACAAGATTATAAGCTTGAATATAAAACCCATGATAAGTTTAAATACATTACAATGATAAAAATTGTAGACTCTAAAACTGGTGATACAATAAAAGAAATACCACCTAAGAAGATACTAGATATGGTTGCTGCCATGTGTGAAATGGTTGGGCTTATGGTTGATGAAAAAGCTTAAAAGGGGTAGGTCTTATGGAGTTTAAGCTTAATAAGGTTGACATGGAAATTAGACAGGATATAAAAAACCAGACAATAGAACGTAAAATAAATAGAAAAGAAAAAAATATTATATCCGAAGAGGATGATAATCATAGGAAATTTAAAAAAGAAGAGTTTAAGGAATTTAAGGCTAAGAAAAAAATAGTAATAAATGGGGAACAGTGTATTGAGGATTTAAGTTCTGAACCCCATAAAGGTTTGTTAATTGATAAAAAACTTTAACCTATTTTATAAATGGGAGGAAAGCGAAATGACCTATGCAAATGCCTATAATGTTTATAAAAATAATAGTGTAAATTATGCTTCTAAAGAGCAGCTTTTATTAATGCTTTTGGATGGAGCAGTTAAATTTTCTAAATTAGCACGAGAAGGAATATCAGAAAAGGACTTTCAAAAATGTCATACTAATATTATTAAAACTCAAAATATATTTTATGAGTTAATGGCGACTTTAGACACTAATTCAGGAGGAAAATGGGCGCAAGACTTGTATGGTATATACGAGTTTATAGTACAAAATTTAATAAAAGCTAATATTAAAAAAGATTTAGAAGTTTTAGACCAAACAATACCTTTAATAGAGGATGTAAAAAACACTTGGTATGAAGCTTATAAACTTAGTAAAGGAGGAAAATAATAATGGCAAATAATTATATGAGACTTACTGGACTTGCTACTGGACTTGACACAGATAATATGATTAAGCAAATGATGAAACCTTATAATATGAAGGTAGACAAACTTAAATCAGAAAGACAATCTATGCAATGGAAGCAAGACATTTACAGAGATATAATTAAGGATGTAAATAAACTAAATTATGATTTTCTAGATGTATTAGGCTCAGAAAAAAATGTAACTAATTTAAGTGGATATAACCTATATGAAGTAGCAGATAAAACAGGAAGCTCTGTAAGTGTAAATACTGGAGTAAATGTACAAGAAGGAAGATATGAGGTTAAAGTAGACAATATTGCAACTCCAGCTAAAATTGAAAGTGACAAATTTGAATTAGAAGATTATAAAAACTTTAAATTAGGTGAGGACAAAACCCTAAAAATAAAATATAAAAATGGAGCAGTAGAAGTAACGAAAGATATAGCATTAACAAAAGACTCTTCCTTATCTGATATTTTTAATAAAATAAAACAAGAAACAAAGGGAGAAGTAGTTGCAAAATACTCTGAGCTTACTAAAAAAATAACTTTTGAAACAAAGGCTACGGGTAAGGATACAGGTATTGAAGTAACAGATGCTGGTATTTTTGGTGTTGCATTTGGAACTATGGAATCTGGTAAAGATGCTAATTTTTCCATAAGCATACCAGGAAGCACAGCTTCAATTCCCAAAACATCAAGCACAAATACCTTTACAGCAGATGGTATAACATACAATTTTGTAAAAAATGGAACTACTGAATTTACTTTAGGTAAAAATGTGGACAAGGCTTATGATAAAATTAAGGGCTTTGTAGATGAATACAATAAATTAATCGATAAAATTTCCGGTAAAGTTGGGGAGAAAAAAGATTATAGTTTTAAACCTTTAAGTGAAGAACAAAGAAAAGAGTTAAAAGATGATGAAATAAAGAAATGGGATGAAAAAGCTAAATTAGGACTATTAAGAGGAGATTCTGATCTTCAAAATATGCTAAATAATTTAAGAAAGGCTTTTTTCCAAAATGTTGAAGGTATCAATGTTAGATTCGGAGATAAATTAGGAATTTCTACTTCTAGCGACTACTTAAAGGGCGGAAAAATTGAAATAAATGAAAGTAAATTTAAACAAGCCTTAAGAGATGATTCTGAAGGAGTTTTGAAATTATTTACGAAGATTAGTGATACACCATATTCTGCTGTAGATAAAGACAAGAGAGAAAAAAGATACAGTGAAAATGGAATATTTCAAAGAGTTAAAGATGTATTTTTAGATTATACAAGAACCCTAGGATATGGTAGTGATAAAAAAGGTATATTAATAGAAAAAGCTGGTATTAAAGATGAGTATGGAAGTTTTAATGAGTTTAAAAACTATATTTCAGAGCAAATGAAAGAAAAGGATAAGGTTATATTTAATCTTGAAAAAGATCTAGGCAGAAGAGAAAATAAATATTATATGCAGTTTGCTCAATTAGAAAAAATGATGAATAAAATGAACTCTCAATCTAGCTGGCTTATGAGTCAACTAGGAACAGGTGCACAATAATATGGAGAAGATTAAAGGTGTGGATTTACTTAAAATTCACTGTGATAAGTATATAGAGGTTACAAAGAAAATAATAAAATTTTTACAAGAAGATAACTTAGAAAAGGCTACAGATTTAGTGGAAGAAAGAGAAGAGCTTATAGAAGATATAAAATCTTTAGATTATGCTAGGGAAGAATTTATAGAAATTTTCAATAAGAAGGAGCTTATTGATTTAGAAAATAGATGTGTTTCTCTAATAAAAGAAAAGTTGCAATATGCAAAGGAAAAACTAGGGGAATTAAAAACCTCTAAAACGGTTAATAATAATTATAATAAGTATGGAAATAAAAGCTTTGCATTTTTAAATAAAAAAGTATAAATAAATACGGAGGTGATAAGGTGAGATTAGGACAAAATTTACCTTCCCTAAATGTATATAGAAATTATGTTAAAAATTTAAATTCTCAAAGTAAGGCAATGAATAAAATAAATAGTGGTAATAGATTAGATTCTTTTAGGCAAGAGGCTGTAGCTTATGGTCAAAGTGAAAGTTTTAGACTTCAATTAGGTGGTTATAGTAGTGCCATGAGAAATATTCAAGATAATGTTAGTATGCTTCAAACTGCAGAAGGAGGTATGGCAAACATATCTGAAAGCCTACTTAGAATTAGAACTTTGGTTATTAGTGCGGGTAGTGCTAAGACTGAGGAAGATAAAAAACATATACTAGGTGAGATAAATCAAAATTTAGAAAATATTGATTATATAAGTAAAAATACAGAGTTTAATGGATTAAAGGTTTTAAGAGGTCAGGAGAAAGGTGGCGGAGATCCAGACGTTACTAAGGTTGGACAAGTTATGGATACCTTAACGAATTTAGGTGGAAATAATGTAGAAGATAAAGTTGAAATACCGCTATACAACTTAAGCCCTAAAACCCTAGGTTTAATAGATGATATTACGGATAAAAGCACAAGCCATATTGATCTTAATAAGATTGATGAATCTTTAGAAGTATTAGATAAATCTATAAATTCATTGAACTCTATCAGATCTAAATATGGAGCTATTGAAACTAGACTTGAAGATTCATATAACAATGTAAGTGAAATTTATGAAACAATTCAAGGAGCTGAAAGTGAGCTTAGAGACTCTCATATAGGACTTGAGATGTCAGAGGTTGCTAAGTATAATATATTAATAGAGGCTGGACAAGCTATCATGGTTCAAACTAATAGATTTCCTATGGATATACTAAGAATACTAGAAAATGTAAAATAATAGGCGTTGTAGTTGCATCTGTAACATTTAGTAAAAATTTTTATTGTAATCAAAATTTATATTAAAAAATAAAAATAAACCTTGTAAAAGGTTTATTTTTGTTTTAATATTATGTATAATAAGTTATAGGTATAAATAAAAGTTATAATACTATATGAATTTAAACTAAAATTTAAGTAATTTATTCAAAATAGTTTGAATAAATTATTATAAATTACAATATAACAATAATTCCGGTAACATATAGATAAAATACAAATTGTTTTTTTATGGGGGGTGGAATATATGAAAATAGAAAGCAATATTTTTAATAATTATAGTTCTAGTTCAAATATCTATAATAAATTAAAAGCCAATATGGATATAGCTATTAAAAGAAAAGAGGTCCTATCCGATAATTTTGCTAATATTAATACTAAAGGATATAAACGATTTGACGTAGTTTTAAATGAAGAATTAGGAAAAGATAATATTAACATGAAAAAAACTGTAGATAAACACATAGGGGACTTTAAAGATGGAAATGGATTTAAAATAGTAAAGGATACCAGTGGAACCATGAGAAATGATGGAAATAATGTTGATCCAGAAATAGAAATGATAAATATTGCATCAAATGCAATACTATACAATACTCTTGTAACTCAAATTAATAATGAATTCTCTATGAAAACTAGTGTAATTAAGGGAGGCAAGTAAGAGTGAATGCTTTTAATAGTCTAAGAATTAGTGCAAGTGGTCTCTCAGCTGAGAGACTTAGGATGGATACAATTTCATCAAACGTAGTTAACTTTAGAACTACAAGGGGACAAGATGGAAAACCCTATGTTAGAAAGGTTGCCTTATTTCAAGAAAATTTTAAAAGAGAGATTGATAAAGAAACAGGATTAAGCAAAAAAACTCCTATAGGAATTAAAGCTGTAGGAATTAGAGAAGATAGTTCACCTTTAAGGAGAGTGTACGAGCCTTCTAATCCTGATGCAGATGCAAATGGATATGTAATGATGCCTAATGTAAATGTACTAAATGAGATGGCTGATTTAATAGCCTCATCAAGAGCATATGAGGCTAATGTTACAGTGATAAACACTGAAAAGGGAATGCTTATGAAAAGTTTAGAAATAGGAAAATAGGAGGATACTTATGAAGATAAACGAATTTATACCTGTTAATACTATAAAAGCTTTAAACTTTGAACAGTCAAATAAAACAATTAATGAAGATCAAGGCTTTTCCAATGTATTAAAAGAGAAACTAGATGAAGTAAACAATTTCCAAGTGCAAAATGAAATCAATAATAAGAAATTTATTGATGGGGAAGATATAAGTATACATCAAGTAATGATTGGAGCATCAGAGGCTAAAATTTCTCTACAATATGCCATTGAAATAAGAAATAAATTAGTAGATGCATATACAGAATTAAATAGAATGCAACTATAGTTTTAAATAGTTAGGAGTGCGAGCAATGGGAAAGCTACAAGATGTTTTTAAAGGGCTTTTAGAGAAATGGAAAGCACTAAGCAAGGGAAAGAAAATTGCTATTTCTTCCTTGGTTATAGGAATAATAGTTATATTAATTTATGTAGGAGTAAGTGCATCTAAGCCCAAATATTCTGTATTATTTTCAGAATTAGACCCTAAGGATTCAGGAAGTGTAGTGGAAATTTTAAAAGAGCAAAAAGTAGATTATAAGATAGACGGAAACACTATATTAGTTCCACAAGAAAAAGTAGCCCCTCTTAAAATGGATATATTATCTAAAGTGGATTTTGCAGGAGGAAGTAAGGGATTCGAAATATTTAGCAATGATAGTATGGTGTCTACTGATTTTGAAAATCAAATTAAGTATCAAAAAGCCCTTCAGGGTGAAGTTGAAAGAATGATTAAATCTTTTGAAGAAGTTAAGGATTGTAAGGTTATATTAAAGCTACCTGAAAAGGATACCTTTGCTATAAAAGAAAATCCAAATAAAGCATCAGCAGCGGTATCTATAAAGTTAAAACCAGGATCAAAACAACTAAAGGATGATCAGACAAAGACCATAGTATCTTTGCTTACAGGTGCTGTGGAAAATTTACCAAGGGAAAATGTACATATTGCAGTTAATGGCATAAAACTTGCCACATCTAATCTTTTTGAGAAGGATGGAGAAGAGAGCATATCTACAAATAAGCAACAAGACATGAAAATTGCAAAAGAGCAGGCTTTAAAAGAGAGCATTTTAAATGTATTAAGGCCGGTTTATGGTAATGGAGTAAATGTGGCTGTAAATACAGATTTAAGTTTTGATGCCATAGAAACGCAAAGTAAAGATTACAAAAAAGGTGTAGTAGTAAGTGAGCATAACATAGAAACAACGGATAAAAACAATGATAATAACGTATCTAGTAGTCCTATAGACAATAACATGTCTAACAGGGGCACAGATAATGTAAATAGTAACAATACTTCACAGCACAAGGAAAATACAAAAAACTATAATGTGCCTGAAGTAGTAAAGAAAGAAATACAAGCACCAGGAAAGTTAAGTAAGGTGTCTGTATCTGTTACAGTTGATGAAACCGCTGGAAGATTAGACGATGGGAGTAAAGAAAAGATAAGATCTACTGTTGCCTCTGCTATAGGCTTTGATGCAACAAGAGGAGATACTATAAGTGTTCAAGGGTTTAACTTTAAAAATGGTACAACAGATATAATGGACACTGCTAACCAGGAATTAAAGTTATCTGAGTTAGACAATGAGAAGAAACAATTAGAGAGAAGAATAGGTATAGCTGTAGGAGCTATAATGCTCTTAATTTCAACTCTACTAGTTTATAGAAAACTAAGGAAAAAGGATGAAGAAGATTATATGGAAGAATTTACAGATGAGGATCTTATTTCTCCTAAGGAACCTGTTTCCTTTGAACCAATAGTCTTTGAAAAAGAAGATGAAAAATCCCATGTGGAGAAAGAAGTTAAGAAATATGCTCAAAGCAAACCAGATCAGGTTGCAGAAATTATTAAATCATGGATAGCAGAGGATGAGAGGTGATAATTCATGCCTAGAAAAGAAGGCTTAAGTGGTGTGCAAAAGGCAGCAATTTTATTTATAACCTTAGGTCCTGAGGCAGCGGCTAGTATTATAAAAAGATTACCAGAAAGGGAAATACAAAAAATAACCTTTGAAATAGCAAATATAACTTCTGTAAAGCAAGAAGAAAGACAGGAAATACTAAGTGAATTTATAGAGATGAATAAGGCAAAGGACTTTATTTTAGAAGGTGGACTAGAATATGCAAGAACACTTTTAGGTAAGGCTCTTGGTAATCAAAGGGCGGAGGAAATATTAGAAAAAGTTACTGAAGCTACTCAGCAGTTTAGACCTTTCTCCATTGCAAGAAAGGCAGATGCTCATCAACTGTTAAATGTTATATCCAATGAGCATCCTCAGACTATAGCTTTAATTTTATGTTATCTTCAGCCAGATAAATCAGCACAGATTATGTCTGCATTGTCAGAAGAGTTACAAGCAGAAGTAGCTTTTAGAGTAGCAACTATGAACAATACATCACCAGTTATGGTAAAGGAAATTGAAAAAGTTTTAGATAGTAAATTATCTTCTGTTATAAGAACAGAATCAACTAGCATAGGTGGAATTAAGTCCTTAGTTGATATATTAAATCAAGTTGATAGAACAACTGAAAAGAATATTACAGAGGGACTTGAAAGAGAAGATGCAGAACTTGCTGAAAAAATTAAGGAATCTATGTTTGTATTTGAAGATATTATTACTCTTGATGATGTATCTATTCAAAGAATTCTTAGGGAAGTGGATAATAAAGAACTTGCACTGGCACTTAAAGGATGCTCTGAAGACGTTCAGGAAGTTATATATAGAAATCAATCTAATAGGGCTGCAGCTACTTTAAAAGAAGATATGGAATTCTTAGGACCAGTAAGACTTTTAGACGTAGAGAAAGCTCAACAAAAGATTGTATCAATTATAAGAAGACTGGATGAATCAGGAGAAATAATAATGGCAAGAGGTGGAGAAGATGCAATCATCGTTTAATGTTATAAAAAACCCCTACATAAATGTAGAGGGTGATGAGGTAATAGAAACTGAATATGCATCTCCTAAGGCTATAAAAATAGTAGAAATTGAAAAACCACATGTAGAACAAAGTATTGAGAAACTTTCTCAAATTATAATAAAGGATGCTAGAATTAAAGCAGAAGCTTTATTAGAAGAAGCAAAAAACAGAGCTCTTTCTATTCAAAAGGAAGCCCATGATTTTGGATATGATGAAGGCTTTAATAAAGGATATGCAGAAGGCATGGAAAAATCCTTAAGAGAAGGAAGAGAAAAAAAAGAAGAGATTATAAATAGTGCAGAAAAACTTTTATATAGTGCAAAAGAGCAATATGCAGGGTATTTTAAAGAAAAGGAAAAAGAATTACTAAGTATAATTTATGAAATTGCTTATAATTACCTAAAAAAAGAAGTGGAAAATGAAAGCTCAATAACCAGTATGATTAAAGAAGAGTTAGTTAAAATAAAAAAATCTCACACAATTTTAATAAAAATACACCCAAATTATATGGAAGAGCTGGAAAAGAATTTAGAGTTATGGAAGACAACACTTGGGTTAAAGGAAAATGTATTTTTACTTCCAGATGAGAGCATGGAACTTGGAGAGGTTATTATAGAAAAGGATAATGGGAAAATTGTTTTAAATCTTCAATATGCTATGGATAAAATTAAAAATGAGATATTTAGTAGAGGATAGGTGAAAGGTTAATTATGGAAATTAACTTTGATAAAATAAAAGAAAAAGTATCAAATACTAACCTAGTATATTATGAAGGTAGAGTTAAAAATGTAATTGGACTTACTATAGAAGTTACTGGAATTAGAGCTTTTGTTGGAGAAGTTTGCATTATATATAATGAAATGTCTAATAAAATAGATTGTGAAGTTGTAGGTTTTAAAAATGAAGATGTAATTTTAATGCCTTTAGGTGAACTTGTGGGTATATCACCAGGATGTATTGTGGTACCTACAGGTAAACCCTTAAATGTAAAGTGTTCATATTCTCTTTTAGGAAAAGTTTTAGATGGATTAGGTAATCCGTTGAATGAGGAAAATAAAATGGAAGAAATAATTGGTGGGGAATCCTATGCCATGGATTCTTCACCACCAGATCCTTTAAAAAGGAGAAGAATAAAAGATATTCTTCCTACAGGAGTAAAAGCAATAGATGGTTTTCTAACCTGTGGGGAAGGACAGAGGATAGGAATATTTGCAGGAAGTGGAGTAGGTAAAAGTACTACGCTTGGCATGATAGCAAGGGAAGCTAAGGCAGATATTAATGTAATTGCGCTTATAGGAGAAAGAGGAAGAGAAGTTAAGGACTTTTTGGAAAAGGATCTAGGAGAAGAGGGCCTAAAGAAGTCTGTAATAATTTGTGCAACTTCAGATAAACCTGCCCTAGTAAGACTTAAAGGTGCATTTACAGCTACAGCTATAGCAGAGTATTTTAGAGACCAAGGTAAAAAAGTTATATTAATGATGGACTCAGTAACTAGGTTTGCCATGGCTCAAAGAGAAGTTGGACTTGCCATAGGGGAACCACCAGCTACAAAAGGATATACTCCTTCAGTTTTTGCAATGTTACCTAGATTAATGGAAAGAGCAGGAACTTCAGATAAAGGATCTATTACAGCTTTTTATACAGTGCTAGTAGATGGAGATGACTTTAATGAGCCTATAGCAGATGCTGTTAGAGGTATACTAGATGGACATATTGTATTATCTAGAAAACTAGCAGGGAAAAACCATTATCCAGCAATTGATATATTAAATTCAGTAAGTAGATTAATGAGTGAGATTGCAAGTGAAGACCATAAAAAAGCATCTTCTTTTGCAAGGGATTTGTTAGCTACATATAAAGATTCAGAAGACTTAATAAATATAGGTGCTTATGCTGAAGGAAGTAATAAAAAGTTAGACATAGCTATGCAATATCATCCATATATAATAAAGTATTTAAAACAAGGAATAAAAGATAAGAGTACTATGAATGAAAGTATAGAACAGCTGGTAGGACTTTTTAAAGGTAATGAACACTTATATGATATATAAATTTATATAGGAGGTCTTTAATTGAGTAATAAATTCAATTTTAAACTTCAAAAGCTTTTAGATATAAGAGAAAAAGAAGAAGAACTGAGTAAGGTAGCATTTAAAAAAGCATCAGAAGAAAAAAAGCAAGTTGAAAACAAAATAATAAATCTTAAGGAAAATTATAAGAAATATAATATATTTAACTCTGATGAGAGTATTATAGATAGAAAATTAAAAGTATCTTATTTAAAATGCTTAGACTCATCTATTAATAGTGCCAACATTGAATTGCATGAAAAAGATGAGATGTTATATGAAAAACGAAAAGATCTTATGGAAAAACAGGTTAAAAGAAAAACTGTTGAGACTTTAAAAGAAAATTATTATGCAGAATTTTTAAAAGAAACAAATATGGTAGAGCAGAGGTTAAATGATGAATTTGCTCTTTATGGATTTATTAGGGCAAGCAGGGAGTTGAGAAAATGAGCGGAGTAAATGTAAGCACTTTAGGAGTTAATTCATTATCCCAAGATACAAAAAAAATTACTAATAAGAGTGAAAATATAGGACAAAAAAATAATAAAGATTTCAATTTAATTTTAAATAAAGCTTTTAATAAGAAGCAAGAGAGTATAAACAGTGAAAATCAACAGGTTAATTATAATAAAGATAAAGTACAACCCTTAAATAAAGATATGCCAGAAGTAGATTTTAAAGAAAAATTAAAAAAGTACTTTAAATCTTTAAAGGATGAAAAAGGTTTAAGGGATGAGGATTTAATGGATCCAAATGGAGATTTACTTCAGTATTTATATAGTGTACTTAATATTATAAATACTCCAGAAACAGATAAGCCTCTTATAGATAGTAATGTAATAGACTTATCTAAAAATGAAATGGATAATATATCAGCTAATAACCTTAAATCAAATTCTAAAGATATATTTATATATTTAAATGAATTAATTTCAAAAGAATTTAATTCTGAAGATAGCAAACTTTCAATAAAAAATATAGTACCATCAGAAGACTTTAATGATGTATTGAAAAAAATTAATGATATGTTGGAAGAAATTTACGGTGAGCAAGTTTTTGGATTAAATAATAATAATGAAAAAAAAGATTCTATTTATTTACTTAATAAGAATTTAGGTAGTGAAGGTTATGTGGAAAATTCAGCTAATAGTGATTTCCTACAAAAATTAGGTAATAAAGAAGTTAAGTTAAATCAAGCTATACTTAATGAAAAAGATAATAAATCTGAAGAAAGTATAATTAAACCTAATGAATTTTTAAATAAGGGTATAAGCTCAAGTTCAGAGGATAATAAAGAGTATTTTAGTAATTTGAAAAGTTCAGCAGATAATTCTAGTTCTTTTAATAAAGATGAGGAACTATTAAAAAGTTTAAGTGAGGATAAGGAAAATGACAAATTTTCTAATAAGGTAAACTTAAATGTAATGAAATTTGAAGGACTTAAGAACAATGCAGTAGAATCTACTGATACAAATATTCCTATAGTTAGAAAAGAAGCTCTTCAGCAAGATGTGATAAAATGGGTAAAATTTATGAATACTGAGAGTATGAAGGAACTTACATTAAAAGTTGTACCAAGGGAACTGGGAGAAATAGTCCTTAAGGTAAGTTTAGATTCTGGAGTTATGAAGGCAGAAATCTTGTCTAATAACAAAGATACTTATAAGTTACTTCAAAATAACATAGTGGAAATTACAAATAAACTTCAAAATGATTCTACTAAAGTTCAAGAAGTCTCTGTAAACATATATAGTGATAACTATATGGGAAAAGGACATGAAAATTTACAAGAAAATGAAAGAGAAAGCTTCAATAATAAAAATAAACAAAACGGAAAAAGAAGTATTGAAGCTATAGATGCAATAGAGGAAGAAGAAACATCACCTTTAAATGAGGTGTTAAACAAGTTAGCCTAGATAGGAGGGGAATTATGCCAGACTTAAATGTTCAAAACAATATTTCCTTTGGAAAAGCTCCTACCTTAGAAGAAAGCAAAAAAAAGAATGGAGCTACAGACAGAGGAACAAAAATTGTAAAAAATAAAAGTGAATTAGATAAAAATGCTTTTTTAAAAATTCTAGCAGCTGAGCTTAAATATCAAAATCCCTTTGATGTAAAGGACAATACTCAATTTGTCTCTCAATTAGCTCAATTTTCAGCTATGGAGCAAGTTACCAATTTAAACTCTACTATGTCAGCCTCTAGTGCATATGCTCTAGTAGGTAAAACTGTAGCTTTTAATAGTTACGATATTTATGGAAACCAATATGGTGGAGTTGTACAAAATGTTGTAAAAAAAGGTGATAATGTATTACTGGAAGTTAATGTGCGTGAAGGTAATAAAATAGTACCTAAGCAGTTTGAACTTAAAGATTTAAGTGAGGTACTTAATGTACCAGATGAATCTTTAAATCTTAACTACAATTTAAATTTCCTTTTAAGTTCTTCACTTATTGGAAAAGGTGTAGAAGTTATGCAAGAAGATGGACTATATGAAGGTAAGGTTAAAGCTGTTTATAGAGACGGTGCAAATATAAACCTAACCTTAGATATTGAAGGAAAATATATAAAAGAAGAGATGAATTTAAAAGAAGGCTTCTCTAAAGATGCACCTGTAGTAAATGGAATTTACAAAGGAGAAAATAGTGCCTTATTAAAATTAAAATATAATAAAGAGAATAATAACTATGAATATAGTACTGATGATGGACAATGGAAAGAATATAAAAAGGGTGATGAAATAAATGGTGTTAAAATTGCTCTTCCTAAAGAAAGTCCACTTTCTAATGTCTCTTGGGATTTAATATTAAAGGCTTCGGAAAGAGGAGAAAAAGATGTTAGCTCAAGAGATATACTTGTAGTTAAAAATTCTTAGTTACATAAATTAAGGAGGAATTATTATGTTAAGATCCATGTATTCTGGAATTTCAGGAATGAAAGTAAACCAAGTAAAATTAGACGTACTAGGTAATAATATAGCCAATTCATCAACAACAGCATTTAAAAGCTCAAGAGTTAGATTTCAAGATATGCTAAGCCAAAATACCATAAGTGCATCATCACCATCAAGAAACCAAGGTGGTGTTAATCCAGGACAAGTAGGATTAGGAGTTAGGGTATCAGGTATAGATTCTATAGTTACTCAAGGTATGATGCAACCTACAGGAAGAAACCTAGATGTAGCCGTAGATGGAACAGGATATTTTATAGTAGGTACAGGTCCACTTCCAGCTAGTAATAATCAAGGAGTTTCCTTAGACCCTAGAGATTATACTGTAAGAAATTCTAATGGTATGTCAATAAATTACACAAGAGATGGAGCTTTAGCTTTAGATTATGCAGGAAACCTATTGACTTCCGATGGATATAGGGTTTTAGGTTATGCAGTAAATGAACAAGGTGGATATAACAAAGACACTTTAAGTATAGATTACAATAAAAATGGAACATGTTCCTTTGTAGATGCTAATAGTGAATTTGGGTTAAAAGCAGGAAACACCTTAGTTCCACTTAAGATAACAGATAGTATTCATATGAATGCATCTGTAGTTAAGGGTGATTATATGACATATACAGGTAGCGGGGATAAAAGTAAAATAAAACAAACAAAAGCAGCGGATGGCACGGTTACATACTCCATTCCTAAAATTACTTTAAGTACTGAAAAATATAATGGAAAAAATGATTTAAAGGTAGAGTTAAAATATGAATTACATCCTACTGCTAAAGCTCCTGCTGCTCCTGCGGAGAAGTGGGGTTGGAATATCTATATAAATGGTGAAAATTTTAACTTAGATAAAGATGGACTTTATACTGATAAGACTACAATCGATCTTAAAGCTAATGGAATAACCACAGAAGACTGTACACTTACAGTAACTAAACCAGATTTTAATGGTACACCTAGTAATGAAGAAATAGCTAAATATTCTTGGGCTACAGATATTTCAGCTGAGGGTGAAAAAAGAGTAAGAACTTTTATGATAGAAAAAAGTGGTCTTTTAAAGGCTGTTTTAGAAGATGGTAAGGTTGGAGTTCTTGGACAAGTTGCCATGGCCGCTTTTAAAAATCCAGAAGGTCTTGAGAGAATGGGCAAAAACCTATATTCTAATTCAGCTAACTCAGGAGAGGCTGTAGTTAGAAGTGGAGTAGGTGCTACTATAAGTAATGAAGAGGGCTTTGGAGATTGTGCTCAGGGTATGCTTGAAATGTCCAATGTAGACTTAGCAGAACAATTTACTGATATGATTGTTGCAAATAGAGCATTCCAAGCAAGTTCAAAAATGATCTCAACTGGAGATGAAATTCTTCAAGATATTATAAACCTAAAAAGGTAATTAGATAGGCTATAGAGTATACTCTTAGTATACTCTATAGCCTATAAAGAGGTGATTTTAGTGATTGAATTACATGGTCTAAATGGAAGTAAGTTTTATTTGAATCAAGATAAGATAGAGAAAATAGAAGAAATACCTGAAACAGTAATTACCTTAATTAATGATAGAAAATATCTAGTAAAAGAAAGTGTTAATGAAATACAGAGAAAAATAATTAATTTTAAGAAAAATATTTACACAGGAAATTTGGAGTAGAGGGATGAACATCACCTTTATACAGGAGGAATTGTCATGAAGAAAAATGATATTACAACCTCAGTTGGATTTGTTCTTGGTATAGGACTTGTAATTTGGGGTATGAGTATGGGGCAAAGTGGTTTAGGTATATTTTGGGATCCAGGAAGTATAGCGATTACAGTGGGAGGATCATTTTCTGCACTACTTATAAATTACCCTATGGAGCAGATAAAAAGTATGTTCAAGGTATCAGCTCAAAGCTTTAAAAATAAGACTAAATCTGGAATCGAAATAATAGAAACCTTTACAACCCTATCAAGAAAAGCAAGGAGAGAGGGATTACTTTCCTTAGAAAATGAGATCAATAACGTAGAAGACGATTTTATGAAAAAAGGATTACAAATGGTTGTGGATGGTATAGAACCTGAAGTTATTCAAAGTATAATGGAACTTGAAATTGGAGAAATGGAAAGAAGACATGGAGATTCAGCTTCAGTGTTAAAAGCATGGGCTGCTTATGCACCTGCATTTGGTATGATAGGTACCTTAATAGGACTTGTTCAAATGCTTGCTAATCTATCAGACCAAGCAGGACTTGCTAGTGGTATGGCTATAGCCTTAATAACTACTTTTTATGGCTCTGTTATGGCAAATATGTTTTTAATACCTTTAGCATCTAACTTAAGTTATAAATCTGGCTTAGAAGCTGTTAATAAGGAAATGATGCTTGAGGGGATACTTGCTATACAATCAGGAGTAAACCCAAGAATAGTTGAAGAAAAATTAACTTCTTATTTATCTCCAAAAGAAAAGTTAGAATATAAGTCAACATCACAGGCTAACGAGGTGATAGAGAATGTCTAGAAAAAAGGCTAAGGAAGATGATATCGATACAAATAGCTGGCTTGGAACCTATTCCGATACCATAACTTTGCTTTTAACCTTCTTCGTTTTACTATATTCCTATTCAAGTGTTGATGCACAAAAATTTCAACAAATTTCTAGTGCACTACAAGGAGTATTTAATGGGAAGAATTCAAACCAAATTTTAGATTTTAATATGAATAATGGGGAAGTGCCAGTAGTTGGTTCACAGAATGAAAGTAATGGGAAAAATATTGATGCCAGCGAAAATGTAAAGGCTACATATGAAAAGTTACAAAAACAAGTTAAAGACGAAAAACTAGATAAGTATCTTAAAATAAAAGTTGACTCTAGAGGGTATATTTTTGAAATAAAAGATAAAATTCTATTTGAAACAGGAAAGGCAGATTTAAAACCTGATAGTATACCAGTTTTAGATTTTATAACAAAATATATTGAAAAAATACCTAATGAAATTATAATAGAAGGTCATACAGATAATGTGCCTATTAGTAATTATAAATATAAGGATAATATAGATCTATCATCAGATAGAGCTAATAATGTAACTAGGTTTTTTATTAATAATAAAAAAGTAGATCCTAAGAGAATTAGACCTATGGGCCTTGGAGAATATCATCCCATAGTACCAAATAATTCAGATTCCAACAGGGCTAAAAACAGAAGAGTTAACGTTCTTATTGTAACTAATACAAAGAAAGAGGGTAAGTAAAATATGGCTCAAAAAGTTAAAGAAAAAAACAAAGAAGGTAAAGAAATTAATAAATTACAAATCATAACTGTAGCTCTACTTTCCTTACTAGTAGTGTCCGTTATAGCTTTGAGTGTTTATTTATTTTTGTATAAGGATAAAGGAGCTCAAGTTAGCAAAAGTGAAGTTAATAAAACTGTGGATATAAAAGATCAAGTAGTGTATCCTCTTCCTGAATCTACTATAAACTTAGGAGATAAAGAAGAAAAAAGATATGTAAAATTAAAGGTTTCTCTAGGATATAGAAAAAATGATAAACTAGCAAAGGAATTAGAAGCTAAAAAAGACATAGTATCTGATTGTATTTTATCCGTTGTGAGAAGCAAAACAAAAGAAAATTTTGATGGTATGGGAACAGAATCTATAAAAAAGGAAATAATAAATAAAATAAACCCTTACTTAAGTGAAGGCATAGTAGAGAAAATTTATTTTAGTGAACTCCTAATTCAGTAGGTGAATGTGATGAATTATAGTACAATTAAAATGGTAGTTCAGATTTTTATGGTTCTACCTATAACTTTACTACTTATTTATTTAATAGTAAAATTAGGGGGAAGCAAAGTAAATTCATTAAATAAGGGGAAAATTATAACTATAATTGAAAGAGTTCAGATTTCTAAGGAAGTTTTTTTACTTATAGCGAAGGTGATGGACAAGTATTATTTAATGTCCAGTAGTATTAAAGGAAATGAAATCTTAAAAGAATTGGACAGAGAAGAGATAGAAAATTTATTAAGTGAAAGAGCTGAAATTCAAAAAAAATATTTTAATAACATAACAGGAAAAATTTTGCTTAAAAAGGAAGAGTGGAATGAAAAAGAAAAATAAATATTTACTCTTAGGTATTCTTGTACTGTGCTTCTTTGCAATGGGGACGAAAATGGTAATGGCAGAACCAAATACTACTATGCCGATTCCTAAGATAAATCTTTCAGTAGACAAGGCAGACTCACCTAAGGAATATGTAGATAATATTAAAATACTTATATTAATGACCGTACTTACACTTTTACCTTCTATTGTAATTATGACAACCTGCTTTATAAGAATAATTGTAGTGTTTTCATTATTTAAAAATGCTATAGGAGCTCAACAGTCTATTCCAAGAGAGGTTTTAGTTGGACTTGCACTATTTTTAACTTTTTTTATAATGGCACCTACATATAACAAAATAAATGATGAGGCTATAAAACCTTATCTTAATAACAAACTTACTAATGAAGAAGCTTGGACCAAAGGGACAACCCCCTTAAGAGAGTTTATGTTAAAGCAAACTAAAGTAAAGGATCTAAAATTGTTTTTAGAGGTTGGAAACCTTGAAGATAAGGTAAAAGTAAAGGTTAATACCAAGGGAGAAGCTATAGAGGAAAAAGGGGAGAAAGTTTATGATTATAGTGAGGTTCCTATTTATGCTATAATACCAGCTTTTATTATAAGTGAACTTAAGACTGCCTTTGAAATAGGGTTCTTGATATTTATACCATTCTTAATTATAGATATAGTAACAGGTAGTATATTGATGTCTATGGGAATGTTCATGGTCCCGCCTGTAATGATATCTTTACCCTTTAAGTTACTTTTATTTGTAATGGTAGATGGATGGAATCTACTTGTAAGAGCTCTTATATTAAGCTTTAGATGAGGTGTTTAAATGTCTGAGAATATGATAATTTCAGTATTAAAAGATGCCCTTACTACAGGCATACTAATTTCAGCTCCTATATTGGTAGCTGCTACAGTAGTAGGGCTTATAATTGCAATTTTGCAGGCTACCACTCAAATACAGGAACAAACTTTAACTTTTGTACCTAAAATGCTTATTTCAGCCTTAGTAGGACTTTTATGTAGTGGGTGGATGTTGCATAAGTCTATGGATCTTACAAAAAGAATATTTGAAATTATAGCAAATATCACTAAATAGGGGGCCATACTTTGTTAAACTTAGATGTTATTTTGCTCTTTATTATGATACTACTTAGAATTACAGCTTTTTTTGCTATATTACCAATAATGTTTCCAGCTGGAACACCTAAATATGCGAAAGTTTTATTTTCAGCACTATTAGCATACTTAATTTTACCTATGATAAAAGATATACCTTATCCACAGTTCAATAATACTTTTTCAATATTTTATTATGGTGCTAATGAAATTTTAATAGGTCTTTTAATGGGATATGTAACAAATCTATGCTTTAATTTTATAAAAATGGCAGGACAGTATTTAGATGTCCACATTGGTTTTGCAATGAGTAGTTTGTTTGATCCCATGACTAATGAAAATGTAACTTTAATTCAAAAATTGGTTTATATGACTGCAGTACTGTTTTATTTAATGATAGATGGTCATCATATTCTTATTAAATCTTTAGTAGTGAGTTTTAAAAGTATTAATGTAGGACAATCTTTAGTGTTTAGTGAAACTTTTGGGCAAATTTTAAAAGCATTTAGTTACTTTTTCACTTTAGGTATTCGTATATCTTTACCTATAACTTTAGTGATTTTAGTAATAAATATTATTTTAGGACTAGCTTCAAGAGCTGTTCCACAGTTAAACGTAATGATTTTGGGGATGCCTATTAAGATTGTAGTTGGAATTGCAGGTATAATTTTTACTCTTCCACTTATGGTAAAGATGTTTATGTGGGGATTTGAAACTATACCCAAAGTTCTATCAGGAATTCTTACTGTAGGGCCGATTTTCTTTGTATTTGCTGACAGTGGGGGAGAAAAAACTGAGGATCCTACTCCAAAGAGAAAAAGTGATGCTAAGAAAAAAGGGCAGGTTCCTAAAAGTAAAGATTTAAGTATGACTCTATCTTTAGTATGTATAACTTTTATATTAATGGCCTTGGGAGAGTTTATATTTACTGAAATGAAAAATACAGTACATATTTTTTTAAATAATTATTTAAATACTGAGCTAACTTTCAATTCTCTTAAAATGCTTATGGTGATTTCTATAAAGCAATTAATGTTTATGGTAATGCCAGTAGCGGTACCAATAATGTTAGTTGGTATACTATCTAATATAGTTCAGTCGGGATTTATATTTACAGGGGAAACTATAAAACCTAAGTTAAGTAAATTAAATCCTATAAATGGTTTTAAAAGGTTTTTTTCTATAAGAACTCTAGTAGAACTTATAAAAAATATAGCTGTTATAAATATACTTTTATATATAGGATATAAATTCTTTGTAAATGAATTAGATACTATAATAAATATATCTTCCTTAGAACTAAGATTTGTAGCTTTACACTTAAATAAATTAGTTGGAAAGTTATTTTATAAAACTACTTTAGCCATGTGTGTAATTGGCGCACTGGATTATTTTTTCCAATACAGACAGCATAAAAAGGATATCAAAATGTCTAAGCAAGAAGTTAAAGAGGAATTTAAACAAATGGAGGGAGATCCTCAGATTAAAGGAAAGATAAGACAAAAACAAAGAGAAATGGCTATGAGCAGAATGATGCAAAGCGTTCCAGATGCTACGGTAGTTATTACAAACCCTACACATATTTCCGTTGCTTTAAAGTATGAGGAGGGAAATATATCAGCACCTAAGGTTGTGGCTAAAGGAGCTGATAATGTAGCCTTAAAGATAAAAGAAGTAGCTAAAGAAAATGAGGTTCCAATTGTTGAAAATAAGCCTTTAGCTAGAACTATTTATGAAACTGTAGATTTAGAAGGCGAAATTCCGGAGGAATTATATCAAGCAGTAGCTGAGATATTAGCACTTATTTACAAATTAAAGAAGTAAAGGTGATTAAATGGAGAATAATAGGAAATTAGGAATTAAAAATAATTTAGATATTTTAGTTGCCTTTGGCGTTGTATGTATAGTATTAATGATTATTATACCTGTACCAACTGCCTTATTAGACTTTTTATTAGCTATTAATATATCTATTTCAGTAATTATATTATTAATGACTTTATTTACTACAAATGTTCTTCAGTTTTCTATATTTCCATCCTTGCTCTTAATTACAACCTTATTTAGATTAGGACTTAATGTATCTTCAACTAAACTAATATTAGGAGATGGATTTGCAGGAAATATAATTGAGACTTTTGGGAACTTTGTTGTTAAAGGTAACTTTATTGTAGGAATAATTATATTTATAATAATTGTAATTATTCAATTAGTAGTTATTACTAATGGAGCGGGAAGAGTTTCAGAGGTTGCAGCTAGATTTACATTAGATGCTATGCCAGGAAAACAAATGAGTATTGATGCTGATTTAAATGCTGGTTTAATAAATGAAGATCAAGCAAAAAAAAGAAGATTAGATTTGCAAAAAGAGGCTGACTTTTATGGGGCCATGGATGGTGCATCTAAATTTGTAAAGGGTGATGCCATAGTAGGTATCTTAGTAACCTTAATAAATGTACTTGGCGGTATCTTAATTGGGGTTTTTATGAAGAATTTATCAGCTGGAGAGGCTGTAGATAAATATATAAAATTAACTATTGGAGACGGACTTGTAAGTCAGATTCCAGCATTACTTATTTCCACAGCCTCAGGTGTTATAACTACTAGATCAGGGAACAGTGATAACTTTGGTACAGCTTTAGGTTCACAGCTTACTACTTTTCCAAAGGTAATAGGAATTTTATCTTTTGTTCTTGTACTTTTAGCAATGATTCCAGGTATGCCAAGTTTTATATTTATAGTACTTGCTATTGTGGCAGCAGTTAGTGCTTATTTCTTATTTAAGGATGAGAAAGATAAGGAAATGAGACAGATACAAATTGAAGAAAATGAAATAATGGAAATTGAAAAAACAGAGCCTGAAAATGTTATGAACCTAATCAATGTAGAGCCTATGGAAATTGAAATAGGATATGGACTAATTCCACTTGCAGATGAGGTTTCAGGAGGGGATTTGCTTCAAAGAATTGCATCTGTTAGAAGGCAATGTGCAATTGATATGGGTATTATAGTACAGCCCATAAGAATTAGAGATAATCTTCAAATAAGAAATAATGAGTATGTAATAAAAATAAGAGCTACAGAGGTTGTAAGAGGAGAACTTATACCTAATATGTTGCTTTGTATGAATCCTACTAATGAGGATATTGATATAGATGGAATTAAAACTGTTGAACCTACTTTTGGACTTCCAGCACTTTGGATAAATAAAGATGATAGGGAAATAGCTGAAATAAAAGGATTTACAGTAGTTGACCCTACAACGGTTTTAGTAACTCACCTATCTGAGGTTATAAAAGATCATAGTTATGAGCTTTTAGGAAGACAAGAGACTAAGATGATAATAGATAACTTAAAAGAAAGATATAGTGCCGTAGTAGATGAGCTAGTTCCTGATTTAATGACCATAGGTGAAGTGCAAAAAGTTATGCAAAATCTTCTTAAAGAAAGGGTATCTATAAAAGATACAGTTACTATTTTTGAATCTTTAGCAGATCATTCACGAAATACTAAGGATGTAGAAATACTTACAGAGTATGTTAGGTTTTCTTTGGGTAGAAGTATTTGCAATCCTCTTATAAATGAGAATAGAGCTTTAACTGTTGTGACGCTAGCACCTGAACTAGAAAACTTAATTCAGAATAACATTCAAAAATCTATACAAGGAAGTTTTCCAGCGCTGGATCCTGATACTAATAGGGCTATTTTTGAAAGTATAAATTCTACCATAGAAAATGTATATTTCAATGAAAATCAACCAATAATATTGGTTTCTCCAGGTATTAGACAGGCTTTTAGAAAACTTATAGAAATGGTATTTCCACATATTATAGTATTATCATTAAATGAAATTCCAAATGATGTTCAGATAAGAACTGAGGGGGTAGTGGAGATATAAAATGATAATAAAAAAATATTTAGTAAAAAATATGAATGAGGCTATGGCAAAAATAAAACTTGATTTAGGAACTGACGCCATAATAATATCTCAAAGAAAAGTAAGGGAAAAAGGGTTTTTAGGTTTTTTTTCACCTAAGTTAATAGAAGTTACAGCAGCTTCTGAAAGCGAAGAAATTAAAGTTCCTAAAAAAGATTTTCCTCTAAAACCCATGGTAAACAATGCTCAGATAAAAACAAGATCTGATAGTCATAAATATGATGGCAAAAATTTAAATGAAGAAGTAGTATCTATGAAAAATATGATTCGTGATATTTATGAAAATGTAAATAAAGTAAAAGATAATGATCCTCTTAAAGCCTATAAAGATTATCTAGAGATGTTAGATATTTCAAAAGGTTTAGAAGAAGAAATATTACGAGATTTAAGAAGTTATGAAATAGGGGAAAATATAGATAAGTCTATTATTGGAACAATACTTTCTAATAAAGTTAGTGTGGATCAGGAATTAGATAAGGGTATAAAGGTTTTTGTAGGACCTACGGGAGTTGGTAAGACCACTACTATTGCAAAACTTGCAGGAAAATATGTTTTAAATCATAAAAAAAAGGTGGGCTTAATAACTATTGATACTTATAGAATAGGAGCTGTGGAACAACTTAAAACTTATGCTGAAATTATGAATTTACCCTTTAGAGTTGTTTTTAATTTAAAACAAATGGAAGAAGCTATAGAAAGTATGATTGATTGTGATCTTATTCTAATTGATACTACGGGGAGAAGTAGTAAAAACTTAATGCAAATACAAGAGCTTAGGGCTTTTGTAGAAAAAACAGGAACTTCCAATATTAGTTTGGTATTGAGCGCCACTACTAAGTGGAGAGATATTGAAAGTATAGTAGAAGGCTATAGTGTTCTTAAGTTTACTAATTTAATTCTTACAAAGTTAGATGAAACTAATACTTATGGAGCAATTCTGGATACCTTAGTTAAGAGTAAGGTACCATTATCTTATGTGACAGTTGGACAAAATGTTCCAGAAGACATAAAGACTTTGGATAAAACTAAATTGATATCTATGATTTTGGGAGAGGATATCTTATGATAGATCAAGCACAAAGGCTTAGAGAATTAATAAAAGGAGAACAAGGTAATATAAAAGAATCAAAAGAAATCCCTCATATAAAAAATGGGAAGATAATAACAATTGCTTCTGGAAAAGGAGGAGTTGGAAAAAGTAATATAGTGGTAAATTTAGCCATTGCATTAAGTAATATGGGGAATAAAGTACTTATATTTGATGCGGATATGGGAATGAGTAATGATCACCTTTTAATTGGTCAAAACCCCAGATATAATGTGTTTGATATAGTAGAGAGAGGTATGGATATTAATGAAGTAGTTTTAGAAGGTCCTTGTGGGATTCATTTAATATCTGGGGGTACTGCCTTAGATAAAATTGATACCTTAGAAGAAAAAGAAAGAGAAACTTTTTTAAAAAAGATGTATGACCTTAAAGATTATGATTTCGTTTTAATAGATACAGGGGCTGGGGTTAATAAAAACATATTAAGTTTTATCGCCTGTAGTGATGAATTTATTGTGGTTACAACACCAGAACCTACTTCCTTAACTGACGCCTATAGTTTAGTAAAAGTTATAAGACATTTTGAAATTAAAAATTCAGCACATATAATTATAAATAAGGTTTTTGATAAAAGAGAAGGAACCTTAACCTATGAAAGATTTAGTTCAGCAGTTAAAAATTTTTTAGGTATGGATACTAAATTATTAGGGTACATATATGAAGATAGAAAATTAGTAGAGTCAGTGAGAGGACAGATACCTGTATATATTAACTATCCAAATTCGAATTTTTCACTTTGCATAAAATCAATTAGTAAAAAGCTTATGAAATCAATGGAAATAGAAAAGGAAGAAGCGGGAATGCATGGTTTCTTCAAAAAGCTTTTCAATTTATTCTCTTAATATTTTTAGTTAAGGAGGGGACGTAATGAATTCTTTTGCAACAAGTTTAGATAAAGAAAGAATAGTAACTGAATATATACCTTTAGTTAAGTATATAGCTTCTAGGATATTAGTTGGTAAAACTAAATATGTAGAATTTGATGATTTAGTTGGCTATGGAATGCTGGGACTTATGGATGCTATTAATAAGTTTGATTCTAAAAAAGGGATGAAGTTTTCAACTTATGCTTCAATAAGGATAAAGGGAGCTATAATAGATGAACTTAGAAAAAATAGTCCCATTTCAAAAAGTGCTATGGATAAACTGAATAGGTATAATGAGTCAGTGGAAAAGTTACAAAGGGAATTTTTAAAAGAACCTAACATACAGGAAATAGCAGATGAAATGGGGATAAGCATAGAAAATGTCATAGAAATAGAAAATTATATAAATTATATTTCAGTAACTTCCCTAGAGGAAATTATATGTGGTGGAGATGATGAGTTATCTTTAATGGGAGTTATAGAGGATAAAAATAGTCCATGTCCTGAAGATATTTTAGAGGAAAAAGAGCAGGTAGAAATGTTAGCTAAGGCTTTAGATTTCTTAAATGAAAAGGATAAAACTATATTATCTCTATATTATTATGAAGGATTCACATTAAAAGAAATAGGTAAAGTCCTGTCCGTATCTGAATCGCGTGTATGCCAATTGCATGGCAGAGCTATAATTCACTTAAGAAAAGCTATGCAAAAATTAAAATATAACTAGGTGACTATATATGATATTTATGTTATTATTTACTATCGGTATGTTGTTAATTATTTATAGTGTGTTAGGACTAAAAAAAGAAAATAACCCATTTAAGAATGTACTTCAAGAAGAAAAGCAGAATATGACCCCTTTAAACACTGAAATAGGAGAATTAAGAAGGGAAGTTGGAGAGACCTTAACAGAAATTCAAATGGATATTGTGAAATTAGAGGAAGAGATAAAAAGTTTAAAAGAGGATAGATTATACGGGGATGAGGAAGTTATGAAGGAAGAAATCTCTAATAATTTTCAAAATACTTTTCCAAATAACTTTAAAGATAATTTTATTAAAAAAAGTAATTATGGTGATCAACAAGAGTTGAATATGTGTTATAATATAAATAAAACAAATATTAAAAATAAAGAAATAAATAAAGAGACAAAAAGTGATGCAATAGAAAATAAAGAAATACAAAATAGTACAAAGAAGCAAGACTTTAAAGACAGTGTAGATGTGGAGAGCAAAGTTAATATACGAAATGAGAAAATAAGACAACTCTTAAAAGAGGGAAAATCTGTTGATTACATTTGTGAAAACTTTAATATGGGAAAGGGGGAGGTATTATTAATAAGAGATTTATATACAAGTTAAAGCCCCTTTTTAGATTATTAAAAGACAAGAAATTTTTACTTGGACTAGGAGTAGGTATTGTAATTTCCTCTATATTACTTTGGAAAAGTTCTTATAATTATTCTATAAGTGATGCAGAAATAGAAAAAAGAGCTTTAAAGTTAGGAATGAAGTATGAAGATAATATTAAAGTAAAGATAGATGAGGTGAAAAAATAATATGTTAAGAGGGATATATACTGCAGCATCTGGTCTTGTAGTTGGAGAGACTAGGCAAGGAATTATAACGAATAATATTGTAAATGCCAACACAGTAGGTTTTAAAAGTGATAATCTATCTGTTAGAAACTTTGGAGATGTAATGCTATACAATTATGATAAGACCTTAGGAAGTAAAAATGTGAAAAATAACATTGGTGAGCTTAGTAAAGGTAGTGGTATAGATACTGTTAATACTTTTTTTTCTCAAGGACCACTACAAAGTACTGATAAAGATACAGACTTCGCAATTGAAGGAAGAGGATTTTTCACTGTAAATAGAAATGGAAGACAGTATTATACAAGGGATGGTCATTTTAATACAAATCTGCAAGGATATCTTGTTAATTCTAGTGGAGACTTGGTTCAAGGCATAGATTTATATACAGGGAACCTAGGGCCTATACAAGTAGGAGATGGAAAAGTTTCTTGCACCCCTGCTGGGAATATAAGAATCAATGGAACAGAAAGATTTAAATTAAATGTAGTAGATTTCCCAAATTATAATGGTCTTAAAAAGGTAGGAGACAACTTATATGAAGGAAATGGGGCTCAGAATGCTCAAAATTATGCTATAAGGAATAAGTATATTGAGAAATCTAATGTAAATGTAGTATCAGAAGCAGTAGAAATGATGGCTAACATGAGAAGTTTTGAGAGTAATCAAAAGGTAATGCAAGTTCTAGATGAGACCTTAGGTAAAGCTGTAAATGAACTTGGAGCTTTAAGATAACCTAAGATAGGAGAGATTTTATGATAAGACTTATGTGGACAAGTAAAAGTGGAATGATTGCGCAACAAGAAAAATTAGATAGTATATCTAATAATCTTGTTAATGCTACTACTGAGGGATACAAAAAGGTTAATACCTCTTTTTCAGATTTATTAAACGATTCTTTAGATAGAAGAGGATACCCATTAACTAATAGAGCAGAGGGGAAGCTTCAACATAGTGTAGGGGTTAGGACAAATAAATGGATAAGGGATAATAATCAAGGGGCACTTCGTGAAACTAATAGAAAGACAGATGTAGCTCTAGATGGAGAAGGTTATTTTCAAATAACCTTAATGGATGGTTCAAAGGGTTATACAAGAAATGGAAGTTTCAATCTTGATATTAATGGAGACCTTGTGGATAAAAATGGGAATTATGTAGATGTGGTTAGGGATGGTAGAAGTGTTAAGTTAAGTGATTTAAATTTTGATTTTAAAAACGAAGACTTATACATAAATGAAAAAGGTACTGTAAGTATAAAAAACGGAAATAATTTCCTGGAAGTTGGAAACCTACAGATTAAAAAGTTTATAGGAGAAGACGCTCTTATATCTAGAGGAGATAGTATATATATTAGAAATGAAGGTTCTACCATGTTAAATGCTAATGACTTTTCAATACATCAAGGATATACAGAACAATCCAATGTAAAGATGGAAGATGAAATTACAGAACTTATACTATCACAAAGGGCATTTCAAATGAGTTCTAATGCTTTAAAAACTTCTGATGAGATGTGGGGAATGGTTAATAATTTAAGAGGAAGATAAAAACCTTGCAAATGCAAGGTTTTTATTTTTTTCTTACTATTTTATTTAGATGAATTATTTAGAACTTCAGTAAGTGGTGGTATTACTTGTTTTTTTCTTGATACTATATTAGGAATATAACATGAATCATTATTAAACTCTACATTAAATGCTTTTCCTACTAGAGTATTATATTTTCCAACTGGGATAACTTCTGAACCACCTTCAATAATATCTGTAGCTAATAAAACTAATATATCATAGGATTCTGACTTAAGTTTTTCCTCCATTAAGTTTATTAATTCAGGTTTTTTAGCTCTAAAACCATCTAAATCCATAGTAGTTATTTGAGATACTCCTACCTTGAAAGAATTAATATGGAAAGTCTTAAAATCTTGGTTAAATATTTGATCTGGTGTTCTTCCTTCTAAAGAAGTACCAGCTTTAAACATTTCCTTTGCAAATTTTTCTGCATCTATGCCCGCAATTTTACACAACTTGTCTAAAATTTCTCTATCCCTGTCAGTTGTTGTAGGGGATTTTAAAAGTAAGGTATCTGATATAAGTGCACCACTTAATAACCCTGCCACTTCTCTTGATGGTGTTATTCCACTTTCAAAGAATCTTAAAGCAACTATAGAAGAGGTACTTCCGATAATCTCATTTCTAAAATAAATAGGTAGACCTGTTTGAATACCACCTATTCTATGATGGTCTAATATTTCTAAAAGTTCAGCATCTTTTAATCCATCTACAGATTGAGATAATTCATTATGATCAACTAAGATAATCTTTTTCTTATTTTTAGATAATAGGTGATATCTAGAAATAAGCCCTATAACTTTACCCTGATCATCTAAAATAGGATAAGTTCTATATCTAGTTTCTTGCATTTCTTTTTTTACATCTTCTATAAAATCATTTTCTTTAAAGTATACAAGGTTTTCCTTACCCATAACATATTCTACAGGTATGCTTTGAGTTATTATTCTAGAAGCTGTAAATGAATCATATGGAGTTACTATAATTGAAGAACCGTTTTTCTTGCATTTTTCTATAACACTAACACTAACTTCATAGTCTCCTGTAACTATTATTAATGATGCTTTAGATTCTGCGATAGCTTCTTGAGCATCTTCTCTGTTTCCACAAATTACAATGTCTCCCTCAGATACAAAGTTTTTTATACTTTCAGGAAGCATAGCACCTATTAAAATCTTACCTTTTAGCTTAGCTTCTTTATTGATGTAAAGAGCTTTTGCGTCTAGGGTATCTAATATATTTTCAATAGGAGTATTGCTCTTACATAGTATAGAATTATCCCAAAGTTTCATATATGTTGAGGTTAAATTGGAAGATGATACTATACCAATAAGATTTTCATTATCATCTACAACAGGAAGTGTCATTGTCTCTTCTTTTTGCATTATATCCCAGGCTTTTTTTAAGGAAGTACCTGATTTTATAGTAGGAACTTTATCTATATCTAAATCAGATATTTGAGGCTTAACAGTTTCTACTAGTTTTGGTGCTTCTACATTAAAATAATCTAATATAAATTGAGTTTCCCTGCTTACATTTCCTAATCTAATTGGGATTGCTGGAATGCTACCAGTTTTATTTTTAAATTCTGAATATCCAATAGCAGCGCAAATAGAGTCGCTATCTGGGTTTTTATGTCCTGATATATAAATAAAATCTTTCATATTAAAACTCCTTTTAAAATTAATTTTGTAATGGCTTTATAAAACCTCTATGTAAATCATAAAATTACTACTTGACAAATATATTTTAATAGTTAAACGCTTTTATGTAAAGCTTTGTTTTAAAATTTTAATGTAATATTTATTTTATTTCATAAGAACCATATAAAACACATATATATTTATAGGACTAAAAAAGCAAAGTGAAAGGGGGAAGCTTCTTTTGTTAAAGGAAAATTTATATAATAAAAGTGAATACTCAGGTTTAACAGAAGCAGAAGCTAAGAAAAGGTTAGAAAAGTATGGACCAAACATAATTGAAAATAAGCAGAGGGTTTCAGCAGTAAAAATATTTTTATCTCAATTCAATGATTTTATAATATGGGTTTTAATTGTAGCTACAATTATATCAGGAATTATGGGGGATAGGGCTGATGCCATAACCATACTCATAATTGTAGTTATGAATGCTGTTTTAGGATTTATACAGGAGTATAAGACAGAAAAATCTCTTGAGGCTTTAAAAGCCCTTGCAGCACCTACAGCAAAGGTTATAAGAAATGGAAACATTAAGGTTGTTAGTGCAGAAACATTAGTGCCAGGTGATTTATTAATTTTAGAAACTGGGGATAGAGTATCAGGAGATAGTATAATAATTAGTTCTTCTAACTGTCTTGTAGATGAATCCCTACTTACTGGAGAATCTGTAGGAGTTGAGAAAAGTACTAGTAAAAATAACAATGAAGTTTTTATGGGAACTACTATATTAAGAGGCCATGCCAAGGCCAAAGTAATGTTAACAGGTATGGATACAGAAATGGGTAAGATTGCAGATATGTTACATAACATAGAAGCAGAGCCATCTCCACTTAAAGAGAAGTTGGACTCTTTAGGAAAAGTCTTAGTCTTTATGTGTGCTATAATCTGTATTGTAGTCACAGTACTTGGGATTATTAGGGGACAAGATATAGGGGAAATGTTCTTACTTGGTGTTAGCCTTGCTGTTGCGGCTATTCCAGAGGGGCTTGCAGCTATTGTAACCATATCTCTTGCCATGGGAGTTTCAAGAATGCTAAAGAGAAACGCTTTAGTTAGAAAACTTCCTGCTGTAGAGACACTAGGATGTACCACAGTAATTTGTAGTGATAAAACAGGGACCTTAACGCAAAACAATATGACTGTAAAAGAAGTTTATTATAATAATAAAACTTTTACTGAAGATTTTTATAAAAAGCCAGAGTTAAATTTAGTTAAAAAGGCTTTTACATATTGTAATGATTGCAATTATGACTTTAAAGAAAAGAGCCTTGAAAAATCACTTTTTGGAGACCCTACAGAAACCGCTTTAATAAAGGCATTTTTTAAGGATAGCAAAGAGATACAATCTTATATAGAAAATGGCGAGAGGACTTATGAAAATCCCTTTGATTCCAGTAGAAAAATGATGTCTGTTTTATTTAATGAAGGTAATAAGGAAGTTGCTTATATAAAAGGTGCACCAGAGAGGGTAATAAAAAGATGTAGGTATATATTAATAAATGGAGAAAAGGTATTATTTCAGGGAAAATACAAAGAAGATGTTTTAAATAAAATAGAAGAGATGTCTAAAAGAGCTTTAAGATGTATAGCAGCAGCATATAAAGACACAAGCTTAAGTAGAAGTAGCTCCATAGAAGAAGAGATGATATTTCTAGGAGTTGCAGGAATTATAGATCCTCCAAGAAAGGAAGCAAAGGATGCAGTTTTAAAAAGCAAAATGGCTGGTATAAAAGTAGTAATGATAACTGGGGATCATAAAAATACTGCTTATGCAATAGGGAAAGAATTAGATATTTGTACATCTGAAGAGGAAGTTATAACAGGTGAAGAATTAGATAAGCTTAGTGAAAAAGAGCTTAAAAATAATGTTGATAAATATAGAATATTCGCTAGAGTAAGTCCTAAACATAAGTTAAAGATAGTAAGGGCATTTAAGAGTAAAGATCATATAGTATCAATGACTGGAGATGGGGTTAACGATGCACCAGCAGTTAAAGAAGCAGATATAGGTATATCTATGGGTATATCAGGTACAGATGTAACTAAAGAAGCTTCTTCTATGATTTTATTAGATGACAATTTTGCGACCATAGTAGCAGCAGTTGAAGAGGGGAGAATTATTTATGATAATATAAGAAAATTTATTAGGTATTTATTATCTTGTAATTTAGGGGAAGTTTTAACTATGTTTTTAGCCTCTATATTTTATCTTCCAACACCATTATTACCAATTCAAATATTATTTGTAAATTTAGCTACAGATGGATTACCTGCTATAGCTCTAGGAGTTGATCCAGCAGATGATGATATTATGATGAATATGCCTAGACATAAAAATGAAAGTATATTTTCAAGAGGATTAAAAGAAAAAATTTTGATTAGGGGGTCCTTAATTGGGATTTGTACAGTACTTGCATTTATAGCAGGAAGGTATTACAATATGGACGTTAAAATGTGCAGAACATTAGCACTAAGTACTTTAATATTATCACAATTACTTCATGTTTTTGAATGTCGTTCTGAGAGGCACTCTATATTTGATATAAATATATTCTCAAATATATATCTAGTAGGGGCAGTAGGGATTTCTATATTAATGCTTTTAGTTATACTTTATATTCCATTTTTCCAAGGTATATTTCATACAGTTCCATTAAATTTTGCTGAATGGACTATAGTGTTATTCTTCTCAGGGGTAATCTTCTTTATAAATAGTGTATTCCTTTATTTAAAGGATAGAAAAAAATTATAGAAAAAAAGGCTATATGAGTGTTATCATATAGCCTTATTTAAATTTTCTCCTAGGATTTACTCTTTGAACTTTTATATTTTCTGCACCTTCCATAGGCACTAAGAACTTTTTAGTATTGTTATTTCTAATATTAAGAATTTCAATAAGTTCTCTATTTTCTTTGCCTTTTTTACCTTTAAGACCTTGAATTAGAACAGAATGTCCTTGAAGAATACTCATAAACTCTACTTTCTTAAACCAACGTTTTTTATTATATACGCATTGAACAATATTTTTACTGCCTTCAGGTTTAATCAAAATAGTAGCTGTAAGTTTATGTAAAATCCATAAAAAGGATTTTTCTTCAACTTTTATAGAAAGAACCTTCCCTTGAACTTGAGTTATTCTATCTCTATTTTTTTCAAAAAACACTTCTGCTGACTTTTGTCTAAAATTATCTTTAAATCCCATATCAAAAACTCCTTTACTTTATAGTCTTTATCATTTACATAAAATTCATAATAAAGGGACTAAAATTATTATATATTAACTTATACTATATAACAAGGGTTTACACTTACTTTCTATATTATTATAATATATTTATAAAATAAGCAAAAGATAATATGACTTTGTTTTAGGAGGAGTTAATAAATATGGATAAGAAATCTTTATGTAAATTTATAGATCATACATTATTAAAACCAGATTGTAGTGCAGTAGAGGTAGAAGAACTTTGTTCTGAAGCGCTTAAATATAACTTTGCTTCAGTATGTGTAAACCCTTCTTTTGTATCCCTTTGTTCTGAAAAACTTAAAGAAAGTGGAGTTAAGGTTTGCACTGTTATAGGTTTTCCACTAGGAGCTACAACTATTGAGGTTAAGGTTTTTGAGGCAAAAAATGCTATAGATAATGGCGCTACAGAATTAGATATGGTAATTAATATAAGTAAGTTAAAGGATAAGGATTATGATTATATTAGAGAAGAAATAAAGTCTTTAGCTCAGGTTTGTAAAAATCATGCTTCACTAAAAGTAATTATTGAAACTTGTTTACTGTCAGAAGAAGAAAAGCTTATGGCATGTAGATTATCAAAAGAAGCAGGTGCAGATTTTGTAAAGACTTCTACAGGATTTTCTAAGTCTGGTGCTACAGTAGAAGATATTAAACTTATGAGAAACACAGTAGGAGACCATATGGGAGTTAAAGCTTCAGGGGGTATTAGAGATACGGTTATAGCTTTAGATATGATAGAAGCTGGAGCCACAAGAATTGGTGCTTCTGCTTCTGTAAAAATTATAGAGGGAATGAAATAGAAATTTCTTAGGATGAATTCAATTCATCCTTTTTTTATGTAGCGAAAAAGTATTTTTTGAATACTTATATACTATGTGAAGAGAGGAGGAATTTTATGATAAGTAGACTAAGTTATGATGAGATATTTTTTGATTTTAATATCGATGGGATACATGTAGATGATATAGATTCAAAAGAGTTTATGGAATATAAAGATATTTATTCTAGATTTAAAATGGCTATAAATATTAAAGAACCATCTTTCAATATATTCTTAGTAGATGACTGTTCTGAAGATAAAATAGAGCAATTAATTCATATAATTAAAGAAAAAGAAGAAAATCTAGAGATAAAAGATTTTGCATATGTTTGTTATGGAGATTCAGAAAAAATAAAATTAAAAACTTTTAAAGCAGGTAATGGTAGAAAAGTAGGAACTTATTTAGAACATATAAAAAAGTTTTATTTAGATTTAATATTTGAATTCTATAATTCTTATATGTTAGAAGAAAATAACAACATACTATCAAAGAGCTTAGAGAAAAGAGATATTATACTGCAAGGGCTTATAGAGATAGGACTTGAAAAAGGGTTTAAAATAGTTTATGGTGATACAGGTTTTTCCTTTATACCTATAATTAATGAGGATACCATTACAGAAGAAGAATTTGATTCTTTAGACTTAACAGAAAAAAATAAGATAATGGAGTCTTTAAAGGGAATAAAAAATTATACAAAAAGTATAATAAAGGAATTAAAGAGTATAGAAGATAATTATTTAGAAGAAATAAAAGGATCTTTAGGAGAATTTTTGCAAGGAAAAAGTAAAAAAAATAAGGAAGATATTAAAAATGAATTTATGGAGGATGTAGAGGGACAAAATTTATTACTTGAAATATGCAATGACATAGAAGAAAATTTATCAAATAATGCAGTTAAAAGTATTGATGAGAATGAAGGAATTATTATATCTAATATAGCAAAATATAAGTTTAAATTATTAGTAGAAAATAAACCTTCCGAGGTTCCAGTAGTATATGAAAAGTTTCCTACTTATAAAAATATTTTTGGAAATATGGAATACAAAAATAAAAAAGGTTCTTATAAATCAAGTATAGACGGTATTAAGGGTGGGAGTCTTTTAAAGGCTAACTGTGGATACTTAATTTTAGAAGCTAAGAATTTGCTAGAGGATGTTTATGCTTACAATGAACTTAAAAAGGTGTTAAAAGGAAAAAAATTAAAATTTGAAGAAAATAGAGGTATGCTTGAATTCCTTGCAGTGGAAAAATTAAATTTAGAAGAAATACCTATTGATGTTAAGGTTATTTTAATAGGTAATTACAAATATTTTAATGCACTATACAATTATGATGAAGATTTTAAAAATTTATTTAAAATTCGCTTAGAGAGCGATTCTATAATTAAAATAGATGATTATAGTAAAAAAACAATACTTAAAAACATGCTACAGATATGTAAAAAATACAAATGTAAACCTCTTACTAATAAGGCGATAAAAGAGGTGGGGCGACTTTTTTCAAGGGAAGCCGAGGATAGAGATAAGATAGATTTCAATTATGAAAAATTAAAAGATATTATGATTTTAACCTCTGCTTATGCTGTAGAAGAAGGAAAACGAGGTGTTGTATATGAGGACATAATGAATATCTATAATAAAGAAAGCTTAATTGAAAAGTATATTAAGGAAGAATATAAAAATGGTAAAATAATCTTAAATGTAGAAGGGGAGAGAATTGGAGAGATAAATGGACTTTCCGTAATACAAGGCAATGATTTAAAGATTGGTCGTCCAATGAGAATAACTTGTACATGTTCAAAAGGTAATGGAGATATAATTGATTCACAAAAAGAGAATAATTTGAGTGGAAAAGTTCATAATAAATCTGTAAGTATACTAAAGGGGCTCTTAAATAATCTTATGGGTGGCTATAATGAAATTCCTGTAGACTTTAATATAAGTTTTGAGCAGGTATATGGTTTTGTAGAAGGAGACAGTGCATCAGTAGCCGAAGCCTTAGTTATGATATCCTCCCTTTTAAGAACTCCCATAAGACAGAATATAGCTGTAACAGGATCTATAAATCAATTTGGAGACATTCAGCCTGTAGGAGGTATAAATCATAAGATTGAAGGTTTCTATGATACTTGCAAGGCCATAAATACTATGGAGAATAAGGGAGTCTTAATACCCTCTAGAAATAAAGATAATATAGTATTAAGAAAAGAAGTGGAGGATGCTATTGGCGAAGGAAAGTTTTCTATTTATACTATGGAAAATTTCTTTGATGCTATGGAAGTCATGTTCTATGAGGTAAACTTTAGGAATAGGAATATTATTGAGGAGATTGGAAGAGAACTTAAAAAGTATAATGGAAAAAAAGATAAAAAATAGTCCCATAGTGGGACTATTTTTTTACATTGAATCTTTTTATACATTAAACCTAAAGTTAACTACATCTCCATCTTGCATTATGTACTCTTTTCCTTCAAGTCTATAATGACCTTTATCCTTAGCAGCAGCTTCTGAGCCACATTCAACTAACTTATCATAGGATACAATTTCAGCTCTTATAAATCCTCTTTCAATATCAGAGTGAATTTTACCAGCAGCTTTAGGTGCTTTTGTGCCTATTTTTATAGTCCAAGCTCTTACTTCTTGTTCTCCAGCAGTTAAGAAACTCATTAGACCTAAAAGTTTGTAACTTGACTTAATTAATTTATCAAGTCCTGATTCTTTAAGACCATATTCACTCAACATTTCAAACTTTTCTTCGTCTTCTAATGTAGAAAGCTCTTCTTCAAGTTTTGCACAAACCACAATCACTTCAGAATTTTCTTCTTTTGCATATTCTTTAACTTTTTTAACCATTTCATTTTCTAAGTTACCTGCAGCTAGGTCTTCTTCTGAAATATTAGCCCCATATAATACAGGTTTTGAACTTAATAGAAACAAGCTTTTAACAAACTCCATTTCATCATCATTAAATTCTATACTTCTTACAGGTTTATTATTTTCTAAAGTATCCTTTATAGTTTTTAAAATTTCAAGTTGTTCTTTAGCTACCTTATCTCCAGAACGAGCAAGTTTTTCTGTTTTGTCTATTCTTCTTTCTAAAATTTCAAGGTCTGATAAAATAAGTTCTAAATTTATAGTCTCAATATCACGAATAGGATCAACAGAACCTTCAACGTGAACAATGTTCTCGTCTTCAAAACATCTAACAACATGTACTATAGCTTCAACTTCGCGTATATGAGATAGAAATTTATTGCCAAGACCTTCTCCTTTACTAGCTCCTTTAACAAGACCTGCAATATCATAAAATTCAATGGCAGTATGTACTTTTTTTCTAGAGTTATACATTTTAAAAAGCATATCTAATCTTTCATCGGGAACACTAACTACGCCTACATTTGGATCTATGGTACAAAAGGGATAGTTAGCAGATTCTGCACCAGCTTTTGTTATGGCGTTAAATAGTGTACTTTTACCTACATTAGGTAGACCTACGATTCCAAGTTTCATATATATTAACAACCCTTTCTTAGTTATATTTATTTAATTAATACCTATAGATTATACTCTAGAAGGAAAATTATTTCAACAAACATATAAAAGAGACTTTTAAATGATTAAATAAAAAACTTAGGTTATTTTGTCGAAGAACAACATAAAATAGGTATAATTATTGAAAAATATCTATAAGTTTTTAAATAATTATTTATAATCATGAAGGAAATCTGATTTATATATAGAATTAATTAATTGTGGTTTAAAGTGGTTAGTTGTGGTTTGAAATAGTTAACAGAGGTGGAAATATGTTCATAGGTGAGTATAATCATGCATTAGATAGTAAAAATAGAATTATTATCCCCTCTAAATTTAGAGAGAACCTAGGGAGTTCTTTCTTTATAACAAAAGGATTGGATGGATGTCTTTATGTCTATCCTAAAGATGAATGGAAAGAGTTTGAACAAAAATTAAAATCATTACCACTTACCAATAAAGATGCAAGAGTATTTTCAAGATTCTTTTTTTCAGGTGCTCATGAGGTTGACATGGATAAACAAGGTAGAGTTCTTATTCCTCAAAACTTAATTCAATATTCATGCATAAAAAAAGACATAGTAAGTATTGGGGTTGCTTCAAGGATTGAGATATGGAGTCTTGAGAAATGGATTGAATACAATGATGAAAATATAGATTTTAATGAAATAGCAGAGAGAATGAACGAACTTGGTATTTTATAAAGGAGAATATATATGAAATTTAAACATGTATCAGTATTATTAGAAGAGACTTTAAATGGATTAAGTATAAAAGAAGATGGTATTTATGTGGATGGAACCTTAGGTGGAGCTGGACATTCTAGTGAAATTTTAAAGTGCCTTAGTGAAAAAGGACATTTAATAGGTATAGACCAAGATACAGATGCATTAAATGCTGCGAAGGAGAGGTTAAAAGCATACAAAAATGTAACCTATGTTCACAATAATTTTCATAATATAAAAGATGTTTTAGAAGAGTTAGGAATTGAAGAAATAGATGGTATAATGATGGATTTAGGGGTATCTTCTTATCAACTTGATAATAAAGATAGGGGTTTTAGTTATATGCAAGATGCACCACTAGATATGAGAATGAATAGGAGTGATGAATTTTCAGCTTATGATGTTGTAAATTCATATGAGGAAGAAAAATTATTTAGAATTATAAAGGATTATGGTGAGGAGAGATTTGCAAAAAGAATAGCCTCCAATATAGTTAACGAAAGGAATCTTAAGCCTATAGAAAGTACTTTTGAATTGGTAGAAATCATAAAAAAATCTATTCCTGCAAAGTTTAGACGTGAGGGACCACATCCAGCAAAAAGGACTTTTCAGGCAATTAGAATAGAGGTTAATTCAGAATTAGATATATTAAATAAGGCTATAGAGGACAGTGTGGATAAACTTAAAAAAGGTGGGAGAATTGCAATTATTACTTTCCACTCTTTAGAAGATAGAATAGTTAAAAATAAGTTTAAGGAACTAGAAAAACCATGTACATGTCCAAGTGCTTTTCCAATTTGTGTCTGTGGAAAGGAGCCTAAAGTAAAGATAATAACAAGAAAACCACAAGAGCCTACGGAGGCAGAAGTTTTAGAGAATCCAAGAAGTAGAAGTGCAAAGTTAAGGGTTGCGGAGAAAATATAAAAAAGTTCTAAATTAAAAAGGATGTGAATAAATTGTTAGTAGCCGAAAAAGAAAAGATATATAATGAAGAATATGTAAAAAACACTACTCCCTTAAAGACTGATGAAACTTACAAAGAATTTAAAGAATTTAAAAAGGAAAATTTAAAAAACCAAAGATTAGAAAATAAAAAAATAAAATTAAGTGCTTTAAAAAGCGTAATGGTTATATTTGTAATAGGTATGGTGATTATGGTAAGATATTCCGTAATATATGCAAATCAAAAACAGATAAGAAATATGAAACAAGAAATAAGCACTATAAAACATAAGAATGATGATATAAAAGTGTATCTTATGCAATACCATGATATTAAAAAAGTAGATAGTATAGCTAGAAATAAATTTAAAATGGTAGAACCTAGTATAACAGATACATATTACTATGATCTTAGCAAAGATAATTTTAAGGATGAAAAAGAAGATAGCAAAGGAATAAATAATATATTTGAAAAGATTAAAAATATCCTTTTTTAATGGGGGGATTTAGGTGAACAAAAAGTACAGGGACAAAGTTACCCTTAAAAGGAGAGGATTATTTACCTTTTTGATCCTTTTTTTTCTCATATCATTACTAACTATTAGGATTGCATATATCATGACTTTTAAGGGAGTAGATCTAAAAGAGAAGGCTATAGACCAGTGGACTAGTGAAGTTAAGATCTCACCTAAAAGAGGTAAAATATTAGATAGAAATGGACATGAGCTTGCTGTTAGTGCCAATGTATACAGGGTAGATGTGGATTTAAATGCATTAAGGTCAGATCTTACAAAAAAGAGTGTTAATATGGAGGCATTACTTCCTGATCTTTCAAAATTGCTAGATATAGATGAAAAGGCTTTAAAGAAAAAGATGATAGATCCTCTTCCAAATGGAAAGCCTAAGGGTGCTGCCATGATTAAAAGAAGAATGGAAAGTGAAGAGACGGAAAAAGTAAAACAATATTTAAAAGAAAAGGATTATTACGGATTTATAATATCTCCAGATACAAAAAGATATTATCCCAATAACAATTTTCTATCCCATGTTCTCGGAAACACTAATGCAGATGGAGAAGGACTTATGGGGGTTGAGCAAATTTACGATAGATATCTTGCTGGTATACCTGGTATAAAGATATCTGAGTTAGACAAGAATAGAGAAGATATGCCTTATGTTATATCTGATTATATAAAGCCGGTTGATGGAAAAAATGTTGTACTTACTATAGATGAGAATATACAATATTTTGCAGAAAAAGCTGCAGAACAAGCTTTAAAAGACAATAAGGCAAAGGCTGTAAGTATTTTAGTTATGAATCCTAATAATGGTGACATTTTAGCTATGGCAAATAAGCCTGACTATAATCCTAACACTCCATATGACAATGAAAAATCACTGGAAGAAAATCAAAGGATATGGAGAAATAGGGCTGTAAGTGATACCTTTGAACCAGGATCTATTTTTAAGGTAGTGACAGCTACAGCTGCACTTTCAGAGGGAAAAGTAACTAAAAATGATAGGTTCGTATGTGGCGGAAGTAGTAAAATAGGAAAGCGAACTATTCACTGTTGGAAGAGAACAGGACACGGTTCTCAAGATTTTACTCAGATTTTAGAGAATTCTTGTAACGTTGGATTTATGGAATTAGGGAGAAGATTAGGTGGGGAAACCCTAACTAAATATATAAAACTTTTCGGCTTTGGACAAAAAACAGGGGTAGACTTAAATGGTGAAGCCTCTGGTATTGTTAAAAATGCTAAAAATATTACAGATACTGACTTAGCAACTATAGCTTTTGGACAAACTAATACAGTATCCTGCGTTCAGTTTTTAACAGGTTTCAATGCTATTGCAAATGGAGGAAATCTTATAACGCCACACGTAATGAAAGAAATAACTCACTATGATGATGACAATAATATGGTTGTTGATTTAGAATTTAAAGATAAAAAACAAAAGAAAATAATAAATGAAGATAAGGCAAGAGAATTAAGAGGTTATTTAGAAAAGGTAATTTCAGAAGGTGGAGGAAAAAAGGCTTTTATACAAGGATATCATATAGGCGGAAAAACTGGTACAGCCCAAAAAATTGCAGAGGGTGGAAAAGGGTACGCAAATCAAAAGTATATAGCATCTTTTGCTGGTATGGCACCTGCTGATAATCCCCAAGTAAGTTTGCTTGTATCTATTGATGAGCCTGATCCATCTAATTATTATGCAGGACAAATAGCAGCTCCAGTTGCAAAGCAAGTATTTAATGATATCTTTAATTATCTATCCTTTAAAGTAGATGCTACCTCTGATGAAAAAGCTAAGAGTCTTTTAAAAGATGTAGTAATACCTGAAGTTAGAGGAAAAGAAAAAGATGAAGGATTAAAGGTATTAAAAGATACAAACTTAAAAGCTAGAATAGAGGGAAGTGGGAAATATATAAAAGATATTAATCCAAAACCTGGCTCTAGCGTAAAGGAAGGAACTGAGATTATAATTTATCTTGATAATAAAAATTCTCCAGATGATACTGTTGTGGTTCCTAATTTAAAAGGCTTGGGAGTAGAACAAGCTAAAGATACCCTAGGAAATTTAGGCTTAAAGGTTAGATTTACAGGGGATGGTATGATAGCAACTCAAAGTATTGAAGAAGGTCAAAGAGTTAAAAAAGGTACAACCATCACCTTAAATTTAGAGATTATTGGAGACTAGTAAGAAGCTCTAAAGTGTGATATATTTTAAAAGAAATTTTAATTCGGCAGGAGCATCTTATGTTCTGCCGAATTTTTCAGTAAAATAATCTAAGCAAAATAAATTAAGGAGATGGTACTTTGAAATTAAATAGTATACTAGGTAATATAGAATTTAAATTATTGCAAGGCACTGTAGATATGGAAATTAATAAAATTTGTTATGATCATAGAAAAATAGAAAAAGATGATCTATTTATAGCCATAGTAGGAACAAATGTAGATGGACATAAATTTGTAGAAGAAGCTATAAAAAATGGAGCTAGGGCAGTTATTATAACTGAAGATATAAATATTAAGTGCGAAGAAACTACTGTTATTAAGGTGCAAGATGGAAGAAAGACACTTGCTATAATATCTTCAAATTATTATGGAAACCCTAGCTCTAAGCTTAAGTTAATAGGAATAACAGGGACAAATGGTAAAACTACTTCAACTTTCATGGTAAAATCTATATTGGAAAGTGAAGGTTATAAAGTTGGATTAATTGGAACTATTGCAAATTATATAGGTAGAAAAAAAATAAATTCAAGTCATACAACACCAGAGTCATTAGAATTACATAAGCTTTTTAAGGAAATGGTAGATGAAGGTATGGAGTATTGTGTAATGGAAGTATCTTCTCATTCCTTGAGTCTAAATAGAGTATACGGTGTTAATTTTGAATATGGAATCTTTACAAACTTAACAAGAGATCATTTGGATTTTCATAAGACTTTCGAAAATTATTTTGAAGCAAAATTTAAGCTTTTTGAAATGAGTAAAAAAGTTGTGGTTAATATAGATGATGAGTATGGAGAAAAAATAGTAGAATTACTAAGAGAAGATGAAACTAAGAAAATAATAACTTATGCTATAGATAAGGAATCTGATTATAGAGCTTATGATGAGAAGATTTTCTCAAGAGGAGTAGAGTTTAAAGTTTCCCATGAAGGTTCAACTGAAAATTTATACTGTGCTCTTCCCGGAAGGTACAATATATATAATTCTTTAGGTTCCATAATAGTAAGCTTAGAAGAAGGAATTAAGCTAGAGGATATAAAAAGTTCTTTAGAAAATGTAATGGTTCCAGGAAGATGTGAAATAGTTACTAAAAATAAAAATTTAGACTTTGATATTATAGTAGACTATGCTCATACTCCAGATGGACTCCAAAATATATTGAGTACTGCAAGAGAATTTACTAGAGGAAAGTTAATAAGTGTTTTTGGCTGTGGCGGGGATAGAGATAGGACTAAGAGACCAATCATGGGCAAGATTGGATGTCACTTAAGTGATATTGCAGTAATAACTTCTGATAATCCAAGAACTGAAGAACCTATGAGTATAATAGAAGATATTTTAAAGGGTTTAGATAGTGAAAATTATATAGTTGTAGAAAATAGAAGAGAAGCTATTAAGAAAGCTATTTTAGAAGCAAAATCTGGGGATGTTATAGTTATTGCAGGTAAAGGCCACGAGGATTATCAAATCTTAAAAGAAGGCAAAATACATTTTGACGAAAGAGAAGTAGTGGATGAAATACTAAAGGAGGTGTTCTAGGTGGAAACATTGACTCTTAAGGAGATACTTGAAGCAACAAAAGGTGAGCTTATTAAATCACCTAACATAGAAAAGTTTTCAAACTTAAGCACTGATACAAGAACCATTAAAGAAAAGAGTATTTTTGTAGCATTAAAAGGTGAAAGATTTAATGGAAATATGTATATAAAGGAAGCTGAGTTAAAAGGAGCATCCTTATGTATTGTAGATGAAGTCGTATTAAATGAAGATGAACTTAAGTCTTTTAATGCAGGAATAATTAAAGTAAAAGATACGAAGCATGGATTAATGGACATGGCAGCATATTATTTAAAGAAATTAAATGTAAAGGTTATAGGTATTACTGGTTCTACAGGAAAGACCTCCACTAAGGATCTAACTGCTGCAGCCTTAAGTGGAAAGTATAAGGTTTTTAAAACAGAAGGAAATTTTAATAATGAAATTGGATTACCTTTAACAATTCTTTCTATGGATAGTACCTATGAAGTGGCGGTACTAGAAATGGGAATGAGTAATTTTGGGGAAATTCATAATTTAGCTTCTGTAGCTAAACCTCATATTGGTATTATTACTAACATTGGGGTATCACATTTGGAAAACCTTAAAACAAGAGAAAATATACTTAAGGCTAAGATGGAAATAACAGATTTCTTTAATAAAGATAATATTCTTATTTTGAACCATGATAATGATATTTTAAGTACAGTAGATGATAAAAATGATTATAAATTAATAAGAATAGGTATTAATTCTTCAAAACATGGATTAAATTACAAAGCTCACCATATAATTATTAAGGAAGATGGTATAAAATTTTCCATTAGTGAGAATAATCAGGATGTAGAGGAAGTATTTGAAATAAATGCATTAGGAATGCATAGTGTCTTAAATTCACAATTAGCTATTGCTACAGCAAGAGTCTTAGGGCTTAACTTTGATGAAATCAGAAATGGATTTAAAAACATTAAAAATACTTCTATGAGATTGCAGATTATTAATAATGAGGACATAAAAATTATTAATGATTCATATAATGCAAGCCCTGATTCTATGAAGGCCGCTATAGAGTATTTAAGAACTTTAAATGGAAAGAGAAAAGTTGCAATTTTAGGAACTATGAAAGAACTTGGAGAAGATTCTTATGAGTTACATAGGGATGTAGCTAAGTTTGCAAAAGAAAAAGGGATACATGATATACTATGCATAGGAGAATTTTCTAAAGCCTATATAGAAGGATTTGGAGATGGTGCTCTGGAATTTTCTAATAAAGAAGAACTAGGAAAGTACTATAACAATCTTAGGGAAAAAGGGGATATAGTACTAGTAAAAGCATCTAGGTCTATGCAGTTTGAGGATATAGTAAACTACATTGATAAGTTACATAGCTAAAGTGAGGGATTAGAATGAGTAAGATTATTTATTATGTTATATTAGCTTTTTTTATATCTTTAATTCAGGGACCAATATTAATACCTCTTTTGAGAAGACTAAAGTTTGGTCAAAATATTAGGGACGAAGGTCCTAAAAGTCATCAGAAAAAGTCAGGGACTCCTACCATGGGTGGAATAATATTTATATTAGCTACAGCTATTACTCTTTTGATTTTTGAAAGAAGTTATAATTATGAAGCTATAGTATGCCTACTAGCATTTATTGCTTTTGGTTTTATAGGATTTTTAGATGATATGCTAAAGATTATTCATAAGCATAATGAAGGATTAAAGCCTTATCAAAAGATGGGACTAATTATATTAGTTGCAGGGCTCTTAGGAGTTTATGGAGCAAAATATATAGGTACAGATATTTATATGCCTTTTATAAATAAGACCTATGAACTTGGAGGACTATATATTCCTTTTATGGTGGTTTTCTTTGCAGCTACTACCAATGCGGTTAATTTAACAGATGGCTTAGATGGTCTTGCAACCTCTGTAAGTTTGCTTATAATAACTTTCTTTGGTCTAGTATCCTTTGCTTTTAATCACTATGCTCTAACTAGTTTTTGTGCTATTGTAGCAGGATCACTTTTAGGATTTTTAAGAAATAATTCTTATCCTGCTAAGATATTTATGGGTGATACAGGATCACTTGCTTTAGGTGGAGTTATTGCCGCAGTTGCTATGATGCTTAAACTACCAATATTAGTAGTAATAGTCGCTGGAATTCCAGTTGCAGAAACTCTATCAGTAATTATCCAAGTTACATCATATAAGCTAACTAAAAAAAGAGTGTTTAAAATGGCACCATTGCATCATCACTTCGAACTAAGTGGATGGCATGAAACAAAAGTAGTTGTTATATTTTCAATTATAACTGTTATATTGTGTCTAATTGGATTTTTATCTCTTTCCTTATAAATATTGAGGAGGTAATTATATGAAAAAACCCAAATCAAAAATGGGTCAAGTTGATTTTATTATGTTTATAACTATAATGCTTCTTGTATCTATTGGAGTAATAATGGTATATAGTGCAAGTTCTTATTCCTCTTTCTTTTCTAAAACATACAATTATGATTCTATGTTTTTTTTAAAGAAGCAGTTAATGTGGAGTATTCTTGGAACTTTTGCTATGATATTTACAATTAAAACAGACTATCATAAGTTAAAAAAATTAACACCACTTATACTTATTGTAACAACAATTTTACTTATTGTTGTGTTATTTTCAACTCCAGTAAAAGGAGCTAGAAGATGGATAAACTTAGGATTTGCAAGTATTCAGCCTTCTGAAATTGCAAAGTATGCCGTAGTAGTTGCCCTTGCTAAACTAATAGAAGAAAGAGGAGAAAAGATTAAAAGTTTTTGGGGTGGAATAGTATTTTTCCTTTGTTTTTCTGGCTTTTTTGCTGGTATGGTACTACTTGAAAAGAATTTAAGTATAGCATCTGTAATAATGATTGTTACAGTAATTATATTATTTTCATCAGGAGCTAAGATGTCTCACCTTGTATTTATAGGATCTTTTTTAGTTGCAGGTGGTGTTGCAGCTACTATATTAGAACCATACAGAATGAAAAGATTAATGAGTTTTAGAAATCCTTGGGCAGATCCTATGGACACAGGATATCAACTTATACAATCTTTACTTGCACTAGGTTCTGGTGGAGTCTTTGGAGTAGGATTAGGTAAATCAAGGCAAAAGTGTTTCTATATTCCCGAACCTCACAATGATTTTATATTTGCTGTTATTGGTGAGGAACTTGGATTAATAGGCTGCGTTTTCATTATTTCGCTTTACTTGATTCTTATATGGAGAGGAATAAGAGCCTCTTTGAAAGCTAAAGATGTTTATGGTTCCGTTTTAGCCATAGGAATAACTTCTGTTGTAGCAGTTCAAGCAATAATTAACATTGCTGTTGTTTCAGGATCTATGCCTGTTACAGGGGTTCCTCTTCCTTTTATAAGTTATGGAGGCTCTTCACTTGTGTTTAACATGATTTCCATGGGGATACTTTTAAATATAACAAGGCAGATAGAAGAAAAAGGTAAATAGACAATATAAGACGTGTTTCTACACGTCTTTACTTATTTTTTACAAGATTACTGAAAAAAATGTAACAATTAATTTAAAATTTAATATGATTAATTAGTGAAATAAGCTAAGTTAAGTGGTATTATATATATATGAACTTTAGTATTAATAATAAATATAAGGTTTTATGGTGATTGATAATGAAAGCACAGAAACTTAATAGAAAAATTACACAAAGAAAAAAAAATAAAGTTGAAAAAATAATAAAAAATAAGGATGAAGTTTTAAGAAAAAGAAGAAAGAGAAAAAGACGAAAGAATCTAATATTAGTATTTTTCTTCTTGATTAGTATACTTGCTACTATGTGTTTAAAACTACCTCAATTTTTAATAAAAAATGTACAAATAAATGATACCAAAAATGTGGATGTGAATTTTGTTGAAACTGTAGGCAATAAAGCTAAAGGGCAAAACCTATTTCTCCTAAATACTAGAGCATTAGAAGAAGAAATAAAGCAAAATAAGTATGTTAAAAATGTAAATATAAAAAGAAAATTCCCAAATAAAATAACTATAAATATAGAAGAAAATGATTCAAAACTTTACATGAAAGTAGATAAGGAATATTGGATTTTAGATAGCAATGGTAATCTTCTAGATAAGAAAAAGGAGATTAAAAATATGGAACTTATTGAAATCTTAGGGTTTTCACAAAAAGATATTAAGCAAAGTTCCATAAATTTTCAAGAACATAGACAAAAGCAATTATTAAAAGACATACTAAGGTTATCAGAAAAAAACACCTCGGAATTTAAATTTACAGGTATAGATATCTCCAATATAACTTCAATCAGTGTTAGGATTAATAATATTAATGTAAAAATTGGTACAGATTATAAATTGAAAGATAAGTTAAATAAGGCTTTAAATATTATGAGATTACATAAGATTAAAAATAATAAAGGATATATAGATATTAGACATGATGGGAATCCAGTAGTTAATGTGAAATGATGGAGGGAATATATGAAGAAAATTTGGTCAAAAGTAGCCATTGCATTTGTATTTGCTATTTTAGGATTTTTAATAACTTATCAGTTAAGAATTAGCTATGACGAGAGTAAAAATCTTGATATAAATAACCAAAATGCTGAAATTTTAAAGGAAAATGAGAGTTTAGAAAAACAAAAAAAAGATTATGAAAAGAATTTAAAGGAACTTCAAAAAAAGGTTGATGAATATGAGAAAGTTGCATCAGGAAGAAATGAATATAGTAAAATCATGTTAGAACAGTTGGAAGATTTAAAGAAAATGAATGGGCTTGTTGATTTACAAGGAGAGGGTATAATAGTCTATATAACCCCTAAGTCTAATTTATTTTCAAGTGGTAATTCAAGTCAGCCAATTACTGACTTAGATCTTTTAAGAATTGTAAATGAACTTTATGCTGTTGATGCAGAAGTTATATCCATAAATGATATTAGGTTAAATATAAGAAGCGGAATTAGGACGGCTTCTAACGCAATTAAGATAAATAATGATAGAATATCTTTTAACAAGCAAGTTGTTATAAAAGCTATTGGTAATAAGAAGTTATTAGAGTCTGCACTAAGCTTTCCAGGGAATATACCAGAGGTGTTAGAAAGAAACTGTGATGTTAAATGGGAACTAAAAGATAGTATAACTATAGAAAAAGATAGTAGTCAAAATATGGAATTCAAATATGCTAAACCTATGCAGAAGGAGTAGAGAAGAATGATTGCATTTGTCGGATTATTACTTGGAATTTTAATTGGACTTATTTGGAAGGTTAATATACCCATAAAGTTTGCACCTTATATCTCAGTTGCTATTTTCGCATGTATAGATTCGGTGTTTGGTGGACTGAGAGCAAGAATTTCTAATAATTTTAGAAGTGACATATTTATATCTGGTTTTTTTGGAAATGCAATTATAGCTGTACTTTTAGTTTATTTAGGAGATAAGTTAGGACTTCCTATATATCTTGCAGCGGTAATATTATTCGGAGGTAGAATTTTAAATAACTTTGCTATAATAAGAAGAATTTTACTTGATAAATCAAAGCGCGATCATTAGGTTAAAGAGGTGCTCTTATGAAAAAAAGTGAAGCTACAGTCTTTGTTTTTATTGCTTCAGTTATTATAGGAATATTAATTTCTATGAATATCAACTTTGGAGAAAAGAATAAAGTTTTCTTAAATATAGATCAGTATAATGAAGCTTACAATAAACGAAATAAACTCTATAAAGATATATCTAATTTAAGACAGGATTTAAATAATTACAATAAGAAATTAAATAAATATGACAGAGAAAAAAATAATAACACGGTAATTAGAGAAGAAATTGCTAAGGAAATGAAAAAAAATAAAGAATACATAGGGATGACTTCTATGGTAGGAGAAGGAATTAAAGTAACTTTAAATGATGCTTCTCAAGCTGATTTTGGCGAATATTATTCTGCTATGAATTTAGTCCATGATGTAGACATATGGTTTCTTATAAATGATCTTAGGGTTGCAGGGGCAGAGGCTATAGCCATTAATGGACAAAGGATAGTAGGAAATACATATAGCTATTGTTCAGGAACTTTTATAGAGATAAAAGGGAATAAGATTGTTGCACCTTTTTATATAGATGTAATTGGCAACAAAAACACTATAAAAGAGTATTTACTTACAGAAAGTTTTCATATTAAAAGTTTAACTGATATTAGAAAAATACAGTTAAATATTGAGGAATGGGATAAGGTTGAAGTTCCAGCTTATGAAGGAAAGTTAAAATTTAAATATGCTGATGAAAGAAGTAATTAAATAGCAATTTTTATTTAAATAAATAAAGGAATTTTAAAATAAATGAAGAATATTTTATTAAAGGCTTTTTAAAAATATTTTTTAGGAGGCACAAAATTGGATGTTAAGGAAAACTTACTTAAAATAAGATCAGAAATTCCTAAAGATGCAACTTTGATTTGTGTATCTAAAACTAAGCCCATAGAGACTATAATAGAAGCATACAACTTAGGTGAGAGAAATTTTGGAGAAAATAAAGTTCAAGAACTAATAGAAAAATATGATGCTTTACCTAAGGATATAAATTGGCATCTAATTGGTCATCTTCAAAAAAATAAGGTGAAATATATAATTGACAAAATATCCTTACTGCATTCTTTAGAGAGTACTGCTCTTTTAAAAGAGATAGAAAAACAATGTGAAAAGAATAGATGTAATCTAGATGCATTGATACAAATTAACATTGGAAGAGAAGAAAGTAAATTTGGTATTCTAGAAGAGGACTTAGATGAATTAATAGAAGCTTGTGAAAAAACAAAATTCGTTAAAATTAAAGGTTTAATGGTTATAATACCCAAAGGTAATGAGGAAAGTTGTAAATTTTATTTTAAAAAAACAAAAGAAATATTTGAGAACTTAAAAACTAAGTCCTATAAGAATATTTCTATGAAGTGGTTATCTATGGGTATGAGTAATGACTATATTTGGGCTTTGGAAGAGGGTTCAAATATGATAAGAGTGGGGCAAGGAATTTTTGGAGAAAGACACTATTAAAAATTTAAATAGGAGGAATATTTTATGGCAGGAAAAGTATTTAACAAATTAATGGATTTCTTATCTTTTGATGAAGAAATAGATGATATGGATGAAAACTATGATGTTGAAAATGAGGAAATAGAAGAGGTGGAAACTCCTACGTACAACTCACCATCTAATAATAGGGGCTCAAAGGTAGTTACATTACCAACTGCTTCTGTTGCTAAAATTGTTATAGTTAAGCCTTTTGACTTTGAAGAGGCAGCTACAATTTGTGATCACTTAAAAAGTAGAAAAATTGTGGTTATAAACACAACAGCTTTAGAGAACAAAATTGGCCAAAGACTTTTAGATTTTATTGGAGGAGCTAGTTACATAGTAGGAGGCCAAATTCAAGAAGTTGAAAAAGGGGTATATCTTTTAATACCTTCTAATGTAGAGGTTAATAGTTCATTAAAGTATGAATTACAAAATAAGGGTGTCTTTGGTTTTATGAAATAATGAAAGAGGCAAAGTAAATGAGAAGTTTAATTGGTTTTATAAGTAATGTTTTATATATAGTGGAAATATGTGTTCTTATAGATGTAGTATTATCTTGGATTCCTATAAATGAAAATGCTTTTACAGATTTAATTCATAAAATAAGCGCACCATTTTTAGAACCAGGAAGGAAAATTCAAGATAGACTTATACCTAATACACCTATAGATCTTTCACCAATATTAGCTCTTGTTATTATAAGAATAATTAGATCAATTTTATTTATTTATTAGGTACATTTATGGAAAAAAAAGAGTTTATAAAGTTTTTTAATTCTGATAAGGATGAGTTTATAGGATTAATTTATGACAAAATTCAACTTTCTTTAAGAACAAATAAAAATTCCTCTGTAAATGAATTTTTAGCACCAAATGTTTGGAGAAAACTGGAATGTTTAAAAAATAAATTAGGCATTAATATAGCATATTGGTCACCTTTTGAACATTCAGAAAAAAAGTTCCCTATTTTTTATACAGAATATATATATGATGATTTTCCTATAGATATTCTGGTTTTAAAAAATAAATCTAAATTTTCTAATTTAGAACATAGAGATTACTTAGGTACTCTAATGTCTCTTGGAATAAAGAGAGAAAAACTTGGTGATTTAATTATTATGGATAACTTATGCTACGTGCCTATTATAAATGACATTACTATGTATGTTATGTCTAATTTAGATATGGTTAAGAATTCTCCCTGTGAAGTTGAAAGTTATAATTATTCAGAGATTGAATTCCCTAAGGTTCAGTTTAAGAAATTAAACTTAATAACCACCACTATGAGATTAGACGCTGTTGTAAGCTCTATCACACATGAATCTAGAAATTCTAGTGTATCTCTAATAGAAAAAGGAAAGGTTTTACTTGATTATGAGGATGTTAGGGAAAAAAACAAATTAGTTAAGGAAAATCAAATTATAACTATAAGAGGCTATGGTAAATATAAAATAGAGGGAACCACAGGGGTTACAGGAAGAGATAGAATAAAATATACTGTTTTGCAGTTCAAGTAAATTGGGAGGTGGAGTTATGAGAATTACTTCCATGGATATAGATAATAAAGAATTTAAAAAGTCCTTTAGAGGATATGATGTAGATGATGTAAATGACTTTTTAGATCAAATTGCTGATGACTATGGAGAATTATACAAAGAAAATTCAATGCTAAGAGAAAAAGTATCTATGTATGAAGAAAAGGTTGAACACTATAAAAACATAGAGGAAACAATTCAAAATACTCTTGTATTAGCACAAGGGGCTTCAGAACAAGCAAAATTATCTGCACAAAAGGAAGCTGAGATAATTATTAAAAATGCTAATGATTCTGCACAAAGAATTTTAGACAAGGCTCATAATGATGTTTTAAAAATAAATGATGATTATGAAAGAATAAAGCAAGAGTTTGAAAAATTTAGAGGTATTTATAGAAACTTTATGAATAGTCAGATTGAAATGTTTGAAAGACTAGAAAGGGATTTTGAACATGGATATAATATAGGACAAGGAATTAGAGAGGGTTTAGACGAATTAAAAGTTGATAATAAAAAAATAGATGCAAAACAAATGTTAGAGTCTGAAATTATAAAAAAAGAGATTAAGTCTTCAGATATTAAAGAAAATAAAAAGGAAACTTTAGAAAATAAGACCATTGAAAGTGAAACTAAAGAATGCAATGAAAAAATAGAAAAAGAAGAAGTATTAGAGTTAAAAGAGTTAAATAATGATGTTATACAGAGAGTTAGTACTGAAAATTCTTTAAATGAATTTATAAAGAAAAATAATATTGACTTGTCTAAGATTAAAAATTCAGCTTCAGATAAAGAAGTTCTATCTGCAAAGTAATTAAAACTCACTTGATAAGTGAGTTTTAATTCTTTAAAGAATAATGTTAAATACAATAAAATTAATTTGGTTGACAATTTAATTTGTATTATGTATTCTAATATTCGAATAAGAGTTACTAAAAAATTAAACTAAGGTTATAAGGAGTGGACTTAAATGATTATAGGAATTATTGGCGCAATGAATGAAGAAACTGAAAAGCTTATAGATAAAATGACAGTGCTTAGAAAGATGACAAAAGCTTCAATGACATTTAATTCAGGAATCTTAAATGACAAGGAAGTTGTTGTAGTAACTTGTGGTATTGGTAAAGTAAATGCTGCAGTTTGTACTCAAGTTCTTATAGATGATTTCCATATAGATTATGTTATAAACGTTGGTATTGCTGGAGGGCTTAAAGAAGATATATATCCAGGAGATATAGTTATTGGAGACTCTTTAGTACAGCATGATTTTGATGCTACTTTTTTTGATTACAAGCTAGGGCAAGTACCTAGATTAGATACTTTTGATTTTAAATGTAATAAGAATTTGGTCCATGTAGCAACAGAAGCATCTAAATGCATAGAGGGTCATAAAGTGTATGTAGGAAGAATAGCATCAGGAGACCAATTTATAGGATCAAAAGAAAAGTTAATTTGGCTTTATGAAGAATTTAATGCATTTGCTTGTGAAATGGAAGGAGCTAGTATTGCTCATGTGTGTTATTTAAATAATATTCCTTTTGTAGTAATTAGATCTATATCAGATAATGCTATTAATGGGACTCATTCTGATTACGAAACTTTTACTCATATTGCGGTAGCTAATTCAGTTAAAATTATAGATAGCATGTTACAATCTATGTAGGTGGTTAAGTGATGGAACAATTAAAAATTCATAAATCTCAAGGGGAGAGTTTAAAAATAAAAGTAAGAGACTTCATTATAGGTGGAGAGAAAAAAGTTATTATTTCAGGTCCTTGTGCTATAGAGAATTATGAGCAAATGGACAGTATAGGAAGTGGACTAAAAAAAATGGGAGTTCATATGTTAAGAGGAGGAGCTTTTAAACCAAGAACATCTCCTTACGATTTTCAAGGACTTCAAGAAGATGGCATTAAGATTCTGTATGAAATTGGTAAAAAATACGATATGCCTATAGTAACAGAAATTTTAGATCCTAGAGATTTAGAAAAATACTTGGATTATATCGATATAATTCAAATTGGTTCACGAAATATGTATAATTATTCTTTACTAAAAGAAGTAGGTAAGTGTAAAAAACCAGTATTACTTAAGAGAGGTATAAGTGCTACTATTAGGGAATGGATACTTGCATCTGAATATATTTTAAAAGAAGGAAATAAAGATGTAATTCTTTGTGAAAGAGGAATCAGAACTTTTGAGCAAAGTACTAGAAATACTCTAGATTTAAATGCAATAGCATATATAAAAGAAAATTACAGAGTACCCATAATAATAGATCCAAGTCATGGTACTGGTCTTAGGGAAATTGTATCTCCTATGGCTTTAGCAGGAATAGTTGCAGGTGCTGATGGAGTTATTATAGAAAGTCATATAAATCCTGAAAAATCAATTTCTGATGCTAGACAGACAGTTTCCTTAGGAACTATGGAGGGTATAGTAAATAGAATAAAAGTTTTAGAAGAAACAAATCTACTATAAAAGAAAAAAACTACTTTTTACCCATATAAATTTTACATAAAATATCTATCTTATCTTAAAATAAGAGTAAATGAATTTTAGGAGGATAGATCTATATGGATAGAGAAGATATGAATAGATATAAAAGTATACTAAAAAAAGAAAGACAAAGACTTATGTCTCTAGTTAACAACTTGCAAGAGGAAGATATCTTAAGCAAAGATAAGCTGTCTTCAGAACTTTCTTCTTATGATAATCATCCTTCAGACTTAGCATCTGAAATGTTTGAAATGGAAAAAAACCTAGCCTTAGAAGAGAATGAAAAGGTAATGATTAATAAAATAAATAATGCTCTTAGCAGTATTGAAGATGGAACTTATGGAAAATGTAAAATGTGTGATAAAGATATTTCTAAAGAAAGATTAAGTATAGTTCCATATGCTGAATACTGTATAACATGTCAAAATCATATTAGTTCTTATGAAAATGGGGAAGAAAGACCTATAGAGGAGAAAAGCTTAGACTATACCTTTGGATATGATGATAGAATTAAGAGTATAGGATATGATAGAGTAGATGCTTATCAAGATGTTGGTATATTCAATATGATTCATAATGTAGAAGAATATGATGATTATGATGTGGAAGATAAAGAAGGCTTTGTGGAGCCTATTGAAATGATTAGTAATGCACAGTATAAAAGTCAATTACCAGATTAAAATAAGTAACTTTTTTAAATAAGTATTTTAAATAAGTATCATTATTTAGCCTAAGTATATTAATCAAGTATAACTTAGGCTAAATTTAGAATTATTTAATTAGGTAATTAATATAGTAGAAGGGATACGTATGTATGATTGAAATTATTATTTTAATTTTAGGTATAATACTAGATAGAGCAACAAAATTATGGGCTCTTAACTTAAAAGAGGAAAATGCAATAAATATAATACCTAATTTTTTAAGCTTTGATTACTTAGAAAATAGAGGAGCAGCATTTGGAATAATGCAAAATAAACAGTGGTTTTTAATAGGAACTACTTTATGTATAATGGGATTACTTGTTTTTATTTTTTTTAGATATAGAAAAGAGTCAAATTTTCTTAAATATAGTTTAATTTTGATTATAAGTGGTGCCATAGGGAATCTTTATGATAGAATAGCTTACAACTATGTAATAGATTTCATATCTGTTCACTATAAAGATAAATATTATTTTCCTACATTTAATGTAGCAGATATTATGGTGGTAATAGGAACTTTTATTTTAGCAGTATACATAATAAAGGGTGAGAATTAATGGAAAAGTTTATAATAGAAGTAGAAGAAGATTTTAAAGAAATGCGATTAGACTCTTTTCTTGCTGAATATTTTAAAGATAATTCACGCAGCTTTTTTCAGAATTTAATATTGGATAATCTTGTACTAGTTAATGAAAAAGAAACTAAATCAAAGTACAAGGTAAAAAGTGGAGATATAATTACAGTTATGTTTCCGGAACTACAAATGTTAAAAGTTGAACCAGAAAACATACCTTTAGATATTTTATATGAAGATAATGATGTTATAGTAATAAATAAGCCACAAAATATGGTGGTGCATCCTGCGGCAGGAAATTATAACGGAACTTTAGTTAATGCACTTTTATACCATTGCAAAGACTTGTCAGGAATAAATGGAGTTATAAGACCAGGAATTGTTCATAGAATAGACAAGGACACAACAGGGGTATTAGTTATTGCTAAAAATAATAATGCTCATCATTTTTTAGCAGAACAATTGAAAGAACACTCTATGAATAGGATATATATAGCACTATGTGAAGGAATAATAAAAGAAGATACTATTACAATAAATAAGCCTATAGGTAGAAACCCTAAAGATAGATTAAAGATGGGCATAGTACCAGGAGGAAAAGAAGCTATAACCCATGTGGAAGTAATCGAAAGATTTAAAGATCATACTCTAGTTAAATGTAAATTAGAAACGGGAAGAACCCATCAAATAAGGGTGCATATGGCTAGTATAAATCATCCTCTTGTAGGTGATCCACTATACGGTTATAAAAAACAGAAATTTAATTTAAATGGTCAAGTTTTACATGCAAAGCTTTTAGGATTTATACATCCTAGTAGCAGAGAATATATGGAGTTTACAACTGAGTTACCAGAATATTTTAAAGAACTTATAAAAAAATTATAAAATAGTTGCAACTAATAGATATATATGATATTATACTAAAGAAAATAATATCCTTTAAATGATCCTGGGAGGTCATAAGGTAGATACGTTAGTTTATTATTATATAATAGAATTTTGTTATACTGTAATATAGACATACCTAGATTCCCATGGAACTAGGTATTTTTTATTGTAAGGAGGTGTAGAAATGCAGTTAAAGGCAGAAATCTTAGATTATAAAGGTATAAATAGAACTTTAACAAGAATTGCTCATGAAATTATAGAAAGAAATAAAGGTGTAGAAGAAGTTGTTCTTATAGGCATAAAAAGAAGAGGTATACCTCTTGCACACAGAATTTCAAAATTAATAGAAGATATAGAAGATATAAAAGTTCCAGTTGGAGAAGTAGACATATCTTTATATAGAGATGATTTAACAGAATTATCAGCTCAACCTAAAGTAAATAAATATGATTTAGGAGTAGAAATAAAAAATAAGGTAGTAGTACTTATAGATGATGTAATCTATACAGGAAGAACTGTAAGGGCAGCAATGGATGCTATTATTGATAATGGCAGACCAAGCATGATTCAACTTGCTGTACTTGTAGATAGAGGTCATAGAGAACTTCCTATTAGACCAGATTATATAGGAAAAAATATACCAACATCCCATAAGGAATTAATTTCAGTAGAACTATTGGAATTTGATAATGTGGATTCAATAAAAATTTATGATAAACAATAATTCAAACTTTTAAATAGTCCTGTGAGGCTACAAAGGAGGAAACACTATGAAAAATTATATTGATGTAGAAGAAAGATTACCTATCCTTAAAACCATTCCACTTAGTTTTCAACACTTATTTGCAATGATTGGTGCTACCATATTAGTACCTATGCTTACCAATCTAAGTCCTTCCATGGCTTTATTTGGTAGCGGGGTTGGAACATTAATTTATATACTTTGCACAAAGGCAAAGTTACCTGCTTATGTTGGCTCATCCTTTGCATTTATATTTCCAATGCAACTAGCATCTAGCCTCTATGGGCCTAATGCCATGCTTTCAGGAATAATTGCAGCGGGGCTTGTGTACGTTGTAGTAGCTATGATAATAAAACGTATAGGTGTAGATTGGCTAAATAAATTATTACCACCTGTAGTAGTAGGTGCCGTAGTAATAGTAATAGGACTTTCTCTTGCAGGTGTTGCTATTAGTTGGGCAGGATTAAATCCTTCATATTTTACAAAGGAAAATATGTCAGAAGCTTTACTTCAAATTCCAAAGTATAAATGGATAATAGTGTCTTTAGTAACTTTGTGTGTAGGTATTTTTGGAACAATGTATTTTAAAGGATTTTTAGGTGTAATACCAATATTAATTGCTATGGTAGTAGGGTACTTTACAGCCTTATTTATAGGAGCAATACCTAATACAGCTTTAAATGAAATTGCAAATGCTCCTTGGTTTTCATTACCACAGTTTACAATGCCAAAATGGAATTGGAATGCAGTGATTTTAATGGTTCCAGTATCTTTTGTAACTTTGGCAGAACATATCGGACATGTTTATGTTACTAATAATATAGTTGGAAGAGATTTTACTAAGGAACCAGGTTTACATAGATCTATATTAGGAGATGGACTTGCTACTTGCTTTGCAGGACTAATAGGAGCACCTCCTAACACCACATATGGAGAAAATATAGGTGTTATGGCTATAACTAAAATATATAGTGTTTGGGTAATTGGTGGCGCAGGAGTTATAGCTATAATATTATCAATGATAGGAAAAGTAACAGCCATATTAAAAAATATTCCTCTACCAGTAATGGGTGGGGTTAGTATAATGTTATTTGGTATAATTGCATCTTCAGGATTTAGGGTTTTTGTAGAAGACAAAATAGACTTTGGAAAAAAGAAAAACTTAATATTAGTTTCAGTTATAATAGTCCTTGGAATCGGTGGAGCACAACTTGATATACCACTTGGAAGTACAAGCATAAGAGTAACTGGAGTTGCTCTTGCAACTTTAGTAGGAATAATTTTAAACCTAGTATTACCTGAGGAGAGCAAATCTGAAAATTAGTAAAGTAAAGATAAGCTGTTGCAAAAGGAATATTTATTAAATTACTATAAGTAAAACCATGTATAAAAGGGTATTTTGTTACCCATCTATGCATGGTTTTTTGTATTATTTAGTTCTACTATGAATTATGCAGCAGTGCTTTTTACTTTACTACGTATATGTTAAATCCTTTTTAAATCTGGTTTTACTGGATCTATAATCAAAGTCTTATTTGTATAATAAATTACCATACCAGGCTTTGCACCATTAGGTTTTTTTACATTTTTGATTTCAGTATAATCTACTTCTACTTTTGTAGATTCCCTACCTTTGCTATAGTAAGCGGCTAAATTTCCAGCTTCTTCTAAGGTTTTTTCGCTAATATCTCCTGAATTTTTTATAATTACATGGGAACCAGGAATATTTTTAGTATGAAGCCAAATATCATTTTTATGAGCAAATTTTAAAGTTAAGTAGTCATTTTCAATATTGTTTTTCCCTACATAAATATCAGTTCCATCACTGGATATAAAATGATAAGGCTTAGATTTTTTCTGTTTTTTATTATTTTTTTTAGAAAATTTAATATATCCAGATTCTACAAGCTCATTTTTGATTTCTAAGATTTCATCAGCATTTTCTATATTATATATATTATTTAACACAGAATTCAGGTATTTAATTTCTTCTTCTGTGGATTCAATATGCACCCAAGCCATTTCTTCAGATTTCTTTAATTTATTATACCTTTTATAATACCATTGAACGTTTTCAGAAGGAGTATAGTTTGGATCTAAGTGAATTTCTATTGAATCTAAGGTTTCACTATAATAATTTTCCACTTTTATACTTTTCATACCTTTTTTAATACTATATATATTTGAGGTAAGTAGTTCACCTCTTAACCTTAAATCATCCTTTTCTTCACATTCCTCTAAAGTTTTATTTAGAATATCTATTTTCTTTTTACATCTCTCTATATTAGTTAATACTAGTCTTTGCAAGTCAGAACTTTTAGAGTTTAATCTATTTTGTTTGTCTTTTTCAAAATAAAAATAATCTAATAAGTTAGAGGAAGAATCAAATTTTTTATTATCTAAAGAAGATAATTGAGATAAATTAAAGCAGTGAAAATCTTTTAAATTTCCATTACTATGATATGCAATAAAACTGAAGTCATTGTTTTCTAAAGAATGTTTAATTTTATTTAGAAATTTAAATATATTATCTATAGTCACTTCTTCGAAATCCATATTAAAGCCTAAATAAAGACTCTTAGAAAAGTTTTTACTTACACCTTCTAGTACTGAAGAAAAGAAGTTTTCATTAAATTCTTTATTTTTAATGGATTCCCTAAAACTTTCATAATTTAAATTTAATAAATTTAGTTTAGTGCTTTTAGGGGGATAAATATACTTAAGTCCAGTGTATAAACTTCTATAGGAGTTAACCTCAGGAGTTATATGTTTTATACTGTCCATGATTATATTATCTCTTTCTCTAACCAAGGTTATATTACTGTGCCTTCCCATTATTTCTACAATTAAAGAATATATACTGTTAAATCCTAGCTCATCTGTACTTTCAAAGTCTATCTTTAAAATCCTATCAAGTCCTAACTGCTCTATAGATATTACCCTACTGCTAGTTAAGTATTTTCTAAGAACCATACAAAACATTGGTGGCGATAGGGGGTTTTCTTTTGAATTTGCAGTTATATGTATTCTTGGATAAGTAGGATTAGCACTTATAAGTAGTTTATGATTTTTTCTATTTTTATTGAAAGTTAAGTAAATCTCATCTTTTTCTGGTTGATTTATTTTGTCAATTTTACAATTTATCATAAGATCATTAAGCTCAGTTTTAATACTATTTAAATAAATTCCATCTAAAGGCATATAATCACCCTTTCTAAAATTGTAAGTTAAAAACTTACTCGATTATTTTTAAAAATTACATTATAATTATATTGTAATAATAAAGATTATACTATAATATAGAAAAATCATCAATTGAAGGGGGCAAGAACGTGAGAAAAATCACTTTTACTAAGATGGAAGGTCTAGGCAACGATTTTATTATGATATATGACAAAGACATGGAATTTAATAATGAGTCAGAATTAACTAAAAAGCTTTGTCATAGGAACTTTGGTATAGGTGGGGATGGCGTTATTTTCATAAGAAAAAGTAAAGTCTCTGATATAAAAATGGTAATTTATAATGCAGACGGATCTCATGCTAGTATGTGTGGAAATGGAATTAGATGTTTCGCAAAATACGTGTGGGATAAAAATATAGTTAGAAAAAATCCAATGGATATAGAAACTGATGATGGAATAAAGACAGCAAAGTTATTTATAGAAAATGATTTAGTCTCAGAGGTTGAAATTAATATGGGGAAATGGGAATTTGATCCTAAAGAAGTACCAGCAGATACAGAGGAAGAAATATTAGATAGGGTTTTGAAGATTGAAGATAAAGAATATAGAATTTCTTCCCTTCATATGGGAGTCCCACATACAGTAGTATATACTGATCTTAATAGTGTGTCCGTAGAGGAAGGAGCTAAAATAGAAAAACATAAATTATTTTATAAGGGAACTAATGTTAACTTTTGTGAAAAGATAGATGAAAACAATATAAGAGTTAAAACCTGGGAAAGAGGAGCTGGAGCTACCCTAGCTTGTGGGACGGGTAGTTGTGCCTCTGTAGTAGTAGGTAATAGACTTGGCTTAATAAATGATTCTATAAAAGTTCAAGTGCCAGGTGGGGAATTATTTATAAGCTTAAAAGAAGGTCAAGCTTTTATGAGGGGAAAAGCTAACATAGTATTTGAAGGAGAAATAAATATATAGAAATAAAAACAACCTACAAATATTTTTGTAAGTTGTTTTTATTTTATGTATAACTATAGAATTGATGGATATAATTGGAGATAAGTTATTATGTTATAGGAGGGGATTGAAATTTTCCCACAAGAAATTAATAAAGAAAATGAGAAGAAAAAAGGTCTTTCTAAAGAAAATATTTTAATGGTTATAAATAATAAAATAAATCCAGTAAAAGGACTTACAGAAGATTTAAACCTAAATGTAGATTTCATAAGAGAGTTTAAAATAAATGATTTAATAGAGGATGAAATACTTCCTATAAAAAAAGAAAAAAATAAACTATATGTAGCTACTTATAAGTTTATTAAAAGCGAAATAACCATTAAATACAAGAGGTTATATAATGTAAAACTTATACCTTTCTATGTTACATTAGGTGTTTTTAAAGCTAAATTTAAAGAAGTAGAAGAAGAATTAAAAATTCTAGAGAAAAAGGAAGTATGTAAATTTAAAGAAAGCAATGTTCTATTGGAGGAGATTTTAAATAGGGCAATTATAAAGAGAGCTAGTGATATTCATTTGGAGCCTTCTAAGGAATTTGCTAAAGTGAGATTTAGGATTGATGGTGTCTTATTAGAAGATTTAAAAATAGGAACTAACAATTATCTAGAACTACTTTCTATAATAAAAGTTAAATCAAATATGGATATATCAAAAAAACTTATACCTCAAGATGGCAATATGGCATATTATTTTAATGGTATTCAATACAAATGCAGAACTTCTACAATACCTAGTATATATGGTGAAAAGCTCGTTCTAAGGCTTTTAAACCCCAAAGAAGAAGTTAAACTTGAAGAGTTAGGTTTTTATAATAATGTAGAGGATTTAAAGCAAATATTAAATATTAATAATGGCATATTTTTAATTTCTGGACCAACTGGTAGTGGAAAAAGCACTACTTTAAAAGCTTTATTAAATTCTATGAACAAAAATGAAAAAAACATAATAACTATAGAAGATCCAGTAGAATATGAATTACAAAATATAACTCAAGTAGCGCTAAACCCTAAAGCTGGTTTAAGTTTTTCAACTGCTTTAAAAAGTATGCTAAGACAAGATCCTGATGTGATTATGGTTGGGGAAATAAGAGATGAGGAGACAGCGCAGATAGCTTTAAGAGCAGCTGTCACTGGTCATTTAGTTCTTTCTACTGTACACACCTTTGATTCCACTAGTGTTATAACTAGACTTTTGGATATGAATATTCCTCCGTATATAATATTAGATACTGTATCTATTGTATTATCTCAAAGATTGGTTAGGAAAATATGCCCTCTTTGCAAAGAAGAATATATATTAAAGGATGATTCCTATGCGGAATTAGGATTAAAAAATGGAGATAGTATTTTTAAAGGAAATGGCTGCTCTCATTGCAATAATACAGGCTATAAAGGTAGGACAGTTACCTATGAGATTTTGCAATTAAAAGAAGAGCATAAAAATTATATAAGTAAAAACAATGATCTTTCAGGATTTAGAGAATTTTGTATTAAAAACAACTTAGTAACTTTGAAAGAAAACGCGATTACCTTACTTAAAGAAGGAGTTACTACGGTTGAAGAGGTATACAAGGTAATTTTATAGAAAAGGAGTGCAATATGTTTAGAAGAGAACTTTCATATAAAGAATTAGAAACTTTAAATAGAACTTTATATTTTTATTCTAGATCAGGATACTCTTTTGAGAAAAGCTTAAGGATTATTAAAGAAAAAAGGGGTTTTTCAATTAACATTAAATCTGTAGTTAAGAACATGTTAAAAGAGATAAATAAGGGGAAGAGTATTTATGCAAGCTTTTCTACTACTAATAAAATTCCAAACTATATGCTCAATATAATAAGAGTAGGAGAAGAGACAGGAAGATTAGAAAATAGTTTTAAAGAACTTTGGAAGTATTATAGTTGGAGAAGAAAAAGCAAAAAAGAACTTATGGACAACATAGCTTATCCTATAAGCATACTTATTCTTAGTATTAGCTTGTTTTTAGTAATAATCTTATACTTTATACCTGAGATCTCTGGATTAATGGAGAGCATAAGTAATGGGGCTAATTCAAGCATAAATAAAATGATGAGTATAAATAAAATATTAAGAAATTATGGTCACTATATTGCTTTTGGTTTTTTTTCTTTAATAATAGTTATAATTTATTTTATTAATAATAACAAAAAATTCTTGTATATAATTTTAAATAAAACACCTATTATTAAAAGTTTATATTTAAAAAGCTTTAATATAAATTTTTTCAATTCTATTTATGTGATAATTTCTAATGGGATAAATTTAACAGAAGGATTAAATATACTAATATCTGCTGAAAAAAATTATTTTATAGAGCAAAAATTAAGTATAGCTGTAGAGGAAATAAAAAAAGGATCTAGCTTATTTAAGGCTTTAGACAATACAAAGCTTTTTTCTGAAGAGGATCTGGGATTTATAATTACTGGTGAGGAGAGTGGGGAATTGGAGGAGAGTTTTAAAACTATAGCTAAATTAAAAGAAGAAGAATTTAAAAGCGATATAAATATAATTTTAAAATGTATCCAACCTATAATGATAATTACTTTAGGTTTTATGATTTTTAATATAATTTATAGCTCTGTAATTCCTGTAATAGATATGATGGGTAAAATTCAATGAGAAAAAAAGCTTTTACTCTAATAGAACTGATTGTGGTATTAAGTATAATGACTATATTAATTGGAATATCCTTTCCCTCAGTTAAGGCTTATACAAAATTTAAAGAAAAAAAACAATTAGATCATTATGCTCAGCTTACTTTGGACTTTATCAATAATTCAAAGTCAATATGTAAGATAGAGGATAAAAGTGGAATTATAAAAAAGTTTCCTTCAGAAAATGCACTTTGTCTATATTTCAATGATAAATCGTATAGGAAGATAAATTACCCCAAGGAAATAACTTTAAAGGATAAGTATTACGAAGAACATTTAGAGATACGTATTAAAAATTCAGGTTCTATTAATCAGGGTTTTACTGTTAGGGTAATGAATAAAAAAGGAGAGTGTAGAGAAATAACATTTAATGTTTATACAGATTATGGAAAAGTTAAAGAATAGAGGTTTTACCTTAATAGAAGTAGTTGTTAGCATAGCCATGTTTTTTATAATTATATTTTCTGCCTTTAATATAAAAATATTAAGCATCAAACTAAGAGAAAAAGAAAAAAACTATAATTCATTCTTACTTAGCACTGAAGCATTAAGAAATATAATTTTAAATAATTATTCTTATGGATATATAAATTCTTTAGAAGGAAATATATATTATATTTCTACTGAAAATTTAAACTCAGAGAATGTATTTAATAAAGAATTAGGGGTTTTAGATTATAATAAGCCACAAAATTCTCCTTTTATGAGTATAGAAGTATATTCAAAAGCTGGAGAGATGTATGTTAAGTGCAAATACTTTTATGGCAAAAACAAAAGTATTTGTGAAGAATTTATGAAAGGAAAATTAAATGAAAAAAGGAACGACTCTAATTGAACTCTTGGTAAGTATATCTCTATTATTAATTCTACTGACTTATTTAGGGATGTTTTTTATTATGGAAAATAAGGACTATATTAAATTTACTAGAAACCATAAAGAAGAGATTAGTACTAAAGAAGCTATAGATTTTATTAAGAAGGAATTAGATATAAGAATGGAAAGCTTAGTTGTACAAGGAAATACTATAATTATAAGTGGTAGTGAATTTAATAGAAAGATAATAAAAAGGCAGGAAGATTCTTTGGTTATAATAACAGAAAACTTGCAAAATGATAAAGGGGTCAATGTAATTTTAAAAAAAGTTTCAGATTTTTTAGTTATTAGAAAAGGAGATAACCTACAAATAACATTAAAACTTGAAGGAGGCAGTGAGTATAATAGATGTATAAGAGTTCTATAATCAATAATAAAAGAAAAAGTAAAGGGGCGATTTCAGTATATACATTAATTATTTCATCTATAGTACTTTTATTAAGCGTATATGTATTGAGCCTTCAGTATGAAAGTTATTTACATTCTTTAAACTATGTAAAGATCTTAAAAAATGAGAATTTTGACTTAGATAAAAAGGAACATTTAAAAAATCAGTTATATACTATTCTTCATTTAAATGTTAAAGAGATAGAAGAGGAAAACTTGCAAAAGTTTTTAAATAGTGAGGATAAGGAGAAGATATTATTTAAAGAGGGAGCAGATAGTATAACATTAAAAAAAGGTTTTATAAGAATTAATTACGAAGATCATACTAAATTCATGATTTCTGAAGATTTTAAAGTAGAAACTAAAAATAATGATTTTATTTTAATTAAGAAGGAATATTAAGTCTACAAATGTTAATAATACTAGTATACTTATAATTTAATTAAATGTAACAGTTAATTAAAACCGTAAAAATTTAATAATTTAAAAAGAAAATTTGCAAATAGGACTGAATTTTGATAAAATATCTTTGGTTGAGTTTAAAAAATGGATAAATATCAAATAATTTAGTTTTAACTAATAAATTATTTGTATTTATTACGTTTATGTAGTAAAATTTAAAATGTGAATTTTAAGACCAAAATTGGTAATTTTATAAGAAGAAAAACTCATTTTGGAGGGATATTTAATGATATCAGCAGGAGATTTAAGAAAAGGAACAACTTTTGAAGAGGATGGACAAGTTTTTACAGTTGTAGAATTCCTTCATGTTAAACCAGGAAAGGGAGCTGCTTTTGTTAGAACTAAACTTAAAAATGTTATAACAGGAACTGTAATTGAAAAGACGTATAACCCAACAGCTAAGCTTCAAGAAGCTGTAGTTGAAAGAAAGGAAATGCAGTACTTATATAATGATGGAGAATTATATTACTTCATGGATCAAGAAACTTATGAGCAAATTCCGTTAAACTATGACAAGGTTGAAGGTGCTATAAAATACTTAAAAGAAAATATGTTTGCCATAATAAAATTCTTTAAAGCAGAGGCTTTCTCTGTGGAAGCACCTAATTTTGTTGAGCTTCAAATAGTTGAATGTGAACCTGGTGTAAAAGGTAATACTGCAAGTAATGCTATGAAACCAGCAAAACTAGAAACTGGTGCAGTAGTTCAAGTTCCATTGTTTGTAAATGAATCAGACATTATAAGAGTGGATACTAGAACTGGAGATTACATGGAAAGAGTTTAATTTTAATATTAATGGGCTAATCCCGAAACTTCTATATTTAGAAGAGGGATAGCCCTTTTTATTTTACCTCCATATAGAGAAATTATATAAGCTATAAAAATATAGTTTATATAATTTCTCTATTTTTGTAATAAAAGTCTTCCAAGTTAAATAATATTTTTAGTAAGAAGAGTTTTTAAGAAAGGATGAGAATAGTGAGTGACATTAGAAGGATATTAAGTATTTTACCTTTAGATATTAGAAAAGCCTTAGAAAAGGATGAAAACTTAAATTCTATTCAGGAAATAAGAATTAGGGCAAGTAAACAATTAATTTATATAAAAAACATGGAGGAGGTAATTAGTGATTATATAGTTAAAAGAGAAGACCTAGCTTATTTATTAAAAAAAATAAGTAATTATTCAATTTATGCTTTTGAGGAGGAATTAAAACAAGGTTATATAACCATAGAGGGAGGACACAGAGTAGGAATTTGTGGTGCTTGTGTTATTGAGAATAATAAAATAAAAACTATGAAAGACATAGGATCAATTAATATTAGAATATCTAAGGATATAGAAGGATGTTCTAAGGAAATTTTAAAGCATATTTTAAGGGATAATAGGATTCTTAATACTATAATAATTTCTCCACCTAAATGTGGTAAGACAACTCTTATTAGAGATATGGGGAAAAACATTTCTGATGGGATACCAAGTATGGCATTTAAAGGGGCAAAGGTTTGCATAGTAGATGAGAGAAGTGAGATTGCAGCATGTTATAGGGGAGTTCCACAGATGAAAGTAGGTCTTAGAACTGATGTTTTAGATAGTTGCCCTAAAAGTTATGGTATTATGATGGCAATTAGAAGCATGTCTCCTGAAGTAGTTATATGTGATGAAATTGGAACCTACGAAGATATAGAGAGCATAATTGTAGCTTTAAATTGTGGTGTAGGAATAATATCCACTATACATGGAAGAGGCATTGAGGATTTGTACAAGCGTCCAGTTTTTAAGGAGGTATTAGATAATAAAGTTTTTGAAAGGGCTATAGTTCTTAATAATAAAATAGGTAGAGGGAATATAGAGTATATATATGATTTTATAGAAAAATCATATATAGATATTTAAAGGGTATTAACTATATAAAAATATATGGGGACTACAGATTATATAAAAATATATAGAGTTTAAATCTTATATATTTTTAGATTGAGGTGAAAACATGATTAAACTAATAGGATGTTTTATGGTATTTATGGGATGCACCATATACGGGTTTAGATATGCAAGCATATTAAGTAAAAGAGTTAATGAGCTTCGTGACTTAGAAAAGGCCGTAATGATACTAGAAAATGAAATTACATACACATATACAGAAGTACCAGAAGCATTTTTAAAAATAAGTAATGAAATAGAGAGTAATTTATGTTTAGTTTTTAGAAAAGCTCATAAGAATTTAATCAGTAACATGTATGGAGATGTTTTCGAAGCTATAGATGAAGCTTTAAAGCATGAAGAAGATAATTTGGATTTAAATAAAAAAGATAAAAATATATTGCTTCAATTGTGTAAAAGTCTTGGGCAATGGGATGTACAAGCTCATAAAAATATATTTAAGCTTTCTATGAAAAATATAAATGATCAAATAGAAGAGGCGGCAAAGAAGGAAAAAACTGAAGGAAAATTAATAAGAACCTTAGGAATATCTTTAGGAGCCATAATTTGTATTTTATTATTGTAAAAAATATCATATTTTACTTTAATATTGTATATCTATAAATAAGAACAATAAAAGATGATAAAGGGGGTTACAACCATGATAGGGGCAGTTGATGTTTCTTTAATATTTAAAATAGCTGGAGTAGGTATTCTTGTGGTAGTAATTGATAAGGTTTTAAAACAGGCAGGAAAAGATGATTATGCTGTACTTACTAACTTAGCTGGTATTGCCATAATATTGTTAATGGTAATCAATTTAATAAACCATCTTTTTAATACTGTAAAAACACTATTTACTTTTTAAAGGGTGAAGCAATATGGATATATTTAAAATAGTAGCTTTTGGATTTACTTCCCTATTTATAGTTTTACTTTTTAAAAATAGAAGGGATGATATAGCAACAGAAATAAGCTTAGCTGCAGGTATACTTATTTTTTTATTAATACTTCCTAAAATAAGCATAATAGTTAACTTTATTCAAACACTCAGTAATAAAGCAAACATAGACGTATATTATTTAAACATAATATTTAAAGTTTTAGGTATTGCATATATAACTTCTTTTTGCTCTGAAATTTGTAAAGATGCGGGAGTCTCAAGTATAGGAAATAAGGTAGAACTGGCAGGGAAAATATTAATTCTCTCCCTAAGCATTCCTATATTAATGGCAGTTTTAGATTCCATAATAAAAATTTTATAAAGAGGGTAAAAATATGATAAACAAACTTAAAAAAAAGGGATACTTATTTATTTTGTCTTTTATAATTTTTAGTTTAGTCATACCCATAACAGTTTATGGAGAAGATATTAATAGTAATATTGAGGATTCATATATTGGAACAACTAAAGAATTAGAAAAGATGTATGAAGATGAAGTAAAAGAAGTCAATAATCTTTACGACTATATTTTAAATATGAAGAGTGATTATGAAATTTTAAAAGATATTAAACCTAAAGAATTTGTGGAAAACATGAAGGAAGCAGGAAATGGGAAATTAGATAGGCATAAAATAGTTCAAAGCTTTAAAAGAGTCTTATTTAAAGAACTAAATTCAACATTTAAGTTAATGAGCATATTGATTGTAATCTGTATAGTATGTTCTCTGCTTAAAAACTTAGAAGATGCCTTTTCTAATAACAGTATTTCTTCTGTAGCTTATTTTGCTTGTCTTTCTACTATGGTAATAATAATAGCTAAAAGCTTTTATATAGGCATAGACGTAGCTAAGTCTACCATAGAGGGAATAAATAACTTTATGTATGCTCTAATACCAGTACTTATGACTCTTCTTGCTAGTGTAGGTGGAATTACTCAAGCAGCTTTTTTTGATCCTATAATAATAGCCATATTGAATATTGGTGTAACAGTAATTTCAAAAATAATAATTCCACTTATAATAATGAGTTTTGTACTAAACTTTGTAAACAATATTTCTGATGACTACAAAATAAGCAATCTAAGCAGTTTTATAAAAAACTCAGTTATATGGATTCAAGGCATAGTTATGACTGTATTTGTGGCTTTTTTAACCATAAGAAGTATTACCAGTAAGGCTATGGATGAAGTAACCCTAAAGACAGCTAAATTTACTGTAGATACTGTAATACCTGTAGTTGGGAAATCACTTTCAGATGCAATATCTACAGTGGCTGGATATTCCTTGCTTATAAAAAATGCAGTGGGAACTTTAGGATTAATTATACTAGTACTAATAATGTTAACACCTATTGTAAAGCTATTTATAATGGCTATGATTTATAAATTAACAGGTGCTTTAATTCAACCAATAAGTGATAAAAAGATTGTAAATTGCATAACATCAGCGGGTGACTCTCTAATTCTTATAATGTCTAGTGTTATATGCGTTTCTGTGATGTGTTTCATAATGATTGCTATAATAACAGCCACAGGAAGCAGTATTATATCAGTTTAGGGGAGTATTAAAAATGATGGAAATGATTAAAAGTTGGATAATTAATTTGTGTACCATAATGATCTTTATTACTGCTGTTGAAATGATACTACCAGATAATTCTATAAAAAAATATGCAAAGTATGTACTGAGTCTTTTAATAGTTTTAGCTATGTTAACTCCTATATTAAAGATTATGACTAAAGGATTTAATCCTAGTGAAGTTAGTAAAAAAGCTGATAAGTATTTTGAAGCACAAGCTTATGAAAAAGATATGAATAAATATAAGAAAAAAAACATAGAAAGAACTGTAGAAGGTTTTAAAGAAAAACTTGCCCTAGAATGTAAGGAGAGTTTAAACAAAAGTTTAAAAAAAGAAAAATTCAAGGTAGAAATAGATGCAGATTTTAATGAAAAGCAGCGGAAAATAGAAATCAATGAAATTAGGGTAGGGTTTTCAGAAGGCAGTATAAGCAAGATAAAACCAGTAAACATAGGTAAAGATAAGGAAGTTGAAAAGCAAAGGGGTGATTCCTCAGATGAAAGAATAAATATGATTAAAAACGTAATTGAAAAAGAATTTGGGATAAAAAGAGAAAAAATATTAGTTTATAACTTAGATAAATAGGAGGGGTGCTCAATGGAAGAAATGATTAATAATATTAAGAAGGCATTTAAAAATATTCTTAATGATAAAGAAAAGGAAGAAGAGAACAAAAGAAAAGAAAAAAACAAGAAAAATCCAATAAACTTATTGATACTTATATTATTAGGAATTTTCTTAGTTACTGCAGGAAGTTTATTTTCAAAGCAAAGCAAAAATACGTTATCAACAGAGGAGGCTCAGGAGATTGAGAAACTATCTAAGGATAAGCCTATAGGTAAGAATGGTGGAAACTATAAAAGTGAAGTGGACTTAAAAGAGTATAGTAATGATTTAAATGATAAACTAAAGAACATTTTAGCTCTTATAGATGGAGTTGGAAATGTAGATACTCTAATATATTTTGAAGGTGGTGAGGAGTATATTCCAGCTACTAACATAAATAATTCTTTAAGCAAAACAGAAGAGACAGATACTAGCGGTGGAAAAAGGAAAATTGATCAAAATAATGATGGAAAAACCATAGTTACTTTTAATGATGGAGATAGTACAAAACCTTTAATAACAAAAAAGAAAAATCCTAAGATTACAGGAGTTTGCGTAGTAGCTGAAGGGGCCGATGATAAGGTGACAGAACTTAGAATTGTACAGGCAGTAGTAAAGCTATTTAATTTGCCAGATACTAAAGTACAGGTATACCCTATGAAAAAATAGTATGATACTTAAAGAGTCCTTATTGCTCTAGTATGAAAGATTCAGTACCTTATGAAAAAATATCATGAACAATCTGTTTTTTTCTTTACTTAATGTATATGTTAAGTCATATAGTATAAAAAAATTGCATATAAATATTTTAGAAAGTTAATATATGGGGGGAATAAAAATGAATAAAAAACAATCTGTAATCATATTAGGACTACTTGTGTTAATAGCATTCACAGGTTATCTTGGAATTAAGTTAAATAGTCCAGTTTATGATGCAAATGCATCCTTAGACGAAAAGAATGCTGTTACAATGAAAAAAGAAAAGAATTCTAATGGGGGATTCTTTGTAGAACAAAAGTTAACGAGAGATAGGAATAAAACCACAGCATACCAAAACTTACAAAATTTAATTGATGACGAAAATGCTCCAAAAGAGGAAAGAGAAAAGGCATCAGAACAATATAGAACTTTAGCTTTAACTTCAGAGAGAGAAGTAGATCTTGAATCAAAATTAAAGGGAAAAGGTTTTGATGATATAATTTGCTTTATAGATGGCAATAAAGTAAAAGTCTTTGTAAAATCAAGTAAGGATCTAAGTGAAGAGCAAATAAAACTAATAAAAGATGAAGTCCTAAGTAGTACAAAAATAAAGGATGTGGAAATCACAGTAAAAAAATAAGATTGAAATCAATTGTAAAAGATAATTACATTTGATATAATTAACATAAAACATAGTTACCTAAGTATACTCAAGGGGGTACAGAAATGTCAGAAAATATTTATAATGATGGAGAAAAAGGAATAGTTAAAATTTCTGATGAAGTTGTCGGAGTAATAGCAGGTTTAGCTGCAGCAGAAGTAAAAGGAATAGTAGCAATGAGCTCTGGCATTGTAGGAGGTTTTACAGAAATCCTAAGTGGAAAAAAGAATTTTTCAAAAGGCGTAAGAGTGAACTTAGCAGAGGATAATTCTTCTATAGATTTATTTGTAGTAGTTGAATATGGTATAAAGATACACGAAGTTGCAAGAAAAGTTCAGTTAAATGTAAAGGAAGCAGTAGAATCTATGACAGGATTGGAAGTTAAAGAGGTTAATATATTTGTTCAAAATGTAGAACTTCCTAAAAAAGAAGAAGAAATAGTATCAGAAGAGTAATTTTTATAACACCTTCCTAAAAATAGGGAGGTGTTATAGTTTATGCAGATTAATCTTTATGTGTACATAATTTACTTTTTTATAGTATAATATAAACATATTAAGTGGTATTGCATAATATTTTTCTAGTTAATATACTAATATTATGTTATTATATTTAAGGATTTTATTAAGGTAACTTAGGAGGAAATAGAATTATGAATAGAAAAATATCAAGAGAAATTGCTATGAAAATTTTATACCAAATGATTATAAATAAAGATACTTATGAGAATTTAAAAATGAATTTAAGTGAAATAATAGAGGAAAAAGATTTAGAAAATGTTGATTATAATTATATAGATAAAATAGTTATGGGTGTTACAAACAACATAGAAGAATTAGATAAAAAGATAGAAGAAAATTTAGTTGACTGGAAACTAAATAGAATATCTAAGGTTAACTTATGTATACTTAGACTAAGTGTTTATGAAATGTTTTATGTTGAAGACGTACCTAAAAAGGTAGCTATAAATGAAGCTGTAGAACTTGGTAAGAAATACTCTGATAATAAAGCACATAAGTTTATAAATGGAGTTTTAGCTAAGTTTTTATAATTAAATCGTTAACTCTGTTTATTTTTTATAAAATTTTATAAAAATATGATTAAGGGGAGATTCAAATGGGTATTGTTTTAAAAGGAAAGGAATTAAATGAGCTTTATACTAATAACCTTAAAGCCTTAGTAGACAAAAGAAAAAAAGAAGGAAAAAATATTCCTTGTTTAACAGCAGTGCTTCTAGGTAATGATGGAGGTTCCCTTTTTTATGTTAACTATCAGAAAAAAATGTGCGATAAGGTTGGGGTTAAATATAATCTTATCCATTTAGAAGAAAATACTACAGAGGAAAAATTATTAAAAGTAATAAATGATTTAAATGAAAATAAAGAAGTTCATGGTATAATTCTTCAATTACCACTTCCAAAAGGATTAGATCAAAGGAAAATAACATCCTGCATAGATCCTAATAAGGATGTGGATGGACTAACAGATATAAATATAGGAAAACTTTTCAAAGGAGAAGAATGTTTCATACCATGTACTCCAAGATCTGCACTTCAAATAGTAAAATCTACAGGAGTAGATATTAAGGGTAAGAGGACCGTAATTGTAGGTAGAAGTAATATAGTAGGAAAGCCTGCTGCCATGTTATTTTTGCAGGAAAATGCTACTGTTACTATTTGCCATTCTAAAACGGAAAATCTAAGTGAAGTTACAAAAGAAGCTGATATACTAATAGCGTGTGTTGGAGTTCCAGGACTTATTACAAAAGACTATGTAAAAGAAGGGGCTATTGTAATAGATGTAGGAACCTCTAATGTAGATGGAAAAATGAAGGGTGATGTAGATTTTGATGATGTTATAGATAAAGCATCATATGTAACACCCGTTCCAGGTGGTGTAGGCTCTGTAACTACCATGATGTTAATACAAAATACTGTGGAAGCAGCAGAAAGGTTTGATAAATAGAAGATGTTAATGAAAGTTTTAACTGTTTCTAACTTAAATAATTATATTAAAAAATCCTTTGATAATGATGTAATTTTAAACAATATATACGTAAAAGGTGAACTTTCTAACTGCAAGGTGCATAGCAGTGGTCATATATACTTTTCAATTAAAGACTCTAATTCTAAATTAAATGGAGTTATGTTTAGAGAATATGCAGAAGGATTAAAGTTTATTCCTAAAGAAGGAGATAAAGTAGTTGTAAAAGGTAGAGTATCTGTATATGAAAAAGAAGGAACATATCAAATATATGCAAGAGAGATTGAACTTGAAGGTGTAGGAGAATTATACTATGAGTTTAATCTTTTAAAAGAAAAGTTAAAATCAGAAGGATTTTTTGAAGAAGAACATAAAAGAGAATTACCTCTATACCCTAAATGTATAGGGGTAATAACCTCACCAACAGGTGCAGCTGTAAGGGATATTATTAATGTTGCTAAAAGAAGAAATCCTAAGATAAACCTTTTAATATATCCTTCCTTAGTTCAAGGAGACTTGGCACCGAAGGATTTAATTAAGGGTATAAACCATCTAAATACCTTAGATGAAGTAGATTTAATAATAATAGGTCGTGGTGGAGGTTCTATTGAAGAATTATGGGCTTTTAATAATGAAGAGCTTGCATATGCAATATATAATTCTAAAAAGCCTGTAATTTCTGCTGTGGGGCATGAAACAGACTTTACAATTGCAGACTTCGTAAGTGATATGAGAGCACCCACACCTTCAGCAGCAGCTGAAATTGCAGTACCTTCATATTTGGATTTAAGGGATAGGATTGAGAATTTTAGTGAAATATTAAATAGAAATGTTTTAAGTAATTTACGTGAAGAAAGAGAAAAAATAAGTTTAATATTACATAAGCTAAAATTACAGAGTCCTAAATCTTATATAGTAAACCAGTATGACTATGTTGATTCCCTACTTCATAAAATTAATAATAATATTGATATCACCTTAAAACTTCAAAAAGAAAAAGTGATTAAAAACCAAGCTCTTTTAAATGCACACAATCCTTTTGGAGTTTTAAATAAGGGATATTCAATTTTACAAAATGAAAGTGGGAATGTAATTAATACTATACAAGACCTTAAAAGTCAAAGTGAAATTCTTGTAACTTTAAGGGATGGCAATGTTAAACTTAAAATACAGGTGGTGGAAGAATAAATGGCTACAAAAAAACAGTCTTATGAAACCATGCTTAAAAACCTTGAGAATATAGTTTTAAAAATGGAAAATGAAGATTTAAATCTTGAGGATAGAATAAAGAGTTATGAAGAGGGAATAAAATTATCTCAAAACTTATTTAAGACTTTAAATGAGATGGAAGGTAAAGTAAGCATATTAAAAGATGGTGTTGAGGAGAACTTTCTACAAGAATAAAATTTAAAGAGGTAATCTAATGAGTTACGAGTTTTTAAAGAAGAAAATTGATGATTTTTTACAGAGACATTTTGAAGATAAAGGATCCTATAATAAATTAATATATGAGTCTATGGCTTATAGCTTGAATGTAGGTGGAAAGAGAATAAGACCAGTGTTAGCTCTACTTACATATGGACTTTATAAAGATGACTACGAAAATATCATCCCTATGGCAGCATCCATAGAGATGATACATACGTATTCCCTAGTACATGATGATTTGCCTTGTATGGACAATGATGATCTTAGAAGAGGAAAACCTACAAATCATAAAAAGTACAATGAAGCTATAGCTGTACTTGCAGGAGATGGACTACTGAATGAAGCTTTTAATCTTATGCTATCTTGTAATATAGAAGAAGGTTTAAAATTACAAGTAATTAGGATAATTTCAGAAGCTTCTTCAGTAGAAGGTATGATTGGTGGCCAGGTGGTAGATATTTTAAGTGAAAATAGAGAAATTGAAAAAGAAGAACTATATTATATGCATAGAAAAAAAACAGGAGAGCTAATAAAAGCATCTGTATTAGTAGGTGCTATTTTGGGTGGTGCAAGTAAAAATGATCTAGAGCTTTTAAATATCTATGGAGAGAAGTTAGGCCTGGTTTTTCAAATAATTGATGATATATTAGATGTTGAAGGAGACACAGAAAAGCTAGGAAAAAATATTAATATGGATATTACTAGACATAAGACTAATTTTATAAGTATTTACGGTATGCGTAAGTGTAAATCATTAGCAAGAGAAATTACAGAAGAATGTTTTTCTGTTTTAGATAGATTGGATAGAGATACTAAAGATCTTAAAAACCTTACAGAATTTTTATTAAAAAGAGATGTTTAAAATAACTAAATTATTATAAGTTACTATATCATTATAAGTATATTATTAAAATATATTTCTACTTTTGAACAAAAATAATTTTTATGATATAATTACGAATAAAGTAGTATAATATCTCAGTATCTAATTCGCTACTAAACAATTAATTATTGTTAGTAGCTTTTGTTTTATTTCTAATTTAGCACAGTATATCCAATTTTTAAAAAAGGAAAGATGAAAATGACTAATAAATTAAATAATTATTCAAATATAGATGAAATAAATAATATGTCTATGAAAGATTTAGAACTTTTTTCACAAGAGATTAGGGAATTTTTAATAGATAAAGTATCTAAAACTGGGGGGCACCTTGCATCAAATTTAGGAGTTGTAGAGTTAACACTAAGTCTTTACAAAGTCTTTAATTTTAAAGAAGATAAAATTATATGGGATGTAGGACATCAATCTTATATTCATAAAATTTTAACTGGAAGAAAGGATAAATTTGATAACTTAAGGGAGTATGGGGGAATTAGTGGGTTTCCTAAAAGAAATGAAAGTGAATATGATTATTTTGAAACTGGTCATAGTTCAACATCGATCTCAGCTGGACTTGGTATTGCAAGAGCTAGAGATTTAAAGGGTGAAAAATATGATGTTGTTTCTGTAATAGGAGATGGTGCATTAACTGGAGGAATGGCACTTGAAGCTTTAAATGATCTTGGTTATAGTAAAACTAAAATGATTATAATTTTAAATGATAATCAAATGTCTATTGCAGAAAATGTAGGCGGTATGTCTACTTATTTAAGTAAGTTAAGAACTAACCCTACTTATAATAAAATTAAAAGTGATGTAAATGCAACTTTAAGAAAAATTCCTGCGGTAGGAAAGGACATGGCATCATCAATTCAAAAAATAAAAGATGGAGTAAAACAAATAGTTGTTCCAGGAATGTTTTTTGAAGAGATAGGTATTAAGTATTTTGGGCCTATAGATGGACATAACATAAAAGATCTTACACATGTATTGTCCCAGGCAAAGCAAATGGATGAACCGGTTATAATCCATGTAATCACAAAAAAAGGTAAGGGATATAAATATGCAGAACAAAATCCTAATAAGTTTCATGGTATAGGACCATTTAACTATTCTAATGGAAAAACTGGATCTTCAAGTGCTATATCTTATTCTAAGGCTTTTGGAGATGCTATGATTGAGCTTGCAAAGACTAATAAAGAACTTGTTGCTATTACAGCAGCTATGCCAGATGGTACTGGACTCTGTGACTTTAGTAAATTATATAAAGATAGATTCTTTGATGTTGGTATTGCAGAACAACATGCTGTAACTTTAGCCGCAGGTATGGCTTCTAACGGTTTAAAGCCCGTATTTGCAGTTTATTCTACATTCTTACAAAGGGCTTTTGATCAAGTAGTCCATGATGTATGTATTCAAAACTTACCAGTGATTTTTGCTATAGATAGATCTGGTATAGTAGGGCAAGATGGAGAAACCCATCAGGGTGTCTTTGATATTTCATATTTATCTTTAATACCTAATATGACTATAATGAGTCCTAAATGCACATCAGAACTAAAATATATGTTAAGTTGGGCTATTTCACAAAATAATGGACCTGTTGCCATAAGATATCCAAGAGGTGGGGATAGTAAAAACGTTAAATTTTCTCCTTTAAAAACTTATGAAAAGGGAGTTTGGGAGAGTGTATGTGGTTATGGAAATGTTGGTATAATAGCTACGGGTAAAATGGTTGAGCATGCAGTAATTGTTAGAGAAAAGTTAGAATCTATGGGGATAAAATCCGAGGTTATTAATGCAGCCTTTATAAAACCAATAGATAAAATTATGTTAGATTCTATGTTAAAAAGATTTAAATTGATTTTCACCATGGAGGATAATGTTATACATGGAGGTTTAGGTGTTGCTATAAATAACTACCTAGGTGAAAAGTGTTACAAGGGTAGGGTAATTAATCTTGGATTTAAAGATGAATTTATACCACATGGAGATGCTAATTTGTTATATGAACTATATGGGTTAGATGCAGAGAGTATAACAAAAAGAATTTATGAAGAATATAATAAATAGGTGAATTCACATGGAAGATAATAAACAAAGATTAGACATTTTACTAATAGAAAAAGGCATATTTAAATCAAGAGAAAGAGCAAGGGAAAATATATTAGAAGGAAGAATATATGTAGATGGCAATGTTGAAAAAAAGTGTGGTAGAAAGATTTCACCCGAAAGTGATATACAGTTCAAAGGAGAGCATTTAAAATATGTAAGTAGGGGTGGACTAAAATTAGAAAAAGCTATATCTAAGTTTAATATAGATTTAAGGCATAAAGTAACAGCTGATATAGGAGCATCTACTGGTGGTTTCACCCATTGCATGTTATTAAATGGCGCAAGTAAGGTCTTTGCCGTGGATGTAGGAAGAGATCAATTACATGAAAGTTTAAGACAAGATGAAAAGGTAGTATCATATGAAGAAACAAATGTTAAAGAATTAAAAGAAAATTATTTTGGAGAAGAGATAGAGTTTGTATCTATTGACGTTTCTTTTATATCATTAAAAAAAATAATGAAAAATGTATTAGAGATTTTAGGAGAACATGGGGAAATTATAGCCCTTATAAAACCTCAATTTGAAGCTGGGAAAAAGTTTTTAAATAAAAAAGGAGTAGTTAAGGATAAAAATATACATAAACAAGTGGTTTTAGATTTAGTTTATTATTTTCAATCTTTAAATCTCAAAATATTAGGCTTTGACTACTCCCCAATAACAGGTCCCAATGGTAATATAGAGTATTTAATTTATATGAGTATGGATTTAAATAAAAGTGATAAAATTTTCATAGATGACATTGAGAAGACTATAAGCTATGCATTCAACACTTTAAAGTAGGAGGAAACCTATGAAAAGGATAGGAATAAATATTAATAGAACGAAGGATAAAAGCACAGAAATTTTAAATTTAATAAAAGATATAATTTTAAAAGAAATAGATAATAGCATCATAACTGTTTTAGATGAGATTGAATTAAACCATGAAGTTCTAAAAGATCTAGATATGATTATAAGTCTAGGTGGAGATGGAACTATTTTAAACACAGTTAGATTAATTGAAGGCCATCCTATTCCAATATTAGGAGTTAATATTGGAAATTTAGGATTTTTAACTAGTTCAGAATTAAATAATTTTGAAGAAGAGTTTAAAGATATTTTAAATGGTAACTATACTATAGAGAATAGATTGCTTTTAGATTGTAAGATTAATAAAGATGAGAATACAAAGTTTAGAGCATTAAATGATATAGTAATATCAAAGGGAACTTTATCTAGGATAGTTAAATTTAATATTTATATAGATGGATTTCTTTTTACATCATTTAAGGCTGATGGCATAATAATATCTACACCAACAGGTTCAACAGCCTATTCTATGTCTGCAGGTGGACCTATAATTTATCCTACTTTAAAAGTTATATCTATAACTCCGATATGCCCTCATATACTAGGGATGAGAACACTTGTTATAGATTCTAATTCTGAAATACAAATAAAGCCAGAACTTTCATCTGATAAAATATTTTTAACTATAGACGGACAAAGCTCTAAATCAATGAGCGATTATGATTATATAACAGTTAAATCTGCACAGCAGGAGTGTAAATTAATTAGAACTAAAAATTATGATTATTTTAGCGTTCTAAGAAATAAAATAATAAACAAATAAAAAATAAACAAAATATTATGATAGAAGGTGGTTTAATGAAAAGTAAAAGACAGTCTTTAATATTAGAAATAATTAATTCTACAGATATTGAAACACAAGAGGATTTGGCAGAAGAGCTTGAAAAGAGAGGCATAGCTGTAAAGCAATCAACCTTATCAAGAGATATTAAAGATTTAAGACTTACAAAAGTTCTATCAGATAATAAAAGATATAAATACTCAGCTATAACTAGAAAAGAAAATTTAGAATCAGACAGAATGATGAGGATTTTGGAAAACACCCTTATTAATGTTGAGAAAGTAGATAAAATTCTTGTAATTAAAACTATATCTGGTGCTGCATCTGGAGCAGCAGAAGCTATAGATACCCTTGAATTTGAAGGAATTGCAGGAACTATAGCAGGGGATAATACTATTTTCATTTTGTTTAGGCAGGAGATAAAGGCTGAAGAAGTACTACAATCTTTATTTAAAATAATTAATCATTAATAGTAATTTTAGCTTAAGAAAGAGTGGGATAAAATGCTCCTTGAATTAAATATTGAAAATTTTGCATTAATGGAAAAATTGAACATAAGATTTGATAAAGGCTTCAATGTACTACTTGGAGAAACTGGCTCTGGTAAAAGTATAATAATAGATGCTATTAACTTTGTCTTAGGAGAAAAGTTTAATAAAAATTTTATTAGAACGGGGGAAACAAAGACTTTTGTTGAGGCCATATTTACTATAGAAAATTACGATACAAAAAGAATTTTAAAGGAATTAGATATAGAATTTGAAGATATTGTTATCATAAGTAGAGAAACACATAAACAGGGAAAATCTATTGCTAAAGTAAACGGTAAATCGGTTATAATAAGCAAATTAAAAGAAATTAGTAAAAGCTTGATGGATATTCATGGACAACATGAAAATCAGAGTCTTCTAAGCACAAATAAACATATACAATATATTGATTATTATGGATATAATCAAATTGAAGAAACTCTAAAAGAATATAAGATTAAATATAATAAAGTAAAAGAAATAGAAAAAGACTTACAAATATTAGAAGCTAGAGAACAAGAAGATCTTAGAAAAGCTGAATTTTTAAAGTTTCAATTAGAAGATATTACTAAAGCAGATTTAAAATTTGGAGAAGACGACCAATTATTAGAGAGACATAGTTTATTAAGTAATTCAGAAAAAATTCAAAATAATTTAAATTTATGTTATAACATGTTATATAATAGTACAGAACAATACAGAGCAGTATATGATAGTATAAACTATGTTATTAGAAACTTAAGAAATATAGAAGAACATCAAAAGGATATTAAAAAGATTGCTGATTCCTTTGAGGAAATATACTATATTATAGAACAAAATGTTCATGAAATTACTAGTATACAAGGAAGAACAAATTTTGATAAGGATGAGTTAGATTACATAAATGAAAGATTATATTTTATAGAAGGCTTAAAGAAAAAATATGGTAATACAGTAGAGGATATTTTAAAATATAAAGAAAAAATTGAAATTGAATTTAACTCTCTAAAAAGTAGAGAAGATTCTATAAATCAGTTATTAAAAGAAAAAGAAACTTTATATAATGAATTAGAATTAATAAGTAAGAAATTACATAATATAAGAGAACAGATTTCAAAAGAATTGGAAGATGCAATTAAAGTAGAATTTAACTATGTTGGGCTTGATAAGGTTAAATTTAAAGTTTCCATAGAAGAAGATAAAAATTATAATGAAAATGGTAAGGATTTAATTGAATTTTTAATTTCTACAAATCCAGGTGAACCTTTAAATCCAATTAATGAGATTGCATCTGGTGGAGAATTATCTAGAATAATGCTTTCCTTAAAGAGTGTATTCATAAATAAAGATAATATAGATGCTGTAGTTTTTGATGAAATAGATACAGGAATAAGTGGAAGAATAGCACAAAGAGTTGGGCACAAAATGTTTTTAATTTCAAAAACAAAACAAGTTTTTTGCATTACTCATCATCCACAAATTGCGGCAATGTCTGATAATTGTTATCTTGTTTCAAAAGAAGTTATAGGAAATAAGACCTTTAGTAAAATTAAATTAGCTACAGAAAAAGAAAAGATAGAATTTATAGCTAAAATGTTAGGAGGACTTAAAACTACAGAACTTTCTTTAGAGCATGCAGAAGAAATTTTAAAAATTGCAAGAGAAGACAAAAAAGAAATATCTTAATATAAAAAACTATGTTTATGCTTTTAAAGTGTAAACATAGTTTTTTTAGTTTAAATTTCAATAGATAAATTAAAATATAATTTTGAAATATTTTTTAACTTAAATTGAAGATAAACTATAGAATAATGAATAAGTATATGGGGAAATTTAAAACTAAACGAATAGAAATGGAGGTATAAAAAGTTGAATAATTATAGTAATAGAAGTAGAACTTTTCTTAGATTAATAATAATAATTACAATACTTTTTAACATTTGTTTAGTTAATAAATCAGAGAAAAAGATACCTCAAAGTTTTAATAGTAAATCAGTTAATGCTAAAGTAATGAACAATAAAAAAGTATATGTCGGTGGAGAACCTTTAGGAATACAAATAAATACAAAAGGAGTTTTAGTTGTTGGTCTATCGGATATAGATACTAAAGATGGGTTAAAAACTAGTCCAGCTACAAAAGCAGGAATTACTGTAGGAGATACTATTTTAAAGATAAAAGGTGTAGAAATTAATAGTGGAGAAGAACTTAGTTATATCATAAACAATTTAAAAGGAGAGGAAGTATTAATAGAAATAGAGCATAAAGGGAAAAAAATAAATAAAAAAGTAAATCCAATTAAAAGTAATGAAGATGATAAATATAAAATAGGACTTTGGGTAAGAGATTCAACTTCAGGTATAGGAACATTAACCTTTTATGATGAAAGCACAGGTATGTATGGAGCATTAGGTCATGGAATTGCAGATGTCGATACAGGTAGTATAATGAGCATCTCAAAAGGAGAAATAGTTAAATCAGAGATAGTGTCAGTTAAAAAAGGAGTAGAAGGTAATCCAGGTGAATTAAAAGGAATTTTTTCTAATGAGAAATCCATATTAGGAACTGTTGAAAAAAATACTATCTGTGGAATATTTGGAACTTACGAAAAGGATAAACATTTATCAAGAGGTCAATTTAAACATCCTATAGAAATTGGAACTAGAGAAGATATAAAAGAAGGGAAGGCACAAATTTATACTACTATAGAAGGTTCTACACCTAAATTATACGATATAGAAATACAAAAACTTCTGCCCCAAAATGAGCAGAATTCTAAAAGTATGTTAATAAAAATAACAGATGAGAGGTTACTTGAAAAAACTGGAGGCATAGTTCAAGGGATGAGTGGAAGTCCTATAATACAAAACAATAAAATAGTAGGAGCAGTTACGCATGTTTTAGTAAACAAACCAAACACTGGATATGGGATTTACATTGAATGGATGCTACAAGAATGCGAAAAAGTCCAAAATAACTAGAAAAAAAGCTTAAAACATAGTA
>NZ_CABFVD010000006.1 GCF_902143515.1 Hathewaya massiliensis
GAATGCGAGTTCTTTTATCTTACTCTGTTTAATTTTCAAAGACCAATTTCTTTAATTTTTGTCACTCTCTTCAAGCGACTTAATCAGTATATCAAACTGATTTTTATTTGTCAACAACTTTTTTTAAATTTTTTTCTTAGTTGTTATACTGCATTACCGCAGCGACAATTAATATAATATCACATATAAATCTGTATAGAAACTGAACATATCTCATTATACTAAATTAACTCCACATTTCTAATTTTTTTATGCTTTTTTAGGCATTTTTCTTTTATTGATACACTTGGTAAAGTTTAAGTCTAAAAATGGGATTATTAAAGTAATTTAACTTTCGCAGTTATAAAATTATAATTTAAAATAAGATATAATAAGTAAGAAATATTAAGTAAGAGGTAAGAGAAAATAAGTAAGAAGTAAGAATTAAGAGTTAGTAGTTTAAGTAAGAGTTAATAGTTCAAGATAAAAACTCCTTTGGAGTTTTTATAAAATATATTTTCTTTATAAAAAGAATAATAACACCGTCAATTCATTTATCCGATAAATTGACGGTGTTATACTTAGTTTTTATTTATTAAAAGCTACTTTTAAAGCCTTTTTAAATACTTCTAAAGTTTTATTTATATCTTCTTCTTTATGAGCTGCTGAAAGGAATAACCCCTCAAATTGAGCTGGTGGGAATAACACACCATTTTTTAACATCTCTCTAAAGAAAATCGCATATTTTTCAGTATCACATTTTGTTACATCATTATAGTTTTTAAATTCACCCTTAGCAAAGAATGTACATAACATAGCTTTAAATCTTATTACAGTAACATCTACACCTAATTCATCTATAATTTTATTCATGCCCTCTTCAAATTTAATAGCCATGTTCTCTAGATTTTCATATATTTCAGGTCTTTCTTTTAATATGTTTAAGTTTCTATATCCCATAAACATAGCAAGTGGATTTCCTGAAAGTGTACCTGCTTGATAAACTGGTCCTACTGGTGATACCATCTCCATTATTTCCTTCTTACCACCATAAGCTCCAACTGGAAGTCCTGCTCCTATGATTTTTCCAAAACAAGTCATATCTGGTTCTATTCCATAAACCTCTTGTGCTCCACCAAAAGCTACTCTAAAGCCTGTAATAACTTCATCAAAAATTAATACAGAACCGTATTTCTTAGTTATATCTCTTAAATATTGTAAGAATTCTTTAGTAGCTGGTACAACTCCCATGTTTCCACCTACAGGTTCAACTATAACAGCTGCTATATCTTCACCTTGCTCTTTAAATATCTTCTCTACAGATTCAATATCATTGTATGTACATACTAATGTATCTTTCACTGTATCTGCTGGAACACCTGGACTTGTAGGCACTCCAAAAGTTATAGTTCCAGAACCCGATTTTACAAGTAGTGCATCTGAATGTCCATGATAGCATCCTTCAAATTTAACTATTTTATTTCTCTTTGTATATCCTCTAGCTACTCTTAATGCACTCATAGTAGCTTCAGTTCCTGAGTTAACCATTCTAACCATATCTATAGATGAATATGCTTCTACTATAAACTTAGCCATTTTAACTTCTATTTCTGTTGGAACTCCATAACTTGTTCCTCTACTAACTATATCTTCAAAACCTTTTATTAACTCTTCATTGCTATGTCCTAGTATTAGTGGTCCCCATGAACATATGTAGTCTATATATTCATTACCATCTACATCATAAATTCTAGCTCCTTTAGCTCTATCTACAAAAATAGGATTTAATCCTACAGATTTGAATGCTCTAACAGGGCTATTTACTCCACCTGGAATATATTTTTTAGCCTCTTCAAATAATTCTTCCGATCTTTTAGTTTCTAAACCTTTCACTTAACATACCCCCTATTTTAGCTTTTTAGCTACTTCTTTTGCAAAGTAAGTTATTATAATATCTGCACCAGCTCTTTTTATGGATAAAAGTGATTCCATTATAGCAGATTCATTTAATAATCCTTTTTCTACTGCTAATTTTAGCATAGAATATTCTCCGCTTACATTATAAGCAGCTACTGGCATATTAAAATTATTTTTAACTTCTCTTATAACATCTAAATAAGATAGTGCAGGCTTAACCATTACTATGTCTGCCCCTTCTTCTATGTCTATTTCTACTTCTCTTAGACCCTCCATAATATTAGCAGGATCCATTTGGTATGATTTTCTATCTCCAAAAGAAGGTGCTGAATCTGCAGCATCCCTAAATGGTCCATAGAAGGCTGAAGCATATTTTGCACTATATGCCATAATAGGAAGATTAACAAATCCAGCCTCATCTAATGCATTTCTTATATAAGCTACTCTTCCATCCATCATATCAGAAGGAGCCACCATATCTGCACCTGCTTCTGCATGGCTTACAGCTATTTTACCTAAGTATTTTAAGGTTTCATCGTTATTTACATATCCTTCTTTTGTTAAGATACCACAGTGACCATGGGATGTATATTCGCACATACATATGTCAGTTATAACATACATTTCAGGATATTTTTCTTTTATTTCTTTTACAGCCTTTTGAACTATACCACAGGAACAATATGCATCACTACCATAAGGATCTTTTTCCTTTGGTATTCCAAATAATATAACATATTTTATTCCTAAATCTAATAATTCTTTTATCTCTTCATTTATTCTATCTACTGAAAAACGATAAACACCTTTCATTGAAGATATTTCTTCCTTTATATTTTCACCTTCTTCTATAAATAAAGGATAGATTAAATCCTCCACATGAAGTTTTGTCTCTCGTACCATATTTCTTATATTTTCATTTACTCTAAGTCTTCTAGTTCTCTTTATTGTCATTTCTATTCCCCTCCCTTAAGAATTACAACCTCTGCTCTTATTATAGTCCTTATTACTTTATCTTATCAATTTCTATTTTTATAATATATGACCTTCATGCAATCATATTATAAGCAGAGTTCTTAGCTTCATAGAGAGTTTTTTCTACACATAAAGCTTAGAACTCCTTATCCAGAGACATAGTACTCTTTTTTCACACTTTCATCTATTCTTGGATTATAGCCTCTACCACACCATCTATAGTATATTCTTTTGCTTCTTTATATACTGTTAATCCAAAACCTTCTATGGTTTTTGAAGTTACTGGTCCTATTGAAACTAATTTTGCTTTACCTTTTAATAAGGCTAAGTTTTCTTTTCCTATGATCTCTACAAAGTTTTTAACTGTAGAAGAACTAGTGAAGGTTATGAATAGTTCATTGTCTTTTTTTAATATATCAAAAATATCTTCTTTATTACTATCTTCTTTTAAAGTTTCGTAGATTTTAACTTCATCTACAAAGCATATTTCTTTTAATCCATCTACTAAAAGTTCCCTAGCTTCCTTAGCTCTTGGTATTAAAACCTTATCTTCCTTTGTAAGATTTTCTTTCAATAATTCTAATAAACTTTCAGCTACAAACTTTTCAGGTACAAAATCTGCAATAATTCCTTTTTCTTTTACAGCCTTTGCAGTTGCATTGCCTATACAAGCTATTTTTAAATTTGAAAGGCTTCTTATATCTTTATTTAAGCTAAATAGTTTATTAAAGAATATATCTACTGCATTTTCACTAGTAAAAACTAAAGTGGTATAATCCTTTATATTTTCTATAGCTTTATCTAATCCATTATTTTCAACTTCTTTTATTTTAATTGCAGGTACCTCTATTGCATTTCCTCCAAGATCATTTATAATATCTAAAAGCCTGCTACTTTGAGTTCTTGCCCTAGTTACTATAATGTTTTTCCCAAAAAGAGGTTTTTGCTCATAGAAGTTTAACTTATCTCTTAAGCTTACTACCCCTCCAACTACGATTAAGCTAGGTGGCTGAATATTAGCTTCCATAGCTATATCATATATATCCTCTAAAGTTCCTGAAACCACCTTTTGGTAAGGCCTTGCTGCCCAATTTACAATAGCAACAGGAGTTTTACTATCTTTACCTTCTTTTATAAGATTACTGCATATGCTTTGTAAGTTAGCTATGCCCATCAAGAATACTAAAGTTCCCTCTAACTTAGCTAATGCATTCCAGTTTAATTCCTTTTCTTCTTCCTTTAAATGTCCAGTTATGACATGAAATGAAGATGCAAAATCCCTGTGAGTTATTGGGATACCAGCATAACATAGCCCACCTATAGCTGAAGTTATTCCTGGAACTACCTCAAAATCTACTCCTTTTTGAAGTAAAAACTCTCCTTCTTCTCCACCTCTTCCAAAGACATAAGGATCTCCCCCTTTTAGTCTTGTTACAACTTTTCCACTTAAAGCTTCTTCTGCTATAATTTCATTTATCTCATCTTGAGTTTTTGTATGATATTTTGACTTCTTACCAACATAAATAAACTCACAATCTTCCCTTGCCCATTTTAAAATTTTATCATTAGCTAATCTATCGTAAACAATGACATCTGCATTTTTTACACATTCTAATCCTTTAAGTGTAAGTAATTTATAATCTCCAGGTCCTGCTCCAACTAAAAAAACTTTACCTTTCATCTTATGCCATCTCCTTTAGAACAATTTTAGCAAGTTCATAACCTAATTCTCTAGGGTTATCTAAAGTTCCTTTTACAGTCTTTTTAACTATTTTATTTCCTTCTTCATCGCCTAATAGACCTATAAGTTCTAATTCATCGCCTTGAATCGTTCCTATAGCTCCAACTGGAATATGGCAACTTCCATCTATGCCATGTAAAAATGCTCTTTCTGCTGCTACTGTAATTTCTGTTTCCCTATGTGATAAGCACTTTAATACTTCTTCAATATCATTTCTATCTTTTCTAATCTCTATAGCAAGAGCTCCTTGTGCTGGTGCTGGTAATATGATATCTGTAGAAATAGGAACAACCTTATATTTTAATTCTTTTTCTATATCTAATCTATTTATACCCGCTGCTGCTAAAATTACTCCATGAAGATTCTCTGTTTCAATTTTTTTAATTCTAGTATCCACATTTCCTCTGATTGGAACTATATCTAGGTCTTCCCTATATTTTAAAAGTTGATATTTTCTTCTCTTACTTCCAGAACCTATTTTTGCTCCTGATGGTAATTCCTCTAAAGAATTATAACCTTCCTTTAAGACTACTACATCTCTATAATCTTCTCTCTTTGGAATATAAGAAAATTTAAGTCCCTCAGGTAGTATAGATGGCATATCTTTCATACTGTGGATTGCCATATGTATATCTTCATTTAATAGTTCTTCCTCTATTTCCTTAACAAATAATCCTTTATCTCCTATTTTGTCCAAGGATATATTTTGTATCTTATCACCTTTAGTTTTTATAATTTTAAGTTCAAAATCTATTTCTGGATGATTCTCTTTTAATCTACTTATTACCCACTTTGTTTGAGTTAATGCAAGCTTACTGCCTCTTGAACCAACTATAATTTTCATATAAAATTCACCTCAATATTAAAGTTTTAAAGATTTTATATAGTCCTGTAGCTCTTCTTTTCCCATGTGAACCATAGAATTTAAAATCTCTTTTTTCTCTTTTTCATCTGTATATTTTTCTAATACTATTTTCCTGCCATATCCTAATAATTCTACATACTCCTCAAAGGACTTATCAAACTTTTCTTCTAGTTCTTTTCTTATCTTAGCACAAAGAGATGGACTATTTCCTAAAGTTGAAATAGCAATTTCTAAATCACCCCTCTTTATGGTAGAAGGAACTATAAAATCTGATAATTCTATGTTATCTACAATGTTGCAAATAATATTGTTCTCTTTGCAGTCTAGAGCAATTTTTTTATTTACTTCCTCTAAATTTGTAGCACCTATTACTAAAAAAGCATCTTTAATATGTTCTTTTTTATACTGTTCCCTTATTAAAATAAGGTTTTTATGCCACAATTCTTTAAGCTCATAAAATTCTTCTATGAATTGCTCACTTATTACAGTAACCTTAGCCTCATATTCAAGAAATTTTTTAGCCTTTCTTATAGCCACCTTTCCTCCACCTACAATATAAACTTCCTTTTGTTTCATATCTATCATTAATGGATAATACACTGGAGATCCTCCTATGCCACATAACTTCTGTCTAATTAAAATTAAACAATTGATTTATAACTTCTATATATTCATTTACTCTTTCTTCTTTATTTAGTTCTTTTAAGTTATTTATTGGTTCTCTTATTAACCTTTTTAAAGAAGACTTAATCATTTTCTCTATAATTTTCTTTTCCCTACAATCCAAGTCTAATTTTCTATCTATATATTCTAAGGTGTCATCTTCTATTTCTCTACACCTATCATTTAAAGATTTTATTACAGGATCAAACTTTATTCCATCCATCCATTTGTAAAACTCTTCTATACTTTCTTCTATTATAACCTTTCCTTTGTTACAAAGTTCTTCCCTTTTCTTTAAATTCTCATCAGATAGTCTTTTTAAATCATCTATATCATATATTGTGACAAATTCCAAGTCATTTACTTCTTTTTCTACATCCCTTGGTAAAGCTAGATCTATTATATATAATTCCTTATTTAGTTTTGGGATAAATTCTTTCTTAATTATAGTATGACTTGCCGAAGTTGCTGTAAATATAATATCAACCTTATCCATAACTTTATATCTATCTTTAAAATCTAAGGTTTTCATTTTTAATTCTTTGCAATCTTTGCATATATCTTGAAGTTTTATAACAGTCCTATTAGTCATATAAACTGTCTCTACTTTTTCTTCTTCAAAATATTTTAAAGCAAGGAGAGTCATTTTCCCTGCACCAATTAAAAGCACTTTTTTATCTTTTAATGTACCTAATTTTTCTTTTAGATTTTTTATAGCTATATAACTTGTAGATAGTGGTATATCTGAAATTCCTAAACTACTTTTTATTTCCTTTGAGGCAGTTATTGCCTCTCTAAATAATTTATTTAAGATTTTTTTACTACTCCCTATTTCCATAGAAGATTGTAGTGCATCTTTAACTTGCCCTAAAATTTGATCTTCTCCTAAAACTATAGAATCAAGCCCTGAAGCTACATTATATATGTGCCTTACTGCCTCTTTGTCTCTTTTTACAAAAAAATAGTCCTTAATTAAATTTATTTTAAAATACTCACAATAAAACTGCTTTACATTCTCTATACTTGTATTAATATCTTTAGATACAATATATATTTCACTTCTATTACAAGTTGATAATATGATAACCTCTTCCATTTCCATATCAAGAAGACAATTTATAGCCTCTATTTTTTTAGTTTCTGAAAAAGCTACCTTTTCTCTTATCTCAATAGGAGTATTATTATGATTGACTCCTATTACTGCTATCCTCATAATTATTCCTCCAATATTCATAAAGTTTATCCTCGCTTTGGAATAGAGGTAGATTCATATGTTTGTGAACTTTTAAAAGCCAAGGTTCATCTAGATTGGCCTTCTTTAAAAGTTCTCCTCTTTTAAATACATCTAGTACTTCCCCTTCTCCAATAACTTCTCCCTTGTTTAAAACATATATGTAATCACAACATTCATAAATCAAATCCATGTTATGACTAGTTATTACAATTTTCTTACCCTTTTTACTAAGAGAAGAAATAAGTTCTTTTACGGATTTGGTCATTTCGGGATCTAGCCCTGCAGTAGGCTCATCAAATAAAATAACCTTGCAATCCATAGCTAAAATTCCAGCCATAGCCACTCTCTTTTTTTGCCCATGACTTAAAAAATGAACAGGTTTATCCTTAAATTCCATAGCTCCTGCTTCCTTTAATGCTACTTCCACTTTTTCTTTTACAACCTCTTCATTCATACCTAAATTTCTTAGGGCAAAAGCTACATCATCGTAAACAGAAGAATAAAATATTTGTTTATCAGGGTCTTGAAATACAACACCAACCTCTTTTCTAAACTCATATAAAAAAGACTTCTTATATTTAATCTTCTCACCTTTAAAATACACTGTACCTTCCTTAGGCTTTAAGATTCCTACCATATTTAAAAATAATGTTGATTTTCCAGCACCATTAGAGCCTATTATGCCTATTATATTACCATTTTCTAAGTCCATGGATACATCTTTTAGAGCTACTGTATTATCTTCATACACATATCTCACTTTATCTAATCTTATCATAATATCACCTACACATTTGAATTGAACATCTACTATATATAAAATTCTCCATTATAAAGTTTGGTCTCTAGGGATATATTTAATTCCTCATACCTATTCATAACTCTAAAAAATAATAACTTTATAATTAAAGCTGTAGAATTATAGGATGTTTTGAGATTTATATATCCAAATCTTAAATCCTGAGCAACATACATCTCCTTACACTCTTCTAAAAATATAAATATAAATCGATAAATTAATATAGTCATTTCTATAAAAGTTTTAGGCAACCTTAAACATTTAAATACAGCTATTAATTGATTCATTGGTATGGTAAGTGCTAATAAATATGTAGCTGATATACTACATATGGCCCTAAAAAATAAAAGTACACCATTATTTATCCCTACTCTGGTAAGTCCAATATAGTAAGAATTACTAATTTTTATAGAAGCAATAAATAAGTCTTTGTTTGTGCCTGCCGAAAAGATAAGAGTAATTATACTAACTATAAGAAATGCTAATGGAACAGTTAAAAACCTTAAATACTGTGCTAAAGATATTCTAACCACATACATAGTAAATAAACCTAATAATAATATAAGTGCCCCAAATAAATATAAGTTCTTATTAATTAAACCGAAAATTAATATAAAAATACAACATGTGAACTTTATCATTGGATTAAAATCTTTTAACCTGTTTGTATAGGAATACTTATCTATTAAAAGCAATCTTATCCTTCTCCTTCCAAATATTTAGAAATAAAAAATCCTCAAACCTTCAAAATGGTTGAGGATAAAAGTCCAAATTTGTTAAAGTAAGAATAGTATTTCTATAAAATAAAGAAATAAATACTTACATTAAGTATTACACTTCCCTCCGAAGGTTACTTATAAAATCTAGGTAGGTCTCCTGACTTAAGAATCAACTTACTCCTCGGCCTTCCCATAACTTTAACGTTACAGTGGCATATTCGAGTTTCATCCTCTATTACAGTAGCGGGGGCTGTAGTGGTTTCTCACCACTTTTCCTATTAATCCACATTAGAACCTAAATCTATAAATATATTAAATTTATCATATCTTAATTTACAACTACCTAATATATTATCATAATAAAAATATTTCTGCAATAATAAATATATTAATCTGAATTTATATTTAAGCTTTGAATTTTGAAGATATGGCAAAAAATAAAAAAACACCTATAGGTGTTTTTACTTATGGAGCGGGAAACGGGGCTCAAACCCGCGACCTCCACCTTGGCAAGGTGGCGCTCTATCAGCTGAGCTATTCCCGCATCATATATATTACCTGGCGACGTCTTACTCTCCCACAGGGCTTCCCCTGCAGTACCATCAGCGCTATAAAGCTTAACTTGCCTGTTCGGTATGGGAAGGAGTGTTACCTTTATGCTATCGTCACCAGATTATAGTTGTTACTTTTAAATTTTATGAAACTTCTTAAGAGAATGATACTTAGGCAACCGGGGTAATTCTTAACGTAAATCACAGATTTACTAAATTACCCGTTAAATGTCATTTAGACATTTAACCCTTAACGCCATTGCCACCAGATGTTCTCTCAAAATTGCACAATGAATTTATTTGGTCAAGTCCTCGACTTATTAGTATGAGTCAGCTACACATGTTACCATGCTTCCACCTCTCACCTATCAACCTTGTGTTCTTCAAGGAGTCTTACTGACTTAAAGTCATGGGAAATCTTATCTTGAGGTAGGCTTCACACTTAGATGCTTTCAGTGTTTATCCTGTCCCGACATAGCTACCCAGCTGTGCCACTGGCGTGACAACTGGTGCACCAGAGGTCAGTCCATCCCGGTCCTCTCGTACTAAGGACAGCTCCTCTCAAATTTCCTGCGCCCGCAGCGGATAGGGACCGAACTGTCTCACGACGTTCTGAACCCAGCTCGCGTGCCGCTTTAATGGGCGAACAGCCCAACCCTTGGAACCGACTTCAGCTCCAGGATGCGACGAGCCGACATCGAGGTGCCAAACCTCCCCGTCGATGTGGACTCTTGGGGGAGATCAGCCTGTTATCCCCGAGGTAGCTTTTATCCGTTAAGCGATGGCCCTCCCACGAGGTACCACCGGATCACTAAGCCCGACTTTCGTCCCTGCTCCACCTGTATGTGTTGCAGTCAGGCTCCCTTCTGCCTTTGCACTCTTCGCGCGATTTCCGACCGCGCTGAGGGAACCTTTGGGCGCCTCCGTTACACTTTCGGAGGCGACCGCCCCAGTCAAACTGCCCACCTAACAATGTCCGACGACCAGTTTCATGGCCCTTCGTTAGAACTCCAGTACTGTCAGGGTGGTATCCCAAGGACGACTCCTTACCCCCTGACGAGGGTATCTCCAAGTCTCCCACCTATCCTGTACAGACAATACCGAAGTTCAATGTTAAGTTGCAGTAAAGCTCTACGGGGTCTTTCCGTCCAACTGCGGGTAGCAAGCATCTTCACTTGCACTACAATTTCACCGGATTTGTTGTTGAGACAGTGCCCAGATCATTACGCCATTCGTGCGGGTCGGAACTTACCCGACAAGGAATTTCGCTACCTTAGGACCGTTATAGTTACGGCCGCCGTTTACTGGGGCTTAAGTTCACTGCTTCGCTTGCGCTAACAGATCCCCTTAACCTTCCAGCACCGGGCAGGCGTCAGCCCCTATACATCAGCTTACGCTTTAGCAGAGACCTGTGTTTTTGTTAAACAGTTGCCTGGGCCTATTCACTGCGGCCTAGCTTTCGCTAGGCACCCCTTCTCCCGAAGTTACGGGGTCAATTTGCCGAGTTCCTTAACAACAATTCTTCCGTCGGCCTTAGGATTCTCTCCTCACCTACCTGTGTCGGTTTGCGGTACGGGCACCAAACTTCTCCATAGAGGCTTTTCTTGGCAGCGTGGAATCAGATACTTCGCGAATAAATTCGCTCCCCATCACACCTCAGCATTAACTAGACGGATTTGCCTATCTAGTCTGCCTAAATGCTTAGACATACAATCCAATAGTATGCACATCTTATCCTTCTGCGTCACCCCATTTGTCAAACGAAGTTTGGCGGTATCGGAATATCAACCGATTGTCCATCGCCTACGCTCTTCAGCCTGGGCTTAGGTCCCGACTAACCCTGAGAGGACGAGCCTTCCTCAGGAAACCTTAGGTATTCGGCCAATAGGATTCTCACCTATTTCTCGCTACTCATGCCAACATTCTCACTTCTGCACTGTCCACCGCTCCTTACGGTACAGCTTCAACCTGTGCAGAAAGCTCCTCTACCATGTACTACGTACATCCATAGCTTCGGTGGTAAGTTTTAGCCCCGAACATTTTCGGCGCGGGATCTCTTGACTAGTGAGCTATTACGCACTCTTTAAATGAGTGGCTGCTTCTAAGCCAACATCCTAGTTGTCTTAGAAATCCCACATCCTTTACCACTTAACTTACACTTTGGGACCTTAGCTGATGGTCTGGGCTCTTTCCCTTTTGACTACGGATCTTATCATTCGCAGTCTGACTGCCAGGATAAAAGTATATGGCATTCGGAGTTTGATAGAGTTCGGTAAGCGGTGAAGCCCCCTAGCTCATTCAGTGCTCTACCTCCATTACTCAATTACCTGACGCTAGCCCTAAAGCTATTTCGAGGAGAACCAGCTATCTCCGAGTTCGATTGGAATTTCTCCGCTATCCACAGCTCATCCCATGGTTTTTCAACACCAACGTGGTTCGGACCTCCACGGAATTTTACTTCCGCTTCATCCTGGCCATGGATAGGTCACCCGGTTTCGGGTCTACGACATGCAACTAAAGCGCCCTATTCAGACTTGGTTTCCCTTCGGCTCCACACCTTAAGTGCTTAACCTTGCTACATATCGTAACTCGTTGGCCCGTTCTACAAAAAGTACGCCGTCACACATATAAAGTGCTCCGACCGATTGTAGGCACACGGTTTCAGGTTCTATTTCACTCCCCTCCCGGGGTTCTTTTCACCTTTCCCTCACGGTACTTCTTCACTATCGGTCACCAGGTAGTATTTAGCCTTGGGAGGTGGTCCTCCCTGCTTCCCACAAGGTTTCACGTGTCTCGTGGTACTCTGGATCAGATCTGTGGTCTTCTTGTTTTGTCTACAGGACTATTACCTTCTGCGGTGAAGCTTTCCAGCTTACTTTGACTACAATAGCCTCCACGTTATGATCTGTCCGCAACCCCAGAAACAAGTTTCTGGTTTGGGCTCTTTCCCGTTCGCTCGCCGCTACTTAGGAAATCGATTTTTCTTTCTCTTCCTCCGGGTACTTAGATGTTTCAGTTCCCCGGGTTTACCTTTCTGAACCTATGTATTCAGTTCAGAATATACACTGTTTAGTGTATGAGTTTCCTCATTCGGAAATCTGTGGATCACAGCCTATGTGCGGCTACCCACAGCTTATCGCAGCTTATCACGTCCTTCATCGGCTCCTGGTGCCAAGGCATTCGCCATGCGCCCTTTCTAACTTGACCTATCATGAGTAACTAAAGTTTACATTTTTCAGTAAAATATAGTTATTATAATTATTATTCATTGTGCAATTTTCAAAGAACAAAGTAGTTAACTTAACATCCTTAGATTATTTTAATCTTTTAGACGTTAGTCTTTTCTCCCTTTGGAGATTCTACTTATTTGAAGGAATTTTGGTCCTTCAAAATTAAACAGAGTAAGTGCTCGCTACGAAAAGATCGTAATCTTTTCGAATTCTCCTTAGAAAGGAGGTGATCCAGCCGCAGGTTCTCCTACGGCTACCTTGTTACGACTTCACCCCAATCATCGATCCCACCTTCGGCCGCTGGCTCCAAAAGGTTACCTCACGGACTTCGGGTGTTACCAACTCTCATGGTGTGACGGGCGGTGTGTACAAGGCCCGGGAACGCATTCACCGCGACATTCTGATTCGCGATTACTAGTAACTCCAGCTTCATGTAGGCGAGTTGCAGCCTACAATCCGAACTGAGATCGGCTTTGTGAGATTTGCTCCACCTCACGATCTTGCATCTCTCTGTACCGACCATTGTAGCACGTGTGTAGCCCTGGACATAAGGGGCATGATGATTTGACGTCATCCCCACCTTCCTCCTGGTTACCCAGGCAGTCTTGCTAGAGTGCTCAACTTAATGGTAGCAACTAACAATAAGGGTTGCGCTCGTTGCGGGACTTAACCCAACATCTCACGACACGAGCTGACGACAACCATGCACCACCTGTCTCCAAGTTCCCCGAAGGGCACTCCCATGTTTCCACGGGATTCTTGGGATGTCAAGCCCAGGTAAGGTTCTTCGCGTTGCTTCGAATTAAACCACATGCTCCGCTACTTGTGCGGGCCCCCGTCAATTCCTTTGAGTTTTAATCTTGCGATCGTACTCCCCAGGCGGGGTACTTAATGTGTTAACTGCGGCACCGAGGTAACGAAACCCCGACACCTAGTACCCATCGTTTACGGCGTGGACTACCAGGGTATCTAATCCTGTTTGCTACCCACGCTTTCATGCCTCAGCGTCAGTTACAGTCCAGAAAGCCGCCTTCGCCACTGGTGTTCTTCCTAATCTCTACGCATTTCACCGCTACACTAGGAATTCCGCTTTCCTCTCCTGCACTCTAGATACCCAGTTTGGAATGCAGCACCGGGGTTAAGCCCCGGGATTTCACATCCCACTTAAGTATCCGCCTACGCATGCTTTACGCCCAGTAAATCCGGACAACGCTTGCCACCTACGTATTACCGCGGCTGCTGGCACGTAGTTAGCCGTGGCTTCCTCCTTAGGTACCGTCATTATCGTCCCTAAAGACAGAGCTTTACAATCCGAAGACCTTCATCACTCACGCGGCGTTGCTGCGTCAGAGTTTCCTCCATTGCGCAATATTCCCCACTGCTGCCTCCCGTAGGAGTCTGGGCCGTGTCTCAGTCCCAATGTGGCCGATCACCCTCTCAGGTCGGCTACGCATCGTCGCCTTGGTGAGCCGTTACCTCACCAACTAGCTAATGCGCCGCGGGTCCATCTCAAAGCGGATTGCTCCTTTAATCTTTCTATCATGCAATAAAAAGATATTATGCGGTATTAATCTTCCTTTCGGAAGGCTATCCCCCTCTTTGAGGCAGGTTACCCACGTGTTACTCACCCGTCCGCCGCTAATCCATTCCCCGAAGGGAATTTCATCGCTCGACTTGCATGTGTTAAGCACGCCGCCAGCGTTCGTCCTGAGCCAGGATCAAACTCTCAATTTAAGATGATACTAGAAACTTGTTTCGTGTAGCATCTTACTCATCAGCGCTAGCTGAGGAGTTTCCTTTTAGCTTATTTACATAAACTATAAAGGTTTTAGCTATACAAACCAGTTTTCTTAATTTGAGTTTATCCACTTGCTCAAGCATTTTACTGACTTGAACTTGTTTCTTTATTTCTTTTCTTTTTCTCAAAAGAATGCGAGTTCTTTTATCTTACTCTGTTTAATTTTCAAAGACCAATTTCTTTAATTTTTGTCACTCTCTTCAAGCGACTTAATCAGTATATCAAACTGATTTTTATTTGTCAACAACTTTTTTTAAGTTGTTATTTTGCTTTGCATTTGTTCTCTGTGGAACGTTTTTTATTATATCATCACTACACTATGAATTTAGACCATAAACTGCCGTTATGTGAAATTAAATTTAGTATAGTTTGACTTTCATGTTTTTTCATTGTTTTTCATAAACAGACACACTTGGTCTAGTTGAGTTCTAATTGATTATATTTCTTACCTTACCCTTAAGTCTTCTGTATAATCTATTATATTAACAATTACTCTTTTCATAGCTTTTAGAATATTATTTCTAGCTACAATTCTTTCGAGTACGTTATTAGTATCATCTATTACATTGTTTTATCTCTTTACTAACGCCTATATCACCTTCGACACTCGGCCCTTCCCCCCCTATAGATTGCACCCATGCTGGGCGCACAAAAAGAAAGAGACTGGTAATTAACCCAGTCTCTTTCATGTAAAATATGATATATTATCTCCTAGCCTATGCCAGGTATGCTAACTTTATTATTTTTAAGGTAAACTATGGAATAGAACCTCCTAGTCTTAACTAGGTATGTACGTAACACACAAATTCATTTTACCACCCCATTAGTAAAAAATCAAGGCTTTTTATGATATTTTTATAAATCTAAAGAATTTTTTAGTTTATTATCTAATAAGTTTATAAAATTTGAATCTAAGGTTGCAATATGTCTTCCTAATCTAGCTTTGGAAACAATTTTGATTTGTTCACACAAAACAGTACCAGTAACCTTTTGAGCTTCTCCTTGAACTAATTTATAATCAGTTTCTCTTAATTGGATATGTACTTTAATCTTTTTAGGTCTATTCGATATAGGAACTATTATAGTGGTAGGTCCTTTCTCATTTCCTGTATTGTTTTGAATTATTATTACTGGTCTTACCTTGTTTTCTTCTGATCCTATATTTTGACCTAACTCACAAGTCCAAATTTCCCCTCTTTTAGGCACTGTAGAAATTCTTTCTGATACAGATTCATTCATTTCAATTTTTCTATTAACCCATTCAGCATATTTATAAATATCCCTTATGTTAAAAGCTGTATCTCTTAGCTCCTTTAATGTATATGCATCTTCTATCTTTTTATTATTAATATCTGAATACTTTTCTACTAAATTATATATCTTTTCTTTTGTTTCTTTTATGTATATATTTAATTCCTTTTCGTCCATACTTCTAATATTTGACGTACCCATTAATCTTCCCCCTCACTTAAGGATATTTAAGAGAACCTATGTAAAATTATAATAAATTCTAAATTATAATTAATTATACCATTTTTTACTCCTAAATAATATAAAAATAATATACATTTTTTATATTTAAAAATTATTAATATATGATTTTAATTATTTTTAATCTTACATATATTTTAAACTTATTATATTTTATATTGCCCAAATTTAATATTTTATATTATATCTAAATTATAATCTCATTGGAATATTTTTATAAGACTTTAGTTAGGAATTTTGTCTCTTTTAAATTAAATCATTACATTATATTTAAAATTAATTTTATATTTAAAATTAATTTTCTATATTAATATAGAGGGTAATTTCCTCACCCTCTATATTAATAATATTGATTAAATTATTAATACCTAATCTAAAACTGGATTAATAATCTTTACTGAAATTACATTTTCAAGTTTTTCTATTTTCTCAGTTATTTTTGTTGGAACAATTCCATCACATTCTATTATGGTGAAAGCTTCCTTTCCCTTATTCCCTCTATTTACAGTCATAGTTGCTATATTTATATTATCCTCTGCAAGTGCCTTACTTATACCACTAATAACGCCTTTTCTATCATATTGTTTTACTATAATAGCTGGGTATTCTCCTGTTAAATCTACAGCATACCCATCTATACCATTTATCTTAATACTTCCTCCCCCTATAGAAGAACCTATAACTTCTACTATGCTTCCATTATTTTTATGGAATACAATTTTAGCTGTATTAGGATGTGCATTTTCTAGTTCTATAGGTAGAAATTCTATTTTCAATCCCTTTTCCTCTGCTATTTCCATAGCATTTCTTAAATCATCATCGTGTGGTTGCATGCCTAAAACACCAGCCACTAACGCCTTATCTGTTCCGTGCCCCCTATATGTATGAGCAAATGAACCATGAAGATAAAAAGTTACTGAATTGAACTCTTCTCCTGCTATGCTTCTTGCAACTCTACCTAGTCTTGCAGCACCTGCTGTATGTGAGCTAGAAGGTCCAATCATTATAGGTCCTATTATATCAAATGCCCCATATCTTTTCATTGAAATCATCCTTTCTTATATAGTATAAATTTGCTTACTTTTTATTAAATAAATACCCAAAATAACTCCCTGTAATACCCCCTATTATATGAGCAAATTGAGATATGTTGTCTTTTGCTGCAAAAGCATTTACAACTTCTCTGCCTATAAAAACTACCAGTATTATTATAAAAGTTAATGGGATTTTTCCATTTTCTACATTTGAAAAAGAACCTAACAGTATAAACATGAAAGCTATACCACTAGCCCCTAAAAGTGCCGTAGGAAAAATCAAGGTATTTAAAATTCCTGTTACAAAAGCCGTAATTAATATGATCTTTGTTAAATTTGCAGAACCATATTTCTCTTCAACCATAGGTCCAACTAATAAGATAATGCTAAAGTTCCCTGCAAAGTGTTGCCAATTAGCATGACCTAGTATGTGAGAAAATAGTCTAAAATATTGTAATGGATCTAATAAAGAGGTCCTATAGTTAGTAAATAAAAAATATGTAGTAAATCCTTTACTAATCCATCCTACAATATATACTAAAATGGCCAAAAGAGTAAAGGTTAATACTACAGGAGAATTATATTGTATCTTATCCCTAATATCTTTTATACTCATTTTAAACATCCTTTTCTTTTAATATTTTGATTTTATAAAGTGGAGTAATAGTATCCTAATAAAATATAAGCATCTTATTACTATTAAAATCAATTTTTAAAGTCTATCTATATTATAATAACATTATGCTAGTTTTATCAACAAATAAGTTGTAATATCTCAAAACATAATTGAATGTCTTGTCTATATTTCACATATAAATGTTCTATGTACCATAGGTGGAAATTATAATGTAAAAGTAAATTAACTTACCATAACTATATTACTTAATAGGGTTTCTTAGAATTCAGGTGGAATAAATATTCCACCTGAAACTAAGAATCCTGCCTATCTTCAATAGTGCATAACTTATCTAGTTTTTCTAATACTTTTCTAAATCCGTCCTTTATATATGCATTATTATATATTTGTTCATAAGATACTTTATCTACATCTATAGTTAAGATTTTTTTATAATTTGTTCCATATATACTTTTTAAAATATCTTCATATATTGGTATGAGCTTTTCTTTTGACTCTGTTGTTAAGAAGTTTGAATTTAAAATATCATAATTTAGTTTTTCAATAAATCCATATAATTGATATACATAGCTTATTTCCTTTAAGGCGTAGTGGCCACTTAAAATGGAAACTGAACAAGAATAGTCTTTGTTTATAGGAATAGGATATGGTCTATCTAGACTTCCTTCTCTAAATTCTTTTAAAGTCCTTATACTCTGAAAAATAGCAGTACAAATATCTAATCTAACACTGTTAGCATCTTTGCAAAGTTCCTTTCTCTTCCATCTCTCTTCATAGGCCCTATTCCTCTCTAAGATCTTATATTGTTCTTCTATGCTCTTTGATGTGTTTTTTTTAGATATAATCCAACTAAACCAAGCTCCAATCAAAGTTCCAATTATAATGGCAGAAGCGGAAATAACCGTCGTTATCAAATGTTCTGGTATACAAAACACGATTTTTTCCTCCTAAATTTATTTTAAATAAATTTTTAAAAACCATACATAGTTTTTATCTGTAATATTTGTTTTAAATAAGTTTATAAAACTACAAATAACTTCTTCTGTAAAATCACTGTATTTAATTATAGATAAGTTTTGCTAATTTTATATCCAAGATGTTTATTCCGTTTTATATGATCTCTTAACTATAGATGAGCTTATTTAATTTAACTTAACTAAACTATCGGACAAGAATATATTTTGCATTTTAAAGTTAAATATACTTGTATATAAAATTATTCTTGAATTTATATAGATTATATGTTAAAATTTTTGAGTAAGTTAAAATATACTTGCCGAAGTGGTGGAACTGGCAGACGCTCTGGACTCAAAATCCAGTGGTAGCGATACCGTGCGGGTTCGATTCCCGCCTCCGGCACCATTGAAATATAAGACTTAAAGGACTTTGGAATATAAAACCAAAGTCCTTTTTCTATTCAGAAAGTCAGGAAAATGTCAGTAGAATACAAATTACTTACAGATTCTTATTAATATTAGACTTTTAAAAATAGTGTTTAGATTTTTTAGTAACTATATGCCCCTTTAATCTTAATTCCAGTTTTACTGTAACTACTATTGGGCCATTCTAAAAGTAATCTTTCATTTAATCTGTCACTAGTATGACAAGCTATAAGAAAATCTACTAAGTTTCCATTCCTATAAACATTCTCGAGTATTACAGTGCCATGAAAGTCTTCTATTTGAATAATATCTCCTGGCAATAAAGTCTTTAAATCTGCCCCAACTTCAGCTCTAAGTCCAGAACCTTTAATGTTATTTTTAGCATAATTCCTAAAATATATCACCGCTGTCCATGAAGAAGATCTTCCAACTCTACTAGAAGATTCATTCCATTGACTTCCATAGTATTTCCATACATGAGGTCTTTCTATATCCATAGGAATTCCTCCTGCATGAACACATTGGGATACAAAATTAGTACAATCTCCTCCTAGATCTTCAAAGTCAAGATAGGCTGGATTTCTTCCTAATGCCCATTTCCTAGCATAATTAACAGCATTATCTCTATTGTAATTTAAGAAGTATAAATCTCTCATATCTCTATAGATAGGACTAATACTGTTTTTATATTGACTATAATTAATATTTTCTAAGTCTCTTGTTCGCTCTCTATGGTTTACCATAAATTCATTACTTTGTACATCACTATTAAAATCGACTAAGTTATCAATTATAATATCCCTCTCCATCTTGCATTTATATAAAAGTACCTCTCTAACTTCTTCTATATTATAAGGTTTATTTAATGCATAATAATAAGTATTTTGTATTTTACGAATAAAAGGGTCTCTGCTACTATGACTTAAAATCTTAAAATCTCCATTAAAGTTTATAAGTTTAATATAATGCTCAATGATACCTTTTGTATCCACTGAAAGGGAATTATATCTGTATCTAAACTCTTCCCTTACTACAAGTTTATAAATTTTATCTCTTTTTTCTATTCTTCTTATGGTAAGTTTAAAGTCATAATCCTTTAGAAAAGTTTCTAGTGGAAAATCCCTTCTATATTGAACTAAAGTATCTAAAACTAATTCGTTAACTTTACAAGAACTAAGGGAGTTTATGTCTCTATAAAAAAATTCATCATAGGTTTCACTTTTAAGGTTGCTTAAAGCTTCGTATCTTTTTTTTAAATATTTTTCTAGCATAAAAACTATGCTTTCCTTCTCCTCATTAATAACTTTATCCATAACATCATTCTCCCATAGAAATAAAATAATATTTATAAAAATCCAAGGCAGTTTATACTAAGCTACCTTGGATATAAGTTAATACATATTCTATGGTTTAAGTTTATATAATGTGAAATACTTTTAAATGCTTTTCTTATTCTATTTCATATTTTTTAACATAATATCTCTTAGCTATTTGAGTAAGGACAATATATCCCATAAGTATTAAAGCTAATATTGGATAATACATAAATGGAAGTTTTACAAATCCAAAGGCACTTCCTAAAGGTGAATTTACTAATATTATTCCTACAACTGCAACTAATAGAGTAGTTATGGTAAGGGGTCTACTAGCTCTACTTTGTATAAATGGTATTTTATTTGTTCTTATTACATGAATTATTAAGGTTTGAGTTAATAAAGATTCTAAAAACCACCCTGTTTGGAATAGAGCTGGGTTATTATGAGCTCTAAACACAAACCATAACACAAAATATGTGATATAATCAAAAATTGAACTTATAGGCCCTATATACATAATATACTTTTTAATATTGTCAACTTCCCATTTTCTAGGTTTTTTTATCCATTGTTGATCCACTGTATCAGTAGGGATTACACTTTGTGATATATCATAAAGTAAATTATTGGTTAATATTTGTATTGGAAGCATAGGTAAAAACGGAAGTAATATACTAGCTCCAAGTACACTAAACATATTTCCAAAATTAGAGCTTGCAGTCATTTTTATATATTTAGTAATATTACCAAAAATTCTTCGTCCTTCTAAAACTCCTTGTTCTAAGACCAACAAATTATTTTCAAGAAGTATTATATCTGAAGATTCTTTTGCAATATCTACAGCACCATCTACTGAGATACCTACATCAGCTGCCTTTAGAGCTGGTGCATCATTTATTCCATCTCCCATAAATCCAACTACATTGCCTTTTGACTTTAATGCTTTAATTATTCTTTCTTTGTCTAGTGGTGATAGTTTTGCAAATACTGTAGTTTTTTCAGCTTCTATTGCCAATTCTTCATCATTCATTTTTTCTATATCTCTACCTAGCAAAATTTTATCCACAGATAGATTTACTTCTTTGCATATTTTCTTAGTTACTATTTCATTATCACCAGTTAGAACTTTTACATCTACATTATATTCTTTAAATTTTTTAATAGCTTCTCCAGAAGTCTCCTTAGGTGGATCTAAAAATGCCATAAATCCAAGTAATGTTAGATTATTTTCATCTTCCACAGTATATTCATGTTTTATATTGCTATGTCTTTTATAGGCAACTGCAACAACTCTAAAACCTTCTTCATTTAATTTCTTAGACATATCGGAAATTATTTTTGTATTTTCTTCTGTAAACTCTTCTGTTCCTTCTTTTATTTCATAATTATCACACAGAGAAATTACCTCTTCTACAGCACCTTTACATATTAGTATATCTTCTTCTTCAAGTCTTCTTACTACAACCGACATTCTTTTTCTTTGAAAATCAAAAGGAAGTTCATCTATTTTCATATATTTTTTAGGCACATCGAATTCCTCTTGACCATTATCCTTATATTCTAAAATAGCATCATCCATAACATTTTTTAACCCTGTTTGATAATAACTATTTATATATGCATATTTTAATACCCTGTCACTTTCTTCTCCATATATATTAAGATGTTTTTCTAGAATTACTTTTCCACAGGTTATGGTTCCTGTTTTATCTGTACATAATATATTCATAGCTCCAAAGTTTTGTATAGCATTAAGTTTTTTTACTATTACTTTTTTCTTACTCATGGATATAGCACCCTTAGATAAGTTTGCTGTAACTATCATTGGAAGCATCTCAGGAGTTAGCCCCACAGCAATAGCTATAGCAAATAAAAATGCTGAACCCCAATCTCCTTTAGATAAACCGTTAGCAAAAAATACAATAGGTGCCATAACAAATATGAATTTTATCATTAATAAAGTAAATTTATTTATTCCTATATCAAAACTAGTAAGTTCTTTTTTTTCTAATAACTTATCACTTATCTTTCCAATATAAGTTCTACGGCCTGTATTTAAAACTTTTGCAAGAGCACTTCCACTCTCTACGTTAGTTCCCATAAAGCAAAGATTAGGATTTTGTAATGGTTCCTTAAATTCCTCTTCTACTACATTTTTTTCCACAGGAATAGATTCACCTGTTAAAGCAGATTGATTTACAAATAGGTCTTTTCCATCTATAAGTTTAAGATCTGCAGGAATCATATCTCCTGAAGATAAATGTACTATATCTCCTGGAACTAATTTTTCAAAAGGTATTTCCTTTTTCCTTCCTCCACGTATAACTGTGCAATTTGTAGTTACCATGGATTTTAATTTTTCTGCTGATTCATCTGCTTTGCTTTCTTGAGTAAACTTTAAAAATACACCTAAAGCAACCATAGCAAGCATTACAACTGTTGCCTTCTTATCTCCTGTTAAATAAGAAACCAAAGCAAGAATACTTAATAAAATAACTAAAGGATTTTTTATATTGTCTATAAACCTTTTAAATTTGGTTTGTTTTTTTTCTCCTACAATGCTATTAGATCCAAATTTATTTAATCTAGAACTAGCTTCTTGTTCTGTTAGACCTAAAAGCTTTGATTTTTTTATTGTCATAACAATGCCTCCTTTAATTGCATTGCTATTTACGGCTTTGCATGAAAGAAACTTCCATGAAATAGCCACAATTAGCAAACCTATTATTAAATTGTAAAAATATCAAGTTACTCGGAAGACCATCTTCCATGCAAAATTCACCTCCTAAAAAATAAAAACCTAAGTGAAAACTATTTAATTTCTACATTATATGTCAGTATTTTAAAATAGTAAATACATTTAATGAAACTTTAACCTAAACTTTAACTAGTAATTTAATTATGAGGCTGTTGCACTAAGGAATTTACATACAATATATGGATTTTCAAATTTAAAGTTAGCACAGTATATTGTTGTATTTATTCTTAATGCAACAGCCCAATTTTAAATAAGTAAGTAAGTTTTTTCTGTATAGGAGGCATACATAAATTAAAATAAAATCTATTGTTTAAAATTTTTTATATTCTTTTATTTAAGTACTATCTAAAATAGCTTTTACTAAATTATAATAATATATTATAATTTAGTAAGTATTTATATTTTAAATCTAAGGAGAAATATTATGATTGGAAAAATTGCACATGTAGGCATAACTGTTAGTAATATGGATAATGCTATAAAATTTTATGGTGATATATTAGGACTTAAATTAACTAGTAGCATGATAATGGAAGGTCATAATGTAGAGGTTTTAACTGGTATTAAAGATGCAAAATTAAAAGTTGTGTATTTTAATAGTTCGGATGATTTACAATCACCACCTATAGAACTTTTAGAATTTATTGGTTGTAATAACTATGGTAAGACTTATGATAGATTAAGTAACGTTGGAATTTCAGAGGTTTGTTTTTTTGTTAAAGATATTGATGAAACTTATAAAAAGCTTAAAGAAAAAGGTGTTCAATTCTTATCAGAACCACAATTTTTCGATTTAACTTCTCAAAGCTGTGGAATGAGTAAGGCTGTGTACTTCAAAGATAATGATGGAACTATTCTAGAATTAATACAACCTATTAAATAAAAAAATTGCTTACAAAAATTTGTCAGCAATTTTTTAAAACTTTAAATATTATTTGTATATAGATACTCTAATTTTATTCTGCTAAACCTAAAGCAACTTCAATCATTTGTGTAAATGTCTTTTGACGTTCTTCAGAAGTTGTTTCTTCACCTGTCAACACATTATCACTAACTGTTAATAATGCTAGAGCATTTACTCCATATTTAGCTGCTAGAGTATAAAGTCCTGCAGTTTCCATTTCTAATGCAAGAACTCCAAACTTAGCCCAAAGTTTCCATGATTCTGGATCATCATGATAGAAAGTATCTGATGTTAATACATTACCAACATGAGTGCTTATTCCTAATTCTTGTGCTCCATCATAAGCTTTCTTTAAAAGTTCAAAACTTGCAGTTGGAGCATAATCTCTTCCACTAAATCTTATTTTATTTATGCTTGAATCTGTAGATGCACTCATAGCAATTATTACGTCTCTAACGTGAACATCTGGTTGAATTGTTCCACAAGTTCCTATTCTAACTAGGTTTTTAACACCATAACTATTTATTAATTCATCTGCATAAATTGAAATAGATGGTATGCCCATACCTGTTCCTTGAACAGAAACTTTCTTTCCTTTATAAGTTCCTGTAAAACCATACATTCCTCTAACTTCTGTATAACAAACTGGATTTTCAAGAAAAGTCTCTGCTATAAATTTAGCTCTTAAAGGATCTCCTGGTAATAATACTGTACTTGCTATTTCTCCTGGTTTTGCTGAAATATGTATGCTCATATTTTAACCCTCCATTCATATTTTGTAATTAATATTATAGCATAAATAAAGTTTTTGTAAAAAAAAATTGATACTAATCGACAAAATCTCCCTCTAAATTAAAGAACTTCACTTATTAATTATATATATCTGAAAATTCAATTCTCACTTTTATTTCTTTAGATTCTTTAAATATTCTTTGCTCCCTAATATTTCCTTCTAAGCTCTTAATAGGCAAGGTTACTATAACTTCTGTCCCTTCACCTAAATTACTATTTAATTTAATTTCTCCACCATGCATTTCAATTAGTGATCTTACAATAGAAAGCCCTATACCGCTTCCCTCATGATTTCTTATATAAAGTTCATCTGCCTGTCTAAACCTTTCAAAAATTAATTCTTGCTTTTCCTTTGCAATTCCCTTTCCAGTATCCTTAACCACTATCTCAACTTTATCCAACTTATTTAAAACTTCTACCTTTATAGTGTCTCCCTTTTCTGTGGATTTTATAGCATTTGAAATTAAATTTAAAACAATTCTCTCTATTTTATCTTGGTCTACAGCTGTAATAATATCTTCCTTATTTGTATCAAATATAATATTACGGTCTATTTTGTCCATATATTTAGCTGCAACTAAAGTTATATCCTCAACAATCTCTACTATATTATTATTGTTTAACTCAATTTCCATACTTCCCGAATCAATTCTTGTCACATCTATTAGATTATCAACAAGCCTTATTAGTCTATAAGTATTTTGTTCAATTATATCCACATAGGATTCGATCTTAGTTACATCTAAACTTATCCTAGATTCATCCTTTCCTATATCCCCCAATTCATTTCCACTTATACTTCTCACTGATTCCTCATATATTTTATTTCCTGTAGTCTCATTAATTTTTTCAAAATATAAATTTAACATTTGAACAGTAGAAAAAATTAAATTTAAAGGTGTCTTTAATTCATGGGAAATATTAGAAAAAAATTCAACCTTTAACTTATCATACTCTATAGCTTCATCTAAAAGTCTTTTATTCTCATTTATAAGAGTATTTAAGCTTTTAGCAAGATCCCCCAATTCATCTTCTCTATTCACATGGCATTGAACGGATAGATCTCCCTCTGTAGCAATCTTAATAGATTCCTTTATCTCCTCTATAGGAGTAGTAACTGATTTTATTAATAGGTATAAAGCGCCTAAAATTGAGGTAATAATTAAAAAACCAGTTGAAAACATGAAATTTCTAAGAGCCTCTATATCCTTAGCAATTTCCTTATAATTTGCAGTCATACCAACAGACCATGGTGCTTTTTTTATAGGTCTATATGCTATTATTTTATTTTCACCTTTATAAATGTATTCTCCAACCCCTGCAATGCCACTGACCATATTGTTGCAAATATTGGAAAGTCCCTTATTCTCTTCAGTTATCATATTATTTTTTAATATAAGTTTCTTATTTGGATATGCCATAAGTTGTCCTGTAGAGTCCAACATAAAAGCATAGCCCTCTTTACCTATCTTTTCTAAATTTATTAGATCTGTAAGACGGGATAAGCTTATATTTACAGAAATTACACCCTTTATTTTTTCTCCCTGTTTAATGGGAGAAGCTATAACTATGCAAGCTTCTCCTGTACTCTTAGAGATTATTGGATCTGATATTACAGTTTTTCCTTTAAGTACCTCAACAAAATATTTTCTATCCTTTATATTTCCTTTTCCCCATCTATGTGAAACATAATCACCATTTAAATTGCTTATAATAACTGACTGAAAATTGTCAGTATACTCCTTGTTTTCTTTTATAATACTAAAAAATTCTCCATGCTTGAAATTCTTAACAGAATCATATTGAGAAAAAAATTCTACAGTAGAAATCCACTTTTCTAATTTATTGTCTATGCTTGTTACTAGCTTTTCCACCTTATCTTCTGTTCTTTTTTCTATATAATTACTTAATAATTTTTTAGCTTGATAATAAGAAGTGAAGCATAATATAAACAGCCCAAAAGTAGCCACCATAAAAACTGGTATCATAAATCGTCTTTTTAAATCTTTTTTCATATATTCCCCCCCGCCCCCTTTAAACCCTAAGAATTACCTTGTATTGTTATCCTAAGATACCTATCATAAGCGCCTTACATATTACCTATAAAATTCCACATAATCCCCTAAAATCCCTTTAAATTTATTAAATATTTGAAAAAAAGGTGAGAGTTTCCTCCCACCTTCTATATTCCTACTTTAAATTTAAGCTTTTAAACTTATCACCTAATAAATCCCCAAGAGTGTTTGAAGACTCCTCATTATCCACATACTTTGAAAAATCCTCTACAACCCTTTCCTTAGCTTCTTTTATACTTAAAGATATTCTCTTATTTTCCTTATCAATATTTAAAATCTTCACCTTAACCTTATCTAAAGGTTTAAGTATGTTAGAAGGATTTCCTATGTTTTCATCAGATATTTCACTTACATGAACAAGTCCTTCTAAGCCCTCTGAAATCTCTACAAAAGCCCCAAACTCTAAAACCCTTGTAACAGTTCCTTCTAAAACATTTCCTTCTTTAAACTCACCTGAAATATTATCCCAAGGGTTTTCTCCTAAGGCCTTTAAACTTAGGGATATTCTCTTCTTTTCCCTATCTACCTCTAGCACATAAACCTCTACAGCCTGCCCAATAGTAACTACCTCATTGGCATTTTTAACTTTTCTAAATGAAAGCTCTGATATGTGAATTAGTCCTTCTTCTTCACCTAAGTCCACAAAAGCTCCAAAATTCATTATCTTACTTACAGTACCACGTCTAATTTCTCCTTGTTTAATCTCATTCCAGAACTTCTCTTTTTTATTTTTTATCTCTTCTTGTTCAATAACCTTTCTTGATAAGATTATCTTAGAATCTCTTTTATCAACCTCTATAACCTTTGCCTCTAATTCTCTTCCAGTATAAACAGTAAAATCTTCAACAAAATGAGCAGATACCATGGACATAGGCATAAAAGCTTTTAAGCCTTTAACCTCTCCTCTAAGCCCACCTTTAACTGCCTCTTTAACCTTAAATTCTACTGTTTCATTATTTTTCTTAGCTTCATATAAAGCATCCCATAATTTTACCTCGTCAGCTCTTTTCTTAGAAAGAAGTACATTACCCTCTCCGTCATCTCTTTTCACTATGTAAACGTAGATTTCTTCTTCCTCTTTAACTATATTAGAAGGCTCCACCTCTTCTTCAAAAGAAAGTTCTGATAAAGGAATTACCCCATCTTTCATATATCCTATATTAACTAAAACTTCTTTTTCCAATATGGATATTACCTTTCCTTTTACTACATCGCCAACTCTTATATTTTTCATAGAACTATCAATGGCCTCCATAGCCTCTTCCATGGTTAATTCTTCATTATTAAAATCCATATTATACACCAATCCTTCCATTTAAAAATATAGTAATAAAAACTTACCACTTTTGAAAGCATAATATATTTGTACAAAACAATTTTACATTTGTAAAAAAGACATCATAACTCACTCAAATTTATAGTATATATTATAACTATTCCTCATAATATTATATACTATTTTGGATATATTTGAAAATAGAAAAAACCATATTATCTCACTTATATAGTCTGAGAATGATATGGTAGTTTTTAATAGTGTATTTACTTATTATTTAATTCATCTAATATATAAAATCAATTGTCCTTATATTTTCTATAAATAAGAAAACTCACAATTATAAGTTTTAAATTTATAATCATGAGTTTTTTTAAAGTATTATAATTCTAGTCTTTTTGTTTTTCCTATAATCTATTTTTCAAACTCTCCGTAGCTTTCTTTATGTTTTCCTTACCTAAAATACAAGAAACTACAGCAACTCCTTGAACTCCTGTTTCCATAACACTTCTAGCATTACTATGATCTATACCACCGATGCCTACTATAGGTATTCTTACCTTTTCCTTTATTTCACTTAACAATTTTAACCCCATTTCCTGTTTTGCATCTTTCTTAGTAGATGTTTTGAATATTGCTCCAACTCCTAAGTAATCAGCTCCTTCACTTTCTGCCTTTAGTGCTTGTTCTAAGTTTTGAGCTGAAACTCCTATAAGTTTTTCTTCACCTAAAATTTTTCTTGCAACTAAAAGAGGTATATCTTCTTGTCCAATATGAACTCCTTCTGCATCTATGGCTAAAGCTATGTCTAGTCTATCATTTATTATTAAAGGAATTTCATATTTTGAGGTTATTTCTTTTATTTCTAAAGCTACATTATAAAATTCAAGACTTGATAAGTTTTTTTCTCTCAATTGAATCAATGTGGCTCCCCCTAATATAGCTTGTTCTACAGCTTCTTTTAAGCTTCTATTTCCTAAGACTTCTCTATCTGTAACTAAGTACACTCTATAATCTACTTTATCCTTACAAAACTTCTTCAATTCTTCCCCCTCTTTCTAGAATAAATTATAACTATTTATAGCTATTCATAAATCTTCTGTCTATAATCTTATAAAAATATGTTTACTCATAGTTATTACTTTAAAAATTATATTGAAAATACTTTTGCATATTTTATAAAATCCTCTTCTTTTAAATTATATATATTGTCAAAGATTCTAACTCTAAAAGTTCCTATGCCCTCTTCTTTATTTAAACTTTCAAAGGATCTTTCTCCTGCGATTCCCATGGAAGCAATTCCTGCAATAGCGCCTATAAATCCATCTTTATTTATAGCTGTATAGGAGCCGACTAAAGAAGAAGTCATACATCCTGTCCCCGTTACCCTAGATAAAGCAGGATGTCCATTTTTTATTAAAACCGTTCTTTTACCATCTGATATACAATCTATTGCTCCAGTTATAGCAACTACTGAATTTAATTTTAAAGCTAAATTTTTAGCTATATGTTCTAAACCCTCTAAATCTTCATTAGAGTCTACTCCCTTAATTTCACTTTTTAATCCTGATAAGATTTTAATCTCTGCCATATTTCCCCTAACTACAGTAAAATGCACCTTGTCCAAAAGTTCCCTTGCAACTTCTGTTCTGTACTCCGTTGCACCTACTCCAACTGGATCTAATATAACCGGAATATTTAGTTCATTTGCTTTTTTCCCTGCACTTATCATAGATTGAACAGTTCTAGAATTTAAGGTTCCAATATTTATAACTAATGCAGATGCTATGGAAACCATATGATTAACCTCATTTATATCATCAGCCATAACAGGCGATGCCCCTATAGCCAAAGTTATATTAGCACAATCATTTACAGTTACATAATTTGTTATATGGTGAATTAAAGGTTTTTCTTCTCTAAGTTTTAAAAGAGTTTCACTACATTCTTTTAAGATTTCCTTATTAATTTCCATTTTACAGTCCACCTCCAAGTAATAGTATAAACTATTGAAATAATTATCATAACCGGTACTGTAGTTCCTAATATTAAATCATATTTTATTAATATGTAATAGAGCATTACTCCTAGTGCCCAAACTATAGTAGCACCCCAATTTATTAAAACATTTTCTTCTATTTCTCTATTCTTTTTAATTATAAAATAATCTGTATATAGTACTGCAAACAATGGTGCAAACACAGAACCGATGGCATATAAAAAGTTTTCATATTGTTCTATTGGGAACACTAAAGCTATAATTGTACCTATGATTCCCATAAATACTGCTGCCTTCTTTTCATTAAGTTTTGGTAGAATATTTAAAGTAGTTATTCCAGCTGAATATGCATCTAAAAAAGTTGTAGTAACTGTAGATAATGCTAAGATTCCTAAAGCTAAAAAGCCTAAATTTGCTGCTATCATTATAGCCCCAATATCTGTATTTCCTGATACTATAGCTGAACCTAAGCCTATAATGTACATCCAAGAACTTCCTACAAAATATCCAATCCAACTTCCTAAAATAGAACTCTTCTTACTCTTTCCCTGCCTTGTATAATCTGCTATTAAGGGAAGCCATGAAAGTGGCATTATAACATTTAATTCCATAGCCCCTCCAAAGCTTATAGTACCTTGTACCTCTTTAGAGAATAAGGAAGATTCTTTAAATATAACAAAACTTAAAACTAAGGTAAGTCCAAATAAAAGTGAAGCTGCAATTACATTTAATTTTTCTAAGCCCACAGTTCCAAGATAAATCCAAAGACAAATTAATATACCTATTAATATACTCCAAAAACTAATACTATCAAAATTCCAAAGGGTCTTACTTACTATATTCAATGAACGTCCCCCTGATATTATCATAACAGCAGTCCAACCTATTAATTGAAGTATATTTAATATGGAAAACATATGAGAACCATAAAGTCCAAAGGATATTCGTGTAGATTCCATAGCTGGTACCTTTTTCTCATAACCTATAATTCCACCTAAAACCAAAATAGTAGTTCCTACAATATGTCCTAAAAGTATAATAAGTAATCCTTTTTTAAATCCAAGAGGTGCTAAAAGTCCCCCAGTCATTATTTCTGCTATAGATATAGCAGCTCCAAACCAAAGGGCTAAAAAACTATAAAACCCTAATCCTTTATCCTCTTTTGTCATTTCTAAAACCACCTTTAGTTATTTTTATATTTATTTTTCTATAATTCCTGCATCCTTATATAATTTATAAAAATGGTGAGTAGGTCCAACCCCATGTCCTATGGAAAAAGAATGTTCTATAGCCATAGTTATATAAGCTTTAGCCCTCTCCACAGCCTCTTTTACCTCATATCCTAGAGCTAAATTAGAAGCTATAGCAGAAGATAAGGTGCATCCTGTTCCATGAGTGTTCTTAGTTTCTATTCTCTCTCCCTTTAAAAAATAAATCTCCTTGCCATCATACAAAACATCTGTAGCATCATCTGCTAAGTGTCCTCCCTTAACTAAAACATTAGAAGGTCCCATATTATATATTTCCTTTGCGGCACTTACCATTTCCTCTAGGCTTTTAATTTCTCTTCCCAAAATAACCTCTGCCTCTGGTAAATTTGGTGTAACAATAGTTGCTATAGGAATTAATTTTTTTATTAAGGCTTCTTTTGATTCTGGTTTTAATAAATCATATCCGCTTTTAGAAATCATTACAGGATCCACCACAATATTTTTAGCCTTATATTTTAGAAGCCCCTCTGATATAGCTTCTATAGTTTCGATTTTAGATACCATACCTATTTTAACTGCTTCTACCTTAATATCTTCATATATGCAACTAATTTGTTTTTCTATAATTTCTCTATCTATATCTTGTACTGCAAAAACCCCCATGGTATTTTGGGCTGTAATAGCTGTAATAACCGACATTCCATAAACTCCATGGGCTGAGAAAGTTTTTAAATCTGCTTGTATACCAGCACCTCCACAACTATCTGAACCTGCTATAGTTAATACATTTTTCATAATAAGTCCCCACTTTCTATTTTAATTGTTAAATTTAAATAATATATAAGTTAAAACACTTAAATCTATAGTATTAAATAAAAAAGATTATAAAAAAAATACAAACCCAGTTTCGGATTTGCATTATAGTAAATAGGCTTCCTATGCTTTAAAAAGAAACTTAGAATTTCCTTTTAAAAAATAGTCCTTAAAATTACAATTATGTTTCCTACGCTGGCATTACCCAGATCAGGTTAAAAGGGTCAAAGACTTCATAGGGTCTTTATCTCAGCCAGCCTAACCTAGCCCCCCTGTTTTTATTGCTTAAATTATGTTTATAAAATTATTCAAAGATTTTTTACAACTCAATTCTAACACAGTATAAATAATAACTCAATTATTATTCATTCTAGATATTCCCTTTAAAATCCTTCACTATATACCTACACTATTTTTTCCTGCTTATTCTGTCCATATAGGATTTTTTTCTCCTCTTCCTCTAAATAAGTACATAAATCCTTAAAATCTTGTAGCCAATGAATTTTAGATAATTCCCTTAAATCTATAATAATTCCTGTACTCCTATGTTTGATATATTCCATATCGTAAAGTTCTGTTTCTACAAAGCCTTCTCTACATTTGTAAATGCATGGTATAAATTTATCCCAATTGTTTTCAAAATACTTAGTCTTTGCAAAACATAATCTATATATATGAAAAACCATTCCAAGAGCTGAACTTTTTATGGCAAACTTATGGCTAAAGTATTCTTGAGTAGGATATTTCTCCTGAATTCTTTCCCAATAAATCCTATGGTTTGGATGTAAATTATACTTATCTAAAATCTTACACTTTTCTTCTCCTAATTCTTCTCTCATAAGCTTTTCTCTAAATTTAGGATCTAAATTTTTTAATCTATCCTTATCCAAAAAAACTCCCCCTTAAGTTTATTCTTATATTACTATATTAAACTTAAGAAGGCCTATGTTTCTAATATAGATTATAGATAGAACTAATAGATTCTATTTGCATTTGAAATAACTTAATTCCATTGAATTTTTAGTTTATAGAAATGAATAGATATCACATCTGAATACTCTAAATTATTACCCACTTATTAAAGCTTCTAAAGCTAATTTATATCCTAAAAATCCAAAGCCTGATATCTGTCCTATACAAGCTGCTGCTGTAACAGATTTATGTCTAAATTCTTCTCTTTTATGAATATTACTTAAATGAACTTCCACAGTATCTATAGAAACAGACTTTAAAGCATCATAAATAGCAATGCTATAATGAGTGTAAGCCCCAGGATTTATAACTATTCCATCATATTTCTTATAGGCATCTTGTATAAAATTTATAATTTCTCCCTCTATGTTACTTTGTTTTATTGTAAGATTTAAATTTAATTTTTCTCCCTGTTCTCTTATGTAATTACAAAGATCTTCATAGGTTTTAGCTCCATAAACTGCCTTTTCTCTTATGCCTAGAAAATTTAAGTTAGGTCCATTTATAACTAATATGTCACTAAGTTTTTTCTCCATAATCATAGCCCCTTTTAAATTATATTTTCTTTTTCTAATAAGTTTAAAATTTCATTTAAAGCCTCTTCTAAGGAACCTTCATTTAAAATTCTATAATCTGCATACTTTTTATATAAATCATATCTCTCTTTATATAAATTATATAAATTATCTTTTTTATATTTAAGTAAAGGTCTATTTTCAGTATCTATATCCTCTAAAATCTTCTCTAAAGGCCTATCAATAAAAATTAATTTTCCATTATGTTTTAAGTTTTTTATATTTTCTTCCCTTTTTATTACTCCTCCACCTGTGGATATTATAATAGAATTGTATTCACTAACTTCCTCCACAGATTTTGCTTCTAAATCCCTAAAATAATCCTCTCCCTTTTGAAAAATTTCAGGAATTTTTTTATTTTCTTTTGTTTCTATGTAAACATCTAAATCTATAAAATCTAACCCTAGTTTTTTAGATAAAAAGAAGCCTAAGGTGCTTTTTCCACACCCTGGCATACCTATTAAAACAATATTTTTATGCATTATAAATCACCTGAATTAATTATTTCATGAATTTTATCTACTATATCATAAGAAATCTTCATATTATTCCAAATCTCCTGCGCCTTTACAGCTTGAGCAACTAACATATACATTCCATTTACACTTTTTAATCCTTCTTCTCTAGCCTCTTTTAAAAACCTTGTCTCCAAAGGATTATATATAATATCTACAGCTGCTTTAAACTTTTTAAAGTGTTTTCTATCTATTGGAGTAAAATCACATTTTGGATACATCCCAACCGGAGTACAATTTACAATTAAAGCACCCTCTTTTATGGAATCTAATTCTTCATAGTTTATAACTTTATATTGTGGATACTTTTCTTTTCCCTGCTCCTTATTTCTAGTTACAAAAGTGATTTCCTTAGCTCCATTATCTGCTAGGAATTGAACTACAGCTCTCGATGCTCCACCTGTTCCTAAAATAAGTACATTTTCATTTTTAAAATCTATATCATAATGCTCTAAGGTCATTCCAAATCCATAATAATCTGTATTATATCCTATAGCTTTTCCATCTTGAATTTTAACTACATTTACAGCACCTATTTTCTCAGCCTCTTCACTTAGGCCATCTAGAGATTTTATAATATCCACTTTATAAGGTATGGTTACAGTTATCCCCTTATAATCTAAGGCTTTAAGCCCAGGAATTACATCACATAAAAGCTCTTTTTTAACCTGAAATACTCCAAAATGCCCTTCTACATTTATATTTTCTAAAATCATTGAATGAATCTTAGGCGAATAAGTATGCCCTAGTTTTTCCCCTATAATGCCATATAAATTTTCCACAAAACCATCTCCTATTTATTCTTACTATTATGATACTGCAGTTTTTTGCTGATTTCCATAATATCTGTGAAAAACTCTTCTAAATAAATTTCAAATTGTGGATTATTTAATCTGCTTTTAGCCTTATTTATAACTTCAGTTTCTCTATTACTATCAAAAATAGGTAAGGATTTTTCCTTTTTATATTCACTAACTTTAAGTGCTAGTTCTAGTCTTTTTTCAAAAAGTTTAACTAATTCCTCATCTATTAAATCAATTTCTCTTCTTATGTTATTTATATTTTCCATAGTTCCCCTTCCCTCTCTAATATAAAATCCAAAAGTGTAAGTGCAGTAACACTTTCAATTACTGGCACTGCCCTTTTTACAATACAAGGATCATGCCTTCCTGTTATATTTAATTCTACCCCCTTCATATTTTCTATATCCACTGTATTTTGTGATACTCCAATAGAAGGAGTTGGTTTTACAGCTACCCTAAAAACTAGTGGCATGCCATTTGTAATTCCACCTAATATTCCACCATTATTATTTTTAGTAGTTATAACTTTTCCATGCTCTAGATCATAAGGGTCATTAGCTTCAGATCCTTTTAATTTACTAATATTAAATCCTTCCCCAAATTCAACTCCCTTTATACTAGGCACAGAAAATAACATATGCGAAAGCCTACTCTCTACAGAATCAAAGAAAGGAGCTCCAAGACCTACAGGAAGATTTATTACTGCAGCTTCTATAATACCACCAACAGAATCTCCCTGTTCCCTTGCCTTTAATATCTCTTCTTTCATAAGTTCACCCTTATTTTCATCCATAACAGGGAATTCCTTATTTCTTAAATTTAAAAATAATTCCTCGCTTAATTCTTGAAAATCAAAATTTTCTTCTTCTATATTATATATGCTTTTTATATGACTTCCTATATATATACCTTTGCTCTCTAAAAGTTTTATCGCAATGGCCCCTGCAAACACTAGAGGAGCAGTTATTCTTCCTGAGAAATGTCCTCCCCCTCTATAGTCATTAAAACCTAAATACTTTTCCCTAGCTGGATAATCAGCATGGCTAGGTCTCATTTTAGACTTTAATTCTCCATAGTCCTTTGATTTAGTATCCTTATTAAAAATCACAGCACATAAGGGTGCTCCCGTAGTTTTTCCTTCAAAAACTCCACTTAAAATATTAAATATATCCTTTTCATTTCTAGATGTTGAAAGCTTACTGCCCCCAGGTGCTCTTCTTTTCATTTGAAATTTTATAAAGTCTAAATCCAACTCCACACCTGGTGGAAGTCCATCTATAACTATGCCAAGTCCCTCTCCATGAGATTCTCCAAAAATGCTTAGTTTTAATTTATTACCAATTACCGCACTCATAAGTCCCCTCCTAAACTTTAATTATTCATACAACTTTCCCTCATACTTTTCAGCTTCTTAATTAAATGAATAAAGAAAATACAGCTATAATTATGAATTTCCAACTTTCAACCCTTACTTATTATCTATTACTTATTCACTTATTCACTGATTAATCCGCCTAAACTTTTATAATGCTCCCAAAAATGTGGATAAGATTTATTTACTGACTCGCTCTCTTCTAATATTAAAGGTTTTTTACACTTAGTTGCAGCTATGGCAAGAGACATGGCTATTCTATGGTCATTCCAAGAATGAACTGTGGCTCCACCTTCTAGTTCTTCTTTTCCATAGATTATAAGCCCATCACCCTTTTCTTCTATATTAGCACCTAATTTTTTAAGCTCCTTGCATATGGCTTTTAATCTATCAGATTCTTTTATTCTAAGCCTTCCTGCATTTATAATAGAAGTCTTTCCTAATTTTAATGAAGCTAATACCGCCATAATAGGTACTAAATCAGGAATCTCTGAGGCATCTATTATAGTTTCTCTTCTAGGGTCCTTTGTTATAACTTTTATAATTCCAGCAATTTCCTTATCCCCTTGAAGAGAGTTATAATCAAGTCCTTGAACCTGAATTTCATTTCCTAAAGCCTCTGCCACTAGGAAGAAAGCCCCTTGAGAAAAATCCCCCTCTACTTTATAGTTAAAAGCTTTATATTCTTGAGACCCCTTAATATAAAACTCTTTATACTCTCTATTTTCTATATTAACTCCAAATTTTTTCATTATATTAATGGTAAGATCTACATATGCCTTTGACTCCATATGATTTTTAATTTTTATTTTTGAATCACTCTCTAGAATTGGAAGAGCAAATAATAGTCCTGAAATAAACTGAGAACTTACATCTCCATTAACCAAAAACTCTCCAGATTCTAATCCCTGTTTTAATATAAGAGGAAGTTTTCCCTTATTATTTTCATAATAAATTCCCTTTTCTTGAAACATATTATAATAAGTATTTAAAGGTCTCTCCACTAATTTTCCACTACCTAAAAACTCACTCTTAGAAGATTTAACTAAAGCTAATGGAATTAAAAATCTTAGAGTAGAGCCTGATTCTCTGCAATTTATAACAGCCTTTTCTACTATTTCTCTCTCCTTTCTTATATATAAATCATTCATTCCATAGTTTCCCTCTTCTATTCTAATGCTAGTACCTAAAACCCTCATTCCCTCTATGGTAGCTTTTATATCCTCTGACAAAAGTACATTGGAAATCCTACTCTCTTCCTCACATAAACTAGCACAAATTATAGCTCTATGACTTAAACTTTTAGAAGGAGGTATATTTACTTCTCCTTTTAACTTTCTAGGTTCTATATTTAACGTAGCCATAAGCCCACCCTTTCAGTATATAAGACTTTATTTTTTATTATTTTTAATAAAAACTTCTGCCAAATTCTCTAATTCCATCTTTTCTATAAAAGCTTCTCCTATTTCCTTAAGAAGGATTAGATTTATACCTTTATGAAGATTTTTTTTATCTAAGGCTATAATATCTAAAACCTCCTCCATATTCATAGAAGGAATATTATAATCTATTTCATATTTTTTTAGAATATCTAATATTTTATCTGAAGTTCCTCTTTTTGTATAACCTAAACTTTCACTGACCTTAGTAATATAATGCATTCCGATGCTTACAGCCTCTCCATGAGTATATTTTTCATAATTAAAATACTTTTCTATAGCATGACCTAGGGTGTGGCCAAAGTTCAATATCATTCTAAGCCCTAAATCCTTTTCATCTTCTTCAACTATTTCCTTTTTTATATAACAACAAGTATATATTATATATTCCATATTATCCTTTAATTCTTCTATGGAATTATAGTTTAAAATATTATAGAATAATTCACTATGCTTAATACAGCCATATTTAATAACTTCTCCAAGTCCATCTTTAAATACTTTATCATCTAAGGTATTTAAAACCTCAGGGTCTATGATTACCTTTTTAGGATGATAAAAACTTCCCACAAGATTTTTTCCTTCACTTAAATTTATCCCCACTTTTCCCCCAATACTACTGTCAACTTGAGAAAGTAGGGTAGTTGGAATCTGAATATAAGGAACCCCTCTTAAATAAGTAGAAGCAACAAAGCCTGTTAAATCTCCAACAACTCCACCACCTAAGGAAATAATCAAATTAGAACGGCATATCTTGGCTTTCAAAAATTCTTTATAAACTTCTGTAGCAGTGCCTAGGGATTTACTCTCCTCCCCTGGTTTAACCTTAAGTAAAAAAACCTTATACCCAGATTTCTCTAAGTCTTCTTTTAGACTCTCACCATAAAATTTATACACATTATAATCTGTAACTACAAAAATCTTCTCTTCCTCGTAAATCTCACTAATCAAGGAAGGTATTTTTCTAAAAATCCCTTTTTCTATATGAATCCTATAAGTGTTTTCCTTTAAATTTACTTCTATTTCTCTCATCTATTTATATTTTCTCCTTATTTATATTCTCTAAAAAGCAACTTAAAGCTTCTCTATCCTTATTTTTAAGCATATGTTCTATATACTTAATATTCTTTTGAAATTCACCTAACTCCTCTAAAACATTAGAACTATTCTCCATGATAATATCTGTCCAAAGTTCTGGACTTGAAAAAGCTACCCTAGTAGCATCTTTAAAACTTCCACCAAAACAAAAGTTTTCTTTCTTAACCTTTCTATTACTAACCAAAATAAAAGCTAGTATATGCGGTAAGTGACTTGCAAAAGCAACCATTTTATCATGCTCATCAGGAGACATACTTAAAACCTTTTTAAACCCAGTAAGTGTAGATAATTCACTTAACTTCTCTATGGATTCTTCCTTATTAAATCTTGTAGGAGTTAGAATATAAGTGGCATTTTTAAATATATTTTCACTGGAAAATTTAAATCCACACTTTTCTCCTCCTGCCATAGGGTGTCCCCCTAAAAACTCTAAATCCCTTCTAATAATTTGAAGAAATTTTTGAGACTTATAAACCACTTTTCCTTTTACACTGGTGCAATCCGTTATAATTGCCCCCTTTTTAAAATTATACACATTTTCATATATAAATTTCAAAACTTCCTTTGGATATATAGAAAGTATTACTAAATCAGATTCCATAAGAGGTTCTTTTGCATATTTAAACCCCTTATCAATTATACCCTCTTCCTCAGCTTTTTTTAAAGATTCTTCATTTAAATCTATCGCCCAAAGATTTTTAGGATTTAATTTTTTTATTCCCCTTGCTAAAGAACCACCAATAAGTCCAAGTCCCACAATAGTTATATTAAAATTTTCTAGCCAATGATTTTCCATGATACTCTCACCCTAAATAAACTTTTTTTCAATTTTTATAATTTCCTTTAAATCCCTCATTAAGCTTGAAAACTTCTTAGGTTTTAAGGATTGATTCCCATCACATAGAGCATTTTCAGGGTCATTATGCACTTCTATAATAAGCCCATCGGCACCTACAGCCACAGCAGCCTTAGATAGTGGCTCTACCATCCACCATAAACCCGCCCCATGACTTGGATCCACTATAACTGGAAGGTGAGTTAAGCTTTTCAAGGCTACTACAGCACTTAAATCTAAAGTATTTCTTGTGAAATTCTCAAAAGTTCTAATTCCCCTTTCACATAAAATAACATTTTCATTTCCTCCAGCTAAAATATATTCAGAAGCCATTAAAAGTTCTTCTATGGTAGCAGAAGATCCTCTCTTTAAAAGTATTGGTTTTCTTGTTTTTCCTAAAGCCTTTAAGAGCTCAAAATTTTGCATGTTTCTTGCCCCGACTTGAATTACGTCAACCTTCTCTTCGAAAATATCTATATAATCCGTGGACATAATTTCTGTCACTATGGGGAGCCCTGTTTCTTTCTTAGCTTCTAATAAAAGTTCTAATCCATCACAACCAAGTCCTTGAAAACTATAAGGTGAAGTCCTTGGTTTAAAAGCTCCTCCTCTTAAAAATCCTGCCCCACTTTCCTTTACTTCCTTTGCAATAGCTACAATCTGTTCCCTACTCTCCACAGAACATGGTCCTGCTATAACCCCAAAATTAGAACCACCTATTTTGCTTTCCCCCACTAGAACCTCTGTGCCTTGACACTTTTCACATTTTTCATACCTCATAATAATAATCCCCTTTCATATTTTAAGTAAAAAAAAATAGAGACCCCTTTTTAAGAGATCTCTTTCTATACAAAGTTTGTATTTAAAAATCATATTTTATGCCTACTGAAAACTTACATACTAAAACATACTGGCATAGTTTTTATGAATTTTATAAGAGGCCTATGAAAAATCTCATTAAAAAGGCTAGAACATATTTTCTTGTAAGACAAAAAACCATTACTAAGATAGTAATAGCACCAATATAGATACTTAACTTGTCCTACAAATGCCTTTTTAATATTTTCCATGATCTTTCCTCCTTCACATAAATTTTAACATGTTTAGTATTAATATAAAAACCAACTAATTAATTCTTTTTAAATTATTATAATTATATTATAGAGGTAAGTTGAAAGTCAATATAATTTTTTAAATTTTTCAAACTTTTCGAATTTATAATTAAAACAAATATTCTATTGCTTCTTTAAATCTTTCATTACCTAGCTTTCTTTTAACCTTCTTTAACTTCTTATTTAAATTTTTATTTAATTTTTCTATATACTTTAAGGTGTATGGCAAATATTTTTCAAAGTCTATAATAAACTCATTGCTATACAGTTTCTTATTTTTAGCTATGGCAAAATAAATAAAGTTCATAGATTTTTTAATTATAAATCTCTCTAAAACTTCATTTTTATCCTTATTTACCTTTTCTAAATCTTTTAAACCCTCTAAGGTAAAATTTAATAAATTACACGCAAGATTATCTAAGTCCCACCTATAGGCGATTTTTGTAGCTAATGTATTATGATTATTTTTTATATCTTCTCTAATATCTTGAATATCATCTGCTATTTGAAGGGATACCCCAAAAGAAAATAAAAAATATATTTCTTCTATGCTTAATTCTCCAGAAACAAGATAACCATCAGCTAAAACCGATGCTCCTCCCTTTTCAATAGAAACCTCTAAAAGTTCTTTTTCATATAAGGAACTTTTATTACCATGCTGACTTAGGCTCTTCTCCTGAGCCTCTTGAATTAAAATAAGACTTTTATACACCTCTTTATACTCTTCCCTATTAAACTGATTTTCTATTTTAGAAATAAGCTGAACTACCTTTTCAGAAGTATAATCTAAGGGTTCTACCTCTTCCCCCTTTAATTTTTTCTTAATTAAATTATTAAAATTCTTTTTATCCTTAGGTGATAACTCCTTATTATCTAGATAATTATCCGTATATGGATATAACAAACTATAACTTAATATTGATTGGGTTAAGCCAATCTCTTTTTTAAACATAATTTGAAGCAATACCATGGCCCAAACATTTCTCATACCTTGCCATATTTCTAAATAAGAAAGTTTATTATCAAATTCCCTGGATTCTCTTGAAAAGTCCTCCATTACAGAAAAAAAATGAGCTATATAAGGTTCTAATTCACTTTTTTCATAGGCAGAATATTCCCTTAAGGCAAACTCTTTAACAGCGCCTTTAACCCTAGTCTTCCAAGCCCTCTTATGGATTTCCTCCTTTGGAAATCGCCCAATTAAATCCATTATTTTATCTATACCTCTATCTGTATCTTCCTCAGCTTTTTTCTTTTCAATATAAGTAATTTCAACACCTAGCTCTGGAAAATCACTGCTAGTATTCATCCATTTTTCATAAAAATGTTTATTTAAGTCCTTTATATCTATACCCTGTCCTAGCATATCAATTTCCTCCATGATTATTTGTGTAAAAACAATACCCTAACTATACAACAACTATGAAACATTTATATATTTATATTATACAATAACATATAAGAGTTTTTATAATTTTATCTTTTGACTCTGAAATCTAATACTTCCTATAAATCCAAAAACTTTATTTGTATAAATTTATCCTTTAAAAAACCTAAGAAAAATGAGACAATTAAATAAATGGAGGTGTTAAAATGAAAAAATTATTAATAACCTTTGGCTTTTTAAAAGAAAGAGAAGAAGAGCTTAAAAATTTAGGCTATGAGGTCTTTGTTGAAAGAGAAAACTCTTTAGAATTTAAAGATTATATGAAGGATATAGAAGTAGTAATCGGATATGACACCTTTAGCAAGGTTGATGTGGATAAATTCCCAAGCTTAAAATGGATACAGCTTAGCAGTGTAGGTTTTGAACATCTTCCAAAACATAAAATAAAAAATAAAAATATCCTAGTTACCAATAATAAAAATAGTTACTCTATACCCATTGGTGAATGGATTATATGTAGTCTTTTAGAACTTACCAAAAGAAGACCTTCTGCCTATAAAAATAAACTAGATAAAAAATGGCACTTAGATTTTAAAGTTGAAGAACTCTACGGAAAAACCATAGGATTTATAGGAACTGGAGATATAGCAATAGAAACAGCTAAAAGGCTTCAACCCTTTGGAGTTAAAATTCTTGGAGTTAACACAACTGGAAGAGAGGTTAATTACTTCGATAAATGCTATGCCTTAGAAAATATAGATGAGGTCATAAGTGAAAGTCATGCTGTAATTTTAACCATCCCTCATACAGAAAAAACTCATAAATTAATGAACAAAGAAAGACTAGAAAAACTACGTAAAGACGCAATCTTTATAAATGTATCTAGGGGAAATATTGTAGATGAAAATTCCTTAATCAATATTCTTAAAGAAAACAAAATTAAAGGGGCAGCCCTAGATGTATTTGAGGAAGAACCCCTTCCTTTGAATAATCCACTTTGGGAATTAGAAAATGTAATTTTAACTTGCCACAACTCTTGGATAAGCGAAAACATAAGCGAAAGACGCTGGATATTATTTATAGAAAACTTAAGAAGGTATAAAGAAGGCGAAGAATTATTAAATATAGTTGATATAAATAAAGGATATTAGTTCTTATTTTCTAAAGTACAACGAAGAGTTTCTATTACAAGGCATAAGTAGCTTCTAAATTTTATTAGGAGTAAAAAACTCCACTTAAACAAAAGTATCTGTTTATTAATTCTATTAAAAAACCATGAATAAAGGAAGATTCTATTTATTCATGGTTTTTATTCAAGACTGCTATTCATATACTCTCTCTACATTTATTCTTTGTTTTTACTTACAAATTATATTTATCCTTGATTTTATTATTTAATTTATATTTATTAAACTTCTCTTAAATTTAACTTTTAATCTCCTACTCCAAAATCTGTATTTTCAAATAGTACTTCTATATTATCCCTGGTTTAAGAAAATTATATTCCTCTAAACAAATTGATAAGCTCGAAATCCCTTTTAAATCCTGTAGAATTTTCAGTCCAAACGTGCTTTTTTAAGTAGATTTAATGCACAAAATCTTTTGGATAACTTTTATGTTTCATAATTCCATACTCTAGCATTAGCTCCTGTGCTAAATATTTAAAACCCCTACAATGTAAATCTCCTACTCCTTCACTAATTAATTCATAAGTTTGGGATTTATAAAAATAATCCATACTTTCATCTAACCCCTTGCCGGTTTCCTTTGAAAATTCAAGTATTATATCTTTATACAACGATTGTAATAATGTTTTATTTGCTTTCATTCTTACACTTCCTTACTTTTTTCATACTTTAAATATCTATCTATAATTTCTTGGTTAATAATACAAATTTGATGATTAGGTTTACAATATTGTAATCTTCTTAACGCCTCTTCTTTACCAATTAATTGGTCTTTATACAGTTCTATTGTGTTATATACTCTATCATCAGCTATACCGCCTATAATCATATCATATTTAAAATATATATCGCTTCCACTTCTGCAATCTAATATAAAATCTAACCATTCAATACTATACGTTGAAAATTCTTTAACTCTATAATTCATTTTAATTTTCTCTATTGGTAGTGTGTATATATTTAAATATCCAGTTTTACCTCTTATCTTAAACTTACTTGTCCAATTAATTGCTTGCTCTTCTATTCCTGTTACATAAAATCCTTTTCCGAAATCTAAAGCATCTCTTGAAAAAGATACATGAGGATTATTAACTATACAATAAGAACCATGATATACTATCATTTTAATACCCCTCTCTCTTTAAGTACCTCTATCAAATCTTTTACTATATAATCTTTACTTTGAGAATGTAGTGGTTCATAACAAGGAATAATATAACTTTTCAAAATATCTGTATCAATATTGATTAATTTATAGATATCTTTTGCACTTACTCCCAATTCCACAGCTAAACTTTCAATGCAAAATATAGTAAATTCTAATACCTTTTCATCCATTAAAACACCTCCCACAGTACTCATACTAATATTATATCTTATTATTTATATCATCCATAGTAATAAAAGTTTTATCCCTTTTATTTTCATAATAAGATTTCTTAGAAAACTTCATTGATATGACTGTTACGTAATCATCTATGAACAAATTTTTAGAATTTCATTATTTCTGTAATATAAATATTTAAAGAGGAACAACTGGTCCCTCTTTAAATATTTTATAAATTAAACAATTATTTAGTTGTAGCTTAATTTAAAAACCCTTTTTCTTTATTTCTATTCCACTTTCATTTATTCCTGGCTTTTCTATAGTTGTATCTAGTTTATTTTTCGCCCATTGATTTTGAGTTTTGCTTCCATTTGCTAAATAATTCTCTTTTGTCCATTCTCTTTTATCTTTTTTCTTCATAATTACACCTCCATTAATGAAAATCTCATTAATAGTATTTGTAATTTTCCTATAAATAAACTCAGCAAACTTCAAAATCACTTTTAAAGTTTGCTGAGTTTTTAATACTATATACCAAAATTTATAACTGGGAACTAATACTCATCTCTATGAATTTTATTATTTCTTCTACAAACTTTAACCCTTCTTCAACATCTACAGCTTCTGCAATTAATGGATCTTCAGCTGGATATCTTGTTTCAATATAATATGCATTTAAAAATGCACAATCCTTTATGAACTTCCTAAAACCCTCATTATAAGTTGATGCTTTTTTGCACAATTTTATTAAACTATGTCCTTCTTGCAAAATTCCAGTTTTATATATCAAATACCCTTTTAGGTATTTTTCAACTGACTGTTGAAGATGAAATAATACTAATCCATAATCTCCTTCATACTCATAAAGGATTTTAGCTCCATATTATATCCCAATTCATATAATATTTGAACGTTTATTAATCTATTTTCCTAACTAGGTCATAAACATTATCACATTGGAAAAATCCTGACATTAATGCTACTCCATCCGCTCCTGCTTTTCTTACATCCCTAGCATTATGTTCTGTAATTCCACCTAAAGCAATTATGGGACAACTTACTTTTTCTCTTAGTTCCTTTATAAAGTTAAGACCTTTAGGTTCTAATCCGTCTTTGCATTTAGTAGGAAAGATATGGGATGCTAATATATAACTACATCCCAAATGATCTGCCCTAATTCCTTCTTCTATGGTATGAACTGATACGCCTATATTTTTTATGGATTTATCTTTTAGATTTATAAAATCCTTGAAGGAAAGATGGAGAGTTTTTTCTTGTACTTCTTTAAATACCTCTGTTTTAGAGTTTATTATTATATTAGTAGCAGGGTTTACTATTTCTTTTACTTTGTAATATAATTTTTTAAAGTCTTCATTTTGCATATCTTTTTCTCTTAAGATTATGCTGTGAACTCCAGCTAGTGAAGCTTCTTTTAAGACCTTAAAATATTTTTCTTCACTAGCTAAGTTTCTATTAGTTATTAAATAAATCAAAATCTTTCCCAATCCTTAAATATTGGTTGGAACCCTGCTTCTATTATCATGTTTCTTACTTCTTCAACTGTTCCTTCATCATTTATAGTAAACTGTGAGGTTCCTTTTGAATTTAAAGCATGTCCACCTACTTCTGTAGATACTCCTGCACTCATTTTTGTTATTCCTAATGGAATTAAATTTCTTCTCATTTCATGATCTTCTCTAGTTGATATATTTATTCCACTTTGCTCTGCAAATATTTTATAGGCAAGCATAATTTGAACTGTTCTCTTATCATCTACTGTATTTAATTCTCTTAATCCTCCAGCACAAGGTCTTATTCTTGGAACGGAGTAAGTTACATCTACATGAGGATATTTTTTTCTTAAATATTCTCCATGAAGTGCTGTGAAAAAAGCATCTTTTCTAAAATCTGAAAGTCCTAAAAGTGCACCAATGCTTAAACTTCTCATGCCAGCTCGCGCCCCTCTTTCTGGTGCATCTAGTCTAAATTTATAATTCTTTTTAGGTCCTGCCAAATGAACTCTATCATAAACTTCTTCATCATAAGCTTCTTGATATACGGTAAGTCCATCTGCACCTGCTTCCACTGCTTTTTTATAATCCTCTTCACTTAAAGGTTGTACTTCTAAGGTAATTGAAGGAAAATACTCCCTCATTATTTTTATTGCCTCTACTATATAGTCAGTAGGTGAATGCACTGGACTTTCACCTGTTAATAAAATAATGTGCTTAAAACCTTCCTTTGAAACTGCCTCTGATTCCATTTTAATTTCTTCCATAGTAAGCTTTTTTCTACATATGGAATTTTCATGATTATACCCACAATAAGCACACTTATTTATACAATAATTTGCTATATAAATTGGAGTATAAAGTAGTACAGTTCTTCCAAAATGTTTTAAAGACAACTCTCTAGCTTTTACTGCCATTTCTTCTAAAGCCTCTTCTGCCTTAGGTGATAATAAATTTAATAAATCCTCATAGCTTGGAGTTCTTTCATTAATACTTCTTAATACATCATCTAACTCTACATTTCCCCAGTATCTATTAAAATCAAAATCTTTAAATTCCTTTATAGTATTATAAAAACTCATTTTTATCCCCTCGATTTTTTCTATGTTAATCCCATATATAAATTAGAAATAGTTATTTCCCTAAAAATCCTGTTAATGGTGATGAAGCATTTCCTTTATTTGATACTCCTCCAAACTTAGATAAATAGGCAAGCCTTCCCCCTTCTACAGCTAGACTAAAAGCTTTAGCCATATTAACAGGATCTTTTGAAGATGCTATAGCTGTGTTAACTAAACAGGCAGCCGCCCCCATCTCCATGGCTTCCATAGCTTGTGATGGTTTTCCTATTCCTGCATCAACTATAATTGGAATATCTAGTTCATCTATCATAATTTGAATAAGTTCCTTAGTCATCAACCCCTTATTACTTCCTATTGGTGCTCCAAGAGGCATAACTGCAGCAGCTCCAGCTTCCATTAATCTTCTTCCTGCATATAAATCTGGACACATATATGGGAATACTTGAAAACCTTCCTTTGCTAAAATCTCAGTAGCCTTTATAGTTTCCTCATTATCCGGAAGTAAATATTTAGAATCCGATATAACCTCTATTTTAATCCAATTTCCACATCCCATGGCCTTAGCTATTCTTGCTATTCTTACAGCTTCCTCTGCATTAGTTGCACCTGAAGTGTTTGGAAGTAAAATTACATCCTTAGGAATATTAGATAAAATATCCTCTTCTTTATTGTCTAAATCTATTCTTCTTATTGCTAAAGTTATAACCTGTGAACTACTTTTATCTAAAACATCTTTTATAAGTTTATTTGAAGGATATTTTCCTGTACCTACAAATAATCTACTATTTAATTCTCTTCCACCGATTTTTAAAGTATCTCCCATTTTAAATCTCCCCTTCTCCTAAAATTATTCTTAATGCCATATTTGCCATATGATTTGCACATATAGAAACCCTTGGTGCCATAAGCCCTGATCCTTCCCTAGCCTCATTTATTCCATCACCACAAATATAAAATTTATTTGTTATTTTCTTAGTAGTTATATCATTAGAAGAATAAAATCCAGCCATACCAGATGAAGCTATTACTATTTTATCTTTCATATTAGTTAAAACTTCATTACATAGTTCTGCCTTATACTTTGCATTATCAAAAGCTTCAATAATTATATCTACATCCTTAAATATTTCTTTTATATTCTCCTTTTCTATTTTTTCTACTAAGTCTCCTACATCAATAAAAGGATTAATATTAAAAATATGCTTTTTTAAAGCCTTAACTTTATATTCACCAATATCTTCAATAAAATATTGTTGCCTATTTAAATTTGAAGGCTCCACCACATCAAAATCCACAATTTTAATATATCCTACCCCAAGTCTTGCAAGCGATATGGCTATATTAGAACCAATTCCTCCAACTCCTGCAATGCCAATTCTAGCCTTGTTCACCTTTTCAAATACTCCTGGTGTATGCCTTGCCATGATTATTCCTTGCAATTCTTCTTTACTTGGAACTTCCCCCTTTTTTATAAATACAATCCTATCTCCTTTTTTTAACTCCTTGTCCTCTTCTAAAGGAAACCCATTTAAAATAACCAAATCACTATTAGGCTTAATTTTTTCTTTAAGTTTAAAACAAGTTTCCCCACTTTCAACTTCTGTATGCTTTTCATTAACCTTAATTACAATTTTCCCCTCCAACTATAACTCCCCTTCTGTATAGGCACCTGTTATCATCTAAGCTGAATATGTAAATTCATCTAAGCTCATTGCGTGTCACTCTCATGTAAACATATACTTTTATCTAATTTCTAAATCAGATATGTAGTCTATGCCTAGTTAACATATAATTTATATCCAATAAAACAAATTTATAAACTTAATATAATGAAATTTTTAGCCTCCACCTACAAAGGATACAACTTCTATGGTGTCATCATCTTTTAAATTCACTTTTGAATAATCTTCTTTTGATACTATTTTCTTATTAAGCTCTACCACAACCCTAGATTCATTTACGTTTAACTTTTTTAATAAATCACTAATATTATTAATACCTTCTATTGAAAAATCTCTTCCATTAACCTTCATATTTTCACCTTCTTTCAAAAATAAAAACACCTAGCGGGTTAATGCTAGGTGTTAATTTACATTCTTTGAAATTCAACTTTTAATTAATTAGTATTTTATAAAAATACTTACTAATTTAATATAAAATCAAAGCAATAAATATTAATAAAAAAAGCTTGCAAAAAGCAAGCTAATTAATTCATAAAATATTATAATTATTTATTAATTTGCTTCCCTCCGATGGTATTAACCATATCAGGTTCTTAGAGTTAGGACTTTATACGATAACTATCCCTCTCAGCCAAAATGGCACCCCTAGCTATTTATTCAATTTATTAAATTAATTACATTATATCACTATATATTTACATATTCAATGTTTTGATAAAACTAATACACTTACTTATATAAAAAGTTTTACTACTATTTATTCTGCATCAAAGTCAATAAAGTACTTTCTCTCTGGTGTATGTATGGTAAGGGTCGCCAAATTGATATTGTCTGCTAAAATATCCACTCTGTATTCGAACATGATGTCGTCATTTTGCTTTTTCAAGAATAAGTAACTTCCCTCTTCTTGTTCCTCGGCCTCATTACTTATTTCATCGTAAATTTTTTTGCCACTAACTTCTCCAGAATATCCTGATTTTATTATCTTTTCTTCTATTGCTTTAAAAAACTGTTCCATCTCTTTTTCGCTCTCTTTCTTTTTTATATAAGTATATCATGTTTCTAAATAAAAGTAGTCCTAACCATTATTAATGATCAAATCCAAAATCGCATTTACTTGTGATACGGTTCTCCGTAACTAGTGTAAATGAGGTTTTTCCATTTTATTCTTGTGTATATATTCTACATAAATATGGTATAATTCTAAAGTAATATTTTGAAATCCGTAGTAGGATGGCTACGGGGGTTTTGAACGTTTTATCCTCCTTATGGGCTATTGGTGAATTATTTCACTATAGCTTAGGAGGTGGTATTGGATATGTTTGATACTTTTATAAAGTGTATATCAGTTATTTATGTACTTTAGTTAGGCAATTTTAAAATCTAAATTAACTATTGTAGATAAAATATGCTTGTTAGCATATTTTATCCAAACTGAATAATAACACTTATCCAATTTAAATTTATGCATTTTTTAAAACTTCTTAAGCAATTTTTAGTTCTGATAAAATATCTTCTAGTTTAGTATTTTGTTTTAATTTTTCGTATATAAAGCATACAAGTGCTTTTGCCGTGAGGCTGTTTAGATACTTCTGGGTTTCACCTATAGTATTAAAATCTTTGTATTTGTAACTAACTCTAAATAATTCTAAAAAATTATAGATTAGGAATACTATAAGAAAATATCGTTCTATAGATAAAATGCTACGCATTCTATATTTATCAAAGGCTAAATTGCTTTTTAAATACTTATATGAAGTTTCTATACTCCATCTGTGTGAATAATATTTAATTATAGTTTCTGCATTTAATAAAATGTCGGTAGACAGCAAATATACTGGATTCTTGAATCCATCATCGGTAACTTCATAGCAAATAAGTACTTTAGCATAAGGGAATTTAGCAATATTACCTTCATAGGTATATACCCTATAGTCCTTACCTTCAACTGTAACGAGGTCTAAGGTGTTAGGACTAATAAATTTTTCAAATTCTGATAATTGTAGCGAAATTCCTAATGGAGATATTTTTCTGTTAGATTTAATTGCTCCTATTAGGTGGTAGCCCTTTGCTAAAGAAGCTTCTATTAATTTGTTATTTGTATACCATGAATCCATAAGACAATATATTTTTTCACACTTAGATGGAGTTTTAAAAGAAGTTATAAAATCTTTTGCAATATCAACCTTAGATTTAAAATTTTTCTTTAAATCTTCGCAAAATTCCTTTTTATAGTAAGGTTTATATTGTAAAGGAATGGATTTGTCATTTACAACAAAATTTGAAGTAACCACACAATGTGACCAAATATTTTTGCCTTCCGTATGAGAGTAATTATAAGATAGTCCTTGTATTTTCTTCGCAGATTCCTTGGAATTTACAGTATCATCTATAATCAAGAATCCTACGGATTTAGGTTTAATATTATGTTCAAGGAAAAAGTTTAAATAATTGATTCGATTGTTGTTTAAAAGACTATCGTCCCATTTAGAATGGCTTAAAAACCTGTAAATACAACTTTTGTCTTTTGAAGACAATACATTTTTAGCAATTTCAGATAAAGTTTTAGTGCCAGGTAAATTAATTAATCCATTGGCAATAGTGGTTAAATGATTAAATTGAGGCTTAGACATTCCATAGTTTACATCATTTAAGTAATTGTAAAGTTCATCATTAATGGATACAATATTAGTACTTGGCATACTTCTTACCTCCCGTGTTTGTATTTGTGTGGTAACTTTTATATAACACGGCAAGAGAAAGTATGCCATATTTATTTTTTGGTAGTATTACCAATTTAGATTTTTATTTTGCATAACTAAAGTTATGTAATTAGATTAATTCTGAAACATAATCTTTTTATACATCATTTAAAAATTAAGATTAAATTTCTTGGTCTTGATATAGAAGTTAAAAGCAAAGAAAAAAGTGCCCCATCCTGCAAAGAGTAGCACTTTTCTTAATTAATTTTCAATTAATTTCATCCAATAGCCCTAAAACAAAATAAATGTTCTAAGGATTGCTTAGTGTTGACGCACTAAGCTTTTCTTACTAGAATTCTTAGAAACTTGTTTCTTTAGAATTCTGTACTCCTCAGCTTGCCTGAGTGAGTTTCCTTATTTATATTATATCAAATTTTTATAAAAAATAAACCTATATAATTTTTTATTTTAAAAATTTTAATCTCAATAATATAAATTACTATTTTTAGTTTACATATTGGAATTTGGCGAAATGAAGAGCTGTTCATTTCACACAACATCCCTTACTTTATAACATTCCTCCAAGCAAGTGTAATTGTGATGTTATAAAAAACAAGATTATTCCAATACTTAAAACTGTTAAAATCTGTTTTGATTTCTCGTATAAAACAAATATAGTTGCTCCCCATAGAAGTAATTCTAAAAAATAACTTATATCAAGATACCAAAAACCAAAATTGAATGCTTGTCGTGTCATCACCATAAAAATAATTGCCGAAATACAAATTGATATAATATGCGTTCCTTTAGCATACCAACATATTGCTCCTAAGAAAGGCGATACTACGGTCATTGCAAACCAAATCATCATATATGACTTGGGATAAAATCCTACAATCATAATAGTATAGGCATAATAACTGCTTACCATCCCGACAAAGAATAAAAAGCTATTCAAGGCTGCTCGTTTGAAGGATTTAGAGTACATAGCAATACAGATTCCACTAAAGAGCCAAACACCCATGCGTGAAAAGAAGTTTCTCAAATCCAACATCTGAAGGACATATGGCAATGAATTACTGGCTGTTTCATCTAATATCTTTGATACTATGCCAAGTGCTATTCCAACTGCAAATATTAGAACAGAATATAATATTTTTTTAGTGATTGATATTGTAACTGGTTGTCTGATTTCATTGAAAAATTTCCGCATTATTACCTCACAAAACATAAATAATCTCTCCTACAAATTCCTATTTATCTATCATTTGAAAATTATTTTTCCCTTTTATTATAACATATTTTGTTAATTTATCATTACTCATGATACGGTTTTTTTAATGAAACTCCTTATCACATTATAAGTTCTGCTAGCCAAAGCAAAGGTTTGTAGCATCACTTATGGTAGGCTTCTCCATATCACTCACAAGTGAGGTTTTTACTTATAATTACATCTCTTCTATATCTACTATATAACTTATACCTATACTAAATTGCTTTTCATTATCTAATAATATATATAGCATATCATCCTCTTCCTCATCTTTAGCCAACTCTAAAAACAGTACTCTACCTTCTACTATCTTACCTTCATCATCTGTAACTCTTATCTTAGAACCTAAATCAATATACATATCCATCCCACTCATATTATTCTCTTTTGTAACCTTTATACATGGCATAATATTTGTAACTACCATTTTATTCACACTCCTTAACTTTACATATTTTATTTAAATCTATTTATATTCTCTATTACTCTACCATGATAAGCTGGGTCTTCTTCCTCTGCATCAAATATAACTGTTCTATCTATTCAAAATTCATCTAACCAACTATAATCATATGAATCAGTCAACGAAACTATAAATACTTTATGAACTGTATTTATTATTAGGTCATCCAATATTTCTTTACGTTGTTCATCTTTATTTCTACATATTGAATCTACTGGATACATTATAGAAACATTATATCTTTCATTTCTCCATGACTTTTTATTTATTGTATCTATATACATTCTCAAGTTTTCCACTTTAATTCTTGTATTCAATTTTGCTGATTTAAGACTATGTTGAAAAATACTTTCAATATTATCTTTTCCATAATACTCTTTATAAACTCATATGGTATTTCCTCACTTACATCATCTGATACTGTAACTAATAATGGAGATTTCTGTTATTCAAGAGCTTTAACCTTACTATTCAGCTCTTCTTTTCTTGTTAAAAATTCATCTCTAGTTATTATTTCATCCTCATAAGCTTCAAATATTTTTTTCTTCTTTTTATCTAATTTTTCTAGTTCATTATCAATCTTTTCTAGCTCCTTCTTAACTGGATTTATTTTTTTAGTTCTTTCCCTATTAACATTATTTACTATAGCGTTAATCATTTTTTCATTGGAGAATAGTTCTGAAATCTTACCAAAAACATACTTATTAGCTTTATCAACCATTATAGTATTAGAATTACATACTTCTGTACCTTTATTCTTCCAACTACCACAAGCATAGTATACTATTCTTTTCTTAGTTCCATCCGCTAATTTATTTGTAGTTCTCATTATCACAATTCCTGCACTACACTTAGGACATTTAAGTATTCCTGTCAATGGAAATCCCCCATCATGTACTCTTGAAGATTTTCCCTTCTTAGAATTATATCTTGCATTCTCATTTTATTCTCTCCCATTTGGATTGAATTTTTGGATTTTCATTATCTCTTATATCTATATTGGCTATCCATTTATAAGTTTTAGGCCACATTTTAAATATTCTAGCTACAAAATAAATAAATCTAAGTATGATTCTCTTCTCATTTGGAATCCATCCTCTATTTGGGATTGCTGTTATTCTGATAAGTTTTTCTTTACAGTATAAGCTATACATACCTTCTATTATACCAACTGACTTATCTCCACTTATAATAAAACTACCTTCTATCTTTTCTCCATCTTCTATATATCTTATATCCTTAATTGAAGGTGAAAACTTTACATTAACTCCTCCTCTTTTACCATCTAATTTCATACTTTTTATATAATAATCATCTTTAACACTTTCTAATTTATACTCAACGCCATTTCTACTAATACATCTGTTATTTTCAACTTTCATTCCTTCTATAAAGCTATTTGTAGCTTTATTCCATTCACAAATAACAGCTTCCTTTGAATACCGTGCAAAATACATTTTAGCGCCATCTATTCTTATAAATTTATCTAAGTTATGAATTTTATCTTCAATTTGTATATTAACTTCTGTATTATTCTGTCTTATAAAATAGAATCCATATAAAAAAAATACAGGTAATGCTACAGGATTAGCTGATGAAACACCAACTGGAGCTAAAAGACTAAATGGATTTATCTTCTTATTATCATTTTCTTTTATTTTTAGTACTATTCTTCTTTTTAATTTATCTATGAATATTAACTCTAAATCCATCCCATGTTCATCCATAATAAATTTATTTTTCTCCATATTTAAATATCTAAAATCTCCTAACCCTTTTCCAGCAACTTCAATCTTATCATTTTCATCTCTAGGTAGTTTTTTCTCCTGATAAACATCAACATAACCATCATTTCTATAGCCTAATATCCTTAATCCTAATCCAAATTCCTTATTATTTATAGATTGAGGTTCAAACCCTTTATACACTTTATCTGGATCTTTTTCAATGTTTATTAATGCAAGACTTTCCACCTCAGATATTTCTAAGTTAAATGGTGAATAAATAATATTTTTGTCCACTCCCTCACCCCTATTATTTATAATTTTCTGCTTCTTTAATAAGCAATTCAATAGACTCAGCCATATTATTAAGGTGCTGTGAATCTACATTTCTAAACAATCTATCTAAAAACTCATTTCCTTGTTTTTCTGTTGTTTCTAAATACCTCATACATTTTTCAGTTATCTGAACCATAATAGCTCTACCATCATCTAAAGATTTCTTTGTTATAATAAATCCTTTTTTCTCTAAAGATGATATCATTTGCTTTACATTCTGTCTTGTACTACCAGTAAACTTCGCTACCTCTTTAATGGTTGGGTTCTTATTCTCCATATTTAGAATCATAATAATCAAAAACCATTGTTTAATAGTAAGTTCCTCTAAAGTATTATCACCTAGTGTTTGTAGCCTGTTGGCTAGCAATAAAATCCCCCCAAAAATAAATTGTTCCTTTAATTTTCTCATCTAATCTATCACCTCGTGCATTTATGCAATATATTGCCTAATTACATTGTAACAACTTTGCCTCATTAATACAATACAAAGCTTAATTTTTATACCTCCTAATAAAGTAAGTTTATATGATGTAAATTAAATTTATAATTCTAGCAAATTCCTATTTACTTTGTACTTGAAAATCAAATTAACATTTATTTGAACTCTTCAAGTATAATATATTTTGTAAATATTCACTGTTAAACTTATAATAGTGAATTAGGTATGATATGGCATTTTTATATATAAAAATAACCTTAGGCAAATTATATACTGACTAAGGCTAAAGAACTGATTTATTTATGATATGCTCCCCCCTAAATAATACTAAAGTCCTAAATACCTTAGTATTATATGGAACTTATAGGTAGCAGAAAATATTCTAAATTATAATGATACACTTTATAATTAAATAACAGTAATTTTTAAATAGACTTATAAATTTATTGCTCTTCCGTAACAATATGTTCTACGTAATTAGGCATATTAGATAGTTTCTCAATAAAGAAATTAGGAAATGCTTTATAATTTGATAAGTCATTTATTGGCAACCAATGCATAGATTCCTTAAAACCATCTGAAAAACTATTGCTGTTAAGTTTTTGTGTTCCCCTTGACTTCATTAAAAAATAAAAAGCAATTTCATGGCAATTATACCCTTCAAGACTCCCACTACCAAGAAAGAAATTCTCATGTATAAATGCTAATCTATCAATTTCATAATGTACCCCTGTTTCTTCATATACTTCTCTTAAAACAGCTTCTTCGGCTTTTTCACCAATATGTACTCCACCACCAATTGAATAATAGTAATCATTGCTATCATTTTTAGCAAATAGTACAGATCCATTTTCAATAATTATTGCAGCTGCTCTGTATCTGAACCATCCATTTTCTTTTGTAAACCCACAATCATATTCCATAGCTCTATCCTCCATAAACAGGTTAATTTATATTCTTTCAAATTCAACTTTTTATTAATTAGTATTTTATAAGAATAAATCCTGAATAAAATATTCTTCATTTATATATGTCTCAAGCTTCAAGCTAGGATTTTTATCAATTATGCTTTTTAAAATATGAAGCCCTATTCCTCGGTTTTCGCCTTTTGTGGAAAAGCCTTTCTTAGATAAGTCTTTAAGATTTTCAATCTTATCTTTGAATGTGTTTCCAATTGCTATGTTAACTTTTCCATTTAATTCTTCTATATAAATATCTATTTTTTTCTCATGAGAATCAATTGCAGCTTCAGTGGCATTTTCAAATATTATGCCTAAAACTCTAGAAAATTCTAAATCCGACATGGCAATATTCTCTATAGTGCCTAATACAGTTAGTTTTACTTCAATTTCTTGTTTCAGAGCATTCATTATATAGTAGTAAAGAAGTGACTTTAAAGAGGAGTATTTTATATCCTTTAAGCTTAAAAAAATATTATAGTTTGTACTGCTTTTTACTTCTTCATCAACTTTATCAACTAGCTCATCAATTTTTGAATTATCAAGACCAACACCTAAGAGCATATTTTTGCAATCATGCCTGAATTCTTTAAACTTATCAACCAATTCTTCTATTGTTTCAATGTAAAGGCTCAGTTCTTCTATTACCTTTTCTTTTTCTCTTAGCTCCTTCCTCCCCCTTACACGTTCCACACTAAGTTGCCTGTTTTTAACATAAAAAATTATTACAAATATATTGATCCCTACAAACAAAATAAACTTAATTCCATAATTCAGGTTTATATTATACATGGTTTTAATAATCAAATTAATTGCCAAAATAACAAATAACCCGCTAAGATCATTATCTTCTTCATTGTCGTTTAAAAACTTTAAGGGTATATATCTCCTAAATATTCCAAAGGATAAAAGAATTGATGTTGTAATTATTATGTGTGGAATATAGTGCATATCTAGAGCTAATTTGAAATTCATTATATCTTTTGCATTAAATTCTTGTGTGGTAATAAGCACTATTCCTCCACTTATGTAGTAAGCCAATACATTAATTAATTCAATTAAAAATGAAAGTTCCAAGTTCCTCTTAGTATTCTTTCCTATTAAAACTTGAGCTAAGATAAATATTATTAGCCATGCAAATATAAAAGTGGCAAAAGGTTCATTTAAAAGTTTAAATACTCTAACCTTTAAAATAATTATTAGAAATATTAATACCACATTTAAAATATTAATATTTATCTTCTTTTCACAGTAAACTCTTATTAAATATATATGTATTAATGTTGTAATTGTTAGGTAATACATTTTCTTATTTCCTTTTCTTTTCTCTTTGAAATACTTTTTTTAATATCACCTGTCAAAACTACATATAAGTCATTACCTATTTCCTCAAGTTTTTTTACATGATTTTTGTTTACTATTGAAGATCTATGAACTTGAATAAAATCACTTGTTAGTTTTTCCTGAACTTCTTTCAAAGTCTGCCTTGTGCTTATTTCCTCTTTTACAGTATGAATAATAAGCTTTTTAGTCTGTTTATCCGTTTCTATCCACACAATATCCTGGGGTTTTACAAGGAAAACATCTGTACCTTCCTTAAATACTAAGGACCCGGTTTGAATCTTCTCCTTATATATCTTTAAATATACCTTAAGAGCTTCCTTAAGGTCCTCTTCCAATTTAAATCCTTTGTCAATAAAATCTAGTATTCTAAGTTTGTATTTAAATACATTACTTACCTGATGAATATAGGCAGTAATATATATCATCTCACCCTTATAATCATCAATTTTCCTTATTTCTCTTCCTAGCATAAGTCCGTTTTTATCTTCCTTCAGCCCAATATCTAAAATATAAAGGCAGTCTTCATAGGAGCCCAAGTTTTTAATATAGTTTATTGTTTCCTCATATTTATTAAAGGATTTAATATTGCCTTCAATATCTTCATCTGCAAAAAAATCCTTTACTATTCTTGTAATCTCTTTTATGTATTCTGCTTTATCTTCACATATTATTATGTTCAAAAGAATCACCACTCTACATTTTAATTAAGCCTGAATTAGTATAAACTATAGATTAATTCACTAGTGTTTAATTAATGGATTGAAAATCCTATTGACAATAATAACTTGTAATAAATTTCTATGTGTACCAGCAATATATAAATGAAAATAGTCAGCACCTTTGCTTTAATATAATTACCACAATCATATCGCAAAGGAGTTGCTGACTATCTATGAATAATTATATCACTATTTTTGAAAAATTATTAGATATTGTTAACTGGAACACTTTGAAAAAATCTACGTATAAGTTAGATGTTGACTATAATATAGCATCAAATCATTTGAAAACTCACCTTTACTTTCATTTAGCGAAGCTAGATAGCTTAAGGGATGTTGATGATTTTATGCAATCTGATTCTAAGCTAAAGGAGTCAATAAAAAGCGTTAGCTTGGGAACGTTGTCTAATTATAATAACTATATGGATTATAATGTTTACATTCCAATATTAAACGAACTAATTGATACTGCTTTAAAACAATTACCTGTAAATGAGAAACTTAAAAAGTTTGGAACCATAAAACTAATAGATTCTTCAACTATAAGTATGGCCAAGACTTATTTTCAGTGGGCAGAATTTCGCTCTACAAAAGCAGGAATAAAGCTTCATACAAAATTCAACTTAAGCAAAGGAGTTCCTGAGCTTATAATTGTGTCTAATGCTAAACCACATGATAGAACTAAGATGAAAGAACTTATTACAGAAAACAACTGTATATATGTCTTTGACAAAGGCTATGTTGACTATAAAAAGTTTGATGAGTTTAGCAATAAAGGAATACGCTTTATTACCCGATTAAAAGATAATGCTGCTATAACTGAAGTAAGTAAGCTTGAAATAACTTACTCTGACGTTACTCTACTAGATGATTCTATAAATATCATTGAAGATATTATTTGCTATCTTGGTACAGAAGATATTAATATGACAAAAAATCAGTATAGGGTTATCACTGTAGTTGATTCTGAAGGTCAAATACTAACCTTTGTAACTAACATATTACAATATACTAGTGAAGATATAGCATGGTTATATAAAAAACGTTGGGATATCGAGCTATTCTTCAAATGGATTAAGCAAAATTTAAAAATTAAAAGATTCATAGGACATAGCCTTAATGCAGTTATGATGCAAATTGTTTCGGCAATAATAACATTCATTATAATAAAACTAATACAAGACGTAGCCAAAACAGCCTACGGCTTATTAAAAATAAAGAGATTAATAAAACATTCAATTACAAAATTAATAGATAATATCTTGTTTTCTTGGGAGAAGTGGTTAGGTGGCTAACTGCAACTATAAAACCATATACTTCCATACAAGCTATCACTATGCGGGCAAGTCTGCCCTTTGTTATAGGAATATTATTCTATATTAGCTTAATTTAAGAATTTTACTATAAAGAATGATTATAATACAAATGTCAATGAAAATATTTTCTAAAAATTAAACACTAGTGAGATTAATTATAATATATAGTTTAACATAATCAGGCTTAATAAACCATGGTACTTTTTAAATCCAAGCAAATTACATATATTGTATTTTAAATTAAAGTTTCTCTAAAACACATAAAATTTTCTAGATTTCAATTAAGCTTTTATACTCTTTTTCATCTGTATTTTTTCTGTGTTCATTCCATGCTGATTCAAGAATCTTACTATCAATTAAAACGTCACAAGCTGTTAAAGCCATTACCTTAGCTGCCATTATCATTGCCTTAAATCCCATACCTCCTCCTGATGCTGCACATGACTGCCATGTATGTGCTGGTGTTCCAAGTGGCCAAGCTGCTGCTGAAAGCTGTGCAGTAGGTACTATATAGCTTACATCCCCAATGTCCAAGCTTCCACCTGATGTAAGATTACTTTGATTTACATTACCTAACTCATCATGTAATGCTTTTTCTACAAGGCTAGCTTCTCCACCAAAACCTTTAATAACGCTGACTCTTTGTTCCTTTGACATGGTTGATACTATTTTTTCTGCAAATTCATAGTCTTCCTTTTCATACTTTGGTGCTCCCACCAACTCCATATTTTTTTCTATTAATTTAGTTAGCTCAATATTTGCCATAAAGTCGTATGTCCCAGATAAAACTTCGTACTCTGCCTTTGTTCCTGTCATAAGTGCAGCACCCTTTGCAATGTCTATAAGCCTTTCAAGTGCATCCTTAATATCAGCTGCTTTAGGCCCACGAACAAAATACCAGCTCTCTGCAAATGGCGGAACTATATTCGGCCTTTCCCCACCATGAGTTATTACATAATGGATTCTCATTGAAGTTTTAACATGTTCTCTTAAATAATTTGCTCCAACATTCATTATTTCTATCGCATCCAATGCACTTCTTCCATTATGAGGTGCTTGAGCTGCATGAGCTGAAGTCCCATGAAATCTGAATTTCACAGAATAATTTGCATTTGTACATGCATAAAAAGGAAAATTCATATCGAATGGGTGCCAGCTAAATGCACAGGAAATGTCATTAAAAACTCCTTTTTGTGCCATGAATACCTTGCCTGAAAGCTCTTCTTCTGCAGGACAACCATAGTATCTTACTGTTCCCACAAGTCCTTCCTTTTCAATTAGCTCTTTAACTGCAAGAGCCGCTCCAAGACTCCCTACCCCTAAAAGATTATGTCCACATGCATGTCCTGCAGCGCCTTCATTTACAGGCTTTTTTTCTGAAGATACTGTTTGAGATAAGCCTGAAAGAGCATCGTACTCTCCCATAAATCCAATAACAGGTTCTCCCTTCCCATATTCTGCAATAAAGGCTGTGTCAAGACCTTCAATAGACTTTATAACAAAGCCCTTTGCTTGAAGATATTCGCTCTGAAGACTTGATGCAAACTTTTCCTTATATGCAATCTCTGGGTTATCCCATATTTTTTTAGCTAGTCCAATAAGTTCATTTTCGTATTTATCAATTATTTGAAAAATCCTATCCTTTGCCATAAACAACACTCCTCGTATAATAAATTTATAGCAGTTATTTAGCTGCCTTTATTTTTCTTAAGCTTTATCTATCCTCTTCTGTTACCTCATTCATAATATTAAAATTGAAGCACTACAATGAGGGGACTTCACGTAGTGCTTTAAAAATACTAAATTATATTATTTATTGTTTAAAAAATCTAAAGCAAATTGTACATGAAGTGCTGCACCATACTTAAGGTAATCTTCATCTATCTTAAATTTCTCATGATGCGGGAAGTATATACAGCCTTTTTCCTCATTTCCAAATCCTATATTTGCATAAACTCCTTTAGCATGTTGGAAATAATAAGGCATATCCTCTGATGCCATAAGTTTTGGTATAGAGATATTTTTATCTTCACCAAAAACTTTCGTTGCAGACTCAATTGCAAGTTCTGATAACTCTTCATCGTTATAAAGGCTAAGAGTACTTTCCTCTATAACTACATCTACCTTAATCTCATATGCATCAGCAATTGCCTTTGCATGTCTTTTTATAGCTTTGTGAACAGTTTCTCTAGTCTTTGGATTAAAGTATCTCATTGAAATATCAAGCTCTGTATATTTTGAAATTATATTTGCCTTTGTACCTCCATGGAATCTTCCAACAGAAACTACAATAGGCTCCTGTGGATCAATGTTTTTATTAACTATTCCCTGAAGCTCTGTAACAAATAAACTTGCAGGATAAACCGTATCCTTTGCAAGATGTGGCGCTGAGCCGTGGCCTGATACCCCTTCAAATTTAATGTAAATGGTATCACATCCAGACAATCTATATCCTGATGAGATATTGTACTCTCCTGTTTTTATAGTTGGCACACCATGCATTGCAAAACATCCATCTACTCCATCCATGCCACCTGCTTCAACTATTTTCTTTGCTCCCGTAAAGGTTTCTTCACCTTCCTGGAAGAAGAACCTTACTTCACCATTAATATCATCCTTCATTTCAGATAATACTCTTGCTGCCCCAAGAAGCATAGCAGTATGAGCATCATGTCCACAGGCATGCATTACTCCAGGGTTTTGTGATGAAAACTCAACCCCTGATTGTTCAATAATAGGAAGAGCATCAATTTCAGCCCTTAAAGCAACTGTTTTTCCGGCTTTAGCGCCTTTTAAAATTCCAATTAATGAAGTGCCTGATGCTTCTTTTACCTCTATTCCAAGCTTATTAAGCTCCTCAATAAGGAATTTTTTTGTGTTAACCTCTTCCCCACTAAGCTCCGGATGCATATGCAAATGTCTTCTAATATCAATCATATATTGTTCATATTTCTTAGTTCTATCAAGCACAGTAATCCCTCCTAAAAAAATTATTTTTCATATACATTTTCAGCCTGTGTTTCAGTTGTAAAGAATGAAGCAACAACGCTTACAGCAACTAATATTATTAAAACAAGATATGCTTTTTGATATCCAACTGCTGGTGTATTCTTATTAGCATCTAGTATTTTACCCATAACTACTGGTATAATAGCAGCTCCAAAGAATCCTATGCAGTTAACAACCCCAGTAGCAATTCCAGAAAATCTTCTATCATTTACTTCATTGCCTACTGTCCAGCACATAGTGAAAACTGTCATTACTAATCCAAAAATAAATAAGAAAGGTACAAGAAGAGCAACAGGCATTCTAGCATATATAAGCACTATCCATCCTAATAAAGTTAAAACACTACAAGAAGTTAATATAATTTTTCTCTTTTTTATACGGTCTGAAATATAGCCAATTAAAATACCGCCTACTGCTGAACCAATAACAGCTACTATAACATAATTTGCAGCTTGTACTTTAGTAATATCATATTTTTGCATTAAGAATGAAACTCCAAAGGTTCCTAAAAATACAACATATCCTGTATAAATTCCTATATATGCAAGTGAAATAATCCATGTTCTCTTGTTTGTAATTACTGATTTCAATGCATCAATTGTATTTATTTTTCCAGAACTCACAGGTCTATTTTCTAATTCATCCATACTTGGAAGTCCCATATCACTTGGATCATCTTTTACAAATATAGCAGTCAGTACTGCAAAGAATACCATTGCAAGTCCCATAAAAACAAAGGTTTTTCTCCATCCAAACTGTTGGCTTGCAAAAACAAGTGGTGTTTGTGCTAGTATTGCACCTGCATTTGCTGCTAATCCAGCAACTCCTATCATTAACCCAAAGTTTTTTGAATAAAACCAACGTGATTGAATTTTTATTAAGCATACAAATACTACAGATACTCCAATTCCTACAAGGAATCTACCTATATAAGCAATTATTATATTAGGTGCTAGTCCAAAAATTACTGAACCTACAGCAGCTAATAAGGAAAACATAGTTACTGTTTTTTTAGGTCCAATTTTATCTGCAAGTATTCCTGATGGTATCTGCATGATAAAATACGCATAAAAATACATTGAGCCTATATTAGCAAACTGAGCGTCTCCAATTGAAAAGGCCTCTTGCAGTTCATTCCTAACAACTCCAACACCCATACGATGAAAGGTTACAAAAACGTATACAGCTGCTAAGATTGTCCATACAACCCATCTGTAACTCTCGACTTGTTTAACCTTATCCTTATCTTGTATCATTTTTTTTGTCTGCATATATTTCTCTCCCTTAAATTAATTTATTAAAATTAATTATAACTCACCTTTTTTATAATGAAGTATAAGTAGCCCTAATGACTATTTTTTATATTTTGAATATTTAAAAAAATACGCTTAGTAACATTTTTTATTACTAAGCGTCATTAATATTTTACTGTATCTATCCCATCCATTTTCTTTAGTAAATCAACAATCATACTCCATAGCTCTATCCTCTACTATTTCTCATCTATTCCTTTACCCAATAACTATTACAATCATTTGTTCTTTCAGTGAACTACCACCGTGACAAGCAACAGTGGATTCGTGAGAGGTTTGATATTTAAGTTTCCACCTTAACAGGCAACCCTTACTCTCAACGGGGAGGACACTCTCCCTTTATCCCTCATAGTTTTCACTATTTCAGGAATACATTTTCCTTCTTTACGAAGTATATTAAGTGAGCCATTCACATCACTATTAACTAACCCAAAATTGGATTTAAACAACCCTCTAACTACTCTACGAGTTTTGTCATAGTATTTTTTATCTATTGGTTCTAAATCAAAAGCACTACAACCACTTGTATAACTTTCTTCTTTGAATTTAACTTCAATACCTTTTAATTCTGCCTTATATTTAATTTGCTCTGCAAGTCTTTGAATTGGTATTTGAACAAAAGATTTATTATAATTCATATCTTGTTTGATACCTTTAATTTTGCCTATAACTATCTTCTTTACTTTATGCTCTATTACCTTATCTATAATATTTTTACTTGTTTTATGAAGGTAATCATTAACATAGTTATTTCTATATCTTCTTAATGAATTAATCATTTTAGTATTCTTGAACTTATCAGAACCTACTTTCTTCATTTCAATGCTTTGATAATAAGCAATTTTTTTATTTACAAAAGCATTAATACCTTTAAGTTTTTTACCACAAAAAAGATAAGTTTCATTTCCATCTTTAAAAGTTAGTGTAGCAAGATTATCCAAACCTAAATCAATAGCCATAATATTAGTATTGTTTACTGGCCCTAATTCTTGTTTATTGTAGATTACAATTAAGTACCATTGCTTTAAAGAGTTATCCCACTTTATTCTAACTTGTTGCAATGCATTCCAATTTATAAGGCTTTGAAGTTTACCTGAAGCCTCAAAATTTAAAGTATTTACCTCAAATATTTTTTGCATTGCTTTAGAAAGAGATAATATTAATTTATTGTTTTTGAACCTAATAGCCAAATTAGTAAATATAATTTCATTTTTTCTATCTTCCATATTCTTAAATTTAGGTGGTTTGGGTAATCCATTATACTTATGTGCATTTACTTTAAAATCTTTAATACTTGCAAAATATGATTTCCAATTTTGCTCTAATACTTTAAAAGTGTGTTGTCTTGTATGACTATGAAGAAAATCACAATGCCAATTAGCTTTAAACATATTTTCTGTCTCTACATAAGATTTAAAACCATTTTCTCTCAATTCATAGTTAACAATGTTGTAAAGTTTTGTTGTATGGAAAGATAATTCTTCTATGATATTTAATTGTTCTACAGTAAGACTTGGTTTGAATTTAAAAGATAATTTCATTTTTTCACCTCCTTTGCATTGCTATCTATGTATTTATTTTAACATTTCATTGATACATAGTCAACTATGTGGTAAAATTAACTTGTATAGGAGGTGCTTAAAATGGCAAGAAAAAATATTAATACTACAATAGACGAAGATTTATATACTGAAATCAAAATATTGGCTATCAAACAAAAAACCAATGCTAATGACTTAATTGAAGAAGGCATGAAATATGTCATTGAAAAATACACAAACCAAGAAAACAAGCCACAGTAAATATAATATCAATTACCACATTGTTTTCTGTCCCAAATATTGCCATAATATTTTTAAAGATAAATTGGAATATGAGTTATCTAAATTTGGGGGTAGTGGTTTATGGAGTAGATGATATTATATTAGTACTGCTGGAACTGTATCTTCTGAAACCATTCAAAAGTATATACAAAACCAAAAGAACATTTAATTTTTAGGCATTTAACCTAAAAATTAAGGGCACAATTCATCCTCCGAGATAAACAACGGAGGTTTTCTTGTGCCAAATGTTATAAATCCATATTCTATTAATGCTCTTCTAATAGTTGCATAATCTTCGTATACTATTTGTAAAATTCTGTTTACTTCTTTTTCGTGTTTGATGCTATTAGTTCCATTATTGCTAAAAATAATCTTGCTTGCTTTTCTTTTTCACGTAATTTATAGCGATGATTTCTTACAGTAGACTGTGCCACTCCTTGCCTTTTAGCAATTTCTTTATCAGTTAAACCTGATGCCATAAGTACTAAGAGCTCCCTTTGAATTTGTGATATTCCTATAAATGCTGGGTTCATCCCAAGCAAATATTCTAAAATAGAACCATGCTTTTCTAATATAAGTTAATATCCTTATTTTCCAATTAAATTGCCTCCTTCACAAAACATCTATAGAAATATTATATACAAAACTCTCTAGATTATAAACCTACTCCCTTTTAACTTTGTTTCTCCATATATATGCTTCAATTAATATATTATTTAAACATATAAAATAAAAATGGTATTTCCATTTCTCCTTTACTCGCCCCACCATGCATTCCTAGAAATTTAATTTCAAATATATCTTTTTCATACCACCAAACAGTATTATTTTCTTTAGGTAGTATAACTAAATTTCCAACTCTCTCTAATAATTTTTCATTTGGCAATCCAAATAAGCCTTTATCTTTTAATTCTTCAAAGAGATATACTTCTGCTATTTCTTTTAACTCTTTTTGGAGAATCTCTTTTAACTCTATTAAATATTTCTCCTCTACATGTAAAAATAAATCTCTACAATATCCTGCTGGTGACATAATATCATTGTTTTTATTTTTCTTTAAATATTTTTCTATGTTAGGAATTAGTTTATTTATATAATATAAATTTTTAAAATCAATATCAATTTAACCGTGATCTGCAGAAATTATAATAGCGGTATTCCTAAACTTATCTTTTCCTTCCTCATAAAATCTGTCTAGATCTTTAAATAAATTATTTATAACTGACCTAAATTCTTCTGACTGATTTCCTTTTTCATGGGCTATGGAATCGATGTCATGTAAATAAACATAAAAATATTCTTTATCATCATTCTTTAATAAATCATTTGACAATGATTTAAATAAATCTTCATTTGTTTCATAATCTTTTAAATTAGCATGCCTACATGTAAATTTAGTATAGGTACTATTGTTTATATAACTAGGTTGATAAACAGTACTTTTTATACCATTATCTAATAATTCTTTAAAAAAGCTTCTTTCTGGTATAAAATCATTAGGTTTTATATTTTTATTTTTTAAAGTTTCATTTCCTTTATTTCTTGCTTCCTTAAATAAAAATGCTGTTATTATATCATCAGCTTTAGGTTCATAATAAAACCACTCATAAAGTCCATGTTCACAAACTGGTTTACCAGTTAATGCTGTTGTTACATGTGCTGTTGTAGTAGATGGAAATTGTGATGTTAATTTTGAAACTACACCCCTGTTTTCTAATTCACATAAAAATTTAGAGTTCTCTTTGTATTTATCATAAAAACACCATCCAAAGGCATCCAATAAAAAAAATACTATTTTATTAGGTCTTGGACTACTATTTCCAACAACATCACTAGGGAGTCTTTTATCTGAATTAATATTAAATAAATCTTTTATAGTTCCACAAATATTAGAAAAACAATAACTATCATACAAAGGAATTGTCATCCCATCAATGTGATTTTTATTAACTTGATTTATTGAATTTGTATTTATCATCTACTCACCCCTTAACTTTAAGTTTATTTTTAGTTTATAAAAGTTCTATTTATTTTACAGTAATACTTCAATTTCACTTTCTGTAAGTGCTCTGTAATTTCCCATTTCTAGTGTTTCATCTAATTTTAAATTTCCAACTGCTACTCTTTTTAGATATATGACATGACACCCTACTGTTTTTAACATTCGTTTTACTTGATGTTTCTGTCCTTCTGAAATAGTAAGATACCCCGATACAACTGGTTGGTTATACTTACTTTTATCTACATTAGATGAATAAAGTTCATGCTTAAAATCCTTATATAATCCTGATTTTTGAACCTTTACTTTTGCGGGCTTAGTTAATATTTCTCCTTTGTTTATATAAACCCCTTCTTCTAAAGCATTTATATCTTCCTCACTTAAAGAACCTAGTGCCCAAAAGAAATATGTTTTATCAATATGCTTTTTAGGATGCATTAATTTATGTTCAAACTCTCCATCATTGGTGAATAATAATAACCCTTCTGTATCCTTATCTAATCTCCCAACATGAAATACTCCATCCATATTAACATCTCTAAAAAAATCAAATACTGTTTTGTGAATCTTGTCTTTTTTTGCTGTAATACATCCTGCAGGTTTATTAAACATATAGTATACTTTTTCATTATAGTCTACTACTTTATCAAGATACCTGACAACATCTAATGCTTCATCAATCTCTGTGGATGGTATAACTACCACTTCCTCATTAACTCTAACTTTTCCTTCCTTAATATAAATTCTAACATCTTTACGTTTTCCTATAGCTGATTGCGCTAAAAATTTATCTAATCTCATGTTTATTTATCTTTCTCCTAAAAGTTTATAATTAATTTTTCCTTAGTTTAATGAAAATATTAGACTATGTTTAACAATAATATTTATAATAACATATTTTAAAGGAAGCTTGTTACAACTTCCTTTAGCTAATTTTTTATTTTATTACCTTTTAAACTTATATTCTTCGTGAACTTCAATTTCATTTGCTGGGTTTACTTCAAAACCTACGCAGGAAAATGAGTCCTTATAATTCAATAGATTTTTAAATCTAAATTGTTGTTTTAGATTTACTATTTTTAGTGCTTCTTCTTTTGTAAACCACTTAACTTCAAGACTTTCATCACTTGTTCTTAACTCTCCACCTTTGTATTTGCAAATAAAATCTATATTTACTATTGTAGGTATTTCTTTAACTCCGTTGTATCCTTTTTTCTTTTTTGTATTAGAATATATACCTACAATGTTAATTATCTCTACATCAACACCTGCTTCTTCCTTTATTTCTCTAATTAAAGCCTCTGGTACAGTTTCCCCTTCTTCTACAATACCTCCTGGGAATTCCCATCCTTTACGAGGATTTTTTACAAGCAAGATCTCCTCCTTATTGTTCTTAACTAAGCCCCCTGTAGCAACTATATGCGTTGGTAAAACCATGCATTTATCCCCCTTTATTAATTTTCTAATTATTGTATATTTAAACATACTACTTAAGTTATAGTTTAACTTTAAGTAAATATATAAATTTAAAGTCTCATGAACCTTTGATATTTAACTTATGTTATACTTTAATAAACATTTTTAAAATAAGCATAAGGAGTGTGTATTAAGAAATGAAATTCACAAGAAAAATTCCAAATACAGATAAAGAACTAAGTACCTATTTTCATATGAATAACTGGAAAAAACTTAAAGAACCTTCAAATATAGCTTGGGCTATTATTTTCTCATTTCCAATAGCTTATTTACTAGGTGCTTTTTCTCTATGGTTTATACATCATATTAATCCAACATTATTTACTCCACTTATACATATTCTAAAAAAAAGTAATAATTTGTCCTTTTCAATTAATTTTAATATAAGATTATTATTTAAGATCTTATATATTTTAGCGTTTATGATTATTCATGAATTAATTCATGCTATATTTATTCCAAATATTTTAGAATCTAAAAAAACTTTTATAGGAATTAATGGTGTCTTTGCTTTTGTATATACAAGTGAGCCTATTAAAAAAGCGCGTTTTATTATTATTTCTATTATGCCTTTTATTGTTTTATCTATAGTCTTTCCTTTTATGGTAAACATATTGGGATTAATGAATAACTTTATAATTTTTCTTGTCTTATTAAATGCCATGGGATCTTGTGTAGACTTTTTGAATATATTTCTTATTATGTTTCAAGTTCCAAATGGTTCAACTATTATTAATAATGGAAACGAGACTTACTTTAAAAATTAATACTATTTATAAGGCATATGACTCTAACAAAATCTTATGCCTTATATAGTATATCTATTTTTTATCAAATACCCAAAATGGACTTCCATTTTCCCCAGCATTTTTAGAACTTTCATTAAAAATCACCTTAGAATCCCATTCTTTTTTAGAATTAGGAACACTATCGGGATCATAAATTAATATTTTTCCCTCCTTTGTTATTCCTCTAAGAACTATGAAATGTCCTCCTGATGCAATTTCACCTTTATCTAAACTAACAATAATAACTTTTCCTTCTTGTAATGCTTGTAAAATTTCTTTTGTTTTATTTCTACTTATTTGTTCTGCCTTTAAACCAAAAGCATCTGCACCACTTGTCATTAAAGACCAATAAGACCCATTTCCTTCTGCTCTATGTCCATTTTCCACTGACCAATCTGCAATAACTTTAGGTGTTATGTCCTTTTGCCCTGTTAACCCTGATATAACCATAGCTAAACATGTAGGTCCACATCCTGCTCTTTTTATGGTATCAGTCTTACCGTATAATTCATTTGCCCAACGCTTATCCCTTTGACTATAATAAGGAATTTTATCATTACCAATAGGATATTCCTTAAAATAAAATGCTTTTATAAAAATAATAATGCTTATTAATAAACATAATAAAAACACTTTAAATAACTTTGAAGAAAATTTTTTCATGGTTTTATACCCCTTCTTTCTATTGTTACGCTTATAAATATTATAATCTTAATTCTAAAATTATAACAGATTTAAATTCCAAATATTTTAAATAATAGAAGTTATTAAGGTAGTAAACTTATGAAGAGACTTTCATATTAATATTTTCATCTAACATAGCCTATTTAAAAATGGGAACCTCTTAGTGAGATTCCCATTTAATACCTTTGCACCTAAATAAAATTTTGAATTTTATTTCTTACTCCATACTCTTAAGTGATTCTATCATATCTATTTCATCAAACTTCTTATACATTGCAAGGTTTACAATTATGGAAAACCCTATGGTTAACATAACTGAGTATAAAAAATATATAGGCTCTACTCTTCTTAAAAACATTAATATGTTGGTTTCTGCTGTGATTATTACAAAGTTGTTCAGCAGTATTCCTAAGACTATGCCCACTAAACTTCCTATAATTGTTAATATAATATTTTCCCTATATATATAACCTGCAAGTTCATGATTGTAAAATCCTAAAAGTTTGATTGTGGCAAGCTCTCTTTTTCTTTCATTGATATTTATATTTGTAAGGTTATAAATTACAACAAAGGCTAGAACCCCTGCTGATATTATAAGTATTAATACTACAGAATTTATACTATCAATGCTTTTATCGTAATCAAATTGAATATTGTTTTTAAAAACTACGGAGTTTATTCCTTTAATATTTGTTAAAATCTTTGAAGTATGTTCTTGGGAATTATCTGAAACACTTTTTAATAGTCCATAAAAACTATTAAACTTTAAATTTTCTCCTGTTAGTTTTTTATAATAATTAGGACTCATATATACATAATGCTGAACATAATGTTCTGTTATATCAGATATTTTAACCTTTACAATTTTATCATTAATATTAAGATTAAAATCCTCTCCTACTTTTTTATCCATTAGTTTAGAAAGTTTTTCGGTTATAATTACTCCCTCATCATTTAAATTTAATTTTTCTTCTTTCATTGTAAGGTTTATATAAGTATTAATATCTTTTTTATCTTCTGGAACTACTACATAAACATCTTCCTTAGCAGAATTTTTTATTTTAAGGGAAGCATTTTTTAAATAAGCAAATAGTGTAGATTTTATATTAGAATCACTAGCTACTTTACTTTTTATATTATTCTTTTCAGTAGAGTCTACTTCTTTACTAAGATTAGCTTGCATATTGTATTTATAAATATAATTAAATTGCTTTTCTGTAGAACCTATTACCCCACCTTTTATACCAAAGCCTGTTATCATTAGGGCTGTACAAGATGCAATGCCTATTACTGTCATAAAAAGTCTTTGTTTATATCTAAATATATTCCTTGCTGTAACCTTTCTTGTAAATCTTAGGTTTTTCCATATAAAAGGTATCTTTTCAAGTAATATAACCTTTCCAGACTTAGGGCTCTTTGGTCTCATTAAAGAAGCTGGAACTTCTTTTAATTCTTCTAAGGTCGCAATTACTGTGGACATCCCTGTAAGTAATATGACTATTATAGAAGATTGTAGTGCAAGATAAATATTAAATGGCGCTACTATAGTAGGAATAGTATAAAGGGTGCTATAAGCTTTCATTATAAGTGGTGGAAATAATCTAAATCCAATAGATATACCAATAACACTTCCTATAATACTTGCCAAAAGGGAATATATAAGGTAATGAGAAACTATAGCCATTCTTGAATATCCTAAGGCTTTAAAAGTTCCTATTTCCATTCTTTTTTCTTGAACCATTCTCGTCATAGTTGTAAGGCTAACTAAAGCCGCTACTAAAAAGAACATAATAGGAAATACTGTACCAATATTATCTATCCTATTACTATCTTCTCTATAGGTTTCATAACCCACATTCAAATTTCTCCCCATTATATACCACTTTGGTTTTTCTAAGGATTTAAGCTTCTCTCTATTTCTCTTTATTTCTTCTTCTCTATCTTTAAACTGAGCATCTATCTGTGCTTTATTTTTCTGAAGCTCTGCTTCCTTATTTTTTAACTGAACCTCATTATTTCTAAGCTGAGAATCTAACTTATCTTTATTTTTATCCTTATTCATAAGGCTTAAATTACTAATTAATTGTTCCTTAGCTTTATTTAGCTCTTCTTCAGCCTTATTTATTTTATCAGTTCCCTCTTTTAAAATATTATTGTATCTTATGTCACTTCTTTTAACTCCGAGAGTTTTTAAATCTTTTTCTATGTTTTCAATACCCTCTTTATAATTATCATTATTTAAAAGACTATTTTCCCCTTCTGTACCATGGTTTTTTACATATATTTCTGTATACACATCACTTTTAAATACTTCAGGCAATATATATACAAAGCCTTTTACAGAGCCATTTCCTATGGAACTTAATTCTCTTTGTGTTGATATATAAAGAGGAGAGTTTGCAGTTCCAACTATTTTAAATTCACTATTTTTTAAATGATTTTTTATATTACTATTATTTCCGGACTGAAGCCTTATTTTATCATTTAATTTTAAATTGTTTTCCTTAAAAAATCTTTCTTCAATAATAGCTTCCATATTATTTTCTGGTCTTCTGCCTCTTACAACATTTATCTTATTTATTCCTTCTTTATTAGGTAAGGAATTTATGTTCATAACCAGTGAATGTTTATCTTTTTCAATTATGGCATCTAAAGAATATGACCCTTCAGCAAGCTCCACTCCCTTAGTTTTTCTTATTTCTGTTAAATCATCTTTAGTAAGTCCCGCTGTTGAAACTATTTTAAAATCCATAAGATTATTATTCTTAAAATAAAGATCACCGGACTTTTTCATATCAGGGCTAGTAGCTCTAACCCCTGCATAAAAAGACACACCTACTGCTATAATAATTACTATAGATAAAAATCTAGAAAAAGTATTTTTTATATCTCTAAATAAATTTTTTAAAAATGTCTTTTTCATAATTACCACTCTATACTTTCTATTGAAACTTTATTCTCATTCTTTTTAATACTCTCTACTTTTCCATTTTTTATAGTAATTATCTTATCAGCAATTGGTGCTATAGCAGAGTTATGAGTTATAATTACAACAGTCATATTATATTTTTTAGAAGTGTCATCTAGTAATTTTAATATGGATTTTCCTGTGTTATAATCTAAAGCCCCCGTAGGTTCATCACAAAGAAGTAATTTAGGATTCTTTGCAAGAGCTCTTGCAATAGATACCCTTTGCTGCTCCCCTCCTGAAAGCTGGGAACAAAAATTATGTACTCTTCCTTCTAAGCCTACATCCTTAAGAACTTCCATAGGATCCATAGGATTTTTACAAATCTCTACTGCTAATTCTACGTTTTCTATAGCATTTAAATTTTGAACTAAATTATAGAACTGAAATACAAAGCCTATATCTTCTCTTCTATACTTTGTAAGCTGTTTTTTATTATATTTACTTATATCCCTTCCATCTACATAAATACTTCCTGAAGTTACATGATCCATTCCCCCTAGAAGATTTAATATTGTAGATTTTCCTGCTCCACTAGGCCCTAAAATAATAACTACTTCTCCTCTATCTATGGAAAAAGAAACATCATCCACAGCCTTAATCTCAACTTCACCCATGTTATAACTCTTTTTTACATTTTTTAATTCTATAAAGTCACCCATTTATAATTCCTCCCGTTTTTTCTAAGGCACATATAAGTCTATTAAAAAGCAACTCAGTATTCCCTCCAAGACTATTGCAATATATGCCCTGTGAACCCAAGTTCTCTTTTAGTTTTTTTTAATACCGTTACCTTTAAAGTAACAGTACTTTCATATCAACATTTGCCCCTATCACAGTCTTAAATCTACTCAATATCTAGTTTATTTATAATATCATCATAAAAAATACTAATCATATTAAGTATAAGTTTTTTAACCTCTTCCCCATCTTCCTTTTCCTCTAATATTATAGAGATACTTTCAACAAGACTATGTGAAACCAAATATATAATAAAATTATCCTTAAGCCTTAGCCCTTTCAAGGATAGTTCATATTTCATGGTTTCCGTAACTATTCTAGTTATAAAATCTACAAAAACACTTTTACAGTTCTCATATTTAGAACCTTGACTTTTATTAAGAAGAATAGAAAGCTCTGTACTATTTTCCATAAATATTTCCATAATATTATCTAAAAGTCCATAAAATATTTCCTCTGCTTTATGATTTATCTCAACCTTATGAAATTGACTAATATAATCCATAAGCCTATTATAAAAAGAACCTATAATATTTTCATAAAGAGCCTCTTTATTATCAAAATACTTATATAAATTTCCTACTGATGTATTAGAATTCTTAGCAATAACCCTTATAGAAGCCCCCTTGTATCCCTTTTCTTTAAATTCTTTTAAAGCTTCTTTTATTATATTATTTCTAACCTCTTCCTTTAAATATTGCATTAGAAAACCTCCGTTCTCTTTTAAGTTTATGACACTTTATTAAGCTTGTCAACAAAACATATACATATAATCAAATAATTTTGTATTGTTGGATATATCATCGGCTATGCCAGCATTTTTTACAAATTGAAATGATAGATTACATTTTCCTAATTTTTAAAAAGCTCCTTATTAAAAACAATCCTTCAAAGCAACATTTTACATTGGTTTGAAGGATTGAGCACTCTTATTAGTATTACCTTTTAATTTATTCTATTTTCTATATTTTCTTTTTCTTTTTCTTCTGGTTCACTGACTATTCCCCCAAACGGCATTTGAGCCACTAGTTTATAATTTTCAGGGATATCAAATATCTCCTTTATTTTTGAGTCTATAGCAGGATTATAGTGCTGTAATGAAGCTCCTATGTTTAAATCTCTAAACATGCTCCATATATAAAGTTGTAACATTCCATTTGCTTGGTTTGCCCAAATTGGGAAGTTATCAGCATATATTTCAAATTTGTTTTGCATTAATCTAATAGTATCTTCATCATATAAAAATAACACTGTACCAGCTCCTGCTTTAAATGAGTTTGTTTTTTCTCTAGGTACTTTCCCTTTAAACACATTGTAAATTTCATCCCATAAAAGATCATGTTTATCTCCAAAAACAAGAACTACTCTAGCACTCTTCATATTAAATGCATCTGGTACTAGTTCTGTAACTTCCTTAATATTTTTTTCAACTTTTTCTTTTGAAACCGGCAAATTCTTGTCAATCTCATAATAGCTTCTTCTTTTCTTTAATGACTCTATAATACTCACGATTCCCCCCTAATATTTTTAAAGTATTATTTATACTCCACAATAACTAACCAAATTATTTACTCTTAAAAAGACTGTACCTACAGTTTTATATAAAAGTCACCACATAAATACTCGCACGCGAGGTAAAAGGTATGTCAAATACTAATATCATTTCCATTAATGATGAATTTTATAACTACTAAAATTATGTAAACTATGTAAAATTACTTACTAAAGTATCTTATTATTATGTTATATTCTATTAATTCTTTCTATTTTTAAGTCAGACTCTAAATTAAATTTTCTATAGATTTATAGTTTTCAGTTTAATATTAAAAATCTATCATCAGGTTAATTCTGTTGTAATATATTCTTAATTATTTAACATAGCCATCTTATCCTTTTCTATAAGTTGTTTGGGAAACTCAACTTATTTTAAGGGCTGGCTATGTTTTTTTCTATACTTTTTTATTGGTAATTTACTATTTGGTTAATATATCCTTTTTACTGTCCGTAGGTCAGATATTATAATATCTTTTCATTACAATTTGTAAATTATTTAGAAAGTTATTTTAACCATGCAAAAAGTAATAACATTTCTCAAATAATGGAATCATATTCCCCCTTATGGAGTGAGTAAATAAAAAAAGAGCAACTGCATATATAACAATTTTCACCTGTCACTTTTACAATCGCCCTATTTCTTTATTTGTGATAAAATATAAATTAATTCTAAGTAGACATTTTATTTATATTTTAAATTGACATAAAATTTACAAAGACTTTTTATATTTCTTATAACAAGATAAACTTGAAAAAAGATTAGAAATACCAAAAATAAGAAGAAATATTGCTGAAGGATATTTTCTTTCAATTAATTCCACTATTCCCATAGGTATTAATAGAATCCCTCCAACTCCATATATCTTCCACAAGAATTTATTGCTCATCGTCTCACTTTTACACTTGCCCTCTTTTTTTATCTGCTTAATTTTTGAGGAATATGATAAATAGGGAAGAAAATTAAACACAAAAATAATTAAATCAATTATTAATAATCCAACGACACCTAAAAATATAGGCTTCATTACTATTGAAGAAACAGGTAGTAACCCCATCAGTACTATCCCTATTATGAGAGAATAAAGTGTTCCCCTTTTGGTTTGATTCTTTATACTTATATATTTATCTACTTCTGATCTTAAATCACTATAAATAGGTTTAGTTCCCACTGATGCTGAAAAAATGTGCATTTGGTTTTCTACAGAAACAACAAGGTTCCATCCTGCTTCTTTAAATATGGCAAAGTACTCTTCATCTGCCTCCCCTTGATAGTCTAAGCTATATATTATGTTTTGAGGCTTATCCTTTTTTAATTTATAGAAAAACCCCCCTACTATATCCTCTAGTATCCAACCTTCACTAGCATAATTTTCAAGTTTTTCCATATCACTTTTTTCACTAAAGGCAAGTCCACTAATCATTACATATTTACTTTTCATGAATACCCCTCCTTCTTTACTCCAAGAACCTTTCGGCAAATTTAACCATCTGTTTTTTACGCTGAATTTCTTTTATGAGCCTCTCTCGTCCTTTATTTGTTATTTTGTATACTTTTTTATTTTCATCTTTAGTAGAAATTAACTCCACTAAATCTGTTGCTAAAAGCTTTTTCAGTGTCGTATAAAGGGATCCTGGACCAATACTAACTTCATTATTAGTAACCTTTTCAATGGTTTTCATAATTAAATATCCGTGCTTTTCCTCAATAACACTAGATAAAATGTAAAAACCAGCATCTGTTAATTCTCCAATATCAATGGAATCCTTTCTCGGCATAAAATTCACCTTCCTATTGCTAATATATCATTTAATAATATATCATTAAATGATATATTTGTCAATTGTTTTCCCAATATATTACACTACTCATTTTATAGATCAACAAGGATAAGAAATTTTTATATAACTTTTATTCGGTCATTTTTTGCTAGCCGATATTCTACTGAAGTCATATAATTCAGAGCACTATGAATACGTTTATTGTTATACCATAACATTAAAAGCTTCTAAAACTTCGTCTATTATCTTATTTTTAAATTCATTTCCCCTATCAATGTGGAATATTTTACTTTAGTTAAATTTATATCGGAACTCATAAATTATTTACTATATTATCTATCTTTTCCTCGTTACACTTGGTCTTATGAACCTTATATTGTTTTACAGTGTAATTATAAACCAATCTGTACTTGTCCATAATTTGCCTTATTTTTCTTCTTGATGCTAATATGTTTTGCTTTTTCAATTCTATTTTTATCTTTCTTGAACCATAATTATTCTTGCTATCTATAAATATTGATATAACTGCATTTTCAAGTTCAGTGTTATACTCTAGTTTTTTTGTTATAATACACTAGGCTCCTTGGAATATTTAGTATTCTACTCATTGTACCGATACTGTACTTTTCAATGTTTGCTAAAATTATTTTCCCCACTTAACTATTGTAGACTTGACCATTAGATATGTCTCTTAGGTACTTAATTTTCTTTTTTCTTCTATTTTTACTAGCATATCGTTGGTGCATCTTATACCATAGAGGGATTGCTATTTTTCCTACCTTTAAAGAAAACTTTAATATTAAAAATCTATCATCAAGTGTTGTATGATCAAATATTATAATCACTTTTTTGTTGTTACTTCGCTTTACATACTTTTTATAACTTCTTCAATGAAGAAACTATAAATGTAATCTGGATTTATTGTTGAAGTTTTAAAAAATCTTAATATCATATAGTATTTTTTGTAATTCTGTTGTAATATATTTTTGATTATTTAACATAGCCATCTTCTCCTTTTCTATAAGTTGTTTGGGAAATTCAACTTATTTTAAGGGCTGGCTATGTTTTTTCTATACTTTTTTATTGGTAATTTACTATTAGGAAACAAAAATTGGGAAAACCTCAGTAAAATTATTTGCCGAAATTTCTCCAAAAGTACTTGCTAGTAATAGCATTTCCTAGTGATGCAAATAATACCATACCAACAATTTCATTGATTGAATATTTAACTTTATTATTCTGTCTTGGGTCATTAATATTTTTTTGTTAAATTTATTACGTTTGTAATTTTCTTCATTAATTTTCACCTTCCTTATCTATGATTTTAACATAGATAAGGAAGTAAATTGTAGTAAAATTTATTCATGCGTTTGTCCTGAGTTTTTATCTTAGCAATAATATGATTATTAAAAATGCATTTAAGTTCTAGATAATTATTATAGTTATAGTTATAGCTATAATTTGACTTAGAATTGCAGTTTTCAGAAGCTAAATTTTGACGTCCTACAAAAGGATTATTGTTGAACTAAATTAACTTATACTAAAGATCAAGAAGCACTTTTAAAATTTAGTTTTTCAAAAAAGTAATATAGCATTCTTGTCTTTCTTACGATTACTCTCGCTTCACAAGTGATACCAACTTTTATTTCTGATTTTTCTCCATTACTTCTATATAAAGCATTCTTTTCTAGTGAACCTTCTCCAGTATAAAAGATATCACCATTTTGATTATTTAGTTTTGAATTTATACTCAAGTTTTTTATTTCACCCTTTAAAAATCCATACTCATTATATGGTAATGAATTAAAGCTATACTTTATTTCTTGTCCTTCTTTGAGATGCATTATATCTTTTTCTGCAATGAGCAATTCGATTTTATATTCATTGCTCTTTGGTAATATATATGCTATGATTGCTCCCGCTTCTACCATTACCCCGGATTGCAAATTAGTTTTAATGTCTATTTTTCCATCACTTTCAGATTTGACTTGACAGGTTTCAATATTTTTATTAATTTCTTTCAATTTGAAATCGATTTGTTGTATTTCTCCATTAACTAAGGTTCTTTGTGCTTCTATATCCGCTAAGAAAGCCACTTTATTTTTCTCTTTTGATAAATATGCATTCTCATTAAATTTATTTATGCTATTATCAATATCTTTCATTTGCATATTCAATTCATCAAGTGAGGTATATATTTGTAGCTTAAGATCACTCCTTAATTTTGTTAATTGTTTTTTATAACTTTCGATTTCTGCTTCTATCTGAAGTATTTGCTCATTTGGTACATTCTGTTCTTTAAAATTTTCTTTGCTTTTTTCTAATTGACTTATTTTGTTTTCTATTTCTTTTTTTGAAATTTGAAAATTATCAAATTGAATACTATAGATACTCTCTTGATTATTATGATTTTTATTCTCCTCTATAGACTTATCTAGTATTTTTAGACTCTGTATTTTGTTATTTAAATTTATTTTAGATGTAAGTAACCTATCTTTTTCTTGAACTACTACCATATTCCCCGGCTCATAAGTTTTATACTTATAGTAATATTCTTTTTCCTCCTCATGATCAGTAAAATAATTTTTATTAGCTTCTATGCTTTTTTTTAGTTTTTCTAAGTTTTTTAACTTTTTATTTAAGTTTATTTTTTGTTTATCTAAATTTTTTTTTTGGTTTTGTAACCTAGTATCATCTATTGTATATAGTAGGTCACCTTTTTTTACATCTTGTCCATTCTTTAAATATATCTCTTTTACAGTCCCTGGAATGGGATTAGAAGCCGTAAAACTTTTCTCCTTAGTGGTCACAAATCCTGATACTTTAATGACAACTTCCTTCTCACTAAACCAAGCCCATAATAAAAAAGAAAATATTGCGAATAATAAAATATATATAAACATACTTACAAATTTATTAGGTTTCATCTCCATTAGTTCTCTACTATCACTAAGTTCTTCAATGTTTTCTATTTTATACTTCACAGTATTCTACCTCCTTAGCTATTAATTCCTTATCTTCATAACTTTCAGGAGCTTGTTGTTTCCATAGATTATAATATCTACCTTTCAGGCTTATAAGTTCTTTATTAGAACCACTCTCTATTATTTTTCCTTCCTCTAAAACATAAATAGTATCACATTTAATGATAGTACTTAGTCTATGTGCAATGGTTATGGTTGTTATATCATTACTAAGTTCAAGTATTGTATTTTCAATAGCTTTCTCTGTTATTGAATCTAAATTACTTGTTGCCTCATCCATAATTAGTATTTCAGGCTCTCTTAATATGGCTCTTGCTATGGATAATCTTTGTTTTTGTCCACCCGAGAAATTTGAACCATTTTCTTCAATTAAGGTATTATATCTTAAAGGTAAACTATTTATAAAATCATGTATTTGTGCTTTCTTGCAAGCTTCTATAATTTCCTCATATGTTAAATAAGGATTCCCAAGTGTCAAATTCTCCATTATTGTTCCTACAAATAAAAAGGTTTCCTGGGATATATATGCTATTTTATCTCTTAACGCCTCAATATTAATCTCCTTAATATTATATCCATTTATAAGCAATTCACCTTTTTCACATTGATAGAAATTCATTAATAACTTAGCTAAAGTTGTTTTTCCTGAACCACTTTCCCCAACCAAAGCAACTTTTTGTCCTTGTTTAATTTTCAAATTTATATTTTTTAATACAAGATTTCTCGAACCATATCTGAAATCTATATCCTTAAACTCTATTGTACCTTTTAATGTTTTAGGCTTTATCTTTTTATTTTCGTCAACTGATTTTTCTAAATTTAAATCTAATATTTCTGAAAGTCTTTCTGCTGCAACTACTGCTGTTTGTATAGCTGGCTGGAGACCTATTATATTTTCTATTGGATTTAAAAAGTATATTAATAAGGAATTAAAGGTTAATAATTCACCTAAACTTATTCTACCCTTTAATACTTGTGTTGTACCAATCCAAAGTATAACAATTGCAAATATCCCCTTAACTAAACTTTTTAACGAGTTTTGCCAATTATTTATAAAGCCATTACTAAGGGAATTTTTCATTAATTTTATAAACCTTTTTTCTGTTTCAAAATTAATCTCTGTCTCAGCATTAAATGCTTTTATTGTTTCTATCCCATTTAAAGATCCAACTAAATATGAGGTTAACCTTGCATTACTTTCCATAGTAGCCCTATTAATTTTTTCAATTCTGTTCTTGAATGCGAAAACGATTATTCCGTATAAAAATAGTGGTACTAAAGTAATCGTAAATAATAATGGACTCTGAGAATACAATATTGAGCCACCTATAATAACCATAAAAACATCTATCATCATAGTAAGGGTTACCCCTGAAATAGCATTTCGTATACTAGATGCATCATTAAATCTCGAAATAATTTCACCAACTTCTCTTGTTGCAAAGAAATTCATTGGTAAATTAATTACATGCTCATAGTATCCTAGCATCAATGGAATATCCAGTTTAGGACCTAAATGAATCAATAACTTTGTTCTAAATGCTTCCGTAATGACTTTGAATATAAGCAGTATAATAAAACCTATTGAAATAGTATGTAATGATTGAGCCAAGTTATTAGGTACTATGCTATCGATTAATAATTGATAATAAAATGAACCTAAAATTCCAAATATAGTTATTATTATAGAAGATAGAAATATATTAATCAATAAGTTTTTTTGTGGCTTTAGTAAACTAAAAAATCTCGAAAACATACTATTGACTTCATTTCCTTGTTTAAATTTAGAAGTTGGAACCATTACAAATAGTATGCCTGTCCAAATATCAAAAAAATCTTTTGGTTTATATTTTACTATTCCACTTGCTGGATCTGCAATTAGTATTTCTGTTTTGCTTATTTTATGTATAACCACATAATGTAAGGTGGATTTATTTATAACTACATGCGCCATTGCCGGTAGGGGTACCCCTTTAAATAAATCTTCATAATTATTTACCTTAATTGCTTTTGCAGATAACCCAAGTTGTTTTGCTGACTTAATTATTCCTAAAGCGCTTGTTCCTATTTTATCAGTGCCAGCCATTTCCCTTAGTTTTGATATAGGGTACTTTAACCCATATTGCCTACATATTGTTGCTAAACAAGCACATCCACAATCTTTATAATCATGTTGTTTAACACAATAATACTTCTTGAATATATCTCTCATTTTTCACCTCATCATATTTAAAATAGCACACTAAAATTTCTGTTAGGATTGGAAATTTTATATTCACTTTTTAGTAAAATCACTATTACCTTAGTATTTCGAAGTTTATATAACTATAAGGCAATAACCTAAATAATTGGTATTCTTTATGATTATTTAAAAACACCGTTAAAATGAAAGTAGACACGGAAAATTACCACTATGCCTACTTTTATTTTATAATTATTTATACCATACCTACTTTACTTTTTGAACAATATTAAGCACTTCTTCGAAATTATTACATTTAATCAATCCAGATTCGTTCCAGTATTTATATTCTGCAAATTCGTTACTCCCTTGTGCTTCTACCGCAATTTTATTCGCTTTAAATATTAATTCTAGTGACGGATCCGTTTCAACCTTTTTACCATTTACATATTCTGTTAGTATGCTAGAACATTTTTCTATTGAGTTAATAATTTTTTCATTCTCCTCATATGGAACTACACCAAACTCACCAACAACTTTAATCCCCATATAAGTCATTACTTTATGAAGATATTTTGCTGTTAAATCTAATCCATTTCCAGATGAAGTTGCAATTACAATACCTGCTTTTCCAGACAATATTAATAAATGTGTCCAATAACTAATTCTATCTATAAAGACTTTCATATCTCCAGTTACATTATGTAAATAAACTGGACTAGCTAAAATTATAAAATCAGCACTTAACATTTTTGATTTAATTATTTCCATATCATCATTTTTGTCTTGAGGACATTTCCCATTGAAAAAACATTTGTTACACCCCATGCAATTATTGATTTTAGAAGAATTAGCTGTATACAAATCTACCTTAACATTTTCTTTTCCTACTGTTTCAATTGTTTTATTAATTACTTCACATACATATTTAAACGTATTTGATTTTCTTCCCACTCTACTTCCTACATAAGCAAATATTCTTTTCATAATAACCTCCATTTTCCGCTAAAAAGTTATCCATATTCCCCACTTCTTCTACTCTAATCCTAATATATTAGGCATTTCCTTTTCTCTTCCTACCCTTAATATTTCATAAGCTATACCAGATAATCCTACCATAAATCCATTATATTCATTTTCTTTAAATGCTTCTGTTTTCATTAATTCTGCTACGAAATCTACTATTTCTTCTATGGTAGCGACTGCTTGATTGTAAAGTTCTTCATCCTTTAAAACAACAGCAGCTTCTTTTAAAATAACCATATTTCCCATATCTCCATGACATAAAGAAATATCACTATTTAAACCATTTTCAATTATTTTCTGTATTGCTATCCTTATTTCAGTACTTATTTTTTGATCTTCATATCCTAAACTTTTAATCTGTATCTTACTTAATAAAATTCCTGGAGCACCATGGCACCATCCACATGTAAAATGCTGTTCATGAATAGATCTACGCCAATCCTTATCTTTCTCTGAATACATTGATCTTTCATATAGTAGCGCTTCTTCAATTAACTTAAGCACCCTCGTATTATTGGTAGCACTATGCCATCTATATAATTGAGCAATTATGCCTGCATTTCCGTGTGAGTATCCTACATATCCTTTTTCACTCCACGAAATTCCTGGTTTTCCTTCTACTTCAACCTTTATATTGTTTAGTTTTTCAAATATTTTTTCACCTATAGCTAGCACCTTACTTTTTATGGACTCATTCTTTGTTTTTTCATATATAGAAATCATAACTCCTAAATTTCCAGATCCATTAATTATATCTTCAGTTTCAACATTATTTATGTTGTAATCTATCATGTCTAAAATATTCAAAATTTTATTTACATAGGTATTAGACTGATTAGACTCATCAATATAAAATAACGCATAGGCTGTTCCCCCTAATCCATTAAATGCACCTGTTTTTAGTTTGGTTATGCGTTTAAATTCTTCTTCTTTAGGTATTGTTTCTAGTATCGATGCAACAATTTCTCCCGTTACTTCTTTATATTTTGAAATCTTTGAGACTTTCCATAAATAATTATAGAATAATGCGATCCCAGATAATCCAGAATAAATATCTCCACATGCATTATCAAATATGTTAAAGCCTAAACCAATATCTTGTGACTCTAACCATGTCCTGCTTACAATTCCTGATTTTTCACCTGTTATGCTGCGTTGTAACATATAATCTGCTATTTTTATTGCTGCTTTTACTAGATAGTCTTCCTCATATTTTCTTTTAGCATTATGGTGAAACTTTACAGGTGTTTTTATATGTCCTTTATACCCTTCTTCCCTAAAAGATGTATTGATGGCTGCTATTTGCCTATACATCCTTATGTCGCTCATCTCTTCTATTTTATTTAGTACTTTCTCCATGGTGCTTTCTTTAAATTTTGTATCTATATTACGTAAGTAAGCATTATGTATTTGCTTTCCATCTACATCTATTGTAAAGTAAGGAATATCTCCTTGCAACATTTCCTTAATTTCTAATCCTACCATTTTATGATTTTTGTCTTGATACCCTGTTGCAATTCTGTGTAAAAAAATGTATCTCTCTGCATAGCTAGTTAATAAATCTGGATGATAACTACTAAATAAAAGTTGTGCATACACATTTGTTGCCCTATATAATACTCTGATTTCGCAATCTCCAAAAAGAGATTGTACTTTATTTCTATACACATCTTTATTTTCTAATATCCATGTGTACATTTCTTTAAACCCACATATTATTTCTTCTTTATATCCTCTAGCATCCACTACTTTTTCACCGTATACTGGATTATTACTTTTAGGATTTATTTTTCCATATCGTTTTACAACTCTTACTTCATCTGTTCCATAATTTTCAATGTATTTACCTTTGAAAGGAGACTCTTGTTCTTCCGTAGCTCCTAAACCACCTATCTCTAAAATTTTATCATTTTTAAGATTTATGATCTTTGAAGGCAATAAGTGCGTACTAGTAACAGATCCTCTAACTTCTCTTAGGGCTACTTCTATAGCCGATTGTACAGAAGTATCATTGTGTATGTCTGGATGCATAAGTGTTTCTAAATCTATTAACACAGGCATATCTTTATGTGCTATAATGTTTTCATAATGCATGTCATTTCCATTTAATGTATGTAATAAACATAACATTCTTCCTATTTTATAATAAAAACATCCTAACTCTTCTTCATTCTCACATTCTATATGCTCAATAAACTCTGCCCATCCTGCATCCTCAATGGTATATACTTTACCAGCCAAGAGCGTTTCTCTTGAATTACCCGTTATTTTTAAATCATTTACCCATTGTATAAGATCATAGTATTTTTTATCTATATCTAAATTATGTGGTTTATATATAAAAATTTTATTCGTATCAAAAACAAGCTTGACTACAGATTTACCCTTATTATGCGTATCTCCTTCACCCATATGTATTTCTTTGATTTTTCCGACTTTTTCATTATTATTCAAACAAGCTTCAATATTAGGAAGCTCCCTTTGGGTATCATGTATAATTTTAATAGCAAAATCTACGGCATATTTTGCTTTTAGATCTAGTATTCTTGTAAGTTCCGGATAATTCAAATATATTTCCCTTCTGTAATTATTATCTTTTAATAATACATCTGAAAAATACTTTCCTCTCGCTTCTTTTGAATCACCTTTTAATAAATTCTCTTGTTTTGCATAGTAAAGTTCTACTATTATAGTTTGATACGCTATTTGATTTAACTGACCTAATATGGATGATATTGTTTGTAGTAAAAACACCTCTACGTCATATATTATAGGGCAATTCTTAACTTCTTCTATGAGTTTATCTATGTATTTTTTTAAAATAGGTTCAAAAAAATGTACCCAATGATTATTATCTTTTATGATTTCAAATACTTTTTTAAAATCAGTTTCATTTTTTATTTCATCCCATACCAGTGCATCTACTATCTTAGTATCAATATTTTTATTTTCGTCTATAATTCTATTGAAATTTGTATCTGATATTGTTTCTAACATTTTATTAATATCTTCTGTAGTTACTTTTTCGTCAAAAAAAGTTCTCCAATAACTTATCAACTCTTCGTTAGATATCTTTTCTACATACTCACTCATATATCTTCTGCTACTCAAAATATGAACAAATATACCCATATAGAGATTATTACTGCTCCACCGTACTCTGCCTTGCCTATGATACTACAGTTTATATAGTACTCCACAGTAGTTCATTCCCCAAATAGCTTTGGATACATATATACATTCGCTTGTCTATGCGATTTTGTATATTTTTACATTTTCTAAATTTATAGTAGCATTGTAATCTCTATCAAAAATAGAATTATGATCATTAATTCATTTCCATTTAGTTTACACTTGTATTCAAGTTTAATTCTAAAATCATAGAGTTTTTGTCCAGCTACTACCTTAGACAAATGTTTATTCTTCATCATTCCTCTAATCTTTAAATTTTCAATAGTTATATAACTTGGTTTTTGCTTCACTATTTCATTAATTGTTTTATTAATATAATTAGTTCTTATGTTAGATAATTTTTGATGAACTTCCTGTACCTTTACTATTTGTTTTTGGATATTTTGCCTAGTAGATTCTCCTTTCTCTTTTTTGTTTTTTACTTCCAACCTCTCATATTTCCTTGAGAGTCTTCTTTGTTCACGTTTTAATTTCTTTTCTAACTTTTTTACACTTGTAGTTTTAGTAAAAATTCTACTATGAAAGTTTGTATATTTTTCTTCGTTATAGGCATAATATTATATACAATGGTAGTATATCTAGAGTTTTTACCCTAAATATACTACCTAAGCTAATTTCTTGTTATGTTAAAATTTTTTATATAGTTTTTTCTAACCACATAAGCATTCTACAGTAACAGTTGCAACTCCACCACAATTATATTTAGCTGTAGCTTTTTCATTTACCCATGTTAAACCAGCAGTAATCATTCCTGAAATCTTTATTGAAGCACAAATTTGAGATGAGCCTCCATCGATATTTTCAAGGTTTTGCTCTTCAATTTCTTCACCAAGACTTCCGATTACATCATTAAACTCTTCCATATTATTTCTCAATAACGGATTTCTTTTTGAAAAATTCAATTTTTTCCCTTCTCTCTTTCATATTTTAAAAAGCGAATGATTGTTAATACCAATCACAGAATTAATAACATTATTTCAGATTATTTATATTGCCATGATTATTATTACAAGATTAAAGCGTTTTCTTGATTGCATTTTGAATAGTAAATTTAAACTACTTGCAAAGTAGTGTTAAAAATACTTAGCACTAAACTACTGCTTGTATGCTTTTTCATATACAAATAAAGATTCTAGCATAAACACTCTAAAGTAACTGTTGCAACGCCACCGCATTTGTAATAAGCTGTAACCTTATCATTTACCCAAGCTGTACCTGCACTAATGATTGATGCTGTTTCTACGCAACCCATAGATGATGCTGTTGCAACTATTGTTGCGTTCACTGATAGACAAGGTAAGCTAGTTCCCCCATCTATGTCGCCAAGATTTTGCTCTTGAATTTCTTCTCCTAAGCTCCCTATTACTTCGTTAAACTGATCCATTTTGTTTCTTAATAATGGATTTCTTTTTGAAAAATTCATTTTCTTTTCCTCCCTTAATTTTATAATTTATCTAGAAACTTTTAGGTCTCTAGTTCTTCAAATCTTAGAGGAGTTTACATTATCTCCTCTAGAATTTAAATTGCAAGATCATTTTTTGTATCATTCTGCACGTATGTAGCTTGTCCATTTCTTATCTTAATTTTGTTTAGGTGCTTACACCAAGCCTATCATAGCACATCATTTATAAGAAAATCCTGTCTATTGACTATAGTAAAAGTCATTCTATTTATTTTTTTCATTTGCCTTTTCACGTATTTTTCACGTTTATCTGAACTGTTATTATTATGCATTTATGTATACAATTATATTTGATTAGCATCATCTTGTAAAGAAAAAAAATTAGCCAAAATCCAACAGCCTTTTTCGACATTTTTACTTATTGTTTATTTTTTATATGTCGCTACATGCAAATACCTATCCATAAATGTTAATTTTTATATCTATTTACATGTATTATAATCTGACTTACGGACAGTAATTTACATAAATTATGGGTAATTTCATTAATAATCATGTTATAGTTAATATTTGAACTGGGATTTGATGAAATACTAGCTTTAAAATGATAAATATAAATTTATATGAAATTTTTGTAAAAGAAAAAGAATAGAGTAACCTTATTTTCCAGAAATAATTCCCAATAAACACCATCAATGCTATATGTCATATAGTACAAAATTAAATTTAAGCTTGTACTTCTTTATATTAGCATCATAACATCTATTGAACCATTTTAGTCCACAAGTAAATAAGCTATATATTCTAACCATTTTGTTTTTTAATTTCTTCGTAGCTCCTACAATTTTGCTTTTCTTATTCTTAGAGCAATCTGCTCCTAATATTATCATCCATATATAGGCTATACTTAAGCATAAATATAGGTTTTGAAAATATACAATATCTTTTGTCCATGTGCCTTCCATATCAAACCCATTTGATTTTAAGTCCCTAAACATTTCTTCTATGATGAATCTTTTTTTATATTCATTAACAGCTTTTTTAGTATCTATATTAGTTGCTAAATACCAAGTATCTTCTGAGTCTTCAGCTCTACACACTGCTAAGTTACATCTATATTCTTCAACACTTAATAAAACTCCATTGAACTTTTTTACACCCTTTTTTATAGTAGCTATGTCTCTTAGGTACTTAATTTTCTTTTTTTCTTCTATTTTTACTAGAATATAGTTGGTGCATCTTATGCAATATTTCCAACCAATTTTATTTATAAACTTAAATAAATCTATACTCTTAAATTCTCTATCTGCCAACAATATAACTTCATAATTATAGACAGTAAAAATATCATTAAGTTCTTTTATTCCTTCCTTTATGTGATCAAAGTTTTTATTTCCTTTTTCATTGTACTCAAATATTTTATACCATAGAGGGATTGCTCTTTTTTCTACCTTTAAAGAAAACTTTAATATTAAAAATCTATCATCAAGTGTTGTATGATCAAATATTATAATCACTTTTTTGTTGTTACTTCGCTTTACATACTTTTTCATAACTTCTTCAATGAAGAAACTATAGATGTAATCTGAATTTATTGTTGAAGTTTTAAAAAATCTTAATATCATATAGTATTTTTGTAATTCTGTTGTAATATATTCTTGATTATTTAACATAGCCATCTTATCCTTTTCTATAAGTTGTTTGGGAAACTCAACTTATTTTAAGGGCTGGCTATGTTTTTTTCTATACTTTTTTATTGGTAATTTACTATTTGGTTAATATATCCTTTTTACTGTCCGTAGGTCAGAATATCCATCTTCCATATTTTTTTACCTATTTTAAAACAATCTTTACAAAAGTTTTTTTACCTATTTTAACTATAAATTCTTCTTCTAGTTTTACTTCTGATAAGTCCTCTACCTTTTTTTCATTTATTTTTATTCCACCTTGCGATGCTAGTCTTCTAACTTCACTTTTGCTTTTTACTATATTGTTCTTAACTAGAATTTCTGCAAGGTCAAAGTCTACTTTAGATGTTTCTATGGTTTTTATATCTTCTGGAATTTGATTTTGGCTAAATACTTTTATAAATCTATCTTCTGCTACTTTTGCCTTTTCTTCTCCATGATATAATCTTACTATTTCTCTTGATAACTCCATTTTAATATTTCTTGGATTTTCTCCATTTCTAAGTCTTTCTTCTATTTTAGCAATGTGATCTGGGTGAATATCTGTTACAAGGTTGTAGTATTTTATAATTAATTCATCGGGAATTGTCATAGACTTTTCAAACATAATCTCTGGTGATTCGTCTATACCAATGTAATTTCCAAGGCTTTTGCTCATTTTATCTACACCATCTGTTCCTTCTAGTAGTGGCATAAAAATAGTTGCTTGACTTTCATGTCCAAATTCTTTTTGAAGCATTCTTCCCATAAGCACGTTAAATCTTTGATCTGTTCCACCAAGTTCAATATCTGCTTTAATTTCTATGGAATCATAGCCCTGCATAAGTGGGTAGAAAAATTCATGAATGGAAATAGGCTGATGATTTTCATATCTCTTTTTAAAATCTTCTCTTTCAAGCATTCTAGCAACCGTCATAGTTGAAGCTAAATTAATTACATTTTCAAGGTTTAGTTTAGATAACCACTGACTATTAAATTTAACCTCTGTTTTTTCTCTATCTAAGATTTTAAAAATTTGTGTTTCATAGGTTTTAGCATTTTCCATAACTTTTTCCTTTGTTAGAGGTTTTCTTGCCTTTGATTTTCCTGTGGGGTCTCCAATCATCCCTGTAAAATCACCTATTATAATTACTGCTTTATGCCCTAAGTCTTGTAGTTGTTTAATTTTTCTTAAGACTACAGTATGACCTAAATGTATATCCGGTGCACTTGGGTCTAAGCCTAATTTTACAGTTAATTGTCTCTTTTCTTTTTCCGCTTTTTCAAGTTTATGCTTTAAATCCTCAAGGCCTATGATTTCATCTGCTCCTTTTTCAATTATTTTAATTTGTTCTTCTAATGTTTTCATTTGTCATGCCTCCTAAAATTTATTTTTATAGCTATGTTAGATGAAAATGTCTACCATAGCTATTTTTAAATATAAAAAAACTCCCATCCTAATAAAAGGACGAGAGTATTATTCCCGTGTTACCACCTTAATTCATTGATATTTCACAATAACAACCTTATCAAGTACGCCAAAAGCTAAAATTCTACATTAACCTTAAAATTTAATACTTATATTAAGCTTTGTTAAACAGCTTTGTTGATATGATGGTTACGTAGCGAATCAGTGATGAAGTGACTTTCATATCCATATTCTTATCTAACATAGCTTTATAATAAGCTTCTAGTTATACTCTAGCACTATAACGGGTGCAGGAACCGACATCTGCCTACTGGTTGTTATCTTTCGGAGTGCTGCTCAGAGATGTATTCAAATTAATTTAACTTTGCCCCTCTCATCACCCGGGAACTTTCTGTAAAGTTCTTAATTAATTCTACTTCTTCTCTTCAAAGCTTTCTTTATTTTATTAACAATACCCTATCATAATAAATTCTCTTTGTCAAATTATTTTTAATTTTTTTGTTTTACTTAAACTTCTAATAATTAAGTCGTCTTTGTTATTGAAGATTACATTTAATAGTTGATTTTTTCTGTTCTTTTCTATGATTATTCTAGAATCTCTTCATTAAACATATCTCTATATATAATATATATTTTTTATCTTACACTTGTGCTATGATTTCTTTATTAAGATACCATTTACTTTGAGCTTCATACATTTCTGCATATTTTCCTTTATTATTTATAAGTTCCTCATGAGTACCTATTTCAACTACTTCTCCCTTATCCATAACAACTATCCTATCTGCTATTTTTGCAGAACCTAGTCTATGAGTAACAATTATAGCTGTGTTCCCCTTTGACATTTCCTTAAACTTTGCATATATTCTACTCTCTTCTACTGGATCTATGGCTGCTGTTGGTTCATCTAAAACTATCATATTATGTGCTCTATAAAATCCTCTTGCAATGGCTAAACGCTGCCATTGTCCACCTGATAAATCCACACCTTCAAATTCACGAGATAACATTGTATCATAGCCCTTAGGAAATTTTTCTTTAGTTATCTCTAATTCTGATTTTTTAATAGCCTTTTCTAAATTCTCTTTAATATTATTTAAGTTTTCTTCTTTCATATAACTTATGGAAACATTATCTTTAAGGCGCATTTTATATCTTTGATATTTTTGAAATACTGCTGAAATCCCATTATACATTGCTTTTGGTGAAAGTCTAGCCGTGTCAATTCCTTCTAAAAATACTTGTCCCTTTGTTGGTAAATATAAACCAGTAATAAGCTTCACTAAGGAGGTTTTTCCTGCTCCATTTTCACCTACTATAGCAATAGTCTCTCCACTTCCAATTTTTAAAGATACATTGGATATTGAACTTTTATTTGTTCCTGGATAGGTAAAAGTAACATTGTCTATAAAAACTTCTGGCACCCCTTTAATTTCTATATCTTCCCCTTCTCTTTCAGGGATTTCAAGAAATCTAACAAAGTTTGTTATGGTTCCAAGGTCTCTAGTAAGATCTCCAATATGCCTACATATTATCTCTTCCATTATAGAAAACATTGTTCCTATGGAGGCAAAAACTGCCCCAAAAGCTCCTACGGATATTTCACCTTTAATTAAGGAATGAACTAATAAATATAAAACACCTATATGTCCTACCACTGTTAACATTTTCATAGAAAGTTCCATAAGTCCTGATTTTTTTTCTGCATGCCATATTTTCTGATTAAGTAAATTTAAAGAAGATAAATATAAGTCCTTAAAATATGAAAAAACTCCCAAAATTCTAGTTTCCTTATAATATTCCCTATCTACTATACATCTTTCATAATATTCATATTCTCTTCTTATAGGAGCTGACTCATATGCAAGGTCTGCAAAAATTTTAGTCCTAATAAATTGAGTTAAAGCTACTGGTATAAATATTAATACTAAGGATATAGCAAGAGTTGGCTTTAATTTATAAAGATATACTCCCATAAAAATAAAATAAGGCAAATAAAAAGTTAAAAGTATTGAAATCACTGTTATTAATCCCATACTATTTTTCATGCCATCATTTGCTTTGCTAATATCATCTAAAAAGAGAGGATTTTCAAAATTAATAGGATCAATTTTACCGGCTTTTTCATTTATTATTTTTCCTAGATGTCCAAGTTCCTTTTGAATAAGATTACTTGCCATAAAATTATGAATTCCATTTAAAACCTCTGAAGCTATAAAAGCTCCCCCTAGGGCACATGCCACTAAAATCATACTTTTTAGGGAATCACTTTTACCTACTCCCTTTGCTACAGTATCGAAAAATTTTTGAGTCATAAAAGTGTTAAACCCTGTAGACATACCATGTAATATCCCCATAATGCTAACTAAAATGATGTAAACTGGACACGCCTTAAAAACTATAGGAGCAATTTTTCTTACTACCTTAAAAAGAGAAATTTCATTCTTTTCATTATTACTCATTATAAATACCAGCTCCTTTGACTTTCATACATTTTTGCATAAACTCCATTCATATCCATAAGCTCCTCATGAGAACCATTCTCTATAATAGTTCCATTACCTATAACAAAAATTTCATCTGCTAATTTAGTAGAACCAAGTCTATGACTTATAAAAATAGTGGTTCCCCCTTTGCTTATTTCCTTAAATTTTTCATATAAATTACTTTCGCTTATAGGATCAAGAGCAGCTGTAGGTTCATCTAATATTCTAAGTGGAGCTGGACTTACAATAGATCTTGCCATAGCCAGACGTTGCCACTGTCCTCCTGATATATCTAAACCACCACTTTTTATTTTGCCTAATAGGGTTTTTACCCCCTGTGGCAATTCACTAACTAAATCCCCTAGTCCTATAGTATTTATAGCCTTATTTATAACTACTTCATTTTTTTCCTCTTCCATGCTTAAAATATTGCCCAAGGCAACATTACCTTCAAGAGAAATAAAGTACTTAGCAAAATCTTGATATACAACAGAACTTAAGGCTTTTAAATCACTATGGCTATACTCTTTTATACTAACTCCATTAATTAATATTTCTCCTTCAAATTCTTCATAGAGTCCAGTAATAAGCTTAGTTATAGTAGTTTTTCCTGCACCATTAACCCCTACAAAAGAATAATGTTTTCCTTCTTCTATGGTGAAGGAAATATTCTTTAGTATATAGTTTTCTGTACCTGGATATTTAAAAGATACATTTATAAACTCTAAATTTTTTAATTTTAATATATCTTTTGAAGGCTTATCTGTAGCCCCTTCTCTCTCTTCTAAGGAAGCAAACTTACTTAGATCCTTTAAATACTCCCTATTTTTTGCTAGTTGTTGCATATAATAAGTTATCTGCCAAGACATCATATGAATAATTACAAAGATACCATTTACAATGGAAATAAACATTCCTACACTAAGCAAACCTGACTGCACTGGCTTTATAAGAACTAATACTATTAACACAGATATAATTGCAGTAACAACGCTACTTCCCTTCATTTTTAAAAAAGTTTTTAAGGTTGCCTTATACTCAATTTTTCTTGCAATCTCATACTGCTTATACCATTTTTTATTTATTTCATCAGTATAGGAAAAAAGAGTTCTCTCCTCTACCCCTTCTCTTCCTAAAAGTACCTCTGAAAGATAAGAAACTTTTCTCTTATATTTTTCAACTTCTCTTTTTGCTTCATAAACTGATTTACCACCTTTTATTGATAGATAAAAAAGTGGTATAGAAAAAACTAATATAACAAAAGCAGACCACCATATATTAGTGATTAAGACAAAAAATAATCCTAATACTATAATGAACATAGAAATCATAGATAAAAAGTCACTATATGCTTCTCCAATCTGTACCTCTGGTTTTTCTGCAACCCTTGATATTAAATCCCAAGTTTCCTGATTTTCAATATACTTATATTTAAGCTTAGCTCTTTTTTCTGTAATTCTAACCCTAAATATCTCACTAAGTTTAAGTTCTAATTTTTTCTCAATAAGCTTTATACATTGTTCTGAAAACCATCCATAGGCAATAAGTAATACTACTAAAATTAAGGGTGTAAAAATTTCCTTTATATCTCTATTTTCTTTAATTACCATAGTTGCAGCATCTAAAAATTTAGCTGTTACAATTATCTCCAAAGTAGGTATTATACCTTGAAGGATTTTTTGAAGTGCTATAACCACAGCATATAATGGCGAACACTTAAATGGAATTCTTATAATATCAATGACCCCATAATTTTTTTCTTCTAAATTCATCTACAATTCTCCCCATAATTATTCATAATTTTCTTAATATTTTAAGCGATATTTTATTAAATAGTAGCTTAATTTAAGTTCTCCCCCCTTTTTAAGAAAAGTTCCTTAGTTTCAAATAACATTTTACGTACTATTTTTCTATTGTAATACTTCACTCCTCCTTTTTTTAAAAAAGCTTCTTAGTTTCAGATAAATATAAAATATCTGCTGAAACTAAGAAGCTTATATAAACAAGTTTGCTACTCTTTGTTAAAATTAGAAATTAATATGCTCTACCCCAGTATAACATTTTTTCTGCTTTCTTTCCACAACATGCACAAGTATCTGAAATTTTTTCTTGCTCAAATGGTATACATCTTGAAGTTATTCCTGTTTCTTCTTTTATCTTTTCCTCACAAGCTTTATCTCCACACCACATTGCCTTTATAAATCCTGGATTATTATCAGCTATATGAACCATTTCCTCTAATGTGTGAGCAATTCTTGTATTTTCATCCCTGTGTTTTCTTGCAGTTTCTAGCATATTCTTTTGAATATCTTCTAGTAACTCTACTACTTTATTCTCTAGTTCATCTAAGGATACAGTTATCTTTTCTCTAGTATCTCTTCTAACTAATACTGCTTGATTTGCTTCTATATCCTTTGGTCCTATTTCAACACGTACTGGAATTCCTTTCATTTCACATTCACTGAACTTCCAGCCTGGCATCTTATCGCTACTATCTAATTTAACTCTAACTACCTTAGCTAAATTTTCTTTTAACTCATTAGCTTTTTCTAGTACACCCTCTTTATGCTGAGCTATTGGTACTATCATAACTTCAGTTGGAGCTATTCTTGGTGGTAAAACTAAACCATCATCATCTCCATGAACCATTATAATTGCTCCAATTAATCTTGTTGTAACACCCCAAGAAGTTTCATTTACATATTGAAGCTTTCCTTCTTTATCATTATATTTTATATCAAAAGCTTTAGCAAAATTATCACCAAAATTATGTGATGTACCTGCTTGAAGTGCTTTACCATCATGCATTAAACTCTCTATAGTATAAGTTGCTTCTGCTCCTGCAAACTTTTCTTTTTCAGTTTTTCTTCCCTTTATAACTGGTATTGCAAGAACATTTTCACAGAAATCAGCATAAAGATTTAAAATGTCTATGGTCTCTTTTTCAGATTCTTCTAAAGTTGCGTGAATTGTATGACCTTCTTGCCATAAAAACTCAGTAGTTCTTAAGAATGGACGTGTTGTTTTTTCCCATCTTACAACTGAACACCATTGGTTATATAGTTTTGGAAGATCTTTATAAGACTGAACTATCTTAGCATAGTGTTCACAGAAAAGTGTTTCAGAAGTTGGACGAACACATAATCTCTCTGTTAGTTCCTCATCTCCTCCATGAGTTACCCATGCAACCTCTGGCGCAAATCCTTCTATATGATCCTTTTCCTTTTGAAGTAAACTCTCTGGAATAAACATTGGCATATATACATTTTCATGACCTGTAGCCTTAAACTTAGCATCTAAATCTTTTTGTATTAACTCCCAAATTGCATATCCGTATGGTCTTATGATCATACATCCTCTAACACTTGAGTAATCAACTAATTCTGCTTTTTTTACTATATCAGTGTACCACTGTGCAAAGTCTACATCTCTTGCTGTAATATCTTTTACAAGCTTTTTATCTTTACCCATTTTTCTCTCTCCTTTTATCTTAGTTAATATTTTATTAGTTCTTAATTCAACTTTCGCCCATAGTTTTCAAGTTATAAATTAGATTAATAAATGAAATATAAAAAAGCTCAGTCCCCAAAAAAGGGACCGAGCTGTAATCGGCGATGCCACCCTAGTTAATGTATTTTAATCTATAAAATACATTCTCTCGTATATTTAACGGTTCTCCCGCTGTAGCCTACTAATATTTCGGTACAGGACTCCAAGGCTGGTTCGAAATTTTCTTTTTAAGAATCTCACACCCTATGATTCTCTCTCTGAAAAAAGCTTGAATTTCTACTATTCCTCTTCTTTGTCTTTAATTATTAATCTTTGTATTCATATATATTAGTATATGTATTATCATAATACATTATTTATATTAATACATTATATGACTTAACTAAGGCTATGTCAATTACTCTTAAGATAAAATTTCTTTTTTTCTTTATTATCTTCAGAGGATAGCTTTTCACCATATTTATTATTACCTATAACCCCATTTTCTTATAACAAATGAAATCACTTTAGATGTTTCATTTCCAGCTAAGTCCCTAACTTTTATTAATAATCTATGATTTCCTGGGGTAGTTATAGATTGTCCATTATAAATTTCTCTACTTCCATCTAGGTAAGTTTCTATAGTTGCATCTTTCTTATCTGTAGTTATTATAGGAGTTATCTTACTACCTTTTTTATATTTTTTTCCTTCCTCTACTCCTTCTACTTTGATCTGTGGTTTAACCTTATCAACTACTACTTTATAAAAATCTGAAGTTTCATTCATACATATATCTCTTGCATATAGTTCTATAATATCTCCATTTTGAACTTTAATAGTTTTTTCAAATTTTCTCCTACTATTCTCCAAACTAAAATTACTATTTTGTTCTATATTTAATACCTGTTCTCTATTTATATAAAATCTATATCCTAATGTGTTATCTGCTACATCACCTTCTAAGGTTATATAATCTTTGTTTGTATAAATCTTATTATCAACTATTTTAGGTGATCTTACTCTTATTATAGGACTTTCAGTATCATAATAAACATAAGTAGCATAGTCTACTATCGCTTTTCCCGCTTTATTTTCAATATATAAGCATATTTTATTTAAACCTTGTTTTAATTTTATTTCCTTAATATACTCCATTGTATTTTCTTTTTTCATTTCTTCCCCATTGATTTTCACTGCTTTTGTATCGTTATTTGTAGTTACTTTTAATATTAACCCATTATCATTTTCATACTTTTTATCTTTTGCCTTTCCAAAGAAAGTATTTGGGGATAGAACTTCATATTGTTCTTTTACTATATCAAAGTTTTCTAGTTTATATCTAAAATTTTGCTCTTTATAATCTGCTATAATTTTTAATATTTTTTTATTTATAGCACCCTTATTATCCTTAGCTATAACTTTTATTTCGTTTATTCCTTGTTCTAAATCTACTTCCCTTTCAAAGTTACCCTTATCATCTAATTCCACATCATCAGAATTTATTTGTACATTTTCTATGTTGTTATCTAGATTAACCTTACCTTTTATCTTTACCTTATCATTTTCTGTACTTATTACTCCAAATACATGTTTATCATAGTCTTTTGATATTTTCTCTTCTGTAAAGATTTCTAATTCTGGTGGAGTTATATATGCTGTTATATTAAAATTGTCTGAAAAGATCTCCTTATTATCTTTGTCATAAGCTTTTATGTCTATTTTATTTTTTCCTTCTTTTAAATCTATTTTAGCTTCAAATCTCTTCTCTGCCTTAATAACCTCTCCTTCTACCCCATTAACAACTAGCCTATTAACCTCAAGATCTATAGCGCCTGTAACAACATACTTATTATCTACCATATTTTCATTTGTAACTTCTGAACCCTCTTTTATTTCTAATGAAACTGGTTGTAATTTTTTAGGCTTTTCACCTGCACCTACAGCTACTACTTTTTTTACTATGCTAACATTTAAAATTTCATCATTAACCATTAGGCTGATAATCCTTGAACCCTTTTCTTCTCCTAAATCTAATTCTATACTAAATACTCCATTTCCCTCTTCTTTTAATTGATCTTTTTCAATATCAATAGGCATATTATCAACATAGATTTCAGTTGAACCAATTAAAACATCCTTTTCTGGTTTTTTAATACCTACTCCATTATCTTTCGCCTTCCACCTTAATGTATATTTACCTGTTTCTGTAGTATCTCCTGATAAAATTTCCACCTTTGGTTTTGTTACATCAACTTTTATAGGCATATCAAAGCTTTGTGGCTTTGCATTTTCTCCTAGAACCTTACTTGTAACTCTCATATAATATTGCCCATCTGGTGCTGTCATAGTTTTTCCTGTATTTTTATCGTATATTTTACCATCCCAAGCTAAATCTCTAAATTTAGTACGTCCATTTTTACCTTGTTCAGCAGTCTTTGTGACGAATTCCTTAATTCCTGAGGTTAATAGATAATTTTTGTTTTTATCTAATATATCAACTTTTAACTCTGCTAAATTTCTAAGAACACATAAGGCTGGAATAGCATAATCACAATATCCATCATTATCTGGTGAAAAAGCTATATCATTAGGCACTATAAACTTTTTATCTTCTGTACTACGAGATTTATCTTCACCCATTTCAGAATCAAGAAAAAATATATTACTAGCTACTGCAGACCCATTAAATCTATGCTCTTCCCAAATAGGTTTATCAACATTTTCAAGCTCAGTCCAATCACCATAAAAGCCCATATAAGGTACAGATAAAGAAGGTACCCCTTCTACCTTAGATTTAAAATTTATAAATCCCTCTACAAAATTATTTCTTTTAAAGTTTTTAGGAATTTTTAATGTTACTTTTATCTTTTCTGTTCCATGGGCTCTAACTTTCACTTTTGTTTTATTGGATTTTAATTTTGAATCCTTTATTTTTTCTTCCACTGGCTTATCATTTTTTTCTGTATAGACTTGCCCTTCCTCTAATTCATAAATAACATCCTTATTTCCATAGTTCCTTAATGTTAGCTCAAATTTTTTTATATTTCCTATTTCCTTTAAAGCAACAGCACTTTTACCTGTATTATCTGTTATTATAACTCTATTATTAATAGCTTTTTCAATTTGAATTAATCCGCCACCTTGTACCCTTGGGGAATAAGGCACCTCTCCATTCTTTAAAACCTTAGCTGTATTTATCATATTATTTTTTATAAAGCTTGAAAGCTCTTCACTTTCTATCCTAATCTTAGAATCATTCATAGATTGTTTTATAAGAGCTACTGCCCCTGAAATATAAGGTGTTGCCATGGATGTTCCACTATTATTTCCATACTTGTTATTATTTAAAGTTGAATAAATTTTCCCTCCAGGAGCTGTAATTTCAGGTTTAAATTCTAGGTCTGGAGTTGGACCCCATGATGAAAAACTAGACATTTTTCCTTTTTCAAGATTTTGTAATTGCATGATTTTATCTAAAAATTTAATTCTTGTATCCGATGATAAATCTTTTAAAATTTGTTTTCCATAACTATTACTAGTAAATACACAAGGTATCTTTATACTCTCAACTGGAAGCATTGGGACGAAACTCTCATCCCCCTCTGAATTATAAACTATAACAGCTATTGCCCCTAACCTTTCAGCATTCTTCTTTTTTACGCTAAAATCAATCTTTCCTCTTTCAATAAGAGCTACTTTTCCCTTTAAATTCTTTCCTTTAAAATCATCAGCCTCTTTATCTTCATTATCATTATTACGTCTTCTGCCATACCCACAATTAACGACTTCTAATTCTTTACTGCTATCTAATTTGGTTAATGGATCTATTTCTGATATTATGTACGGAATATTTACATCTTGTCCATCTTTTCTATACTGAAAAACATGCATAATGTTAGTTTCATTTTCGCAAGAGGCTACTTGTATTGCCTCCTTTGATAAACCAGGATTATCTAAAAACCCTGTATCTACAGCCCCTTCAGCCTTTTTGTCCTCATCCTTTTTAGAAGAAAAAGATGCATTGCCTGCAGCTGCAACCACAATAACTCCATTCTCCGTAGCTTTTTTTATGGCTTTTTGCTCTGGATCATTTTCATCAACAAAGCCACCATCTATACCTAAGCTTAAATTTATAATATCTGCATCAAGTTCTACTGATTCCTCTATAGCTGCTACTATATCATCACTAAATGCTCCTTCTGCCTCCTTTGATGGATTATTAGAAAATACCTTCATTGCAAGTAGTTGTGCTTCTGGTGCTATTCCTTTTATAGCTTCATTATTAGCTAATTTTTCTTCATCTCCATTAGCCGCAGATATACCTGCCACATGTATACCATGCATCCCCTCTGTCCTATCTATAACCTCTGTGTTTTTATCTGCAAAATTATATCCATAGGGAACCTTGTCCGTAAAATATTTTCCTTTATGTTCTCCTTTTTTCTTTTCTAAATCTCCCTTTTTCATCCTTGCCTTACTAGGATCACTTAATTTCATATCCTTATGGGTATAGTCAATTCCTGTATCTACAATAGAAATTACCATTCCTTCACCTTTATAATGATGGTTTTCCCAAACTTTAACCGCTTCACCTAATTCTCTTGCGCTATTCATACAAGGCTTGTACATTTTAGCTTCTTTAACTTCTTTCACTCCCGGAATCTTTTTTATCTTTTCTAAATCACTTTTTTTAACCTCTATACTAAAACCTTTTATTAATTTTCCGAACTTGTGCTTAACTTCTCCATTAGTATCTTTTTTAACCTTTTTCTCTATGGTTGTACTATCATTAAGAAGTCCATCATAAGTTTCAACGGTTATTCTTACCTTATTTTCTTTATCTAAAAAAGCTTTTTCTTTTTCAACATCAGTTAATTCTTCAGCTACCTTTTTTTTTAGCTTTTCCCTACTTTGCTTTAGTAAAACCTTTTCTTTTACATTATCTTCCTTCTTTTGTGCTGTGTTTTCATAAGCTAATATAGGACTAACTGTATTAGTAGTTAAAAAAATAGTCACTAAGGATCCTATAATGGCACCCTTTAAATTTTTATTCATATGTTTCCCCCCATATAAGAATTATTAATATTCTGTAAATAAATTATCACCTTTTCTTTCCTTAAACAACAATAATAGAATTTATTAATACTTCTTGGCTATTCTATAGATTTTTATAATAATTACTTAGCAATAATAAAACCCATTATAAATGAAAAATAAAATTTCGTTTATAATGGGCTTATTTATAATAGATTAATAAATATTTTTAAGTACTTCTTAAATTTATATTTTAATTACTCCAGTAAAATATAAAAATATTATTATTATAGCTATTGGCGCAAAATATTTTATGATTACATTATATATATTTATTAATAAAGAACTTTTACCTTGAAAAACTTCCTCTTTAACCTTATTTGTACCCCATGCATATGCAACGAAGATGCAGATCATAAGACCACCTATTGGAAGGAAAACATTTGAAGCTATAAAATCAAATAAATCAAAGAATCCTTTTCCAAATACTTTTATATGGCTCCATGGCCCAAAGGATAAAATACTAGGAATTGAGAGTAAAAATAAACCTAAAGTGATTAAAATAGTTGCCTTCTTTCTCTCTAATTTAAATTCCTCTGTAACTACTGCAACTACAACTTCTAATAGAGATATAGTGGATGTTATGGCTGCAATGGCTATAAGTATAAAAAATAAGGTTTCAAATAAACTTCCAAAGGGCATGGACTTAAATACTGCTGGTAACGTTATAAATATTAACTTTGGTCCTGCTGCTGGCTCAAAGCCATAGGCAAAAACTGCTGGAAATATAACTACACCTGCCATTAAGGCAACAAGAGTATCTGTTATAGTAACACTTATAGATAGGTTTACTATATCTTGATCCTTATCTATATAACTTCCGAATGTAACTAGTATCCCCATAGCTATACTTAAGGAATAAAAAGAGTGTCCAAGAGCTTCTAAAATACCCTTTGTAGTTAATTTAGAAAAATCAGGTTTAAATAAAAACTCTAATCCCTTAGATGCCCCTTCTAGTGTCAAAGATCTAATCATAAGGACAATTAATATTACAAATAATAAGGGCATTAAAATCTTACTATATTTTTCTATACCATCTTTTACACCTGAAACAACTATAAATGCCGTAATAAATAAGACTAAAAATGTACAAATAATAGGTACTATAGGCTGTGATATTAAAGAATTAAAATAGTTAGGCAGTTCTTCTGATGGAACTTTTGATAGTTGTGCTGTAGCTGCTTTATAAATATAGGCTATTACCCATCCTGCAATCATAGAGTAAAAAGATAAAATTATAAAAGTAGTTACAGTTGATAAAACTCCTGTTAACCCCCAAAACTTTTTAGGCACTAAATTTCTAAAACTTCTAACTACATTAGCTTTTCCAGCTCTACCTATGCTAAATTCTGATATTACAATAGGCATACCTATTAAAAATACACAAAGTAAATAAACTAGTAGAAAAGCTGCTCCACCATTTTGCCCAGTTATATAAGGAAACTTCCATATGTTCCCCAAGCCTACTGCAGATCCTGCAGTAGCCGCAATTACTCCTATTTTACTTCCAAAACCTTCTCTTTTCATAAGCTTCACCATCCATTTATAATTTTAAGTAATTTGATGGAATTCCAATTTTGACATAATATAAGCTTATATTTTTAAATTTACCATGGTTTAATTAATTCAAAATTAACGCGTTATAAAATTAATGAACTATATTTTTAAATAAATTACTAGAAAAAATAAAAAAACTTCCGTTCCTATAAATGTTTAAAACACTTATAGGGACGAAAGTTGAATTCGCGGTACCACCCTAATTGCAATAATTAAATTATTACCACCTTTAGTCAGATCAAAGATAAAACTATTATAAAAGTTTTCTTGAATCCTAGCCATATATCGGTGGCTACCGTCTAGGCTTACTAAAATTTCAGCATAGCAGCTCAGGAGTGATTATTATATACTAGCTTTAACACTAACTTTCACCAAATGTTAGCTCTCTGTTGTTAAATCTATAAGTATTTTTCTCTCCATCATCACTTTTAATTTTGCAATTTTTATTCTTTGTAAATTCATTTTTCTAATATTTAGTTTATATTATATATAATCTTTTTTATGATGTCAACAAAAATTTAATATTATTTCTATCCTCAAGTTTTAGTAGAAGTAAATACTCCCTCTAAAGCTTAGAACCCTATTTATTATCCGTTTACTATTTTTCCTCCGTTTACATGAATAACCTGACCTGTCATAAAGGATGCACTATTGCTAGCTAAAAACACATAGGCTCCTGATAATTCTACTGGTTGAGCAGCTCTTTGCATAGGAACATTAGTCCCAAATTTTTGTACATCCACTTCTGTAAAAGTAGATGGTATAAGTGGAGTCCAAACTGGTCCTGGTGCCACAGCATTTACTCTTATTTTATCCTTTCCAAGGGATAAAGATAATGAGCGAGTAAAACTTACCACCGCGCCCTTAGAGGAAGAATAATCTATTAAAGTTTCATTTCCAGCATAGGCTGTAACAGAGGCTGTATTTATTATGGAAGCCCCTTCTTTTAGATGTGGCAAAACTGCCTTTGTCATAAAAAACATAGAAAATATATTAGTCTTAAAAGTATTTTCTAATTGTTCTTTAGAAATATCTATAATACTTTGTTGCTCATATTGTTCTCCTGCATTATTTACTAATATATCTATTTTTCCAAAGTCCTCTATAATTTTTTTTACTGAGGAATAGCAAAACTCTTCATTTCCTACATCGCCACTTATTAAAACACATTTTCTTCCTATATCTTCTACTAATTTTTTAGTTTCCTTAGCATCATCATGCTCATTTAAATATATTATGCATATATCAGCACCTTCTTTAGCATAGGCTATAGCAACTGCTCTTCCTATACCACTATCTCCACCAGTTATTACTGCAACTTTTCCACTTAAGTCACCAAAGTTTTCATATGCATCATGGCAGTACACAGGCTTAGGATTCATTAATCCCTCTATTCCTGGTTTTTGATTTTGATGCTGTGGTGGAAAAGCATTAGGAAAATTTATATTACTACTTGCCATGTTATCCTCTCCTTACAGTGTACTTCTCATTACTTCTTAGTACTTCTTATTACTTCTTATTACTTCATATTATTAAATATCTTCTTTTCCTTTTCAACTTCCCTCTTATTTCCTATTACTGTAATGTTATTTTTCTTTAACCCTTCCCTAAACATTTTTTCATAGGCTTTAATATCTTTTAATTTTGCATTTTTTATTTCTTTTAATTCTCTTTCTAAATCTTCTCTTTTGATATCTGAAAAATACATAGAATCTGCAAAGTAAACCCTTTCCTCAATGGTTTTAGTGTGACAATATGGAGCCAAAGCACTTATTTTATAGCTCTCCAATTCCTTATCTGTAAAATTTAAATTCTTTAAATAATCAGGAATTCCCTTGTATACCTCAAAAGTTTCTTTTAAATTAGGATCCCTATAAGAAACTATTCCAACATTGCCCTTTGAATTTAATAAAAGATTTATGCCGTAAGCTCCACCCTTTACTCTTACTTTAGGCCATAGATAATCTAAATCCAATATATTTTTAAGAACCATCATGTTTCCATTATATTCTTCCTTTGAATCCCTAAAATTAAATCCTTGAACATTATATAAAACTCCTATGTTTTTAGGAAAAGCCTCGCTTTTACTTTTTGGAGTAAACTTTATTTCTCTCTTATTAATCTTTTCATCACTTAAATTTTCTACAAACTCACCAAAGTTATTTTGAAATGTTTCATAACCCTTATTATCTGTAGTTATACTAAGTGTTAAATTATGTCTATTAAATATATCTCTTTGAACTTCCTTTAAATTTTTAACAATAATATCATGCTTTTTATCGAAATTCTTATCTAAATCCTCTATAAACTCTATATAAGATATACCCTTTAATTTTTCCTTATAATTATCCCCTTTGGAAATGTTAGAAAAATTCCTGTTTAATGCCATTATATGAGGAGAGTTGGCCGCCTCTTCTTCTAGGGACTCCTTTATACTCTTTAAAGCTACCTTCAATATTCTCTTATCATCTATCTTACTATTTTTTATTTCTTCCCCTATCAAATTTAAGGTCTCCTCTGTATTTTCAGAAAGAGTTACAGCCGATACAGTAAATTGTGTGCTAACTTTATTCACATCTTTTATAGAAGTATAGGTATTAACACCATAATTTATACCTGTAGTATAAGCTCTCTCCTTATTATAAATCTCTCCTACCTTATAGTTTTTGCTTGGTATATTTCCTAATAAAGTTGATAAAAGTTGTATATATGGAATTTGCTCTTCCTTTACTCCACTAGTATCAAAATACATATTTAAAAAACTAGTATCGTTGGTTTCCCAAGGATGATATAAAATTTGTACCCCATTTTCTTTTTTTCTATTTAAAGGCATTAATTCTATTTTAGGATCTACATCTTTTAATTCTAGTTTTGGAATCTTTCTTAAATCTTCATTAGAGCTTGGAGTATTAAGCCAAGTATTAAGTTCCCTTGTTTCTGTGATCAATTTTTCTAACTGCTCTTTACTTAAAGAATTTTTATAAGTTTCTAGCTTTTTTTTCTCATTAAATATTTCCTTTTCCATTAACCCTCTCTGAGGTCTAAGTACCATTATGCTACTATGGGTATTTTTTATTAAGTGTTTTTGAATAAGTTTTTCAAAATAATCCGTTTTAGTAGAGTTTATTATTTTTTTATATTCTGCTTCACCATTAAAAGCATTCATAGGATTTTCATTATACATCCATTTATTAAGCACCATATAATTGTAATTTGCTCCAGAATCCTTACTATAAGAGCTATTAAAACGGGAGCTTATATTTATATAATTTAGGGTAGTTCTTATAATTTCCTTATCTAAACCACTACTACAAATCTCCCTTAAGGTTTCATCTATAATCTTCTCAAACTGTACTGCCTCATCAGAATTACAATTAGCTGCCATTATGGTGAAAAAAGGTTGTTTTTGCTGGTTTACATAACCTCCACTTATATTGGTAAACCCATGCTTTTTTAAATTTCTGACTAAAGGAGAGTTAGGATTATTTATTAGCATATGATTTAACATTGAAAGGGAAGGATCTATATCTTTAGTTTTTTCATTAATTGTGAAATTATAAGTTAAAAAACTCTTATGCTCTTCATTTTCATCTTTAGCTATAGGATAAGTAAAATTAGAGTACTTTTTCTCTTTAAAAGGTTTTTCACTTTTTATATTTGAATCTACTTCTCTTTTCTTATACTTACTAAAGTAATTTTCATCTAAAAATTTTAATCTCTCTAATATATTAATATCACCATATAAAAAGCTATAACTATTAGATGGGTGATAATACTTTCTATGAAAATTCTTTAATTCTGCAAAAGTTAAATTAGTTATTTCTTTAGGATCTCCCCCAGAAATATTTGAATATATAGTATTAGGATATAGACTTTTGCAGATAGCACCATATATATGCCCTGTAGGTGAAGATAAAGCCCCCTTCATTTCATTATAAACAACACCATTATATTTTAGATTTTCTCCCTTTTCATCTAGATGATAATACCATCCTTCTTCTTTAAATATATTCTCATGATCAGAAAAGGAAGGATTAAATACCATATCTAAATATATATCCATTATGTTAGAAAACTCTTTATTATTTGTGCTACTAAAAGGATAAATTGTACTATCAGGAGTTGTAAGTCCATTTAAATCCTTAGTAATAGAGTTCTCCATAACTTCCTTTAAAAGTTGTTTTACAGGATACTTTTTAGAACCTCCTACAAGAACACAATGTTCTAGTACATGAGCAGTACCTTTATTATCATAAGATGGGGTTCTAAAACCAATAGAAAAATATTTATTTTTATCTTGATTCTGCAGTGCAAATAATTTTGCCCCACTTTTTTCATGATAAAAAACCCGTCCAATACCTTTTGCATCTTCTAATTTTTTCTCCTCCACTAATTTAAATCCGTGATAAACCTCTCCAACTTTTAACTCACTTTTAGCGAACTTATTAATAGTATAAGCATTTGCTTCAAGTACTAATACAGGAGAAAACACATTTAACATCAAGGAAAGAGTTAAGATCAATGATATATAAATTCTTTTACTTCCTTTGTTCCTCATAAAATTCCGTCCCTTCATCTTAAGATTACTAGCTTAACCTAGCTAATTATTTTATCTTATGTATTTTTAAATATTTATATACAATAAATACTTTAAACCCCTTATCCATGTAGTCTATGGATAAGCATAACTTTAACCTCCATTTATTTTTAAAACAAAAAAGGACTACTAAGTTTTACTCATAATAAATCTTAAGTCTTCTAAATCCCCCCATAAGGTTCTCTTAGAAAACTTTATTTTTCACTATGTTTGTAAAACAAGTAATCCTAATTTTTTTATTATATTTTTAATGAAGTCTTCCAAATCTTTTAAATGGATATAATACGATTTTAGCTTTTCCTTTTATATCATCTTTTGATATGTATGGATTTTGCCAATACCTACTATCTTCAGAACTAATTCTGTTATCTCCTAGAAAAAAATATTTGTCCTTAGGAACTGTAAATATTCCAAGGTTCATTCCTTCATAATTTTGAAGTGGATCTATTTGATTCTTTACATAAGGCTCTCTATAAAGTTTATTGTTTATATATAAAGTTCCATCCTTTTCTATTTGAATAACATCCCCCGGAAGTCCTATAAGTCTTTTTACAAGAGGCTTTCCAATTTCTTTAGAATCAAAAACCACTATATCTTCTCGTTTTAACTTATCCTTATTGTGAACCACAGAAGTTAGTATTCTATCTCCAGAAACTATAGTAGGATACATTGAACCTGTAGGAACATATATAATGTAAAAGAAAAGCTTTGATACTATAGTAGATAATAAAAAAGCTATGCCTATTGGCAATATCCAATTTTTCCAAAGGCTCGAAATCTTTTTTGAAGATAAATCCATATTAAATTCTCCTAAGCTTTATTTTAATATTTTCTTTAATAGTTTAAGTTTTTCTTTATAAGGAGCATATCTCACTTTTATATCAAAAAAAGTAGTCTTTTTTAATATAGGTTTTCTATGAGTGAAAAGTTCAAAACTTTCCCTACCATGATAGGCTCCCATTCCACTATTTCCTACTCCCCCAAAGGGAACATAAGGGGATGCTACATGAATTACTGTATCGTTTACACATCCACCACCAAAGGATATATTATCTAAAACTTTTTTTTCAACTTCCTTACTTTCTGTAAATAAATATAAGGCAAGAGGTTTAGGTCTTCCACTTAATAGTTTTACCATAGAGTTTATGTCTTTATACTCCATAATAGGAAATATAGGTCCGAAAATCTCCTCCTGCATAATAGGATATGCCCATGAAAGTGTATCCATTAAAGTAGGACTTATATATCTTTCTTTACTATTTTGATTTCCACCATAAATAACATGTCCTCTATCTAAATAGCTAACTAATCTATTAAATTGCCTTTCATTTATTATTCTTCCAAAGTCATCACTTAATCTAGGATCCTCACCAAAAAATTCTTCAATATCTTTTTTTATATAATAAATTAGTTCTTCCTTTATATCCTCATGAACCATTAAATAATCTGGTGCTACACAGGTTTGCCCAGCATTTAAAAATTTCCCCCATACTATCCTCTTAGATGCCTTTTTAACATCAGCATCTTTATGTACAATACAAGGACTCTTACCACCTAGCTCTAAGGTTACAGGAGTTAAATTCTCAGCTGCCTTTGCCATAACGACTTTCCCCACCTTAGGACTTCCTGTAAAAAATATATAGTCAAATTTATGATTTAAAAGCTCATTTATTTCATCTTTTCCTCCATCCTTTGCAACTACAGCCACATACTCTTCTTTAAATGTTTCCTTAATTAACCTTTCTAAAACCTCTGAGGTAGCTTTAGAATACTTAGAAGGTTTTAATATGGCACAGTTTCCAGCACTTAAAGCTCCTATTATAGGGCTTAAAGCAAGCTGAAAAGGATAGTTCCAAGGAGATATATTTAAAACTATGCCATAGGGTTCCTTATAAATATAACTTTTTGTGCCAAAATGCATAAGTGGAGTTCTAACCTTTTCTATTTTAGACCACTTTTTAGTCTTTCTTATTGCCATATTTATCTCTTCTAATACCATTCCTACTTCAGTTTCATAAGCTTCAAATTCAGATTTATTTAAATCCTGTTTTAAAGCTTTTAATATATCTCTCTCATTTTTTATTATATTAGTTTTTAACTTTTTTAGTTTTTTAACTCTATATTCCACATCCCTTGTTCTACCACTTTGAAAAAACTCTCTTTGTCTTTTTAAAATACCGTCTACATCTTCCACCTTTATCTTCACCTACATTCTAATCTATATAAATATATTAATCCTAATTCCATAGATCTGTAAAGGAGTTTACTGTACCAGAGTAAGGATTAACTGCTACAATCATAATATCTTTATTTTCTGAACCTTTTCCATTCTTTTTCGGAAATATAACCTTATAACCGTCCTTTGAATTCTTTACTATTTTACTGTCCCCAATAAATTCTACCTTTTCTTTATTAACCTTATTTACAAAATCTAAAGCTATTTTTTTAGCCTCATCATCCATAATAGTATTATCTGACTCCTGCTCTGAATAATCATATTTATCTATTTTCTTAATCCTTCCATCTTTTTTATTTATTAAGATATTAAGATAAATATCCTTTCCTTCATAAGTACCCATCCAGCTACAAAACCAAAGTTTTTCTGAAGTTTCATCTAAAGTTTTTTCTTCAACATCAAATCGAAAACTTTCATCCTTTGTAAAGTCCATAGAAAAATAATCTTTATATGCTTTTTTAGCAAAATTATTTACTTCTTCTATATTGTTTAGCTCTATTTTTTCTTTATTAAAGTCTTTATTATTTGTGGTGCCCTTTTCATTTTCTCCACCTATCTTGTCTTTGTCTACATTTTCATTTTGATTTTTACTTTTATTTTGATTTTTATCTTTTCCTTGTTTTTCATCTTTTTTATTTATGTTAATTTCTTTTTTTGAATTATTATCTATATTAAGGATTGATGTATTATTTTTAGCCATAATACTTCCCCCTACTATTGTTACAAATAGAAGAGAAGTAGCTATAGAAACTGCTATCTTAGTCTTTTTTTTCAATATATTCACCTTCTCATCCACTAAATTACTTTCTATACTAATGTATTCAATTTTTTTAAAATAATTAATATAATCACTAAAAAAATAATTAATATAATATCTTAATTATATTATACATTAACCCTACTGCAATAATAGTTACAGAATTATTAAGGTTACCTTAATTATATGTTCAAAAAATAATAAAAACCATATGAATTTTAAAAATTCATATGGTTTTTATGTGGATACAGACCCATATTTTTCTTACTTTAGTTTTCCTGTTCTTTTAAATGGGGTTATTATAAATTGAGCTTTTCCCATAATCTTTTCCTTGCTTATATAAGGGTTTTTCCAGTACCTACTATCTAAAGAATTGGCTCTATTATCACCCATAAACAAAAAACTGTCCTTAGGTACTACAAACTCCTTCTCTTTTTCCCCTTGATTTACTACATAACTCTCTTCTCTCTTTTCTCCATTTATATATAAAGAACCATCCTTTTTTACCTGAACCTTATCACCAGGTAGGCCAATTAATCTTTTAATCAAGTCCTCTCCCAATTCATCAGAATGAAATACTATAATGTCTCCCCTATTTAAATTCTCTTTTTTGTATATCCTAGTAACTAATATTCTATCTCCTGGTACAATTGCAGGATACATTGACTCTGTGGGCACTTTAATATTAAAAAACCAAAATTTATTTATTAAGGTTGCTATTATAAAAGCCACAACTATTGGCAATATCCATTCTTTTATATAATATGCAAATCCTTTATCTTGATTTTCTCTTCTTTTACTCTCCATGTTATCACTCCTCATAAATCTAACTCAATATCTAACCATCACCTTAGTATACATCATAATATAATTATTTCCAATATTCTTAAACACTAATATCATATGGTTTTTACAATATATTTACAAATAAAATCTCCCCTATATTGTTTTATTTAAACTTATCCATTGACTATCCGCTCTAATACTCCCGCCTCACTCTGTGAAAGCACTTCCCGCCAAATCCAAGAACTTTGTTTATTATATCCTTCTTAGAATATACTATATTACAAATAGTATGTATTTAAAGATGATTTTAGCTTTTATATTCTTATATACCATAGTATAATATTTTAACTTCTTTGAAAATACCTAAAAACATTTAATGCCTATATACTAATTCTATAAGTAGATAAATATTATACTTATAACTATAAAAAATTATCAATTGACTATTAAGTAATAACTAATATTATACGATAGTATATATGCGCCCAAAATTATATTAATAGAGGTGGTACTAAAATGTTTAAAAACACTAAAAAAATTAAATTAACACAGAGCATATTTATTTTAACTTCTCTTGCACTGATTTTTACTTTATGCATAGGTTTTCTTGGGTATATGGATATCAAAAAAATAAATAAAAATGTTGATAATTTATACAATGAAAGAGTGATTCCTCTAGGATTAGCTGCTGGTATTAGAGGTGAATTTTTAAATATGAGAATTGAATTTCATAAGGCTATGCTAAACAATGATATAAAAGAGTTTTCTTCCATAGAAAAACATGATGAAAAGATAAAAAAATACTTACAAGAATACTCTTCTATAAATTTAGATGAAAAAGACAAGGCTTATATAACTGAATTTAACACTAACTATAAAGCTTATATGGATAGTTTACTTAAAATAAAACAAAGTTTATCTAATAAATCTAACTTTCCTAAGGCTGAATATGACAATATCTCTTCATATGCAAATAAATTAGAAAATTTATTATTTGAACTTAAGGAGCATAACTTAAAGGAATCTAAAGATCTTGAAATCCAAAGTGAAGATATATTTGATTCTACTGTTAAGTTATTTGCTTTAATTACTGTTTTAGCTGTAATCATATTTTCTCTAGTTGCATACTTAATAATGAAATTTATAAAGAATTCTTCCAATAATATGATTAAAAATCTTAAAATTTTATCAACTGGAGATTTTTCTATAAACTTAGATAGTGATGGAACCAATGAATTTGCACTTATGAATAAGGAACTTTCTAATATGGTAACTGATATTTCTGATATGATAAACTCAATTAAAAATACTTCTAACATAATAAATGAGAGGGCTCAAAATCTATCCTCTGTTTCATATGAAATGGCTGCTTCTTCTGAAAATGTAACAAATGCCATTACTGATGTTTCTCAAGGTGCTACTACTGAAAGTGAAGACCTTATGGACATGACAAATATATTAAACAGCTTTGGTTCTGAGATTGATGACATTGTAAATTCAATTTCAGATATAAAAGAAGGCTCCACACAAATTGAATACATGGCTAAGGACAGCAATACAAATTTACAATCTCTTATGGATTCTATTAATGGCTTAAATACTTCTTTTAATGAGGTATTACAAAAGGTTACCAATTTTGATGAAAATATAAATAAAATTAATGAAATAACAACTATAATTAATAATATTGCAAATCAAACTAATCTTTTAGCACTAAATGCTTCTATAGAAGCAGCTAGAGCTGGTGAGCATGGAAGAGGATTTTCTGTAGTCGCTGAGGAAATTAGAAAGCTAGCAGAGCAGTCTAAAGACTCCTCTGAAAATATTTCAAAACTTATCTCAAGTACATCTAAGGATAAGGATGTTATGATGGAAACTACCAATAACATGAAAGAAGAACTAGTAAAACAAATTTCTGTAGTAGATGTTTCTATTAAATCCTTTAAGAGTATATTAGAAGCTGTAGCAAATTCTATACCTAAAATAGATTCTGTAAGTAATTCTTCTTTAGATATAAATGAAAATAAAAATCTTATTGTACAAAAGATAGAGGAGTTATCTGCAATCTCTGAGGAAGTATCTGCCTCTGCAGAAGAAATAGTAGCTTCCTCTATGGAAATGAACTCTTCAACAGAAGAAGTTTCTTCTACAGCTGAAACTCTATCAAAAATAACTAAAGAAATGATAGAAACTGTAGATAAATTTAAACTTTAGTTCAATTATAGTTTATTTAGCCCCATAATTGAAAAATATTTAAATTAAAAATAAAGCCATGTATAAAAGGATATAAGAATATTTTATTCTCTCCTATTTATACATGGTTTTATATTATTCACGAACTATATAAAATTTTTTTGAATTAATATATAAACAATTTAATTATAGTTAATAATATAGTTAATTTTACCTAATTGGTTTAAACCTCTTTAACCTTAATGCATTTAATAGTACAGATACTGAACTAAAACTCATTGCAAGGGCTGCAATCATAGGATTTAATAATTTTCCTCCAAAAGCATACCATACTCCCATAGCTACAGGTATTCCCAAAGAATTATAAGCAAAGGCCCAGAATAAGTTTTCCTTTATATTTCTTATGGTTTTTTTACTTAAATCAATGGCTGTTGGAACATCCATTAAATCACTTCTCATTAAAACAATGTCTGCAGATTCTATAGCAACATCTGTTCCTGAGCCTATAGCTATTCCAATGTCAGCCATAGCTAGTGCTGGAGCATCATTTATACCATCACCTACCATGGCCACAACTCTTCCTTCCTTTTGTATTCTTTCAACTTCTTCTGCTTTATTCTCTGGAAGCACCTCTGCAATAACCCTGTCTATTCCTACTTCTTTTGCTATGGCTTCTGCTGTACTTTTATTATCACCAGTAAGCATAGCCACTTCTATACCCATATTGTGAAGAGTTTCTATAGCTTTCTTAGAACTTTTCTTTACTGTATCAGCTACAGCTATTATTCCTATTATCTTTTCACTATTTGATATAAACATAGGAGTTTTTCCTTCCATAGCTAATCTATTTGCATCTTCTTTAAATTCCTCAAGATTAATACCGTTGTCTTCCATAAGTTTAAGATTTCCTAGCAATAACCTTTGAGACTCTATTACTGCTTCTATTCCTTTACCTGATATAGCTTGAAATTTTTCTACACTTTTTAACTTTAATTTCTTTTCCTCTGCAGCAGTTACTATAGCTTCCCCTAAGGGATGTTCTGAAGCCTTTTCTGCACTAGCTGCAAGATTTAAAAGTTCAATCTCATTTATATCTTTAGTTATTATATCTGTTACCTTTGGTTTCCCTTCTGTTATAGTTCCTGTTTTATCAAAAATTATGGTTTGTATTTTGTGAGCCCTCTCTAGAGCTTCCCCACTTTTTATTAAAACTCCATTTTCCGCTCCTTTTCCTGTCCCAACCATTATAGCTGTAGGTGTAGCAAGCCCTAAGGCACACGGACAAGCTATAACAAGTACCGATATAAATATAGTCAAAGAGAAAACATAATCCTTCCCTACAATATACCAGACCAAAGCTGATATTATAGCAAGTCCTATTACCACAGGCACAAAATAACCTGAGATTATATCTGCCATTTTAGCAATTGGAGCCTTAGACCCCTGTGCTTCTTCTACAAGTTTAATTATCTGAGATAAAACTGTATCTGCTCCAACTTTTTCAGCTCTATATTTTACATAACCGTTTTTATTTATGGATGCACCAATAACCTTTGATCCAACAGTTTTTTCAACTGGAATGCTTTCCCCTGTAAGCATAGATTCATCTACAGAAGTAGCACCTTCAATAACTTCCCCATCGACGGGAAACTTCTCTCCAGGTTTAACTATTACAATATCATTAACTAAAACATCCCCTATTTTAACCTTAAGCTCTTTTCCATCCCTTAAAATTACAGCTGTTTTAGGAGCAAGGCCCATAAGTTTTTTTATGGCTTCTGATGTCTTTCCTTTAGTTACGCTTTCTAAATACTTTCCTAAGGTAATTAAAGTTAATATAGTAGCTGCAGACTCAAAATATAAGTCCATAGTATAGTGATCATATCCTTTACCTATTTTATATATGGCAAATAACCCATATATAATAGCAGCTAAACTTCCTATGGATATTAAAGAATCCATATTGGGGTTACCTGAAAATAATGACTTAAACCCAACTTCATAAAACTTTTTTCCAGCTAATACAACAGGTATTACAAGCAAGAGCTGAATTAGTGCAAAATTCATAGGATTCATATGTGGATTAATTATATCTGGAAGGTGCAACCCCATCATATGCCCCATAGAAACTATAAGTAGTGGAACTGCAAATATAGCAGAAACTAGAAATCTTATCCAAAGACTTTTTATCTCCTTATTTTTTTCATCTTCATGACTATGTTTTTTTATACTCTCCTCTTTCTCTTCAATAGCTCTATACCCTGCCTTTTCCACTACAGCAATTATATCCTTAGTTTTAATCTTATTATTATCATATTTTATAGTTAATTTTTCTGTGGCAAGATTTACAGAGGCCTCTTCTACTCCTTCTAACCTTCCTGTAACCCTCTCTACTGCCCTTGAACATGCAGCACAAGTCATGCCTTCTATTTTTAAAACATCCTTCTTCATTACTCTACCTCCTATTTGGTTAACTTTTCTATAATATCACCTATCTCCTTCATCTTATCATCAGCAGTATTATTTAAAATTGCATCCTTAACACAATGATCAAGATGAGCTTTTAAAACAATACTATTAGATTTTTTTAATAATGCTATACATGCCATTATTTGATTTGAAATGTCTATACAGTATCTATCATCTTCCATCATTTTTATAATTCCATCTATTTGACCTCTTGCAGTTTTAAGTAACTGCAGGGTTTTATGATTTTCACAATGCATATAACTTCTCCCTTCACCCTCCCCCCGTAGGGGGTGTCTATATATTATATATACCACTATAAATAATTATTGTCAAATAGTATTTATTTATATAATTATATTATTACTAAAGGTATTTTAAAAAATAAAAGGGATAGACTCCCTTACTTATAGGTTAAGAGAGTCTAACCCAATTCCTTATTAAACCTATTACAAAAGTTTTAAAACCTTAAATTATAAATTATAAATAATAATTTATATATTATATAACTTAAAATAAACTTATTATAATGATTTAACTCTTTTTCTTTACTGCCTTAATTATAGATAATAAAATTACAGCTCCAATTACAGAGACTATTGCACTCCAAATATTAAAACCTGTAACTCCTTTTCCACCAAAAAATCTAAATATAGCTCCACCTATAAAAGCACCAATAATACCTATTACTACATTGGCAGGAATCCCCATTTCAGATTCATTTCCTGTAAACATACTTGCAATCCATCCTGATAAACCACCGAGGATAATCCATGCTAAAAAGTTCATATAAATTCCTCCTCTATATTTTCTAAATTGTTTAGCAAAAATTTTTAAAACTTGAAAATGTTTATTAAACTACAATAGTGGTAAATATATAAATATAAATATGCATAGTATTAAAATTTAAAATTTATAATACTATGATATTGTAGTTTCTTAATGCACCACATCTTTTAGTCAGCATATTATAATTAAATTTCTTTGTAAAATTAATTTCTCCAAAAAAAAATTTATTATACATTCTATAGCCTAAAGAATTACAATAACATATACGTTAATTATAAAGGGGTATTTAAAGTCTTTAAAAAGATACATATTTATACCTAATATATTAAATAAGAGGAAGGGGATTAATTATGATTAAATCTGCAGAATACTTTATTAAAAACCTAAATATGAAACCTCATGCTGAAGGTGGTTATTATAGGGAATGTTTTATATCAAATGAAAATATATCTATACCCTTAGATACCCTAAATTTAAACGAAAAAGAAAAGAATTTAGAAAGGACTCTTTGGAGTAGTATTTATTTCTTACTTCAAAATGGAGAAGTATCACATTTTCATAGATTGCAATCTGATGAGATTTGGTATTATCATGGTGGTTCTCCTCTTACTATTTATATAATAAGCCCTGAAGGACAACTAACTAAAAAATTCTTAGGACTTGACATAGAAAATGGAGAAGCACCACAAGTTTTAGTCCCTAAAAACTACATATTTGGTTCTGCTATGAATCATGACGGTTATTCCCTTGTGGGATGTATGGTATCACCAGGATTTCATTTCGATGATTTTGAATTATTAAAAAGAGAAGATTTGTTAAAAATGTATCCTGACTATAGATACATAATAAATAAGTTAACTAGAGATTAAAGAGTTACAAAAACATATATAGTACTTAATATAAAAAAACAAGCTTTGTTAGACAATTTGTTGATATGATTATTGATATAATCACATATAATGAAGTTTTTAGAATTTGATTATTTATGTAGTAAATATTAAATTAAAAGTTTTAATATCTAAACATAGCTAATTTTAAGATTTTAGTAATATTTATGAAATAAATACTAGAAATTCTTAATGCATCAACCTGATGATTAAGTAACTTTCATATCAACATTTTCCCCTAACATAGGCAAAAGAAAAAATTTTCCTATGCCTTTTTAACTATAAATACATAGCAATAGGAATAACTTGTATAGCAGGATATTCAACATCAATTATGAAATTTTTAGGTGTTATTATATTATTTTCATTTAAAATCTCTAAATAAGGTTGTAGATAATCTAGAAACTCCCTATAATAATTAACCATTCCTGTTTTTGAAAGAAGGCATATATTTTCATTGTTTACAGGTGTCCTTATTACCTTTCCAAAAACCCTGCAATCTGTGTCACAAGTATCATATACATAAGAATTTTTATCTGAAAAATAATTTAAATTAACATTTAATACTGCACGACATTGCCCCATATCCATTACCATATTTATTGTGTTATTTTTGCATAGGTAAGAACTTAGAAGTTTTAATTGCTTTAATATAACTGAATAATTAGTACATGGTATATCCGTAATTAATTTATCTAACTCTTTACAATCATAGCACTCCAAAATATCAATAAGATTATTCACATCATTTAGTAAGCAAGTAGAAGACATACAACTGTTAAATTCAACATATTCACCACATTGCACTTCTTCATTTATAATATTTTCAGCTGTTATTTTTCTAAACATATTATCTTTAAGCATAGTATTTTTTAAATTATTAAATATAGAAAAATTTGTACTTATTTTCTTTAAGGTTATTTCATTTCTATTTGTATTTCTCCCTTCCACATTCCCCAAAAATTCATTATTTGAAAATCCTGAACACTCTTCTGTAAAATTACACTCTTTCTCAAGGCTAGGTATCACTTTACTTCCCGATAATTTTTCTCCGCAAGCTTCCCCTCTCTTATTAAGCTTTTGAAGCTTTAGAAGTTCAGCATTATCTCTACTGAATCTTACAGATGTACTTTCTATGGTTCCATTTATGAAAAAAGAATAAAGATCTAAAAGTAAACCTTTATTTAAATATATAGGCATAAAAAAATCACTTTTCAAAAAATATTCACTCCTTAACTATGTATCCTATAATTTAGTCCTCTTATATAGATTCTTAACTATATCTACATGGTATATTTAGGACTGCTTAGTATATTAAATATTTAATAATCCATATTATATATATGTCTTAAAACTCTAGTTTATTAAGCAAAAAGGTAACTAGTCCCCCAATTACTAACTACCTCCTATATCTTAAAACTTATATACTTAGGATTAAAATTTAATTTAAGAAATTAAAAGCTGATAACAGTTTCCTCTGTTATCAGCTCTAATTTTTTAAGTAAATTTTTATCTATTAAATAGAATTACATAAACCCTTTAATAATTCTAATATATGTTTAAACTTATCTAAAGAAGTTTTTCTATATATTCAATCATATCCATAGGTTCTGTAGTAGATTCAAATCGCTCCACAACATTTCCCTCTCTATCAACTAAAAATTTGGTGAAATTCCATTTTATAGAGTTTCCAATTAAATACTCTGGATATTCATCTTGTAAAAATTTATAAAGAATTTTACTACTCATATTATTCATGTCAAATCCCTTAAAAGGACATTGTTCAACCAGATATTTAAAAAGGGGATGTTGTTCTTTACCTCTAACATTTATTTTTTCAAATAGGGGAAAGGTTACTCCATAGTTTACCTCACAAAACTTCTTTACTTCCTTATTGTTTCCCGGTTCCTGTTCTGCAAACTGGTTACAAGGAAACCCTAAGATTTCAAAACCTTTATCCTTATATGTTTTATATAAACTTTCTAGATCTTTATACTGCGGTGTAAATCCACATTTACTTGCCGTATTAACTATAACTAAAACTTTTCCTTTATATTCTTCAAGTGTCATTTCTTCTTCGTATATAGATTTAACCTTAAAATCGTATATATTCATTTTAACTCACCCCACTTACATTATTTCTTCATCCCGTAATCTATACCAAATATGTCTATATTTCAAATTTAACATATTATTTCTATAATGTAAATATAATTTTCTTTAATTATTTTTTAAATTATTCTAAACTTTTAAATTACATAAACTTTATATTAAAACAGTCCTAAAAGTTTTGTCTCTTAGGACTGAATTTATATATTTATAACCTTATTAATTTAACTAAACAATCTAATTATATAAGTTTTTATTTAGATTAAATTTAATTACTTCTCTTCTACATAATATCTAGGATATAATGTTGTACCCCATATTGATACTTTTCTCTCTTTTACAAGTGGTACATTTTTAATATCTAAAACATCTCTCCACCATTCCCATGCAAGGCCTGTACACTCTTTTGCCTTTATAGATATATTTCTTGCATTTCCTTTTAAATATATTTCTGTGTTAAAATGAGCTGTTCTATCACTATTATTTCCTGACCAAGCCTTATGCTCAATTACTTCATTTCCTTGTTTATCATAACTAACTTCATCCCATGTTACTTGAAATTGAGCTACATATGCACCACTATGATCAAGTATTATTTTACCACTATCATATTCTGTTGCAGTTGTTTCTATATATTCTGTTTTATTATTTATAGTTGCTATCTTATTGTCTTTTAAGAATGTGCTAGTATACGAAAGAGGGTACGCTGGATTTTGTGGGCTATATACCGAATTATCTTTTATAACATTTCTTATTACATCAAAATCCTTAGTAACTACCTTATTATGTTCTTGAGCTCCTCCACCTAATACAGTAGCTGTAAATGAACTTTGATTTATTATATCCTTATATTCTGCATTGCTACTTATATCTTGATTTTCTATTAATGCCTTAAATGCTGCTTTAACCTTTGCACTCTTAGATGTTGTTTCAAGCTTTACATAAATTGTTCTTCCATATGCAACATTTGAAACATATGCAGGTGGATTATCCTTATTTACACCTTTTAAAGCTAAAGTGTTGTAAGTTACATTATCTCCAAATAAATCAGATGGGCGATTAGGTCCATCTACACTTACTGTGTAGAAAATTTGCTTATATGCTAAAACCATAGCCTTTTTTTCACCCTTATATATAGAATCAAAGTCTATATTTAAAGCTTTGCTTAGTCCTTTAAAATTACATCCAAACATTGTAGATAATTGTGATTTACTATACACCATAGTATCAGAATAATTTATTCTTGTAGGTATACTATACTTAGATGCATATTTAGAATTCCATGTTTCTAATAAAGAGTTTATTGCTGCATTAACCGAAGAATAAGTAGGAGAATTAACAACTTTTGTTCCATCCTCACTCATACCAGGTAGATCAATACTTATGGTAATAGGCTTTCTTTCACATGAAATTATATCTGGTTTATTTTCTATAAGATTTCTATTTGCTAGTTGTATAGCACCAGGATAAGTTCTATCGTTTATTGAATCCGTAATTGAAATATCTGCAGTAGAATCTGAAATATTTTTCTTTTCACGTTTTACTACAATAAACTTATCGGAATTTTCAAAACTTTCAGCCGGTACAAAACTTTCAACTTTTTCTCCGTTATATGATAATATCTTACGTGGGTCATAAGATAGCTCATAAATTTTTTCGTCTAACTCTTCACTGTTACTTTTAACTAAGTTATCCTTTATTTTTGTATTATTTTCATTCTGTATATTTGATTTTACTTGTCCGTCATTGCTAGATAATAAAATTCTTGATTCTTTATCCTCTTTATTCTGATTAATATCAGCATTTACATTATAATTGTATGCTAGCCCTGTTAGCCCAACAATTACCATTACTCTTGATATCATTGTTGCAATCTTTTTGGAATTTTTCATACTGCATGCCTCCTTTAGTCTTTAGCGAATTCAATAATTTTATTTTTAAAAATATTTTTTTATTTTTGAAATGAAATACTTAATTTAATTCTTTCTTTAATATAATTATACAACATATTCCAACTTTAAACAATATATTATTGTGAAATTTTTCCCAATGCATCTTTAACAAACAATATTGCACAAAATACTGTAACTAACTGTAAATTTAATACTGATTTTATAGAGCAATATGAATAATTATTTGGTTTTATATAAAATCTAATATTTTACTATGCTTTTAAGTAAATATAATTTATAATAATAGTAATTAAACAATAACTTTTTTTACTAAAGGAGATTATTATGGAACATAAACATGTACACGGTGGAAAATATGTAGGCGAAAGATTAGATGGAAAAATGCATGGTGAAGGAACTTTTTTATATAAGGATGGAAGCAAATATGTAGGTCAATGGGAAAATAACATGGCGCATGGACATGGTGTCCTAACTTGGGCATCTGGTGAAAAATATGTGGGCTTCTGGAAAAACGACTTAAAACATGGCTACGGAATTTATATTTGGCCTGATGGAGAAACCTATGTAGGCGAATGGAAAGATGATTTAAAACATGGAAAAGGTATTTATACTTGGAGCGATGGAGAAAGCCATATGGGTGAATGGATAGAAGACGAAATAATTAAATAAGTAAAAAGCTTTTAAAACATTTATAGGGACATGTAACTGCTCCTATAAATGTTTTTATTTTTTATAATTATTCTCTACTTCTGTGCTACCTTCATTCTTCCTACAATTAACTTAACCCATACTGCACATAAAATTAAAATAATTCCTTGAATATAAAAAACCATTGCGCTACCTAGGTTATCATAAATTAAAGCTCCAACTATTGGTCCTAAAGCTGAAGCTATGCCTGCTATCATACTTCTTATACCATAGGTTACTCCCCCTGTATCTCTTCCACAAAATTCACTTGTCATAACACCCCATACTGGCGATACTATTATATCTCCTAAGGAAATTATAGTATAAACTATGGTATAGATTAAAATCCCCTTAGAAAAGGGTATAAATAATGTAAATATAGCACTTATTAAAATTCCAATTGTCATCATATTTATATTCCCAAATTTATCACATAATTCTCCAAATTTTTGCGGGAAAATAATACTTAATAAAGCTGAAGGTATAAACATCATACTAATTTTACTAATACTACTAGTTATATTGTCCCTTATATACACAAAAAATATAGGTGCTGTCATAGAGCTTAAAAAGCATATTGTAAAAGTAAATATAAGATAAATAATGAAATTCTTTTTAAATACCTCCTTTAAAAGATTTTTATTTATTTTTCTTTCTAATCTCACATTATTATTTTTATTTAAAGTCTCTTTACCGTATTTAAAAGCTTTATAAATTCCTAAAATCACAAACAAAGCATAAATTCCAAATATATAATTTATATTTTCTATTATTTGATTAAAATAAAGATTGAAGCCAATGAAACTTCCTAATAATTCACCTTTGTTTAATATCTGTTGAACTCCTCCGAAATTTTTACCCCTTTCATTACTGGTGCTTACATCTGATATCATAGTATCTAAACTTATCCACATAAATGCAGCTGCTGCACTTTGTAAAATTCTACTTGCTAATATAAATTCATATGCTTTTCCTAAAAATAAAGTAATTAATGCACAAGCATATAATATTCCACCAATTAAAATTCCAGTCTTTCTACCTCTTAAATCAATTAATTTCCCAACGAAAGGTTTTATTACTATAGTAATAACAGAAAATACTGTATATATCATTGCCATTTCCATAGATGATGCCCCCATATCTATAGCATATATAGGTATCATAAATCCTATAAAGGATAAGGGAAAAGAAATATAATAAGCACCTTTAATAATTCCATTTAAATCTTCTATGCTTTTATTATTCTCCATAAAATCACTTACTTTCATTTTAACTTTATAAACAGACTTTCTAGTTTTAGATTAAGCTTTTAATCCCGCTAAAGTTAAAAAACTATTATCTGAGGAAGTACATGACCTTTACTCCAACTTTTAATAATATGAGAATATTAGAGTTGATAGTCCTGGGATAAAGTTCTTAATGTAATTTTACCTATTATACTCATTTAGTACATCTATCTTAAGTAATGCTTTATGGCATAAAAAATAGATCAAGAATCCTATAATCCTTGACCTATCTATTACTTTAGTCACATATTTATATTATTTAAATACAGTGTTAGCTGAGTTCTATCTCTTACCCCTACTTTACTTAAAACCTTTGAAAGATGATTTTTAACTGTTCCTTCTGATATAAATAATTTTTCTGCTATTTCCTTATTACTATATCCATCTGCTACTAAATAAGCAATTTCAGTTTCTCTCTCAGTTAATAGCCCATAAACACCTTCAATTTTCTTCTTTCTATTTGTATTTTCTTTTATTTTTTCTGATTTTCTTTTATTTATATTATTTTCATCTTCTATTATCTTGTCTGACTTTTCCTTATTTACATTATTTTCATTGTACATGCTTGAAAATTCTTTTACTACTATGGATGCTATTTCAGGCTGAAGAAGAGTTTGTCCTTTATAAACAGTTCTTATAGCATTTACTATATACTCACTTTTAGAATCCTTTAACATATATCCATCTGCACCATTACTTAAAGCTTTAAATACATACTCATCTTCCTTAAATGTAGTAAGTACAAGAATTCTAATTTCCCTATCTTTTTCTTTAATTATTCTAGTTGCTTCAACACCATCCATATTAGGCATACGTATATCCATTAAAACTATATCAACTTTATTTTTAGCTACAAACTCTACAGCTTCTTGTCCATCAGCACATTCCCCACATATATTTATATCATCATGTAAACTTAGCATTAAAGAAAGTCCTTCTCTTATTATGGCTTGATCATCTACTATAAGAACATCAATCAAAGTATCATCTCCATCTCTCTTGGTATGCTTATGTCCATCCTAAATCCCTTATTGGGTAAAGTTGTAAGTGCTACCTCTCCCCCAACTTCATCTATCCTATCAATAATTCCTTTTATACCATTACCATAAGTAATTTGCTCACAACCTAATCCATTATCCTTCAATTTAATATGTATTTGATTATTTTGATCTGTGATTTCTATATTTATTTCAGTGGCTTGTCCATGTTTTATACTATTAGTTATAGACTCTTTGATGGTTCTATACAATATGTTTTCCACATAGGGCAATAAGTTTTCCACATTTTCTGAATATTTAAAGTGAATTTGTATATTATCTGTGACTATTATGTTAGATATAAGCTTATTAATAGACTCTATAAATCCATCTTCAGAGTTTTCTTTAAGCGAATATACAGTATTTCTTAATTCCATCATACTTTCTCTAGCTAAATTTTGTGATTTATTTAAAATTTCTTTTGCTTTCTGTGGATTATTTTCTATAATTTTATCCACAAATTCAAGTTGCATTATAAGTGCTGTAAGAGAATGTCCCAAGGAATCATGCATTTCACTAGCCATTCTATTTCTCTCATTTTTAATAGTCAATGATTGTACTTCTTTTGAATACTTTTCTAGCTTATTGTTAGCTTCCTCTAATTCATAATTGAGTTTTTTTACCTTTTGTTTTTCGTCACTTTGCTTCTTCATATAATAAATCATTCCAGCATTACTTAAATACCAAAAACATAAGATTAAAACATCCAAGAACATTGCCTTATAAAGAACATTAGCTCCATATCTTATAAATATATGTATCATAATAGAAATTATATATAAGGAAAAATGAAAAATTAATAAGGGTTTACGATTCTTATTATAACAATAGAATATCTCACCTATACTATAATAATAATACATATATGTGTTTCCCCCCACACAAACAATTAATATAGAAAGAATTATCGTTGAAAAAATATATGATATTACATAACTTCTCCTATTTTTATAAAAATTACTTATTCTAAGATAATCATTTAAAATTAAAATAATAAATAGAATTAAAATGAAACTCAAATTGTACACATTTGATTTATACTTACTATAAATGTCGCAGAATATAACAATTATTAATATTCTTTTTATAATCTCATATATGTCTAAGTTATTTAAGCTTCTTTTCAGAAACCCATTTACTATTCCTTTATTAAAAGACACTTTTAAATTATCCCCCTTATGTTTCCGAATACATTTTCCTAGTATTCTCAATTTCCCTCTTTATTTCATCTACAAATTCAGGAGGTGAAGTTACCCTTACATTACTACCTTGACTTAAAACCCACATTTTTATCCCTGTTCCATATACCTCTGCTTGGACTGAAAATACCCCTTCATGCTCATCTATTACTTCCGCTGTAGGTAACCTATCTAAAACTGGTTCAATAGAACTACCATAGAACTCAAAACTTATTTTCATAAGCTCTCCTGTATACATAAATTGAACTCTTTTTCTAAATTCACCATCTTCAAATCTTTTTGAGTCCTCTATGTGAAATTTCTCCCCAACTTTCTTATAGGTTTTAATCCTATCAACCCTAAATACCACTGGATCATCATATTTAGATTTATTAAAATATGCAATCAAATAAAAATAATATTCTGAAAAAATTATAGCTACTGGTTTCAAGATTCTTTGAACTTCTCTGCCATTAGTTTTTGCATAATTTATTTCTATAATTTCTTTGTTTCTTATAAATTCACTAAGTTCCCATAGCTTTGATAGTAATCTACCATTATGTTGCAGAGGAACAAAATTAAACAATTCATTTCCTATAAGTTCTTCTACAGCTTTTCTTTGCTCACTACTTATTTCTCTTAATATAGATTTTACTAAATGATTTATTTCATCCTTACAAAAGGCTCTACTTTCTAATAATATTTTACTTATAGCTAGTACATCTTCTCTAGTTAAAATATCCTCTTCTTTTTTTGTAATGCAGTACCTCTTCTTCCTCCTTACATATTCTATATTCATATCACCTTTAGATTCCATATTATCTGCTAAATACATTCTAATATCTTCTATATCCCTCTGTATGGTTTTTGGATTTACATTAAAATATTCTGCCTCTTCCTTTTTATTTATAGATTCCCCTTGCATTAATCTATCATATAAATCTAAAATCCTATTTACCTTACAATCCTTTTCTTCTACCAAAATTATCACCATCTATCTTTATTTTATATAAAATTATTATATTAATACTTAATATATATTTTTTCTTATATTTTACAATATAATTATACACAAGAATTCAATAACTTTAAATGCTATAATAATCCTTTTTGGCTCTGTAGCTAAAGGAACTTTTAGAAAAGATAGTGATATTGATTTATGTATAATAAAAGATACCCTTGATAAAAGCAATTTTGCCCATAGCATTAATAATACAGGAGTGAAAATATATGGTTGATACTTTGAGTTATAAAGATTGGATAGAAAAAGCAGTAGCTAAATTTTAGCTACTGCTTAAACTTACATCACACTTACTTTGTTGAAATATAGCAGATTTTATTTTTCTAATTTAATTTTATAATAATCTGCTCATCTTCCTTAAAAATATTATCTTTATACAACAATTTTAATCCCTTATCCCCCTTTGGAGCTTCAAAAGCTAGTGTTCCTGTTATCTCTCCATTAGGTGCTAATTCACCAGAATTTAATGCTGTATCTTGATTTATTGTTGTAAAACTTTCATCCGTTATTTGTCCCTTGCTATTTTGAATTTTAACACTTACTATAACAAATTCATTTCCTTCCTTTGGCTTATCAAAGTCACTTCCATTACTTATCTCTACTTTAGTTATGCTAAGATGCATCCCTTTTAATTCAACAGTTTCATTCGCTGCAAATTCTTTTTTTATTTCTTTTTCTTCCTTTGATTTATCTGTTTTTGTAGTTTCTTTTGAAGCCTCTTTTTTAGGTTCATCAGGACTTCCACACCCTACTAACCCACCTAATAAAGATAGCATAATCATTGCAGTAATTAATACACTTTTACAGTTTTTCATATCCATATATCCTCCTTGAAACTCATATAATATAAAATAATCAATGAAATTTTATTAAGCCCTATTTTTCTTCTATGTTCTTTTTACTATATAACTCTTTATTTTTAATTAGATGAAATATTAGTAATCCAGCGAATATTAAGTTTAAAACGGACCATATTTGTAAATCCGCAAAAATTCCTACGTTTACCATGCCAACTATCCCACCTAATACATAAAATACTATAGAAGTTATAACTAAACTCTTTTTATTTTTAGATACAAGCAATATAATTCCAGCAATTAACATACATACACTTAGGAACATTCCAGAGCCACCACTTCCAGTACTATCATTAGTAATAGCTTCTCCTAAGCCTGCAGCACAAGATTGAAATGTAACAATAAAAAATAAAACAATACTTATAATCCCTAAAACTTTTTTCATTTCTACTCCCCCGTTTAATAGTATTTTTATAAATATTTTACATTGAGCTCATGTGAAAACACCTAAAAACGTCTCTCCCCTTAATCAAAGTAAAATACATTCTTTATATGTCTATTATAAGTATAACTATGGACACTTAATGTCTATGTATAAAAAATTTTATAAAATTTTTATACTTTTTATAGAAAAAAGTAATATAAATAAATACTTCTATAGTTAACATCTATTAGAAAAATACACTCTTAAAGTTTAAAATTAGAACATATAAATTTAAAAATATACAACAATAAACAAAGGGGGAATTATCTTATGCATAAAGATGATGAAATGACACCGATAGAAAGAATGGAGGGTTTTCTTACAGGAAAATCAATTGATCGAAGTTTAGCAATGCCTTTTACAGTATCTATGGCAGGTAAAGCTGCTGGAATGACGCACAGAGAAAAGCGTAGCAGTGCAAAAAATCAAGCTATGGCTCAAGTTGCATGCTATGAAAGGTTTGGTCATGACCTTATGATTATGGAATATGGTCTACATGGTGTTGGAATTGCACTTGGTAGCAAAACAAATAATCCTGAAGATGCAGTGCCCGCATTAATAGAATATGCATTAAATGATTTAAATGATGTGGGGAAACTAGACATGTCAAAATTAGAATTAAAAAATGATCCTTGGTTTAAATTAAATTATGATGCTTGCCAAATTGCCTATGAAAAAACTAAAAATGAGGTTCCTATAGGAGTTTTAATATCAGGTCCATTTACAGCTGCTTCTAGTGTGTACAAGACTGAAAATTTTTTAAAAGCTACAAGAAAAAATCCTGAAAAAGTTCATGAACTACTTAGATTTTGTACTGAAGCTTTAAAAATGATTTGTAGAGAATTCGCAAAATTAGGAGCAGTTACTGTTATTTGTGATCCAATTGCGTCTGGTACCATTTTAAGAACTTCTCAATATAGGGAATTTGCTCTTCCTTATGCTAAAGAAATAATAAAATCTGTTCATGATGCAAAAGGTATGGTTTGTTACCACATTTGTGGTGACACAAAAAATATGTTAACAGATATGCTGGAATCAGGTTGCAATATGATTAGTGTAGACAATAGAGTTGATTTAGAACATACTAAAAAAACTATTGGTGATAAAATTTGTATCTTAGGTAATGTAGATCCTGTTCAAACACTTATGCTAGGAACCCCTGACAAAATAGATCTAGCAGTTAAAGAATGTTTTCAAAAAGCATACGATAGTCCTTGTGGATATATTTTAGCCTCTGGATGTGATATATCACAAGCACCATTAGAAAATATTGATCAATTTATGGCTTCAGCAAGAAAATATGGCAAATGGCCTTTAAATCCTAGAAATTTTTAGAATCCCTTTTCTTGATATTAGTTATGAATGTATGATATCATTAAGTCTTACTAATAATATAAATAATGATGTAAAATGAAGGGAACTAAATAATGAATTTTAAAGACTTAAATATTAATGATAATATAATAAAAAAATTAAAATCCATGGGTATTACTGAACCAACTGCAATTCAACAAGAGTGTATAGGACATATTAAAGAAGAAAGAGATGTTATAGCCGAATCTCAAACTGGTACTGGCAAAACTCTTGCATTTTTACTTCCTGTCTTTGAAAATATTGTACCTGATATAAATGAAATTCAAGTATTAATCATAACTCCTACAAGAGAGCTAGCAATTCAAATAACTGAAGAGGCTATGAAACTTAAGGAAGCTAAAGATATAAATATCTTATCAGCATATGGTGGAAAAGACATAGGCTCTCAAATAAAAAAGCTAAAGAAAAGCATTCACTTAATTATAGCAACACCTGGCAGACTTCTAGATCACATATCCAGAGGGACAATTGATATTAGCAAATTAAAAACAATAATATTAGATGAAGCTGACCAATTACTCCTTATGGGATTTAAAAATGAGATTGAAACTATTATAAGTAAAACATCTAAAAAACGCCAAACATTATGTTTTTCTGCAACTATGAACTCAGAAGTTAAAAAACTAGCCTATAGACATACAAAAGATCCTATAATGGTTTCTATTAAAAAAGAAGAAATTACTCTTAGTAATATTAAACAAGAAGTAATAGAAACCACGGATAGAAATAAACGAGATGATCTATGCAAGGTTTTAGAAGAAGATAATCCATTTATGGCTATTATATTTTGTAGAACAAAAAGGCGTGCAGATGAACTTGAATTAGCTATTTATAAAAAAGGGTTTAATTGTGTTAAAATACATAGTGATATTCCTCAACCCAAACGTGAAAGAATAATGAAATCTTTTAGAAATGCAGATATTCAATATTTAATAGCTACAGATGTGGCATCTAGAGGATTAGATATAAGCGGAGTTAGTCATATATATAATTACGATATTCCTGAATCTCCTGAAATCTACATACATCGTATTGGAAGAACAGGAAGAGCTGGTGAAGAAGGATACACCTGTGTTTTTGTAACAGATAAGGATAAGAAAACCCTAGAAAATATAGAGAAGGCTATAGACTTCAAAATACCTAGAAGAAATTTAACTGCTAAATAACAAAGTATAAGAACTATTTAAAAATTATCTTATAATCAGCTGAAGTTCCTTATACTTCTAAATAACAAAGTATAAGAGGCTGTCGCATTAATAATAAACACCACAATATATCCTGCTAATTTTAAATTTGCAAATTAATATATTGTACGTAAATTTATTAGCGCACAGCCCCTTCAGATTATTAACCCCCCCATGTTGAAACCCATGGGGGGTACTTTTTGCTTAAATCTATAATTCTGTATAATAAATAGATATAAATAATAAAAGTTTTCTAGACTTTACATAAATAATTTTATAAAGTCCTCATCACTTACATTTAAAATGTAATTAGATATTCCGATATTTTTTATAATATCCTTTATCTCTAATATATCAAATCTTTTATCAATAAAGAACTTCTCCAATTCTCCTACAGGCTTTTCCTCAAAGAAATCACCGTATACTTTAAAATTCTTTATAACTCCATCAACCACATTCATATTTACAGATACAGTTCCTGCTTTAAATCTCATTTCTTTCTTATAATTAAATTTAGGTGAATTTCCGAAATTCCATTCCCAAGTGCTATATTTAGTTTCGACTAATTCATTTATTTTTTCAATATCTTCATCAGTCAAAATATAATTTTTAACCTTCTCATTCCTATCTTCAAAAATGCTTTGTACAAGTAATTCTTTAAATTCATTTACTGGTATATTTTTTTCAAGATGATCATTTATATTTGCAACTCTACTCTCCACAGATTTAATTCCCTTAGATTCGAACTTCTCTTTTTTTACCTTTAAGGCTTTAGAAAGCACTGTCAAATCACTCATAAGCAAGATTGTCCCATGATGTAGCAATTTATCTCTATGAAAATATTGTGCATTTCCTGAAAACTTTTTATTATTTATTAAGATATCATTTCTTCCGCTAAAAGTAGCCTTAACTCCAAGTTTATCTAAACAAGATATTACTGGTAGAGAAAAAAACGTAAAATCATTTCTATGTTCTCTTGCATTATTTTCAATTACAGTAAAGTTTAAATTGCCAAAATCGTGATATACAGCCCCTCCTCCTGATAACCTTCTTACTACTTTTATATTGTTTGAATCTACATACTCAAGATTTAATTCCTCATAAGTATTCTGATTCTTTCCAACTACTATAACAGGTTCATTTTGCCACAATATTAATATATCTTCTTTTAAATCCTTATGCTTTAGGAAATATTCCTCAAGAGCAAGATTAAAATATGGATTATTAGAATTATTAATTACGTTTATCATGTATATCCCCCTCTACTTGTAAATATTAATTTTAAAAATCTAGTTCTTAAGTTTAAGATACTACAAGCTTTATAATATATTCAAAATACAAAATACCCTTACTCTTTATTTTGTTTTCTTTTCATACCACAACCCTTAGGCTCTACATAATCAAAACCAAATTGATAGTACAATTTATCTGCAGGTTTATTTGCAATTAAACATACATAGGCATATTCATCTGTGTTTTTGTTTAAATAAGAGTCAATTTCCCTCATAATCACTTTTCCTAGACCCTTTCCTTGATAATCAGGATCCACCATAATGTCAGAAATAACATAGGTTATCCCTTCGTCACCAACAATTCTGCCAAAACCTACTAATTTATCATTATCCCATAATGAAACAATAAACAATGAATTGTTTAAAGCAATCTTTGTTTTTAACAAGTCTTTTGTTCCCATTCCAGTTTTTATCCTCAAAGAAATATATTCTTCCGCTGATGGCGAACTATATTTTATGTCCATATAAACTTTAACCTCTCATCATACAATCTTTTCACATTAATTTATTTATATCAAAATTAATCATTTGCAGAACTAACTCCATAAAGTAAATACATTTTTATATTTTTGTAGACATATAGTTTAAGATATTCATTTTCAATTACTTATTATAATCATTATAATATTTTAACAGTATATTAGCAATAATATGTTGTTCTTTTATTTATAAATGCACTATTGTAATGGATTTTTATAAGTTCAGCAATAGTATATATTATTTTTATAGATATTATTTGAAAAGATTAGTTCTTAAACTATTATTTCTTCTATTTCTATAGAACTTTTTAATACATCCTCCAATTTTCCTTTTAATTCAACAACCCCATTTTTTAAAAAAATTATATTGTCTGCCTTTTCAAGTATAATCCTTCTATTAGATACAATTATACAGCTTACTCCATCTTCAGCAAATAACCTTGTCCAAAGTAATCTTTCTGTCTCCACATCAAGTGCACTAGAAATATCATCAAAAACAAGCAACTGAGGATTTCTTACAAACATACGGGCAGCAGCAACTCTTTGCATTTGTCCACCTGATAACTTTGTACCTTTTGCCCCTATAATCGTATCTAACCCATTCTCTAATTCCATAAGATCTTTTTCAAAAACAGAAGAATTTATGGTTCTATGTAAGTCTACATCTTTATCAGAAAGGCCCATAAGTATGTTATTTTTTACAGTATCACTAAAAAGATTAGGTAGTTGTGAGGTGTATGCGCTTATTGGTGGAATAAAGAAATTCTTTGGCTCTTTAATTTCTTCACCATTCCAATAAATTGTACCTGATTGTATTGGAAGTAACCCTATTAAAGACTTAAGCAAAGTAGTTTTTCCTGAACCTGTGCCTCCACATATCACTGTAATTTCACCCTTTTTCAGCGTGAAGCTTATGTCCTTTATTCCTTTATCTGAACCTCCATATAAATAAGTTAATCCCTCTACTTCTAAGATTTTAAATTCTTGTTCAGGTTTCTTATTAATTTCTTCATTATCTATTGAATCTTGAAAAAATTCTTCATTATATTTATTTAAATATATATCTTTATGCTTTACTAAATCCTCTGGTTTTCCTTTCATATTTATTTTACTTAATATATTTTTATATCCTACCTTTGTTTGTTTAAAATAAACAATAAAATTCCCTAAAGACTCAAAACTGTCAGTTACAAAAGCTAAATAATATACAAATATACTAAAATCCCCCACTGTAAAATTACCTGTGCTTATAGCCCCTGCACCTAAAAGTAAAATTACTCCTGTTCCTAGATTTATTGCATTATTATATATTGAATCTATTAATTGAGTTACCAATGAATCTTTTATCATAGTCCTATATCTTTTTTCATTCAAGTTACTTAAACTCCTCATTAAATCCTTTTTGGCTCCTGATACTTTAATTGATAAAATTGAGTCAAAAATCTCCCCAACGGCTCCATTAACAGCTCCTGTTGCCTTTCTTCCTTCTTCTCTATTACATTCAATATTTTTTTCTGACTTTTTAGCTATTTTAATTACTAAAATTAATGGTATAAAAACTAATAATGTTATCTTTATATTTATAAAAAGTAAAATAAATACAGCTCCTAAAGCACGTATAATTTGCCCTATAACTGTAGCAAGCCAAGAAATACTTGTTTTAATTTGTAATACATCATCTCTAAAAGAATTTATAGCCTCTCCTACTGAACTGTCTATAGCCGCTCCTCCATGCTTTTTCAATATGGAATTTAGCATATTTCTTCTTAATAATGTACTTATATAAAAGTTATGTAAAGTACTCTTTCTAAAATATAATCTCACTATTAAAATATGAATTAATGATGCTATTGCCATTAATACTATTAGTTCATATGAATTAAATATTAAAGTACTCTTTCCTCCCATAATATCAAAAAATTCTTTTATAATCATACCTTCTATTAATGGTATAACCCCTCCCACAATCTCCATGGAAATTATAAATATATAGAGAACAGGTTTATACTTTATTAAACTCCACATATAATGATTTTTATTTAATTTTTTTTCCACTAAGTAAGCGCCTCCCCTATACCATTTTGAATTAAATTAGAATATTTAGAATCTTTATTTTCTAAAAGAATCTTCTTTTCTCCAATTTCAATAATCTCCCCATTTTCAAGAATCAAAATATCATCTGCCCTATTTAAGGTTGATAATCTATGGGCAATTACTATGCATGTCCTATTCTTTAAAATTTTATCAAAGCCTTTTCAATAAGTTTTTCAGTAAGGGAATCTATTCTAGATGTTGCTTCATCAAGAATTATAAGATTTGGATTTTTAATAAACACCCTAACAAAGGAAAGTAACTGTGCCTCACCAGCTGATAAACTTTTACTTCCCATTTCAAGTTTAGTATCTAAACCCTTTGGAAAACTCTCATACCATTCTCTAAAACCTAAATCCTCTATTACACTTATAATCTCTTCATCTTTAATCTCTTTTTTAAACATTGTTATATTCTCTCTAATAGTAGCTGTAAAAATTTGAACATCTTGAGTTACATAAGCTATACTCTTTGTAAGTTCCTCTTCCTTTATAGAACTTATATTTTTATTATTTAATAAAATCTCACCATTTTTTACGTCATATACTCTTGCAATAAGTCGTGCTAATGTGGTTTTTCCACTGCCAGTACGACCTAATACCCCAAGAACTCTACCCGGATACACTTCAATAGAAATATCTTTTAATACATCTATGCCCTCTTCATATTGAAACTCCACATGATTTAGCTTTATTTCTAAAGGTTTTGATTCTACTAGTTTTTCTTCTCCATATTTAAGTTTTGATTCTACTCTAAATAAATCATTTACTCTTACAACACTTGCACCTGCTGACTGCAACTCTTGAAGGTTTACTCTAATTTCTTCTATAGGTCTTCTTAAAGTTTGAGTATAATTAAATATTAAGTAAGCTGTACCCACTGTTATAATACCTTTTTTCCATAAGTATATAGATATTAAAAAAGCTATAATATTTCCAAAAGCAAATATTATTAATGTAACTGACCATAAGGTAGACCATGTTAACTCTGCCTTACGGATTACAGGAAACATTCTTCTACTCATGTCATAAAATTTTTTCATTACATACTCTCTAGCTCCACTAGATGCAATATCCTCTGTACTTGAAATATATTCTCCTAAGAATCCATAAAGTTCAGCATTTGTTTCACTTGCTTTTACCCAATACTTTTCCGTCTTTGACTTTACAATCCATAAAATCCATATGGAAAGCATTGAAAAAATAGTTAAACTAACTCCAACGATTATATTCTCTCTAAAAAGCATTATCAAAACACCTAAAAGAAGTATTAAATTATTCACTACATTTAACATAATACTTGAAAATAATGAAAATAATTGAGATACATCACCATCTACTCTTTCTATAAGCTCCCCTGACCTATGCTCCTTATGAAAAGACATATCTAAGTCTATACAATGTTCGATTAAATCTACTCTTATATCATTAGTAGCCTTCCAAGCTACCTTCTCCCCTAAATAATTCACTAAAACACTGAATATCTGCGCTAAAACTGCAATTAAGATAAACATTAAAGCTGCATATATTAGATTTTTTCCTACACTACCCTTCGCTGCTTCATCTATAAAATATCTTGTTATTTGAGGATTTATAAGATTCATAACAATCTTTAATATTGATACTAGCATAAGCATCACAACAGTAGTTTTTTGTATTTTTAAATATTTTAATAAAAACTCCCCATTTCCTTGTGTCTTCACTTTCCTACCCTCATTCTTCCTAGAAATTTAATAAACAACTTATTTTACCTAATCTTTTTTCTCACTTGAAAAACTTAAATCCTTAATCAAATTATAGCAATTTCTATATTCATTTAAAGAATTTTCTCCCATTAATGCAATAAGCCCTGTTGCAAGCTTCTCTCCCCAACATAGATAATCATGCCCTGATGGAAATTGTTCATAAAAAACCTTATATCCCTTAGACAATAAAACATCCCTCATTTTATCTATACATTCCTTCATTACTGGCTCATCATCGTAAGGTCTGTCTTCTAAAAATCCGACATTTAAGTATAACTTTAGTGGCATTAACTCACTGTTTTTATACTTATTTATTAACCACTCCTCGTTCCACCAAAAGGAACCTGATTGAGCAAGTACATTCCCAAATATATTGGGAAATTTAAGAGCTATATATGCTGCTGACAATCCCCCTAAGCTTACCCCACCTATAATTGTTTTTTCTGGTTGGGTATTTACATTGTAATTATTATAAGTCCATGGAATTATTTCCGTTGCTATGAAATCAGTAAAACTTTCATTACAGGTTAACTCCTCAAATCTATTATCATTACTATCTACAAAAACACATATGCTTTTGGGGATTAGTTGCTTATCTATTAGATTATCTAATACATTTTTTATATTTAGAATATTTACATGAATAAAACCATCTGTAAGTACAATAAGATTATTCTTCTCATTATTTTCTTCATATTCATATGGTTTATAAACCCAAACCCTTCTAGTATTATTTAAGATATTACTGTTAAATCTATGCAAGTCTATAGTACCTTTTTTAGCCCCTTCCATAGGTTTTATCCACATATCAGGCTTTACATTACGTAATTCTATTAAGGATTTTTTAGTTTCTATATCCTCTTTATTTTCTTCATCTTTTTTAAAAATTACTACATTAGGATTAAATTCATCTACTATCAAATTCTTGGATCTTTTCTTATAATCATTATTTAAAGCATCATTTACAGAATAATTATATGAAAATATAATCACCTGCAATTATTGAATTATACAATTCTTTTATTCTAAGGCTTTCTATTTTGCTTATATCCATGATTATTACACCACCTTTTTATTTTAATCAACAACATTATTCAGATTACTGCTATTGAATACTATCTATTTTCCTTCAAATGTCCAATAGAATGAAAATAAAAAACTTTGATTCCAAATTTATCCACGCTTAATCCGACCCTTCTTATAAAATTATTACTACAATTAGTTTAAACTTTATAATCAATAAATAAAAAGATAAAAAACATTTCTGGGCTATTTATTATCTAAAAAGCTACCACCCATAAGAGCAGTAGCTTCAACTTACTTATTTTTATTATATACAATTTTCTTTATGCTACTTTCTGAAAGAAAAAACTCTTGTGCTAAATCACTAATACAATCGCCACTTATAAAACGACTTTGTATCTCGGAATTCCTAATAAGCAAATACTCTCTACTTTTAGTATTCTCCCCCCATTTTTTCTTTTTCTCAGGCATAACAGGAATGTAAATATATTCACCTTGTATATATTTTTGAATTTCTTTAATTAAATTATCTGGTAAAATCTCGTCAACACTTACGTATTTCATTAAGCTCAGCCCCTTATATTTTGTTAAATCTAAGGAAGCAAAGCCTGTAACATATGAAACGACTTAAGAAAAGCGACTAAATATTATCTCTGTGCAAATTGCCGCCTAAAGTCATATCTACAGACTTTGCACAGAGTAAAATACCCACAGCTTTCATAATACATCTACACATAATATCACTCTCCAATATATCTCTCATGAACTTTATACTATTAAATTTTATATTACCATAAATTCCTTAATTATTCAATTCCACTTAAGACTTCAAAAGATTTTGCTATATAAACAGAAAATACTTATTGCAATAAGCACTATGATTAAATCATCTTTTCTAAATATTTATTGCAAAACTCACATAGTTTATCTTCTTCAAGAATTATTCTTTCCATAATATTTTTCATTTCATTATAAGCTAAGCTATATTGTTCCTTGCTTATAATATTCTCAATTAATGCATTCTCAAGCTCATCTTCATCTAATAAAAAAACCTCACAATTAGGTAGCAAAACTATATCCAAATACAAGTCATCAAAGAATGGTATACCTTCTTTGCTAATGCCTATATTTTCTACTATATCAAAATACCATTGAACTATTTCTAATTTATTATTATACATAGTTGTTATACAGTATTTTGCATTTTCAGGATAATGTTGCAGCCAGATATAACCATCATCTACAATACATACTTCTTTTTCTACTATTGTTTTAATTAAAGGACTAAGTACCTTTTCTAATTTCAAAATAGCTACATGTCCTTTAAAATCTTCTTCATTAAAGTAAGCAACTTTAAATTGTTTTTTTGCAATCCTTGACCAGCCAGGCCTATTAGCAAATTTTCTTTCCAGCATAAATTTCTCCTCCATAATCTATTTAAACAATAGACCACTTTGTTTCTATTATAAAAGAAATGCAACAAACAACAGAGTCTTCACTAACTACTTAATCTTAGCCTTAATAATCAATCTATGAGTTGCAACTCTAATAGGGGTGCATGTAATTAAGGTAAGTTCCGCATCCTTAGTATTATTCAGAACAGAAACTTCTTCTGGTAAAACTACAAATTTTTCATATACTTTGTATGTAAATTCACCTTTTTTTGTTTTAATTATTATTTGGTCTCCTTCTATAACCTCATCTAATCTATTAAAGTATTCATTGTATGTGTAACTTCTATGACCCGCTATAGCACTGTTCCCTTTTTCTCCTGGGTATGGGGTGCCTGTAAAATGTCCTACAGCATATTTTAGAGTGTTTACATCAACCCCCTCACTTATTGCTACCTTTAAATCTATTTTGGGTATTTTCATAATTCCTATAGCATTTTTAATCTCTGAAGAAGTAGAGGTTGAATTAGATGAATTTTTTTTCTGCTCATTATTGTAACTATTTAATGGTTGTTCTTTATTTAGATCTATAATAGTTTTTTCAAATTCCTCTATGATCTTTTTTTGTTCTATATATCCGTTATATCTCATAAAAATAGCAGAACCCATTATGCTTATTCCTATTATAATTAAAAGTATACCTATATGGCTTTTCTTCATAAAAGCACCCCTTTATTGTAAAAAGCTATGAAGCTTAGGCTAAAATAGCTCTCTTCATAGCTTTTAAAATCCTTAATTTTATAATTAGTTTTAACTATATTACCCTATTTCTTTTTTAATAACAATCCAATACCACCTAGTATTGTTAATGTTCCAATTAAAATCATAAATTTAAAGTCAAATAAAACACCAGTTTTAGGAAGAACATTGTCTATCTTTTCTTTTATATTATTAGTAACTTTATTACTATGCTTATCTTTTGGCTTATCTTTTGGCTTATTTTCTGGCTTATCTTTAATCTTTTCAACTTCATTCTTAATTGTAAAGTTTTGAGTTTCTGGGGAATTAACATTAACTTCTGTTTTTCTTTTCCAAGAACATACCCCTTAGGAGCCTTGGTTTCTTTAATTGTGTAATTACCATAATCCACATTGTTAAAAATTGCAACTCCATCCTTATCAGAAATTACTGTAGTTACTTCTTTGCCATCTGTATCATATAAAGTAAATTCTGCTCCTTGCAGTGGCTTTCCCTTCATATCTGTTTTTGTAATTATAATAACTCCCTTAATTCTATTATTTACTACCTCATAAGTGTACGATTCTCCGTCCTTATCCACAAATACATTTATAACACCTTCTGAAGCTAAATACCCTTCAGGAACTTTTGTTTCTTTTATAGTATATTCACCATAAAGAACGTTTTCAAATAATACAACTCCATCTTCTCCAGATACAGCAGTATTAATTCCTTCCCCTTCTGCATTGTATAGTGTAAACTCTGCTCCCTTAAGAGGATTATTATTCTCATCAGTTTTAAGCAGTTCAATTGTTCCTGTAATCTTTTTATTTTTATAATTATAAGTTATATTCTTTTTATCCTCAGTATTTTTAAGTTGAAATTTGTATAATTCATTGCTTACAACGTATCCTTTTGGCGCAAGCTTTTCTCTAACATAATAATCTATATCAAACTTTAACTTATTAAATATAACTTCTCCATTAGCTCCTGTTGGTTCTGATGTTTTTATAACGTTTTCATATTTATCAAGAAGTTCAAATACAGCTCCTTCTAACTTAGTGTTTTCATTATTTTGATCTACTTTTATAACCTTAATACTACCAGTTTCACCAACTCCACCACCACCAGCACCTTGGAATATAACGTCAACCTTGCTAGACCCTGATGATTCTGTAATTCCTGTTCCTTTAAAGTATATAGAGTTAGTAAATGGTGACTTTGTCTTGTCTACCACCTCAGTTCTAAAGGTTAAAACATAAGCATCTTCTATTTGAGAAGGCAATGTAAAAGTAAACTCTCTTGTTGAAGTATTATATTTTACACTATTTTGGTATAGATTAACTTCTTCTCCTTTTACCAAAATTCCATTTGGTTGTAAGGTCTGTTTAAACAATTTTACGGAACTAGTATCAAGTTCAAGACCTTCTTGAAGAATATCTATTAGAACAGCATCTTTAATTAATATTTTATTAGAGTTAATAGTTACGTTCCAATCAATATAAGAATTTCCTCTAGTATAGTCAGCTTTTTTATCTATTAATGTACTTTTTATCTTTCCTGTACCCGTACTTTCTACACTACCAGGTACTAAATCTGTTATTAATTTTGCTGTATTGCTAAATTCTTTTTCTCCATTAGTATTAAATATTGAATTATCAATAATCCTAGTTTTAAAACTTATTATCTGTTCATCTTTAATTTCACTAGGGAAATTATATCTTAAAGTTTTACTAGCTGTATCATAGACATAACTTGATGCTTCTGCTGTACTTCCATTAAGCATAATAGAATTAGTTACAAACTCCTGTCCTTCTTTTATACCATCTATAAAATAAGCATTTGGAAGAGTCATTTTGTTTTTGTTAACTACTACCTTCCAAGTAATTTCTCTTGTAACATAGTTATAATCTTGGCTAGACTTATTGATAACTTGACTCTGTACATTTTGCACCCCTTGAGATTCAGAAGGTATAATATTATCTCCTTTTAATTTAGCAGTATTATAATAGTTTTCATTTCTATTTCCTGCATATACATTAGGATCTGTTACTTTTGTTTTAAAAGTTATTACATAGGTTTCATTAATATCACCATTAAAAGTATAAGTTAATGTTCCAGTTTTTCCTGGATTGCTTGTTACAGGCACATAATTAAAATTTCCTCCAGTAGTATTTTTATCTATAGTAGCAGAACCTTGTACATATTCTTGTCCTAGTCTTATGTCATCAGTAACCACTGCATTTTTTATAGATATTTTATTACTATTTACAGTAACTCTCCAAGTAATTTCACCTGTAGATTTGTTGTACCCTATTCCTTGTTTGCTAATAATACTAGTAGGAACCCCTACCCCCTTATTATCTGAAGCATTGGCTGGTACACCATCACCAGTTAAGGTTACTTTATTATTATAGGTCTTTCCTTTGTTAGAGTTAAATGCCTCCTCATCAGTTACCTCTGTTGAAAATTCTATTTTATGTGGCTCATTTATAGCATTTGGAAAACTATATGTTAACCTTTGTCCAGATAGCGTATAATTATCATCAGTTAATTTTCCATCTACCTTAAGAGTACTAGGTATAAAAGTTAATCCATTTGGTATATCATCTGTAACTACAGCATTTGGAATACTTTGAGCATTATTGTTTACATAAATAACCCAATTAATTCTCTTTGTATTACTATCATAGGTTCCATCTTTTCTAATAAAGTCTGTAACAATCTTAACTGATGCCTCATTAGACTCTACAGTGGTTCCATCATGATTAAAGCTTGCTTTGTTATACTCATACACTGTAGCTCCTTCAGATTCAAAAACCTTTGGATTTATTACCTTAGTTTTAAAGGTAATTGTTTGCTGAGTATCTATTACACCGTGAAAATTGTAAGTTAGCTTTTTACTGCTATTATCATAATTATAATCAGTACCTTTTGCAATAACACCATTTATCATAACAGAACCTGGTACAAATTCTTGGCCACCTGGAATGTTGTCCACAATTTGAGCATTATTAACCTTAACCTCTTCTGGATTAAGAGTTACACTCCAAGTAATTTCATTTTTAGAAGCATCATAGTTTCCTTCCTTATTCACAGAAGCCTTAGGTGCTTCAGGTTGTTCAAAGTTTACATTAATTACAACAGGTGAAGAATTTCCTCCAACTTCAAACTTTATATGTACTGGACTAGGTCCCCCTATCTGGTCAGGATCAAATTGAGTATTAATATAAAAGAACCCTGAAACATTAGAATTATTCTCTGCAAATTCATTAAAAGTAATAGTAACTTTACCATCAGTATTTATCTTAACATTTGCAACAGTGTCACCATTATCAAGGGTAATAGGGAAATCTAGCTCACTTATTATTTCTATTTCCTTTGGTATTTGCATGGTGTAAGAATCGCCTTTTTTTACTGTACCCTTATTAGGAATGGCAAACTTATAAGTTAGCTTAACTTCTACATTCTTACTTATGGGATTTGATGATTCCTCTATAGGTTGTCCTTTACCATCGGTTAAAGTTACTTCGGTTATAAAAGGAAAACTACTTGTAATATCTTTAGCTTTAACCTTCATAATAGATGAAATAGGTAGAAGCTGAAAAATCATAGCAATTAATGCTATAAAAACAGCTCCCTTATTCCGTCGATTATAATTTTTTCTTTTTTTCATTGACAAAATTCCTTTCATAATTTTATTAGTACTCATTCTAATATATTTATATTTATAACTAGGTATCATTTTAATTAAAATGGTACTGATAAATATTTACATGTTATTTTATATTTTAGTATTGGGCTTACAATTCATAATAATTATTAACTAATTATAATTATTATGAATTGTTGCGGAATAATTATATCACTTTTCTATAACTAATTCTACTACTTTTTAATAAAAATTATTAGATGTTGATTGTTGGATTAAATATAAAATACATCATTATAAAATAAATATAACTACAAAATTCATCTCCATATCATATTATCCTAATTATAAAATTGTAGTAATAGATAATTCGACTTTTAGAAAAACGATTGCCTATAGTCCTTTAATTTCCAATTATCTCCGCACACTTCTCTTAAATTAATACCTTACAATATCCTTTAACACTTTATTAAATTTATCACTCTCTGTATATTGAGGGTAATGAGAAGATTTTTCAAACCATATAATTTTCTTTGAAGGTGCTTCCAGAAACTTATAATATTTCTCCACTAAACTAGAAGGAGTAGTGTAATCATATCTTCCCAAACAAAAGTATACTGGAACCGCTACACTTTTCATTTCACTAAATAAATCATAATCGGGATTTTGTCCCCACAATTTATCAGCTGAAAGCTTATTACCTAAAGCATATTTTATTCCATCCCATCCATTACACTCATATGAAAATAAATTCCCAAGCACAATATCTTTTTTAATATTTAAACCCTCCTTTATGGGTGAGTATTTAGATATTATTTTCTCCTTTTGTAGTGTTCCGTCTACAACCTCATTATAGGGTGGTATTCCAATTTTTTCTAATATTTTTAGTGCTTTATCATCCTTATTTTCTTTAGCTAACTCCTTAGCATAATTATATGAAATAAGCTCTCCTTCCCTTTGACTTATAACTTGTCCAACTCCCACATAGGCTAAAATTTTAGAAGAATCTTCTTTCAGTATTTTCATTGCTAATTCACTGCCCCAAGAATGTCCAACAACAATTATCTTTTCCTTTTTATAGGTTTTACATAGGTATTCAATTACCTCTATTCCATCCTTAACTAACTGCTCCTTGGTCAAGGTTTCCTTATCCATAAAAAGTGAGTATGATTTTCCTGATCCTCTTTGATCCCAATTCACAACAATAAAATCCTCTTCTAGCTTTGACTGATACTTTCCACCATAACAAATTTGAGCAAGTCCAGGTCCCCCATGTAAAAACAAAACTAATGGATTATCTTTATTATGTCCTCTTATCAATAGGGCTTGATTTTGTCCACCAATATTAACATTTTTTAATTGGCTAATACTTTTATTTCCATTGATACTTTGTGTAAATGTAGGTCTAAATAAGAAAATTATTATTGATATAGTAACTAATATTACTATTATTTTTTTTATTTTATATTTCATATGCGACCTCCAAAATTATATTATTTCGATATAAATAACCATTTATTTTTTTGTCAAAATAACCTGGCCTTTTTTTATAATTCATAAGCTTAGTGTACTTTCTGTAAATACTACTTTATCACTAATATTTCTTTTACAATATAATAAATCGCCATTAGCTGAAATGTAAATATTAATCACATTTTTATAGCCTCCAACCTTAAAATAATTAATTGTGCTTTATTTATACTTATATGAATGAATAAAGTATAACTTTTTACCTATTAGTAATATTGTAGCAATTTTAATTTATTTACACAATATTTATAATTTTTATCCATTACTAAAAAAGTTTATATCAAAGTTTGATTATTATAATAATTGCTTCCTATAATAAAAAAATACCTGACAAATGCCAAGTATTAGTCTAATCTATTAATAGTTCATTTAAATCCTTAAGTATTGATATTTTACCTCTTTGTAATTTTATATATCCCCTCTTTTCAATTCCTTTTAGCTTCCTGCTAACAACCTCTCTAACAGAATCAATTTCAAAGGCTAATTGACTATGTGTTATATAAATTACTTTACTATCTTTATTAATAAGTAACCTTATAAGTCTCTTATCTAAGGATTCATGGATTATTCTTTCTTTGTTTTCTATAATAATGTTTAACTTATTATATAAGTCTTTATATATATATGATAAAAACTCTTTATCTCCCATAAGATACTTTTCAACTATGTTAGCTGGAATTATGCATATTTCAGAGTTCTGAATTGCCTTACCTACTATTTTTAAAGATTCTAAGCTTGATAAACAACTAAGGGCTTCATGGCAAAATTCTCCTTGTTCTATATTATAAAGATTAGTTTCATCTCCACTTTCATTAATTTTTTGTATTTTTATTGTTCCTTTTATGACAAATAAAATTCCTTGGCATGTTCCCACTGTTAATTTTACATACTCATTAAAATGCATAATTCTAAAAATTGCTTCCCTTTTTATTATTCCATCATTATCCATATCAATTTTCTCTAAGACTGGATATGCTTTATATAGAGATTTTATATTTTTTAACCTATTTCTTAAATTTTCATCATGATGAGTCATTTACTTTCCTCCACAATTTTCTAATATATAAGTATTAATAAATAAACTTTATTAATTACATATATTATAATGTATGAAAGGGAGAGAATGAATTACTATATAGTATACTCTTTTTTAATAGTTATAATTATTTTAAATTAATCTTATTATAACCTATTGATTTTTTAGGACATGCACTTACACATTTTCCACATTGTATACAATCAGGATGACTAAGTAAATCACCTTTATATTAATAAGGAACTATTCCTAGGGAACATTTTTTTTCGCATATCTTACAAGAAACACAATTAGATGATACCTGTAATACTTTTTTATTAGTGCTAAACTTTGATACAATTGCCGCTATAGTTCCCATAGGACAAAAACTGCACCAAGTTCTATGGTTATAGAATAGTGATAATACTATACCTATTATTGTGGTTACAACAATAATTCTATAAAACACCATTCCAATACCATAAAGATTTCCCCAATTTTCTTTAATTCCTAATGTAAACATAGTCATCATAAATATTACAACTAAAGCTCGAAAAAAATAAGATTTTAAAAACTTCGGCACTTCTCTCTTATTACTAAATTTAGAAACTATATTATCGTAAAAATTTCCTCTTGGACATAAATTACCACACCAAAACCTTCCCCTAAATATAGATAGGATTATGGGTGCTACCATACAAATAATAGCTACTAATGAGAATCTTAGATCAATTAATCCTAATAAAATAAATGCAATCAATACTGTAAATGAATACTTTTTCCACAATTTAAAAATAAATTTCATAAAACCCCTCCATTGGCTTAGTTTTTATGAATTTATTATAAATTAATTATTTGAATATTTAAGTGACTTAGTCACAGATTCTGTGCTCTTGCTAAATGTTTCTCTTTTACAATATGAACACAAATCTAATGCCATTTCCACCTTAATCATTAAAACTCTTATAATCCCAATTATCCAAATAACAGTAATAAATATTTGTGTTGTCCATATGTTCATAAAAAAACTCCCAGTTTTCTCTGGTTAGTGTAAAGTTTTTTACACTATATTTTTTACTTTATCTTTATATATCAAGCGTTCCAACGTTTTTTTTGAATAAAAAAACAATAACCCCTTTTTTCTGTTATAATTGAGTCTACCACAACACAAAAAACAGAAAGGATGTCATTGCTATGGATTCAATTATAACTTATTTACTTTTATATATTCAATACCAAAACAAAATTATTTTAGAACTTTTTTTATTTATATCTAAATATATTCCTCTTAAACAATTGGTTTTTGAGGATTCACATAGTCCCGAATATCAGAAGTTTAAGGTGGATAAACTACCTAAAATTGTTCTTTTTGAAAAGGTAGACTATCAACTTCTTTTAGCTTACTATAAACATAAATATAATAAACTAACCAAACCTGTTCAGAGACGTAGTTGGAAGTCCATCCCTGAAAATATCCTATGGCCTAAATGCGGTGCTCCTCACCAGTATATCTATGATAATAATGGTTCTAGAGGGCAATACCAATGCAAGATTTGTGGTGAAAATTTTAATGAAAGTAACCACACTACTAAACCTATAGTATTTAGTTGCCCTTATTGCGGACAAACTCTTTCTCCAAAGAAAGATCGTAAGCATTTTAGAATACATAAGTGTGTTAATCCTAAGTGTTCCTACTACCGCAAGAACTTAGACAAGCTGCCTAAAGGCTTAAGTGACGCTGATAAACACAAGTACAAGCTCCACTACATCTATCGTGAGTTCACCATAGATGTCTTTAAAATGGACTTACATGAACTTCCTTCTAGAGCAATTAACTTTAAGTATAAGAAGTTTAATGCCCACATTATGGGGCTTTGCCTTACTTATCACGTTAATCTTAAGCTATCTACTAGACAGACAGCACATGCCTTGGAAGAAGTACACGGAATAAAGATTTCACATACAATGGTTGCTAATTATGCTATGACTGCTGCCGCAGTTATAAAGCCTTTTGTTGACACATTTGACTACAAACCATCTAATATTCTTTCAGCTGATGAAACCTATATCAAGGTAAAAGGTATAAAACATTACGTTTGGATTATCATGGATGCCTGTAAGAAGTCTATCTTAGGCTATCAAGTATCTGATACTCGTGCTGTAGGTCCATGTATCCTCACTATGCGTATGGCTTTTGAGAAGTTTAAAAAATCCCCTAATAAAGCCTTAAAATTCATTGCAGACGGCTATAGTGCCTATCCTCTTGCAAGTCAGCAGTGAAAAATCGTTAATGGATGGGACTTTGATGTTACTCAAGTTATCGGACTCACCAATGATGATGCTGTATCCACCGAATTTCGTTGGGTAAAGCAAGTAGTAGAACGGCTTAACCGTACCTTCAAATCTTCTTATGGCGTTACCTGTGGTTATGGAAGCGAGAATGGTGCACTTTATGGCGTTTCCCTTTGGGTTGCCTATTATAACTTTCTACGTCCTCATCCTTATAACTACTGGAAGCCACTAAATGAGATAGATATTTTAACTAATGCGGGCAATATGCCTGCTAAGTGGCAATTACTTATTTATCTTGGTCAACAAACAATATTAAAGATGCAATCTGAAAATTCTGCTTAATTTAGTTATAAAGTAAATATACGATATTTCTGAGCCACTACGTGGATAAATTAATGTGGCCATTAGCAATATCAAAAATTTTCCTTCTCTAAAAAGGATTTTTTGTCATGCTCAAAATTCGTTGTTTTATCTTAAAATCATAATGCATTTTACTATTTTACACCCTTCGGGCAAATCATTTTTGAACTTGGCTTTTTCATATTTCACTTTACACTATCAAAACTTAATAATTTAATTATACTAGAAAAGATTTTCTTTGACTACTATATATTAAATATATAGTAATTAGTTCCAAATTCCTAAAATTTTCTTAGGTATATAATTGCTATGAAAATGCCCTGTAAGTATTTAGACTTTTTGAATCTTTCCTATTTTTCCATTTCATTGGTTGTAATCTTTAACAATATCTATACGATATACATTGTGCTTGTTTGAATAATTACAATTTAAAATCTAATAGATTTTAAACATTCTAGGCGCACCACAAAAAAAGAGCCCCTAATAGAACTCTTTTTCAGTAATGCCTTAATTATTACTTTTTCTCATAAATAACTTTTCCAGCTCTTGTGATATGTTCCTTTAACTCATTGTGTTCTGTGTGGGTAAAATCTACTATATCAAATAAATATGGCATTGGACTTTCATCTTCAAGCATTGAATGAAGTCTAGCTAATATATCAAAATTTATATCCTCACCATAAATAGCTATATCAATATCTGATCCTGACTTATAATTGCCTTTTGCACGTGAACCAAAAATTACTGCTTTTTTAATTTGTGAAAATCTACCTATAACATCAATAATATATTCTAAGTCAGAATCTTTTAATCCAAAACTCATAGTTCTGCCTCCAACTTATATAATAATTCTTTAAGCACAGGATAATATTTTTCTTTAATAAGGTTCTCTGCTTCTTTTGCAACATCTTCATCATAAGTATGAGCCATTAAATTTCTTTTGTTTAATGCATCAATCCATGTATGACCATCTGTAATTAATTCTATTTGAAAAGCTGTTTGTATAGATGACCTAGGACTTTTCACTTCAAATCCTTCCTGCTCCAGATAATCTTTCATGGTTTTCCATGCTAATTCAAATGTATATTCAAAGCACTGAATTAATCCTTGAACTTCAAATTTGTTAAGCTCACCTTTTTCTATAAATTCTGTTAGTTGTATAGTAGCTTTTTTATAGTTAGAAAACCTTTGTTTCCAACGAATATCTTCATTCATCTATAAACACCTACTTTCTATAAATGTTTTTCTAAATAAAAGTCTTTGAGTGTACTTAACATCTCAAAGACTTTTATTTGCCACCATGCTCTGAACTATGATGGCAAATAGATGGTAAAATCATTTATTTAAATTTAAAATCCTTATCTAACCATTGGTAACTCTAACTAATTTACAAACACTTTCAATATGTGCAGTCTGAGGGAACATATCTACTGGTTGTACTTCTATAGTCTTGTATCCCATACCTTCTAGTATTCCTAAATCTCTCGCAAGGGTAGCTGGATCGCAGGATACATAGATTATTTTTTCTGGAGATGCTTCTGCTATAGCTTTTAATAAGTCTATATGGCATCCCTTTCTTGGTGGGTCTACCACCACTACATCTGGTTTAACTCCTTTTTCTATAAGAGCTGGAATTTCTTTTTCAGATTCTCCTACTATAAATTCTACATTGTTAACCTTATTTTCTTTTGAGTTTCTAATAGCATCTTTTATAGCATCTTCTACTACTTCTACACCATAGACTTTTTTAGCCTTTTGAGATAAGAATAAGGATATTGTACCTGTTCCACAATAAGCATCAAATACAGTTTCTTCTCCTGTAAGACTTGCATATTCTAAAACCTTACTGTATAACTCTTCTGTTTGAACAGGGTTAATTTGAAAGAATGACAATGGGGATATATTAAATTTAAATCTTCCTATATAGTCTGTTATATAAGAACTACCCCATAAGGTATTATTTTTATTTCCTAAAATTACATTAGTATTTTTAGGATTAACATTTTGAACTATGCTTTTTACTCCTTCTATATTTTCTAGCATAAGGGATACGAACTCTTCTGCATGTGGGAGTTCTTGTTCCTTAGTTACTAGAACTATCATTATTTCTCCTGTTCTAAAGCCTTTTCTTATCATAATGTGCTTTATTAATCCTGTGTCTTTTTCTTCACTATATGGGGCTATGTTATATTTTTTCATCCATCTTCTTGTAAGTTTAATTACCACATCTGATGCCTCATCTTGAATATAACATACATTCATATCTATTATGTTATGGCTTCTTTGTTGGTAAAAGCCTATTGACACTGGATTGTTAGGATTATTACTTTCTCCTACTGGAAGTTGTACTTTGTTTCTATAAGAATAAGGTTCTTTCATTCCTATGGTATGGTGAATTATTACATCATTTACCTTACCTATACGATTTAATGTATCCATTACTCTATTTCGTTTATACTCAAGTTGTCCCTCGTAGGATATGTGCTGAAGATTACATCCTCCACAACGCTCATAAATTCCGCATCTAGGAACTTTTCTTGAAGGAGAATTTTTTATTGTTTCTACTACTTTTCCAAAAGCAAATTTCTTTTCAATTTTTAATATCTTTGCTCTTACTTTTTCTCCTACTATTGCCCCTGGAATAAAGACAGTGAAATTATTTACTTTTGCTACACCTTCTCCTTGGAATCCCATACTCTCAATTTCTAGTTCATATTCTTTGTTCTTAATTACTGGTATTGTTTCCTTCATTCAAAAATTCCTTCCTTAAAGTATTAGTAACTTTATAAAGAGATAAAATACGCTCTAAAGACATACTATTATAATTATAACAATTCTAATATTTTTTACAACTAAAATAAATCTCTTTACGTTTTATCCTACATTTATCACGTACTTGCAAATCTTAGTTTTAAATATAGTGTGCCAAAGTGATACTATACCTATGCAAAAAAAAGAGCACCCTTAGGTGCTATTAATAAAATCAGTTGCCAAATTTTTTTATATAGTATTTACTATCTAATATTATATCCACTATTATAATATTCTATCTTATAATTGTTAAAATACACAGGGTTATATTGTTAATTTTTTGTTAATTTTATTTTATATTTTTGTAAATCTTCTATTTTACACTTGCTTTTCCTGAATAAACTACTCCACGACTTGTGTCCATAGTTATAAATGTACCAGTTTTAATTATATTTTTAGCTCCTTCAGCATTATATATAATTGGAATATCTTCAGATACACATTGTGTTAATATGCTTATATCTGCTTCACCTTCTACTATAATTCCATTAACTCTCGGTAATATCTCTTTAAAGTTTTCATCTATTTCTTTTAATATTAATATATCTCCATTTTCTACGGTGTCTAAAGCCTCTGCATAGGTATTTGCAATTTTTGCTGTGCCATATCCTGATACTCCGCCTTTTCCTTTTCCTTGGACTAATATATCACCTATAATGTGAACTTTAAGCATATTAGTACTTCCTACATAGTTTACTGGTATTCCTGCTGCAATAACTACTAAGTCACCTTTTTTAACAAATCCTTCTTCGAAAGATTTTTCTGCTGATTTTATAATAAGTTCATCAGTAGTTTCAACCTTTTCTGAGCATATTACATATACACCCCAGTTTAGTGCTAGTTTTCTTGCTACATTTTCATATGGTGTTACTGCTATTATTGGACACTCTGGCCTATGTTTTGAAACTATTCTAGCAGAATGGCCACTTTGAGTTGCAGTTATAATTGCAGTTGCATTTAGTTCCTTTGCTGTAGTACAAGTTGCAAGACTTATGGCATCCGGTACTGTGACCTTTTTGCCATTATGTTTTCTATTTAAAGCTTTTTCATAGTCTAAGCTATTTTCTGTTTTTTCTGCTATTCTTGCCATAGTATTAACGGCTTCTATTGGATATTTTCCATTAGCTGTTTCTCCACTTAGCATTATTGAATCTGTTCCATCAAGTATAGCATTGGCAACGTCTGAAGCTTCTGCCCTTGTTGGTCTTGGGTTTCTAATCATAGAATCTAACATTTGTGTTGCTGTTATAACTGGTTTTCCTGCTATATTACATTTTTCTATGATCATTTTTTGAACTATAGGCACTTCTTCTGTTGGAATTTCAACTCCTAAGTCTCCTCTAGCTACCATAATACCGTCTGAGAATTTTATTATTCTGTCTATATTGTCTACGCCTTCTCTATTTTCTATTTTAGAGAATATAAGCACATCTTCTCCTCCAAATCTATTTAAAGTTTCTCTTATGGTTAAAACGTCTTCTGCAGTTCTTACAAAAGAAGCTGCTATCATGTCAACACCTTGTTCTACTCCAAACTTTAAATCACTAATATCCTTTTCAGTAAGAGATGGTAATTTTATTGAAACTCCTGGTACGTTTATGCCTTTATGATTACTTACAACTCCACTATTTGTAACTACACAGTTAATTTTATTTCCTTCAACACTCTCTACCTTAAGACCTACTAAACCGTCATCTATAAGAATTGAATCTCCTGGTTTTACATCCTCACATAAATTGTCATAAGTTACATAACATTTACTTTCATCACCTAGGATTTCTTCTCTACAATAAATTGTGAATTTACTTCCTTCTTTTAATTCCACCTTATCTACATTAAAGTCCCCTGTTCTTATCTCTGGTCCTTTTGTATCTAAGATAATTGCAATATTCTTATTTAACTCTTTTCTAACTTCCTTTACCATATCCATATTTTCTTTATGGGTTTCATGAGTTCCATGAGAAAAATTATGTCTTGATGCGTTCATTCCAGCTTCCATTAATTTTTTTATAACTTCTTTAGTGTTGCTAGCCGGTCCTATAGTACAAACAATCTTAGTCTTTTTCATAGTATCACTCCTTTAATAATAAGAACCTTTTTAAAATTTTTAGTAAGATAATATATCTGATAAGTTATATAGATATTCATTAAATTTGCTTTCAATAGAAAGTGCTTCGTCTATATCCATGTCAGTTATTTTTCCGCCTCTAACGCCAACTACTCTGGAAGATTTACCCTCTAGTAAAAGTTCAACAGCTCTAGCGCCCATGGTGGATGCTAAAACCCTATCAAAAGCTGAAGGGCTTCCTCCTCTTTGTATGTGTCCTAAGGTTGTAGATCTTGTTTCTATACCTGTAACTGTTTCTACTTTTTTTGCAAGTTCAGTTGCTCCTCCTACACCCTCTGCAAGAATTATAAGATTATGAATTTTGCCGTTTAGCTTTCCCTGTAATATTTTCTTGCATAGATCATTTATATCATATCCTTTTTCAGGAATAATAACTTTTTCAGCTCCTCCACCAATACCAGCATGAAGAGCTATATCTCCACAGTTTCTTCCCATAACTTCCAAAATACTAACTCTTTGATGGGATGAAGATGTATCTCTTAATTTATTTATAGCATCTAAAACTGTGTTTACAGAAGTATCAAAGCCTATGGTGTATTCTGTATAAGCAAGGTCATTATCTATGGTTCCTGGAATTCCTATAGTAGAAACTCCAAGTTTAGATAATTGCTGAGCTCCACGGAAGGAACCATCTCCTCCTATTACTACTAATCCATCTATTCCAAATACCTCTAAAACTCTTGCACCTTTTTTTCTTCCCTCGTCAGTTCTAAATTCCTCACATCTTGCTGTTTTTAAAATTGTTCCACCTTTATGGACTATGTCAGACACACTATGTCTTTGCATTTGAAATATTTCCCCATTTATAAGTCCACTATACCCTCTATTTATCCCCATTACCTTTAATCCTTGCGATAATGCCATTCTTGTCACCGCTCTAATAGCTGCATTCATTCCTGGAGCATCTCCACCACTTGTTAGTATACCTATGGTTTTCATTTTTCTTCCCCCTGACGTTTTAAAATATAGTAGTTAGTTTAATACCTTAACATTTTCTTCTCCAAACTTATTTTTAAGATAAGTTATAACTTCAATTTCACAATTAACCCAAAGGTTTCTATCTATTAAATACTTTTTTCTCTCTTTCTTAGTACATATATATATTGGAGTATTTCCTAAGTATATATATAATTCATCTTTAAATTCTTCTATGGTCTTTTTCATTTCTTTATTATCTTCTACAAGAACATATATCTTATCTTTGTTTACCTTTATTAAGGGCTGAATATCTTCACATATAACCTTTGGTTCATCTTCTTTTATGCTTATTCTTCCCTTTATAATAACCAAACTATCTTCTTCAATAAGATGACGATATTTTTCAAAACTTTTAGGAAATACTATGCATTCCACACTAGCTTCCATGTCTTCTAAATTTACAAAGGCCATAAATTCATTTTTTTTAGTTACTTTTTTCTTAACCTCAGATAAAATCCCACCAATTACAACCCTATCTCCATCTTTTACATTAAATGCTTTATCTATTTCAACGAGATCTGATTCTAAGGTTTCTTCTGGCTTACATATATCTGATATTTTAGTATTAGTAAAAGTTTCAAGGCTTTCATCATATTCCTGTAAGGGATGACCTGAAATATATATTCCCGTCATTTCTTTTTCCATAATAAGTAAATGTTTATTTTCAAATTCCTTAATATTAGGATACTCAATTTTTAAATTATTATAAGCTTCAAAACCAGAATCAAACAAGCTTATCTGTCCATCTATATTTCTCTTTTTCTCATTACCAACACCATCTAAAACTTTTTCATATATAGCTAAAAGCTGAGATCTAAAAATTTTAAATTCATCAAAAGCTCCTGCTTTAATTAAACTTTCCACTGCCCTTTTATTTATTGCAGAAACATCTATTTTGCTAGCAAAATCCATAAAATCCTTAAACTCGCCTTTATTCTTCCTAGCTTCTACTATGCTATTTATTACATTTATTCCAACATTCTTAACTGCTCTCATACCAAATCTTATACATTGATCTTCAACAGTAAACTTAGCATAACTCTTATTTATATCTGGAGGAAGTACTCTTATACCTACATTTTCTGCAAACTTTGAATAAAAAGCTATTTTCTCACTAGTTCCCATAACACTATTTAACATAGCTGCAATATACTCTGTTGGATAATATCTCATTAAATAAGCAGTTTGATAAGCAACTACAGCATAAGCTGCTGCATGGGATTTATTAAAGGCATAGGAAGCAAAATCCATCATGGAATCATATATTTTATTAGCTACCTTTTCGCTTATACCATTTCTTATACACCCAGGAACTACTACTTCTCCTTTATCATCTACTATTCCATAAATAAAGTTTTTTCTCTCTTCTTCCATAACCTTGTGCTTTTTCTTTGACATAGCACGTCTTACAAGGTCACTTCTTCCCATGGAATAGCCTGCAAGGTCTCTAACAATCTGCATAACCTGTTCCTGATATACCATACACCCGTATGTAACATCTAGAATATTTTCAAGTTGTGGTGTATCATATTCTACTTCCTCTGGATTTCTTTTATTTTTTAAATATCTAGGAATTTCAGCCATAGGACCTGGTCTATAAAGACTTATTCCTGCTATTATATCCTCTAGACTATCTGGTTTTAGTTCCTTCATAAAACTTGTCATACCTGGGGATTCTAACTGAAATATACCTGCTGTCTTTCCTTCTCCGATCATGCTATAAACTTTTTTATCATCATAATCTATACTATCTATATCAATTTCAATTCCTTTAGTATATTTAATAATATCTACAGTATCTCTTATTACTGTAAGAGTTCTAAGTCCAAGGAAATCCATTTTTAAAAGTCCAAGCTCCTCAAGGGTTACCATATCAAATTGTGATACTATAGATTCTTCATTTTTAGATAGTGGCACATAGTGGACTAAAGGTTGTGATGCAATAACCACTCCTGCTGCATGAGTTGAAGTATGTCTTGGCAGACCTTCTAGTGAACGAGAAACATCTATAAGTTCCTTAACCCTTTCATCTTCTTCATAAACCTTAGCAAGGTCAGGATTTAATTCTAATGCCTTATCTATGGTTATACTAAGCATGGTTGGGATCATTTTTGCTATTTTATCAACCTCTGTATAGGAGTAATTCATAGCCCTTCCAACATCTCTAATACAAGCTCTTGCTGCCATGGTCCCAAAAGTTATAATCTGTGACACATTACCCTTACCATACTTTTCAACCACATAATCTATAACTTCTCCTCTTCTTTCATAACAAAAGTCGCTATCTATATCTGGCATAGAAATTCTTTCAGGGTTCAAAAACCTTTCAAATATAAGATTATACTTTATAGGATCAATTTTCGTTATTCCTAAGGTATAGGCTACCATGGACCCGGCCCCTGATCCTCTCCCTGGGCCAGTCATGATCCCAGATTCCTTAGCAAACTTTATGAAGTCCCAAACTATAAGAAAATAATCTATATATCCCATTTGATTTATAATATTGAGTTCATACTCTAATCTTTCCTTTAGTTCTTCTGTAATATGTTCATACCTTTCTTTAAGCCCCTCATAACATAAATCTCTCATATATTGAAATGAGTCTACTCCAGGTTCTAAAGGAAATTTTGGAAGTTTAGATTGGTGGAATTCATAATCAAAATTACATTGGTTTGCTATTTTTACTGTATTCTCTAAGGCTTCAGGAATATATGAAAAGTTCACCTTCATCTCTTCTGGAGACTTTAAATAAAATTCATGAGATGGGTACCTCATTCTATTTTCCTCTTCCACCGTTTTTCCTGTTTGAATACATAATAATATATCGTGAGCTTTCCAGTCTTCTTTATTTATATAGTGAACATCATTACTACAAATTAAAGGAATATCTATTTCTTTTGAAAGCTTAACTAACATTTCATTTACTTTTAATTGTTCCGGTAAACCGTGATATTGAAGTTCTAAGTAAAATCCATCTTTAAATATTTCCTTATAAAAAAGAGCTGTTTCTTTTGCCTTTTCCAAATTACCAGAGAGAAGATATTTCTGAACCTCTCCCCCCAGACAGGCACTAGTTGCGATTATTCCCTCACTATGTTCTTTTAAATAATTATGATCAACCCTAGGCTTATAGTAAAACCCTTCTAAGGAAGCTTTACTTACAATCTTCATTAAGTTTTCATAACCTTTTTCATTCTTTACTAATAACACTAGGTGATAAGTTTCATTTTCTCTATCTAAATTTTTAATATACATGGATTTAGGAACTACATAAATCTCACAGCCAATAATAGGCTTTATTCCAACTGCTTTAGCTTCTTTATAAAAATTAACGCAACCAAACATAGCTCCATGATCAGTTATAGATAGTGCTTTCATCCCTAGTTCTTTTGCTCTTTTAAGCATTTTAGAAATATTACCAGAACCATCTAAAAGACTATATTCCGTATGTGTATGAAGATGAACGAACTCTCCTAAATCTTCTTCTAAATCCTCAGTATTTGGGTTCCCTATTCCCTTGTCTTCCACTTAAAACTCCCTCCTCTCTATATATGATTATTGACAATATTAACTTATTTATAAATCATATAATAAATATATACTTATATTATACATAAAAATTTAGTTTCTTGCATTTATATATTATATCCTACAAAAACCCCTAAAATATTCTCATATTTCATTAATTGAATATACAAATTACTGAATAATTTAATAATTTTAATTTATTATTGAAATTATTAAATTTATTAAATCCTAAGTTTCATAGAAGGTTCTAACCTTTACTAAGACTAAGAAAACCTGATATAAGGAAGTATTCATCTAATATTTTCCCTTTAAAAACTACAGAAATATTAAAAATAATAATAACGAAATAAAAAGCAAGGTAAACTTTTGATATAACACATATTAAGATTGTGTATATACTATTTGCAAACCTTGCTCTTATTTTTCAATATAAATTTATTAAATTTTTTTATAATTCTATCTAAATTTTTTATCTTATATTAATCTTTATATATTACAGTGACTAATTCATATTACACCAACTTAAGCTTCTTAAGTTAAATTATTTTAAAGGAAATTTTTCTATAGTCTCAATTAATTTTTGCACAAATGCTTCTTTATCAACTTCAAATAAAACCTCTGTATTTTTAGGTTTATCTGTAACATTAAAATAATCTACTACGGTTTTTCCTCTAGTAAATTGTCCTTTTAATTCTATTTCTACGTTACACTTCTTTGTCTTATATATCTCTGGTGCAATTAAATACATTACAGCGCTTAAATCGTGAACCACCACACCCTGAAGTCCTATTACGCTCTTTTGAAAAATAGAATAGAAGTCAAAAAGCTTCATTAATGTATTTGAAAGTTCTGAGTTTATATTCCTAATTCTTTCTGCTTCTTCATCTAGTATCATAGTTTTCATTGTCACATCAAGTCCAGCCATAATTATTGGAATACCTGAATTAAATACTATGCTCGCAGCCTCTGGATCGGAATTTATATTTGCTTCTGCACAAGGAGATACATTTCCTCCAAAGCAAGCGCCTCCCATTAAACTTATACTATTAACGTAATCTTTTAAGTCTGGATACATTCTTAATGCCATAGCTATATTAGTTAATGGTCCTAAAGCTACAATTGTAATTTCTCCTTCCTTTTTAGCAACTTCATATATAGTGTCCCAAGCATTTTTTTCATATAAGCTAGCATCACTCTTTGGAAGCTTTAAGTCGCCAAGTCCTGTTTTTCCATGTACAAAATCTGCAATATGTAATGGTTGGTTAAATGGAAGCCCTGCACCCTTAGCTACTTTAATATCCTCTCTATTAAAATAACTTATTAATCTTAAGGCATTTTCTGTAGTATACTCTATAGTGTTGTTACCATGGACTGTTGTAATTGCTTTAACATCTAATTCTTCTCTACCTAATGCTAACATAAGGGTAAAGGCATCATCTATACCAGGGTCTGTATCTATTATTATAGGAATTTTATTAAGTTCTCTTTTCATTTTCCACACTCCTCATTTGTTTTTATAATTTAAGTTTAAATTTATAACTAGACTTTGTCAATAATAGAGACTTTTTATAGTGAGATCTTCATAGACATTTACTTACTTTACTTAATGATTTTCATGTTATAATACCAATAGAATTCCTTAATAAAAATATATTTTAAAAAATATTTTCTTATTAATATTCTTAATAATACACCTTTACAATTATCAATTGACATTCTTTTTCAAATCCTTTTTGTAAATACTCTAGATTTATCAAGGCTTTTGCATTAATAAAAACTTTTTAAAAAAACTTTTAAAAAACACTTGATAAAAATAATAATTATTGTATAATAGTAATTGTTAAGAGATTAATCTACCAATTAATTATAAATTATCTAATTTAGGAGGAATTATTTATGAAGAAATTTGTTTGTACAGTATGTGGATATGTTTATGAAGGAGAAACTGCTCCAGAAAAATGCCCAGTATGTAATGCACCAAGCGATAAATTTGTAGAAAAAAATGAAGATTCAATGGCATGGGCTGATGAACATGTAATAGGTGTTGCTAAAGATGTTGATGCAGAAGTTATCGAAGGATTAAGAGCAAACTTTACAGGAGAATGTACAGAAGTTGGAATGTACTTAGCTATGAGCCGTCAAGCTGATAGAGAAGGTTATCCAGAAGTTGCAGAAGCTTATAAGAGAATAGCTTTTGAAGAAGCTGAGCATGCAGCTAAATTTGCTGAATTATTAGGTGAAGTTGTTGTAGCTGATACTAAGACAAACCTACAAATGAGAGTAGATGCTGAGCATGGAGCTTGCCAAGGTAAAAAAGACTTAGCTACATTAGCTAAAAAATTAAACTATGATGCAATTCATGATACAGTTCACGAAATGTGTAAAGATGAAGCAAGACATGGTATGGCATTCAAAGGCTTATTAAATAGATATTTCAAATAAAATGCTTAAATTTACTTATTAAATATGATGTATTTTAAATTTATATAGATTTAAAATATAATCCCCTAAATATTTTAAATAACCCCGAAAAGAACTTGGATATCCCCCCAAGTTCTTTTAATCATATATAAATTGAAAATAAAGTGAAAACAATTTATATATTTTAATAAACATAGAGTAAAAGACAAAATTATTATGTATAATATTGTACATAAGGATAATCTACAATAGTAATGTAATTATATGTAGAAGATTTCACTTTATTTTAAAGGAGGTTTTTTCTGTGAATAAGAAAACTTTAAAGAGAGTAGCTATTATAGGTGCTGCCCTAGGATACTATATTTTCAGCAAACAATGTAATAATAAATCTTGTGAAGATTTATGCTCACATTCTGAAGATTGTTGCCAATGTGACGACTGTTGCGACGGATTTATGCAAATCCCAAATTCAAAAGAAGTTTAATCCAAAATACACTATATTTATAACTTTTAAATATAGTGTATTCTTTTTCTATAGATAAAATCAATAGCATTTTATACAAATATTTACTTAATAAAATTGATTATATAATAATTGTTTGTTATAATTTAAATAGTATGATTAACCTATGGGGGGTATAGTATTATGCAAAAAAATCCAAGAGAAATGTTAGAAGAAATAAAAAAAGGTCAACAAGAAGTATTTTCTGTAGTTCCAAATGAAATGAAGAACTTTGGAAATTTTATAGGTTCTGTGTTTAAAGATGGAAAAGTTGATTTAAAAACTAAAGAATTAATAAGTATTGGAATTTCTGTATACAGCCGCTGTGAATACTGTATAGTATCGCATGTATACAATGCATTAAAAGCTGGATGTTCAAGAGAAGAGATTGTAGAGGCAGCAATGGTTGCTGTTGGTTTTGGAGGCGGACCTGCTTCTGCTTATACTGTAACTTTATTAAATGCATCTCTAAATGAATTTGAAAAAGACTTTCAATAATATATAAAATAATATATTTACTAATATTACTTAAAACAAGAATCAGGAATATGCAAGATTAATAGCATTTCCTGATTCTTTATTTATTTATTCAAAATATTAATATTCATAGCTAACAGTCTTAAAGTTGTGCAGTAATTCTGTTGATTGTTTGATTAACATTATATGATTATTATTCATAGCCATTATAGACTTATATTCTTATAGAACCAAATACTCTATTATTTGATATTTATATTATGTAATGTTAAAATTACTATGAGGTTTTAGTATAGATAAACAAAGTAAACTTAATTTTTTATAGTTGTTTTATATAAGTAAAGGATATAACTTAAATTTAGTTTTTATACAGAGTTTCTCCCATTAAGCTTTAAGAAGGTGATATATATGAAAAAATACTTAGAAATATTTTTAACTTTTTTTAAAATAGGAGCTTTTACTCTAGGTGGTGGGTATGCCATGGTTCCTTTAATTGAAAAGGAAGTGGTAGAAAATAAATCTTGGATAGCAAAAGATGAATTTATAGATATGTTGACTTTAGCTCAATCCTCTCCTGGACCTATTGCTGTTAATGTAGCTGTTTTTATAGGTTATAAAGTTGGTGGGGTTGTAGGATGTTTATTTACAGTATTGGGTTCTATTTTACCATCTTTCTTAATTATTTTAGGCATTGCGTCTGTATTTACTAACTTTCAAAAGCAACCCTTAGTAAAAAAAGCCTTTTTAGGTATAAGACCTGCTATTGTTTCTTTAATAGTAGTCCCTGTTATAAATATGATAAAGCAATCTAAATCTCCCAAAACTTACATCCCTATTGTTATATTAGTTTCATTTTTAGTATATGTACTAAGAATTACTCCTATTATAATAATCATTTCATCAGCATTAATTGGAATAATATTTTTTAAATATACGGAGGTAAAGAATAAATGATTCTATTAAAAATTTTTCTAACCTTCTTCAAAATAGGTCTATTTAGTTTTGGTGGTGGATATGCAATGTTGCCATTAATACAAGAAGAAGTAGTTACTATTAATAAATGGCTAACAGCTAATGAATTTATAGATATAGTTGCAATATCACAAGTTACTCCTGGACCAATTGCAATAAATTCAGCTACATATGTAGGATATAAAGCTAGTGGCATACTAGGTTCTATCTCTGCAACCTTAGGAGTAAGTTTGCCTTCTATAATAATAATGCTTATAATTTCTAAGTTCTTTTTCGCCTTTAAAAATAATGATTATATGGAGAAAGCCTTTAAGGGACTAAGACCATGTACTGTAGGACTTATAGCTGCTGCAGCTATCTTAGTTGCTAAATCAGCTTTTATAGATTATAAAAGTATACTTATATTTTCAGGAGCTTTCATAGCATCGTATAAATACAAACTAGATCCTATATTACTAACTTGTATAGCTGCAATTTTAGGTATAATTTTATACTAAATTAATTATTTTTAACTTCATCTATTTTATGTAAGGTAATATCTATCTTATAAAGTGGATCATACAAGCTCATATTTCTTACTTAATTTATATAATTTTTTATGCTAATTATTGACATAAATTATAAGAATATTAACTATAAAAATTCACTTAAATTTTATAGTTAATATTCTTTGTTTTTTATTTGTTATTATGTTTTACTTGTTAATATATTTTGTTAATGCATTTTATTAGTGTATTTTGTTAATTATATTTTATTTACTGCCTTTAAGTTCACTTGCTATCTTTTCAATTCTTCTAAGTCTATGATTTACTCCTGATTTTCCTACTGGAGGGTCTAACATCATTCCTAAATCTTTTAGCGATTCATCAGGATACTTTACCCTAAGTTCTGCAACTTCCCTTAGGTTTTGTGGTAGCCTTTGAAGTCCTATTTCACTTTCTATAAGCCTTATACTTTCAATTTGACGAACTGCAGCATTTACTGTCTTACTTAAATTAGCTGTTTCACAGTTAACAAGTCTATTTACATTATTTCTCATCTCTTTCATTATTCTAACATTTTCTAAATACAAAAGATTGCTATGAGCACCTATTATATTTAATATATCTACTATTTGTTCACTTTCTTTTATGTATATTACATAACTACTTTTTCTTTGAATAACCTTTGAATTTAATCCATAAGTATTTATAACCCTACTAAGTTCATTAGCATATTTCTCATTATGAGTTACAAACTCTAAATGATATGTTTTCTCTGGATTACTAATACTTCCTCCTCCAAGAAAAGCACCTCTTATATATGCTTTTCTAGTCAAATCCGTATTTATTAATTCATCTGGTATTGTATAATTTAAAGATATAAATTCTTCCTTATTATCAAAAACTTTAATATCTACTAGAAAGTTCCTAAGCCCCATTTCCTCAGTTATTATAACCATATATACATTGTTCTTTTTTAATGAATTACTACGTCTTACTATTAGCCTTGTATGAATCTTAAAATGTTCTTTTAACATCTTAAAAGTAAGTCTAGCTATAGCTGGATTTTCAGTAGTAACTTTAAAGCTTAGTTTTCTGTTAGCACCAATGGATATGGAACCACTAACTTTCATAATAGCAGATAATAAGGATCTCGCCTCTTCCTTTGATATATTAGTAATTCTGCAAACTTCACTTTTAACCTTTGCTGAAAATGACATGGCTCAACTCCTATTTAATAAATATTATGATTTTTTTCTTAAGCGACCTAGAAGATAAAAATATTCCATCATCTTCTTACGATCATAGCATAGTTTTTTTTCCATAATTGTTTTTATGATTATACGGCACATTCTTACATTATCATGTCTAATGTAACCATCTTTAACCTTTACAAGATTTGACTCTACAACCTTAATATTAAGCTTTTCTAATTCCTCTTTATTAGTCTTTACCAAAGTTGCTCCTTTGTCCTTATATTTTTCTTCTAAATCCTTATCCACTGTGCCCTTATTTACTATGGCGTATTCTATTATGCCTTTCCCTGCATGGCTATGGATAGCTTTTATATGGTCTTCAGTGGCATATCCTTCTGTCTCACCCTGTTGTGTCATTAGATTGGATATGTAAATTTTAATGGCTGAAGACTTATGTATTTCTTCTTTTATTTCTTTAACTAAAAGATTTGGAATTATACTTGTATATAAACTTCCTGGCCCTAGTATTATGGCATCTGCATCTTTAATAGCTAAAAGTGCTTCCTTCAATGCTATTGCATCTTTTGGGTCTATAAATATTCTCTCAATACTTGAATTTTGCTTTATAGCTTCCTTTGGTATATTAGATTCTCCTTCTACAATATTCCCATTTTTTAACCTTGCCTTTAACTTAACATTTTCTAAAGTAACAGGTAATACTTTTCCTGTTACTGCAAGAACAGAACTTACCTTTTGAACTGCTTCCATGAAATTTTCTGAAATCCCATCCATGGCAGCTAAAAATAGATTTCCAAAGCTTTGTCCTTTAAGCCTTCCATCTGTAAATCTATATTGTAATAATTCCTCCATTACAGGTTCTGTATGTGCTAAGGCTAATATACAGTTTCTAATATCCCCTGGAGGTAACATTCCTAAGTCATCTCTTAGGACACCAGATCCTCCACCATCATCAGCTACCGTTACTATAGCTGTAATGTTTGATGTAAATCTCTTCATCCCTCTTAAAAGATTTGATAGACCTGTACCTCCCCCAATTACAACTACCTTAGGTCCCTTTACTAGAAGCCTTTTTTCATATATTTTATCTGCAATTTCTTTAGAGTCTACAGTAACATTGTCACATTCTCTATTTACAAAAGTTATTACAGCATCTACTCCCTTTATAACAGAAATGAATACAGAGAAAATACCGAATGATATAATCCCTGTATATAAATATATTTCATATAAGTTTGTAAGTCCAGTCATTATGGCTTTTGAAATACCTAGTATTATAATCATAAAACCTATAAAACCCAAAGTTATCCATCTTTTTATTCCAGTGGTTTCTTTTAGCCAAAATTTTAAATTCATAGCTTTAATACTCCTCTATTGGCATCTTCATTAATATCTCTGTGATCTATGTTAGCTTTAAACCCTCTCATAGATAAAGTTTCATAAACCCTATCTGCAATAGCTACAGATCTATGTCTTCCACCAGTACATCCTATAGATATAATAAGTTGTCTCTTTCCTTCCTTTTTATAATTAGGAATTAAAAACTTAAGCATATCAGTTAACTTTTCTATAAACTTATTTGTCTCATCAAAAGAAAGAACATATTCTTTAACAGGATTATCTAATCCTGAATAAGGTTTCAATTTATTTATATAGAAAGGATTAGGTAAGAATCTCACATCAAATACTAAGTCAGAATCTACTGGAATTCCATATTTAAATCCAAAAGATAAAACTGTAACTATTATTTCTGTTTCAGTCTGTCCTTCCTCTGCATAAATTTCAGTTATCTTTTCTCTTAAAACTCTAGTTGAAAGCTTTGTAGTATTTATAATATTGTTAGCCTTATCTCTAATCTTTCTTAACTTTTCTCTTTCACAGGTTATTCCTGTTAATATTCTCCCATCAGGAGCTAAGGGATGTTTTCTTCTACTCTCTTTATATCTTTTCACAAGTGCATCATCATTAGCTTCTAAAAATAAAACCTCATAATTATATCCTTCTCTTGTTAAATAATTAAAACTCTCAAATATGTCCTCGAAAAACTCTCCTCCTCTTATATCAATGGCAAGAGCTATTTTCTGTATTTTTCCAGAACCTCTACCACAAGCCTCTGCAAATTTAGGCACTAAAGTAGGAGGTAAATTATCCACGCAGAAATAACCTAAGTCTTCTAAAGCTCTCATAGCCTGAGTTTTTCCTGCTCCTGAAAGTCCACTTACTATTACAAATTTCATATTTATCCCTCCCTAGATACTCATGAAAAAATACTTTTTCACTAATGTTTCTAACTTTATTTATCTCTATAATTAATCATAATTATACCATAGGGTTATGGTTTTAAAAAGTTATTACTTAAAATTAAAAGAGGCTGTCACATTAAGAATAAATACTACAATATATTGTGCTAATTTTAAATTTGCAATTTAATATATTGTATGTAAATTCTTTAACTCGACAGTCTCGCTTTAAAATTATTCTTTTTCTTCACCAATTATTCTAACTTCTGTTTCTAGTTTTACATTATGCTTTTCATATACGGTATCTTGTACATGTTTTATTAAACTTAAAACTTCAGTAGCTGTAGCTTCTCCATTATTAACTATAAACCCTGAGTGTTTTTCAGATACCTGAGCTTCTCCTAGCTTAAAACCTTTAAGACCTGAATCTTGTATTAATTTCCCTGCAAAATGTCCTTCTGGTCTTTTAAAGGTGCTACCAGCAGATGGCTTTTCTAAGGGTTGCTTTTCTACTCTTTTTCTAGTTAAATCGTGAATTACATATTGTATATCATCATGATTTCCTTTTTTTAATTTAAAAGTTGCCTCTAAAACTACATATCCTTTTTTTAGTATAACACTATTTCTATAAGAAAAATCCATGTCTTCTAGTTTAAGTTCTTTTAATTCAATATTTTCATCTATGACCAAGACTTTATGAAGCACTTGACATATCTCTCCACCGTAGGCCCCTGCATTCATTGCTACAGCACCACCTACACTTCCTGGAATACCACATGCAAATTCTAGTCCTGTTAAGTTATGTCTTGCGGAAAATAGAGATAAATCTATTAATGATGCTCCTGATTGTGCAACTATAACGTCTTCATTTTTTAAAGATATGTCTTGTAACTTTGAAAGTTTTATTACTACTCCCCTTATTCCCCCATCTTTCACTATTATATTAGACCCTTTACCTAATATATAGTAATATATATTTTTCTCTCTACAAAGCTTTAAGATCTGAATAAGTTCTTCATAGTTTTCTGGAGTTACAAGTATATCTGCTTTTCCACCTAGTTTAAAAGTGGTATGCTCTTTCATAGGTGCTTCAAATTGAATGTTATCGTTGCTTACTATTTTATGAAGTTCTGTTAAGAATCCATCCATTTGATACATCTTCTACTCCTTAAAAATTAATTTATTTTTTTATATATTACTTAAATATTTTTTATCATTATAAGTATAAGTGTATTGTTTAGATTTATCAATACTTATATCATTTAATTTTCCTTTTTCCTTTAAATATTCTATGATTTTCTCTTCCCTAATGTTCATAATTAGTTCTTCCGGCATTTTTATAGCCTCTAGTACCTCTCTTACCTCATCAAAAACACCTATATAAGAGCAGAAGTGAGAATCTGTTCCTGCTATAACTTTAACACCATGATCCTTACATAATTTTGCAAGCCTGATACAGTTAGGTGCACTACCTTTCCTAGAATTCATAAAAGAACTATTATTCATCTCTATTAATATATTTTTTTCTTTTGCCTTTTTAACAATTTCCTCTTCATATATTTCATAAGCAGGATTTCCTGGATGTCCTATTATGTGGACATATGGGTTTTCCATTACATTTAAAATCGCCCTTGTATTCTCTTCTTTTGTTCCAGGTTTAATACAACTTTCATGCAAGCTAGCTATAACTAAATCCAAATTTTCTTGGGTCCATGTTGAAATATCTATGTCTCCGTTGCTGTTCATTATATTAGCTTCACAGCCTCTTAATATGGTTACACCATTAATCTCCCTTGGTAGAACCCTCATGTTTCCAAAATAACTTTCAGTTGGGGCACCCACCATTTTAGGTCCATGTTCTGTAGTAGCTAAGACTTTAATACCTTTTTTATAAGCTTCTTTAATATTTTCCATTAATGTGCTATATGCATGACCACTCATTATAGTATGAGTGTGGGTATCTACGACAAACTTTTTCATTCTATTTCCTCCAAAATTAATTATGATTTTTCTTTTGTTTGTATATCTTCTTATATATTTTTATTCTTATCTCTATACCTATACGGCTATTTACTTTCTCTTTCTTTAAAACAGGATAAATTTCTATATTTAATTATAACACTTTATTATTAATCTGTAATTTATCTAATTAATTTGTAACTAAACCTTTACTAATTTTATTACCTATTACTTTTTACCTATTACTTCTTATTTATTTTTACCCTTAAAATATTCAACTATACTCTCTGCCGCTTTTTTACTTATAGTAGGAGTATCTAGCAATTCTTCTAAAGAGGCCTTTTTTATATTCTCTACACTTCCAAATTTTTTTAATAAGGCTCTTCTTCTTTTTTCTCCTATATTCGGTATGTTTTCTAAAATAGAGTGTAGAGTCCTCTTATCTCTTAAACTTCTATGGTACGTTATAGCAAACCTATGAACTTCATCTTGAATTCGAGTGATTAAGTGCATAAGCTGAGAGTTACTTTTTATAATCAATTCTTCGTTATTATATATTAAGCCTCTAGTTCTATGGTTATCATCCTTTACCATTCCGCATACGGGTATATTTACATTTAATTCTTTTAAAACTTCTAAGGCTATATTTATTTGACCCTTTCCTCCGTCCATAAGAATTAAATCTGGAAATACACTAAACTTTCCCTCTATAAAATTAATTTCTCTTTCTGTTATCTTTTTTATTTCTTTTAGTCCATGCGAAAACCTTCTATACAGTACTTCCCTCATACTATCATAATCATTAGGTCCTTCCACTGTATTTATTTTAAATCTTCTATAATCACTATTCTTAGGTTTTCCTCTTTCAAAAACTACCATAGTTCCAACAGAATCCATACCCATAAGATTAGATATATCATATGCCTCTATTCTTTCAATTTTGTTTTCTAATCCTAATATATCAGCTAGCTCTTCCATAGCAATTCTTTCTAATTCTTTTTCTTCTAATATCTTTTGTTTAAAACTATCTAAGGTTAACTTAGCATTGCTCTTAACCAATTCAAGAATTTTCTTCTTTTCACCTATTTGAGGTATTTTTATAGAAACCTTAACTCCAGATTTTAAGCTTAACCAGTCTGAAACTAATTCCTCTTCTTCCATTGAAGGGACATAGATAACTTTAGGTATAAAGGCCGTTCCACTATAGAAAGATTTAATAAAATCATATATTATATGACCATCACTTAAATCCGCTGTATTTTCTAAAGTAAAGTTTTCTCTCCCTATAATCTTCCCATCTCTTAAAAAGAATATTTGAACACAGGTATCTTTTTCATCTTTATATAAATTGATATAATCCTCATTATTAAAATTATTTGATACAATTTTTTGTTTTTCTAAAACTACTTCTATAGATCTTATCTTATCTCTTAAAACTGCAGCCTTTTCAAAGTTAAGTTCCTCTGAGGCTTTTTCCATATCTTCCTTTAATTTATAAAGCATAGCCTTATCTTTTCCATTTAAAATATCTATAATTTCATGAACCATTTCTCTATACTCATTTTTACTTATATATCCTGCACAAGGTGCTTTACACTTACCTATATGATAGTTTAAACAAGGTCTTATGGGATCTTTACCCTCTTTTATAGAGAGTTTACACGTTCTAAGAGGAAATATTCCTTTTAAAAGCTCAACCACCTCATATACTGATTTTGAATCTGTATAAGGTCCGAAATATTTAGCTCCATCATTCACATAATTTCTAGTAACAAAAATTCTTGGAAAATCCTCTTTTAAGGTAATTTTAATAAAGGGATAATATTTGTCATCTTTTAATAATATATTATATTTTGGACTATATTTTTTAATTAAATTACATTCTAATATTAAGGCTTCCATTTCTGAATCCGTTATTATATATTCAAATTCTGCAATATTTTTTACCATTGCCTTAACTTTTTCTGAATGGTTTTTAGAGTTTTGAAAATATTGTCTTACCCTATTTTTCAAAATTTTAGCTTTTCCTACATAAATAACTTCACCTAATCTATTTTTCATTAGATAAACCCCTGGCTTATCTGGAAGGTTTTTTAAATGGTATTCAAAATCAAACACTATATCACCTCTTTCTCCCTATTCTACATTCCTATTTAAAACTTATAGGTAGAAGTTCCCAAGGCATTAAAGCATACATAATATATAAAAGTAATACTATATTTATAAATCCCTCTATCCCTTTTCCTAATTTTGAATTTAGTGAATAATTTAGGGGGAACTTTATCTTTTTCTTATTTATAGGATAAAACAAGGGTATCCCTGCTTTAGTAAGCATATCACAAAGTAAGTGTCCACCATATCCTAAAACTATATAAAAAGTTAGGTAGGGCTTTGAAAACTTAGTTTCCCAAAGTGCTCCTATTACACTAAAAATTAAAAAACCTAAAAAACTATGAGAAAATCCATTTCTGTGAGAGTTTAGAGATATAACAATAAAAGAAATCCCTAAGGCCTTAAGTGCTAAATCATTCCAGTATATATAATCAAACCAAAGTATTAATATTCCAATGCATGCGTAAAAAGTTCTTTTAGTATTTTCATTTTTTATGGGAAGTATGTATTTATTTAATATGCTTTTAGGGTGGTCAATATCTGGTAAAAGTGCTGCTCCAACAGTTACTATTAGACCTAAAACTTCAAATTTCCCGGGTAATTTCCCACAAAAAAACACATAACTTGATAACCCCACCATAGCATGAGTTTTTCCTTGCATAATAGTCTCCTTATTAGGTAATAATTTTACCAAAAAACAACTTGATCATTCCCCATTATACCACAATTATAGACATATTATAAGTTTAAACACAACATACGTTCGAAGCCTTTTCACTATACAAATTAAAAGGAATTTTCTAATGAAAACTTTAATTTCAAATTAGAAAATTCCTGTTTTTTATCTTTGTAAATAGCTCTTTACTAAATCTCTTGAAATAGTTGCTGCGGTACTTCCACCAGTACCTCCTTCTTCAACTAATACGGCAAAAGCTATTTTAGGTTTATCATAGGGTGCAAATCCTATAAACCATGAATGTGATTCAGAACTTTCCATATGTTCTGCCGTACCTGTTTTACCGCAAACTTGAATGCCATCTATAGCAGCTTTTTTACCTGTTCCTCTGTTTACTACATCTTTCATATAACCTTTCAGCAAATTAGCCTGCTCAGGTGAAAGAGGCTCTCCTAAAACTTCTCCCTTATATGATTTAATATTTTTATTATTATCAGTTATAACATTAGTTACCATAATAGGTTTCATTAACTTGCCATTATTAGCTACAGAACTAGCAACTAAGGCCATTTGGATTGGTGTTGTAAGAACACTTCCTTGTCCTATAGCACTTTGTGCAATGTTACCTTGTTCATAGTTTTTAAGCTCTGGAAATCTACTATTTTCTATTACTAAACCTTCTGCAGGTATGTTTTTATTAAAAAAGAAGTTCTCTGTACTTTGTTTTAGTTTTGCATTTCCTAAATCTAATCCTAATTGTCCAAAAACTACATTACTAGAATTAACAAATGCATCCCTAAAGTCTATGTTTCCTAAAGCATGCCCTCCATAATTTTTTAGAGAGTATTTATCGTTAAACTTTAATACTCCATTATCTTTAAAGGTTCTGCTCGTAACCCCTGGCATATTCTGTAGTGCACTTGTGGCAGTTACAACTTTAAATATAGACCCAGGAGGATATAGGCCTGAGGTAGCTCTATTTAGCAGGGGGCTATTTTTATCTGCATTTAGGTTTTTCCATGAATCTTTTAAATTATTAGGATTATAAGTAGGTTTTGAAACTATAGCTAAAACTTCTCCTGTAGATGGATCTAATGCAACGATTGAACCTTTTCTATCGCCTAAAAGCTCACTGGCTTTTTTTTGAAGTCCTGTGTCTAAGGTTGTAACCACATTATATCCTTTTTTAACACCTTTTTTGTTTATAGGGTTAAAAACGCCTTCTATTTTACCCATAAGCTCCTTATCATAGATTCTTTGTAATCCTGTAAGTCCATATACATCATCCATGTATCCTAGAACATGTGCAAAGTCTCCTCCACCAATATAATTAAGACTCTGCTTTCCATTTTTTACTCCATTGCTCTTTACTAAAACTTTTTTATCTCTATCTAAAATACTTCCTCTTTCTGTATTGTTTCTCTCATACCACAATCTATTATTAAAAGTACTACTTTCTATCTTTTCTCCATGTGCAACGTAAGTATACATAATGTAGGAAATTAACATTATAAAAAGCAATAAGAATATGACTAAAACTTTTTTTATGTTTTGTGATATATCTCTCATATTTACCTACCCTCTTCTGAAATTTTCTGAAGAATACCTAAGGAAAAAAATGTTACTATCATAGAACTTCCTCCTTGACTTACAAAGGGCAAAGTTATGCCTGTAAGTGGTACTGCTCCAGTAACTCCACCAATAATAACAAGTACCTGTGCAGCTATCATAGTGCTATATCCTACAGCAAGTAACTTTGAAAAATCATCTTCTGTATATATAGCAGCTCTCATGCATCTATAAAAAAGTAAGAAGTATAAAAGCATAATTGCTATGCCCATTACTATTCCCATTTCTTCACATATAGCAGCAAAGATAAAGTCTGAAGTAACAACAGGTATTGCCTTAGGTTGCCCTAATCCTAAACCTGAGCCAAAAAAACCTCCAGATACAATAGCAATTAAAGACTGAACCAATTGATGCCCTTCATTATAACCATACTTAAAAGGATCTAACCATATCTGTACTCTCACTCTTACGTGTCCAAAAAGTTTATAACTTATGATACCACCTAATATAAACAGTATAAAACATACAATTACATACTTAAATTTAGATGTTCCAATATACAACATAGTTACAGATATACCAAAAAATATTAGAGCTGATCCTAAATCTTTTTGAAGAACCATAAACCCTAAGGTTATCATAACAATTAAAGCTGGTTCTATTAAAAGTATTATACTTTTTTTTGATTTTTCAAAACTCCTTTTATTACCTAAGTTATTCTTTTGGATAAAATCATCCATCTTGCTTTGATAGTCCTTTAAAGCTGATGCTAAGTACGCAACTAAAGCTATTTTCCCGAACTCTGAAGGTTGAAAAGTAAATCCTGCAACAGTTATCCAGTTTTTTGAACCAAACTTTGCTTCAGCAAATAGTGTTCCCATAGACATAAACATTACAGTTACTATTAAATAAAAATACTTGTACTTAGAAAATCTTTTTAAATCTGGTATTACAACCACTATAAATATAAATAAGCATATTCCTATAGTAAACCACATTACTTGTTTTATAGATGCTAATTTATCTAATCTATATAGCATTACAATCCCTATTACAGATAGTATGTTTGCAAATATAAGTATGTATTTATCTCCATCTGGAAAGAATTTTCTTATAATAAAATGAGAATATGCTAGTAAAACACATAAAATCCCAGCCATAGCAAGGGAACCTTTATCGAAGGTGCTTTGAATTATGGCTAGATTAAAAAAACAAACTAATGTCAATAAATAAGTAAGCCTTAATAACTTTTTTTCTTTCTTATAATAATTCATTTTATTTCCTCCTAATAATTAGGATATAACCTTAAAAACTGCACTTCCAATCTTTATGCTATCACCTGGATTCAATAAGGAATCATTGCTTAATAAATTATTATTTAAATAAGTACCATTGGTACTATTTAAATCAGATATTAAATAAGCATTATTTTTCATGTATATTTTTGCATGATATGAAGAAACATATGAATCATTAAGGATTAGCAAATTATCTGGTTTTCTTCCTATGGTTAAATCTCCATTAATTGGAATTACTGATCCAGGCCTTAAGTTTATATTTCCTCCTGAGCTTACAACTTCTAGGCCAACAGATCTTCTCTTATTGTTTCTTGAATTACTCTTTTTACCTTTAGGATTTTTAATGTCTCTATACATTATGATTAGGGCTAAAAATATTATTATATATATTATTCCTATGATTACAAATTTAAATATTGAACTTAAACTCTCCAACCCCATAAACTCACTCCTCTTTTAAATATTTTAGCTCTTAACTCTTTTTTTGTATCATGGGTAAACTACTATCTACTTCGATTTATAGTAGCTAATTCCAGATTTCTCAAACACTAATTAAAGCTATTCATATAAGTATCTTTTAATAATTAAGACTAGCTAAATAGAAGCTAGTCTTAATTTCATAGCTTTATTATAGCATTTTTTTAAGATATTGTCCTGTATATGAATGCCTATTTTTAGCTATTTCTTCGGGAGTTCCAGTACAAAGTATAGTACCACCTTTTTCTCCACCTTCAGGTCCAAGGTCTACTAAGTAGTCTGCTGACTTTATTACATCTAAGTTGTGCTCTATTACTACTATGGTATTACCACCTTGAACTAATCTTTGTAAAATTTTTATTAATCTACTTACATCATCAATATGAAGTCCTGTTGTAGGTTCATCTAAAATATAAAAAGTTTTTCCTGTGCTCCTTTTTGAAAGTTCTGATGCAAGTTTTATTCTTTGTGCCTCTCCTCCTGACAACTGGGTTGAAGGTTGACCTAATCTCACATATCCTAAACCAACATCCATTAAGGTTTGTAACTTATTCTTTATTCTAGGAATGTTCTCAAAAAACTCTAGAGCTTCTTCTACGGTCATGTTTAATACATCATCTATACTTTTACCCTTGTATTTTACCTCTAAGGTTTCCCTATTGTATCTTTTTCCCTTACAAACTTCACAAGGAACATATACATCAGATAAAAACTGCATTTCAATTTTTATAATTCCATCTCCATGACAAGATTCACATCTTCCACCTTTTACATTAAAACTAAATCTTCCTGGCTTATATCCTCTCATTTTAGCTTCTGCTGTGGTAGAGAATAGCTCTCTTATAACATCAAAAACTCCAGTATATGTTGCTGGATTAGACCTTGGTGTCCTACCTATAGGGCTTTGGTCTATATTTATTATTTTATCTATATTTTTATAACCTAAAATTTCCTTATGTGCACCTGGCATATTTCTAGAACGGTTTATGTTTCTAGACAATCCTTTATAAAGTATTTCATTTACTAGAGTACTCTTCCCAGAACCAGATACCCCTGTTACGCAGGTAAATAAGCCAAGAGGAAACTCTACATCTATATTTTTTAAATTATTCTCTTTTGCTCCTATAATCTTAATAGCTTTTTCACCTGGTGTTCTTCTTTCTGTAGGAACCTCAATGATTTTCTCTTCTCTTAAGTATTGACCAGTAATGGATTCTTTACACTGTTTAATCTCTTCTAAAGTTCCAGCTGCTACAATTTTGCCACCATTTTCTCCTGCTTTTGGTCCTATATCTACTACAAAATCAGCTTCTTTTATGGTATCTTCATCATGTTCAACAACTATTAAGGTATTTCCTAAATCCCTTAAATGTTTTAGGGTAGAGATTAACCTATCGTTATCTCTTTGATGAAGCCCTATACTAGGCTCATCTAATATATATAGAACCCCTACTAAACTAGAACCTATTTGAGTTGCAAGCCTTATTCTTTGTGCTTCTCCTCCTGACAAAGTTCCTGATGCCCTAGAAAGATCTAAATATTCTAGTCCTACATCTACTAAGAACCTTAATCTACTATTTATCTCTTTTAATATTTGATTTCCTATTATTTGATTCTTCTCACTTAGTTCCAAAGTATTCAAAAAATCTAATTCTTCTTTTATTGCCATATTACAAAATTCATATATATTTCTCTCTCCTACAGTAACAGATAAAGCTTCTGGATTAAGCCTAGCTCCCTTACACTTAGGACAAGGCGTATCCTTCATAAATTGCTCTATCTCTCTTTTTATGTAATCTGAATTAGTTTCCAAATACCTTCTTTTTAAACTAGGTATAATTCCTTCATATTTATGATTGTACACTCCATACCTAAAATCTTTAACATATTCAACCTTTAGACGTTCATCCTTTGTTCCATATAAAAGCATATCCAAAATTTCACTGTCTAAATCTTTTATTGGAGTCTCTAAAGAAAACTTATACTTTTCACATAGAGCCTTTAAAACAGCATATCTCCATGAATCTTCTTTAAGACTTCCTTCACCATAGCAAGCTATAGCCCCACTCATTATACTCTTTTCTTTATCTGGTATTATTAAATCCTCATCTATTTCCATTAAAGTTCCAAGTCCATCACAATGGTCGCATTTTCCATAAGGAGAGTTAAAAGAAAATAATCTAGGAGCTATTTCCCCTATACTTATACCACACTCTGCACAAGAAAAATTTTCACTAAATAAAATATCCTCTCCATCTATTATATTTATAATAACTAATCCCTCTGCAAGTTTTAAAGCTGCTTCTAAGGAATCTGATAATCTACTTTCTATACCTTCCTTAACTACTATTCTATCTATAACTATTTCAATAGTATGCTTTTTATTCTTTTCAAGTTTAATTTCACTTTCAGTTATGTCATAGATCTCACCATCTATTCTGGTTCTTACATATCCATTTTTCTTTATATTCTCTAAAACTTTTTGATGCTCTCCCTTTCTCCCTCTTATTATGGGAGCAAGAACTTGAAGTTTAGTTCTCTCTTCTAACTGCATAATTTTATCTACCATAGTATCTATACTTTGCTGGCTTATCTCCTTACCGCATTTAGGACAATGTGGTTTTCCTATTCTTGCATATAAAAGTCTTAGATAATCATAAATTTCTGTTACTGTTCCCACTGTAGAACGAGGGTTTCTACTAGTAGTCTTTTGATCTATTGATATAGCAGGTGAAAGTCCCTCTATATATTCTACATCTGGCTTATCCATTTGACCTAAAAATTGTCTTGCATAAGCAGATAAAGATTCTACATACCTTCTCTGCCCTTCTGCATATATAGTGTCAAAGGCTAAGGATGATTTTCCTGAGCCAGAAAGTCCTGTAAAAACTATAAACTTGTCTCTTGGTAACTCTAAATCTACGTTTTTTAAATTATGAACTTTTGCACCTTTTATTATTATTTTATCTTTCATAGTTTTCCCTCCCTTAAAAGGACTACTCTTTAACTTGGTTTTTTAAAGATGTTATAATATCTCTTAATTCAGCTGCTTTTTCAAACTCTAGGTTTTTAGCTGCTTCCTTCATATCTTTTTCATATTCATCTATTAAAGATAATATCTCTTCTTTATTTCCTTCTACAATAGGTTCTGATATATTATATTGTTCCTCCTCTTCTGCTGAAGTTGTTGCCTCTATTATTTCTCTTATATCTTTATAAATAGTTTTTGGTGTTATCCCGTGTTCTTCATTATATTTCATTTGTATTTCTCTTCTTCTATTAGTTTCACTTATAGCCTTATCCATTGCCTTTGTAATTTTATCTGCATACATTATAACTTTACTTTCAGAGTTTCTAGCTGCTCTTCCTATGGTTTGAATAAGAGAGGTTTCCGACCTTAAAAACCCTTCCTTATCCGCATCTAATATAGTAACTAGTGCTACTTCTGGAATGTCTAAGCCCTCTCTTAAAAGGTTGATACCAACCAAAACATCATATTTTCCTAGTCTTAAATCTCTAATAGTTTTCATTCTATCCATAGTTTTAACTTCTGAGTGAAGGTAAGCTGTCTTAATTCCCATTTCTTTTAGATATTTTGTAAGATCTTCAGCCATCTTCTTAGTTAAAGTAGTAACTAATGTTCTATATCCACGGTTTATAGTCTCTTGTATACTAGCATATAGATCATCTATTTGCCCCTCAGTACTTTTTACTATGATTTCTGGATCAAGAAGTCCTGTAGGTCTTATGATCTGCTCTGCCGTATTTTGTGAATGTTCCTTCTCATAATCACTAGGAGTTGCACTTACAAACACAGTCTGGTTTAGTCTTTCTTCAAATTCATGAAACTTTAAAGGTCTATTGTCATATGCACATGGAAGTCTGAAACCATAGTCTACAAGATTTCTCTTTCTTGAATAATCTCCACCATACATAGCTCTAGTTTGTGGGAGTGTAACGTGGCTTTCATCTATAAAAAGCAGATAATCCTTTGGAAAATAATCTAAAAGTGTATTTGGCGGTGTCCCTTTTAACCTACCATCTAGAACTCTAGAGTAGTTTTCTATACCACTGCAATATCCCATTTCTCGTATCATCTCTATATCAAAATTAGTTCTTTGTTTTAACCTTTGAGCTTCTAGTGCTTTTCCTTCTTCTAATAATTCTTTTAATCTCTCTTCTAACTCAACTTCTATTACCTTTATTGCTTTCTCTAGCCTATCCTCTGAAGTAGCAAAGTGAGATGCAGGGAATATCATAGCATGTTTTCTCTTTCCTGTTATATGACCTGTTAGTACATCAAATTCACATATTCTATCTATTTCATCTCCAAAAAACTCTATTCTTATACCTGTATTAGTTGAGGATGCTGGAAAAATATCTATAACATCCCCTCTAACTCTAAAGGTTCCTCTAACAAAGTTTATGTCGTTTCTCTCATATTGAATGCTCACAAGATTTTTCATTACTTCATTTCTTTGAACTTCCATACCTTCTCTTAAAGATACTGTAAGTTTTTTATATTCTTCCGGATTACCTAATCCATAAATACAAGACACAGAAGCTACAACTATAACATCTTTTCTCTCTAAAAGAGCAGCTGTAGCAGAGTGTCTTAATTTATCTATTTCATCATTTATAGCAGCATCCTTCTCTATAAATGTATCCGTTTGGGGCACATAAGCCTCTGGCTGATAATAGTCATAGTAAGATACAAAGTATTCTACGGAGTTCTCTGGGAAAAACTCTCTAAATTCAGAACATAACTGAGCTGCAAGAGTTTTATTATGAGCTAAAACTAGGGTTGGCTTTTGAACCTTTTCAATAATATTAGCCATGGTAAAAGTCTTACCTGACCCCGTAACTCCAAGAAGAGTTTGAAATGACTTTCCCTTCTTTATCCCATCTGCTATGGATTCTATAGCCTGTGGTTGATCACCAGTTGGTTTAAACTTAGAATGAACTTTAAACATATCTTTGCCTCCATTGAACAAACGTTCGTTTATACTACTATTTTATGTTTTTAAACTGCTTATGTCAAGGTAAGCTTATTTTTCTTTTCCTTTCATACTATCTAATATGTCCTTAAAATTCTTTTTACTACTTCCCTTATACTTTATGAATTTATCGTCCCCAGCTATGCTTTTTGGTACAAATACAACCCCTAACCTTTTATCCTTAGTCATACTGTTATAATAAATTTCTTTTATTTCTCCAGTACCTTTTTTTACTTTTAGCCATAAAAAGTTTTGAAGTTCTCTTAAATTTTCAAATATGTCCTTTTCGCTATCTATACTTTTATTATTTACTTCTATCAATAGATCTCCACTTTCTATCCCCATCTCTTGTGCAGGGGAATTAGGTGCAACTTCTAAAACCATTATTCCCTCTTCACTACTTGTGTATTTAGCCTCTCCTTTTATCTCAAAATAAGTATCTAAAAATAACATTCCCTCATGAGCAATTGGAGCAAATATCAATACTACTAATTGTGCTAGGTACCCAAAAGATGCAAGTTGAGCTACTAGGGATAAAATTATGCCATAGGACAAAATTAATAATCCTGAAATTAAACTCTTCCTTTTTTTACTCTTAGTAAAAGTTATACTATTATAACCAACTACAGCATAGAAAGGAGTAATTGCTAATATAGATGACTTTAGTAGAGTTTCTGTAATACCACCATGAATTAAAGGCCACCAACTTGGCGTTATTAATTGTTCCTTAGTCACATCCATGACTAATTCCTTAGAAAACATAAGCATAATAGCTATAGGAACTGCCCAGTACCTATTAAGGGCAAATCCTCCCATTATTTTTTCATCTTTGTTAGCAAAAACAGGAATAGCCCCTTTACTACCGTCAATCATAACTAAAAATCCTTCAACTACATGCATTACCCCAACCAAAGTCATTAAAGATACTATATTTAATTGTATATATTCAGATGTTTTTATTCCTAAAAAATCACCAACTAATTTCATAGTTAAAGTTATAAGTCCTAATAGTGCTCCTGAATAGGAAAAACATATATACTTGTGATTAACAAACATAAGTATAATAGATAATAAAAAAAGCATATATATAACAGAATTATTTGGAAATGACACCCCAAGATAACTTAAAATTAAGCTTCCTATAGCCCCACCTAAAATTCCTAAAACTATTTGTGAAATTGTAAGCTCTAAAGAAGAATTAAGCCCCTCTCCTATAATCATCTTCTGCATCATAACTGTTCTTCTATTTTTTTTATAAAAACTTATGCCTAAAATAATAAGCAACATAACAAACATAGGATCTGTTATAGCATAAGCAACTCCTTGTATGGCATAAAATCCTATTTTCATAAAATCCCTCCCCTTATTAGATTCTCTAAATGTAAATTAGGGGATGTGGCATTAAGAATAAATACTACAATATATTGTGCTAATTTAAAATTTGCAAATCAATATATTGTGAGTAAATTCCTTAGTGCTACAGCCCCAATTCAAAATAATCCTTACTTAATTTTACCCTTTATTACTTCTATAGCCTTATTAAGTTGAGGATCCACTTTTCTATCGTAAGGTTTTTCCCTTAACTCATTTGGATATGCTACTTTTATATCTGGTTCTATACCCTTTTTATCTATATTATGTCCTTTTGGAGTATAATAATGTGATATAGTTACCTTTAAAGCTGTGCCATCACCAAAACCATAAAGTATATTATCTAAAACAGTCTGAACCTTACCTTTTCCAAAGGTTGTAGTTCCTATTATAGTTCCTTTGTCATAATCCTTAACTGCAGCAGACAATATTTCTGAAGCGCTAGCCGTTCCTTCATCTACAAGTATTGTAAGTGGAAGTCCTTGTGCTAAACCTCCCATGGATTTATATTCTTTTTTATTGTTATATTTATCCATGGTATAAACTATAGTATTACCTTCTGGTATAAAGTTTGATGTTATCTTAATACATTGATCCACAAGTCCACCTGGGTTACCTCTAAGATCTAATATAAGTCCTTTAATATCTTTACTTCTTAATTCCTTAAGCTTTGCCATAAAACTTTCTGCAGTATTTTCATCAAACATACTCATTCTTATATATCCTATGCTATCTTGTAGAACTTCTCCTTTTACAGTTATCATTTTAATTTCTGAAGCTACTAGTTCTACTGGAAAATTTCCTTTGCCTTCACGGTTTAAAATAAGTTTTACCTTTCTTCCTTCTTTTCCTTTCATCATTAAAATAGCACTATCTAAATTGTTAGGATTTACTTCTAAATCATTTACTTTTACAATAATATCTCCTGGAAGTATTCCAGCCTTAGCTGCTGGTGATTCTTCAAAAGGTGCAATAATAACAACTTTATTATCCTTTGTGACACCTACTTGGATACCTAATCCAACATATTTTCCTTCTGTCTCAGTATTCCACTTTTCAAACTCTTTTTTATCCATATATGAGGTATACGGGTCTTTTAAAGATTCAGTCATGCCTTTTATAGCACCATCTATTAGTTTCTCTTTCTCATACTTTCCATCATAAAACTTATCAATATTGGCTTTAACTGCAAAAAGTTTTCTAAAATCCTGTATCTCATTCATAGAAACTTTGGTAGTTACTTTTGTATAAATTTTAGGAGATACAATTGCTGTAATACCATTAGTAACTAATAATAAGGCTATTATTAAGGCAACCTTTCTAAACTTTTTATTACCGTCTTTTTTGGGTTCATATCCATTTACATCCTTAAAGTGTTCATTCATAGTTTTACCTCATTTCTCCATTTTTAAATATGCCTTTAAAAAACAGATGGAGATAAAAACTCCATCTGATTTACTTTTTCCATTACTATTTATTATTTCTAATTATAAATATTTTAGTCATTATATAGTTTATTAAAAATTATTTATTTTATACCTTTAAGTATTTTCTTACAGATAATATACTTCCGAGAGCTCCTATAATAGCACCAGCTATTAAGAACTTCCAACTCATAACAACTAATATATATGAAGGATTTACTAAGCTAACAAATAAATTATTCATAAGTTTTCCATATACAAATATTTTATATATATAATATAACAAAGCTGTTGATAATAAACTTCCTATAAATCCTATTAATACTCCTTCTATAATAAATGGCCATCTTATAAACCAATCTGTAGCACCAACAAATTTCATTATTCCTATTTCTCTTCTTCTAGAGAATACAGCAAGCTTTATAGTGTTTCCAATTAGGAACATGGATACAAACATAAGTATTACGAACATACCTCCACCTAAAAGTTTAAGTGTTTGGCTTATTCTTTCAATTTTATCTGCTACGGCCCTAACATCTCTAATTCTTTGAACACCCGGAAGTCCTGTTACATTTTGAACAACCGTTGATATTTGTTGAGGCTTGGCCACTGTAACTATGTATGCCATTGGGAAAGGATTTTTTTCTTCTAATCCTTTAACTAATTCTTCTCCATCTTCTCCAAATCTCTTTTTTGCATTTTCAAGGGCTTGTTTTTTATCTTCAAACTCTATATTAGTAACACCCTCAGTTGCTTGTATCTTATCTTTAACAAATTTTAATTGATCTTTTGTTATATTATCTTCAAGATATATATCTGCTTGCAAATTAGATCCTATTTGCTCTACTACTCCATTAATAGTAACCATGGACATCATGAAGACACCAAATATAAACAAAGTAGCCATTACTGTAGCTATAGATGCAAAACTTAAAGTTCTATTTCTTCTTAAGCTTTTTATTGATTCAACAACAAAGTATTTAATATTACTAACCTTCATTCCTATACATTCCCCTCTGTTCGTCTCTTGCTATAACACCTTTTTCTATAGCAATAACTCTTTTTTTCATCATATCAACTATATCCTTAGCATGTGTTGCCATTACTATAGTTGTGCCCGCTCTATTGATGTCACTTAATATCTCCATAATTTCTAATGAAGTTTCTGGATCTAGATTTCCTGTAGGTTCGTCTGCAATCAACATATTAGGGTTGTTTACTAAAGCTCTTGCAATAGACACTCTCTGTTGTTCTCCTCCCGATAATTCATTAGGAAAAGCCATGTATTTTTTAGAAAGTCCTACCATAGAAAGAACTAAAGGTACTCTCTTTTTTATTTGCTTTGAGCCACTCTCCGTTACCCTCATGGCAAAAGCTATATTTTCATATACATTTAAGGTTGGTATAAGTCTAAAATCCTGGAATACTATACCTAACTTTCTTCTATAATAAGGAATTTTAGCTTGTGAAAGTGCTGTTACATCAGTATCATCCACTATTATCTTACCTGAAGTAGGATTTACTTCTTTTAATAGCATCTTTATAAATGTAGATTTACCCGAACCACTTGGACCAACCAAAAATATAAACTCTCCTTTTTCAATTTTTAAGTTTATATTAGACAAAGCTATGACATTATTATCATAGGTTTTCGTTACATTTTTGAACTCTATCATACAAATTCTCCTTATTTTATGTATTATGTAAAATAGCCTACATTATTAGACTAAATATGTGATAAAACTACTCTTATTATAACATAAGATTTTAATATAAAAAAATCAATTTTATTAATTTTTTTTTAATTGATACAATGTAAAATAAGGAATGACCCTTATGATCATTCCTTAGAAATTCTTATTTAGGTAAGTAGCCATTCTTTTCTTCCACTTTAAATAAGATGAAAATATTAGAACTGATAGTCATTGGATATAAATTATCTCATTAAATACAGTATGTAGTCTAATATTACTGCATAGATTAAAACCATTGCACTAACATATCCTATTACTTTAATTAAGCCAAACTTATAAAAATGCTTATCCCACTCTTTTTGATGATTAAGTTGCCCCATATATTTAGGTTTCATAAAAGCTATAGCACAAACAAAAAGTCCTAAACAAGAGGCGTAAATAGCCATGGCATAGATCCATCTAAATACTAAAACATAATTTAATCCACCTTTTACTAATCCATAGATAATACCTATTAAGCTCCCAATAACTATTGGAATAAGGGATACCTTCAGTGAAATCTTAAAACAGGTAAAAAAGTCATGTACTCTCTCTTGCATATTGTGTCCCCTTCCTCCTCCTAATAACTTTAAAAAATATAATCCTAAGCTTCAGATTAAACTTTTATTAACACTGAAGCTTAGGTATTTTTTATATTTTTTTATCTTATATATATTTTTTATTTATAGTATTATATCATAATTCTTTTTTTTAATCACTTTTAAATTTCAGAAAATTACTTTCTTTTGGGAATAGAATGTATCGCCTCATCATTTAAACTTAAAACAGCTTCATAGAAAACTTCTCCTAGAGTTGGATGGGCATGTACTGATTTTTTAACATCTTTTATAGTTAATTTATTGCTTACTACGACTTCTGCTTCATGGATTAGATCTGATGCATGAGGCCCCATTATATGAACTCCAAGTATTATTTGTGATTCTTTATCACATATAACCTTTATAAATCCATCAGTTTCGCCTAGAGCCAATGCTTTTCCGTTAGCACCAAACATAAACTTGCTAGCTTTATAATCTATTCCTTGTTCTTTTGCCTCTTCCTCAGTCATTCCTACTCCTGCAACTTCTGGGAATGTAAACACGCATTCTGGAATTACTGCATTAAACTCTTCTTCAGAATTATCAAATAATTTCTCAACCACAAAGACCCCTTGTGCAGTTGCAGCATGAGCTAACATAGATTTTCCGTTAACATCACCTATTGCATATATATTATCTATATTGGTTTTAAAGTTATTATCAACTTCTATACCTTTTTTTGTATATTCTATAGATATATTATCTAAACCTAATCCTTCTATGTTTGGTCCCCTACCAGTGGAAACAAGAACTTTGTCTGATTTAAACACTTGTTCACCCTTTTTTCCTTCAATTTTTACTGCCAATCCATCTTCACATTTTTCAACGCCAGTTACTTTTACTCCTCCATGAATTTGCATGCCTCTCTTCTTCAATAAAACCATAAGTCTTTTGCCTATATCCCCATCCATTTTTGTTAATATATTTGGACGTCGTTTTATTACTACAACTTCACTTCCCATAGCATTAAATATTGAGGCAAATTCTAGTCCTACTACTCCTCCACCTATTATAGTTAACCTCTTTGGAACCTCTGTTAACTCTAGCAGCTCATCACTATCTATAACTCCTGTATTTTCAAGACCTGGAATTGGAGGAAAAACACCCTTTGACCCTGTGGCTATCATGATATATTTTGCAGTTAACTCTTCTTCTCCATTTTCTGTTTTAACTATAATAGTATTGTTATCCTTAAATCTTCCTTCACCTTTAATAACTTCTACTCCATTGGCTTTCAAAAGTTGCTCTATACCAGTTACCAAATTATTCACAACTTCTCTCTTTCTCTCTTGTACTTTTGAAAAATCTAACTCATAAGAGCCTACATTTATGCCAAATTCATTCATCCTTTTCATATTGTCAAATAATTCTGCATTTCTATACAACGATTTAGTAGGTATGCACCCCTTATTTAAGCATACTCCTCCAAAATGCTCTTTTTCTACTAAAGATACTTTAGCACCTAATTGAGCTGCTCTTATTGCTGCTGCATACCCTCCAGGGCCTGCCCCAATAACAATTAAATCCTTTTCCATAATTACTACCTCCCCATATAGTATACAAAATATAACAACTTAATTTTATACATTAATTACTAATTTATACTTGAGATAAGCTAATATAACTTATTAATATTATACCATATTTATTAAGAAGTTTTAATTGATAATTAAAATTTCTTAATAAATATTATCTATAAAAAAAGAGTTAAACTTTTAAAGTTTAACTCTTTTTTATTCTCTCTCTAAAAATCTAACTCTTATTCTAAATCTAAAAAGTAGATCTTAGAGATACCTAATTTTCTATGATAATTTGTAAGTTTTAAATGAAGCGAAAACTCCATGTAAAACTTAGATTTCTATTTTAATTTATTTATATACAGATAAATAAATTTAATTACTATAACCCTATGCTTATTGCTAAGGCGTCATCAACTTTTTTCATATCTTCATCTGACATATGACCGATTTTTTCTTTTAATCTTTTTTTATCCAAAGTTCTAATTTGCTCTAACAAGACTACAGAATCCTTATTTAATCCGTAATCTTCTGAAGATATTTCAACATGAGTTGGTAATTTTGCTTTGTTTATTTGAGAAGTTATTGCTGAGACTATTACTGTAGGACTATATTTATTACCAATATCATTTTGTATTATTATAACCGGTCTTACACCACCTTGTTCAGAGCCGATAACAGGACTTAGATCAGCATAGTAAATATCTCCTCGTTTCACTGTCATTGTCATCTGGAAAATCACTCTCCAAAAGCCCGGTTTCGTATTTATTTAATTCTTCATTATAACTTTCAAAACCTAACTCGCAATATTGTAAATTTAATTCTGCCATTTCTTCATATCCATTTTTCATCTGTTCCTGGAAATCTAATTTTTTTGTTTCCTCTATATATAATATTACTGCTTCTCGAATAAATTCACTCTTTTTTTTATTATTTTTTTTTAAAATTTTATCTAATTCATTATTTAGTGTTTCAGAGAGGTTAATAACTAATCTTTTTCTCGACATACAAAAATTAATACCTCCTAATTAAGCTACAGCTATATAATATGTATACTCATAAAATATTATATTTCAACAAATATACGTATGTCAAAAATTTTTTCTACTTTTTCCCCTAATTTACTACAAATAATTTTTGTATTCGAGTATAAGACTAGATATAATTACGAATTTGCACTACTTTTCCTTCTTTTATGTAAACCCTTGGTACTCTTTTTCCTAACACACACAGGATTTCATAACTTATAGTACCAATTAAATCCCCAATTTCTTCTGCTGTTATTTTATTATTGCCATCTTCACCAATTAATATAACTTCTTCACCAACTTTTATATCTTTTATATGTGTTATATCTATCATGCATTGATCCATGCATATCTTTCCTACTACAGGGGCATATTCCCCTCTCACTAACACCTTTGCTTTACCTGTTAGTAACCTACTATATCCATCAGCGTATCCTACTGGAAGGGTTGCAATTACAGTTTCTTTCTCTGTTTTAAATGCTCTTCCATAACCTATGTATTCCCCTGCTTTCACTTTTTTAATATTAACCACATTTGTCTTAAGAGACATTACTGGCTTTAAAGAAATTCTATCTTTTTTAACCTCATTAGAAGGATAGTACCCGTATAATATAATTCCAGGTCTTACCGCATCTAAATCACAATCGCTTAACTCTATAATAGCTGCACTATTACTTATGTGTCTTTTCCCTATACTCACCTCCTTCTTAATTAATTCCCTACAAAACCAATTAAATCTATCTATCTGAACTTTAGTGTAGGTCTTGTCCTCTTCATCGGCAGAAGAAAAGTGTGAAAATATACCTTCAACTTTTATGTTAGGAAGTTTACTTATTTTCAATATTTCTTCTAGACTTTCCTCTTCCTTTAAGTACCCTATTCTTCCCATACCTGTATCCAAAGCTATGTGAATCTTAGCTATTTCATTTTTCTCCCTAGCTACCTTGGATAATTCTTGTGCAAATTCATAGGAATAAACAGTTTGTTCTATATTATATCTTAATATTTCATCAATAAAACTAGGAGGTGTAAATCCTAGAATTAAAATAGGACACTTAATACCACTTTTTCTAAGTTCTATTGCTTCACTTAAAACAGCCACAGCTAAACTTTTAGCACCGTTTCTAAGTAAAACTGGTACTATATCAATTGCTCCATGACCATATGCATCTGCTTTTACTACAGCCATTATCTCTTTACTCTTTGTTATCTTTTTAATATTTTGCATATTATGTGCAAGGTTATCTAAATTAACTTCTGCCCACACTGGTCTTAAATGTTTAAACAAAATTGTCACCTCAATCTCTACTCTTTAGATTATCTACAAGATACTATTATATACTAAAATTTTAACTCTGCTTCATTTACTTTTTCATTCTTTAAAAAATTTTCATATTTTATTTTTACAGTGACTTCATTTTTTTTGTTTAAAATTATTAACTCCTTAGGTAATCCCTCTATATTACTTATAATAAGCTTAGCACTTCTTAAATTTTCATTGTTTCCTAATAGTTGAAAACAAAGTGTCTCCTCATCTTTACCCTCAGATTTTGTTTTAATATTTTTTAGATTTTGTTCTGTATAGAGATAGTTTAAATATTCCTCTATAAAACTAAGTCTAAATACATCCTCTTTTTCAGCTTTTTCTTCTATAACTTTTCCAGTGTCATTATTTTTAACATACCTCTTTCCATCTTTGTATAAATAAGTATTTTTTCCTAGTTCAATTAAGCTTCCTTTGTTTTTTAAATACTTTTGTTTTCCTGTATACACTAATTCTTGCTTATTATTTTTACAAGTTATACTTATATTAGTACTATAACTTTCTATACTTTTTAGTGCTTCTAAGGTTTTAGATGTGTTGTCTTCTGTTTTATAAAAAAGCTTAAATAAGGTAAAAATCCATACTGACAAAAGAACTATTACTATAAATTTAAAGTAATGTTTGCCAATTATATTTTTTTTAAGATTATCATTCATAGTCTGCCCCCTAAAGTCTATATGTCTTTTAATATAGATTTTATTATAAAAGACTATTATATATGACTAATTTAAAAGGTATTTTATGAATTATTTAAGGGCTACTTTATAAACTATTTAAAATTTCTTTTATAGAATACTTGAAAATTCTTTTATAAGTTCTCTTATAAATTATCTTATAAATTATTTAAAAGTTCTTTTATAAATTTAGGCAAGTTATTTATAATGTCTTCTGCTGTTACAACAAACTGTTCTATGCTAAGCCTCTCTCCTATATATCCATGTATAAAAGCCGCCATAGCAGTTGCTTTTAATGGTTCATACCCTTGTCCTATAAGAGATGCTATAATTCCTGTTAAACAATCTCCCATGCCTCCATTAGCCATGGCACTATTTCCTGTAGAGTTTATATATAATTCTTCTCCATTAGTTATAATTGTGTTAAACCCTTTCAAAAGCAAAACAACTCCATATTTCTTACTAAATTCTTTTGCCATATCTAATCTATATTCTTTTATTTCCCCTATTTCTTTTCCAAGTATTCTACTAAATTCTCCTAAATGAGGTGTAAGAATTATAGGATACTTATTCTCCATGGTTAATAGTTCTAAATTATCTTTTAAAACGTTTATGCCATCTGCATCTATAATTACAGGGCAATTTCTATGCCTTAAAACTTTTTTAACTACATTTAAAGTTTCACTCTTATTTCCCATACCCGGCCCTATGGCTATAGCATCTGCTTTTTTTATATATTCTTCTATGGACTTCGAATTATTAGCAATACTCATAGCCTCTAATAATCTTGAACTAACACTTTCTAAAACATCTTCTTCTGTGCACACTGTTACAAGTCCAGCGCCACTTTTAACTGCTGATTTTGTGGCAATAACTGAAGCTCCAGTAAACCCCCTTGATCCAGCAAAAATAAGTACTCTACCAAAATCCCCCTTATGAGCTAAAGGATCTCTCTTCTTTAAATTTTTATATATAAATTCTTTTTCTACATATGTTTCTTTTTCATTTATAGTTTCTAAGGCAATTTGAGGCATACCAATAGACTCTACTACTACTTGTCCAATATAATTTCTAGCATCATAAGAAAAAAATCCTCTTTTATACATAACAAAGGAAACTGTTTTATTGGCCTTTACTGCAACTCCTAATATTTTACCTGAATCACTATGAAGTCCTGAAGGTATATCAATAGCTAAGGTATAGTTGCTCTCTTCATTTATTATACTTATAACCTCTTTAAATAAACCATCGACCTCTCTTTTTAAGCCTGTACCAAATATACCATCTAAAACAAAGGAGTGTTCTTTTATAGAATTTCTTAAAAGGTTTAGTTCCTCTTCTCCTTTTATTTCAATAATACTAGCTTTTATATTTTTTAAGATCTTGTAATTAACTAAAAAATCTTCTGATGGATTGTTGTTTCCTACGATAAATACTTTAACTTCCATGCCTTGAGACATTAAATGTCTTGCAACAACTAATCCATCTCCTCCATTGTTTCCTTTTCCACATACTATAATATAATTTTTAAATTTATTATACTCTATATGTTTTAGTATTTTTAGTGCTGCATTTTCCATAAGCACTATACCAGGAATGCCCAATTCTTTTATACAATAAGAATCTAAATCTCTTATATTTTGTGCCCTTCCAATATCCAAGTAATTACACCTCCAAAACAGCGTAAGCTATAGCATTAGTTTCGCTATGAGAGATACTTATATGAATATTATAATCTCCGTTTTTTTCTGCAATTAACTTTGCTTTTCCTCTTAGTGTGGCTAAAGGTTTTCCAAGGGCATTATGTTCTATTTCTATATCTTTAAAGTCAAATTCCCTAAACCCAGTTCCCAAAGCTTTTGCAACTGCTTCCTTTGCAGCAAATTTGCCAGCTACAAACTCTGGTCTAAACTTTTTACTTTCAAAATACTCAATTTCATTTTTAGTAAAAAGTTTGGTTAAAAAAGTCTCCCTTCTCTCTAAGGACTTTTTTATCCTATAAATTTCAATAATGTCTACCCCAACACCAACTATCAATATACTTCGCTCCTTTTTAATTAATTGATAACCTTTATGTTTTAAAAACTACGTTAATTTATTATATGTAATATTATAATATAAATTTAAAGCTTAATTACATAAGTTTTAAATACAAATAAATTTTGTTTATTAATTGTATTTATATTTTAAAATAGGCATACTCTATATGAGATGCCTATTTTAAATAAAATTATATTAGGAGGTTAATTTTTAATATGAAAATTTATCTGTAATAAGTATATTAAAAGTCATAATTCTATTAAGTACATAATATAATTAATATGAAGATGTATCCTTTAAATACTTATCGAAGTCAGAGATATATTCATCTATGTACTCCCCTAAGACTTCTACTAAGTGAATTGGTGATACATTATTTGTGTATAATATTTTTAATAATTCATGAACCTTATATCTTTGTGGGCTTATACTCTTAATACAATCCCTCTCAATATTAATTAATCTTCCCTCAACTACATCCTGTCTTTCAACTTCTATTCCATAGGTTTGAATTTGAGCTAATTCACTTTTAATATATAGTGACATATCACTCCTAACTAACCTATAAATATAATTATACTTTAAATCATCCTTCTCCACATGCTTAGATATACTTTCAACTATTATCATTTTTTCTCCCCTACCCTTTCACTCCAAAATAATACCATGTTTATATATTATCATTAGGTATAGAAAAATTATGTCAGTTTATGATTACATGTTGATAATTTTATATATTAAAAATTGACAGGTTTTAATGATTTCTATCAATAAAATAAGTATTTCATATACTTTTCCCCAGTAATCTGCTAATTCATTGCTAAAGTTCCTGTCGAATTTGTTATATATTTATCTAATTATAAATATAACTTTTTTTTAAATTATACACATATTAACATAAAAATATCCACAGATATCAACTTATGCCTTAAATAGCTTAAAGTTATTAACATCTATGGATAAAGTACTACGTAATTATCTAAATTTTAAAATTTTTTTAGCTGTTTATTTACAATTTTATAGCTTTCTTTAACTTTTTCTAAATCTTCCTCTGAAACTTCATGGAGAGAAAACTTAGCTTTATTATAAATTGTGGATAAGTCTTCTAATTCCTTATTATTATCAATGTGAATTTTAAGCACGTTAGCTAGTACTGTAGATGTCATATATTTCTTAAAAAAATTCTTTTTATAACATACTTTTAAGAACCGTTGATATGTTTCTAAAACAATTCCTCTTTCATCTTTATTAGAAGTTAGAAGTGTCTTAAATATCTTAAATTCTTTTTTCTTTTTAGTATAAATTTTTTCAGAAAATTCATCCTCACTTTCTTTAGGAGAAGAATAATAAACATTTTCAATGAAAAATTTGTAGATTTTATATATGATATATAAAATCACACATACTAACAATATCTTTAATATACTATTAACTAAAGGTATATCTAAAAAACTAACTTTAAACTCCTCAGTTTTTATATTTTTATTTATAATTGGTTTAACCTCTTCCCCCAATTTAGGATTCTGAATATTTTCTTTTGATAATAGATACGCTTTTAGATCTTCGAAAATAAAACTTAAGGGTGCAAACACTACATACATTAAAAAATCTAAAATCTTATCTAAAATCTTATCTAAAAATCCCTTTATTGTTCTAACTATAAAGTAAAATCCTTTATATATAGGATCTATAGAAAAAATCATTACAGAAATTCCTATCAATACATTTAAATATTTACTATTTTTATTTTTAATCTTATAATCGTAATTTCTACTCTCTCTTAAAAGTAATATACTAATTGCTATGGAAAAGAAGTATAACACTGTAATTTCCCTAAATAATTCTCTATAAAAAACACTCATTAATATACCTATTATTATAATTAGAATAAACCCCTTACTTATCCTGTATTTATATTCATCGTGATTAATAATATTATCACTATCTTTATTTAAAATAATTAATATGAAAAGTATATAAATTAAATTTACTATAAAGAGTTTTAAATTACTAATATATATTACTAATGGACTAACTACTAAGCATATTAATGTACTTAGTATAATTAACTTTTTATGATTTTCCATAGAATGAAAAGTTCTATATGCTAAATATTTCGACGTTAATATAATGACTAAATCTAATAAATAAAAATATTTACTTAAGGGTTCTCTTATTACTAAATTACATAGAAAATTTAAAGCTATAAAAAATATAGTGTTTATAAAGACAACATATAAAAACTTAACTTCTTTGTACCAAGTAATCATATTATCTCCCCTCCTTTAAAGTCTACTTTTTCTATACCTCTTATCTTAGATAACTTCAAATTGGAGGATACATCTATTAAAATTATATCTATGCCTTTTAAGCTTAAATCATAAATAAATTTCTGGACTTCTTCGCTTAAAAAAGATGCTATTATTACATAAGTACAATTGTTGTTAAATTTTTTTATATTCCTTTTCAATAATCCTATAAAACTTTCATTTTGCATATTATACATTCTAGCACAAAGTTCTAAAATGCTTTTTAAAGAATTAACAGAAGGTCTAATTTCTGTACTAACCTCTCCTGAAGAAGGGCTTACTATTCTAGCATTTGTCCACATTCCTGTATCTATACCGGATTTTATGCTTTGAGCAGCTAATGAAGCTGCTATGCTTATAGCATTTTCCACTTCTACTTCATGTGTACTGCTCCAAATTTCTTTTCCATACTCCACATTAATCATAATAATTAATTCTCTCTCTGAAGTATAGTCATACTCCTTTACCATAAGCTTGTTCATCTTTGCACTAGATGACCAATGAACATCTTTTAATCTATCTCCTATAGCATATTCTCTTATACCACGGATAAATAAGGGGTCTTTATATATCCACCTTTTTATAATATTATCACCATACAAACTTGTGGAACTAAACTTATATTCATTAATATTTTTAACTTCTGGATATACTATTATTTCAATATAATTTCTTATTTCTTTTTCCTCTACGGCATATCCAAATATATCTCCAATAGTTACATTAACGTCACTAATTGTATATACCCCTCTTTTACTAGCTTTTAATCTTATGGTTTTAACTCTTCTTTCATAACCTCTTAAACTATACTTACTCACATTAAATTTAAAACCTTCATTTTCATCTTCTACGTTGTTTTGTGCAAATTGAAAGGTAGAGTAAAACTTCTCTTTTACATATACAAAAGATATAGGAAGCCTTTTTTTGTTTTCCAAAATTGTGGTTATTTTAAATTCTTCATCTTTAAAAACTCTATTTTTATCTACTGTTCTATAAATATTTAAATCCTTAAATCCCTTATGTTTTATAATGTCTGCAACTTTGTATAAAATATATAATGTAAAGCAAATAAATATTATATACATCTTTTATCACCTAAACTTCTTCCAAAGGTGTATCTACATTGCTTAATATTTCTTCAATTACCCTTTGAGCAAGTCCTCTATCCATATCTACTTCTGTATGTAATACTAATCTATGACTTAAAACAGAAGTTGCCATATTTTTAACATCTTCTGGTATGACAAAATCTCTTCCATGTATAGCTGCATGGGCTTGAGATGCTTTCATAAGAGCTAGTGTTGCTCTGGGGCTGCATCCCACTCTACACTCATCATGTTTTCTAGTTTCCTTTATAATATCTAATATGTATTCTTTTATAGGTATACTTACGTGAATCTTCTTATAATTTTCTTGAACAAAAGCTACTTCCTCTAGAGTAACTACTGACTGTAGTGATTCTAAAGGATCCTCTTCCATAAACCTATCCATCATATCAAGTTCTTCTGTTTTGTTTGGATAACCCATGGAAAGTCTTATAAAAAATCTATCTAGTTGTGCTTCTGGAAGTGGAAATGTTCCAAATTGTTCTACTGGGTTTTGTGTTCCCATAACAAAAAAGGGTTTATCTAAATATATGGTATCTCCTCCTATGGTTATTTGTCCTTCTTCCATACACTCTAATAGTGCAGATTGTGTTCTTGGAGTTGCTCTATTTATTTCATCTGCTAGAACAAAATTTGTAAGTAATGGTCCTTTTCTAAACTCAAATTCTCCTAACTTCTGATTATAGAAATATATTCCCGTAAGATCAGAAGGAAGCAAGTCTGGTGTAAACTGAATTCTTTTAAAATCACAATTTAAAGATTTTGCAAGACTTTTTGCTAGTTTAGTTTTGCCAAGTCCAGGTACATCTTCTAAAAGTACGTGTCCCGAGCATATAAATGCAACAATAATTTTATCTATTTTATCACTTTTTCCCACAATAACCTTACTAACATTATCATTTAATTTCTTCCTAAATTCCTGAAACTTTAAAATATCCATTAAAATACCCCCATGTAATAAATATGTATTCGGAAACATAATAGATCTTTTTTCTATTATATAATTTACTATAACTTTATTATACCAGTTTGTTTTGGAATTTTCTAAATATTTATATAAAAAAAGAGCTTTCTTATATAAGCAGCTCTTTAAAAACATGTTACCCATTAAATTTTATATTTAACCTTTAATTTAAGCCCTGTTATACACTCTATACTAATATACTAAGCTTGGAGAACTGCCATTGTAGTTTTTCCAGTTATAGCTGTTAGACATTCTACACTAATATCCTAAGGCAGCTGGAAGTGCTATAGTCAAGGCTGTTATTATTACTGCAGATAAAAATGCACCAACTGCTGCACAAAACATAGACTTTTTAAAATTAAATTTTAAAAAGGCAGCTATAACAGTACCAGTCCAAACCCCTGTAGTAGGAAGTGGTATAGCAATAAAAGTAATTAATGCAGGTTCTTTATATTTTTCAAATTTATCTCTATTCTTTTCTATCTTTCTTTCCACTATTTTGTATGCCCATGAAAAGATTTTATAGCGTCCTAATATGTCAAAAAGTTTATCAAATAAGAGCATAATAAAGGGTACTGGAAGTAAACTTCCTATATATGCAGTTAAAAATACTACTAAAGGATTCATTTTTTGAAGTATAATCCCATTTGGTATTGCCCATCTTTGCTCAAATAGTGGAACAGCTGCCCACAAAGCTATTTTAATAATGTTTATCATGGTTAAACTCCCTTTGCAATTATATTATAAAAACATAATAAAATTTACTTAAGTGTACTAACCAATTATACGATATAAAGAACCTTAATTACAATGAAAATAACAAAGATTTTACACTTCACTTTTAATATTTTGATTTATTAACTAAATACTATTCAGCTTTTTTATATTCTAGAAATTTTATTTCTTCACATATAATTTCTGTATAATATTTTTTTTCTCCTTCCTTATTTTCATAATTGTTATTTCTAAGTTTTCCTATTACACTAATTAGTCTTCCTTTATTAAGGTACTGAACTAAATTTTCTGCCGCCTTTCCCCATAAAGTTACTTGGAAAAAATCTGCTGACTTACTTCCTTCTTTTTGAGTATAGTCTCTATCTACTGCTATGGGAAACTTTGTATAACTCTTATTATTTTCTGTGGTAGATTTTAATGTAGCATCCTTAGTTATTCTTCCTATTAAGAAAACCTTATTCATTTTACTACTCCTCCTAAATAAGTTATGTTTTCTTTAATTTTATCCTTATTTTCTATATTTAAACATATGTTCAAAAATAATTTTAAGCCTTACTTTCCTTATCCTCTGTCCCCATAGCATTTATTTCTCCACCAACTAATATAATCATGGAGCTTATAAAAAGCCACAACATAAGTACTATTACTGCTCCTAAACCTCCATAGATTCTAGAGTATGTGTTAAAATTATTTACATAAAAAGCAAATACTTCTGATGCAATTATCCACCCTATACTAGAAAATATAGCTCCAGGAACCACATCTCTCCAACGCATCTTCCTGCAAGGAGTTACATAGTATAGTATTGAAAATACCAAAACCATAAAGAATATAGCTACAAAATATCTTATAATATTCCAATTAACTCTAAAAGATAAGGATAGCTGTAGATAATCTATTAATGTATTTCCTACCATCTCTCCAAAAACCACTAGAGAAAATGCAAATAATAATATTACTACTAAACCTATCATAGAAACTATAGATAAAATTACTGTCTTTATATAAGGTCTCCTTTCTTCTTCCTCATAGGCTTTATTTAAAGCTTTCATTACAGCTCTAAATCCACTAGATCCTGCCCAAAGTGTACCTATAATACTAAAAGACAATAGATCTACTCTTCCTCCTCTTAAAACCTCAACTACAGTAACAGAAATCAATTCATAGGCACTTTTGGGTAACATTGTATCTAAGGCCTTTAATACTTCACTAACATCCAAGGAACTATATCCCACTATAGTAAGTAAAAAAATTAAAAATGGGAAAATCGATAAAATTAGACTATATGCAAGTTGAGATGCTAAAGCATATAAATCATGTTCCTTAAATCTTATTAAAAGCCTTTTTATGTTTCTACCCACATTATCACCTTGCATAATGAATCATAGTAAAAATTCATTATACTTTTCCTTTCTTTAGAATTTTTTAATATAATCGTCACAAACCTTTTTGTAGTAGCATTACAATCTTGTATACCTTTTATTAAATGCTATTTAACCATAACATATTTATCAAGAGTAAATAAATATAAATATTTTTCTTTAACTTTTTTGCCTGTTATTCTTTCTACGGCTCTGCCATAATAATCTAATTGACTTTTATATTTATTAATTATTCCTTCTTCCTCTCCCTCTAAAAGAAAATCTGTTTTATAATCTAACAATATAATTTCTCCATCTTCATCGAAATAACAATCAATTATACCCTGTAGTAGAGTGCCTTCATCTCCATAAACTTCTCCTGATGCTGCTAAAAGTTCTGTGCTCTTTAGTGGAATATGAAATTCTTGCTCCCTATAAACTTTAGGATAAGCTTTTAACATTCTAAGCCCTAAATCTGTATTAAAAAAACTAAATATCTTATTGCAATCTACAACTTTAGATTGTTCTTCTGTAATAAATTCCTTTGCATACATTTCAAAAACTTGATTTTTTATTTCCTCTACAGACCCTACTTTATTTAAATCTAAATACTCCATTATAGCATGAAAAGCAGTACCTCTATCTGCTCCTGTAAGCCTAGTTTTTCCTTCCATAAATTTAGGTTTCTTTTTAAGTGAAGTACTAATCAAGGAGTGAGTGTTTTCCTCTTCCATAAGATTAAATCTTCTCTTTAATTCAGAAACAGTTACCACTGTAGGAAGTGTAGAAGCATTCATATATGGATATTCATAGCTCAATCTTTTATCTACAAACTCATAATATCCATCACTTTCTTTAGAACTCTCTATATAAGAACTTAATAATTCTCTTAAGCACTTTGACCTATCCTGTTCCTCTTCCTCTTCTTCAACCTCTTCAACTTCTGACTTATTCCATATCTTAATGCTCCACTTAGAGTTGTCTTCTATAAGGTTGTTTATAGTTAAATCTTCTCCAGTATATCTATAAAATTCTTCTTTTAAATTATTTATAGCTTCTCCATGTTTAACAAGTGCAAGTATAACCCAATCTAGATAGCTCTTTCCCTTTGCCACATAGAATTCTGGAACAGTTATACCCTTATTACCACAGTTTTCACAAGCTTTTTTTATAAAATCTGAAACCTTTTTTGTTGCTCCTATTAAAATCAACTTTTCTTTTGCTCTTGTAAGTGCTACATATAAAATTCTCATTTCTTCTGATAAAGTTTCTATTCTTATTTTTTCCCTTATAGCTTTTTTTACTGGTAAAGGATAAGATATTCTTCTTTCAAAATCTATAAGATCTGGTCCAAAACCTAAGCCATGGTGTAATAATAAGTTGTCATTTAAATCTTGTAGATTAAATTGTTTTCCCATACCACATAAAAATACCACTGGAAATTCTAGTCCCTTACTTTTATGAATACTCATTATTCTAACTACATTTTCATTTTCACCTAAGGTCTTTGCACTGCCCATATCTCCACTATTTTTCTTTAATCTATTTATAAAGTTTATAAAATTAAATAGTCCATTATAGCTAGTTTTACCATACTCTCTTGCTCTTTGAAATAATATCTTAAGGTTAGCCTGTCTTTGAGCACCATTTTTTAAAGCTCCTACAAAACCATAATATCCAGTTTCCATGTATAAATACCAAATAAATTCATCTATAGGAGTATATAAAGATTTTTCCCTCCAAAGCTCTAATTTATTTAAAAACTCTTCTAATCTTTCTTTTAGCTCCCCTTCTTCCTTATCTATATATCTAAGTGAAGCTTCATAAAAACTTAGGCTCTCATTTGCAATTCTAATATCTATAAAATCTTCTGAGTTAAATCCACCTATAGGAGATCTCATTACAGATAAAAGTGGTATATCTTGTATTGGGTTATCTATAACTTGAAGAAGACTAAGCATGGTCTTAACCTCAGTAGTTTCAAAATATCCTGTATTTGTATCCGCATATACTGGAATATTATATTTTTTAAATTCTTCCATAAATTGTTCTGCCCAATTTACAGTACTTCTTAAAAGAATAACTATATCTTTATACATAACCCTTCTATACTCTTTTGTTTGCTTATCTAGGACCATAAAAGGTTTTTCTTCTGACTCTAAAAGTTCTTTTATTCTTTTAGCTGTTATCTTAGCTTCATAAGATATATCTGTTGGAATATCCTTATCTTCTTCAATATCCCCTATTTCCTCTTCACCCTCATCATGGGCTTCTTTATCTAATATATGCAGTTCTATATTTCCACCTAAGGTTGCCCCTTCAATTTCCTCTTCATAATTTGCTCCTAAGTTTAGAGCTTCCCTATGGTCATATTGAAGTTCTCCAACCCTCTCTGACATTATACTCTCAAAAATAAAATTTACTCCATCTAATATTTCTTTTCTACTTCTAAAATTTTTAAAGAGCAATATCTTTTTAAATAAAGTATCTTTTTCCTCTTCCTCATCCTTAATTTCACTATAAGAATTGTACTTTGTAAGGAATAATTCTGGCTTTGCTTGCCTAAACCTATATATACTTTGCTTTATATCTCCCACCATGAAGATATTAGGATTTCCCTCTTTTATTTTTGAAACTAAATTTAGTATAAGTTCTTGAACCAAGTTTGAATCCTGATACTCATCTATTAAAATTTCCTCATATTTTTCTCTTAATTCTAAAGCTGATGAGGAAGGTATATAATTCCCTTCTTTATCTTTGAGCCATTGCCCTTTTTCATCTTTTTCTATTAATATTTCTAGGCAAAAATGTTCAAAATCATTGAAATCAATTATACCCTTTTCCTTTTTTCTCATTCTGTATTGTTGATCAAATTGCATAACTAAATAAGTTAAATTTTTTATAATAGGATAGACCTTACCATAGGATTCCTTAATCTCATCTGCTGTTATACCGGCATAGTTTTTCCTTATATCCTCTAGGGACTTTTTAACATTATTTCGTATGTTCTGAACACTTTCCTTCCCCTCTTTATCCTCAATATTCCTTATGGAAGGGAGTCTTTGAAATTTTACTACTTTAAGTTCTTCTGCAAAGGAAGTAAAAGAATTTTTTAGATTTAAACTTAAATCACTTATCATAGCTAATTCTTCACTTATAACCTTTTCGTAAGGGCTTAATTCTTCTGCAGAAGTTACAATATCATAACACTCTTCATATTGCTTATAATATTCTTCTAATTCTATTGATATAACATTTTTTAATACCTTAATCCAAGACATATGTTCTATATCTACAAAGTTTTCTAAATTAAACTCTTCACTTTTATCCATTAACCATTGTTTTGGATTTGGAGTGGTATTAGAAAAACTATGCAATCTTAAAACTAAATTCATTAAGGCAGTATCCTCTTTATTATTGCAATAAGTCTCTACTAAACTTAAAAATTCTTCCCCTATACAATGTTCTTCTAAATCTTTATTATTTATATTTTCATATTTATGATTAAATAAATCCTCCATAACCTCACTTTTAAGTAAAATTACCTCTGTCTCATCGGCTACCCTAAATCCTGGATCTACATCAACCTTATGAAAATTATTCTTTATTACATTTAGGCAAAAGGAGTGTATGGTAGTTATGCTTGCTTTATTTAAAAGAGTTAATTGTCTTTGAAGCCTTAAAGAATTTTTACCCTTTCCTATTTCTTTTGAAAGAGCATCCCCTATTCTCTCTCTCATTTCTGAAGCTGCTGCATTGGTAAAAGTAACAACCAATAATTTATCTATGTCTATAGGATTTTTCTCATCCATAATCATATTAATAATTCTCTGAACTAATACTGCTGTTTTTCCTGATCCCGCTGCTGCAGCCACTAACAAGTTACAATTTCTGGTGTTTATAACCCTTTCTTGCTCCTTAGTCCACTTAATTTCCGCCATTTTCCCTCTCCTCCTTTTCCTTCTCTAGTAACCTCCAAACCTCTTCATCCTTCTTTTCTTTTAGAATATCATATTGATTATCCTTAATAGATAAATCAAAGGCACATAAAGCCCCATATTCACAGTAATCACAAGCAGTTCCAGCTCCAGTTTTACAAGGTTTTATACCTATGTCACCTTCAATCATTTTTTCACAAGCCTTAAGTAATTTGTTTTTAACATGTTCTCTTAATAATTCAAACTGTTCTCTTGTTGCCACCTTAGAACTCTTTGTAAAATCCCCATCCTTTTTAAAACCAACTGGAAGAATTAAGGAAGCACCTTCTATTTCCCTATCCATCTCTTTAACTATCTTTGTATCCGCAATAATTAAGCCTTTCATTTTTAAAGCTTTCATTATTTCTTCTTCAATTTCCTCATCGCTTAAATTACTGCTATGTTTAACTATAGGGTTATCAATTTTAAAGTATAAGATCCCTGCAGGAAACACTGGAAATTTCTCTATCTCCTCTTCCTTTTCTAAAATAGCATCTAAATAAGTAAGAAGCTGAATTTGAAGACCATAATAGACTTCCCAAAGCTTAAAGTCTTTATTTCCAGACTTATAATCTATAACTCTAAAATACTCCTCATCTTCATAGAGCAATTTATCTACACGGTCAATTTTCCCAACTAATTTAACCTTCTCTCCTGTACTAAGTTCCAATTCTATAGGTGAATAGCCCTCTTTATCCATACCAAAACCTATTTCATAACCTAAAGGTTCAAAGCCACCTCTTTGCATATGCTCTACTATAAGCCCTGCTGATTTTATTAGAACTCTTTTTATCCTCTCACCAAAGTATTCATATTTTGAAGACCTTTTAAAAACATTACCTGTATAACTATCCATTTCTCTTTTACTTACATTTTCAATTATTTCTTTTGTAAGATTACGATCTATGATATCCCAAGTATACTTTTCCTCTACATTTCTTGAAAAACTATCTAATACCTTATGCATAAAAGTTCCTAAATCTGGAGGAGTTAAACTAAAGATTTTTCTCTCCTTTGCCTTTAATCCATACTTAACAAAATAAGCAAATGGACATCTTATATAGCTTTCAACCCTTGAAACACTAAAAACTTTATTCTCTCCATAAAGCTTAGAAACCTTATTTTTTTCTAAGGTCTCTTCCTGATTTGAATATGAAAAAGCCTCTATAATATTATTAAGGTTTTCCCTCCAATAAGGCTCCTTATAAAACCATTTAAAAACACCTCTCCAAACTTCAGATAGCTCCTGTTCTGTACAAGCTATATTTAGTTTTTCTATAAAATTATTAAAAGTAGGTACAGTACTTACAATTAAATCCTCTTCTTTTTCCTCTATTATATTGCTCTCTTCCTCTATCTTAGGAAAAATAGCCTTTAACCTAGAAATTATAATAGAAGGTCTTAAGGCCTTTCCTTCATGGTCAGCTATAGGATAACTAACCCTTAAATATTCAGAACCTAAGGTTAAGGTTGTATATATTAAATATTGCTCTTCAAAAGCTGCAGTCCTAGTGTCCTTTGCAAGCTCAACACCCTTTTCCTTTAAAAATATTCTATCGTTATCGGTAAATATACCTTCTTTATTATTTATTTGAGGGAATACCCCATCATTTACTCCAATTAAAAATAAATACTTTATATTATGCCCTCTTAAACGTTCCACACTACTTACAATAACTTCCTGAAGTGCTTGAGGAATAAAGCCCATTTTATGATCCTTAAATCCTAAAGTTAATATTTTTGAAAACTGTGAAAGTGAAATATAATCTTCTCCTAAAACTTCAACCACTTGATCCAAAAGTTCTATAACTAAATTCCAAATTCTACTGTATTCATTAACTTGTTCAATATTATTATGTTCCTGAAATTCCCCAACCCATAATTCTATTCTCTCTCTTACTTTTATAGATTCTAGGAAATTAAATAATTCTATACAAAGCTTGCTACCCGTATTTTTTCCCTTTAACTTACCACTAAATTCAATTAAAGGTTTGGTAAACTCATCTCTTGTTTTAGTTATAATTCTTATTTCATTTAAAAGTGCTTCTATAGGTGAAAATTCTTCTTCCGCTACAGCTTCATCAAATAAATATATTATTTCATATAGTTCCCCATTTTTTAATAAGTTTAATATTTCATCTTCACTTATTAGCTCAAGCTTTTCTTCTAAATCAATTTTTAGTTTATCCTCTAGTGTACTAGGTTTTAAAATCTCCTCAGCCCTAGTTTTTATGTCCTTAATACTTTCTTCTAAACTATTTAAATAATCTCCTCTTTTTCCACTTTCCATAGAAGATAATACTCTTTTAAGAAACTTATTTATACTATATTTTAATCCATAATTTAAGCTCATGGTCTTAAACCAAGTATCATTATCTGTCCAAGATTTCTTTCCTTTTATTCCAGAGCTTAAAGCATAATTCTCTAATAAATCTATATTCTTTTTTTCTATACCTGTTAAATTAGTTTTTAAATATCTAAATACACTTTCATAATTCCAGTTGTTACCTAAAATCTCCATAAGTGAGGTTATAAATACTATTAAATTATTTGAAGTTATATCCTTTTTCTCATCTATAAAATAAGGAATTTTATATTCATTAAATATGGACTTAATTAAATTCTCATAAATATCTAATTCCCTTGTTATAACTGCAATTTCACTAAACTTTACCCCTTTTTCCCTACACAAATGCAAAATAGAAGTAGCAAGATGCTCTACCTCTGAATATATATTCATTGCCTTAAATACTCCTATATCATATACAGGATTTTCATATGGTTTAAAAGGATATGCAAAATAATTATTTTCTAAATATGAAAGTTCCGTAGAATTCTTAAATTTTATAGAAGGTTTGTTACTTAAACTTACAGGTTCCTCTATGGCTTTACCTAGTTTTTCCGCTAATTTTATAAGCTTTTCTTCTGTATAGATTATAGGAGAAAATATCTCTCTATAAGTAGGACTCTTGCTATCATCATAATCCATATTTAAGGTAATATTTAAATTGCAATTATTTTTTATAAGCTCTTCTAAAATTAAATATTGTTGAGGGGTAAAGCCGCTAAATTCATCTATCCAAATATCCGTATCTTTTAATATACTACTTTCCCAAATCTTACTTTTTAATATGGTTAAATCTTCATCTGGATCTATATACCCTTTATGTAACACCTCTTCAAACTTACTATATATTAAAGAAATATCGCTTATTTTATTGTATATAAAAGTATTTTCTTCTAGGTTATCCTTTAATTCATTTAAATCCTCTGGAGCAATATTATATCTTTTAAATTCACATATTATCTCCCCTAAAGTACTAACAAAGCCTTTCTGCTTAGCTGCCAAAGAATAAACCTTAAGATCCTCTTTTAGCTCTTCTATAATTTTATAAAGTAACATGGTCTTACCAGAAGTCTCCATATGTCTTCTAGTAACCCCTCCAACTTCCTTAAACACTCTATAAGCCATTCTTTTAAAGCTTAATACATCAATACCTTTTCCTAAAAAACCAATTTCATCTACTAGCTTTTTTTCCGTTTGAAAGGTAAGTTGTTCTGGTACAATTAATATTAAAGATTTATTCTCATCTTTACTTTTATATTTCTTTTTTATCTCATCTATAACAAAAGAAGTCTTACCACTACCACTTCTCCCATAGATAATTCTAATACCCATAGCTTTTTACTCCTCTCATAGTAAAATTTAATCTCACCCTAGTCGCTCTAATACTCACACCTTTTTCAAAGTGACAGAAAAGAGCGGCTACGTCCCTGGATAAGGATTTCTCCTAAAAGATAACGACTTCTAAGGAGTAAAACTCCTAAGAATTCTGTTAATAAGCTTCAGAGGAGTAAGATTTCCTCTGAAGCTAAGAACTCTCTTTATAGCACTCCTACTTGTTCTAATAGATTATAAAATACCACTAAAAACATAAAATACATCATGCCCATAATTCCATTAACTTTTAATCCAATAAATATAGCTGCAAGCACAGCTACAGGATGTATTCCTAAAGAACTTGATACAAGTTTAGGTTCTACAATTTGCCTTATGGCTGATATTATAGCATAGGATATTATTAGAGCTATGGCAGTAAACTTATTTCCTGTAAGCCAATATATAATCACAAGAGGTGTATAAATGGCACCAATACCTAAAACTGGCAATATATCCGCTATACCGGATATAATACTTAAAATTAAGGCATACTTAATATCTAAGACCGTAAATACAATGAGAGTCTCAATAAAAGTTAAAAAGATAATAACTAAATAGGAAAGTCCATAGTTTAGTAACTTTTTCTTTGCCTCATTATATATATTAGAAGCTCTTCCCCCTTTAAACCTTGTAAAATTCATTACTCCTGTTTCTACAGATAAATCTTTTGTGAAAAAATAAGTTGTAATTATAGTGAAAAAGACAACCATAATTATATAAGGAAAATTTGATACAAATCCTAAAGTAAAAGATACTAAGGACGTAGATAAATCCATAATATTTCCTGAGTATTTTGATATTACTCCTGATGCATGATTTTTTATGCTATTTAAAAGTTCTGGATTTATATTATTATATCTGTTCTGAATATTTTCCATAAGCTCATATATTTTATCTGAATTATTTACAATATAACTTTGAATATTCTTAGCAAATTGTGCAATTTCTCTACTTATAATAGATATTCCCCAAAATAATAAAAGAAATATAATAGAAAAAAATATTATATTTGTAATTAAGCAAGAAAAGGTATTATTTATCTTTAACTTTTTAATTAGATATTCTGTTGGTCTTTTTAATATTAAAGCAAAAATTAACGCTATAACAAAGGGGAATGTATACTTCAATGTACCAAAAAAAATCAAAAAAATCATAGTGTATACTAGGAAAAATATAATAATCCTGTCAAGCTTTTTAAATGACTCTTCCAATGAAATTACCTCCTAATCTATTTTGAGCTTCAGAAGTAAAACCCCTGAAGCTCAAAATTATTTAACTCTTTTTATTATACCTCAAAATAGCCTACGCCTACTAGTCCTGGACCACTATGTACTCCAGCAACGGGACTAATATTTTCTCCTAAATATACAGAAATAACATTAGGCAACTCCTTTAAGCTCTCATAAACAGTTTTCATTTCTTCTTCCGCATTTCCATGCATTAAATAAACCTTTCCTTTATTAGTGTAGGTCGAAATTATATCTACTAATCTTCTTAAAGATTGTTTTCTTCCTCTCACCTTATCATAAGTTGTATAACTTCCATCATCATGCATAGTTATAATTGGCTTTAAATTTAAAATATCCCCTATGGTTCCTGCAACCTTACCAATTCTACCGCCTTTTTTTAGATATTTTAAAGTTCCAACCACAAAGAAGATATGGAGTTTACTTTTCATTATAGGTAATGCTTTTTTTATTTCATCAAAGGTTTTTCCTTCCACTATCATTTTACCACATTCTTGTACTAAAACTCCTTCACCTATGGATATACTCTTTGAATCAAAAATAAAACTTTCAATCTCTGAATGATCCTCACTAACTAATTTTAATGCATTATATATACCAGATAATCCTGAAGAAAGTGTTATCCCTATTGCATGGGTATATCCTTCGTCTTTTAACTTTTTAAATAAATTCTCCATATCAGAAAGTGATGGAAGAGAAGAAGTTGGTATTTCTCTGTCAAAATTATTGTATATCTCCTCTGGGCTTATATCTACCCTATCTAAGTATTCTTTTTTTTCATATATTATTCTAAAGGGAAGAACATGAATATTATACTTTTCTATAATTTCCTTGCTTACATCACTAGCACTATCAGTTATTAAGGCTATTTTTTCCAATTTAACTCCTCCTAAATTTAATATTATTTTTCTTTAAGGACATATTTTACTACCGAATCTATATCCACATAGTCTATGCTCATAATATTTTGAATCATAAACCCTTGAAGAGCAGCTACTATTATGTTAGAGATAACTTCATAATCTAAATCTTTATTTTTAAATATCAATCTTAATCCTTCTTTTATAATGGTTTTCCACTTTATATACTCTTCATTAATTTTTTTTCTTAAATCCTCATTATTAGTCATTGACTCTTGTACCAGGCAAAGATGCAATCTTCCCTTTTCTTCTGACTTTAAAATTTCTTTGAACATCTTTTTAATCACTTCTACAGGTTCAGCTTTTCTATCTAACTTTTCAACAGTATTATTAATATTTTCCTCAATTTCATAAAAATATTGCCTAGCAATTTCATTTATAAGATCATTTTTAGAAGAAAAATAATAATAAAGAGTTCCCTTGCTTATACCAACTTCCCTAGCTATGTCCGAAAGACTCGTACTTTCAATACCCTTTTTTACTATGAGTCTCTTAGTTGCTTCTAAAATTTTATATTGATTACCTATATTATTATCCTTATTATCCAATTAAATACTCCCCTTTTTTCAATTCATCCGACCGACCGACTTAACAATTTTAGTATAACAATGAAAAATATTGGTGTCAATACAACTATGAACATAAAAACAAGGTGCAGTAAAGATTATTTTTGTCTATCTTTACTGCACCTTTATTATAACTATTATCTAATAACTACATGTAAAATCTAGCCTTTATAATAAAAATTCTACTGAAAAAATTTGTTCAGAGGAAACATCCTTTCCTAATATATTTATACTACCTTTAATCTCTTTATTGCTCATTAGGAATTGAATTAATTTTAAATAATTAAGACTTTTAATAATTTTATCTGTTTCCTGCTGAGTAAAAACTCTTTTCTTACCATCCTTAAAATTTAAAGCTAATTTCATTTTGTGCTCCTTAATATTATTCTAATATATTATATGTATTCTTTCACATTTTGCTAGTATTTTAATATTATTAAAGTGTATCAATATATAAGGAATGTTAAATTTGAAAATAGACTTTTTTTATGAAAGAGAAAAATTACCCTATACTAGTGGATTTATTCAAAAGGGGAAAAACTATCGTTGTAATTATATAAGGTTTAAAAGTTTATATAAAAACGCTAAAAAAGGTACTGAAACTGTAGAACTATATAATTTTCAGCCAAAATCTTCTGCTAGTGCTTCTGTTATGGTTATTCCGGGTCTTGGAACTAGAAATATTAAATTTTTACTATGGCTTGGTGCACATCTAGCCTCTTCTAATGTAAGCTGTAATGTTCTTATTCTTCCTGGAAATTATACACGTGTAGAGGAGGGTTCTGTAAGCGGAAAAACCTATGTTTACCCCGATGTGAATATTATGTACAATTCTTGGCAACATGCTGTTGTAGATATTAGAACCTCCATAGACTTTCTAGAAGATAAAAACCTTTGGGAAGAAAAAAATTGTATGCTAGGATATTGTCTCGGTGGTATGCTATCTTCAATGGTAACCTCTTTAGACCCTAGAATAAATGAAACTATGTTTTTAAATACCGGCGGCTACTTTCCTAAAATAATTCATGAATCCACTGTTGGAAACTTTGCTAGAAAAATGTTTAAAAAAGGTTATGAAACAGATTATTTCTTACATGATAAAAATAAATTATATGAAATCTATGATAGGGATTTATCCATAGTTAAAAATATGGATTTAGAAGAACTTATAAACTCTAATGAAATTCATCCTCTATTTAAAATTGATCCCCTATCCTATGCACATTTTTTAGATAAAAAAAAGGTTACTTTTATAGATGCAATTTATGATGAAACTCTACCTATAACCAGTAGAAGTCTACTCTTTAAAGAGTTAAAGGGTTCCACAAGATATCTACTACCTGCAACCCATGGATTGCTCCTGCCCTTTGAATTTTTTATAGCTCAGTATATAATGTTAAAGTTAAATATAAAAGAAGTTAAGGACTTAAAAATGTTTATTCCTAATAAATTAATTCCTGATAAGCTAATTCCAAAGGATTTTAAAATTCCTTTAGTCTCTGATGTGCTTCAATATTTTACAAATGAATAAAATATATTATTTTTCCTTAAAATACAGTACAATATACATGGTAAACAAATTTATTAGAAGAGGATGATTTAAATGAATCTGATTTCAATGGAAAACCTAAGTAAAAGCTATAGTGAGAAAATTCTCTTCCATAATATCTCTTTAGGCATTAATGAAGGCGATAAAATAGGGGTTATAGGTATAAATGGAACAGGAAAGTCTACCTTACTTAAGGTTATTTCTGGTGTAGAGTCCTATGATGAAGGAAATATAATAAAAAACAATAAAGTTCATATAGAATATCTAGAACAAAACCCTGAATTCGATGAAAACTCCACTGTACTAGAGGAAGTTTTTAATGGAAATTCTCCTATAATGGTTACTCTTAGAGAATATGAAAGTGCCTTAGATATGGCTAAGGAAAATCCAGAAAATATAGATATTCAAAATAGAATAATTTCTCTTTCATCAAAAATAGATGCTTTAAATGCTTGGAATATAGAAAGCACAGCTAAAACTATATTAAATAAACTTGGCATTACAAAATTAAATAGCAAAATTAACACCCTATCAGGAGGACAGAAAAAGAGAGTGGCCCTTGCAAGAACTCTAATTACCCCTTCTGAACTATTGATTTTAGACGAGCCTACAAACCATATGGATAATGAAACCATAGCTTGGCTTGAAGAATTTTTAAATCATAGAAAAGGTGCCCTTCTTATGATTACCCACGATAGATACTTTTTAGATAGAGTATCAAATAAAATCATAGAACTAGACCATGGGAATTTATATTGTTATGAAGGAAATTTTAGTGTATTTTTAGAAAAGAAAATAGAAAGAGAAGCTCTAGAAGCATCTATGGAAGATAAACGTCAAAACCTTTTAAGATATGAACTTGCTTGGATAAAAAGAGGCGCCAAAGCTAGAACTACAAAACAAAAGGCAAGAATTCAAAGATTTGAAGACTTATCATCACAAGATGCTCCAGTAAAATCAAGTGATGTAAATATATCCACAGCTCATAGTAGGCTTGGGAAAAAGATAATAGAACTTGAAAACATAACTAAAAACTTTAAAGATAAAAAAATTATAGAAGACTTCTCTTATATCATGGTTAAAGAAGATAGGATAGGCATCATTGGAGAAAATGGCATAGGTAAGTCCACTCTAATGAACTTAATTAGTGGAAATTCAACTTTAGATAATGGTTCTATAGAAATAGGTGAAACAGTTAAAATAGGATACTTTTCTCAAAGTAATTATGATTTAAAAGAAAACCTAAGAGTAATAGAATATATTAAGGAAACCGCGGAATTTGTAGAAACTTCTGATGGAGAAAAAATAAGTGCATCACAAATGCTTGAAAGATTTTTATTTACACCAGAAGCACAATGGACACCTATTAATAAACTATCCGGTGGGGAAAAAAGAAGATTATACTTATTAAAAGTTCTAATGGAAGCTCCTAATGTACTCTTACTAGATGAACCTACTAATGATTTAGATATATCAACCTTGCAAATATTAGAAGAGTATATAGAAAACTTCAATGGACCTATAATGGTAGTATCCCACGATAGATACTTCTTAGATAAAATAGCAAATAAAATTTTTTCCTTTGAAGGAAATGGTGAAATTTTAGAGCATACTGGAAATTATTCTGACTTTATTAACTTTAAGAAGAACTTATCCACAGAAAATACTGAAAACTTAGAAACTAAAAAGAAAACTGTGGATAAACCTATGGATAAAAACCTTGAAAAGACAAATAAAACCTTAAAATTCTCCTATAAAGAACAAAGAGAATATGAAGAAATTGAAAGTGTTATAGCATCTATAGAACAAAATTTAGAATCTATACAATCTGACATAGCAAATAATAGTACTAACTATTCAAAACTTCAAGAACTTCTTCAACTAGAATCTGAAACAGAAGAACTATTGAATGAAAAAATGGAGCGTTGGGAATACTTAAGCGAAATTGCAGAAAAAATAGAGCTGTCTAAGAAAAATTAAAAAAACTTAGGTAAAGAACTAGATGAAAAAAACTGTGTAGCTATGGAAATAATTTTTATAGCTACACAGTTTTTATTACTAATAAATTTATAAGTTTCAGAAGGATCTTCTCCTATCACTAAAACCTAGAAATATTAACATTAAAATATCTTCTTGCAATAAAACTCTAGATATATCCATATACTCCTCTCACGGAAACTTCCCCTGAGATTATTTTTTCTGTTTCTCCATTGTTGTTTTCTACTATTAAAGCTCCATCTTCACCTATATCTAAGGCTTTTACCCTTCGTTTTTTGCCTTTTTCTATTATATCTACTTCATTTCCTAGAAGTACTGAGTTTTCTCTGCAAACTTTTATACAGTTAGTTATAGATTGTTTTTCTATAAATTCTTCATAATACTTTTCAAAATTATTTACTATGCGGGCCACTAATTCTTTTCTATTAAACTCCATATTAAATTCTGCTTTTAAGGATGTCCCTATATTTATTAATTCTTCTGGAAACTCTTTTTGATCTATGTTTACGTTTATTCCTATGCCCATTACTATATAATTTATTAAGTTAAGTTCTGCACTCATTTCTGTTAGGATTCCACAAAGCTTTTTATTGTTTAAAATTATATCATTGGGCCACTTTATCTTTGTATCTATTCCTATTTCTTTTAAGGCTGAGTTTACAGCTGCTGCTCCAAGTAGGGTTATTTTAGATACGGAAAAGGGGTCTATTTCTGGTCTTAATATTATAGACATCCATATGCCTTTTCCCTTTGGCGAAACCCATGTCCTTCCCAGTCTTCCTTTTCCCTTATTTTGAAATTCGCTTATTATTACAGTACCATCTTTAGCCCCTTCACTTGCAAGTTCTTTTCCCTTAGTGTTAGTTGAATCTGTCTCTTCAAAATGAATTATTTCTCTTCCAATATATTTAGTGTTTAAATAAGGTCTTATTTCAGCATAAGTTAATGTATCTGGTGAAGTTAAAATTCTATATCCCTTTCTAGATGCAGATTCTATTTCATAGCCTTCTTCTTTTAGGATATTTATATACTTCCATATAGCTGCCCTACTAACACCGAAATGTCTACTTATATCTTCTCCTGATATAAATTCATTCTTACTTTCTTTTAAAAGCTTAAGAATCTCTTCCTTCATATGTGCATTCCTTTCTTTTATATCAAGTGGTATATGCCACTCAATACTGAATTTATAATATTTTATACTATGGATTATACTGTTTTAATAGTTATTAATAGTGTTACTCTTAATGTAATAATAAACTACCCTCACTTAATTCCTTTAATTAAGTGTTTTCATTGTCAATACTACTCTTATAGCAAGTTTACTACTTTCAAAGGATTAGTAAGTTTTTGTAAATCTTTTCTTTTACTTTATTTTAGCACTTCTTTAATAACTCTCTCAGCATTTTTATACCATATCTTTTCTATTTCAGTTTCCTTAAATCCATTTTTCTCTAAGGCATATAGAAGTTTATCCATTTCACCTATATTAGTTATTTCTACTTCTCCACCTATACCATCAAAATCCGTTCCCATTGCCATTACATCAATTCCACCTACATTTTTAATGTATTTTAGATGTTCTACCATATACTCTATTTTACCTACCCAACTTTTATTAAGAAAACCTGGGCAAAAATTTAGTCCCATAATTCCACCTTTATTTGCTAAGGCTTTTATCATTTCATCTGTTAAATTACGTGGATGATTTGTAACTCTCCTACTATTGGAATGTGATGCCACAAAAGGTTTCTTAGAATATTTAATTACATCCCAAAATCCTCCATCTGAAAGGTGAGATGTATCTACTAGTATACCCAATTCATTCATTGCTTCTACAGTTTCTATGCCTTTTTCTTTTAAGCCTTTATTCATAAATTCCGCTTTACAGTTAGGAAATCCTAAGGAGTTTTCAAAATTCCAAGTTAAGGTTATAAGTCTTACCCCCTCTTCATAGAAAAATTTTAAATTATCTAAGTTTCCTTCTAGAGCTTCCCCCTCTTCTATGGTTAAGAAAGCTGAAATTTTTCCACTATTAAAATTCTCTTCAAGCTCTTTATAATTTCTCACTAGTGCTATGGAATTTTTATTATGCTCCATTTCTTCTTTAAAAACTCTAAGAAGCTCATTACAATAGTTAAACGGACTTATTTCTTTTTTATATATTTCACTTAACTCTATAAAAAGGGCAAAAAATTGTGCTTTTGAATGAGCTTTTTTTAATTTTTCTAGGTCTACATGGAAATCATTCTTTATTAATTTGGCACTTCCATTGCTTTCATATAATTTTAATACAGTGTCACAATGCATATCTATTAAATTCATAAGATCACATCCTCAATATATTATATACAAGATTTTAAACCTCTTGTTATAGCTATTCTATTTGTATTTTATTTATATTATATTACAAATCACTAGTGTTTAATTTTTAGAAAATATTTTCATTGACATTTGTATTATAATCATTCTTTATAGTAAAATTCTTAAATTAAGCTAATATAGAATAATATTCCTATAACAAAGGGCAGACTTGCCCGCATAGTGATAGCTTGTATGGAAGTATATGGTTTTATAGTTGCAGTTAGCCACCTAACCACTTCTCCCAAGAAAACAAGATAT
>NZ_CABFVD010000007.1 GCF_902143515.1 Hathewaya massiliensis
TAGGGGTAAGTATATCTATTTTTGCGACCTATCGGTCTGCGGGCTTACCAGCCCTTTAAGTAATTGTAAAAAAATATAATTCCAGTAAAAATAAAAATTTCACTGGAATTTAGGTGCTAAATCTCTGGGTATTATATAAAAAACTTGCAAACCAATATGTTTTATGATAAAATCTTAAGTAGTAACTTTGTATAATTTTTGTAACATTTCGAAGAGTGGGTTTTTTACCCGCTCTTTCTATTTGTTTAAAACGCAGCTCATGTTGCGTTTTAATTATAATAATTTTTAAAATTCAGTAAAAACTAAATAAGAGGAGGGATAGCATGAATAATACTTTAACGGATAAATTAATTAAAATAATAGAACCTTTAGTGGTAGAAGCTGAATATGAATTATATCACTTAGAGTTTGTAAAAGAATCAGGAGAAGACTACTTAAGAGTTTATATAGATAAAGAAGAGGGCATTAATCTAGATGATTGTGTAAAAATTAATAAGATTGTAAGTGAGGTTTTAGATTTAGAAGATCCAATTCCTGGTTTCTATTATTTAGAAATTTCTTCGCCGGGGTTAGATAGGGTATTGCATACAGATAAACACTTAAAAAGATATTTAAACCACACTGTTAAAGCGAGATTAAAGAACTTGATTATGGGAAAGAAAAAAATAGAAGGAAATTTAAAAGATTTTACCTCTGAAAGTGTTATAATAGATATAGACGATGAGGATATAACTTTAAACAGAGATAATATTATTAGCATAAGTTTAAAAGGGGAGTATTAAGATGAATGAAGAATTTATAGCTGCGCTTAAAGAAATTGTAAAAGAAAAAGGTATTACAGAAGACTTTTTATTCGATGCTATAGAGGATGCCTTAGTTTCAGCTTATAAAAAGAATTATTCAAAATATACAAATAACAGTCAAAATGTTAAGGTTACTATAGATAGGGTTTCAGGGGAAATTCATGTATATGCTCAGAAAAAAGTAGTTGATGGACTTTGGGATGACATAACTGAAATAGAACTTGAAGATGCCAAAGAAATAGATCCTCGTTATGAAGAAGATGACATAATTGATATTGAAGTAACACCAAGAGAATTTGGAAGAGTAGCTGCTCAATCTGCAAAACAGGTAGTTGTTCAAAGAATAAAGGAAGCAGAAAGAAATGTAATCTATGAAGAATTTTTGGAAAAAGAATTTGATATAATAACTGGTACAGTACTTAGAAAAGATAAAGGAAATGTTTTTGTAAATCTTGATAGGTTAGAAGCAGTTTTAGGTCCTAATGAACAAATTCCAACAGAAAAATATGAATTTAATCAAAAAATTAAACTTTATATTGTAGAAGTTAAGAAGACTACAAAAGGACCTCAGATTATTATCTCAAGAACACATCCAGGCTTAGTAAAAAGGTTATTTGAATTAGAAGTTCCAGAAATTTTCGAAGGTGTTGTTGAAATCAAGGGAATATCAAGAGAAGCTGGATCTAGAAGTAAGGTTTCCGTATTTTCAAAAGATGAAAATGTAGACCCTATGGGTGCATGTGTTGGACCTAAGGGAATTAGAGTTCAAAACATAGTAAATGAGCTAAATGGTGAGAAAATTGATATTATTCAATGGGATAAAGATCCTAAAGTATATATATCAAATTCTTTAAGCCCAGCAAAGGTATTAAAAGTAGTTATAGAAGATGAGGAATCTAAATCTGCTAAGGTTATTGTAGATGATAGTCAACTTTCCTTAGCTATAGGAAAAGAAGGGCAAAATGTTAGGTTAGCAGCAAGGCTTACTGGTTGGAAAATAGACATAAAGAGTAAATCTCAAGCACAAGACATAGACTATACCCTAATAGAAGAAGAATAATATCTAAATTAGGAGTGGTTTTTTATGAAAGTAAAAAAAACACCTGAGAGAATGTGTGTAGGTTGTATGGAAATGAAACCCAAGAAAGAATTAATAAGGATAGTTAAAAATAAAGAAAATGAAATTTTTATGGATATAACGGGTAAAAAGCCAGGCAGAGGAGCTTACATATGTAGAAGTACATCATGCTTAGAATCTGCTTTTAAAACAAAAAGATTAGAAAAAAATTTATCCCATAAGGTAGATGAAGAGATTTACCTTAAATTGAAGGAAGAAATTGAAAATGGAGAGTAAAGATAAGTTCTATAACCTTCTTAGAATAGCTTCCAAGGCTGGAGCTATAGCAGAGGGATACAATAAAGTAGAAAATTGTATTAAAAATAAAAAAGTTTTTTTAGTCTTTATTTCTAAAGATTTATCATTAAACTCACAGAAAAAATTTAGAAATTATGCACTAAAGTATAAATTTGATCTAGTAGAAGATGCTGATTTAGAAGAAGTTGGAAGTTTTTTAGGAAACACTAGTTTAAAAGTACTGGGAATAACAAATGATTCCTTTAGTACTAGTCTAAAATCTTTATATATTAAAGATTAAGTTAATTTGGGGGTGAATAGTTTGGCGAAAATAAGAATTTATGAGTTAGCTAAAGAATTAGATACATCAAGTAAAGAATTAATTGACTTATTAATGGAAGAGTTTGATATAAAAGTGAAAAACCATATGAGTGCAATTGATGAGGAAGATGCAGAATTAATAATGGAACTATTTGAGGCTAAAGGTACTGATAAGGAAAAATCTGATATAGTAAGCCATTATGAAAAATTAGAAGATAAGAAAAAAAATAATTTTAAAAAGAAAAAAGTGAAAAATGAAGAAGCAAGTAATAACGAAGAAATCTATTCTAATGAAGAATCAGAAGATACTATTGTTGTACAAATGAGTGAAACAATTACAGTAAAAGAATTTGCAGATAAAATAGATAAACCTGTAACAGATGTTATAAAACAACTTATGTTATCAGGTGTAGTAGCTGGTATAAATCAAGAAATTGATATTCCTACTGCTGAAAAAATAGCAGAGAAATTTAATGCTGTAATTGAAGTTATAAATAGAGATGATGTTTTAGATAAAGAAAATGAATTAATGGACACTATAGAAGATCTTGAAGAAGATTTAGTAAAAAGACCACCAATAGTTACTGTTATGGGCCACGTTGACCATGGAAAAACTTCACTTTTAGATGCAATTAAGAAAACTAAAGTTACAAATACAGAAGCAGGTGGAATTACTCAACATATAGGAGCTTATACTGTAGAACTAAATAAAGAGAAAATAACTTTTTTAGATACTCCAGGACATGAAGCTTTTACAGCAATGAGAGCTCGTGGAGCTCAAATTACAGATATAGTTATACTAGTTGTTGCTGCAGATGATGGTATTATGCCTCAAACTGTAGAAGCTATAAACCACTGTAAAGCTGCAGGTGTTTCCTTAATAATTGCAATTAATAAAATTGATAAGCCAGCAGCAAATATAGACAGAGTAAAGCAAGAATTAACAGAATATGGATTAGTAGCAGAGGACTGGGGTGGAGACACTGTATGTGTTCCAGTATCAGCTCACACTAACGAAGGGATTGATAATCTCCTAGAGATGGTAATCTTAAGTGCTGAAATGCTAGAATTAAAAGCAAGTCCAAATAGAAAAGCAAGAGGAACAGTAGTAGAAGCACAACTTGATAAAGGTAGAGGACCAGTAGCTACATTAATAGTTCAAAATGGTACTTTAAACGTAGGTGATTCTATAGTTGTTGGAACAAGTTATGGAAGAATAAGAGCTATGTTTAATGATAAAGGAAAGAATATAAAATCAGCAGGTCCTGCTATGGCAGCTGAAGTTTTAGGGTTGTCAGAAGTTCCAGAAGCTGGTGACAAATTTGTGGTAATGAAAGATGAAAAAACTGCAAGAAATACTGCTGAAAAGAGAAAAGATAAATTAAGGGAACAAAAACTTTTAAAATCTCATAAAGTTTCCCTTGAAGACTTATACAACCAAATTCAAGAAGGTAAAGTTAAGGAATTAAGTTTAGTTGTTAAAGCTGACGTTCAAGGTTCTGTAGAAGCCTTATCTCAATCTTTAGAAAAACTAAGCACTGATTCTGTAAAGGTTAGAGTAATTCATGGTGCAGTAGGTGCTATTACAGAAACAGACGTAATATTGGCATCAGCTTCAAATGCTATTATTCTTGGATTTAATGTTAGACCTGATGTAAATGCTACTATATCAGCTGAAAAAGATGAAGTAGATATTAAAACATATAGAATAATATATGATGCCCTTGATGATGTTAAATCTGCTATGTTAGGCTTATTAGATCCAGAATATAAAGAAGTTGTTCTTGGAAGCGCTCAAGTTAGACAAATTTATAAAATTTCTAGTATTGGAACTATAGCTGGATGTTACGTTTTAAATGGTAAACTAACAAGAAATAGTGGTGTTAGAGTTATTAGAGATGGAATAGTAATATTTGAATCTACTCTAGCATCTTTAAAGAGATTTAAGGATGATGTTAAAGAGGTAAATACAGGTTACGAATGTGGACTTGGAGTTGAAAAGTTTAATGATTTAAAAGAAGGAGATATAATAGAAGCTTTCACCATTGAAGAAATAAAGCCACAAAGTTTATAAAGGAGTGGTATTATGGGCAAATATAGAAGTGGAAGAATAAACGAAGAAATAAAAAAATATGCAAGTGATATTATACAAAATAAAATAAAAGATCCAAGACTGCAAGGAATGATTAGTGTTACTCATGTTGAAGTTACAAGAGATTTAAGTTATGCAAAGATATATGTTAGTATTTTCGCAGATGAAAAAGTTGAAAAAGAATCCTTGGAAGTGTTAAAAAGCTCTTCTGGATTCATAAGAACAGAACTTAGCCGAAATTTAAAACTAAGGCATATTCCTGAGATTATAATTGAAAATGATAAGAGCTTAGATTATGGTATGCATATAGATTCAATACTTAGAAAAATAGAAAAAAAAGAAGAATAATATGTTAAATAAAATAGTAGATAAAATAAAGAACTCCAATAAAATAGGAATCACCTTTCACACTTCTCCAGATGGTGATTCCTTAGGAAGTTCTTTAGCACTTTTACAAATTCTAAGAAAACTAGATAAAGAATCTTATATTATATGTAAAGAAAACATACCAGAAATTTTTAAGTTTTTACCTAATTCTGAGGAAATAAGCTCTGAAATCAGTACCCCAAAGGAAGAAACTGATTTAATTATTGTTTTAGATTGTGGAAATATAGAAAGAATTAATGGTGATATAGATTTAAATAGTAAAGAATATGATGTAGTAAACATAGACCATCATAAGTCAAATGGAAACTATGGATCATTGAATTATGTAAACACAGAAGCCGCTGCTGTTTCTGAAATAATATTTACCTTAATGGAATTACTTAAAGTGGAATTAGATAAAGATATAGCAACTTCATTGTATACATCACTTTTAACAGATACTGGCTCATTTAGACATTCCGGCACTTCAAAAACGACCCACAAAATAGCGGGAGAACTTATAGGTACTGGAATAGATTTTTCTGAAATTCACAGAAGTATTTTTGATAATAAACCATTTAACAGGATAAAACTATATGGGAAAGTTATAGATAACATGGAACTTTCTTCAGATGGTAAAATTGCTTTTATATACGCTAAAAAAGAGTATTTTAAAGAACTTAATATAGAAGAAGCTGACACTTCGGATTTGTTAACCTTTGGAATGAAAATTGATACAGTAGAGGTAGTAGTTTTATTTAAGGAAAAAGATGATAAGTTAAAGGTAAGTTTAAGATCTAAGAATTTTATTGATGTTAGCCGTATATCAGAAAGTTACAATGGTGGTGGACATGTGAGAGCCGCAGGATTTGTAACTAAATTACCTTTTTCTCAAATTAAAAATGATTTAATATTTAAAATAGAAAGTGAATATAGAAATGGACTATAATGGGATTATTGTTATTGATAAACCTGAAGGAACAACTTCTTTTGATGTAGTAAAGAAGGTTAGAAGTCTCACAGGTTCAAAAAAAGTAGGTCATACAGGGACTTTAGACCCCTTAGCAACAGGGGTCTTACCTGTATGTATTGGTAAAGCTACTAAAGCTGTAAACTATTTAATAAAAGATAACAAAGAGTATATTGCAGAGATAAAGTTAGGTGAAGTTACAGATACTTATGACAGGGAAGGACAAATACTAGAAACAAAAGAAGTGAATTGTTCTACTGAAGCCGTAATATCTGTTATAAACTCTTTTAAAGGTAAAATAATGCAAGCACCACCAAAGTATTCTGCCTTAAAAATTCAAGGTAAAAAGATGTATGAACTTGCTAGAAAGGGAATAGAATTTGAAATTCCCAAAAGGCCTGTTGAAATCTATAAAATAGATATACTGGATATAACTTTGCCTTATATAAAAATTAAAGTTCTTTGTTCCAAAGGTACATATATAAGAAGTCTTGCTTATGACATAGGAGAAAAATTAGGAGTTGGAGCTCACATATATAACTTAAGACGAACCTGCTCTGGGAATTTTAACATAGAAACTTCTACTAAACTAGAGAGTTTAAATAATGATAACTTAATAAAAAATATAATATCTATAGAGGAAATTTTTTTAGGCTTTAATAAAATCGAATTAGATCCTTACTTTGAAAAATTATTTCTTAATGGTGTTCCTATAAAGGATAAAAGATTAACCTCTAAACTTATAGAAAAAGGACATTATACAGTGTATAATGTTAGTGGAAACTTTTTAGGTTTAGGTAATCATATAGAAAATTATTTTAAAATGGAAAGTTTATTTTAAGAAATAGAGGTCATATCATGATAATTATAGAAGATAACTTCAAAGAAAAACTTTTATATAATACTTATATTGCATTAGGAAGCTTCGATGGACTTCATAAAGGGCATTTAAGTCTTATAAGAAAAGCTGTAACCTTAGCTAAAGAGAATCACTGTAAAAGCATGGTATATACATTTAAAAATCATCCTATGAGTATTATAAATAAAGAAAGAATGCCTAAACTAATTCAAAGTAATAAGGATAAAATTAAAATCTTAGAAAAAGAAGAAGTTGACATATTAAATTTTGCTAACTTCAACCAAGAGTATATGGAGATTAAACCGGAAGAATTTATAAAGAAGCTTTTAGAGTTTTATAAGGCTAAAGGTATTGTTGTGGGGTTTAATTATAAATTTGGATATAAAAATCAAGGCAACATTGAATTACTAAAAGAGCTAAGTAAAGTCTATGACTTTGAACTTTTTGTATTTGAACCTGTAAAATGTAATGAAGATATAATTAGTAGTACATACATTAGAAATCTTATAAAAAATGGAAGCGTTGCAGATGTTGTATCCATACTAGATAGACCTTTTTCTATAGAAGGTATCGTTATAGAGGGCAAAAAGCTTGGAAGACAATTAGGGTTTCCAACTATTAATTTAAAGTTTGATGATCAGATGATAATTCCTAAAAGAGGTGTATATTTTACAGCAGTAGAGTATAAAGAGAAAGTTTTTAAGGGAATTACAAATGTAGGATTTAATCCAACAGTAAATGGGACTTCATTAAGTATTGAAACTTATGTATTAGACTTCCATAAGGAAGTGTACGGTGAGGAAGTAAAAGTTTATTTCTTAGAAAGAATACGAGATGAAGAAAAGTTTAGTTCCTTAGATAAGTTGGTAGAAATATTAAAACAAGATAAAGAATATGCAGAAAAAAAAGAATTTAAATTATAATTAAAAAGAATTTACAATTAGTTGTTTATTTGCTATAATTGTTATGAACCTTAGACTAAGATTTACGATTTGCCAACGTGTTCTTGGATTAAGGGGATAATTTTTGGAGGTGTTTTTAATGGATAAGGCAACAAAAGAACAAATAATCAAAGAATTTGGTAAACATGAAGGAGATACTGGTTCTCCAGAAGTTCAAATTGCACTTTTAACTCACAGAATTAATCATTTAAATGAGCACTTAAAGTCTCATAAAAAGGATTTCCACTCAAGAAGAGGTCTTTTAATGATGGTTGGTCAAAGAAGAGGATTTTTAAACTATCTTATGAAAGAAGATATTGAAAGATACCGTGCAATAATTGAAAAATTAGGATTAAGAAAATAAAAATAATAGAGCGGCTCAGCCGCTCTATTATTTTAAAAAACTTTAAATAAGAATTAAATTTAATTTATTAGATAATATAATACTATATTATTGTTTTTGGAGGTATGCTAATGAGTCGTGTACATGAAATAGAATTAGGCGGAAGAAAACTTAGAGTAGAATCTGGCAAGGTAGGTATGTTATCAGATACTGCTATATTCATCAGTTATGGTGAGACTGTTATAATGGTCAATGTAAATGCATCAAAAGAACCAAGAGAGGGTATTGACTTTTTTCCATTAAGTGTAGAGTATGAAGAAAGACTTTATGCTGTTGGAAAGATTCCTGGTGGGTTTATAAAGAGAGAAGGAAGACCTTCTGAAAAGGCTATCTTAAGTGCTAGAGCAATTGATAGACCAATTAGGCCTCTTTTCCCTAAAGGATATAGAAATGATGTTCAAGTAGTTTGTACAGTACTATCTGTAGAGCAGGATAATTCACCAGAAATTTTAGCAATGAATGGTGCATCAACGGCTCTTTGTTTATCAAGTTTACCATTTACAATTCCTGTTGCAAATGTACTTGTAGGTCTAATAGATGGTGAATTTATTTTAAATCCAACTACAGAACAGAGAGAAAAAAGTATACTTCATTTAGTTGTTAGTGCTACAGAAGAAAGAATAATGATGATTGAAGCAGGTGCTAATGAAGTTGATGAAGAAACCATGATAGAGGCTATAAACTTTGGATTTAAATATTGTCAGGAAATTGTTAAATTCCAAAAAGAAGCTATGAAACTTTTTGGAAAAGAAAAACCAGAGCCAGTTTTATATGAAGTTTCTGAAGAATTAGAAAAAGAAATTAGAGATTATGCATTTTCTATGATAAAGGATGCTATGTATATTACTGATAAAGATAAGAGAAATGACAAGATTGACGAAGCTAAGATTAAAATTCAAGAATATCTTGGGGACAGATACGATGAAGTTGCAAAAGATGTTGCTGATATAGTATATAGAATTCAAAAAGAAGTCGTAAGAAATATGCTTCTAAACGAGAAAAGAAGACCTGATGGAAGGGCTTTTGATCAAATTAGACAAATAGAATGTGACGTTGCAATCTTACCTAGAACTCATGGCACAGGATTATTTAGAAGAGGTTTAACTCAAGTAATGACTGTTGCTACCTTAGGAGCTTTAGGTGATGTACAGATAATAGATGGTATCGGTGAGGAAAATTCAAAGAGATACATGCACCACTATAATTTCCCAGCTTACAGCGTTGGAGAAGTGAAACCGCTTAGAGGACCTGGAAGAAGGGAAATAGGTCATGGAGCTTTAGCAGAAAGAGCTTTAGAGCCATTAATTCCATCAGAAGAAGAATTTCCTTATACAATTAGACTTGTTTCAGAAGTTTTAAGTTCTAATGGATCAACTTCACAAGCCAGTGTTTGTGGTAGTACTTTAGCATTGTTGGATGCAGGAGTTCCTATTAAAAGACCTGCTGCTGGAATAGCTATGGGGCTTATTACTAACGAAGATTTATCTAAAGAAGAAGTTATTACTGATATACAAGGTTTAGAAGATTTCTTTGGGGATATGGACTTTAAGGTAGCTGGTACAGAGGAAGGTATAACTTCAATACAAGTTGATACTAAAATTAAAGGATTATCAGAAAAGGTAATTCATGATGCTATATATGGAGCTAGAAAAGCCAGACTTCATATATTAGAAAAAATCAAAGAATGTATAGCTGAACCAAGAAAAGAACTTTCACCATATGCACCAAGAATGCTAACAATGAAAGTAGACCCAGAAAAAATTAGAGACGTTATTGGAGCAGGTGGAAAAACTATTAAAAAGATCATTGCAGAAACTAATGTTACAATCGATACAAATGATGATGGAACAATTGTTATAATGTCTAGTGACATGGAAGCTGCAAATAAAGCCTTTAAAATTATAGAAACTATCACAAAAGATGTAAAACAAGGGGAAGTATATTTAGGAAAGGTTACTAAGATAACTGCTTTTGGAGCTTTTGTTGAGGTATTACCAAATAAAGAAGGCCTTGTTCATATTTCAAAACTTGATAATAAAAGAGTTAATAAAGTTGAGGATGTAGTATCATTAGGAGATGAGATTCTTGTAAAGGTTGTTGAAATCGACAGCCAAGGAAGAATTAACCTTTCTAGAAAAGATGCTATGGAGCAAAACGAAGAAAAATAATTTTTAAAATAAAAAATAGTTTTTACGTAGAAGGGCATAATAAAAATGCCTTTTTATTTTTGCTAAAATAGAATATAATATTATAATATTTAGAGGTGATGATATGTATGAAATGATTACTTTAAAAAATGGATTAAGAGTAGTCTTAGAACATATAAGTTATGTAAATTCTATTAGTATAGGTGTTTGGATTGAAAATGGTTCTAGAAATGAAAATGCTTATAATAATGGTATTTCTCATTTTATTGAACATATGCTTTTTAAAGGTACCCACAATAGAAGCTCAAAAGATATAGTTGAAGTTATTGAAGATGTGGGAGGACAGATAAATGCATTTACCAGTAAAGAAGTAACTTGTTTTTATACTAAAGCTTTAGATACTCATTTAGAACTATGTTTAGATGTATTATCTGATATGATATTAAACAGCAAATTTGAAGAAGAAGATATTGAAAAGGAAAAAAAGGTGATTTTTGAAGAAATAAAGATGGGAGAAGACAGCCCAGAGGATATGTTATCAGATATACATAATATAGCAATTTGGGGTGAAGATCCTATTGCTATGCCAATACTTGGTACTTATTCTAGTTTAGAAAATTTAAATAGAGACACTATGCTAAACTATTTAAAAAAATACTATGTTCCAGAAAATGCTGTAATATCTATTTGTGGTAACTTTAAAAAAGATACTATATATAATATACTAGAAAAGTATTTTGGGGAATGGAACAGCTCATTAGGCAAAAAAATTAATTATACTACCCCTAAAATATTAGATAAAAAATTATTTAAAGAAAAAGATATAGAACAAACACAATTTAGTTTAGGAATTGAAGGACTTCCAATGGGACATGAGGATATGTATTCATTAGCGCTACTAACTAATATGTTTTCAGGTGGAGCTTCTTCAAAACTTTTTCAAAAAATACGAGAAAACTTAAGCTTGTGCTATACAATATATGGATACACTTCATCTCTAATAAATACAGGTGTAGTTACTATATATACAGCATTAAGCTCTGAGTATGTAAAAGAGGCATACATGGAAATTGAAAAGGAACTATATAAGTTTTCAAAAGAAACTTTATCAGAAGATAAACTGATAAAAGCTAAGGAACAATTAAAAGGTAATTATATATTAGCATTAGAAAGTACTACTAGTAGGATGTTCAGTAATGGCAAATCTTGCCTAATACTAAATGAAATTAAAACACCAGAAGATATATTAAATAAAATAGAAGCCATTAATAAGGACTCTATAGAGAGGGTAATGGATAATACCTTTAGAAAAGGAATCTGTAATGCAGCATTCTTAAGTAAAAACTATGAAGAAGTAAAAAAATCCCTTCCATTTGATATTATAAAGTTATAGTAAGTTATACTCCTCCCCTTATACTCATAAAATATATAAATGTATATAAGGGAGGAATTTTTATGGATAATACTAAATTTTTTAGTGAGATGGAGCGATATGAAATAATCAATATAAATGATGGTGATAAATACAGTTTTTTAGGAAATAACGATGTTGCTATAGATGAGCATGGAAATTTAAAATTATTATTATTAAATGATTCTAAATCTAGCTTTAGCCTCTTTAGTAAAAGCGATTTTTTTGAAGTACCTTGGGAGTGTGTTAAAAAAATTGGATCAAGAACTATAATAATTGATATGGAAAGAGAAGAAAATAAGTAAATTGTAGGTGATATAATGAAATTAATAGTACAAAAGTTTGGTGGAACATCAGTTTCCACTGATAGTAGAAGAAAGCAGACTGTAGAAAAAATTAAAAATGCAATTAATGAAGGCTACACACCAGTAGTTGTAGTATCAGCTATGGGAAGAATGGGAGCACCCTATGCCACAGATACCCTAATATCACTTTTAAGTAAAGATTTTAGGAAAAAAAATTTACAAGCTCAAGATACTTTAATAAGCTGTGGAGAAATAATAAGCACTGTAGTAATGTGTAATGAACTTTTTAATGAAGGTATAGATGCCATACCATTATCAGGCGGACAAGCTGGTATAATAACAGATAACTCCTATAGTAATGCAGGTATATTAAAAGTTGATGAAAATAAAATTTTAGAAATTTTAAAGGAAGATAAAATACCTATAGTAGCTGGATTTCAAGGTGTTACTGAAAAAGGATTTACAACAACTTTAGGAAGAGGTGGCAGTGATGTTACTGCAGTCTTGCTTGGTGTTGCTATAAAAGCTGAGAAAGTTGTTATATATACAGATGTGGATGGAATTATGACTACAGATCCTAGAATAGTTCCAGAAGCTTCTTTAATTAAAGAAATAAATTATGAAGAAATTTTTCAATTTGCAGAACAAGGTGCTAAAGTTATTCATCCTCGTGCGGTGGAAATTGCTAAGAAAAATAGTATGCCGCTTTTAATTAAAAACACCATGAGTGAAAGTGGTGGCACTTTAATTAGTAATTTTTATGATTCAGATTTAAATAAAGTTGTAACAGGTATTACCAATATTAATGAAAGAGTACAATTTAGAGTGAAAAATTCTAATGAAAATTATTTTAAATTGTTTGATACCTTTGCTGAAAATAATATAAGTTTAGATCTTATAAATGTATTTCCTCAAGAAAAAATATTTACTATTGATAAAGAGGATAAGGATAAGGCAAATGAAATTATAAATAGTCTTAATCTTAAATGTGAAGTTGTTGAAAATTGTAGTAAGATTTCTATAATAGGTTCTGGAATGAAAGGAATGCCTGGAGTTATGGCTAGAATTTTAACAGCACTTACAAGAGAAAAAATTGAAATTTTTCAAACTGCAGATTCACACAATACTATTTGGTGTTTAATAAAAGAATGCGATGTAATTAAAGCCTTAAGATCCCTACACAAAGAGTTTAAACTATAAAGTTAATTGCATAAAAATCCTTCTAAAGCAAACACTAAGTTTAAGTTAGGAGGGATTTTAATGTTTGATTTAAAAAATAACGCAGAAGAAGAAAGAGAAAATGAAGTAGAGGAAACTCGTGAAAATATTAAAGAATTAGGATTGCCTAATATAGCTAAAGTAGACGATAGTATTCAAGTAGTACCTATAATAGGTCAAATAGAAGGTCATATGGCTCAAAATCCTCAAACAAAAACTACAAAATATGAGCATATAATACCGCTATTAATCGCCATGGAAAGGGATAAAAATGTTAAGGGTATTTTAACTGTTTTAAATACTGTTGGTGGAGATGTGGAAGCTGGTCTTGCAATATCTGAGATGATAAGGAGTATTAGCAAACCCACGGTATCTTTAGTTATAGGAGGCGGACATTCTATAGGTGTTCCCTTAGCTACGGCTGCATCCTATTCTTTTATATCCCCTTCAGCAACTATGATCATTCATCCTATAAGAATGAATGGACTTGTAATTGGAGTTCCTCAAACCTTTGAATATTTTAATAAAATGCAGGAAAGAATTACTGAATTCATAGTTAGAACATCCCATATTGATAAAGAAACAATAAATAAATTAATGCTAGAAACTAAAGACTTATTGAATGATATGGGTACTATACTAATTGGTAAGCAAGCAGTAGATTGTGGGCTTATTGATGAAGTTGGTGGCATAAAAGAAGCACTTTGCAAATTAAATGAACTAATAGGAAAAGAATCATAGTTCACACTATGATTCTTTTTTAAAGGAAATATATAATTTATGTAGAAATAATAAAAGTGGAGGTGATATTTCGTGGCAAGATCTAAAAAAACTACGAGTAATAAAGAGATTAAAGGAATAATACTAATTACTGTAGGCATATTAATTTTACTAAGTCTATGTTCTATATTCTTTGAAAATTCTTCTCCAGGAATTATAGGTAAATTTATTAGAAACATATTATTTTCTTTTTTTGGATTAGGTTCATATGTCCTCCCCTTTATTCTAATATTTATAGGAAATTGTTATATTATTAAAAAGGGTAAAATACAGTTTAATGAAAAGTTCTATGCTGGTTTAACTGCAATTATAAATACAATGTTAATAATACAAATGGTATATTATAATATTTTTTATGACAAAAGCCTTATAAATGTTTTTTTAAATTTTTACAATTCAAAGAGTATAGTTCATGGTGGTTTTTGTGCATACTTAATTGATTGGCCCTTAAAAATACTTTTAGGTAAAACTGGTTCATATATTGTATTTTGCTGTGTGTATATAATAAGTTTTATGATACTATTTGCATTTTCTCTAGAAGATATTTTTATAAGATTTAAAAATAATATTACATATAAAAGAAAAGTATTTAAGGAAAATAAGAATAAAAAAACTAAAGAATCAATAAAAATAATTGATGACACAATTGATATAATTGAAAAACAGGAACCCTCCATAGCTATGGACTCCATGAGCATAAATAAGATTAAGGTTATGGATTTTTTAAAAAGTTCAAACTCAGGTGAAGAATACTATGATGAAGAAAAGAATGAAAGTTCATACATAGAAAAAGAAGATTCCCCCAAAAATGAGGAGGACATATCTTCAGAAATTCAAAAAAACTATAGTATTAAAAATACTAATATAGATTATAAACTTCCACCCTTAGAATTATTAAAAGAGAACAAAAGCTTAAAAAATAAAAGGGGAGATAACAAAGAACTACTAACTAATGCTAGTAAACTACAAGATACCTTAAGTAGCTTTGGTGTTAATGCTAAAGTTGTACAAGTTACCAAAGGTCCCTCTGTAACTAGGTTTGAAATACAACCGGAAACAGGGGTTAAGGTAAGTAAAATAGTAAATTTATCTGATGATATTGCATTGAACTTAGCAGCCCCTGGAATTCGTATAGAAGCACCAATTCCCGGAAAAGCTGCTATTGGTATTGAGGTTCCAAATGAAAACCTAAGTCCTGTATTTTTAAGAGAGATAATAGAGTCTAAGGAATATATAAACTCTAATAAATCAATCTCTTTTGCTCTAGGTAAAGATATTGGTGGGAATTCTGTTGTTGCAGATCTCTCTAAAATGCCCCATTTATTAGTTGCTGGTGCAACAGGTTCTGGTAAAAGTGTTTGTATTAATACCCTAATAGTAAGTCTTCTTTATAAGTATTCACCGAAGGAAGTAAATTTATTATTAGTTGACCCTAAAGTAGTTGAATTAAGTGTATACAATGGAATACCTCATCTTCTAATACCAGTAGTTACAGAACCTAAAAAAGCAGCAGGGGCTTTAAATTGGGCTGTAAATGAAATGACAAGGAGATATAACCTTTTTGCTGAAAATGGTGTTAGAAATATTGAGGGGTATAATGAATTAGTTGCAGATTCTAAAGAGATTGAGAAACTTTCATATATAGTCATAATAATAGATGAACTTGCTGATTTAATGATGGTATGTCCAAAAGATGTTGAAGACTATATAGCAAGACTAGCTCAGATGGCTAGAGCTGCGGGTATGCACCTTGTTATAGCTACTCAAAGGCCTTCCGTAGATGTAATTACTGGAATGATAAAAGCTAATATACCATCTAGAATTTCTTTTGCTGTATCAAGTCAAATAGATTCAAGAACTATTTTGGATTCTTCAGGAGCTGAAAAATTGCTAGGTAAAGGTGATATGTTATTTTATCCTGTAGGAGAGTCAAAGCCTGTTAGAATTCAAGGTGCATTTATTTCAGAAAAAGAGGTTGAGGATATTGTAGAATTTATAAAAGATCAAAGTGAAGAAGTTAAGTATGATGAGGACATTATAGAACAGATTCATTCAGCAGCTGAAGGGAATAGTATAGAAAATCCTGAAGAAGAAGTGGATGAGCTCTTAAACGATGCTATAAATTTTGTTGTAGAAAGCGGATATGCATCAACTTCTATGTTGCAAAGGAAATTTAAGATAGGGTATAATAGAGCAGCAAGAATTATTGATAGTATGGAAGAAAGAAATGTTATTTCGCAAAAAAATGGAAGTAAACCAAGGGAAGTCTTAATATCAAATAATGAACTAAATTCTTAGAATAAATTCATACAAATTAGGAGGAACATAAGTGAAAAAATATAAAGTTGGATTAATAAACTTAGGTTGTGATAAAAATAGAATAGATGGTGAAATTGCTCTTGCAAGTTTAAATAAAAACTATATATTATGCAAAGATCCTGAGGAAGCTGAAATTATAATAGTAAATACTTGTGGTTTTATTGAAGATTCAAAACAAGAATCAATAAATACTATTTTAGAAATGGCCTATTATAAAAAACAAAATTGTAAAGTTTTAATTGCTACAGGCTGCTTAACCCAAAGATATGGTGATGAACTATTAGAACTTATGCCCGAACTTGATGGTATTTTAGGGGTTAATAATTATGGTAAGTTAGATGAAATTATAGAAAAAGCTTTAAATAATGAAAAATCTTCTTATTGTAATTATAGTGATTCTAATATAAATGAAGGTGATAGAATAATAACTACAGATAAAGGAACTGCATATATTAGAATTTCCGAAGGCTGTGATAATGCTTGTGCATATTGTGCTATACCTAAGATAAGAGGTAGGTATAGAAGTAGAACCATAGAAAATATAGTAAACGAAGCAGAAAAATTAGCTGAGTGTGGGGTTAAAGAACTTATACTAGTAGCACAAGACACTACAAGATATGGGGTAGATATATATAAAGAAAAAAAACTTCCACAATTATTAAGAGAAATTTCTAAGATAGATGGAATACAGTGGATTAGAATATTATACTGTTATGCTGAAGAAATAACAGAGGAATTAATAGAAGAAATAAAAGCAAATGATAAAGTATGCAAATATCTTGATATACCAATTCAACACATATCAGATAATGTATTAAAGAACATGAGAAGAAAAGGAAGAAAAAAAATAATCACAGATAATATTAATAAGCTAAGAGAAAAAATACCTGGTATAGTACTTAGAACAACATTAATTGTTGGCTTTCCTGGAGAAACTGAAGAGGATTTTTTAGAATTAAAGAGTTTCGTTGAAGAAACTAAATTTGATAAATTAGGTGTTTTTAAATACTCAAAAGAAGAAGATACAGCTGCCTTTTATATGAAGGATCAAATAAGTGAGGACATTAAAGAAATAAGAGAAGCTGAGATAATGATAACCCAACAGAAAATTTCTAGAAAAATTAATGAAAATAAATTGCAAAGGGTATATAATGTAATAGTAGAGAGTTTTGATGGCGTGTTATACCACGGAAGAAATTATGAAATGGCTCCTGAAATAGATGGAGATCTGATTTTTATCAGTGATAATAAATTAAACTTAGGTGAGTTTGTTCAGGTTAAAATTACAGAAGCCTTAGAATATGATTTAATAGGAGTTGTATGGAATGAATCTAGCAAATAAACTTACTATACTTAGAATATTTTTAATACCTCTTTTTTTAATGTTTATAGCTGTTAAAGGTATACCTTATGGAACCATAATTGCTACTGCAATTTTTATTATAGCTTCCCTTACAGATAAATTAGATGGGTATATAGCTAGAAGTAGAAATCAAATAACTACATTTGGTAAATTTATGGATCCCTTAGCAGATAAACTTTTAGTTACCTCAGCCCTAATCTCCTTAGTAGAATTACATGTAATTCATTCTTATGTTGCAGTAATAATAATAGCACGAGAATTTGCAGTATCTGGACTTAGAACTTTAGCTGCCTCAGAGGGAATAGTAATTGCTGCTAGTTGGTGGGGAAAGATTAAAACAGTTATACAAATAGTAGCAATAATATTAGCATTATTTAATTTAACATACAAAATACCAATTTTAAATATCTTATCTCAAATAAGTATGGTGCTTGCTGTTATAATTACTATAGTTTCAGGAATTGATTATTTTAATAAAAATAAACATGTAATAAAAGTAAATAAATAGTTTAAGTTTAAATTAATAGAAATATGTAAATAATACGAATAAGAAAAAAGTTCCTATGATATTAAATTTAGGAACTTTTATTAATAATGGTTGACTATAAATAATTAATATAGTATAATCATTTTAGAACAGATGTTCGAAGTTGAAAGGAAGGTGAACCCTTAATGGGTAATAATATGGATAATGAAAAACTTAAAGCCTTAGAAGCGGCTATGGGGCAAATAGAAAAACAATTTGGCAAGGGCGCTGTAATGAAGTTAGGAGAAAAAACAGGCTTAAATATAGATGTAATTTCAAGTGGCAGCTTAAGCCTAGATATAGCGCTTGGTATAGGTGGAGTTCCAAAAGGAAGAATCATAGAAATATATGGACCTGAGTCTTCAGGTAAAACTACTGTTGCATTACATGTAGTTGCTGAAGCTCAAAAAAAAGGTGGAGTTGCAGCTTTTATAGATGCAGAACATGCTTTAGATCCAATTTATGCTAAAGCTTTAGGAGTAGACATAGATAATCTTATTGTATCTCAACCTGATACTGGAGAACAAGGACTAGAAATAGCTGAAGCTTTAGTTCGATCAGGGGCTATTGATATAATTGTAGTAGACTCTGTAGCAGCCTTAGTACCAAAAGCTGAAATTGAAGGAGAAATGGGTGATTCTCACGTAGGATTACAAGCTAGATTAATGTCTCAAGCATTAAGGAAACTAGCAGGAGCTATAAATAAATCAAATTGTGTTACAATATTTATAAATCAGTTAAGAGAGAAAGTTGGCATAATGTTTGGAAATCCAGAGACAACTCCTGGAGGAAGAGCATTAAAGTTCTACTCTTCTGTAAGAATGGATGTTAGAAGAATAGATTCTATAAAGCAAGGTGATGATGTTCTTGGTAATAGAACTAGAGTTAAAATAGTTAAAAATAAAGTAGCCCCTCCATTTAAACAAGCTGAATTTGATATAATGTATGGAAAGGGAATTTCAAAAGAAGGAAATATATTAGATTCTGGAGTAGATAATGGTATAGTTCAAAAAAGTGGTGCTTGGTTTTCCTATGGGGATATTAGATTAGGTCAAGGAAGAGAAAATGCAAAACAATTCTTATCTGAAAATCCTGATGTTTCATTAGAAATAGAAAATAAAGTAAGAGAAAAATTTGAATTACCTCTAGCAGTTCAGCAACCTAAAGCTAATTCTTCAAAAGAAGTCACTGCTTCTAAGAAAGATAAGGAAGATAAATCTGAATAACTTATATTCTAGGCACAAGGCTACTTGTGCTTTTTTGTTTAGAAAAAAAGTTTTAAGTCAATAATATAGATATAATTTTATAATTAAAACTATAAAGTTAAAATATAAATGCTCTACATTTTTAAAGTAAGAAAAAAATTGATACATTTTCTAGTTGCTTGACACAAATTAAAAAGTAATATAAAATAAAATCAAATGCTGTTTTAGTATATTCAAATTGCTAACGATTTTTTAAATATAACACCTTTTTCTAGCTTTTAAAAATGCTATTTATTTTGACAAAAGGAGGTGTTGTTTTATGGAAAGCTCAATGATGCTTATATTTGCAACTATTATAGTTGTGTTAATTGGTATATTTGTTTTAGTATATGTAAGGAAAAATATATCTCAAGCAAACATAGCTAAAGCACAAGAAGAGGCAAATAGAATAATTGAGGATGCAAAGAAAACATCAGAATCAAAGAAAAAAGAAGCCCTTTTAGAGGCAAAAGAAGAAGTTCATAGACTTCGTTCTGACTTAGAAAGAGAAACAAGAGAAAGAAGAAATGAAATCCAAAGGCTAGAAAGAAGAAACATACAGAGAGAAGAATTACTGGACAAAAAAAGCGAAGCTTTAGAAAAGAAAGAAGAAATACTTAACAATAAGCAACAAGAGATTGGCACCTTAGAGGAAGAGATTAATAAGCTCCATGAGGAACAAAGGACTGAGCTTGAGAGAATATCCAATTTAACTGCTGAGGAAGCAAAAGAAATATTACTTGAAGAAGTTAAAAAAGAGATAACTCATGAGTCTGCTATGATGATCAAAGAAGTTGAAAGTAAAGCTAAAGAAGAGGCAGATAAAAAAGCTCGTGAAATTATAACTTGTGCAATACAAAGATGTGCAGCAGATCATGTTGCCGAATCTACCGTTAATGTAGTTCCTCTTCCAAATGATGAAATGAAGGGAAGAATCATAGGAAGAGAAGGAAGAAATATAAGAACTCTTGAAACTTTAACTGGTATCGATTTAATAATCGATGATACTCCAGAAGCAGTTATAATATCAGGATTTGATCCTATAAGAAGGGAAATTGCTAAAATAGCCCTTGAGAAACTAATTGTAGATGGACGTATTCATCCAGCTAGAATTGAAGAAATGGTAGAAAAGGCTAAAAAAGAAGTTGATAATGTTATAAGGGAAGAAGGAGAACAAGCTACTTTTGAAACAGGAGTACATGGACTTCATTCAGAACTTGTAAGGTTACTTGGAAGATTAAAATACAGAACAAGTTATGGTCAAAATGTTTTAAAACATTCAATCGAAGTTGCATATTTATGTGGAATAATGGCTTCAGAACTAGGCTTAGATCCATCTATAGCTAAAAGAGTAGGATTACTTCATGATATAGGTAAAGCTGTAGATCATGAAGTAGAAGGACCACACGCACTTATAGGGGCAGAGATTGCCAAAAAATATCATGAGTCTCCAATAGTAGTTAATGCTATTGCAGCACATCATGGCGATGTAGAATCTCAATCAATAGAAGCTATATTAGTTCAAGCCGCAGATGCTATTTCGGCTGCAAGACCAGGGGCAAGAAGAGAAACTCTTGAAGCATATATTAAAAGATTAGAAAAGCTTGAAGAAATAGCAAACTCTTATGAAGGCGTTGAAAAATCATTTGCAATTCAAGCTGGTAGAGAAGTTAGAATAATGGTAAAACCTGAGCAAATAGATGATATTACAGCTGTAGAAATGGCTAGAAGTATAATAAAGAGAATTGAAAATGAAATAGAATATCCAGGACAAATTAAAGTCAATGTAATAAGAGAGACAAGAGCTGTAGAATATGCTAAATAAATCTAATTGTAAATAAAATATTAACTTTGTAAAAATCCTTTTAATTTGAATGTTTTTAAAATCAAAATAAAAGGATTTTTTTACTATTTGTAGAATATTATTAAAAGATGATAAATTTTTATCCAATGTCTATTCCCTTTAAGATTAGTAAAGTATAATAATTATTTTATAGGGTTTGCGACCTGGATAATGGTTTCTAAGCTTCAGATGGAGTAAATCTCAGACTGAAACTAAGAATCTTATCTATACTTATGAATTATTAGGAGGTATACTATGGAGGTATTAAAAGTTTCAGCAAAATCAAATCCTAATTCTGTTGCAGGTGCTTTAGCTGGTGTTATAAGGGAAAGCAAGATAGCAGAAATTCAAGCTATCGGTGCAGGTGCGATTAATCAAGCAGTTAAAGCAATAGCTATAGCAAGAGGTTTCGTAGCCCCTAGTGGTATGGATCTTGTTTGTGTACCTGCTTTCACAGATATAGAAATAGACGGGGAAGAAAGGACAGCTATTAAGTTTATTATTCAAACTAAATAATTAGGTATAAACAGATTTCTAGGCTTCACAGAAAGTTTTTCACTTTCATTGAAACTTAGAAATCCTTATCCATAGACCTACTCAGCTTAATACTTCTACTTTAAAAAATGGCAGTATTAAATTTAGTAGTCATGAGATAAATATTTTAAAACATGAAGATTAACCTTCATGTTTTTTTGATTTTATTGTATTATAATATTTGTACTTAAAAAATAAGAAATAGGTGATTTTATTGGAAAGATTACAAAAGTATATGGCAAGATGTGGTGTAGCATCTAGAAGAAAATGCGAAGAAATTATTATGAAAGGTAGGGTTAAGGTAGATAAAAAAGTTCAAAGAGAACTTGGAACTAAAATTGACCCTACTAAAAATATTGTAGAAGTTGATGACAAAATAATAAAAATAGAAGAGAATAAAATATATATAAAACTAAATAAGCCTGTAAAGTATATTACTACAGCAAAAGATGAAAGAAACAGAAATACTGTATTAGATCTTATAGATGTTAAGGAAAGGATATATCCTATTGGCAGATTGGATTATATGACTTCAGGATTACTGCTTTTAACAAATGACGGAGACATATATAATAAAATAATTCATCCAAGAAAAGAAGTAGAAAAAACTTATATAGCTAAGGTAAGAGGGACTTTGACAAGAGAAGAAATAGAAATTTTCCAAAATGGCGTAGATATAGGTGGATATATTACGGCCAAAAGTAATGTTAAAGTTATAAAAAAAGAAGGGGAAAACTCCATATTAGAAATTAAAATTCATGAAGGCAAGAATAGGCAAGTAAGAAGAATGTGTGAAAAAATTAATCACCCTGTAATAGAGTTAAAAAGAGTATCTATTGGCGAGATTACTTTAGGTAATTTAAACCTAGGAGAGTATAAAGAGTTAACTTTAGATGAACTTAAATATATTAGAAATTTATAGGCGGTGATATAATGTTTTCTTATGCAAAAGATGTAAGTTTAATGGCTCAAGACATAATTAAAAATTATTGTGGTAAATTTAATACTGCGGTAGATTGTACCTTGGGAAACGGACATGACACAGAATTTTTATCAAAATATTTCAATAAAGTTTATTCTTTTGATATACAAGAAATAGCAATTAGAAACTTTGAAAAAAATAAACCAACTAATGTAGTATTAATACATGATTCCCATGAAGAAATAGAAAAATATATAGAAAATGAACATATAGATTGTTTCATGTATAACCTAGGTTTTCTACCCGGTGGAAATAAAGAAATAACAACCAAAGCCAACTCTAGTTTAAATAGTATTAAATCTTCCTTGAAAAAGTTAAGTAATAATGGCATTATAACTATTTGTCTATATATAGGACATGAAGAAGGAAAGAAAGAGGCCGAAAGTCTGTTGCCTTTTTTAAAATTTTTAGACAAATCAAAATATGCTGTAGTAGTACATAAAGTTATCAATAGAAATAGTATCTCTCCTTCTTTAATAGTAATAGAAAAGAAGTAATATGAAATTTATATTGATATAAGTTTCAAATAATGATAAAATGAAGATAATATTTCATTTTTTTTAAAATTGAAGTATTTATTGCGAAGTATAAAAAAGGGGTAGTTTATATGGAACAAAATAAAGATTTAATGAGAATAATACAAATTAAATTTCCAAGACTAAGCAAGGGTCAAAAGTTAATAGCAGAATACATATTAAAACATTATGACAAAGCTGCTTTTATGACTGCTGCAAAGCTTGGAACCAGTGTAGGTGTTAGTGAATCTACTGTAGTTAGATTTGCTAATGAATTAGGGTTTAGTGGATATCCAAAACTTCAAAAAGCATTACAAGAAATGATTAAAAATAAATTAACAACAGTACAAAGAATAGAACTTTCAAATGATTATATAACTGAGGAAAATGCCTTAAAAGGTGTGTTAAAATCTGATATGGAAAATATTAGAGCTACTTTAGAAAAAATTAATCATAAAACCTTTGATACTGTAGTTGATTCATTGTTTAAAGCAAAAACAATATATATAATAGGACTTAGAAGTTCTAGTGCAATAGCTGAATTTTTAGGTTTCTACTTAAACTTAATTTTAGATAATGTTAGAATTGTTGCTTATGGAGTTAGTGATATATTTGAACAAATGCTAAATGTTTCAGAGGAAGATGTAGTTATCGGTATAGGGTTCCCAAGATATGCTAGTAGAACTATTGAAGCTTTAAACTTTGCCCATAGTAGAAAGGCTAATGTAGTAGCTATAACAGATAGCTTACTTTCACCACTGGCAACAAAAGCAGATTTAACATTAATTGCTCAAAGTAATATGGCATCTTTTGTAGACTCATTAGTTGCACCTCTTAGTGTAATTAATGCTTTGATTATTGCTGTAGGACTTAGAGAAAAAGAAAATATTTCAAATACATTTATGAATTTAGAAAATATATGGGAAGAATACGGAGTTTATTCGTATAAGGATAAAAAAACTGAACTATAACCTAACCTTATATTCTTTAAATTGTATACTCTAATTATTTTAAAGTTTTATATAAAGGTTATATTATTCAAAATATTTTGTATGATTAGAAGGATATTTATTATATGTATAGAATATATAATATAAAAGCAGTTATTAATTCAAACTTTATAATAAATGAAAAAAAATTTTCATATTTTAGGAGGTTTTATTATGACAAAGGGGAATTTAGATCCAAAAGCTTACATTGATCAAGCAATTGAAAATGTAAAGAAGAGAAATGCAGGGGAACCAGAATTTATTCAAGCAGTAGAGGAAGTTTTAACATCTTTAACTCCTGTTTTAGAAAAACATCCAGAATATATTGAATCAAATTTATTAGAAAGATTCTGCGAGCCTGAAAGACAAATCATGTTTAAAGTGCCATGGGTTGACGATGCAGGAAATGTTCATGTAAATCGTGGATTTAGAGTTCAATTTAACGGATGTATAGGACCTTATAAAGGGGGATTAAGATTCCATCCATCTGTATACTTAGGTATTATAAAATTCTTAGGATTTGAACAAATACTTAAAAATTCATTAACTGGTCTTCCAATTGGAGGAGGAAAAGGTGGTTCAGACTTTGATCCAAGAGGAAAGTCTGATGGAGAAATTAGAAGGTTCTGTGAAAGCTTTATGACAGAATTATATAGACATATAGGTCCTGATGTAGACGTTCCAGCAGGAGACCTTGGAGTTGGCGCAAGAGAAGTAGCTTATCTATATGGTTATTATAGAAGAATTAAAGGATCATTTGAAAATGGAGTTTTAACTGGTAAAGGTTTATCTTTCGGTGGTTGTATAGGCAGACCTGAAGCAACTGGAGCTGGTGTTACTTATTTCTGTCAAGAAATGTTAAAACATAATGGAACAGATATAAAAGGAAAAACAGTAGCTATTTCTGGATTTGGTCAAGTTGCATGGGGAGTTTGTAAAAAAGTAGCTGAACTTGGTGGTAAGGTTATAACAATATCTGGTCCAGACGGATATGTTTATGATGAAGAAGGAGTTATAACTGAAGAAAAGATTAACTTCTTATTAGAAATGAGAAACTCTGGAAGAGATAAAGCTCAAGATTATGCTGATAAGTTCGGTGCACAATTCTTCCCTGGTGAAAAGCCATGGGGAACTAAAGCAGATATTATAATTCCATGTGCTACTCAAAATGATATACATTTAGAACATGCAAAACAAATCGTTGATAATGGTGTTAAATTTGTATGTGAAGCTGCTAATATGCCATGTACAAATGATGCTCTTAAGTATTTCTTAGAGAAAGGCTTAATAGTTGGACCTGCAAAAGCAGCTAATGCTGGAGGAGTTGCAGTATCAGCACTTGAAATGGCACAAAACAGCATGAGACTTGCTTGGACAGCTGAAGAAGTTGATACTAAATTACATCAAATTATGAAAGACATCCATAATAATGCTATGAAAGCAGCTGAAACTTATGGATTTGGATATAACTTAGTTGCTGGTGCTAATATAGCAGGATTTGTTAAAGTAGCAGAAGCTATGTATGCTCAAGGTATTTATTAATATATAAAAGACAGCCAATTTGGCTGTCTTTTTAAAATTCTATATTTTCAGGACTTAATCTATATACAACATCTTTTCTTTCAACTATAATCTTAATTTTTTCTTTCACTTCATTACGTTCCATTACCTTTGTTAAAAGTTCTTTAGTAGGATTTATAGTAACAGGATTTCCAACAGAACTAAGCATAGTAAAATCTCCTGAAGTATCACCATAAGCAAAACTTTTAGATAAATCAATATTATACTTATCACAAAAATATGATATTGCCCTTTCTTTACTTTCACTATCCCACATAGGTTTAATTTCACCTGTATACTTATTATTTTCATCCATTTCATATATAGATCCTATATAATCATTAAATCCATATTTTTCAGTCATATTTCTTACAAGCTCTATAGGACTTCCAGAAATAGCTATAACTAAGTGACCGTTTTCTTTATGATATTTTAGCCTATCTCTAGTATAAGTATAAACCCTATCACCTTTTTGTTTAATTACTAATTCAGCAATAAAATCTATTTGAGATTTATGCAATCCTTTAATAGCTTCAGTATATATATCAGCCATTTTTAGTAGATAATTATCATAGTTTCCTTGTCTACGATCCCACTTAATATAATATGGGCGTACTTCATTATACCATCTGGAATTCTCTATAATTTCACTCTTTATAAGTTTTTTAAAAACTTCTGTTATTAATCCTTCTCTGTATAAAGTTCCATCAATATCAAAAAATGCTGCAATTGAACTTGACATTATGAACCAACTCCTTTAAATTTATTATAGTAAGTATTTAACTTAAAAACATATATTTCCAAGGCAATTATTTATAAGGTAATACCAATTATATATAATATAAATTTAAATTTCAAATAAATAATAGGGTGATTATATGAATATAACTAAACATAATATTATTTTGCCTAAAACCGTGAAATATATCATTTCTTCTTTAGAATCCTATGGCTTTGAAGCTTTTGTAGTTGGAGGAGCTATAAGAGATAGTCTTTTAGGTCAAATTCCTAAGGATTATGATATTGCAACAAACGCTACTCCAGAAAACATCGTGAAAATTTTTGGAGATAAAGGGCACAAAACCCTTGATGTAGGTAAAAATTTTGGAACAATAATTGTAAATATAGAGCAAAATAATTATGAAATAACTACCTATAGGATTGAAAAGGATTACTTGGATAATAGAAGACCTAGCACGGTATATTTTACTAAACAAATCTATGAAGATTTAAGAAGAAGAGATTTAACAATTAATGCTATGGCATACAATGTAAAAACAGGAGTTCTAGATTTTTTTAATGGAACAATGGATTTAAGCAACAATATAATTAGAACTGTTGGAGAACCTTCCGAAAGATTTAATGAAGATGCTCTTAGAATGCTTAGGGCAATAAGATTTAGTAGTAAATTAAATTTTAAAATGGACAAAAATGTTGAAAATAGCATATTAAAAAATAAATCTTTAATAAGAAATATAAGTTACGAAAGAATTAATGTAGAAATAAATAAAATTTTATCTTCTAAAAATCCTTGTATGGGTATAAGAGAACTTATTTCTACAGAATTAATATATGAAATACTAGATGTACCGGATAAAAGTATTGATAAAAGCAAACATTTAGAGTACCTTAATATTTTAGATGAAGTTTATACTAAGTTATGCTGTGAAGGTATAGGACGATTATGTTTTTTTTACTTTTTTCTTTTAAAATATATATTAGAAGAAAAAACACCTATAAAATCTTCTCAGATCTTAAAACTTCTTAAATATGATAAACTTACTATAACAGCTATAAATTCTATTATAACCGCTTTATATTATATACCAGATATAAATAATCTAATTGAAATGAAAGATTTTATAAATAGAATTAAACAAAATAATATATGTCCATATATAAATATATTATCTCTTTATAGTGAAGAAATAGGGGACATGGGCCTTAGGATTAAAGCTAATAATATAAAAAACTATTATAAAATCATAGAAGAAAATAAAATACCAATAAATATAAAAGACTTAGCTATAAATGGTAAGGATCTAATTGTTTTAGGATTTAAACAAGGAAAAATCATTAAAGATATACTTGAATATTTACTAGATTTCACCATAGAAAATCCGTCTCTAAATAATAAAGAAATCTTAATAAAATTAGTTAAAGAAAGATTTAATAGTTAAAATATCACTAGTGTTTAATTAATGGATTGAAAATCCTATTGACAATAATAACTTGTAATAAATTTCTATGTGTACCAGCAATATATAAATGAAAATAGTCAGCACCTTTGCTTTAATATAATTACCACAATCATATCGCAAAGGAGTTGCTGACTATCTATGAATAATTATATCACTATTTTTGAAAAATTATTAGATATTGTTAACTGGAACACTTTGAAAAAATCTACGTATAAGTTAGATGTTGACTATAATATAGCATCAAATCATTTGAAAACTCACCTTTACTTTCATTTAGCGAAGCTAGATAGCTTAAGGGATGTTGATGATTTTATGCAATCTGATTCTAAGCTAAAGGAGTCAATAAAAAGCGTTAGCTTGGGAACGTTGTCTAATTATAATAACTATATGGATTATAATGTTTACATTCCAATATTAAACGAACTAATTGATACTGCTTTAAAACAATTACCTGTAAATGAGAAACTTAAAAAGTTTGGAACCATAAAACTAATAGATTCTTCAACTATAAGTATGGCCAAGACTTATTTTCAGTGGGCAGAATTTCGCTCTACAAAAGCAGGAATAAAGCTTCATACAAAATTCAACTTAAGCAAAGGAGTTCCTGAGCTTATAATTGTGTCTAATGCTAAACCACATGATAGAACTAAGATGAAAGAACTTATTACAGAAAACAACTGTATATATGTCTTTGACAAAGGCTATGTTGACTATAAAAAGTTTGATGAGTTTAGCAATAAAGGAATACGCTTTATTACCCGATTAAAAGATAATGCTGCTATAACTGAAGTAAGTAAGCTTGAAATAACTTACTCTGACGTTACTCTACTAGATGATTCTATAAATATCATTGAAGATATTATTTGCTATCTTGGTACAGAAGATATTAATATGACAAAAAATCAGTATAGGGTTATCACTGTAGTTGATTCTGAAGGTCAAATACTAACCTTTGTAACTAACATATTACAATATACTAGTGAAGATATAGCATGGTTATATAAAAAACGTTGGGATATCGAGCTATTCTTCAAATGGATTAAGCAAAATTTAAAAATTAAAAGATTCATAGGACATAGCCTTAATGCAGTTATGATGCAAATTGTTTCGGCAATAATAACATTCATTATAATAAAACTAATACAAGACGTAGCCAAAACAGCCTACGGCTTATTAAAAATAAAGAGATTAATAAAACATTCAATTACAAAATTAATAGATAATATCTTGTTTTCTTGGGAGAAGTGGTTAGGTGGCTAACTGCAACTATAAAACCATATACTTCCATACAAGCTATCACTATGCGGGCAAGTCTGCCCTTTGTTATAGGAATATTATTCTATATTAGCTTAATTTAAGAATTTTACTATAAAGAATGATTATAATACAAATGTCAATGAAAATATTTTCTAAAAATTAAACACTAGTGTTAAAATATATATATTAAATAATTATATTTTTACATATGCTATGAACATAATTATTATTAAATAATCTTAAAAGAAGTAGGATATACCTACTTCTTTTAAGATTTAAAGTAAATTTATACTCTTTTCAGTACATTCCATTAAAATATCCTCACTCCAAACCGAAGATTGAACCTCACCTATATGTAACTTTCTTAAAAAGTACATACATATCCTTGATTGTCCTATACCTCCACCTATAGTAAAAGGTAGTTCATTATTAATTAAAGATTTATGATAAGGTAATTCTTTTCTTTCTAAAGTATTAGATTTTTCTAACTGATCTAATAGTGATGCTTTATTTACCCTAATACCCATAGAAGAAAGCTCAAGGGCACAGTTTAAAGGAGAATACCAAAATAATATATCACCGTTTAAATTCCAATCATCATAATCAGGAGAACGATGGTCATGTTTCTCACCACTGTTTAGTAAATCTCCAATTCCTATAATAAATACTGCTTTTTTTTCTTTTGCAATAGTATTTTCTCTCTCCTTAGAACTCATATTAGGATAAAGATCTTCTAATTCCTGAGAACTTATAAAATAAATATCGTCAGGAAGTATTTTTTCATAATCTTTTATAAAGCTACTTACATATTCTTCAGTACACTTAAAAACTTTGTATATAGAATTAACTGTATTTTTTAAAGTATCTAGGGTTCTTTCCTCTTCTAAAATTATTTTTTCCCAGTCCCATTGATCCACATATATAGAATGTAAATTATCTAAATCTTCATCTCTTCGTATAGCATTCATATCTGTATAAAGGCCTTCACCTGGATTAAAACCGTAATACCCCAATGCTATTCTTTTCCATTTTGCCAGAGATTGAACTATTTGAAGTTCTGAGTCTAATGACTTAGTATCAAAAGCAACTGGCCTTTCCGAACCACTTAAATTATCATTAATTCCACTATTGGTTTTTACAAATAGTGGCGCTGATACTCTAATTAAGTTTAATTCTTTAGATAAATTACTTTCAAAAAAATCCTTTATATTTTTTATATGTATTTCTGTCTCTTTAATTTTTGAATTTTTTTCTTTTAAGCTAAGTTTTTTAAAATCTACCATAGCATTATTTCCTCCTTAGTATAAATAAAAATAAAAAAACCCCCATCCCATAAAGGGACGAAGGTTATAATTCGCGGTACCACCCTGATTAGTCAAATTGACTCACTTTAACAGTACAAAATAATATTATTATTTAATACTTTTCCTCATGTTAACGATAGGATTTCGTCTAAGCCTACTATTTGTAAAAGTTCGGTTAGAAACTCCGAGATGTTCTTCAATATAAATATTAATACCAATCTTACACCACCATTGGCTCGCTGAAATTTTAATTTATATTTACTCTTCTCATCATAGTCTTTGTATATAAATTTGAATTTTATTTTACATGCAATTTAAAAATATGTCAAGGTAATTTTAAAAGTTAGGTATATGATTTTTTAAGTAAAAGAAAAGACATATTTGTTTTACATATATTGTAAAATATGTTATACTACAATATATGTTAATAATGGAGGTAAATACATGAAAAAAAAGAAGAAAAGAAACCTTTTAAAAGTTCTGTTTGTTTTATTTTTATTTTCTACTTTAATATTAAGTTTTCTTAAATCTGATGCTAAAAATTTTGATAAAAGTTTAAAATCTAAATCAAATACAATATATGCTACTGCAAGTAATAATAAAAATAATAAGTACGAAAAGGAATATAAACTTTCTAAAAAAGAAAATAAGGACATAACTTTATTAATTGGAGGAAGTATAACTTCTATAGATGATATGGATAATATATTTATAAATTCAAAAGAAACGTATAATGATTTATTTTATTATATGAAAGATACCATAGATGATTCCGTACTTTTTTTAAATTTAAATACCATATTAAATCAAAAAAAATCACATGAACAATTTAGTGAAGCCTTAAAGTCCCTTAAAGTAGATATAATAAATACAGGCTCTAAAAACTTACTGTGCCATAGTAGTAAGGGTTTTTTTGAAACTTTTAATGTATTAAAAAATAATAATTTAAATGTACTTGGATTAAAAGATAATCTTGCAGAAAAAGACTATAAGATTCTTAATAAAAATGAAAATAAAATAGGGATTATTAGTTATAATCTTATTAATAATCAGTCTAAGAACTCTATGTATAATCATATATGTAGTTTAAATACAGAGAATATGGAAGAGACCTTTTTTAAAGTAGAGGGGCATATGGAAAATTTAAAAAATGAAGGAGTAGATTTCATAATAACCATAATAAATAAGAATGAAGCTAGTAATGAAGAGCTAGATAAAATAATATCAAATTTAAAAGAAAGAGGAAGCAACCTAATTTTAGTCTATGATGAAGAAAAAACTATAATTAATTTATTAAAGGAAGATAATATCCCTATAATAAACAATGCCTCAAATTTTTTATCTTTTAATAATATACAGGATTCTAAAAATTATGAAATGAATTATTTAATTAAATTAGTACTTGAAAAAGATAAAAACACTTATAAAATTCATAATGTAACCTATATCCCTCTTAGTATGTACAAAACAAATAATAAGTTGCACCTAATACCTCTCAAAGATAAAAAGGACTATAAGGATTTAAATATAACTAATCTAAAGGATATAAAAATACTTGATAAAAGAAGGGAAGAAACTTTGGAATACTTGAAAAAAATAGAGAACAATTGAAGATATTAATGCTAAAATTGACAATATAGAAATAGAAACTTATAATCAAAGTATAATTTGATAAGGGGGTTAATTTATGATATTTGATGGAAGTAAGTTTTCCTTTGAGAAATTAGAAAAAGAATTTAATGGGATAATAGGCACCATAGAAAATTCCTATAGTAAAACCATGTCTTTAGATTCTCTACCAGAAGATACAGCTTTGATAATAATTGATATGATTAATGGATTTGCAAAAGGTGGAAATTTATATTCTAAAAACATGGAAAACCTTATACCTACAATAAAAGCTACTGCACAGAAGTTTAAAGAAAAAAATATGCCAATAATTTCTTATAAAGATTGCCATCCTCGTGATTCTCTAGAATTTATAGCTTATCCAGAACATTGTGTCATTGATACAAAAGAAAGTGAATTAGTTAATGAACTTAAAATAGTAGATTCTATTATAGAAATACCTAAGAATTCAACTAATGGATTTTTAGCTTATAATCCTTATGAAGTATTAAAGGAAAAATTCGGAGAAGAAAAGGAATTTACAAATTATGTAGTTGTAGGTGGTTGCACAGATATATGCATCTATCAATTTGCTTTAACTTTAAAAACATTTTTCAATGAAAAAAATAGAAATTCGAAAGTAATAGTACCTATAAACATGGTAGATACTTTCGATGCAGAAGGTCATAATTCAGATGTTGTTAATTTATTCTTTTTAAATAGTATGATTTCAAATGGAATAGAGGTTGTTAAAACTATAGACTAAGGGAGGAATATACAAATGAAGGCATGGGAATTTGAACTAGACCTAAGAAGAAATGCGGTTCCAAAAGTATTAAAAGAAGAGGAACAAACATGGGGAGCATATAAAAAGGTTTTACAAGATGAGGATGATAAAATTAATTTATTTTGGAATAGCCATGTTCCAGGTTCTTACGCACCGGAAAAGGTTTTAATTGGTGCTATTCAATCTATGGAGAACATGGGATACAAGGTTGAAAAAGCTGAAGAACTTTTTGAAAAAGGCTTAGAAGCTCTTAAAAATAATGATATGTATACATTACATCAGTTAACTGCTTCCATCTTTTATGAGCTTAATAATGCAGAAAAAGATGAAGATCATCCTTATTGGAAGTATAAAATCTATAATAACTTTGAAGAATATAGTTCTCAAATAAACTTTCCTAAATATGATAAGTATGAGATGAAGGAAGATTTCTATGATAAAATTAAGGCCTCATGGGTTTATCAAATATGCGGTGGTGCTTTAGGAACAGCCTTAGAAGGCTATACTTCTAAACAATTAAAAGATAAGTTTGGAGAGATAACAGATTATGTACGAACTCCAAACACATTTAATGACGACATTACTTATGAAATAGCCTTTTTAAAGGCCTTTGATAAAAAAGGTTATAATGTTACTTCAAAAGATATAGCTAAAGAATGGATAGGATTAATTCCAGCTGGTTGGTCTGCTGAAGATATTGCACTTAGAAATATAAGACTTGGAATATTTCCACCTGAAAGTGGATATTTAAATAATCCATATAGAGAGTGGATTGGAGCTCAAATGAGAGGTGTTGTATGCGGCATAGTTGCACCTGGTGATCCATATACTGCTTCAAAATTAGCTTATTATGATGGAGAAGTATCTCATCATAACAACGGAGTTTTAGGAGAAGTATTTAATGCAGTAATGGCTTCTCTTGCTTTTGTTGAATCAGATATAAGAAAAATTTTAGAACTTAGTGTAAATATGATTCCTAAATACAGTGAATATTATGCTGTAGTATCTCATGCACTAAACTTATGTAAAGAAAATTCTTCTTGGGAGCACTGTTGGGATATTTGCGAAGAGAAATATAAAACTTATAACTGGATTCATGCATATCCAAATGCTGCAGCAGAAGTTATAGCTCTTTGGTTTGGGGAAAGTGACTTTGAAAAAACTATGAATATAGTATGCATGGAAGGCCAAGATGTTGATTGTAATGCTGCTCAAATAGCTAGTGTAATAGGAATAATTAATGGTATGAAGGGAATAGATTATGACAAATGGGTAGCTCCTATAGGAGATAACATTTGCACTTATGTAAGAGGATATGAAGAGTTTAGCTTAGAAGAATTTTGTAATTGGAATGTAGATATTATAAGAAAATATATATAAATAAAAAAAGCGGATAATCCGCTTTTTTTATTTATACCTTTACACATATCCCTTATATTCTTTTAAAAATTCTTCCAAAGTTATTTTATTTAAACCTTTTAATAATTTCATACCAGATGAAACATCTCCAATTAATATTGCACCTACAAAAACATTATCCTTAAAGAATATTTTCTTATATATTTTTTTACTCTTATCTAAAAACTGCATGGATATAGTGTTGTCATAAAAAATAGAACCCATGCTAAAAATTTTAAGATTAGCTCCAGTAAAGTTTATGGCATCTCTGTATCCTTCAAATTTCATATCTTCACCTATAGAATTAAGTCCTGCCACTTTTCCCATTAAAATAGATGCAGGCCAGTTTCCATAAACTCTACCATTAAACTCACAAATATCACCACAGGCATAAACATTAGCTACGTTAGTTTCCATTTTATCGTTTACAACTATACCTCTATTCACATTTATACCGGTATTTTGTACTAAACTAGTGTTTGGTTTTATGCCAATAGAAAATAAAACCATATCTACATCTAAAACAATATTTTTTGAAAGTTTAATACTAGATACTTTATTAATGCCTTTTATTTCTTCTAACATAGCAGATGTATATACCTCAATACCACTATCTTCAAAAGATTCCTTTAAAATTTGAGCAGCTTCTGGATCTAATTGTTTATTCATAAGATTTGGTGCAGCTTCAATAACAACAACATCCAAACCATACAATTTCATATGAAAAGCAGCTTCAAGTCCTAAAAGTCCTCCACCAATTATAGCAACTTTTCTTGAACTTTTCATCCAAGACTTTATATTATTTAAGTCTTCTATGTCCTTTAAAGTAAAGACTCCTTCCTTGTCATGCCCTTTAATAGTAGGGATTATATTTGAGCTACCATTAGCTAAAATTAGTTTATCATAATCTATATATGAGCTATTAATGTAAACTTTTTTTTGGAAGGTATCTATCTTATCAACAGTAACACCTAATTTTAGATCTATATTATTTTCCCCATACCATTCTTCTTTTGAAAGATAAAATATATTTTCTTTTGGTTCATTATTTAGATACTCAGAAAGTAAAGGTCTATAGTATGTGATTGATTTTTCCTCGGATATTAGTATGACTTTTGAATTTTTATCTTTATCTCTTATTGCTTTTGCAGCATTATATCCAGCACAACCGTTTCCTATAATAACAATATTATTCACTTAAAATCACCTCACAAAATATTACAATACAAATTTTTAATTTTAACTATATAATTTCTATTTTTATTATAATATATATATACCTGCATTTCAAACAACTACTATAAATATAGTTACAAATTCTCTTAATAAGTTAGTTATTAAGAAAATATTATTTAAAATTGATATAACTATGAATTTGTGATAGAATTAAACTGAAAATTTAATATTTACTAGGGGAGCTTATATAATAGGCTGAGAGTGAAATGTTATTTCAGACCCTCATAACCTGATTTAGATAATACTAACGCAGGGAAGTCTTAAAATAAAATTACTAAGTGTATTTTTATTTATAATACTATTAATGAGGGCCTTTTTATAAGGCTCTTTATTTTTTTAAGGGGGAAAATATATGAATTATTCAACTCAATTAGAGGCAGCTAAAAAAGGCATAATAACTAAGGAAATGGAAGTAGTGGCTAAAGAAGAACATATGGATATTAATGAACTACTTTTAAAAGTAAAAGAAGGTAGTATAGTAATACCATGTAATAAGAATCATAAAAATATTCATCCATATGGAATAGGGGAAGGGCTTGCTACAAAAATAAATGTAAACCTTGGAATTTCTAAAGATTGTTATAACATAGATATGGAAATGAAAAAAGTACAAAAAGCTATAGAAATGAAAGCTGAAGCTATAATGGATTTAAGTTGTTATGGGGACACTAAAGGCTTTAGAAGAAAACTAATAAAAGAATCTCCTGTTATGATAGGTACAGTACCTATGTATGATGCCTTAGGATATCATAATAAAGAACTAAATGAACTTTCTTTAGAAAATCTATTAGAAGTTATAGAAGCTCATGCTGAAGATGGTGTAGATTTCGTAACACTTCATGCAGGTATAACTAAAAAAGCCTTAAGTACTTTAAAAAAGTTTCCTAGAACTTTAAATTTAGTTTCCAGAGGAGGGTCTCTAATATTTGCATGGATGAGCCATCATAATGCTGAAAATCCACTTTATGAATATTATGATAAAGTTCTAGATATATGTTATAAACATGATGTAACTATTAGTCTAGGTGATGCTTGTAGACCAGGTTGTATTGATGATGCTACAGATCATCTTCAAATAGAAGAGTTAATGGTATTAGGAGAGCTTGTAAAAAGAGCCAGAGAAAAAAATGTTCAAGTTATGGTTGAAGGTCCAGGACATGTTCCACTAAATGAAATAGAAACCAACGTAGCCTTAGAAAAAAAATTCTGTTTTAATGCACCATTTTATGTTTTAGGTCCTATAGTTACAGATATAGCTCCTGGATATGATCATATAACTAGTGCCATTGGGGGAGCAGTTGCAGCTTCACATGGTGCTGACTTCTTATGTTATGTGACTCCTGCTGAACATCTAAGACTTCCAACTTTAGAAGATATGATAGAAGGAATTATAGCTGCTAAAATAGCTGCTCATGCAGGAGATATAGCTAAGGGTGTTAAAAATGCTAGAGATTGGGATAATAAAATGGGCATGGCTAGAAAAAATCTTGATTGGGAGTCGCAATTTGGTTTAGCCATAGATCCTAAAAAAGCTAGAAAATATAGAGAGGAATCAATGCCAGAACATAAAGATACATGTACTATGTGCGGAAAAATGTGTGCAATTAGAAATACAAACAAAGCATTAGATGGTAAGAAAGTAGATATACTAGAATAATAATACTTGACTAAAATAGATAAAAACTCGTACAATAATATTTGAAAATATAATAAGGAGTTTTTCTATGGATAAAAAAGCGATTGAAAGAATGAAACAATTAATTGAAGAAAAGAAAAATAAAGGTACCAACAACGAAAAGTTGAGACCGGATAAATCCATTGGGCATGTAATGGGGGCTAAAATAAGCAAGAAGTCTGGTGGATTATTTGATAAATAAAAGTAAGTATTCACATTATGTGAATACTTATTTTTATTATCTATAGTTAGTAAATTGAAGCGCTATACCATAATCTTTATCTTTTAGCATAGCCATTACTTGCTGAAGAGAATCTTTATCCTTACTTGAAACCCTAATTTGGTTATCTAGTATTTGAGATTGAACTTTAATTTTACTGCTTTTAATATCAGCAGAAATAAGTTTAGCTTTATCTTTTGAAATTCCCTTTACAATTTTACCTATTTGTCTTATAGTACCCATAGATGCATGTTCTAACTTTCCAAAGTCTAAAGCTTTTATTGAGATACCACGTTTTATTAGTTTACCATTTAGTATTTCTTTCATTGCATTTAACTTATACTCATCTTGTGCATTAATTTTTACTTCTTCATCATTTCTTTCAATCTCTGCTATACACCCTTTAAAGTCATATCTATTACTTAGTTCTCTTACAGCTTGGTTAATAGCGTTATCAACCTCTTGAAGGTCCACTTCTGAAACTATATCAAACGAATAAGTACTTGCCATATAAAACACCTCATTTCTATATATTCAAATTTATATTAGCAAATATATGTAATTTAATCAATGTATTATAAAAAAAATTACATTATACATACTATTATTAAGGATTAAAAAGGAAACTCAAATAAACTTATGATAATCTTAAATTATAATAAAAAACACATTATAAGCATAAAATTTAAAAAGATTTGAAAGAATCATTGAATTTTTAGTTTTTTTTTTATAAAATAGGAGTTGGTTTACTATAAAATAAAATGCTTTAAATAAAATAACAGGGGTGAGGCAAATGGATGAAAATATAATTGAGATTGTTGATATTTGTAAAAGCTATGATGATACAGAAATTTTAAAAAATATTAGCTTTAATGTTAAGAAAAATGAATTTTTAACCTTATTAGGTCCAAGTGGCTGTGGTAAGACTACTACACTTAGATTAATAGGTGGTTTTGATAAGCCTTCCTCAGGTAAAATTGTATTTGAGGGAAAAGAAATTAATAATATTCCACCATATGAAAGACAGATAAATACTGTATTTCAAAAATATGCACTATTCCCTCATATGAATGTATACGATAACATTGCATTTGGACTTAAAATAAAAAAACTACCTAAAAATGAAATAGAAGAACGAATAAAAAAAATGCTAAAACTTGTTAATCTAGAAGGATATGAAAAGAGAAGTGTAACTTCTTTAAGTGGTGGTCAACAGCAAAGAATAGCAATAGCTAGGGCATTAGTTAACAAACCTAAGGTTTTACTTTTAGATGAACCTCTAGGAGCTTTAGATTTAAAATTACGAAAAGAGATGCAAATAGAATTAAAACATATGCAACAAGAGGTAGGTATTACATTTATATATGTAACCCATGATCAAGAAGAAGCACTTACAATGTCAGATAAAATAATAATTATGGATAAAGGCCTTATTCAGCAAATGGGAACACCACAAGATATATATAATGAGCCTAAAAATGCCTTTGTAGCTAAGTTTATAGGTGAATCAAATATAATAGATGGATTTATGAAAGAGGATTATAAGGTGAGATTTTGTAATGTAGATTTTCAGTGTGTAGATAAAAGACCAAATGGACATAATAAAGTTCAAGTAGTCATAAGACCTGAAGATATTAAAATAGTACAAAGTAAGGATGGAATGTTACAAGGAATAGTGCAATCTATAATTTTTAAAGGAGTTCACTACGAAATTTTAGTTAAAGGAACTAATGGAGAGACTTGGCTCTTACATAATACAAAGCATGTACAAGTTGGAAATGAAGTAGGATTGGACATATATCCTGATGATATTCACATAATGGAAGAGGAAGAAGGTATAGTGTCATGAAGAAATATACATCTTATCCTTATATAATTTGGAATATTATTTTCATTTTATTTCCTTTATTGCTTATAGTATTCTTCAGTTTTAATAAAGGGGCAGAAGGATTTTCTTTTACCTTAGTTCATTACGAAAGGTTTTTGGACCCACTATACATAAATATATTGATTCGTTCAATTAAGCTTGCATTTATATCAACAGTACTTTGTCTTATTGTTGGTTATCCACTAGCTTATATGTTAACTACATTAAAACATAGGAATAAAAATATTTTAATACTTCTTCTAGTTCTTCCAATGTGGATGAATTTCTTACTAAGAACCTATGCTTGGATGGCCATACTAGGTAAAAATGGTTTTATAAACTCATTTTTAAAAATTATAGGCTTTGAACCATTAAATCTTCTATATAACGATAGTGCGGTGCTCTTAGGTATGGTATATAACTTTTTGCCATTTATGATACTGCCTATATACACTGTTTTGAATAAAATGGATAAAAACCTTATAGAAGCTGCAAAAGATTTAGGTGCAAATAATTATACAGTATTTACTAAAGTCATATTTCCTCTAAGCTTACCAGGAGTTTTTTCAGGTATAACCATGGTATTTATGCCTGCTGTAACTACCTTTGTTATCTCAAGGTTATTAGGTGGAGGACAATATATGTTAGTAGGTAACCTAATAGAACAACAATATCTTGCAGTAGGAGATTGGAACTTTGGTTCTGCTGTTTCTATTATAATGATGATAATTATTTTAATTTCTATGGGCTTTATGTCTAAATATGATAAAGAGGAAAGTGGAGGTGGAGGACTATGGTAAAATCTTTTATAAAAAAATTATATGTATTTCTCGTTTATCTTTTTCTCTATGCTCCAATTATAGTTTTAATAATATTTTCATTCAACGATTCTAAATCCAGGGTACGTTGGAATGGGTTTACACTAAAATGGTATATAGGGCTTTTAAATGATACACAAATATTAAAATCTTTAAACTATACAATTATAGTTGCTATACTTGCAGCCTTAATTTCTACTGTATTAGGAACTTTTGCAGCCATAGGTATACATAATTCTTCATCTCGTATGAAAAAGGTTCTACTTAATATAAATTATTTGCCTGTTTTAAATCCTGATATAGTAACTGCAGTAGGACTAATGCTTTTATTTAATATGATGAGAATAAACAAGGGACTTTTAACTATGCTACTTGCACATATCAGTTTTTGTACCCCGTATGTGGTTTTAGCTGTGTTACCTAAATTAAGACAATTACCTAAAAATATATTAGAAGCAGCTTTAGATTTAGGGGCTACACCTTTCTATGCTTTAACTAGAGTAATTTTACCAGAAATAAAGGAAGGTATAGTGTCTGGTGCATTAATAGCCTTTACCTTGTCTATAGATGACTTCGTAATAAGTTTCTTTAATACTGGTTCAGGAGTATCCAACCTTTCAATTAACATATACTCCATGGCCAGAAAAGGTATAAACCCTACAATCAATGCTCTATCAACTATTATGTTTTTAACAGTATTAGTTTTGCTACTAATAATAAACAAAAGAAGCTTGAAAGGAGAAAAAAAGTAATGAAAAAAATTATATCTTATACTATGAGCTTACTCGTACTGTTTTCTTTAATAATAGTCCCTGTAGGTTGTGGAAGTAGTAAGGAAAAGCTTAAAGTTTACAACTGGGGTGACTACATTGATAAATCTTTAATAAAAGAATTTGAAGAAAAGTATAATATTAAAGTTGTATATGATGAATTTGCTACAAATGAGGAAATGTATGTAAAAGTAAAAAATTCACCGGGGCAGTATGATGTTGCAATACCATCAGATTATATGATAACAAAGATGGTTAATGAAGGTTTACTTGAAAAAATAGATTTTAATAATGTTAAAAATTATGATGAGATAGATGAAAAATTTAAAAATCTGGCTTTTGACCCTAAAAATCAATATTCAGTACCATATATGTGGGGGACTGTGGGAATTATATATAACACTAAGATCATAAAGGACAACATTACTAGCTGGCAAGATCTTTGGAATCCTAAATATAAAGATCAAATTATAATGCTTGATAGTCAAAGAGATTCTATAGGTGTTGCCCTAAAAAAACTAGGATATTCTTTAAACTCAAAAAATATAGATGAATTAAATAAAGCAAAGGAAGAGCTTATAAAGCAAAAGCCGCTAGTACATGCATATGCTGGAGATGAGGTTAAAGATCAGATGATTGAAGAAGAGGCAGCCATAGCAGTTGTATGGTCTGGTGATGCTATGTACATGATGGAGAATAATAAAAATTTAAAATATGTAATTCCAAAGGAAGGTACAAATCTTTGGTTTGATAATATGGTAATACCTAAAGGAAGTAAAGCAAAAAAAGAAGCAGAAATGTTTATAAATTTTATGACCAGCGCAGAAGCTTCAAAGAAAAATGTTGAATACATAGGTTATTCAACTCCTAATAAAAAATCTAAGGAACTACTACCAAAAGAAGTTAGGGAAAATCCTACTGCTTACCCAGGCGATGATGTAGTTAAGAAAGGTGAGGTATTTATTGATTTAGGGGATTTTGTAAAAGAATATGATAGAATTTGGACTGATATAAAGGCAAAATAATACATGAATATAAATTAAAGAGCTCGCAAATGTGCGAGCCTTTTTTTATATTATAATTTTTTTATCTTTTAACTTTTCATAACAATAGTCTATTATTACACTTCTCTTTATTATTCCTATAAAAGTATTTTCATCATCCACCACTGGAACAAAATTTTGGGATACAGCAAGTCCGATAAGATTTTCAATATTAGAATTAATTCTAACTGCAGAATTTTTAACTTTTCTAGGAACTTTTTTTATAGATACTTTTTTTATATTTTCTAGATTAAAATCTTCTTTTTTAAGCTTATCTTCTATGTACCATAAAATATCACCCTCAGTTAAAGTACCTATATACTTTCCCTTTTGATCAATTATTGGAACTGCACTGTATTTATTTTTTTCCATAATATTTAGTGTTTTATCTAGAGTAAGATCTTCAGTTATAAAAACAACTTCAATTTTTGGTGTAAGAAAAAATGCTATATTCATCTTAAAGACCATCCTTTTTAATGTTTATTATATTTATTATAACATAAAAATTATCTACATAAATTGCATAGATCCTGAAACATATTTTTTTACATAAATTTAATATATGCTAATATTATTTTTAGATACATCTTTATATAGTATACATATTAGAAAACGTAAACTAATCTCAATATATCATTGAAGCTTTTAATAGTTTATTAGATGGATTATAACCTAAATTTTAAATAAAAGTAACTCCCCAAAATTTTAGGGAGTTATTTAAGTTTCTAATCAATTCTTACTGTCTTAAATAGAAATAAAAGCAAATCAATACCACTTAAACCTACTAGAATATAAATTGTTCTCTCTAAAAAAGGTATTGAATTTCTAAATAATACTTCTATTATGTTTATTCCTATGATTCCGTAAATTCCCCAAAGTAAAGAACCTATTATAACTAATATAAAAGCTATTTTATCTATACTGTTTAACTTGTACATATTCACCCCTCCAATAATGTGTTTCTTTTTAATAAAAATATACTTTATAAAACATAATATTATTACACAAATAGTAAATTTTTTATAAAACACGAATGAAACAATTACAAATCACATTACTATATGTTATAATATGAATAAATAATATAAAAATTAATATTTTGTACGTATGGAGGTATTTATGAGAAGTAAATATAGTTCACCATTAAATTCAAGATATGCATCACCTGAAATGTCCTATATTTTTTCTGATGATATGAAATTTAAAACTTGGAGAAGATTATGGGTTGCCCTAGCTGAGGGAGAAAAAGAACTTGGTCTTAATATTACAGAGGACCAAATAGAAGAACTAAAAGCTAATATTGATAATATAAACTTTGAAGATGCAGAAAAAAAAGAAAAAGAAATAAGACATGATGTTATGAGTCATGTTTACGCTTATGGACTTCAATGCCAAAAAGCTAAAGGGATAATCCACTTAGGAGCTACATCTTGTTATGTAGGTGATAATACTGATCTTATTATTATGAAAGAAGCATTAATATTAATAAAAAAGAAAATAATAAACATATTAGCATCTTTAAAAGATTTTTCTTTAACACATAAAGATTTACCAACCTTAGGTTTTACTCATTTCCAACCAGCTCAACTTACTACAGTAGGCAAAAGAGCGACTTTATGGATGGAAGAACTTCTTTTAGATTTGGAAAATTTAGAATTTGTAATTTCAAATCTAAAACTAAGAGGAGTAAAGGGGACTACTGGAACTCAAGCAAGCTTTATGAAATTATTTAATGAAGATGAGTCCAAGGTAAAATCTTTAGATAAAATAGTAGCTGAAAAAATGGGATTTAAAGATACATATCCTGTAACTGGGCAAACATATTCAAGAAAAGTTGATTCTATAGTACTAAATACTTTATCTGAAATAGCACAAAGTGCTTATAAATTTAGTAATGATTTAAGACTTCTTCAAAGTATGAAGGAAGTTGAAGAGCCTTTTGAAAAAAATCAAATTGGATCTTCTGCTATGGCTTATAAGCGTAACCCTATGAGAAGCGAAAGAATAGGAGCACTTTCAAGATATATAATAATAGATTCTTTAAATCCTGCAATTACTGCAGGAACTCAATGGTTTGAAAGAACTTTAGATGATTCTGCTAATAAAAGAATTGCAGTACCAGAAGCTTTTTTAGCTTTAGATGGTGTATTAAATTTATATTTAAATGTATCAAGTAACTTAGTAGTTTATCCTAAAGTAATAGAAGCACATGTAAATAATGAACTTCCTTTTATGGCTACAGAAAACATTATGATGGAAGCTGTAAAAAGGGGAGGGGACAGACAAGAACTTCACGAAAAAATAAGAGTTCATTCTATGGAAGCTGCAAAGGAAGTTAAAGAATACGGACGCGAAAATGACTTAATCAAAAGAATAATAGAAGATCCATCATTTAAGATGTCAAAAGATGAGATTTTAAGTATAATAGATCCTAAAAAGTTTGTAGGAAGAGCTCCAAATCAAGTTGTAGAATTTATAGAAAACTTCGTAGATCCAATTTTAGAAGCTAATTCTGAGCTTATTGGAGTTAAATCTGAAATTAATGTTTAATAAGTAATCTGACTTTTAAGATACCATTAACATAGGTCATAGAACACTCAACCAATACAAACCATATATAAACGATGATTTTCATTTATATATGGTTTTATATATAGTCAATATATCCCTTTATGCTTTTTCTATAAATATTTTATAATAATTTTTATTTTACCAGAACTATTTCTATACTTAATTATACTTAGTAATAAAGCATATTAAAATAATCTAGACAGATATGGATTTATAATATATTTTATAATATAAGGGCATACAAAGAAAACGACGTGAAATAATAATTTAACGTCGTTTTGCGAAAAAATAAACAGGGGAGGTTTTTATGAATAAAGAATATTCTGAAATTTTTATAGGAAATATTCCTTCACTATTAAGAGACTTTCTAACCTACTCTCTTTCAGTAAAAGGTCATTCTATTAATTCTATTAAGGGTTATCGTTCAGATTTAACTTTATTTTTTAAATTTATATTAATGGATAATCAAAATAATGAAATTAAATTTGAGGATATTGATATTTCAGTTATTAATATAGATCATATCAATATTATCACCTTAGATAATTTGATTGATTTTATAAGTTTTACTGAACTTTATTTAGATAATAGTAATTATGCAAGAGCTCGTAAAGTCTCTGCCCTAAAATCATTTTTTAAGTACTTATATGATATTAAATCCCTTATAAAAGAGAACCCTACTGAAAATTTAGAGCTTCCCAAAATTCCAAAAAGGCAGCCTATTTATTTAAGTTTAGATGAAAGTAAGGAATTGCTTAAAGTCGTTAAAAATAGTAAGGATAGAAATAAAGAAAGAGATTATTGTATAATAACTTTCTTTTTAAATTGTGGACTTAGGCTTTCAGAGTTATGTAATATAGATATATGTAAAATAAAAGATGATACTTTAAGAATAGTAGGTAAAGGAAATAAAGAAAGGACTGTATATTTGAATAAGCCTTGCATAAAGGCATTAGATGAATATCTGCCTATAAGAGAAGCTATTTTAAATGAAGTTCCAGAGGAACATAAAGAAGCTTTATTTATATCTTCTAAAAAAAGAAGAATTAGTGAAAGAGCTGTAGAAAGATTAGTAAAAAAACATGTTGAAAAAGCTGGACTAGATTATAGGATATTAACCCCCCATAAGTTAAGACATACCTCTGCAACTTTAATGTATAAATACGGTAAAGTAGATTTAAGGTCAATACAAAACTTATTAGGTCATGAGAGTATATCTACAACAGAAATATATACGCATGTTGATGAAGAAGATTTAAGAGAAGCAGTTTATGCAAATCCTCTAAGTTCAAATTAAAATAAAGCTTTGCTAATATAGATAAATAATCTAATTAGCAAAGCTTTATTTATTATTTAAATTTAGATTTTTTAACAACTATTAATCCAGGAAATTCTTCTTCAAAATTGCTTTTATAAAGATCCCTATCTTCTAAAAGTTCATTTAATCCATCTTCATCTTCTATATATGCAAGATCTTCCCTATCCATTACATCACAAGATTCTTTTCCTTCTATTATGGTATAGTTTTTATAAGCAATTAAATCAAATTCATCTTCTTCATCTTTATAATCTATTTTTTTATCCTTATTAAGTATAATTCTCTTCAAGTCTTTATTTTGTATATTAATTTTTTCTATCTGAATTTCATTATCAAAAATACCATCAATTTCAATAGATCTTAAGGCATCCTTCTCCACCTCTAAATATTCTCCACAGAGATTACAGAACTTAATTCCATCTACATAACAAAAATCATTTCCGCCACATTTTGTACATGTAAAATCCTCATTTTTTTTATTCATAATATCAACCTCTTTAAACTTTACATATTTTTAAGAACTTTTATTTTAACACATATTTGAATACTTATCAATACAAAAGTTAAAAATATACATTATTCTAAAAATTTATTATTAAACTTCTGTACCAAAATTTTAATACTAGAACATTAGTTTGATTAATTTACGGTCATGTGATATAATTTTTTATTATAGTGAGGTGAATTTTATGTCAAGCAAACCAGTAAATAAACAATTAGAAATATATGAGTATATAAAATCTCAAATTCAAGAAAAAGGTTATCCACCATCTGTTAGGGAAATCTGCAAGGCTGTTGGTCTTAGTTCAACTTCTACAGTACACGCTCACCTATCAAAATTAGAACAAAAAGGATACATAAGAAGAGACCCTACTAAGCCTAGAGCCATAGAACTATTAAAAGATTCTCTAATAAAAAAAGAAATGATTGATATACCTATAATAGGCAAAGTAACTGCTGGTCAACCTATTTTAGCCTTCGAAAATATTGAAGATCATTTTACCTTACCATTAAGTTTTGTGAAAAACAACAAAGAATTATTTATGCTTAAAGTGTCTGGAGAAAGCATGATTAATATAGGTGTTTTAGATGGAGACTATGCTATAATAGAAAAATGCAATGTAGCTGAAAATAATGATATTGTTGTGGCACTTATTGATAATGAAGCTACTATAAAACGTTTTTTCAAAGAAAATGGCCACTATAGACTTCAACCTGAAAATTCAACTATGCAACCTATAATAGTTAAGGAATGTGCAGTTATTGGGAAATTAGTAGGAGTATATAGAAGGTATTAAAAAGGGAGATCTCTCTCCCCTTTTTATTATATATCTTATTTTATACTATATTAATTTTAAAGCTTCAGTACACTTTATTTTTATATAATTTTAGTATTTTATTATTTTAGATTCATTATTCTTTGAACAGCTATTAATATACCCATCTTAGAATGATCAAAAGTAAGTCCACCTTGTAAGTATGCAATATATGGCTCTCTAATAGGAGCATCGGCAGAAAGTTCAATAGAAGACCCTTGTATAAAAGCACCTGCTGCCATAATTACTTTATCTTCATAACCTGGCATCTCCCATGGCTCACACTCTACAAATGAATCAATTGGAGAACCATTTTGAATACCCTTACAGAACTGAATTAACTTATTCTCATCTTTAAATTTAATTGCTTGAATTATATCACTTCTTTTTTCATTATATTTAGGGAGAACTTCAAAACCTAACAGTTCCATAATTCTAGCGCATAATATAGCTCCCTTTACAGCTTCACTAGATACGTGAGGTGCTAAAAACAGCCCTTGAAACAAAGTCCTCATAACCCCAAAAGTAGATCCACATTCAGCTCCTATTCCTGGAACAGTTAGTCTATAAGAAGCTTGTTCTACATATTTTTCTTTTCCAGCTATATACCCTCCTGTTGGAGCTATTCCGCCTCCTATGTTTTTAATTAGAGATCCAGCTATTAAGTCAGCTCCAACCTCTGTTGGCTCTTTAGTGTCAATAAATTCTCCATAACAATTGTCTACAAAACAAATTATATCTTCATTTATATCCTTAACAGCAGAGATGATTTCTCCTATTTCTGATATTTGAAGAGAATGTCTCCACCCATACCCTGTAGAACGTTGAATATGTACTAGTTTTATAGTTTTATCTTTTCTAAGTACTTCTTTCATCTTTTCTATATCTACTTTACTATCTTTTAATTCTATTAGATTATAATTAACACCATATTCTTTTAAAGACCCCATATTGTTTCCTGTGATACCAATTATACCATGAAGAGTGTCATAAGGAAGACCACATACAGATAGCATGGTATCTCCGGGTCTTAGGTTACCAAAGAGAGCACTTCCTATAGCATGGGTTCCATTTACAAAATGTGGTCTAACTAAAGCACACTCACAGTTAAATACCTTTGCAAAAACTTTATCTAGGGTATCTCTTCCAATATCACCATATCCATAACCTGTTGAATTAGTAAAATGCATATCACTAATTCTCTCTTCTTGGAAAGCTCTTAAAACTTTTAATTGATTATATTCCCTAATGTGATCAATAGATTTAAATATTTCACTTACATCTTCCATGGCTTTTTCATATACAGAAATAACTTCGTCATCAATATTATAGAATTTTTTTAAAGTGTTTAAAGTCTCTTTTAACATAAAAATCTCCTTTTCTTGAAAAATTTTAAAGCCAATAATAAAGAATAGGTTCTACCCTATTCTTTATTGGTTACTATTTAATATTATTGTTATTATTATATAAGATCGGGTTTTGAGGTGTTATGGTTGAAATAGCATGTTTATAAACTAAAATTTGTTCATTATTACAGTCTAAAATTACTGTAAAGCTATCAAAGCCAGTGACATATCCTTTTAAGCTATATCCATTTAACAATCTAATGTTAACACTTATTTTATTTTTTCTTGCATTGTTTAAAAAAATGTCTTGCAAATTAGTATTTAATTTATTATTCATTTCATACCCTCCGTTTGCACTAAAGAAAAGCACTTTAAATTAATAATTCTATATTATTATGGAAAATCCTTTTTAATTTTAACTATTTATTAAATTGTTTTTCTTTTTAAATAATCATTATATATATGTTGAATAATTTCATCCTCTGAAGAAAAATTATCCTTATCTATCCAAATCACTCTTTCATCTTTTCTAAACCAAGTAAGCTGCCTTTTTGCATAATTTCTACTGCCCTTTTTTATTAAGTAAATAGCTTCATCGTAGCTAATTTCGCCCTTAAGATATCTTATAATTTCTTTATAACCTATACCCTTCATTGATTGCATATCCTCTGTTAATCCCATAGACATTAGAGTTTTAACTTCATCTATAAGTCCTTTATCTATCATAATATCCACTCTTTTATTTATTCTCTCATATAATTTTTCTCGTTCCATAGTTAGAACATAATAATATACATTATAAGGGATATCATATATATCTCTCTCTTCATTGACTTCTCTAATGGTTTTCCCAGTGGTTTTGTAAACTTCTAAAGCCCTAATAGTTCTTTTTATATCTTTAACACTTATTCTATTGTAAGACTCTATATCTATATCTTTAAGCATTTCATGAACATACTCATTACCTTTTTCTTTTGCTATACTTTTTAATTGTTCCCTATATTCTTCATTACGATTACTTTCAGCAAAATTATAATTAAATATTAAGGAGTCTATATATAGTCCTGTTCCACCAACTAACATAGGTAAATGTTTACGAGCCGTTATTTCATCTATATATTTTTTTGCATTACTGGAGAACTCTGATACACTAAACTCTTCCCTAGGGTTTATACAATCTATTAAGTAATGTGAAATACCTTTCATTTCTTCTTTTTTAATTTTAGCTGAACCTATATCCATGTTTTTGTATATTTGCATTGAATCTGAAGAAATTATTTCTCCTTTTAAAAGTTTTGCCAAGCTTATTGATATATCAGTTTTTCCAACAGCTGTTGGCCCTGCTAAAATAAATAAGTCTTTTTTCATACTATCCCTCTTATATTTTTATTTTATTGAATCCTTTTAAATTGTTTTTCTAAATCCTTTAAAGTATATTTAATTATAGTTGGCCTTCCATGAGGACAAGTGAAGGGCTCATCTATAAACCTAAGTTCATTTAAAAGATGCTCCATCTCTTCTAAGGATAAACTCTGATTTGCTTTAACCGCCGCTTTACAAGCTAAGGTTGCAATCTTAATGTATCTTACAGTAGTTTTATCCCCTTTTCCCATGTTATTTAAGTCTTCTAAAATATCATTAAAAAGTGAATTTACATCTGTTTCTCCAAGAAATATAGGAACTTCTCTTATACTTATAGTATTTTCTCCAAAAGGTTCTATGTTAAAACCTACATTTAAAAAAGTTTCTTTATTTTCCTCATATAATAAATATTCTTCTGGTGTTAGTTCTTGTATTTGAGGAACTGCTAAAGCTTGAGAAACTATAGTTCTATTTTTAATTTCCTTTATATATTTTTCAAAAAGTACTTTTTCGTGAGCTGCATGTTGATCTATAATATAAAGTTCTTTAAAAGCTTCACCTATAATATAAGTTTTATTAAACTGACCTATAATTTTAAGTTGTGGAAATTTAGCTTCTTTTAATTCTATAGGTATAGTTTTTAATTCTTTGTTTAAAGGAAGTGGAAAGCTTTCTTTAGAAATCTTATTATCTACATTTTTATTATTGCAAATTGAAAAATCTTTTTCATTAACTGTATTTAAATAAGTTCCATAACTATCTTTTGTATTATCCTCGGAAGTGGTAAAACCATCTAAATTAAACTTTTCTTGAACATTTTCACTAAAAGTTTTACTCTTTTCCTGTTCTACATAAACTGTTTCATTTATCTGTCCATCTATGGGAATATTAAATGAATTTTTTAATGACTCCCTTAAGGCATGGTGTACAGAATCAAAAATAAATTTAAACACAAACCTTTCATCTTTAAATTTTATCTCAGATTTAGTTGGATGAACGTTTACATCAATAAGCTCAGGATATATTTCAAGGAAAAGAGTGAAATATGGAAATTTATTTATAGTTAAAAAGGACTTAAATGCATTTTCTACAGCAGCAGTTATTAATTTACTTTGAATCATTCTATTGTTAACGAAAATACTTTGACGATTTCTACTTCCCCTGCTCACCTCTGAATTTCCAATATATCCATATACAGATAGGGTATCGCTATGCCCTTCAAAAAAGTTCACATTTTCATATACCTGTTTTCCGTATAAAATTCTTATATTTTCTAAAAGATCTCCATTACCTGTAGTATGAAAAACTTGTTTACCATTACTTACAAATTTAAAAGATATATGACTATGTGACAATGACATTCTAAGCACCATATCTGATATTAAAGCACTTTCTCTTCTACTTGATTTTAAAAACTTTTGTCTAGCAGGTACATTAAAAAAAAGATCACTTATTTCTATAGTTGTTCCAGTAGAACAGCCAGTATCTTTAAAATCTACTATATTTCCACCCTCAATTATTATTTCTTTTCCTGCTAAAAAATCCTTTGTTCTACTTTTTAAGTTAACTTTTGATATAGCAGCAATGCTTGCTAAAGCTTCCCCCCTAAAACCTAAGGAAGTTATGCTATATATATCATCTAATTCTCTTATTTTGCTTGTAGCATGAGGAATAAAGGCTAGTTTAATATCATCAGGATGAATTCCCGCTCCATCATCTGAAATTATAATAGACTTTTCTCCCCCCTCTTCTATAGAGATTGATATATTTTTAGCTCCTGCATCTATGCTATTTTCTATAAGTTCTTTTACTGCAGAAGATGGTCTTTCAACCACTTCCCCTGCAGCTATTTTATTTGAAGTTTCTTCAGATAGTAGGTTAATCCTTTTATCATAATCTAGCATGATGATATATACCTACCTTTCTTTTAAATTCTTAGCTTTTTGGATAATTTCAAATAGCTTATTAAATCCTTCCATAGGTGTTAAGTTTAAAATATCCACCTTAGAAATTTCATGAATCAGTGTTTCCTTTTCAATATCACTAAAACTAATTTGCAAACCATCACTTAAGTTTTTTTCATCCTTTTTATGCTTTGTATTTTCTAGTTTTTCTTTTAAAACACATTCTCTAAAAGAGGTTTCAGGATCTAAATTTAACATAGTTAGATTTTTATCATTATTATGAATAGCCTCTTTTTCTATACCAGTATTTGAAATCTTATTATGAATTCTATTAGGGCTACTTTCATCTTTTTTTAAATTACTTAATATTTCTTTAGATCTTTCTATAACTTCTAAAGGGAGACCAGCAAGTTTTGCAACTTCTATACCATAAGATTCATCGGTTCCCCCTTCTATTATTTTTCTTAAAAATACTACATCATTGTTAACCTTTTTTACAGCAATAGAATAATTCTTAACTCCCTCTATTTCCTCTTCAAGCTTAATAAGTTCATGATAGTGAGTGGCAAATAAAGTTTTGCATTTTAAATTTTTATTCTTGCATATATACTCTATTACAGCACAAGCTATACTAAGACCATCATGGGTACTGGTTCCTCTACCAACCTCATCTAATATTACAAGGCTGTTTCTAGTTGCATTTTTAAGTATATTAGAAACCTCCCACATTTCAACCATAAAAGTACTTTTACCAGAGGCTAAATCATCAGAAGCTCCTATCCTTGTAAATATTCTATCACATATTGATATGTTTGCCTCTTTTGCAGGAACAAAACTTCCTATTTGAGCCATTAAGCTAATCAAGGCTACTTGCCTCATATAGGTTGACTTACCTGCCATATTAGGACCTGTTATAATAAGTAGCTGATTTTTATCACAATCTAGTTTAGTATTATTTTCTACAAAACTATTTCCATTTAAAGTTAACTCAACCACAGGGTGCCTTCCATCTTTAATTATTATTTCACCATTTTCACTAATATTGGGTTTTATATATCCATTTTCTTTAGCTACAGTGGCAAGTGAACTTAGTGAATCAAGCTCAGAAATTATAACTGCAGTTTCTTTTACCCTGTTTATTTCTCTTTCGATATTATCCCTAACTTCTGTAAATAAATCATACTCTAAAGCCACAAGCTTTTCTTCTGCACCTAAAATTTTAGATTCCATTTCCTTAAGTTCAGGGGTTATATATCTCTCACCATTACTTAGAGTTTGTTTCCTTATATATCTTTCTTCTGGCACTAGACTTAGGTTAGTCTTTGTAACCTCAATATAATACCCAAACACCTTATTATATCCAACTTTTAAAGATCTTATACCTGTGATTTTTCTTTCTTCTTGTTCTAAATTTGCTATCCATTCCTTGCCATGAGATCGTACATACCTTAACTCATCTACATCTTTATTATAACCTTCTTTAATCAGATTACCTTCTTTTAAAGTATTAGATGCCTCTTCATTAAGTGAATCATCTAAAAGCTTATAAAGATCTTGTAATGTATCTAATTTTTTTTCTAAATCTTCAATTACTGAACTTTGAAATTTATTTAATATATCCTTTATGCTTGGAATTTTACATATAGAATTTTTAAGTCCTAAAAGCTCTTTAGCATTTACATTCTTAGAACTTATTTTCCCTACAAGTCTTTCAATATCATAAATTCCTTTTAAGGCTTCTTTTAAATCTTCATGAGCAAAGACATTATTAATTAGAGCTTCTATTGCTTCTTGTCTTTTTAAGATTAATCCCTTATTAAGCAAAGGCTGCTCAACCCACTTTCTAAGTCTCCTAGCTCCCATTGCTGTAGATGTCTTATCTAGCACCCATAAAAGAGAACCCTTTTTTCTTCTATCCTTCATACTTTCGGTTAACTCTAAATTGTATCTTGAATTATTATCTATGATTAAAAAATCTATTATCTCATAAAAATCTATAGAATTTATATTAGAAAGAAGAGTTTTTTGTGTATGATTTATATATTTTAGAAGAATTTTTATAGTTAACTCAAGGGTATCTTCCATATTTTCTTTAAGATTTCTAATTTCTTGAGTTATTTTCAATTCCAAAGCTCCCTTAATATAATCTTCTTCATAAAAAGTAATAGTAGATGGAAATCTTTCTTTTATATTTTTAATAAATTCTTCCTCTGTATCTTTGCTTAATAATATTTCAGAAGGTTTAAATTTTGAAACCTCATCTAGAATTTGATTATATGTAAGTTTTCCAAAGGTACAATAAAATTCCCCAGTAGATATATCTGTAGAACTTATACCTACTTTATCTTCATTCTTATTAAAATAAATGCTCATTAGAAAATTATTTTTACCCTCTTCAAGAAAAGAGGGATCAGTATACGTACCTGGGGTCATTATTTTTATTACATCTCTTTTTACAATACCCTTTGCCTTTGCTGGATCTTCTACTTGTTCACATATAGCTACTTTATATCCTTTTGAAATAAGTCTGCTTATGTAATTATTAGAAGCATGATATGGTATCCCGCACATAGGAGCCCTTTCCTCTAAGCCACAATCACGTCCAGTTAAGACTAATTCTAATTCTCTAGATGCAATTTCAGCATCTTCAAAGAACATTTCATAAAAGTCACCTAATCTAAAGAAAAGTATACAATCCTTACACTTTTCTTTTATATCAAAATACTGTATCATCATAGGAGTTAGTGCCAAAGTTATCTCCTCCTCTAATTCTTATATCTCTTCTCCTAAAAGAGAAAATGATTTTGCTTCTGTTATCTTAACATTTACAAGTTTTCCTATGTTATCTTTATTTCCAGTAAAGTTTACTAACTTTGAAGTTCTAGTCCTTCCCATTAACTTAGTTTCATCATTTTTGCTAAAACCTTCTACTAAAACTTCTACTACTTGATCTTGGTAAGCTTTATTCTTTTTTTCTGATATTTCATTTAAGGTTGTAACTAATCTATCAAATCTATCATGTTTAACTTTTTCAGAAATTTGATCCTCATATTCATTAGCAGGAGTACCTTTTCTTCTAGAATATAGGAAAGTAAATGCAGAGTCATACTGAACTTTTTTAACAAGGTCTAATGTCTCATTAAAATCTTCCTCAGTTTCTCCTGGGAAACCTATAATAATATCCGTAGATAAAGATACATTAGGAATTCTCTTTTTAATTCTTTCTACAAGTTCTAGGTATTGCTCCCTTGTGTAGTGTCTATTCATCTTTTTTAATATTGTACTAGACCCTGATTGAACTGGTAGATGAATGTGTTCACATAATTTATCACATTCAGCTATAGCCTCTATAACCTCATCTGATAGATCCTTTGGATGAGAAGTCATAAATCTTACTCTCTCTAAACCTTCTATTTTGTCTAGCCTTCTTAAAAGCCCTGCAAAATCTATTTTTGGTTCCAAACCTTTACCATATGAGTTTACATTTTGACCTAGTAGGGTTATTTCCTTATATCCTTTAGATACAAGAGACTTTATTTCCCTTTCAATATCTTCAGGGGTTCTACTTCTCTCCCTTCCTCTTACATAAGGAACTATACAGTAGGTGCAAAAGTTATTACAACCATACATTATGGTAACAAAGGCTTTTATATCACTTAATCTATCTACTGGAATATCTTCTACTATATCTTTTTCCTTATCCCAAACATCTACAATAGGTCTTTCCCCACCTAGCACCCTAGTTAAATACTCAGAGAACTTATAAGCATTATGTGTTCCTATTATAATATCTACAAAAGGGAATTTTTTAGAAATCTCTTCTGCCATGCCCTTTTGTTGTGTCATACAACCACAAACTGCAATTATTAAGTCCTTCTTTTTTTCCTTTAAATTTTTTAAAATACCTAAATGTCCAAAAACCTTTTGTTCTGCATTTTCCCTAACGCAACATGTATTAAAAACTATTAAATCAGCATCTTCTCTATTATTAACATATTCATAATTTTTAAGCTTAAGCATTCCTGAGATTTTCTCTGAATCCTCTTCATTCATTTGACAACCCCAAGTTTCTATATAGTACTTCAATTTTTTATCCATTAGTAATCTCCTTTTCTACAGAATAATATTTATCACTAATATCTAATTATATATAAAAACAGTGTACTTTTAAAGTATTTTATACGTTTAATTATATTAAATCTAAATAGTTAATAAGTTGAAAATGGAATAAGTTCTAGAGTATAATAAATTCATTAAAGAAAGGAGGCGAATTAAAATGGATTTTAACTTTTCAAATAGGATACATAATATGGGTGCCTCTGAACTTGGGGATTTCTTGAAATTATCTGAAAATAATAATCTTATTTCTTTTGCCGGTGGATTTCCGGCACCAGAGCTTTTCCCTAGTAAAGGATTAACTGAAATAACATATAAGGTTTTAAATGAATATTCAAGTATTTCACTTCAATACGGTGCTACAGAGGGATACACACCCTTAAGAGAAATTACTGCCCAATCTAGAATGCCTAGAGTGGGAGTAGAATGTACTACTAAAAATATACTCATAACTAGTGGTGCACAACAAGGCTTAGACTTCTCAGGAAAACTGTTTATTAATAATGGAGATACTATAATATGTGAAAGCCCTACCTATTTAGGCGCGCTTTCAGCCTTTAGAGCTTATGAGCCTAATATCCTCCAATGTCCTATGGAATCTGATGGTATGGATATCAATATCTTAGAATACTTGCTTAAAAAAAATAAGAATGTAAAGTTCATATACACTATACCAGATTTTCAAAACCCTACTGGAATTACAATGTCTATTGAAAAGAGAAAAAATATAGCTTTCTTAGCTTCCAAATATAAAGTGCCAATAATTGAAGATGGACCCTATTCGGAGCTTTCCTTCGAAGACTTTATATATCCTAGTATAAAAAGTTTTGATAAAGAAGGTTATGTAATATATTTGGGAACTTTTTCTAAGATTTTTTGTCCTGGACTTAGAATAGGATGGGTATGTGCAGAGGAGGATATAATCAAAAAGCTTATTCTATGTAAACAAGGAGCTGATTTGCAACCAAGTACTTTTAACCAGTTACTAATTTATGAATACTTAAAAAATTATAATATTAATTCACATATAAATAATCTAAGAAGTGTGTATAAAAACAGAAGAGATGCCATGTTAAAGGCAATTTCTACATATCTCCCAGAATACATTACTGCAACGCATCCTAAAGGTGGTCTTTTTACTTGGATAGAAGTTTCAAAAAATTACACTTCAAAAGAGTTTTATAAAAGAGCTTTAGAAGAAAATGTAGCCTTTGTAATTGGAGATGCCTTTTTTGCCTTTGAAGATGATCATAATCACCTTAGGGCTAATTATTCCTGCATGAATGAAGATCAAATTTTTCAAGGTATCAAAAGATTAAGAAAGTTTTTGTAAATAACAGTTGAAAACTAACCCTTAAATCATTTAAAATATAGATGGGTTAGTTTAATAGTTTTAAATTAACTTAATATGCTAATTATATAATATTAAGCAGAAATCACGGGGGGAAAAAAATGAAATTATCTAAAAGGATTCAAGATATGCAATTTTCACCAATAAGAAAACTAGTTCCATTTGGCGAAGAAGCTAAAAAAAGAGGGGTTAAAGTATACCATTTAAATATTGGTCAACCTGATATAGAGACACCTAAAACCTTTGTGGAGGGGTTACACAAATACGATGAAAAGGTTTTAAAGTATGCTAACTCTCAAGGATTAAATGAACTTATTGAAAGTTTTAGAGCTTATTATAAAGAATGGAACATAGATTTCGATAAAGACGAAATAATAATTGCAAATGGTGGTTCAGAAGCTATTATGTTTGCATTAATGGCAATTTGTGATAACGGTGATGAAGTTATTATTCCAGAACCATTCTACACTAACTACAATGGTTTCTCAGCTGTAGCTGGTGCAAAAGTTGTTCCTTTCCAAACAAAAGCGGAAGATGGGTTCCACCTTCCAAGGAAAGAAGAAATAGTAAGCAAAATCACTGATAAAACAAGAGCTATAATGGTTTCTAACCCTGGAAATCCAACTGGAGTTGTTTATACTAAGGAAGAAATTAGAATGCTTGGTGATATCGCAAAAGAACATAATATTTACTTAATTGCAGATGAAGTTTATAGAGAATTTGTATACGATAACTTAAAATATACTTCTGCCCTTTATTTAGACGATATATTAGATAGAGTAATATTAATCGATTCTGTATCTAAACGTTATAGCGCTTGTGGAGCTAGAATTGGCCTTGTAGCTTCTAAAAATAAAGAGTTAATGAGTGAAATATTAAAGCTTGCTCAATCAAGACTTTGTGTTCCAACTGTAGAACAAATAGCTTGTGCTAATTTAATTAACACTCCAAAGAGCTATTTCGACGAAGTATTAAACGAATATGAAAAAAGAAGAGATATTCTATATGCTAAACTTTCAGAAATTCCAGGAGTTATTTGTGAAAAACCAACAGGTGCTTTCTATGTTGTAGCAAAACTTCCTATTAAATCAGGAGAAGATTTTGCAAAGTGGTTATTAACAGATTTTAATCATGATAACAAAACTGTAATGGTAGCTCCAGCTGAAGGTTTCTATGCAACAGAAGGTTTAGGTAAGGATGAAATTAGAATATCTTACTGCTTAAATGCTGAAGCACTAGAAGATGCTATGAACATTTTAGCAATAGCTATTAAAAAGTATAAAGAAATAGAAAAATAGTATATTAATAAAAACAGCCTCTTTTAATTAAAAGATGCTGTTTTTTATATTCCAAGTACTTATTTTTTTGTTAACCTTAAAACCATATGCTTTATATAAATTTACGGCAATCTCATTGTGGCTGTATACCTTTATTTTTAATAACTCTTCTTCAGGGGCAATGATTTTAGCAAGTTTTATAAGTTGATCTAATAGAATTTTTCCATATCCCTTTCTTCTTCTATTTGGTATTACTCCAAAGTTTACAATAGTTAAATAATCATCTTCTAATATAAGTTGACCATAGCCAATATATTCCTCCTTAAACTTTAGAAAAACACCTCCACCTTCTATATAATAATTTTGTTTCTCATCCTCTAAAATATCATCAATATTAAGCGGTACTCTATTTTCACATTGAAATATTTCATTTTGAACATTACACCTAATTTGTTCATGAATACCCTCTTTAAAATATTCAATAGAAATATCATCTTGTAAAAAATAGTTTTCAGCAAGTCTGTAATCATTTAGACTTAAATCCATTTCTAATATACTATTGTGTTTTTTAAAATGAAACTTAGTAAGAAACTCTTCATTTATATTATTATCTTCACATCTATAGGTAACAGATGAAGCTTTTTTAAATATACTCCATATACTAGAAGTTATACTTACTAAATTAAAATTTGGCAAAGTATAAAACTGATTTATGTTACACTTTATACCTTTAAAAGAGTTTACCCATATAAACCCTGCTATACAATTATTATATTTTAATATTTTTGCATTTTTTCTTAAGAAAAATCTTTTAAAATAGTTAGACTTATTATATATATTAAAAAAATCTTCATTAAGAATATTAAATTGTTTATTATATTCTCTATAAGCTTTTAATTCTTTAACATTATTATGTTTAATATTTTCCCAGGTTATCATAGTTTTCTTCCTCTATTAACTAATTATTATATTTATTTAAGAAATAAATATACTCTTCGTAAAACTTATCTTGTCCCTCTGTAGAAGCTAAAATATTATCTAATTTTTTCTTGTATTTTATTTCACTCCAATTCTTGTGTTTTTTATATCGCTTTTTCCCCAACTTCCAAAACTTATGCGGAAAAATTATAAGAGAAAGCATAATTTCAAGTTCATTCTTATTTAATGGATAAATAGAGTTATATGATATTATTAGTTCTTCTGCCTTTTTAAAATCCCAACTATAGTCTTTTTTATGCATTAACCTTCTTATAAACCTTCCTAAATCATTAACCCTTAAATCTATTATAATACGATTTAAATCAATTAAAAAATATTCCTCATCTTTTTTTATTACATTTTGATAATAAAAGCTTCTATGGCATATAGGTTTTTTCTTTTCTGCTTCCTTACTTAATTTATAGTAAGATGATATATTTAAAAGATTAAGAGAATTCAAAGCCCTTTCTATAAATAATTCTATATTGTCAAAATACAAATAGTCAAATTCTGTTTTAAGGATTTTTTTATCTATGATATGTTTATAACTAATCATATCATTTATACATTCTTTATATATATCAGGCCAATTTTTTAGACAGTTTTTAAGTTTATATTGTTTTGTATTTATTTCTTCAGCACAGAGGTGGAACTTAGCTAGAAGTTTTATTCCTTCCTTTGCTTCCTCTATATTAGAGAAATCACATTCTCTCCCCTCTACCCAATCAGTCATTAAGAATAAATATCCCTTATGACTTATATATACATTTCCCTTTTTAGTAATTAAATATCTAGGGGTATTTTTAAAACCACTTTTTAAAAGATCTTCTGTAAGTTTATATGAATTTAGTATTTTCTTTTTGCCGCTTTTCATTCTTTTTAAGCAGTAACTATTGTTTTGCATATCTATTATTTTGTAAGCACTTCTAACTCTATAAGCCTCTTTTAATGTTATTGAATACTTACTACATACATATGATATATTATTAAGCTCTTTATCACTTATATTATTATTTAATAGCTTATCATTTCTATTCAAATATATTCCTCCAAAACCATTGCTATTAAATTATATTATAAATACAAAAATATATTACTCTAAAAAAAACACATAAAACGCGAAATATTCGCGTTTTATATATTAAATATCCATTAACTCTTTTGTACTTAGAGAAATTCTTTTGTTTTTACCATCTACATCTATGATCTTAGCTTTTATACTTTCACCTATTTTTAGAACGTCCTGTGGTTTTTCAATTCTATTATGACTTATCTGTGATACATGCAGCAAGGCATCTACTCCAGGTTCTAACTCTACAAAAGCTCCAAAGTCTGTAAATCTTACGATTTTACCTAGAACAATATTTCCTATAGGATATTTTTCTTCGATATTATTCCAAGGGTTTTGAATTAATTTTTTAAGACTTAAGGATAGCTTTTTATTTTCTTTATCTATATCTAAAACATAAACTTTAATTTCTTCTCCAATTTTTAGTATATCACTAATTTTTTCAACTTTACCCCAAGATATTTCTGATATATGAAGTAAACCATCTACTCCATTAACTTCAACAAAGGCACCAAAATTATTTATTCTTCTTACAACCCCACTTACAATTGAATCTTTTTCTATAGAACCCCAAGTGTTTTCTTCCTTATGTTTTTTTTCTTCTTCTAATATAGTTTTTCTAGATACAACTATCTTTGTATTACGTTTATCCTTGTTAAATTCTATAACTCTAACTTCTATATCTTTTCCTATAAAATCACTTAAATTTTCTACGTAATTTAGTTGAACTTGAGATGCTGGTAAGAATATTTTAATGCCTTTAAATTTTCCTACAAGACCACCTTTAACTTCTTCTTTAATTTTAACTGTTATTTTCAATTTATTTTCTAAAGAATCCTTTAAGATTTTATAGCCTTCTTCTCTTTCAAATTCTATTCTAGATAAAACTACATTACCATCAGAATTCTTAACCTGTATAACCTTAGCTTCAATAATATCACCTTGATTAAATATATCTGTAAGACGACAATTCTCATCACTGGTTACTTCATTTAAGGGTAATACTCCATCTGATTTATAATTTAAATCTATATAAGCCTCTTTAGCGTTAATAGATATAATTTCACCTTTTACTACCTTTCCTACAAAAATCTTATCTTCATTTTCTTCCATATACTTAAGTTGTTCACTCATTTGAGTATCTATGTTCTCCATATTTTCCATCTTTGTAATCGCCTCCTCAATTATCCACTGTGGTGTTGATGCTCCAGCAGTTACACCAATATTATTAAAATATTTTAATTCCTTTGGAAGTTCTTTAGCATTTTCAATATGATAAGTATTCTCACAATTTTCTTTGCAAATTTCATAAAGTTTTGTGGTGTTGGAGCTATTTTTCCCTCCAATTACAATCATAGCATCTACATTTTTTGATAATTCTGTAGCAGCCCTTTGTCTTACCTCAGTTGCATTGCATATAGTATTAAAAGCAACCACTTCTTTACACTTTGTAGTTACTATGGATAAAACCTTTTCCCAATTACTTTGTTTTTCAGTAGTTTGAGATACCAAACATACTTTACCATTTAGATTTATATCTTTTAAATCACTGCCATCCTTAGAAATAATAGCTTCATCATTACAACTTCCATTTATACCTATAACCTCAGGATGATTTTTGTCCCCTACTATTATTATGGTGTAATTTTCTTTATGATGTTTAGCAACTTTTTTATGAATATTGCTAACATAAGGACAAGTTGCATCTACTACATCAAACCCATTGTCTATTAAAGTATTTTTAATAGAAGGTTTTACTCCATGTGATCTAATAATAATAGTATCTCCAATTTTTAAATTATCTATTTCATTAAATTCTATTGGGTTTATATTATTCTTTTTCAAGGAACTAACAACATCGTTATTATGAATAAGTGGGCCTAAAGTAAATATAGAATTGTTTTTTTCCTCACTTATATTCACAGCAGTATCTACAGCTCTCTTCACACCAAAACAAAATCCTGCATTATCTGCTAAAGTTATTTTCTTCATACTATAGCCTCCTTATTTAGAAGGATTAATATGTTCTATCATTCCATTTATAACTTCTTCTATAGTTTTTCCTGTAGAATCTATAAGAAAAGCATCTTCTGCTTTCTTTAGAGGATCAACTTCTCTATTTGAATCATATTCATCTCTTCTAATTATCTCATCTAATATACTATTAAATTCAATATCAATATTTTTATCCTTTAACTCTTTATACCTTCTAGTTGCTCTTTCATAGGCAGAAGCTGTAAGAAAAAATTTATATGGTGCATCTTTTAAAACAACTGTTCCTATATCTCTTCCATCCATTACCACATTATAATTAGCAGCAATTTTTTGTTGCAAAGTTACAAGTTTCTTTCTAACAATTCTATTAGCTGCATATTTAGAAACATTATTACTTATATAAGGAGACCTTATTTCATCCTCGATATCAATTCCATTTAAGATTAAGTTATCCTCATTAAAATGCATATCTAAGCTATCTATTAATTTATCTAAAGCCATATCCTCTTTCTCACTTATATTATTTTTAAGTGCAATATAAGCTATAGCCCTATACATAGAGCCAGTATTTACATATATAAGACCTAGTTTCTTTGCAAGTAATTTTGCAATAGTACTTTTACCTGCACCAGCAGGTCCATCTATAGCAATATTATATTTCAATTTCTTCACGCCTTTCTTCTTAGTATATAATTTATATTCTATATCTATTTTAAAATTCCTTTAATATAAGCTATATACTAATTCCTGCTAAATATCCTGTAGAAAAGGCTATTTGAAGATTATATCCACCTGTATACCCATGAATATCAATTACTTCACCTGCAAAAGATAGATTTTTGATCTTTTTAGATTTCATAGTGGAAGAATCTATTTCTTTTGTAGAAATACCACCTGCAGTTATAATAGCTTCTGCTATAGGTCTATACTTCTTAATATGAAGTTCCAAACTAGTTAATATATTTAAAAGCCTTTTTCTCTCTTCCTTTGTAATAAGATTAACTTTTTTATTTGGATCTATTTCTGAAAGTTTAATTACAATATCTATAAGTTTATTCGGCAATAAATCATTTAAAGCATTTTTAAAATCCTTATTTAGATATTTTTGAAAATCCTTTTGAATTCTTTTATCTAGTTCATTTAACTCTAAAGCAGGCTTTAAATTAATAAAAAGACTTAATCCTTCTTTGGTTAGTTTTTCATCTATTTTAGCACTAGCACTTAATATAAGTGGTCCTGATACTCCAAAATGAGTAAATAACATCTCACCAAAATCTTTATATAGAACTTTATTCTTATGCTTAAATTTTACTTCAACATTTTTTAATGAAAGACCTTGAAGCTCCTTAATCCAAGTTTCTTCTGTTTCCATTGGAACAAGAGAAGGCTTGATTTTTTCAATGGTATGACCTAATTTATCGCAAAATTTATATCCCTCACCTGTTGAACCTGTTTGTGGATATGAAGCTCCTCCTGTACATAAAATAAAATGGTCTCCTTTTAAATTCGATCCATCTTCAAACTCTATATATTTTATTGTGTCATTTTCATTTTTAATATTAACTACTTTTTTGTTTAATAAAATATTAACATTATGTTCAATCAATTTATTTTCTAAAACCTTAATTATATCAGAAGATTTATCACTCTCAGGAAAGATTCTATCTCCTCTTTCGACTTTTAACTTAACACCAGATTTCTCAAAAAGAGATTTTGTATCTTCATTAGTAAAAGTATAAAAAGAACTATATAAAAAATTAGGGTTTCTAGGAATATGATCAAAAAACTCTGATATATCTATATTATTAGTTACATTGCATCTACCCTTACCAGTTATAAATAATTTCTTTCCAAGCTTTTCGTTTTTTTCAACTAAAGTAACAGAATGATTCTTACTTGCTAATATGGCAGCCATGATTCCAGCTGGTCCTCCACCAATTACTACAACCTTACTCAAAATAAGTCACCAACCTTTATTTATAGGTAATTTTCATATAAACATAGTATATTTCCATTTCAATTATTTGTCTACCTTATAGCTTAAAATAAACTTTTAAATATAAATTATTTCCTACTTAAAAAGTATAGGATTATAACCTATTTATATTAAGACAGTTATTAATAAACCCACATAATATAAATCTCCATTTTTTCTTATAAAAATACTAATTAAAATATAAATTTGCAAAAACTTTATTTGATATATGTATTAAGCTATAAATATATTGACATAAAAAAGAGAATTTTATATAATTTAATTCAATATCTTAATTTAAATGTTTAGGTGGGATCAAATGAAAATTAACTTAGATATGCTTCAAACAATGACAATTGCAATTTTAGTGTACTATTTAGGGAATTTTATTAAAACTAAAATCAGAATTATCGATAAATTCTGCATTCCTGCACCTGTAGTAGGTGGGATAATATTTGCATTATTAAACTTATTTTTGAAAGAAAGTAATCTAATGCAAATAAATTTAGATACTACTCTTCAAAAGCCCTTCATGATGGTTTTTTTTACAACCATAGGCTTATCAGCTAGTGTAAAATTAATTAAAAAGGGAGGAAAACATGTAATTATCTTCTTTTTAATTTCAGTTATATTAATAATTTGCCAAAACCTCATGGGGGTTACTATTGCAAAGTTATTAAATACCCATCCCTTTCTTGGGTTAATATCCAGCTCTATTACAATGGTTGGTGGTCATGGTACTGGGGCAGCTTTTGGTGCCCTATTTGAAAAAAGTTATAATTTCAAAGGAGCAACTACTGCTGCAATGGCTTCTGCCACATTTGGACTTATAACTGGTAGTATGATTGGAGGTCCTATTGCAAGAAAACTCATAATAAAAAATAAGCTAAAACAATCAGAACATGAGGCTGAAATCATAAGCACTAATAAAAATGAGAACATATCATATGAAGAAATTTTTAGAATGCTTCTTATAATTATGATTTCAATAAGTACTGGGTCTGTAATTGAACTTTATTTATCTAATAAGGGATTAACCTTTCCATCATATATTACTACCATGATTGTAGCTTCCTTGATTTTAAATTTAGGTGAGTTCACAGGGAAATGGAGTATTAATGAAAAATGTACTGATATTTTAGGCAAAATTGGTCTTAATATTTTTCTATCAATGGCTTTAATAAACTTAAAACTATGGGAATTAAAAGACTTAGCACTACCTATAATCATTATACTTATAGCACAAGTCCTTTTAATGTTTATTTTTTCTTATTTTATTTCATTTAAACTTTGTGGTAGAGACTATGATGCAGCAGTACTATCTTCTGGGTTCTGTGGATTTGGTATGGGAGCTACTCCAAACGGTATGGCAAACATGGAAGCTTTAGTTGAAAAATATGGGCCTGCTCCTAGAGCATTTTTTATTCTCCCAATTGTAGGTGCATTCTTTGTGGATTTTGCAAACTCTATAATAATAACCTTATTTATAAATTTCTTGAAATAAGGAATTTCATACTTAAAATATTTTAGATTTAAATATAACTAGATTAATATTAATAAAAAGAACTAGATACTTAAATTAGCATCTAGTTCTTTTTATGGTGACTCCTAGGGGACTCGAACCCCTGTTACCACCGTGAGAGGGTGGTGTCTTAACCACTTGACCAAGGAGCCTTATTCCTTTCAACAAGGTCTATTATAAAACTTTAATCACTATATGTCTAATAGATAGTATAAATGCAAAAATAAACTTCTATTGTAAATATATATAATTATACCTGTATAGGACTACTAAAAATATTTATAAACTACTATATGAATAACACTTTATAATATATATTTATACCCCTATGAATTGATTTTTCCCCTCATCATATTTATATCCTATATTTTTTAGCTTTTTTAAAATTTCTTCCTCACTTAAATCCAAATCATAGGACAGGTCTTCTAGGTTTGAATACTGATCCCTAAGTTTCATATTTACTATACTTAGAAACATAAAATTATCCATATTGATTAGGCTTTCTCTGTCCATTTTTAAAACCTCCACTTAATAAAATAACTTCTAGATTTAAATGAATTTTATGTTGTAAATCTTAGTAAAATAAAAACTAAAAAAGTTAAGTTAATCTAATATTATTATACTACTTTTTATAACAATAAAAGAGGGTAAACCCTCTTTTATTTATCCCCTAGACATTTCATAATTTCCTGTATTATTAAACTCCTCTTTATATGCTTTTTCTGCATAAGGCTTAAACTCTTCTGATAACTTATCTAATTTCTCCATAAACTCTTTATCAGTCACCATTAAATCTGCACTTGGATGTGTTGCCTTTGCTCCAGTTACCTTCACAATTTCTCTAATCTCTTTAGGATTATCTATCATTGGACAAGGCATTAATAAATTATGATTATAAGGTTGTCTTTTTCTCAATTCTTTAAAATAAGGCGATTGAAAAGCTTCTACAATTGGTTTTCCTTTTATATTATCTGTAGCAAAGTGAGAAAAAATACATGGTTCCACATCTTCCTTAGAGTTTATATGGCAATAATACTTACCAGCTATACAACCTCCAACATATGGTGCATCATTGAAAAAATCTATTGAAAATATTTTCTTAGTAGTCCTTATGGTTCTAGTCTTCTCCCCCAATTTCAAACGTTGTTCTGGGCTCAACATAAAGTCCATTTCACTCTTAGGATTGTCCCCAACAGGCATAAACATAAAGTACCAAATCATCCTAGCCCCTTTGTCAATTATCATATCAATAAATTTTTCAGAAGTTACAGTATCTATGTTATACCTACTTGTAGCTGAAGAAACGCCAAAAGGTATACCTTTTTCTTTTAATAAGTCCATCCCATTCATTACAGATTCAAATACTCCATCAGATCTACGTGTATCCGTTTCCTTTTTAAATCCCTCTAGTGAAAACATTGGCATTACATTACCTAGTTTAGCTAATTTATCTACCAATGATTTATTAAACAAGGTCCCATTGGTAAAAGGTGTGAAAAACATATCATTATATTTCTTATATATCTTTAGCATAGAGTCATTAAAAAATGGTTCTCCTCCTAAAACAACTATATAATATATACCAAGGTTTCTTGCTTCCTTAATTATTCTGTCTAATTCTTCGTAAGGTATATCATCTTCTTTACTGTAATTAGCGGCATAGCATCCTTTACATCTTAGATTACATCTCATTGATGGGCTTATTAAAATAGTAAAAGGTATCTTTGTATTAAACTTTTCTCCTTCCTTTTCCCTCTTCGGAACTCCATACCATATTGCATTACCAACAAAATTAGCAAAAAAACTTTTAAGAGAATTGGTGTTTGTATTTTTTAAAATATCTTGTACGTATTCTTGAATAGAAGGTATTTCTTTATAATATGCCTCTACACTGTTGATTCCCTCTCTAGTAAAATCATCTTTTATACCTTTTTTTAAAATTTCAAATAACTTGTCTACATTTTTTTCAGGATTTTTTTCAAGTAAACTTAACCCTGTCTTAACAATTGTTTCTTTTGTATTTTTTTCAATCATATCTTTAAAGCCCATAAAATCACCCCTATTATTTATTTAAGAAACATTATGTTACCAAAGATTATATTACTATATTTCTTATATTCAACTATTTTAGCATTATATTAACAATATATTAATAATTGAGAATCACCTAATGTAGTTTATATACGCTCATTAAGCTTTCTATGTAAGTATATGCTTCAATAATAATATTTAACATTTTAGATCTTAATATTATAATGTGAATATAAAAATATCAATATAATAATATTACTTTATTTTAAAAAATATGATACTATATTGATAACTTTTTACTTTAAAAGGGATTGATTTTAGTGATGATAAATGTTATTATTTAATAGTAAATTTCGTTTAATATTAAATAATATTTTATTACTAACTTAGGAGGAATTTAAATGAAAGAAGTTTTCTTTTGTGAAAATAATATTAGTAAGGGATTAGAACCTATAATAGAAAAATTAGAATTAGAATTTAGCAATGTTACAATATATAAAGAATCCTGTCTTGGACATTGTGGTGACTGTATGGCAAACTTTTATGCTATAATTGATTCAGATATGATAGTTGGAGATACGGCAGAAGAATTATATGAAAATATAAAACTTAAATTAAAATAACTTATATATTCCCCTATAAAATAAAGAATAATAGTAAGCTCTAAAGCTTACTATTATTCTTTTAATATAAATTTAAATATACAAACTTTATACATATTCATATATTCTTTCTATTTTTTCTTTTAAATCCTTAACACTTATAAACCTAGCTTCTCTTATAACCTCTTTTCCATTAATAAATGCAAGTACACAAGGAAGAGTAAATACACTATATTCTCCACTTGCAGCTAGTAATTTTTCAATTTCAATTTCCCTTGCCTTAATTTTAGGAAAATTTTTTAATAAAGTTTCTATTTTAGGAAGAAGTTCTTTGCAAACTCCGCATGTTTGCGAAGAAAAATATAATATAACAAATTTATTTTCTTTTATAAAAAAATTTATCTCTTCTATAGATTTTAATTTAAGCATTTTCTCCTCCTAAGCAAAAATAATACTATTATATTACCTAACCTAATATGGAGTGTTTACCAATCGTTCCATCCATCTAAACCCTTTTTAGCACCCATATAGAAAAATTCACTATGACCACATCGAGGACAAACATATACTTTAAATATTAGTTGTTCTTCAACATCAAAAAATGCTCCTAAAATCCCTCTATTATTGTCTTGAGAATCAAATCTATATTCCTTTAAATATTCCATTTTAGTATTACATCTTAAACATTTAAGTTCGCTCACGTTATCCCTCCCCATTAACTAAAATAGTTCCTTATCTTATATTAATAATATACTACTTTTTAAAATATGTATATGTCTTGTACAAATTACTTTGTTATAATTATATACAAACAGTACATATTAATATATGTTAAAGAAAGGTGACAGAAAAATGTGTTATGTATATATACTAAAATGCTCTGATGATACTTTATATACAGGATGGACAAACAATTTACAAAAGCGAATAGAAACTCATTCTAGGGGAAAAGGTGCAAAATATACAAGGGCTAGGCTCCCTGTAAACCTTGTATATTTTGAAGAATATGAAGATAAAATATCTGCTCAAAAGAGAGAATACTCCATAAAAAAAATGAGCAGAAAGGAGAAACTAACCCTCCTCTCTACCTTTAATAAAATTTAATAATTATATATTTATTTTTTCAACACTTTTACCTTCTACTATTCTTTGCACTAGCATAGCACATACAGTATTGCCTGTGGAGTTTAATAGTGTTGCTGGTGCATCTATTATGGTTCCTATTATGACAATCATAGGTAGTGCTTCTGGTGGAAATCCATACACACTTATAATCAGCATCTCTCCCATAACACCTCCGCCAGGTATAGCTCCCATTACAGCTCCAACAAGGAAAGAAACAACTATAATACTTAATATAGTACTAAATCCTTTTATATCTCTTCCAAAAATACCGAATAAGAAGATTATTTTTAAAACACCACCTATAACAGATCCATCCTTATGAATGTTAGCACCTAGAGGTATAACAGTTTCAGCTATATCATCTACAACCCCCATATCTTTTGTAGCCTTTAGGTTAACTGGTATGCTAGCTGCACTAGAACAGGTAGCTAGAGCTGTAACAGATGGCATTAAAGCATTCTTCCAAAAAACTCTTATCCCATTTTTTCCCCCAGCTAAGAAAGCATATAATGTAAAGAAAGCAAAATAATATATAACCGTTAAAACTACATAAAGAATAAATGATCTTAAAAAGCCCTGCAATATTTGAGGTCCAAGCTCTCCAATTACATTAGCAAAATAACATCCAAGTCCTATCGGAGCATAATACATAATTATACCCACCATTTTCATCATTACTTCAGAACCAGAGTATAGGAATTTTTTAAATGGCTCTCCCTTATCTCCAATTAATGTAGTAGATGTTCCAAGTAATATAGAAAATACAATAAGTTGCAACATACTTTTCTTGCTTAAAAGTTCTGAAAAATCGCCTACAGTAAGAGTATTCGTAATATGTTCTAATACACCCAGTTTCTTTGTTTTTTCTAGTGATTCAGCACCCTTTGAGATTACACTTTCTATTGCTTTATAATCAATTCCTTTTGTAGGACTTACAAATAAACAAGCTACTAATGCCAAAATAGAAGATAATAATGCTGTAAAAGCAAATACTAAAAATACATTTCTCATAATCTTTCCAAGTCTTTTAACATTGCTCATATTAGCTATAGCTGAAGAAACACTAAAAAACACCATAGGTACAATAATCATAAACATTAAATTTAAAAATAAATCACCTAGAGGCTTGACTACTATAACCTTAGGTCCTAAGGTTATCCCCATAATTCCCCCTATAATTATGGAAAATAATAAAATTATAGAAAACTTATAATTTTTAAATATGGATTTCATTTTTCCCCTCCAATTATCACTATTGTTTAATATTTATTTTCATAATACAAGTCATAGAAATTTTATCATAAACTCTGAATATATCCAACTGTTTTATTTAGTTTTTAATTTATCACGAAAGCTATACAGAAACCATGCCTATTGGAAATAATTTCATTTCGATCTTGATATTTTTACATATATGATTTATAGTATAATATATAAACATTGTTTTTTAATAATATTTATTAAAGTATAATATAATAAAACTTATATTATACTAACTAAGAAATTCTTATTTTAAATCTAACATATTTAAAATAAATTTTTAGGAGATGATAAGTAAAATGAATAAAGTTGTGGAAGTAATGAAAGATCACAGATCTATTAGAAGCTATTTAGATAAAGAAGTTTCTGAAGAAATAATAGATACATTAATAGAAGTAGCACAAGCAGCTCCAAACTCTATTAATGGACAGCAATTAAGTGTAATAGTTGTTAAAGACAAAGAAAAACGTAAAAAAATATCTGAATTATCAGGAAATCAACCTTGGATAGAAGCTGCTCCTTTGTTTTTAGTCTTTGTTGCAGACTTTTATAGAGCGAAAATTGCAGGTGAAAAGGTTCAAAAGGAACTAGTTATTACTGATAGTGTAGAATCTATAATGGTAGCCTCTGTTGATGCTGGACTTGCAATGCAAAATGTAATAACAGCTGCTGAATCCTTAGGCCTTGGTACAGTCCCAATAGGTGGTATACGAAAAAGTCCTGAAGAGATGATAACTCTCTTAAATTTACCAGAATACACTTATCCCCTAGTTGGTTTATGTGTTGGATACCCTTCAGAAAGATCAGATAAAAAACCAAGAATTTCAAAAGAAGCTTTTAGACATAATGAGGTTTATAATAAAGAAAAACTTCCAAATCTTATTGATGAATATGATAATATAATGGAATCTTATTTTGAAAATATAGGTAGAGAAAAGAATGTAAATTGGAGTAATAGAACTATGTCTGTCTATGATAAAGTTTATTTCCCAAAAGTTTATCCTACCTTAAAAAATCAAAAATTTAAAAATGAAAAATAGATTACAAAAAAACTTCCACATTCAGTTGGAGGTTTTTTTCGTAGTTATAGACTTTTATCTAAACTTATTACTATTAAAGACAATAGAATAGGTTGAAAATGCATATTAAATCCCTTTAGAACACAACATTAATATATAGTATTTATTAAGTTTTTATTATGAATTATTTTTTTATTTTTAAGATTAATTTAATAAATTAAGTTTATAATTGTATGTAGAAAGGGGATAAGATATGAAAATGAATGAAATAAATTCAAATATAAAAGGACTTACAGAAGAAGAAATTAATATAAGAATAAAAGATGGAAAAGTTAATATTATACCTAAACCTCCTTCTCGTACATTGATAGAAATAATTAAAGCTAATTTATTTACTGGCTTTAACTTTATAAATGCAGTTTTAGCTATTGCAGTATTTATTGCTGGTTCTCCTAAGGATGCCATTTTTGCCATAGTAATTATAAGCAATTCTATAATCGGCATTTTTCAGGAGCTTAAAGCAAAGAAAACCTTAGAAAACTTATCTCTTATAAAAGAAAATAATGTAACAATACTAAGAAATAAGGATATAAAAAAAATAGATGCTGAAAAAATTGTATTAGATGATATTATAATTTTAAATTCTGGAGATCAAATTTTAGTAGATTGTGAAGTTCTTCCTGGTAACACTATTGAGGTAAATGAAGCTCTTTTGACTGGGGAGATAGACTCTATTTTGAAAAAACAAGGTGATAAGCTGTTATCTGGAAGTTTTGTAGTATCAGGTAATTGTTATGCTAAGGTTATTAAAGTAGGTGGTAATACATATTCTTCACAACTTGTAGATGAAGCTAGAAAGTTTAAAATTATAAATTCAAAACTACAACATTCTATAAATAAAATATTTAGAATTGCATTATATTTTATAATACCTATAGGAATACTACTTACTTTTACACAATTATTTTTTGGAAATAAAACTTGGCAAGATGCTATTTTAGGTTCTGTTTCAGGAATAATAGGTATGATTCCTGAAGGATTAGTGCTACTTACCAGTTCTACCTTTATAATAGCAATTATTCGTTTATCAAAATGGGATACCCTAATCCAAGAACTACCTGCAACAGAAGTACTGGCAAGAGTAGATGTTTTATGTTTAGATAAAACTGGGACTCTAACTAAGGGTGATTTAAGATTAAACAGTTTAAAGCCTTTGAATAACTATGCTTTAGATTATATTGAGAAAATATTATCAGCTATAGTTCATGAATCTGCCAGAATAAGTCAAACTCAAAAAGCTATATTAGATAAATATCCTACAAGTCCTAACTTAGCTATAAAAAACAAAATCCCATTTTCCTCACTTAGAAAATGGGAAGCTATAGAATTTGAAAATGAAGGAACTTGGATTCTTGGAGCTCCTGAGTTTATTTTAAAATATAACTATGAAGAAATCTCAAAAGAGGTAGATAATGCAGCTTTAAAAGGTCAGAGAGTGTTGCTTTTAGCTAAGTTTAATGGAAACAAAATAGATGAACATCTAAAGGGCTCTATTGAAAATGCATGCCTAGTTCTCATAGAAGATATTATAAGAGATAATGCTGAAGAAACAGTTAAGTACTTTACTGAGGAAGGAGTTTCCCTAAAAATAATTTCCGGCGATAACCCTCTAACCGTGTCTACCATAGCTAAAAAGGCAGGTGTTAAAGGAGCCGAAAATTACATAGATGCTAAAAATCTTCCACAAGAAGAAGAAGAATTTCTAAATGCCATAGAAAACACAACAGTATTTGGAAGAGTCTCTCCATATGAAAAAAGAAAAATTATAAAAGGTCTTAAGGAAAATAATCATACTGTTGCTATGACTGGCGATGGGGTTAATGATATATTAGCCTTAAAAGAATCCGATTGCGGTATTGCCATGGCCTCAGGATCTGATGCCACAAAAGCCGTTGCTCAATTAGTATTATTAAAATCAGATTTTTCAGCACTTCCTCATGTAGTAGCAGAAGGAAGAAAATTAATAAATAATTTAGAAAAGGTTTCTGAACTATTTTTATCTAAAACAGTATATTCTATACTTCTAGCCCTAATGTTTGCTCTTATTCTAAAACCTTTTCCCTTACTTCCAATCCAGCTTACCTTTGCTGGTTCACTAACTATTGGTATGCCTTCATTTTTCTTGGCTTTAGAAGAAAATAAAGACATTATTAAGGGTGGGTTTTTAAGAAGAGTATTAAGATATGCTATTCCAAATGGTATTGTAATCGGAATTAGCACTACAATTATGTTTTTAATAGCATATTATAGGGGCGCTACTTTAATACAATGTAGAAGTATTTCTCTTATGATTTTTACTTTATTAAGTCTTTTTATACTTATAAAAGTCTCAATACCACTAAATAAATATAGATTATCCATAGTAATTTCTATGATAGTATTATTAGCTTTATCCTTCTTAGTACCCTTATTTAGAAGAGCTTTTAGTATATCACTATTTCCAAAATCCTATGTTCCAATTATAACAATAGTTGTAGGGATATCTATTATTACAATGATGCTACTCTGGAAGATTTCAGAAAAAATAATAGAGAAAAGATTAGAATAATTAAATAATGTTTTAACATAAAAAAGCAAGAAGGGTTTATCCTCTTGCTTTTTTATATTACTTATTAACTTCTATAACATGGTTTTGCCTATGCATTCCTAAGAAAAACACTGCAAGTGCTCCAGGGCCTCCAAAAGTACCTACCACAGGTCCTATATGATTTATAACCACATCTTTAACCTTAACCTCTTTTAAAATAAGTTCCTTTAACTTTTCAGCCTCATCTAATGCATCTCCATGAGAAATAGCTATAATTTGTTCTTCGGAATTTTCTATTTTTTCAGCCACCAATTTAGCTAGCTTATTTAAAGCACTTTTTCTTCCTTTTACCTTTATTACAGGAAGCACTTTACCTTCATCATTTAATGTAAGAATAGGTTTTATATGCAGAACCATTCCAAATAGTGCGGCTGCTGAAGAAATTCTTCCTCCCCTTTTCAAATGATTAAGATCATCTACTGTAATATAAGTATTTAAATTAAATTTATTCTCTTCTAAATATTTAATAATGTCATCAATTGACTTCCCCTGAGATTTCATTTCCATAGCATTCATAACTAAAAGTCCTTGTCCCATTGAGGCAGTTAGAACATCTACTATCTCTATTCTTCCTTCAGGATATTCTTCAAGAACCATATTTTTTGCTATATTGGCACAATTAAATGTACCACTTAAGCCAGTAGATACACAAATATATAATACGTCTTTATTTTCATTTAAAATTTGTTTAAATATTTTAGAATAATCATCTGGGCTAGGCTGAGAAGTTTTAGGAATTTCCCCATTGTTCATTCCCTGATAAAAATCCTTATAGTTTAAACTCTCTCCCAAATCATCTACATATTCTTTGCCCATAAAACTACAAGTTAAACTTACATAGGGAATGTTATTTTTTTCTATATATTCCTTAGGCAAGTCACAACAGGAGTCTGTCATTATAACATAATCTTTCATTAAATTTCTCCTTTAAATAATATTTTATAAAACTTTCTATATCCCTATCATATTTTTAAAATATAATATTTGTCAAAAATTATCAATATATAGTGTAAAAAGTCTAATTACTTATATTATTTATAATATCAAATATTCAATCAAATTATAATATATTTTCAGAAGAAATTATAATTTTTATTAAATTTTTATATGCTCTATCTCCAAAAGACTCCTTTTAATGTAGGTTTTATCTCCACAATACCCTACTAAATCTCCATTTTTACCTATAACTCTATGGCATGGAATTATTATGGGGATAGGATTGTTTCTATTAGCGCCTCCAACAGCACGTACTGCCTTAGGATTGCCAATACTCTCTGCAATGCCTGCATAAGATCTTGTCTCTCCATAAGGAATTTTCATTAAAATATTCCAAACTTTTTTTCTAAACTCTGTGCCCTCTATACTCATAGGTAAATCAAAAACTCTTCTTGTCCCCTTAAAATATTCATCCAATTGCTCTATAACATACATACACGCTGTCATATCCTCTTTAATATAAGATGTACCCAAATATTCTTTAAAACCCTCTTCTGAAAGCTCTATCCTTTTAACACCTTCACTATTAACGACAATATATATTTCTCCAATAGGTGAATTGTATTTAGCATAATACTCCATTAAAACGTCTCCTTATAAAACCTTATGTTAACTCTTTAATTTTCTCTTCAAGCTCTTTTATCTTATTATTAGATATGCTATTTTCATCAATTAACTTTATTATTTTTTCATTTAATTCCTTTTGAAGTTTAAATAATTTTTCCTGGCTATTCTCCCTAATCTCAAAAATAGCTCTATTTTTCTCCAAAGCTTCTTTTTCTTTAATAATTTCTATATATTTTTCATAGTCTTCTTTTAGTGAGTTCTTAATAGTTTCCTTTTCCTCTTCTTCTTTTATTAGTTTACATTTTAAATTTTCATTTTCTTCTTTATAATTATTCATTAAGTTTATTAAATGTTTTCTTTCTTCTTCTGAATTATCTAATTCAATTCTTATATTTGCTAGCTCTTTAACCTCTTTACTTTTATCTTGAAGTTTATTTTCTAATTCCTTTATTTTATCTTCTAACATTTCTTTAAGAGTTTTAAAATTATTATTAACCTCTTCTTGCTTTTTTAATTTTTCTTCCATAGTGCTTATTTCTTTATTTGCTTCTTTTATTTTATTTAATAATTCTTCTTTTGCTTCTTCTTCTCTTTGAAGACTTTCTTCTAATTTACTTATTTCTTTTTGTTTTTCTTCTAAAATCTTTCTTTGCTTATCCTCTTTTTCAGTTTCAGCTGTTTTTATACTATCTACTAAGTTTATATATATATCTATCATTCTCTTAGTTATATGTTGAAGTTCATTTATATCGCTTTGCACATTTATAGTAGATTCTTCACTTACCCTATGTAATTCATAGGTGCTTACTAACTCCTCCATAAATTCCTTATTGTTTATTCCTAAATCTTTTGCTAATTCATTGAATTTACTCTTTATATCTTCATCAATTCTAACACTAAATATTGTATCAGCCATATTATCCTCCCTTATAAAACTATGTTTTATCTTTAGAACATTTATTATCATATATTATACTAGTTTAAGGCATCAATTAAAATATAATTTAACTGATGCCTTAAACTTTAAAAATCCATTTCCAAATTTTAATCTTTATAAAAAAATAAATAATAGTTGTCCTTATATAATGGAATCTAACATATTTTTAAAAACAACCTGTGCATTTTTAATATCTTCTTCATTAGGATGAACACTAGCTTTATTAAATTCTTCTACAATGTCTCTTGCTTTTTCATCATTAGGGTTCTTATCTAATATTTCAAGCCACTTAGTTATAAACTTAGAATCAATTTTACCTTGGCAAATAAAATTAGCTAATATTTTATTGGAGTTTGAAAGAGATTCTTCTACCTTATTTTGAATACCTCTTGAATAATCAGTATTATCTCTTTCACCTAAAGTACCAAAAATACCTAAATTTTTATCCTGTATTTTATTCATATAATCTCTCATTTTAGTATCAGCCAGGCCCCTATCTACCCAATATCCTAGTATCAGTAAATCATATTCTTCCCATTTAGGACTTTCCTCTACATTAAAAATTTCAGTGCCTTTTTGCATAACTTCCAAAATTCCTTCAGCAACCTTTTTAGTATTTCCTGTTATTGTAGAATAAATAATAGCACTTTTCATACAACCCCTCTTTTCATTAAATAATTATATTAACTTTTCATACCAGGCACCAAACTTCTCTATACAAGTTGGCTCTTTTAAACTATTATATAATATAAAATCTTCTTCATTAAATTGAGCTAATGTTTTATTGAAATTTAATGGTTTAAATATATACCATAAATCGGACCACTTGTTTTCATTATTCCTTCCAAGTATACCTTCTGCTATAGTTCCTGGTGCTTTACTTTCAAAAAACTCCATATGTTCCCCATCATAATAAGCTAAACAGGTTTTAAATTCACACTCTCTATTTTCTAAACCATCCATTAACTTTAATATACCTTCAAGTCCTATGGTATTTAATGCATGATTAACAAAGGTATTTGGAAAACCATTTAAAGATTTTATAAAAAATCCAGAATCTAATGCTATACAAGGCTTTTTTACAAGGCCATAAGCTTGGATAACTTTATCTCTAGCGATTTCTCTTATATCTTCACTTCTTGGTTCTATTAATTCCGCATTATAAGGTAAGACTTTTATGTTATTTAACTCTTTTTGTGCAGATGCAATTTTTCCACTATTACTTGTTACAAAAACTATTTCTTTCATCTTAGGTATTTTCCTTTCTTACAGTTACTTATAGCATTTATGTATAATTTTAAATTATACAACTTTAATCTTTTTATAAATTATTTTTCTCTATCTTTAATAGCTACATATATAAGTATAGGAACTAATAGTATCATGGGAACCATACTTGCCCAATATTTAGGTACTGATAAAAACTTAAATGAACAATTATTTGTTATAAAGGGACTTATTATAGCTGTCCACACAAATATAATAATTAATGGTAAAGCTTTTCTAATATTAGATTTTGTCATAATACTACCTCTCCTTTGCATATCCCTACTATGATTTATATATTATGTTGTTATATTATTATATCATTTCTAATTACATATAGTATACGTCTTTTTAAATAAGGAATTGTAAAATTTTAGAACCTCATATTCTCTCTTATAAGCCTTTTGAAAAGCTTCTCTAATGATATAACACCTTTTTCACTTTTTCTTTTATTAGAAGTGAATTTATAGCCTTTTACATAAAAAATATGTCTCCTATAAATAAATTTTTATAGTAAAACTTTTCAGAATAATGTGTTTATATATTGTATACATATATAAACACATTGTTTACTTAATATATTTTTAATTGTATACATAAGTAAACATATATAATCTATTTTTTATTAATGTTTATGTGAATAATTGTAATCACTAGATATAACTATTCTTATATCTAGTGAAAATTTATTAAATTAATATGTGGATTTTTATGAATGATAATAGGAAAATAAGGCTTGATTTCATATTCAAAAAGAGGGAGCAATAATTATCTAGAAAAAGGGAACTAGTAAATAAGAAAGAAGGATTTAATTGAATTATAAAAAGAGGAAGTAAAAACTCCCTCTAAAGACAAGAACTATATTTATAAAAAAAGTAAAAGTACTAGCTTAAAATTAAGCATTACTTTTACTTTTATTTTTGTTCTTAATTGTTAGGTTTAGTATTATTTATGTTCTCTAAGTTATCAACATACTCCTTAGCTTCCTTTAATCCCATTCCCGTTGATACCCTTAAATTTTTTATTGCTTTGATTTTTTTATTTTCATCAATAAGATTTATAAGTTGAATTTTTAATTCTTCACTTATACAATAAGCTTCATCATCAAATTCCGATGCTCTAATATGTTTTAAAATTATATTTAATTTTCGTTCAATCTTAATTTGCTTATCATCTATCTTTTTTATACTGCTCATAATAACCATAGTAATCATGAGTATTACACTAAAATAAAAATATTCCATATGGTGTTAATCTCCTCTTTATAAATTTATTCTACGCATATTATACTAAAAATTTTTTATTTGGTATATATACAAAAAGAACCATGCTTTTTACGATTCTTTTTGTATATTTCAATTATAGTTCTAAAAACTGTGCCAAATAAGCAAAGGCTTGTTATTACTTAAGATCTTTCATTAAGTATTCATCTATTTTTTTAATTAAATTTTCAGGAATTTCACGTGGAACGGGAATTACAGAAGCATTAACTATTTTTTCACTAAAATTCTTAACAAAGTTCATTGTCTTATCTAAGTTTTTAGGTGAAATATTTTCTATAATATCATAACGGTTATGAATTTCTATTGCTCCCGGTGCACCTACACGTAAGAAATTTGCAACGGGTATACCCTTATCTGAAAAAGGGATACAATCACTAGAGTATATATCTTGTTTTATTGAAATAGGGAAACATACTTCCTTTGAGTAATACTCGATCATATGACATAAGCTTTCATTAGCTATTATACTAGCTCTATCTTGTCCAAGAATTGTACCGCCTAAATCTACATTTATTCCAAATTTAATATTTTCAAGTTCCTTCTCATGTTCCTTAACATATGCCTTACTTCCAAGAAGACCTACTTCTTCTGAACCGAACCATATAAATTTTAAAGTGCGTTTAGGTGGGTTTTTTAAATAATGACGAAGAATTTCCATAATATTTACAGAACCTGCTCCATTATCATATGCCCCACTACTAAATGGTGTACTATCATAATGAGCCATAAATACAATAACTTCCTCTGGATAATGGGTTCCCTTTATCTCTGTAATAAGATTATGAGAATCAGTGGTTCCTTCCTCTTGCTCTAGTTTTATGCGTACCTTTGTAGCACCTGATTTTATCATATGAAGAGCATCCTTTACCCTCATAGTTACTCCAGGAATTTTTCCAAACTCTAAGTGCTTTTCTCTTATGGCATTTTTATCGATATCTGTTTTATCTTCATTATCCATAAACTTTCCACTAAAATTTATATATCCTACAGCACCAGCACGTACAATATCCCTAAATTTCTTTGCTCTCATATAACCATTTACAAGAACTATCTTTCCTTTAGCATTAACTAAATTAATTTCTTCCGCATCCTCAACATACTCTAGTTCAGCCTCTAACCCTTCTTGATTAGTATTTCCAGTTAATCCTATACCTTCAACTTCAATTTCTCTATAAAAAGGTTCTATAACTTCTAGCTTTGCCTTTTTTATGTCATAACACATGACTTTAAAAGGTTCAACCTTACTTTCCACCCCTAAACTATCTAATTCTTCTTTTAAAATATTTAAAGCTCTTATTTCCTCTTTGCTTCCGCTAGTTCTAACAAAGCTTATCTTTTTAAGCAACTGAAATTGTCTCTCTTCACTATTCATAAATCTCTACCCCCTCATAAAATTAGATAGTGTAAAATTCTTTACACTATCTAATTTAAAAATAATAACTATATATAATTGTACCATAATTTTTACAATTCAGAACACTTGCTAGATATTTAGCTGATACAAATATCATCATTAATTTATGATATAACCTATAATGTAGTTAATTAATATAGTCTTATTTATTTTATAATAGTCATAAAAAAAGGCGTAAAACCTCCTAGGATAATTATGTCTGGGGGACAAGGTTCTGATGAAGTAGTTTCTAAAGCTCTTGCTATGAACAATTATGCCTTAGAGATGAATATTCCAGAAGAAGATATTTTGATGGAAGATAAATCAAGTAGTACTAAGGAAAATCTAGAGTTTTCAACAGCTTTAATTAAAAAAGATTCAGATAAAAATAATCCTAAAGTATTATTTTGTACTACAAACTATCATGTACTTAGAACTGGTATGTTGGCTAAATCACTAGGACTTAATTATAATGGCTTAGGCTCTAAAACTAAATTTTATTATTATGTTTCTGCAACTATACGAGAATATATTGGGATTATATATTTAAACCTACGAAAAAATATATTGTTTGCAATTTTTATAGGAATAATTTATTTCTTGAATTATATGTATAAATTCTAATATAGAAGAATCTATGATGAAATAATAAAATTAGCATACCATAGTTGATAATCTAGCTTATGAAAATATAAATATACCTATCCCCTATATAGGAGCTTTCTTATAGGAGATAATTTCATTGATAAGCTCTATGTCCATATGAGATTTTATCATCCTTTTAAATGTGAATATTTAGAAGAATTTATATTTGAAAATGGTGTATGTATTAAAACTAGAGACTTATTAAAAGAGGTAAAGGAACGAAGAGAAAAACAAAAATCCATTGGGGAAGGCTTTAAAAAGCCTTCCCCAATGGATTGATGATAAATTTGATTTGAGTTATAGAAAGAAGAAGTAGACTAGCTCAGGCTAGTCCTTTTTACATTGATAAATTTAACTTTTCGGATCATATCTATTTTTAAATTTCTCTCTTGCTTACAGACTTTCTCTCTAGTTTATTTTGCTCCTGTTGCAATTTTAATGCCGTTGAGATTTTATTCCTATTCCTTTACTTTTTAATTTTTTATTAATTTCTCTTTGCATCCTTTTAGGATTCATTTTTGTATTAGCCTTAGTATTTTATCTTCAACAGATGGACTAAATCTTAAATATATCCAGTTCTCAAGAATAAAGCTATAAACATCATAATCCTTTGGTTCTGATCCGAAAGTAATCTTGCTAACTTCTATTTCCAATTAGATACACGTTCATATACCAATATCAAAAATTGTCCATTAAAATAGACTGTTAATGTTGATGCTACTTTGTTCTTATTAATCCATCCTTAAGATAATATAAACAAAGAATGGACAACCAAGAATGCAGGTTAATAATAGCAATATTCTATGCCTGGACTACTAACCAGAACGTGTTTTTATCTTTGTCATTATGATTTTATATTTATTAACTTTATAAATCAAATGGGAAACTCCCTAAATTCTAATTAATTTCTTTGTTTTCTAGAAGATAATAAATAGGATAGCCCATAAATATTTCCCTTTCTTCCTTATCCATTTTATTGATTAGATCCCTTGCTTGTTCATTTTCATCTAATAAAATATAAATTCCTGCTAACATTTCTATATTTTCTTTATATATGCCCCTCATATGCATTATTTTATCAACATCAATATTACCCAATCTACCTATCCTGTATTTAACTGTAAGCGTAAAAAATTAAGTATCTAGAAAACATATCCTCTCATTGATAAACTTAAGTAAAAGATTATCAATGGGAGGTTTACTTATGTATAGAAAATTAGATAATGATACCTGGGAGGAATATTTAAATAAATTTAACTCTGTTAAAGATACAATAACAGTGAAAGATTTCTGTGCTGAAAATAACCTTAATAAGAGTCAATTTTATTACCATAAAAAAAGGGTAGAAAAAGTAAATGAAAGTAAAGAAACTATTTTTCAGGCTATTTCTTTGAATAGTAAAATTGATAATATTAAAGAAGATAAATCCACATTAAAAGAAGTGAAAATTAATGTAGGCAATGCTAATATACTTATTCCTGTTAGCGAAGCTACTTTAATAACAGCAATAATTAAGGAGTTAATTCTAAGATGTTAAATATAGATAAGGTAGAAAAAGTCTATCTTGCCTGCGGCTACACAGATTTAAGAAAAAGTATTGATGGATTAGTTATTTATAGTGCAAAATCAATTTAAGTTAGATCCTTTTGATAAAGCATTATTTGTTTTTTGTAACAAGCAAATGGATAAATTAAAAATTCTTCACTTTGATGAAGGCTTTTGGCTATATTATCATCGTTTAGAAGCTAATCGCTTCAAATGGCCAGCGACAGCTGATGATGCATTAAAGATTAATGTTGATGAATTACGTTGGCTTTTAAAAGGCTATGAAGTAAGAACAAAATCTAAATTTAAACCTGTAAAAGCAAGTAACTATTATTAAAAAAATATCAACTTTTAACCCTTGAAACCTAGTAATCTCAAGGGTTTTATGGTATAATAGAAATATCAAATAAAGCTAAAGGGGTAACTATGAGTCACGAAATTTTAAACAATGAACTTGATGAAGCTACTAAATTATTAATTAGCAAAGTTGAATCAATGGAAGAAGAGATTAATAATAACAAAGAAGAATTAAGTGAAAAGGATAAAGAAATCCAACAACTTAAAAATGAGATAGCATTTTTAAAGGGTGTTATATCTAATAGAAATAGAAAGATATTCGGAGCATCCAGTGAACAAGTAGATGCTAACCAATTATCTTTTTTTAACGAAGCTGAAAAACATAGTGATTCAAAGGTAGAAGAACCTACTTTAGAGGAAATTACATATAAAAGAGCCAAGAAAAGCAATTATACTGGAAAGAAAGACAATTTAGCTAATTTAGAAAGAGTTGTTGTTGAACATAAATTAGAAGGTGAGGATCTTAACTGCAAGGAATGTGGTGAAGAACTTACTCCTATCGGAGTTAAATCTAGAAAAGAAGTTGTTAAATACATTCCTGCTAAATTAATAATTGAGGAGCATGTTGTTTATAGCTATGCTTGTAAAACATGCGAAAGAGCCACTGGTGAAAGTAAAATAGTTTCACCAGAAACACCTAAAACTATTTTTTATAATAGCATGGCCTCAAATGAGTTAATTGCACATACCCTAATACTTAAATATCAACATGCAATGCCACTATATAGGCAAGAAACTTACTTTAATATGATGGGTGCTACTCTTTCAAGGCAGACTCTATGCAATTGGACTATGTCTGCAGCGACAGCTCTGGAGCCTATATATAAACATATGAAGAAAGAATTGCTTAGCCGTAATTACATTAATGCTGATGAAACTACTCTGAAAGTAATTAATGATAATGGCAAGGATTCTAAAGCTAAAAAGTACATGTGGTTATATATGAGTAATACCAACTCTAAGCCTGTGATCTTATATGATTACCAAAGCACTAGATCAAGCTCTTGCCCTAAAAATTTCTTAGGAGATTTTAAAGGATTTCTCCAAACGGATGGATATAATGGATACAATTCCGTTAGCGGAGCTACAAGGGTATACTGCTTGGCTCACATAAGAAGATACTTTCATAATATAATAGTAGATTTAGATAAAGAAGCCCTAAAAAATTCTAGAGGAGTAATAGGGTTTAATTATTGTGAGCAAATTTATAAGCTTGAAAAAGAACTTAGAGAATCTTATTCAAGTGATGAAAATTATTGTGATATTAGATTTAAAATAAGAGCTGAGAAACTAGCCCCAATTATAAATAATTTTATCGATTATGTTGAAAGAGAAATAAAAGATGCTCTTCCAAGAAGTCCGTTAGGTAAGGCACTTGAGTATGCTAAAAAGCATTTACCGGGATTAAAAAATGTATTATTAGATGGTTCTTTAGAAGTTGATAATAATGCTGCTGAAAGAGCTATCAAACCTTTTGTAATAGGTAGAAAAAACTTCCTTTTTGCAAATACTGCTAAGGGTGCAACTGCAAGTAGCAATATTTATAGTATTGTTGAAACTGCCAAGGCTAATAATTTAGTTGTAGAAAGATACTTGGTTTATCTATTTGATAATCTATCAAANAGAAAAAACTTCCTTTTTGCAAATACTGCTAAGGGTGCAACTGCAAGTAGCAATATTTATAGTATTGTTGAAACTGCCAAGGCTAATAATTTAGTTGTAGAAAGATACTTGGTTTATCTATTTGATAATCTATCAAAGATAGATATAAAGGATAGCGAAAGCTTAGAGAATCTTATGCCTTGGTCTCATAAGATCCCTGAAAATATGAAAATTAAAGAAAAGAAATAAAATTAATCCTAGTAAAGCTTTTGTGTTGCCTTACTAGGATATTTTAATACTATTCTTGGAATTATTAAAGGTGCTAAAACTTTGACGCTTACAGAAAAATAAATAGAGTTCATGGATTTAAATGGAGAATTAGAGCGGATAGCCATAGGATGAAAATTTCCATAAGAAAAGAACCCTGATTTTTTCAAGGTTCTAACTTATTTTCTTTAAAATTTAACTATCTCGTTTAATATGAGGTTAATTCTAATTCACCAAATCCATATCATAAATTGAATAATCACATCTATTAATATATCATTTATTCCTGATATATTAATAGTTACCTCTGTTATTGATGAAGCTATTTCTTCTGTAGCTGCTGATATACCTTGAGTTAAATTTAATACTGAATTCATATTATATCTCTAGGTTTCTTTAGGCTCTCTTTATTTAAGCCTGAGATTACCTCATAAAGTTTTCATCTTATATGTGCCAAATAATATATCCTTATAAGTCTGCTAAGATTGCTGTAGCCTGGTATCAACCTGTAAAATTTTATAAGAAGTCTTAGAACATGAGCTTGCTCAGCTTCTTTTTATGATAATCAAATTGTTGTTTTTATAGGTTATAACCTCTACAAAATTCATTAATTATTACTTTTTCATCACTACTATAATTTTGTTTTATGATTTTTTCCCAATTTATATTACTTAGTTTTTTTAAGCACAAAAACCTCCTACCCGATAAATTATAAAATAATTTTATCAAGTTCGGAGGCTACTTTATAAGCGTCTAATCATTGACTCTTACAAGTAAAACATCACAGAAGTGTGATGCTTTACTTATAATCTAACTATTAATATACCTCTCATACATATTTAATACCTTAACACTTCTGTTATGTTGTCTATATTTATATTCTAATAAATCTGATTTATCTGATTCATGAGTAGACATTATTACTTGAGAATCAGTAAATGAATCTGCTAGTAAATCGGCAAAAGAGAAAGCACTTATATCATCAATTGATTGAAGAGGATCATCTATCAATATTAAATCTAAACCATCCTCAAAATCAATGGTACTCCTCACTGATAACATAATTGATAATGCTACTCCATTTAATTGACCCATACTTAAATAGTTAAATATATCATCCTCTTTGCTATCTGTTTGAAAAACAACCTGATTATCCTTTATATCTACATTTATTCCTAATCCCATAGGATAATTCTGAATTATTTTACCTGAAGTTATGTATAATGGTATTTTTATATTCTCCACTAAATTCGTTTGGTACGCCTTAAATGCAGCATCATATTTCTTTCTATATTCCTCAACGGTATCTTCTGCTAACTTATTTTGATTCTTTACCTTTTTATATTCTATAGTCCTATCCTCAAGCTTCTTTTTTTCTATTGAGATTTGTTTGGAATATCCTGTTGAATATTTGTCAGCAATAAACGCTATTTTATTATTTATATCAACTTCCTTATGATTAATTCCATCTTTATAGTACTTATCAATTAAGTTCTCATAGTCCTTAACTTCTTTTTCAGATAGTCTTTCCCCTAATCTATTAATTTCTTTTTCAATATTTAATTTAAACAAACTATATTCATTATCAAATTTTTCACTTATACAGTCCTTTTTATTAGTAAATCTAAACTCCGTCATTACCTCTTTTTCTTCTATAAGGTTAGAAATATCAATATTAATTAGCTTTTCTAACTCTAAATACAATTTATATTCTTTATTATTTAAAAACTTAGCTTTTTCATTTATACATTTAGCCTCATCAAAATACTTCTCAATTTGGTCTTTAATCAAACCTAAGTCTTTTTCTAACAATGTATTATTTTCTTGTAATGCTCTTTCTGTCATCTTAAACAGTCTTTCCAATTCCATAGATGGGTTTCCACACAAAGGACACACATTCTTATCAAAATTATTATTTTCAACATTTCTATTAAAAAGTTCTATTAATTTTTTTCTATTAGTAATAAAGGTAACTCTATCTCTCTCATTACTCTTTAAATCTGTTAATAATTTATTGTAGTTTCTTAGAGAAGATTCTATTTCTGTTATACTTTCAATTGAAATGCCAGCTAACTTTCCTACGGCTACTGCATCGCTATATTTTCTTTCTTTTAACATGTTATCTACATTTTTTATATTACTTAAAATATCTACTTTAAGCTTAATTTTCTCAATTACATCAGCATAGTATATCGCTCTCAAATTATTCTCTATTGAACTTTTAACCTTTTCTAATCTTAATATCTTCTTAGTATTTTTATATTTCCCCTGACTTCTAATAACACCTATAATTTTATTTAGTGGTTCAACTTGTGTATCATACTCTATATTATAATCTAACTTTTCTAAATCAAACCCATATTCCACATCTTCAAAAAGCCTTTTATATACAACATCTTTAGGCAAGTTAGATACATTCTTCTCCTTATCCATCAAAAGTTGTAAACTAGCACTTAACTTTTCTATTTCATCTGTATACGTCTTTTCACTCTCTTCTATCTTACTTTTAACCTTTTTTTCGAAAATCTTTAGAAACTCACTTTTTCCTTGAATATTACTACTATCTAATATTCCTGAAATCAAACTCTTTCTATCACCATACTTCTTCTCAAGAAACTCTAGAGACTCCTTTTGTGAAATATACATACCAATATCAAAAATGCTCTTATTAAACTTTAATAGTTCCCATAAATATTCTTCAGTACACTCTTCTTCATTAACCTTTATAGTAGATGTAAATCCATCTTTACAATCAATACATCTTTCAATAGTTAAAACATTGCCTTTTTCATTAACTAATTTTGCAGTAATTTTAATATCCTTTGAAGGATTATTCGCTAAAATTGATTTAGAAAGACTCCCTCTATTTAAGAGAGCTGAGTTAAAGCTCTTAATATCTCCAGTCAAGAGTAGTTCTACAGCTTCAAAAGTAGTTGTCTTCCCATATCCGTTTGGTCCATTTAAAAGTACTAAATTAGCCTCTTGAAAATTAACATTTACGCCTAATTCACCCTCACTATACTCCACAAATTTAAAATTATTAACCCATATGTTTTCAATTCTATAACCCATATTATCCCTCTCTAAAGCTTGATAAGTAAGAATCAACAGCATCATCTAAACTCATAGACATCAGCTTCTCAAGCCCCTCTTTACTAAATTTATATATATTACTTTCTATAGGATCTTTCTTTATTTTTTTTAATTGTTCTAATAACTCATTTTCAAAGTTTACTTCATCCTTATACTCTAAGTCTACTTTTACAAAAATAAATTTTATTAAAATCCTAAGCATAAACTTTAATGCAATAGAATCATTATCCTTTTTATTGATGGTCTTATTGTTGCTTTTAATCCTAATTAGTTCATTAAAGCTATCCTTTTTATTCTTTTTAGCCCAAGCTTCAAATGTATTTACTTCATCATCATTATAATAAAAAACATATTTTTTACAGAAATACTCATTCTCTTCTATTTCAATTATTTTCTTATGTAGTTGCTCTCCTATGCAAGATGTCTTTAAGATAACTATTGCATAAATGAATTGAGGTTTAACAGTTCTTAATATTTTATTTTCACTACAACATCTTTCTATGTATGCAACAATTTCTTCTGTATTCACATCATTATGATCAAACTCAAAAATACAAAAATGGTTCTTTATTTTATTTTTTAAAATTATAAACTTCTCTTCATAAATAACAGATTCTGAGTCTTCCATATTACTTATTAATGTCCCATTATATTTCTTTATAATCTCTAAAATTTTATTCATAAATTATTCTCCTTCCATAATATATGTAATTAAATCATCTTTATTAATTATTGTTATATTTTGAGAAAAGCTTATTTTCTTATCCTTTTTATTAGTATTATCTAATACATCTTTTATACTAATATCCTTTTCTATAACAATCTTATTATTCTTCATAAGAAAATCTCTATCTGTATTAGTAAACTTATCACCTTTAGTTTGTAATAATCTACACCCAATATCCCCGGATAAAACAAATTCACTATCAAGGCTCTTATATACCTCATTTTGATTAATTTTAATTAGAGACTTAGATGTCCTTACACTTGAACTATTAATTTGTATTATAGTAGGAATAACTTTTAAGCTTCCATAATTATGACTAAAAAATATTAAATTATTTTCTTCACTTATAATATTTGAATCTACAGCCTTATAAACTTCACATATATTATCTGTGTATATATTATTATTAAATACGCTTTCTATCGCCTCTTCTTTACTAGCCACTGGATTAATGTATCTTATATACTTATCTAATGCTACAGCCTTTATCAATTCATAATTTCTAAGTACTCCACAATTTTCCTTGCAAATACTCTCACACTCTTCACAAGCATCCATAGTATTCTCTTCTATTTTTTTATTGATATATTTATATATGTATTCCTTAAACTTTAACTTCTCTATTTCCTCTCTGTCTATACTAACACATTTGATATAGTCTACTATTTCACTAAACAATATATTATAATTACTCTTCTTACCCCCATCATGATATTGTGATATCTTTCTATCTACAAAATCACAAAGAATTAAATAAATATCTTCCTTTGAAGTATTTACTTTTATATTATTAAGTAATTTTTCTAACTCCATCTTAATATAGTCAATCACACCTAATATAGAAACAACCTCATCCCTATACTTATACAACTCAACTCTATCCTTAAACTTATTCTTAGTTGTTCCCCAGTCAGTTATATCTTTTGCTGATATCAATACACATTTAGCATTTTTATTAGTACTTAGCTCTTTATCTTCTATTAATTTCTCCAAAGCTTCTTCATAGCCTGCTACGGTTGTTTTAGATAAGCAAGCCTTTACTTGATATAAGGACTCTACAACGCTATTCTTTATAAATACAAAGTCTTGCTTTTTTTCTAACTCCACACCCCAGTGGTTAAAGCTATTATCATCAGTAAAAATCAACTTATTCATCATTTGCAAAGTCAATAATAGCATCATTTTCCCTTGATAGTTATATCCACTCCACGATGGTATTGCATCATTATTACTTTCCTTTTTAAATAGACCATTAGATTTATACATGTCATACCATCCTTGTATAGTTTTACGTGTTGGCTTTCCATTATCTATCATACTACTGATATCTTCATTTCTTTCTATTGCTAAAACCATCTTATTTTTAAAGTCTACCTGATAATTCATTTCCACTCCCCCCCTCTTATATGTGTTAGTGTAAAGTTTTTCACACTATATTTTTTACTTTATCTTTATATATCAAGGGTTACAGAATTTTTTTAAACAAAAAAACAATGACCCCCTTTTTTATGCTATAATTGAATCGCCAAAACCCAAAATAACATGAAAGGATGTCATTGCTATGGATTCAATTATAACTTATTTACTTTTATATATTCAATACCAAAACAAAATTATTTTAGAACTTTTTTTATTTATATCTAAATATATTCCTCTTAAACAATTGGTTTTTGAGGATTCACATAGTCCTGAATATCAGAAGTTTAAGGTGGATAAACTTCCTAAAATCTTCAATTCAGAACCTGTTGATTATCAATTGCTTTTAGCTTATTACAAGAACAGGTACGGAAAAACTGTTAAGCCAGTAAATCGTAGGTCTGAAAGTGCAAAAGTTGGTGAATCTACCGTGTGCCCTCGTTGTGGTGCTCCGCACAAATACATTTACAAAAATAATGGTTCTAAAGGTCAATATCAGTGTAAAGTATGTGGAGAGTTATTTAACGAAATAAATATCTATAATAGACCTTTAGCTTTACGTTGCCCTTATTGTGGACATATTTTAACACCTAAGAAAGATCGTAAGCATTTTAGAATACATAAATGTGTTAATCCTAAGTGTTCTTACTACCGCAATAACTTAGACAAGCTACCTAAAGACTTAAGTGACGCTAATAAACACAAGTACAAGCTCCACTACATCTATCGTGAGTTCACCATAGATTTCTTTAAAATGGACTTACATGAACTTCCTTCTAGAGCAATTAACTTTAAGTATAAGAAGTTTAATGCCCACATTATGGGGCTTTGCCTTACTTATCACGTTAATCTTAAGCTATCTACTAGACAGACAGCACATGCCTTGGAAGAAGTACACGGCATAAAGATTTCACATACAATGGTTGCTAATTATGCTATGACTGCTGCCGCAGTTATAAAGCCTTTTGTTGACACATTTGACTACAAACCATCTAATATTCTTTCAGCTGATGAAACCTATATCAAGGTAAAAGGTATAAAACATTACGTTTGGATTATCATGGATGCCTGTAAGAAGTCTATCTTAGGCTATCAAGTATCTGATACTCGTGCTGTAGGTCCATGTATCCTCACTATGCGTATGGCTTTTGAGAAGTTTAAAAAATTCCCTAATAAAGCCTTAAAATTCATTGCAGACGGCTATAGTGCCTATCCTCTTGCAAGTCAGCAGTGCAAAATCGTTAATGGATGGGACTTTGATGTTACTCAAGTTATCGGACTCACCAATGATGATGCTGTATCCACCGAATTTCGTTGGGTAAAGCAAGTAGTAGAACGACTTAACCGCACCTTCAAATCTTCTTATCGCGTTACCTGCGGTTATGGAAGCGAGAATGGTGCACTTTATGGCGTTTCCCTTTGGGTTGCCTATTATAACTTTCTACGTCCTCATCCTTATAACTACTGGAAGCCACTAAATGAGATAGATATTTTAACTAATGCGGGCAATATGCCTGCTAAGTGGCAAATACTTATTTATCTTGGTCAACAAACAATATTAAAGATGCAAGCTGAAAACTCTGCTTAATTTAGTTATAAAGTAAATATACGATATTTCTGAGCCACTACGTGGATAAATTAATGTGGTGATTAGCAATATCAAAAATTTTCCTTCTCTGAAAAGGATTTTTTGTCATGCTCAAAATTCGTTAATCCATCTTTAAATCACAAAATATTTTAGTATTCTACGCCCTTCGGGCAAAACATTTTTAAACTTAACTTTTTCATATTTCACTTTACACTATCTTATATGTGTCCTTTTTATTACTAAATATTATATCTTAATATTACTTTTAATACTAATAACTCCAAATATATTTTTATTATAAATAAAATGATAATTTCCGTTGAAATATCACACATATCGACTACAAATAAAAAATATATCAAAATATCCAAGCAATATAATTATTTAATTCAACAGTCTTACTTGGATTTAATTAATTCTTTTTTTATTTTAATTTCTTTAATTTTAATGTAACTGGCCATGTGCTCAATGTCGTCAACTTAAGAGAATAATAGACTTTTATAAAAAAAATGACTTGCAACAGGAAGTTTTTTCACAACCTTGCTATGGACAAATAAACTATAGTGTGGCTGTAAAACTATGACTATTATAACTATATACTTTTTCCATTCTGTAACAATAAAACATTATTTAGTATTCCCAGTCCATGTAACTTCTCATTTCCATTTCATAATCCTTGATATTATCTAACCATGAATCACAACTATCAATAAAATGGAAAAAACCTAATAGATAATTATAGAAATTCTCTACATCAATCTCTTCATCATTAAACTTATATTCATTACTAAATGAACACGGATACCTAAACATATCCCCGTTCTTATCTATACCGCTCAAAGCCTGTATATATCTCTCGGCTAAATCTAGTGTTTCTTCCTCCTGTTTGTCCTCTTTAGAATAATGAACCAATATTGGTTTAATTGACTTCCATAAGTCTTTATATAACAAATGTGAGTTCCTTTTTCTTCGGATAATATGCTCATCAACACCTTGTTCCATATGTATGTGAAGAAGTCTTTTTAATCCTATCTCAATAGCATTTCTCATTAAGAAAACTATCGGATAGAATAACACTTCATCTTTTGATTCTTTAAACTTTTCGAATAAAAACGTTGCAACATCACTATATCCTGTTACCTGCTTATGGAATCCATCACCCCCTGGGGAATCCCATAGATAGCAATTATTTATGCCTGTAATTGCCAGATGTATAAACTGTGGCTCTTCTTCAAGATCTAATTCGTTTTCATCAAACCATTCACCAAATATCATTTTATTCAAGGTACTATAACAATATATAAGTTTATTACCCATATGCCAAACATCTAAGGCCTTATTACCATATTGTTGCATGAAGTCATCTTTAAATGGGTATCTGAAAAGATCTGAACTTGAATCTACTATCTCTATACTACCTAAATACTTCTCTAGCCACATTTCTTCATCTAAATTTAGCTCTTCAATACCATATCTATCTTTAAAGGTGTTATACAACTCCTTTACATTATGTTTATTATCTTTAAATATTGCCTGTAGCTCACTCTTAGTAGCTCCATTAACAGCTAATCCTGCCTTAAGCAATAATTCTATAGCCTGTCTCATCATATAAACACCAGGCAAAAACCACATATCATACTTGATATTATCATTGTGTGGAACTTCTATAACCTCTTTTAAGGTGATATAACTTGCGTTCATATACTGTCTAGATAACTCTAAATAGTCTTTATCAGGTTTTTTACTCCACTTTATATGTATTTTCATCTCTTCATTCATTATATCTTTAATATTTTTATCTTTTTCTATCCAAACATATTCCACTTTAAATACCAACTCCTTTTCACGCCATTCTATCCAAGAGCTTTCTAAGTAATATTCACTCATCTCAATCTTTTCATTAAGTTAATTAGAATAATTAACCCCTATAAATCCCTCTTTTACCTTTAACTATAATATTTATTATAACATGATCTATAAATATAACCTTGCTTATGCTACGGTTCATCATTAATTATCCTAAACCTTATTTAATATTTAAATTACTTTTCTTACCATACTAACTTTCCAGTATAGAAATAACCCTCTTCCAATTATACCACCATCTCCCATGATTCAGCATATAAAGTTATAATTTCCCCCGTTTTTTCATCTTCACCCACCCTTTCCCATATAATCAAATTTATATTCTGCTATCTCAAACACTACATGACGCCTCTTTGAACCTATCATCAATAAATCATTCCCTCTTTTCCATGTATCAAGTATGATAATCCCTCCACTTGAATCTCTTCCGAAATATAATAGACTGTCCCATAATTATAGTCATTTGATAAAAAAGAAAGAGGTTGTAGCACTAAAAAATTTACATACAATATATTGACTTACAAATTTAAAATTAACAAAATATATTGTAGTATTTATTTTTAATGCCACAGCCCCTAACTTATTTTCTTTAAAATTTAACTATCTTCTTTAATATGAGGTTAATTTTAATTCATCAACCCCATATCATAAATTGAGTAATCACATCTATATATAAATAGATATTTTCCATCTATGATTATGCCTGTAGACTTGTCCATTCCTGTTGCAAAATAACTTACATTATCACCTGCAAAAGTGGCTAGTGGTTTACCAGATTGAGATCTTATTAAAACTACTTTACTTTTACCTGTGGTAAGGTTTTTCATATCATTAATCATATTGTTTAAAAATGGAGTTGATCTTTTTAAATTTTTAATTTCAACTTTTTTAGAGTATTCATTAAAAATATCTTCTAAGCCTTTTTCGTACATAATTAAACTGCTACCAACATGTAGCATAGATTTACCACCTACAGTTAGTTTCATAACTGCAGATTTTTTAATTGTTTTACCATCTTCATCCTTAGAATCAAATTCATCTTCAGTATTTATGCTTATAGATTTTCCTTCTATTCTATCAATGATGTTACTGTCTTCGTCGTAGGTTTGTACAATAGCTTCTCTTCCTTTTAAATTTTCCAGCATTTTTCCCATTTTATTTCTAAAAACATTACATCCACTTAAATTTATAGTGATTAATATTATTAGAGAGACTATTAAAGAGTTTTTAAAAAAGCCTGTTCTTTTGTTCATAATACGTTCCCCCATGCAAAAATATTTTAATATGCTTATTTAGAAGAAGTGTTTATAAGATTATTAGGATTTCTTGTTTGTATCCATATAAGTCCTGGCCCTGTAAATTTACATACTAAGCCTTCTCCACCTGCTATGGAGCCTAAAAATCCTGAAGCCATTTCTATACTATAATTAAGTGTACTATCCCATAATACTAGATGAGCTGTATCCACTATATAAGTTTCACCAACTTCTAGACGTTTTTCGTAAATTGAACCATAGGATGAAAGGAAAAGTTCTCCTTCTCCTCTAGCTTCCATTTGGAATAATCCTTCACCAGAGAAAAGTCCCTTTGCACCAGCACCTTTTGTTCTTATTTCTATTCCTTCTGTGGAGGCTAAAAATGCCCCTTTTCCTAACCTATAAGCTCTAGAATTATCTAAAGTTATATGTTTTATATCACCTAAATAGGCAGGTGCTAATAATAACTCCCCATTATCTCTTGCTTTAAACTTTTGAATAAAAGCACTTTCTCCTGTAAACATTCTTCCAAAGACTTTGCCTATTCCCCCAGCTTTAGCTGAGAGTTCAAAGGAATCAGACATGGAAACCATAGCCCCTGCTTCTACCATAATTTCATCTCCTGGATTACAAATTAATTTAAGTGTTCTATTAGCTTCTTCAAATAATAATTCATGTTTTATCATAATTACCACTCCCCTTTTTATATGTTTTATTAATATTCACTTTAAAATATATATAAGTTAATTATATAATATTCGATCACTAATTAGAAACTATAATTAACTTATTACCTTAATATTCTCAAAGATTTACTACTTAAATCTTTGAGAATATTGAACTTTGTTTTATTAGTCAAACTTAAGTTATTTGGTAATTCCCGTGTGTAAATTCTACTCCTAAGTCTGAATTTTTGTGATAAACTTCCTTTAGATTTAGCTCACCATGGATACCTTTACCTAAGCTAATGGTTGTGTTCTCAACCGCCATAGCGGACTTTTAGCACCAATTTGCAACCTGGCTGTTCTAAGAAAAATAGGGACAAGTGCAATTTACTTGTCCCTACTAAGAGTTCTTTCTTTTTTTATAGTTATTTCTTTATATATTTCTTTATACGTTTCTTTATATATTTATTTCTTTTTACATTTATACATCTGATGATAAAAAGATATTATTAATCCTAAAATTAATATAACAGCTTGACTTATCATAACCGCATTATAATATTTTTTATCAATAAATATGCTCATAACAGCAATTATTATTACAATTAATCCTGTACCTAAGAGGTCTCGTCCAACAACTTTTGATACTTTATCTTTATCATGCTTTTTTTCATCAAAGAAGTTAAGCATATCTCCTGCATTAAAGTATTTAATTATTACTCCTAGAAAGGTTAGGAATCCTCCTGCTAAAAAAGCCACTACAAGAATACCTGTTAAATCTGCTGGTTTCATAAAGTATTCCTCCAACTAAAGGTTTTCTATAATTATAAATTTTTCTTAACAAAAGTTCCTTCCTTCATTATAATATCCATATCTTCTACATTAATATTATGGATATCTTCTAAAGGATTATTTTTAAGTACTATTATATCTGCAAATTTACCTACTTCAAGTGTACCTGTAATATCATCAATTCTAAGCATTTCTGCTCCATTTTTAGTTGCTGCTAAAAGGGTCTCCATTTCTGTTAATCCAGATTTATTTAGGGTGTACATTTCTGTTATAGCATATTTTCCATATGGAGTTAGGCTGCTACAGAATGAATCTGAACCTACAGTAATTCTAATTCCTTTTTTATTTGCATTTTGAAGATTATCTATAATACGGTTTAATTCCTTCTCAGCTGTGGTTTTTCCAGGATAATTATCATGTATTGGTCTATATGGTGGTTCATATACTGTAAACCATTCATAGAAAAATTGAAGGGTTGGACAGAAGGTAATATCCTTTTCCTTCATAATTTCTAGACATTCTTCATTTAGTTCTTGTCCATGAATTATTGCAGATACTCCAGCCTTGCAAGAATTAAGTGCTCCTTCATATCCTTCAGCATGAGACCATACTGGTAGTCCTACCATATTGGCTTCATCTACTACTGCTTGAATTTCTTCCATACAATAGTGAGGGTCAGCTTTTGCATCATGGCGCCAAATTCCTCCGCCTGTTGACCAAATCTTTATAGCATCTGGATTTTCACGAATTCTTTTTCTTATAGCTTTACGTAATTCCCAAGGTCCATCTACTCTTTCAGCCCATGGATGAGATTCATTATTATATTCTAAAGGCAATCTATGGGAATCTCCATGGCCTGCTGTTCTACAAAATCCTAATCCTGTTGTAACTACACGAGGTCCTGGAATAACTCCTTCTTCTATCATATTACGTATATGAATTCCTGATCTAGAAATTTCACCTACAGAAGTTAGTCCATGCTCAAGAGCTTCACGAGCTTGTGCAACTGCTACAATAGTTTTTTGAATTGGATGCTCAAGAACCCAATCTGAATCACTATCCGTTCTATTTCCACTAAAATGAAGGTGTGTATCAATTAAACCAGGAATAATTGTCTTTCCTGAAATATTAACTTTCTCACAGTCTTCACTAATTTCCTTCATAGGACCTACATATTCAATTTTTTTGTCATTTACTATTAATAAAGAATTTTCTATAGGCTCTCTACCTGTACAATCTATTAATAGTCCTCCTATAAATGCTATTTTACTCAATGTAATTCCCCCCATCAATTATCATCATATCCTACTTTAGTATATAACAATAAAATATTTCTTTCTAGGGCTATGGAATTTTATTTTTAAAAAAAAAGCTATAAACTTAGCTTTTTTTTCTAACTCTTAGTGGTATACCCATTTCTTTTGATATATGTTCACATCTTTTTATTTGTTCTTCACTTATTACATCTACTACTGAAAATTGAACTTCCTCAATATTTTCCTTTGATTCTTTTGCAAAATTTAGTAGCGATTCAAAAGATTCAAGTCCAAATATAGGTCTTGTAATTTCATTATATTCTTCCTTTGAAGGAGCATTTAAGCTTATGGAAATTGAATCTACTATACCCTTTAACAGTGGAGCTGTACTTTTTTCATGGATTAAATCTGCAAGTCCATTAGTATTTATTCTTATTTTTATATTACTAACTGATCTAATATATTTACAGACCTCAATTACATCATAAAGTCTCATTAGTGGTTCACCATAACCACAGAAAACCACTTCAGAGTATTTTGATAAATCTTCTTTCTTAAATTCATTAATTATTTCTGAAAGGCTAGGTTCTTTTTCAAGCCATAAACTGCCACTATGACCTACAGAATCCCCTTCTCTTCTTATACAAAATGTGCAATTACAAGGACATTTATTAGTTATGTTTACATAAAGTATGTTATCTATAACATATAAAATATTCATTTAATCCCGTTACGCAAAATCTACTAAAATCTACTATTTAGAGATTTATTCCTTATTCAACGCAACCTGTTTTGTCATAAGACTACTCCAGTTTGATATGTTGCTCCAAAGGCTTAAATTCCTGTGTAACGAACAGTACATATCAGCATTATCTTGAATGTGATACTATGCTGATTTTCTATACCTTGAAAGATTTATTGATGCATTTTTGTCCCTATCAACTCTATTATTGCATGATGGACAAACAAAAATTCTATCTTTAAGTTTTAAATCTTTCTTTATTGTTCCACAACAAGAACATGTTTTGCTTGAAGGATAAAACCTATCTGCTTTAACAAATTCAATGCCGTTAAATTTACTTTTGTATCCTAAAATACTAATAAACTTATGGAAACATTGTTCTTGTATAGCCTTTGACAAATGTTTATTTTTAAGCATACCTTTTACATTTAAATCTTCAACAACTACTCTGCTTGGCTTGGTTTTCACTATTGCAGTTGTTGTTTGATGAATATGATTTAAACGTATATTTGAAAGCCTTCTTTGAATAAGTTTTAATTCTCTTTCGAGTTTTTTAATATTATTAGTTTTAGTAAATTTATAACGGTTTTCACCTTCCTTTCCTATTTGGATTTTTCCATCTTCATATTTTCTTGAAACTTGTTTCTGCTTTCTTTTTAACTTCTTTTTTAGTCTTTTGACTTCTTTAGTTTTATTGATATTTTTAAATGGCTTATCTATATTACTGACTATGGCTAAATCTTTCAGCCCCAAATCCACACCTATTGATATATCTGTATTTTCTGATATAGGTTCTTCTTTTTCTATGCCTACAGATATATACCAAAACTTCCCATCAAAACTTATTCTTGGATTAGTATACTTGATACCCATAGGTATTTGTTCTACTGTTTTAATCCAACCTACTTTTTCAATTAACACTAAATTTTCTTTAACCTTTAGTTTATCTGTATCATTATAGAATGAAGGTTTGCTTTTTCTTCTACTCTTAAATTTTGGTTTATCGGCCAACCCTTTAAAGAAATTTTTATAAGCATTACAAGCGTCTTTTACAGCCTGTTTTGCCACATTGTTAGATACTTCATTAAGCCATTTAAGTTCTGATTTCTTTAGAATAGTTAACTCTTTTCTCAAATCTCCATCTTTTATAAACTTACCACCGTTTTTACCTGTGCCCTTTAGGGTATAATTTTCTTCTTGTCTTGCAAGTGTCCAATTATAAATAAATCTTGCAGTGTGAGCAGATTGCCATAATTTTTGTTCCTGTTCTACATTTGGAATAATTCTAACTTTCTTCCCCAGTATCATTCTCTAAAAACTCCTTAATCATTTTCTTTGCTTTATTTGCTCTTTTCCCTTGTAATCTACAACTAAAAACTGTAACAATTTGAATTAAATCTTCAACTAATTCCTGTTCCTCTGTCTTTTCTGTATTATCTATGATTTCAATAGTAGTTCCATATTTATTACATAGATTTTCTATAAGCTCATATCCGAACCTAACCAACCTATCTTTATATAAAATTACTATCTTTTCAACTTCTGAATTAGTTATCATATCTATTAATTGATTCAAGCCTTTTTTGTTGTAGTTAATTCCACTTCCTATATCAGTAATAACCTCAAATTGATAACCTTTAGCAATCATATATGTTTTAACATTTTCTATTTGCCTTGTTAAATCATCTTTTTGCTTATTACTTGATACTCTGCAATATCCTATTACTTTTCTATTTCTCTTAACAAGTGGCACTTGCAAAACTTGATTAATTTGTTGTTCAGAATAATAACGATGTCCACCTTCTGTTATATGATGTGGTTTTAATTTTCCTTCATTGTCCCATAGTCTTAATGCTTGAATACTTTTCCCTACTAATTTTGAGAATTGACCAATTGTATAATATCTCATGTCATCACATCTTTATGCATATTATGATAACATAAAACCAATAATTCTCAATATATTTTAGTAGGTTTTAATAGTTGTTTTAAAACTGTTACTTACCCTCACTATGAAATTTTTGTTCCTATTTTCTCTGATATTTTTATTTTATCTAGTGCTCCACCTAAAAGCATAAAGGCAATACCACTTCCTATTGGTTGTAGAAATCCCATAAGAAAGCTTACAATTGCAACCTTAAAATCACCAAAGATAATTCCCGTAGCCAAATAGTATCCTAGAATTCCCACAGCCCCTGCTATAAATATAGCATAAGTATTTTGTTTGCATATTATAGTATTTTTCTTAGAGGTAAAAAATAATACTAAGATTGGTTTAATTATCATTGTAGGTATAACCCATACCATGCCTCCTGGAGATATGGCATCAGAAAGCCCTGCTCCTATAGCAGCTGCTAACATGGCATAAGGTTTAGGAAGTATACATGCTGCTAAATATATAAAAGCATCTCCTATGTGTATATACCCACCATTAACTCCTGTTGGTATATGGAATAAAAACGCTGTTGTTACGCAAATAATTGCAGCAAACATAGCTGTTAACACTAAGGTCTTTGTTTTTTTCTCATTATGAACCATTATAAAATCAACTCCTTTAAAAATGCTTCAAACATAATGCCATCATTAGTATCTATCTCAAATTTTGAAGTATATTGGATAGTTTTATATATAAAATCAGTAGCTTTTTTTACTGATTTCTCAAGGTCAAAGCCATTTAAAAGCATTCCACAAAGTATAGAAGAAAATATATCTCCAGTTCCACTATAAGAGGTTTTATTATACTTTGAAGTAGCTATAAAAGTTCTATCTTCTGTTCTATCGTATGCTAAGTTTGAAATCATATCACCTTCTATGATTCCAGTTATAACTACTTTCTCAGGTCCCATATTAGAAATTTTCTTAGCTATGTCTTTAAAATGTTCAGGGTCACAAATATAATCTTTATAATTTTCATTAGCTAAAATTAAACTTTCAGTGGCATTGGGCGTAACCACATCTGCAAAACTTACTAGGTTTTTAATTTTATTACACATGCTTTCAGTGTATGTACCATATATAGAACCATTATCAGCCATTACAGGATCCACTAAAACAAGAGATTCCTCATGCTTTTTAATAAAGTTTTCTACTATATCTATTTGTTTTTCTGATCCTAAAAATCCTGTATGTATACCTTTAAACTTAAGCTGAAGATTGTCCCATACCTTTTCATAATTAATCATTTCCTCTGTAAAGTCTAAAAAAGTAAACTCCGGATATCCAGTTTGAGAGGATAAAATTGCCGTTGGAAAAGGACAAGGAGTTAACTTTAAACATGAGAATATTGGTATTGCTACGGTCAAAGAACATTTTCCTATGCCAGACATATCATTTATCACTGCTACCCTATTATTTCCTACTATATTGTTCAAAAAAATCACCTCCATAAACTTCTAAGGAAATAATACCATGTTTTTTTTATTCCGTAAAATGTACCGGTACACTCATGGAACCTAAACCAAACATAGATATATTTCTTTAAAATGCCTACTTGAAGGTGATGTTTAAATACTAAATACTATTTAAAATATTTTTCTAATTTGAAGCTTCTTTTTTATTATAAAAATAAACTACTATGGCCATAATAGTTATTATAGCTCCTCCCAATATACTTAATAGATCTGGTATCTCTCCCCAGATAAAAAATCCTATTATAATGGAAAATACTATATTTGTATAATTATATACAGCCACTTCTGATGCTGGAGCATACTTATAAGAGTATGTTAATGCAAATTGTGCAATAGCAGCAAATATTCCTGTAGAAATTAAATATATAAACTGAATAAAATTCATAGGTTTATAATTCATTAAGACAAAAGGTATTGTTCCTACAACAGATATAAAAGAAAAATAAAAGACAATGGTTGATGGATTTTCCCTATCTTTTAAAAATCTTACTATGGTGTATGCACTTCCTGCTAAAGCTGCTGATGTAAATCCTGCAAGAGCTGGAATAACGCTTAAATTCCATTGAGGTTTTATAACTAATAAAGCTCCTATAAATACCACTACCATAGATATTCCTTTAATAGGTGTAAACTTTTCTTTTAAAAATATAATTGCAAAAAAAGTTATAAAAAATGGAGATAATTTATTTAACATAGAAGAATCTGCAAGAGACAATTTACTTATAGCATAAAAATTTAATATGACCCCACTAAATCCAAGTAAGGATCTAGCAAGTAGATACTTTTGATTTTCCATCTTACCAAACATAGGCATATTACTTTTTCTTAAACTTATAAAAGCTACAAATAAACTAACTAAATTTCTAAATAACACCTTTTCCATAACAGGCAGTTCCCCTGAAAGCTTTACCATAGCTGACATAAAAGCAAAAGCTAAAGCTGATATAATCATGTAAATTACTGCTTTTGATTTATTTTTCATATACTTCCCACCTTAAGATCTTTATTATTCTTCCTTAATATACTCTAAAATATCTCCAGGTTGACAATCTAATTCCCTACAGATAGCTTCCAAAGTTGAAAATCTTATAGCTTTTGCCTTGTTATTTTTTAATATAGATAGATTAGAATTAGTTATACCCACTTTCTCTGCTAAGTCTTGCAGAGAAATTTTTCTTTTAGCCATCATAACATCTAAATTTACTATTATTGACATAATATACTCTTCCTTTTCTATATAGTATAATCATTTTCTTCTTTATATTTAACTGCTTCTTTAAAAATCCTAGATAGGATGGCTATAAAAACTCCAGAAATTAAAAATATTATAAGCTCTGTATCTGTATGTATACCTTTTTCATCTATATATATAAATCTATAAGTTTCTTTACCTATGTTAACTAGAAAATTTAAAAAATAACACCCAGCAATTACAAAACAATATTTTGATATTTTATTTAAAGACTTTACATTATCCCAAATAAAAGGACTCCCTTTTACTAAAGTATAAGTTATTTTTTTCAGCTGAAAAACTATTAAAAATATGCATACTACTCCAATGGTCAATAGAATGCCCATTATAATTTTATTACTTCCTTGAAAGCTCTTAGTATCAATAAAGAATGTATTATAATATACTATGGCAGTGATAATTATACCAAATATTAATATCATATCTAAAACAAAGGCTAAAATCTTAGATAATGAATGTTTTTCATAGGACATCATAAAATTTTCCTCCTAAAACTTTAATCTTTGTATATGTTAACATAGAAATTTATTTTACTCAACAATTTAATGTTGCTAAACGATAAATAGAGTTCTAAAATTCAAAGAGAGTTTTTATTCCATCTGAAGCTTAGAACTCGTTCTTTAGGGGCATAGCCACTATTTTACACTATTACCTTTGGAATTAAAATAATTATATTCATGCCAATAGCTAGTCTCTATTTTGTTATTGTATAACCAATTGTGGTACTGTTCTTTTGAAATTTCTCCTTTTTTAAGTGCACTTTCCATGGAATTGTAATTATCAAAGGAAAGATTCACTATATAAGAAATATCGATTTCTGTAGAGTTCTTTGCTAACTGAAGGTTTTTCCTTGTTATAAAATCATCTATATTAGCAAAATTAATAAATACATAGATTATAGCTCCACAGATTACAATTGGCTTAAACATATTTATGTTTTTAAATATAAATATAAAAACAACTATTAAAACCATACATAAAAAAATAGTAAATATACTAGATAGTATTCTAAGCCTGGTAAAACCAAAAGCTACAATATAAAGCCTCATCTTATATAGTGCTGAAAAAGCCATATTAAAAGTAAGTATTGTAATTAAAGAATATAGGCATAGTATTATTTTTTCTTGTAATTTCCCATTTGGGACTGTATTTTTCTTAATAAAAATTATAAAGAACACATTTAAAAGTGTTAAAAATATCAATTGAAAAAATCCACTTCTAGCATACTCGGCATAATTAAATCCCTGTGGTAAAGTGGTTCCAATATATAAATAGGATATTTGAATTTTAGTAAAAACTAAGTATAAAAAACTCACTATAAAAAGGATGGTAACTATAGTTATGCTATTAAAGTTTAAATTATTTTTATAATCCTCTTCTACTTCTTTATAGGGAAGAGAAAAGCTATTATAAAGCCCAAATATAAATATTGAAAAGATTATAGATAAAAATATTCTAGATATTTTATCCCCCAAATTATAAAAAACCATATTTGAATTTAGATTTTTTATATAATATGCAAAAACTTTATCAGCATCTGCTAAAATCGTTATTAACACAATTACAATGGGAATTGAAATCATAAGTCCATTTAAGACGTATTTATAATTTCCAAAAGACTCTTTATTATTTTCTTTTTTAACACTTCTAAATATGACTTTAATTACTCTTATATTTGCAAAAGAATCTATAAAAACTTTTCTAATAATATTTCTATAGATTACTTTAAATTTAAAATCTACTTCTTTATAACTAAGTATTATAAAAGCTGAGATTAAAGAGCAGGGTATTAAAATTCTATTTAAAACTCTAAATACAGGATTTGTATATATAAAATAAGTTGAAGATAATAAAACACTTACCCCCATAAGAAAATATCCCATATAATTTTTATTTTTTATACCAATAATAAATATAAACCCCAAAGTCAGTGTAGAAATTAATATAAAATATGATAATCCTTTATAATAAAACATGAAATCATATAATAAAACTCCTATAAAAATGGACATAAAAAGAATTTTTAATTTGCTTTGAATTTCTTGCTTTGAAAGTATATCTTTCATATTTATCCCTCCAAAATTATATTATTAATTCACTTAAGATTATCATATTCTTAAGTGAATTTCAATATATTATTATTGTTTTTCAATAACAATATATTGAAAAATATAAATAAAGCTATAAACTTCATATGGAGTTTTTAATTCTACTAAAGCTTAGAAAGCTTATTCAGTAGTATATCTGCTGTTTTTACTTTTAAGAAGATGAGGGTATTAGAGGAGATGGGCATGGGGTAAATATAAATAAAAGATTAACTTAAAAACCTTTAATTTTAAAACAGTAACCCTTTTATTTTTCTAAAATAATGTTTATAATTTAAAATGTAAGATATTAGTGTATTATTTTTACTTAAGAAACTAAGTTTGGTATAAAAAATTTAAAAAATGTTTTTTGAGGTGAATTTATGAATAGAAAGAAAAGCGCTAGACTGAAATTTTCTAAGATCCTACTACTTGTAATTTTTATAGTTTTAATAGCAGCATTAGGTATATATTATAATTATTTTTATCCTAAAACCAAGGTAAAACCCATAGATTCAAAGATTTCTTTAGATAAGGAGTACTTAATAAATAAATTTTCATCTAAAAATTTAAAATTTTCCTTAGAGGAAATCAATATAGAGTCTAATATAGAATTTAATAACGAGGAAATAACAGATTTTTTTATACTTACTGTTAATCAAATACCAGAACTTAAAGAAAAAGTAGCTGGCTTAAAGGTTACAATGAATGAAAATCAATTAGACTTATATATTCATACAAATTATAAAAAAGTCCCTTTGGAAGCAAGGTTAAGCTTTACAGGAGAGAGTAAAAATGGAGAAGCTATATTCAATTATAAAAAAGCCAAATTAGGATTTTTAAAGATTTCTAAAGACACTATTTTTGCCCATGCTAAGGATACCTCTTTATTAAAATTTAATAAAGAGGTAGGCAATATTACTATATCTTTTAAAGAAATTAAACCTCTTCAGGTTTATATTAAAAATTTAGAAATTAAAAATAATAAACTGGAACTAAATTTTAAAGGTTCTATGAAACTTTTTAATTAATCTTTATATTTCAAGACTTTATTCATTCCATCCTCTGCAATAGAGGTATTTTCAAATACTTCTATTGCATTTTGCAAGTATTCTTTAGGTTCTAAAACTGCTGGACTAAAATGAGTTAGAAGTAATTCTTTTACCTCTCCACCTCTTGCTAAGTTAGCTGCTTCTCTAAAAGTCATATGTTTATTCTTTATGGCTTTTTCTATATCCTCATCACTTCCATAGGTTCCTTCACAAATAAATAAATCACTATGCTTTATAAAATCCTCAATTTCATCTATGGGTCTTGTATCAGTTACATAGGATAATTTAATGCCTTCTCTTTCTTCTAAAAAAACCATGTTAGGAGTATAGGTCTTTCCTTCAAATTCTAAAGTCTCACCCTTTTGAAGCCTCTTCCAAATAACCTTAGGAATATTATTTTTTATGGCTTTTTCTAAATTAAACTTAGGAAGTCTCTTATAATAAAAACTATAACCTATACATGGTGCTGAGTGATCTAAGGAAATTATGGATAATATTAAATTAGCCTCTTTCTCACATTTCACTACTTTAGAATGATTTTTTTCTATTTTTAAGTATACCTCTTCCTTAGAGTTGGTTACTTCTATAATATTTAGCTCATAGGGCAAATATGGATTAATTATATTTATACCTTCTATAACTTCCCTTATTCCCTTAGGACCTATTATGGTTATAGGATCTATCCTTCCACTATTGCCTATGGTTGCAAGAAGTCCTGGAAGTCCCACTATATGATCTCCGTGAGCATGAGTAATACATATAATATCAATTGCTTTAAACCCTGTTCCTAAGACTTTCATAGAAACTTGGGTACCTTCCCCTGAGTCTATAAGTATTTTTCTTCCTAAGTAAATTATTAAACTTGCGGATAAAAACCTATTTGGCATTGGCATTCCTCCACCTGTGCCTAGAACGTATAAATCAATCATTAATTTCCCTCCTTTTAACTCAATATTTAGTTTTCCTAATAACAACTCTATTTATTTAAATTGGATTAAAAGTTCATTTTCTACTACTTTACTTCCTTCTACTACATAAATCTTTTCTACAGTTCCATCTATTTTCGATACTATAGTAGTTTCCATCTTCATAGCTTCTATAATTACTAATGGTTGATTTACCTTAACTTCTTCCCCTTCTTTTACTAAAATCTTACCTATGGTTCCTGGTATACATGCTCCTAGTTGCTTTTTATCTTTAGGATCTGATTTTAATTTTTGATCCACCATAACCTCTAGACTACTATCTAGTATCTCCACTTCTCTTATAGCACCGTTTACTTCAAAGTTTAAGGTTCTAAATCCTTTTTCATCAGGTTCTGAAATATCTACATATTTTATAATTAAATTTTTTCCTTCTTCTATTTCAATTTCTGTCTCATCACCCTTATTTAGGCCATAGAAGAATACTGGACTTTCCAATTTACTTACATCATTGTATAGCTCTAGATGTCTACAATATTCTTCATATACCTTTGGATAAAGGGCATAGCTTAATATATTTTTCATATTAGGATTTATATTAAATTCCTCTTTTAAGTGCTTTGATATCTTTTCAAAATCTTCATCTTTAAGAAGTGCTCCTGGTCTTTCTGTTATAGGTTTTTCTCCCTTTAGCACAATTTCTTGAAGTTCTTTTGGAAATCCACCTTCTATTTGCCCCATCATACCTTTAAAATAATCTACTACGGATTCTGGAAAAGATAGTTCTCTTCCTTTTTCTAAGATATTATTAGAGTTTAAATCATTTTTCACCATGAAAATCGCCATATCTCCAACTGCTTTAGAGGATGGAGTAACCTTTACTATGTTACCCATTAAGCTATTTGCTTCTTTAAACATTTTCTTAACTTCTTCAAATTTATGGTGAAGACCTAAACTATTAACTTGTGGAAGTAAATTAGAATATTGCCCTCCTGGTATTTCAAGTTCATAAATTTCCGTAGTTGGAGTCTTTAATTCACTTTCAAACTTACTATATATTTTCCTAACATCTCCAAAATATTCACTTACCTTTCTTACTTCCCTAGTATCTAGTCCTGTATCCCTTTCAGTATTTTTTAAGGCTTCTATTACTGAATTCATTGAAGGTTGACTAGTAAGTCCTGACATAGATTCCACTGCTAAGTCTACTATATCCACACCAGCTTCAGCTGCCATAAGTACAGTACTCACTCCATTTCCCGTAGTATCATGAGTGTGAAGATGTACTGGTATTTTAAGCTCTTTTTTTAATTCTGAAACTAAAACTTTTGCTCCATATGGTTTTAAAAGTCCAGCCATATCTTTTATAGCTAATATATGCACTCCAAGACTTTCTAATTCCTTTGCCATTTTTATATAATATTCTAGGGTATATTTCTTTTCTAATGGATTTAATATATCCCCTGTATAGCAAATAGCCCCTTCAACTATTTTTCCTGTATTTAATGCAACTTCTATAGGCATTTTCATGTTTTCTACCCAGTTTAAGCTATCAAATATTCTAAATATATCTACTCCATTTTCAGCTGAGATTTTTATAAATTCCCTAACCACATTGTCAGGATAATTTTTATATCCTACAGCATTGGATGCTCTTAAAAGCATTTGTATTAAAGTATTTGGCATAGCTTCTCTTAATTTTTGAAGTCTTATCCAAGGGGATTCTTTTAAAAATCTATAAGCCACATCAAAGGTTGCTCCACCCCATGCTTCAACAGAAAATAATTCTTTCATATTTTCATTTATATAAGGTGCTATTTCTAAAATATCTTTAGTTCTCATTCTAGTTGCGTTTAGGGACTGATGAGCATCTCTCATAGTGGTATCTGTAATATATAATTTTTTCTCTCTGGCTATGCTCTTAGTAAACTCCTCTGCACCCATCTTTAAAAATAAATCTCTATTCCCTAAAACTTCTATATTTTTTTTACTTGGTGACACTGGTTTTTTACTGTCTATTACAGACTTACAGGACTCATTTACAATTATGTTTCCTATATAGTTTACAAGCTTTGTAGCTCTATCTTTTCCTTCTTTTAAATTGTATATTTCTTTTGTATCTTCAATAAACCTTGTATAGCATTTTCCACTTAAAAATGTTTTATGATTTAATAGATTTATAAGGAAAGATATATTAGTTTTAACTCCTCTAACTCTCATTTCTTTTAAAGATCGTATAGCTTTATTAGCTGCTCCTTCAAAAGTTCTATCCCAAGCTGTGGTTTTAACAAGTAAACTATCATAATAAGGTGTTATTTCAGCTCCTCTAAATCCATTACCACCATCTAATCTTATACCAAATCCTGAGCCTGTTCTATATACACCTAGCTTGCCATAATCCGGCATAAAATTTTTATTAGGATCCTCTGTAGTTACCCTACATTGAATAGCATATCCACGAACTTCTACTTCCTCTTGAGATTTTATATTTATTTTTTCAGAGTTTAATGCATATCCTTCTGCAATTAAAATCTGTGCTTGCACAATATCAATTCCTGTAATCATTTCAGTTACTGTATGTTCAACTTGAATTCTAGGATTCATTTCTATAAAGTAATAGTTATTATCTGAATCCACTAAGAATTCTAAGGTTCCTGCATTTTTATAATTTACTTCCTTTGAAAGTTTAATAGCATCATTTAATATTTTTTCTCTAACTTTTGAGTCCAAAGAAAAAGCTGGTGCATATTCTATAACTTTTTGATGTCTTCTTTGAAGAGAACAATCTCTCTCATATAGATGAATTATATTTCCATGGGCATCTCCTAAAATTTGCACTTCAATGTGCTTAGGATTTTTTAAGAACTTTTCTATAAATACTTTCTCATCACCAAAAGACTTCTTAGATTCTCTAATAGCTTCCATAAATCCAGTATCCATTTCTTCCTTGGAATTTATAACTCTCATTCCTCTTCCACCGCCACCATTGGCAGCTTTTATTATAACTGGATATCCTATTTCTTCTGCAACTTCTAAGGCTTTTTCCTTAGTCTTTATAGGTTCTTCTATGCCTGGAATTATAGGTACTTTGCATGTTTTAGCTACTAATTTTGAGCTTATTTTATCTCCCATTCTTTCCATAGTCTCACTATCTGGCCCTATAAATTCTATACCATTTTTTCTACATAACTCTGCAAATTTAGGATTTTCAGATAAGAAACCATATCCTGGATGTATGGCATCTACCTTTTTTTCCTTTGCTATTTTAATTATTTCATCCATATCAAGATATGCATCTATAGGTCCGTTATCCTTACCTACTAAATAGGATTCATCAGCTTTTGTCCTAAATAAAGAATACTTGTCTTCTTTTGAATATATCCCAACAGTTCTAATACCTAATTCACTTAAGGCTCTAAAAACCCTTATAGCAATTTCACCTCTATTAGCTACTAAAACTTTTTTAAATTTATCAATTTGAAAGTTTTCCATATGTAATCCCTCACTTTTGTTTTTTATTTTATTATTTCTAAAACTAAATATCATTTTTAAATTTAAGTCTAATACTTTATTTGCACTTGATATAAGCCTACTTTTTAAATGTTATTTCTATTATTTATGTATAATTTAAATATGTTTTATATATTAAATAGTATTTCATTTTTAGTCTTCCTAAGTATATCACGCAAGAAACACATGGTCAATATTTCACTTTTTTATTTTTATCCTTTGTTTTTTTAATTCATAAATACATATTTAAATTTAAATGAGACTTCAAATTTTATATTTGGCCAGTGGAACTTACACCTACGTAATGAAATGGAGTAGGTGTTTCCTTTAAATATATAAAAATAAGCCTATATCTTAATTTTCATAGTTAAAGATATAGGCTAAATGTATAATTATCTAGATGTATTTTAATATTAAAATCAATTATAATATGTCTATTAAATCTCCGGGGTTATTTTTAAGCTTGTCTATAGAATGTATATATTTGTTTGTTGTTGCTATATTGCTATGGGCTGCAAAATCTCTAACTTTTTCTAAGGTTGCACCAGATTGAATGGCTAAGGTTATAGCTGTATGTCTTGTTGAGTGAACTTTTAGTTTCTTTTTGATTCCAGCATTCTCACAAACCCTACGAATTATTAAATTTAAGGTATTATGATTTAATTTTTTACCGTTTAATCCATTAGATGAATGTCCTATAAATAAATACTCTTCTCCATTACTTTCAAAACTTCTATTAGTTTTTTTCATATATTCTAAGATTAATCCTTTTACATGAGGTTGAAGTTTTACAAAATCTTTTTTTCCACCTTTTCTCGTAACTTCCACTATATCATATTCTCCAAAGGTTTTTATATGACTTAACTTTATATTTATAATCTCAGATTTTCTTAAGGCCGTTGTTAGGGCTAAAGCTATTATTGCCTTATCTCTAAGTCCTATTAAAGTACTAATATCTATACTATTTAATAGAATCTTACATTCATGCTCAGTTAAAAACTCAGTTTCTTTTGTAACTACTGTAGGCTTTTCTTCTTTTAAGTCTGAAAAAGGATTATATTTTATTATACAAAGATTTCTTTCGTTATCTCTATACTTTAAAAGCCACTTATAAAGTGCACTTAAGGAGGATAGCTTTCTATTAATGCTAGAAGTGGCATAACCTTTAGACTTAAGATGCATTATATACTGTTCTGCATGTAGAAAATTAACTTTTCTTATATCTTCCATGGTAATTTCACGTATATCTCTAACAGAGAAGAAATCTTTAATATCTCTTTCATAACTCTTAGCTGTATGCATGCTTTTTACAGCCTTTACTTTTAAAAAATGCTCTATAAAATGAACTTTTGCTGTATTTTCTATAATATTATACTCACCATATTTATTGGTAATTAAATCCTTATTCAATAAATTTAACTCCTTTCTCAAAGTTTAAACTAAAAACTCTCCCTGAATTTAATACTTTTTTGCCCATTTCAAATAAGATGAAAGTGTTGTCACCTATAGTCATGGGATAAATACTCTCAAATTATTTTTAAGTCTATATTCCTAATGCTTTATGCTGCTCTTTTATATAATTCTCTAAATCTTCACTTGTTTTTGCTGAAAATTCATATACTAAAAACTGAGGATCAATTAAATCTAAAATCTCTCTAGCTTTTTTGTTTGTAAAAGGCTTATGCCAATCTATGTTGAAAATATGATCATAAGCTATTTTAAAATTCTCATAAAAATCTTCTTTATTCTTAGGCTCTATATAGGGTGATTTACTTTTTATTTTCTCTCTTACATAGGCTCCAGATAGGGAAAGATTGAAATGAATACCTTTTATATATTCTTTTAAATCTCCTAAGTTTTCTATGGTATTTAATATATAAGAAACTCCCTCTTCCTCTGTATTTATATCTATATTAGTATTAATTAAATGAGCTGTGTCTAACATAAAACCTTTATTTTTAAAATTAACTTCATTAATTAACCTTTCTAGAGAATGTCTATCTAAAAAATCTAATCCTGGCCACCAAAGATTTTCAAATAAAAGATAAAAATCTGCCTCAAAACCTTGCAAAACTTTATTTAAAAAATCTATACTAGCATCTATGACTTCTTTATTGCTGTATGTAAAATTATAATTATACACATGAGACATTTCAACATGGGATACATGAAAAACTACGTATTTTGCTCCCACTTCCTTTGCAAAATTTAATTCTTTTCTATATTGTTTTATTACTCCTTCTATTCCTTCTTCTCCATAAAAAGAGCTTATTGACTCTTCACTACCGAACTGTTTTAATAAAGATTTTTTATCCCCTTTCCAAAAATCAAGCCATATAGGATAATATCTAAGATGAACCCCCTTAATCAACTTCTTATTTAAGGCACTTTCATCTAAAGGTCCACATTGAATAAGTTCTACTCCTGTAAGCTTATTATCTATTAAAAATTCTTCTAAATTTAAAGAACTATTTTCAAACCTCTGAAGATCAGATATATGATTAGATGTATTTATTAATATCTCCATTTTAATTTCCTCTTCACTTTCTTCTATTATATTTTTCTTTTGTAGTAAATGCCTAGTTCTTATCCAGGAATGTAGCTGTCCTTTTCTCCCACTTTAAGAAAAATAGAGAGCCCAAATCTTATGTTTGCTGCGAATGGCTTTCCCAGAGTTCCATGGGAATATTAGAGCAGATAGTCATGGAATGAACTATACTTAAATACTATTATATATAATATAACTTAATATTAAAAGACTTATAAAAAGAGCAGTAAAAATTTCTGTAGAAACTTTTACTGCTATTTTTTGGTACTGTCACATTAAGAATAAATACCAAAATATATTGTGCTAATTTAAAATTTTAAATCAATATATTGCACGTAAATTTATTAGTGCAACAGCCCCTTGAATTTTATTTTTTATAGCATATTACAATACTATACTTAAAATAAGTTTACTTTGAATAACTAATATATAAGCAAATTATTATTTAAGTTTTTTAATAAAACTTTCTAATCTATTTAAGCCTTCTTCTATATTTTTCGTAGAAGTTGCATAGGATAATCTTATAAATTCGTCAACTCCAAAAGCTATTCCAGGAATTACAGCAACTTTTTCTTCTTCTAGAAGATATTTCGCAAAGGTTAAAGAGTCTTTTAAAATTTCCCCTTTAAAAGTTTTATCTAAGCATTTTGATATGTTAACCATAACATAAAAAGCTCCCTCTGGCTTTTTACAAGATAAATTTTCTATAGAGTTTATCTTATGTACCATAAAATCTCTTCTGTTTTTAAACTCCTCTACCATAGCCTGTACCTTTTCTTGGTCTCCCTTTAAAGCTTCTACAGAAGCATATTGTGCTATAGAGTTAGGGTTTGAGGTGGTATGACTTTGTATATTTGACATAAGTTTTATAACTTCTTCTGATCCTGCTGCATAGCCTATTCTCCAACCAGTCATAGCATAAGCCTTAGAAACTCCATTAATAACTATGGTTCGATTAAATGCATCTTCTGATAGGGATGCTATACTTATATGTTCTTTTTCGCCATAAAGTAATTTCTCATAAATCTCATCAGAAATAATTATTAGGTCATTTGTTTTTGCAACTTCAGCAATTTCTAAAAGTTCCTCTTTAGTGTAAACAGCTCCTGTTGGATTGCTTGGACTATTTAATACTAAAGCTTTTGTTTTATTATTTATATTATTTTTTAAATCTTCTATTTTAAGTTTAAAATTATTTTCTTCACTACAATCTACAAATACAGGAATACCATCTGCCAATTTTATAAGTTCAGGATAACTAACCCAATATGGACTTGGAACTATAACTTCATCTCCTGGATTTAATATAGCCTGAAAAGCGTTTCCTAAACATTGTTTAGCTCCTGTAGATATAATAATTTGACTAGTCTTATAATTTAATCCGTTATCAACTTTAAATTTTTCTACAATAGCCTCTTTTAATTCTATAATTCCTGATGCAGCTGTATATCTTGTTTTTCCGCTTTTAATTGCATCTATTGCAACTTCTACAATGTTTTCTGGTGTATTAAAATCTGGTTCTCCTGCTCCAAAACCAATTACATCTAAGCCTTGTGATTTCATTTTTTTAGCTTGTGCAGTAATTGCTAGTGTAAGTGATGGTGATATTTGCATTGCCTTTTTAGATAATAACATGGGAAACCCTCCATTTTCTTTCTTCCTATGGACATTGTGAAAGTACAAAAATCTTAGGAAATTTATATAAGTTCTTATGTAATCTTTTATAATCATAATATCATTAATTTATTTCTATGTAAATACACAATATGCAATATATTATATATTATATATTGATTAATCAGTAATAATACATAACATTAAGTTTAAATAGTATAACACAATTAAAAAAAGACTAGAATCATTACATTCTAGCCTTTTTACCTAATACTATATTATTCTTTTCTCATATAAAAACTCATTTTTTGCTTATCTTCTGTAGCATAGTCTATGTTTCTCTTATGAATAGAATCACCGTTTTGCTCCACTAAGCTGTCACATATATATGCCTCTCTTGTATCTCCTTCTTTTACCCACCCCATAAATATATATACATGTGATGGATAGCCTTGCATATCTGACATATCTGTTGTAAAGCATATATCACCTTTTTTAAGTCCCTTAGGATCAGAAACTTTCTTCCAACCTTTATTTTGTAGGTCTTCTACTAAAGCCTTTGTATTGGTTACAGTTATAGGTACTTGTACCTCAGATTTTCTTAATATCTCTGTTATAAATATAGCTGTAATACCAGATTTATTATTTTCATTTATCTTTATAGCTTCTTTAATAGCATTATTTCTATTTTCTGTTCCCACTGCATATGTATAAATTTTATAATTTTGTTCTGGTAAATTTTCTTTATTATTCGTATCTGGATTATTTTCTTTATTTTCTTTTATAGCCTCTTCTTCTTTTTTAGTTGAGTTCTCTTTTCCATCATTATTTTTAGTTGTATCTTCCACTTTAGTTTTATTATTAATTGTAAAGTCCTTTACTGGTGCACTCATAATTTTAATTCCTAGTCCGATAACAACAGCTAAAACAACCCCTACAACACTAATTATAACTATATTATTTTTTTTAGCCAACTTATCTTCCATATCCTGCATTTCTTTTATGTATCTCTGTTCTTCTAAATCATTTTCCATTCTCTCTGCATATTTTGACTTAGACCCAAAAATATCACTATCCTTCATTTCATGAAGGTGTTTTATGATTTCCTCTTTATTTTTCTCTAGTTTGCTTTTCTTATTAATTTTTTCCTTAGATTTTTTATCTAAATTGTTTTTCTTTTCGTTATCCATTTTTTCACACTCTTTCTATAACTATTTTAAAAACAATTTGCTACATATACATTTTAATTTAAATTCCAACATGTTTCAACAAGTATAGTACAAATTTTTTGTTACATTTAGTTTATTCTATTTTATATTAAATTTCAACAGTTTTATATTTTATTTTATTTTTTCTTTTTTCCCTAATTCTTTTTTTTCTCAAACTACAAACATAAAAAAAGCCTATGGTGGATCCAATTACATTTAATAATATGTTATCTATGTTAAAATCAGCAAGTCCATAAATTACTTTTGTAATCTCTATAAAAAAGCTAAAATAGACTGTAAGCTTCAATACCTTATCAATAGTTCTATATCTTTTACTTACAAATGGTATAAAAAAACCAAATGGAGCAAAGAAAACAATTCCAATTACAAAGTCTTTAAAAAGAGAAACTAAATCTAAAGAAGGTTTAAAATGAGACTTAATGCTTTTCAGTGGCATAAAGTTACAATAAACTATCCTATTTCTTAGCTGTTTAATACTAAAATAATTAAAGTTACTTTTAATATTTTCTACTGGTGTAAATTTAAATAAACTTATATTGACCAGAAAAAATATATAAATTAAAAATAAACTTACTACAATAAATCTTTTTATAAATACCTCCATTTTCATATTACCCCTCATTTCCCTACTATAGTATAAACAGGTTTCTAAGTTACACACTTAATTTTCCCCCAAACAACACCTTAGAAACCCTTATCCATAGACAATCTACCTTACTCTCATTTTGAATAATATTGGAGTATTATAGCGAATAGTCAAGGATAAAAATAATATAAAAACTGACAAAATCATATTTAATTTTATTATACACTACATAAAAATATTTTTCCATATATTATATGTAATATATTTTTATGTATTATTTATTTAATTTAAAATTAAATAAAAATAATCTTTATTAAATATTAATGTATTTTTATTGAAAAAAACCACTTAATATACTTATGGTTTTTCTATTTTCTTCAATAAAAGGATAATGCCCCGATTTATCCATAAATTCTATGTTACAGTTAGAAATATTATTTTTAAAATATTCAAAAGAAGAATAAGGAATAAAATCTTGAATTCCATATAATAAAAGTGTTTTAGATTTTATGTTTTTTAAGTTAAGACTTTTAAACTTAATATTATACATATATTCACTAATAACTTTAACATTAATTTTTAAAAAGTTTTCGTAGTTGTCTTTATTAAACTCCAAAGATGAGGTTATATTTTTACAGTTTTCTTCATGTATAAAACTTGATTTTTCTAATATGCTAATATATTCGTAAAAAATATCTTCATCATATTCCTTAAACTCTTTCATTTGTTGTAATTGCAATAACCTTGAAAAATCCACAGGATGTATTTTACTTTTTTTAATTATATTCATTTTTTCAAAATCTTCAAAGTTTAGTGGTATGGAATTAGATAATACTAACTTATCTAATTTCTCTCCATATTTCAAAGCATAATTAATAGCAAAAAAGCCACCCATAGAGTGAGCAAATATATTTATTTTATCTAAAAACAGTGCTTTTCTAATCCTTTCAATATCTTCTATAAACTCTTCTATACTAAGGTTACTTTCATCCTGAAGTTTAAAGTAGGATTTTCCATTTCCTCTTTGATCATAAAATATCAGCATATTATTTTCACTTAAAGCTTCTAGATATGGTAGAAAATAATTGTGACACAATCCTGGACCACCATGAATAAATAAAATTGGCTCCCCCTGTCCTAAAATTTTAACATACAATTTTCCATGATCTATATCAATATACTGTTCCATATGTTCACTCCCTAACTACTTTTTATTTTTAATTTTTTATTCACTATGTAAATCTTAATTTGTATTATTATTGTTATTGTTATTGGTATTATTATTATTGTTATTATTGTTGTTGGTATTATTTCTTTGGTTACTATTAGAATTATTTGCTGTATTGTTTACTGTAGATGATTGACTATTATTAGACATACTTTGTTTTATAGCAGCAATAGTTAACATATTTGTACCAACACCAACTAAAAGATTGCCTAATATATTAAGTTCATCTGTAGTTTTGTTTTCAACTAAAATCAGTGTTAAGAAATTAATTATAATAACTATTTCTGTAGGATCTAAATCAGAAAAAGAATTCATCCCATATCACCTCTAGATATTATATTAAAAGACTTATAAAGTTATTAGTAAAAACCTATAATCACTTCATATTTCTTAGGATATTTTATGTTATAATAATATTAAAATATTTATAACTTTTGGAGGCAAATATGAGTAATTTTACTAAAAATTCATTTTTTATTTATATAGCTTTAATAAATATTTTCGGATTTATTATTATGTTAATTGATAAAAACAGAGCTAGAAACCATGAATGGAGAATAAAAGAAAACACCTTAATTTTAGTTGCATTATTCGGTGGTAGTATTGGATCTTATATAGGTATGAAGACTTTTAGGCATAAAACAAAACATCCTAAATTTAAATATGGTATACCCTTCATATTTCTTTTACAACTTATAATCTACATATATTATATAATTTCATTGTAGGATTGATTATTCTTATTTTACTTTAGAAAGGATGTTTATAAAATTGACTTCGAATACTATATTATCATCAGACATTAAAATTCCAAAATTTATTTTAAATATTTACAACAATTTAAAAATAATATTTAGGGATAATGCTTTTAAGATTACTTTTTTTGTTATTGCCTTAAAAATGTTGTTATTCTTTACTATTATAGTAGATGACAATGCTTCCAAAATAAACTTTAGAATAATATTTTATAGTATCCCACCCATACTTGTATATGTTAGTTTTTTATGTATTTTTCTCTCCTTTGCATATGTTTTTAAAGGACAAGTTCGTTTGTTTAGTTTTTTAATTCTAGATATTTTATTAACCATAATACTCATAGGAGATCTTTGGTACTTTAGAAGTAATCGTTCTTTTTTAACTTTTCATATGATAAAATATACAGCTAACTTAAATAATCTTTCTGAAAGTATTTTTGCTATGTTTAGACCTATAGATATGCTCTTCTTATTGGATATAGCTATATTATTTGTATACTTCATAAAGATAAGAAATAAATATAAAGGTCTTAATAGAAATTTCACTTGTTTTTTTATTTTATTTTTTATACCTATAATGTATTTAACTTATGCCCACTATAAAATAGATATAAATAAAAAATGTTTCTCAAATCAACATATTTTTTATACCGCTTGGGAACAAAACGAAACTATGTTTAATTTAACTCCTATAGGATATCATATATATGATGGATATACATACTATAAGGATAGTAAAAAACATGAGTTAAGCGATAGAGAAAAAAATGAAATTAATAATTGGTTTAAAAATAAAGCTGAAATACTACCAGATAACAAATATAAGGGGATGTTCAAAGGAAAAAACCTTATAATTATACAAGTTGAGTCCCTTGAAAACTTTGTAATAAATAAAAGTGTAAATGGTAAAGAAATTACACCGAATTTAAATAAGCTTATAAAAAATAGTATTTATTTTAAAAATATAAAAGAACAAACTTACAATGGAACTACCTCTGATGGAGAACTTTTATGCAATACTTCTATATTCCCTGTAAGACGTGGAAGTACTTTTTTTAGATATCCCAATAATACATATAGTTCTTCCCTTCCTGAACTTTTAGAAGGAATAGGCTACAATACCTTAGCTGTTCATCCTGATAGAGGCTCATATTGGAATTGGTTACCTTCATTAAAATCTATAGGATTTAATACTTGTATAGATTCAGGTTACTTTAATATAGATGAAAAAATTGGTCTTGGTCTTAGTGATGAAAGCTTTTTTAAGCAGCTTGTACCTATACTTTCTAAACAAGAAAAACCTTTTTTTAGTTTTTCTATAACCCTAACAAGCCATGCACCATTTAATCTACCTGATAAACATAAAACCATTAATATTCCAAGTAAATTAAAAGGTACTCCCCTTGGACGATACTTTGAATCTATACATTATACAGATGAAGCCATTGGAGATTTTATAAATGAATTAGATAAAGCATCTATTTTAGATGATTCAGTCTTAGTGTTCTACGGTGATCATGAAGGCCCTCACAGGTTCTTTAAAGATCAAGTAGCAAATATGAAGGATATTCCTGAATGGATGAAAAATAACAATCAAAACGTTCCATTGATAGTTTACTCTAAAAACTATAAAAATGAAATTATAGATACCTCTGGTGGACAAGTAGATATTCTCCCTACCCTTTCTTATCTAATGGGAGTAGATCCTAATAAGTATACTTATACCTCTATGGGTAGGAACCTTTTAAATACTAAACGTAATTTTGTTATTTTACCAAATGGAAACATTCAGTCAATAAATTTAACTAAAAAAGAAATAGATATGTTCTTAAAAGCAGTTAAGTATAGTGATAAAATTATAGAAGCAAACCACTTTAGAAAGGAGCCTTAAACATGAATATACCCTCTTTTTCTATACCATTTATAATAATATTGATATTAGGTCCTATATTTTCTATTGAAGGAGTTACTCCTTGGTTTATTGCTATATACTTTATATATAAAATAATAAAGTACTGCAAAGATATGAATATTTCTAATAAATTAAAGATAAAAGTTTGTATATTAAATACTATAATAGGAGCCTCCTTATTAATATTATTTAATATAATTTCTAATTATATAAATCATACTATATAGCATGAAAATATGTAACTTTCTTACACATATAACCATACTTATTAAGATTAACTCCTTTAAATTAGATGAAATCTAATTTAAAGGAGTTAATTCTATTCTATATAGAATATTAAAATATTTTTATGTATGAAAGAAAATATACAAACATCATACTTTCCATAACTTAATATTTATTTTCCCCTCCACTAAGTATAACTGTATTTTTAATAATTTATGTAACAAAACAAGGGTGGCTTAAATATTTTATTAGTAGAGTAAGAAATGGAGGAAATTATATGAGTTTTGAGCCATTTGAGTGTATAGATGCAGGAACAGAGTTTTGCCCATGTCATTTAGGGGAAACAGGAAATTGTATTCAATGTAATGAATTACAGAAAAATGGGGAATGTAACTGTACTAATTGGAAAGGGGTTTGTATATACCAAGAACTTATTTGGAATAATGGAAAAGCTAAAAATGGTAGAAAATATTTCCAGGGAATTATTCAAGACAAAATTACAGCTAATGAAGATTTATTTATAATTGTAGTTAAAACTGATGAGTATTTAGTAAGAAATCTTACTAATGTAGGTAGCTTTATATTTTTAAAATCCCCAAATGACACAAATTATTTTGATACTGCTATATCAATTATGGATATTAACACTAAGGATAAAGAAATTATCCTAGCTATAGAAGAAAAAGGAGTAAAAACACATAGATTAAATAAACTTCAAAAGGGAGATAAAATTTTAGTAAAAGGACCTTATTGGAATGGGGTTTTAGGTCTTAGACATATAAAAGAACAAAAAGATGGAACTTCCATAATAATTTCAAGAGGTATTGGACAGGCACCTTCTATACCGGTTTTGAAATCTTTATATGAACAGGGAAATAAGGTTATAGCTTTAGTTGATAATGGTAAATATCCTCATTCTTTTGTAACAGAATACTTAAATAGATATGCAAAAGAGGTATATTTCTTAAACACTTTTGAAAAAGGTACTATAAGAAATGATTTTAAGGACTTTTTAATGAATTTAATTTCAAAGGAAAAGGTTTCATTAGTACATTCATCCTGCGCAGATATTTTAAATTATGACATTATGAAATGTATAGAAGAAATTAATGAGAAAGATAAAAGTAATTTTATAAATTATACCTGTTGTAACAACACAAAAATGTGTTGTGGTGAAGGAGTATGTGGCTGTTGTACTAGAAAAAATCAGGATCATAAACTTAGAAGGCTTTGTAAAATGCAGACGGATCCTAAGTTTGTATTAGAGGGGAGGAGATTATTTTGAAGATAATTATAATCGGAGGTGGTTGGGCAGGTTGTGCTGCTTCTATCACTGCTAGAAAGGCAGGAGCAGAAGTCCATTTATATGAAAAGACTGATATGCTTTTGGGATTAGGTAATATTGGAGGAATAATGAGAAATAATGGCAGATATACCGCTGCAGAAGAACTAAAAGCTTTAGGTGCTGGAGATTTAATAAATATATGTGATGAAAACTCATTGCATAAAAACATGGGATTTCCAGGACATAAGCACGCTTGGCTTTATGATGTAAATAACATAGAGCCAATAGTTAGGAGACATTTAGAATCAATGGGAATTAATATTCATACCCTAACTAGGGTAGTAGATGTAGAAGTAAAAGAGAAGAAAATAGAAGGAATATATTTATCAGATGGTACCTTTGTTAAGGGTGATTCCTTTATTGAGACTACAGGAAGCACAGGACCTATGGGTAATTGCTTAAAATACGGTAATGGATGTTCTATGTGTGTTTTAAGATGCCCAGCTTTCGGTCCTAGAGTAAGTCTAACAAAGCAAGCAGGATTAAAAGATTTAATGGGAGAAAGAGCAGAAGATGTATACGGAGCTTTTAGTGGCTCGTGTAAGCTAGCTAAAGAAAGTTTATCACCAGAAGTAAGAAAAGAGTTAGAAGAGAAAGGTGTAGTAATATTAAAAGTTCCAGATGAGGATGTAAATTTAGATAAATTAAAAATCAAAGTCTGTCAACAATATGCTCTAAAAGAATTTGCAGAAAACGTAGTTTTATTAGATACAGGCCATGCAAAATTAATGACCACATATTATCCATTAGAAAAATTAAGAAAGATAAAAGGATTAGAAAATGCAAAGTATGTAGATCCATATGCAGGTGGGAAGGGCAATTCTATTAGATATCTTTCTTGTGCTATTAGAGAAAATACTCTAAAAGTCAAAGATATAGATAATATGTTCTGTGCTGGAGAAAAAGCTGGACTCTTTGTTGGACATACAGATGCACGTCACAACAAAGAACAACTTTTACACAAAACTTAGTAATTAATCTATATAATACATTGTATGCTAATTTGCCTGAAAACACAATTGGAAAAAGAATCTATAAATCTAGAATTAAACGTAACCTATCACAAAAAGAATTAAGTGTACTTTGTAATATTAGCCGTGGAGCTATAAATATGTATGAAAATGACTATAAGCACCCTTCAAGAATAGCTCTTTACAAACTGGGGACTGTATTAGACTTAGAATACCTATGTGATGATTATGCTAAATTATTATTATCTAACTATGCAGATAAATTAAAGAATTGGAGAATTAAAAATAACTTCAGCATGAGAAAAGCAGCTAAAGTTTTAGAAGTTGCACCTACTACATATATTTCATGGGAAAATGGTTTATATGATATAGGTATAAATAATTATAATAAAATAAAAGAAAAGTTGTTAGATATATTAAAGGAGCCTTAATTGGCTCCTTTATTTTCTAATTCTTCTCTTACTCTCTTTCGTTCTTCTTCTGTTATATTGTACTTAATTTTAATTTCATCATTATTCGTTTCCCACTGCTCTATTTTACTATATTTATCAAGCCCTAATTTTTTATAACATTCTGTATACCCTCTTACAATTTCTTTATATAAATCATATTCAACCTTAATTTTCTTTATAGTAGCTGTTAAAAATTCTTCAGTTTTTTCACTTCTTTTTAAAGATTCTTCTAAATCAACAAGGGATCTATATAGAGCAATTAATGTTAACAACTCTTGTGTAGCAAGCCCACCATTTATACCGTTAATAATTTTCCAAAAATCCTCTTGTGTAAGTATAGAAATTCCACCGATTCTTTCGCCATTCTTGTATTCATTCTCTTTTACAGAAATAATAGGTATTTCTTTGATAGATTTGCCTGTTATTAGAATGTCTCTATATATTTCCTGACTGACTAATCTCATATATAATGGAGCATAAACTTCTTTTAACCTTTTTTCATATATTTCCTTATTTTTTGTTTTATAATATTTAATAACCCCAAATATAGATGTAAGTGCAATAACCGCAAATTGTAAAACAGGTATTAATTCTATTATATTTTTAATTTCTAACCTACCTCTTACACAAGTATTCTTTTGTAAATATAATTTTATTAGTTCTGCAATTTTATTTATATTATTCATATTTTTTACCTCTGTAAAATTCATAATATATAACTACAATATATAAATTATACCATAATGCTGTTAAAAATAGTAGAAACTCCGCTCTATTTTATTGGTGGTGGAAGTTTAGAAATAAAACTACCATATCCTCCAGAGTAATATATTAAATTAAGACTATGGAACTGTTTCATATCCCTTAGATCCTCATATTCATATTCATTTAACTTGGATTTAAAGTGGTTAAAGTCATTCTCATTGCAACCTTTTAACAACATATAGGAGCTTCCACTAGCTTCTAAAGTGTCAAAAATACCATCTAATTGCCTTATATATTGTGTAGTAAATATAAACTTACTACCAAACTTTCTACTCTGCGGTAATATATATTCTAACTTCCTCATGCTTGTAGGAGCTTGGAACACTTCATCTATCAATATATTACATCTTAAAGGTTTTTCATTTAACTGCCCTCTTATTTGACTTGCTAACCATATTTTACTTATCCAATAAGTTATTAATATATTTTTTATCATCTTTGTAGGGAAATCAGATTCTTTCATTTTTATTAATAAAACTTTGCCTTCTTCCATGAGATTAATTAGATTAATGTTATTTTTAGTTGATTTATTATACATAAATTTAAGTTTAAAATCCTCTCTAAGCATAGAAATTCTATCTAATATGTGTTCTATTTTACTGTGTTTAGTGCCTATAATAAGTCCATTTTTATCATAGTCATTCAATTCATTTAAGGTTCTTATGTCATCTTCTAGTGTTTCTTTTAATTCATCATCTAAATTACTAATCATTCTTGACCTTATAATATCATCTTCTAGACAAGATATAACCTCTTTTACACTTGTATACCCTTGTACAAATACCACATTAGCAGCAGCACTTAAAATTCTTCTCATTCTACTTGATAAAGGATCACCTATACTTATACTATCTACAAAGTCCATAACTTGTTGTGCTTGTAAACTAGCTAAATTCAACTTATCAAAATTGCTCATATCATCTTTAAGTGTTATTTCATTAAATCCAAACCCCTGAATATCTTCTTCTTTTGCTAAATCTAAAACAATTAGATCTTCTTTCCTTACTGTTTTCTCAATATCATCTGATAACTCACAGTTTTTTATAAAGTCTAATACTATCAAGCCTTCTTTAGCTTTATTACAATACTTAGAGTAGTTTTTTAAATAGCTTGTTTTTCCACTGCCTTGCGCTCCAATAGCAACCAATGGTAAATTGCCTATATTGTATTCATCTTGGAAATAAGCTTTAGTCTTACTACCCCTATAGGTAACCTCTCCTAAACTTTTTATTCCTTGTTGCAGTTCCTTTGGTATTAAAGTTTCTGTAGTATTTATATGTTTTATACCATGTTCTTTTAATAATTCTCTTCCTGGTACTTGTAAAAAGTTAGAGCATTCATCTACGCTGAACTTATTAACTTCAATAGGGAATATGACATCATCTAAATTAAAATCTTTTTTAACTTTTTTATAAGCTAACTCATTATCCTCCTTGATAACATTGTAAGCTTGGCATATTGATATAGCATTATTTTCTCTTCTAGTCACGTCTTTACTGGAGCTAATAACCGCTATTTGAGTGTCTATTATTCTATTATCCTTTTTCTTTTTAGTTGTATTGGATAATTCTTTCCTATCCTCATAACCATTAATAAAAGCTCTTAAACTGTTGTCCTCTTCTTTTTTTATATCGTTACCCATTAATTCAGACATTGCATTTTTTGTTCCTTCTATAAAGTCTAATAGGAAGTTTGCTATAGATAGACCTATATATTTAGCATTAAATTTTTCTTTATCTACCAGTTCATTATTATTTACTTTTTCTATAGTATCTTTATACATCTTTCTCCAACCTCTTTGAGATACTGGAATAAAATTATATACTATAGATACTCTATCATCATCTTTCATAATTTCAAGTATGTTTAAGATAGAGTTTAGAGGTTCATTGCTCTTTTTATCTACTCTTAAAGATAAAGCATCTTCTTTAATATACTGTAATTCATATATACATTTATCCTCACTTAACGGATTAATACTATCTAATTTTTCTATTGTAGCTTTGGGCCATGTTTCTTTTACTTTTTCCATAAGTATATTTTCAAAAAACTCTGGGTACATGAAATAAAAAGATATATCATCTTTTGTTATGTCTATAATGTAAGAGATCTTGTGCCTACACTCTATTATTAATTTCTTTTCTTCTTTTCTTATTCTCTTAGTGATATTTTTATAAGTATGTGTCATAGCTTTAGCTATATTGGAACTATTATAGTTTCTTATGCTCTTATGGGGTATTATTTTAATGTATTTATAAGTTGGCTTTTGTAATTTAAAATAATCTTTTAGTTTCATAGATTGCATTTAAATCACACCTTTAATTGATTGGCATAAGAAATAAATAATAAAACTAATAGGAATATACTTTCTAGCTTTTTTTAAGCCCCCAATATAAAGGATTAATGATAGTAAACAAGCTGCTAGGCATATAGAATAACTGCAATTTATAAATAATTTCAGCAATGACACAACTAATGACTTCAATATAAATAATATACCATCTACTGTTTTACCTTTTATAAAATCCATAATGTAAAGCCTCCTTATTTAAATATACTTTTTATGATATCAAATAGCCAAGGGACAACATAAAATGCTGAAAAAGCAACAACATATCTACTTATTATTTTCCCTGTATTTTTTGTATCGCCATCAAATAAATGTTTCAGTAAATCTACAATACATAAACCTATACATGCCCAATACCCGAATGTTTGTATTATATTTAGTATCACACTACCAGCCTTATTAACTTTAGATAAATCAGCATTGTAAGCCATAACATTTTGGCAATACATTGCTGAACCTAACATAAATATAAATACTTTTTCTATATTTTTATCCTTAGATATATAAGTTTCAATTTCTTTCATCCTTTCAATTTGCAAAAACTCTTCAACAGTCATAACTTTTTCTTTTTTAAACATGCATATAATTCTCCTTTCATGTAAATAATATAAATAAATTGAAAAATAGAAGGTGATAACATGACTACCACATTTGTAGTAGCATTAGTTTGCTTAGGCATAAGTGCTGGTGCTAGAACTGCTGTAATATTAATGAAATAAATATTTATTGTTAATTCTCTGTTAAATACACTTATAACTAATCAATTTATGCAACTTTTAAAAATCACTATCATAGACTAGGAGTGTAACGCAGTTAGCGGAGTCTACGAAGTGCACTAATAGTCATTGGGCTAAGTCTATCCTTTTGTGATAGGCTTTATTTTTACTAAAAATCAAGTATATTTATGTTTTCATCTTCGTTATTAGATTTAATTTCACTCCCATTTTTATTATTTTTTTCTATTAAAAACTCCCTTAATATTTTTTTAATTTCACAGCTCTTATCTTCCATATTGTTAACTATATTGTACAATTCTAAGTCTTTAGTAGTTTCTTTAAAGCTTACACTTATCTTTCTAGCCACAATTGTTCACCTACTTTCTCAAACCCAATCGCATTATCATAAAGTGGATCATTGCTTATAATTAAATTCCTAAGCCTATTTTTAAAAGCACTCTTGAAAATTAAGCTGCCTCCACCAGTTAGCAATACATATCCTTTGGATAATTCAAAATTGAGCTGCAGTTCTTTATATATGGAGTTAAAATGCCTTTGTAATATAGGTTTAATAAAGCTTATATCCTGCTGCTCTCCATATAAAAACAAACCTTCTTTTAAGATGTTCTCTCCATCTTCTAGCTTAAAACTCTCTGTAAATCTGCTATTAACTTCCGTAATTATATCTGTATAGACATTTAACATTCCTACTGGAATTGTTTTAAATGCTTTTATTTTTTTATCCTTAAATAAGCATACATCTGTGGTTCTTCCACCAATATCTACTATTGTAAGAGGTTTATTACCTATAAGTTTTTTATTATCTATAGAAAGGTTGTAGTAAGCACTAGCACCTTCTGGAGCTATCTCCACATCAGCTATAATAATATCTCTTTCCTCTCCATCTACATTTAATGTTTTCCCTCTATTTCTTTCTATGAGGTCCTTTAACTTATCTTTATTTTGCTTATACTGTTGTATAGGAAGTCCTAAAACCACCTGGAACACATTCTCTTTAGAGCTTCTAGATAACGCAGTAAATAACAGTGGTAACGTAGTTTCTTTCATGCTCTTATCCCAATCAGTAGAAAACTCCCCTTCACCTACATAAAGCTCTTTGCCTTCATATATAGTTTTATTCTCTTCTGTAAAAGCTTCTAAATCTGAAATCTTACTCAAGAATGATACTCTTTCAGACGTTTTTACTCCATAGTTGCCTAAATCTATTCCTATTATCATACTTCTTTGCTCCTTTCTAACCCCTTATTGTTCTTTATGTTATATCTTATGCACCACTCTTCGGAAAGTTTCCTACCTTTCGAAAATATTTCTATAATTCGATATTTATGATAAAAAAATAGCACCTAATCTACTAGGTACCATATTTCTTCTACCTTTCGATTAAGTGCTCTACATATGATTAATATGTTTTCTATATTACCTTGAATTTTATTAGCCTCTATGGAACTGTAAGTGCTCTGACTTATTCCTATAAGCTTACAAAACTCTTTCTGTGATAGCATGTATTCCTTCATTCTTATTTCTTTCAACTTATTTTTTACCCCATAGAACCACCTCACATATATTCTATGTAAGTAATTCTACATGAGTGTGTGTTTTCCTTTTAATGCCACTTTATTTATTTATTTTCTTCATAGATTTACCTCTAACTAGAAGCACTTGCTACAAGCGCCATATCCTTGTCTTTGAGCTTCCTTTAATGTTACTTTCGTAGCAGTGTTTGGATTCATTCGACCACAATTAGATCTATTGTGATACTTGCTTCCTGTAGCAGATAACCAAACCATTTGACCTTGTGGCTTCTGTTGTGGTGTATTTTGAACTGGTTTTGACTTTGGTTTCTGTACTGGTACCACCGTAGTTTTATTTGCTGACTTATTAAGAGCATTATTACTCTTTTTAGTTGATGAATTAGTTTTTGATTTAGGCTTTGAAGCTTGATCTTGCCCACTAGCAAATCCTTTATATGAAGCTGGATTACAATTAAATTTTATGTCCTTACCATTACTAGTAGCTATAATAGTACCATTTTCATCAGTTCTGTAAACTTTTACGTTCTTAGATTTAAGCCTATCCATTACACCTTGACTTGGGTGTTTATATTTATTTCCTTTGCCTACAGATACTACTGCATATTTAGGATTAACCTTGTTTAAAAAATTAGTTACAGTAGAAGTTTTAGAACCATGGTGCCCTACTTTAAGTACATCTGCAGAAATATTTGAGCCACCGTTTACTATAGCCATTTCTGATGTACCTTCTGCATCACCAGTAAATAAGAAAGAATTACTTCCATAAGTTAATTTAACAACAATAGAGCAATCATTTGCATTATCATATATTTGATTAGGGGCTAATATAGTAAATTTAGCTTCCCCTAAATTAAAACTTTGCCCTACACCTGGTTGAGTTATTTTTAAACCTTTATTTTTTGATGCATTTAAAACATCTTCAAAGGTTTTGGTAGTTGCAGCTTTTTTAGGCATGAATACATTGCCTATTTTAAAAGAGTTTATAACATAATCTAATCCACCTATATGGTCCTCATGAGGGTGAGTTCCAATAACATATTGTAGACTAGTTATTCCTTGCTTTTGTATGTAAGATTTAACTACTTCTGAATCTCCATTATTACCTGCATCAATTAGCATACTATTATTCCCTTGTTGAATTAATATGCTATCTGCTTGACCTACATCTATATAATGTACTTTGAGTGTTCCATTAACATTTTTATTTTCAGCCTTCTTTTGATTAGTTACAACCTTAGTAGCTGCTGTATTTTTATTTTCTTTAGATCCATTAACTTGTTTTATTTCTTGTTGTTTCTTTGCTTCAACTTTTGCTTTCTTTTGAGCTACTAAATTTTGCTTTTCTATCACCTCTGGGTCATAATTCAAAGCCCCAACGCCAAAGGAAAAGAATATAAATACTAATCCAAAAGTGGTTAAGGATTTAAAAATTTTGCCCTTAGATTTAAACTTATCACTTTTAGTGAAAAGATAAAATGCTGTTCCTATAACCCCAATCATAGTTAAAACACCTGCAAGCTTTGTTAGTGTCGCAAACAATATAAGATATGAAATAATACCTGCAGGTATATAGAATGATTTTTTCTTTAAAAAATTCACTTTCAACCCCTCCTAATATTTGCTAATAGTCATATGTATTTTACATTATTTTTATATATTAGTAAAGAGGATTAAATTTTAAATTAAATAAAAAAAGCACTCTATTGAGTGCTAAATGATTTCTAATTTCTCTAAATATTTTTTTGCTTCCTCTTCTGTGTCAAATCCACCCCAATCGGAATATCTTCCGTGTTGTGATAGTGGTCCTGAATTGCAGTGCATTGGTTCTACCCAACCGAAATTTTCGGAGTTGTTGTAGAATACATGATACTTAAGAGTTTCTTTTTCTTTCTTTTCTACATACTGCTGGCACTCTTCTTCAGTGCCTTCAAAAACAATGTTTCCAAAGGATCCAGTAATTTGTTGAAATGTTAGTCCAGATGGGTTTTCATCTGAACATAATTCCTCTTCTAGGTAGCTATCAATCCACATTCTACCTTCTGCAACTTTATCTACTACTACATAAATTCTTTTACACACAATTAATCTCTCCTTTAAATTTTATTTAACTTTATAACATTTTTTACGGTCAGTGTTATATTCTAATATAACATCCACCACCTTGCCATAGCTATCACCATAGCAAGTATTGCAAATGACCATGTCCCCTACGTCTAACTCATCATCACTAATGAAAGAATAAGTTTTTTCATCACATGGATTATGTTCAACAAGGTAAACTTTATTAGCTTTAACCCTCATGTCATATAAATTGAAACCATGATCATAGTGTATATAACAACCAAATTCACTGTTTAAATGGTCTAATTCAATATGACACTCCTTGCCGTTTTCGTCGATAAATTTATTGTTATATCTATTAGCTATAACATATGATATATCCATAATAAATGGGCTTAATACCCAATAAGGATAAACATGACCATTTTCTAGTGTGACGTTTTTACCTTCAACGTGGCCCACTACTTGAAGGCCTTCTTCATAAATTTCTGATGAAGTATCATAACCATTTGAATTTAGCTTTTCATATTCTTCTAGCGATGGCTCGTGGACCATTGCAAACCCACCAACAGGGAATTGGTTCATTGCTTCACTTGCTTCAATGTCTATCATACCTAATGTATAATTAAAATAGTTATTGTCTATATTCATTTTGTATATGACATGGTTTTCACTCTCGTTTAAAGAGTCTATTTTAGCAACTTTACCACCGTGTGAAGCTTCCAAATTATATCTTATATGTCCACCCTTTTCACTGTCATAATAGCCACCATACACACAATTTTTTAAAACTACTGATTGACCTACTTTAAATTTACTCATTATAATCTCTCCTCTTATTTTTAATCTGCGGTTTAAGGCTGACCGCAAACCGTTTTTTCTATTCCTTAGTTTACCTTAATGATTTCTTGTATCCAAAAGCACTTCTCCATAGTGCTTTTAACTCTGAATTTTGGACCATAGCAGGACGAATGTATTCAAATACATCCTTGTGTCCCCCTATGATTCTTACGTCGGCTTCAACTCCTTGAAGCTGATGAATAACTTCCTTGTAATTTTCTTCTGTAAGTACAATGTAGTATTTTCTTCCGAATATTGTGTTTTCTGATACTGCCCCTTCTCTTTTGCTTTTTAGGAGTGCAACTACTAATTGCTCTCCCTCTTGTCTCTCTTTCTTCACTTCTTTTACCCCCTCTTTTTCTGAAAGAAGGAATGAAAGACATATTCCTAATTGAGCTTTGTAGTCAACTTCTGGGTATTGAGTTTTAATTTCTTTTGTTAATACATGAGCTTTTTTTATTACTTCGCTTGTTAATTTCATCTTTCATATCCCCTTTCTTTATCTTGATTAAATTATACCGTACAATTTGACGACCGTCAATAGGTTTTTTAAAATTATTTTTGAATTTTTACAAAAAATAAAAACAGGTAGCTATAATGCTGTAATCACCTGTTTTTATTTGATCTATTTGATTTTTAAAATGAACTTATTCCCCTTTGTTTCCGTGCATATATTCAAGTTGGAATAATATATATCTGCTCCATGTAATTCTCTTTCCTTAAGCTTAAATAGAAAGTTGAAACAATCATTTTTTTCTACAACTTCTATTTCGTCTGCTACGGTACTGGTAACACACTCACCTGAAGAAAACTCTTGTAAAAAAACTTTTTCTCCTTGATGTTCATTGTATTTTTTTATAAGTCCTTTTATTTCTTTTATTATTTTAGGATTCCCTTTAGGTTTCTTAAAAATAATTATTTTATCATCTTCAAATTTAGCAGGAATAGAAGTACTATCCTCTATCCCCAATGCTCTAACCCAATCTATAGGTAAAGTTACTCTTGCACTAACACTACCACTTCCACCCTTATTCATATATAATTTTAAGTCTTTTTCTATAATCATTCAATCATCCTTCCTGATAGTAATATAATTATATTATACCGTACAACATGACTACCGACAACAAGTTTTTAAAAACTTATTTTATATTCCTTTCTATTTGGCTTAATACAATTTCAGGATTTATATTAGACTTTAAATAAACAACTTTTAAATTATGTTCTCTAACTATATCTATAACTTTGTAATACATTGCATGACTAAGATAATTGGTGTAGATAAATACTATGTCTGCACCTAGCAATACATCTGTATCAAAATTAAGGTTCTCTACTGAAATAAAACTGCTGCTCTTAAGGTATTCTTTCATCTTGTTTTGCCACTGCTGGTGGCCACCAATTATAACTGCTTTTAGATCCTCTATCTTTTTATAGTTTATGTCCTCTTCTTTATAGTCCTCTACACTATCCATATTGAATATAAACTCTCTTAAAGGAACTATTTCTGATTTATAGTCCTCTCTATTCTTTAGTTCAGCATTTAGTTTCTTATTTTCTCTTTCTAACTCTTCTAACCTTAACTTAAGTCTTTCATTTTCATCTTGTAGAAGTAAATTAGACTTTTTAATTTCTTTGTTTTCTATGTCTTTTTTATTTATTTCTTCATATAGCTCTTCACTAAAGTTTTTAAAGAAGAATTCCTTTGATTTTTTATATTCCTTACATAGATATCTAATCTGTATAGCTGGATATATATACTTTAAAAACTCATCATAGTCAATTTCATCTTCCTTTTGAAATTGAGAATAAGCATATATTAGTTCTTGTATTTCTTTTGTTTTAAGAATATCCTCACCTACAATACTAATCAGTGACATTTTTTCAAAGTCATATATATATTCAAAGGGTAAAAAGAATTTATCTTCTTTAGATAGCTTATTTTTATTAATAATAAGTCCTTCATGTTGCTCACCTGAAGCTCTATAAGAACATGGTATCTTAGGGTTAATCTTAGGATTATTTTTTAATTTTAATTCCAGGTTCCTTATTAATTGTTTTTGTTCCTTAGTTGCATCATCAATGTTTATTCTATGTACACATTTATAATGTTCAAGTCTTAAAACTAATGACTCTATGTATGTATTGCAGAACCTATCCTCTAGATCTATATCTCTTCCAAAGTTATTAGCTAAAAATATTACTAAAGTTAAATTAGAGTTCATATAGTCATCTGATATATTGTCTATGCCTTTATTTTTCTTTATAAACCTCTCAAGGAAATCTCCAATAATTATTCTTGAATGATTTTCTACATATGTAAAAGCATATCTCCAGCCTTTTTTTAAGACTTTAAATAATTCCTCTCCAATTTCTTGGTCTTCTTTAGATGCATTTACAATCCCCAATGCTTTTTTAAAATAATATTCCTGCTCTACGTCCCCCTCTTGTGCCATTGGATGTGTATAAAATTCATCTTCTTTTGCTAATTTAATAAATCTAAGTTTATCCATGTTATATATTTTATCTATATCGCTATATATTTTTTTTATTAGTAGATAGTGCTTCAACTAGAAAAGGTATAAGATTTATTCCCATAATATCCCCCACTTTATTATTTATAGTTATGTTAATTCTAACATATATTTTAACAAAAAATAAGAAAAGGACTAGCAATCACTAATCCTCCTCGTTATTTTATTCGCTTTCCCATGACTTGCTAAATTCTTTATCTTTAAATAATGATGCTAGACCTGTGATTTGTTTAAGTCTTAATATTTCGTCTAAATCCATTCCTAAATGTTTAGCTATCCAAGTATCTGTTCTTCCCATCTCGTGCAATTCAGCTACGATATTACTCATTAAATCCACATCATGGCTTCCTCTTGCCCTGTTATGCCTTATTGTTGATGCCATTCTATCTCCTAAATTTTTATTTATAATGCTAACTGGTAACATGCCATTTTCTCGCTCATATATATCTTTGTGATTTAATATTATTTGCCTTCTGTGAAACCCATCAACTACTATATACGTATCTGTTTCAGTGTCATAGTAACAAACTATAGGCATTGTGTAGCCATCCTCCTTTATACTGTCATATAACAATTTCATTTCAGGACCTGCTACATGGTTGGGATTATATTCATTGGCTTTTATTTTCTCTACAGGTACTGGTATTACATTATAAACTGGACTTTTAAACATGTTACTATCTCCCTCTTACTATATTTTTATATTTTTCTTTTATAGCTTGTTGTCTTAAGGTTAGATCTTTAGTCATGCCAAAGGATAAACTTTTACAAGTAAAATCATTTTTTATAATGCACATAGCCATCCTCTTCCAAGTAAGCACATCATCTTTATTATCTACTCCCGGTATTTCATCAACTACCTCTTTAAATTTAACAACTTCCTTATCACCTTTCCCTCTATTGCTAAACTCATGTGTATTTATTATAGAGCTAGGGCAAGCTTCTTCCATTATTTCAATATGTTTTGGGTGGACTGGACAACCAACTTCTATCCAATACTTTGTAAATTTATCGAATTTGGATTGATAATGCGCTGCTATTTCTTTAGGTAATGTATCTAATAAAAACTTAGTGAAACTTTTCCATGTGTGGTTTTTGGGTAATTTATAATTAGCATTCATTATTTTGTTACCGCTATATATATTCCCGAAGTTTGCTCCACTAACTCTATTAACTACCTTTGCCCATGTCTTAGGTTCTATAACCCTAAAAAGACTTAACCCAGCCTTAGCTTCATTCCCAAAAGGCTCATCCACTCTCATTTTGTGTATGCTTACTCCTGCTTTATAAAATAAATCGTAAAGTTTGTTATAATCCTTTTCAAACTTACCGTTATAGATCCATATATCTTCTACTGACCAATCATATATTGGATAAAAGTTATAAGTGTATTCAGATACTTTAGTAGAATACTTTTTATTATTATACATACTCTTATCTCCAGCTATAGCTCTAAACCTATTTAAGCTTTCATCTGTTCTAATCCCAACTAATGTAGCAGTCTTTTTCCCATTACCATACCAATCTCCAAAGTACTTTATAAACTCTTCAAATGGCATATTTTTTTTATAAAAACCTAAAGGATTATTTTTTTCATTTATAACCCATTTATTTTTAGGCATTGGCCGTACCCATATGGGTTCTTTTTCTTTCTCCCACCATATCCATGTAGGCTCTAAATAGCTTAATGAATTGGGACTTTCCATAGGCAAGCATATCCAATAGGGTTCTAACACATCTATATTCTCTTGGAGCATTCTTTCAACAAACTCTATAGTTTTTTCATAGAACGCTTCAAGGTCTATAAATAATACTCCTATTTTTCTATTCCTTTTTCTAGCTTCATCAATGCATAGATTAAGCACTGCCCCACTATCTTTCCCACCACTAAAGCTTACACATATATTTTCAAATTCATCGAAAATATAGTTTATTCTTTCTTTAGTAGCAGTATATACATCCTTGTCCAAGTATATTTTAGACATTATAGTACCTCCTTTAAATCAGATTTATCTAAACTTTTTAATTTTTTATTGTATTTCTTACCCCTGTAATCTCTTTTATATATAAAATCTTCTGTAAACTTATCATCTTTTTGTTTCTCTATCTCACTCTTAAAACTATCAACAAGATTTTCTTTTCTTTGTAGACATTTTAAGATTCTCTCATCTAATGTATAAGCTGCGCATATATCAATTATATGAACATTCTTGTCTTGACCAATCCTGTGAACCCTATCTTCACTCTGCGATCTTGTAGCATAATCCCAATCATTAGAGTAGTAAATAACATAGCTACAGAATTGAAGGTTTAATCCATATCCAGCACAAGTTTTATTTGCCACTAAGAATTGAATTTCATTTTTAAATAAATCTAAATTTTTTTGCCTTTGTTTTTGATTTAATTCACCATAGAAAGGTACTGCCTTATCTCCAAGTAGTTTGCATATAGTTTCAATTTCATATGTGTACTTGCAAAATATAATTGCCTTTTCTTCCATACCTTTTATTATATCAAGAAGTGTTTGCATTCTAGGGTTGTCTAATGAATTTTTGAAGAATGGTTTTTTATTTAAATGCTTCCCAGTGGTTACTCTAAATCCTGCGATAACGGACTGTAACCCACTAAATAATCGGTAAATTGTTTCAGGTTCTAAATCGTCAACCTCAAACATAAGATCATCCGCTACTTTTTGGTAGTGTTCATCCTGCTCATAAGTCAGATCACAATATACCGTCTCATATGTTTTAGGGGGCAAATCCAAGCATTCTTCTTTCTTTACTTGGTATGTGTATGGTGCTATTTTTCTAACTAAATAATCTGTATTTAAGCATTTATTAACCTTGTTAGGGATATGTGGGTCATATTCTAAATGATTAGCAGCAAAGCTCCAAAAACTTTGATACCCCAGTATTCTCCAATCAAGGATATACCATTGTGAAAATAAATCTTTCTCATTCCTGCTTATTGGTGTTCCGTTTAAGATCAGTTTATATTTACAGTATTCAGCTAATCTAATAATATTTTTAGTTCTTTGGGCCATATGATTTTTGACTAAGTTACTTTCATCTACTACTAGATAGCAATTTCTTTGCTTAACCAATTCTAGCAATGCACTATTCGCTCTAATACTAGATGATAAAGTTTCTATTCCACATACAGTAAACATAGATAGATCACCAATACAATGCTTTTTGATGTCTCTTTTTAAGTTTTCTTTTACACTACAAGGGCAAAGCCAAGTAACATGATTAACTTTACCCTTGTCTAATCTAGTTTTAATTAACTCCAAGGCTGTTCTTGTTTTACCTGTGCCCATCTCCATATATAAAGCCCCGACTTTAATTTGCTGGAGCTTTTTAACCGCTTTAACTTGGTGCTCATAAAGGACTGTTGCTAGTTCCATATCACAACCTCCTCTTCGCCCATTATACTTAGAATATGTATGATGGGCTATTATATAGATTAGTTTCTGCCTTCATAGAACTCCACTGCGCTAACTTCAGTTAATTCTTCAATTAAAATTTCGATTATTTCATTTTCAGAAAGGTCGTTATTTTCTTCAAGTATTGTTTCAAAATACTGCTTATTTTCTTCGTATAGTTTTTCGGCTCTTTCTCTTTGTTTTTTATTTTCGATTAATCGAATTATGTCTTTTATTTTCATAACTATTGCCCCCTTTTTAATCTTCCATTAAATCACTTAAATCATGTTCCTTAGGTACATTAAAGTATTTAGGTTTTTTATGCTTTACAACCTTCGCATAAGCATAATATCCATTATCGTTAAACACCCCAATAACGGATATATCTCCATTGGAATACCCTTTAGGTGTCTCTTCAAAACATGAATTCAAGTTAATCATCTGCTTTTCGGTGAGCCATAATCTTTCCTTAGGCTCACCATCCATGCCTATTTCAACAACATATTTATTTAGCTTAGTAACATGCTGTTTGGATATTATATTAGTGAATCTTTTAAGCATTATTTAAATCCTCTAAGAATTCTATAAAATCAGCAATATCTGCACAGTTGCAATTCTTATTATTTACGATTTCAAGCATTGCATTTGCACATTTATTCTTTTCTGCATATGCAATTAATTCTGTTTCATTGTCCCATATAAATTTTATTAGCTCTTCCTCGTGTATTGCTTTTAACTTATTTAACATAATTAATCCTCCCTTAAATCATCCAATATATCATCATTGGATTTTAATATTTCTTCTAATCCATCTTTAGGTGTTTCTTCTGTAACTTCTGCTGGTGCAACTTTTTCAACTTTGCTTAATTCTTCTTTGTATTTTTCTATAGCTTCCAGTGCTCCTGGACTAAATTTAAAGCTATACAATCTAGCAAACTCTTCAACCTCTTTATAATGCCCTATATCAACAAGCATACCATTATCCCAACGCGCTCCCGGAAGTGATTTAGCCAAATTATACATTTTGTCGCTATACCCTTCCCATTTTACTACTAATTTATTTTTATCTTTACGTTTCATTATCCATCTAGTACATTCTTCTTCATATTCTGCATTTATTGCATTATTCCTTACAGTTTCCTCTAATATGCAAATTGGGAATCCGGCATTAAGAAGTTTGTTTCCCAGTTCTGCAGCTCTATCTTCTGCAGTTCCGGTTGTCATAGTGATTTTTCTTTCCCATACGCCTTCCCATTTGTACCCTAAACCTTTTACAATTTCTCTAAATCCCTCATTTTTTTCAAATTTAACTTGGATCTTATCATCTGAATATGTTATTTCAGCAACTGCATTGGTAATTTTGCTTTCAGGGAAAACTGTACTTTCTAATTTAACTTCCTTTTCTTGTTTTTGTTCTATTACTTTTTCTTCTGTTTTAATGGCATTTTTTCTTTCAGTAACAATTAATTGTATAACCTTACCTCTGTTTTCTATCCAATACTTAGCATCTATTTTATTTAAAAGCATATAGTCTATTATACATTTAACTTCACTTTCTTTTAACCCGTGAAGTTCTCCGCTTAATCTCTCATATCTCTTTAATTCATTCTCATCTATTTTATTTACCTTGTCTATAAACTCTTGTCTAATGGTATTTGCCCAAGCAACTTGCTTTGGAGTACCTGTTAGATCTGGCAATTCCATTTCTTTTGCTTTTTCTTCTGCTTCTAGTTGTTTTCTTTCTCTTTCTTGTTGTAAATATTTTTCATAGCAATCAGGACACATCTTTGAAAAAGCATTTTCTTTTTTCCACTCTCTATCTTTTACAGGACCTATAATATCAACTCTTCCTTCATGTCCGCATGAAAATGTTCCATAATACCATGCCATAATTGACAACCCCTTTCTTTATCTTAATTAAATTATACCGTACAATTTGCCGACCGTCAATAGGCAAATTAAAATACACCTATTTTAATTTGCCATATACTCTTTCCATAGCATCTTTTGTAATAAGAGTAATTCTACCAGCCTTTCTATAATCAAACCACTGTTCAAACTTACCATTTTGAATCGCTTTTCTAATGGTGCTTTCATCTTTACCCCAAAGTAAAGCAGCTTCTGTTGTAGTATAAACTCTGTATAAGTCAATATCCGGATCCTCTATTGTTAAGACCATATTCTCCCTTATAGGTTCGCTCCAAAGCCCTTCCACTACACTTATTGTTTTATTTTCGGAAAGCTCATTAAACTCACCTACTTTTTCAACATAAATATTTCTGTTACGTCCATCAGAAACACTTCTGTCACCCCATTTTATTGCCAAAACCCTAGATTGGAAACTTTGAAGTAATTCCTGTAATTCTTTTGATTCTAAAATTTGTTTTCCAGTTAATTTCATACTTAACCCCTCCATTCATTTTAAAGAAGATATTGAAATTTTTTAAGCTACAAGAACTCTTCTAGCAACTAGATCCCATTCTGGATGCAAGCTTCTTATTTCAGCTGCTTTCTTTTTTAATGCCCACATCTTAGGCATGTTATTGTTTTCTAGCCAACCATTAGGGAACCATACATTCATTTTTCTTTCGTTCCCTAATATATCTTCAAAGAAAATAACTAAACATTTGGCTTTAGCAGTTTCTTTAACTACTACAACTCCCTTAGTGCCTTTAGCTTCTACCCAAGCTAATTTTAAAGCCATGCTTAATCTTGCTGAATAATCTCCTTCTAAAGTTTTTGCTATTTGATGTGCTCTTGTCATAATTTCTCTCATTTTCAATATCCCCTTTCCTTATCTTTAATTATATTATATCACGTTAACGGGAAAAATAAACATCTTTTTTCACGTTGAAGGGAATAACCATTCGACAATTTAAGACAAAAAATAAAAAAAGTAGCCACAGCCTAAGCCATGACTACCCATTAAAATTATTATTTAAAGTTTTCAATAACATTCTTACCAGTTGAATAAAATCCACCAGCAGTTAATCCAATAACCAATCCATACATTAATCCTTCTTTTGTTCCAGTACCCATAAATAACACCCCAAATATGCACCCAATTATTAAATTTAAAACTGGAATTAATTTAGGTTTTACTCCTATGCTCTTAAAAAATTCTGCTAATGCCATAACTAACCCTGTTAAAACTCCTAAACTTGTAAAATCCATGTGTTTTCCTCCTTAAAATTGCTAAAACTTTGTGTTTTAGCTTGTATTGAATTATTTTTATTTAGACATAGAAAAGGATTAGAAAGCTTTTTTATGTTCTCTAGTCCTATCTTATATGCCACTTATTTTTACTCTTCTTTTAATTTTTCTATAATATTCTTGCAATACTCTATTCCTAATTTAAATCCTTCATTTTTGTCTTTACTCCATGATTTATTATCTTTATCTTTATAAAAGTCTATTTCTTTTTTAAAAATATTTAATATTTGTTCCATAAGTTCACCTCTCTTTAATTGAGTTTCTCAAAAAATTTCTTCCATGTATTCTTTCCTACAACCCCATCTGAATTTAAGCCATATCTCTTTTGGAAACTAGATATTGCATCTTCTGTTCCTTGTCCAAAAACTCCATCTGCTCCGTATGGCTTAAGGAAATTAATATATCCCATATTGATAAGCATTTCTTGAATTATTTTTGTTATATTTCCTATAGCACCTCTTTTGCATGTAGGAGCAGCATTAAGAGTATTAGGACCAACTATGCCATCAACTGATATACTTCCAAAGCCTTGATTATTTATTTCTTGTTGAAGTCTTTTAATCAATTCACTTTTGCCACGATCTTTAGTCTTTGAAGTAACTTGTTGAACGTCTGCCTTTATTCCTTGATTTCCTTTATTATTTCTAAAATCTTCTAAAGGGAAATATTGTCCTGGACAGTCTGAACTTCCTCTCTCTCTATGTCCATATATAGGCATATCTCCATATTGATTTTTAAGATATTGTATTAACTCTAATCCTGCATTAAATTGTACATTAGGCATTGACTTGTCTTGATCATGGTATCTACCTTCAAAGGCAACACCTATTGAATTTTGGTTAGCACCTTTGCAGTGAGCTCCTATAGTCCAGTCTGGTCTACCTTTGTATATAGAACCATCTTTTCTAATGTAGTAGTGATAACCTATCCCAGACCAACCAAAGCTATCTCTGTGCAATTCATGTAGTCTTTCTACTGTCCATCCATTGCACTCTGTATGATGCAATATAATCTCCTTTGGTGTATTATTATGTGGTGATGCATTTCTAAAACTAAGGTTTTTATCTATAATGTTCATAATATCTTCCTTTCTTGTTTAATTTTTGTATACAATATAAACGTGGTAAATAACTAAGTCTACAAATCAATGTATACACTTTTATTTAAATAAATTTCTTTGTATTGCATAAAAAAAGAAGCCTACAAAGCTTCCTACTAATAAACCTATAAACCATTTCATTGTGCTTACTAAAGAACTAATTTGCTCACATAAATTTTCTATTTTTGCTTCTGTTTTAGATTGATATTGTTCTAATTTATCTATCCTTTCACTATGATTATTAATTCTTCTCTCATGAACTTCTATTTTTTCATCTATCCTCTTGTGTCTTTCTTGACATATTCCCTTTTCCACATTGCACCTCCAGTAAAATAGGCAATAAAAAAAGACTACTCTCTAGTCCTGTTTATTGCCTTTTAGATTTTATTTTTCTTCCATTCTCAATATTTCTAAATTATCAAATTGTTTCTGTAGTTTATCAATAGGTTTAAAAGTTTCTGAATTAATTGTTGTATTTTTAGTTAAAGTATTTAAATCTTTAAATCCATAAATGTTATAGTCTTCTTTAGTTAATATATTTTTACCTTCTAATTCAGGAATCAAATTATATTGGTTGTTTGAATAATATTCAGGTTTAATTGTGTAATAGTGATTGTTATTTTTTAAGAGATAATTATAATCTTTAACAGTTTCTATATACCACTCCGAATCTATTCTAAAAGGCTCATTTAATGGACTTGTAAATTTATAAGTTCCTTTCGGTAAACTTTCTATAGTTTTTTCCCACTGTGCTTCCTTTACCTGTGTTGTTTTTTGGGGATAATGCCTAGTTACATCTATATATATCCCATTTTCTAACTTAAATATATTCAAAGGTGCATTTCTATCAGCCCATGTTGTTGTACCACAACGCCATATGTTCACAATTGGGGTTAATATTTCGATTTCTAAATAGGCATTATTTCTCCAATAAAATACTCTTGATGTATTCCACTCGTCAGGTGTGGTACCATCAAACAAACCAAAGTTGTTTATTGTACCTCCTCCAATGCCATTAAACGATATAACTTTATATTGTGCTTCTTTCCTTAATCCGTCAATGCTAGGTTTCGCAATTCCTGCCATAATATCACCTTCCTTTGTTTATTTTCTTTAATTATGCATTATCTACATATATAATTTTATATGTATTATCTTTAGTAAATTTATAAGTTATTGTTTTACTATCTTCACCAAAACTAATAATTAATTTTTATATCTCCATTAAACTTAACATACACTTGTAGCAATGTATTTGAAGCATACACCACATCAAAAGTATCTTCTTTAACTTGTATCCACTTACCTTGTCCATCATACTGTAAATCTAGGTTATCTAATTCCTCAATATCTGTAATATTATTCATACTAAATAAATAAGCAAATCTTATCTTTTTACTTGTTACTAATTCATTCCAAAACACATCATTAATTTTATTGAAAATTTCTATACTCATGCCATTAACTCTGACACTTTCTATATCTAAATTTATATCTACCCATTTGTCAGTTTTAAATGTTTTCCATGTCTTACCGCTATCTACACTGCAAACTATTTTCATATTCTTACCTGTAGCAGTTAGCTTAAAGTAGTCTATATGCTCTACATTGCTTAAGTTCATATCACCTGTTGGGATTAATAATCTATCAAATGGTATAGCTTTAATTCTTAGTTTCTGTATTAAGCCTTCTTCAAAATCCTCAAATGCTACTATGCTTTTATATTTACTTAAATCAAGCATAGTAGAATATTCCTTAAATGTTTCTTCATCTTTTGTTACTGTATAATCTTGTATATGCTCAATTTTCAGATGTGCTTTCCCATCAAAAATTAACATGTCATCTTTTTTAAAATCATTACTTTCACCATTTGTAAACTCATTTTTGGTTATTATTTGATCTTGTGTACCAGTTGTATCATATCTTAGTACATTTACTCTAGGAACTTTAAAGTCTAAGGTATTTATAGGTATATTTATTATTCTTGGCTCTGTATTACTACCTACAATACCCATCTTAGATATTTGTTTCATACCCGCTCCGACTATTTCTCCAGCATCTACACCATCTATAGTTGTGAATTTACCCGTATCCTCACTATAAGCTACTAACTGCTTATTTTTCTTATTTACTACATCAACATCTTCTAATTCTTCAAATTTAGTAATTCTTTTAGCAACTATTTCTTTTTGTATTTTTTCACTTGTCCAACCTGTTTTATTAGAAATCACACTATCGTCAAAGACTATATCTTTATCTAAGGTTACATTAAAAAACTCACTCATACACTCACCTCTATTCACGAATAACTAGTTGAAAATCCCTAACATTAAAGTTGTGGTTATCTGCATTTTTTATAATTTTAACAAGTAATTGCTTAATCTCTCCTGGAGCTATAGTGTCTATTGTTAATATGTCAAAATAATCCTCCCCATTCCATGATAATTGAACTAAATCATTAGTAGTCGTTTCAGTTCCTATAGTAATATTTTTATATTCTTTATTACTTATATTTTTAATACTTATAAATTCCTCTAAGTCCTGCAATAAAACTGGATTAGTGTTTGTTACTACAGTTCCATGATAAATTATTTCAAAATTATAAGGGCTTAAAATATAAATATCTCCATAACCAAGATTGAACAAATCAGATTTATAAAATTCTTTACCAGTAGTATCTTTAAATATAAAATATCCTTCTATTTTATTATCTAAAAACACTTTACACTCCATATCAGCATTAAATTCTCTAGTAAGGATTAATTCATCTTTGTTATTGTAAAATTCAACTATAGAGCCTTTTGGTGCATTTTGCAAGGTAACATAAGCGTTAGCATAAACCTTATAATTATTAAGTATAAAATCTTCATTACAATGCTTTGTAAAGCCTTGTTTATTTATAGACTCTGTAAACTTCATACCACCTATATTTTTATATTCCTTTCCATCATTACTACTATACGCTTGGATATAACCATCTTTTCTTAATATCTTCCAATACTTGTTTTGTTCGTTGAGTTTATTATCTTTAATTCCAAAAGTATAATCATTGTTACCTAAATAAATCATGGAATAATTATCTTCGCTCATGGTTTTAAAATTTTCTTTTTCTAGCTCTATTACAAATTCTTCATAGTCAAACTTTCTTTCAATTTTATTATTAGAAATTAATTTCAACTTACCTGTTTTAATATCTCTTACAACATTCGCACTTCCAGCAAAATCTGAAAAAGAAGAAGCTAAGAAAAAATTCTCAGCTTCAAGTAGCCCATTTTTAACTTTTATAAGTTTCATGGTATTATCTCCTATACAGAAGGTGTCATAACTGTGTCTATCGGTACTATTTCAACAACCATAATTCTATCAATAGAACAATATTGTCCACCACGATTTAATATTTTCCTCGCTTCTTCTTTGACTTCATCAAAACAATTAGTAGTGTGTGCTATGTACCACCCATTATTGCCACATTGAAAAACTCCCCATGTTTTCTGTCTTGGGTTGTTGAAACTTCCTTGATTTTTGTTTGTAACTGCACTATAACCTGCCATAATATTACCTCCATTTTTAAAATTTTTGTGTTTCTATATAATAATGTCTTTTAGATTTAAGTTTATCTAATGATCCAATTAAATCACCATTAGTTAGTGTCCTATTAAACAGTCTTTCTATATCCATATATTTTAGATTTCTCCATAATGGGACTATGTCAAAGTGATGGTACTTCATATAGTCTATAAGATTAGCAAATAACATACCTGCATATTTAATACCTATCATTTTATCCTGTGTATGATCTTTATCTGCCATAAACCAAACCTTTTCAGCTTCCCACCTTATCCATCTATATGTCCTTAAGTAGTGCTCTCTACTACCTTTTAGATTCATCTCCTGCACCGTTGTATCTAAGTTCAACCAATCCAGTAATACTTCCATAATAAACTCAATAGATTCATGACCACTTGCATTAGCAAATTGACTAGCACTATGCTGCACTATCATGCCTACTATGTTTACCATATCAATCATTATTTCAATAGATAGATTTATTTCTTCTAATCCATAACCTAAATCTATGCCTTGTAAATCTTCTAAATAAGGCATAAAGCTTATAGGATGTTTATTTTTTTCTACTAGCCAACCATGTTCTCTATCTTTTCTATTAATAGACAATGCTTTCTTTAAATAGTTATAATCATATGGAAGTATCTTTTTGTCATAAGGCTCTATTGCTCCTAATACCCACCATCTTTGTATAACTTCTAAATCTGTAGTAGTGTATGGGAGATAAATATCTATTCTAAATTTATTCAATCCTTTAAGCTCATTATATTTATTTATTAATATTTCTTTATTTAATCCTTTAATTTCAATTCTATTATCAATTTTCAATTCATCTTTATTAAATCCCAAGGTATTACCCTTAAAAATATTTTTAAAACTCATATATTTTTGTAATGAGTTAGAATTGTTTTTAAATATTTCAATAATTTTATGTTTATTTAAATTTATAGAATCACATTTACTTAATCTAATAATAGTATCTTTATTTAGTTCCAGTATATTATTAATTTTAGAAATTCTTTTTAAAGTGTTAGTATAAAATAATTTAGTATCAATAGATTTTACAATGTTCTTTATATTATCTTTTTCTATATTGGTATAGTTGTATTTATTTAGTCTAAAATTATTTATTTTATATACTAGATTGCTATTTGTTATTTGTCGAAGTCCTTTCTCATTCTCCCTGTCTAAGTAAATGCTTGTTAATATATCAGCTTTCTTTATATCTACTCTGTTTACATTAAGGATATTATTTTTAATATTCATAGATCTAATAGTATATTTATCTAAATATCTATTATTTTTAATAATACCTAAGCCTTTTTCTTTATTCTTATCTAAATAAGTTGCACTAGTTTTAGTTAACTCTTGTTTTCTAGTTACGTCTATATTGATACTGGAATTTATGCTCATACCTTTTAGGAAGTCTAGATCTAATCCAGTGCTAAATTCTATAGTGATATATTTAGATTTATTATAATTCTCAACATTAATTGTATAATCTGAATTACTTAATTCTATTTTTGAATCTCTCACAAATTGTTTTAGTGATACATCTTTAAATAATCCTAAACAGTGAGTATCTAGTAAGTTTTTAGCTTTAAGCATGTTTATATCAACATCATTACAATTTAAAGCTGATAGATTTTCTTTAATTATTTCTTTTTCTATAAAATTTAACTCTTTTGCCGTAGATTTACTTATAAGTTTATTGGTTTTATCTAAGCTGATTTCTATATTTTTATATACTTCATTATTAGCATTTATAATAATGTCTTTACCACTATATTTATCAATTTCATTAGTGCTACCATAAAAACTTTTAATGTCAATTTTATTAATTTCAGTTTCATTTTTCTTATAAAATAATTTAGTCTTGTTTTTAGAAATATCCTCTCTTGTGTCACATTTAAAAGTGGCACTAGAAAGATTATCCCCTACATAAGTAAAACTACATAAGGGAATTGTATGTAGGGGCATTTAAATCACCTCTATTCTGCCGTTTTATAACATCTAATAGCTATACAGTATAAATTATTGGCACTATTGTTAAGGAAGTAATAAGGTGCTGTAATCTTAAATTTTTTATAGTTCTCTTCTTCATCAGTACCTTTCTTATAAACAAGTTTATCCATATCATAAATAGCTGAAGCATCTCCAGCTAACACGTTAACCATTTTACCTCTCTCCATATCCACTGGATGTACAAGGGTAATATCAGAGAATTGATGTTTCTTGTGATTCCATCTTGAGCCCTCTGTATTGCATTTATCCATGAATGAATGAGTTGTGTAAAACCCTGGATAATGAGGTTGCATTGGCATACCAATTTTATTGGCTATCATACATACATCTGTAACTCCTGTTGCTGTTCTTTCTCCAAACTTTTTTGTAAAAAATGGTTGGATATCTGAACTTGTAGTTACACCAAAATTATATATATCATCTGTACTAGCACTATCCTCCATTGGTTTAACTACTCCAATATAAGCATATGAAGTAAGATAATTATTGTAAGGGTAGTTATCTGCACTAGGATCCCCTCTAAGTACAATATTAATTGCATCTTTAGTAACATTAATCCAATATTGAACCGGTAACCAATCTCCTATATCCTTAGTTAAATGTTTATACCAAGCCAACCTAGAAGGTACAGAGCAACTTTCTTCGACTAAATCTTTAACTTGAACCTCTGTTTGTTTTCCATCTACATTTAGTATTTTTTTAGTATCATGAATTTCTTTCCCAATAGCGATATACATATGATTTCTATTATCCATTTGTCCTTTTAAAAGCGCTAGTTTTTCTTTTTCATTTTGAGTTAGTTCCATTTGTTGTCTATAACTAGCTAATGAGCTTTGCTCACTGGATGTAAGTTCTAAACTTGAATACTGTTTATACATTATTAAAATGATACTATCATAATACAATCTTCTATTAGTTTTTAAATCATTCCAATCTTTTAATTCTTGAGCAGTTAAATCATGTGCATTTTTTAATGTATCCAACTCATTCTGCTCTGCTGTAGAAAGACTTTCACCATTATTGTATTTTCTAAGTAGCAATAATTCCCTTTCATCAGATAGTCTTTTTCTCATTCTCAATTCTTGCATTTTAGTCTGTTCATCTGTGGTCAAAGTATCTGGATTTTTCTTAATTAGATTTTTCTCTTCGTAAGTTAAGGGCATGGACTCAACATATCTATTAAGAAGTTTTATTTCTTCTTCCGTAAATGGTTTACTATAGTTTTCTTTATCTAATAGCTGTTGCTCTTCTGACGTAGGTGTTAAAGCTGCAGTTCTCTCAAATCTAACATAAAACTCTTTATTATAACTTGTAGTAGCTTTTATTAAGCTAAAATCTTTTATAGTGTCTACTGTTGTTGGGTATACAAGATCCCATTTGTAAGTCCCTGCATTTGTTGTTATTTCTTTAGTTAAATTTTTTATTATATCCTTAACACTTGTACTGCCTTCAATATAATAAAAATTTTCTGTAATAGCCATATCATCAACCTCCTAAGTTTAAATTATTTTTATATATTCTAAGTCCACGATTATTTGCCTGCTGTTGCCACTCTTATTATCTAAAATAAAAGAAATAGGTGTATTAGCATTAACTTTAAAATGAGTATTAAAGTATTTATGCTCTCCTATTTCCTTAATAGTTGCATTATCTATTATTTTATTTTTATTAATTACTAAGCTATAAGTATCTTCATTTTTCCACCCAGTCTGATTGAAATGTAGTCCAGTGATGTGTATATCTTTGTCAAATTTAAAATCTACTTTATTCTCTTGTATTACTGGTGGAATATCTAAAAGTTTACTTTCTATTTTCTGTATGCCTTCATATTTAATGTGGATTAAACCTTCTATTTTCTTCTTCAAACCTTCGTACTTTACACTAGGTAATAACTCTTTTACTTCCCCTAATAAAGCCTTAATATTATCTGTGGTAAGTTGTGAGTATTTATCTTTCAATTCATTATTTATTAATTCTAACAATTTCTTTTTTAAATCATCTGTTAGTTCATCAAAATTAACTATATATTTAGGTAAACTCATATTAAACACCTTCTAATACATTAAAATCTACCCATACTACTTTACTACTTCCACTTATATTATTAAAAATAAATTTAATAGCACCATCTATAGGGTAAAATACATTAAAGTATTTATGCTCTCCATATTCCTTAGTTCTAACACCATCAAATAGCTTTTTACTCCCTACTACTAAATCCCAACTGTCCTCAACTCTCCATGCACTTTGACTATATGTAACCCCTGTCAATTTACCACTATAATTTACCTCTATAGTGTGTTGTCCTTTAATAGCTGGGATCTCTAACATTTTTCCGTATATCTTCTGTGTTCCACTTGTGCCTAAATTGTTACTTAAGCTATCTAGTTTTACACCTAAAGCATTTAAAGCGGTGATTAAATCGTTATAGTCCACGCCTTGTATTTTATCTTTTATTTCCTGTAGTAAACTTTCTATGTCTTTTGTAGAAAATGTTATGTTTTCTATATCTACATTAACACCATTTTCAAGATAACTTTTAATTAAGTCTGAAAGTTCATCAAAGTTAATTACATATGAAGCTACACCTATTTAAATCACCCCTCTTCTACAACTTGTATATTACTAACTTTATTATTAGAATCCTTAAACAACTGCAATATTTCATATGCACCATTAGGGAAATTAGTTCTAATTCTAAAAACTTTATTATTGGAATCTCGGATAAGCTCCTGTGACCATTCTAATTCGGTACCTTCCGCATATATAATTCTACCAACTTTATTGGTTGTTTCATCTCTAACTAATCTACATGGATATTCAGGAAGTTCCCCTGTATATTCACCATCTGTACTTATCTGATTTTTGAAATTTCTTTTTCTTAGCTCCTGGTCTAACACATATTTAACTGGTTCTCTAAAATTTTTAAAACCCATGTGCGACATATACTATCACCTAAATTCCTATAATTTATACCTTTAACTATCTATTTGGACCTTCTTCCATTCTAAATTAACACTTATATTAGCTTCATAATCCTCAGTAGTATCACTTTGCAAGTATATATACCATCTTCCTTGCATTGGTTTTATAATTTTAAAATATTCTGGTTGACCACTCCAACCACTGTAACTAATACTTTCACAACTATTTAGTCCAGTATTAGTTAGTGGACTTTCTGCGCTGGTAAATATTTGTTGCTTGTATCCATAGTAACTTTTATTTGGGTCTTGTAGCACTAAGTCATAGTGTTTAGTCTCCAATAGGTTGCTAAAGAAAGCTGTGACTTCTAAATGTGGTTGCTTTTCTATATCGATAAATCCTAATTTAATCCTTCCTGATTTATCTATTCTAAATTTTTCTTTTACATTTGCTGAAGCTAATATAAATGTCTGCTCATTAGATTTACTTTTACCACTTACACTTCCACTGCCTATTTTAGTTGGAATATTATATATTGTAGTTTTATCTCTCATACCTTGTAGTTGTAAGCTATCTGTGTATCCATCTGCAGTAATTTCTGTGTCTACTCCAACAATAAGATAATAACCACTATAAGTTCCTTTAGATCTAACTCTTGCAATTTTCCCTATGTCCATTTCAGAAGTACCAGCCACTGGCACTATACTTATACCTGTGCTTTTTCTCCACATATCTAAATATTTATGTCCAGCAACCGCTTTTCTTAAGGCTTCTGTAGTCGCTAAAGGGTTTTCTATTGTATCTACCCATCTTTCGCCATTTAAATATTTAGTCATACTTGTATCTTCAAATAATGTATATTTATCATTGCATACTATCTTTAATATATTTCTCATAAGACTAGCATCTCTACCAGCTTTATCGTCTGCTATATTATATTCAGTATTTAAATCAAAGTCATATTTGTTATTTTCATGGTTAACCTCATCATAAGCTGGGTATTGATCTTCTAATAATATTGTCCCATCTTTAGTTGCTCTTATTTTTGCGTGCATGGTTTCTACAATAGCTTCTATTATGTCATGGAACATTGTCCCTATATCAACTTCTAATTTAGGCACAACATAATCATTCCCACCAGTTCTAACTATATTTAATCCTGCTTCCTGGGCTACTGTCGTAATTATTTCTACCGCTGTTTTATTGTAAAACTTCAATTCTTTATCAGTAGAGTTTAACATTCTATAATACATATCGTGACATGTTAATTCCATTGTTTTTTGGTCTGTATCGTATGTGTACTTTTTTATTACCCCTGTAAATTGTATTTTTTTATTTACATATACTTTAATTTGTGCAAAGTTATCAATGATTCCCTTGTCACCACCGCCGAATAGTGGAGTATCAAGGTTTTCATATTGAGCTACCACTATGGCTTCTCCTGTGGGTGTGCCTTCGCTTCTACTTAGTCTTATGTTTAGCAAGCTCTCTTCTAATATTAACTTATCTGAATCCTCCTCTTTAAATCCCCTATACCCATTCTTCTTATATATCTCAACCTTACACCTTGGCATTATCACTCACCCACCCTGAAACATCATGATTGCATAAAAGTTCAATTGAAATATAATATATATCTCCTTCTATAGGAGTATCTAACTCATATTTATTCTGAATATAACCTTTATACTTGATCCCAAATTCATCTATTAGAGTAAACCTCTCTTTGTAAGAGTTTCTGAACTTTAAAAACTTTTCTATATTACTTTTAGTTTCTTGACCGCTTTCTCCTTTAATTTGAAATACAATAGTAAAATCTATTACACAATCACTTGTTGAGTTGTTTTGAAAATATGTATATCCATGTATTGCTTTTGTACCTTTTCTAAAATGTGTAGGTCTAGGTGGCTTATAGTTAGTAATTTCACCACCAGCGTTACTTCCATCTTCATATAATAGATCTATTTTGAAATCTTTTATTCTATCTAAATCTATTTAAGCCACCTCCCTATTAATCTCTAAGAACATCATTCATAAATAATTCAGTCATAACATTTTTCATGCTATTTTCAGTCATATTCTTTAGTTCTGATGTTAATTGTTTTGTTCCCTTTTCTCCTGTATCAGATACAGTTACATGCATTGTTATTTTAGGTTCAAATTTAAACTGCTTATTAGAAGAATTAGCATTAGTTATATTAGAAATCCCATGGTTACTACCATAAGCTCCACTTAAAGCTAAATTATTAAGTCCTTGAAATTCTGGTCTTACTTTGCCCAAGCCTTTTATCTTATTTGCCAAACCTTTAAATTTAGAACTTATTACACCTTCTTGCTTATCTACTCCCTGTACAAGACCTTCTCCAATATTAACACCGTATCCATCAAATACCTTTGAAGGAGAATTTATTCCCAATAGCTTTTTAAATCCTCCAGTTATTTTGCCAGCTATTTTGCCTATGATTTCCCCTACTTTCTCAACCATAGACCATAAACCTTTAACGAGGCCACCTATTATATCTACTCCAAAATTGAAAAAAGTTTTGGGCAATCCCACAAAAGCAAATTTTAAAAACTTTACTGCACCCTTAACAGGTATTTCTATGGCTTTTTTAATTCCGCCCCAAATTTTACCCGCAACTTCTTTTATAGTATCCCAATGTTTTATAACCTCATATACAATAAAACCTATTCCGGCTATCAGCCCAACAATAAGCAATACATGAGGTGATAGTAGTGCAGGTAACTTAGTAAATATTTTAACAATACCTAAAATCCCTTTTCCTATACCGCCAAAAACAGTTCCTATACCTTTCCCTAAACCTTTTACAATGGTTAAAGTGCCTTTAATACCTAGACTGGCTGCTTTACCTAGTCCTTTAAATGCTTTTCCAAGTCCTCCTATTGCTTTTGCACTTCCTCCAGCTATTCCGGATATAATCTTAGGAACACTTTTTAATTTACCTAATGTACCAAATATAGTGCCACCTAATTTTATTACATTTCCGCTTAAAGTCATGATTGGTCCAGCTATTGCTGCCATACCTATAAAACTAACAATAGTTTTCTTAACTGGTCCTGGTAACTTCTCTATAGTTTCCAATACCTTAGAAAAAGCATCTAAGAATCTTACTACATGTGGCAAGAGATGTCCCCCTATAGTGATACCGAGGTTTTGCAATTGAACTTTGGCTTTATTAAATTTTTCCTCAGGAGTATCCATCATTTTGTCAAAAGCTTCTTTGGTTGCAGTTGTGTTTTCTTTCATTTCTTTCATACTCTTGTTATACAGTTCAGCTCCACTATTAGATGTCATAGACATTACAGTGTTTAATCCCTCTACCGAACCAAACATTGTAGAAAATGCTGTAAGAGTTCCTTTTGAAGTACCTTCTAAGATTTTTAATTCTTTCTCTTTTTCTTTTAACTGCTTTTTCATTTCCTTTACATTGCCAGCACCATCTTTTTCAGCTTTAGATTGCTTTTGGAGTGTTTTAATATGTTCTTGTATGGATTTAACTTCTACATCTATAGCTTTTTTACGTTCTTTATCCTTACTAGTTAAGTTTTTCTTTTCATCACGTAGCTTAGATATTTTTTCTCTTTCTTTTTCAATCTCTTCTTTATATTTTTTACTACCGTTTCCAGCGCTCTCTACTGCTTTTCTTAATTTATTAACTTCTTCTAATTTTTTAGCATATGCTGGAGCTGATGATTCAAGTTTGGATTTAACATCTTCTAAGAATCCCATCCAGCCTTTAGTCTTTACTGCATTTGCATCAAATTGTAATCCTAGAGCCTCTGCTGCTTTTTTAGCCTGTTCAGATGGTTTTACTATGTTAGACATAGCAGCTTTAAGTCCTGTTATGGATTGTGCTGGTTTAATACCTTGAGCGGTGGTTACTGCTATACTAGAGAATAATTCTTCTGTTTTAACACCTAGTGCACTTGCTATAGGAATTACGTTACCTAAACTAGCTCCCATTTCATCAACTGTAACTTTTCCCAAATTTTGGGCAACAATTAACTGATTACTTATTTCCGTTGCATCTTTAGCACTTTTACCATATGCATTTATAGTAGAAGTAAGTACATCTGTAGCAACTGTAACGTTTGTGAATCCAGCTTTAGCTAGTTTTGCTGAATCTTTAGTAAAGTTTACTGCATCCGCTTTATCTATCCCAGAAGAAATTGAATCATAAGTTGCTTGAGCGAAATCTTTTGCAGCCATACCCATTTCAGAAGATGTTGCTAAAATTTCTTTTCTCATTTCTGCTAATTCTTGCTTACTAGCCCCTGCTATAGTATTAATTTTTGCCATAGATGTCTCAAAATCGCTTGCAAGCTTTACACATGCTGCACCTGCTCCGGCTACAGGTAAAGTTACAGACTTCGTAAGCGTACCGCCAATACTTGTTACTGCTCCACCTAAAGATTTTAGCCTTCCACCTGCTTCACCTGTACCCCTCACAAAGTTCTTCAGTTCGGCTCCTGCCGCTTTTAGCCCATTGTTAAAAGGACTTTTATCTAACGTTAAATATGCTTTCAGGCTATAGCAGTACCAACGTTAACTGCCATATTATTCATCACCTGCCTTTCAAATATAAAAAATAAACACTCATATCAGAGTGTTTAAGATTTTTTCAATATTATCAAATTCCCAATAGGGGATTCTTATTAATTTTATATTATGTTTTTTGCAGTATTCATTCTTTATTTTTTCTGTTTTTTTAATTTGAAGTAATTTTGATTTTCCTTCATTCCATCTACCTTTTTTATAATGCAATTCACCATCATATTCTATTAAATATTTTAAGTTATTTTTATTATCAAAAATAGCAAAATCAAATGGTAGTGGTCTTATGTTTTTGCACTTATCTATTTTATATTCGCTAATATAATTTATATTGTTTTTATCTAAGCAAACTGAAATCCTTTTTTCTCCTTTGCTTTCATTACATTTAGGACATCTTCTTCCACGTAAAAAATCACTTGGGGTTGTTTTATATTCATTACCACATTTATTATGTCTTACTGTTATAAGTGTATTGTTATTTATATAATTTTCTAAAAATATATATTCATTACCTTCTAAAGCATAAACTTCTTTCCCGAATTGTTTTTGAGTCTTTTTTATATTGCCAGCACATTTTGGGCAATTGTGACCTTGTAATAAATTGTTAGGGGTTGCATACCACTCATAGCCACATGTATTATGTTTTACCAATGTAGGCGTTTGACTGTTAATATATTCATCTAAAACAGTATATTCTTTACCATGTTTTTCTTTTATTTTTTGCTTAAATTGCTCTGTATTCTTCTTAGAATTACCAAAGCATTTAGGACATCTTGTACCAGCTTTAAAAGAATATGGTGCTACATACCATTCATGACCACATTCGTCATGTTTCATTAATATTTTATTTCTAGATTTTGTATATTCCCCTAATACTGAATATTCGTTTTCCACCAAAGTATAAACTTCTTTTTTAAATTCTTCTGTTGTATAATTTAACTTTTTAGCTCTTTTTTTATTACTACATTGATTACATTGTCTTTTATTTTGTTGTTTAAAATCATTAAAAGTTGTTTCAAACTCATTGCCACACCTGCATCTGAACTTCATTTTAGTTGAATTGTTAGTATATTCAGTAGAGAGCAACTCACATTCTGAATTTTTCTTTACAAATTTTTCAACTTCTCCAATAGTTAGTTTTTTACCCATAACAAAAAACCCTCCCTAGGCTTCTTTTATTTTCCCTGAATATTTATTTTTAATAATGATAGAAGGTAGTTGGGAAAACTACCTTGTTATATTGGCTCGCGACTTCCAATACTATCTATCATTATTATTATACTCTATATAAATTATAAATTCTACATTTACACTCTATCCTATAAAGGTTTAGAGTGCTTCATCATCCATTCAATTGTATTTGAATTTTGAGATTTATCTTTGTGACTTTCTTTTGATTCTTCAATCCACCTTGGTTCTTTAGCATCTTCTTTGCTTATTTCATTTATGATATAAATACATGTTTCATCAAAGCAAAATGCTTCATAGTCATTTGTTAACCCCATGATTTCAGAAGGTCTTTGCTTATATTGAGTACTAATCGCCAGTATTGACATTATCCTCTGGCTCTGTATCACTGGGAATTAGAGATTTTATTCCTTCCTGCGTATAATTGAACAGAGCAACTATTTGTTCATCTGTAAGTTCTAATCCAACGGTTTCTAAATCCTTCATACTTGGTTCTACAAGTGCATTTTCTGCCATTATGAGCATTACGTGAGTTAACTCTTTTATATCTACCCCTTTGCTAGATTGTTTGCCATAAAAAAGTTCTTCTGCAGCACTTAAAAGCTGATTAGGAATTACATTCTTTCTTATTAAATTTAAAAGGGACACCCTTTTAACTCGTGCATTAAAAGGTATCCCTTGTGTAAATTCAGGAAGGCTTATAACTTCACCTTCCGCCATTTTCTTTAATTCTTCTATATTAGTTACTTTTAAATCCATTATGCTATCCCTCCATTATATAGTTGTAAATTCAACACTTATTGGTGTAGTTTTACCACTTGCATCAAGTAAATTTACTGCCTTAGCTTCTGCAGTATAAGTTGTTCCTTTTTCTACACCTGTTGGTACGAATGTTACTACTTTTTTAGTATCATCTATGGTTACGCTACCTTTAACTGTAGAACCATCAGATTTCTTTTTTACTATAAAATTAGTTGCAGTAACATCATCTTGATTTATTTGTTTTGCAAAAGTCCATTTTACATTGGTTGTTACTTTTACTGTTACATCAGAATTAGTTTCAGTTACTTCTCCACCTGGCACATTAAATTCATTTGTATTTGGCTGTGTAGAGCTTTCATTAGGTAGATTATCTACAAACTCAATATAAACTGGCTTTTCACCTTTTTTAGGCCTGCTCTTACTATCAAACTCCGGAATGTAGAACTTTCCATCTTCAAACTTAAACTCTACAGGTTTACCTTTATTATGCTTAAATGTAAATTTTACATATCTTAAAGTTTCGCTATCATAGTCTTTTTCTTCACTATATAAATTTAAGGTGAATGGTTTTCTTTCTGTTGCCTTTCCCACTTCTGGACCTTCATACCCTGTACTTGTCACTGTGCCACCATCTACTAATGCCATTAGTTTTTGTGGGAATGTGTTATTTGTTAATTTGATTTCATATCCAATACAAATATCCTCGGTACGGTTCATTGCTATAATTCTATTTTTATTCCTTAAAATATCTTCCTTACCTTGAGATAAATCTGGTTTAGCATTTGCCTTATCTGCAGTATCAAAATAATGTTTTTCACCAGTACTTTCATCTATTACTTCTGCTAATACTATGTTAGCTATAGGTAATCCATCCATGTTTTTTACCTCCTTGTATAATGTAGTCATAACATTCAATAGAAAACTATCTATTATTCTAATGAACATTAAGACAAATCTTTTTATTATTGTTCTAATTATTTCTGCCCGATAGAGCGTTTATTTCATACCTAAATTAAGTTTTCTATTAAATCTAAATTGAAACCTATACAGTTAAATATTTTGATATAATATCTCCTGAATAGAAGATAGATGGTTTCCTCCTGGGAAGTGACTCTATCGAGTCATTAATACCCGTAAAAAAGCGTATCATTCCATCAGTGAGAACTCTATGTTTAGCTGGTTGGGTTTCCAATTTGGAACTACCCGTGTCACAGACAAGGTTATAGAATTACTGATAGAAATGGAATATCTATTCTATCTCAAAATAAAGGAGATAATAAATATGAGTAAATTTTTTTATAGACCAACAGTTGGAATTGATATATCAGCAGACTTTTCGGTAGTTGCTATACTAGCACCTGACGGTGAAGTTTATAGAAAGTCTTTTAAGATTATGCATAATAGAAATGGTTTTGATTACCTAGTAGATCAAATAAAAAAAGCGGAAGAAGAGTTTAACATGAAAACGGCAATTTTCATGGAATCTACTGGTGTATACCATCTTACTCTTTTCCACTTTCTTAAAGATACATTTGAAGTATGTATCCTTAATCCACTCATTACTAATTGTAACAAGAATGGTGACATAAGAAAAGTGAAAAATGATAAAAAAGATGCATTAACCATTGCTACTATAGGTAAATTTCAAAATGTTAAATATTCTTCTAATTTTGATGTTGAAATTTACACTTTAAAGTCTCTTTGTAGAGATTACTATAAATTTACTGATAGCAAATCTACGTTTAAAAAGAAGCTTTCTACTGATTTAAGAGTTATTTTTCCTAGTTATAGCTCTGTCTTTTCAGACATTACTGGTAAAACATCAATAGCTATATTAAAAAAATATTCTAGTCCTGAAGCAGTTTTAAGTGCTGATAGAGATGAACTTATTAACCTCATTTCAACAACTTCTAGAAAAGGACTAGCACATAGTGAAAAAACTTATAAAAAGCTATATGATGCTGCTGAAGAAGCTGCTTACATTGGTCTTAAATCACCAAGTCTAGTTGTAAAAATAATTAATACTATCGCAGTAATAGAAGCACTAGAAATCCAAATTGGAAATCTATTAACTGAAATTCATCTATTAATGCGTAGCAATAGGATCTCTGATGAATTTAAGAAAAATGTGCGATTACTTTACTCAATACCAGGTGTTGGAGAACTAACTGCCATCACAATAATGAGTGAAATTGGCAATATAAAAGGCTTTGTTAAACCTAAGCACTTAGTTGCTTATTTTGGCTTAGATTCTTCTGTTAGCCAATCTGGTAAGTTTAACAGTGACAGAAATGCCATGTCTAAACGAGGTACCAGAATAGGCCGTAGGGCCTTATACGCTGTCGCGTTAGCATCCATACGTAAGAACAGAAATGGTGAACCTATAAATAGAGTTCTCCTAAATTTCTATAATGAGAATATGAAAGATAAAAAGAAAAAAGTAGGCTTAGTTGCAATAATGCATAAGTTAATTAACTACATATTCTCTATTCTTAAAAATCAAAAAGAGTATGAACTACGTGACCCCAAAATACATTCAAAAATGTACCTAAACAACAACTCAAAACAAGCAGCCTAACGGCTAAAATAATTAGGAATCATTTTCCATTGTTCGTGTTTTTCAATGGATTTTTTGTGATGCCTATTTTTATAAATAAAAATTTTCATAAAAACTTATTGACTTTTACTAGCTGGTCTTAATGTTTTTAATGCTTGATATTCAATAGATGATGTATAAGCTTGTACTTCATCATCTATAATACTAGGTGTTTCATTCCCAGTAGCTCTTAACTCTTTAATTTCTTTTAAATCTTTTTTAACGCTCTCTATGTATCCTTCCATAGAAGAATATTTATTTAAAGGGTGATAGATGATTATATCAATCATTTTATACCCTAATTGATTTCCACCTTCTTGACCATAAATGCCATTCTCTTTTATTACTATATATGAATCTGTGCATTTATCTCTTTTTTGTCCTGGAGAATACACATCATACCCTTTTCCTTGTAAGTATAAGTTTATTTTTTGCCATAAGGTATTAGAGCTTTGATTAATAGGAGATATACTTTTATACTTGAATGTAGGCATTTGATCACTTCCCTAACAGGTTACTCAAACCACGAAATATCTCTGGGGCTAATTTATTTCTAGTTGGAACTAATATTGCATATTTTTTATCATGTGCTAGTTCCAAATACGGGAAGTAGTCAGTATTACCAGCTACGTAAACATGGCAACTATCGCCTTCCCACTGTTTACCACCTTCTATGGTTTTACGTGCTATGCCTGTACGGTCTATCCACTTTGCATTTTTCTTTGCGTGGGCCTCCATCTTTTTACCTGATGTATCTGCATAAACCCCCATTGCTGCTTTAGCCTTTAAATCAAACTCACTTAAACCTTTTAAAATATCCTCTATGTTTACTTCAAAGCTCAAGCTATCACATCCTATCTAAATACATATTTAGAACTATATTTTCTACATTACCTGGATCTACTACTAAAAACCTTTCGTTGTTTAATGAAAAATAATCATCTTTTTCAATCTTAGAGCTAATATCATCATATGCGACTAATAGCCTGTCTTTATATAAATTATTCAATGTAGCGCCCTCTCCAGTGTTTATAACTACATCATTTTCTTTTCTGTAGTAATACCCCTTTATTGTGCAAACATATAATTCTCCTGTTTTCTCTTTGAAGTTATTTTTCTCTTCCCTAAACACCTTAATTTCTTTTAATAGTCCTTTTTTCTCTAATTGCTTATAAAGTTTCTTACTTATTTTTGATCTATTTATTCCAGCCATTAGCACCCATCAACTCTCTTCATTGAAGTTTTATACCCTGTTGTGACTCCTGTTAAACTCTCTTCATATGCTTTCTTATACTCTTTAGCTAGTTCTAGCCAATATTCTCTATTTGAACTTAATTTTACTCCTGCAACCTCTAACTTATCATCTGCAGCTGCTTTCAACAAACACCCTCTGTAACTGGCTTTATTAATGTTATAATCATTAGATTGAAGTAATAATTCTAGCTCTTTATCTTCAAAATAGGGATATTCTTTTTCTTGGAGATTAAATTTTAATGTTTCTAAAGCCGCGCTATCCATAATTACTTCTCTTCTTTGGTTTTATCTTCTTTAACTTCATTTCCTTTAATTTCTTCTTTAACCTCTTCCATTGCTATTTCTCCTAGCAGCTCCACATATCCCTTTTCAGACATACTTTCAGCATCTTCTTTTCTTAATTTAAGTTCTTCATCTATTGCATAGCTTTCTTTGTCATATTTTAAATAAACATTAGCTTTTGCCCTTATTAAAACTTCTTCTTCTACAATTTCTCCCTTTAAAATCTCTTCTTTTTTCTTAGCCATATACTTATTCCTCCTTTAAATTTAAAAGAGAAGGTTTTAAGCCTTCTCTATTTTACAGTACCTATGAAAATTTCCTCTATTCTTTCAAAGCTTGGTAATGTTATTTGAGACACCTTAGTTATTACTGTTACTGGGTCAATCTTTTTAGCTGTAGTAATAGCAACTCCTGTTCTTACTATAGATACTTGAGCGGCATTGCCTGACATTAAGTCAGCTTCTTCTGGGGTTGTACCATAGTATGTATCTCCTAACTTTCCTTCCGGAATTAATGTAAACACATCATTAGGGAAATATAATTGAGTAGATCCATCTTCTGCGATAAAGTTACCACTAACAATTTCTACAACTAAATCCAACTTATCATTTAAATATTTTTTTAGAACCTTATCTGTTATTATAGTGCTTTCAGTTTTATCAATGTCTTTTCTTATGCTCTTATTGTTTTTTAAGTAATTGAAGGTTTTCTTTGTGCATATTGCCCTTGTTGGCTTTATACCAGTGTCCTCTTCAACTTTATCTTGCCATCTTATAATATCCTCCACTGGAGTAGAATTTACAGTGTCAGTCCAAACTGCAGTACCAGAAAGAACCTCTTTATGGCTTGCTGGAAGTCCGTAATCAAATTTGATGTCTCTATCCTCTGTAGATACTAATATTGCTCCTTGGTACAATAGTTGCATTCTCATTCTTTCAGCTTGTATATCAGCACCATCTACAAGTCCTTTTATGTCACCATATATATTATCTAGTATCATATCTCTCCATTGAGTGTTCTTGCCTGTCATTGCAAGGAATAAGTTTTGTCTATCTTTTTCTTTTATCGCTATAGCTTCTTTAAAGAATGGCATTTCTTTTGTTTCTTCTTTTACAGAAGCTTTTAAACTTCTAAGTTTTACAGATACATCAAATTGGCTTGGTCTTAATGCTACTGGCTTATTTTTAGCTCCTTTGATTAAGGTTATATCTATACCCACTTGTTTCTTTCTTGGGAATAGCATTTCCCCAATTAAATTAGTTTTAGGAGTGCCACTCACATATTGACTAACACTCTCTGCATTTATAACTTCCATTACATCTATTGGCATATTATCACTCTTCCTCTCTTTTTTATAGTATTGTTATTTGTTTCATTGCAGTTAAAGCTTCTGTACTTGGTTGTGTAGGTAGCTTTTTACCATTTATAAATCCATGTACAGTTACTGGAACTGTTTCATTTTCACCTACATGAGTTAGATCCATGTCAATGTATACAATCCCATAGGCTGTGCCATCATTTACAACTTTACCCTCCTTGCTTAAGATTGTTCCTGCTTTTAATATCTTCTTACCTGAAGAATCAGCAGTTACATTCTCACTTTTTACTTTCATAGGTACATTAATAAAATGGTCTGGTATGCTGAGAATGTTCTCATTAGCTCCAAAAATTTCTCTTGAATATTGCTTACTCATTACAAATCACCCTTTCTAATCTATTTTAAAGAACTCATTTTCTGGTACTTGGGAGTTCTCCATTCTTTGTTTTGCTAATCTTGCCCCTATAGTTTCTGTTTTGCCTCCATCACCTTTAGGCATTCCTATTGTTCCTGTACCACCTAATGGTTTTTCAGTCTCTTTATTTTTTTCTTGGTCAACTTCTTCTTTTAAAAATAAATAAGCATCAGATTCCTCCAATGCTTTTATTTGATCATCAAATCCCAAAAGATTTTCACCATCTAATTTAATTTTTTCAATATCTAACAAAGCTTTAACTGCTTTATTATTCTTTGCTTTAGATTTTATCAATGCTTTTTCTAGTGCATTTTCAAATTTAACTTGATTAAGTTTAGCTTCATACTCTTCACTTGCTTTTTTATTGTCAGCTTTTAATTGTTCTATTTCTGTATTAAGCTCTTCATTATCCTTAACCTTACTTTGTAAATCTGTTAAGTCCTTGTCCCTCTTCTCTATATCTTTTTTATACTGCTTAATTGTTTTGTTAGCAGTTTCTAGTTCTGATTTTTCTACATAATTTGAACTATCAACTAGATCTATGTCCTTGTATTTCTTTTGTAAATCCTCTGGTATTTGTTTAAAATGTTCTCCTAATATTTCACTTAACTTTGGCATATTATCATCCCTTCCTTTTAATTTTAAGTAAAATAAAAAGCCTTAGGTTCCTAAGACTTCAATTTACGTTCCACACCTAAATACCCCTCTATATAATTCTTTTTCTAAATCTCTTTTAAATTGCTCCTGCAATTTCTCTAAGCTAGTTTCTATTTTGCCATACTCACCCATATTAATTGTTATGGGAGTATGTTTTCTAGCGATAGGTTGTGCAAAGGTTTCAGCAATAGGTGTGGCTGCACTCTTCATAATAGGTTTTTGCATTTCAGCCAACCTACAAGCTACCATTCTTTTATTATAGCAAGCATCTTTGTGCTTACATTTTTGACATTTCTCATGTAACTTACTTATGGATGTCATTATCTCACCTCGCTTTGATAAAATAAGATTTTTATTCTTTTCTACCACAATAATTTTTATCAATATATGTTCTTATTTCTTCATCTGTTAACCCACGAACTATTGGGACAAGATCTGATATGTTTTCTAAAATTATTTTGTTAACTTCCTCTTTTGACCTAATGCTTTTCTCTTGCGCTAATGTTTTGCCTTCTTTTATTGTTGTTAATACTTTTATCTCAGTACATTCGCATTTGAATATCTCTTGGTTATCTCTTATTACTTGATGTAATCCAGTTGCAATTTCATCTACAATAGTTTCTTCATCAGAATTTTGTAAATCTAAATTTCTTTCTCTTATAATCCCATGCATCAACTCATGAAGGAAGGTTTGTTCTTGCTTTTGATTACTTTGAATACTTTTAGAAATTTTAATTTCTGTATTATCGTAATCAATTACCCCCAAACACTCTCTACCATTTAAAACTAAGGTTTCATCTGTTAACTTTACATCATAATCCATGCTTCCTATTCTTACTTTTTCTGGTATATTCATAGTACCCTCCTAATTTAGTTCAAAAATAAAAAGCCTTATTTATAAGACTTGTAAAAATTGCCCTTCAATATTGTCTATCCTCAAAAATATTACTTGATTCTCTCCACGCTTTTCTATTTTTAATATATATTTTATAATCTCCCATACTAGGGGAATTAACTAAGCTTAATCTCCATAAAATCTTATATATCATATTTTTTATTAAAGTTCCTGGTACGCTAGGAGAACCTTAGTAAAAATTTTTTAATTTACCCATTTCTACCTCCTATTTTCAAGTAAAATAAAAAGACACCTATCTAAGTAAGTGCCTTAATTTAATATTAATCATTCATAAGTTTTACATCTAGTATTTTGTAACCTTTCATGTCACTTGTTAGTTGTAATTTTACTACAAATCTATTTCTTATTTTAGCTCCTGTTTCATTTTCTGCATCAACATTACTACTTATAGCATATTCTTTAATATCATCATTCCCAGTTGCTACTTCTTTAATTTGATACTCTTCAAAGCTTGCTGGAAACTTAGCTGTTGATGGAGCTTTTAATTTTCCTTTAACTGCTTCTTGTGCCTTAACTATTATGGTTGCATTTAAATCATCTTCTTTATTTTCAGAACACCCCATTAAAGATACTGATAACAATGCAACGATTAGTAAATAAACAATTTTTTTCATGATATACCTCCCCTTTTTTAAAACAATTATACCATAAATTCCTTGCCATATTCACTATACCAATCATCTAAATCGCTATTGCTTTCACCATGCAGCCAATCATGTAACTCTGAACCTATATCCTCCATGCTCTTAGTTATAACAGGTGTAAAATAACAAATCCCATTAGGGTGATCTAAGGGCAATTCATCTGGCTTATATATCTTTTCATTTCTATCTAGACATATGTTGCAAGTTCTTCTATGGCTATTAGAAGTATGCCACTGTATACCTTCTGTAAAAGGATTAGCTTTACATGACCTCTGCATAGATAGTTGATACGCATGACTTATAGAAGTTACTGCAAGTCTAAAACTGTTATATTCTATCTTTTTATTGCCTACATAAGGATATATTCTTTTAAATTCCCAATCCTTTTTAACTTCTGGGTTAACATAATCCGATAAGTCTTTTGCTAATTCGTAAGTACTCTTCTTTTCAGCTAATCCCTTTTGAATTATATAGTCAAAATCTGCATTGGCTTTCTTTTCATGAGTCCATACTCTCTGTGAAAGTCCTCTACCATCTTTATAAAATTCACCGCTTATAAGCTCTTCTAATGTCCGTTGTGGTATTTTAGAAAACATATTAGAAAAAGTTTCTTTAGAATTTAGGTTATATCTTGTATCAAGTAAATTAAAGAAATCAGTTTGAATCCCTGTAGCATATTTTGCACTTTTTAGCATGGAGCCTTCTATATCTTTTTTCAAAATCTTGTTTAATTGCTTAATGTCAGATTTAAACTGTTTCTGATAATCAAGTAGCCATCTTTCATTTAAACTGTCTTTATTTGCACTTTTAGCTCTTTTATTTAAATCTTTTGCTACATCTTTATACAATTCCTTTATATCACTCAATTGTTCTCTAGTAAGGCTTATCCTTCTTTTTTGGGCTTCCTCCACTAGCATTAAATATTCATTCATATGCTTCCCTCATTCCACCATTAAGTATCTTGTAGAAATTGTTCATTTTCAGCATTAATGATAGTTGTTATATCCTCTGCTATTTCCTTCAATGCGCTTTCTGCATCCTCTTCATTACTGAAATCTTTAATGTAACTCCTATGGCTTCTAACATTAGTTCTAACCTCTTCCATAGCTAGTCTTTTCTTGTCCTCTTCATCTTCCGGAATAGGATAATTCTTGTCTAAAACTATGTTATAAAGTAAATCATTCCATTCAGTATTCCAATCTTCATAACAATTGAATTTACCACAAGCTTGAACAATTAATCTAATCATTTGTCTTATGGCTGGTTCCCAATCGTGCCACTTTTCATCACAACGTGCCACAAGTTCTGAATATATATACTTTAGAGTTTTAGCACTAGGTATATTTCTTAGTTGTTCTGGATGCGGAACTCCTATTTTTTCATGCATACTCTTGTCTATTTTATCTAAAAATTTTAGTACACCTTCTACATTATTAAAACTGCTTTCTATTCTTTTAACTTGTGCTTGCCTCTTACCTTCTGAATCTTCTATGCTACGTAAAGCCATAAGTGCATTAGGAGCTATATTGCATGCATTGACCGTGTCCTCTGTTGCATCTATAATAGTAGTTTGACCAAACATTGAAAATCTTAAGCTATCATTTAAATCTGATAACCTTTTATTATAGCTTTCTTGCAGCGGTTTTAAATCTTTTATATCTGAACTTCCATAAGGATTTATAATACTTTGTTCATTTACTATTATCCAACAAGGTATTTTATCAATGCCTGTATCCATTTCCTCTGTGTCTATAGGTGTATCAAGATTGTTAGCAATGAAAGTTTCTTTTTTTAGAAAACAACTACTTTTATTGTCCTCTTCATTTTCTTTTAGGAAGTAAGTGTATCTATACCATAGTTGTTTATCATCTTCAGAATTAGATGTACTAGAATCTTGTCTTATTAAGACTACACTTTTCAACTTGTTTGCATCATTAGGATCTACTTCATAATTAAAATCATTAATATCATGATAGTAAAGCCTTACTGGTTGCCCTGGGTTAGCTTCAAGTCTTAACATTACCCTCTTTGTTACACTTGCAATCCTAAATGTTTTCATGGTATTGCTCCAAAACTTTGAAGCACCCAATATAGAATCAATATATCTTCTTAAATCTTCGCATTTTTCTCTATCCTTTTTATCAAATGGTTTGAATAAGATATCAGGACTTCTTCCAAACATAAACCTAGCTTGTTTATTTATTAAAGGTTTAACTTTATTATCTACCACTTGGCTAGGTACATAGTCCAAATCATCTAATACAAGCCAACTTTGTCCTAAGAGATCATTGTCTATTAAGGCCTCTTCCATGTTTTCGCATTCACCCAAATAAAAAAGAAAGTCTTTTAATGCTTTCTTTCTCTCTTTCTTCTCTTCATTACTTAATTTAAGCAATGTTTCTTTTATATCTTTTACATGCATTAAAATACACTACCTCCTTTCTTTTTATATTGTTTAATAATGTTTTGCTTAAGTCCCATACCTTTGTTGTAAACATCTTTATTGTATTTTTGTTCTTTGATGTCAGCTACTTCATATCCATCTAATCCGTACCATATAGCACTACATTTTTGTTATCGTAAAGGCTCTTTATCCTCTACTTCTTACAGTTGTTATTCCTGTAAGCTCGGACTATCTATTAATTTATTATAATCAAATTCATATATTCTGTAAGTTTTTTTAACTATCCAATTCTTTTTAATAGCGTCTGTTACATTTACTTTACCCGCAAAGAATTCTCTAGCTTTTCTATTGTAAGGAAAATATAGTTTTTCACCTGTGTTTATATTTTCAACTACTACTGTTTGATATTTAGAATTTTTATTTATTTCAATTATTTTTCTAACATCTAGTTTATCACTTAAATAAAAATATTCTTTAACTCTGTTGTTTAAAGCTCTACTTTCTACATATCCCAATGTTCTTCTAGTAGCTTCTGATACTCCTATGTACTCACCTATATAGTTTAATAAGTAATCATAAACATACACTTTAGAACACTTATTAATAGTCATATTATTTATTGCATTACCATAATGAACATTTTCTAATCTAGTTACCCATTCAAGGTTTTTATAATTATTGTTTGATTTATCTTCATCTTTATGATTAACCTCAGGATTATTCTTAGGATTAGATATATATGCTAATGCAACTAATCTATGAATGTATGCTTTTTTCCATTTTCTTTCACCTTTTAGCTTTAAACTAACAACTTTATATCCTTTACCATTATCATGACTTGCTAATGGCTTATTTGTTTTAGTTGAGAATATAAATCCTTCCTTGCTTACAAAATATATATCTAGTACTTCTTTGTATCCCTCTATGGTATTTACTTTTATCATATGATATCACCTCAATAATATTATACCATACCAAATGACATAATCAAAGTACTATCTTATAATAAATTTCGAGGTCTCGTGGGTGAATTATATTCTGTAAAACAGTTTCATCACCTAGTCTCTGCCCCTCACATAGCTTTTAAACATATGTGTTCGGTTCGGATTAGCATTTCAGCTTTCCCGCTTAATACCTCGATTTATACACGCCTAGGCTGGTATGTCCAACGTGTGTGGATCTATATTGAATTCATCTTCTATGATTTCTCCATCTTTATTTAGTGCATAGGTTAATTCAGATAATTCTTCTATGGTGTTTCTGCAATTAGAAGAACACACTATTTTTTTAAACCTTTTAACCTTCTTAGTGTTTTGAAGTCTACTACCCGGAAACTTTTTAGCACCTATTATATTGAATCCCTCTTGTCTGTAGTATTTAATAGTTTTAGGTTCTGCACTATCTGCTCTAATAAGTTCCTGTGACCTTTTAAACTCTTCTATTTCAATAGCTGTTTTATCATCTGTCATTTTGTTTTTATAGTATTCCCAGTAAATATAAAGAATTTTTTTATCATCATCTATAGCCATTCTAATTAAAGCATTAAATGATGTTTCAAACCCAAAATCAAACCCTACTCTTCTAATAGGATTTTTAATATCTCTTATAGCTTCCAAGACTTCAAAGTGTGCCCATTCTTCAAACTGTGGTAATACTCTTATACCATTAACCCCAAATCTTCCCTTTCTAGCTACTCTATATAAATCAGGGTCATATGTTTTCATTTCTTCTAGCTGATCTATATAGCTTTTAGGAAGAAATAAATTATCCTCAGCTAAAGAGTGATGGTAATAGGTATTGTTTGTAACTATTATTCTTTCTTTATATAGCTCTTCATCGTTCAATATAAACCTATCATTTTTATTATCTATAAAAAAGTGTTTATAACTCCAGTTAGCTTTTGATACTGGGTTAGTTGATAAAATCATATATAGTGATAATGTAGGATGCCTTAATCTACCTAATAATTCTTTAAATCCTGCATACTTAATCTCTGAACATTCTTCTATCCACACTATAGAAACATTGTGTATAGATTTTAATTTAGCCGGCTTATCCATGCCTTTAAATATTATCTTAGAACCGTTAGGAAATCTTATTTGCATTGGAGAAGTAATGCATTTAATCCTATCATCTAATCCCATTTCTATTATTATTTCTTCAAATAATGAGTAACATGAATCTCTGATAGTGTCATAAACATTTCTAACTACCAATGCTGTTCTTTTTTCTTCTAAAAGCTTAAGAATTAACTTTAAGGCTACATGATAACTCTTTGATGATCCATATCCTCCAACTAAAAAATAAAATTTCATAGCCCATTCAAATAAAAAATCTTCAAAATGAGGGTTAACTTCCTTTTCTATAGCCATTAATCCTCACCCTTTCGTTTGATTAATATTTCTATAGGCTTATCCTTGTTATCATCTTTACTTATATCAGCTTTAAGTTTTTCTATTCTTAATTTTTGTTCTTCTGTGGCCATTTCCCAATTAGCATTTATCATTTCATCATACTGCTTAATTAAACTTCTTAATTCACCCATGGCTCTACTCTGAGCATTAAGGAAAGTAGCCTGTCTATCCCATGCAAACTGAAACTCCCACTCTTCTTCATTACTTTCCCCATTTTCTGAAAAGCTTTCTTTTTTCTTCTTAAGTTCTTTTATCATTTCCTCTTTATCTGTTACATGCATTATTCTTTGTGCCCTTATTATTGCTGCATACTGTATTGTTATGTTCTCCCAAAGTATATCCAATTGATCCTTTTCTTTTATTTCTTGAATTATATTTAGTGTATCCTCTGGAAGGTACTTAGAAAAAAAGCCATGGGTTTCAGCATTCTTATTCCTTGCTGGAGCTCCATGGCCTACTGCATTCTTATTATTTAAGGGTGCACCCTTCTTCTTTTTGTGTGCACCCTTGTTTTTCTTCTCTTCTACCCAGTTATATCTCTTTACCCATGACTTAATTGTGTTTAAACTAACTGAATATTTTTCAGCTAGTTCTTTATACTTCATACCCTTAAAATAATCTTGCTTTGCTTTTTCCCTTACATCTGGTCCTCTTATGTCTTCCATAACACCACCTCATGCTAATTGCTTTGTTTGTTTTGCTTAATAAAAGAGTACCTAAATAAATAGATACTCTTTAGACTCTATAATTCTATATTTGATATTATATATTTACTTAATTTTAATATTTCATTATGATAATCTATCAATTTAGGTATTACACTATAATCTAAATCTATACATTCATATTGAAAGTCGTTACTATTAAAGTCTTCTTTTTTATTACTTCCACTAACATCTATAATTTTAATTTGACATTTATTATCAAACTCTTCTCCCTCAAACCTTAAAACTCCTCTATGTTTAAACTTATTACACCAATTTCTAACTTCTTGAAACTTAGGATATAAACAATATTTTTCTAAACGAAATTCCTTTAAAAAAATAGGATCCTTTTCTTTATCTAGCTTATCAATAAGTTTATTTAAGTTGCATTTTTCTAGTATCTCACTCAAGTTATTACCCTTATAAAAGTCTTTATATACCCAAATTATTTGCATTAATATTTCAAATGTTGAATAATACGAATAAATTGCATTTTCTGCATTAAAACACCTTTGCAAATAATAATAGTCATATATATAATCATTTATATCCGAATTTAAAAAATCTATATCAATAATATTAGAACACTTGATAAGTTCATATCTTGCCTTATTTATATATCTCTGTAATGTATCTATTAACTTCAGTAAGCATTGTTTCTTTGTATCGATAGCAATGCTACCTAAATATCTTGAGAAATTACATGTTTCTAAATTCCCAACTTTATCATTAAATAATTCTCCATACTTAAATTCTTTTTTTCTGTATAAATATACATTCTTCTCTAAAGCTTCATGTGTTAATGAAGTTTCACTACTATTACCTTTGAACTTTCTTATAAATTCTTCAAGTTTAACCCATTTATCATCTTCCTTTATATAAAAATATTGAGAACACTTAATCTCACTAGTACAACTACCTTTAATCATCCTAACAATACCTCCCTTTAAAATATAGTTATATTATATTTTCTACATTTTAGGAATTTTCCCTTTATTTTTCGTTCGCCCTTTTCCTCTATAACTTATATAAAAAGGAAATATTTATTTCTGATTAATTAAACTCTATCCCATAAGATAGTAACCATTTTTAGTTCTCTTAACTTCTCTTCCTATTTTTCTTAATCTCATTGCCCAACTTTTACTTATTCTTTTCATAGTTTATCTCTCCAATCTATATTTCTTCTATTAACTTCTTTGTTTCTACCTTACGTCTTTATACAATTCCCTCATTGTTTTTCCTCCCCCTGATATAACTGGTAAACCTAACTTATTAATTTTAACAATAGGGTTTGATGATATCATTTTCTGCTCTGGGAGATAACTCAACTCAACTAGTAACTTACATTTCCCTTTGCATATTTGATATATGTCCTTATAATAAGTCTCTTTTTCTACTTCTTCTTTTATTACATGCTCTATTAAGTTTTCTAAGTTATATATTACATCTAGCACCCTTTTAGTCGCTTTATCTCTACTATTAGAAGCTATCCCCACACAATTATTAACTAACTTACTATATGTCATATATAATTTACCTGCATTTTTGCTTCCTTGTGATATCGCTAATGGTATTAACCTATCCATTATTACGTCTGTCTCATTTCTTCTAGCTAATTTCCCTTTTATTCTTGTTTCTTGCCATTCACTAGATAACTTTTCTTTAATAAAGTTTTCCATTGCATTGAAGGCTTGTATATATTTTAATTTCCACTCAAGAGCTTTTTGACCCGTGAAGCCCATTACCAATAAACTGAATCCATCTCTTGTTAAAAGATACTCTGGATATTTTCTGTTTTTACTATCTGTATACTCTGATTCAATAAAGTAATCTCGTGGATTTCCACCTGATTGAATGATCCCATCTACTAACCCATTTATATGCTTCCCTTTTCTTGTTTCACCTGAAATAGTTTTTAAAATATTACTATGTTCTTTATTGAAATTTTCAGATACTATTCTACTACTTACTACAGCTTTATTATTTTTGTTTATAATCCCTAAGCTTATTAAATTCTTCATAACATATACCTCCTAGAATTTTATTAGTCTAGGAGTAGTGGGAACTTGCCCCACCATTCTTCTCTCCTAGGAGGTGGCAGGTTTTTATCCTGCAAACCTAAAAATGTGTATAAAAAAAGACACCTTTTACAGTGTCCTCTTAGATCTATTTATTTGTTTGCTTCTCTACCCAGTTTTTAAAATTCCTATATAAACTAAGTGTTAGAGTTGTACCTATTATGTTATCTACTTTTCTAGAAGTTATTACTCCATCTATCCATAGCTCTAACCCTCGCCACACTAATAACATGCAAACCATAATACCAAATAGTATTAATAAATTAGTTATATATTTTTTCATTTCTTTAGCTCCTAAAGTTCCATCATTCTTTTTATTGCTTTGAAAAATCCTTTAATAGGTTTAATTCTTACATATTCCTTTATTAAGCCTTTCCATGTAAACCACCCATCAACATTATTATTTTTAATATAGTAAAATCTGATAATAACACCTCATTTTACTTCTGTTTTATTGATCCACCTTTTCCTCTGTAATAACTGTCATGTTTCATAAGGTTCTCTACATCAGAAAAAGAGAGGCTTTCTTTTCCTCTCTCCTTCTTATCACCTTTTAGTTTTTTATATACTTCTGGTTGTTGGTCTTTTAATATTTCACCTATTCTCATAATCTCTCACCTCTGTATGAACATTGATAATAACAACTTGCTTTGTCTACCTTGCACCCTAAGTAATGCTTACAGAATCCATTCTCACCTTTTTGAAATCCCTTGCAGTACTTCTTTTGTCTCTTAGAAGCCTTATTAATTTTTGTATCTGAACATACTTTGAATATCTTGTCCCAATAATTCATATTACACCTCGTATGTATATAATCTCCTAGACATTTCTAGGTATGAAAATAAAAAACCAGTAATCGCATTGCGAAAACTGGAGTCTCCTTCTACCCTTGGTAGATAAGCTATATTTCAGTACCACCATGGTGTTCCACTAGACCATACTGAATAGGACGTGTACTTTGCCCTTTTAGTGTGCCACAATTTGAGCATTGTTAAGAGGCTTGTGGGGTCTGTGCATATTGGGGAGTATGCCTAGCTCCCCTCAAATATAAAAATATGAGTTAGTGCAGGCACTCTCTCACTAAAAACCTATATGGGGTTTTTGTTCTATATCCCCCATTAAGAGACTTGGCAAAGGCTGTAGGAATTGAACCCACATTTACAGGTTTGGAATCTGTTGTGTTACCATTACACTAAGCCCTCATATTAAAAAGGCACCTGGAAACTAACTTCCCAAGTGCTTTTTTCTTTTAAGTTCTGGCAAACCTAAAGATCTTAATAAATTTAGTACTTTATATTGGAACCCGTAGGCAAGGATTTATCCATTTCATTTTATTTCGCTCCACTTATACCGCCTACTGGATATAAGTATCATTGCTACTATTTAAATAATTATGGGAGGGTTTTGCCTTATCTATAATGTTCATATTACTATAATAGCACACTAATTTTACATTAGATTATCAACTTACTATCATTTCACTATCACTAAATCTAAACCAATTAGCTATATCATAAACTAATCTCTTTCTTAATCTAAAAGCAGTTGCAGGTGACATGTTTAATTTCATTGCTATTACTTGAACCTCTAGTTTATCTTTGTATTTTAACTCTATAAATTTTTTATCTTCCTTATTCAACATATTTATATTACTTTCTATAGTTATAGCTAATTCTTTTATATCTCTAATTTCTTTCTTTAATTGCTCTATTTTATTTTGCTTAAATGTCCATTCTTTTTCTAGTTTTGTTATACCTTTTATAAGCTCCTGTTCCATAAAGCTTGTACCAGTTGTTGAAGTCTGAACCTTTTCATCATAATTTATAGATTTTAACCCTGTATCTAGTCTTACATTGTTATTTTTAATATCAGATTCTAATTCTTTTAATTGTGAAGTGTATAAACTTATTAAACTTTCTTTTTTCTTGATTATGTCTTCTTTATTAAAATGGTCATATAGTCTTTTTTCTGTTTTCCTAAATAGCTCTCTATCTTCCATCTAATCTCTCCTTGCTATTTTATATAAGGTTCTGTTATTTTCTTTATTCTCTTAGTTAAAGAGGTTAAATCTCTCATAGTCCTATAGTCTGGTTCTTCTAGTAGTAAATCAGTTATTTTATTAATCAGATGATGTATTTCTTGTATGTCATAGGTAACCTTTTCAGGTAGCATTTATATCACCTCTCTAAAAAGTTTAACTGCTCATTTTTGTAAAATAAGTGCTTTTCAATAAGTAACATAGGTTCTTCAAAACTAACCTTATCTTCATATTTAAATTTTTCTTCTATCTCTCCCAAACTTGTACCATCTGCCCTAAAAGGTATTGGACTATCCTTATCCATTCTAAGCATTTTATCCCATAGTGCTGGATAATGCCTTCTTAAACTTCTTAAGCTATCTAAGTTTTGTTTAGGACACAAATAGCAACCTAATCTTTCAAATTTCCAATACATTGGATTCCTAAACCCTTTTTCTTTTATATACTCTAAGCAATCTTTTTCTGTCATTCCCCATTCTGCTAATGGAGCTCTTCTGTTAGGTTGAAGTTTTTTAAGCCTATTGGGTTCATCTGCTGCTATTCCTAAATATATAATTGGCTCTTCTTTAAACTGTTTTAGATATTTTCTAAATGGTTTAATTTTAAGCCTATCATTACACCAACTATTAAAACCTGCTGTATAAGGCCACCCATAAATTTGTCCTTTGTTTTCCCCTGTCTGCTTTTTAGTATAAAAATGTTCTTCAAAGCTTTTTTCTGATTTAATCCAATCAAATTCTAATCCAGGTTTAAGCTCTTTGAATTTCCTTTCACATATCTTAATAATGTTCCTCTGTTCTCCAAATTCTAAGCCGGTATCTATAAAAGCTATACGATCTAACGGCAACCCTTTTTCTATTATTTTTAGTACCATAGCTGTAGAATCTTTACCGCCGCTAAAACTTGCTATGTGTAACATTGTTTTTCACCTTTATATTTAGTTTTATTTCCCCCATAATTCAGCTAACCATAAAAAATACTCTTTCAATTCTTTTTCACTCATTTTGTCTATTGATTCATGTTCAATCCAAAACTCTTCTTCTGTTTGTCTTATAAATTCCCTGTATGTTTGTGTGTTTTCAGCTCCTTCTTCGCAGTCACATATTCTCTTATCTAATTTATTTAACAAATCTTCCATTTGAAAACCTCCATCTTATTATTTTGTATCATTGTTTTATTATTGTAGTACACTCTAGGCATAAACTTTCCTAAATTGAGTGTATACCTAGAGTTACAATATCTTTGTATTGCGATCTAACTATTAATGATTTTACTTACTTTAGCTGTTAATTTATTCAATACATCAATTTGAGTTTCCAAAGACTTTAACTCTTCTTCGCAACAATACGTTTTGTTTTCCACTTCGTATTTTCTACTAATAGTTGCATCTATTAACGTACTCATAATGGTTGCTAATTCCTTTTTATCAAATGTTGGTTTTATTTGTGCTATGCACACACTACAACTACATTCTACACAGTCCATAGATTCGCCATTCATATCCATATCATCACATTTCTTGCTATCCCTTTTTTGCTGTTTATTTAATAACATAAATCATCTCCCCTTTCAATTACGCAATAATTTCAAATTAAGACTCTAACACCTTTTTAAAATCATATAAAAACGATTCCATTTTCCTCTTGTTGAACTGATATAATTTATTGCTTTCTAGTGCTGGTCTGCTTATTCGTAACATATCTTTTCTAATTAATAAACTTCCATCACTATCAAGTTGCCTATCATAATAATCGCAATAATCAGCACCAAGGCTGTCAGCTTCTTTTGGGCTTATATCACTCCAAGACTTGTCCGAAACTTCTTTAAGATGCTCAAATAACTCTTTAAAAATATCAGAATTAAACTTTAATGAAAAATCAAATTTCCCTTCTTCATTGGTATTTCCTATTTGAAAAATTACTGCAGATCTTCTATTAATCACAATTAATTCTAAATCATCTATTGTTTTAAAAATCTTTTTATTCATTCTCTTGAGATTCTCCTTTTTGTTTTCTTCCTCATGGTGGACATTTTGTATAGCAATTAAATTTGACTTGTGGCTTACAGTTCTTCTACCTCTACTTCACAATCATTATCTTCACTTATAACTCTTATGTTAATTCCATCTTGAATTGTTTCTTTATTTACTTTCCCGTATAAAGGTACCTCTCCATTTACTAAAGGTACACCGTAGCCCTCATAGAACCCTTCCCCTATTCTTGCCCTTAGTTGTGCTAAATGTTCCGCATGATCTTCATATTCAGTGAATGAAGAATACATGTATGAGCGAAAACATTCCATCCATTCTGCATTTATTTTAGCTTCATCAATTTCTATTTCGTATTCATCTACTCTAGTTACAATGCATTTAAACTTTTTCATAATTAACATTTCTCCTTAATATTTGAATTATTATATTAATCTAATCCTAATTCTCGCATAGTTTTAACTGTCATTATAATGTCACTATTAGCACCATAAACAACAATGTTATCACTTAATAAATAAGGTATTTCTAATAATTCCTTTAAGTCATTAATAACTATTTTCGCCTTATAGGTGCCTTCGTTATCAACACTACTTTCTAAAATCTTTACAGTTGTTCCTAGCAACATATTTAAGTCATTTTCTTGACTATTACAATCATCCTTTTCTAAGTTGTGCCATATTTCAAAATTCATATTTCTTACATTCTCCTTTTATTATTAAGTTGCATTATCTTTCATAAGCTAATATTCATGTGTTGTGAATTAATCCTTATATTTATCGCCAAATACATTATTCCCATGCCTATAGCCACAACTTTTCATTTCCTTAATTAAAGCTTCTAAGCAACTTAAATGTTCCTCATGTTCTTTTATGAATATTCTTCCTTCCTCTGTTACCAAGCTATCTTTCAAACTCTTTAATTTCTTATAATCATATTTATCTTGTGCTATTCTTTTCTCTAAGGAATGTTTTAATATCTTAATGTTTTTATAACTCAAACTTAAACCAAATTTACTCATTTATGCTTCCCTCTTTCTTTACAGCAATTACAAACCATAGCTTATTCCCATTCAACACCTAATATATTTGCTATTTGTGTAAGTTCATTTATAGTCAAATTTCTATAAAAGGCTCTATTTGTTTTATGGTCATAAAGTCTTATTTCTGTTGTGCTTTCTTTCCTTGCTTTTAATTCCTCAAACTCTTTTTCTGCCTTCTCGAATTCTTTTGAAAGTCCTGGATTATTTTTAATAGCCTTTTTAATTTCTTCTTCTGGATCTACTTTTCTAAATGGCATTGCTTTTACCTCCATTGTTACATTTCAATATTTTAATGTTGCCTTAGAATTGTCTTTTCCAAATAACTTTTATACTGTTATACTTTTCTTTTAACATTTCATAAAGCCCAGTTACTTGTAAACCAGTGTCTTCTCCATTTATAAACCATTCATCATAATTCTTGCCTTCTACTCTGCTATATCTTAATTGTAGTTTTTCATTATCACATTGTAGGTTTACCTTGCAATGTGTCATTAGAACCATATAAACGTTATCTCTTTTAGCCATAGCTCATTACCTCGCTTTTATGTTTTAACATTATTCTATCTATTACTTACACTTTACTTTTCTCATTTATCTTTTGATATATATCAGCTATAATTACTCCAGTGCGTGTTAGATCTGCATCATTTTGGATTAACTTATTTTTATTGAGTATTAATAATTGACGTCTTGACACTAAAATTAAATTATTTATATCAAAATTTCTTTTATTGCCATCCCCAAATATAATTGCATGATTCTTTGGTAGCGGTCCGTTGTGCTTTTCCCATATTACAATGTGTTTACCTCGCCAATTTTTGTTTAGTTTTCCATCTTGTATTTTTACTTCTATATATCCATCTTTTGATATTCTTTCTGTGCCCAATGGAACCCAATTAGGAGGTTTTTCTCCTTTCTTGAACTGTGTTTCAACTCCACCAGTTACAATCCCCTTTAAACCTTTATTCCAAGGTGTATGACCATTTTCCCACACTTTTCTAGCACTTGTTTTTATGTTATACTTAGTTCTTATGTTTTGTATTGATGATTCCGTCCTATTTTGATTAAACGTCTCATTAAATTTTCTAGTTATTTCATCATTAAATAATCCTTCATCACATAGTTGTCTTAAGTATTCTAAATGCTCTTTTTTAAATTGAATTTTCTGCTTTGATACTGTAGATTTAATTTTATGTTTAACCATTAAACTCCTTATTGCATCTCTAGTAACATTCATTTTAAACTTTTCATTAAATAATTCTGTTATTTCGTCAGTGTATCTTCCTGGGGTTATTTGTCTAAGATAATCCAAGTGCTCCTCAGTATACTTTCTAGCCACCACTTATCCCTCCAACATTTTAGAACTTGTTACACTCTCCCTACCTGATGTTTCTGCTTGGAACTTCTTAGCTTGTAAAACTGTATTAGCATTTGATATTATTTGATTTGCTACAGAAGTTATTGCTTTAGCTCTTTCTATTTCTTCTCGAAGCTCTTCGCCTTTCAATTCCTCCTCACCTAATCTTTCTAACTCTGCGAATAGGTGCAAATTTAAATCACCTAAAGTATTTTTCATATATAATCACTCCTCTACTTATCCGTTGTAATGTAATACTCTTTTCCGTCCCTTGCATCTCTAACAACAATTATTAACTTGCCTTTTCTTTCTTTTGGTATAAGTGCAATTTCGGCTTCTTCACATAACTTTTGGACTAAACTCACAACAAAGTTTATTTTATTAATTCTTTCTTCCATGGTTATTCCTCCTTATGTTTTTTCATATCTTTTCGTATTTTGTCTGCCCAACTACTATGTGCTCCATGAGATTCATATAAATCCTCAATTTCATCTAGTGCTTCCTTTAAGGTTTCTTCTAACCATTTGCATTTGTTTATGTTTACTTCTTCCCTATTAACACTATCCTCTGCTCTGAAATAGCCTTTAGGATAACGTTTTTCTAGCTTTTCTATGTTATACTTTGCAATATCTTCTAAATCACATCCGATTGAATCTGCTATTAAATTTAGGTACCATAGGCAATCGGATATTTCATTTTTTATATCTTCTTTATTTAACTCATGCCCTTGATACATGAATTTTTTAACTATGTCTATAACTTCTCCAGCTTCTCCGTTAAGTCCAATAACTCCATTTAGTAATTGATCTATGCCGTCTGTATATTCTCCCGCTGTTCTTAATGCTTTCTCTTGGTATTCTTTAAAATCCATATGTTTCCTCCTATTTATTGTTTTCTAACTCTATTAAAGTCATTATTGCATAATTAGCTAAATCCATGAGTGTATCTTCTATTCTTTCATCCTGAACCTGTCCCACCTTAGTACATAAGCTCTGCAATCTATTTACCTTGTCTGTAATTCTAGTTACTGCACTTATAACTCCTAACTTTTTAAAGGTTTCTCCAAAGCTATCTCCATAATCATGGTTTTTAGCTTCATAAATCTCATTTAATTCTTTACATATTTCTTTATGTCTTTTTAATTTATCCACCTTATTTCCTCCTCTAGTTAGTTGCTTTAAACCTTCTTACAACTTCACCTTTTACAAATATCTCTCCAGTTTCAAAGCATATTTGAGCTTGTACCTTTTCTCCATTTATTTTATATTTACATGGATACTTAATCTTATAATCCTCTTCAAATAACTTTGTCTTTCCATCTAGTAGTGAATCCAGCCGTTCTCTCCATGTTTCCAACCTTATCACGTACCTTTCTTTAACTTCCTATTCTCTTTTCTCTTTCAGCCTGTTCTCCTTTGTTCCAAAGCATTCTCGTAAACTCATGAATATATTGCATCTGCCTATACTTCCTATAACAATAATCCTTTAAATCTGTTTTATTAAACTTTTCTTTTAAAGCTAGTTTCCCAGCATTGGCTGCTATGTTTGCCCACCTATCAGAAAGAACCCATGCTTTTTTACTTATTTCAAAAGCTGTTAGATGGTCCTCTGTATTTAAATTTAAAAACTTATTTGCTATGTCATAGTACTGATTTATATCTTCAGGAAACAGACTGTCGAAGTCCGTTTCCTTCTGTTCTATCACTAGTGCCATTTTATTTAACCATTTTGAATACTTGCTTGTATTCCTCTGTAAAGCTTTCTAACTGCTCTATGCTTTCAAAGAACATTGTTATCCCTTCACTTTGTAGCTCTACACCTTTTTCGCATACCTTGTATTTACCGTTGTCCCCTTGTACTGTCATAGATAATACCTTTAATTTATTTTCCACTTTAGCTTCCTCCTCTTTAATATCCTCTGAATTGTTTTCTATCGTTTTGCTAGTGCCAGCAATATGGTCAGTTTTCAAGTTTTCTTTTATAACTGGTTTCTCTTCAATTGGTGCATCTTTTGCAACAGTTGGTTCTCCCTCAGTTGTTGCATTTTCTGCAACAGTTTGTCCTTCTTCTGAAAAAATATAACCCATTACTTCTTCCAACTCTTTCTCCTCTTTGGTTTCTTCCTTCTTTAACTCTGCTTTAACCTTCTTATATCCATTTGTAAGCATTGCCTTACTCAATTTAGGAAATGCCATTGCTAACTCTTCTATTGCTTCTTTTTGTGTAATGCTCTTGCTTGCCAATTCCTGTGCTTTTGCTCTTACCTCTTCTTCATATTTCTCCATCATTTTCTTAGCCATTTCGCTATCTCCCTTCACTTCATCTTTTAATTTTCTTATCTTTTCAGCATCTTCTAGGATTAACTCCCCATATAAATCCTCTATCTTCTCTATTTCTTCATATGTCTTACCAGGTAGAACTTGTATTAAAAGTGCTGTTACTGCTCTATCTACCATGAGTTCTAACTCTTCTACTCTTTCTTTAGTCATGTTGTTAGCCTTTATGCTAGCTAAATTCTCTATTAGCTTTATTTGATTATGGTCCAGTTTATTTATTGTTGTGCTAAGCTTGTCTACTTCTCTTTTAGTTCTTCTTTTTTCTGCTCTTCCCACACTTTATCACCTCTTAAAAACTCTTCTAGGTCATATCTAAATCGTATTCTTTTCCTTGTGCCTTGTATCTCTATACCATTTTCTTGACACCAGGAATATGGTATGGACTTTCTATTGGAATTAGATATATATTCTTGTACTTTTGAAGCTTCTACGGCATATGTTAATTCTTTATCTCTAAAATTTATGATGAAGTATGCTTTTACACTAGGGTGTTTAACTTCACTCATTTTTTTAGCTTGTTTTAAGCAATTAAATGGTATGCTTGACCCTTTATGTGTTTTAAGCTCTAACAAATACAATGTCCTATCTCCCATGACCATATAATCTGATATGTTACTAGGTGTAAATCTTGTATTTTCTCCCCCTTGCCACGTTCCAGCACTATCTCTGAATCTATAGCACCAGCACCATGAGGGAATTGACTTCTTTATATCCTCTTCGAATTTTTTACCTTCGTTAATTGTTACTCTCCTCCGTTTCTTCATTGTAAAAAGTAACTTCTCCATTTCTATCTATATCAAATACATAAGCTGTTTCCATTAATAAATCTTACCTCCCATACAACTTCTTATAATTTCTTCTTTTTCATAAACTCCTGCTCTGCTATAAACTGGTTTCAACAGCCTAGTTATAGCATTATCACTTATGTTTAAAACTTCTTTTACTTCTTCTCTTGTATATTCATCTTTTTTAAACATTTCATATAGCTTACTTTGAAAGTTATTCTTGTACTCTAGATCTATTTTTCTATTTTTATGAGGGCTACTGTTACCTCTATGATGGTTAGAACATAAGTACATCATGTTATATTCACAATGTTCTAATGCCTTCTGTTGACTTCTGAAAACTATATGATGACATTCACTGCCGTGCATTCCACATACTGTGCACTCTTTCATTACTCAACGTTCCTCCAGGAGATATTATTCTTAATAGCCATTTGTCTAACTATATTTATATAAATCTCTTTAAGTCTTGGCTCATTCTCCAATACATCAAGAAGGTTTAATTTTTCTACTTTACTTGGTGCCATTCCATTGTCTGTTGCCCTTTTCTTTAGATTGTTTACTAGTATTGTAGGTCTACAGTGTCCTACTTCTTTTAGTGCATTGTAAACTTCATCTTTAACTTCTTTGTAATCTCCTATTTTCTTACCTATGGAATTTAAAACTCTGTTAGTTTCTTTTCTCCATTCTGCTTTAGGGTTAATGGTTATTACATCCCTAATAGCTTGTACTTCTTCTTTAACCTCTTCGTTTCCCTTTTTAACGGCTGCTAACTGATATTTAACTTCCTTCATTTCTTTTAAAGACTGAATAAGAACATCTTCTATACAAGTTGGTTCTTTCTCCTTAACCCTAAAATAAGTTTCCTCTAAGTTGTCAAATTGCTCCCAAGCCTTATCTGTGTCTAAGATTTTACAATGCCTGTTTGCTCCTCTTTTAGTCCATAATATTAATTCACTTGCATATTTAAGGTTACTATCTTTAAGATAGTTGCCTTTAAACCCTTTAAGTTCTTCACCTGTTAATCTGAAATAATGTTTTCCTTCTTGGAATTTATCCTTATTTCTACTAAATCCTTGTTGTATTCTTATAACATCAACTTCATAAACATCTGCTAACTGCTCTGTTGTTATTACTACCTCATTTTTAAATTCTATTGGTATTAGATTACTCATGATCTCCCTCCTGTATTATTCATTTTCTATCTCATTATTTTATTATTTTCAAATGCTTTGCTTTTGGTTTGCTTATTTTTATTGGCTTCCTGGTTTCATTGTCAATCATAAATTGATTACCATTTTGATCTTTGTGCATTGAATAAGTTTTGATTCCCATTTCATTTGCAAACTCCTCCATTAACGAAGGTTGTCCCTCTAAACGTCTTAAACGGCTTATACATTTCATAATCTCAGCGTTAAATTTTGTAAGCTCCCAGTTATGGTATTCCCATATAAAATGTAAAATTTCATCACCAATCGGCTTGTTTTGATCTAAAGTGCTTATATAGTCCCTAGTGTAAAAATAATCTTTAGCATCATATTTATGTCCATCATATTCTTTCGCTATTGGGTAAAGCTCCGTAAATTCCTTTGGTGTTAGTGTAGCCATTAAGCCTTTTATGGTACTTGCAAATTGAAAGTCATTTTCTGCAGTTTCTCTATCTATATATTCCGGCTCTTCTTTTGTCTTTATAACTTTTACACCGTATACAATAAGCTTTTTAAATATAGTTTTGGTGTCCTGCTCAGGGTTCTCTTCATGGGCTTTCACATATTCTTTTAAGGTATTGATATAAGCATTAAGATATAAATCATGTTTGTTTGATTTATTCATATACGTTCCTCCTATTCATTTGTAATATGAGAACACCACATTGAAGCAGTGTTCCCATATTAAGTTTTTCTTTAAGCTATTATCTTAATGTTTTCTAAACCTTCTAATTCTTTCTCTAAATATTCTTTTATGTTCTTAATTGCTTGGTTTCTCCACGCTCCCCCATCAGCTTCAAATATTGCCGCCCTAGGACCTTCTTGCATTCTAAATATAAACTTGCTTAATGGTTGGTCTACTTCTGGGAATGTTCTATATGGTGCTAATGTTACTGGATTAGGAACTACCGCTTGTCCTACACTTGCAACTCCTGTTTTTATTGTTACAGCTTGGCTTACCCCATCATCACCTGTGCTTTTTACTGCTTCATCTTTTATTAAGCCTGTATACTTTAGGAGTACTTCTTTATCTCCTTCATCTGTAAAGCTACTTTGAAGCATAATATTGAATTGCTCCGTACTTATAAATCTGTCATATACAATGTTGTTAGGTAATATTGCTTGTGCTTGTACATATTCTTCTCTTTCCCTATCTGCATTTAAAGGGCTGTATAACCTTACTTCATCATGTGACTTAACTTGAACTAATAGTTGCTCTGGTAACTTATCAAGATTTGATTTAATATAATCTACAAATCCTGTTAATGTAGATACTGTTAATGCTTTAGCTTTTGGCATTTCTACCCTTCTTAAATTTCTAGTTGTGAATAACCCCTGTTGTGTTTCAAATAATATTTCCTTTTCTTCTCCTAACTCTACTAAATACTCTAAAGCTTCTCTGCTAAACATAATTTCATTCCTCCAATTTTTTTATTATTTTACTAATTTGATTCCTTTAAGATCTATTTCTTTTTCTTCTGCTGTGCTTAAAACTTCCCCAGTTTCTTCATCAACTCTCATTACACTTTGTCCTGGTAATTGGTTCTTAAACTCACTTGCAAGTATTCCACCTTTACCATCAGTTCCTATCATCATTTTTGTTACTATAGGCTTAGTAGGAGCCAATTTAGTTTTAGGTGTTATAGATATTTCTGTTAACTCTCTGTCTTCACTAGATACAAATGTAAGCTCTAGGGTTAATTTTCTCTTTGGTTTGTAATCAGTGTTGGGGTCTTGAATATTTTCTAGTACCTCCTTTAGTGCAGCATTCATTTTTTCAGCTAAAGCTCCCTCTGCAAAGCTTTCTAAGTTAATCATCTTTTTCATAACCTCATTCCTTTCTGTATTATTGTTTTAATATTGTAGTACACCTTAGGTATGTAATTGCCTAGATTTATACTTAAGGTGTATTTAGTTCTTAATATCTTTGAATTGTGAACTAACCACATATTCTAAAATAATCATATATTGCGATATTTTTAGCTCCCCATTTACAATAGCTCCAAGGGAATCCAGTTTTCTTTTTTATTAATTTTGTTCTTTTGGAAATTTTCTTTTGATATCTATTCAAGTAAAACCCTCCAACCTTTGAATTACGTACTATTTAGCAATTTCAATCCATAGATTTTTCACATAGTCATATCTGCCTTTAAGCCATTCTTTTACATCTGTATTCAATGTAGCTTGGTCGATATTATAAATGTGCAAATGAGTATATATTCCTTTCCTTTGAAGCATCATACATAATTCAAGATAATATTTGCCATCCTTTTGTTTATGGATATCATACCTAAAAACATAATGGTAAGTATCATCAAAGCCTTCTGATGTAAACCCACAATGAGTATTTTTAAAAACTTCCCACGAACTGTATTGACCTGTACAGTTCTTATCATAAAAATTCCCAACTAAACAATTTTGATAATCATGTTTAGTTTCTTTTAACATTAAAATTCCTCCTTATATTTTTGTATTGTGAACTAATTTGCTAATGCATCACACCATCTGCAAAATGCTTTTAATATTGGAGCAACATTAACATCACTAAATTCTCCACCAAATCCTATAAAGCCAGTTTGGCTAAATGTTATACCTTCTCTATTATCAAAATAACTGCCTTTTATTCTTATCCTGGCATACTGTAAACCACTTTTAAGCACCTTTACATCTTTAACTCTTGTTTTTCTCACTTCCATACCCATTTGTTGAGCATGAAGGCCACCTTTTTTAAGATATATTCTTAACTCTTCTGAGACATAATTAGTTAAAGTTTCTATATCTTCTTTTTTTATTTTGCTGTAATCCAAACCTTTATTTTTAAAATATTTTCTTGCTTCTTCACGTTCCATTTATAAAAAACCTCCTTCACACTAATTTCAAACTGTGACTACTTTTAATCACCCCAGCGCATCATATCTTCTTCACTTCTATAACTTTCAGTTCCTATTAAATTACCACAATTAGTACAGATGTAATTATTTATTGCTTTATCAGTACAATCTATGTGTGCGCCTGATTTGAATTTATCACTTCCACAATCGCACACTACACCTTTTTCCCCTAAATGAAAGTTATCTCCATACACAAAGAATCTTCCTCCACATTCGCACTCTATAGTGGTTTCGCTTACTTCTTTTTTACATCTCATACAATAACTTTTTGACATTTTATTCTCCTTTCTAATTCATAATAAAGTTTAAATCTTTCTTATCTTCTCCATCTTTTCAACCTGTATGATGTCTACATCTGCTAAGTCATCTTCATCTCTTATTTCTTCTTTAATAAACTCCTGGATAACCCCTACTGCCTTTTCTTTTGATTCAGCTTGTACAATTACATTGATAACTTCTTTTTCAAAGATATCTTCAACTATAATTGTACCTAGATATTCCTCCATCAAAACACTTCCTTTAAGCTTTTCTCTTTAACTGTTTGCCCCTTTAACTCTTTTAAAGAAGTACCTACTCTTAAACATGCTTCTTCTAAACTTTCTTTAATTACCTGGTCTAATGGTCTGTTGGTTTCATCTTGAAGTGCTAAGCTAGTTGCTATATTTATAACCTTAGTGCGCAATTGGTTTTCCATTTACCTTCACCTCTTGAATATCCTTGATTAGTATGTCTTTATATGAAAAACTTTCTTTATACAGCTCTTTACCATGCTTCTTTCCCATTACCACAAACACTTCTTCCGTTAAAGCTATTACCTCACCTTTTATCTTGCTATCTGTTCCTATTGCTGGTCTTAGTAATGTTAGTTCTATTGAATCTCCAATGTTTATACTTTGTTTTATAGGAGTAAGTTTATCTGCATTCTTATTCTTCATTTTAACACTTGGTAACTTTACATATATTTCAGCTCCTGACCTTCTTTTTATTATCTTGCCTTTTAGGTGTAAGGCATTTATATAATTACTTACTGATGCCCTATGTTGGCTTGTTATTTCCCCAATTTCTGTTGATGTTACTTGGATTTCTTTTTCTTGAGTTGCCCCCATATTTATAATGCATTCCAATACTTCTCTTTGACCTTTTGTTAGCATTTCTAACCCTCCCTTGTAGGTTTGCCTTCATGTGTTCTTGCTTTGTTTAGAATGGGATTACATCATCATCTATAGGTGTTACATCATTACCGTAGTCAGGCTCTGCACTTGTGCTACTTGTCCCACTATTTTTACTTCCTAAAAACTCAACATCTTCTGCAATTACCTCTGTAACATATCTTCTAGTACCATCTTGTGCCTCATAGTTCCTTGTCTGTATTCTGCCACTAATACCTATTTGACTACCTTTTCTCATGTAATTTGCAGTAGATTCAGCCTGTTTGCCCCAAACCACTACTTGAATAAAATCTGCTTCAGGTTGACCTTCTTTTTTAAACCTTCTGTTTACTGCCAGTGTAAAAGTTGTAACAGCTGTTCCGTTCCCTGGTGTAAACTTTAACTCTGGGTCTGCACATAATCTTCCAACCAATGTTGTCTTATTCATCCTTGTTATTCTCCTTATTGGGTTTTTTTATTAGAATTTCTTCAAGTTCATTTGTGTATTTTAATAACTTTTTTATAGTTTCCCCTGCTCTTGTACCTTGAAATTCATAAACTAGCATACTTGCATCATCTTTAATTTCTTGTGATTCCAAATTATTCATGTTTATTCATCCTCCTCATTATCCCAATCTCTACAACAATCGCAACAAGCTCTTTCCTTACCTAAGTTGCATACTAAACAATCCATTTCTAAATCTGAATTGTCCTTTTCTTCGTATATTTCAAAATCATCTATATTAGGTTCTCTTACATTTCCTCTTCTAGCTTCATTAATTAATTCCCAATTAATTTCAGATATTTCTACCTTACTCCCATCTTTTAAAGCAATTTCTAATCCTTCCATATCTTCAAATACAATATCTTCTGCTGTTTCTTTATCCTTTGCTTCAATAGTAAAACTAACTCTCGCAGATAAACTTACGCTCCCATAAAACTCTTTCATGTTTATTTATCCTCCTCGAAATATTCATCTAACAATTCCATACTCTTAAACCACTTATCAACTTCATCTTTTGATTTAAAATCTGGCCAATGTCCAGGTACTACTCTAAAACTTGCTTTTTCATATTTTTCTTTAAAATAACTTTCTATTTCCTGTTTCATACTTCTAACCTCTTAAATTAATTTTAATTGCTCTGCAGGTGGTTCATAATTCATTAAAATTAATTCATTCCTAACAGGACACTTATCTCCCGCAGCTCTATTTTTTATTTGGCTGGCCGTACTGTATTTCACCATATACCAATCTTGATATAATTCATCAATTAATGGACTACTATAATAACAAACCATTGCTTTGCCTTTTATCTTATCTAACCTTTTCTTTAACCTTATATGGTCCTTCTCTTCAAATCCTCCATAGTACATATCCTCATGTGAATGATAAGGTGGATCTAAGAAAAATAATGTATCTTTTGTATCATAAAACTTTATTACTTCTTCAAAATCTCTGTTTAATATATTCCAGTTTTTTATTAGTCCGGCCATCTTAGGAATAAGTTCTGTTGCAGTAATTAATTGCTTGGCCTTATTTTGTGTTTTGGATAATCCTATACCATTTTTATATTTGTGACCTCCTCCACCAAAACAAACCCTCATAAGATAATAAAATCTTACTGCTGATTCTAATTTATCTTCCGGCCATGGCTCCCACTTCCATTTTTCAAATAAACTTTCACTATAGGGTAATGAGCTGCATTCTTTATATAACCTTTCCGGATTATCTTTAAGGACCATCATATAATTTATAAGCCTATCGTTTATATCATTTACTACCGTAAGTTTTACAGGACTAACTGTTTCTTTATAAAAAGGTACTGCTCCGCATCCAAAGAAACAATCCACAAATATTTTATGGTCTGGCATAAGTTCCAGGTACTTTTCTTCTTTTCCATGTTTACCGCCTATCCACTTTATGTTGCTTATATGTTTAAGTTTCACTATCTTCTCCCCCCCTAATACCTACTAAGCTTATTTATTCGTGAATGATATAATTGACTTTTAACTCTATACGTATTGTCTATGGAATGTTCCTCAGCTTCCTTCTCTGCTTTTTTTCTAGCCTTCTTCCTTCTTTCTAAAAGCTTTACTGTTTCAAGCATGTGATCATAAGGTGTTAGCTTATTCTCCATCTTCCTCACCTCGCACAATTAAATCTATGAATGCTTTTATAATTGCTAAAAAGGTTATAATTGCTATTGCTGTGAGCATTTCATCACCTCTATGATTTCATTAAGCTTTCTTATGCTTTCTACCCCTGTTCGGTTATCTGCCTTAAGAATCGCCATAGCTTTTCCTACTGTCTTATCTATTATCTCCTCTGATAACATATAAGACCTTAGAAGCTCTTCTTCCCTTTGAAGCTTCATTATTTCATCTTGCCTTTTATTCAACTTCCATTTTTTTCTCCCCCTAATTGTTTTTTAACTACGAATGTATCTAATGTTTGACTTAAGCACACTGTTTTGCTATGTGTTAAGCCATATTTATAAATGCTTTTATACAATTCTTTTTTAAGCTTATTGATTTTTAATCCCCCCAGTTTTTTAATCTAATAACTCTTTCAGTATCCTTGTTTTCTCTTTAGCTTTTTCTACTCTTATGCTCTTGCCGTCATTTAATACTGGAGTACACATCTCTAAAAGCCTGTCATAAGTCCTTTTCTCATACCTATTTTCCAATTCCCTCAATGGTAAATTAGTTGTAATTATAAGTGGCAAGCTGTTTCTATATCTGCTGTCTAAAATGTTATAAATTTTAGGTCTAGACCAAATTGTATCCTGTTCTGTCCCCAAGTCATCTATTATTAGCAAGTCTGCATTTGATAAGCTCCTCAAAACTGTATCTTCCCCTTCATTCCCAAACCTGTTGTAAGTTTCTTTTATTCGTTCTAAAAGAGCATTTATACTCACGCATATTACTGGGACCATCTTATCTATTAATGCATTTGATATACATGCTGCAGTATATGTTTTTCCATTGCCTGGTTCTCCGTATATTAAAAGTCCTAATGATTCTTTTTTCATTTCTTGAAACCTATCTGCATACTTATTGCCTACTTCATACATTTTTTTAGTTCCCTTAGTAAAATCCCAATTCTCAAAGGTACTGTTTTTAAACTTCTGATCCATTAAGCTGTTATTTATAATCTGTTTAACTCTTATCTGCTTTTCTCGATTTTGTTCTCTTATCTCTTTTTCTTTAAGCTCTTTTTTTCTGCAACTGCACATTACTGGTACTATCATTGGTTTATTTAAAATTTCAATTTTTTTATTTATAGGTTCCCCACATTTAGGACAAGTCTTTAACTTATATTCCAATTCCTTGTTGTCTAAGTTCCTCTCCAGAGTTGTTCCTATCTGCTCCACCTTTCGCACCTTCTTTCTTTACAATTTCTTTTGCCCATAAGCTTCTTATTACTGGTACACAATATTTAAAAGTCTTAATTTTATCACCTTCAAAGTTAGGCTTAAAGTTTTTAAATGCTATGTCTATACCTTGCTTAACTATGTTAATTGGCATCTTGTCTTCTACTATTTTTATAGCTGCTTGAATCTCAGCTGGTTTCATGTTAGTTTCTAAAATTAAAGCCTTAGAGCAGTAGTAGTCAATTATTTCCTGTAGGTTTTCTATAATAACATTATTAGATGAATTATTAATAGAAGAATTATTTGTTCCGGTTTTAAATCCGTACCCTTCCGGTTTTAAATCCGAACCCCATTCGGTTTTAAATCCGACAGGTGTATTTTTGGACAAGTCATTCGGATTTAAATCCGATACCATTTCTATATATCTAGGACCTAATGTATAAAAGGAATATACGCCTTTTCTTTTTATTGTTTTATGTTCAAGTATCCCTAATGAACACATTTTTTTAATTCTTCTATATATAGCATCTTTTTTTAGTTTTAATGTTGGTAATTGCTCTATTACTCCTTCATATTTGAGCCAGTAATATGTCTTGCCGTCTATAATTTCAGAATACATCTTCCCGCTATCCTTAAAATCTACAAAATATCTTAATATAGCAAGGTCATTCATGTCTAAGTCAAGTTCTACAGCTTTGGGTTGACTGAATCCATGCACTGTATATTTCATTCTGTTACCAACCCCATTAATTCGGCTATTTCATCTTTAGTTAGATTGTTCTTCTGTCTAATCAAAGCCATTATAAGCCCTCCTTTGTTATCCATAGATGATTAATGCTACTGCAATAAAACCTCCCCAAAATACTGCTATTGTAACTGTTCGCATTAACCATGTAAGAATTATTCTTTTGATTTTTTTCTTAGATTTACACATAAAAATTCCCCCTCGGCATATACTAAACCGTAATAATTTTGTATAATGAGGGTAAGAGCTCTAAGCTCTGTACCCAAACTGTTACTTTTAAAGTGCACCCTCGCTACAGGGTGTATTTTTTATACCCATCTTTTATCCCTTAGCTGAATAGTTTCTTTCAGTTCTTCTATTTCAGCTTTCAACTCTTCGTTTTCAGATTTTAAACTATCACACAATGAATCTAATTCACTGTAAGAAGGTTCATCAAATAATGTTTTCTCTAGTAACTCACAAGCTTTTTCTTTATCGCCTTCTCTTAAGTTGTATAATATAATCTCATTTTCAAGTGGATTACTTATGTCAATTAACACAAACTTTTTTAAATTGCTTAATCCCTCTTCTGTTTTTAATCTTGCACTTGTTACAGCTTCTTCTTTATCAAAAGTTATCTCTGTAATCTCTGTTGTTATCCTTGTGTTAAAATCCTTGTTTATCATCTTTAACCCTCCTTAAACATTTCACTTATGAATTGGCTTTCTTCTATAGGTACTTCATCACCACCCCAATTCAAGGTTTTCTTGGATCTAGTGATATATAATTTTTCTTTTGCCCTAGTAATTGCTACGTAGAAAAGCCTTCTCTCTTCTTCTAAATCTCCACGTTTTGAAGGAAATACATTTTGGTTCATGCCTGCTACAAATACTGTGGGGAATTCCAATCCTTTGGAGCCATGCACTGTCATAATTTTTACTGCATCCCTTTGCTCCATTAATTTCTCTTGTATATCCTTCATGTGTATCCATTTTAAAAATGCTGATATATCTGTGCTTTCTCCTAAATCTCTTTGAATGTTTTCCCATCTCCCTATAACATTTAAAGCTAACTCTATTTCTTGTATTTTGTTTGTTCTATTTTCTTTTGAATACTTTAATGGGATTTCTAATTTCCATGCAGCTATATTAAATGCTTTAGAAGCTTCTGAACACTCTTCTGTTATATAAGTGTGTATTGAATCTAATCTCTGCATAAGCTCCTGAACCTCTTCTATACCTTCTAGTGCTTCCATGAAATCAATGCTTTCGTCTACCATTATTTTCTCTAATTCTTGCATTTTAAGTGCATTTAATCTCTTTGTAGGGAAGTTTATTACCTTCCTTAGAGTATTATCATCTTGAGGGTTTAAAACCACTTCTAAAATGCTTAAAATCATTCTTACATCATATTTTTTTAATGGATCCTCTTTATTGCTTAATACCTGGTATGGAATATTGAAAGCTTTAAATGTTTGAATAAAAGGTTCCATTTGTTTATTTGTCCTAGTCAATATTGCATAATTTGAATACTGACTATCTTCAAGTATCTTTCCTGCTATAACATTTACTTCATTTGCTATGTTTTCAGCTTCAATGTATTCTATTTCAGCACCAGTTTTATTAGCTTTTAAGACTTTCTTAGTTTGATTTTCATTGTGAGCTATAAGATTATTAGCTGCAGTAATAATTGCTTCTGTACTTCTGTAATTATCTTCAAGTTTTATGATTTCACAGTTAGGATAATATTTTTCAAAATTAATGATATACTCTGGTTTAGCCCCCCTCCATGTGTAAATATTTTGAAAATCATCACCTACTACAAATAAATTTCTAGGATTTAGAGCTTTTATAATCTGCATTTGTATATCATTTGTATCTTGAAATTCATCAACAAACATATATTCATATTGACTGCTATAATTCTGTTGAACCTCTGTATGCTCTGTAAGAAGTTTTAAAGTTTCAGTAAGCAACATATCTAAATCCAATGCATTATTTCTTTTAAGCACCCAGTAATATTCGTTAATTGCCTGTTCCTCTTCTCCACAATCTAGTTCCCTACTACCATCAAGCACTGCTAAAACTGCTTTAGTGTTTGTATATTTACCATAACTAAATTCTTCAATGATCTTAGAGATTATCGCTTCTCTATCTTCCTGGTCATAGATAGTAAATTCTTTATCATACCCTAGGAGATATCCATATTCTTTTAGGACCTTTACACAAAATGCATGGAAGGTATTACAAAATAAATTTTCTCCTTCTGATCCTATGAGTTTTATAACTCTTTCCTTCATTTCCTTACCTGCAAGTCTAGTAAATGTTAAGGCTAACATACTGCTACAACCTACTCTATTGTTGTATAAATGAGCTATTCTGCTAGTTAAAGTACTTGTTTTCCCTGTGCCTGCTCCTGCTAAGCAAAGTATTACTTCGCTTTCACTTTCTACCGCTTTTATTTGAGCTTCATTAAGCATTTACTCACTTCCTAACTTTTTATAATAATCAAATAATTTCTTTTTTCTTAATTCATAAACTTTAGCAAGAACAGTTCCATGAGTTTTACCTAATGCCATTGCTATATCAGCTTTTTTCATTGAATCCCACATTGAACACATATATATCAAATCATCTTTTGTAAATGGTTTACCGTGGTTTTCATGAAACTCTGGATTGTATCTCATTCTATGGTTTGAAGCTGTGTATTCTATTCCATCAACTTCATAGGTTTTAGTCATGTTTATTCACCTCACTTTACCTCTAAGGTTATTTCAAAATCTGTTCTTTTGTTTAATTCCTCTATTAAGTCTTTAGTCTGTATACTGGATAAATCTATCTCTTTAGGGTTTTCTCCCATTATTTTGCTTATGGGTATATTTAAAGCTTTCGCTATTTTAGTTAAAGTTTCTATACTTGGGTTTCCCTTTTGCTCTAACTCTAGTTGTTGTAAATAAGAGGCTGAAATTCCAGCTATTTTGGCTAATTGTTCTTGGGTTAATTTTGAAAGTTTTCTATACTCTTTAATTTTTTCTCCTATGCTATTATTCTTTTCATAGTTACATAACTTGTTAATATCAACTCCAAGAGCTTGAGCTATTTTAGTTAATGTTTCAATATTGGGGTTTCTTTTATTGTTTTCATAATTCCATATAGCATTTTTAGATAGTTCGCATCTGATCGCCAATTCTTGTTGAGTTAACCCTTTTTCTTTTCTTAAATGCTTTATTTTATCTCCAATATTCAAGGTATCACTTCCTAATTATTGTTTAAGTCCCAAACTTTAAATCCCTCAACTTCTGTAACACCAATAACACCACTTAAAATAATGTTATCTAGCTTATTACATATCTTGTTTAGTCCTTCTATAACTCTTTTAAAGTTGTCACTATCAAGGTTTTCAATATTATCTATAGCAAGTATTTTGCACTTAGGATTAGCCTTCTCTATAAATGTTGTAAGCATTGCTATAAGTAATATCATCTGTTGTCCTGTACTTAGTGCATCAAAGTTTCTTTTATCTCCAAACTTATCTTTCCAACCAAACTGGAATACTTCTTTTCCTCCAGCAGTTTCAGTTGTAAAATAAAATTCATTTTCTATTCCCATTGCACTTAAATTGCCTTGAATATCTACTTGTATAGGCTCTAAAGTTTCCTTAACTAATTCCCCTTGAAGTCCTTTTGCTCCTAAGGTTTCATCTAAAGACTTAAAGTTAATATAGTTGTACTCTGCTGTCTTACTATCTATCATGCTTGATTTAAGGTTAGATAGAGTTGTTTTAGCTTTTTCCTGTTCATCTATTTTAGTTTTCAAGGAGCCTATATTGTTTCTAATGCCTTCTGCCTGTTTTTCTAAAATGTCAATTGGTGCTATAGGATCTACTGGTTCATTTTGAAGCTTACTTAATTCCTCTTTTAATCTAGCTATCTTTTCAGTTTGTAAAGTATCAAATGACTTAGCTTGATTTAATAAATTTTCTAACTTGTTTATTTCTGCATTTATAGAGTTATTATTTCTATTAGCCTGCAACTCTTCTGTAGATAGCTTTTTACTTTCTTCCTGAAGCTTATTAATCTCTTCTTCAATAGCTTTATATTTTTGGTCTAACTCTTTATATGTGTCAGCAAGTATTTGTCTTTGCATTTCCTTAGTTTTGTTTTGACCTTCTGTATAAGCTACAAATTTACTAAAGTCTTTATTGCAAGCTATTTTGGGATCTAGTACACACTTACCACCAACTTTTTTAACCTTGTTTACTAAGTCTGTACTTGTAGATATTTCAGCCTTAACCTTAAGTCCATTTTCTTTTACTTCATTCATGTCATTTGTTAATTTCTTTAAGTCATTTCTTTTTTGGTTTAACTTCAGGTCTAATGTCTGTAGTTTTTCTGAATTGTCAACTTGCTTAATTTGTGCCTTAAACTCTTTTATTTTATTTTCAGTTTCAGCTACTTTTATAGAACATTCTTTAAGCTGTTCATCAGCTATAGCTTGTTTAAGCTGCTCTATTTTCTCTAACCTTGCATCTATATTCTTTTTCTTTTGAGTATCTTCACTTATCTGTTTTTCTACCTTTACAAGCTCTGCTTGAAGCTTTTCTATTTCTTCTTTATTTGATTTAAGGTTTCTATCTGTATCACTTAATTTATTTTTTAATTCTCCAAGTTTTTGTACTGCAGCAGTAGCTCTTTTCTTTTCATCATTCCAGTAACTTAATTTAGTTTTAGTCCAATCAATCATGCTTTGAAGTCCTGATGTAATATCATATTTTTCAGGATACTCCTTCAAAACATCTGTAATAATTGTTTCCATAAGCTCATATTGTTCTGGACTATTAACCTCTAATTCTGTAGTTAGAAGATTATTTTGTAGATAATCCTTAACTTTGTCTTTAGTCCATTTATCTGAATTAAATCCTGCTAAGTTATATATAAACTCTCTTCTTTTGCTATCTGATAAACTTAGAAATTCATTAAAATCTAGCATTACTGGTAAACTTCCTAATTCAGAAAGTATCCTAGCTTCCTTTTCAGCTATTTTAGTTTCACCTTTTGAAGGGCTAACATTTAAAGATTGCTGAATACTTTCTTTAGTTGAACCATCTTTACTTTTAGTTACCTTTCTCTTAAACTCTCTAGTGAAATTAAAATCTTCTGTATTAAGTCCAACCACCATGCTATCTGCATTAGACAACTTAAAGGTTTCATCTGATTTCTTACCTTGACCTGGAACATAACCTAAAAGTGCAACTCCTAAAGCTTGAAGCCTTGTAGTTTTACCTACTCCATTTGAACCTATGATTATGTCTTTACCTGTAAGCTCCTGCACAAGGTTTTGACCTTTGATATTCTCCATTACTATTCCTTTTATCATCTAAAACACCTCACTATCTAATTTTGAATTTATAAGTGCCTTAGCCATTTCAAGTTGACCTACTGTTAAGTCTTCAAGTGGCTTTCTGAAATTCTCTTGAATTACCTTATCAAACTCTTCATCACCTAGAATGTTCTTGCTTTCTTCTAATCCCATTCGTAGTTGATTCTCTCTTTCTTTCTCTTGCTTATTTGAAACCTCTACCTTTTCCCTTTCCTGGATATCTATATGTTGCATTGGTTGAGACCCTGTGCTTTCAGGTAATTCTGGGGTAATTTCTTCTTCATCTCTTGATGTGTATAAATCTTCTTCTTGAATTTCATCTATTACATTTGCATCTATAATATCTACTTTTGTTCCTTTGTAATTTTCAATATTCTTACCTTCTTCAGCTATCTTTGCAAGTTTAAGAAGATCCTCTCTAGTAAGGTCATGTGTCCAACCATAAACATCAACCATTCCAACATGGTTTTTATCTGGACCTGTAGTTTCTACATAAACCTGACTTAATGATGGGTGTTTTTTTAGGACGTTTCTTTCTGCTATGGTTTGTGCTTTTCTTTCTGCAAATAATTTGTTGTTTATATAAGTGCTAATAGCTTTAAGCACCTCTTTGTCTTCAGGATTTACCCAAATTCCTAAAGGACCTTCTATTCTGTAAAAAGCACCTCTTCTTTTTTCTTCTTCCGTTAATGAAGTTTCCATACATACTTTCCCACAACTTTTGTTATATTGGACCTTTCCCATTAAGTCCTGTATAAGATACATTTGTATGTCATAAAGTAGTGTTGAACTTGTTAGGACTAAGTTACCTATAGGGCTGTATCCTATGGCTATTTTTTTTACCCAAACTTTGCTTATGGATCCACTTTCTTTATCTATAATTGGATAAGGATTAACAACTACTGTTCCATCAGGTAAAGTAAGTTTTTCAGGAGTTATAATACTTACACCTGCAAACTTATTCATTTCGTTATAACCTGCAGCGGTAATCATTGCTTTACCCTGTATAACTGCTATGTGGCCTTGCTTTTCATGAAGCTTTAACTTAGCCCTAACAGCCTTAATTCCACCTGACGGGGTTTGCTTTATAAATACTTCTCCGTCTCCTAATTTGGCTATTTGGTTTGACATAAGATCCTCTCCTTTTCACTTTGTAAAAAATTAATGTGGCTTTTATATATCTCTCTAGTCCCTTTATCATGAGTGTGAAGAATTTTTCTTCTTAATTCCCTAACTCTTTGTTCTAAAAGCTGTGCTTGTGTCATTTTAATCACCTTATTTTTTTTATTTAGTCAACTTTCTCAACTCGCTTGCATAGAATATATTGAGAAAGTGTTTTCTTTTTTAAGAAAAGTATTTTTTTAAAAAAGGCTGTTTAGCCTAACAAAAACAAAAAACCAACTATATATACAAATAAATGTATAAAATAGTTGGCTCTAGTTCTGGCTCATAAAACAACCTAAGCTGTTGGCTCTGACTTTGGCTCGTTTTTAACTTCTATTTCCTGTCTACACTTTTTACATTTAATGTAGACACCTTCTATCTTTTTAGAAGGATTTATCATTAGCATTTTTTGCCCGCATGTAGGGCATTTATACCACTCTTTCATATTATTCCTCCTGTAGCATTTCACTTATGCTTTTTGTCTCCTATTTTTTATTGATTTCTATCCCCTAGTTTACCTTTCTAATCCTAAGTGTATTGATTGAATCATCTTCTTCGATAACATAATTATCTGTTGCTATTACAGTGCATACTTCTATTTGCCCCATATAAAGATTTATAAAAATACGATCTCTATCTGAAAACCTATGTTTTACGAATTCTACACTGGAAACTACACCGCTTTTAAAAATAACTCCATTTAGTGAAACATATAAATTGGGTTTAACATTAAAGCTTTGCACTGCTTCTAATTCATCACATACTATCAAGTGTTTATTCACGTTATCCCTCCTTTTTATAAAACTCTATAAGCTTATCAATTTCTTCTAGAGGTAATGTCTTCGCAAGAACCTTGGCTATTGCCTTTGCTTTTCTGTTTTCAAATTCTTCTTCATTTTCTGGTGTAGTATAATGAACTGTAACAGTCTTAACTTTGCTTTTTCTAGCCAATGTTCTCCTCCTCTCGAAATTACTCTCTATTTTTTAATATATGATTTATATTGATAAGTGTGATAATTCCAAAGCCCCCTTTTGTTCACTAATTTAATTTTTTTAATTCTACATAAACTAATGTTACATAGTAACTTTTAAGTTGACTTCCTTTTCAAAAAAAATACTATAAGGTGCATCCAGTATTTCTATTAATTTTTTTGCTTCTGCTACTGTAAATAAGTCTGGATTATTTTCTTTTAAATTGTAGGTAGAGATACCCATCTTCATGCGTTTAGATATCTCTTCTTGATTTATACCTTTTAAGGTTCTTAAAGCTCTTATAACGTTTGACATAATTTCACCTCCACTCATGATGTCACCTTGTAGTTGACTAACTATGGTTTTATTATAGTCAACTTTAAAGTTACTGTCAATAGTATTTTAATCATTTTCAATAAAATTATTCTTGTTTTTAATAAAAAGTATATTTAAAAGTGACTTTGTTTTATATAGTCAACTAATAGTTTATAATATTATGTAGTGAAAGAAATGGGGTGATTCAATGAGTATAACTGGAGACAGAATAAAAAACGAAAGAAGAAATTTAAAGTTGACACAAGAACAACTAGGAGAGAAAGTTCATGTTACTAAACAATCAGTTAGTAAATGGGAAAATGGGACTAACTTACCTGAGCCTCCAATATTAAATGAATTGGCTAAAATATTTGATTGTACTGTCGATTACTTATTAGGTAATACAGATGTAAGAAATAGATTGGAATCAAGTTTATTTGATGGGACTGGACACACATCAAAGGCTTTAAATAAATTATTCGATAATGAAAAAGAAGGTATAGACGAAAATTTATTATTAAATTATGCTTTAAAAGTTCTTAAAGAAAACTATAACAACTTAGAATCAAAAGAAGACCGTTCTGCAGCTGAAACTACTCTATCTATATTAAATGCTTTAATAGATACTGGGGCTTTAAATGAAGATAACTGGAATGAAGACACAATGAATATTATAAAATCAGCAATAAATATGTATATTAAAAACAGAAAGAAGACTACGTCTCAAGAGTAGTCTTCTTTTTTTCTAATTCATATTTTATATATTCACTGAGAACTTCTATTTCGATTAAGTTTTCATTCCCCCTAATTAATTCTATGATATCCCTTAGACATTTATCCATATAACCCCTCCTGTATTTTCAGTTGATATTATATTATATCCCCTTAGGTATTAAAATGCATTTTCCGAACTTATGTTCGATATAAAGGTTAAAAACAAGGTCTTTACATAGCATAATTCAAAAAATACTTACGAAACTTTAATCAATATTGCCTAAAGTCAACAGTATGCATTTTTTTATTATGTATTAAACTATGTAAAAACCTCGTTGTGTATTTTATAATGTTTTAAAACTACAAGTTAGATAATATCATATATTAATCCAAAATTCAACTACATTAAACAAAATTTTCACATAGATTATAATTTAATTGTATAACAAAAAGTTAGCTCTGTCCGAGCTAGTGCTCGACTTCTTATAACCTAATTAACATATAATGTATCTTTATGTAATATATTTATAATTATTTATATTTGAAATTAAGTTATAATCTAAAAGATAGGTTATAGAAAGGATACAAAATGCAACAAAAGGTAAATATAAAAAAATACAGAGAGAAAAAAACATTAAGCCAAAATAAACTTGCTAAAAAAATTGGAGTTAGCCAAAGTTATTTATCTGCAATTGAAAGAGAAGAGAAAAGCCCTACAATACGTATGCTATTTAAAATTGCACATGAATTGAATGTTTGCCCTAGATTGCTAATACGTTGTACAATAGAGTGTAAATATTGTACTAAAAAATATAAATGTTTATGTGATTTGGGGGATAAATAATGATTGTAGCAATATATTCTAGGAAATCTAAGTTTACAGGTAAGGGCGAAAGCATAGAAAATCAAGTGCAGATGTGTAAAGAGTATATAAAAAGAAACTTCCCTGAAGAAAAATATGAATTTAAAATTTATGAAGATGAAGGTTTTTCAGGAGGGAATACTAATAGACCTAAGTTCCAAGAGCTACTTAAAGATGTTAAGAAAAAGAACTTTGATATACTTATATGTTATAGATTAGATCGTATAAGTAGAAATGTAGCAGACTTTTCTTCTACCCTTGAGCTTCTTGAAAGTAATAATGTAAGCTTTGTATCTATTAAAGAACAGTTTGATACCTCCACGCCAATGGGTAAAGCAATGGTCTTTATAGCCTCTGTCTTTGCGCAATTAGAAAGAGAAACTATTGCTGAACGTGTTAGAGATAATATGCTCGAACTTGCTAAATCCGGTAGATGGTTAGGTGGCCAAACCCCATTAGGGTTTGAAAGTGAACAAATAATCTACATGGATCAAGAGTATAAAGAAAGAACAATGTATAAATTGTCTCCAATTAGTGATGAGCTTAAATTAGTTACGTTAATTTATAAGAAGTACTCTGAATTGAAATCCCTTAGAAAAGTTACACAATGGCTTTTAGAACATAAATATAAAACTAAGTTAGGAGCTGAATGGAACGTTAGAGCAGTATCAGATTTACTTCAAAACCCTACTTATGTAAAGGCAGATGAAAAAGTTTTTGAGTATCTAGAAAGATTAAAAATAACATGTGTTGGAACTCCTGATGGCAAGCATGGGATTTTAACTTATAATAAAAAGAAGGGACAAAATCAATATAGAGATACTACAGAATGGATAGCAGCTATAGCTAAGCATGAGGGGATAATAGAAGCAGACAAATGGCTAGAAATACAATCTACACTAAAAGCCAACAAAACAAAAGCACCTAGACTAGGCAAAACTCATAATGCTCTTTTAACTGGGTTAATAAGGTGTGATAAATGTAACTCTCCTATGACTGTTATACATGGTTCTAAAGATAAGGAAGGCAATACAAGGTTTTACTATGCATGTTCTATGAAAATAGCTTCTAAAGGGACCAGATGCAATAATGAAAATGTTAGAACTATTGATGTAGAAAAAGCAGTTATAAATGAACTAAAAAAAGTAACTAAAGACAACGGATTACTTGTTAAGGAACTATCTAAAGCGAAAGAAGAAGTTGCATCACAAATAGATAATTCTAATGAATTAGATCTTCTTAATAGTTCTTTAAAAGTTAAGGAGACAGCTATAGAAAACTTAGTAAAGCAGTTATCCCAGAATTCCTCTTCTACTGCGGCAAAATATATAATTGATGAAATTGAAAAGAATGAAAGTGAATTAAATGAAATAAAAGAAAAACTCAGTGTTATCACTTCAAGAACTGAAAAAAATAAAAAAGTTGATATTAACATTGATTTTATAATAAACCAATTACAGAATTTTTCACAATTAATAGATGAAACAGAAGATATTGAACACAAAAAATTCTTACTAAGTTCTGTATTAGATAAAGTTACATGGAGTGGAGATACTGGAAATATAGATGTTAAGCTGTGGGGAGCACATAAAAAAAAATAGGTTCCCCACTGGAACCTTCTAACATGGTTAATCTTGGACAAAAGTTGCGATTTGTTATGTCTAGCAGAAGCTATTTGTACTGGTTCATTAGCTGGGCATAACGCAGCAAGATACTTGGCTAATAAAGCACTTTTAGCTATACCTAAAGAAAGCTGTATAGGTGATATTATATCCTATGCAAACTATAGGCTACTTCAAAAAAATGACAAGAAGAGTAGATACACCTTTGCAGGTTCAGTATACTTTGATAGAATGAAGGAGTTTGGACTTTACACTACAGACGTAGAAGAAATAAAAAATAGGATAGAAAAACTAGAGCTTACAAATATATTTTCAGAGAAGCTTATTTAAGTTATTAACTTTTTTATTTTTACCTATATAAATTAAAAACTGCATAGAAAAAAACTTAGGCAAGAATGTTCTTATTAAAGACATTCTTGCCTAATTTAAGTTTAATATCATAACTAAATATAAGTTATATTTAAAAATTATACTTTTAAGTTTAAAACCCACTCTTTAGTTTTTCCATAAAAGTTTTTTCATTAAGTATTTCATCTTTGTTAAAAACTGGATAAGAATAAATTTCTTTATCTCCCTTTAACACCCTTAATTCCCCTATAAAAGAGTCCTTATGAACTTTTGTATCTTTTAAATTAAATTCATTTATCTCTAATTTACAATTAAAGTTTTCTCCATTTTTTATTGGTAACTTTATATCTTCATTAACATATATAGGAATTACCTTGCCCTTTTTATCCTTTACTTCTCCTACAATATCACCCTTATTTTTTAAAGTTACTTCTTTAAAGTTTCCTTTTACATATTCATAAATTTTCTTACTCTCTTGCCACCTTGCAGAACAATTTAATGTTACTACAATAACTTCTCTTCCATTTACATCAAAGGAAGAAACTAGACATTTACCTGCTTTCCCTGTATAACCTGTTTTAACTCCTGTACAATCAGGAATACTATATAGTAACTTATTTATATTATTATAGTCTCTTGTGAATTCATGTTTTTCTTTAGTAATTTCTTTGCTTTTAACTATATCATCAAAAACTTTATTTCTTTTTGCTGCTGCAGTTATTAGTGCTAAATCATAAGCTGTTGTATAATGGTTATCGCTATCCAATCCATGTGGAGATTCAAAATGAGTATTAGTCGCTCCTAATCTTAAAGCTTCTTCATTCATAAGCTTTAAAAATTCTTCTACAGAACCTGATATTCCCTCCGCAATAGCAATTGCTGCATCGTTTCCTGATTTAAACATTAATCCATACAATAATTCTCTTAAAGTAACCTTTTCTCCCTCTTTATATTTTATGGTAGAACCGTGTATTTTATCTGCTCTTTTAGAGATTGTAAATTCTTTATCTAATTCACCATAATTTATAGCAACTAGAGCTGTAAGAATCTTTGTTGTGCTTGCCATTGGTATTACCTCATATGCATTTTTTTCATATAAAACCACACCTGTTTCCTTGTCTAAGGCTATGGCACTTCTGGCATTTACATGGATATTTTTGTTTATTTCTTTTCCGTAAACAAAACCTACATTAAAGACCAAATTCAATATAATTATGCTAGCAAGTAAAAAACTTTTATAAATATTTTTATTCATACTATCATCCCTTCACAATAAATTATTTATTCTCTTATAAAAAAGGAATAATTGGATATAATAACTAAAAGGTTAAGAAAAGTCTGGAGGAAATTATGAAATACTTAATTATAATAGGAATAATTCTATGTCTTATTTTATTTTTCCCTGTACCTTTAAAAATATATATCCTATTTATAGAAAAAGAATTAAATATATATGTTTATAATTTTAATATAAAAAATAAAAGCTTTAAAAATAAACCCATAATTGAAAGCCTTAGTGAATCTATAAAGAGTTCTAAATTTAAGCTTAGTAATATTGCAAAAGCTAAATCATCTTCTTCAAAAAATAAAAAGAAAACAAAACTTAATTTTAATATATCTGTTAATTATAGTCTAGATGATGCTTTTGAGACTGCTATTTTCTATGGAATTATTTATGGTAGTTTAAATATACTTTTAACTTATTTGTCAAAGTATGTGATTTTAAAACCCTTAGTTATTAAAGTAACACCAGAGTATAATACTGAAAAATTAGATATAAAGATTAAAGGTATAATTTACTTGAATTTAGTAAAAATTATATATATATTAGTAAAATTATATATAAGCTCTAAGAAAGATAAAGTTAGGAGGACTTAAAATGTCAAATAATCATCCAATTGATAACTTATTGCAAAACACTATGGAAAGTCTTAGAACCCTTGTAGATGTGAATACTATTGTAGGTGATGCTTTTAAAACTGCTGATGGAAGTACTGTAATTCCAGTTTCAAAAGTTTCTATGGGATTTGCTTCTGCAGGAACAGATATTCCAAATTCTCAAGGAGAAGAAAATAAAGGTGAGGATTTCCCTTTTGGGGGTGGTTCTGGTGCTGGTTTATCTGTAAAACCTGTAGCTTTTTTAGTTATTAAAGGAGATAAATGCAGAATGGTATCCCTAAATTCTGAAACTACAGCTGATAGACTGATTGATTCTGTTCCTCAATTTTTAGAAATTATAAAAGATATGTGCAAAAATAAAGAGCAAGATAAAAAATGTCATAAATCTCAAAGCAATAAGGAAAACATAGATAATGATTAAAAAATTGCCCGTAATAAGAATTTATTACGGGCAATTTTAAGATTCTAAATCAAATGCTATGTCTTCCATATTAGGTAATTCATTCAATCCCTCTAATTCAAAATACTTCAAGAACTCTGTAGTAGTACTGTATAATATAGGTCTACCTGGCATATCCTTACGACCATTTTCCTTAATTAAACCTTTTTCTTGAAGAGTAGCAAGGGCACGATCACTTTTTACTCCTCTTACTTCATCAATTTCAATTCTGGTAATAGGTTGTTTGTATGCTATTATGGATAAAACCTCTAATGCTGCTTGAGATAATGATTGTCTTGTATTTGTTTTTAATAGTTTTTGTATATATTGTGAGTTTTCGCCTTTGGTAACTAACTGATATGTATCTTGAAGTTTTATAACCTTAATTCCTCTACTATGCTCTTCATAACTCTCCATCATGTTTTGCATTACCTTAATTGCAAACTCCTTACTACACTGAATTATATCTGCAATAATTTCTATACTTAGAGGATCGCCTGAAACAAATAATATAGATTCAATTATGGAAAAATATCTAGCACTATCATGTATGGCTTCTATTTCTATTTGTTCTTCATTATTTATCAACTTGTTCCACCTCTTCCATATATATTTCTGTAAAATTATTTTCTTGAATTACTTTTATTCTTTTTAATCGTATTAATTCTAGCATTGCTAAAAAGGTTACAATAACCTCTACCTTGCTTTCACATTGAAAAACAATATCTGAAAAATAGCCTCTTTTTTGTTGTCTGAATATATGCTGAAGATAATCCATCTTATCTTCTATCTTATACTTATCTATAGATATTCTCTTGGGTATTCTATTTCCAAGATTTTGTTTACTATAATAATTATTTATAATTTCGTTAAAAATATTATATAGTTTTAATAAAGTTATATTCTTTAAAAGTTCTTTTAAATCTAAGACCTTATCCTCTTCTATTATTTCAGCAGGTTTAGAATATACTACTCCCTCATTATTTTCTTTTTTACTTAAAAATTTAGCAACTTCTTTAAATTTCTTATATTGAATTAACTTCTCTATTAATTCTTCTTTTGAATCTGCCTCATTGGACTCCTCCTCATCATCTATGGTCACTTTAGGCAATAATTCTTTTGACTTTATTTCTAAAAGAGTAGCTGCTATAACTACAAATTCTGAGGCAACTTCAAGATCCATTTCTTCCATAGCTTTTAAGTATGAAATATATTGATAAGTAATCTCAGAAATTTTAACCTCATAAATGTTCATTTGATTTTTTTTAATAAGGTGTAGTAAAAGATCAAAAGGTCCTTCAAAATTTTCTATTTTAATACTAATAGACATGTAAATCTCTCCAAATTTTATTTTAATAAATTGAAATTTAATTTATTAAATGAATTTTAAAACTAAAAACTATAGTTATAGAATAAAAACATATTAATTATATCATTTAACCATGAGTTACTTCAAGAAATAAACTTTTAGTACTATTAAAAATTCCCTTACTTTATTAAATAATAAAGTAAGGGAATAAAGGTTTTAAATTGAATTATCAAAAATTTTACTTAAATTATCTTTTAAATTGTTAAGGAAGTTGCCTGCTTTTAAATCTCTATCTGAATAGATTTCTATTTTCCCTATAGGTTTTCCATCCATTAAAACATCACAGTGACCTATAATTTCTCCTCTCTTATATTGCTTTTTACTTTTATCTATAACTATTTTCTTTTCAATCTTGGTTTCCTGTCCTCTTTCTACAGGTATTGAAAACTCTTCTTTAGCTCGAGCAATTAAAAATTTATCGCCCTTTTTATTAAATACAATTTTTTCTACCTCTTCACCTTTTTTTACTATGTTCTTAAACTCAAATTTTGAAAAACCATAATTCATAAGATTGGATGCATCTTTATTTCTTACTTTATATGTTGGTGCTCCCATAATTATTGATAGCATCCTAACATTATTTTTAACTGCTGTAGCTGATATACAATATTTAGCCTCTTGTGTGTATCCAGTTTTTAGTCCATCACATCCATTAAAAAATCTTACCAACTTGTTATGATTAACTAGTTCAATAGGACTTTTTCTTCCTTCTGATATGGTTTCCATATAAGTACCAGTATATTTTAGAATTTTAGGATGTTTAAGTAATTCTCTAGACATTATTGAGATGTCATAAGCAGTTGAAATATGCCCATCCTTTGGCAATCCTGTACAGTTTTTAAAAGTAGTTTTATTCATTCCTAATTCTTTTGCTCTCTTATTCATTTTTTCTACAAAAGCTTCTTCACTACCACCTAAATATTCCGAAAGAGCAACTGCCGCATCATTTCCTGATGCTATGGCCACACCTTTTAATAATTCTTCTACAGTCCTGATTTCTCCAGTGTCTAATAACATTGTACTTCCACCCATTTTTTTAGCATTTTCGCTAACAGTGACCTTATCACTTAACTTTATTTTCCCACTATCTACGGCTTCCATGGTTAAAAGCATAGTCATTATTTTTGTAACTGAAGCGGGAGCATATTGTTCATGCTGATTTTTTTCAAATAGTACTTTCCCAGTAGTAGGTTCTATTAATAATCCAGATCTTGCTTCAATATCTAGACCTTTAGTTTCTGTAGAAGATTTATTCTCCTTTTCATTACTCACAGCTAATACATTGCTTGTAAATAATGAAAACATGAATATAGTTGATATAACTAATGCTAAGAATTTTTTTCTTTCCATATTTAATCCTCCCAACTTTGATTTACAACTTTATTTTTACCAAAACCGCGTAATATTATCACAAATAACTTAAGATTACATGCAAGAATTTCTTAGCAAAAAAGGTATAGCATTCTATATAGAAAGTTTTTAAGATAATAAATTTCCCTTTTTCCTTAATTTATAATAAAATATATATAGGTTGTAAAACTTCTCAGTCCCATTGAAATTATTAACTGTTTATAGTAAAAATTTTATCATGGAGGAAAACCTATGACTGCTCTTAACCATCCTGAATATAAATCTGAATTAAAAAGACTATGTCATACTCTTGAATATCTAGAATGTTTTAATAAAGACGTGAATAAACACAAAATGGAGATTGATTATGCTGTAGAATACAGTAAAAGTCACTATAACTCAGATAATGCAGAACAATTCAATGAACTAGTTATAAACGAAGTGTTACAAAATAGTATGAAAAACAAACTTAAAAATATAGCCAGAAGTTTAGAAAAACCATATTTTGCTAGAGTGGATTTTAAAGAAAATACCTCAGATAAGATTGATAAGTGTTATATAGGTAAAATGTCACTTTTAAATGAGGATACTGAAGAATTTCTAATTATAGATTGGCGCTCCCCTATAGCAAATCTATATTATGAAGGTAGGCTAGGAAAAGCTAGCTATGTCTGCCCTGATGGAGACATATATGGTGAAATTTCTTTAAAAAGACAATACACTATAGAAAATGCTGAACTTAAAGAAATATTTGACATAGATATAACAACTAGTGATGATTTTCTTCAAGCCGCCTTAGGTTCCAATAAGGATAATAGATTAAAGGACATTGTATCTACTATTCAATCTGAACAAAACAAAGTCATTAGGGCTAATATGTGGAAACCTCTTATAGTACAAGGAGCTGCTGGTGGAGGTAAAACCACTATAGCTCTGCATAGAATTGCCTATCTTATGTATAATTACGAAAACACCTTAACTCCTGAGAATTTCATGATAATAGCCCCCAATAAATTCTTTTTAAGTTACATATCAGAGGTTCTTCCTGAACTAGGTGTAGAAAATGTAACTCAAACTACTTTTGAAGATTTTGCGTTTACATTGATAGGAAAAAACATGGGTAAAAAACTAAAGTTAACATCACCTAATGAAAAACTTTCATCAATAATAGAAAATTCTCTGCAGAATGACTTCAAAGAAAATGAAGCAATACTAAAGGCTTCAACTTTTAAATCTTCTCTCCGTTTTAAAGACTTACTCCATAGATATTTAAGATATATAGAATATCACTATATTCCTAAAGAAGATTTTAAAGTCCATAACTTTGTACTATTTACTTATAAGGAAATTCAAAGACAATTTATTAAAGATTATAGCAATCTCCCTCTTACAAAACGCATAGATGAAATTAAAAAAAGTCTGTTAAATAAGGTACAACACCAAAAAGATAAGATATTAGATCGTGTAGAACAAGAATATGAAGTCAAATTAAATGAAGTAAGGGAATCTATGGGTGATTGCAAGGAGAGAAGAGCCATAATTATAGAAATTATAGATGAAAGAGATAACCTTATTTCAAATATCAAGAAAGGTCTTAAAACAGCAATAAAAGATTATGTTTCTAAAATGCCTAAAAGATCTGTGCTTGTATATTATGAAAATTTCCTTATAAATCTTATAAAGCTTAAAAGTGATGAAGATGATTTAGAATTAATAAATTATATAAAAGATTATTCCTTAGAAAACCTTAAAAATAAATATATTGAATTTGAAGACTTAGCCCCTTTAATGTACATATCCTTATTTATATATGGTGTAGATGAAAAGAGAAACATAAGGCATATTGTAATTGACGAGGCACAAGATTTTAGTATATTTCAATTTTATGTTTTAAAAAAGATAGTTAATAATAGCTCTTTTACAATTCTTGGGGACCTGTGCCAAGGCATATATAGTTATAGAGGAATAAAAGACTGGGCCCATGTGGAGAATTATGTATTTAATGATGATGATTGGTCATATCTTTCCTTAGAACAAAGTTATAGAACAACTATTGAAATAATGACTTCTGCAAGCAAAGTTATAGGAACCTTAAAGGATCCTCGTCTTCCAGAGGCAAAACCAGTAATACGTCATGGAGAAGAAGTTAAGATTTTTGAAAAGGATTGTCTTAAAGAGATTGTAAAGGATATTGATATTAGAATAGAGGAACTGCCTAAACTTGGTTATAAATCCATGGGGATAATATGTAAGACACTGGATGAATGTATAACTCTTAAATCTCTTTTAAAAAACAAGGACAATCTTACACTTATAACTGGAAAAGAGATGAATTATTCTGGAGGGATTGTTATAATACCTTGTCATCTAGCAAAAGGATTAGAATTTGATGTGGTTATTATAGCTAATGCTTCAAAGGAAATGTATAAAGAAAATGAGTTAGATGTAAAACTTCTTTATGTGGCAATGACAAGACCACTTCATGAACTCTACATTTATTCTATTAAAGAAAAAAGTAATTTACTTTTAAACATATAATAACTTAATCAGAATCTTCATAAAAACTAAACACTCATAAGTTAAAATTTGTTTTTAGCATAAAATAAATTTACCTTTATCTCATAATTATATAAATTTAAACCTTATTCTAAATAAGCTAAGGAAACTTAAAGCTTCCTTAGCTTATTTTCTCTATTTAATTTTCTTCCTTATAGATACTAAATCATACCAAATATTAAAGTCAGTATTTAAAATTGAATAGTTTCTTTCTTTAAAGCTATTTAATTACATCATATATAAGAGGAACGTCATCCCCTAATTTTTCTTCAATAACATAACAATTTAAAAGATCCCTACATGCTTTTTCTATAAACTCTTCATTATTTGCATGAATATAGGCTAAAACTTCTCCCCCTTCTACCCTATCTCCTCTTTTCTTATTTAAGACAATTCCTACTGCAAGGTCTATTTTACTTTCTTTTGTTGCTCTTCCTGCTCCAAGCTCCATAGCAACTACACCTACTTTTTCACTATGAATCTTTGTAACATAACCTGATTTAGTAGATTTTACTTCATATATAAATTTGGCTTTTGGTAGAAGATTAGTGTTTTCTATAATATTAGAATCTCCTCCTTGTGCCTCTACAAATTCTTTTAATTTCTCTAGTGCTGCTCCAGATTCTATAGTTTTCATAAGCATTTTTCTAGCCTCTTCCTCTGAATTAGCACCACCTCCTAGAACTACCATATGACTTCCTAGAATAAGACAAAGTTCTAGTAAATCTTTTGGTCCCTTTCCTTTAAGTGTATCTATAGCCTCTTCAACTTCAAGAGCATTTCCAATTGCAAGACCTAGTGGCTGATCCATATCAGATATTATAGCTACAGTTTCCCTTCCTACACTTTTACCTATCTTCACCATTTCCTTAGCTAAAACTCTTGCATCCTCTGGAGTTTTCATAAAAGCTCCTTCTCCAACTTTCACATCTAATACTATAGCTTCTGCTCCTGAAGCTATTTTTTTGCTCATTATACTAGATGCTATTAATGTCACATTATCAACGGTTGCAGTGACATCCCTTAAAGCATAAATTTTCTTATCTGCAGGAGCTAAATCTCCTGTTTGGCTAGCTAAAGCAAATTTTATTTTATTTACGTTTTCAATAAACTGTTCTTCTGGTATGTTAACATTAAATCCACTTATAGCCTCTAGTTTATCTATAGTACCGCCTGTATGTCCAAGTCCTCTTCCAGACATTTTAGCCACTGGAATACCAACTGAAGCTACCATAGGCCCTAAGATAAGAGTTGTGGTATCTCCAACTCCTCCAGTACTGTGCTTATCAACCTTTATGCCATGAATTTTAGAAAGATTTAAGATATCTCCAGAATTAGCCATAGCCATAGTAAGATCTGCTGTTTCTCTTTCATTCATCTTATTTAAGAATATTGCCACTAATAGGGCTGAAGCTTGGTAATCTGGTATTTCTCCCTTAGTATAGTTTTCTATGAAGAAGCTTATCTCTTCCTTTGTAAGTTCTTCAGAATTCCTCTTTTTTAGAATAATATCATACATTCTCATTTCTTCTTCACCTCATGTTTTTAAAGTTAATTAGATACTATATAATAATTCTTGTTTTTAACTAATAACTAAAAAATAATCTTATTATATAATAAAAATAGGTTAAAAAAAATTCACTTTTCTTAATACTATTATACACAAAAATACTATTCCCCTCACTATATTTTTTCATAATATATGCCCTACCATATATTTTTATTAAGTTTGGCAGAATGACCCCAAAAAACAATAATATAATAAAACTCTTTAAAATACTTACTGAAAAATTAAAAATCTCCCTTTTATTAATCATTACATCATAAACCCCAGTGCATTACTTAAATAATTAAATATATTAGGTGCTATATAAGCCTCAATAAAAAATCCTAAAAACATAATAATAAATACTAAAATAAATTTTAAAGAATAGGATATGACTTCTACCAAAATTCCATTATGTAATCTGCCCTTTAATATATTAATAGAAAACTCCATTGCATATACTGATAAGATCATAATACATGGAATGAATATTATATTTTGTAATAAAATACTTCCTATGCCTACCCATATTCCTTTTATTCCAAAATTGTTTATTATAAAATAAAAGCTAAATCCTAGAGCATATCCTTTTAATATATTTAACCCTAATATTACAGGTATGCCCACAATAGTCATACCCAAAAACCAAAGCATTAATACAAACGGAACATAATTAGAAATACTACTTATTAAAATGTCTATACTTGGTATGCTCTCTGATTTCAAGATATTTAAAGAACTATCAATCCACTTTATTATGGAAGACTTATCTCCACTAGGCATATATTTAACATTATAAAAACCCAATACAATACCTGTAGATAAGAAAATAAGACATAATAAATAAAGAAAAATATTATTGTTTATATGATGTAAAATTCCTAAAGATTTAATTTTAGATTCTGTACTCTTAACTTTTATCATAAAAAAACCTCCTATATCCCTAGTTCATATTTAAATATTTATGATACAGGAAGAATTTATATTCTTAAATTTTTACAAATAAGCTAAAGAACATATGGTCTTTGCATCTGTTATCTCACCATTTCTAATCATATTATTTATTTCTTCTATGGTATGAGTTTCTATAGATATAAACTCATCTTCATCCCCACCAAAATTCCCTTCCTTTAAATTTGAAGCTTTAAATAGGTGTATACATTCATTGCAAAACCCTGCTGATGTATGAACTTTACCTAAATATTCAAGTTCTTCTGCTATAAATCCTGTTTCTTCTTCTAACTCTCTTAAAGCACATTCTTTAATATCCTCATTAGGTTCCAACTTTCCTGCTGGAATCTCTAATAAAACTCTATCTATAGGCTTTCTAAACTGTCTTACCATTAAAACTTTATTTTCCTTATTAAAAGCAAGTATAGCTACAGCCCCAGGATGATTTATAATTTCTCTTTTTGATTCTCTTCCATTTGGCAATTCTACTGTATGAATGCTTAAATCTAATATTTTACCTTTATAAATAATTTCTTTGTCAATGGTTTTTTCAAAAAATTCCATTTCACTACCTCCAAAATAATATTTATATAATTATTATACCATTAATAACGTATATTATTTAAAAAAATAAAACATCTCGTAATTGTTACTATGTAACAATTAATAAGAGATGTTCAGTTATTCTTTATTCTTAATTCCTAAAGTTAAATTATCCTACTCTATTATTTTTAAGTCTTAATTTATCAGCCACCATTGCTATAAACTCCGAGTTAGTTGGCTTTCCCTTACTGTTATGGATAGTGTATCCAAACAATTTATTAATAGTTTCAACTTGTCCCCTACTCCAAGCTACTTCAATAGCATGTCTTATAGCTCTTTCTACTCTGCTAGGGGTAGTATTATATTTTTTTGCAATAGAAGGATACAGCTCCTTAGTAACTGCTGATAAAAGCTCTACTTTTTCTACTACCATACTTATAGCTTCCCTTAAGTACATATAACCTTTTATATGAGCAGGCACTCCTATTTCATGTATTATGCTAGTAATTTCTCCCTCTAGATCAAAAGGTCCGTTAGAATTATCTTTTCTTATAGGAGCATTATCACTTTCTACACTAATAGGTCTTTTTACATCTTCATTTGTTATAGTATTATTAAACATTTGTCTTATTCTCTTTGTAAATACATCCATATCAAAAGGCTTAACAACATAATAGTCAGCCCCTAAAGTAATTGCTCTTTGAGTTATTCTATCTTGTCCAACTGCAGATAATACAATTATCCTAGGCATTGGATTTAATTGCATACTATTTAACCTCTCTAAAACTCCTAATCCATCAAGATGTGGCATTATAATATCTAGTACAACTAAATCCGGTTTTTTTTCTTCTATTAATTCCAATGCCTCTATTCCATCTTTTGCAATTCCTGTTACTATTATATCTCGTTGACTTAGTAAGTAATCATTTAGAATATTACAAAATTCTTTATTATCATCTGCTATTACTACACTTATTTTTGAATTCTCCATATTTATAATTCCCCTTTACAATTAAATTCCATTTCCTAACAATTATTAATTTCGACATAACCCCATGAATTCCTCCTAAATAAAGTAAAAAAAAATATTTTTTCTTATTTTTTACTTTAAAGGTAAAAGGATAACATGTATATCCTTTTACCTTAACTATTATTGTACT
>NZ_CABFVD010000008.1 GCF_902143515.1 Hathewaya massiliensis
CTGCTAAGGGGGCAACTGCAAGTAGCAATATTTATAGTATTGTTGAAACTGCCAAGGCTAATAATTTAGTTGTAGAAAGATACTTGGTTTATCTGTTTGATAATTTATCAAAGATAGATATAAAGGATAGCGAAAGTCTAGGGAATCTCATGCCTTGGTCTCATAAGATCCCTGAAAATATGAAAATTAAAGATAAGAAATAAAATTAATCCTAGTAAAGCTTTTATATTGCCTTACTAGGATATTTTAATACTATTTTTGAAATTATTAAAGGTGCTAAAACTTTGACGCTTACGTTTTATCAAGGAAAAGCTAGCTTTTTTGTTGTGCGAAAGTTGAGTTATGAACTTAAAGAAACTCCACCGATTTACATCGGTGGAGTATTCTATACTAATTAAATAAGAAATTTAAATTTCAATTTTAAAAATGAAACTCCTTCTCCTTACGTCGAATAAGTAAGTTCCACTAACTAAATCAAAGATTTAGAGTGTCAGCTATCTTAATAATTGAAGAACTCCTTGAGGTTGTTGGTTTGCTTGAGCAAGCATAGCTTGTGCAGCTTGAGCTAAGATATTGTTTTTAGAGAAGTTCATCATTTCTTTAGCCATGTCTACGTCTCTAATTCTTGATTCTGCTGCTTGCAAGTTTTCTGAAGAGTTATCTAAGTTAGCTATAGTATGTTCTAATCTGTTTTGATTAGCTCCAAGTTTCGCTCTTTCTTTNTATCTTAATAATTGAAGAACTCCTTGAGGTTGTTGGTTTGCTTGAGCAAGCATAGCTTGTGCAGCTTGAGCTAAGATATTGTTTTTAGAGAAGTTCATCATTTCTTTAGCCATGTCTACGTCTCTAATTCTTGATTCTGCTGCTTGTAAGTTTTCTGAAGAGTTATCTAAGTTAGCTATAGTATGCTCTAATCTGTTTTGGTTAGCTCCAAGTTTTGCTCTTTCTTTTGATACTGAGTCAATAGCATCATTAATTGTCTTTATCATTCCTGATATTGACCTAGCAGATTTAGATATATCAATCTTGTCTACTTTTAATGCAGAAGTATTCATAGTACCTATAGTTAATTCAATGTATTGTTTTTCGTTTGCTCCAATTTGGAAGACCATTGATTTAGCTGAACCATTTAAAAGGTTTTTAGTATTAAATTGTGTTTGGCTAGCTATTCTGTTTATTTCGCCTTGAAGTTCGCCAACTTCTTTTTGTAGATTAGCTCTATCTACGTTTACATTTGTATCGTTAGCTGATTGAACTGCTAATTCTCTCATTCTTTGTAGAATTGAGTGAGTTTCGTTTAAAGCACCTTCAGCTGTTTGGATTAATGAAATACCATCTTGAGCATTTCTTGAAGCTTGGTTTAATCCTCTAACTTGAGCTCTCATTTTTTCAGAAATTGCAAGTCCTGCAGCGTCATCTCCAGCTCTGTTAATTCTTAAACCTGAGCTTAATTTTTCCATAGACTTTCCTGATGCAGTTGTATTACCTGTCATCATTCTATGAGCGTTCATAGCATTCATATTGTGATTGATTATCATAATAAATACCCTCCTTGAATTTTACAGTAAACTTCCTTGCTTACCTATTTTTTATTATGTAAGATCTTCTTTTCAAACCTTACATTACTAATATCGCAATATAAAAAATAAACTTTATATTTTTTTATAATTTTTTTATGTTTTTTTAAATTTTTTTTGCATTGTTACAATGCTGTGATATATCCATCCTCCCTTTGCATAGGATACGGATATACTTCTCATTGTATCGAATGAGTAAGCGACTCACACAATTTTAGAAAACCGCTAAAATTGGTTCTATAATTAAAGAAACTCCACCAACTTACATCGGTGGAGTAATCCATACTAACTAAATGAAAAGTTTAATTTCTCAATTTTTAAAATGAAACTCCTTCTCTTTACGTCGAATGAGTAAGCGACTCACACAATTTTAGAAAATCGCTAAAATTGGTTCGCTGCTTATCTTAATAATTGAAGAACTCCTTGAGGTTGTTGGTTTGCTTGAGCAAGCATAGCTTGTGCAGCTTGAGCTAAGATATTGTTTTTAGAGAAGTTCATCATTTCTTTAGCCATGTCTACGTCTCTAATTCTTGATTCTGCTGCTTGCAAGTTTTCTGAAGAGTTATCTAAGTTAGCTATAGTATGTTCTAATCTGTTTTGATTAGCTCCAAGTTTCGCTCTTTCTTTTGACACTTTGTCAATAGCATCATTAATTGTCTTTATCATTCCTGATATTGACTTAGCAGTTTTGCCACTTCCTATATCAATACTGTTTACGCTTAATGCAGCAGTATTCATAGTACCTATAGTTAATTCAATGTATTGTTTTTCGTTTGCTCCAATTTGGAAGACCATTGATTTAGCTGAACCATTTAAAAGATTTTTAGTATTAAATTGTGTTTGGCTAGCTATTCTGTTTATCTCACTTTGAAGTTCTTTAACTTCTTTTTGTAGATTTTCTCTATCTACTTTTACATTTGTATCATTAGCTGATTGAACTGATAGCTCTCTCATTCTTTGTAAAATTGAGTGAGTTTCGTTTAAAGCACCTTCAGCTGTTTGAATTAATGAAATACCATCTTGAGCGTTTCTTGAAGCTTGATTTAATCCTCTGATTTGTCCTCTCATTTTTTCAGAGATTGCAAGTCCTGCAGCGTCATCTCCAGCTCTGTTAATTCTTAAACCTGAGCTTAATTTTTCCATAGACTTTCCTGATGCAGTTGTGTTACCTGTCATCATTCTATGAGCGTTCATAGCATTCATATTGTGATTGATTATCATAATAAATACCCTCCTTGAATTTTACGGCAAACTTCCTTGCTTGCCTAATCTTTTATTATGTAAGATATTATTTCTAAGTCTTACATTACTAATATCGCAGTATAAAAAATAAACTTTATAGGTTTTTAAAATTTTTTTATTTTTTAAAAAAAAGTTTTTCACCCTATTACAACGCTGTCATATGTGTATTTTTTTTGGTGGAAGTTACACTCTTTCCATATATAAATTAAGACCCCATGCTATCTAATCATGAGGTCTTTTTCAATATTTCAAAATCATTTATAAGTAAAAACTTTAAGTGCTTCTGGTGTTAAACTTTAGAAACCCTTATAAAATCTTTTTTAATTTTAATTTCACCTTTTTTAATCAATTCTTTTCCATATCCATTTAATATATCTACAGTACTATAGTAATCAAATATATCTATAACTCCAATACTATCTCCTGGTATACCTATATCCTTTGCTAGGGCTCCAACTATATCTCCTCTACGGACTTTATTCTTCTTTCCTCCGTTTATTTTAACTTTAATAACTTCAAAGGAAGGGCCTTCTTTTTTAATTATTTCTGTAGTTTTTCTAGGAATACACTTGCTTAATTCTTCTTTTGTTGGTGCCATGACTTTTGTTATTTTATGGTCTATAAATTCTTCTATTGCTCTTAAAAATTTTTCCTCATAAGGAGTTACAAAAGTTAGGGCTTCTCCTTTGCTGCCTGCCCTTCCTGTTCTTCCTATTCTATGGACATAAGCTTCTAATTCTAAGGGAATGTCATAGTTTATAACATGGGTAACACCACTTGCATCTATACCTCTTGCAGCTACATCTGTTGCCACTATAAACATATATTCCCCACTTTTAAATGCATTTAAAGCTTCTAGTCTATCTCTTTGTTCCATGTCACCATGTATCTGGCAAACGGAGTATTCATTACCTTTTAAATTAGAATAAAGTAATGCTACATTTTTCTTTGTTCTACAAAATATAATGCCCTGATTTATTTCTTTTATCTTAAATAAATCCTTTAATAAATCTATTTTTTTCTCTTCTTTAACTTCATAATAAACCTGATTTATATTATCTACAGTTAATTTTTCTGGATTTATTTCAATAATATCTGGACTTTTCATATGTTTTTTTGTAAGATTTTTTATTTCCTCAGAAAAAGTAGCTGAAAACATAAGCGTTTGTCTATTTTTAGGTAATAAATTTATAATTTCTTCTACCTGTTCTATAAAGCCCATATTTAACATTTCATCTGCTTCATCAATAACCAAATATGATATATTACTTATATCTAAGTTTCCCTTTTTAATATGATCCATGGTTCTTCCAGGAGTACCTACTACTATATGTACCCTTTGATTTAGTTCTCTTTCCTGAACCTTCATAGGTTGTTTTCCATATATAGCTGCTACTTTAATCTTTTTATATATTCCTAAATTTGTAATTTCTTCTTTTACTTGAACAGCAAGCTCTCTAGTAGGTGTTAAAATAAGAGCAGCTACCTTATTATTTTCTATATCAATATTTTCTATAATAGGAATAGCAAAAGCTGCAGTTTTTCCACTTCCTGTTTGTGCCTTTACTATTAGATCTTTTCCCTCTAATAATTTTGGTATTGTTTCCTCTTGAACCTTGGATGGGTTTTCATAACCCATATTTTCTATACTTTTTAATATCCTTTTATCTAAATTAAATTTGTAAAATCCATTCATAAATTTAAAAACCTCCTTAGCTACTTTATTTTACCCTTAATTCTACATAATTAAAAGCATTTTCACTAAGAAGGTTTTATATTTAAAAAGTTTTATATTTAAATACGCTAAAAAAAGTATAGTCCCTAGATAATAATTTATAAGTTTTAGCGAGAGTAAAAACTCCCACTAAAGCGTAGAACTCTGCTTATTGACTATAAAATCCCTGTCTTAAACTAAGAGTTTTCTTTATTTTAACTCCAATTATAGCTACCATAGATAATTTAATTAAATCAAAAACAATAAAAGGTAAAACTCCTAAGGTTAGTGCCTTTGTATAACTTATTTTAGCTACAAAAGAAAGTTGAATACTTCCTAATAAATAACTTAATATAAGTCCTAATAATCCCCCTAAAAATATATAAGTTACTTTATTATTTTTTTCGGTAAAATATCCTATGATTAATGCCATAAATGGAAAAGCCATTAAAAATCCTCCTGTAGGCCCAACTAACATTTGAATTCCACCCTTCATACCAGCAAAAACTGGTGCACCTATTGCCCCTAAAAGTATATAGAGAACTACAGATATAAAGCCTTTTTTAGGACCTAGCACAGTTCCAGCTAAGGCAACTCCAATTACTTGAAATGTAAAAGGAACCGGCTGTATTGGTATAGATATTTGAGCTAAAACTGCAATTATAGCTGCAAAAAGTGAACATAATATTATATCTCTTGTATTTAATTTCATTTTCAAACCCCCTTATTGTAAACTTACTTTTTTTATAGGTTTACATTTATTTTAATAAATCTATTTTTATTTGTCAAAGATTTTTTATAAACAAATTTATTGTAACTTATGGAATTAATTAAATTTAGAACATTTATATATAAAATATACTTTTTAGGAAATCCTATTATTTAAGAAAGTATTCTAATTTTAATACTCTATAATTCTTTCATATCTAGTAACATATGTTACAGATTATTCTATAACATATGTTATGATTAAATTATAATAAATATATTATCTATAACTATAAGGAGGATTTTTTTATGGAAAAAAAACATCTAATAAAAAATATAGATTTTGCTAAGGTTCTAACTATGGGTGATTTAGTGGATTATGAAGATGGAAGAGTTGTAAGCAGAACTCTAGCTCAAGGAAAAACCATGAGCCTTACTCTTTTTGCTTTTGATTCTGGTGAAGAGATAAGTTCTCACTCCTCTTCCGGTGATGCCATGGTATATATACTAGATGGTGAAGCTAAAATCACTGTGGGCAATGAAGATTTTTCTGTAAAATCAGGGGAAACTATTGTTATGCCTGCTGGCATTCCTCATGCATTACATGCTACAGAAAAATTTAAAATGCTTTTAGTTGTAGTTTTTAGTCTTTAAAATACTAATTTTAATCAATTTAATATTATAACTATAGCCTGTATAAAAACTATTAGCAGGCTATTTTTTATTAAGTATTATAAATATAAATATATATTTTAATAGTATAAATTATTATATTAAAGTGTTTGATTTTCATGTATAATTAAGTTAACATTTAGTTGTAAAACTATTAACATAAATTTAATATATTTTTATACATACGAGGTGGATATAATGAAAAATGGGGTAAAGAAAAGTTTCTCTCTTGGTAAATTATCAAGTAAAATTCTTTTATTAAGTCTTTTAAGTGCTTTTATAGTTTCTTTCGCGGTTGGATTAACTTCCCTTATAGTTTCTACTAAAATAGTAGAAACTAAGTCTAATAAAGCTTTAGATGCTTCAGTAAAAGAGCAAACTACTAATTTTGAAAATTTACTTCAATCAGGAAAGAATAATTCAAATATTCTTTCTCTAAATATTCAGGATACTTTTGATATTTCTAAAAAAAATGATCCTAAATATATTGAAGCTTATGTAAACTCAAAAAAAGCTTTAATGAAAACTCTAATTAGAAATGATAACTATGTGCATAATATGGTTATTATACTAAACCCTAAGGTCTTTGGAAAATCTTTTCCTGCAGGACTTTCTAAACTTAACAACGCTATTAACAACATGGATTTAAAAGAAAGGTATAATATGTCTGAGAGTAATCCTGATCATAAATGGTTTTTTGATTGTTTAGATCATAAGGAAGCTCTTTGGTATGCTCCTTATGTAGATAAGCAGACAAATGAAAGCATAATTTCATATGTTACTCCTGTATTTATAGACAATATACCTATTGGTATAGTGTGCACAGATATCTTCTTTAGTGAGTTAAAAGAGAATATTGTAAATGCTGCTCCTTTAGCCAAGGGAAGTTATGCAATTTTAGACCAAAACTATAACTTTATCGTCCATAAAACTTTTGATGAAAAGACCAATATAGAAACCCTTTTAGGAGATAAATTTTCTAACTTTAAAAAAGATATAAAAGAAAATAAAAAAGGCTCCTTAGAATATACCTACAAAAGTGAAAAAAACTTTTGTAACTATAATAGATTAGAAAATAGATGGATTGTGGTTTCTTTAGAAAAATCTAAAGATATATTTAATGATATATCCACTTTAAGAAATGTGATTTTCTTTATAATACTAGTGGGAATTATTTTTTCTAGCATAATATCCATAATATTTGGTAAAAAGTTATCTAAATCTATAATGAAGGTTACAGAAATTGTAGATAAAACTTCTAATTTAGATTTATCAGAAGATAAAAGTTATAATTTTCTCCTTAAGAAAAAAGATGAAACTGGAGACATTGCAAGATCTATTCATAACTTAAGGACTAAATTGAAAGATATAGTTGTAAATTTAACCACTAGTTCCTCCTCCACATATGAACTCTCAGAAAGTTTATCTTCTGTCTGTTCAGATTTAGTTCAATCTATGGAATCTATTTCATCAACAACTAATGAACTTGCAAATGGTGTTTCAACTCAGGCAGAAGAAGCTCAAAGGTCTAATGAAAATCTGCTACTTCTAAATGATGAGATAGATATTATGATTAAAGATGGTACTCTCGCAAAAGAAAAGGCAGATGAGATGAATTCCAATAGTTCGGAAGGCATGAAAAGCATTGAAGATCTATTAGTAAAAATGAATAACAATGTAGATGCAACCTTAAAGATGCGTACTAATATAGATAATCTATATGAAAAATCTGAGTTCATAGTTGAAATATTAAATACAATTGAAGCTATAGCATCCCAAACAAACCTTCTTGCACTTAATGCAGCCATAGAAGCTGCTAGGGCCGGAGAAGCTGGCCGTGGTTTTGCTGTAGTTGCAGAAGAAATAAGAAAACTTTCAGAAGGAACATCTAATGCAACAAAAGAAATAGGACAATTATTAGGGGATATTCAATTAGAGGTAAATAACTCTAGAGACAATATGAACTTAGCACAAGAAACAAATAATGAAGCTAAAACTTCTGCTGATTCCTTAAAAAATGTCTTTACAGGTATTAATGAAAGCATAGGTATAGCCTTAAAGTCTGTAGAAAGCTTACTTCAAAGTATGGATAAAATTGACTCTGATAAAGAAAAGGTTTTAGAAAGCCTTCAAAATATGTCTGCAATTTCAGAAGAATCCTCTGCAGCTACAGAAGAAGTATCTGCAACTATGACAGAAGAATTGTCTGAAATTCAAAAGGTTTCTCAGTCCTCTGAAGAATTAGAGACTCTTGTAAATAAGTTAAACACTATAATAAAAGAATTTAAAATTTAGAACATATTTTTAAATATAAAAAGTAAGGTATTATTTTAAAATTTTACCTTACTTCTTTATATTAAGACTTTATATTAAGACTTTATATATAAATCATATGAACTTATTATAATATTCATGTGAAGAAATTTAATTATTAAAAAACCTCTGTTCATAGAAGAACCTATACAATAAAACCTACTTTTCCCTGTGTTTTCTTACATATTCTTCAAAGTTCCATCTCTTTAAAAATTCATCTGCTTCTTTATACCCAGAATCAAATAATTCTTTCTTCTTTTTATTGCTAAGATTAAAATCTATGGCGCTTACCCCTAAAGTAGGAATGGATATGGTCCTCTCCTTATCTTCTTCGCTTAAAAGAACCTCATCATAACACCCTATAGTAGTATCTATTACATCTAAAGCATATGAAAAAAAAATTATTTTTAAATTTACTAAATAGATGCTTTTTTTCAGGTTTTTCAAATTTAAAACCTATGGTTGGCCACTTAGGTCTTCCTTTAACATCAAATATCCATATAGGATAATTACTTGTTATACCCCCATCTACTATAAAACATTGTTTTCCCATATAATTAAGTTTAACTGGTTCAAAGAAAAAAGGAATACTAATACTCATTGTAACAGCCTTAGCTATTTCAAATTCCATAGGATCTATGCCATACTTTTTTATATCATTAGGCAAAATCAGTAATTCTTTATTAGTTACATCTGACGCTATAACCTTTAATTTAAATTCCCCATCCTTATACATATCTTTAAACTTTGTCTTACCCTTATGTTTATATAAAGACTTAAGATATTCTTCTATATCCCCAGTTCCAAAAACACCTTTTTTCATAAGTATTCTTAAGTTTTTACCAAAAATTTTACCTTTTTTAATAGAATCTTCCCCTTTAAACTCAGTAAAATCTAAATCATACATTAATTTTTCCATTTCAACCCCTGTATAACCTACAGCTATAAGTGAAGATATAAAGGCTCCTACGGAAGTTCCTGCAACCCTTTTCCACTGCACTTTAGACTCTTCTAGCCTGCAAATAGCACCAACTAATCCAATCCCCTTTACTCCTCCACCTTGAAATACTCCATCTATTTTCAAATAAATCTTCCTCTAAAATTAGTATACATTTTAGATATATGAATAATAAAAGAAAAATATGTAATTGTTTATCTAGTTCAGCCTTCCTATTCCTTATACTTTTTAAAAATAAAAGGAATAGAACATATCATCATAAAAAAACTTGGTTACATTAACCTTTGTAACCAAGTTCTCTTGAAATTATACGAGCATACTCTATAAGATATGGAGCAAATTTCTCTACTTTATCCTCAGTAAAACTTAAAATAGAACCCGAAACACTAATAGCTCCACAGATGTTTCCATTATAATTCTTTAAAACTGCACCTATACATCTTAATCCCTGTTCATTTTCTTGCTCATCTATAGCATAACCTTTTAGTTTAACTTCCTCTAAATGTTCTTTCATCTGCCCTAAATCTACTATGGTTTTTTCTGTTAATTTTCTAACATCACTTTCATTCCATAGTTTATCTAACTCTTCTTTAGTCATATTAGACATCATAGCTTTTCCTACAGCTGTAGAATAGATTGGCATCCTCTTTCCTATTCTTGAATACATTCTAATAGTCTTTTGAGGCTCTACTTTTGATACATAAACTATTTCAGACCTTTCCCTTACGACTAAGTGAACAACTTCTTCAGTTCTTTCCATAAGTTCCTTTAAATAAGGCTCAGCTACTGAAACTAAGTTCATTTGTTCTACTCTTTTATTTCCCAGTTCAAATAATTTTAAAGTAAGTCCATACTTATTTGTGCTTGAGTCTTGCATAACATATCCTTTGTATATAAGGGTATTTAATAATCTATGTACTGTACTCTTGTGTAAATTTACTTTTTCACTTATATCTGTAATGCCAAGTCCCTCTTCATAATCAGATAAAACTTCTATAATAGAAAGAGTTCTATCCACTGATTGAACAATTTCTTGCATGTAAAGATTATCTCCCTTCAAATTAAATTTAGTAACTAAATTTAATCTTATCATATAATTGTAAATTAGTGAATATGTTCAGTTCTATTTCTCTTCAGGATTTTTTCCAAAGTATTGATAATAATAACATTTTAACCTTCCATTATAAAGCTTCCTATTTTTATCAGACTTTCTTCCAAAACATTTTTCAAAGTTATCATTAGATGTTATAACAAAGTAAGACCACTCATTAAGACTTCTATATACTTCTCCCATAACTTTATATAATTCTTCCGCTTCCTTTGATTCACCTAATCTTTCACCATAAGGAGGATTTGTTATAATAACTCCAAATTTCTTTTTACTTGAAAATTCTTTAACATCTAACTTTTGAAAGTTTATATATTCTTCAACTCCTGCTTTTTTAGCATTAGCCATAGCTGTTCTTAGAACTCTTAAATTGATATCTGATGCTAGAATTTTAAATTCTTTTTTATTAATAGAATTTCTAGCATGACGTCTTATATCTTCCCATAAATCCTTAGGTATTATACCCCAGTTTTCAGATACAAAATTTCTATTCAGTCCTGGTGCAATGTTTTTAGCAATCATAGCTGCTTCTATAGCTATTGTTCCTGAACCACAAAAAGTATCGGCAAGTATTCTAGAATCATCCCAATTACTTAAAAGTACTAATGCTGCTGCTAAGGTTTCTTTCATGGGAGCTTCTCCTGAATTTTCCCTATACCCTCTCTTATGTAAACCTTGACCTGAAGTGTCTAAGATTAGGGTTACTATATCTTTTAAAATCCCTACTTCTATCTTATACTCCGCACCATCTTCTGGAAATTGTTCTACATTATATTTTTCCTTCATAGCTTCAACTACAGCTTTTTTAACTATAGATTGACAGTCAGGTACACTAAAAAGTTTTGATTTAACCGATTTTCCCGTAACATGCATAAAGCCATCTATAGGAATTATATCACCCCAATTTATTTTTAAAGTCCCCTGGAAAAGTTCTTCAAAACTTTCTGCCTTAAATTCTCCCATTTTTATTAAAACTCTATCTGCAGTTCTAAGCCACATATTACAAGTTACTATATCCATCTCGTCACCTTCAAAAGTGACTTTACCATTTTCTACCTTTAAATCTTCATAGCCTAATTCTCTAAGTTCATCTGCTACAACCTTTTCAAGTCCAAAAGTAGATGTTGCAATTAATGTATATTCCATTATCTCTTCTCCTATTTTCATAAATAAATTTTTATATTTATATTTTACCATTAAAGAAAAAAATATAAACAATTAAATTTAAATCTTTTAACAACTAAATTTAAATCCTCTAGTTAAAATGGCTCTTGAAGAATCAATTATATAGCTAAAGGTACCAAAGTAAAACTTAGACTTCTAAATTTTACTAGGTACCTTTATATTATATTATAAATTACATTATGAAAAATTTAAGTAGAAAAACTAAACCTACTATTACTGTAGGAAGAGTAATTTCTTTATATTTCCCAGAAAATAACTTTAATAATATATAAGAAATAACTCCAAATACTATACCATCTGATATGCTGTATGTAAAAGGCATCATTATTATAGTTAAAAAAGCTGGTATTGCTTCTGTATAATCTGTAAGATCTATTTCTTTTATTGGTTCTATCATAAATAATCCTACTAAAATTAAAGCTGACGAAGTAACTGCTGGTGTTATAGAAGCAAATATTGGTGCAAAGAAAAGTGCTAAAAAGAACATTACTGCTGTAGATACCGCAGTTAACCCAGTTCTTCCGCCCTCAGCAACTCCTGAGGCACTTTCTACAAAGGTACTTACAGTACTTGTGCCTAAGCAAGCTCCTAAGGTTGTTCCAACTGCATCAGCAAATAAAGCTTTTTTCATATTAGGTACTTTCCCATTCTCGTCTAACATCTTTGCCTTTGTAGTTACCCCAACTAAAGTTCCTATGGTATCAAACATATCCATAAATAAAAGTGTAAATAAGGCAATTGCCATATCTACAGTAAATATGTTATGCCATTGGAATTTAAAAAATACAGAAGATACAGAAGGTGGCATACTAATTATCCCACTTGGTAGTGGAGTTACCCCCATTGGAATTCCTATAATCGATGTTATAATCATTCCTATAAATAAAGCCCCTCTTACATTTCTTGAAACTAATACTCCTGTAATTACAAGCCCTATTATGGCTAAAAGTCCCGAACCACTTGTTATGTTTCCAAGTGCTATTAAAACTCCTCCATCCTTAGGATGAAGCACAATTCCAGCTCCTTCAAGACCAATAAGTGCTATAAAAAGCCCAATCCCTACTGAAATTGCTTTTTTTATATTAAGTGGGATAGCATCCACTATAGCTTCCCTAACATTTAAAACTGTAAGTGCTATAAATATAAGTCCTTCTAATAAAACTGCAGTTAAGGCAAACTCATAGGAATATCCCATAATCTTCACAATGGTGAAAGCAAAAAAGGCGTTAAGTCCCATGCCTGGTGCCTGTGCAAAAGGAAGTTTTGCATAAAGTCCCATAATTAAAGTTGAAATTACAGCTGATATTGCTGTAGCTGTAAAAACAGCACCAGGATCCATTCCCGCCTGAGAAAGTATAGAAGGATTTACTATCAATATATAAGCCATGGTCATAAAAGTAGTAATACCTGCTAAAATTTCTGTTTTAACATTCGTGTTATTTTCCTTTAGTTTAAAAAATTTTTCCATGTAACTCCTCTTTTCTTTAGTTTTTTCGACTCACTATACTATAATAATACATTTTAAAATTTTTTCAATAGAAATTACGAATATTTTTTTATTTTTTTAGTGTAAAGTTTGCCTTAGTTTAGAAGTCATTATCCAGGAACATGACCATTTTTTTCTATAACCTTAAAGAATATGGTAGTATTAGGTCTGATAATCCTCTAATCATCGGATAAAAATAAGAAATTTTTTGTGTATTCTTCTTTACTTGGGTCTTGTGATAGCAATCGTATAAAAATAAAAAACCATGTATAAAGAATATATTCTATGCAACTGTTTGTTGCTCCTTTATACATGGTCCTTATATTATTTACATATTACTATCATCAACTGAGTTTAACCATGCTTTTGCAGGTTCTACTACACTTTGAATACATCCATCCTCAAATGGATTATTTAAATTACCAAGTTCAACAATTTCTAAGAAGGACTTGCTTCCTCCAACCTTACATATTTTTAAATAATCTTCCCAAGCTTTTTCTCTGTTTTCCATTGTTTTAACCCAAAATTGTAATGCACAAACTTGTGCTAGGGTATAATCTATATAATAAAATGGTGTTTGGAAAATATGGCTTTGTCTAAACCAATATCCTCCTCTATTTAGGAATTCATTATCTTCGTAATCTCTGCTTGGTAAATATTTTTTCTCAATTTCTCTCCAAGCCTTTTTTCTTTCCTCTGGTGTAGCTTCAGGATTTTCATATACAAAGTGTTGGAACTCATCTACTGTAACTCCATAAGGTATAAAAGTTAAGGCACTAGCTAAATGAGTAAATTTATATTTAGCCTCATCTTCTTTAAAGAATAACTTCATCCAAGGCCAAGTTATAAATTCCATACTCATGGAATGAATTTCAGCAGATTCACTAGTTGGGAAACCATATTCAACTACTCCTAAATCCCTGCTTTCATAAGCTTGAAACGCATGTCCAGCCTCATGAGTTAATATATCTATATCACCTGAAGTTCCATTAAAATTAGCAAATATAAATGGAGATTTAAACTTAGGTATAAATTCACAATATCCTCCACCCATTTTTCCTTTTTTACTTAGAAGATCCATAAGTTCATGTTCTATCATATAGTTAAAATATTCATGAGTTTCTGGGGATAACTCTTTATACATTTGCTTTCCATTTTCTATTATCCAATTTGAATCTCCCTTTGGAGTTGCATTTCCACTTAAAAATTCTAAAGGTTCATCATAGTATTTTAATTCTGTAAGTCCTAATCTCTTAGTTTGTCTCCTCTTTAATTCCTCTGAAACTGGCACTATAAACTCTAGAACTTGTTTTCTATAGTTAGCTACCATTTCTGCATTATAATCAAGTCTCATCATTCTTATATAGCCAAGCTCTATATAGCTTTTAAATCCTAACTTCTGAGCTATTTTATGTCTTACTTTAACTAATTTATCATATATATTATCAATTTTAGATTCATTTTCTATATAGAAAGAAGAGGATGCTTCGTATGCTCTCTTTCTCATGTTTCTATCTTTAGATTGAATAAAAGGTCCTAATTGTGATAAATTTCTCTCTTCACCTTCAAACATTATTTTAGCTGAAGCCATAAGACTGTCATATTCACTAACTAGTTTATTTTCTTCTTTTAGATCCTCTAATATCTCAGGTTTAAAAGCTTTTAAGCTATTTTCAGCTATTCTAAATAACTGTTTTCCCCATTTTTCCTCTAGTCCTTCTTTAAATTTAGAATTTACTAAAGCTCTATAATAATCAGATACTATTCCTTCATAAACAGGCATATTTTCATCCATGAAATCCTTTTCTTTTTCATAGAATTCATCCTTTGTATTTATAGAATTTCTAATGCTAACTAATTGAGCCATTGAATCTACATGACTTCTTAAAGTATTTATATCTTCCATAATACTGTTTTGTTCTTCTAGGGAATTAGCTTCTTCAAAATTTGTAATTAATCCTCTAAATTCATTTTCCACTTTTTCCATATCTGGTCTCTCATACTTATAATCTTTAAACTTTGTCATTTTTAGTTCCTCCTTCTATGATTCTTACTATATTTTATCATATTTTATATAAAAGTAATTTAGATTTTCTAAATAATTTAAAAATTTAAATTAATATTTGAAATTTTCTTGATTAATTTTATTATATATAGTAATATATAGTTAATATTTAAAATTCGTTGATAAGGAAGAGTAACTAAAAATTTACCATATACAGAGAGTTGGGTTAGCTGAGAACCAACAATGATGTTTTTAGTGAATGGACCTTTTAGAAGTAAGCCGAAAGCTTTTGCAAGTAGTCCTTACCGGAAGCCTACCGTTAAAAAGGACGGAGCATGTTGGTGCTCTTGTATGAGATGTATTATACTAATCCATTAGGATTTTTATAATACAATTTAGGTGGTACCGCGAATTCAAACTTCGCCCTAATTTTAGGGTGAAGTTTTTTTATTTTATAATTACGAAAGGAGGGGTTAAAGTGATGTGAAATGATGATATTTTAGGTGAATGGTATAAAAATATATTAAATTTAAAGGAGAAATGTAATTATGAAACCATCATTAAATGTAAAAAAATTAACTTCAATATCAATACTTTTAGCACTAGGAGTAGTTTTTCACTTTATAGTTCCCCCTCTATTTATGGGAGTTAAACCTGACTTTTTATTAGTTACTATGTTTCTTTCTATGATGCTTACAGACACTTACAAAGAAGCCTTAAGTGTATTTATAGTTTCTGGCATATTATCAGCATTAACAACTGGATTTCCTGGTGGACAACTTCCTAATGTTATAGATAAATTAATAACTGGTAATGTTATTTTCTTAATTCATAAAAATTTACATGGAGATAATATATTTAAAAATATACTAATGTTCTTTCTAGGTACTATAATAAGTGGAGCTACTTTTTTAGGTTCTGCATCCATTTTAGTTGGACTTCCAACTTCTTATACTGCCTTACTTTTAACTGTAGTGCTACCAACTTCACTTATTAATACTTTCTTAGGAGTTTTCTTGTATAAAATTATACTTACTAAAACTCCAGTTTTTAAAGAAATTAAATCTAAAAATATAGAACCACAAAATATTTAAGGAATCTATTCCTATGAGTAAACCACAAAAGTTGTAAGCATATTTTCAATATACAATATGAATTTTTACTCAATTGCCCTATATACTATAACATGAAAACATGAGACAACTTTTTGTGGGAAAATAAAAGTACTAGTGGATAATTCAGATATTAGAATTACCCATAGTACTTTTATTTTCTATACTTAAATTAGGCTTTGTTAGACACTTTTGTCCATATCAATATTTTCTTCTGACACAGTATTATATTAATAACTTATTTAAGCTCTAATAATTTTCTTTTCCCATTGCCCTTTTCTATACATCATATAGCCGTATATACATATTATAAGATTACTAAATGACATGGAAAACCATATTCCTGTAGAACCTACATTAGTAAAATATTTAAATATTAATATCATAGGAAGTCTTACAGCCCAAAGTCTTCCTATTTCCATTGCCATAGAATATTTTGTGTGTCCTGAACCTTGAAACACACCTTGTAGTACACTAAATATGCCCATGAGTGGAAGTGATGCACAGGTAAATCTTAAATAAATTATGCCCTCACTTATAACTTTTAAATCATCCTTAGATTGCATAAAAAAGTTAATTACCGGATTCTCAAGTAAAACTAAAATTAGTGCTCCAACTATAGAAAAAGCAATGGTTAGTTTTAAAGATTTCACAAAACCTTCTTTTACTCTGTGCATCTGATCTGATCCTAAATTTTGACCAATAATAGAAGTTAAAGCTGCTCCCACTCCCATTGCAGGTTGCATTATAAGAGATGTAATTCTATTTACCATACCAAAAGCAGCTATGGTAGCCGTACCGTAAGATGCTATAAAGCCATTAAGAACCATAAATCCAAGAGCTGATCCAGATTGTCCCACCGAGGAAGGTAAGGCTATTTTTATAATCCTCTTTATAATAAAAGGATCAAATTTAAAATTTTTAAAGTTTGGTCTAATATGACTTTTAGGATTCATAATTATAATAAAAGCTATGATTGAAAGAATTGCTTTTGCAATTAGGGTAGCTATAGCAGCACCAGCTATACCCATATTAAAGGTAAATATGAACAATGGGTCTAATACTATATTCAAAACTGCACTTATAGCACTAAGTATAGTTGGCATCAATGTGTTTCCCTGAGCATTTAAAATTGAATTAAAATTAAAGGCAAAAAACATAAACGGTGTATCTAAAAAAGTAATACTAAGATATATAATACTATATTTTTCAAGGTCCCCACTTGCCCCCATGAGTCTTACAACTGTAGGAGTTATAAGATATCCTATAATAGAAAATGCTATGGCACATATAAAGGATATCACGATGAGCTGAGTTGCATATTTACTAGCTTTCTCTTCTTTATTAGCGCCTATTAGCTGAGATAAAATAGATGTACCTGCAATGGAAAGTCCTATTCCAATAGATATAAACAAAAAGTTTACAGGCCAAACAAAAGCTGTAGCTGCAAATTGCACAGAACCTAATTTACTTACCCATACTCCATCAGCTAAATTATATAAAGTTTGAATTAAGTTATTAATCATAATAGGTATAGATAGTGTAATGATTACCTTATACATATCCCCTTTTAATATAAGGTTCTTTCGTTCTTGTAAATCCATAAAATTTCCCCCTATAATATATTTCGAAACTCTAAGTAATATTATATCATTAAGTTTTCATGTTGAAAATAGCAACTTACTAAAAATGCAATTTAATATTGATTTATATTTAAATATAGTTTATACTTTAATTGATAATGATTATCAATATTATGTAGTGTTTTAATGAAGGAGGTACTATTATGATAAATGATATTTTTAAAATTATATTAAAATGTGCAGAGGATGCCTTTCTTCAAGTAGGTGTATTTGTAGGGGCAGTATTAATTATTTTTGGATATTTGGATTATAGAAAAAGTGGAAAACTAATACAAGGAATTGAAAATAGTAAAAGATTTCAACCTGCTATAGGTGCTTTTTTAGGACTTACTCCTGGTTGTGGTGGTGCAATTTTAGTAATGCCTCTTTTTATAAAAGGTAATGTTAGTTTCGGTACCGTTATTGCAACTTTAATTGCTACCATGGGTGACTCAGCTTTTGTATTAATGACATCTTCTATAAAGCATTATTTTTTAGTTAGTATTATTTCTTTTATAATAGCCATATTTGTTGGGTACTTAGTAGATTATTTGAAATTGGAACAAAAGTTAAATTTAAGAGTAAACATTGAAAACTCTAAAAGAAACTCTTCCCACAATGGATTAGAACATATAGAAACAGAATTTCAACTTGCTCAATGTAAAAATTGTAATAGCAATACAGAAACCGCATTGCATATAGGTCACTCTGAGGGGGATTATGTAGATATAGCTCTTCATCATCAAAATAAAAAGAGAACTCCTTTGATGAAATGGGCACATAGCTTTACTCATGGCACTGGATATAAAATTTTCTGGCTGTTCACAGCTATTGGTTTAGTTCTTGGTATTGCTCTCCTAGGTCAAATAAATGTTAATACTGATATGTGGATTCCTAATCTAGGCACTGTAATAGGAATCGGTGGAACTATCTTTTCTATATTTTATATGATTATTAATAACAAATTTCTTGGAGATGACACTCATGAGGAAACTGAAAGTAAAATACTTTCCTTAAAAGAAACCTTTATTCACAATGCTAGTGAAACTGCCTTTGTTAATACTTGGGTTTTTGTAGCATATGTTATTTATGCAATTTCTGTATATTTTATGGGCGGAGAAGCTATTGTTGCAAACTGGCTTACTGCTACAGGCTTTATATCAATCATAGTAGGAGCTGCAATAGGTTTAATTCCTGGTTGTGGTCCTCAAATAATTTTTGTAACTTTATTTACAAAGGGCTTTGTACCCTTTGCAGCTCTACTTTCTAATGCTATATCACAAGATGGAGATGCTCTTTTCCCTCTTATAGCTATGGATAAAAAATCTTCACTTTGGGCTACCATTATAACTACTATCCCTGCCTTATTATTTGGCACAATATTTTATTTTATAGAAATTAAATTTTTTAGGTAATAATTTGATTAGAGAAAAGTTAGATATTTAAAATCAATATATAAAAACAAGGTATGGAATAAAACTACTCCATACCTTGTTTTTTAACTTAAATAATTTTTTACTATTTTACTTATTTCCTTAGAACTTATGTCTTCTAATTTATAGTATTCTGCATTCATATTTTCAGCTATTTCCTTAGCTAATTTTAATTTTACAAAATCTTCTTCTGTATCTATTACTATAGTATGAATACCTTTTTCTCTTATTTGCCTCGCTACACCTATTGCTTCTTCTAAGGGATTATTACTATTTTGAGCTACATTAGTCCTTCCATCGGAAATCAATACTATAATCGGAAACATATTAGGTTCTTTCTTACTAGCAAATTTTATAACTTCATAAGCTTTTTTAAGACCAGCTGAAAGAGGTGTTTTACCTCCTGTAGGCATTTCTTTTAAACATCTTTCAGCTAAATCTACACTTCTAGTTATGTCTAAAAGAACTTCGGCACTTTCTTTTCTAAAAGCTATCATGCCAACCTTATCTCGCTTTTCATAGGCATCTGTAAGAAGAGATAATATAGTTCCTTTAACTTCTTTCATTCTTTTTTCAACTCCCATGGAACCGCTAGCATCTACCACAAATAATATGGTGCTTCCTGTCCTATGTTCTCTAACCTTCTCTCTAAAGTCCTCTTTTTTTATACTAAAAGCAAATCCATTATTTTCTCTAAATTTTTGATAGGGAGCTGCTGCCCTTAAAGTTGCATCAAAGGCTAAATCTCTAATCTTGCCCCTTGGAAAAGAGTATTTTACATATCTCCCCTTTTGCATATCAGTTCTACTTTTTATTCTCTTTCCAGTTCCCTTTATCTTATTAAACTTTCTATTAAGGGGACTTATATCTTCTAGCTTAAAAGATATGAAGTTATTAATATCTTCAATTTTATCCGTAGAACTATTACTATTATTTGAGATTTCACTTTCATGATTTTTTTCATCCTCTATGGACTCTTCATTTTCTGAAGGCTTTTCCTCTTCCATTTCTTCTAAGGGTGATTCTTCTGTATTTTCACCTGTGTCTTCATCCTTATCAGTAGAGTTTTTTTCATCACTGTAATTACTTATATCTGGGGATGCCTCTCTAATCCTATGTGGAAGTGCATAAGATGCTGCCTCCTTTATATCCTGTAAGGTTATATTGCACCTATTCTCTAAAGCAGCTATTGCCTTTGCAGATTCTATTATTACTAGTTCTGCCCTATGCCCACTGCAATTACCCTGAGTACATATATCTGCTACAAGATTTATAATCTCATCTGTTACTTTTACATCTTTTAAAACCTTTTTAGCTCTTAAAATAGACTTGTAGAGCTCTTTTTCTTTATTACTATAACTTTCTATATAAAATTTTTTATCCTTTTCGAAATCTAATCTTCTTTTTAATATTTCCATTCGTTCTAATACATCTCTACTTCCTTGTACTTCTACATAAAGCCCAAATTTATCTAATAATGCAGCTCTTAAGAATCCTTCTTCTGGATTCATAGTACCTATAATAGAAAATTTGCATTTGTGGCTATATGATATACCTTCCCTCTCCACATTATTTATTCCTGTGGAGGATACTTCTAATAGACAATTTACTATATGTTCACTAAGAAGATTTATTTCATCTACATAGAGAATATTATTATGTGCTCTTTTTAATAATCCAGATTTAAAAGACTTTTTTCCTTCTACTATAGCCTTTTCCATATCTATAGTTCCTACTAAATTATCCTCAGTAATATTTAAAGGTACTTCTACAAATTCCATATCACTAATTAAATGAGCAAGTCCCCTAACTAAAGTGGATTTTGCAGTTCCCTTTTCCCCACTAATCAGCACTCCACCTATGGAAGGATTTATTACATTTAATATAAGAGCTCTCTTTAAGTAGTCTTGACCTATTACTGCTGTAAAAGGAAACACCATATCTTCTATCATTTAACCCTCTTCCTCTCTAAGCTCTTTCCATAGATTTAATTATATGCTCCACCTTTGAATAATCCATTACTCCCTCTTCAAAAGGTCTTCTTCTCATCCTATGTGGAAGAACTAATTCTGCGGCTTCTCTCATATGCCTTCCTGTAACATTAAGTTCCCCATAAAAAGCTGCAATAGTGGTTGCAGCCTTTATCATGCTAATATCTGCCCTATGACCATCTACTTCCATTTCAATGCTTATAGTAGCTGCCATTTCTAAAATATTATAATCATAATTTACTCTGCTTAAAATTTCCTTAGCTTTTAAAATTCTCTCTCTTAGCTCTTCTTGCCTTTTATCATAAGACTTTATAAATTCTTCCCTATTTTTTTCATATTGAAGTCTTCTTTTTATAACTTCCACCCTTTTTTCTTTTTCCCTTTCTCCAATAACATTAACCACCATACCAAACCTATCTAAAAGTTGAGGTCTTAAATCCCCTTCTTCAGGATTCATAGTTCCAACTAAAATAAACTTTGATGGATGAGAGTAGGAAATACCCTCTCTTTCTATGGTATTAACACCCATAGCTGCAGCATCTAATAGTACATCTACTACATGATCATCTAATAAATTAACTTCATCTACATATAGAATATTTTCATTGGCCGAAGCTAAAATCCCAGGTTCAAATTTCTTTTCTCCTTTTTTAATAGCATGTTCTATATCTAAAGTACCAACCACTCTATCCTCTGTAGCACTTACGGGAAGATCTATAACCTTCATCTTACCCCCTTTAGATTCTTTTAGAAGTGCTGCAAGGGCACGTACTGCTGTTGATTTTGCTGTGCCCTTTTCCCCTTTAATTAGAACCCCTCCTAAAGATGGATTTATTACATTTAGTATTAATGCCTTCTTCATAGACTCTTGTCCAACTATAGCTGTAAATGGATAAACCTCTCTTATACTTTCCACAAATACCCTCCCATACTTTCCATATACTTTTATCTTATATTTTTTAAATATTATTCTTCAAGTTCCCCTTCTAGTTTTAGGATTTCTCTTATTAATTCTTCTTTTTGATCCTCTTTAGGATTCCAATACCCTCTATTTTCATATTCAAGCATAAAATTAAGCATTTCCATGTAAGCCCACTTGTTATTTTCTTTAAGTCTTCCCCTCAACTCTTCATCTTTTATATAAGTATTAAACATTTTATCATAAACCCAATTTTCTACCTTGTTAGTGGTTGCAGATAGTCCTAAAATATTCTCAAATCGCTTATTTATCTCACTTCCAGCATGATAATCATGTTCTAATAATCCTTCTATCCATTTTGGATTTAAAAGTCTAGTTCTAACCCCTCTATTTATAGACTTTTCTACATCCTCTGTTAAAATTTCTTCTCCTGTAGTATCAGTAATATACATCTCCGCTTTCTTACCTCTAGATATTTCAACAGACTTTGAAAGCCCTCCAAAAAATTCATAGTAATGATCTAAATCTGTAATTTCGTATTCATGATTACTTCTAATCTGAGATACTATATCCACCACTGAAAGGTTGTTTTTAAAAAGTTTTTCTGCTTTTTTTCCTCTATAATTAGGGCTATATACATGGTTTAGACTATCTATATATGACTTTCCTATATCCTCTTCTGATTCCCAACTTTTAGTTTCTATTAAACTAGTAACTTTTGTGCCATACTCTCCTTCTGCCGGTCCAAACAATCTTGCTGTACTAAGTTCACTAGCTTCTTCTTTGCAATAACCTTCCTCAAGCAATTCATTATATATTATTTTGCTATGTTTTTTTACATAATTCATATTGTCATTTTCATCTAAACTGCTTATTTCAACAAAAAGTCTTGTTAGCTCTTCCATAATGTTAGGAAACATATCTCTAAAAAATCCACATATATTAACAACCACGTCTATTCTAGGCCTCTTCAATTCTTCTAGAGGAATTATCTCAAATTTATTTTTAAATTCCCTAGAATTAGTTTTAAATCTTACTCCCAAATACCATAAAATCTGTCCAAGGGTTTCTCCTCCAGTCCTAGAAGTCTCAAGCCCCCATAAAACTGATGCTATACTCTCTGGATATTTTGAATTATTATTTTTATAATTTTCTAAAGTATTTTGAGATATAATTACTCCCCTATTAAAAGCAAAAATGGAAGGTATGCTAAAAGGATCAAATTGATGAAGATTATATCCAGTTGGCATACTCTCTGGGCTTCTTATAATATCTCCTGCTAGTTTACTTGGAATATATTCTGAAGAAAGTCCTTTTAATAATCCACTAAACTCATGACTATAAAGTACTTCATTGTATAAAATCTTAGCAGATTTAAGTTCTTCTTCTATTTCTCCTATAATATCTCTACTTGAAAATTTCTTCTCTAATATAAGTTCTCCATGACTTATGTAAGAACTTATTACTCTTTTCATCTCTTCTTTTATATCTTCAATTTCTTCTATTTTATTTTCTTTTAAAAGATCTTCATAATTCTCTCCCCTTAAAGTTGCCATAAGAGAATTCAACGATTTGCCAGAAGGTCTATTAAAAGAAAGAACTTCTCTTATATAGTTTATAGCTTCTTCCCTAGAATAAGCCTCCCCAAAAATATGAAGTCCCTTTGGTATAAGAGAATTTTTCATTCTGTAGAGTTCTTTTTCTATATCTTCTAAGGAATTAAATGGTAGATTGTTTTTTAAACTTAAAGATTTTATCTCTTCTACTATGTCTTTACTCAAAATAGGATTAAGTCTTTCAGCTTCATAGTATTTATGAAACAGATTTTCTATATTAGTAAACTCTCCATAAAGATCACTTTCTATAAACATAGGAGGTTTATATCCTATTAAGGTGGCAAGGGATCTTCTCTTTGCTATCATAGCTTCAGAAGGATTTCCTACATAATATAAATACAAATGAGGTATAGCTCCTGTTAATATATCTGGAAAACACTCTCCTGAAACACCACATTCTTTTCCTTTTAAAAATTCAAGAGTTCCATGGGTACCCACATGAATTATTACATCAGCTTTAAATTCTTCTTTTATATAGTTATAAAAAGCTAAGTACTGATGATGTGGTAATAATTCTTTATTATGATACAGCTTTTCTGGATTTTCATGAACCCCTCTACTTGGCTGAAGTCCTATAAATACCTTACCTCTTACAATACCAGGAATTAAAAACTCATTTCTAGAACTCATTACATCTCCTGGTACCTCTCCCCACTGCTCTATTATTTTTTTCTTATGTGAAATAGTATTAAGAAAACTACTATATTTTTCACTGCTATATTTTAAACACTGCTCTTCTCCTTCTATTCTCTTCCATCTTGGAGAATTTACTATTCCATTATTTATAAACAACTCTTTAAGTGCCTTGCTATATATAGGTTCTACGTCATAGTCTTCTTCTTTTAATCTTTCTAATATATTTTCTATGGATTTAAAAGTATCTAAAAAAGCTCCTCCAAAAATATTAGCTTCACCTGGTGGATAATTGTAACATACAATAGCAACTCTCTTATCCCTATTTTCCTTTCTTCTGAGTTTAACCAAATTAAATGATAACTCCCTTAATTTTTCCACTCTTTCTTCTATAATGTTAAGTTTTGTTAAGGTTACACCATACTTTTCTTTATTCTCTATAATATCTAAAGCCCCCACTGGTATCATGTCTATAGCACCATCTAGCTCTGGAAGCATTATGGAAACTAAAAACTCAGAAGTATTTAACCCTTCCACACTATTTTCCCATTGTACTTTAGTTTTTCTAGTCATAAAAAATGGATGAAGTAATGGAACATTTAAAAGTCTTAGAAGTTCTAATGATCTCGTAACATCTCCTCCCATAGGTCCTGCCCCAAGCCTAAATGGCAGAAAGTTTATTATTAATTCAACTTCTATATCAAGACTTCTTATTATTTCCTCTAATTCCTCATTTCTTCTTAAAGCTGAAGCTGGGAATACTAAGGGAAGTATATTAAAATCTTTTTTAAACTTCCTATATATTTTTTCAACTTCACTCATGGTATCTGTAGGATAATTGTAGCCACTAAACATAAATAATAAGTTAGGTTTCTCTTCATCTCTAAACATAACCTCTGAAAATTCCTTAAAGGTCCTAAATCTTTCTTTTCTTTCAAAGCTATAAAAATTTATATTCTCTACCTCTATAGGCTCCTTAGGTTTTGGAAATTCTCTTATATTACCATAGTCTCTCATTAAAAGATATAATAAATTTTTAAAATCTTCCTCTGTGGAGTTTGTCCAATACTTACTGATATAAGATAAATTTTTCATGTCTTTAAGTATTCCTACTGGGATCATGCTACCCAATTTTTCAGACATATTCATCATCTTGTTCATCTTTTTCATATGTGATTCATCCATACCTTTTGATGAACTCTTACTTCCCATATCCTTCATAGTTAGTTTTCCAAGTCTCATAGATTTTTGTATATCTGAACTTCTATCTCCAATAGGAACAACATTTCCCTTAGCATAGCTGCATGCCTTAGCTACTTTTTCATAGTTTTCCATAGGTGCTCCCATAAGGTCTATTAACACAACATCTGAATCCTCTATATCAGCAAATAGTCTTTCCCATGCATGGAGACTTAACTTTTCTCTTCCATTATATAACTTTAAATCTAAAACTTTAGGGTATCCTTCTTCTATATCTTCATGAATTTTTACAAGACAATTTAAAGCCACATTAGAAATTGTAATTACTGTTATCTTCATAGCCACCAGCCCTTTTAATTTAATGTTTAAACTCTCAAATTATTAACTATTAGATAAAACATAAAAATAAGGTTTTTTAGTATCTTCTCTTTTAAACACTTTAGACTTTATATTAAATATTTCTTTTAAATTTTTTTCCGTTATAATCTCTTCACCACATCCACTTTTAATTAATCTTCCTTCTTTTATAACAAATAACCTATTCGAATATCTAGCTGCCTGATTAATATCATGAAGAACCATTAAAACAGTTAATTTATCCTCTTCATTTAAGGTTTTAATAAGTTCTAATAATTCTATCTGATGGCAAATATCCAAATAAGTAGTTGGCTCATCTAAAAGAAGAATTTTAGGTTTTTGAGCAAGAGACATTGCAATCCAAGCTCTTTGTCTTTCTCCCCCTGATAATGTACTTAACTTTCTATGTTGAAAAGGGAGTAATTTTGTTCTATCCATAGCCCAATTTACCGTATCTATATCTTCCTTTGTGTCCCTTCCAAAGAAACTTTTATAAGCATACCTTCCATAGGTTACAAGTTCTTCCACTGTTAAATCTAAATTAGAATTATAATTTTGTGATACATATGCCATATTTTTAGCTACAAATTTATTATTCATGGTTTTTATATGCTTACCATCTAAAAAGACTTCTCCTTCATAATTTTTTATGTTTCTTGATAAAACTTTAAGTAAGGTGGTTTTTCCTGAACCATTAGGTCCTATGATTGAAGTTATTTCCCCCTTTGATATCTTTATATCTATATCTTTTATAATTGTTTTTTCCTTAATTTTAACGGTGATATTTTTACCTTCTAATATTAAATCATTCATTTTATCACCTAAGCCTTTCTTAGTAAATATAAGAAAAATGGTGCTCCTAGAACAGCCATAGCTACTCCTACAGGAATCTCTACAGGACTAAATATGGTTCTTGACAAAGTATCACAAACTAAAAGCACTGTAGCACCTAAAAGCCCAGAGGCTGGTATTAAATGCTTATAATTAGATCCAACCATTATCCTTGCTGTATGAGGCACTATTAAACCTACAAACCCTAAAAGTCCTGCTACAGATACGGAGCTTGCTGCCAATACGGCGGCTACAGCTGTCATTATAAGCCTAGTTCCCTCCACATTAAGTCCAAGACTTCTAGCTATATCATCTCCTAAAACTAAGATGTTCATCTTTTCACTCATTAAAATTGCTACTATAAGCCCTATTATAGTGTATGGAAAAATCACCGACACTTGTGGCCAACTCCTTGCTGAAAGACCTCCTGTCATAAACATTAAAGCACCATGAACCCTATCACTATAAAATACTAATAAGGCTGATATTCCTGCACCTAAAAGACTTGATACTGCCACACCAGATAAAATAACTCGCATAGGTTGAATACCACCTTTCCATGCAAGAGCATAAATAAGAAGGGCAGCACCCATGGCACCTAAAAAGGCTACAGGTGTGAGCAACTCTTGATGCTCAGGAAAAATTATCAAAAGTATTATTCCCGTAAGGCCTGCCCCTGAAGAAATTCCTATAATGCCTGGGTCTGCAAGGGGGTTTTTCATAACCCCTTGCAATATGGCACCAGAAATTGAAAGATTCATTCCAACTAGAGCTGCTAATATACTTCTTGGAACTCTAACATTCCAAATTACTATTCTCTTTGAATCCATATTACTACTTGTTAATGCTTCTATTATCTCCCTAAATGAAAGTTTCATAGTTCCAAACATATTACTTATAAAAAAACTAGCTACAACACATATAAATAGTATAATAATTATATTCCACTTATAATTATGAGATTCACCTTTTAAATTATTATATTCAACCTTTTCTATACTATTTTTATTTGATTCCCATTTCCTCAACATTTCCATATACCTCCGGATATACAGCTCTTGCCATAAATTCTATGCTCTCAACAAACTTATCACCAGGATTATATAAGAAATGACTTTGTGGTAAAAATACTATTTTGTTTTCTTTAACTGCCCTTAACTCTTTCCAAGCTGGATTATTTTCAAGATTTTTCTTCATAGATTTTTCTGCAAGTTCCCTTGAACTAACCATACTGGTTACTAAAATCATATCTGGGTCACTTTCAACTATTTTTTCCATACTAAAAGGTACATTTTCTTCTCCCATTTTTTCTGCCTTAAGTCCTTTTGCTATATTTTCCAATTTAAGATTTTTAGCTACATTACCTGCAATACTGTTTTCTAACTTTAAGGAAACATCTTTTCCTGTAACGTATAGTATAGCTACTTTTTTAGGTTTTTTAGGAAGTTTATCTTCAATAGCTCTTTTCTTGTCCTCCATATCTTTTATTGTTTTTTCTACTTTATCCGTGTTTTCTGTTATTTTACCCATTATCCTAAACTTATCTAAAACATCTTCATAACTTCTCATATTTAAAGTTATAACAGGTATATTGCTTTTTTGAAGTATAGGAACAACCTTGTTTTGAAGACCAAATTGAGCTATAACAAGATCTGGTTTTAAAGATATAAGTTTTTCTATATCCACATTGTATACAGCCCCTACGCTCTCTAGCTTATCTGCTTCTGGTGGGACAAATCCCCCTCCCTTAGAATCAGTTTTTGTTATAGATTTACCTCCAGCCGCATATAAAATCCCCATATAAGTTGAAGATATAGCTGCAATTTTTTTAGGTTTTTTTTCTAATATTACTTCATTTTTTAAGTCATCTGTTATTTTTAATGGATAAGAGACTTTATTAGTTTCTTCTTTTTCCTCTTTTGATGCTTCTACTGAAGTAGTTTTTGCTTTGCTAGTTTTATCTTCATTTTTTTCCTTTGTGCCACATCCACTTAAAGTAACCATGGATGCTAATAGTAAAATTGATACAAGCCTTTGAATTTTTTTCATTTAATAACCCCCATTATGTATTAGGCATAGAGAAAAGTTAATTTAAACTTTTGCTTTAACCTTTTTATTTAATTAAATAAAAAAAGCTATACCAAGTAATTTTACAAATTACTTGGATATAGCTCTCAGTGATACCAAATATTTGGAAAATGTTATATTAATAGTCTATATATTTAATATATATAGACTTATTAAACAATTTTAAAACATAAACAAAAAAACTCCTATCGGAGTTTGTATGCACAAATATTAAAAAGCTTAGATAAAGATAGCCTTTTATATAAGAGCACATCATTTTCCCACCGAAAACTATGCTTAGATATTAGGCAGGTCTCCTGACTTACACTTCACCCTTGTCCTACCTTCCCAGAACATATTAGTTCCAGTGGTTTTAGGATTCGTCTGTGCTTACAGTAGCGGGGGCTGTAACGGATTTTAACCGTTTTCCCTATTAATTCCTTAAAAGGAAACCTAATACTACGATATATTATATTTTCCACAAGTCTTATGTTATAATATTTTAGTTTTAATGTCAACTTAAAATATAGTAATTTCTAATCTAATTTATTACATATAAATAACCATATTTACCCATTCAACCGATTCAATATACATTTTATATAATTCTTTTTTGTCTATATTTATTTTCTTACAATAATACTCTACCTTATCCCATTGTGCTCTCTCATAATTATAAATCAGTTTATAAATATAATAAAATATGTTTTCTTCAACACCTAGTAATGCTAATTTTATATCTTCACCTATATAAATTTCATTTAAAACCTCTTCTAATTCCATATCTAGTAAGACATCTACCATAGAAATCATGCCCATCATATAAACTTCAAAACTTTTTTCTTTAAATTTTGTATTATTACATAAAAGTTCTCCAAATTTTGCTCTTATTAAACTTATTTTTAATAACTCTGAAGGTTTGTCTTCAGTTAAACCCCTAAGAGCAATTAAATATAACCAATTAACGACGTCTCTTTCTCCTATTAAAGCTATAGCATGTTTAATTGATGTAACCCTACTTTTAAAACCAAAAGAAGAAGAATTTATTAGTTTTAAAAACTTATAGGATAAGGATACATCTTTCATTATAATAGATTCCAAATGTTCTAAATTTATATTCCTTGAATAAATTTCATTCATTATATTTATACTATTTAGTTTTGAAACTGGGATATCTCTGCCAGAAATTATATCTGGTCTGCAAAAATAGTATCCCTGAAAATAAACATAACCATACTCCATAGCCTCTTTAAAGTCATCATAAGTTTCAACTTTTTCAGCTAAAAACCTTATATTTCTTGTTTTTAATCTTTCTATAATTCGCTTTCGTTCTATACCCTTAGTAGCCAAAAAATCTACTTTTATTATATCTGCCACATCTATTAATGCATTGTATTCTTTACTAATTATAAAATCATCTAGTGCTATGGTATAACCCTTTGATTTTAATGTCTTACACTTATCTAGAATTTCTTTGGAAGGAGTTACATTCTCTAGGACTTCGATAACTACATTTTTTATTGGGAGCATATGGGGTATATTTTTTTTGATAAGTTCTTCTGTAAAGTTTACATAAGTGGTCTTCCCATCTGTTATATTTTCTATGCCCATAGTTATAAAACTATTTGCTATAACACTTAAAGTTGCGTTTTCACCATTTATAGCATTATATTTATTTTCCTTTGGGTTGCTCCTATACAATAACTCATAAGCAACAGTATCACCATTTCTATTTAATATAGGTTGTCTACCAATAAAAACCTCCAAAAAACCACTCCTTTATATTATGTGAAAGTCAAGTAGGATTTAATTACATTTTTAAATCATACTTTCTATTCCTATACTATTATATATAAAACTAGATAATATTACTACATATTTATATAAGGTTAGATTAATTTCAACAAAATTATTTAATAAATCAAAAAAATATCCCTTAAGTAGCTATATATAATTTAAAATAATAGCTACTTAAGGGAGTTTTATGCTAAAAGTTATTTAATATTATTTATTTCTCTAATTTTAAACTTATTAATACTCTCTTCAAGCTCTATAGTAAGGTTACTTAAATCATTAGCCGTCTTAGCCACCTCTTGTGAAGATGAATTCATTTCCTCTGAGGATGCCGCAATCTCTTGTGAGGATGCTGACACTTCTTCAGCTATAGAAGATGTACCCTCCACTTTTTGAAAAATATTGTTTTTCTCAGAATCTATAAATTCTGAAGACTTATCTAAGGAACTAATTTGCGGTAAAACTTCCTCAATAGATTTTAAAATTTCTTCAAAAGAATAAAGAGATTCGGATATAACCTCTGAAGAATCCTTTAATCTTGCACCTATTGTATCCGTGTCCTCTACTATAATCTTAGTTTCATCTGATATATTATTTACTATAATGCTAATATTATTTGAAGACTCTTTACTTTGTTCTGCAAGTTTTCTAATTTCTTCAGCTACTACAGCAAAACCTCTACCTGAATCTCCTGCACGCGCTGCCTCTATAGCAGCATTTAGTGCTAAAAGATTAGTTTGTTCTGCCACATTATTTATTAAAACTGTTATTTCATTTATTTTATTAATATTGTTCCCTAAGCCCCCTATCTTTTCAGCAAAATTCTTAAAGGTTTCTCCCACAAATTTAAAAGAACTATTTAAAGTAGTCATTTTATCACTATTATTTTTAGCCGTTTCACCTATTTTATTTGAACTATTATTTAAGTCAGTTATACTAGAGGCAACCTCTTCTATAGCATGGCCAAATTCATTTAATATGTTAGTTACATCTATTAATTCTTGTGCTTGTTCCCCTGTTCCCTTAGCCACATCATTAATAGCATTAGCTACATTATGTGATGAAGATGCCATTTCCTCTGATATAGCACTTAAATTTTCAGAAGAAGTAGTTATTAAATTTATTTTTTCCTTTAAGGATTTTATAATGTTCGAGAAACTATCTAAGGTATTTTTAATATCTAACTTCATTTCTTCAAATTCATTTCTACCATTATTTTGAACTTCTATATCCAAGTTGCCTGAGGCCATTTCCTTAAATATATATGACATCTCTTTCAAATAAGTTTTCATAGTTTTAATTATAATTAATGATAGTATTCCAAAAACTACAATACTCATAATAAGTATACATATAAGGATATTTCTATTAACTTTAAATATACTGTCACTTTCTAATTTATCTTCATCAGCACACTTAATATCATAAACTGATAATTCCTCTAAAGCCTTTTCTATTTCATTTCCTAGATCTGTTATCTTATCTCCATCTTCCTTTGAAAAACGTTTTCCTTCCTTAGAACTTATAACAGCCTTTTTTGCTAATTCTAAATATGTATTATAATTATCCTCAAAACTCTTAAGAAATTTCCTCTCTGTTTCATCAGATGGTGTAGATGTATATTCTTTATAATTTTCCATTATAATTTTGTTATCTTCTTCTATATTACGCATATATACATCATCATAATTTAGATCCGCATTAGCTGCATTTAATCTAATAGATATAAACTTTTCCTTTATATTAGCTATATTGTTTATTGGAAGTAGTAATTCATCATACATATTTTTAACATTATTATTAACCTTAGATGTAGCTACTGTACCAAAAATTCCTGTAAGTAAATTAAAACTCATTCCTAAAAAAGCTAGAAGTAATACAAGATGGGTTATTTTAAAATTTCTAACCCCATTAACTTTAATTCTTTGTTTCAAAGCTATTCCCCCTTATGTTTTCTACAATATTTAAAGTTTATTTCAGGCTGTGTTAGATTGAACTATCTGACATAGTCTTATTTTAATATAAAATATGAAAATAGTTATTAAATAATTATTAATATTTTCATCTTATGTATAATATCGTATATTTAAGATATTACTTAAATGATTATACTTAAAGTTTTTAATTTACTATATCCATATATCATAGAATTATATTTTAAAACAAATTCTATGCTAAAACAAATTAAATTTCATAGAATTTATTTTAAAAGACCTATATAATCTATAATGAAGAAACTTATAATGTGCTTTATATATTAATATATTATAAATAAAATATTTGTAATTAAATCATAGAAAGGAAAGGAATTTATTTATGAGATTAAACAAATTTATTAGTGAAAAAGGGATCTGCTCAAGAAGAGAAGCTGATAGATTAATAAAATCAGGAAAAGTTAAGGTAAATGGTAGTATAGCAGAGCTAGGTCTTGAAGTTACAGAAGATGATTATGTTTTAGTTAATAATCGTCCCTTAAAAAAACGTGATGACTTAGTTTACATAGCTTTTAACAAACCTGTTGGGATTACCTGCACCACTGATAGAAGTATTAAAGGAAACATTATAGATTATGTAAACTATCCAAAAAGGATATTTCATATAGGAAGACTGGATAAACCTTCTCAAGGACTAATATTTCTAACCAATGATGGTGACATTGTAAATAAAATTTTAAGAGCTGGAAATAATCACGACAAAGAATATATAGTTACTGTAGATAAACCTATTACAAAGGAGTTTATAGCAAAAATGGGTAGTGGAATTCCTATCCTAGGTAAAATAACAAAGAAATGTTTTGTAAAAAAGGAAAGCAAATATGTGTTTAGAATAATATTAACGGAAGGTCTTAATAGGCAAATTAGAAGAATGTGTGAATACCTTGGTTATAATGTAAAAAAACTTCTAAGAATTAGAATTATGAATGTAACTATAGATGGAATTCCAGAAGGAAAATGGAGATATCTAAGTAAAAATGAATTAGATAAATTAAATGAGTTAGTAAAATCATCAGTTAAAACAGAAGAAGGTTCTATATAATAAAAAATATAATAATTAAATTTATATACAAAAGTAACCTATAAATAAATTTCTAAGCTTCAAAAGGATTCCCTCCCTCTGAAGCTTATCAACAGACTTCTTAGGAGTTTTACTCCTTAGAAGTCGTTATCCTTTAAGGGAAATCATTATTAATTATTCTTAGCCCACTAAAATATTTGCCCTTTCAATGGCCTCATCTATATTATTGCAGAAGCTTGACTCCCCAATTATTTCTACAAATCCGTACTTCTTAAGCATTTCCATAGGTTGTTCTTGAAGTTCTAGCATAATTAACTTGGTTTTATTCTTTTTACAAATATCATATAACATTTCAAAAGAATGATATGCTGTAGCATCCATAAATGGTACCTTACTCATTTTTATTATTAATATTTTGGGTGGTGTTCCCATTTCCCTAATAGCACTTACAAATTTGTTTGCAGCTCCAAAAAAGAATGGACCACTTATTTCATAAACCGAAATATCCTTTGGTATCTTAATACTATCTATTAAATCATTTACGTCATTATCTTCCAAATCATCTAATACACACTCCACCTTGGTAATCTCAGCCATCTTTTTCATAAATAAAAATGAGGAAAGCACAACTCCAACTCCAATAGCAACGACTAAGTCTAAGAAAACAGTCAAAAAGAATGTAACTATAAATACTATAGCATCACTTTTAGGAGCCTTAAATATATCTTTAAAAGCTTCCCATTCCCCCATATTATAAGATACCATAACCAATACCGCTGCCAATGAAGACATGGGCACTAATTTTACATAAGGCATAAATAATAGCATAATAATTAAAAGTGTAAGAGAATGAACTATGCCTGCCACAGGAGTTCTTCCACCATTTTTCACATTAGCTGCTGTTCTTGCAATAGCACCTGTAACTGGTATACCACCAAAAATTCCTGAAAAAACATTTGCAGCACCTTCTCCTATTAGCTCCATATTAGAACGATGCTTTCCACCAATCATTCCATCTGCAACCACAGCAGATAATAATGATTCCACCCCTGCTAATATAGCAATAGTTAATGCCGGAAGCATAAGCTCATTTATCATTGTTAAATTTACCTTTGGCATAATCAATTTCGGGAGTGAGGAAGAAAGCTCACCAAATTGACTTCCTATAGTATTAATATTTAAACTAAATATCATGGTAACCACGGTGCTTATTACTATAGCAATAAAAGTTCCAGGGATTTTTTTATTAATTTTAGGCCATAAAACAATTATTCCAAGAGTTAAAAAAGCAATAAATAAACTTTGTAAATTTATACTATGTATACTATTAAAATAAGCTATCCATTTATTTATAAACTCAGAAGGAACTGATTTCATTTGAAGTCCTAAAAAATCCTTTATCTGAGTTGAAAAAATAACTATGGCTATGCCACTTGTAAAACCAGTAGTTATAGAGGATGGTATATATTTTATTAAACTACCAAGCTTTAAAAATCCCATAATAATTAAAAAAATCCCTGCCATTATAGTTGCTACTGTAAGACCATCTATTCCATATTTTTGTATGATCCCATATACGATAACTACAAAAGCTCCTGTAGGTCCACCTATTTGAACCCTACTTCCACCTAAAAGTGAAACTATAAAACCTCCAATAATTGCAGTATACAGTCCTTTTTCTGGTGACACTCCAGATGCTATACCAAGTGCTATAGACAGTGGAAGTGCAATTATTGCAACGATAATACCTGAGATAAAATCCTTTAAAAATTGTTCTTTTGTGTAACCTTTTAAACATGTAATTGACTTTGGAACTAACATAATTATCCCCCTTTTAAGACGTAAAAAAAACCTAAAGATTTATCTTTAGGTTTCAAAAGTCTATTACTAGATTGTTTGTATATTTTCAGCTTGAGGGCCTTTAGGTCCTTGAACAACTTCAAAAGAAACCTTTTGTCCTTCTTCTAAAGTCTTGAATCCTTCTTTTTGGATTTGAGAGAAATGTGCAAATACATCATTTCCTTCTTCTGTTGTTATAAATCCAAATCCCTTTTCTGAATTAAACCATTTAACTGTTCCTGTCATGTTTCGTACCTCCGAAATTTTTATTCCTTTAATTCTTTGTAAAAATATTTCATTAATAAAAATTTCGAAATATAAATACTGAAGTTAATACTAACTTAGATAATTTCAAAACTATTAATATAACAAATCATTTACTTCTGAATTAAGGTTCTTTTATATTATATAATACAATAAAAAATAAATCAAGTGTTTTTAGTAATTTAATATAAAATTTATTTTATATATTTTAAATACTTATTATATGCTTATTTCCTATAATATTTTAACCTCTATTTATACGATGACTACTCAATCTAAAACCCCCAAAGACAACAACTTTGTTTATAACTTTTACCCACTATGTTCTTTTAAAAACTTTTTCTTTATAATGCCTGAAATAAATATAAATAATGGAAATAATATTTGAATAAAGAAACCATATGTAGGCCAGTACTTCCCAACAAATTCCATAGCCTCTGTAACTCCGCTAAACATTATATAAGAAAGGTTTAGCAATAAAAAAACCACAGGCACTAATATATCTCTATAATCATTTAAGCTAAAAACCTCTTCAATCCCCTTTGAAGCACTTAGTATGCAATAGGTTATTTCAAGAAACTGTATTATGGTAAAAGCTATAGAAACTACTATCTCTATTCTTTGAAATTCGCCTCCCCATTTTAATCTTTTTATACTTTCATAACCAGCATAATAGAAATGAGAATAAGCTTCCCCACCTATTAACATTATATTTATTATAGTTGATATGGTAACAAAAATTCCTCCAATAATTAAGGGTTTTAAAAATATATTTTTATTTTTTTCATTTCCCTTTATATAATCAAAAAAACCTACAAATATAAAAACTTCTGTAAAAGGAAAGGCAGTTATTGCAAAAGATTCCTTTAATACAGTTTTAAAATCAGTAAATATAATTGGGTATATATTTATTGTTTGCATTTGGGGGATTAAAAGTATCCATGTTAAAATAACAAAAATTATTATTTTTCTTATAAAAAAATGGGACCAAGCAGATAATACCTCAATTCCACTCCGTAATATCCAAATGCTAAGTACTCCTATAAATAACATGGTAATAAACTTAGGTGTATTAAAAAGAGCTGTTAACTTTATGAAATCTATAAAATCATTTAAGATATATGCCCCAAGAAAAATCATATGTAATATAGGAATTATATTTAATATGGTACCAATTTTTTTACCGAAAATTTCGGTTATAACTTGATAAAAATTCTTTTGGGGATATAAATCTAAGATTCTACCATACATTAAAATAATAGGGATACTCATAACCATTCCTATTAAAGTAACAACCCAAGCATGCTGTTTTACTTTTCCTCCAAGACTAAATAATAAATAGGCACCTATGCAATAACTAAAAATAAGAAGTTGCATTTGTTTTTTAGTTATAACCTCATTATTCATGGTCTCCTTGTCACCCCTTAAAATATTTTAATTAGTTCCATAAATTTTCCAAATGGTATCATAGGATCTGGTACCTTTATTTTTAAGACCTCTAAAGAGCTAATAATTAAACTTATGGAAATTATAAAGATGTATACGGGTATTTCCTTCTTTAAATTTTTATTATATAAATTTTTTAAATCGTATAATGCTATTAAAACATAAAACATAATCATAAAAAAAATCATCTTATTTTCCTACTCCTATATTTTTATTAGTTAATCCTGTATATTGTATATCTACATTTACTTCAACTTTAATTTTTGTATCCACAAAAGCCTTATCCCAATCCTTAGAGACCTTATCCCATTCCTTAGGCTCTTTTTTTCTGAAAATATATCCAGTGCCAATTATATCAGTATCATATTCCTTTTGCAGTTTTTCTATTAAATTAAGACAATTATTTTGTATATATTCTTCTGCTTTCTTTTTTACCTTTTCTCTTCCATCCTTTGCTACATAATCTACCCCTTCTTCTGCCAATTCAGATAGGGCTGTTTCTAAATCTACATATATAGTTAAACTTCTTCGTCCTTCTTTTACCTTTGTCTCTGCCTTTCTTGTAGTCTTTATTACTTCTAGAGATATATTTTGATCTTTACCTAATACTATAGGAATTACAAATTTCATTTCAGGATTAACTAAGATATCTAGCATCATAGTCTCAACTTTGTTTAATTTACCTATCATTTTATCTCCCTTAAACACCGCAGTACCTAGTATTTGTGTAGAAGACTTAGTTCCATCTTTCACTATACTTATCATGGGAACTGATGGTGAAATTCCCTTACTAGATATATCATTTATAAGTTTAAATATTTGTACTCCTCTGTACTCTCCTGTCTTATCATTGCTTTTTATAGAAGATTCCAAATCATAAGATAATATTTCATCAGGCTTTTTATCCGTATTAAGAATTTCTGAGGCAGTAGACATTTCAGATATTATAACCCACATATCATTTCTAATTTCTACATCTCTATTTATTAAATCAATTACTGGTATTATCCCTTTTTTAGCAATATCCTTACTTATTATAACTACTTTTGCATGGGACAATTGTAACATCTTGCCAACCTTCTTAATTGCATCTCTCAATGCCTTATGTATAGTTTCTCCTCTAGTCTGAACTATACTTGAATTTATAGTTTTTTCATTTACAGTCCCCTCTAAAACCTCCATAGTTAATATATATTCATCTGTATCTTTATCCCTATCTATAGCCATACCAGCTACATATTTTAAATCTGTCATTTCTACATAATCCCAGCATCCAGTTAATGTTGTAGAAAAGCATAATAATATAAATAAAACTATTATTTTATTTATATATTTTCTCATCTCTTTTTCCTTCTTTTATTATATTTTTTAGCTCTTACAATGTCTTTATTAATAAATTTTGTTCTATATCTTAAAAACCACCAAGGTGCCCTAATAGTTTTATCTTTAATGTTATCCTTATCTAAATCAATGGTGTTTAACATATATGGTATACCAAAGGTCTTTATAGACATTAAATGAATAACTAACCCCATTCCTGCAAAAATAACTCCATATAATCCAAGAAAGGAAGCTAAAATTAAAAATAAAAACCTTGTAACAATTACTCCTGTCCTCATTTCATATAATATTAATTCACTTATGCCAGCAATGGCAGTTACAATTACAATAGGAGCACTAATAAATTTAGCATTAACTGCTGCATCACCTAATACAAGGGCCCCAACAATACTAACTGTTGCACCAACATGCTTAGGTAACCTTATACCAGCCTCTCTTATTATTTCAAAAGTAATAACCATGGCTAAAGCCTCTACTGATGTTGGTAGTGGAACACCTTGCTTTGCAGAATATATACTTAAGGCCAATTTAGTTGGTATCAATTCCTTATGAAAGGTTATAAAAGCAACATAAGCAGCTGGAGTAATTGTCGCTAAGATAAAAGCAATTATTCTAATGATTCTATTGAAAGTGGCATATATAAAATTATCATAATAGTCTTCATTTACATGAAAATATTCTAAAAATATAAAAGGAGCTGTAAGTGCTGCAGGAGTTCCGTCACACAATATTACTATTCGTCCCTGTAATAATTTTAATGAAACCACATCGGGTCTTTCTGTCTTTCCAATGGTGGAAAAGGGAGAAAGACCCGCATCACTTATGTACTCTCTTATATGTTCGCTAGAAAAAATCCCGTCCACCTCTATTTTATTTAACCTTTTTTTTAATTTTTCTAGTATTTCAGGGTTTACTAAGCTCTCCATATACCCTATAGAAACTTTAGTCCTAGTTCTAACTCCTATTTCCATTCGTTCAAATTTTAGATCTGGAGAATTAATTTTTCTTCTTATTAATGACATATTAGTATTTATAGATTCATTGAACCCTTCCCTAGGTCCATTAACTACTGTTTCAGATTGTGGCTCTTGTATAGACCTAGTTTCCCATCCTTTAGTATTAAATATTAGTGCTCCATCAAAACCATTTATAAGCAATATAGAATCACCATATAATAAAGCTTTTGTTATGTTATCTAAATTCTTCTCTTCTTTTAAATCATCTATAAGTACAACTTCCTCTTTTATGTATTTTATAAGATTATTTTGCTCTGTATCTAATTCAGCATTCATTATAGGAAATAATATATTTTCGTTAATGACTTTTCTATCTGTCATACCATCTATAAATATTAGACAAAATTTTAAAGCAGAATTTATATTTTTAAAATCTCTATAAATTACTGTGTCATCATTTTTAAGTATATTTTTCTTAAAAAGCTTTATATTTTCCTGAAGTGATTTTTCTAAACTGGCTTCTTTAGTATTATTTTTTGTTTCTTTATTCTCTTCAGGTAATTCCTTCACAAAACCACTTCCTTCCAAAAACAACTTTTCTATTATCATATATTATTTCCATAGAATGCTAAACTATTCAATATTTAAGTTCAATATTACGTAACTATAGATTTATTTCTTTTTATTTATTAAATTATTTTTTATTTATCCAATTGCTCCTTATTTATTTAATTATTTTTTCCTTGATTTTATTATGGTATAATTATAAAATTTAATTATACATAATAAATTATTTATTAGTTTAACTTATAGGAGTATGTAAAATGTTAGATATAAAAATTGAATCCTTCTTATGTGTATGTAAACATAAAAGCTATACAAAAGCTTCAGAAGAGCTTTGTATAACTCAGCCTGCAGTAACTCAACATGTTCAATCTTTAGAAAAACACTATAACTGCAAAATGCTAGAATATAAAAACAAAGCATTAAAATTAACAAAAGCCGGTGAACTTTTCTATAGGTATGCTGTTAATTTAAAAGGAATTGAAAGCCTTATGGAAAAGGAACTTATTGAAATAACTAAAAAAACTAATACTTTAAAGTTTGCAACTACCTTAACTATTGGAGAATTTACCATTGCACCAATGCTGGGGGATTTTATAAGAGAATTTAGTGAGTATGATATAACCATGTATGTAGATAACACAGAAAAGGTTCTTACCATGCTTAAAAAAGGCGAAATAAATTTTGCCATAGTTGAAGGTTTATTTAATAAAAATGATTATGAATCTAAACTATATAAAGTAGCTAACTTTATACTTATATCCCCTACAAACCATCCATTATTAATGCAAAATCAAGTTTTTTTAAATGATCTTAAAAATGAAACTATAATAGTACGTGAAAAGGGTTCCGGTTCCCGTGAAGTATTAGAAAGAGGACTTTTTGATAAAAATTATACTCTGGATAATTTTAAAAACATTATAGAAATCGGAAATGTAAATGTAATGAAAAAGATGGTTGAAGGTAACATTGGCCTTAGCTTTATGTACGAAGATGCAGCCATTTCTGAAATAAATAAAGGTGAGTTAGCCCAAATTAAACTATGTGATTTTATTCTCCAAAGAGAATTTAACTTTATATACTTAAAAAATCAAACAACAGAAAAAGATCTTAATAAGTTTTTCTCCTTTTTCCTACGTAAGTTATAATCTGTAAATAAGTAAAAGTTGAGAAGTAAGATTGAAGAGGTAAGAGGTAGTAAATAAGAATTAAAAAGTAATAAATAAGAGGGAAAAAGTAAGAAGTAAGAGGTAAAAGTTAATGGGTAAGAGATAATAAGTAAGAATTGAGATGGAAAAGTTAAGAAAGACCTATGAAAATATCAGTAAACACTGTATTCATAGGTCTTATAATTTAATTAACCTAAGGCATGTAGTATAAAACTCATTAAGAATATAGCTGAAATTATATACATGGTAAGAGAAATTTCCTTTGATTTTTTTGCAGCTAATTTTACAATTGGATAAGCAATAAATCCAAAGGCCATACCATCTACAATACTAAAAGTAAGTGGAATCATAACTATAATTAAAAATGCTGGGAATCCCTCTGAAAAATCATTTAAATCAATATGCAATACATTTTTTATCATTAGTCCACCAATAACAATTAATATAGGTGAAATAGCACTATTAGGTATAACTTTTATAATTGGAAGTAAAAATAAGGATGTTAAAAATAAGCTCCCTGTAATTACAGAAGTTAATCCTGTCTTTCCTCCTGCTGCTATGCCAGCTGCTGTTTCAATAGTTGCAACTGTAGGACTTGTTCCAAATAAACCGCATGTAATAGCCGATAATGAACAAGATCTAAAAGCATTTTTGAATTTTTTAGGTTTCTCTAGCATAATATTTATCTGTCCATGGAGAAGTCCTAAATTTTCAAAGACTAAAACCAATGTTAATGAAAACACAGCTATCCAAAAGGTAATTGAAGTTATGGCGCTAAAATCTACCTTAAAGAAAACCTCTTTATATGCACCTAGTGAAAAATTTGAAAAAGTAACCTTTGAAAAATCCACTAGTCCGAAGAAATAGGATATAATAGTTCCACCTATCATGCTAATTAAAAAATTTCCTGGCACTTCACGTATAAATAACATTAAAGTAATTATTAAATTAATAAAAGTTACATATACAAGTGGATTGCTAAAATCCCCTAAGGATACAAAAGTTGTTTCACTTCCAACGACTATTCCACTCTTTTGTAATCCTATAAATGTAATTAGTAAACCAATTCCCACAGTTATAGCTTCCTTTAAGGAAGTTGGAATTGATGTTGTAAGTATTTTAGAAAACTTTGTAAATGATATTATAGCAAATAAAATTCCTGATACAACTACTGCTGCCAGTGCCTCCTTCCATGAAAGGCCCATAGCACCTACAATAGTATATGAAAATAGTGCATTTACTCCCATGCCTGGCACTAAAATTATAGGAGCATTACTTATAAAACCCATTAATAAGCATCCTACAAAAGATGATAAAACAGTGGCTATTATTGCACCCTCTACCGGTAATCCTGCATCAGATAATATAGACGAGTTTACAGCTATTATATAAACAACTGCGAAAAATGAGGTAAGCCCTGCTATAAATTCTCCCTTTACTGTAACATCATGTCCCTGAAGATCAAATATTTTTTTTACTTTTGTTTTCAATTCTCCTTCATCCTTTTTCTTTTTCCCTCTCCCACCCACATTATTTTTATATAATGCATTAACCATTATATTTAAAAACTTTTAAAAAATCAATAAAAAAATCTCATGTAAGTATTTACACACCACATGAGATTTAAACCTTAATTATTATCCTTTAATTTCCTTGTAGATATAACCAATAACACTACAGTCAATATACATAAGAACATGATCTCTGCTTTAACATAATATAAATTCTCACCATATAAGACTTCATTACTAGCTACATTAATCCAAGTAGTAGGAATAAACTCTGAAATTTTCTTTAAAAAGCTAGGCATAATATCCCTAGGCCAGAAACATCCCCCAAGCATAGCAAAGGGTATATTAACAAGTGAACTTATGGCTCCTGATTGCCTTAAATCATTAGAGTGCGTTGATATAAATAATCCTAAGGACACAGTAAACACTGCGAATATTATAAATAAAAGTAATATTTCAAAGGGTCTATCCCCTAAGTTAAACTTAAATACATATTTCATTAACATAAAAAATAATATAACTTGAACTATAGATACAGTTAGGAAACTTAAAAGATTTTCCATAATATATCTACTTCTACTTAATGGAGTCGTAAAATATCTTGTATATAGATTTTTTTCCTTATCTTTTATAAGCATATTAGTAGTAGATGTAGTTAAAAACAACATATTCATAACTATAAATCCAAGTGCAACTGCAGTTTTTGATTTATTTCCTTCGCCTTTATCTACACTTTCATATTGAGCCTTATAACTTCCACTTTCATAATACTTAAGCCCCTTATAAAATTCTTCCTTATTTCCCTTTGATACTGAAGCTATCTTCTTTACATTATTTAAATATCCATCTAAAGAAAGTTTAATAGACATAGCCGCATTTCCTTCTTTTACTTCATAAGTTTTTAAAGTAGGATTTTTGCCTAAAATTATGTTTTCTGTAAAACCTTTTGGTATTACTATAGCATAGTCAGTCTTATTATCTACTAAGTTATTTTGAATATTTTCTTCACTATCTAATAATACAGTACCTTTAGCTTTTATATTGTCTATAAGCTTCGCTGAAAACTCTGTACTATCCTTATCAACCACAGTAACTTTTAAGGGCTCTACCCCGCTAGACCCTTTAAATGATATAAACATAAATACAAGTGGTAAAATTAATATAAATAATATGTTTACTTTATTCCTAAATAATCTTTTTAAGTTTGTAAAATAAATAGTCATTACACCCTGTCCCTCCTTCCTACAATCTTAGCTCCTATAAATAATATTAAAGTTAAAATCCAAATACCTAAAATATTTAAAAATATATCTTTTGAAGCTCCTCCATAAATGCTTTTAAATATAGCATCTTGCGCTAAATAGTTTGGTGTCATATGAGATATTTTCCCAAGTATTCCAGATCCAAAATCTATCTTAACAAAACCTCCACCTAAGAAAGTAAAAATAGGGACCAAAATATTTAAAAGAGCTAATCCATATAATCCTTTTTTAGTCATCATACAGACAAATATACCAAGCATAGTGGACATGGTAGCTAAGGACAAGGTTGTTAAAAGTATAATATGAATTTTACCTCCAAAACTAACTTTAAATACTAGTTTTGATACAAGAAGTAAAATTATAATTTGCCATAAAAGAGTAAATACTGCCCCTATGCCTTCTCCTAAAAACATTTCCCAAAGCTTTACTGGTGATGATTTAATTCTTCCTCCAACCACACTATAATAATCTTTGTCTATGGCAAAGTTTGCATAAATTGATCCAAACATTATAATCATTATAAGCATAGTTATGGCATAATATTCTGTAGCTGTAGGCTTCTTTCCTGATATAGTTACTATGTCTGAGTCTATATTATTATATTTTTTAAGGGAAAAATCTCTAGTTTTTAGCTTAGCTAAAGCTTCAAAGCTATTTGCCTTATCTGCATAAGCATCCATTATATTTTTTACTATGGATACCTTTAAACTATTATAATCACTACCAACTACTTTAATTTTTCCTTCTATACTTTCATCATATATAACAAGAGCCTCATATTCCTTTTTTTCAACAAGCTTTTTACCCTCTTCTATGTCTTTAATTTTAGTAGCTTTTATAATATCAGAGAATTCCTTTAAATTTATAAATTTTTCAAAGTTCTCTCCACCAGTTCCACTTACATTATTTACATATAACAAATTTATTTTCCCTATGTTTTTAGCTGCAAAATCCTCACTATTTCCTAGGGCATTTCCCAATATTGCAATTAAAATTACTGGAATTACTAACATAGATATTAAGGACTTTTTATCTCTTATATATTGTATTATTCTATATTTAGCTATAATAAGAAAATTCATGTTTTTCCCCCCCCTTCTAATCTCTAAGCTTTCTACCAGTTAGGTTTAAAAATACTTCTTCTAAGGTAGCTTTTTCTCCATTTTCTTTTTTAACAAGACTCTTTAGTTCATCCTTGTTTCCCCTTGCTATAATTTTTCCATGATCCATTATACAAATGTCTGTACAAATAGCCTCTATCTCCTCCATGTAATGAGAAGTATATATTATAGTGGATCCTTGTTCATTTAACTTTTTAACTGTTTCTAAAATATTATTTCTTGATTGTGGATCAATTCCTACAGTAGGTTCATCCATTATTATTAATTTTGGTTTATGAGCAATAGCACAGGCTATATTAAGTCTTCTTTTCATTCCCCCAGAAAATTTTGTTGGAAAACTATCTTTTCTATCCCAAAGCCCAACAAACTCTAAGGTTTCCTTTACAGCATTCTTTAGCTCTTCTCCCTTAAGCCCATAAAGTCTTGCAAAAAAAGTAACATTTTCATAGGCAGTTAAGTCCTCAACTAAGGCCAAATCTTGTGGTACTACTCCCATATGCTTTTTTATCTCAAAAGAATCTTTTTTAATATCCTTATTAAAAACCTTTACATCACCATTAAATTTAGTATATAAACCACTTAAAATACTTATAGTAGTGGTTTTACCAGCTCCATTAGGCCCTAAAAACCCAAAAACCTCTCCTTCTTTTATGCTTAGTTCATTTATATCTACTGCTTTAAAATCTTTATAACTTTTTTCTAAATTTTTAATCTCTATTATCATTATTATTCCTCCCTAATCTTTATTTTCTTTAATATACTAACTTATTCTTAAATTTTATAATTGATAAGATACTTTTTCTTATTTTGATTTAATTTTTTAAATTTTATAAAGTAACTTTCTCTATCCTACTTTAAATATTTTGCTCCTTGTAATAACAATTATCAAATACTATTAAATATTAAACATCTTTATTAAATACAATTATATCTTCATAACTCTTCTATGCCCTTCATATTATTATATTTTAAACTTTTACATAGGTTTTAAAATTTTAATAGTTAAAGATACATAAAATAATTATGTATTCACTCTAACTATCCTATACTATATTTTACTAAAGCCTTATAAAAGAACTTCGATAATATAACAAATAAATATAATATTGTAGGGGGAATATCCACATGTATACAGTTCTTCATATAGAGCAGAGTGATTTTTTCTGTAAAATGGTCAAAAGTATCTTAAAGGAAAAAAATTATGAGTACATTTCAACTGATAGTTTTAATGAAGCATATACTCTAATAGATAAATATAAAATAGACCTCATAATAACCTCTCTTTATGGCAAAGGTGGAGATGTTGAAGATTTTATAAAAAGTGTAAATTCAAAAACCTCAAATGAAATCCCTATATTTATTGTTACTAGTGATAATAACTATGAAAAGAAGACAAACCTATTTAACTTAGGTATAGTTGACTATTTATTAAAAGACAATTTAAAGGAAGAAATAACAAAGCATATAGATGCAGTATTCCAAGACGATGAATATATGGCAAACTTAAGAGAGGCAAAAATAGCAATTATAGAGGATAACTCCTTTGACTCTATTATAGAAAAAGATATACTTAATAAAAATGGCATCAAAAATATAGATCACTATAAATCCGGAAAAGAATTGTTTAATTCCAATAAAAACTATGATATTTATTTAATTGACATGGTTTTAAAAAACGAATTTGGAAAAAACTTAATACAAAAAATAAGAAGAAATAATATAAATTCCTCTATTATTGCGGTTACTGTTCTAGATAATCCTAAGACCATATCCAATATTTTAAGCTGTGGAGCTGATGATTTTATAAACAAACCTTTAGATGAAAATCTATTTATAGCAAAATTAAAATCCAATATAAGAATCTATACCCTAAACAAAAAAATAAGGCAGATGTTGAAAGAATTTAAAAAATAGGTATACTTATAGTTAAAAAGTATTTCTATTGGAGGATAAAAAATGCAAAAACTTTTTTATGAAGATCAGTATATGAAAGACTTTACAGCTGAAGTACTTAATGTAAAAGTAATTGATGATAAATTTCATGTGCTTTTAGATAAAACAGCTTTCTTTCCAGGTGGTGGAGGGCAGCCTTGCGACCTAGGTTTTATTGAAGATCATAAAGTTATAGATGTATATGAAGAAGAGGATAATATATATCATGTTTTAGAAAAAAAGCCTGTTAAGATCCATAGAGTAAAATGCTCTATTGACTGGAATAGAAGAATAGATGGAATGCAGCAACACTTAGGTCAACATGTGCTTTCTGGATGTTTTTTTAAGTTATTTGGAAAAAATACTGTAGGTTTTCATTTAGGAGAAGAAATTAGTACAGTAGATATTGAAAGCTATTTAAGTGAGAATGAAATAAGAAAAGCTGAAGTCTTAGCTAATAATATTATTGAAGAGGACTTAAAAGTTGAATTTTCATTTCCTTCTAAAAGTGAACTAAAGCATATAAATCTTAGAAGAGCCTTACCAAAAACAGATGCTCCCATAAGAGTTGTTACAATAGAAGATTTAGATGTTAATGCATGTTGTGGAGTACACCCTAATTCTACCCTAGAACTTAGACTTATAAAAATTAGAAGATGGGAAAAACATAAAAATTCCACAAGAATAGAATTCTTATCTGGGAGACGTGCCATAGAAGACTCCTTTAAAAAAGATAAATTCGCCTCTGAACTGTGCACATATTTAAGTGCCAATGAAGAGGAAGCCATAAATGCTATAAATAATCTAAGTACGGAACTAAAGAATTCAATAAATACTAATAAAAAGCTAAAAAGTGAACTACAAACTTATCAAGTTAAAGAACTTATTCAAAACTCAATAAAAATAGGAAAATATACATTAATAAAAGAAATTTTCTTTGATGATGATATAAAGTATATAAGTAAATTAACATCAAAACTTGTTGAAAATGAAGATACAATTGCACTTATGATTGTACCTTCAGAGGAAAAAGCTAATTTAATATTTGCATGCTCAAAGGATATGGAAAAATTAAATATGAATGAACTATTAAAAGATTCCATTAGCCTTATAGATGGAAAAGGTGGCGGAAGTAAAGTCTTAGCTCAAGGTGCTGGTAAAAATAACAATAATCTTCAAGGGGTTATTGATTATGCCTTTATGAAAATTAAAAATACTCTTTCCTAGCTAATAAGGCATAAAATTTCTATATTTTCAAATAAAATATTATGTAAAAATAAAGTAGTCTGTGTAATCTTTATAAGATAATATAATAATTATCATTATAAAGATACACAGACTATATTATTTAAATATCTACTTTGATTAGATGTGGCTGTATAAAAATTTTTGTGTGAGCAGAATAAGTTATTAAAATATAAGCACTATTTTCCTGATTTTTTATTGTTAGAGTTCCCATTTTGTTTTTCATCATTTTTATTATTAGATTTATCTAATTTTTTAGTATCCTCTTTATTTTCTTTTTCTTTATTTTCTATCCTAGTCTCTTTTATTTCTTTATACTCAACTTTTACTTCTTCCTTATTTTTTAAACTTTTTTCTTCCTTTTCCTTTTCACTATTTATTTCTTTACCCTCTTTATCAGTTTCTTCTTTTACTTCTATAGTATTTTTATCTTTCACTATAGCCTCACTATCTTTATTATTTTCATTCTTCTTATCTTTGTTTACTTCCTTTTTCTCTTTATTATCTACTTTTTGATCTTTATTTTCATTTATACTGTCTGTGGTTTTTTTCTCTTTATTCTCCTTAGCTTCACCAACTTTAACTTCCTTGACTACTTTTGACTTATTTTCTATTGCTTCTTTTAATTCTTCCTTTTTACTAGTGAAAATCTCTTCAGATTTCTTAAGTTCTTCCTCTGCCTTCTTTATAGCTTCTGCATCTCCAGAGTGTTGAGCCTTTTTTAATTCAACCTTTAACTTATTATAATCTTTTTTAGCTTTATTAAATTCATGTCTCTTTTCAACCATTAACCTTACTGCTTCCTTTTTACTCTTTTGCATTTCAATTACACTTTCTAACTTAGCCTTAGCTTCCTCAGGTAACTTTTCTTTTATGGATTCTAAAACTTTTAAAGAAGCTTCTGAGTTTTTAATTATAGTATCTTCAGCTTTATCTATTTTATCTTGTAATTCTTTATTTTTTTCTTCCTCTTTATTTTTTTCTTCTTCAGTACTCTCTTCTTTATTAGCTTCTTCTTTACTTTCTTCCAGTTTACTAATTATATCCTGTGTTTCTTTTATAGTCTCATTATAGTCCTCTAAAGTATTTTTTAATAATTCCTCATGATTACTTTTACCTATAATCTCTATTTCTCCAAGTCTTTCCTCTGAAATGTCTAATAGTTTTTCTACCTTGTCTTCATCTGAACTAAATTTTAAACTTATATCTTCTATGGTCTTATCTACTACATAAAATATACTGTCTGGTGCTATCCCCGCCTTATCTTTAAAGGATATTGCTTCATCAGCCTTTACAGTTCCTCCAAAAGCTAATAAAGCTAACATAGTTAATATAAATACTCTTTTCATCTTTATTCCTCCCTATATGGTGTTTTAATTATAATTTTTCTGTTTTTTTAATTCTATATATATTTACGATTAAAAATAATTCTTTTAGGGGGTAATCTTACCACTTTAAAAAATATATTTTATACGTATATAATAATATATAAGATTTTATACAATCATTTTATCTAGATTTCTTTATAATGGGGGTGATTTTATGGACGCAGATTTTTTGAAAAAAGAAAATAGAGATAAATTTATACAAGATAGTATGAACTTTATATATAAAACAACTAACAGAATTTGTAAAAGAGTTTTGGATGATAAAAACGATGATGAGATAAGTATAGCACTTATAGCCTTTAATAAAGCTTGTGATACATATAACAGTGAAAAAGGTAATTTTTTTACATATGCTTCTGTATTAATAAAAAATTCCTTAATAGACTTTTTTAGGACATCAGAAAAGACTCCGTACTTAATATGGAATGATAACGAAAGCACCACTGACTCTATTGAAAAACATATATCAATGGATAATTTTAATATTGATTTTGAAAATTCTATAAGGTTAGAAGAAATACAACTATTAAATAGTGAATTAAAAGAATATAAATTAAGTTTTAGTAGCATTGCTGAAAATTCACCCAAACATAAAGATACTAGGGATGTACTACTAAATATAGCTATGACTTGTATAAATAATGAGCATATAGTTTATGATTTAAAAACAAAAAAACAATTACCTATAAAAAAAATATGTCTACTTACAAATAATAAAAGAAAACTATTAGAAACTTGGAGAAAGTACATAATAGCACTAATTATAATATTAGGTAGCGAAGAATACCCCTATATTAAAGGTTATTTAAATATTGAAAAGTCAGGTGATAATTTATGATAAAAAAAGGCATAGTAATGGAAATTAATAAAAACTCTGTTGGAATCTTAACCTGCGGTGGAGAATTTCTTTATGTGAGAAAAATAAGTACCTGTCCATGTTTAGGAGAAATGTACGAATCAGAAGAAATAAAACAAAAATCTTTATTTTATAAAAACACAAAAAAACTTTCTATAATGGTAGCTTCCTTACTTATTACCTTTGTACTCTCTTCCTATATTGTAATTTACAATAACCCTGTATCTGCTGTAACAATAAATATAAATCCATCCATTAAATTAGAATTAAATCGATGGAATAACATAATAAAAATAACTGCTTTAAATAAAGATGGCGAACATATTTTAAATAATTTAAATCTTAAAAATAAGAGTTTGGAAACTGGAGTTACCTTGATATTAAAAGAATCTGAAAAAGAAAATTATATTAACGATAATTACAGAAGCAGTAATAAAATTATATCTCTAGATTTTCAAGGAGATGTGTCTAAATTAGACCTTACAAACATAGAAAATACACTGAAAAACCTTAAAACAAACTATAATATTAAAACGCCTAAATATAATAAAACAAACTATAAAGAAAATATTAAATTAGAAGAGGATAAAATAATTAATACAGAAGAAAATTTACACTCTGAACCTAAAAATGCTATAGATAAAAGCAATTTAGATAAAGATAAAAATATACTTAAAATTGAAAATAGTACTTCTAATGAAAAAAATATTAAGTCTTCTAATAAAGACAATATAGATAATGTTAAAAATAATAATAACCAAAATAAAGCTAATAGCAAAAATAATGATAACAATGATAATGATAAACAAAATAAAAATAACACTAATAATAACAAAGAAAATAAAAATCTTAACAAAGCCAACTCCAATAATAATACTACTAATAATAATACTAATAGTAAGGATGTAATAAATTCTAAAACTAATAATAAAGAAAATACAAATAACAATAAAGAAGCTTATATAGACAACTCCAAAAATAATGATAAGAATAGTCCTAAATCAGAAAAAGTGACCAATTATAATAAAGGGAAAAAATAAACAATATAAAAATTCTATACTAAGATTTCTAACCTTCAGAAAAAGTTATTACTCTATATGAAAGTTAGAAATCTTTATTTTATATATTTTCCTTTTATATATTTTAATAGTTTAAAGTGCCCATTGTTTTGCTTTTTCCATCTCATTATACATATTATAATATCTCTTTTTATTTTGCATTAATTCCTTATGAGTACCTTTTTCCTCTATACTCCCCTCATTTAATACCATAATTTGATCTGCATCTTTTATGGTGTTTAATCTATGGGCTATTACAATTACAGTTTTATTTAGAGTAAGTTTTTTTATAGATTTTCTAATTTCAAGTTCATTATCAGCATCCAAGGAAGCTGTGGCCTCGTCTAATAATACTATAGGAGCATCTTTTAGTATAGCTCTAGCTATGGATATTCTCTGCTTTTCACCTCCTGATAAGGTTGAGCCACCTTCCCCTACTATGGTATCATATTTATTTTGCAAGGCTTCTATAAACTCATGACAATTTGCAAGTTTAGCTGCCCTTATTATGTCTTCTCTAGTAGCTTTTTGATTTCCAATTTTTATATTGTTATATATTGTATCATTTATAAGGTATACATCTTGAAATACAATGCTTATATGCTTTAATAATGAATCTGGATTTACTTCTCTTATATCTTGTCCACCAATTTTTATACTCCCACTATTTATGTCCCAAAATCTAGCTAGTAAACTCGTAATAGTGCTTTTTCCTGAGCCTGATGGACCAATAAGAGCCGTCATTGTACCTTCTTTAGCTTTAAAACTTAAATTATCAATAACTTTTTTCCCTTCTTCATATTGAAAAAATACATTTTTAAACTCAATATCATAATTTTTAAAATTAGTATTTTCATATTTATAACTCATTTGTGGTTTTTTATATATTTCCACTAATTTTTTTGAAGCTAATTTAAGATATCTAAAAGTTCCATATTGTGCCCCAAAAGCTCTTAACACATTAGTAAGTGCTAAATTTATTATAATAAAGGTTAAAAATTCTTTTTTATCTATACTTCCCATTCCAAATTTTGTAGTAGCTATAAGTAATAATATAGGAAAACTTATATCAACTATTATTTGAAACACCAAGACAAAAGGCACAATAGATACCTCTGTTCTAATACTTTCTTTTTTAAAATCTCTAAAGGATTTTTCCAATCTTTCAAACTTTTCTCCTACTAGATTATAAGACTTAAACACCTCTATTCCACTAAGATATTCAACCAACCTAGATATAACTTCATTCATGACTATCTTCTTCTTATTTCCTATACGAGAAACCCTCTTTCCTCCTATATAAATAATTGGCATAGCTATACATATTACTGCTAATTGAATAATTCCTAGCTGAATATCAATAAAAAATGTTATTATAAGGAGGTATGAGCTAAGAAATATGGTCTTTATTAAATCACTAGTACTGTGAGTTATAACCTGCTCAAAATCTTGAAGGTCATTAGTCATTATATTAGATAGACTTCCTATGCTATTTTTATTAAAAAAACCAAGATTTATATTTTTGATATGATTTCCTAAAGATATACGCATCTTTTCAATAGCACGCGCTCCTCTAGCTTGTATCCCTGTATATCCTATGGAATTAACTATTCCCCTAGCTATAAAAGCTATTATCATAATTATGGTATACATTTTAATTTTTGAAAAACTAAGTTCATCTTTAATTAAATCTAATAATACAAAATACATCATTGAATAAGAAAACATATTAAATATAGTATCTATACTAAGTAAAACTATAGGTTTTACAAGTTTTTTCCAATCTTCTCCTAGTAACATTTTTATATCCGATAGCATATTAAACCCTCCTTTCCTCAGCTACTAATTCATAATCATATATATCCCAAAGATGTCTATACACTCCTGCTTTATTCATAAGATATTCATGGTTTCCCTGCTCTACAATTTTCCCATCATTTAAGACTACAATTTTATCTGCATTTTTTATTGTATATAGTCTATGAGCTATAATTATAGCTGTTTTACCTTTTAATAAATTTCTAAGTGCTTGTTGTATTTTACTTTCATTTTCTATATCTGAATATGAAGTAACTTCATCTAAAATTACAATAGGACTATTCTTTAATATAGCTCTTGCAATAGATATCCTTTGTTTTTCTCCTCCACTAAGTTTAATTCCTTTTTCCCCAAGAAGGGTATTGTAACCCTCGGGTAAACTCATTATAAAATCATGAATTTGAGCTTCCTTACTAGCTTCTATAATCTGTTCCTCAGTTTTATTTAGCCCCATTTTAATATTCTCTAATATACTATCTTGCAACATAAATACATCTTGAAACACAAAAGACACATTATCCATAAGCTCTTCCATCTTAATATCTTTTATATCTATACCATCAATATTAATACTTCCCTCATTGACATCCCAAAACCTTCCTACTAATTGCCCCAATGTAGTTTTTCCTGACCCTGAAGGTCCTACAAGAGCAACTATACTTTTAGGCTCTACAGTTAAGTATAAATCTTTAATAACTTCCTTTTTATCATATTTAAATGAAATATTTTTAAACTCAATTTTTCCATTAATCTTTGAATTTAATTTTTTATTTCCGTATGCTTGAGGTTCTTGTTCAATAATATTCCTTACCTTACCTGCACCTTCTAAAAGCATAGAAAAGTTCCCACCAAATTCTAATAACTGTTTAAAGGACGTAAGAAAATTTGCACTTAAAATTAAAAATAATATATAAGTAGTACTGTTTATACTTCCATTTAAAAACATAATTCCACCAATAGGAATTATAAACAAAAGTCCAGAATCAATAATTACTAAAAATATACTATATGGTGGGGCTAACTTCATAGTTAAGTCAATCCAATAATTTGCATATTCTTCTGTGTTATCCTTATAATTTTTAAAAGACTTTGCAGATAAATTAAATGCTTTCATTACGTTCATTCCATTTATATACTGAATAATAGTTGAGTTTAGCTTTTCAACTAAATGGTGATAACGTATCATTCTCTCTTTCATACCTTTAAATGTAGCCACTTGACTTATAACTCCTAAAATAATTGGAATGAATAAAACTATTGCTAACCTCCAATTTAAATATAAAAGGTAAATCATAACTATAATTGGAGTTACAACTGCTGAAGCTAAATCTGGAATTTGATGTGCTATAAAATTTTCTAACTTCTCTATATCTTCATTTATAATTTTTTTAATCTCTCCTATTGTATGACCTGTGAAAAAGCCCATGTTTAACTTTGAAATATGGTTTACTGCCTTCATTCTAAGCTCATAAAGTATAGTAAATGCTGCTACATGAGAAAAAACTCCTGATGCTAAAAATATTATCATTCTAAGCACTACAACAAAAGCTACAATTATGGCCATAGATTTAATTCTTTCATAATCTACTGAGTCCTTGAAAAGTTCTAAGACTATATTGTACATTAAAATATATGGAGCAATAGAAAGCACCGAACTTATTACACTTAATATGCCTGATATATAGAGTTTAAACTTTTCTTTCCCAGATATGTCTAAAAGAAATCTTAAATTTGATTGTTTCTTTTCCATAAATTTCTCCTTTCTACCCAATAAATTTTTAGTTTTTTTAATCTTTTAAATCATAGTAAAGTAAAGGCTAATACTGTTCTATTAAAGTTGCTGTGTTTTAATAAAACCACTGTTTAATGCATACTAAAATAAAATATCATCCCTCTAATTACATCCAAAACCATTGTAATTGATACTCATTATCGCTTCCACTCCAAAAAAAATTAAAAATGCTCCAAAAAGTAAAAACCTAATGGTTTATATACTATTGAAACATTTCTAATACTTTATAGTAACTAGTTAAATTCTACAATACCACATTTTAACTTTTAGTTGAATTTCTATACTTTAGTGGAGTTATATTATTATAATTCTTAAATACCTTTGAAAATTTACTTGGATTTTCATAACCTATTTCATTTGAAATTTCTATTATGGACATACTTGAATTTTTTAATAAGTACTTAGCCCTCTTAAGTTTTGATAATTTTATATATTCATATACCGTATTTCCAGTAATATTTTTAAATCCTTTTTGCAATTTATATATACTTGTATTTAAATTTTCCGCTAGTTCTTTAATGGATGGAGTGCTTTCAATATTGTTATCTATAATTTCCTTAGCACTAATTACAAGCTTGCTTTCTTCTTCCATAATATCTTTATTAAATATGCCCTCAGACTTTTCTTGAAGAAAAGTAGTTAAAAACTCTATGGTCTTTAACTTTAGTGTCATATAATCCACAATATTACTAATTGTAAGAGAGTCTATATCTTCTGATATTCTCTTTATATCATAACTAGCCTTTTCAATTATTAATATATCTTTTTTAAATATTTTATCAATATTTTTTTCCCATTCTAATACAAGCTTATATTCCCACAATGGATTTACAACATTTTTTATAGTATTAAAATTCATATGAATAGATATATTTTTATAATCATTATATTTAAATTTAAAGTATTCAACTCTATTTAAGGTTTTATAAATAAAAATATCCCCCTTATTAATAGTGTACTTCTTATTTTGTGGTAAAGAAAAAACTTCTAAATTTCCACTATAGCAATATCCAACCTCTAAAATATTATCCGCATTTTTTCTATTATCAAAATCCATATCCATAGCTGTTTTAATACTAGCTATGGATATTTCTAATCCATCTTCAATTTTAGTTCTAGAAAAATTTCCTGCTCCAAACTCTTGTCCTACAATATATTTTTTAGTGAAAATTTCATTTGAAGTTTTACAATTATATTTATTTTTAACATATTTATAATATTCATCTACTATTCCATTTCCTGTATTCATAACATCCCCCTATAAAGCTAATGATTAATTTAAAATCCCCATAGCATAAATAAAATAGGCTATAAATGATATTGTTTTTCATTTACAACCTATTACTAGTATACTTATTCTTATATAAAAAATCAACAATCTATATTTACTAAAATCTCTTAATTATCCTTAAATTACGTAATACTTTTTACTTATTATTTATTTTTAAAAATAAATTCTATTTGCAAATATCTTTATATATTCGCCCATCCTTTATTTCTACTATCCTATCTGCTTTTTCTGCTATTTTACTATCATGAGTTACTATAATAAAAGTAGTTTTGTATTTTTCGTTTATCTCTCTTAAAATATTATATATATTTTCTGTAGACTCTGAATCTAAATTCCCTGTAGGTTCATCTGCAAGTATTATCTTAGGATTGTTCATAAGAGCTCTTGCTATAGCTGTTCTTTGTTGTTGTCCACCAGACATCATAGTAGATAAATTATTCTTTACTTTGCTTAAGCCTACTAGGTCTAAGAGTTCATTAGCCCTTTCATAAACTTCTTTAGGGGGATTTACTTTCTTTATTTTATATGGCATTAATACATTTTCTAAAGCCGTAAACTCAGGTAATAGATAATGAAATTGAAAAATAAATCCTATGGTTTCATTTCTTAACATTGCCAATTGATTTTTCTTCATACCCTTTGTATTCTTGCCATCTATTATAACTTCCCCACTAGTTGGAGTATCTAAGGTTCCCATAATATTAAGCAATGTACTTTTACCACTACCTGATTGCCCTATTATAGAATTAAATGAACCTTCTTCAAATTGTAAGTCTAAATCAAATAATACTTGTGTTTTTACTAAGTTACCATAAATTTTTTCTATATTTTTTAGTTCTATAACTTTAGCCATTTTTTATCACCTCTATTGGACTTAATTTAGATGAATTTATAGCAGGTATAAGCGCTGCTAAAGTGGCTGCTACTATTGCAATAAGTCCTGAAAAAGCAATAAACTTATAGTTTATATATAAAGAAACTATAGGTGTTCCATCTGGATTTACAGCAAATTTTGTAAACGTATATAATAATCCTATTCCTAGAGCTATTCCAAGGATAGCGCCAAGAACTCCAAGCATAGCTCCCTCAAATAAAAATATTTGACTTGCTGTCCTATCTTGTATTCCCATAGCTTTTAATATACCTAACTGCTTTGATTTCTGAACTACTGTTATAGCTAGAACACTTGCTATACCTAATAATACTGATATAATAACAAATACCTGAATCATTATACTAGATACGCTCTGTCCCTTAAGTCCACTTAAAAGTTGTTCATTTTGTACTTTCCAATTTTCCACCTTAATATCTTTAATGGATAAGTTGGACTTTATAGTGTTAGATAATTCATCTGCTTTAAATGGATCATCTACTTGCATTTCTATAGAAGAAATCTTATTATCAAGAGAAAATAAATCCTGTGAAGTTTTTAATGTAGTTATAACCCAGTTTTTATTTATACTAGCTACCTTTAAATCATAAAAACCTACTATTTTAACTTCCTTTTTATTACCTTTCGCAGTAGTTATGTTCACCTTATCTCCTAATTTTACACCAGATTCTTTTTGAAAGTCTTTTCCCAATATTATTTCGTTTTCTTCTTTTGGGTAACTACCTTCATAAATTCTATTTTTTAGATTATATATTTTATCCGCATCTTCAATGTTGAACCCTCTAACCAATATGGCATAATCATTGCTACCATTTTTAAGAAAGGCATTGAAATCTGCAGACACAGAAATATTTTTAATTGCAGAAATAGATTTTACTTTCTCAACTTTATCCTTCCAATTATCTATTAATTTGTCATCTTCTTTAGATAATATTGTTATTTGAGAAGAATTCCCTATAGTTGTATCAATTAAGCTCTTTTGAAGTCCTTGTATAAGAGAACCTATAAATATTTGCACTGATACTCCTATAGCTATTCCCAAAGCTATAAATAAAGTTTGTATTTTACTTGATTTTAAAAATCTAATAGCTATGTTATAAGCTAGCCTCATTATACCCTTCCTCTCCATTTTTTAGTTTTTTATAATTTTTTTAATCACTATAATCCATATAATACTTTTATTTAAAAATATTATAGAGTAATATATGTTATTTTTCAATAATAATTACGTTTTATTATTGAAAAAAATAAAAAGGCCTGATTTAATCAAAAACCTTTTTATTTTAGTAAAAACTATTTATTTTTAATATTTATAATGCTTCTATAAAATATATTTACTTCATTAATTCACAAAAATATATCTACTTCATTAACTCACAAATATTATTTGTAAACTCTACAGGGTCATTTATACTAAGTCCTTCTATTAACAATGCTTGATTATATAATAACTCAGTATATAATTGAAGCTTTTCTTTGTCATTTTCATAAGCGTCTTTTAGTGCTTTAAATACATTATGGTTTGTATTTATTTCTAAAACCTTATCAGCCTTTATATTTTGGTTATTAGGCATAGCACTTAATACCTTCTCCATTTCAATTGAAACTTCACCCTCATTAGCTAGGCATACAGCATGATTTTTCAATCTCTTAGATGCCTTAACCTCTTTAACCTTATCTTTTAAGATTTCTTTCATATGTTCAAATAGTTCTTTATTTTCCTTGTTTTCTTCTTCATTTGAGTTTTTATTTTCGTCTGAGTCTATACCTAAATCTCCACTTGAAACTGATTTAAACTCTTTCTCTTTATATTTTGCAAGGATTTTTATAGCAAACTCATCTACATCTTCTGTAAAGTATAGTATTTCATACCCCTTATCTAATACAACCTCTGTTTGTGGAAGTTTTTCAATTCTTTCTATGGACTCCCCTGTAGCGTAATAGATGTATTTTTGATCTTCTGGCATTCTAGAAACATATTCCTCTAGAGTTACATTCTTTTTCTCCTTTGAGGAGTAGAACATTAATAAGTCTTGTAATTCCTCCTTATTCATGCCAAAATCACTATATACACCATATTTTAATTGTAATCCAAAAGAGTCATAGAACTTCTCATATTTTTCTCTATCATTTTTTAATAAGTTTTCTAACTCACCTTTTATTTTATTTTTTATGTTTTTAGCAATAAGCTTAAGTTGTCTATCATGTTGTAATATTTCCCTGGATATATTAAGGGATAAATCTTCTGAATCTACTACCCCTTTTACAAATCCAAAATAATCTGGCAATAAGTCTGCACACTTATTCATAATTAGAACACCATTTGAATACAATTCTAATCCTTTTTCATATTCTTTGGTATAGAAATCATATGGAGTCCTTTCAGGAATAAATAAAATTGCATTATAGCTAACCACACCATCAACACTTATATGAATATGTTTTAGTGGAGTGTCAAATCCATAATGTTTTTCAGCATAAAAATTATTATAATCTTCCTCTTTAAGTTCCCTCTTGTTTTTTCTCCATATAGGAACCATACTATTTACAGTTTGTTCCTCTTTATACTCTTCATATTCTTCTTCACTGCCTTCTTTAAGTCTTTCTTCAGTTATGTCCATTTTTATTGGGTATCTAATAAAATCAGAGTATTTTTTAATTATAGATTTTAGTTTATATTCTTCTAAATACTCATCAAAGTTTTCATCTTCCGTATTTTCCTTTATTTTAAGTATAATTTCTGTTCCTACAGAATCTTTTTCACATGGTTCAATGGTGTAACCCTCTACCCCTTGAGATTCCCATTTATAAGCTTCATCACTACCTAAAGCTTTACTTATAACCGTAACCTTATCAGCTACTAAAAAAGCTGAATAGAATCCTACACCAAATTGCCCAATTATATCATAGCCTTCCTTAGCTTCAACTTCTTTTTTAAATTGAAGAGAACCACTCTTTGCTATAACTCCAAGATTTTCATCTAATTCTTCCTTTGTCATTCCAATACCAGTATCGGAAATCTTTAATGTTCTATTTTCTTTATCAGAACTTATCTTAATATAATAATTATCTTTTTCAAAGATTAAAGAATCGTCTGATAATGTCTTATAATAAATTTTATCAATTGCATCACTAGCATTAGAAATTAATTCTCTTAGGAAAATTTCCCTATGAGTATAAATTGAGTTAATCATAAGATCTAATAGTCTTTTAGATTCTGCTTTAAATTGTTTTGTTTCCAAGTAAACCTTCCCCTTTCGTAATAAAGAAATAAATAAATCTTATTAATTTTTTAAAATTATTAGCACTCTCTCTCCTTGAGTGCTAATATCTAATTATTATATACCATAACCTACATCTTATGTCAATATTAAATGACTCTCTTGTTTATTCTACTAAAGATATAATTGAAGCTGGTGGAGTGTTCTCCTATTCATAGCCTAAACATATTCCCCCTCCAATATCTCCAGAAATTTTTTTGAAGCTGGAGAAAGGGAAACACTCTTTAAAAAACAAAATCCAATGCTTCTTTTAGGTATCTCTTCTACTGTGGTAACTTCAAATAGGGTTCCATTATTAAGATATTCCTTAGAAAACTCCTTAATAACGCAAGCTATACCTAAATTTATTTTTGCAAATTCTAATAATAAATCATGGGATCCAAGTTCAATTTCTGAGTTTATTTTAATTCCTTTTGATAAAATATACTTTTCTACATATTTCCTAGAGTTTGACTTGGTGTCTAATAATATTAAGGGCAGCTTTGCAAGCTCTTCAAAATTTAAGGGCATAGAAAGAATACTTTTGTACTTATTGCCACAAACAAAAATATCTTGTACTTCCATACATTTTTTTATCTCCAAAGAAGGGTCTTCAATAGGAAAATTACAAATGGCAATATCAATTTCCCCTGACTTTAACATAGCACAAAGCTCTAAAGTGGTTTTATTTGCAATCTTCAGTTTAATATTAGGATACTTATTATGAAAACTATCTAAATATGGCAAAAGAAAATATCTTGAAATAGCATCTCCCACCCCTATTTTTAAATCTCCTAACATTACATTTTTAGATTCTAAAATCTTTTTTTCACCTGCCTTAATTAAATTAATAGCAGAGTTTGCATGCTCGAATAAAAGTTTACCTTCATTAGTGAGGGTTACTCCTCTTGCAGTTCTTGTAAAAAGTCTTACATCCAGTTCCTCTTCTAGCTGCATAATAGCTTGACTTGCAGCAGGTTGAGTCATGTAAAGCGCCTTTGCACCTTTAGAAAAACTTTTACATTTAGCTACTTCACAAAATACCTTATACAAATCTAATTTACTTATCATATAAGCACTCCTTATAACTCACATTACATTTATTTATTTTACTTATATCATAAAAGTATTATATAATACAAGTATAAGATATTAATTATACAACTTATATAAATTGAAAGTAGTTAAGGAGATATGAAAATGGAAAGAATGGTTGGAACTGTAGTTAGAGGTTTACGTGCCCCAATTATCAATAAAGGAGACGACATTGCAGAAATAGTGGTTAACACTGTTTTAAAAGCTTCTGAAATAGAAGGCTATTCTATTAATGATAAGGATGTAGTAACTGTAACAGAATCTGTAGTAGCTCGTGCTCAAGGAAATTATGCAACTATTGATAACATTGCAAAGGATGTTGAATCTAAGTTTGGCAAAGATACTGTAGGAGTAATATTTCCTATTTTAAGCCGTAACCGCTTTGCTATTTGCCTTCGTGGTATAGCAAAAGGGACTAAGAAAATTGTTTTAATGCTTAGCTATCCTTCTGATGAAGTCGGTAACCATTTAGTAGATATGGATATGCTTGATGAAAAAGGCATTAACCCTTGGACAGATGTGTTAACTGAAGAAGAATTCCGTAAACATTTTGGATATAAAAAACATGTTTTCACTGGAGTAGATTATATTGATTACTATAAATCTTTAATTGAAGAATACGGAACAGAATGTGAAGTTATCTTCTCCAACAATGCAAAAACCATTTTAAATTATACAAAAAATGTTCTAACTTGCGATATCCACACAAGATTTAGAACTAAAAGAATTTTAAAAGCAAATGGTGGAGAAAAAATATACAGCCTTGATGATATTTTATCAACATCTATTGATGGTAGCGGTTATAATGAAAACTATGGACTTTTAGGTTCAAACAAAGCTACAGAAGAAACTGTTAAGCTTTTCCCACGTGATTGTCAACCAATAGTTGATAAAATACAAAATATACTTAAAGAAAAAACAGGTAAGACTGTAGAAGTTATGGTTTATGGCGATGGAGCTTTCAAAGATCCAGTAGGTAAGATTTGGGAACTTGCTGACCCTGTGGTATCACCAGCTTACACTTCAGGACTTGAAGGTACACCTAGTGAAGTTAAGTTAAAATATCTTGCTGATAATAACTTTGCCCACTTAAAAGGTGAAGAACTTAAAAAAGCTATTTCAGAATATATTACAAATAAACAAGAAGACCTTGTTGGATCTATGGAATCACAAGGAACTACTCCAAGACAGCTTACTGACCTTATAGGTTCCTTATCTGACTTAACTTCAGGTAGTGGAGATAAAGGTACTCCTATAATATACATCCAAGGTTATTTTGATAACTATACAAAGTAGTAAGCTAATCTTATACTAGTTTTAAGGCTATCTTATGTTATTTGAAGTTGAGTACAAGGCTTTAAGAAACTAGATTATGGATTATTACTTATTATAATTAAATTGGGCTGTGGCATTAAGAATAAATACTGCAATATATTGTGCTAATTTAAAATTTGCAAATCAATATATTGCATGTAAATCCTTAGTTCCACAGCCCATAACTTATCCAATTGATAACCACTCTAATAATAAATCAGAATTCTATAGTTCTAAACCAATTTTTCACCACAATTAGAACAGAAGTTACCTTGTCCAGTTTTCTGCCCACAATTAGGACAGAAGTTAGGAATATTTTTATTTTCATTAGAGTTATTATTAGAATTTGTGTTTGTACTTTCATTTTTATTTTGGTTTATATTTTTCATCATCTCACTTGCCATATTCATGCCCATCATCATACCAGCCATATCAGAAGCTGCACCACCTCCCTTAACCTTACCAGAGGATATACCATCTACCATAGACACTTGCTGGTATTTATTAAGGTCTCCAACCATTCCATGGGAAGCTACCTTAGTTATCATATCTTGAATTTCTTCTGGATAGTTAAAACTCATAATGTTAAAACCTGTTATAGTAATTCCACTATCCATGCTTTGCATGTCCAAATCTTCTTTAATACCCTGTGCAATATCAAAAGCATTTGCTTGAAGATTAAACATGTCCTTTCCTTCTTTAGAAATCCACTTCATTAAAAGTTGATCTAAAATAGAAGTTATTCTTAGCTTAACATCATCTACAACATAACTATCCTTTACCCCTGCAATTTTATCTATTAGAGAAATATAATCACTAACTTTAAAATTAAAGGTACCATTGGCACGGATAGGCATACCACCAGGAAGTTGAGGTGTCGGAATATTAATAGCATTCTTTGTACCCCATTTTACGGTAAATTCCTTTGTATTTACAAATAATACCTCAACCCTCATACCACTGTTAAAACCAAACTTAAAACCTTTTAAAGTTGATAAAAATGGTATAATGTCGGATTCTATGTTATATTCACCTTCATCCTTGAATATTCCTTCTATTTTACCATTGTTTAAGAATATAGCATCTTGACCAGGACGAATAATCAATTTACTTCCCTTTTTAATCTCTCTATTGTTCCACTTCCAAAAAATCATATCATCCCTAAATTCTTCCCACTCAACTACATTAGCAAATTGTTTTGTAAAAAATGCCATAAGCTATCCTTCCCTTCATTTTCTTATTTCTTACAATATTTTAAAAGCTGCCTCCACTACCACTATGTGAGTGCCCACCTGATGTAACTCCTCCACCACCTCCAGAGCTACCCCCACTTGAACTATTATCGGATGATTTTTTAGTCCTTGTAACTGTGGTTCTTATGTAATCATCCCTTCCTTCAATAACTCTAGAATTTTTAGAATCTATATAAGTGTTTCCATTAACAGTTACTGTTCCGCCTGAGTTATAAACCATAATTATTACAGAAATAGCTGCTACTCCCAAAGAAACAACAATTTGAAACCATATTTGTAAAAATATATTATTAGGATTAACTCCAGGTCTTATCCCCATATATTTATAGGATGTTTTAATAAAAGTCTCAGAAGCCTTATAATAATTTTTATTTGTTAAATCAGAAGTAATTTTTTTTCTTATAATGGCAAGTCTATTATCATCTAAATATTCCTTAGCTTTATAAAAGCCCGCTAAGTAAACATATCTATTTTGCATATCTATAGTCAATATGGCACAGTTACCATGGGGTTTATCATATCCTAGTGCTTTTTCATCATAAAAGTCTTGCATATATTTTATAGTTTCCCTACCACCCGTTTCATTGGTAGTTAATATAATAAAATCTGTCTCCTTTTTAGAACTATATTCATTGCACATAATTTCAAGATCTTTTATTTCATCCTTGCTAAAAATTTCTGCAAAGTCATAAACCCTTTGCTTATTCTCAGCAAAAGCTATAACTGTATTACTTGCAAGTGGAATAAACATAGATAAACAAAGAAGAAAAAGAATAACCTTTAAACTTATTTTATTCTTCACCAAAAAACTCCCCCTATCATAAATGAAATCAATTTAAATAATAAAAATATAGTACTAAAAATGCCAGTAAACCACATGGCAACTTTAGGATAACTAATAGGGGGTTTCCCAACAACCTTTCCAGTCTGCCCATTCATAGCAAATATATGTTCAGATTTATTATAATCATAACAAATCATCCATATTGGAAAAAGTGTGTAATAGGAGCTTCTTTCTATAGTATTAATGTCTTTATTCCTATAGTCAACTGTATTATATCGTGTAATGGTTGAATTTATATACTCATTTATATATTGATCTATTTTATATTGAGCCCTTGGAAAAAGCTGATTATTATCATAATTATACTTTTCTGCAATATATCCCGCAAGATACGGTGTTTTAAAATCTTTTAGATTATTATAATCGTATGGTTCAAGCTTGTCCATAAGTTCATCATTCATTTTTATAGAAGCATCCACTGGTACCTTTAAATAGTTAAGATCAATATTTCTGTATACCTCATAATGCTTAGTTTCCGTATATATATAATCTCCTTCAGTATATGTTCTAACCTTAGTACAGTGAGCATCTACCTGAACCTGACTATTTAGGTCATATAACCAGAAAGGCACATACATTCCTGTAATATTCTTTACTCTATTAGCTGTCATAAATCCCTTTGGAGTAATACGTCCCTTTTTGCACCACTTTTTAAAGGCTTCCATAGCCTGTTCCTTACTAATAGTAAAAGGAATAACCTTCACTGGTGCCATGGTTCCTGATAACCTATCTAAAAGAACAACTCCTGAGCCACAAAAACTACAGGTAGTTGCTGTGGTTTCTGCTTCTGTAATAATTACTGCTCCACAATTCTTACAATGATATTCTTTAGCCTCATCTTCTGAAAAGTTAGTGCTTATAAATTCTTCTGAAAACTGCTCTATATTATCCTTTCTTCCACAACTATGGCAAGATAACATTTCTGATTCACTATCAAAAACCATATCACTACCACAACTAGGGCATTTATAGCATATTACCATTATTTATCCACCTCTTACTATTAATCTGATGACTATCCCCTTAGAATACCCTTTATTCTTCAAAGTTGGAGAAAAGAGCCACTACAAATTGTGCAGCTCTTATAAGTATTAGGTATTATTTACTTATTTAATCTTGCCTTAAGTTTAGCTAACTCATCATCTACATCTGTACTATCATCATATTTAGCCTCTAAATCTTTTATGTCATCCTTAGGCCCTCTATTTAATTCTGCCATAGCATTAGCTTCATCTAAAGCTCTATTAGCCTTTTCTTCCATTCTCTCAAAGGCAGATACAGATCTATTAGCATCATTTATAGAAGAACCCATTTTATTAAGCCTCTCCTGAGTTCTAGCCACAGACATTTTTCCCTTAATCATAGATTTGCGTGACTCTAATTCTCCTATATCCTGTACAAGTTTATTATGCATTTCTCTCATTTGAGCTGCATTGGTGGAAGCTAAATTATATGCTCCTCTAAGTTCTACTTCCTTATTTGTTAATTGAGATTTTTTTTCTAAGAACTTTCTAGCATCTTCTTCATTGTTAGCTTCTAATGCCTTTATTGCATACTTTTCCATCTTATTAGTCTCAGATATACATTCATCTAACTCTCTCTTTGCCCTTTGTTCCTCTGCCATAATAGAAGCAGTTTCAGCCTTTACTTTTCCTAGATCACTATTTAAATTTCTTAAACATTGATCAACCATTTTTTCTGGATCCTCAGCCTTATCTAATAATGCATTAATATTGCTTGACATAATTTCCCTAAACCTTGTTAGAATTCCCATAGTAATAACCTCTCTTATTCTAATTTATTTTACTAATATATAATTATAATCTATTAAATATCAAAGGGTTCTTAAGAAATTAAAGCCTAAATTTACTTATTACTTAGTATATAATTTCTTAAAGTCATCTGTAGCTTGCACAAGTTCACTTAAAATACCTGGCTCCATACCTGAATGTCCAGCATCCTTAACTATTATAAGTTCAGACTTCGGTAATAATTTATGAAGTTCCCATGCACCTGATATACGACAATCCATATCATATCTTCCATGAACTATTCTGCAAGGAATATGTTTTATTTTGTCCGTATTTTCTAATATATAATTATCAGATTCATTAAACATATTGTTTATGAAGTAATGACACTCTGTTCTTGCCATTGAAAGAGCTAGGGATGATGCTCCAAACTCCTCTATAGTTTTTTCATTTGGAATTAAATTTACCACATTACCTTCCCAAACACTCCATGCTTTAGCTGCTTTTAATCTTTCTTCTTCATTCTCACTAGTAAGTCTCTTATAATAAGCTTTTATCATATTCCCTCTTTCTTCTTCAGGGATTAAATTATAATATTCTTCCCATTTATCTGGGTAAATATTAGAAGCCCCTTCTTGATAAAGCCAATCTATATCCGTCTTTCTTCCTAAGAAAATTCCTCTTAAAATAAGCCCTACTACCTTTGAAGGATGATTTATAGCATAGTTTAGTGCTAATGTAGTTCCCCAACTGCCGCCTAAAACTATCCACTTTTCAATATTTAAATGCTCTCTTAATTTTTCAATATCAGAAACCAAATGTGCAGTTGTGTTCTCTCTTAATTCTGCATGAGGAGTGCTTTTACCTGCCCCACGTTGATCAAATAAAATAATTCTATAAAATTCAGGATCAAAATATCTTCTATAATCTGAACTTAAACCAGCCCCTGGGCCACCATGTAAGAATAGTATAGGCTTTCCCTCCGGATTTCCTACCTCTTCATAATACATTGTATGTAGCTCTGATACCTTTAACATACCTGTATTATATGGCTCTATTTCTGGATATAATTTTCTTTGTGACATAGCCTTTCCCCCCCATGATAATTTCTATCATTTTACTATAATTATAGCATATTGTCATTGAAAAAATATTATTTTTATGATTGGAGTTATAAAAATCTTACTAATAATATATTTTACTAAATTATAGATTATCCACTTAATATACGTTAAAATAATGATGTATAAGGAAGCTTGAGGTGATTATGTATGAAAAACAATCAAGTTATTTCAGTAAATATTGAAGAAAACATTGGTGAAAAGGAAATTGAGTTAGGTAAATTAAGTGAAAACTGTATTATTGGAAATAGTGATTACCTATTACCTAGATTAAAAGATGCATTTAAAAAAGCTACGTCTGTAGATATAATCGTAGCTTTTTTAATGGAATCTGGTGTTAAACTTTTAGAAAAGGATTTAAAAGAAATAATCACTAAAAATATTCCCATAAGGATTTTAACAGGAAATTATTTGAACATTACTGAGCCATCAGCATTATATAAGTTAAAAGATATTATGGGGGATAAAGTAGATTTAAGATTCTATAGTGAAACCAAAAGATCCTTTCATCCTAAAGCATATATATTTCAATACGAAAATGGAGGAGATATTTTTATTGGTTCTTCTAATATATCAAAATCCGCTTTAACATATGGTATTGAATGGAATTATAGAATTACAAAAGACCATAGTGAGGAAGATTTTAATTATTTTAGAACTGTTTTCGAAGATTTATTTTTAAATCACTCAATAATAATAGATGATGTAGAATTAAAAAAATATTCTGCTTCTTGGATAAGGCCTAAAGTCCATAAAGAAATTGAAAATACTACGGATTCTAAAGAAGATAAAATTATAAATATGTTTGAGCCTAGAGGGGTTCAAGTAGAAGCTATATATGAACTTAAAAAATCTAGGGAAGAAGGATTTAATAAAGGTATTGTAGTAGCTGCTACAGGCATTGGAAAAACTTATCTTGCAGCCTTTGATTCTAAAAATTTTACTAAGGTATTATTTGTAGCTCATAGAGAAGAAATAATAAAACAAGCTGCTAAATCCTTTAAAAATATAAGGCCAGATGATACCATAGGATTTTTCTATGGTGATTATAAAGATACTAGTGAAAATTTAATATTTGCAACAGTGCAAACCCTAGGTAAGGAAGAGTATTTAAATGAGGACTATTTTAAAAGTGATTATTTTGACTACATAGTTATAGATGAATTTCACCATGCCATCTCATGTAATTATCAAAATATATTAAATTACTTTAAACCTAAGTTTTTACTTGGACTTACAGCTACCCCTGAAAGATTAGATAATGAGGATGTATTTTCTATATGTGATTATAATGTAGTCTATGAATCAAGGCTCCATACTGCTATAAATAAGGGCTGGCTAGTACCTTTTAGATATTATGGAATATACGATGATAGCGTGAATTATAGTGAAATACAAATAAAAAAAGGTAAGTATGATGAGAAGCAACTTGAAAGAGCCTTAATGATTAATAAAAGAGCAGATTTGATTTTAAAGAATTATTTAAAGTATAATAGTAAATGCGCTTTAGGTTTTTGTTCCTCCAAAGAACATGCTGAATTTATGGCTGATTATTTTAATAAAAATCATATTAAAGCTTGTTCTGTATATAGCGGAAAACATGGAGAAAATACTTTTAATAGAGAAGAGGCTATCTCTGAATTAACTAAAGAAAATTTACAAATTATATTTTCAGTAGATATGTTTAATGAAGGAATAGATATCCCAGCAATTGATTTAGTTATGTTTTTAAGACCAACCGAATCTCCTACAGTATTTTTGCAACAGCTTGGAAGAGGTCTTAGAAGATTTAGATATAAAAAATATTTAAATGTCTTAGACTTTATTGGAAATTATAAAAAAGCAAATTTAATTCCTTTTTTACTAAGTGGCAAAAACAAAGACTATGATAAAAATAGAGTATTGGGAACTCAAATAAATGAAATAGACTATCCTGAAGACTGTTTTGTAGACTTTGACTTTAGATTAATTGATATATTTAAGAAGCAAGAAGAGCAAGAAAAAACTATTAAAGATAAAATTATAGATGAATTTTACAGGGTTGAAAATAAAGTTGGACATATACCTACCAGAGTGGAATTTTTTAAATATATTGATCCTGAAGTTTATAAAATGATGAAAAAAGTATCAAAATTAAATGTATTTAATGATTACTTAAGTTTTCTAAAAAAACTAGGAAAATTAAATATATCCGAAGAATTATTAGTTGAATCAATAGGTCATGATTTTATTAAAATTATTGAAACAACCTCCATGAGTAAAACTTATAAAATGCCCGTACTTTTAGCTTTTTATAATAGTGGAAATTTAAAATTAAACATTGATAATGAAGATATCTATATAAATTTTAAAGAGTTTTATTCTAATAATTCCAATGCCATTGATATGTTGAAACACAAAAGTACTAAAGATTTTAAAACTTGGAATAAAGACAAATATGTAAAGTTAGCAAAGGATAATCCAATAAAATTTCTTTCTAAAACTCATAGCGATTTCTTTTATATTCATGGAGACAAATTTTGTTTAAATGATGAATTAGATAAGTATAGAAATGATAAATATTTTTTAATGCATTTTAAAGATGCAATAGATTATAGAACCATACAATATTATAAAAACAGATTAGAAATGAGGGAAAGTGACTATGAAAATTTATGATAAACTAGTAAGAGACAGAATACCTGAGGTAATTGAAAAATCAGGTAAACAATGTGAAGTAACTTTAGTTAAAAATGAAGAAAAGAAAAATTTATTAGAAAAAAAATTATTAGAAGAAGTAAATGAATATATAGAAGATAAAAACTTAGAAGAATTAGCAGATATAATGGAAGTTCTATTTGGCCTTGCAGACTCCTTAGGATATTCTGAAGAAGATTTAATGAAAAAAAGAGACGAAAAAAGAGAAGAAAGAGGCGGATTTAAAGAAGGCATAGTTCTTAAAAAAGTTTGGTAATACGCATACGAGTTTTTTCTTAAATAAAGGTAATTTTAAAAGAACCCTCTTCTTTTAAATTACCTTTTTAATGTTTTATATTAAGTTTAAGCTTTGCTAACTTATGATTTTTATTCATCTATTAACCTATACCCAACTCCAACTTCTGTATAAATATATTCTGGTTCTGCTGGATTCTTCTCAATTTTCCTTCTTAAATTCGCCATAAATACTCTAAGTGATTGAGTTTCGTTTCCCACAGGTGCTCCCCAAATATCGTGGATAATAAAATTATGAGTTAGTACTTTTCCTGAATGTTTACAAAGTAATACTATTATTTTATACTCTATAGGTGTTAGATGTATATCTTCATTGTTTATGGATACTCGTCTCTTTTCAAAATCAACAACTAAATTTTTAACTTGAAATTTATCCTTGTTTTCATTTTCATTTTGATTTAATATTCCATGTCTTAAGGCTACTCTGATTCTTGCTAATAACTCCCCAATTCCAAAAGGTTTGGTTAAGTAATCATCTGCTCCTTTATCTAAGGCTTCTACCTTCTGTCTTTCATTGTCTCTTGCAGAAACAATTATTATAGGTGTTTTAGACCATGCTCTTATTTCCTTAATAACTTGAATTCCATCAATATCAGGGAGACCTAGGTCTAATATTATTAAATCAGGATTATATGACATTGAAAGTGCTATGGCTTCCTTTCCTTTATCTGTTTCAATATATTTAAATTCTTGTGCTGCTAAGGATGCTGTAATAAAATTTCTTATAGGTCTATCATCTTCAACTACAAGAATACAAGGTTTATTATTCACATTCACCATCCTCCTTTGGAATATAAAATCTAAAAATAGCCCCTCCCTCTTTTCTATTAAAAGCAGTAATTTCTCCTCCATGGGCTTCAACTATTGATCTGCAAATAGCAAGACCTAAACCTACACCTCTTCGTGAATCAGATATATCACTTCCATTTGTAAAAAACCTTTCAAATATATATGGTAATATTTCTTTTGATATCCCTGTGCCTTCATCAATAACTTCAAAGAAAACTTTTTTATTTTCTTCATAAGCTTTTATTTCTATTGTTGAGTTTGATTTTGTAAACTTTAAAGAATTATCAATTAAATTTATAAGAACTTGTTCCATTAAGGCACCATCCATAGGAGCCATTATTACATCTGCAGGAATAGTTATCTTAATCTTATGATCTTTACATTGCTTTGAAGTTCTTTGAACTACTTCGTAAACTACTTCTTCTACTAACTCCATGCTTTTCTTTATTTCTACTTTTCCTTCATCAAATTTTGTCATACTAAGAAGATTTTCTACTAATCTTATCAGCCATTCCGTATCATCATATATACCTTGAAGAAGTTCTTCATTTTTTTCTTTAGATATAAGTTTTCCATTTTCAATAATAGTACTTACTGATCCCTTAATTCCTGCAAGAGGACTTCTTAAATCATGTGAAATTGATCTTAGCAAACTGCTCCTTAGTCTCTCACTCTCTATTTCTAGTTTAGAGTTTTTCTGAATTTCTGAGAGAATCTCTCTGTGCAGAGCAATAGAAATCTGACTTGCAACAGTTTCAAAAATAAACTTTTGCTCTGGTTGAAGTATACCATTGGCACAGGAAATCCCTATAACACCTAATATTTTACCCTGACTTTTTAAAGGCATATAGTATCCTTTTAATCCATAAAATGTGTTTGTGCCTGCTCCTGATTCTTTATCGTTTAAAAATGTCCAATGTGCTGCTGCTTCCTCTTCATTATTGAGAATAATATCATTTTTCCCTTTTTTATCTAAATTATAAATAAAGGGAGTTGATAATTTATTTTCTTTTACTAAATAGCAAACAACATTCCTCTCTAAAAGCCTGGACATATATTTTATTCCTATAACCACCACATCTGCTGTACAGGTTGCACTTAATAGCTTTCTACTTACTCTATATAGAGATTGCGTTCTTTTTTCTCTTAAGGAGGAATTTCTAGCTTCTTTTTGAATTTTATTTGTAAGAGTTCCTATTATAAAGGTTACTGCTAACATTATAGGAAAGGTAGCTAAATAACTTTTATCAAAAAACTCTAATGAATACCTAGGTTCAGTAAAAAAATAATTAAATATTGTTATTCCTAAGGTAGAACATATAATACCTAGTGTATAACCAGTGGTCTCAATATGAACAATTATTACCCCTAAAATAAAAATCATAATTACATTTGCTTCACTAAACCCTAAACGATCAAAGATTATTGAAGTTATAGTGGTAATAAGCATTATTAATATTGATATTAAAACTTCTTTAAAGGAAATTTTATAATTTATTCTTTCCCTTAATTTTAGTCTACTAATTTTTTTATTATGAGTGGAATTAGGTATAACATAGACATCTATATAAGAATTGGAATCCATTATATTATCCACTATGTCTTTTGCATAAAAATTAAAGAAGTTATTAAGTTTTCTATGGTTCTTACTTATGATTATTTTGGTGACATTTCTGAATTTTGCATATTCAATTATTTGCTCAGCTATGTTGTCTCCATATAGTGTAACTATTTCTCCACCTAATTCTTCTGCTAAATTAAAGTTTGCAGTTAATTTTTCTTTTTCCTCTTTGCTTAATTTTTGTGATTTAGTTGTTTCTACATATAAAGCTATCCATTTAGAATGATGTGCCTCTGCCATTCTAGCAGCAGTACGAATAATTCTTGAAGATGAAGAGGAATTACCAATACAAGCTAATATTGAGTCTGCTGTAGGAACTACTGTTATTTGTCCTTTTGAGAGTCTTACACTTTCCACCTCATAATTTACTCTATCGGCGGTTCTTCTAAGAGCAATTTCTCTAAGAGCAAATAAGTTATTCATAGTAAAAAAATTCTTAAAAGCTTTCTTAGTCTGTTCCCTGCTGTATATCTTCCCTTCACTAAAACGCTTTAAAAGTTCTGTTGGCTCAATATCTATTAATTCTACCTTATCTGCATTATCAAATATCTTATCTGGAATCGTTTCCCTTACAAAAACATGGGTTATACTTTCCACTATATCATTTAAACTCTCAATATGTTGTACATTTAAAGTAGTATACACATCTATGCCCATATCCAGAAGTTCCTCTATATCTTGCCATCTCTTTCTATGCCTTTCAGTTGTAACATTGCTATGAGCAAGTTCATCTACTAATATTATTTCTGGTTTTCTAACCAAAGCCTTGTCTAAATCAAACTCTTTTAAAATTATCCCTTTATAATTAATAGTTTTAGGTTCTATAATTTCAAGTCCTTCTAATAGTGCCATGGTTTCTGGTCTTGCATGGGGTTCAATATAACCTATTACTACATCTTTACCATCTTTTTTAAGGTCATGAGCTTCCCTTAGCATTGCATAACTTTTTCCTACTCCTGCTGAATAACCGAAAAATATTTTTAATTTTCCTCTTATTGATTGATCTTCTTCCTTATTTACTTGATTTAAAAGATAATATGGGTCAGGTCTTCTATCCTTAATTATTAAACTCACTCCTTAATCTCACTTTTGAATAAGCATAAAGTACTTCTCTATTTATTTTACCTTTAATCTTGATGATATTTCAATGTTTACTTTTAGTACATTAACTCTCGGCTCTCCAAATATACCAAGGCTTTTTCCTTCAGCATGTTTATCTATTATTTTTTCCAGTTCCTTTTCACTTATGCCAGAAGCTTTTGAAACTGCAGGTATTTGAATCTTAGCAGATTTAGGACTGATATTAGGGTCAAGACCTGAACCTGAGCTTGTAAGTAAATCTGCTTGAATTTCTTCAGCTTTAACCTTTGGATTGGCTTTTAAAAATTCTTCCATATCCTTTTTTACCCTCTCTTGAAGGGCTTTATTTGATGGTGCTAAGTTTTCTGAACCTGAACCTACTCCACTATATTTTGCTTTATTATCCTCATCTAGTTTTGTATCTAATTCTGTATAGGTATTATAATCTATATATGACACTCTCCCCTTAAAAAATTTAGGATTTGTGAATTTTTGCCCTATAAGCTCTGAACCAACTTCTTTTCCATCAACTACAATAATACTTCCATTAGCTTTCTTATTGAAAGCTAACTGACTTATTCCTGTCATAAAAGCTGGGTATATAAGTCCACAAAGTATCATTAATACACAACTTACTAAAATGGATTTCTTTATTATTTTCATTTTAATATCTCCTTTTGCTTTTTCAAATATATCTTATCCTAAATTAAGAACTCTAACTAATGGATAAATTACCATGTCTATAATTTTAATACCTATAAAAGGTACGATTACTCCTCCTAAACCAAAAATAAGCATATTTCTAAGTAACATAGTTTCTGATTTCATAGGCTTATATTTTACGCCCTTCATCGCAATTGGTATGAGTAGTGGGATTATAATTGCATTAAATATTAATGCTGAAAGTATTGCACTATAGGATGTTGAAAGTTTCATTATATTCATAGCTTGCATTTCAGGTATTGCTGCTGTAAAAACTGCTGGTATTATGGCAAAATACTTAACTACGTCGTTTGCTATGCTAAAAGTAGTTAAAGCCCCTCTAGTTATAAGTAACTGTTTCCCAATCTCTACGACTTCTAGGATTTTTGTAGGATCGGAGTCTAAGTCCACCATGTTTGCAGCTTCCTTAGCAGCGGTGGTTCCACTATTCATTGCAAGTCCCACATCTGCCTGTGCAAGTGCAGGGGCATCATTGGTTCCATCTCCTGTCATGGCTACAATTTTTCCTTCTTCTTGTTCTTTTTTAATTGCTTCTATTTTATCCTCCGGTTTACATTCTGCAATAAAGCTGTCAACCCCTGCTTCCTTTGCTATGGTTGCTGCAGTTAAAGGATTGTCTCCTGTACACATTACAGTCTTAATACCAATTTCTCTAAGTCTTTGGAACCTTTCTACTAAGCCTGGTTTAACTGTATCTTTAAGATAAATTACACCATATACCCTATTATCAACAGAAACCACAAGAGGAGTTCCTCCTAGTTTTGCAACTTTATTAACTTCATCTTCTAAATCCTTTGGAAGTTCTCCACCCATTTCTTCTATTCTATTTTTTATAGCATCATAGGCACCTTTTCTAATCATGACACCGTTGCTTAAATTTATTCCACTCATTCTAGTTTGAGCTGTAAACTCTATAAATTCTAAGCCCTCATATTCTTTAGGCTCTAGGGTTGCCCCTAGTTTTTTTCCAAGTTCAACTATGGACTTTCCTTCTGGAGTATCATCTTTTAGTGAGCTAATTACAGCATAATTTATTAAATCTAAAGTCTTTGCTTTACCCACTGGTATAAATTCTGCTGCAAGTCTATTTCCAAAGGTTATAGTTCCTGTTTTATCAAGCAACATAGTATCTACATCACCACAGGATTCAACTGCCTTACCGGACATTGCTATTACATTAAATCTTGTAACTCTATCCATACCAGCAATTCCTATAGCTGATAAAAGACCACCTATAGTTGTAGGTATTAAACATACAAGAAGAGCAATTAATGTAGATATTTCAATTTTTACCCCTAAATAATTAGCAATAGGATAAAGTGTTACTATGACTATAAGAAATATAAGAGTTAAACTAACAAGTAGTGTATTTAATGCTATTTCATTTGGTGTTTTTTGTCTTGAAGCTCCTTCCACAAGTTTAATCATTTTATCTAAAAATGATTCTCCTGGTGTTGCTGTTATTTTAATTTTTATCCAGTCACTAACAACCTTTGTTCCCCCTGTAACTGCTGAGAAATCTCCTCCACTTTCCTTTACCACAGGAGCAGATTCACCTGTTATAGCTGATTCATCAACCGATGCAATTCCCTCTATTACTTCTCCATCATTTGGAATTATATCTCCGCTTTCTGCTAAAACTATATCTCCCTTTTTTAAGTCAATTGCGTTTATAACTTTAATATCTCCCTTAGAGTCTAAAAGTTTTGCTATGGTATCCTTTCTAGTTTTCTTTAAATTTTCAGCTTGTGCTTTTCCACGTCCCTCTGCTACGGCTTCTGCAAAGTTTGCAAAAATTACAGTTATAAATAATATTATTGATACTATTAAATTATAAATTCTTAAGTTATTACCTTGATCTCCAAATAAATTAGGTAAAAAAGTAAGCAATAAAGATATTATAAAACCAACTTCAACAACAAACATAACAGGATTTTTTATCATATATTTAGGGTTAAGCTTTTTGAAGGCCTCTCCTATAGCTTCTTTTAATATTTCCTTTGTAATAAACTTAGATTTGCCTTTTTTATTGTCCATATTATTATTCTCCTTGTCTAATTATTTCACAATAATTATGTCCTTCATCATTTCCAAAGTGTAAGATGTTCTGCAATAGGTCCAAGAGATAAAACAGGTAAAAATGTTAAGGCCCCTATTATTAAAACTATAAATACTAAGGTTATGGTGAACATAGTGTTATCCGTTCTAAAAGTTCCTGAATTCTCAGGTATAGCTCGCTTATATGACAATGACCCTGCAACAGCAAGAAGTATTACTGTAGATAAGTATCTACCATAGAACATTACAATTCCTGCGGCTGTGTTCCAAAAGATAGTATTGTCAGCTAAACCCTCAAAGCCAGAACCATTGTTGGCAGCTGCAGTTGTAAATTGATATAAAACCTGTGATAATCCATGGAAACCACCATTGCTTATACCTTCTAATCCCTGCTTGAATATTAAGGCTCCTGCTGAGAACATTAATATTAAAAATGGATGAATGATTATAGCAAGTGCAATTAACTTAATTTCCCTTCCTTCTATTTTCTTTGATAAAAATTCTGGCGTCCTTCCTACCATAAGTCCACATAAGAAAACAGTAAGTATTGCATACATAATCATATTCATAAAGCCTGCACCATTTCCTCCAAAAACTGCATTTAGCATCATATTAACAAGAGCTACAGCACCACCTAAAGGTGTTAAGGAATCATGCATATTATTAACAGACCCTGTAGTAAATGCCGTAGTTACACTAGTAAATAGGGAAGATTGTGCTATTCCAAATCTGACTTCTTTTCCCTCCATATTGCCCATTGCCTGACTTAGCCCTATACTTTCAAGAGCTGGGTTTCCTGCCTTCTCTGCAAAATAGCATATTGGAAGCCCTATAAGGAATAAAATTGCCATGGCAATAAATATAGCTCGTCCTTGTTTTTTATTTTTAACCATTAAACCAAAAGTATATACTAAGGCACCTGGTAATATCATCATCGATAACATCTCTATTATATTTGATATAGGTGTAGGATTTTCAAAAGGATGTGATGAGTTAGCTCCAAAAAATCCTCCACCATTAGTCCCTAAATGCTTTATAGATTCAAGAGCTGCTACAGGTCCCACTGCTATATCCTGCATTTTGCCCTCTATGGTAGTTACTGTTTTTGTTCCTGAAAAAGTTTGTGGCACTCCTTGAGATACTAAAAAAATCCCTACTATAATTGAAAGTGGTAATAAAACCCTTGTAACAATTCTAATTAAGTCTACAAAGAAATTACCCATGGTTTTTTTCTTTCCAATAATTCCTCTAATAAAAGCAAGAGCTGCTGAAAGTCCTGTGGCTGCTGAAGTAAACATCATAAATATAATAACAACCATTTGACTTAAATGAGAAAGCCCTGATTCACCAGCATAATCTTGTAAATTTGTATTTGTTATAAAACTTATTATGGTATTAAAAGATAAACTCTCTTCCATACCTCCTATTTTATTAGGATTTAAAAAATTAGTACCCTGAATGCGAAGTATAATATATCCTATAATCACCATAACACCATTTACTACAATAAGTGAAATCACATACTGCCTCCAAGTCATTTCTTCTTCTCTATCAATTCCACAAATCCTATATAGAAAATTATCTATTTTATTAAAAAGCTTGTCCCCAAATGCCTTTTCTCCAGTGCTTACATAATATAAGTATTTACCCATAGGTATTACAAGCAATACAAAGAGTATTAAAGTTATAAGTATTTGTAACCAGTCCATAAAAGTTGTCCTCCTATATTGATTAATTTCTATTATCTAAATTCTTATACTTAAAATTTCATCATATTAAGCCTTTCTTTTTTAGCCATTTAAATTAAAATTTTTCTGGATTAAATAATGCATAGCTTAAATAAATAAAAAGTAATATAATAATTACAATTAAAAACCACATTGTTAATTCCCCCATATAAATTCCATAATTCTATTTTTTTATAATTTGCTTTTCACACCAGTCTGCAAATGACTTAATAGATACATATCCTAGCAGTAAAGATAAAATAAAAATAACATCTAACATATAAACTAGCCCTCCATCACTTATTTTTTATATTTCATATAATATCATCTATAATATTAAGATGGTGTTAAGACTACCTTATGACGTATAAAGATTGTATAAAGATTTTTAGCTAAACATTTTGTATATTTTTCAATCTAGTTATAATAGTATTATCAACTAAAAGGTATCTACATAGTAATTCATAAAACAAAAAGACTATGAAGTTTGTAAGAGTATAAAACTTCATAGTCTTTTATATTTTTAAAATAATCTCATCTGCTCTTCAATTTTTAACCTTGAAGACACCATAAATTCATTCTTTTCCTCATGTTCTTCCTTACCTTTTACATGGTCCCCTTTTAAATACTGGGTTCCTGCCTTAAGTTTTGACTGAACTGTATTTAGTACATATATGTTGTTAAACCTATTGTATATAGAATCTCCACCTAAGCCAGTAAAACATATTAACTGAGTATTGCTTTTTTTAGCAATATCCATTAAAGGTTTTAAAAGGTGAGAGGAACTTGTTTGAGCAAATGGGTTATCCATTATTAAGACCTTTCCACTTTCATATTTAGTGAATATATCTTTAAAATCCTTTCTTATATAAGTAAGAAGGCTTGATAAAATTACAAAGGCTGATAGGAAACCTTCTCCTCCTGAATTTTTTGCAACTTCATCCCAGCTTATTTGTCTTTGCTTTTCTTCTTCGATTTTATATAGTTTTATTTTAACATTGCTAGTTCCTACGATTTCATTGTAGAGTTTATAGCTTGTTATTTTTGTGCTAATTGTATCTTCTATATTTTCATTTTTATCTAATATCAATAAACAATGCTCTCTAAGTTCTTCAATATAATCTTTTAATTTAATCTTATAGGACTCTTTATTTTCTTCCCATTCGGGAACATATATAAGAAGCATTTTAATTCTTTTAGCTCCTATATTTATAGTGGAGTTATTATCTATTTGGCTTAAATTATCATTAATATCTTTGATATACTCTAATAAACTTTCTATAATTTTTTCTTCCTCTTTGTTTATTAAGGATATATCTTGTAATAATTTTTTTATAAGGTCACTATATGATTGTTCTACTATATTTAATTGTTTTAAAAGCTCCCTTGGTTTTTCTAATAAATTATTAAAGGTCTGTATAGGCTGCCTAAAGGTTTCATCCTCAATAAAATTATTTTTTTGATATAACTTATAATTTATTTCCCTTGAAACTTTATTTATAACACTTTCTTCGTCTTTTGCTAGATTTCTTAAATCTCTTTTCATCATGCCTAAGGTGTCACTTAAGGTATTAATATCAAGTTCAATTTTTATTTCTTCCTTTATTTTTAAATCATTGTATTCTTTTAAATTATCAAGATTTTTATCTAGTTCCCTTCTTATTTTTGAAGTTTTTTCTTTTAATCCTAGGGTATTTTTAATTCTTAACTTTATTTTTTCTCTCTCTTCTTCATAATTTTTTTCAAATATAAGTTCTCTTTCTTTTAATAATTCTGTATTAAATTCTTCCTTTATTCTTTTCATCATAGCAGTAATTTCAGTTTCTAGTTTTACTATATCTTCTTTTAATTTTTCTGATTTTTTTCTTATTTCTTTTAAGTATTTTTCTTCACTTTTTAAATTTTCTTCTAATTCTTGTTCCTCGTGGATGTCATACTTAACTTTTGTATACTCCTCTTCTGAAAGAAGATATTGATTTTCTTTTAGACTAAGATTTCTTTGAGCCTCTTTAAACTTTTTATCTGATTCTGCAATTTCTCTAATTAATTCCTGTTCTGTACTGCTTATTTCCTTGTTAAGGGCTTCATATTCAGCAACTAAGTCCTCTTTATCTTTAAGTATTATTTCTCCTGTCTTATATATACTATACTTAGCTTTTTCCTCTTCAAGCTTTTGTCTTTCATTTATATAATTGTTTAAAATATTTCTTCCATCCTGAAGTCTATTTTCTATATCTTTTATTTCTGTGCTTAAACTATTAATTTTCTCACTTGTTACCTTAATTAATTCTTTTGCTTCTGAAAGTTCAAACCTTTGTTTTTTGTATTTACTATATTCTTCTTTTAATTCATTGAAATCTATAGATTTTTCTCTATTTAACTTTAGGGATTCCTTTATTTTCTCTATAGTATCTTTTAAATTATAAATTTCTTCTTTAACTTTTGTTAGTTCTTTACTTATTTTAATTTCATTTTCTCTTAATTCTTCTGCCTCGTTGTTTAAATCTTGTAATTGAATTTTTATATTTTCATAAGCTGCCTTTGTTAATTTAGAGGTTTTTATTATGGATTCCTTATCTCTATATAATTTTATATCTTCTTTTATTCTATTTAATTCTTCATTTTTTTCTTCTAAAATTCTCTTATTTTCTAGAATTAATTTTTTTAATTCTTCTTCATTAAGTAGTTTATTATTAAATGATATAAGAAACTCTATGCCATCTAAACTTACGATTGATTCCTTATAATCCTTCATATCATTTTTAATGCTTTCTCTCTTTATAATTACTATAGGGGTAGAAGTAAAAATATCTATGGGTTCTTTTTTTAGTATTTCTATTTCCCTCCAATCCATAATTAAGGAATATGGAATAAAAGGGTTATTTTTTATAATATCTAAATTTTCTTCCTCAGAATAACCATTTTTCTTTAACCACTCCATACCATATACTATTTTTATATCACGTTTTTTAAATTCATTTTCTAACTTAGTAGAAAGTTCTAATACCTTTCCTGTTTCAAGTTTAAATATTTCATTTTCTATATTTTCTATAGAATTTCTTATTTTTCTTTCCTCATCAGCAAATCCATTAATTTTACTATTAAAGGCAAAAGCTATTTTTTCAAGATTAAATAATTCTTCTTCCTTAAAATCAATATATTTTATAATTTCTCTACGTTCTTTTAGTTCTTCTTCAGCAAGATTTAATTCTTTATTTTTTTCGTCTAAATGCATAGCTATCTTAGTTTGGTTACTTTTATTTTTCTCTTTTTCACTTTCTAAGATTTTCTCTTCTTCTTTAGACTTAATTAATTTTTCTCCAAATTGCTTTTCTTCCTTATCTAAGCTTAAACTCTTATCACTTATATCTTTTTCTAAGTTTAAAACTTTCTCTTCATCTAATAAACCTTCAATATTTCTTTGAAGACTTTCTTTGTATTTTTTATTGAACTTTTCTTCTATTTTATTAAAGGATTCTAAATAAGCTATTAACCTTCCCTCTTTACCCTTTAATTCATTTATGCTTTTGTTATTATTTTTTAAATTTACTTCTGCAGTAGTTTTTTCTTCTTGCAAACTTTTAAGTTCTTCACTTCTCTTATCTTCTTTTTGCTTTATATCTTCTATTTCATTATTTATAATTCTTCCAATATTAAAACCTATATTATCTCTTCTTGGTGCCTTATCCTGATTTTTTTCTTTAAGAATTTTTAGCTCATTTTCAAGTTTTAAAAGCTTTTCTGAACGTTCAATATATTCACTATGAAGTTTTGAACATGTAAAAATATTTATTTTTCTCTTTAAGTTTTCAACCTTTTTTTCAAGTTCTTCCTCTTCTTTTTTGCTATGCTCATACTTTTCATTAAAATTACTTTTCTCTTCTTCTTTTTTATATACTTCTAAGGACTTTTCTTCATATTCTAAACTTTTAAGCTCTTCTTTAAGATTATTAAATTCTTCTTCTAAGCCCTCTTCTTCTCTAATTGATTTTTGAAGTTGACTTTCTAAATAAACTATGGTATTAGCTATTTCATTTTCTAGTGCTTCTCTATTTTCAATAATTTTTATAGCTTCCATAGTAGTTTCTTTTATTTCCTTTGAAAGTTTATTGAAGAGTTCTATTTTTTCTTTTTTATCTATTTTACTTTTATTTTCTTTGTATTGCTTTATATAACTATTTAAAATATCTCTATAATTTTTTATTCTATTTTCATCCCTAGTTATCTTGTCTTCAATTGCAGGTATAAACCACTCCTTAACCAAGCCCTCTACATTTTTAGCATTAGAAAAAAGCTCTGATAATCCTGACTCTTTTAAATTTATTTTCTTTATAATATTTTCCCATTCTTTGTGATTTATATCATAGATCATTAATTTATCAAAATATGCCCTTGTAGTTGTAGAACTTGTCATATCATAATAATTAAACTCAAAGTTTTTATCCTTCTTTAAATCTTCAAATAGCTTTTTACTATTTGCAAAGCTTTTAACCTTTTTCTTTCCCTCTATGTTTTCAATTATAGGTATATTTTCTATATCATATCCATTTTTATTTTTATACTCATAAATAAAGTTTATTATATCTAGTTTATCCTTTGAATCTTCATCACTAATATCTTGTTTTTTTCTAACCATCATACCAGTTAAAACATAGCCACCACCATTGTCAAGCTTCCATTCTACTAATATATATGTAGGTACCTGAGAGGTAAAATAACTCTCAAAGTTTCTCTCTTTTACATTTCTAAATCTTTTATTAACAAAGGGCGCCATTATCATCTGAACTAGAACAGACTTTCCCCCTCCATTTCTTAAGCTAAACATGGTATCTTCACTATCAAGATTAAATATCTCATCATCAACTCTCATAGAATTATTATTATAATTTAAGTTTACAATTCTAATACTATTAATTTTACTCATCTATTTTCTCTCCCATTACTCTTAAAACTCTTTCATAATTATTTTTATTAAGTAAGTTCCAATCCATAAAACTATCTAACTTAGGTGTAGTTTTAATAATATCATCATTTTGTATATAATAAATTAGTCCTTGTTCATCTAGAAATCTTAAAATCCCATCTACAAAACCTTCTTTTGTGGTTTTAGATGTAGTCTTTTTATCTAAGCTCTTTAAGGATTCAAATTTCTCTAATAAATCTTTAAAAATTATTCCTGAATCATTTTTATAATCTTCATCCTGTTCCCTATCTGCTTCCTTATTAGCTCCTTCTGTTAATCTATCGCTTATAATATTTAAAAATTCTCCTATTTTTATGTAATCTCTAGATTTACTGCTTATACCTTGTGAACTATAAAAATTTATAAGCAAGGTTAAGATTATAAACTGAGATAAATAATAATCCTTGTCCGTAGCTCCTGATTTACAAAGTACTCTTTTAAGCTCCCCCTTTGAAAAGCCTAAAAAATCATTTTCTTCCTTTGGAATCATATATATAACTCCACCATATTTTTTAATCATGGCATCTGAATCTTCTCCAAGTTCCTTTACCAAAGCTTCTATATTTTCATTATCTGAATACGCCTTGTACAATTCTTCTTCTCTGATATTTAATTCTCCATGCTTTAAAAGATAATAGTATATTTTATTACTTATTTTAATTTCTTCCATTAAATAACTCACAAAAATCCTCCTCTACTGTGTAACCCTAAATAAAATGTCTGAACAGATGAAATTTTTCAGCTCTCCGTCCTCATCTAATACTCCTGTAAGATGTATATCCTCATTACCACTTAACTTTTCTACTGAAATCTCTTTGATACTTTTTAAATTTATGTTTTCATCTATTATATCAAGAATGGTTTTATTTAATTGAAATTCTATTTCCCCACTTTCCACAGTATTTTCTCTCTCTTTTTTTATGTCCTCTATATTTATCTCTCTGTTTTTAATAAGCTCAATAATAACTTCTCTAAAAATTCTAACATTTGGTATTAACTTTTTAATAAGTATAGAACTGTCTTCAATTAGTTTTTTAATTTCACTAAGAGAAATATGCTGTTTTTCCTTTGCTAATTCTAATATAATTTGCAAAACACCTTTATATTTTTCTAATTTCTCTAATTTTCTTCTATTCTCTTCTTCCATAAACTCTTCTTCATTAAAAGTTAATAGTTCTTCCTCTTCATCACTATTATTTTTTCTACTCATTTTATATAAAAAGGCTTTATTTATATTGTAGGTTTTACGCAGCTTATTTTTAAATATAGGTCTTAAAAATATATGTATATCCCCTATTTTGCTTATATCTTCAATGACTTTATCATATATCTCATTTTTAAAATTAAAGCGTTCAATTAATGCCATTTTAGATATGTCTTCTAATTCTTTTCCATAAATATCTTTTATGTCATAGTGTTTTAAAAGAACCCTCTGATCTTCATCAATGGTTCTGCTTAAATACTCCTTAATAATCCTAAGATTATTTAAATTCTCTTTCTCTTCCTTATTTAATTCCTCTATATTAATATCCTTATGGATAAATTCTTTAATCTTCTCTTCCACATTTTCTCTATGTATACTAAACTTTTGCTTACTATTATTTATAAGTTCTAAGTTTCCATCTGTAAGTTTATTATACTCATCTACAGAGTAACTAAGTGGATTTTCTCTAATCCTTCTTATATCATCCTCAATTTTCTGAACTCTTATTCTAAATTGATTAAATATATTTTTTATATCATTAACTGCCTTATCATAGTCTGCCTTCTCTAAGTGCATTTTAAAAATAATTTCATCAATAGTAATCTTTAAGTTTTCTTCTACCTCTAAGGTTGAAAGCAACAGGGAATAACCTTCTTCAGTTAGAGAATAAGTAACTCTCCTAACTCCTTCTATATATTCCATTTTATTTTTTATAAAACTTATATTTATATCATTATATTCTCTTTCTTTAAAATTAAAGGCTCTAAAATACATTGCCCTTCCTTCATCGCAAAGTATTGTATTTACAATAAACTCTCCAAGTGCCTTACAATCTTCATAGGTAATTTCTTTTTTAAAATATAGTGAATTTATTTCATCAATAAAAACACTAATATGATCTAAGGTGCAGATCTCTTCCTTTAAAGATTGTTCCATTATATAAAGTAGTACTGCAAATATCATATTATCTTGCTCATATCCCTCTTCAAAACCGTATTTTTTCCAAGTTCCCTTAGCTATACTGTTTCTAAAAAGCAAAGCATATGCCCCTATTTTCTTCATTCTTATATGATGTGAATCTAAGAAACTAAAATCCATATTCCTCTCCTTATTACTTTTAAAAATTTTTATGTTAATTTAAGCTATACCCTTTAATAATTACTATAAATCAGTTCTCTTTATAGTAATGCCCCTAATCTATTCCATATTTATATATAGAGTCCTATAAATCATTAATATTTATAATTTCCTGTGGTATATACAGGTCTTCCTCTAATATTTCTAAAATTCTTTTTCTAATCTCTGGTGTAAAAGAATTCAAAAATTCATCACCTATATTTCTATTTTGTCCCTCTTTGGTCTTTTGCAAAGGAATATTTTCTGTAAAAGCCTTAGAAATCATGGCTTCATAGCCTTTAACAAAGGGAGTAATTTTGTAATTATTGTGATTTACCCTGCAAAGTCCTTCATATATTACGATGCCCTCATAATCAAGATCTCCAAAATATAATATTTCATTTTCCCTATTTGAAACATACTCCTCTACAGAAATTTGAAAATCTTTAAATGCCTTATTTATATTTTTTCCACCACCATAGATTACAGTGCTTATATCTTCCCCTAAAATATTATCTCCCTTACTAATTAAATGTCTTCTAAGGGTATAATAGGTATCCTTATTTTCTATAATTAAAACCTTCTGAGGTATATGCTTTGACGCTGAATAGTAAGCTAAGGGTTCCGATGTATCATAGTAATTTAGAAAGTCTAAGCTTAAGCCTAAATTTTTTAATATGGTTTTACCTTCACCCTTTTGAAGAAACTTCTCCATGCTCCATATCTGAAAGGCTCTTTCATTCATAGAAATTGGATTTAATAACTCCTCTTTATGATTTAAAATAAAATCATTAAGCTTTAAAATATACTCTCTATGTTCCTTGTATTTATCAATATGTTTTTTATAATAAGAAACATCAAAATCTACAGTGACTTTATAAGTTAATTCATCTATTAAAGCACTATTATCTTCTTCTTTTTTAATTATTCTATATCTACTATGTAGTGGTGGATTTTTTCCATTTAAATTACTACTTTTTACAGGCTCTATTTCACCTAATTCTATAGAATTGCAAATTTTATTATATAGGTTTAAATAATCATCTATCTTAAACATCTCTTTAATTTCATCTAGTGCAATAAAAGTATTTTTAAAATTTTGAAATTTAGACATTTTTCTCTCCTATTTATATTATTACATACAAAATAATTGTTCTATTCCTCTTAAATTTACTATAAGTTAATTTTTATGTCAAAATATTTTCTAAAAACTAAGGTTATATCTTATTCTTTAGAAAATGAACCATATAAAAAAGCAGTTATCATGTAATTCATGTAATAACTGCTTTTTAGATATTAAGCCTTATTAGAGGTTTCTGTAATAAATATTATACTAAGAGTTTTAATATTTGAACCTAGGCTGTTTTAAAACTTTAGAAATATTTTTCTAAATCTTTTATATCATCCATTTCAAAAATTTCTATTGCTATTATATCCATGGTATCAGAGGATAAAGTTTTAATTTTTTCCCTGTATTCATTAGGAACTTTCTTAAATTTTTTTATTAATTGTTTAATTAATATTTCATATTTGCCTTCAATCTTCCCTATAGTTTCTCCTTCTTTAAGACCTTCCTTAAGACCTTCTTTAAGACCTTCCTTAAGACCTTCATCTCTTATCATTTTTCCAATTTCAGTCATAGTAAATACCTCCTTAAATCTTCTTCTACTTTCATGGTCACCAAACTTTTCTAAAAGAGCATAAAGTAAACTTAAGCATTGAAGTTTATTGTTACCTTCTTTAATTTTACCAGCAAGTTCGATACTCTTTATAGTTCTTACTGATTTATCATCTTTACCACTCATAAGAGGAATAAATGTTAAGCTAAGAATCTCTTCTTTTGTTAATTCATCTCCTCTTTCTATCTTTTCTTTTAACTCATTATATTTTTTATCCCCATCTAGGCTACTCATATAAAAAGCATCTAATTCGTATTTTATAGTTCCAGCATCTAATTTTGTTTTTGCTTCTTTTATATTTGAAGAGTATATTACTAATGTTTTTACTTTTCTATTATGTTTATAGAAAAGAGATGCATCATAAAATTATTATAGCATAAACTTTCCTATAGGGAGTACTTCTTTAATTCACGTTTAATAAAACTTATAATGCCAGCATATAACCATCTTTTATACTATTTATAGTAAGTTCAATCATATATAGCATCCCGTTAAATCCTATAAATGGAGTTCTATTATATATTAAAACTTTACTTAAATTAGGATTGGATATTTGTATTTTTATAGGACTATCTGACATTTTAAGAAGAGCCCCATCTCCAACTATAATTTGTGGACTATACTGGTTAATTAATTCCATTTGTTCTTCTTCTGAAATGTTAATTTTTATTTTATCCTCTAGTCCTTCTTCTATATTAAAGTAGTTATTTCCCTTTTTATTATGTTTTACAATGCCACAACATATATTAAATCCCATTTCTTTAAGCATAGGATAAATTCCATTTACCATATCATAATATCCAGAGATTATAGTACTTTCACATTTATTCTCTTTTATAATTGTCTTTATCTTCATAATAGCATCTTCAATATATAATATTTTTTCATCTAAATAAGTTTTATTTCCTTCTACTCCTATAACATCTTCAATATCTCTAATCCATTTTAATGTATTCTTTAATCCATAAGGTCTTCCTAATATATATTCTTGATTATATCTTTCCTTAAGAATTTTAGCCCCATCTATTCCTTCTGACCTAATTACAATATTAAACTCTGCTTCTGATGCCTTTTTAATCTTTTCTAGGGATGTATCTGATGTAAATATGCAGTTACATGTATACCCAAAAACCTCTTTCATGATTTCCTTAATTTCATTTACATCAGATTTATAATTAAAATAATCTACTTGGCTTCCTATTATATTGTAAGTCTTAGCTTTCTTTTCTAGGGGAGCTTCTACGATTTCTTTACACAATAATTTAATTGTATTTCTAACTCCTAAGGTAAAATCTCCTTTAAAGCCTCCTGTATCAATAGGAATCAATGTTGCATTTACCTCTTTTTGAAGCATAAAGCAAATACTTTTAATATCAATACCTATAATTGCTGTAATAGATGAACCCATTACAAATATAACTTCTGGGTTATGAATTTTATCAACTTCCTTAATAGCTTTTTCTAATCTTTCATGGCTTCCAAAGGCTATATCTGATTCATCTAAATGAGTTGTAAAACACTTAGCTTCTTCTTGGGCATTTAATTGCATAAATCCTTCAATGGAAAAATGGGTTGTTCCTGCTGGTCCAAATTCCACAATATATGCATCTTTAATAGATCCAAGTGTCCATAATGTTCCCATTCTATCAGAAGGTACTGGAAAATATCTATATAAATTCATTACTTTTCCCCCTCTTTCATGTGTTTTTTCATCATGTAATTTGCCATTCCCTTTGGAACAACTTTCATCATCCTCATGGCTTTTAGCATTTGTGGAGGAATACTATCCATTTTAGATATGATTTCTTTCATCTCAGCTGATAAGAAATCCATGTTCATTATTTCTTCCATTCCTTCTGGCATACTTTTATCTTCGCTTTTATTTTCATTATCTTCATTCTTTTGATTTTTCATTTTCTCTAAGATTTTTCTAGCATGAAGCGGTATGTTGTCCACTTTTCCCATAAGAGAGAAGATATTTCTTCCACTTAATAGTACATCTATTACAGTTATAGGTACTTCAAAACCTAATTTTTCTCCTACTTCATCCATTACAATTTGCTTTATTCCTCTTTGTATAAGTTCCATAGGATTTTCATGACCTATATAATAATCTACTTTTAGCTTATCATAAAATTGTCTTAAAGGAGCTACATTTGCAATTCTTGAGATATATGGATTGTAGTTTTCCTTTATTTTTTCTATATAAATATTATCATTTTCATATAATTCTCTTACTTGTATTATTAAAGGTTCCATACCTAAGTCACATAAAAAACTTGAGAATTCAAAGGCATTCATAGGTGTATTTCCATATATAAAGGTTTTTCCTTTTAATTTTTCTTTGCTTCTATCTATGGTTTCTTTTAATTTTTCTTTTAATATTTTAATGTCTTCTGATAGGTCTATTTCTAAAACTCTTTCAATTTTTCTATAGGACTCTTCAATAGTATTTAAATCAAAATGCTTGTCAAAATACACATATTCAATATTAAAATCCTCTTTCATTTTTTTAGCTAATTTAAGTGCTGTAAAATCTGTAACTATATTCAATTTAGCTCTAGTTGCCTTTTCTAAACCCTCAATAGTACAATTGGAAGGTATACTTAAGTTTATATTTACATTATTTTTCTTTAATAATTTATATAATTCCGTATTTTCAATACCTGAATATCTGTAACCTAATATATTTATAGTTTTTTCTATACCCTGTGATGGTTTCATTAATTGTGTAAATGCTTCTAAGGTTCTTTCAATGCCTGGAATATGGCTGTTACATTTGAAATGCTCAGTTTTTACAACCATAAGTTTAGAATTAACTTTAGGTTTAATTTCTTCTACAATGGCTTCAAAATCTTCTCCAATAAGTTCAAGTACACAAGTTGTTACAATTAATATACCCTTAGGCTTAATTTCTCTATCTATTTTTAAAATAGCTTCTTGTGTTTTTTTATTACATCCAAATACTATATCATTTTTATTTGCTACAAAAGATATTACATTATCCTTTCCTTTTTGCCTAACATGGGCAAAATCCTTTGCATAGTATGTACATTCTTCTGTGCCTGCTACTAATATTACTAAATCTTTTACATAGGTACTTGTCATTATGCTACCAAATAAGGGACAATGTGTTCCTGGAAATTGAGCATAGGATAATTGTTTTATATCTTTATCTTCTTTAATATTATCTAATCTAACTGCTTTTGATAAATCATATAAATACTCCAATTTTTTCTCCTCCTATGCTCTTTCTATTATTTTATCTGCTAATTTAAAATAAATTTCACTCATATCTGAATCCGGAAAGGCTTCAACCACTGTTTTTCCTTGATGTTCTGCCTCTTGAATAGTTCTATTCCTTGGTATATAATGAACAACTTCTGTTCCTATTTCACAAGCTGTTTTTTGAACTAATTCTTCCTCATTTTCTACGTTTTTTGCATTTAAAATAAGTCCTTCTAATTTTGCATATCCTCTACTTTTAAACTGATTTACCGCATTTGAAATATTAGTAGCTGCATACATGCTCATCATTTCACCACTAGTTACTATATACACTTCCTTTGCATAGCCATTTCTAATTGGCATAGCAAAACCGCCGCAAACCACATCTCCAAGTACATCATATATAACTATATCTGGTTTATATTCTTCAAAAGCTTCAAGTTCTTCTAACTTTTCAAAAGCTGTTATTATGCCTCTTCCCGCACATCCTATACCTGGAGTTGGTCCCCCTGATTCTACACATAAAACTCCATTAAATCCTTCAACTACTATATCTGAAAGTTCTACATCCTCATCCTTTTCTCTTATAACATCAAGAACTGTAGGAATAAATATTCCTCCAACTAAATTTTTTGTAGAATCAGCTTTAGGATCACATCCTATTTGCATTACTTTATATCCTTTAAGTGATAGCGCTGCTGAAAGGTTTGAAACTGTAGTAGATTTCCCTATTCCTCCCTTTCCATAAATAGCAATCTTCCTCATATAAATCTCCTCCATTAGTCCGTCTATATGCTTTTTATTTATTGCAATTGATTTAATTTCATATGAAAACCTTAAATAAATGATATCAATTATCAATATTTATTGCTTATAATTTTTTTGGAGTTTTTATAATTTCTTTATATTCTCCCTTAATTATTAGCCTTTTTTCTCCCCCATCAGTACAGGTAACTATGGTTATATTTTTTTTATTTTTATCTTGTTCTAACACATTTATTTCAGTTGGCTCTACAACAAATTTATCAGTTATTTTATATTCAAATTTACCTTTTAAGGTTTTTAATATAATCTCATCTCCGATTTCTACTTTATAAAGATTATTTAAAATTTCTTTATATATAGAACTACTATGTCCTGCAACAGAAAAATTTCCATATTCTCCTGGCATAGCTGTATCTTTAAAATGACCTAATGCATACCGTAATTGATCTTTTCCTATTCCCTCTACAATTACAGATTTTAAATTTATAGAAGGTATTTCTATAGTTGATATTTCATCACCAATCTTAACTTCTTTTTTATTACTCTCATCTTCCCCATGCTTATGCTCAATTAATTCTCTTTCATTTTTTTCCGCATTTAATCTACTATTAAAATTATCTATTAATTGGGATTCTTTATTTTTAGAGTATACCTTTATACTTAAGGATGCTAAAATTAATGTTATTCCTAATATAATTAATAGAATAGATATAATATTTTTTTTCATGTTAGCTACTCCTTTTTATAATTGTTATATACGAAATAACATAGTTTTTTTGTAGTTTGTAATTTTTTATGGTTTAGCTATAGTTCTTAACTGTATAATTTTCACTACTTTCAGTGCAAGTCTTCTTAGGAATAAAAATAAGCTTTTCTCCAAATTGATTTCTCAATATGTTCATCTCCACGTTATAAACATTTTTTATTAATTCTTCATTTAATATGTCTTCTGGTCTACCTACAGCTTGTATCTCACCATTTTTTAATACCAAAACTTTATTGCTATACTTAGCTGCTTGATTTAAATCATGTAAAACCATGATAACTGTTAATTTTAAGTTTTCATTTAATTCCTTTACTAACTCTAATATTTCTATTTGATTATTTATATCTAAATAAGTTGTAGGTTCATCTAATAATAAAACCTTTGGTTTTTGTGCAAGGGCCATAGCTATCCAAGCCCTTTGACTTTCTCCGCCAGATATGCTAACTATTTTTTTGTTTTCCATATGCTTAAGATTAGTTTTTTCAATTGCCCAATCTACTATATCTTCATCTTCCTTGTTTAACCTTTCAAACCATGCTTTATGAGGGTTTCTTCCAAAGCTAACTAATTTTTTTATGGTCATATCCCCCTCAGCCATATTTCTTTGAGATAAACAGGCCATTTCTTTTGCTATATCTTTACACTTCATATCCCAAAGGAATTTTTTATCTAAATAAACAGTTCCATTCATAGGTTTAATTAATCTTCCTATGGCTTTTAAAACCGTTGATTTTCCTGAACCATTGGGACCAATTATGGTTATCATATCCCCTTTTTTTACATGCATATTAAAATCTTTAACTATAACCTTTTCTTCATATCCTATTTTAAAATCATTTACTTTAAGCATTACACTTTTTCCTCCTTAAAAGAAATAAGAAGAATGGGCAACCTATCATTGCCATCATTACACCTACAGGTAATTCTATAGGTCTTGCAATAAATCTAGCTAAGGTATCTGCTAAAAGTAGGGTAATTCCTCCTAAGACTGCGCTCATTGGTATTAAGTATTTATAATCATAGCCTAATATAAGCCTACATACATGTGGAACTATAATACCAATAAATCCAATGATTCCTACTGCAGCTGTACTTATTCCAGCTAAAAATACTGCAACTAAAGATATTAAAATTCTTGTCCTATTTACATTAACTCCTAAGTTAGTAGCAACTTCATCTCCTAGGGCCAATAAGTTAGCTCCCCTAATACAAAATAGTGCTAATATAAAACCAATAATGCAGTAAGGTAGAAAATAATTTACTTCTCTCCATCCTCTATAAGCCATGCTTCCATTAAGCCATAATAAAACCCCTTGAATTTTATCACTGTTCATAATAGCTAAAAGAGAAGTAGCTCCTGAAAATAAAGCATTAATGGCAACCCCTGATAGAATTACTCTCATAGGTTTTATACCATTATCCCAAGATAAGAAAAATACTAATGCACATGCTAAAATAGCACCTAAAAACGCCATCAAAGGCATAATTTTATAATGTTGTGGGAAATATAGCATCATCAAAATAGCTACTAAACTTGCCCCTGAGGAAACTCCTGTAATTCCTGGATCTGCTAATGGATTTTTCATAACTGACTGTAATAAGGCCCCAGATATTGATAAACTACTTCCTACAAAAGTTGCTAATATGATTCTTGGTAATCTCATGTTCATTATAATGCTTTCATTAATTTCAGTTCCTTTGTCTAAAAAAACATCTAGTATTTCTCCAATAGATATATTTACACTACCTAATCCTATGGTTATAACTGTTAAAAATAATAAAATTAAAAGAGAAAAAAATATTGAAAATATTTTTGTTCTATCTTTCATGTCCTTCATATCTTCACCATTTCCTTACTTTTTATATAAATATTCTTTCATTTTTTCTAAAGATTCCATTGCCTTTACATCCCCTGTTACTCCAAAATATATAGGGTCTAAATCATATATTTTTTCTTCTTTAACCGCTTTAAATTTACTCCATTGAGGATTTCTTTTAAATTCCTCATTTACTTGTTTTTTAGCTTCATCTATATATCCATGATACATTCTAAAGATTATATCTGGATTTTCCTTTAGTGCAACTTCTAAAGAAAATGGCACATAAGGTCCTTTAATTTTAGTGTCTACCTTAGAGGCAATATTTTCTCCTCCTAATTCAGCTATAAGACTTCCTGCAAAGGATTTTTCTGTAGCTAACATGAAATTTCCTGGTGCACCAAATAAAATCATTACTTTTACTTTTTTATTTGGATTAGTATCTTTTAATATTTCCTTTTCTTTATTTTCAAATTCTTTAAGGATTTTTTCACCCTTTTCTTCTTTTCCATACTCTTTAGCTAATTCTTTTATAGTTTCTTTTACTGCTTTATAAGAACTTAAATCACAATACTTAGCATTTATCCTATTAGCTTTTATCTGATCTCCTATCATCTCTTGCAACGCCCCAGATGTTACATATACATCAGGATTTAAACTTCTTATTTTTTCTAAGTCCGGTTTCATAGCTAGACCTATTTCTGGTACATCCTTTATTTTATCTGATATACCATATTGAGTACTTGGTCTTCCTACTATTTTAATATCTAACTTTGCTAGCATTTCAGCTACTGCCATGCTTCCAGCAACTATTTTCTTTTCCCCATTGTTTTTATTTACACAACTTTCTGTTTTATTTTCTCTTCCACAGGAAACAAATGTTACGCTTATTATAATAGCCATTAGTATACTTAAGAATTTTTTCATATATAAAATCCTCCACCATATTACTTGCTTATTAAAATAAACTCTATTTTAAGAGAGTAGATACTTTCTTAAAATAGAGTATTAAATTATATACTGTTTATAAACTAAGCTTTTTTCCTACTTTTTAATCCTAATCCTAATGTTACAGCTAAACCACCAATTATTGATAAGGTTTTGGTAGTAATAGGGGAACCTGTTTGAGGTAGTGTATCTTCCTTAGCAGTATCACCCTTAACCTCTACCTTTTCTGATGTGTTATTAGTATTATCTTTTTTTACAGTATTGTTTTTATCCGCATTATTAGCAGCCTTTATTTCATTATTCTTTGTTTTATTATTCTTTGATGGTTTGTTTTGTGAAGAATTACTAGATAACTTAGTAATATTATCATTAAATACAACTCTAAATTTAACTTCTGCATTTCCCATAGGTACTACATTCATTTTAAACTTAACATTAGTATTTAGATCTGGTACTTCAAATCTTATTGATGCTACTTTTCCTTCCTTATCTTTTTGTACTGTTTCATAGTTTACAGAATTATTATTTATAGATATTTTTATATTTTTCATCCAATCCATTCTAGTAATTTTTAAAGTAGCATATTTTTTATTATTTTTAACTTCTAAATCTACCTTCTTATTTACATATTGTCCAGCCATGGATAACTCTTCTGCATTTTCTTTAAAAGTTTCTATACCTACATTGTATTTTCCATCTTCTAACTTTGAATTTTTTACACCAGTTGCACTAGCATAAACTTTTATATCCTCTTTTTTAATTCCTTTTGCAAAAGCTTGTGCTGATGATAAAGTTACACAACTTGATAAAGCTATTACTGATAAAACCTTAAATATTTTTTTTCTCATATGACTGCCCCCTATATCTTTTAAATTCTATTTTCTATATTTTCTAAGTGCAAATCCTAAAGCTGTTATGATTGTTCCTAATGTAGCTAAAGCTCCTGTATTAAATGGCATCCCAGTTTTAGGTAATGCAGTTTTCTTTTTAATTGTCTCTTTTTTATCTTCTTTGCTTATTTTTTTATTTATTTTATTGCTTGTCTCATTGTTTATTTCTTTATTTTTATTTTGAATCATATCTTGATTTGTTTCTTTGCTTGTCTCATTATTTATTTCTTTGATTACATTTTGAGTTGTATCTTTGTTTGCTTCTTTGCTTACTTCTTTGTTTGTATCTTTATTTTCTTCTTTGTTTGTATCTTTATTTAAATCTTCTTGTAAATTAGTAGATTCTTTTATTAAAGTAAGAGTATTTTTATCTGGTACCAATCTAAATGCTACTGTTGAATTTCCCATTGGAACTACATTCATATGCAGCATTATCTTTGAATTTAAACTTCCTATTTGGAATCTTATCTTTCCTTGCTCTTCTCCATTTTTGTTTTTAATTCTATCTGTAATTTGTGGAGTTATTTCTTTTCCATCTACCGTTACTTTAAGGTCTTTCATCCAATCTATTCTATTTAAAGATACTGTTATATACTTATTACCATTTTCTATTTCGCAATTTATATCTTTAATATACTGAGCTGCCATAGATGGATCATCACTATTTTCCTTTAAGATTTTTGCATTTAAACTATATACTCCATTTTTGAACTCTTTTTTATCCTCTGGTTTTTGCTCTGGTTTAGTATTCTCACCCTTTTTAGCTACTGCATTCGCTATATCACTAAATATAAGGCGTTCAAATCCACCTGCTGAAATTACTGATTTAATAATTCTATATTCATTTCCCTCTTTCATATCAGGATCATTATATGTTCCTTTGGTAACATCTTTTTCGTTTTCATTGACAGCATCTTCAATTGTAATGTATTTACCATTTGGCTCTTTCTTTTGTATCTCCGTTACAATTCTCCAGTCATTACTCTTTTCACGTAAATATTCTTCAGGTGTTTTTCCATTTAATTTTTTATTATATTCATCAACTGAACTACAATTATCCATATATGTTTCCCAAAGATACATATCTAATGCTGATAAATCTTGCTTCCATGTTAATTTACCATCTTTAGCAGTTAACTGTAAGTTAAAGGTGTTTTTTTGCGGATAAAATCCCTTTTTAGATAAATTAGTTATATTTGGTTTTCTATTTAACCTGTTTAATCTAAAATTAAATTGTCTAACATTTGGCAAAAGTTCTTTTATATTTTCTGGAACATATGTTAACTCGTTATCATATATTTCAAAAGTTGATAAATTTCTAAGATTTTTATAAACTTTATCTGGTATTTCTTTAATAAAATTATTGTTTAAATGTAAATTTGTTAAATTGCTAAGTTCACTCAATTCCTCTGGTACTTTTTCAATCTTATTTGCATTTATAGATAAATTTTTTAATTGTTTTAGTTTTCCGATTCCAGTAGGAATACTTTCTATTTTATTGTCATATAAATATAAACCTTCTAAAGCTGTTAATTTATTAAAAATACCATCTGGTAATTCATTTAGTTGATTCTCTGAAAGTCCTAAGGATTTAAGATTTTTTAGTTTATCAAATGTACCTTTTTGTAATTTAATAATATAATTTTTACTTAAGGATAAGTCTGTTAAATCTTTTAAATTGTCAAATATACCTTCTGGTAATTCAACTATTCTATTTGTGCTTAAAGACAATTTTTCTAATCCTGTCAATCCATCAAATACCCCTTTAGGTAAGTAACTAATATTATTTCCATTTAAGTATAATTCAGTAACCCCACTTCCAAGATGGCGAAGTCTAGATATATCTTTTATCTTTTTACTTGATAATTTAACTGCTCCTGTAGCCTTTCCAATTTCTTCATCAGTAACAATTCCATCTCCATCTTTATCTAAACCAGCATCTATCAAGGCTTTATTAAATTCAGCGCTTGCATCAATTGCCTCTTTATCTTTATTAAATCCATCCCAACCCTTTATACAATTCTTATCAAACACAAATCTTACTTTTTTATATTTATCAAAATTTCCAATCTGACTTTTTCGACCACCCATATCACTAACAAGTACGCATGCTAAATGATCTGAATTTAAATCTGATATTGGGATTTCAAATGTTTTCATTTGATAATTTCCTTGACTATCTGGCTCACCTTTATATGTTGCTTTCGTTTCTGGGTATTCCCCATTACTTTCCATTCGGAAATCAAGTAAACTAGATGCAAGAAGAGTATTTAACATTGTTAAAGTAACTTTACCATCTTTAACCTCAACCTTTGCCTTTTCATCAAAGAATCCGCCTAGCATTGATTCATTTTCAGGTATATCTGCTCTATAAGCTTTAAAACCTATGGTATAAATTCCATCAGTAAGATTATCTGTAGATACATTACCTTGAGTTACAGTTACTTTTCTTGTTTTACTTTCGGTTTGTCCATTATAAGTTACAGAATAAGTCACTTCATAAGTTCCTTCTTTAGGATTTTTCACATCCAATTTTCCTGGATTAACTTTTACTTCATCTGTTAAATCTATTTTTTCTTTACCTATTACATAAGCAAGTACACCAGACTTCAAATTGATGGGCTCACCAGCTGTTACAGCTATGTCTTTCATTATATTTATTTGAATATTTTCTTTTATTGAAGTTCCTACTGTAGATTCTTCTTGACTTATTAATGTTCCGTCTTTCTTTATTTTTATTCTCATATCATTGTAGCCATCTACTTTAACAATGATTGTATTTATATCTTCCTTAAATGCCTTATCGTTTAATTCTAAACCACCCATATAACTTAAATGGTATTGATTGATACCAAAATTAAAATTCTGCTCATATCTAACTCCGTTTACAGTTACTTCTGCTGGTTTAGTTTTTTCATTGTAAGAACTGCAAGCATTTACGTATTTTTGAAGTTTGTCATTTTGCTCAAAGCTTATTTCATATTCAACTCTTCCATAAATTTCACCATATCTAGTATTAGCTATCTTAGGTAGTGTAGTTACACTCTTCCATTCCTCAGTTTGCTTATCAGTATCTGCTGAGTTAGTTGGTTTTTCAGGCTTGGAAATACTTCCATCATCAGATGCTGCTTTATCTAAACTTACCTTCTCTCCATCTTTTTTGACTTTTATTGTCATGTCTTCATATCCATCAGCTTTAATAACAATTGTATTGCTTCCATCCTTAAATGCACTTGGATTAAGTTCAAATCCTATTAATCCAAAACTATAACTATTTTCCTTTGTTACATCTCCACTATTGTATTGGATTCCATTTACTGTTACTTTATTTGCTTTATTTACAACTGTCCTATATTTATCAACGCAGTTCCAGTCATCATCTGTTTTAGAAAGAAAGTTAATTCTATATTTCATTAAATCTGAATAAAACTTTCCATATTCCACCTTTTCAATTTTAGGCAATTCAAGTTTAACTTCTTCTTGAGGCTTTGTATTATCTACATCCTCTGATTTTATTTCTTCTTCACTTACAAATGTACCATCCTTTTTAATCTTTATTTTCATATCATTATAGCCATCAGCTTTAACAATAATTGTATTTATATCTTCTGTAAATGCACTTGGATTAATATCGAGTCCTAATGTTCCAAAATGATAATTGTCTTTTTCATTTACAAGTCCGCTATTATCATATTTAACTCCGTTTACTGTTACTTTATTTGTATCATTTATAGCCTTTATATATTTTTCAAACTCTTCAAATTCTTTATCTGTTGTACTAGGAAAGCTAATTCTGTATTTATCATAATCTCCATAAAACTTGCCGAGTTCTGTTGTCTCAACTTTAGGCAATGTAGTTACATTAACTTTCTGACCTTTTGATTCTTTTCCATTAACCTTTGCACCTATCTTGTTTGAAGTTATACTAGTAGCTTCTACCTTAGATTCTGTAGCTGCAATAACAACTTTAGATGTTCCACCAAGCATTAACGTTGTAGCTACTAAAATGCTTATCCCCTTATTAAATCTTTTAATATTTTGCATATAATCGCCCCTTATTTTATTTATTTTTCTTTAATTCAGCATATAACCAGTAAAATAGTTGACTGCCAGATTCAATCTTATATAAAATCCAATGTTATATTAGAAATTATTTGATTATTTACTTAAAATTATTAACTTTTAAACCCTAATAAATGATATCAGTTATCATTTATATTTTCTTATACTTTTTTTCGATTTTCTATAAATATTTTTGTATTTGAAAAATATTATGATATAATATTGACACTCATTACTAAATGATAAAAGGAGATGTATATATGATTACCTTTTTTAGAAAAGATGGGCGAATAATACTACCTCATTTAGACTACATATTAAAAAGCTACTATTTCTCTACAGAAATAAACGTTATTGCAATTGATAGTAATGGAAATAAAATTCTGTCTCAAGGAAATCACTACATAGAGAAAACCCCTTATAATGTAGACTTACAAGAGGTTGACTTATTTATTAAAACTAATATAGATTCAAAAAATATAAACTCAAAAGATACTTTTCTATATAATCATATGAAAAAATTAACCTACATTATTGCTCCTTACTTTCATAATAAAACTTATAAAGGTGCACTTATTGCAGGTCCTATACTCCTAAACCCTAAAACCCCTAAAGATGTAGATGAGATCTTGCAATGCAAGGGTTTACCCATAAGTTGTACCCCGGAAATTTTAAAAATTTTATCTGAAACTCCTATAAAATTTCCTCCTCGAAATTTCTTTTTAGCTCAACTTTTACACCATATTATGAGGAATGGTATTGATATTGGAATGCAACATATTGAAGAAAAAGATATGAAAAATACATTTATAGGTAAAAGTTTCAACCCCGAAGAGTTAAAAAAAGCTCCATGTTCATATAATTTAGCCATTACAAAGCAACTTACTAAAACTGTACTTTTAGGAAATATAGAAGAAGCTGTTACTATTTATAGAAAAAGTTTTAATTTGCAAAGCTATGAATATATTAAAGATTTAAATCCTATTAGAATGATAAAATATAATTTAATTTCACTATGTATAAATTTAATTAATGCAAGTATTGCTAATGTAGGAATTTTAGAAAAGGATATCCTTGAACTTAAAAACAAACACATACTAATTATAGACAAGCAAAATACTATACAAGATTTACTATGCTCTGGAGAATTTATGGTAAAAGATATAACCTGTTTTGTAAATAAATATTCCTTAAAAGATAAATCCAAACCTATTCAAAATGCTATTAATTACATTAATAATAATTATAAGCATCCAATTACTTTAGATGAAGTAGCAAATTATGTACACCTAAGTACTAGTTATTTTTCTACAATTTTTAAATCGGAAATGAAAGAGAGTTTTAAAAGTTATTTAAATAAATTGAGAATAGAATATAGTAAATCTATGTTAAGTACTGGTAAGGAATCTATACTAGATATAGCTTTATCTGTAGGATTTGATAATCAAAACTACTTCTCTACAGTATTTAAAAAATATACTAATATGAGTCCAAAGGAATATATTTCTTATCATAAAAATTTATAACTAATTTATAAATAAAAGCACAGAAGTAGTATAAGATAATTTAAAATAACCATCTCTTTAATTATTAAAAAGATGGTTATTTTCTTAGTTATATGCTACTTAATTATTAAAACTTCTTTGAATCAGAAAGTATTCTTAAATAGTGGTTGGCCTCTCTAGTTACATGATCTCCAAGCAGTGCTGGCATTATAGCCTTTATCTTACATAATAATAGTCCCTCTGTTCCTTGCTTTTTAAAATTTCTTAATTCTGTAACTAAGTTATAACTTCTTCTTGTAATCTGATTAATATTATTAGGATTGGATAAAAGCTTTTTAGTATCATCTTCTAACTTATCAAATTCATCTACAAAATGATCTGCAACTTCAAATAATTTCTTCTCAGAAGGATCTAAGTACCCTCTTATAAACTCTGAATGTTCTTCCATTATGTGATTCCAAAAAATTTCTTCTTCTATAAGCTCTTTTAGTGTAATATCTTTTCCTTGTCTATTTTCAATTTTAGTAAGAAGTTTTACGTAAACATAAGCTTCTTCTATAACATGTTTAAGGTTTGATGGGTACATATATACAAATGCCTTACAAGATAAAACCTGATTAAGCATATTGTTTTGGAAATCTATAACTTCTCTTACCATTGCTAATATATCTTTGTTAAGTACAGATATACTCTCTAAGGTTTTATTGGCATTATAATATTTTCTATAACCTAAGTTCATTTCCTTTAAAGTAATAGAAGTATCTATAGGCACACCAGTTAAAGATTGAGCTGCCCTCTCTGCTGGCAATGTGAGATTAGTAACCAGTTCCCCATTAGTCATAACTTCCCTACTTATATTTCCCTCACTTAAGGATATGACTCTAGAAAGTAATCTATCTAAATTCCTATTCATTGAAACAAGTTGCATTGAAATAGGAGCTGCTTTAGGTGGTAATGAAACTGCTAAGAAAAAGTTATGCTCTTTTACAATTCTAAGGAAAAATAGATTTAATTCTAAAGAAAGTTGCATATATTCATTACTTGATAACATGATTACCCCTCTTATAATTTATATACAATATTTATATTATGTATAAAATTTATTCTATGTTACAATTCAAGTAACTATTATATTTTGCGTTTTTAAGATTTTCTTCTATAAATTTACCATTTTGAATAAGAATTGTAGGCATATCTCCCAATATCTTCCTACACTTAATACTTTTAAGTGTTATTTGTGACATTACTATGGGGAAAATAGCATATACAATAAGCCCTGTTAATCCATGAGTATATGATATTGTATCATCTACTGCAAAATTTGCAGCTATAGATCCAATAGAAATTCCAACTACATAATCAAAAAAGTTTAATTGAGAAATCTGTTTTTTTCCCATAAGCCTTGCTGATGTAAATAAAACTACTAAAGATACTACACTTCGAAGAGTTATATTAAAAATATCCATTATAACACTGCTATTCATATAAAATCCTCTCTTCTTATAAAGATATTATGAATGTTCTATTATTATAGTTGCTAATTCTAAGGAAATTATTCTTGGAGGAAATTTAATCTTTTAATAACTGAATTTATAAATTAAACTTTTATATTGAATTTTTATACTGTATGTATTATTCCTTTCCAAATTATGTTGTTGAGGTTTATTTATTAGGAATTGAAAGTAAAACATTGATTTTAATATGTATTCCCCTTAAAAACCCCGTAAATTCATTTAAACACCTTTAAAACTAAAAAAATTTAAAACTTTTTAATATAATTCACTATATAATTGCCCTAATATATTGTATAATCTTGTTGATGTAATATATAGTTTATAAAAAATTACTTATGGTGTTTATAACTTGCCTTTTTTACTAAGTTATAGAATGGACAAGTTATCTATATAATAATAAAGGGGTTATCAAAAGCTTCTTTGGGGCTTTTGACAGTATTGGTAACTACAAGGAGGTTATTTTATATGAAACATTTTAAAATTGCTTACAGTGCAGAAGCTAGAGAGTATTTTTCAACTGCTAGAGACTTAGTTTTAGCTGAAGAAACAGATTATACTGACATAGCTGCTGCTGTATTAACTGATTCCGATTCCAAATTAATTAACGATGTACATAATACAAAATTTGGAATACCAGTATTTGTTGTTTTAAAAAATGGGGATAAACTTGACAGCGAATTATTAAAAAAAGCTTATCGTGTAATTGATGCTAATAAATTTGATGCTAAGCTTTACAATAGAGAAATCGAAACTGCTGCAAGCCAGTATGAAGAAAATGTACTACCACCTTTCTTTAAAGCATTAAGCGAATATGTAGAAAGTGGTAATATACAATTTGACTGTCCAGGACACCAAGGTGGTCAATATTTCCGTAAACACCCAGCTGGTAGATATCTTTATGACTTTTATGGAGAGAATATTTTCCGTTCAGATATCTGTAATGCCGATGTGGCATTAGGAGACTTATTAATACATGAAGGTCCTGCAAAATTAGCTTCAATGAATGCTGCTAGAATATATAATGCTGATAAAACTTATTTTGTAATGAATGGAACTAGTACTGCTAATACAGTTGTTATAGGCTCAATCGTTGCACCTGGGGATTTAGTTTTATTTGATAGAAATAACCATAAATCCGTGTATAACTCAGCTTTAGTACTATCAGGTGGTACTCCTGTATATTTAGAAACAGGTCGTAATCCATTTGGATTTATTGGTGGTATTGATGCTCATTGTTTTGATGAAGATTATTTAAGAAAAGAAATAGCTAAGGTTGATCCACAAAGAGCTACAGAGAAAAAACCATTTAGATTAGCTGTAATTCAACTTGGAACTTATGATGGAACAATTTATAATGCTAGACAAGTAGTTGATAAAATTGGACATCTTTGTGATTATATTTTATTTGACTCTGCTTGGGTTGGATATGAGCAATTTATTCCAATGATGAGAGACTGTTCTCCTCTACTATTAGATTTAAATGAAAATGATCCTGGAATATTTGTAACTCAATCTATCCATAAACAACAAGCTGGATTCTCACAAGCATCACAAATTCATAAAAAAGATAGCCATATTAAAGGACAACAACGTTATGTAGATCATAAACGTTTTAATAACTCTTATATGCTATATGCTTCTACTAGTCCTTTCTATCCTCTATTCTCAACTTTAGATGTTAATGCAAAAATGCAAGAGGGTGAAGCTGGTAAACGCTTATGGTCAGAGTGTATAAAATTAGGTGTTGAAGCTAGAAAATCTGTATTAAAAAATTGTTCTTTACTTAAACCATTTATCCCACCAGTGGTTAACGGCAAAAAGTGGGAAGAGTATGATACAGAAGAAATTGCGAACAACATAGACTTCTTCAAATTCGTTCCAGGAGAAAAATGGCATTCATTTGAAGGCTATGGGGAAAATCAATATTTTGTTGACCCTAATAAATTCATGTTAACAACACCAGGTATAGATGTTGAAACTGGTGAATATGAAGACTTTGGTATTCCTGCTACTATCCTTGCTAATTACTTAAGGGAAAATGGAATTATTCCTGAGAAAAGTGATTTAAATTCAATATTATTCTTATTAACACCTGCAGAGACTTCAACAAAAATGGAGAACCTTGTGGCACAACTTGTTCAATTTGAACACCTTGTAGAAGAAGATGCCCCATTAAGTAGAGTATTGCCTACAATTTATAAGAGTAATATAGAGCGTTATAAAGGATATACAATTAGAATGTTATGTCAAGAAATGCATAATTTCTACAAAGATAGCGATGCTAAAACGTATCAAAAGAGATTGTTTAGAGCAGAATATCTACCAGAGAGAGGAACAATTTCAGAGGAGTTTAATATTAATAACCCTGCTTTTGCTGAAGCAACAGCTGCATTACAAACTTCTAAAGAAAACTCTACTTATACTAGACTAATGACTGCTCAAGATGCTAAATGGGCATTAGTAAGAAATGAAGCTAAGTTAGTTGCTCTAGAGAATATTGTTGGAGAAATTGCCTTAGAAGGTGCACTACCATATCCACCAGGAGTATTCTGTGTTGTTCCAGGAGAAAAATGGAGTGAAGTAGCACAAAAATACTTCTTAATATTACAAGATGGAATAAACCAATTCCCAGGTTTTGCTCCAGAAATTCAAGGAGTATATTTAGAAGAAGAAAATGGTGCTGTTAAAGCTTACGGATATGTACTAGATAGAAAATAATCTAATATAAATAATTAGCTTATGATATAATTAGAAAAATTACGAAATTATATCATAAGCTTTCTTTATAAGTTTTCCTTATAAGTTTAAACTTCTTCATTGTTTAACACGACGTAGTGAATTCGTGATTAAGTGATTTTCATATGAACAGTTTTATCTAACACGTCCTTACTAAAATAGCCCTTACTGGAGAAGCCTCACTTCCCTTAATTTTAAGGGGAAGGCAGCTTAAAAAATACTCCCCTTCTTCTACTTCTTTTAAAGCTAAATCTTCTATAATCACAATATTTTTTTCTAAGATTATTTTATGTGAAGAATGACTTTTCTTATCCCTTTCAACACTCATGGCATCAATGCCTAAGGTTTTTATACCAATATCTGCAAGATATTTTGCAGCATCTTCTTCTACATATATAAACTTAGGATTATACTCTGTATCATAGGAATTTTTAGTTTTAAATATAATAATATCTTCAGGTTTAATATCTAAATCTTTAATATGCTCCTTAGTAATATAATTTTCAACACTAGTAAGATCAAAGACTTTACACTGTCCAACTAATTTATATAAATCCATATTCTCTATGGTGTTACCATTTTCAATCATATGCAGTGGTGCATCTATATGGGTTCCACAATGCATATCTAAGTCAAGCCTAGATTCATAATAGTCCCCTCTTTCATAGTTCATTACTATATTTCTTTTAATACGCTTTTCATCTTTGTTTTTATATACAACCATTTCTTCTGAAATAGTTCTTGAAATATCTATTATTTTCATTATTATCTCCTACATGCTAATTATATTTTTAACACTAATTTACTCTTACCCTTTTAATAAAAAATATAGAATCTAAGTTTTTAATTTAATTAAAACGTAAAACATATTACCCAATCAATATTAAGCATAAAAAGCATTGATTTTTCTAATAACTTATAAAAAGCATAGCCCTAGTTATAAACCCATAGTTTATTATCTTTTTCTAATAAGTCATCTGCTTCCTTAGGTCCTAGGGTATTAGGTTTATAACTATAGAGTTTATTAGAACTTAATCTATAACTTTCTAATATTTTATTAGCATAATTCCAGCTCACCACAATTTGCTCCCAATTTGAAAATAAACTTCTATCCGAATCCATACAAGCTTTTAATAATCTTTCATAGGCTTCTGGAGTGTTTATTCTATTTTCCAAAATACAACTTTGACAAAAGTCCATGCTCACCTTTTGAACGGTATCCTCAGTACCAGGTTTTTTTATATTAAAGTTTAAATAAACTCCTTCATCTGGTTGAATCTTTATTATTAATACATTTCCTTCTACCTTCTCATTAGCGGGCTTAAACTTAACTACAATTTCTGTTTCTCGTTTATTCAGTTTCTTTCCTGTACGAATATAAAAAGGTACGTCTTTCCATCTTTCATTTTCAATAAGTATTTTCATGGCAACATAAGTTTCTGTTTTTGAGTCTTTATGAACATTTTTTTCCTCTCTATACCCTTCATATTGACCCATAACTATATATTCATCAACTTCATTAGGTTCTATATTTTTCATTTCACTTAACACTTTAAGTTGAACTTCCTTAATAAAATCACTTTTAAGTTCCTTAGGTTCTTCCATGGCTACCATGGATAATAACTGAAATAAATGATTTTGAACCATATCTTTTAGAGCACCACTTTTATCATAATATGCTCCTCTACCATCAACACCTACAGTTTCAAAAGCATTAATCTGAATATTATCAATAAAGTTCCTGTTCCAAATTCCTTTAAATATTGCATTGGAGAATCTTATATTTATAATATTTTGTATCATTTCTTTTCCTAAATAATGATCTATATGATAGATATTATTTGGACTAAATGCCTTAGAAAGCTCTTCATTTAAATAGGTAGCTGATTTTAAATCCTCCCCGAAAGGCTTTTCAACTATGACTTTTGCACTTTCAAGGCAACACTGATTTTCCTGTAATCCTTTAGTAATTGGAATAAAAAATCTTGGTGCAACAGCATAATAGTAAATATGATCTTCAAAAATTCCCCTATCCTTATAATATTTAATTAATCCTTTATATTCTTCTGTATCTTCAATATCCATTTTATAATAAGTTATAATTTTACATAACTCATTAAATTTATGCTCGCTATAATCTACTCTAGCAAATTCTTTAACGCCAGATTTAATATGCTCTAAATACTCTTTTTTGCTATAATCTCTTCTTCCAATGCCTATAATATTATACGAATCATCTATACTGCCCAGGATATATAAATTATATAAAGCGGGAAATAACTTACGATAAGCTAAGTCTCCAGTACCACCAAAAATGGTTATAGCCTTATTCTTCATAATTATTCACCCAATCAAAATGATAGTTTCCTTCCATATCAACACGCTGAAAGGTGTGTGCTCCAAAATAATCTCTTTGTGCCTGTATCAAATTAGCTCCTAGCTCCTTAGAACTATAAGTATCAATATATCCTAGGGCACTACTCATAGCAGTTACAGGAATTTTATTTTTAATGGCAACGGATATGGTTTTACGTAAGCTTTCATCATTTTTCTTTAAAGACTGTGAAAATCCCTTGGTGAGCATTAAATTTTCAGCATTATTATCTTCCTCATAAGCCTTAATTATATCACTTAAAAACTTAGCCTGAATAATACATCCACCTCTAAAAATTCTAGCAATATTTGCATAATTTAAATCCCAGTTGTATTCTTTAGCAGCAGCTCTTAACAATTGAAAGCCTTGAGCATAACATGCTATTTTACTAGAATATAAGCTTTTTCTTACTAATTCAATTAATTCGTCTTTATCTACCTTAGTAAAATTTTTAGTATTACTTTCTAAAATTTTATTAGCCTTTACCCTTTCTTCTTTTAGGTTTGACATAAATCTAGCATTTAAAGCACTAGATATAATAGATACATCCACACCTAAATCTATAGCTTCAATATTAGTCCATTTTCCAGTGCCTTTTTGAGAAGCCTTATCTAAAATCATATCTAATAAATAATTGTCACTTTTATCATCCTTTACAGTTAAAATATTAGAAGTAATTTTAATTAGATAACTTTCCAATTCTCCTTTATTCCACTGCTTAAAAATATTATGCAGTTCCATATTGTTAAACTTACCTAAATGCTTTAATATCATATAAGCTTCACTAATCAATTGCATATCTGCATACTCAATTCCATTATGAACCATCTTAACATAATGTCCTGCTCCATCACCGCCTATATAATTACAACAAGGCTCTCCATTAACCTTTGCAGCAATATCCTTAAAAATACCTTCTACATTTTTATAAGCCTCAAAATCTCCACCAGGCATTAGAGCCGGTCCTAACCTAGCCCCTTCTTCTCCTCCTGAAACTCCAACTCCTAAAAACCTTATACCTTTTTCCTTTAAATACTGTGCTCTTCTTCTTGTATCTTTAAAATAAGCATTTCCACCATCAATTAAAATATCTCCCTGCTCTAAATGTGGAAGCAGCTGTTCAATTAACATATCTACAGCCTCTCCAGCCTTAACCATAAGCATAATCTTTCTTGGTGTTTCCAGCTCCTCTATAAGTTCTTTTAAACTATAAGTCCCAAATAAATTAGGATGCTTATACTTCTCTAGTACCTCATCCACCACTTTAACAGTACGATTAAAAATGCCTACCTTATATCCCTTATCTCCTATGTTAAGCGCTAAATTTCTACCCATTACAGATAATCCAATTAAACCAATATGTTTTTTACTCATATACTTAAACCGCCTTTAACTTTTGTATTTTCATATCCTTAAGTGAATTCCTTAAGTCCATTTTTATTTTTTCATATAAGCTGATTATTTATTCTTTGAAATGAGCAAATCATAGGTCTTTATACTAAATACGTATTAAAAGCTCCTAAAAATATTAATTACTAAATTCAAATTTATGAAATTATGATTTTTAAGTTGTTTTAGAGCATAAAAAAGGACCTATCTAGGATAAGTCTTTTTTATAACTTAATATTTTAATTATATCTTTTCAGAAATTCTTTAATTTCTTTATTAAAATCTTATTTATAAAATTTATCTTTTATAAAATTTATACTCATAATCTTCTCTATTAAAATCCTTAATAAAGGGAGAAACCTCTCCTTCTGTTTTTGCAAAACATATTAGCTCTAATTCCTTTTTAGCTCTAGTTATACCAACATATAACCTCTTTTTTTCAATATTTATTAAGTCTTCATAATCTTTTATTTCACTATCTTCATATTTATTTCTGGTCTCTTTATCACTTAAGTACTTACTAAGTTTCTCTATTTCTTTTTTACTTGGATAATGATATCTATCAAAATGTAATAAAAATACATAATCAAATTCTAAACCTTTTACATTAAATAAATCTGTGAAAATTACTTGTTTTTGATTTCCAAATTCAAATTTTTTATTATATTGTTCTATTCCAATTATTGAAGAATATCTTCCTAAATATTTTCTTATATTACTGTGATTACCACAGGATATGGACTCTTCTTCTCTTGTAATAATGGCAATATTGCTATTGGGCTCACTTTTTTGAATTTCTAATATTTTTTCTCCAATATGTTTCATTGCTTTTTGGGGATTTGCAAAAGATAAAATCTTAGGCTTTTGGCCCTTATTTTTATAGCTAATAATACTCTGCTCTTTTAGTATATCATTAAATTTTAAAGAATTAGCTAACTTCATTATTTCTTCTGTTGATCTATGATTTTCTCTTAGATTCCTATTGTTATTTTTAACATCGATCCCTAAACTAGCATAACTATGTGGTGTCTTTTTATATATTTTTTGCTTTGAATCCCCTGCCATAATTAAAAATTTAGGAGAAAGCATGGCTAGAAGTTTAATTTGTGCAGCATCCAAATCTTGAACTTCATCTATAAAAATATAGTCATATTTTTTACTTTCAGGGATTTCATGAAACTTTCCTATTAATGTTAAGGCATAGTCTTCTAAATCAATATTAGTTTCAGTCCATTTTCGATTTCTCGCCTGTTCCCTATAATCTTCATAAATTTTAAATATGGTCTTCCTTTGATTTTTAGTTAATCTTGGCGTGTTTCCTCTTCCAGCTCTTTCACATTCTAAATAATCTTCTAGACGGATATATTCATTAGCCTTCATCCATAGAATTTCATCTCTCACAAAAGTAAAGTCGTGAGTTTTATATAATCTCTCATCAAGATTCAACTTAGGATATAATTCTCCTTCTGTATATTTATGAAGTATAGATGCCACTCTTCTAGCTGAGTTTCCTCTCATCCTTTCTATGGTTTTATAATTTATATTTAAATCTTTTACTTCTGGATACCCTAAATCCTTTAGTATATTCGCTGCAAATTGATGGAAAGTGCATATATCAACCTTATGATGATTATTTTTAAACTTTTCAAATTCTGGATACTTGTTTGCTCTTTTCTTTGTATCATCTATTAATATTTGATTATAGCTTATATATAAGAATTTTTTTGGTTCTTTTTCTTCTATCATGGATTTTATAAGCTTGTACAATAGAACTGTACTTTTTCCACTACCTCCAGAACCATTAATTAATAATTGACTGTTATCTGCATTTAGCACTCTTTTTTGTAATTCTGATAATCTGATTCCTTTAATAAACTCATAAGAAATATATGATTGCCAAGCTTTCACTGTCTTATTAAAAAATTCTCCCATACCCTTATAAAATTCTTCATAATTTATTTCATTATCTATGGATAATTTATCTACTTCTTTCAATTGCAAATTCCCCCTTACAACATATCATATTGTGAGGGCACATATCACAATGATAGCCCTTAATGTATGTTACTGTATCATACTTCATATCTTCTTTTATAAATTCATTAAAATATTTTTCATTAAGAATATTCATATTCCTATAGGCATTTCTTCTCTTTCTCCTATGATTTTCATAGATTTTACTTCTAAGAATTTGAATATCCTTCATATGATAAGGGAAGTATATATTTTTAAATTTATATTCACTTCTAATTTCTCTTTTATATGATGTTTCAATTAAGTTATCCTTAGTAGTCTTATTCCATTGTGGAAAAAGGGGATAGAAATATTTTTCTACATCATTGCCTTCTTTAAGCTGGGATTTAAATAGTTTACCTAATATAGCAAATACAATTTTTTGATGGAATTCTGATTCATATACTGGATTATGGCATAATACTCCTGAATAATAAAACTTTCTAGGACAAAAATCTAAATCTAACCAAGCTATAGGAGCTATTTCACTGCTACAACTTACCTCTGTTTTCTTTCCTAAAATTTTATTGATTTCAGCAATAGACTTTGAATTGTTTTTGTATAAAACTCCCTGTTCCTTTAATCTCTCATATTCAAATTGCAGTTCTCCTTCAATATCATAGTATACACTTTGCCTTTTAGAATTTTCATTATATATGCTCTTAAGTATTTTATATATGGATGATTCTTGATCACTATCATTTATATCATTGATCCAACTAAATTCTATTTTTGCTTTGCTAAAGGATGTTATGGTAGCCAGATAATATTTTATAAAATTAATAACTTCCTCACTAGAAATTTTTGATTGCATTAAAATATTATTTTTTTCTTGTAAATTATAAGTTCTATCTAATTCTCTTAAATCTTCCTTTAGAATCTTGGATTTTGTATATTTAGGAATAAACCTTCTATTTTTTACATATTTATTTATACTCTTCTCTGACATATCCGTAACATATATCTCTCTAGTTCCATTTATCATGATTCCTTCTATTTGATCAAAAACTTTTATATAGTTATACCTATCTTCTTCTGAATCATCATGGTCCTTTTTATTACTTAATTTTAAAATAATATTCATGTATTCTCTTGTTTCATAAAGCGTCATGGGTGTTTCTATTAACTCAGCATTTTTTAAGTTAGAGTAAGTTCTTATATATATCCTATTTGATTTTATAAACTTTATTAATCTTTTTTTATTGACTTCACTTTTTTCAGTATTATACTCCTTTTTCAACTTAAAATATTCATTTAAAATAGATTTTATATAGCTTATATTTCTCCAGTAATCATACAATTTATTTTTATGTTCTTGAATATTTATAAAATTATCCTTTGGAATAAGTTCTTCTAACATGGTTTTTAATTTTTTAGTTAATTGAATTAATTGCTTTACAGTAATACCATATCTACTATTATCTACATAAGATAAAGTTTTCAAAGGATTATGAAGATATTCCTTTACTTTATCTCCATCTGTCTTTTCCTTAGATAATTCTGTAAATGCATTGCTAAAGTCTTGCAACAAAGTAAGCTTATTTAATCTATTAATAATATCCTCTAAGGATTTAATTCCGTTCATGTAAGGTTCTAGGTCTATTAATAAGTCTATACCATCTACCCCTGAAATAATATTACTTTTGCTTTTTATCTCTAACCATCCTGAAGAAATTAATTGGACAAAATCCTTATACTCCATCATAATTTTAGTCTTTTCTTCATTCCAATAAGACTTATATAATCCAATTATAAATCTTCCTTCTTTATAATTTAAAAGGCTATCCTTCTTATCTTTATAGTTTAAAATTGTTCCATTAAATAAATCATTATATTTATTTTTTGAAAAGGTTATATATTCTCTAATATATTTATAGCTTTTATCTTCACTATCACATATATAACTTAATCTTTTAACTTTAAGTCCTATAATGCTACTTTCCACGCCTTTATTTTTTAGATATTCTTTATATTCATTTGTATTTTGAAAAATAGGATAATTTTCTAACTTTTGTTTAAATGCACTTACGTCTATATATTCTTTAAAACTTATTTTGTCATTATTATAATCCTTTAGATCTTTAACACCATTTAAATATCCTATATATGGATTCCACTCTAAATTAACTTCATTATTGTATGAAATACTTTTCCATTTATCTTTACTAACAAATCCATATACCCGTTCCCAAGGCCTGTTTAAAGCTTGAAAATTTTCATGTATTGGAATCCTAAATATAACCTCAATACCTATATCATTAAGTTTTTTAAAAAAGGAAAGTCTCATTCCATCAATATAGGTCAAATTATAAAAATAAATTTTTTTAATGTTTTGTATTCCATCTGTTATACCTTGATCTTTAAATTCTCCCTTAAATACTTCGTTATAATATTTATTTAGCCTATTCGTAAATTCCTCTAAATCAAAGCAGCTCTCTCTTATATATATATTGTTTATTAGTTGACTCTTTGCAAAACTATTAAAAACTCCTCTTATAACTTCAATGTTGGGATCAACTTTTTCCATGCTAGGTAAGGCAAATATTCCTGTTTCTATATAGTATTTATAATCATTTAAAATTTCATCTATATCATTTAACAAGTACTTTTTTATTGTTATATCCTTGCACAGCTCTTCTATAAGTTTTCTAATTTCAGCCTTCATCTTTATTTGATTTATTGACTTATTCCATTCTGTAAAAACTGCATTTTGAATATTTGCATATGTCCATATATGATTTTTATTTTTCTTAAATTGCTTAAGATCTTTTAAGTGCATTGATAACGCCGATGTACCAACAATATGCAAGGAATCATTTTTAAAATCAATATTTTTGTAAAAATAGCTTGGATCATTATAGGTTTCAACCCTTAAATTATGCATCTTTAAGATTCCCCCTCTCCAAAAGATCCATCCAGTTGTGTATTTTACCGCTATTATCCATGATTTCATTTTTATTTAAGTGAATGGTTTTTTTAGCCCTAGTTAAAGCAACATATAAAAGCCTTATTTCCTCAGCAATTATTTCCTTATTTTCTTCCACTATAAATTCACTGTATACATCATTTTTTAAAGTTAAATCATCTAAATTCACTAGATAACCAATATTATGCTTTTCTACTTTTTCATTTAAGAAAATCTTAACCTCATTATTATTATTTAAAAAACTGTTACTTGTCTTTGGAATTATTACATGATCGAATTCTAAGCCTTTGGCTTTATGAACAGTCATACATATTGCATCGTATTTATTTTCTTTATTGTTATAATCTAGCATCTTTTCATCTTCTAAATCATCTGTTTTAATCATAAGTTCCAAAAATCTAATAACATCTATTATGCTAGCATCTATAGAATTAAACCTTTTATCTAGTATAGTAAACAAATGCTCTAAATTCATCTTATAGTTTATTACAGCTGTTTTAACACTTTTTATTGTTTCATTTTCTTCCTTGAAGCCTCTATTGCTTAGAATTTTAACTCCATAATTTATTTCTGGTTTAAATTCATTTACTAACTGGTGTAAAACCTTCATAAAAGGTTCCTGTTTAATTTTCTCATTAAAGTATTGCAATGTTTTGTATTCTTTCCGGTTCTCTATAATCTTTTTTAAATAATTATTTGATGAATCATAATTTTCAAGTATAGTATTATTATCTATACCCTTGCCATAAGATGAATTGATAAAAGCATATTGATTTATATATACTTTAGGATACAATAAAGCCTTTAGCATAAGATAAAATTCCCTAACTGCAATACTTCTATAAAATTCTCCACTTACTTCTTTTTTGCAAATATAATCCTTTTTTTCTAGTTCTCTTACTATGTATTCTAAATCCCTATTAGACCGTACAAGTATGGCTATACTTTCTGATTCTAATCCCTCTTTCGCCCTGGATGCATTTCTTTTATTATTTTTCTTAATTTCATTTGTAATATACTCAATTACACCATCCTTATTAGTTTCATATCCATTTTTAAAAAGGCTTATAACTTCTTCTTTGGAGTTATTCTCTATTACTGGTTCTAACTTGTCTCCCTTGGTAAAAGTAAAATATTTAGTTTCTTCCCTTGATGTTTCTAAATTTGAAATATTATAAAAAAAATTATTTAGTTTATCTATAATAGCCTTGTTGGTACGGTAATTCTTTTTAAGACTTTTTTTAGTAATATTTTTTTCTTCCCCATTTCTCTTTAATTTATCTTCAAATTGTAGGAAAGCTGTATATTCTGCTCCTCTAAATCTATATATGCTTTGCTTAATATCCCCAACTATAAAAGTTTTACACCCCATATTTTCTATAAGCCATATAATAAAATCAACCTGTATTGTATCACTATCTTGAAATTCATCCACCATAATATACTTAATATTTACTGCATTCTGAATATTTACCGTATGTAAATATCTTTTTAGACTAATAACTAAATCATTTAATTCAATTATGCTATTTTCATATTTGTATTGTTTTACTTCTTCACATAAATTTAAAAGTAAAAACTCTAAGAAATGATTAAATTCCTCCTTATCTACACCAAAATTAATATTTTCCTTATTATCACTAACATTTAACCCCTTTGATGTTAAGTATTGTTCAATTTTTAGTATAGCCTTTATAAGTTTATACTGAGGTATATATCTAAATTTCTGATACTTCTCGCTAAATTTAAACCTATACTCATTTATAAGCTTCTCTAGAATTTTATATTTTTCATACTGTATACTTTTAATTTTGGACTTCCTATCAATATTAATTCTATCCCCCAAGAGCTCAATAAAATTCTTTGCAAAGGAATGTATGGTTTGAATTCTCATTGATACTATTTCATCAATCCATTCTAAATATTTAGTATCTTTTGTTGCCTCATAATAGGCTTCTAATCTTTCATATAACTTTTGTTTCATTTGATTTGCAGCCTTGTTTGTAAATGTAATCATAACCATATCTTTAAAAGTTGCTAATTCTTTATGTCTAAGATATATTGTTCTATCAATCATTGTTTTTGTCTTTCCTGTACCCGCCCCTGCCTTAATTATGATATGTTTATCTCTATTAAGATGCTCAATATCATACTGCTCTATATTAAAGCATTCCTCTTTCAATTCCTCTCTTAAATTCTCAGATATATTGCCATCTTCAATAATAAAATCATCTTTAAATTGAAAACTCAAGTTTATATTGTAGTTCATTGATAGCAAATATTTCTGTTCATAATATTTTATATCTTTTTTCTCTACATCTTGAATATAACTATATAAATCTACTTCATCAGATTCTGTTAAAAAATATACCTTAGTCCCTTCGCTTATATAATCCTTAATTAAATAAAAGGTATACTTGCTTACTTCCCTTTGATAAATTAGTACAGAATAAGCATTATTACTCATAATATCACCTGACTTTTTATTATTTTAACCTTAGACTATACATAGATTTTTACATTATGTGTCAATTACAACATTATGGAAAATGGTAAATAACTACTTTCATAGAGAGCTATTTACCATTAGTGTTTAGTATGTTTAATTGTATTTTAAAATTATTAAAGTCTTTATATATTATTATAACAATTATCATGGACTATTAATGTCCATATGATATTTTTTCTAATTCCTATTTAAATTAATACCTACTCATTCCCTATAAACAATTCTCTCCTCTTCATCTACATAAGCGAATCCCCTCTTTATTGCAATGTAAATTCCATTTTCCATTGCTAACTTTACAGCAGAGCCTATGCGCTGATATCCCATCTTTTTATAGGTTTCTTTTATTAAGTCATCCTTTGAAAGACTTATTTGGTTTAAAAGCACTTCTTTTACACAGGAAGCCACTTCTTCTGGTGGTAAGTCCTCGGGATTTCTTCTATCCTTTTCATTTTTAGAAACACGGAATATATTGTATTCTTCCGAGTTCAAACCTTGAGGCCAATAGAAGTTTACCCCATTATAACAAGTTGAGCATAGAGACATTGTTTTAAATATATCCTCAAAGTATCTGTCAATTCTAGCTCCCATTCTAGATATCCCCCAAGCTTGGAGTACACGTTTACATAAAAGTGGCCTGCTTATTGGGCCTTCCACTTCTATGACTTTTAAAATCTGCTCAGATATTTTAGTAAAGTTCTCCCTTAGATAAAACTCCTCAGAATTACTAGAAATACACTCTAAATCTGCAACTTTATACTCTATACTCTCTTCTTCTAATTCTTCTTTTGGTTCTATCTCTATAATAGATTCAATTCTCTTAAAAGGTATTGCTCTCTCAACTGTATTTTTAAGCAGTTTGTTTTCCACTGTGTTACTCTCTGAACATTCTTTTATGCGAAGAAGAATTTTTTCAACCTGTGATTTTGAATCTTCAAACCAATCAAGCGACCATACTCTATGAATATTCCACCCAAGTTGCTTTAACACACTGTTTCTAAGTATTTCTCGATCTTTTGCCGTTTTAGAACTTGCATATGCATGTCCGTCACATACAATACCTAAAATATATTTTCCTGGTTCCTTAGGATCCACTACGCCTAAATCTATCTTATATCCAGAGGATCCTACATGAAGCTTTACTTTATATCCTAAGTCTTCCAATTCCTTCGCTATTTGATTTTCAATTCCTGCCTTTTTAATAAAGGTTTTGCTTCCCTTTCTCAAGGATAATATTTCTTTACCTTTTTCAGCATATTCTAAAAAAGCTTTAAGTCCCATAACCCCTTGAGCATTTGAACATGTTACATCTATCTGCTCATGTCTTAAGGTTGAAAATACCTTCATTTCATATCTGGCACGTGAAACAGCAACATTAAGTCTGCGCCATCCACCCTCTCTATTAAGTGGTCCAAAATTCAAGCTAACCTTTCCATTAATATCCGGTCCATATCCAACAGAAAATAAAATTACATCCCTTTCATCACCTTGAACATTTTCAAGATTTTTAATGAATATAGGTTCTGATAGCTGTAATGCTATATTTTCTATTTCTGGATTCTTTTTAAAGGCTTCATCTAATAAATCTTCAATTAAAGTCTGCTGTACAGAACTAAAGGTTACAACTCCTATACTTCTTTCTCTTAATTTATGATCACTTAATCTATTTATTATCTCATTTACAACTGCTTCAGCTTCAGCATGATTTTGCCTTGTTTTACCCCTATCGTAAAATCCATCAACTGAACACAGGGTTACACTAGAAACTAAGTCCTTAGGTGATGGAAAGGTTAGAAGATTATTTTCATAATACTCCACATTACTAAATGTAATTAGGCTTTCGTGCTTACTTCTATAGTGCCATAATAAATGTTCCTGTGGAAGACCAATAGCCAAACAATCATCCAAAATGCTCTCCAAGTCTTCTGTTGCAATGGCCTCCTCATCTTCTTCACTGCGATTTGTTGTAAAAAAACTAGTTGGCGGCATTTGATTAGGATCCCCTACTACAATTACCTCTTTCCCTCTAGCCATAGCCCCTATAGCCTCACAGGTTGGAATCTGCGATGCTTCATCAAAAATAACTATATCAAAGGGTGGGTTTTTAGGGTCTAAATATTGAGCAACTGAAATAGGACTCATAAGCATACATGGACATAAACGAGGAAGTAAGTTTGGAATTCCATCTATAAGCTTACGTATGGAGATACCTCTTCCATTGCTACGGATTGCACGCTGAAGTATTCCGGCTTCTGAACTTTGTGCAGCTTCTTTAGTGAAATTAGGTACCTTACTTACAAGTCGCACATAAATTTCCTCTCTCGTTAACTCCTCAAATCTTTCGCTAATAATATTAAATTTATTGATTTTTTCTTCAAATAAACTACTTGAAAACTCTTTCAAACTAGGACTTTTAGATATTACGTATTCACTACAAGCCTTATATATTCCTTGCTCAAAAGCTGGTGTTACTTCTTCACCTTTTAATTTACCTTCTTTATAAGGATTTAATAAAGGAGAAAGTCCTGCCTCCTCTGCCTTTTTATGAACTCTTAACCAAGTGCACCAATTACGTAAGTTGTCCATATTATTCTTCCATAGATTTATTTTGTAAAAAATAAACTCAAACCACGCCTTCTCCCTTGCCTTATTTTTCATCTCTTCATAATCTATTGATAATAATTGTGATAGTTCACCTTCTATGTTATCAATATCTTTTTTAAGTTTTATATGCTTCTGAAGATAATCGGTGTTTTTTTCAAGAAATAAACTTCTACCATCTGAAATAATGGATGCAAATTTTCCCCTTAAATCTTTAGCCTTAAGACTATCCTTATATAATAAAACAGTAAGTTTATTAATCTCTAAAATCCATTTACAACTTTGCGAAACCTCTTTCCATTTTGCCTCACCATCACACCATAACCTTCCTAAAAACTTTGATGCAAACTCTTCAGAATTCCTTACAATTTTTTCTTCTTCTCTATACTTAATTAAAGACTGAAGGTCATTCTCTATGGTCTCTTTATTTATATTTATGTTAGAATTAGCCATGGATTTCATTGTTTTTATAATACGGTTTTGCCCCAAAAGTTTTGGTAAAAACCACTGCATATTAAGCTTTTGCCACTCTGAAAGTGCTAATTCCCCATTAAAATTAAGTATAGTTTCTCTATACCTTAAAAGAACATTATCACGTAATTGGTCACGCATTTCTCCATGTCTTGCAATAACTTCAATTTTTGAGATATTATCCTCTAAATTATCCCCCTTAAGAAGTTCCACTGATATTTCAGGCATATCTAAAAATTGCTCACATATATTAAAAACTAAATCTATTTCATTAGAAGTTTTAGACCCTAATTCTATTTGTAAAATATCCAAGACTTTTAAAAATGTATTATTATATTGTTCCAGTTTTTCTTTATAATTATTTAAAATATTTGCTGCCTGAGTTTTAAGAGTTTTGGAATACTCCATACAATTCGAATCCTGCCATGGATTTTCATATGGATGTCCACATTCTTTCCCTGCTATACTTATTTCCTTTGCTAATTCTATCCACTCTGAAAAGTTTTCCTTTGTTAACTCCCTAATCTCCTCTTTCTTAAATATGACCACCTCTGGTGAATTTTTAACCTCTCCATATCTAGTTAAAACCTCATATAAAGATAATCCAAAACCTTGCTTTTCATGAAGTGCTGTTACATAAATATTTAGCTCTTCTCTGGTCTTTGCTAATTTTTCTGCTTCTATGTTCCATTCTTCTAAAGATTTTACCCTACCTACTTCCATAGCCTTTTTCAACTGGTTAAGTACAGCTTTTTTAGTACTTTTATTTGAATGAAGTTCCAAGCAGAAGGGCTCTAATCCAATACCTTCTAATCGTTTTTGTACTACAGTAAGGGCCGCCATTTTTTCTGCAACAAAAAGTACTCTTTTACCAGTCCCCAAAGCATTAGCTATAATATTTGTTATGGTTTGAGATTTTCCTGTTCCTGGAGGACCATGAAGAACAAAACTCTTTCCTTCACTAGAAGAAGCAATTGCAAGTTTTTGTGATGAATCTGCACTTATAGGTAAAAATAAATCCTTAGGATCATACTTTTCATCTAAGTTAAGCTCTTCAGAAAAAGAATCCTCTGGTACCCAAGTTAGCTTTCCCTCTAATAAGCTAGCAACTACCTTATTTTTAGCAAGCTCTTCAGCACGATTTCTTATATCATTCCACATTACAAATTGGCTAAAAGAAAACAGTCCAAGACAGGCTCCTTCAACTACATCCCATCTTGATTTATTCATAATAATATATCTAAAATCTGCAAATATTCTTTTTAAATCAATTCCGCTTTCATCTTTTGGAAGAGGATCCATACCCCCTATGCTAATTCCAAAATCTTGTCTAAGCATCTCTAGTAAAGTAATATTTATTTGAGGCTCTTCATCCCTAGCTCTTATAATAAATCCTGATTTAACAGACTTTCTAATAATTTCAATAGGGATAAGAACTATAGGAGCAAAGCGTGGTGCTCTACTAATATCAGATTCATACCATTTTAGCATACCCAATGCTAAGTAAAGTGTACTAGCCCCATTCTCCTCCATAGCAATTCTAGCCGAACGATATAACTTTGTTATTCTCTCCAAAAGTTCTCTATTATCTAAATCTGCACGAAGTCTTTTATGGTGAAATTCCTCTTTTAAAAGTTCCCTTAGAGGATTATTATTTATTGTATTTTCATATAATTCAGCTGCTCTTGGGGTATGTTCCCAATCGGAGGGTCTTTGTAATATTTCAAAATCTTCCCCATAAGCAAGGGCATCTTCAAGATCACTTAATTCTGTAGCTAGTATAGGAACACTGCTCCTGGTCATCCTAAAATTTAAAAGTGAATTTCTAAGACTAAGATCCAGAAGCCTTCGTTCCCACTGTTTTTGCTTTGTAATAGGAACAGCTTTAACCTCTACTGGTTTAGTAAATATCTCTATTTCTTCAGGAGCATCAGTATGTTCCCTTTTCAGTTCTTCTGTCTTAGATATTTCCCATCCCTTATTAGTTAAAACCCTCATAGGTAAAGGTCTAACCTGGCTTGCCCTTGCCCTTTTAATATCAACAAAACAATAAAACTTATCTATATCTATTAAATTAGCTTCAGCTAATTTAATAGCTTCCTCGAAACTAATATTCTTTCCCGTAGTTACAGCCGTTGATTCTATAATACATAAATCTTGAATTCCTAAGGCAATTCGCTTTGTAATTAGTGAAACATCATCTTGAATGCTTTCAGAAAAAGTTTCATTAATAAGCCATAGGCCCACAAAGGCATGCCCCTCAGTAAATATAACTAAGGGATTTAATCCAACAGCTTCTAAACATCCTGCATAAAGAACTGTTAAATCTAGACAATTCCCCATACGATTCTCTAATAGATTATCCGCAAGCCTGACTCTTTGTCCTATATCTTCAAAACTTGCAGGTGCAACACAATATGTAATATTAATAGCTTGCAATGCTGCATATATTGCAGCTGCCTGCAAACGAACCCTGTTAGGATCATTAGTTTGATATGCATCAAAGGAAGGGTTTCCACTCCATTTCCCTAAGATTACTGAGGCTTCTTTTAAAACCTTCATTACTTCAGGATGGTTAGGAGTTACGAAAGCTCCAACTATCTCTGGCAAAATCCCAAGACCACTCCACTCATCAAAGGCAAGAACATCTATTGAAAAAACCTCTTCACAAAAAATTTTTTCATCTTTTAATACTTTAATAAAAAGACTACCAGCCATTCTTTCTGTTAGTCCTGAAAGATAAGAGGGTGACAACTGAAAATTAATAACCCCTAAATCAATAGTTTCCCCGGCTGGCAATACTTCTAAATTCATTTCAAAAGGTATTGCAAATCCTGGTTCTGCCGTAATACTAACTTTAAGCCCCGAAATGTTTTTTTCAGAACTATTAGTTAGGCATAGATTTCTCACAATAGGTACATGATTTTGCTGCATAGCAAAATTGACCACCGGACTATAGTTACACTTACATTTAATTACCTCTTTTAGTTCCATTGAAGATATCAACTCCCCATTAATACTCTCTTTCAACTTCTTTCTACATGTAATTATAGCATTATTTGACAACCTTTGCAGTAAAATAATAAGGTATAATTTCTTTAATAGTATATGTACCCTAATATATAAATAATGCATAATATATATATAGTGTAAATTTAAACAGGAAGGTGAAGTAATGAAGAAATTTCTATCTTTTAGGGGTAAAATTACTGCAATTAATGATTTTTATACAAGTTCAAATGTAGAGCAATCAGGATGTTATAAATTAATTTCTGTAGAAAATGAATATGGAGCCTTAGTAAATTTTGTTGTATCACCAACTACTTACTTTGTGGATTATGTAAGAGTTAAAGTAGGTGATATGATCACTGGATTCTATGATGGAAATGCACCGGTTCCTCTTATTTTTCCACCACAATATAATGCCCTGGTTATGGCAAAAGATAATCCATATGAAAATGTAAAAGTAGATTTTTTTAATAAGGAATTGGTGAGTAGTGACAATACTTTAAAATTAAATATTGCCCCTTCTACTGAAATATTGCTCCAAAATAATCAGGTTTTTACTAAGAATCTGGGCAATAGAGATTTAATTGTGGTATATGGTCCTAGTACCAAAAGTATACCAGCCCAAACAACTCCATATAAAATTATTGTTATGTGTTAAATAAATTTAATAATTCCCACTAAATGAAACATGGTAAATCCCTTAGATTACATTTCTAAGGCATTTACCATATTTAGGATTAATTTATATTATTAAATTCTTCTCTAATTATTGAATAATACCTAAATTTTTGGTTAAACAATTCTATATCTTTTATATATTTCATTCCCAACTTTTTTATTACATTTTGAGAATCTTTATTGAGGGGTTTTGATAGGGCAATAATTTCTTTAATCCCTAAAGTATTAAATCCATATTCCAAAGAAGCTTTTGCTGCTTCAGTACCGTATCCTTTCCCTCTACCGTCTTTGCCTAAGGCATAAAGTATCTCTACCTTATCAAGGCTTAATATTTTATTAAGTCCACAGTGTCCTATAATTTTCCCTGTATTTATATCCTTAACACCCCAAGCACCATACTCATATTTCTTCCAATGTTCTATAAAGTATTCCATAAGAGCTTTACTCTCTTCAAAAGAATATCCTTTTCCCTTAGGCAACCATTTACCTATAGCATCTTCCTCCATTATCTTAAAATACTCTTTTAAATCATTTTCAATTTTAAATTGTTCTAAGCTTAATCTAGGAGTCCTAATTTCTATTGCTTTGCAATTGCTAATCATACGCAGCCCTCCTATAATGTGTAATACATTTCATATTGACATAATGGCTCTTTTACAAACCCTATATATGTTAAAAATCCTTCTATGCTTGAATTATTAGTAAAACTCATGGAAAGTTTTTTAGGTTTTATATGGCCAGTTACATTTTTAATAAGATTTAATGCTATATTTTTGCCATTATAATCTTTATGAACCCATATAAAATAAATTTTGCCATTAGGATCTATGGATAAAGCTCCTATTAAGTTATTTTCTACATAAGCGCCATAATGCTTAATATTGTTTAATTTAGCCATATAATCAAAGTCATTTTGCCAATTAATATGAACATATTTTATATTATCATTAATATTCTTTATGTCATTAAGGCTGATTTCCTTAATATGAGTTTCTAATCTTTCCTCATAGTTTATAGAATTTGGATTGTTGTGAGAGTAATATTTTATATCGTAAATTTTTTCATAACCCAAGTTCTCATAAAATTTAATGGCTCTATGATTACCTACAATAACCTCCAAAAATAATTGCTTGCAATTTTCACTTATAGCAAGTTCTTTATGCATTTCAAACAACTTTTGACTTATACCTTGTCCTCTATACTCAGGATGAATGCATAAAGCTCCACATCTTAAAGTTTTTAGTCCTTCATAAATTTTTATACCTCCTAAATTTAATCCTATAGGTTTTTCATCATCAAAGGTTATAAAAGAATATTGAAGTGAATTCCCCTCTGGACCAAAAAACCTTTTTTCAAAAAAATCCTTAGAGATTTCTGTCTTTATAATATAATCTGAAAATCCATCTGTAAAAGCTTTGTAAATCTGATCCATACTTACTTTATTGCAACATTTATAGTTTATCATTTTCATACCCCTTTACTATTTTTTTTAATACCATATCCAAATAATTTTCTACAACTTCCTCTGTTATGGGAACTGACATAACACTTGAAACAAAACCTATACCATCCATAGTGGCTAATATTATATAACAAATAGATTCTATGTTAGTATCTTCAAGAAACTCCCCTTTCTCCATACCCTCTTTTATTATTAAAGATAGATCTCTATAAAAAAGCTTATATCTATCTATGGATTTCTCTCTCATTTCAGGATTCCTAGATACAACTGACCAAAACTCAAAAGTAAACCTAGCCCCCTTAGAAGTATTATCATCAAACAATCCAGTTAAAGTCCACTTAATATACTTGATAATTTTTTCCTTATTGGAAATATCCTCATGAAATTCACATACAATTTTATGTCTTTTGTTAAATCTACTTTCGGCGATAGCTAAGAAAATCTCTTCCTTACTTTTAAAATAGTTATATACACCTCCTTTACTCATTCCCAAGGATTGAACTATATCATCCATAGTAGTTTCCGTATATCCTTTTTCTGCAAATAAATCAAAAGCATGTTGAATAATTTTTTCTTTCCTTAAATTCTTTTCTTTTTCACTTATCTTAGGCATGTTTCCTCCATCAAAAACGACTGGTCGGTCTTTTTTTATTTTATTATAAAATATCTTCTTCTCTATTACAATATATTTTTAATTAAATTATCACATTTTATTTTCAGTAACTTATAAAATTTTAATAATAGTATATAAACCCCTTTAAAAGCACATATTATTTTTAAAAGTCTTATTAAAAATTCTTTATTTTATATATACTTAAAATTCATATATTGGAGGTAATTAAAGTGTCTAAAAAAACTAAAGGACATCTATCACTTTTATTAATAATGTTTATTATTTTCTCTCCTTTCACAATAAAAGCTGAAACAAATGAAAAAAATAATGTACCTAATAATTCAATAGATGAAGTGCATCTTGTGCTCGATACGAGAAACATTAATGATATTCCTAAAAATTTTCGTAAATCTTCTGATTTAATAGACAATAAAAATTTAAATCTTTTGGGATTAAATAATTTAAACATCTCGGGAAGTGCTCAATTTTCTGAGTTTAATCTCCCATTAATAATAGATAAGCTGGATACAGCATTACCTAAAATTGTTATTGATTTAAGACAAGAATCTCATGGTTTTATTAATGGACTTCCAGTTAGCTTTCATAATTCAAAAAATAATGCTAACATGGGTTTAACAAGGGAGGAAGTATTATCTACTGAAGCCAAGGATTTAGCAAGTATTAAGCTGAATACCCCTATTTCTTTTTATAATCATCCAAATGAACCTATAATTCCTAAAAAAGTTCAAAGTGAAGAAGAACTTGTTAAGTCTAAATCTTTATCATATATTCGTATCCCTGTTACTGATGGGAAAATTCCTACTGATGATATGGTTGACTATTTCGTCCAAAGAGTTAAAACTCAACCTAAAGACACATGGCTTCACTTTCATTGTAAGGCAGGTATAGGCAGGACTACCACTTTTATGATTATGTATGATATGATGAAAAACTATAATAATGCTACAGCTGATGATATAATAAAAAGACAGTTAGCACTTGCAAACTTTGATGAATCTCATATTGAATCTTTTTATAAACATGAACGAATTAACTTTTTACAAAATTTTTATAAGTACTGCAAAGAAAATGGTGATACATTTACTGTTAAATGGAGTAATTGGAATAAAAATTTTAATACTAATAATGCTATTAATTTACATCCTACTACTTCTCCACATAAAAATACTTCTAAATATATAAAAAATTCTAAATTGTCTAAATTTCTATATGTTATTTTTCAAAATAAAATGACCCCTAGTGAAAGAACCATGATATCTTCTCTTCAAGGTATAGTTAACAATCATTGTTCTTCACAAATATATACCTTAAATTCTTCTCAACCAGATTATGAAATATGGCTAGATGATTTAAGGTATAATTATAAAATTCCTTATAAAGTCATTTCAAATCCATGACAATTATTGGACTTATATAAAGATTATATAGATGGATATGTTCTTTATAGCCAGAAAAATAAAAAAGATCCATCTATAAATAATGCCTGCTCTTTTGCCTCCTTAAATAATTGTCTTGTAATAGATGAAGCTATCCAACATAAATTATTAGTGCATGGTATTAAAAATTTAAAATATGATTGCAGAAATACAGATAAAAGCTGGGCTTATAATAACTTGTGGAATAATGGTTTAAACCATTCCCTAGTAATACAACTTTCCCCTGAAAAAGATTGCTCTTTAAGAGACTATGCTTTAATGACAAAATCTTTAGTATTCTATGAGGATAGTATAAATGATTCTTCCCTTAGAGAAAAGGTTTTTTCCTCCATGGACTCCAACTCTATTTGTCTGGGTTGGGGGCCAGATGAATTTAATAACGTGAGTATAGCCTCAAAATATGGTATAAGTTTAGTTGCTACAGATTGGTCTTATAATTTAACCGTTTTAAGTTCCTTTCCATCATTACCTATGCCTCAAGGCCACTCAACAGATATACCTAAAGAAAAGTCTGCTCATTATGTAACATTTATTATGTCTGATGGAGATAACCAACAATGGTATCTTGGAACTAACTATGGATCTTCTAATTGGTACGGCTCTCCTTATAGAGGGAAATTTAACTTAGGATGGTCCATAAGTCCATCTTTATATTACTTAGCTCCTACTGTTTTTAATTTATATTATAAAAATGCCATTCATGGTAATATTAAAGATTATTTTATAGTATCTCCCTCTGGAAATGGTTATGTCTATCCAAGTAAATTTAACAAAAAATATTTAAATGAATATCTTGAAACATTAAATAATTATATGGCACAAGTAGATGAAAAGTATGTTGCCATCATTGATGATAGTTCATTTTATAATAGTAAACTTTGGGATAAGTTTACTACAAAACCTAATATACAAGGATTATTTTATCTTGATTATCATAGGCATGATAACTATCATGGAAAAATTATATGGTCTAATAATAAGCCTATAGTATCTTGTAGAGATTTACTTTGGAAAGGACTAGAAAATGAAGATGATTTAATTACTAATATTAACGAAAGAGTAGCCTTAGGGCAAACAGATCCCTGTAATCCTAATAGTTATACCTTTGTCTATGTGCATGCTTGGAGTAAAAACATAAGTGATGTACAAAAGGTAGTAAATGTTATAACCAAAAATGAAAAGGTAAAAGTAGTTACCCCAGAAACATTTATGAAGCTTATAGAAAAGAATGTTAAGCATTAAATTGTTTTTTAAATTTAGTATTGTTACCATAAAATATTATTATACAAATTAGTAATTATACTAGTGTACTCAAGTTATTAAAAATAATTTTTATCTTATAGCATGGGGATGTAACATTAGGAATAAATACTACAATATATTATGCTAATTTTAAATTTGCAAATCAATATATTGTATATAAATTTCTTAGTGCAACATCCCCATTAAATTTATAATATGGAAACTTAACTTTAACTAACTTCGTTTTTATAAACCTATTTCTATTGATAGTCTAATAAGAGTTATGTAAATACTATATGTGATATCTAGATTAACTTTAAACTAAACTTATATTTAATGTTCCAGCATTTTTAAAATATTTGAAGTTAGTTTTCCATATTCAGGATTACCTCTATCCCTAGGTCTTTTCATATCTATATTTATAACTTCTTTTATTGTGCCAGGGTTTTTACCCATTACTATTATCTTATCTGAAAGATAAACTGCCTCATCAACACTATGAGTTACAAATAATATAGTCTTTTTATGTGCCTCCCAAATTTTTAATAACTCTTCTTGCAGAATTATACGTGTATGGGCATCTAAAGCACCAAAAGGCTCGTCCATAAGTAATACATCTGGATTATTAACTAAGGCTCTTGCTATAGCCACCCTTTGTTGCATACCACCGGATAACTCATAAGGATATGCTTTTTCAAAGTTTTCCATATTTATTAGCTTTAAATACTCCTTTGCCTTTTTTCTTCTTTCTTTTTTATCTACACCTTTAAATTCTAAACCTAAAGCTATATTATCTATTACTGTTCTCCATTGAAGAAGTGAATAATTTTGAAAAACCATCCCTATATCTGATGTAGGTTCAGTCAATTCCTTATCCCTATAAATCATTTCTCCTGAAGTGGCGCTTTCAAGATTGGCTATTATTCTGAGTAATGTAGATTTTCCACATCCTGAAGGGCCTACAATGCATATAAAATCATTTTCTTCAACAGATAGGTTTATATCTTCTAATGCTTTTACCTCAAATTTTTCTTTTGTTTTAAATGTCTTGCTTAATCTATGAATTTTAATACAGGTAGACATATAAATCCCTCCTATCTATCCTTTCCTTGCCATGAAAAATATTTATGTTCAATAAACCTAAATACTCCATCTAACAAAGCCCCCACTGCTCCAATACAAATCATTCCTGTAATAACTAAATCAGTTCTTGCTAATTCGTAAGCATGAGTAATTAAATATCCCACCCCTGACAAGCTTCCTGGTAACATTTCTGCTGCTACTAAACATGCCCATGCTATACCTAAGCCAGTTCTAAGTCCAGTAATTATGGTAGGTGCTGCTGCTGGAATTAATATTTTAAAGAATATATCTCTTTCCCTTGCGCCTAGAACTTTTGCAGATTCAACCAAGGTTTTTGGAACCGTACTAACTGCAAACATAGTATTAGTTACTACAGGGAAAAATGTTCCTAGAGCAATAATAAACATCATAGAAAACTTAAAATTATTCAAATAGGCTTGAAGTTGTCCACCTTCTACATTGAATACAGTAGATAAGCTAGAGACACCAAACCAAGCTAAAACCAATGGAACCCATGCTATAGGTGGAACTGGTCTAAACACATTTATAAAATTTGAGAATAAGTCATTAACTGTTTTCTTATAACCCATTAATACTCCTATAGGAAGCGCTACTAAAACCCCAACTATGTATCCTGATAATACCCTTATTAAACTAACTACTATATTCTTAGGTATGGAACCTAAGCCTATAAAATTATCTGTAGCATGTTTAAAGTTATTTAACACTTTACTCACAGGTGGCAAAATTATAGGGTTTTTAATCTTGTTTGAAATAATAATCCAAATTATTATAAATAGCATTGGCACTATAAGGCTCACAAAAGATCTTTTTAATCTTTCTTGCATTCTTATTCCCCCTCTTTAAAAAAGCTCTCCTATGCTGTCTCTGCAAGGAAAGCTTTAATATACTATTCTATAAATTTAAATTCAAAAGATTTTTCCTTTACTTCCTCAAAGGATTTTCCTTTTAACTCTCCATTAAATTTACCCATTTCATTTAGTGCCTTTACATAAACTTTTATGCCATTGTACCAATTATCTGAAGGCTTTATAAAATATTTAATTTCACACATTTTTATAGCATTTTCTGATACTCCAATTATATCTGATAATACTTTTGCTACTTCTTCTTTGTTTTCATTACAGAACTTAGCATCATTTCCAATAAGCTTAATCAATGCTTTAGTTACTTCAGGATATTTGTCTATAACTTCTTGCCTAGCTGCAACTGAACAGCATGGGAAGTCATCCCAAGAACCTGTTGGTGGAAAGTTTTTTAAGGTTAGAGCAATGTTTCCTACTCCTGTATCTTGTGCTGCTTCTGGATGATGTGATGGACCAACCCAAGCATCAACTTGTTTACTTGATAAAGATGGCAATAAGTTGTTAATTCCTTTTAAATCTACTAATATAACATTGGCAGTAGTATCATTAGGATCCTCTGTTACCTTTAATCCTTCTGTTCTTAAAACAGATTCCATTACTATTCTGGGAGCACTTACAGGTGAATGGTATCCTATTTTAATTGGTGTCTTAGAATCTTTTATATATTTTTTTATTTCTTCCCATGAGTTAAATTTCTTATCTGGAGGAAAAACTAAAGCAATTCCATTACTTTGAAATGGACTTATGATTTTTAGTGATGCTCCATTATCTACAGCACTTAGCACTGCTGTACTAGAACAAACTCCATAGTCTAAGTGATTTTGACTCATCATGTTAGCTGTTTCTGAACCACCCTTTGTAGGAATAAAGTTTAATACAGCTAATTTTTTATTATTTTCAATAAGCTCAAATTTATCCTTTGATAATACGTTTAAGTATACCCCTTGTTTCTTAAACTCCTCAGTTTTTTTGGTAAGAACATTTAGTGCTCCTGTATGTAATTCATTACCCCAAGAAATTGATAACTCTGGCACCTTAGCATTTTCTTCCTTTGAAACCTTTGAATTTACAGTTTGAGTTTCCTTTTTTGATGAATCATTACATCCTACTAGCATAGTTAAAGATAATAGTGCACAGGCAACTAATGCCATAACTTTATTTTTCATTATTTCACTTCCTTTATGTATATTATTAATTATTATTAATTACAATAGCTATTCTATTTAATTATACAAATTTTGTACAATATTAATTTTAAATAATAAGTTTACCATCTATTATGTTTTATTATGTAGAAAAATACGGATTTTTAATTTTCACCTTTAACAACACATACATAAGAACTCCCAAGGTAATAAAACATCCTTCTACCATTTAGTATGTGCCATGATGGATGCACAGATTAAAAAAGAACCTAAATTGGATTCTCGCTTAAAAACAAGTTATTAAAAGGTTATATAGAATATCTTATAAATACTCTCTATAAGCTTTGTTAAGATCTTATTGTAATAGAAATTTATAATAGATATACCTATTTTTATAGTTATTTAAAATTTGATTTAAGATTACAAATACATTACATTTATATTGTATTTTAGAAAATCAATACTATAAAATAATAGGGGGTTGTTATGCATAATATTACAGTTGAAAATATTATGTTTTCATATGATAAGGAGCTTATTCTTAAAAACATAAATATGAAAATTGAAGCCGGAGATTTTGTTTGTCTGCTAGGTCAATCTGGTTGTGGTAAAAGCACTTTTCTTAGATTGATGGCAGGTTTATCAAAACCAAATTCAGGTAATATTTTTATTGGAGATAAGCGCTTACAGGGAGCAAGTCTAGATAGGGGTGTGGTGTTTCAGGATTATAGCTTGTTTCCATGGTTAACTACAGGGAAGAATATTATAATTTCCTTACAACAAAAATTTAAAAATGAAAGTAAAAAAGAATTAAAAAAACGTGTCCTTTATTATTTAAACAAAGTGGGGCTTGATGAGGCAACATTTTACAAATATCCAAATGAACTTTCTGGAGGTATGCGACAGCGTTCTGCTATATGCCGTTCTTTTGCATTGGATCCTCCTATTTTACTTATGGACGAGCCATTCGGTGCTTTAGATGCTATTACTCGTGCTAAATTGCAAGATATGCTATTAGACCTCTGGCAGAAAGACAAAAAAAACAGAAAAACTATTATATTTGTTACTCATGATGTTGATGAAGCTTTATTTTTAGCTACAAAAATATTTGTCTTTGGCTCAAGTCCAAGCAAAATCATTTACACACATGCTTTTAAGGATAAGCAAAACCTTAACAGAGATTCTTTCTTTAAAAATGAGGAGATTTTAAAATTACGAAATGAACTTATCTATATTCTAAATAAAGATATAGAAGAAAAAATTAATCAGGGAGAGATTATAAAATGAAACAAAAAAATATTTATTTTGGCATATTTACGTTTATTATACTTATATCAATAGGAATTATGACTGCTTGTGGAAATAAAGAAACTACCACAATCAAACAAACTGAAACTAAACAAGCTGAAAAAAAACAAACTGAGAACAAAGATTTACATAAAATAAAAGTAGCATATAATCCGGGAACAGGAAATATATTAGGATTTATTGCTATGGATAAAGGTATTGCTGCAGAAGAAGGTATTGAAATAGATCTTGTCCCTTTCTCTAATTCAACAGATGCTCTAACAGCTCTTCAAGCAAAAAAAATTGATATAGCCGTTTCTTTTGGGACTGCTGCACCTCTTACATATGTTGCAAATGGTTCAGACTTTACAATATTTGGTGGATACCTTTCAGGTGGACATCCTGTTTATGCTTCTCCTAAATTCGAATATAAAGATTTAAAATCCTTTGTAGGTAAAAAAATTGCTACAGCAAGAATGTATACCCCAGATGTAGTATGGCGTGGTGCTATGATAGAAGCTGGTTATGATTTAAAAAAAGATGTAACTATTCTAGAATTTAAAAAACCAAGTGAGGTCCTAGAAGCTGTTAAATCTGGTAATGCAGATGTTGGAATAGGTACAAATTCCACTTATCTTCAGTCTGTGGAAGCAGGTTTAAAAACTGTTGCTTGGAGTAATGATTTTTGGGATCCTGTACATGTTTGCTGTAGACCTGTTGCAAATACATCCTGGATTAATGAAAACAAAGATACTGTAAAAGCATTTTTACGTTCGTATATACGTGCAGAAAAAATATTAAATGAAGATCCAGACTATGCAGTTAAGTTAAATATGAAATATCTTAAATTGGATGAGAAAAAATCAAAATCACTTTTACTTGAAACTAATCAAATTTTTGATACAGACCCTAAAAGTGATGGAATTCGTTATATGTGGAATCGTTTAGTGGATATGAAATATATTGATTCAACCAATATAGATGTAAATGATCATATTAATATCAAAATATACAAAGAAGCTTTAGATGAACTTACAGCTAAAAATCCTGAAGATTCCTTTTACAAAGAACTCCAAAAAAAGTTTACAGATAATAACTCCAAACATTAAAATTCTTTTAGACAGATTTGAAAATATATACTATAGTGGGTGAGCTTAAATGTTAAAAGGCAAAAAGTTTATTAAAAAGTATATGGGAACTATTATAATTTTAATTGTAGCATTTTCACTTTATTCACTTGCTACTGATGTTTGCAATGTGCTAGACCCAATACTATTTCCAGGTTTTTTAAAAATCGGAGTTAAGTTCTATGACTCTATGCCTTTGCTTTGGAAAAGTCTTATTAGTTCTTTAAGTCTTTTAATACCTGGATATTTTGGAGCCGCATTTAGTGGCATTTTATTAGGAATTCTAATAGGTACTAATCCATGGTTAAATAAAAACTTAAGGCCAATTATATTTGCTTTAAATCCAATTCCACCCTCCATGATGACACCTTATCTTATTGCAATTATGCCAACCTTCTATTTATCATCTGTTGCAGTTATATTTATAGGATGCTTTTGGCCTTTCTTAAATGGTACAATAAATGGAATTGTTTTAATTGATCAAAAATATTTAGACAATGCTAAGATTCTAGAACTAAAAGGTTTTACAAAACTCTTTAAAGTAATGTTACCTGCTGCTGCTCCATCTATTTTAGCTGGAGCAGGAACAGCATTAAACTTTGCATTTATTTTGCTTGCCATAGCTGAAATGTTTGCAACAAACTCTGGACTTGGATACTTCATTCAATATTATGCAGATTTTTCAGATTACGCAAGAGTAATCGCTGGTTTGTTATTTATGGGATTTTTTATTGTTATAGTTATGCTTTTATTTGAAAAACTAAAAAAGAAAATTTTATTTTGGACTCTCAACGAAAATAAATAAAAAATATTGCTAAAGCCACAGTTGATTTATCATACTGTGGCTATACTTAAGAAAGGAAGCTTGTATATGAAAAAACTCAGAATTGGATGTGGAGCTGGCTGTTCTTATGACAGACTAGAACCAGCAATAGAACTTGTAGAAAAAGGAGAGCTTGATTATATTGTCTTTGAGTGTCTAGCTGAAAGGACAATTGCTGATAATCAACAACAAAAACTAAAGGATCCTTCAAAAGGATATACTCCTATGCTTGAAGTACGAATGAGGAGTATCTTAAAACAAGCAAAAGAAAATGGTGTAAAAATAGTTACAAATATGGGTGCTGCAAATCCTAAATCTGCCATTGATCTTATTTTAAAAATAGCAAAAGACTTGGAAATTACCAATATTAAAATTGCTATGGTTTCCGGAGATGACATAACCAATAAATTAGACAAATACAAAGATATAGTAATGTGGCAAAGTACAACCCCCCTTGGTGAACTTCATGGTGAAATACTGTCAGCAAATGTATATCTAGGTGCTGAAGGTATAAAGGAGGCCCTTGACAATGGAGCTGATATTGTAGTTACTGGACGTGTTGCTGATGTAGCATTATTTGTAGGCCCTATTATGCATGAATTTAAGTGGACTGAAAAAGATTTATATAAAATAGGTCAAGCAACTTTATTAGGACATCTTTTAGAATGTGGTGGACAAATTACAGGGGGATATTTTGCTGATCCTGGATATAAAGATGTAGACAATTTACACATTCTAGGTCATCCAATTGCTGTAATAGATGAAACTGGAGATTTTGTAGTTACAAAGGTACCAGGTTCTGGTGGTGAAGTTTCTCTTCGTACATGTAAAGAACAACTATTATATGAAATAACAGATCCATCATGCTATATTACTCCTAATTCTATAGTTGATTTCACAAATGTGGTTTTTAAACAGCTTGAAAAAGATGTTGTTCTTGTAACTGGTGCTATGTCAAAAGGGGCACCTCACACCTATAAGGTTAATATAGGGTACCATGATTGTTATATTGGAGAAGGCGAGGTAAGTTTTGGTGGATTAAATTCCCTTCCACGTGCTAAAATGTGTGCTGATATAATTGAAAAACGATTAAAGATTGTGGGGGCGAATATAGAGGAATACAGGATTGACTACCTTGGTTATAATTCTTTATATAAAACAAATATTTCAGATGTTTTTGCACCTAAAAAGCATAGTGAAATAAGACTTAGAATAAGTGGCAGAACAAAAACTTATGAAGATGCAATGCTTATAGCACAAGAGTTTGATTATCTTTATACCAATGGACCTGCAGGTTCTTCTGGAATCGAATCTCGTGTTAGAAAAGTATTATCCATAGGCGCAATTATTATTTCTAAAAAAGATGTAACTACTGAAACTACCTATTGGGAGGTGTAGAAATGAAACTTAAGAAAATAGCACATGCTAGAACTGGGGACAAAGGCAATATGTCAAATATTTCTGTTATTCCATATGATGAAAAGGATTATGCTTTACTAAAAAAATTTTTAACTGAAAAAAGAATAAGTGAATTTTTCTCTGAGATATGTTTAGGTGAGGTAAAAATATATACCCTTGATAATATCTCTGCCTTTAACATTGTATTAGAAAACTCCCTAGGTGGAGGTGTTACAAGAAGTCTTGCCATAGATAGGCATGGGAAATCTCTTGGAATGGCTCTTATGGAAATAGATATAGATGAAAATTAAAATTGCATTTTAAATCCCCCTAAAAAAGGGGGATATCCTAACTTTTATATTTTCCTCTATGATTTCCATAAGCTCCCTTTCATTTTATAAGCTTAATCTACTAATGTCTATTGCTTCAACCACTCTATATTGTATCACAAATATTAACGTTCTTTAGATACAATTTTAAAAGCATATTTTTTTTAAATACAATCTAATGTTTCTTCTCTGATTTATCTTCATTTATAATTATTCTTCATGAACACCCATGAGAAAATCCTTAACTTCTCTTAAGACTTCTTTACTATTTTTAAAAGTTAATAACTTAAGCATATCCTCATAGTTTAACCATGTAAACTCTTCAATTTCTGACTCCTGAATTTTTACATCTTGTTCTAAGGCTGTTCCTATGAAAAAAATCACTTCCTTTAGGTTACTTTTAGTTAATAAATATTCTATTTTTATTCTAAATTTAGGAAGTAAAACGATATTTAGACCTGTTTCTTCTAGAACTTCTCTTTTAGCTGTTTCTTCTTCACTTTCATTCCCTTCCACATGTCCTTTTGGAAACCCCCAATGCCCACTCCCTTTACTTTTTACAGCTAAAAATTCAATTTCTTCACCTAATTTTCTATATATCACAGCACCACATGATTTCTCTATATTCATTGATCTCACTCCCTGATTTTAATTACTTCATGCCATAAGTCAAATATTCTATATCCTTAGGTCCATCTTTCCCATCCCTAAAGCTTATTGGGTATTCTAAGGAACCTGAACTACTACTTATTTTAATTTTATAATTTGGAATTCCCTCTGGACGATAGCATTGAAGCTCTAAGGCAGAATTCTTTTTAGCGTTCTTTTTTTCAAACTTTAGCTGTTTTTCAACTAGTTTATCCTCAACATACTCCACAGTCCAAACCTGAATATCTACTCCATCTGCAGCACATACTAGAAAAATTTTTTCTTTACTATCATCTAAGGATACCTTGGCAATATCCTTAAAAGATTCATACTGATTATCATTTAACTTATTAATAATTAATGCAGCAGTATCTTTAGGCATATTCTCTTCCCAAAAGAATTTATTTTGCTCCCCTTCTTTTTTATTGTTTTGATTATTTTCATTTTTATTCTCTTGTTTATTCTCTTTATTTTCTTTATTGTTTTTTTCATTACTATTCTTTTGCTTTTCCTCTTGGGATTTAGAAGATGATATGCCCTTATCTTCTTTATTTGCTGAGCATCCCACTGCAGACATTAATGTCATTGTAATTATAAAGCATAAAGTTCCTAATTTTTTCTTACTTATCATACTTTACATTGATGAGACTATGCAGAAGTACCATTATATCTCACCAATATTCACCTCTTTCCTTTTAAAATATTTGAATAGCTATTTAAATCCAGTTAATAACTATATTATTGCTATTTTTATCCTAATAGTCAAATATATTTATTATAGATGCTTTTAAAACTTATATAATTATAACAAAAGGCACCTATACAAATAGATGCCTTTTGTTTACAATTATATTATAATTAACAGCTTATTCATTACCTGTCATTGCCTCTTTTATGGAGTCTAAGTTAGCTTCCTCATCCATTTCATTTTTTAAAACTTTATTTAACCAAAGAGCCATTATAAGTGTTTCTATAAATGCTAATCCATCTGCTGCAGTTTGGCAAAATATCACTCCATGTAATCCCATAAATTTAGGTAGTATGTACATTAGGGGTATATAAAATATTCCTTGCCTAGAGATGGATAATATAAAGGAACCTCCAGCTTTTCCCAAGGCTTGAAATAATACAGCATATGTATTTACAAATCCAAAAAGGGGAAACAATATACTTGCTGCTCTAAAGGATTTTACCCCTATTTTTATAACTTCCTTATCTCTTGTAAATATAATCATAAATCCTTCTGCAAAAATTATAAATAAAATAGATATAATAACAGCAGCTATAGTACTCCATTTAATAGATATTCTTGTAGCTTCTTTTAATCTAGTAAAATTCCTCGCTCCATAATTATATCCTGCAACTGGTTGGAACCCTTGTCCAATTCCAAACACTATATAAAATCCTATAGACATAACTCTAAATACTATACCCATGGCAGCTACTGCTACATCTCCATAAGGTTTTGCTCCTAAATTCATAAAACCTAAAGCAAAACTTGCCAGTACTTGAGTTGCAAAAATAGGAATACCTATCTTAAGTATTTCAAAAAACATATTAAAGGTTGGTTTTAAAAATTTAAAACTTAATCTTATATAACTTTTTTTAGAGTAATAATATCTTAAAAGAAAAATAAAGGATATTATCTGTGATATTACTGTAGCAATTGCTGCACCTTTTATACCCATATTAAATTTAAACATAAATATAGGATCTAGTATTATATTTATAACTCCACCTATACAGGTAGATATCATGCTATATCTGGAGTTTCCCTCTGCTCTTATAGTATTACTCATTATTGCTGTTCCAATAGTAAAAATTGATCCTAATACTATTATGTAACCATAATCTTTAGCATAGGGCATTGTAGTTTCCGTTGCGCCATACATTAATAAAAATTCATCCAAAAATATTATAGAAATCACAGTGAAAATTAAACTAAATATGCATCCAACTATGATAGTAGATGTTAGGGTCTTATCAGCTTCCATCTTTTTCTTTTCTCCAAGCAGTCTTGATAGATAAGAAGCACCTCCTGCACCAAACATGGTTCCTATAGCCCCAATGAACATAAATAATGGATATACTATAGATACTGCTGCAATAGCACTAGTATTATCTAACATACCAACAAATATAGTATCTACTATATTATAAACTGCATTAATTAACATAGCTATTATAGCAGGAACAGCTAATTTTAAAAGCACCTCTTTTATACTTTCTTTCTCCATCATATCTGCTGTAGATATTGTATTCTTCATATTGTATTTTGCCTAATAAAAGCCTAGAAAAGCTTAGACACGCCTCCCTTCATATTTAAACTTTATTTGTAAATTTTATCAGTTATATTGCTAGGCTTTGAGTGTATATATTAAAAAACCACTTTCTAATATACCATATTCTTTTTTTCTTAACAAATACAATAGTACTCGCTCATAATCCAGCTCTTCATCTTATATTAAATTACTCTTAGTTTTTTCACTAAAATAACTTCCAAGTTTTTCTGTATACTCTAATTTTTTCGAAATCCTATAACACTTTCATTTATCATATCATAATAAAAGGTAAACTGTGATGTATTATCTTGTACATAGCATATATTTAGTTCACTTATTATATTTTTTGTTGAAAAGTTTAACTCTTGTAATGAAGAATTAGTTACTTTTTCTTGAATAATAGCCCATCCCTCCCATACTAATTCAGATATTATTTTCTCCCTAAAATTATTATCAAGAATTACTTTAGTATATTTACTACCATTAACCTTTGTTCTTTCCATACATAAAAATAGCTGTACTCCCCTTTTAGGAGCAAATTCTACTATTAAATTTTTAATTGATTCATTCTCTTTATATTCATATATTATGTAATATTTCTGCTCTCCTGATTCATTTACCCCTAACTGAATAGACTGGTATATCTTATCTTTTAAATCTTTATCCATTTCAGTTAAGCCAGTGATTTTTCGAGAAATCATTTCCATAGTTGGTATATAAAACTCTGATTTTAATATCTCATTATAATCCTTTTCTTTAGGCTTGGAAAAACTTATATTTTCCGTATTAAATATAAAATCTAATCTACTAAATGGCTCCTGTTTAAGATTAGTATCCTTAGTATTTTTATGTATTACAGATTCATACTTATAGGTTGGAATCAAACTATCTAATTTAAATGAAAATAATCTATTAGCTAAAAAAACAATAAACACTGTAAAAACAAAAATAATAGTTGCAGACCTAGGTTTTATGTTTTTTTTCATATTAATTCCTCCCCAAAAAGCACTGTAACACAGGTACCTTTGCCTAATTCACTTTCAATTAAGAGTTGTGCTCCATGCAATGTGGCTATCTCTCTACAAAGTGCAAGTCCAAGACCTGCTCCACCAGCTTTACGGGTACGTGATTTATCTAACATATAAAAAGGTTGTATAACTTTATTCAGCTCCTCCTCTGGCATTCCACAGCCATAATCCCTAACACTTAAGGCAATTTTTCCATGGCTCCCGACTTTCAAAATTACTTCAACAATTCCTCCATCCTTATATGACTTTATAGCATTATCAATTAAATTCATAACTAGGGATCTAATAAGTTCCTTATCTATTTTAAGTATACAATATTCAGATACAACTTTAAGCTTAATACCCTTATTTTGAAATAAAGGTTTCATATGATTAAATATATTATTTATAAATTCACTTATTTCTACTTCTTCTATATGAATCTGTGTTCGCTCTAATAATATCATTTCCATAAGCTTATCAGATAATTTCTTAAAATATATGGCCTCATCATAAATGGAATTTGCATAATCAATTCTAGTTTCATTATCAACATTTCTTACGCTTCTAAGAAAATCAGAAAAACCTATAATAGAAGTAAGAGGAGTTTTCATTTCATGGGTTAGATTATCAATAAATTTTTTTCTAGACTCTGCTAAATCCTCTAATTCCCGCATATTTTTATTAATAGCAAGTACCATCTTGTTGAAATCTTTTGATAGCTCATTTATCTCATCATTCCCTCCAATATTCATGTGAATAGAATAATCTCCTTCAGCCACCTTACGAACTGCTTTAGTCATCTTTTTCATTCTAAGCATTAATACATATATAAGTCCCCATAATATAATTGCCATGGAAGATGATATAAGTAAATTTATTTTATTAAAAAAACTTATTTGTTGTCTACGAATATGAAAAATTGAGTCTATATCATAAGTAGACATTACTGTATATGTAAAATCATTCATCTTAATATTAGAAGCTACAACTAGCCTAGATTTTCCATCAATATCTTCTATTACTGTAGAAACTTCATCTTCTTTTAAATGCCTTTTTTTAGTATGGGGTTTAGGAGTGTTATTTGATGTGCTAAATATCGGTGTATCAAAATAGTGTAGCTCTAAATAAACCTCTGAATCAATATTGAAATTATCTAAAATATTAACCCTGTAAACATTTTTTATTGCACTTATTATGTCTTTTTCATCTGTTTTCATGGTTTGATTATTAAGTTTATCCATAAAGTTTTCTAAATAAATTAGATTTATTATCATATTATGTTCAGTTATCCTTCTTGAAGTCTCCCTCTCTACATTTATTTTATGATTATTTGAAATTATAAAATATGCTATAAGGTTTAAGGCTATCATATTAAATATTAAAGTAGATAGAAATATTTTCTGACCAAACTTCATATTAACTCTCCAATCTATAGCCTATTTTTGTAACTGTTTTTAATTTATCTTTTAAATTAAGTTTCTTTCTCAATTGTTGTACATGATAATCCACAGTACGTGTTTCAACCTGATAGGAAAATCCCCAAATTATAGATAATAATTTTTCTCTTGATAGGGCAATATCTATATTTTTTATAAAAAGAACAATTAACTCAAATTCTTTTGGTGTAAGGTCTATTATTGTACCTGCCTTTCGAACTTGATGTTCAGCAATGTTAATCTCAATATCTTCATATTGAAAAACTGTTTTTTCCTTACCTATCCGTCTCAATACAGCCTCAACTCTAGCAATAAGTTCTATTGATTCAAAGGGTTTTATAATATAATCATCAGCCCCTAATCTTAAACCTTTAACCCGATCTGCCACATCGCCTTTTGCAGTTAAAAAAATAACTGCAGTATTTTTTAGTTCCATCTTCTCCATTATTTCAAAACCATCCATATGAGGAAGCATAATATCTAAAAGCACAACGTCATAGTTATTTTCCATAATCATTTTAAGTGCTGTCTTGCCATCAAAGCACTTTTCAGTTATGTAACCTGCCATTCTAAGAGTTACATTAATAAGTTTTGAAATATTTAAATCATCTTCAACAATCAGTATTTTATACACATCTTCACCATCCTATATAGTATAGATCTCTTTTGCAATAATATATAATACAGACTATTTTGAAAAATTTATATATAATAAATATATTAAAAATCTAACTTCCTAGTTTTCACCCTGTTTTTTAAGGTAATCAATATATTCTTCTAAACAAAACTCCTTTGCTTTTATAACTTTTGCATGTTCTTTTCCAACATATCTAAAATGCCAAGGTTCATATGAAATTTTTGTTATATGTTCTTTTTCTTTAGGATATCTTAAAACAAAACCATATTTATGAGAATTTTTTAAGAGCCACCTAAAGACTGCACTATTTTGAAATTCAAGATCTACATAATTAAAATCAACAGCTAACCCTATCTCATGTTCACTTCTGCCAGGTTTAGCTACAGACATAGCTGCTAATCTTTCTGCTTCCTCCCTTGATGCCCCTTCATCCGTATATTGTTTAATTTCCTTATTGTATAATTCTTCTTGTGTATCTCTGTCTCTATATGTGGATTGTGCCCATATAGAACCCCCTGTCTCCTCTTCACAATCCTTTATAAGCTGTATAAGATGTCCTATAGCCCTTGAATCAAATTTTCTTATATTGTCTATATTAGAAAGTTCAAAGGAATATTCATCTGGCACTTTATTATCCTCATTTACCAATAAAATTTGCCAATCATCAATATAGCCCGCTTGTCCATAATTATTTTTTCCTTTATTATCCCTATTTTGTTTCCTTTCCTTCTCTTTTTTATTTTCTTCATGCTGTGAATTCATGATGTTTTGAGCATATATATTATTAGATTTTTCTTTCTGCTTTATATTCTTGGCCCCTGCCCCAATATTAAAAATACTCCACACTATCAGTAAAGTCATAATGGATAATCCAATACCAATATGTTTTATTCTCCTCTTTTTTCTTAAACCCCTTTTCTTTTTTCTCCTATTATATTTTTTATTCATCCCCCAACATCTCCCTTAACAAAATTTAATTCTTTAAGCCTATAAGGTAATTGTACATTTTTCTTATACATAAAATCCCCATAAAGTTGTAAGGAAGATGTAAGTATGTCTATTTCCATAGTAAATATTTCTTCTATAAAAGCAAACCATTATTCAGAAGCTAAGAGTATTTCTTTTTATACTTTACTATTTTAAGTATTGTTCTATATTTATTTCTACAGAATTCCTATTTATGTCCTCTCCCTCTTCATACAACACTAGATATAATGGTTCATTTGATTTTTCCTTATCTTCTGAATACACTGATAATTCTAACCACCCCTCTATTATATAGCTAGAATCCTTTCTTACCTGTTTATCTACTTGTCCATCTCTATATTCCCTATGTAAACCACCATTGAAGTTATCCCCAATAAAACCATACGTATTTTTGTATTCATCGCCCTTCTTGTGATAGAACTCTGATTTCATTTCTATTGGCATATATTTATACACTTTGCTATCTTTGCCTTCTTGATTAAAATCAAAATAAGTAAATCTAATTTTAACTGCACATGAATTACCGTGTAACCTGTCTGTGGACTGGCTAGTGTACTCATTAAACTTTGTCATGTCTTTTGCTACTCTGATTAATTCCACCTTACATTTAGCCTGGTATACCTCATTATCTTGTTTCTTTGAAACTTTAAATTCGCCCATTGGTATATTGACAGTTTTTCCAAGTAGGTCAAGTTTTTCTTTTTGTTGTAAAAGGTAGTTCTCCCCAAGCCCTTTTATATCTAAAAGGTATCCACTAATTGGTAGATATCTTACCTTTACCGCCCCACTATGTTGAGGATTTTTTAATTTTTTTCTAGAATATACTTCATCACCATTATCTAGAGAAAGGTCTCGTCCTTTAGTGTATTTTTCTATTTTTAACTTATAACTTCTTGTGTAAGGACTATATTCTGTTCTTAATCTTTTTCCTATTCTATTTGATATTTCAGTGTACCCCTGATATTCCCTAATATCTCCTTTGAGTATACTATACATATCAGCTGCTTCATCTCCGGTAATAACTAGTAGCACTAGACAGACTAATGTAAATCCTAACATTGCTAATTTTCCTTCTTTTGAGCCTCGTATCATTATCACTATAGCATATATTAACAATACTAATGCTGATATAAATAATGTTACATGGAATCCATAACTAATCATTGACAATGGCATGACATTTGAGTTAAGTAAATTTTCTATGACAGCTATTCCTAATATTGATACTATCCCTATAACTATTGATACAAATGCTAAAACCCACATAATTTTATTGCATCTCCTTACTGTTTATTTTATTGATTATGTATTATGCAATTTACTTTGCTATTTCCAATCTTATGACCAATAATTTGAAGGTATTCACTTAAAAAGCTCTAATGCTGGCCTTACCATATCTCCCTGAGTACACAACTTTTGTATCTTTCTCACTCCTTTGTTCTGTACTTTATAGCAAGTTAGATTGTTACCTTTTAAATTCAATACTTTCCGTTTGTTTTAAATTAAACGTATAATGACCTTTTATAATTTATTATACTAGTTAATAAATTTATTTCCAATACAAATAAAATCTATATATCTATACTAACCTGAAAATATTGCTTGCTAAACATAAAAAAACTTCCTGCTTTCCATGTAGTATAAAGCAGGGAGTTTTGAATTATTATTATTGGTTTATTTTGTAGAACCATTTCTCTTTATTCCACTTTAAAACCAGATATATTATTATTTAAATTAACTATAATTGAAGAAAGATTTGATATAGATGTAGAGATTTCTTCTGTTGATGCTGATTGTTCTTGAACTGATACCGCAATATTTTGCATATTATTAGAATTATTTTTTGGTATTTAAGTTATATTTTTGAAAGTTTCTTTAATTATTATAAAACTATTATTTACCTCTTCTAATTCATTACATAGTTCTTTTATTCTAGATTTATACTACATACTATTATAAATAAAAGAAAATAGATAGCTAGTTCTCAATACTAAAACTAGCTATCTATATTATTTTGTAAAAATATCGCAACCCCGTCTTCATCATTGCTTTTTGTTACAAAGTTAGCAACAGCCTTTAATTCATCCATAGCATTTTCCATAGCAACACCTATACCACAGTTTTCTATCATTTCTAAATCGTTATAATCATCTCCAAAGGCAATTACATCCGATATTCTACAGTTAAGATAATTAATAACATATTTAATACTATTCCATTTTGAAACTTCTGAATGCATTATTTGACACAATGTACCATTGTCTGTAATTACCCCTCTACAGTCTTTTGGTAAATATCTAAGTAATTCTGAATTTATTACTTGGTTAGTACAAATAATAACTTTAAAAGCTACTTCAAACTCTAATGTTTCTAAGTCTAAAACTTCACAGGGGATCTTACCAAAGTAATCAGTAACATCAAAATTTGAATAAAGCTTATCATTTATTTCAATACAAATATTATTGAGATTATACCTTTTTGCTATCTCTATAATTTCTAAGATAGTTTTTTTAGATATTTCCTTCTTATATAAAATTTCATTACCTTTAATTACAAGTGCACCATTATAACAAATAATAATATCATTCTTTAACTCATAGGGCATATACTTATATATATCCCTTGGAGGTCTTGCAGTAGCAAACATAAGTTGATTACCAGCCTCTTGGCACCTTTTTAAAATGTCAACAGAATAACCTGAGACTGTTTTATCACTTCTCAATAGTGTTCCATCTAAATCCGAAATAATAACTTTAGCCATAGATACTTTTCCCTTCTTTCAATTGAATATTTTTCATTTCTCATCATATACTTAATAATCATCCCCATCTTGTAGAGGAGTTCTTATCCATTCCCAATGGTTTAATATTTTTTCTTGAAGCATATCATTTTCCTCGTTATATCTATGTACATGAGGACATGGAAATTCTATCTATATGATTATTCTTAGGCGCAATTACCAATCTCTTAAATGATTCACCCTCTTCAATGCTCCATATATCATTATATTTAAACTCTTTTTCTTTACCATTAATTATAGCTCCAAACTTATACATCAGTCTTATCCCTCTTTTACTTTTTATATAACTCAAATTTATATTTAATCTCATCTAAAAATTTCGCTAGTCATATTTACTGGATTTGATAAATTTTATTAGGAACATATTTAAAAAAGTTATAAATTATATAATAATCAAATTTTTATTTCCTAGTATTTATTGTTTTTTCAGATATATAAGTTATTTGTTTTAAAAATTCATCATATGGTACATTATCTGAATTATCAACAACATAATCTGCAATATTAATAACATCTTTAGCGTTATGTTTTTCTTTAAAAAGATGACTTTCTTTAACTTTTTCAAGCATCTCCTCTAAAGTTATTTCACATTCGCCTTCAGCTTCTACTTTTTTATTTATTTTCAACATTTCTCTATATGCACGAACTTCAATAGGTGCTTCGATATAAATATTTGCAACCCTATCTCCTAATTCTCTCTTTAGAAACTCGCCTAAAGGTGCTCTATACAAACTTTCTATTGCTACTTTTGTAACCTTTTCCATTTTCATTTTTTCAATTAACCTAAATAAAAATTCTGTAAAAACTTGTTCTTGGTTATATTTATATAATTCAACAAAATAATCATTTTTCATTCCATTTGACAAGTCAAGACCAATGTCTTCCATCATTTCTCTTTCAATTTTAATTATTTTTTGTCTTTTTATTCCTAATGTTTCAAGATGCTTTCCAGCAGATGATTTTCCACATTCACTTAATCCACCTAATGTAAACAGAGCCTCTACATATGCTAAATTCTTTACATATTCTTCATTACTAAAGTTCATATTTAATCCTCCTCAAATTTGGTAAAATTAACATCATTATTTATCTACTTGAAAATCATAGACATACTTGCTTATACAAATGTAATATTATGTTAAATCAACTTTAAATATTCATCTATTAACTTAATATCTCTACTTTTTTAATTGTTTTTCAATTATAGAATCCTTAAACTCTTCATCAAGAATATCCAGGAATACTTCATCATACTGATGCTTTCCATATATAATTTATATAGTATGTATCATATGGTTCTTCTAAAACATAACCTAACTTTTCTGCTAAACTAACAGAATCAAGATTAGCTGCATCCCAATTAGGATATTTTCCTTTATCAAGACAATCTAAGATTAACGCTGCAGACGCCACAGTAGCTAATCCCTTTCTTCTATGAGCTGGATGAGTATCAACCTCAATCTCAATTCCATCATTGTAAACACTATATGATGATGCTCCACAGACAACTTGTCCATTGTGTAAAATACAATACCCTACCCCTTTATTGATATAGTCATCTATGGACTCAAACTGACTTGTGAAATCTTCTGAAAGATTTTGAAAAGATGTTTCAGAAGCTATAGATTTATCTATTCTTTTTAGTTCATAACTTTCTGGCAATTTTGATAAAAACCCCTCCATCTTATCACGTTTTAAATACTCATAATTCTTTTTAAATGCATATCTTTGGAATTTTTCTATACGTCCTTTATGAACAGTTTCTATGCGATTTTTCCATTCATCTGTATTTACAATAACTAAAATATTTTCTGGAATATTCAACAGTAACTCTTCAACAACCTTTGCATTGGGATCTCCAGCATAGAATACAAAGATGCCAACTAGTATTTGTGCAACTGTAGGATTTTCAACATCATCAACCCAGGCAACCCCCATATGTCCTTGAAGATATGAAAGAATCATGGTATCTTTCATATCTTTAAATATTGAATATAATTTCTCTCTTGAATTAATATCAACTTCATAAATCATTAAAATTCCTTCTTTCTCTGTAAGATTTATAATATCTAAATTTGTAATTTATACTACAATTTACTAATATATTTTTAAATAAGCTTCCATAACTCCATATTTTTAATTATCTTAAAATTATTTCTTTATATGTTAAATGAAGTTATAACATAATTTAAGTTAATCATTATTTGAAATAATAGCCTTAGTTTACTTATTTTATTTATCCTTAAACCTAAAAAAACATTCCAACTGACCATTCTGTCTGATAATAAAATTTATTTCATCCACTCTATTACTTCATCTGCTATTAGGCAAGGGTTGTCCCAATGAAGTAGATGTGTTGCTTCTACTCTTTTTACCAAAGAATTAGTACGTTTTTGAAATTCTTCTACTAATATAGTCCTAATTTCATTCCAAGATGCAGGAATTGTTGCTTGCAGTAGCAATATTGGCATTTCCAATTTTACCTACAGTTATATTATATATGTATTATTATTACTTTTCCATATAATTAGATATTAATGTCAAAAATTTGATTCTTAATTAATTTTGGTAAAAACATTTTAAAGGAACAGAAGTTATTGATGAGAGTATATGAGAAGATAAATCTTATGCAATTATATAGTGAAAGAACTACAACATCAGATAACAAAACATTTTAAAGGTGCATACTTAAAGAATGCACCTTCAAAATGGTATAAAAACCTTCGTGGTAAGATATAGCCAACCACTCTATATATGGGCTTATATACAATTAACTAAAAAGAATAAAAAGAAATTAGAAAAGCAAACTAACATTCTATAAATTTTACTAATTCTTCGTTAAATTCCTCACGTTGATCATAAAAGGATCCATGTCCGCTATACCTAAATGGTATAAGTTTTGAGTTTCTAATGCATTGTTTTTGGATTTCACCTAGTTCAAATGGAACAACTTTGTCATGAATTCCATGTATGATTAAAGTGGGAACATTTATTGTTCCTAAATCTGAAAATAACACTTCATTTATCCAAGTATTTTCAATAGCAGTTGTTGCCCATCCTGCTGCCTGAAATCCTAATTGAAGGAACCATTCTGAGAAGGCTTCAGATATATATTGATAGAAAAAAGTATTGCCAAAATTTTTAAGCATTTTAGGACGATCGCTATATGTTTCTTTAATCATTTGCAAAATATTTTCCTTATCAAGACCATAAGGAAATCCTGGACGCTTAATAAGGCTAGGTGCTGCTGCAACAAAAGGGCTAGTTTTGATACCCATTAATAGCCTCCCCTAAATAAGTAATCATATATATAGGATATTCAATTAAGTATAAAGTTGAACATTATTTAACTAATATATTCTTATCTATATTACCTTAAACCCTGTTCTTTTGCGTTCTTCCATAACAGCTTCCATTTTTGCTACAATTTCCGCCTTCGTAAATCCTTTTAATTTTTCTGGTTCCCCATATTCAACTCCAAAAGTCTCTACAGTAATACTTTCAATGTAAACCTTCTCTACAGCTCTATGTAAAAATCCATCTTCAACCGTCTCTACATTACCAATTCTATCAGCTTCATCCATACCTTCAATTACCTTAGCAAAAGCAACATATTCATCATCCAGCTTAGGTGTATCTACTAAAACAATGTAAAAGTCACTATTTTCTGTATTGTACTCAAATCTTCCTAAGCCTACAGTTCCTCTTGTAAATCTTAAATTATTATTAACCCCATTATTTTTACATTCACTCTTAATACAATATTCTAAAGCACCTGCCCCATCATTATCAGGACATCCACTTTGTATTAACTTGCCATTCTCTACCCTCCAAAAATATAAACCATCAAAAAACTTTCTTTTACTTAAACTTATAAAATTTTTAACTGACTCTGGAGCTTCACTTGGATATAACTCCATCTTTATAGTTTTACCCTTTTTAATTTTTAAAGTTGCTATTGGATTTTTCATTTTAAAATTCCCCCTTATTTCTATATAACCCTTTGATCTTTTTAAACAAATATAATATACCAACTGCTATGTTCAGTAGAATAGCTAACTAAAGATACTTACTGAATCTCTGATACTAAGTGTAGATAATTTATAATTTCAAATATATTCATATCCTGAACCACTCTTTCCATGAACTTCATCATAATAGAGTAATTCCTTCATCTTATTGGTGATACTTATTTAGTATCTTTTAGATTTTTTAGTTTACCCACTATTTCATAATACTCCTTGTCTAAAATTTCTAAATCTTCTTTTTTTAACTTTATTGATAACTTTCCTATAACTGCTGATAGTCGATTTTCAAGTATAATAATCTGTTTTTGAATTTCATCTCTATTATTTAGTCCCTTATCCTTTTTATTTAAATATTCATTGTAAGTTCCCATAAACATTTTTATTTTACTATCTTCTATTACCATTATTTGATTTGCAATAGCATTTATGAATTTTCTATCATGAGAAACAATTATCAATGTTTTATCATATTCTTTAAGACTCTCTTCTATTGCTTCCAAGGAATTTATGTCTAAATAATTAGTAGGCTCATCTAGTATTAGTAAATTAATATCTTGCAAAAATATTTTTACAAAGGAAACCTTGACTAATTCTCCACCACTTAATATACTAACCTTTTTATATATTGATTCTCCTTTAAATGAAAGTCTAGCAAGCAATAATCTTGCAAAATTCTCTGGATAAATGCTACTTTCCATTACATTATCTATGATGCTTAAGTTGCTGTTTAATATGCTCATATTTTGGCTAAAATATCCAATTTTTGCTCCTTGAGCAATCTTTATAGGATTATCACTATTTATTATCATATTGATTAAGGTGCTTTTTCCACATCCATTTGGACCTATTAATGCTATCTTAGCACCATTATAAATATTAAATTCAGCGTTTTTAAATATAATTTTATCGCCGAACCTTTTATTGATTTTCTTACCTTCTATAATAATTTTACTATAGAGCTTATTTGTGTCTAAAATATCTATGTTTATTTTTGTTTCTTCTTTAGGTTTTTCTTTTACCTCAAGGTGTTCAATTCTTTTTTCTAAATTTTTAACTTTCCTCTCAAGACTGGCCTTTGCTTTTTGTCCACCCATCTTATGAAGTCTAGCTTCAGAATTCCCCATCCTTTTAGGTGAACTTTTTATACTTTTCCCCTTCTGTTTGCTTTCATTAATAACACCCTCAAGACGTGTTTTTTCATGAATATATTTTTCGTACTCAAATTTTTCTCTATCTCTTTCTTGAATCTTTTGTCTTTTATATTCACTATAATTTCCTTTATATATTTTAATCTTACCATTTTCAATTTCTAGAATCTTATTGCATAACTTATCCAAAAAACTACGGTCATGAGAAATTATAATTAAGCTACCTTTATATTTATAAAACTTATCTTCAATTATTTCAATACCCTCTATATCTAAATTGCTGGTAGGTTCATCTGCAAATAATATTAAACTTTCATTATCTAAAGCCGAAGCTAATTTAAATCTTGTTTTTTCTCCACCACTCATCTGCTCATCCCAAGTAGTATTTATACCAAATTTCGAAGCCATTTCACTACTAATGTTTTTACAATCTGGAGACTTTATTAGCTGTGTTATATATTCAGCTTTTTCATATAACTTAACAATGCCTTCATCAGGCTCTACCCTATGACTCAATATGTTAATTAAAGTAGTTTTCCCTGCTCCATTTACCCCTACGATTCCTATTCTATCCTGAGAATAGATTTTTAAATTCTCTATATCTAATATCAATCTATTACCATAATATTTTTTAATCTTATTACATTCAATCAATAACATAAAAAAACCTCCTTTTATTTAAGGAGGATAGCAATTCTCTATTAATAACATTACTGAAGCTATGGTAAAGATTTTAAAATATTCACTATAGCAACATATAAGCATAATCCTAATTATTAATATTTTAAATATAATTAAGAAATATATAAGCAAGTTATTAACAACTATAAAAATACTATCCACCAATTAAATTAGATAAAATGTACAACAATAAAACCTTATTTAAGGTTAATTTAAATTCTATATTGTTTTCATCCTATATTAATAATTAATTGGTTATATACGCATTTCTATAAATACCTTGCCCTTTCCTAATTTATAATTTAAAAGTATTAACTATAATTTAACTTATTACTTGCATTACTGTCAAGTTAAATTAACCTAAAATTCTTTAAAACTTATTATTAATGCTCATAAAAATTTATACACCATAAATTAACACTGTTTCCTGATTCAATTATATAATATGGCGCTAATATTCAGTAACTGCAATTAATCCACTATTATCATCTTCCCAAGAAAATAGATACACTAAACTCCTCGTGTCCCTATTTTTCTCAAAATAGCTAGTTATTAAATACAATTTTGTGAATAAAGGGGACAACAAAAATTTAATTTTACAGTCACAAGATTTATACGCACCATATTTATCCATAAAACTTATTGTTAACCTAAAAAAAATATGCTACAATGTTATATATTGGTTAAAATACAAAATACAGAGGTGAATAGATGATGTGTAAAATTTATAAAATTAACTATAATAACTTCTCAACAAATGAAATTGAAAACTTATATTTAACCAATAAGAATATAACAAAAAAATATAATTTTTTAGATACCTATAAAAGTATTGAAGATTATAAAGCTTTATATTTATCATCTCTTAATGGAATTGATAATGAATTATTTGTACTTGAAAAGGATTCGTTAATTTACGGAATGATTACTTGCCGTAAAGCTGCTGACTAGAATGGAGAAGAACAATATAAATTAAATATTAATCTATGCGATTCACCAATTGATAAAGCTATGCTTAAGGCTATAACTCAATTGCTTCAAGAAAATATAACTCAACATTATGAACTTGCAATTATTACATACAAAAGGCTCCTCGTTTTCCTTACCAATTTATGATTGGAGTTGAAAGCTCCTATAGAGGAAGGAGTTTAGGAAAATGGCTCTATGCATCTATGTATAAGAGGTTATTAGAGACTGTTGATTTTGATAGGGTGCTTGTATGTCATCATCCTACAAACAAACATGCTATTAATATTAGTGAATGGATTGGATATAAATTTAACTATTTAATGACTACTAATATTTTATATAAATAATAAATATAATATACCTAATTTTATAAACATACTTCCCTGTGCATAATACATATATAGGGAAGTTGACCATGCTGTTTTAGGCAGTGTAATTGCAGAGAATATACTAAGAAATTTAGAATATGAAGAAGATAAAATTGAGAAAATAAAGCACTGTATTGTAGCACATAGATTCCGAACTGGAAATGAACCTAATTCAATAGAAGCAAAAATACTATTTGATGCGGATAAACTAGATGCTATAGGGGCAAGTGGAATTGCTCGTACTTTTATGTTAGCAGGACAGTTTGGACAAAGACTAACTGGAAATGAACCATTAAATGATTATCTCAAATCTAATACTGTTGAAAATGGAAGATTAAAGGATGTTTCGAAACATACACCTTTTATTGAATATGAGGTAAAGTTTAAAAAAATTCCAGATAAATTATATACTCAAAAAGCAAAAGAAATTGGAAGAGAGAGACTTAATTTTATGGAGATATATTTTGACAGATTAAAGTTAGAAATGCATGGTGTAAAATAAGTTATTTGTAAGTGCCAAATAATTTACGTATGGAATAATGCAATATTTTCTGATAAACTAAATCCAGTAGTAAGCAGTAAGGCTTTGCTACTGGATTTAGTTTTAGTCATTTTTGCTATGCTCTATTTAATAGTGTAAAGTTTAATTTTACCTACGACCCAATTTGGTTTTTATAGTTTTTATTATCATAAATCCTAATAGGATAATACCTACATACCCATTTATTACATATATTATATTTACCAGTCTATCAAATGGAACTTTTAAACCAATAAATACTCCTATTACAGCTAGGAATATAGTCAATATTCTGAATTTTTTGGTTTTTTCTTCTGAAAATCTAGCAACTACTTGCCATAAAAGTGGAACTGCTGTTGTATATATACCAGCTACTACTATAAATGAAAATATAATAGCCAATGTTGAATTTATATTTTTAGCTAATATTAATGATGGCACCATTGAACCAGCTAATTGTTCAATATTTGCAAGTATACCTAATGTGATAATTGCTAATGCCACGCTAAATCCTACTGCACCTAAGGCTACACCAATAACAGATTCCTTTTTACTTTCACTTGATGCACCCATAGATGTCATAAATCCTGCTAGCCATAGCATACAAAAACCTACATATGAAGCAGCTGCATAAAACCAATTAGAGGATGCCTTCAATAAATTAAGTTTTGGTATTACTTCATTTGCTGAAGCTAACCCCTGTGGATTTTTTACTATAGCAGATATTCCTAAAATAATTGTTAGGAATATTATAGCTGGTCCTATTTTACCAATTATATCTACTATTTTTCCCAAACCAAATATTACTGTTCCTGCTGCTAATATGCCCATCATTATTCCACCAACAAATGTAGGAAGTCCATATTGTTGATTTAAAGTAGCACCTGCTCCTCCTATCATAACTATAAATGACATATAAATAAATGCAACAGAGAAATAATCATAGAAACTTCCTATTATATTCCCACAGTAATATTTATATATATCGCTGCCTTTTGGAAATTTCTGATCTTGGCCTACAGTTACAAAATCCACACCTACATATAGAAATAATAAAAATACTACTACTACTCCTAATATTCCTAAATAACCATAGGAACTAAAATACTGTAATACCTCTTGACCTGTTGCAAATCCAGAGCCTATCAAAAATGCTATAAATGCACCAGCGTACGTCATAACCCTTCCCCAGCTTACTTTCTGTTTTTCCATAATTACCATCTCCTATCATTGTTAATAGTAACTTGTCCTATTATTCTAGGAAAAAAGGGCCAGATACGGCCCCTTTATCTTTTTATAATGGAATTTTCTCTTAGAATTGAGTAGCTTCTGTTACTTCAGTACTTAATGCTTTTAATGCTCTTTCAACCATTTTCTTTCTTAATCTATATTCTTCTTCCTTTGGAAGAGTTGGATTTCCAACTGGATAAGGAATTGCAATAGTTGGAACAATTCTATTGGCTCCTACTGATTCGGAGATTGTAGTTATAGTAGCCATATGAACTATAGGGATACCATATCTTTCAATTTCTTTTACCATGGTTGCACCGCAACGTGTACAAGTTCCTCATGTTGATGTTAGTATAACGCCATCTACTCCTGCTTCTTTAAGTTCTTTTCCTATTTCAGTACCAAATTTTATTGAATTTCCAACAGATGTTCCTGTACCAGTAGTAGTATAGAAATATTCAAATACATTACTGATAACCCCTTCTTTTTCATATTCTTTTAACATATCAAGAGGTGCTATTCTATCAGGAACTTCATTTGCATATACAGGGTCAAATCCACCGTGAATTGTACAATATTCTCCTGTAAGCGCATCTCTACCACTTACATCATATTTACCCCATTTTTGAGCACTAGCTGATTGGATTCTATCAGGGTTACCATGTGGAACCATACCACCACTAGTTACTAAAGCAATAGTCGCTTTACTTAAATCTTTAACAGCTGCTGCAGGCTCTACCCTATCAAATACTGGCATTGGTAATTCTGTTTTAAATTCTTCATTATTTAAGCGAGTTATTAGCATTTCTACTGCTCTTTGTGAACCTCTCTTATCTGATAAAACAGTAAGTCTCTTACCTTGTGAAATATATCCTTCTTCCTCTGGAAGACCTATCTCCTCATTTTTCATTAATTTAGTTGTCAATTTAGCCATTACAGATAATGCCTTACGCATACCAGCTGCTGAATCTGTTACACTTACAACTAATGCCTTAGATCTACATACATCTAAACCTGGGTTTTCTATATACATACCTGTTATCACAGGAATTCCCAACTCATCCACTACAACATTAGCAACTCCAGCACATGCCATTCCATATCTTCCTGCATTAAAAGCTGGTCCTGCAACAACCATATCTGGATTTTCTTCCTTTATTACTTTCATTATATATTCTAAAGCTTCTTCTTTATTTTCATTAAAGTAGTTATCACCACAAATTAATGTTCCTACTACTTCTCCTTCTTCTCCAAGAAGACCATTAAACCCTAATGCTGGTCCAATATTTTCATTCTTAAAAGTTGGTTTTATTCCAGCTTGTTCTTCTCCACCTATTTGACCAAAGAATTGATTAACATAATATAATACCTTGAATTTCATATTTCTTCCTCCTTTCTAAGCTAGTTAATATAATTTAACTGTACAGTTATGATATCCGATTTCTGATGTAGCCCCTATTACTGCATTTAATTCGCATTTCAAGCTTCCATCTTCTTCTAAGCAGCCTTCCCAACCTCCTGCTAAAGTTGCAATTGCTTTATCATTTCCTATTACTCTATCAGCTGGTGGTAATGTAACTACATGGCTAACATTTCCTGTAGATACTACTGCTACTGCTTCTTTAGTTGTATCTGCCAATGGTTGGCTCATTCCATCCCATCCTGAACATTCATCTGTTATTAATACTGTCTTTATTCCTGAGTCTTCTAATCTCTTACAAATCATTAGTAAGTCAGAGTCTGGATTACCATAACCTTCTTCAGATATAATAACTCCATCTGCACCTAAGTTCTTACATAATTTTGCTGTGTAATCACAAGTTCTAAATTTACCTTCAAGAGTAGTTAACTCTGGAGTAAGTATTACACCTAAGAAGTTGATAGTTTTACCATGTTGAGCATATAAATCAAGAATTGCTGAGTTATTTTGATGTTGATAAGTAGTTATCTTATCACATGCTGCAACACAGTTACCACTGATTACTGCCCCATCTAGCTCTTCATTTGGATGTAGAAGAGTTGGTAATATTAATTGGCTGTTAACTCCATAAATATATCCATCATGTAGTAATCCTTGAGAAATAAGCATTTCCACGTATGCAACCTTTGGTAAATGGGGATATGCTTTTCCTTCCTCTTCATGACTACCTATTTCATAGGTTAAAACTTCATTTGGTTCTATGCTTCTTCCAGCTTCCCCCACAAATTCTGCTGCTTTAAGTCCTGCTAATCTAACAGTTGTTTCATGAACATGTGGTGCTAATCCTTCTACAGGTACAATATCTACTACTAGGTTGAAAGTCTTTGAAAATGGAGTCCATTTTGCACCTTCACCCCACATATCAACTACACCTTCTTGGAATCCTACAATATCCCCTACAGTAACAATAGCGGCACCGTAAAGTACATTTACTTTTCCTTCTCCTAATTGAGCTATTTTAGTGGATACTCCTGGGAAACCATTTCCTGTTCCCTCAATTTTTACTCTTGGCTCAATAACATCTTTTACTGGAATAATTCTTACCTTTTCTCCAGGTCTAGCTACATCAAGCTTTACTTCCTTAATTCTTTCATCTTCTTTAAGTTTGCTAATTAGTTCCTCTTGGTTTACTGTTAAAACCCCATTTTTTACACTTGTTTCATTACCAAGTTGAATATCCTTGATATGGATTCTTCTAAGTTCAAGTTTCAAGGAAAGCACCTCCACTTTATTTTTAATTTTTAATTATAAATTCTTTCAAACTCCTCTAATGAGGATTTTAAAAGTTCGATATCAATTAAAGCATAGTCTTCAGCATTTACTATATCTGGTTTTCTAACTTTCATATGTTTTTTATAGTTTGATATGCTGTTTTCAATTGTTTCTACATGAATATCATTTATCTTTTGTAATTTCTCACCAATTATAATTGAACGATATGGGGAGAAAAACATTCTGATACTTGCTCCTAAAGGATGATTGATAAGTTCAAAACCTGAATGAACTAAATCTCTAACCTTAAATAACACATCTTCAAAGCCACCTTCAATAAAGATTACTTCTTCATAATTGTTTTTTACAGTTGGATTATTAGTTACTATCTGATAATTTATCTTGCTTCCCATTTGTTTATCTCCTTCCATATTGCTATTATCAATATTTTATACATTCTTCTATGGCTAGTCCTAATATGCCATCTATGTCACCAATAATAATTTTTGTATTATCATTAAAAATTTACCCCTTTCCACCTTCTTTCTTTTTTTGATTCAGTTTGTTAAATGTTTTTTACCTGTTTCTATTTATTATTCTACACGTATTCTTTATGTATTTCAAGTGTATTTTAATAAAATTCTGAAAATTTTCAAAAAATAAAAAACTCTGATTTGGAACGACTATACTCGTTCGAAATTAGAGCTTTTTGAAATTCCCTATAGCATTTCTTTTTTTATCTTGAGAACAAATTCATCTATATGGTCTCTCGAATACTTTTCCACCTTATCCAAGTCTTTTTCCTTTATACCTTCTAATACCTTCCCAAGGGTATGACTAAAAAGATCAATACTATCAAAATACTGCTCACAATAATGCCATAATCTTTCTGTATGGTAATGTAATGACTTTAAAATATCCTGTAGCCAAGGATTACCACAGGATGAAAAAATAATATTATGAAAACGTTCATCATCATTTATAGCATTTTGATAATCTTTGCTTATATTATAACTCTCAAGTCTAGATATTATTTCTTCAAGTTCAACAAGACTTTCATCACTTATTCTTTCAACAGCAAGTCTTGCAGCAAATGGATCTAACACCCTAGTTACTTCAAAAATAGATTTCATCTGTTTAAAATCTATAGGAGTGACTTGAGCCCCAAACCTTGGTACTATGTTTAAAAGTTTATCATTATTTAATAGCTGAAATACCCTTCTAATTGGTGTTCTGCTAATATTAAACTCATCAGCTACATCTACCTCATTTAGAACTTGCCCTGATCCATATTCAAGATGAATGATTCTCTGTTTCAATATTTCATAGATATCATCTGTATCTAATTTACTGTTGCTCATAATCATACCCCTTACTTATTAAAGTTATCATTAAATATTATTATATTGGTTAAACGTAAAATAATCAAATAAAAAAATTTAATAATTTACATCTCTTTTACGATTATTATATGTTTAACTTATCAAAAAAACAGCAAAATACTACTCTTTTTGCTATAAACCCCTGTTTCATTTACCTAAAACACAGAAAGCTATCTAATCTATTTAAAATCCCATGAAAATTATTAATCTATTTGCTTTTATCTATCAAGTTTTTCTATATCAGGATATTGAGAAAGAAGTTTTTCCCCTGCGAGCTCCATTTGTCTATAATAATTTGCATATGAAATACTTAGTTTCTTCATGGCTGGTATGAATATATCGTAGTAACCAATACTCTTGTTAAACTCTTTCATCAAAGATTGAATTTTATACACTGGTGAATTCTTGTATTGATCTGATTGCTTAAATTCTATGTATTGCTCTAAAAAACACTTGTTTTCAGATAAAAACTTTTCTGGATTTTTAATGGATTGCTTTGTGTTTTCTATGATATCGTTAATATCTTTTGTACCAATATGCTTTGTGCTTTCAATTAAAAATATTTGCAAATCTTCAGGAAAACTAAGTGATGGCACATTATCTAAAAATCCTATAATTTCCCTATATGCTGATTGCTGTTCAGCTGTAGTAATAGGTTCATTTAAGAACTGAGCAAAATGAAGGCAAATAAATCTGCCATAATACCCAGGAAACGCATCTATAAGTTTTTCCGTAACTGTTGCACCTTTCTCAATTACTTCTATATCCATACTTATTTCAGAATATTCCTTACCACAACAAAGCTTATCCATAATAACTTTCTTTGCTTGCTCTCTTTGAATATTCAGTTCCTTTTGAACTAACAGCTTTTGTAGCGTATCATCAGTTTCATCAGCAAGCACTGCTTTAGCTTCTTCTATACTAAGCCCAAGTTTACGAAAAATAGAAATCTTTTTTAACTGTTCTATATCCTCTTCACTAAATTTTCGGTATCCATTTTCTAAAATAGTAGGGAAAACTAATTCTTGTTCTATATAATACTCAATTGCTTTTTTGGTTAAGTTAGTTACTTTGCTAGTTTCATTAATTAACATCTCTATCACCTCAAAATAATCATAAACTAGCACCCAAGGTGATAGTCAATAGTTTTTGCGAAAAAGTAGAAATAACTAACATGTTTCAAAATTATACCCCTAAGTCAATCCAATAACGTTGGTCAATAGTTCCATCTTCATATATAATTTCATTTTCAAGAACACCTCCATTATTGATTATACTTTTCCCCGAACCTATATTATCCTTGGAACAAACCATAAGTACTCTATGAATTTTCAGTTTTTTACACTCTTCTAATGCTAAGGCTATCATTTTGGTAGCGTAGCCCTTTTTTCTTTCTGATGGTCTAATACCATCACCTATATGACCACCATTTTTAAGAAGTTCTTCATTCAAGCAATGCCTGATACTTACAGCTCCTACGATAATGTCACGTTCATCATGGTATGCCCATAATGTAGTTGCTGGAACGCCACCATACAAACAGCCATTTTTCTCTTCCTCAAACCCATTCAAGTATTCATCAAAATTTTTATAGTCCAATCTTCGTATGCTGTAGGGTACAATTTTCTCGCCTACGGTGTACCACTCATCCATCATCTCTCTATACTGCATCTCATATTTTTTATCTGGTTTTACTAACCTTAACATAATATTACCACCTCTATTTATTAGCTTTTTCATTTTTATTATGAATATTTTTATTCTGGAGCCTTGCATCTTCAGGTATCCCCTTAGCTTTTAATTTCTTAGCTGTAAATTCACTCTTAGGGAACATATGGTCAACATGGAACTTATGCCTTAAATCCGCCCAAGGGTATAAAATTGAAAGAATGGCTAGATTATCTCCGTGACCATACTTAGAGTATAGCATATAATAAACTGACTCTCGAAAGAACCTGCTTTTTACTTTACAAATATATAAATTCCAGTAAAAATATAATTTTTACTGGAATTTAAGTGCTAAATTTCTGTTTATGCGACAACCCGCTTGACAAACACCTGTTTTTCAAATAATGAAAATTCATTGCTTCACAATTATGCCAAAGTAATTTATGTTCACAAAATATTATTAATATTTATTTTTCGTAAATACTCTCAGTCTTATTTCCTAGATAATATGCACTATTTAGCGTTACCCTATACCCATCAACTAAGTCACTACCATTTTTATTTATAATTCTATTCTTTTTATCATTAGGCTCAATTGTATTTATTGTATTAATAACACCATCTAAGATATCCTGGAATTTATTATAATAAATCCCTAAACAAAGCTCTTCATCGTTCCACGAAGCATAATGTCTTGTTCCGGCGCAAAGCATAGAGATATTCATATCACTATTTTTATATGGGATTGTGGTTGATTCAAAGCATAATGCTTGATTACCAGCAAAGGTAAAATTTTTTTTCAATCCAAACTTATATGTATAACCTTGTGATATTCTCATTGCATTATATGCCTTTGTAACTACAATAACAACATCTGGAGTACTCTCCTTATACATATATAGTGGTTTAGCCATTATACCTATAGGGCAATGCTGGATACTCTCTATCTCTTGCACTGTTTTATATGAAATGGACATACTTTCATAAAATTGAAAATCCATATATGTTAATCCTGAAGAATACCTTTTATTAGGTTTTATAAAACCAAGTGTTCTACTTGCACCTTGGCAACTGCAATTCTCACCTCTTATTTTTAATGCATGACCTAAAGAAGCTGATTTAACCAAAACACAATATCTTATTTTACCTTTAATATCCAAGGCATTGGCCTCATTGTATTGTGCTTCATCATGTAAAAATTTTATTCCTACTATTTCTCTATTTAAGTCTAATACACGTTTAAACAATTCATCTAACTCTGCTGGGGTTTTCTTCATTTTTAATTACATGATATATTATTTAATATACCTTTTTCCTTTCATTTTTATATCGATTTACTTATTTGCTTACATAAAGAATAAGTTACTTTTCTTTAAATAATGTATAGCTTCCATCATACTCTTTATTAAATTTATCTTTAAAATCCTGAGTTTGAAATACTTCATTACAAGCTTTAACCCATTCAGAATTTTGATCACCATCTCTAACAATTAATCCTAATGGATATTCCTTAGATGTTTCATCTTCTATAATTATATCCTCCTTAGGAACTCCTCCTTTTTTAGCTATAGATGCACCTGAAATCATTGCATCAACATCTTTATAACTCCTTGTAACTGCAGTTATTTCAGCCTCAATTAAATTAAGGTTTTTAGGATTATCTTTTATATCCATAACAGAATAAAACTCACCTGTTTTCTTACCTAATTTTAATAATCCTAATCTTTCTAGGAATGTTAAATTTCTATCCATATTAGCTGGATCACCTTGTATTGTTATCTTTGCATTATTAGGTATATCTTTAACCGACCTATATTTGCTAGAATATAAATTGGTTTGTCCATAATATAAATAAGGTTCTACCATCACTAACTTACAATTGTTTTCTTTGTTAAACTTTTGAATCCATGGATTATGATTTAAAATAACTCCATCAATACTATTATCTTTTAACGCTGTTGCAGGTAATTGATTACCATCATAAGTTACTATCTCTATATTATATTCTTTTTCCTTTAATGCATCCTTTAATAATTTAGCTATAGGCTCTGTTATTGCCATTACACCTATCTTAATGTTTTTTCTACTGGCATCATCTTTTTTGTCTACTTTATTATTTCCACATCCTATCGCTGACATTGCTAATGTTACCACCATTGACATTACTACAAATTTTCTTAATTTCTTTAGCATTTCTTTTTCCTCCCTTTAAGTACTTTTTATTTTTGTATATTTTATCCCCTATTATTTGTACGATTTGAACCATAAAATACAATATAATAACAGCTGTATATAGTATTGCATCATTAAAACTCTGATATCCATAATTCAATGCTATAGAACCTAAGCCTCCTCCACCTACAGCTCCTGCTATGGTAGATCCTGCAATATTGGTAACACATGCTAGTGTTATAACTGATATTATAGCTGGTACAGATTCTTTAACAACTACATTCATAATAATTTGAAAATCTGAAGCACCAAAAGATTTCGCAGCTTCAATTAGTTGAGGGTCTATATCCTTATATGTATTAGATAAAGTTCTAGTAATAAATGCAGATGCAGCCAGTGCTAATGGCAATATTACTGCATTTGCACCAACTGAAGTACCTATAATTTTCCTAGTTATAGGTGACACTGCAACAATCAAAATCATTATTGGTATACTCCTAGTTAAATTAACTAAAAAATCAATTAACTTGTAAATTAATTTATTTGGTCTCAATCCCATTGGTGAATTAAGATACAATATAATAGATAGCGCAAATCCAACTACAAAACCTATAAGTACAGTTATAAATACAATCTTTATAGTAACTAATGTTGATGGTGCTATTAATTCACTAAAATATTTCCACCATTCTAAAACTGCTTCCTTATTCATAAGCCCTCCTATAAAAATTTCCATTCTATATGTTTCTCATTTAATATCTTTTTAATCGATTCAATTTTTGTTCTATCGAAATTAATAATAAATTTACCAAATTCTCCATTTCTAAATTTATATACAGCACCATCAACAATCATAACTCTAGTATCTAATACATGTGATATATCAGATATAGCATATTTTTCATCTGAGTTTTGATTTAGCATAAGCTTTATATTAACACCTTCACTAGGTAAAGATATTCTATTTTCACCTAATAAATTTTTTAGCCTGTCCTCTTGATTAAAAAATACATCTTTGGGACTTCCTACTGCCGTAAAAACCCCATTTTCCATAACTGAAACATTATCACATATTTCCCTTATAACCTCCATTTGATGTGTAACAAGAACAATTGTTATCCCAAATTTTTTATTTACTTCATCTAGTAATCCAAGAATAGACTTTGTTGTTTTAGGATCCAAAGCTGATGTTGATTCATCTGATAATATAATTTTAGGATTCATAGTTAATGCCCTTGCAATTGCCACTCTCTGCTTCTGACCACCAGACAACTCATATGGCATATAACTCAACTTATCAGAAATACCTATAATTTCTGCAAGTTCTTCAACTTTTTTATTAATTTCTTTTTTTTCATATTTCCACATTTTCATAGGCAAAGAAATATTGTCATAAACAGATAATCTATCTAGCAATGAAAACTGTTGGAATATCATTCCTACATCTTTTCTAAATATTCTAATCTGATTTTTATCGAAATCCTTAACTTCTTTATTATCCACCTTTATAGAACCACCATCATATGTAATCAATCCATTAATACATCTCAACAGTGTAGATTTTCCTGAGCCACTCTGACCTGCAATTCCATAAATTTCACCTTTTTTGATATGTAAATCTAATCCTTTTATTACCTCTGTACTACCAAATTGTTTCTGTAGTTTTTGTATTTTTATCAATTATTTCACTTCCATTCATACAAGCTAACTCTTTTCATATATAATGTTTAAGTTTAGCAACAAATAATAAACATTACATACTATTTTTAAATTGTATAAATACAATTTATTCCTATGTGTAAAATATTGTTTCTGACTACGTTATTTATATTACTGTATATACATTACCGATTCAAATACAAACTTCCTATAGACAACACTCTCTCTATTTCCTCTATAAATATACATAAAATTACATAATATTTTTTATTGTTAGTGATAAATTGAAATACAGTAGTTACTTCCTTGGGAATATGCCTATAGCTTTTTTTATATTTTAATGTGACTAGCTTTCTGTTTCTACAATATTATATAAATCTTAAATATCAATATACACTACCTCTTTATAGACAAGAAACTTACTTTGATATGCTTGGAGCAAGTATCTCTAGACAAACATTGTCTAATTGGATAATTGGTGCTGCAAAAGAATTTCAGTCGGTCTACGACCTAATGAAAGAAAAGCTATTAGAAAGCCATTATATTCAAGCTGATGAGACAACTGTAGTTGTAGTTGATTCAAAAGGCCAAGATTCTAAGGCTAAAAAATATATGTGGCTATATAAAACCGGTGAGTCTAAAACCCCTATAATTTTATATTACTATCAAAAGACACGCTCCGGTTCATGCCCAAAAGAATTCTTAAAAGGTTTTTCTAGAATTCTTCAAACAGATGGCTACACTGGTTATAACCAGGTTGAAAATGTTAAGCGGCTTTATTGCTTAGCTCATATAAGGAGAAAATACTTTGATATTGTTTCAAAGCTTAAAGATGAGGTCCTAAAAAATTCTAGAGCATTAATAGGGTTTAATTTTTGCGAACAACTTTATAAAATAGAAAAAGAACTAAAAGAAACATATTTTAATGATGCTGACTATTATAAAAAATGCTATGAAGTAAGACTTAAAAAATCAGCACCTATTATTGAAGAGTTTATAAATTATGTTGATATTGAACTAAAAAATGCTCTACCACGAAGCCCACTAGGCCAAGCCTTAGGATACAGTAAAAAGCTACTACCTAGCTTTAGAACTTTCTTAACAGACGGTTCAATAGAGATAGACAATAGTGGAGCTAAAAGAGCAATAAAACCATTTGTTATAGGAAGAAAAAATTGGCTTATGTGTAACACATCTAAGGGAGCTATTTCCAGTGCAATTATCTATAGCGTAGTAGAAACGGCGAAAGCCAATGGATTAGTAGTAGAAAAGTATCTTATATACTTAATGGATATGCTATGTACTATGGAAATCACTGATAAAGATACGCTATTAAAATATATGCCTTGGTCTAAGGATCTTCCTAAAGAAGTTAGGCTCCAAAATAAAAATATTCATAATAAAAAAGATTAAAGCTAAATCCAGTAGCGAAGCATTACGGCTTACTACTGGATTTAGTTTATCAGAAAACATTGATTTATTCCATACGTCAATTCTTTGATGCTTACAATTTTGTATAATAATTGCTCACCGTTTAAGCACAATTAAGAATTGTGATAAGATCTTTGTAATGTACTATAGTTGAAAGCGGATCCCATGAACAACTCGTCGCAAATGGAAGGTTATATAGCAAATTCCTAGATGTACAGGCTCTTAAAATATAGATAACATAATATAAAAACACGCTCATAGCGTGTTTTTAATTCTGTTGCATTTTATTTCACAAGTCCTCTTATATATCTAGTGGAAGCAAAGCATTGCTCACCATTTACCATGTATATAATTCTTTCTTTTTTATCAATGCTATTTATCTTATCCTTATTTACTATAAAAGAACGATGGCATCTGTAAAATCTATCATCTAAACCTTCTTCAATATCCTTTAATGTACCATAAAATTCAACTTGTCTGTTTTCTTGATGTATTCTAACTTTATGTACTTGCTCTGCAGTTTCAAAGAATAATATATCACAAAATCTTATATTTAAAACAGTATCATCACAATTTACAGTAAAGAATTTATCCTCCTTATTATTTTTAGAATAATAAAGATTATTAGCCTTTGCTATGCATTTATTTACTCTTTCTTTAATGTTTTGATAATTATCTTTTATTATATAATCCATGGCTTCCACCTTGTATTCAAAGGTTAAAAAGCTCATTTCAGAATGAGTTGTTACAAATATTATAAATCCATTAGGATCTAATTCTCTTATTTTCTCAGCTAGCTTTATACCATTCATAGAAGCATGTAAATCTACATCTAAAAAATATATTCCAACCATACTTTTATTATTTTCCATATAAGCTAATACTTCATTTGGATCTTGTGATGATACAGCAAGCTCCATATTAAATTCTTCCCTAAGAATTGTATTTTCCACTATTTGAGTTATTTTTTCACGTTGACTTTTATTGTCTTCACATATAACAACCTTTAACATAATTTCACCCTTTCCGTAATGTAAAATTCTTAATTGAGCATATTCAAACAAATAAATTATAGCAATTATCTATTTTTTATTAAAGCTGGCACCTAAAGTGCCGAATTAACGACTTCAGAAGGATATTTTATACTAGTGTGAAGTTTTCTTTTGTTAGGGTAATTAACTTCCATTTATAGAAATAGGAGACTTTTATTCTAAAATGTCGTTAAAATTTACCTTACGCATTATAATTATAGCTAGATACATTATCATAATTAACTGAACTCTCTTTTAAAACATCTTGAAATTTAACAATTAATTCTTGTTTAAAAAATTGATTTTCCATAGATGTATTTAAGGATACATTACTATATTTTTTATCAACTATTTCTTTAACATTACTAAGTCCAAGTCCTCTATTTTCTCCTTTTGTTGAAAAACCTTTCTCAAACATTTTATATATAGGTGGAGTATTCATATTACAAGAATTTACGATAACCATAACTACAGAATTTTTTCTATTTATAATTCCAAATTTTATACTAGGCTCACTACAATTAATGGAAGCTTCAATAGCATTATCAAATAAAATACCTATAATTCTGCAAATATCTATAATGTCCATATCCATTCTAGTAATATCTTCAGCTATATCTATAAATATATCAATTTCATTACTTTGAGCTTGTACAATTTTTGAAGATAATAATCCTTTTAAACCTGTGACTTTTATATGTTGTAAAAGTCCAAGTTTATTATTATTATTATTTATATTTTTACTTAGAGGAATTATATTTTCATTAAAATATCTTTCTAATCCATTAATATTCTTTTCATCAATATATCCATTTATAGTTGATATTATATTTATGTAATCATGCTTAAACTTTCTCATTTCATTATGCATATATTCAAGGTTATTAGTATATTCCTTAAGCTGATTAAATTCTTCTTGCCTATGCTTATGTAAAATATCTTTTTTTGCATAATTACCATAAAAAATTGATATACTTATAGTAGATATAAAGTAGATAATAAATAAAAAAATGTTTAATATAACTACAACCTTGCTTGTATTAACATATTTATTTATCATTGCAAGAACATACATTACTATACCAGCAGTTATTATATTTGTTACTACTAACATGGTTAGTTTAGTATTTACTTTTTCTAAGTATTCAGATATATTTATTTTTTTAATAAGTATTCCTATAATCTTACTTATTAAAAAAGTTAAAGTAAATACTGTCAAGTTAAGAATTACATAAAGATACTTATTTATGAATAATTCTTTTATAGATATATTAAATATATTTAAGAATGAATAACCACACATCATATCAATAGTTAAGAATAATATTACAGTCATTGCCACACTCATTATATTAATTACTATCCTTCTATTTTTTATAAATAAGTATGAAACATAGGTAATAAATATTAATGGTATATACAACGCCTCCCTTACTATAATGCTTAAAACAATTATTGGAAGAGCTAGTACACCTAATATAATTAAATCTTTATAATTTAATTTCACTAGATTTAAATTATAAAGGACAAATATAACTGCTAAACCAGAAAGTAAAGAAGTAAATATTATATATGCCATATAAATGTCTCCTTTTGTATATCTTGGGATTATTATATCATAATTATTTAATATTTGAAACGTTTGAAATTTATATATAAAAAAAAGAAAATAAAAGTTAAAACTTTTATTTTCTATTCTTCATTCATATATAAGGATTTCGGTATTTCAGGTTCATAAAAACCAAACCCAAAACACATAGTAGTTGAAGTTACACTTATCATCAGAGCTAATGCACCTATTACCATAGATGAACCTCTTTTTAAATTATACACCTTGTTTAATAAATTTTTCATAATTATCATACTCCTTTTTTAATATTTTATATGTTAATGGGGTTATACATAAACCTTCTGAAAGCACTGCAAGTGCTATTATGGTTTTACACATATTGTTTGGTACTATTAAAGCTATAATCATTAGTACTGATGCTGAAATTAATGCTTTTATTTTTAATTTTCTCCTTAATTTCTTACCTACAATAGGTCTAGCTTTAGTATCTGCTGGTGCGTATTTATACAAAAGTAAAAGGTTTAACATGAATATTATCGTTATTCCATAATTGTCTAGTCTTAAAATATTACTTAAATAAGTACCACCAAGAAATATTATTAAATTTGATAAGGTACAATTTAAACTCTTTTCTGCATGAACTCCAAAAGCAAAAGATCTTATAATCACAAAACATAAAAGGTATAAAAAAGTATATTTAAATATTCCAAGGGTAAATGCTGCAATAAGTAAAACTGTCATTTTGGTTATATTTATAAGAAGCACAGTTAAACCATATTTTAATTTTTCAAATTCCTCATCATCTTTTTTCATGTGCTGGTTTATATTTAGTGCTAAGTTATTACTTAGTTTTGATACTAAATCCATTTTTAAACCTCCTAGCTTGTTTATGTTTTATTATCATTTGTATTTGTTTTGTTTATTCCCTATGACATTATTATATAAAAAAAATTTCAGTTTAAGTTTATACTTATCTTAAATGTAAAATATTTGTACTTATAATGATTTTTTTTTATTTTTGTTATCATAAATGCATTAAATTTAATCACAATCGATGTAATTATATGGAATTTTAGTTTGTTATTTCACCTATTTATTAATCATTTACTTTTGTAAAATTTCTATAAAAAACACTTAAAACTATGGTTTCCCATAGTTTTAATTATTATTGGTTTCTTTCAGAAAGTATATATTTATACCGCTAATAATAGAAAGTATACCAACTATAACACCTTTTGCAATTAAAGGTATGAATGGTATAAATATTACAAAAAGTAAAACTAAAAATGTTACTATTAATGTAATATATGTATAAATTTTCATTTATCTACTCCTACTAAAATTTTTTATACTTACATTCACTAGTGTTTAATTTTTAGAAAATATTTTCATTGACATTTGTATTATAATCATTCTTTATAGTAAAATTCTTAAATTATGCTAATATAGAATAATATTCCTATAACAAAGGGCAGACTTGCCCGCATAGTGATAGCTTGTATGGAAGTATATGGTTTTATAGTTGCAGTTAGCCACCTAACCACTTCTCCCAAGAAAACAAGATATTATCTATTAATTTTGTAATTGAATGTTTTATTAATCTCTTTATTTTTAATAAGCCGTAGGCTGTTTTGGCTACGTCTTGTATTAGTTTTATTATAATGAATGTTATTATTGCCGAAACAATTTGCATCATAACTGCATTAAGGCTATGTCCTATGAATCTTTTAATTTTTAAATTTTGCTTAATCCATTTGAAGAATAGCTCGATATCCCAACGTTTTTTATATAACCATGCTATATCTTCACTAGTATATTGTAATATGTTAGTTACAAAGGTTAGTATTTGACCTTCAGAATCAACTACAGTGATAACCCTATACTGATTTTTTGTCATATTAATATCTTCTGTACCAAGATAGCAAATAATATCTTCAATGATATTTATAGAATCATCTAGTAGAGTAACGTCAGAGTAAGTTATTTCAAGCTTACTTACTTCAGTTATAGCAGCATTATCTTTTAATCGGGTAATAAAGCGTATTCCTTTATTGCTAAACTCATCAAACTTTTTATAGTCAACATAGCCTTTGTCAAAGACATATATACAGTTGTTTTCTGTAATAAGTTCTTTCATCTTAGTTCTATCATGTGGTTTAGCATTAGACACAATTATAAGCTCAGGAACTCCTTTGCTTAAGTTGAATTTTGTATGAAGCTTTATTCCTGCTTTTGTAGAGCGAAATTCTGCCCACTGAAAATAAGTCTTGGCCATACTTATAGTTGAAGAATCTATTAGTTTTATGGTTCCAAACTTTTTAAGTTTCTCATTTACAGGTAATTGTTTTAAAGCAGTATCAATTAGTTCGTTTAATATTGGAATGTAAACATTATAATCCATATAGTTATTATAATTAGACAACGTTCCCAAGCTAACGCTTTTTATTGACTCCTTTAGCTTAGAATCAGATTGCATAAAATCATCAACATCCCTTAAGCTATCTAGCTTCGCTAAATGAAAGTAAAGGTGAGTTTTCAAATGATTTGATGCTATATTATAGTCAACATCTAACTTATACGTAGATTTTTTCAAAGTGTTCCAGTTAACAATATCTAATAATTTTTCAAAAATAGTGATATAATTATTCATAGATAGTCAGCAACTCCTTTGCGATATGATTGTGGTAATTATATTAAAGCAAAGGTGCTGACTATTTTCATTTATATATTGCTGGTACACATAGAAATTTATTACAAGTTATTATTGTCAATAGGATTTTCAATCCATTAATTAAACACTAGTGACTTACATTATAATATATAAATATATAAAATATTTAATAAAAATAATAAACGCTTGTTTTAATGTCTTAAATAACTAATAACTTTGTTTTGGTACTAATAAAACGTATTCGCTTTTACCTTGCAATGTTTGCTTATTTATTGTAAATACATTTCTAATAGGAAGCATTATATCAACATTAATTTCATTATATAATTTTAATGTTGTAATAAATATAATTCTCTCAACGAAAAAGAAAATTAAAGATTGCTCCCCTATACCTATGTCAAATATCTCTTCGTTTAAGTGATTACTTTCAGGAATATTAAATTTTTCTGAAAATATAAGAGGACCAACTGAAATGTTATCTTTATCAACATTAATTGAGATAATGGCTGTATTTAAATTTTCTACTTCCTTTAGTTCACTTATAAGCGTGTCTTCAATAACAATAAATTCAAAGCTTTTTAGGTTTACTTCTTTAATAGATTTATAATCTATATACTCAAAATCAATAATTGGTAGTGAACTTAACATTTTTAATAAAAAATCAAATCTATTATCCTTTGTAATCAGCGCAACTCTTGTTTTACAATTAGTTGTTTTATATTTATTTATAAAATCTTCAATTTTAAAATAAGGATCTTTTCTAATAAATGAACTTCTAAAAGTTATTATATGATTGCGTAAGTAAGACTTCATAATGCATTCATCCTCTGTATTATTAGAGTCAAATAACTTAGGATATTTTTCTAATATTTGAATTGCATATCTTTGTTCATTAGTTATATCTATTACCTCTTTATCAAATCCCGTGTATAAAACCTTTTCTAACTTAGTAAAATTTATATTATTTAAATTAATAGCACAAGCTAAAGAATTATCAACTTCATTGTTTATTAAAATCATATTATTTTTTTTATACATATGATACTTTAAATTTAATATATACATATATTTTCCTCCTAACCAATTAAAAAACAGTATAATGCAGTTTGTGAATTTTTAATAATATTATTAATTCTAATATCATAAAAACCACCTAGTGGTAAGGACTCTAAATTCATATACTGTGATACAAGTTGAATATTTTGTCCTATATGACCTGCCTCTTGTTGTACAAGCTTGTACGCTATATCTAAATATTTACCATTGATTTCATCTAAATTCACAGATAGAGCTATGGCAAATTGGGCTGTGCTTACACATTCCTTTTGTATGAAGGCTTTTTCAATTTCACTCCAAGGTAGTGAGTTAACATGCTCTAAACAACTTGATTGAAAATCAATTTTACATACATTACCTTTTTCAATAAACCTCTTGTCCACTCTATTCTCATTAAATAAAAGATATGTATTAACAAGATATTGTGCTCCACCAGCAGGATAATTTCTGTTGCATTTATCTCCACCTATAAAAGCTATTTGAAGAAATTTTGATATAAAATCGAAATCCACAAAATTATTATTATGAAATTCCCTAGGCCAGGAATGCCTATTATAAATTATCTTTTCAAAGTCATTTTCATTATTAGCATTATATATTAACTTATTTGAAAGATTTTTTTCTGCTAAGTCGTTATCTTCTTTCTTGGGTAATTTATATATCTGTGCAGTAGTAAATACTTCATCATTTATTGAAGCATAATGATATGCTTTATAAAGCTTTGAAATATCTACTTTGAAATCCCATAAACTGCTCATATATACCTCTCCTTTATTTATATTTTTTACCACATAATTATTGAAGCAGCTATAAGCTAAACTGCTTCAAGGTTAACAGTGTCAGAAGCTCTATCACCTTTATTTATTAAAAATACTTGAGACAAAAGGTGTTCATTTTGTGGAGATAACCCCAATCTATTATTAAGCATATGAATATGTGAAATCATGATGTAATAAACGGTATCTTTACTAAAGGTATTTTGTTCTTTTACAATATCTCTTAAGATTAGTTCTAGCTTGTCTAGATAAGTTAAATATGACTCAAAAGGCTCTTTACGATTTTTTAAATCCTTTAGTCTATTACTAAGAGCTTGTACATATACATCCATAGGTTCAACACTTTCAAATTGCTTCCATACGCTGTTATAGCTTTGAAAGAATTCTATTTCAGAGTTTATTAACCCTAATCTTTTAACAATGTCACAACTATAATACATAAGATCTAGAGCTACTATATATCTTTTTCTCCATTCAACGTTTTGTATAATATAACTTGCTAATTTTGAAGATTCATTAAAAAGCTTCTCTGAATATTTCATTGCTTCTATTCCACCATAACGAGCTATCTCTGGCTTATACTCAATATCTTCAATAGAAAAGTTATCATATACTTCTAGTTTGCTAACCTTTTCTAGTTCAATTACTCTTTTGTCATATTTAAACTCTTCAAATTCATAGTTTGAATATTCTTCTTTAAATTCACTAAGTAGTGCTATTAAGCCATTTTCAAACTTAGCTTTCTGATTAATATCTTGTATATTGTATCTTAATCTTATGTGTGGTCCCCCTTGCCAGTATCTAATAAAAAACCATTCATCCGGGCTATTATTTTCAATATATTTTAATAAATAATTTTGTAAAAAAACTTCTATTAGTTTATAGTCACCTATAAAAATATGTTTAGATTTCCACATAGTTATTCCCCCGATTTTAATATATAAGATTGAGTGTTAGACTTTATCGGAAATATAGCCAATGAATATCCAACCAAATCATTGTTTTCTAATTCAAATTGAGATTTAATATAAACATCATTATAATTTTTTATAGCTCTTGCTGCTAACTTAAATTTTCCAATATATACTGAAATAAATTGTGCAATAATGCCCATATCTACAAATAATGAATCGTAATCTTTTTCTTTTTTATAATCAGATATATTCATAAAAACCCAGAGATTTAAGTTGTTTAGATTTGTAAAGTCCTGATATTCCCTTAATATATTGTCATGTTCTAAAAAATTATTAGTGGTTCTTGCTTGAGTTAATTCTTCATCTTTTAAAAAGTAATAGCCTTTTTCATATCCTTGGATATTATTAATATAAAAATATAACTGTATTTGTGTTTCTTTTGAAATCTTACTTAGATTATTTAATAAATAATCAAATGCATGCTGTGGCATAAATTTAGAATAAGTAACATCACCTATAGTTTTTTGTGCTGAACTTCTTAACACAAAATCATTTTTAGTAAAATTATCAAAAAAACTTTTTAGATAATTAGTGTTATTTATTATAGGTTCTTTATTATATACATTGCCTCTTTTAAAAAATAAAGGTTCTTCTATAGTGGTTTCGCTGATAGTATCTAGGTTTACTTCAAAAACTTTATTAATATAAATATAATTTTTTAATAAACAGTTATAGAGTTTTTCATTTAATACTACTTTTTCAGCATTTTTATAATTTAAGGAAGTTTTAGATAGTGCGTATTCAATATTAAAAACAGCATGTCCTAGATTTAAAAGTGAAAGCATTTTATGAAAATCACCATAAAAAAATTGAGTTTTTCTATCATCTGAAAAAACTATTATATAAGCTTTAGATTTTTCAGCTAAAATTACATTGTTTTTATTTACATAAATTTCATTGCTTAATCCGTTAAAGGTATATATATTTTCACCAATTACAATTCCCATTCTTATTGAATCCATATTTCTAGCTTTTGGTGTAAGAGTATGAAAAACATATTTACTATCAAAGTCAATCCTATGTATTTCCTCAATCATTGTAAAAACCCAATATAAGATCAAATCTTTTGTTTTCATATTATTGCATTGAATTTTTTCATAAAGTTCATTTATACAAAAGGATTCTTCTTTGTCAGAGAAGAATCTTTCATCATTTACTGCTTGTCCATATAAAAAATTATCATATCTTAAATCACCGAATTTCAATAAATATTCTAAATTAATCATATAAACCTCCTATGGAAACGGATGTGGTGTTTTAGTTATCCACGCTTCATCATAATGTCCTCGTCTTTTAAAATTTATAGCTTTTAATATTCTTGATTTAACTACTCTCCTGTTTTGATGCCCAAAAGTCATAGTTAACATCTCTGGAACTATATATTTAACATTAACAAAACCTAAGTTATCTAAATTTACATTATCAGTTTTACCTCTATAAACCTTACTTGAATTTAAAAGCAATATTTTATGAAAATGATTAATTACCTCTTCATAAGTACAATCAAACTCAATGAAATTTTGATTTAATTCATCAAAATCCATGTAATAAGGGGTTTCTAAAGCAAACTTTAAAAATTTTCTTGCTTCCTTGTTTGAATATAAAAGTAAATGATCTTCTAACCTAGTTACTTTATCTGGATTTTCAATTAACATCCTTTTTCGCTTTTGGAATTCTTCAGGTTTAAATACATTAGTAAACACTGAAATTGCGGTAATAGCCTCAATAAATGCCTTTTCAATAGCATCCTCTAATACAAAAGATGATGCTGCAGCTGTATAAAAAGCCATTTCCTCTGGCTTAGGATCAATTTTCTCAAGCAATATCCAAATTATCGGTATTCTTAATTCTAAAGAAATATCGAAAATATGAGCTTTTATTCCTTCCTTTTTTAAGGCTAATATATAGCTTTGTATTTTTTCAGATTTTACACTTTCTATATTTAGCTTATTAGGTGCAATCTGCCCATACCAAGTTCCAAGAAAGCTATCTCTTTCAAACAATTCCAACATAGCATATAAGCTTGCCTCTTCAATACTAGAGCCTAATGCACTTCCATTAGAGCTTTCATAAATATAACGTGTTTCATCAGTAAAACAATGGGAATTAAAGTATATTAATTGTTCTGGAATCAAAACTTTTTTATTACTGTGAAGAGCTTCTACCTGAGAATAATAGATTTTTTCATCTTTTTTATATTCAGTTAAGAATGACTTATTTAAATCAATAATTTCAGAAATTGTTAAATCTATATCAGCACACTCATCCTCATAATAATAATAAGCAGATTTTTTATATGGAAAAGCCGTTGCATAACGTTCTAAAGACTCAAGCATTGATATATATTTTGTTGTTTCGTAAGAATCAGTACGACCATAAGATAACATTGAAACATCCTTATATGCTACTTCAGTTTCAACCATAGGAATTCCATAAGAATCACCGGATCTATTAACTCTATTAATTATTGAAAATTTATTTTTATACACTAGCTCTTTATTATCATCTAATTTCTTCACTACATTTTTCCAAGATTCTTGTCTTGGGTTATTTTTATCAAATTTTTTACTTGGAGCATGTAAATTTTTATATTGTATTTTGTCTTCTTTACAAGATGGGCAGTCACCTCTTTTAAAGGTGCTTACCTTCTCTACTTCCTTAGTATTTCTATTAAAGATATAAATAATGGAATTATTTATATCTTTAATATCTTTTACATATTCATCAATTATTGTTTCTTCTAGAGGGTTTAATTTTTTTGTCTTATTTTCAATCAAGTAATAAGCATAAAGCTCTTGTTCCTTTACTCTATCTACAAAACAATTAAAACAGGAGGCATTTTCTTTACGCATTGGTCCTATAAATATGAAACTGTCATTAAAGTAAATGGATATATCGCCAATATTTATAGGATTATTCTCTATAATATTATCTAAATAAACTACGCTCATATTTAAATCTCCCATACTTCATATTTAAATCCATATTCTTCCAGCAATAACCCTAACGAAGATTTTTTCCAGCTACCTGTAGTCTCTTCTTTATCAATATGGTTATTTTCTAAGCTATACTGCTTCATTAATTTCTTATCTTTTTCAAAGTTAATTTTAGAAAAGAATGTTTCTGATAAATCTACATTATTATCAAGTGCACTTATATAAGTGTAAATAACTAAATCTACATATTTTGTATCTTTTAGCGGAACATTAAATCTATAAGTACTTCCCTCTGTTTTATTTGATATATAAATACAATACTTAGTATTATTTAAATATTGCTTATACAAAGTTACATCTAAATTTTTTTGTGCAAATAAATCTATAATTGTATGATAATCTTGTAAAATCTTAAGATCAAATTCTACTATTTCATTATCAAAATTATTTAAAATAGTATCATTAACAAACTCTCCTTGAAGCTTTAGCATGTATTCTTTTCCATAACTATTTTTTAATACATTCATAAATCCAATTTCAGCAATAAAATTACAAAGTCTTTCATAACTTATATCAGCAATGTAACAGTTATCTAAAGTATTATCTACTGAGTAATATTGAATTGTAAAAACTTGAATAGGTGCTTGCTGATACCATCCATAATCTATGTTTCTATTAAAGGATATAATCTTAGAAGTAACACCACTTAAAAATAATTCCAAAGAGTTAAGGGCATAAGAGTCCTTTGTTTGTTTAAGCTGTTTAGATTTTTCTTGATCTATCGGCAGTTTTTTTTCATTTAAAGTATAAATTTTCTTTCTTTTAACTTCCAAATCTTGTTTTATTATAAAATTATGTTTAGTAATATTATTTATAGCAGCTTCTATTAAGCTATAAAAGGAAAATTGGGCTAATATTTTAGGTGAAATATTTTCTTTAGTTAGTTTACTTTTAAATAAATATTGTACGTTTTTTAATAAAATAGGCACTAGCATAATTTCATTAAAATTAGTTTCAAATGTATTTACAACTTCTTTAGATCCATCCTTAAAAGAAATTTCAAGGTCATTTTCAGAATTTTCTGAAATAATGAAATTCAATTGGCTAGTTGCTAAAATTTTTGATATTTCCTCACAAGCTATAAAGCTTTTATTTATTATTATGTTCGAATCCATCAATCTTTTTAAATCTTCATTAACATCTTTAGATAAATTTTCAGCTATTGAAAAATATACTTTATCTTTACTAATCTCAAGAAGGCTGCTCTCTATCTCATAAGCTATGCCAACCTTTTTTAATAATTCTATCAAGTTATTAAATTCTTTTAAATTTTCTTCTACATATTCATTAGAAGCGCCTTCATGCAATATGTCTAGAACTTTACACACTTCCTGATATTGTTCCACACTCATGTTTAATCTAAATTTTATACTATCATTTACAAAATATAAGTAATCATCTTTATAGTAATAACGATAATTATTTTTACATTTTAATATGTTCATAATGCATCAATCCTTCTTTCGCGTTGAACTAAGTAAAAATACAATTAATGAAACTAATACTACTATAGCTACATACCCTATAGAAATTAAGTTACCTCTATTAAATTCAAAAGCATTATTCCAAATATTTATGAATAAGTGATTTAAATGATATACAGGATTTGCATGAGCTATATATTGTACAAACTTAGGGGCCTGAGCTACTGGTACTGAAAAATCTCCTGTAAACATAACTACTTGAAATGCAATTATAGAAAATACTAAGGCACTCTTCATTTCATTAAAAAAGGAATAGCAAGCTAATGAAAGAATCAGTAATGTTATATTAATGATTATAAAGAATCCGTATGATAAAAGTAATTGCAATGCAGCAAGCTTCAAATCATAAACAAAAATACCTAATGTAAGTATAGATAAAAAGCCTAAGCTAGTAATTATTACAGATTTTAGTATATTTGAAACAACTATTATTCTCATATTAATAGGTGAAATACTTATTCTTTTTTCTATTCCAGATGATCTATTCATTACATTATCAAAACCAAATGCAAAGAATACTACAGAGAAAGTTATTAAAATTATAAAGGATGGAGTATAAAACTGAGCGTAGTTAAATTTTCCATAGCTTTGACTACCAAAAAGCTGTCCCATAAAAATATAACTAGCTGGCGGCATTATTACTGTGAATACTAAATAAAATAACTCTCTAAAAAACATTTTTAAATCATACTTTAATTGTGTAAGTAACATATTATAACTCCTTTCTATTGAGCAACTCTTGAAAGATAAAACTGATTTATTGATTTATATTTTCCATCACTTAAAATCTCTTCAGGTTTTCTAAATTCTTCCACTATTCCGTTATTTATTAACATTACCTTATCACAATACTCCTCAACTTCTTCCATATTATGAGTAGATAATAATACTGTTCCTTTAGTTTCTTTATTATACTTAATTATATTTTTCCATAAAACATCTCTCATATATGGATCCAGTCCAGTAGTTGGTTCATCTAATACTACTATTTTAGGTTCAGTCATAAAGGCTATGGCTAACGCAACTTTTTGCTTCCATCCTCCAGATAATTTATCAAAGAATGATTTTTTATGACTTTCAAGTTCAAAGCTTTTCATTACAGCATCTATATCTATGTTTTTTCCATAATATACTGCAAAAAGCTCTAACAATTCATAAACTCTTAAATTCTTAAAAAAGTATGTTGGCTGCAATACAACTGAAATATCTTTTTTTATTTGATCTTTATCACTTTGACTTAAAGAGTTTATATTTTTACCAAAAATACGTATCTCACCTGAATCAAATTTTTTAAGCATCATTATAGATTCTAAAAAAGTGGACTTTCCAGCTCCATTTTTACCTATAATAGCTATAATTTCTCCTTGTGCAGCTTTGAAGTTTATACCTTTTAACACTTCATTTGCTCCATAAGATTTTTTTAAATTTTTAACTTCTATATTAAGCATATTTTATAGCTCCTTTCTTATCAAAGGTATATTCAACTAAATATTCATTTAATTCATAACTTATTTCTGGCATTACTTCTTCAAAATAAATCTTCTTATCTGAAGAAATTATTGAGCCCATTTCATTTACTAAAAATTTAAAGAATAATGGTGAGTTTAAATCAAAGAACATAGGCTTTTCAACACTTAATTCTTTTCCTTGTCTATAATGTTTTAAGAAAAAACAAAGTGGTAATCCCTTTTCTTTAAAATACTCTCGTGTAAGTTTGTATTGTACACTTATAGGTTCATTATTATTAAATAAATTATTTAAATCTTTAACGTCAATATTCCACTTTTTCCTTGATATGATCATATTATTAAATACTATTCTAGGCACACGAGCCTTTTCTTTAAAAAGCGAAGATATATTAAAATTTAATCTTCCAGATTGAAACATATATAGCATTATTGATAAAATGCCTGGTAAGAAAATAGGAACTAATGAAGATTTATATATTACTTTAAAATCTTTCTTTTCATCATCCATAAAATCTAACTTTTTAGTTATTGCATTATATAAAACAGAAAAATCAGATAAGCTTACAGCATTTTTATTAACAAATTGCTCATAGCCAATATTTAAATTAGCTACTTTGTGACTATTTCTTTCATGTATTCCTCCATTAAATCCAAAAAGCTCATTTATTTCATAATAATTATTTTGGTTATATCCTTTATTTATATAATCAACATATGCCTCTGTATTTTGTGATGCTTTAAAGAAATCCTTAAATCTAGATATAAACTTTTCTTGTCCGTCATATACATCATTAACAACAACCTTATTACCGCCTGTAGCTTGAGCAAATAGAGTATAGGATATATTAGCATTGTCTTTGATATAACTAGGTATTAAAGAGCAATATTTTAATATAATATCTTTAACATCAACCTCTTCTGATTCAGAACTATTGTTTATTAAAGCATTAAATTCATTTAAAAACTCTAATCTTAGTTTATCTAATAAATATACTTCTTCTGATAGGGCTTCATTATAGCAGTAATATTGATCCTGATAATAAGGATAAAAGCTATGTATATTGCTAAAAAACACTTCATTTAACATAGCACTATTACTTAACTTAATTTCTTCATCTTTATATTTATTGTAAAACCTTTTAGCTAGTTCATACTGTACACGTATATTTACATCAAATAATAAAATAAAATCTGCCATTGTATTTAAATACTCTTCATCAACCTTACCTTTTATTAAATTGTTTTTACTAGAATTAAAAACTATATCCTCATAAATCATTTCATTATTTATTTCTATTTCTTCTTCTGATAGGTTCTTTATAATTTTCTTTATATTATTCCAGTTTCTAATTCTATCCTTATAGTTATTTGTTCTAAAGAATTCTATTTCATTATCTAATTCAACTAATTTATCTATAAAAGATTCTCCAATATTGTTTTTATTTAAGAATTCCACAATACATTTTAAATAGTCTCTATTATTAGGTATTTCAATAACCTGCTTAAATAATTTTAAATTTACCAATTGTTTAAATAAAGAAAATTCATTATCTTCATAGGCATTAATTTTTTTAAGTTCATTGTAAAACTCTTCATAATAAATAACTTTACTTTTATTATTGTTTAAATACTCTATAACAGACGGCTCTAATTTAAACTCAACAAATTTATCACTTGTCTCAAAAATTTTATGAGATTGCTTTACACTATTTTGGTTAACATAATAAATTTTCGAGTCTCTAGTTCCAAATGAATCTATCTTTATAGGCAATACTTTAAGTGCTGTTTCATCATTTCTCAAAAATTTATGTAAAATTTCTAATATTAGTGCATGATTAATTTCTACATAAGCTTCCTTTGGGATTTGCTCTGAATCATCCTCTGATACTATACCTGTCTTTGTTAAATAGGAAAAAGGACTAGTTTTCATTGAAGTTCTTATAAGCATTTTTAATAAGAAGTAATCTATTTTTCTTAATTTAGAGTTATGCGCCTTGGTAGGTTGGTTTATAAACTTATCTAATTTTTCATAGATTTTTTCATTAAAAAATATTATAGACTTTAATATATCTTCGTTGGTTATACTTTCTTTAAGTATCTCTCTATCTAAATTATAAATATTTTCAAATTCATTTTGAAAACTTACAAATAAGCTTTCTTTGTTTCTTAATAAATTATTAAACAACTCTACGTCTATTTTTAACTCATCATCCTGAATTTTCTTTAACGAGTTGTTTATTTTTTCAATTCTTTTATTATAAATATCTCTTTTTAAATTAAGTAAATAATTTTCTTTAGCAATAGCAAAAATGCTTTCTATTTTTTCAGTTAACATTTCTCTTTTAAGTTCTATTTCATTTCCTAATTTATATATTTCATCTAGATTTTTATTAAGATTTTCGTAATTAACTTTAATTTGGTTATACCATTCTTTAGTTACCTGGCTACCTCTAAATAACACTATTGGATTTTCATATTTTTTATAGTCCACCACTTACTACCTCCCTCCAATCAATATCATATACGTATTCTACATATCTGTAGGCCATGTAAATATATATTTGTTTCTTTAATGCACTGACTTTTATAAAAGGCAATGAAAGATAAAATATATTTATCAAAAATCTGTATGCAGTGGCTTCAATGTCATTAACAAAATCCTTATTTTTTGCATATCTAACAAAATTCTTATGGAAATCATTATCATAATCCTGTTCTAATGCATTAAAGGTTTCAAATAAATTTTTTATATAACTATCATCCATATATTTAGGTATTTCTATTTTTAATTTATTCATTATATCAGCCCATGCTATATACCATTTTTCTAGAAAGGCATCATTAGAACTACGATATGATTTCATATGCTCAAAATTTTGTTTAAATATACTTTCAAATAACGCCTCTGAATATGGAACTCCTTGCTTTTTAGATAATTCAAAGAAGCCCTGTACATGAGAAGTATAAGAAAAAAAGCCTTTATTCTTATCGTCATATTTATAACACTCCGATATTACATGACATAATACAGGCAATATTTTTGATAAATTCATTTCTTTATTTTTCAAATTAAACCTTAATTGAGTTTCATTTTCTAAAATAAAATATAATTCATTTAATAATGGTTGCAATGTATATCTGCAACTATGAATTATATTTGTGAAGCCCTCATTAAAATACTTAAATTCATTTTCAATAATTTCTATAGTATTATGTGGTTTTAATGTATTCTCTTCACAAGCCTTTTTTTCTAATTTACTGATTATCTGTTGATTTCTTAAATATTGCTGCTTTATAGCTATTAAATATTCCTTATCAACAGGTATTTCAGATAGCTTAATTGATATTTGATTTTTAATATCATTAATTTCTTGCATAGAAATATTATTATTTAATGTAACAATAACCTGTGGACCATTCTCCCATGATCGAGAAATATAGTATTCACCTCCATTTTTTAAGCTACTTATAATGATGTTAATTAAATCTTTATCATAAATTTTATTGTAATTATAAATTTTAATATTTTTCATAAAAATACCTTCAATCTTACTTTTAATTTTTTTAATATTCAACTCTGCTACCATAACTAACAGAGTTGAATATTTAATAGTTTTTTATTTTTATACAGGTTTAGTTAATATAACAACATGAACCATATATATTTAAACTTAATTTATTCTATAAAAAGCTATGAAGTGTATATATTTTTTTCATATCTTAGCCGCAAGATCCACAGCAAGATGTTGAGCCACAAGTTGATGATGCTGAACAGCTAGTTGAACCGCTGCTTGCAGTTGTTTCTGGTATTGCACTTACTTCATCTAAATCTAGAAACTCCGCATTTAATTGTAATTCCTCTTTTTTGTTTTCAATTTTCTTATCCATAATCTTTTTCCCCCTATAATTTTAAATTTAATTTATATAATAAAATTTAAATACTTAATATTTAAATTCTAATATCCTATTGATGAGCCGCAAGTTGAGCATGCTGAACAACCACTAGTAGTTAATTCTTCATTTGAACTACTTTTTTCTAAATCTAATAATTCAATAACAAAATCAAACTCTTTATTTGAATTATTTTTGTTTTTGTCCATTTCATTAACCTCCAATTAATTCTTTGTACAAATGTAATATGAACTTAAAGCAATTAATAAATTTAGTATTTATTTGCATTTAACATTTTTATAATTGCTTTTCGTTATCTGTTCAATTTGTTTTGTGTGCCTTACAAGTATTATATTATCATGTTATTTTCTTTCTTTATTTTTTTAATCATAAATACTATTATTAAAAACTTAAATGCAATTATATTTTTGTTTTACTGCATTTATGATTATTTTAAGTGCACTTATTACATATTTCTAGATTAGAATATCTTTCGGATGAAAGCTTTAGATGATAACTCTTAAGCCCCTAAATGATATTGGACAATATCTGTTATGTAAAATATAATAATATTGTCAGGAGTGATTATACATGAAAAAGAAGAATTATACAGAAGAGTTTAAATCCCAAATCATTAAGGAAGT
>NZ_CABFVD010000009.1 GCF_902143515.1 Hathewaya massiliensis
TTATGCAAATTTTTTCTATATAATTTCCAGTAAAAATCGGAATTAACACATTTATTAATACTCACTCATAAAACATTATAAATCAACGGACTATCGTCCTAAAAATTTTTTAAGTGCTAAACTTCTGAGATGTCTATTGTTTTGAAAATAACACTTTAAAGTTCCTAATAAATCAGTCCTGTGTTTTTTATCATGTTCTAAAATTGTTCCTAAATTTTCATAGCAATATTGATCTATATCCTTAATATCTGCTAATTCAACCAATAATCTAACAATTCCTAGTTCATTATATCTAATAACTTTTGAATTTTTATTATATATATTAATCATAGATAAAGCTTTTAAAGCCTCTTTATAACTTACTTTCATCTCAGAATCAGTTTTCCTAATACGGCTAAAGCCTAGATTAAATTCTACATGAGAATATCGTGAAATTATAAGATTAAATACAGCCTCTACTGCTAAAGATGATTTTTTAGCCTCTTCAAACTCATTAGCAAAAATTAGACAAGTTAACTGATTTCCATACTCCATACAAATTAAATTGCAATTTTCATTATTTAAACTATCTTCTAAGGAGCTAATTATATACTTATTAACTTCCTCCATATCATGATATTTATCAGATATATTTTCCATTTTGAATATACAGATATAATAGAAAGGTCTTATTTTTATATTATAAAATTCCGACAAAGACTGTATATCTTGATGTGATTGCTTTTGAGAAAAAAGAAGTGCCTCTAAAAAATGTTTTGCATTTTTAGATTTCTCTCTTTTTTGTTCCATTTCAAGAAAAATTTCTTGAATAATATCTATTAATTTAACATCCCAAGGCATTACAAACAAGGGTAACTTCTCTTCATTAGCCCTATTTATAACTTTCATTTCTATTTTATCTATATTTTTATCATCAATTAAAAGTACAATACCAGAAAGTTTTTTATAAATACATTCTTCTAGCAAAGATAACAAATTCTCATTATCCTCTAATCCATTATATGTAACAAATAATAATTCCCCTCCATAAAGCCACTCAGAAATAGATTCTGTCATTCTAGCATAAGGCCAAGAAATTTGACGGTTTAATCCACCATCCCCCGCTAATAACTTTGCCTTTGAAAAATATTTAAAATTAAATAAATCTCTACAACAAAGAGTCATAAAATCACTCCTTTTTACTTCTAGAATTACATTTTAATGCTATATTTTTATTTTCTCTATATGCTCCAATTTCACCTTCTATATTCTAGCATTATTTTTACAAATACTCTAGTGATTTATAACTCAATTGTGAATTTAAATAAAATCTTTAAAAAACTATTATATACATGTTAAGGTTTTCGTGAATTCCGCCATATTCCTCATAATGGTTTATAACCTGTAAAAAGTTATTATGAATGCTCTTTTTATCAATGAGTTTTATATTTTTTGTTGAACCATTATCACAAGTGAGAATTTGCACATTATCATCTTGAATTTTACGTGTTCTTTCTAAAATCCCCTCGTTGCCATTTGCTATAATTTTAGAATAAAACTGCTCCCACTCTTTATCAGAAAAGTTGAAGTTGTTCAGTTTTTCCAATTGGTACATAGATTTAGAATCAACTCTTCTTCATTTTTAATTTTTATATATTCATAACCTTGCTGCGTTAACCTATAAATAAAATCTTTTCTAATTCATCTTCACCTTCATAATCACTGCTTTTTCTTTTTTCTGGAGTATACTTTGCTATAACAGTAGCTTCATTTGTTTCCGCTATTATGTTAAAACTACTCATTTTTACCCTCTTCTCTTATTGTGTTTTAAATACAATGGTATTTTATAAAAAATACAGGATAATATACATTAAAAATATTAGTAAAATATACTTATTTTTTTATGAATACCTGAGTGCAAAATATAATATCTTTATATTTAATTATATAAATCCCTACAAATTGAATATTTTTATCCAATATATTTTTTTTATGAGATTCTGAATTCATGAATTTCTCTACAATAGTGTTTATATTTACATTGTTTAAATTAGATCTATATAGATTTTCGCAAATATAATCATATTGTATGTTGTTTTCATCAGCTAAATCATTTATATATAAGTTATCTATTGATTTATGTTCAAAATAATTTTTATCTATCATATCTTTTGTTTTAAGATATGCTAATTTTTGAGCTTCTTCTGATAACTCTAAAAGATTAAGATTATTTTGTTTTCTTATGGAATTTATTAAATCAACACTTTGTTTTTCATAGTTAGTTATATTTAAATAGTCATGTTCTTTATAATTTTCATTTAAATTTGTATTACATCCTACAAATAATAAATTAGATATTATTAATAAATAAATAATATATTTTTTCAATTTAATCACCCCTTTTAGCCGTAACATTCTAAAACCTAACATAGTCAGTCCCCACTTACTATATTAGATTTCCCTTAAAATCCCTTAGGATTCAATCTCTGGATTGTCAACACTTTTTCATACAACTTTTATTCAGTCATTTTTGCTAGGCGATATTCTATTATGTTAAAACTCATAAATGCTTCATATACTAATTCTGCATCTTTTTTAGAACCTGCTGAATAGCCTACTGTTTCTCTATTTACTATATTATCTATCTTTTCCTCGTTACACTTGGTCTTATGCACCTTATATTGTTTTAGAAAATCTTAATCCCAGTACGTGTGGAAATAGTTTCATGGCAAGGTTTCAATTCCTCATAGGTATTCTATAACCACACAATTAGAATTGAATATGATGATATAGTAACGTAGTTTCAATTCCTCATAGGTATTCTATAAACTATATGTACTGTTTCAATTGGAGATTTGTATAGTTGAGTTTCAATTCCTCATAGGTATTCTATAAACCAAAGGTTGTTTTGATATTGATATTTGCAGCGATATAAAAGTTTCAATTCCTCATAGGTATTCTATAAACTTTAAAGTGATTAAGCTACTGATTGACCATATTTCAGTTTCAATTCCTCATAGGTATTCTATAAACAAAGAAAAGAATATGAAATTGAATATAAAAGAATGTGTTTCAATTCCTCATAGGTTGGATTGTCAACACTTTTTCATACAACTTTTATTCGGTCATTTTTGCTAGCCTATATTCTACTGGTGTCATATAATTCAGAGCACTATGAATACGTTTATTGTTATACCATAACACATAACCTTGCAATTCCTTTTNTTGGATTGTCAACACTTTTTCATACAACTTTTATTCGGTCATTTTTGCTAGCCTATATTCTACTGGTGTCATATAATTCAGAGCACTATGAATACGTTTATTGTTATACCATAACACATAACCTTGCAATTCCTTTTTCAACTCTTCTAAATTTTTAAAAACTCTGTTAAATGCAAATTCTGTTTTTATAATTTTATATCCAGCTTCAGCAACTGCATTATCATAAGGGCATCCTTTTTTACTTAAGGAACGCTTTATCTTAAAAGCTTCTAAAACTTCATCTATTATCTTATTTTTAAATTCATTTCCCCTATCAGTATGGAATATTTTTACTTTAGTTAAATTTATATTAGAACTCATAAATGCTTCATAAACTAGATCAGCATTTTTTTTAGAACCTGCTGAATAGCCTACTATTTCTCTATTAAAAAGGTTGATTAATAAACATATATAATGCCATTTACCAGCCACATTAACATATGTAAGATCACTTACTACTATTTCTAAATCACTTCTATTATCAAATTCTCTATTTACTATATTATCTATCTTTTCCTCGTTACACTTGATTTTATGCACCTTATATTGTTTTACAGTATAATTAGAAACCAATCTGTACTTGTCCATAATTTGCCTTATTTTTCTTCTTGATGCTAATATATTTTGCTTTTTCAATTCTATTTTTATCTTTCTTGAACCATAATTATTCTTGCTATCTCTAAATATTGATATAACTGCATTTTCAAGTTCAGTGTTATATACTCTAGTTTTTTTCTTATAATACACTAGGCTCCTTGGAATATTTAGTATTCTACTCATTGCACTGATACTGTACTTTTCCCTATTTGCTAAAATTATTTCTATTTTCGTGCCATTATCAGCGCTGCTTGCTTTAAAATATCATTTTCCATCAGTAATTGTTTATTTTCCTTACGGAGACGTATTAGCTCATTTTCTTCTTCGGTACGATTATCTTTAGCCTTGAAAGACCCTGATTTGCCATAATCATTTACCCACTTAACTATTGTAGACTTGGCTATTTGATACTCCCTTGCAATATCGGATGTTGATTTGCCATTCTGTTTAAGAGCTACTATTTGCTTTTTAAAATCCTCTGTATAATTTTTTGTTTTTCCTGCCATGATATTCATCCTCTCAATATTTTATTTTATTATACCATGACCGAATGTTTTTTGTACAATTTATTATAACCTATCCACTATATAATATCTCCTCACACTCTCTAAACCTTCTTCAAATTCAACCACAGTTGGTCCCTTTATAAAAACATTATTTTTCATTTTAATATCTTTTAATATAATAAAATTACTACATAGAATTCTATTATCCAATTTAATCATATTCATTGGATCATAACCACAAATATGAAAGTTTCCTTCATTAGTAACTAAGTTACTCTGAAAAAAATTATTAAACGATTTTTCTTTTTTAAGTTGTTCTTTTTCAAAATTCAATTTAATTATAGAATAATTAGTCTTACTTATAATCACATCATTTGTATCTATGGCCTTTTCAATCTCTTCAAATATCGTGATTTCTTCATTTTCTATTTCTTTAGAAAATTTTATTCCTAGTTCATCTAAAAACAACAAAAATAAGGCTCCTGTATAATAACAGCATCTGCGAATATCAAATAAAATTCTTTTATCTAATTGAAGTATTCTTTTATAATCTTCAATACGTTTTCTATATAAATCCTCTGATATAGATTCTAAAGCTTTTATTGCACAATATTCAGCACTACCTTCAATAGTTTCAATCATAAATTCATATCTTATTAGTTCTCCAAACTTTTCTACCCTTATTTTTCTTGATGCAATTATTTGCTTAAGTAATTCTAATTTTTTATTTCTACCTGTAGAATTTAATCCTTCAATTAATAGATTATTTTCATTATGTTTAAGTTCATAATTTCCTAAATCATTAGGATATGATAATGCTTTTATATCATCAGGGAATCTAGTTTCATTTTTGGAAAATTGGTAAGCATGAAACATCTCATGTACCATATTAGCTGCAAGTTCTTTATAATGTATCTCTTTAACATTCTCTACATTCCATATTGCTAAATTATTTCCCTCATAATCTATTACTGTATTAGCTAAGAACCTATTATCCCAAGGAATCATATGTTTATTTAGATATACTTTTTCTTTATTATATAAGGCAAAATCTATTCTATGAAATCCACTCCAGATTTCATCAAAGTTTATACTATTTAAAGTATCATTAACCATAGTGTATAATTTTCTCATCTATAATCTCCCCTTCTAATTATAATTTACATGATAATAATAAAAAGTCCATACTCAATAATTTTTTCAATATTGAATATGGACTAAAACTCTTTATTTACTTTAGTTAGGCAATTTTAAAATTTAAATTACCTACTATAGATAAAATATCCTCATTAGTATATACTATCTAAACTAAATAATAACACTTATCCACTTTAAATTTATGCTTTTTTAAAAAATTCTTAAGCAATTTTTAGTTTTGATAAAATATCTTCTAGTTTAGTATTTTGTTTTAATTTTTTATATATAAAGCACACAAGTGCTTTTGCCATGAGGCTGCTTAGATACTTCTGGGTTCTTGAATCCATCATCGGTAACTTCATAGCAAATAAGTACTTTAGCATAAGGGGATTTAGCAATATTACCTCATAGGTATATACCCTATAGTCCGTACCTTAAACTGTAACGAAGTCTAAGGTGTTAGGACTAATAAATTTTTCAAATTCTGATAATTGTAGCAAAATTCCTAATGGAGATATTTTTCTGTTAGATTTAATTGCTCCTATTAGGTGGTAGCCCTTTGCTAAAGAAGCTTCTATTAATTTGTTATTTGTGTACCATGAATCCATAAGACAATATATTTTTTCACACTTAGATGGAGTTTTAAAAGAAGTTATAAAATCTTTTGCAATATCAACCTTAGATTTAAAGTTTTTCTTTAAATCTTCGCAAAATTCCTTTTTATAGTAAGGTTTATATTGTAAAGGAATAGATTTGTCATTTACAACAAAATTTAAAGTAACCACATAATGTGACCAAATATTTTTGCCTTCTGTATGAGAATAATTATAAGATAGTCCTTGTATTTTCTTCGCTGATTCTTTGGAATTTACAGTATCATCTATAATCAAGAATCCTACGGATTTAGGATATATACAATTATTTTCTGTAATAAGTTCTTTCATTTTAGTTCTGTCATGTGGTTTAGCATTAGATAGAACCATAAGCTCTGGAATACCCTTATTTAGATTGAATTTTGTATGAAGTTTTATACCTGATTTTTGAGAGCGGAATTCTGCCCACTGAAAATAAGTCTTGACCATACTTATAGTTTAAGAATCTATTAGTTTTATGGTTCCAAACTTTTTAAGTTTCTCATTTACAGGTAATTGTTTTAAAGCAGTAGCAATTAGTTCATTTAATATTGGAATGTAGACATTATAATCCATTGATTAAACACTAATGATTATACTATTATATTTATAATAAACTTTTGTTCATTTTTAAAAATTATTTATATATTTTAAAATTCTCATTTAAACTAAAACCTTTTCCATCCAATTCATCATAGTATCTAAAGTAAGTTTTGTATTTCCAATATTACAATGATTACAAGCACTTTCCTTCTCTGTAAAAAGACGAAAAGTTAAGGAACGCACATTACTTAGACAATCTAATTCTTCTTTGAAAAGCTTATAATTAATAAAATGATCCTTATTTGCTCCTATTACTAATACATCTTGATCTATTAAATGCCCTATATCTGTTATTTTAAATTCACTTAATTTTACTAGATAGTCATAAGGAGATTTTGCATTATATGCATACATCCCATGTTTAACCCCCCAATCTGCTGTAGCATCTTTTTTACAACTTAAATTAGTAATAAAATTAATTATAGCTGATGCATGAAGTTTCACTAGTAATCTTACTATCTTTTGCTCACAATCTGTCATTGTACTTAATACAACTGATAAAAAATCTAGGAAAATAGACCATGCTATAACTCTCTTAATTCTTTTTTCATAAGCAGCTGCTCTAGGTGCTAACATGCCACCTAATGATGCTCCTATAATTGTAATATCATTAATATTAAAATAATCAAGAACTGCTGTTACAGGCTTCTCCCACTTATAAGTAAAATGTTTTCCTTGATTTCTCACAACCCCACCTTGTCCTGGCCCCTCAAAAAGATAAACTTCAAAACCATTTTCAGCAAAATAAAGCATTGCAAAAAACAATTCTTCCATATAAGAGTCATTCCCCCCATGAATTAAAATGGTAGCTTTCTTTTTCCCTACTGCTTTTGTATATAATACTGGAAGTTTTACATCTTCATAAGGCACTTCATATCTAATTACAGTTCCATCCTCAAAATATTCTTTATAATAATCATAAAACATATCTGTAGCTAGATTATAATATTTTATCTTATCTGGATCACCGTCATACATAAAAAATTCACTCATTCTATAATATGCAATAGCATCTTTAATTCTTCCTTCCTCTATAGCTTCATCACCTATACCAATTAACTCCTTTTTCCAAGTTGTACTACCCTTAATTTTATGAGAAATTTTCTTAACATCTTCCAGTCTACCCTCATCCCACATTATTACACGATTAAGTTGAAAATTGAAATTAGGTTCTTCGTTTAAATTATATATTCCTTTTGAAAAAGTGATCTTATCTTTCTTCATTGTATTTTCTCCCCTTCCCTTGACTTTAGAGCTATCTTTTCCTGTAAATTTAACTATACTTTATTATAATTAAGAGTAGAAAATAAAACTTCTAAATAATCGCTAAAATTCAAAGGAGATTACTTTTACATCTTTTCGAAATTCATTTGCCGATATTCCAAACATATTCTTATTAGTTGTAGCAAAATGCGAAGCACTATAAAAACCTGCTTTTATAGCTGCCTCTGTAATATTTTTCCCTGCTAATATATATTCATAAGTCTTTGCTATTTTCTTAATAACCAAAAAACTATTTAATGATATCTTAGTTTCTTCTTTAAACAAATGAGAGAGTCTACTTTTAGATAAAAATACACTTTCAGCTAGTTCATCTATAATACCCTCTGTAATCTCTTCCTTATTTTTAAGCAGGCATAAAATTTTCTTAATTCTATCATCTTTAATATAGGGCTTCTTTATATCTAAATTACATATTCTTAATATTTGTTCATATGTATTAAAATAATTCTTTTGTATGTCCATATTATTTTCGGTATTTCTCATATTCTTATGCCATATTTCTTTAATTTCCTGTACAACATCTAATTTTAAAGTATAATAAGATACACCTTTTAAATATTTCTTCTCTATTTCTTTAGCTATATCTGTAGTTTCATCAAATAAATATACTAAAACATTATTCTCACTACTTTCAATAGTATGGATTATATTAGAATTAATAATAATCCCATGACAAGTTACTTTGCTATCATCAATAAAACAATTAATTTCTGTACCTAGAGTAATTAATAAATGCTTTGCCCAATGCTTATGTCTATCTGGATCATTATAGTCAACTAATAAAAGTACATGATCCATAGCACAAAAAATTTCAGTCATATACTCACCTCTGTTATAACTAATTAACGGTATTTTTATTATGTTCAAGTTCATAATCTTTAGATCATTACCATATTACAATCATAATACTACATAACTTATACTTTATGCCATTATAAAAAAGTCCACCCCCATTTTTTTGCACCATTGGAAGTGGACTGAAAAAATTTTATATTTTATTCTGAACTATATTTCTTACATTAGTTCTGCTATTAAAAACATTATATTCATTCCCATACTAGAGAATTTTTCTTCATACTCTGTTTTTATATTTTCTTCTTTATATATACTTCTATGAAGGTCAAAGGTTAGGTAGGATAGTTTAAATCCTTCTTCTTTAAAATAAGTTGTTGAATCCATGAAAAATTCTCTGTTATCTGTTTTAAACCAAATTTCACCTCTTGGTTTTAAGAACTTCTTATACATTTGTAAGAACTTTGTATAGGTAAGTCTTCTTTTGTTATGTCTTGGTTTTGGCCAAGGTGTTGAAAAGTTTAGATATATTCTGCTTATTTCGTTTTTTTCAAAAACACCATCCATAAGCATTATATTAATTGGCATTATTCTTACATTTTCTAAGCCTTCTTCTTCTATTTTTCTTAGAACGTATATTAATACTTCATCCTTAAGGTCAACTGCTATAAAGTTTACTTCTGGATGTCTTTTTGCCATCTCACATATATAGGTGCCTCTTCCACAACCTAATTCAAGATGTATTTCATTCTTGTTTTCAAAAACTTCATTCCATTTCCCCTTAAGTTCATTAGGATTGTATATACAAAATCTGCTTTCTTTCATCTGAGGTCTTGCTGACCAGTTCTTTCTAAGACGCATCTTCTCCTCCTTGTTACATAACTTGTTTAATAATAAAACCTGGTATACCTTATAGAGGGAGTAATACAACTCCTTCTTATTACATAGTTTATTGCATAGTTTTTTACATTACTTATTTAATAATATTATGCTATAGGTATTACTCTTTGTAAACAAGGAATTTAAATAAAGTTTTTTGTGTTATTTTCTAAATTGCTTTTATATAGGGCAAGTAGAAAAAATATTGCTGAAAATCCTATTAAAATTAGAATGTTTATATAAAAAGTTTTTATGCTCTCTCCTTCAACGGCTTTATTTAAGGCATCCACTGCCCAGGTTTGTGGGATAAAATTAGATATTTTCTTTAGGGTATCTCCCATGAGTTCTCGTGGCCAGAAACATCCCCCTAACATACAGGTTGGTGTCACAATTAGGGAGTTTAAAACCGTTACACTATTTGTACTTTTAGCAAAGGTTATTATAACCATACTAAGGGATACTGAGCATAGTGCAAAGGACCATAAAACTATTAGTATATCTATAAAGTAAGCTTGTGTATTAAACTTTAATCCCTTTTGTATTATAAGAAAGCCTAGGGTGCTTTGTATCATTAATATAAAAAAATTACTTAAAATATTTCCTAGGATATATTTCTTTCTATCTACTTTTGTCATACATATTCTATGGTAGGTTTTATCTATTTTATCTTTTAAAATAAATCTTGAGGTAGCTGAGGAACATATAAACATAAACATTAGAAAAAATCCTAGTAATGTAGCACTTGCTTTTTTAGCATTGGATTCATCTTTTAGTATTTCTTTTTCAAATTTAAAACCATTTGCTTTATAGTTGCTATAAATCTTATTAAAGACTTCTCTATTTCCTTTGGAAGCCTTATATATATCTTTTAAATTATTTATATAAAGATTTATAGAACTACCTATAAAAGCTGTGGTTTCTTCTCCCTTTAAAGTTATAAGTTCTATTTTACTATCCTCACCTTTATACATAGCTTCTGTAAAATCCTCTGGTATTGTAATGGCTAAATCTATATTTTCTTTAATTATATCTTTTTTTATATCTTCAGCCTTTACTGTAATTACTGATATTTTTTCCTCTGTTTTTAAATTATCTATTAAATTTTGAGAAAGTTTTCCCCCATCCTTATTTTCTATGCCTATTTTTAGGCGCCCACTTCCTGCTCCATTACCCTGAGATACTAAGAAGACACTAATAGCTATAGGAACTACTAAGTAACTTAGGATATTGCTTTTTTTTCTAAAAAATCTTTTAAAATTATATTTTATAAATACTAATAGCTCTCTCATATTACAGTGCCTCCTCTTTTTTTAATTTTGCAATTACTATTAGAAGTATCATAAAAAAGATTACCATATTTAAGCCAAGGGTTTTCAACATAGGACCGTAGTCCTTTGCATATATCAAGGAAAATATAGCCGTATTCATCCATTTTACTGGGGACATATTTGTTAGTATTTGAAGTATAGACCCCTCCGTAGAATTTATAGGCATATATCCTCCTCCTAGAAATATTAGTATGGGAATTATGGTGTGAATGCCTCCAGTAATCCCTGACTTTTTAAATAAAAATCCTATGAAAATCCCTAAAGAGACCATAAGAAGTATTTGGGAACATAGTAGTAAGAAGACTAAATAAGGTTCTTGTCCAAAATTTACTTTTAAAATAAACATACTAAATAAAATTGCACTAGCCACCTGAAGTAGTGTAACTACAAAACAACCTATAAGTTTACCAAGAAATATTTCTCCTCTACTTGCTCTACTAATAATAAGTCTATTATTAGTATTCCTACTAACTTCATTTTGTATAGAGTCAAGCCCTGTAAATATGGAGTACATAATTATTAGAGTTATCATGGTTATTCCATAATAATTTGTTCCATTGGGTTTTTCTTCTTTATCTAAATTTTTAATTATTAAATTTTCATTTTTCTTAAATGCTTCTTCTTTATTTTCATTTTTAAGGGCTGTAGGATTAATTTTCATAATTTCATAGGTTAAATTGTATCTATCTACAAATCCTTTTAACACTCCATTTATAACATTACTAGATAGGTTATATCTATTATTTTCCTTTAAAATAATTTTATTTTCCACTTCATGAATTTCTATAAAACATATATATTTATTATTTTTTATTCCCTCTTCTCCTAATTTTACTGAACTCACTTCTTCAAAATTTATATTCTCTTTCTTCATTGAGTCTTTAAGGAGTTCAAAGGCTTTAGAAAAATTTCCCTTATTCTTTTCATAATAAGCTACCTTGCCTTCTTTAAGAGAAATTTTATTTTCAAGATTTCCAAAGGTTAATCCTAATATGGACATACATACTATAGGTATTAATATCATCACTGCCATATCTGCCTTATTTCTTAACTTTTGCTTAAATTCTTTTATTATTATGCTTAATAACTTCATAATTCTCACCTAATCTCTAAGCTTTCTACCGGTTAAGGTTAAAAATACTTTTTCAAGGTCTGGTTTTTCGCTCTTTATATATTTTATACTGTGACCTAAGTCTGAAATATTAGATATAATTAGGTTTAAGTTTTTACTATTTTTCTTACTATATACGGCAATGGTTTCACCCTTAGTTTCCACCCTTAAAACGTCTTGAACCTTTTCTATGGCTTCTTTATTTAAGTCCTCAGCATCACTTAACCTTAGTATTAAACATTCTTCATCCGTTATAATTTCTTTAAGTTCCTCTAAATTGCCTTCTGCAATTAATTTTCCCCTATCAATTATACCTATTCTCGTGCATATAGCCTCTACCTCTTCCATATAATGAGTTGTGTATATTAAGGTAGAACCATTTTTGTTTAATTCTCTTACGGAATTTAAAATATGATTTCTTGATTGTGGGTCTATGCCCACAGTAGGTTCATCCATTATAATAAGTTTTGGTTTATGAACAATAGCACAAGCTATATTAAGTCTCCTCTTCATTCCTCCAGAAAAGGTATTAGGAAAGTTTTTATATTTCCCTTCTAGTCCTACAAATTCTAATGCTTCCTTTGCATTGTTTTTAAGTTCTGTACCCTTTAATCCATACAGACTTCCGAAAAAAGTTACATTTTCATAAGCCGTTAAATCCTCATATATTGCTATATCTTGAGGTACTACCCCTATATTTTCTCTTATATAACTTACTTCTTTAGCTAAATTCCTATTGAAAATTTCAATTGTTCCACTGCTCTTTTTTAAAAGTGAACTTAAAATGTTTATTAGTGTACTTTTCCCTGCTCCATTGGGACCTAGAAGTCCATATATTTCCCCTTCTTCAACTTGAAGACTTATATTGTCTAATGCTAAGTTATCTCCAAAGCTTTTACTTAAATTCTGAAGCCTAACTATATCCATACTAAAACACACCACCTTCTTCGAATTTATTATACTCCACATTCTCCCTACTAACTATATTCATACTAAAAACATCCCACCCTTAATTTCTATTTTAAAAGACTTAGTTTATAATTTTATTATATAAAAAAAGTGACTTTTTATTTAGTATAAAAAGTCACTTAATCTATATGACTAAAGTAATATTTCTCCTTTTAAGTAGGATATAGCTATTTGAGTTCTGTGTTCTAAGGAGGTTTTATTAAGTATAGAAGATATATAATTCTTAACTGTACCTTCAGAAATATAGAGGGTTTTGCTTATCTCTCTATTAGATAGTCCTTTTGATATAAGCTTTATAATATCACTTTCCCTCTCTGTAAAACTTTCTTTTCCATAAAGAGCCTCTTCATTCTCCTTAGAAATATAGGTTTTTTCTTTAAGTTCCTCTTTAATTATGTTCATTATATCTTTTTCAACTATAAATTTACCACTATGAACCCTTTTTATAGTTTCTTTTATCTCTTCTGGGGAATTATTTTTTAATATATATCCACTAGCTCCGTTTAATATAGCATTTCTTATATATTCTTCTTCTTCAAAGGTGGTTAGAATAAGAACCTTGGTTTTTGTATTTTTGCAAATTTCAAAGGTAGCTTCAACTCCATCTACTTTTGGCATCCTAATATCTATTAAGGCTACGTCTATGTTTTCCCTTTTACATATATCTATTGCCTCAATTCCATTACATGCTGTAAAAACCTTTTTAAAATCTGGTTCTATATTAAGAATTATCTTAAGTCCCTCTGTAATTAGAGCATCGTCATCTGCTATTAAAATATTCATAGTCGCAATCCCCTCCCTATTTTAACCCTATATATGTCACTGTTCTATAGGAATTAGCATTACTACAGAAAAGCCTTGATCCCCATAAAATAAGGCTTGCCCCTTTAAATCTACTGCCCTTTCTTCTATGCCTAAAAGTCCCATGCCCTTTTTAATTTCCTTGCTTCCTATACCATTATCCTTTATATTTAACCTTATAATTTTATTTAGTACAGATATTTCTATATTTATTCTGCTGCATTTTGAATATTTTATAGAATTTGTTATGCTCTCCTTTACTGTAGGTATAATATTACTCCATTGAATATAATTAATTTTTTCTAAATCTCCGTAAGAACTTAATGAAATATTAACCTTATTTTTTAGTTCTGCTTCTTTTATTATTAATTTTAAATTATTAATTCCTATTTCTTCTCTCTTAGGTTTTACAAGTTTTAAAGTTTCCCGTATTTTTTCCATACCCTCTTTTAAAACTTCTATTACTTTTTCATTAATTCCTTTAGCCTTTTCTATTTCCTCTATATTTAATAAAACCCTTTGAGCTTCAAGTTGCATTATAGATCCTGCAAGAGTATGTCCAATATTATCATGAATGGATTGAGAAATTTTGTTTCTTTCATTTAATATATTTAAGTATTCCATATGATCTATATATTCTTCTTTTTTTCTAAGCTTTTCATTTAGATTATGATTTCTTTGTCTTAAATCCTCTTTATCAAGAATTAATCTCTCTATGTTCTCTTTTCTTTTAAAGTAAAAAGAGTTCAAAATCATACTTATAAAAAATATTAAAAGGAAATCTTCCCTAAGCTCTGTGTACTCTATATAAATAAAAAGAATTAATGAGAGGGTTATAATAAATTTATGGTTATAAAATTCTAAAATTAGGAAAAGTGTAGATGGGAGAAACAGAAAAAATATACTATTTTTAAATCCTAATATTAAAACATAAATTAAGGTTATTAAAATTAGGATTTTTTTATTGATCCCTTTATTATTCACATAGTAAAGAAGTTTTAAAATCACATATAAAATTAATGCACATAAGAATAAAGTGGAATTATAAGTTCCACTTTTAAATTTAACAAATATAGCATATAAGGTTATTATAAAATCCACTAATACTATTTCTAAATTCATTTTAACATTCCTTGTGTTTTTACTTTATTTTAAAATCCTCTAATTTTAAATAGTGAAATAATTAAATCTGAAACATAAGCACTTGGTATATGAACTAAATAAGTAAATATTGAGGCTCCTCCTGGTAAAATTGGAAGAGTACAAATTATAAATATTATAAGACCGTATCCTTCTATTCCTCTTGGCAATTTTGCTGTAAAGGATGGGAATAAGTCATCTAATATATGGAAGCCATCAAAACCTGGTATTGGGATTAAATTTAAAAAGCATAAAAGTACATTTATACTTAATCCTAAATAAAGAATTACTATAAACATTCCATATATATCTCCGCTAATATTTACAAAGTTAGTTAATATAGATAATATTATGGCACATCCTAAAGCTCCTACTAGATTTCCTAGTGGACCTGCTAAGGATACTTTTAAGTCATCTTTTCTATAATTTTTATATGCTGTAGGGTTAGTTTGTACTGGCTTTGCCCACCCAAATCCAACCAAAAGAATCAATAAAAATCCTAGTGGATCTGTGTGTGCAAAGGGGTTTAGAGTAAGTCTCCCTTGGTATTTTGGAGTGTCATCCCCTAACTTATATGCAGTTATAGCATGGGCAAATTCATGTACGGTAAAAGCAAGTAAGATACCTGGTATAGATAATATCTTAGGTAATAAGCTAGCTAAATTAAACAATAGTATTCCTCCTTAAAACTCTTTAATAGTGTCCATATTGTCCTAAAAATTCATTTTTAATAGCATTTCCTTTTTTATATAAATATCCTTGATTATAAAAAGTTATGAAATCTCCTTCCATATAGGTTATAGATTCTGTACGACCATTGGTTAGGGTTATAGAATTTTGGAATTTATCTATAATATATACCCCTCCATGACTGCTAACCTTTATATTTTGTTCTTCTACAGAGTTCTTTAAATCTATAGTTGACCAACCTTCTATATTGTCATCTCCCTGTGAATAATAGATTTTATAAACCTTACCATTTTTAATTCCACCCACATAGACAACTCCCTCTTCATTACATCCAAGAAGGACTAATTGGTCTTCACCTTTTATTTTTATTTCTTTTCCTGAATTAGCTGGAAAATCTAAGTAGTATATTTTATTATAAACTCTATCTTCGTATAAAAGCCTATCTTTACTTGGGATTAAACTAATCTTATCTATGAAATATTGCTTTGTATCTAAGGCATATATGTTTTCAGATATATCTATTCTATAAATACTACTTCTATCACCTTTATGTACAATATTTATATATATTATACCAGTTAGCAGAGATACTTGCACATCATTTACATATGCAGGATTTTCTTCATAAGAAATATCCTTTACTCTTATTTTTTCTTTATTTACTGCATCATAATAGTTTATGGTAAATACTGCTTCTTTATCTTTAACGGTCTTTTCAATAATTATCATTCTGTCCCTTGCCGGAACCCAATTACAATAAGCAAGTTCAACTCCCTTATTAAAAGGCAATTCTACTTTTTCATTATTATCCATATTTTGAATTTTAAGTATATTGTTTTCAGTATAACTTATATATTTGCCATTGTATGAGGTGTTTATATTCTTCCAGTTACCGTTTATAGGAACATTAATACTTCTAATCTTATTATCTTCTACAATAGCAAGGTCTTTTCTATATATTCTTATGTTTTCTTTCTTCATTATATATCTATCTGCTAAATAATATATAGGAAGCTGAATTACTAAGGCTAAAAATATCCAAACCATTATTTTTTTTGCTATTTTCATCTTATCACCTTATTTTTTTATTTTTTCTTCTCCACGTATAATATAGAGGGTACTGCCCTTTCCCCTAAAATATTATATGGTTTATTTATAACTTGCCCTTTGTAATACATTGTAGTTGAATATCCCCCATCAAGATTTGTAGCATTAACCACTCCTAGTTTTAACATAATATCTTGAACATCTTCTAGAGTAGCTCCAACACTATCTAACTTTCTTCCCTCTAAAACTAGCATAACCATAGAGCCATCCTTTTTTTGACCTACAGCACTTCTAGGGGCTATTCCCCAACCTCCATGATCACCTAAGGCTGTTTTCTTACCATTTATAATAAGAGCTGGTCCAAAACATATGGCTTCCTTTACATTCTTTTTCACTAACTCATTATAACTGTAATATCCAACTAAAAGTTCTCCTTTATCTGTGAAGGCAGTTACATCTTGTTTATAATCTAAGTCTCTAGTATCACTAAATATAAGTTCTCCTTTTGAAACTATCATTCCCTTTGGAGCTCCTCCTGCACCAGTCCAAACTACCTCTGTGGTATCCTTAGTAAAAAAGCCTCCACCATTAATAGCCGCTTCTGCATCATTTAATTTTGCAATTTCACTAGTGCTTTGTCCTTCTTTTTTTAATTTGTCTGTATATCCAACTTTTACCCTAGTTGGATCATCAACTACCATAGCTAGACCTTGAAACTTTCTTGCCTTAACTTCAAATAAATCAATTGTATTGCTCTTATTCTTTTTTATCTTAACTATATTTTTATCATTATTTATATAAGAATTTTTAGCATCACCTGAAGACATCATCTTTGCAATACTCTTATCTGACATATACATTTTAGTAAGCCAAGTAAAACTAGATGATGTATATGCACTTTGAGCTACTATACTCTTTAAATTAGCAAAGGGTCCACAAAATATTAAAGTAGGTCCTGTAAATAATATAAATATAATTTGAAAAAATATAAATATAGATGCTTTGCTAATTATCCTCATTTTTTTATGTTTTTTCTTTTCCAAGTGTACCACCCTCACTTAGTTATTTTTGTAATTTTTACCTATGTAATATTAGAATACAACAGAAAAGATTATACCACAAGTTTAAGATTTATTTTATAACTTATTTTAGTTTTAAAAGTTTTTTAATAATAATGTAAGAATAAATATAGAAATGAGTATTAGAGCCCATAGTCAGGGGATAAAAACTATATTAAATTAGCATTAATACACTATTTAATATAGTTTAAAAAGCATATTAAAAAATATTGACATGCTTGTATTATTTATGTTAAAATTATAGATTTGATTATACTGAGATAATATGTTATAATAGATATAAATCATCTATGGAGGTGAAGATATTGTTTAAAATTGGCGATAGAGTTGTTTATCCAATGCAAGGCGCAGGTATAATTAAAAGTATTGAGGATAAAGAATTTTTAGGGCAGACTCAAAAATATTATATTATAAAAATGTTATCTAATAATATGGACATAATGATACCCTTAGAGAAGATATCAGATTCAAATTTACGTCCTGTTAGTGATATATCCACATTAGATAAAATATTATCTGATTTTAGTACTGAAGAGTCAACGGAGGAAAATGAGCTTTCTTCCAAGCAAAGATATAATATAAATAAAGAAAAAATTAAGTCTGGTTCTTTAAGTGATTGTGCAGAGGTTATTCATGATTTAGTCCTAATTAGTAAAGATAAGACTTTAAATTCAAGTGAAAAACAAATGCTTAACTGTGCTAAGAAATTTTTAATTGATGAAATAATCTTAGTTAAAAAAATTTCTGAGAGAGAAGCTGATAATCTCTTAAGTAAATTAATTAGTTAATTCACATATTATAGCTGGTACAAACATACCAAGTAATCTATTCAAACTTCTTACCTTACTTCTACAACTTAATGAAATAGTTTACATATAAAAATATAGAATACTTAACTTATATTCAAATGGGATTGCCAAGTTTTGTGAGACTTAAAATATCTAGGTGAAACTTAGAAATTCTAACTAAGATTTTACCAAGTCTTATAAAATAGGCGATTCTTTTTTTATATATTGAATTTTAAAAAGAAATGTTGTAAAATAATTGAATCTCATATAATAATTTAAATTTAATTGTTAATTTTTTTTGACAATAAATAATTTTTATCATATACTATAATTAATTATATAATAATCTATTATAGTAAGGATGATGAAAATGAACAATATAGCAACGATTTTTAAAGAAAAAAATTTAAAACTTACTCCTCAAAGAATCGCTGTTTATAAATATCTAAAATCTACTACAGAACACCCTTCTGCCGAAACCATATATAAAGCCCTACAAGAAGACTATCCAACTATGAGTTTAGCCACTGTATATAAGGCATTAAAAACTCTTGTAGAAGTTAACTTAATAAAGGAATTAAATGTAGGCGAAGGTAACTTTAGATATGATGGTAGCATGAAGGAACATCCTCATATACAGTGTGTGAATTGTGGTAGAGTAGATGATATCGAAGGTATTACTTTTTCTACTTTGAATGAAGAAATAGCACCTTATACAGATTATAATGTTTTATCTAACAAATTATATTTTTATGGTGTATGTAAACATTGTTTAAGTATTAAGGATTCTGAGCTTTAATGCAAAAATGTTGTTTCATAATGTATATTAGACCTAAGCAACACAAAAGCCGTGGATAAACGAGATATAAAATTCCCTTTTATCCATGGCTTTATTTATTCCATGATTATCCGCCCTAATACTTCCATGGCACTCTGTAAAAGTGATTCCTACAAAATCTAACATTGGAGACCTCTGTTTTTCTTTAAAGTGAGAGAAAAGAGCTTATTTTTTTATTTCTTCTTTTAAGTAATTTTCTTTATAATTTCCCTTTAATATATCTCTTATGGAATTTTCTATAGCTTTTCCAATATCTTTTGGCAAGTTGTCTTTGTATATAATATTAGAAGAATTACTTTCAAACAAATTTTCTACCATTTCTCCCTTTAAACCTGAATAGCTTTTATTACTTTCTTTATTTCCTGTTATATATCCTAAATCTTTTAATTTATTTTGAAAATCCTCACTAACTACAAACTTTAAAAAATCTTCTTTTCTTTCTTTATTTATTCCATTTACTGTTGAAGAAATTAAAGTATTGCTATAAACTGGTCTTATGATTTTTTTATCACCTATTTGCCCCATACTTTTTATTATATCTACTTTGCCCCTATTTACTTTATCAGCAAAAAACGAGGTGGTTATCATAATCGGATGATCTCCCTTTAAGAAATAATCTATTTCCTTTTCATCTATCTTTTTAAAGATTTCTTCTTTCATATATCCTTCTTTTTTATACTTTTCGATTTCTTTTAATGTATCTTCCAAGCCTTTATAGTTCACATATTCTTCCTTTTTATCTGTATAATTTCTAACTAAATCCTCTCCGCTTATGCTTTCATCTAAGAATATAGAAAATAAAATCTCATATATACTAAGATCCTCATTTAAAATATATGGAACTTCTATGTTTTTATCGCTACATAGCTTTAAAAGCTTAATATAATCCATGAAATCCTTTGGTTCTTGTACTCCCAGCTTAGTTAGAGCTTCTTTATTGTATACGAACTCTACAGTATATGGAATAATTTCTACAGCATAATATTTATCTAATATTCTTCCATAACTATTATATACCTCATAAAATTTTTTATTTAACTCTTCACTATTATACAATTCTTGAATTTCTCCTAAGAATCCTTTTTTGTTTAGTGAAATAGCTGTATCTCTATTACCAATTATTATATCTATGTTTTTTCCACTTTCAAACTCCTTTAAAACTCCATCTTTCTCTTCCATACCGTTTACAACTTTTACTTTTATATTTTTATTCTTTTCCTCATACTCTTTTACTAATAAATCTACTAATTTTAAAGAGTATTTATCTTTAAGATCTACATATATGTCTAAGTTTAAAGCTTCTTTTTTCTTATCCTCTTTTTTACATGAAACTAATGTAAATGAAATAGTGATTAATAATATTGTAATAAAAATCCTATTTATCTTCTTCAACTTATCACCACCTTAAAATATTGCTTAGTTTTATTGTACCTCTATTAATTAAATATATAGGTCATACATATAATTAATTGGAGGTGATTTACATGAAATTAAGGAATTCTTTAAATTTTAAAACCTTATTTTCCATAATTTTTGTTTTAAGCGCAGTTTTTATTTTGTATACCTTATTTAGAAATAATACTAGGACTACTTTTAGTATGGTAGACAAGAATGAAATTATTCAAAAGGATCTAACAGGAGATGGTAAAAAAGATATATTATATATCAAAAGAAATAAAGATAAGTATTATCTACAAGTAAACACCAAGGATAAAACATATCAATTAGATCCTAGCAAAAATTTAAATACTTTAGGAACACATTATGACTTCTGGCCCATGAATGTAACTTTAAAAGACATTAACAGGGATAATGTTCCTGAAATAATTATTCAAGGTAACGAAAAAGAAGCACCTATATCACACATATTTTCTTTTGATAAAGGAAATTTTGAAAACATATTTAGTTCCAAAAACAACATCTTGGGTTTTATTGATACTAAAAGTAACCAGACCCCAAAGTTTTTATGTGGAAACTACTATAACGAAGAAATCTTTTTAAAAAACTATATGCTAGTTAATGGGAAACTCTTAGAATTTAATTATAATAATCCAAAAAACTTTTTAGGTTCTGAACTTATACGTGATATTATTACTTTATTTATTAAAGAAGATGATGATGATAATATAAAAGAAAGGGTAGTATCAAACATAAATGAAAGTTTAATTACACCTATATTTAAAGAAAAAAATAGTGGCTATAAGTTTAAATTCCAAGATGCTTCTTTTGAAGATGTAGAATGTGATAAAGATGGAAATTTACTTAATTTAAAATGGATATTAAACTTTAAAGGTACCATGGAAGGAAAGGATACTCAAATAACTTTTCAAGTAAACTTGAGACGTGAAAAAGATTCCAATGATAAGGAACACAAATATAAGGCATATTACTTTCAAAAGAAAATATAAAAGGACCATAGGGTCCTTTTATATCCTTTTATGTTTCCTCTTGGAGTTTTTATACAATCTTTACAAAACACTCATAAGGTTTTTATAGATTAACTTTCTATTAACTTAAAATCTAAGGCCTATTTTAAAATTTTAATTTACCTTTACTTCTTCTACATATACATCTTGTATTAAGTCCTCTGCTTCTTTCATTTCCATATTTTCTTTTACTACCTCTACTTCCTTAATCCTCTCAGGTTCTTGTTCTTCTTCATAATACTCTTCATAGTGTCTGTCATAAACTTTCACTATTTCCTCTAAAAATTCCATATCTTCTCCACTTAAAAGCGAGCTTACTATATTTAAAATTTTTGAAGATGGATATACTTTTTCTCCAATTTTTATATTATTATTATCCTTATAAATATGTTCAAAGTTAACTACTTTATTATCTTCTTTTTTATCTTTATCCTCATTTGCCTTTCTTGGTGTATGAAGATTTAATTGGCTTAATATATCCTTAACCTGTTCTTGGTCTACATTTTTAACTAAATCACCTATATCACTTTCATTTAAATTCTTTAGTATTTCTGTAAAACTATCTTCAACTTTCTGACCTTGCATTGAAACTTTTTCTTTTTTATTTCCACCTAATAACTTCGATAATATATTAAAATCTAAGTTTGTCAAAACTTGAAGTAAGGGATTCTGTGTTAAATTTTGCATAAACCAACCTAAAGGATTGTTTGTTATGTTTCCATTGCCCTGTACAGGTCCGTTTCCATTCATTATTCCATTTACCATATTACCCATTATATTTGGCATCATATTGGGCATCATGTTATTCATCATATTATTCATCATGTTTCTATTATTCATATTATTATTCATATTATTATTCATATTATTAATATCATTATTAGGATTGTTATTAGGACCGCCAAAGTTGCCCATATTTTCTGAACTATTATTGTAACTTTCATTATTTATATTATGTTGGTTGTTTTGATTTTGCATCATATTATTCATCATATTATATCCGTTAATATTTTGGTCTTGCATACTATTAGGATTTTGGTTCTCCATATACCTTCTTTCTTTTTCATACTTTTCATACTTTTTATGCTTTTTTCGCTTTGACATTATATCACCTCTCTAAATTTATTAAATAAGGAGGGCTGTAAGCCCCCCTTATTTAAAATTTCTTAATTAAGCACAAGGATTACAGCATGATAAATAGTAAAGTGCTATGATAAACAATATACCTTTATCTATCCCAAATGATCTATTGCAATCATCATCGGATCCTTCGCCGAATAAACGATCTTTTTTTCCAAATTGCAATAATATTAATATTAATATTATAAAGCATGGAAAATTACAGCAACTATTCCCTACACCTGCTGGTGCTACTCCTGTGCCCATAACTGGCATAACATAAGGATTGCTATCCATTCTGCGTTTACAGCAACATCTTGACATATAAAACACTCCTCTCTATTTTAAAATTTACTCTATATTTTCATAAAACTCTTATTCTTTTAAATTATATTAAGCACATGGACTGCAGCAAGATAGATAGTAAAGTGCTATAATAAAGATTATACCTTTATCTATACCTCTTTCGCGTCCTCCTAATGAACAGTCATCATCACAATGTCCTCTTCTCTCACCATTAAATTGAAGTAATATTAATATTAGAATTATAAAGCATGAAAAACTACAACATCCTTTACTAGCTCCTAAAATCCCTTGATTTCCACACCCTGGTCCTGCATAAGCTGGTGATACATAGTTTGGAGCTGTATAAGCTGGTTCTACATAAGTTGGTTGCATATACATTGGTTCACATGAATGTTTACAAACTTTTTTACACTTACAATGACATCTTGACATAAAATTTCCCCCTTTTAATTTAAAATTTAATTACAACACTCTTTTCCTCGTCTAAATAGACCGTCTCCTAGAAAACTTCCAAATCCTCCTCCACTACAGCAACAAAATATTATTAGGATTATAATAATGCACCATATTCCTCCAAAGCCACCTATACCGCAACCATAAGGGTTGTAAGGCGGTGGTAAATATTGAGGTTGTTCTTGATTTAAGCAATCATTACAGCATTCGCAGCATGAGTCACAGCAATCAAACTCTGGCTCACAATCACATTGACATTCACAGCGATATTTTTTATATTTTCTCCAAGCTTTTCTGCATTTTTTCCGTTTTTTCCTAGAACAACAACAATCACATCCACTATCATCACAAGGATTAAATTTGTTACATGGTTCACATTTGCAACAACATTCTGTATAACAATTTTCATTGTTATATCCGTAGTTTGGATAAGGTTGTGGATATGGTCCTTGATTACGACCTCCAAATCCAAACAAGTTTCCAAATGGTGAGCCTAAGCCTTGTCCGTAACCTCCACTACAACAGCAACATAGTAGTATAATAAAGAGTATAATTAAACCTATACTTCCAAAGCCGCCACCTGAAAAACCATTCATCATTCTGTTTACTGCATCTTCGTCTATATTCCCATCACACATAAATTGATTTAACATACTGTTTAGATCCATGGACTTTCCCCCTTTCAGAAGATTTTATTCCTTAAATTTTTTTCTTTTGTTCTAGGCTTTTCTTAAGCCTTATACTACATACTATTCTCTACATAAACTTTTGACACAAAAGATAATAAAAAAATTAATAAAAAAAAAAAATAATAAGAGCCATAGGATATTCTAATACCCTATGGCTCTATGCTTAATTAATTTACTCATCTACTTCAACACCCTTAAAAATTTCCTCTATAACTTCATCTACTCCAAGTTTCTTTAAGGATGAAAATTGAAATATATTTTGTTCCTGCGGTAAGTTTAAGGTTTCCCTTATAATTTTAAGATTTTTACTTATTTCATTTCTTTTAAGTTTATCTATTTTAGTTGCAACTATAATAGGTTCTATGTTAAAGTGATTTATCCACTCATACATTAGGACATCATCTTCCGTAGGTTTATGTCTTGAATCTACTAGAAGAATTATCTTTTTTAGGTTTTTCCTATTTACAAGATACTCTTCCATGATTTTGCCCCACTTTTGTTTTTCTGTCTTAGATACCTTGGCATAGCCGTACCCTGGTAAATCAACAAAGTGATATTTGTTATTTATTAAAAAGAAATTTATTAGTCTAGTCTTTCCTGGAACTCCACTAACTTTAACTAATTTTCTTCTATTAGTTAAGGTATTTATTAAAGAAGATTTTCCTACATTAGATCTTCCAACAAAAGCAACCTCAAATGTATTCCCCTCAGGGTATTGTTTTGATGTTACTGCAGAAGACATAAACTCAGCTTGTTTAATTCTCATATTTATTCTCTCCAATTAAAGCATTATTAATTACTTCCTTAGCATTGCTTACAGTTATAAAATCAATTCTATTTTTTATTGCTGCGGGAATCTTATTAATATGCTTCTCATTTTCCTTTGGTATTATAATTGTATCTATGCCTGCTCTATAAGCAGATAAGGCTTTTTCTTTAAGTCCACCTATTGGAAGTACTCTACCAACTAAGGTGACCTCTCCTGTCATTGCCACGTTATGTTTAACTTTCCTTCCACTTAAAGCTGATACTAATGCTGTTACCATGGTTATTCCAGCAGAAGGTCCATCTTTAGGCACTGCCCCTTCAGGTACATGAATATGGATATCCGTATCCTTATAAAAATCTTCCCTAATTCCAAATTCTAAAGCATTTCCTCTTACATAACTATAGGCAGTTTTTGCAGACTCTTGCATTACCTCGCCAAGCTTACCTGTAAGCTGCAACTTTCCATTTCCCTTCATTGTGGTTACTTCAACAGGTAGTGTGTCTCCACCATATGCTGTCCAAGCAAGTCCTGTAACCACTCCAACCTTATCTTCCTTATCTATAGCATCATAAGTAAATATTTCTGGTCCTAAATATTTTCTAACATGATTTACTGTAATATTTAGGTTTTCCTTCTTTTTATCCTCTAATTCAGTTATAGCTTTTCTAATTACAGAAGATAATGTTCTCTCTAGATTTCTAACTCCTGATTCTCTTGTATAATTTTCAATAATAACCTTTATTGAAGCATCGGAAATATTTATAACTCCATTATCTACATTGTGTTCCTTTAGAGATTTTGGAATTAAATATTTAGTTGCAATATTTAACTTTTCATCAAAGGTGTACCCTGAAACTTCTATAATCTCCATTCTATCTAATAATGGTCTTGGTATAGTGTCCAATGTGTTTGCAGTAGTTACAAACATTACCTTTGAAAGGTCAAAATCTAATTCTAAATAGTGATCTCTAAAAGTTGAATTTTGTTCTGCATCTAAAACCTCTAATAGAGCATCTGCAGGATTTCCTCTGAAATCATTGCTCATTTTATCTATTTCATCTAATAAAAATAGTGGATTTTTAGACTTAGCCTGTTTCATTCCATATATAACTCTTCCCGGAATTGCTCCTACATAGGTTCTTCTATGGCCTCTAATTTCAGCCTCATCCCTAACTCCACCTAAAGACATCCTAACAAAACTTCTGTTTACTGATTTTGCTATGGACTTTGCAATAGAAGTTTTACCAACCCCTGGTGGCCCTACAAAACATAAAATTGGTGCATTTAACTTAGGACTTCTTTTTCTAACTGCTAAGTACTCTATAACCCTCTCCTTAACATCTTCAAGTCCATGATGATCTTGGTCTAAGATTTCTCTAGCCTTTTTAATATCTAAAGTATCCTTAGTTACTTTGTTCCATGGAAGATCTAGTACCCAATCTAAATAAGTTCTTATAATAGAAGCTTCTGAGGAATAACCTCCAGATAATTTTAATCTATTAAGTTCGTAAAGAGCTTTTTCTTTTACATCTGTAGGAAGTTTTGCTTTTCTAATTTTTTTCTCATATTCCTCTATCTCTTTAGTTTCTTCGTCCTCTTCTCCTAATTCTTCCTGTATTGCTTTAAGCTGTTCTCTTAAAAAATATTCTTTTTGAGATTTTTCAATTTTACTTTTAACCTTAAGACCTATTTTCTTCTCAACCTTTAAAACTTCATTTTCATTTAGTATTAATTTTAAAAGCTTTTCTAATCTATCGTATACATCTTCAATTTGTAGAAGCTCTTGTTTATCTTCATTTTTTAATATTAAATATGAAGCTATACTATCTGCAAATCTGCCCTCTTCCTCCATTTCCTCAAGAGTAAGTACAGATTCAGTAGATACACTTCCAGATAACTTAACATATTCTTCAAAAGAAGTTTCTACTAATCGTATCATAGCTTCCATTTCTACTTCTTCCTTTGAATACACATCTTCTATTTCCTTTATATTAACTTTAAAGAAAGGTTCTTTTTGTTCATAGTTAAGTATTTTAGCTTTATATTTACCTTCTACCAATACCCTAACAGTATCACCAGGTAGTTTTAATAATTGCTTAATTATACAAACAGAACCAACCTTATATACATCCTCTTCATCAGGTTCTTCTGTCTTTGCTGCCCTTTGACTTACAAGAAATATTTCTTGGTCTTTTACCATAGCCTCTTCTAAAGCTTTAATTGACTTTTCTCTTCCAACATCAAAATGTATAACCATATTAGGGAATACTGTAATTCCTCTTAATGGTATCATGGCCATAACTTTATTTGTATTCTCTATTTCTACTGTGTTTTTTTCTGATTTTTTTTCCAATTCTTCTCCCCCTAACTACACCTAAGTAAATAATCAATTTATATAAACAGAGTTTTCCACTTTAGAGTGAATTTTGCCCATCATGAAGCTTATAACTCCTTATCCATAGACCTTACTGCCTCTAATTACACTTTAAATAAGATAATAGCATTTTAGAGCAGATAGTCCTAAGATAACTTGAAATATAATTTCTATTTTAAATTAAAACTAAACACTTTGACTAATACATTATACCTATAAAAGTATACTTTTTCAATTAACTTTCAATATTATCTTTAAAATTTATACCTCGTTATTATAATTTTAGTCTACTTCTAGAACTTTCCCAATAATAATATATTTTTATTCTATATTCTTAACTATTCTGTATTCTTTCCAAGTTTTAAATTTCATATACTTAGAAATCCTTATTCAGGTGCATAGCCGCCCTTCGATGCCACTTTGAATAAAATGGAAGTATTAGAGCCACTAGTCATAGGGTAAAAATATTAAATAAAAAGGGTGAGAATATTTTCTCACCCACTAAATCTATTGTAAACAGAGTTCTTAGTTTCAGAGGAACTCTTTACTCCCAATTTAAATAATATGAGAGTTTAGAGCAGCTAGTCATCAGACTAAGCTGTTTCTGGTCCTTTTAGCTCTTTCTTTTTCCTAGGTTTTACTATAGGTGTTCTAATTCCACCTTCAGCAATTTCTAACTTAGGTTTTTTATCTTTAATTGTATCCTCAGTAATAATTACCTTTTCAATGCTTTCATCTGAAGGAATCTCAAACATTATATCTTTCATAGTTTCTTCTATTATAGCTCTAAGTCCTCTTGCACCTGTATTCCTATCTATAGCTTCCTTTGCAATGGATATAAGTGCTTCTTCTTTAAACTCTAGCATTACATTATCCATTTCAAATAACTTTGTATATTGTTTTACAAGTGAATTCTTAGGCTCTTTTAATATTCTAACAAGTGCCTCTTCCTTTAGAGATTCTAAAGTAACTATAATTGGAAGCCTTCCTACAAATTCAGGTATTAAACCAAATTTCAAAAGATCTCCAGGCATAATATCCTTTAATAATTCTCCAACATCTTTTTCAGACTTTGATTTAACTTCAGATCCAAAACCTATAGAAGTCTTTCTAGTTCTCTTTTCTATAATCTTATCTACTCCAGCAAAAGCACCACCACATATAAATAATATATTTGATGTATTTATTTGAATAAATTCTTGATGAGGATGCTTTCTACCACCTTGTGGTGGAACAGCTGCAACAGTTCCTTCTAATATCTTAAGCAAAGCCTGTTGAACCCCTTCTCCAGATACGTCTCTAGTAATAGATGGATTTTCAGACTTTCTAGCAATTTTATCAATTTCATCAATATAAATTATACCTTTTTCTGCTCTTTCAATATCGTAATCTGCATTTTGAATTAATTTAAGCAAGATGTTTTCAACATCTTCTCCAACATAACCAGCCTCAGTTAATGTTGTAGCATCTGCAATAGCAAAAGGTACATTTAAAAGTTTTGCAAGAGTTTGTGCAAGTAGAGTTTTTCCTGAACCTGTAGGTCCTAGTAATAATATATTACTCTTTTGAAGCTCTACATCCTCCATGCTTACATTGGAACTAATTCTTTTGTAATGATTGTATACAGCAACAGCAAGAGATTTCTTTGCCCCTTCTTGCCCTACTACATATTGGTCTAAATACTCTTTTATTTGAGAAGGCTTTGGAAGATTTTCAAGATCAATATCTACTCCTTCATCTAACTCATCTGCGATTATTTCTGAACATAACTCTATACATTCATCACAAATATAGACACCAGGACCTGCTATTAATCTTTTTACTTCTTCCTGACCCTTACCACAAAAGGAGCACTTTAGCTGTTTCTTGTCATCAAATTTCGCCATCTCTACACCTCACTAAGGCTTATTTCTTATCTATTATAACATCATCAATTAACCCATATTCTTTTGCTTCTTGTGCAGTCATAAAATAATCTCTTTCAACATCTTGTTTAATCTTCTCTAAGGGCTGACCTGTTCTTTCACTTAAGATTTGATTTAAAGTATCTTTTATCTTTAATATACGTTTTGCATGTATATCGATATCTGTTGCTTGCCCTTGGAATCCACCTAATGGTTGGTGAATCATTATCTCACTATTTGGCAGTGCAAATCTCTTTCCTTTAGCTCCTGCTGTAAGAAGGAATGATCCCATTGATGCTGCCATACCAATACAAATTGTTGATACATCAGGTTTTATATATTGCATTGTATCATAAATAGCCATACCTGCTGTTATGGAACCTCCTGGACTATTTATATAAAGATAAATATCTTTATCTGGGTCTTCTGATTCTAAGAATAATAATTGAGCTACAATTAAATTAGCTGAAACATCAGTTACTTGTTCTCCTAAAAAGATTATCCTATCCTTTAATAATCTTGAAAAAATATCGTAAGATCTTTCTCCTCTGCTTGTTTGCTCTACTACAACTGGTACTAAACTCATTTTTATTCCCCTCCTTTAATTATATAGCAAAATTCACTAATAATTAAATTATTGACCAATAATTTAAGTTTTATTAAAATTTTATCATTTTTAACAAAATTTCTTTATTTTTTAAAAGTTGCCAGAATATTTTTCTGGCAACCCTAATTAACTTGATTAATATTTACTAAGCAATTGTCTTACTATCTTTAACTAACATATCAATAACTTTTTCATTAACGATATCTATTTTTAATAGATTTCCTTGTGACTTAGCTATTAATTCTGCTGTCTTTTCAATATTTTCTTCTCCATATTGCTTAGCCATTTCTTTAGCTTTTTCATTTATTTCTTCTTCAGTAGCTTCTATTTTCTCAATTTCAGCTATTTTACTTATTACAAGTTCAGTTTTAACTCTCTTTTCAGCATTTTCTCTCATGAATTCTCTTACTTTTTCTTCTGTGTTGTTTGTATATTCATAATATGCTTCTAAGTCTAATCCTTGATACTTTAATCTCATTTCAAGATCTTTTAGCATCATATCTATTTCTTTTTCTATCATAACTTCTGGGATTTCCATTTTTGCATTTTCACATACTTTATCTATAACAGCTTCTTCTAATTCTTTTTTAGCTCTAAAATCGTTGATTTCCTTCATTTGTTTTACTAAATCTTCTTTATATGCTTCTAAAGTTTCAAATTCAGAAACTTCCTTTGCAAATTCATCATCTAAAGCTGGTAATTCTTTAAACTTAATGTTATTTATTTTAACTTCAAATTTAGCTTCTTTACCATTTAAATCTTCTCTACCATATTCTTCTGGGAAATTAACTACTACTTCTTTTTCTTCTCCTATTTTTAAACCAACTAATTGATCTTCAAAATTATCTATGAAAGAACCAGAACCTATTTCAAGCTCATAATCCTTAGCTTCTCCACCTTCAAAAGCAGCTCCATCCACATATCCTTTAAAATCTATTACAGCTATGTCTCCCTTTTCAACAGCGCCATCTTTCTTTTCTTCTATTCTTGCATTGCTGTCTTGAACAGATTTTAATCTTTCTTGTACTTCTTCTTCAGTTACCTCATAAGAAATTTCTTTTACCTCAACACCCTTGTACTCTGCAAGTTCAACCTCTGGATAAGTAGAAACTTCTGCTTTATATATGAAGTCTTTTCCTTCTCCAATTTGAACTATGTCGATTTGTGGGTAGTCTACTGGCTTTATGTTATTTTCAGATATTGCTTTTGGATATGTATCATCACAACAGTAATTTATAGCATCTTCATAAAAAACACCTTCGCCATAGAATTTTTTTATGATTTGCATAGGAGCTTTTCCTTTTCTAAATCCTGGTATGTTGAATTTCTTTACATTTTTAGCGTAAGCTTTTTTCATTGCTTCATTAAATTTTTCAGCTCCAACTGTAATTTCAAGCTCTATAATATTTTTTTCTTTCTTTTCAACTTTAACGTTCATCCTTATACTCCTCCTACTAATATGAATCCATATTCTAACTAAGTTATTATAACATAGGTATAGAATTCATACAACTATATACATATATTCTTCCTAATATTAAGCACTTCTTTAATTATATACTATTTACTAAGGTTTTTACAATTAAAAATTGTTCTTATTTAATATTTTTAATATATAATTTAAACTTTCTAAATATGCTCTAGGTATTCCTTAGCTTTTAAAAGTTCCTCATAAGAAGAAAAATTTTCTCTATAAACTTCTATGATTGCTCTACCATTATACCCCATTTTCTTTAACCTGTCTAAGAAGAGTTTAAAGTCAACCTCTCCTGTACCAGGTAATAAGCAAGTGTTATTTTTATCTTTATCATTTATGTGGATATTAACTAGCCTATCCCCCATAACCTTAAGATATTTATAAGGTGATAAATTAGCTTTATAAGCTTGTTTTATATCTAAAGTAAAATATACTGGATTTTTTATCTCCTCTTTTAAAAACTTTAGAAACTCTAAATCCCCTGACTGACACCAAGCTACATTCTCCTGTGCAAGTTTTATATTATTTTCAAGAGCTATATAAGATAATTCTTCGTAAACTTCCCCTATTAATTTTAGCTTTTTACTATTTAAAGCAGTAGATTTCATACCATGAAAAGTGTAGTACTTAGCCCCAACCCTCCTTGCAAATTCACAATGCCTTTTAAAATATTCTATCATATCCTTTCTTCTTCTTTCGTATGAATCGAAAAGATAAAATTCAAAGGTAGCACAAAAGGCGTGAAGGGATAGTATTTCAAAATCATGCTCTTCTTTTTCACTATTTAATTTATATAAAAATTCTTCACTATATTCTGAAGGGGTATTTATAAAAATTTCACCAAAGTTAAAACCTAAGCTTTTCATAATACCTATGCTATCCTCTGTATTTACTTCAGGATAAAAATTAGCAGAAGATAAACCTATATCCATATAATCTCCCCTTAATTTGAAATACTCCCATCTTCACTTAAAAGATATTTCTTACCATCTAAATTCACTTCTAATTTATTATCTTTAATATTTCCAAAGTTAGCTTCATATCCTCTTAATCTACCATCTTTTAAATAATAATGAGAGTTACTTTTAATGTCATACACCCAAATAAAATAACGGTATTTATTAGATAAGTTAGGAAGTTTACTTAAATAGAATACCTTTTCATTAAAAAGCCTTGGTTTTTCAACCCATATAAAATTAGGATCTGAGGTCATCCACTTATCTTTATCTATTTTGGCTCCTTTATTTGTGTAATGAATTTTTCTTGTAATCTCTGTAGACTTTCCATCTACATAAATCAAATACATATCTTTAAGCTTATTATTAAAAATTAAAGATGATTTTTTATCTTTACTTAGTATATATTCTAATTCATCTATTTTTTCAATTTCTTTAAATGTTTTTTCTCCTTTTATTTCTTCTACCTTACTCCTAATTTTTAAATCATCTTTTAATTTAAATTCTATATTATGAATCTTTTTTTCTTCAACTTTAGGTTCCTTCTTAATCTCCTTTTCCTTAATTACATCATTTTTTGCTTCTATTTTATTTTTGTTATTACCCTCTATATTCTTAGAGATTTTTTCTTCAGTACTATTGTGACCTTTAAATACATTTTTAAGTAAGTTCCCATTATCCTTTATATATGAAGGTTTTATAATTAGTACTCCTAATATAATTATGACAACTATTACCACAACCCAAAATATAATTTTTCTTCGCCTAATCTTTCTTAACTTTTTTTCATAATCCTTACTAAATATACTAGGTTTTTTCAACTACACTCCCTCCTGTTAACATATTTTCTGTACTATAATATTATAACTCAAATAATTAAAAATAGCAGTTGTATTATCCCAAAAGTTTTTATTTAAATATTCGCCATAATTTTTCTTTATTTTCTAATAATCCTCATAAAATTACAACAAAAAAACTTTCTAAACCTCACAAAGAATTTTTTCTCTCTTTAAATTTAGGAATGCTTATAAAGTAATGTAAGACTAAGACTTTGAAAAGATGTGAATATTACAATTGGTAGCATCTAATAAAATTAGTAAGGTCTTAAATACATTAAATAGTCCATAGATGAAAGTTTATTTATATAATTAACTAATTTATTATTAACAAAAGTTTTAAAATGTTGTATAATCATATTGTATTATGGAATGGAGTTTCATTAACTATTATACGACTTTTATTCTATATTTTTACTGGCATTGTTAGTTTAATTAAAGTTTTAAAAATATATTCTTAAAACTTATTAACCTATTATATATAGTTTTATTTTTAGTATATGTATCCGTTCCAATAAAAATTAGGAGGGTTTTTTCATGTTTAAGCAATGGGAAGGTTTCAATGGTGATCTTTGGAAAAACGAAGTAAATGTTAAGGATTTTATCGAAAAAAACTATAATCTATACGAAGGTAATGAAAGTTTTTTAGTGGATGCAACTGAAAAGACTAAAAGGATTTGGGAAAAGTCACATCAATTAATTATAGAAGAAATAAAAAAAGGTGTTATTGATATTGAAACAAATGAAGTTTCAGGTATAAATAACTTTGCTCCAGGTTATATAGATAGGGAAAATGAGGTTATAGTTGGACTTCAAACTGATGCCCCTCTAAAGAGAATAGTAAATCCTTATGGTGGCATGAGAATGGTTGAACAATCTCTTAAAGCCTACGGATATGAATTAAATGAAGATATTAGTAAATATTTTAATAAATATAGAAAAACTCACAATCAAGGTGTATTTGATGCTTACACTGAAGGAGCTAGAGTTGCAAGACATGTAGGTCTTTTAACTGGACTTCCTGATGCCTATGGAAGAGGAAGAATTATAGGTGACTATAGAAGAATAGCACTATATGGTATGGACTTTTTAATAGAACAAAAGAAAAATGATTTAAAAAATCTTAAAGGGCTTGCTCTAGAAGAATTAATTAGAAAAAGGGAAGAAGTTTCAGAGCAAATAAGAGCTATGAAAGCTATGAAAGACATGACTATGTCTTATGGTATAGATATATCTGAACCTGCTAAGAATGCTAAAGAAGCAGTTCAATTCTTATATTTTGGATATTTAGCAGCTGTAAAAGAAAATAATGGTGCTGCAACTTCCCTAGGAAGAACTACTACTTTCTTAGATTGTTTTATTGAAAAAGACTTAAGAGAAGGAAAAATAACAGAAGCTGAAGCTCAAGAGCTTATAGATCAATTTGTAATTAAATTAAGACTTGTAAGACACCTTAGAACTCCTGAATACAACGATTTATTTGCAGGGGACCCAACTTGGATTACTGAATCAATTGCAGGAGTTGGAATGAATGGAAAACCATTAGTTACTAAAACTTCTTTTAGATTCATTCACACTTTAACTACTTTAGGACCAGCACCAGAACCAAATATAACTGTACTTTGGTCTGAAAAGTTACCTGAAGGATTTAAAAAATATTGTGCTAAGATGTCTATTGAAACTGATTCAATTCAATATGAAAATGATGATATTATGAGACCAGTATATGGTGATGACTATGGTATTGCATGTTGCGTTTCTGCTATGGAAATTGGTAAGAGGATGCAATTCTTTGGTGCTAGAGCTAATCTTGCAAAATCATTGTTATATGCAATTAATGGTGGATATGATGAAGTTAAAAAGGCTAAAGATGGTAGCTTAGAACTTGTGGTACCAGGCATTGAAAAAATTGAAGATGAAGTTTTAGATTTTAATAAAGTTATGTGCAACTTTAAAAAGGTTATGGAATATGTAGCAGGATTATATGTGGATACCATGAATACAATTCACTATATGCATGATAAATACGCATATGAAGCTGGCCAAATGGCTCTTCATGATACTGATGTTAAGAGATTTATGGCTTTTGGTATAGCCGGTTTATCTGTGGTTACGGACTCCTTAAGTGCTATAAAATATGCTAAAGTTAAGCCAATTAGAAATGAAGAAGGTATAACTACTGACTTTGAAATAGAAGGAGATTTCCCTAAGTATGGAAATGATGATGATAGAGTTGATGATATAGCTGTATATGTTGTTAAAAAGTTCTCTGAGGAACTTAAAAAGCATGAAACTTATAGAAATGCGGATCATTCACTATCAGCTCTTACTATTACATCAAATGTTGTTTATGGTAAGAAAACAGGTTCTACTCCAGATGGTAGAAAACTTGGTGAACCTCTAGCACCTGGTGCAAATCCAATGCACGGAAGAGATGAAAATGGTGCTTTAGCTTCATTAAACTCTGTAGCTAAAATACCATACAAAGATTTCTGTCAAGATGGAATCTCCAATACTTTCTCTATAGTACCTGATGCTTTAGGAAAAGATGATAAAACTAGAGTAAATAACTTAGTTTCTGTACTTGATGGATATTTTGCACAAAGTGCTTTCCACCTAAATGTAAATGTATTAAATAGAGACACTCTTTTAGATGCTATGGAAAATCCAGAAAAATACCCAACTTTAACAATAAGGATATCTGGGTATGCTGTTCACTTCAATAGATTAACTCGTGAGCAACAATTAGAAGTTATAAGCAGAACATTCCATGACTGTATGTAATTTATTTAATATAGGGCTGTGCTAGACACTTTCATCTAACACAGCCTAATATAAACTTAGGAGGGCCTTCTATGGTAAAAGGATTTATTCATTCTATAGAAAGTATGGGGCTTTTAGATGGTCCTGGCATAAGAACCATAGCATTTTTTCAAGGTTGTGCTTTACGCTGTTCATACTGCCACAATCCAGATACTTGGAAATTATCTACTGGTAAGGAGTATACTCCTACTAGCTTAATAAAGGTAGTAGAAAGATTTAGGCCTTACTTTAAAAATTCCGGTGGAGTCACCTTCTCTGGTGGAGATCCTTTAATGCAACCAGAATTTTTAATCCAGTGCTTGAAATTATGTAGAGAAAAAGGAATACATAGTACAATAGACACTTCTGGTATTGGTATCTCTGATTACTATGAAGAAATATTAACCTATACTGATCTGGTACTCCTTGATTTAAAGCATGTAGATGAGGAAGGATTCAAAAACCTAACCGGCCATAGTATGGAAGAGCTTAATAAATTTCTAAAGACCTTGAAAAAAGTTAAAAATAAAGTTTGGGTAAGACATGTTATAGTTCCTGGAATTACAGACTCAGAGGAACACTTAGATAGATTAGCTGAATTAATTAATACAATAGATAATGTAGAGAGAGTTGAATTGCTACCTTATCATACCATAGGCGCTCATAAATACGAGCAGTTAAACATACCTTATAAATTAAAAGATCTACACCCTATGGACAAGGAAAAAACAAAGGAACTTCAAAAATATCTGGAATCTAAACTTATAAACCTAAAAAAATAATACTTTTAAAATGGCTGTGTTAGACATTTTTGTTGATATGAAGTGGCTTTCATATCGACATTGTTTTCTAACACAGCCCTAACTTTTATGCATCTATTTTTCCCTGATATTTTTTATGTTACATAAAAGTTTTTTATTTTATATTTCTACTGCCAGGTTTTATGTATTCTAGTCCTTTTTTGCAAAGTGGACATTCTTCTTTATCATAGCTTTCAATTTCTAATTCTACACAGCTATATACTGGTAACTCTAGGTTTGATACACCTCTGTTTACTATACAAGCAATTCCTATAACTTCTGCTCCTAAGCTCTCTAAAAGCCTTGCTGTTTCCATAGAGGATTTTCCTGTGGTTACTACATCTTCTGTGATTAGGACTTTTTGGCCTTTTTCTATATGAAAACCTCTTCTAAGTTGCATTTCCCCTTCTACTCTTTCAGTAAAAATTGAAGGTTTTCCTAGTTGTCTTCCCATTTCATAGGATACTATTACTCCTCCCATAGCAGGTCCAACTACCATATCAAAATCTAGTTCTCTTACTTTTTCACAAACTACACTTAATACTTTTTCAGCTTTATCTGCATATTGAAGTAATTTTGCACATTGACAGTACTTATCACTATGTCTTCCTGATGATAATAAAAAATGCCCCTCTAATAGTGCTTCACTTTCTTTAAGTATTTCTATAACATTAATATCCATAATTATATTCCTCCTTATATTATGCCCCTTATTTCTTCTAAACTTTTTATATTTTCTCTTTTCATAAATTTTTCAATTCCTTCTATTATATCTAATGAAGCTGTAGGATGTACAAAGTTTGCAGTACCTACTTGCACTGCTGTAGCACCTGCCATTATAAACTCTATGGCATCTTCAAAGGTCATTATACCCCCTAAACCTATAACCGGTACCTTGACAGCTTTACATACTTCATAAACCATTCTTAAGGCTATGGGCTTTATAGCAGGCCCTGAAAGTCCAGCACATACATTGTTAAACACTGGTCTTCTCTTGTTTATATCTATGGCTAAGGCTTTAAAGGTATTTACTAGTGATAAGGCATCAGCCCCTGCTTCAACACAACTTGCAGCCATGTCTACAATATCTTCTGCATTAGGGGATAATTTTACAATTAGGGGTTTAGAACAATTCCTCTTAACTTCTCTAACTATATCATAGGCAACCTTTGATTTTATTCCAAAGGCCATTCCTCCACTTTTTACATTGGGACAAGATATATTTAACTCAATCATATCTACTGAAGTATTATTTAATTTTTTTACTCCTTCTACATAATCTTCAATAGTTGCCCCACCTAAATTAGCTATTATAACTGTATTATATTTCTCCATTTTAGGTAAGTAATTTTTAATGAAACCATCCACTCCTGGATTTTGAAGTCCTACACTATTCATCATTCCGCTTTTTGTCTCAAGAACTCTATATCCAGAATTTCCTTCTTTTTTATTTAAGGTAAGCCCCTTTGTAGAAATCCCTCCAAGTCTTGAAACATCATATATTTTAGAAAACTCTTCCCCAAAACCAAAGGTTCCTGAAGCCGCAATTACGGGATTTTTAAATTCTATTCCACATATATTTACCTTATTCATTAAATATCAAATCCTCTCCGTAGAATACTGGGCCATCATTACAAGTTGTCTTATTTCCTTCTCTAGTCTTACAGGTACAGCCAAGGCAAGCACCAAGTCCACAAGCCATTCTATTTTCCATAGAGACTATACACTTTTTATTTTCTTTTTTAGCCATATTTATAACCTTTTTCATCATAATTAGAGGTCCACAGGTTATAATAATGTCATACTTCTTTGGATCTAATATCTCAGTTATATATCCCTTATGTCCTTTAGCTCCATTTTCTGTAGATACGTATCTATTATCTACATATTTTTCTACACACTCCATGGAGTAATCCTCATCCCTAAAACCTGCATAAAAATCAATGGAAGAATTTTTTAAATTCTTACTTAGATATACTAAAGGTGCAATCCCTATGCCTCCAGATACCATAGCCACTTTTCCCTTTATATCATCCATATTAAATCCATTTCCTAGGGGACCCATAATTTGAATTTTAGAATCCTCTTTTAAATCCTTAATAAGTTCTGTTCCCTTACCTACCACTGCATATAAAAAACTTATATATTCATTATTTAAATCATAAATACTAATTGGTCTTGGAAGCAATATGGAATCTCCTTCAGGTCTTAACATATAAAATTGTCCAGGAATTCCTTCAAAACTACCTTTAATAGCAATTTCATAGATTCCCTCAGCAACTTTTCTATTAAAAAGCACATTTTCTAAAGAACATATCAAGCATATACACCCCTTTATTTTTTCAGTTTATTTCACTTCTATTGGTTATTTTCTTATCTTAGTTTATCTCCTCTATTTTAATCTAACTTTTTTTATTTATCTTTCTTATGCTAGTTTATTTTAATTCTCCTAATATTTCATCTCTCATTTTTATAGCTGCTTCTCTTGCATAAGTTGCAAATTCTAATTCCTTACCTGGTACTTTTTTATAGGCTAGAATTATTCCTCTTGAAGAGTTTACAACTCCTCCGTTACCATTTTTTAAGTAAGGTACTACATCCTTAGCTCCTCCACCTTGAGCTCCATAACCTGGTATTAAAAAATATGTTTTATTTAAATCTTCCCTAATTTTTCTTCCTTCTTCTTGATGAGTACAGCCTATAACTCCCCCTATGGAGCTATAACCAAAAGACCCTAAATACTCTTTACCTAGATCTTGAATTTTCTCTCCTACTACGTTGTATACTCTTCTATTTCCCTTGGTCTCTATATACTCTATATCCTCTGCTCCCTTATTCGAAGTTCTAATAAGAGCAAATATACCTTTTTCTTTATTTTTTACATAATCTAAATATGGTTCTATGCTATCCATACCCATATAAGGATTTAAGGTTATAAAATCACTTTCAAAATCTCCAGTAAAATGAGCCTTTGCATACATCTCTGCAGTTTTTGAAATATCCCCTCTTTTTATATCTGCTATGGACAGGGCTCCTTTTCCCTTTATATATTTTAAGGTTTTACTATAAGCTATAAGTCCTTCTAATCCTAAAGCTTCATAATAGGCTATTTGTACCTTATAGCAAGCCACCACATCCAAAGTGCTATCTATAATCTCTCTATTAAAGTTAAATAAGGCTTCTCCCTTTGAATTAAACTTTTTTAAATAACTTTCTGGTATATAGCTTATATCAGTATCTAAGCCTAAGCAAACATGTCCATTTTTCTCTACTTTTTGAAACAATCTATCTATTATCATCTTTAATCTCCTTAGACATAAAGTTATTTTCTATATTTAATCTCTCCGTCCTTTATGGTTATTAAAACTTCTCCATAAACTTCTCTTCCATTAAAAGGTGTATTCTTACCCTTTGATTGAAATTCTGTTGAATCTATTATATATTTCTTATTTAGATCAACTAAAACTAAGTTTGCTCTTAATCCTGGTTTTATTTCCCCAGAATTTATATTCATAAGCTTTGAAGGGTTTTTACTCATAATCTCTGATAACTTATTTAAACTTATATGCCCTTCCCTAACTAACTTTGTATAACAGAGAGAAAAGGAAGTTTCTATGCCTGATATACCTGGTGCTCCTTTTTTCTTATCTTCTTCCCTATGAGGTGCATGGTCTGTTGCTATACAGTCTACATAATTTTCCTTTATAGCTTTGATTAAAGCTTCCACATCTTCTTCCTCTCTTATTGGTGGGTTAACTCTATAATCACTATTACTTAGTGCTAGATGATGTGGAGTTACTTCACAAGTTAAATTAGTCCCTCTGTTTTTTGCATTAATTATAGCTTCTATGCTTTCTTTTGTGCTTACATGAGCTATATGAACCTTTGCCTTTGTATGTTCACATAGAGCTATATCTCTAAAAGTCATCATATTTTCTGCAAGGCGCATATCTATTTTAGAAAATACACTAGTTTCCGCATGAGATATTAGTATAAGGTTTTTTTCCTTAGCTTTCATCATTGCCTCATACATAATCTTATCTGAATTTACTCCAACTCCATCATCGGATATAAATCTTACTTCCTCTGTTAAATGATTTAAATGTTCTATGGAGTCTCCCTTCATATCCTTTGTAGCAGAAACTATTTGATTTATCTCTGTAATATTAAGTTCTTTTCCTTTGTTCATTACATAGTTAAAGGTATTCATATCACTACAAATTGGATTTGTATTAGCCATTAAATTAACAGCGGTATATCCCCCTTTAACTGCTGCCTTAGAGCCTGTTTCTAAGTTTTCTTTAAATGTATACCCTGGATCTCTAAAGTGACAATGCATATCTACAAAGGAAGGCATTAAAGTATTTCCATGACCATCTATTATTTCACAGTGTTTTTCTAGATTTATTCCAATTTCTTTTATAATTCCATTTTCTACATAAATATCTCCTCTAAAATTCCCCTCTGCACTTACCATATCTATATTTTTAATTAATAATTTCATATAACCACCTCTTCAACTCTAAAATTTGACCATGAGCAAACAATAATACTCATGGTCATTAATTTTTTAAAGCCTATAAACTTCATCACAATATTCACATCTATAAGTTCCTTTTTCTCTATCAACTAGGTAAAAATTATGACTTATCTCCTGTTCTACAGAGGTTATACACCTTGGGTTATTGCATTTTACAACATTTTCTATTCTTTCTGGCAATCTAGGTTTTACCTTACGTACAACCTTTTCTTCTTCTATAATATCAATTGTTATGCCTGGATCTATAAAACCTAAGGCAGTAAGATCTACATCCAACTGATTTTCTATTTTTATAATATCTTTTTTCTCATTTTTTCCACTATGAACATTCATAATTAAGGCTACAGGAAAATCTACCTTATCTAAGCCTAGATAGTAAAAAATCTTCATTCCAAGTCCCGCTTTTATATGATCTATTACAATTCCTTTTTTAATTGGATTTATAGCTAACATTACTTGTCCACCCCCAAAAGTTTTGCAATTAATGCCATTCTAACAAACATACCAAACTTTGCTTGTTTAAAATAAGCTGCTCTTGGATCCGTATCAATCTGTATTGAAATTTCATTTACCCTTGGTAATGGGTGCATTACTATCATATTTTTCTTTGCAAACTTCATTTTATCTTCATTTAATATATAACTATCTTTTAATCTTATATATTCCTCTTCATTGAAAAATCTTTCTCTCTGAACTCTTGTCATATAGAGTATATCAACCTCTTCTATAACATCTTCAATTCTTTCAACTTCTTTAAATTCTATGGAGTTTTTTATTAAAATTTCTTCTCTAATGTAATCTGGAACTTTTAGTTCTTTTGGAGATATAAGTATAAACTTATTGTTTTCATATCTTGACATGGCTTTAATTAATGAGTGAACGGTCCTTCCAAACTTTAAATCTCCACATAATCCTATGGTTAAATTTGAAAGTCCTCCCTTTAATGAGCGAATAGTAAGTAAGTCAGTTAGTGTTTGTGTTGGATGCTGATGTCCTCCATCTCCTGCATTGATAACTGGCATTGTAGAGTACATGGATGCAATTTTAGCTGAGCCTTCTTTTGGATGTCTCATAGCAGCAATATCTGCATAACACTCAACAGTTCTTATGGTATCTGCAACACTTTCACCTTTAGCAGCTGAACTTGATTTAGCTTCTGAAAACCCAAGTACTTTTCCACCAAGCCTTAACATAGCAGCCTCAAAACTTAGTCTTGTTCTTGTACTTGGCTCATAGAAAAGAGTGGCAAGTATTTTCCCATCACAAATGTGGGCATACTCCTCTGGATTTTCTATTATTCTTTCTGCAAAATCTAAGATTTCATCTAATTCTTCTGTAGTGAAATCCATTGGATCAATTAAGTGTCTTCCTTTTAACATATAAAACTCCTCCTTTTTAGTCTCTCGGGACTAGGTTTAAAGGTAATAAAAAAAGTCTCCCTTATTTAAGGAAGACTGAATTTATCTACTTTATGTATTGGATATTTTCATTTTTTAAGTTATAATTTAGTTATACATAAATTTTATGTTATTTTATTACTTATAACTTAAAAAACTTAATTCTTCTTCCTTATAGACCTCTCTGGATCTATATTAAAGGTATTATTTTTTTCTTCTAAACCAATATACACTAGTTTTTTTGTTAAGTCAAGGTAAAAATTTATTTATTGTAATTTTAAGTTTCACTTTAAATTTACGATAATAATATAGTCCTGTAAACTTTATATATAGGCAAAAAATGTACTAAGAATACTTAAGTTACATTATACACCATCATAATTCATATAGTAAAATATTATAAAAAAATAGATAAGTTTTAGTGGGAGTTTAATACTTAGTATAAACTCTCTCACTAAAGATAGTAAAAGGAGTGTGCAATAATGAAAATAGATAATAACTCTCTTGATAACAATAAAATTATAGAAGAATTTTTTAAATCTTCTATTGCAAAAGAAGTTCTTAGTAGTAGTAGTTTAGGAAAAAATGGAAGCTTCTCCATTGTATTAGAATCTTTGTTAGGTGCCCTTGGAAATAGCTCTAATAACCTAGATAGCTTAAATTCTAATATTCCTGGAGTAAATTTAGGCTCTCTAGAAAGCGGGCTAAAAGATTTAACAGGCGGTATAGAGTTTAGAAACTTAAATAATAGTTATATAGACAAAACTCCCCCTACTTATTCTTATAAAGCTTCAGGAACACCATATTCTAATGGAAAAGTAATTGTTAAGGATCAAAGAATCCTAGATGCCATAGAAAAATACTCTAAAAAATATAACATGGACAAGGATTTAATTATTGCAGTTATAAAGCAAGAGTCAGATTTTAATCCTAATTGTGTATCTCATGCTGGTGCCATGGGTCTTATGCAATTAATGCCTGAAAACTGTACTGAATATGGAGTTTCAAATCCTTATAACGTTGAACAAAATATTGATGCTGGAATTAGACATTTAAAAGATATGATTAATATTCAAAAAGGTAACCTACTGTTAGGCCTTGCTTCTTATAATGCAGGACCTGGAACTTTAAGAAGAAGAGGTGTCACAACTGTAGAAGGAATTTCAAAACTTCCAAGTGAAACTCGTAACTATGTAAAAAAAGTAATGAAATACTATAAAGGTTAAAAAAACTTCTTGTTACTTCTTAGATTCTATTGTAGAATTTATTTATAGACCTATTAAATACCATATATTAAAAGTGAGGAGTTTTTATGTCAAGAAAAAAAACAAATGTCCGAAAGAAAATTTGGACAAGACCTATTTTAAGTAACCTTTTCTTCTTGTTTATGGGGATTATATTTATAATTTCTCTTAACACCATAAAAGAAATAAAAAACCTAGACAAAAATCATAAAGAAAATATGAAAAACTATGAATTATCTAGAGGAAATAAGAGTTTCAAACCTTCCTATTTAAATAAAGAAGAACTAAAGAAACTTTCTAATAAGACCATTGTCATAGACCCAGGACATGGAGGCTTTGATGCGGGAACTTCTTCAAAAGACAATAAACTTAAAGAAAAGGATCTTAACCTTAAAATATCTCAGTATTTAGAATCTTATTTAAAAGAATCTGGGTGCAAAATTGTAATGACTAGAACCTCTGATGTTGCTATGGAAGGTGCTACTAATGAAAATGAAGATTTAGCTAAAAGAACGGAGATTATTAATAATTCTAAGGGTGACTTAATGGTTTCTATACATATTAACTTTTCTGAAGATCCTACAATTAGTGGAGTTAATGCATATATTAATTCTCCTTCAGGATATCAAAGAAAAGAGAGAACTGAACTATCTAAAGAAATTTTAAAATCCTTATCTGACTCCGGTTATTGGAAAACTGGGGATGTTTTAGAAGACAAGCTATATATTTTAAAACACTCAGATATGCCTTCAACCCTTATAGAATGTGGTTTTATAACTAATGAAGGAGATAAGAAAAAACTTCAAGATGATTTTTATCTTCAAGACTTAAGTGCAAGAATAGGAATTGGAATAATTAAATACCTACAAAATGAGCCGAAATAACTTCTCTTTAAGTTATTTCGGCTTCTTTATCTAATTGGATACCTTAGTCCCCATATATTCACTCATTTTCCTCCACTTTTCTGCATACTCACCTACTGCCCATTCAATCATTACAACTTTTTCATTGTCCTCCATGGATATAACTTCTATAGGTTTTTTGGATATATCTTCGTTAGTTAAAGAATATACCATCAAACTTTTTTTATTAATAATAATTAATATATCCTTATTAGGTGATGTAAAGGCATCTACAGCATCTGGTACCTTACTTTTTATATCATTCCAAGATACGCATAATTCATCATAATTCATTATGCCATTGGTTGGAACAAGATTTAATATATAATCTTCATATTTATGTTCATTTTTTTTATCTTCAGCTCTTCCTACTGCAATCCAATGACCATTTTTTCTAAGTAAAGAAAAATTCTCTTCTCTTGCTATCATTTCTTTACTTAAAAATTCATCTTCAATATTACTAAAATCTTCTGGTTCTTGTTCTTTAAAAATATCATAAACTTTTAAGGGTCCTTTTTTTAAATTATCTAAGGGAAGTACTGCAAATCTGTTCTTATTAATATTAGATGGATCTTTTCCCATACCATATTCTATTCCTACATAGTCATTACTTATAAAATTTATATTACAAACCATGCTTTGATCTTTTAAAATTGGAATTAAATTTTCTGGATTAACATTTAAATCTTTATCTATATGTCTCCTATCTTCTATTATATATGGACTAAAACCTTCAATAAAAGCATCATTAATTACACGCCTATCAAGAGATAAGCTCCAAAACCCAGTCATTCTTGGAATTACAAGGTCCTGCACTTCAATAATTTCCTTAACTTCTTTATCTTTTGTATTTATAGCTATGGTTTTATATTTACTCGTAGTGACTTTTTTAATATTACTAGTATTCCTACCTAGTTCAGTACTGCCTTCACCTCTAAGTCCTATATACACTGTACTTTTTAAAGGTTTTTTATTGTTTTTTTTCTCTTCTTTAAAAACTTTAGATTTTTCATTAGAAGCATCTTTTATATTTTCTTCAACTTCAGAGCTTTCTTTTTTTATATTTATAAAAGAATTAAAAGCATGTATTATAGCATTATTACTATCAATATATATTACATCGTAAAAATGTTTTTCCCCAGAAGTTATGGATATTATATTTATTTCATCCTTATCTATGCCAAGTTCTTCTTTAGTTTTATTATAGGCATATATTAGATATTGATTTGTTTTTACTGTTTTTATTTTAAATATAGGGTTATAGCACACATCTTTCCCTATTCTTACAAAGTCAGGGGAAAACTCTATCTTGTGAATTTTCTTTTCTCCTAAACCTTTTTTAATCTCACTGTTTTGCCCAATATAAGATATCACCGACCAAACTCCACTTATGGGAATACTTTTATTGTTAGGTTTAGATATTTTTTCTCTTGTGTCCATATTTAAATTTACACAACCATTTAAGAAAAATATCATAATAAAAATACTTATAAACGCCCTTATTTTCATCTTCATTAAATTCGCCCCTAAACTCCTTTTATTCTATGTAAATTGGAAGTTTTATTATAACCTTAGTCCCCTTTCCTTCCTCACTTTCTATTATAAATTTTCCTTCATGCAATTTTATTATCTCATCACAAATTGAAAGTCCTATTCCGTTTTGAGATTTGCTAGTCTTGCCTTTGTAAAACTTTTCTTTAACTTTAGGAAGCTCCTCTTTGCTAATTCCTACACCATTATCCTGAACTTCTATAACTTCATGTTCAAATTCTTTATAAACACGAAAAGACACTTTACCTTCTTCAGATGTAAATTTAAAAGCATTGTCCAATATATTTATACAAACTTGTTTAATCCTGTTTTTATCCATAATTATTTTAGGTAGGTCTTCTTCATAAAAAACTTTAAACTCAATTCTATCCCTTTGAGCCCTAGGTTTTAAGTATGTCTCTATATATTTACATAGTTCACTTAAATGAACCTCTTCTTTTTTTAACTTAACCTTTCCAGATACAAATCTTGAAAAATCTAAAAGCTCCTCCACCATGTTGCTAAGTCTATCACTTTCTTTTTCTATAATGCTAAGCCCCTCATTTAAGGTATCCTTATCTATATCATTGGTGTTTAAAACTACAGCCCATCCTTTAATAGCAGTTAGTGGTGTTCTAAGTTCATGTGATACAGAAGAAATAAAATCATTTTTTAGGGCATCTTTTTTCTCTATTTCCTCTGCCATATAGTTCAAAGTAGAAGATAACTTTCCAATTTCATCTTCCCTGTTATTTTCATATCTGGTCTTAAAGTCTCCAGCTGCCATTTGTTCAGCAACAAAGGTAAGTTCCTTAATAGGTACAATTATAGATTGACCTAAAAACAAACTTGCAATAGAACCTATTAAAATAACTATAGCTCCTATTATTAAAAAGATTAAAATGATATTTTTAATATCTCTATTTACAAATTTTAAAGAAGTTATAAACCTTAATACGCCTACTATCTTACCATCTGCTTTTAATGGATAAGAAATTGCCATAACTCCATCTTTATCGTATTTTACAGTCCCTCTCCAAACCCCATATTCACCGCTTAAGGCCTTTTTATAGTCTGGATATTTTATAAGTTCTTCGTGTTTTACTCCTATAGAATCCATTAATATCTTACCCTTAGTATCTATTATCTGTACTTGTGCCGGTGTTTGCTTCCAAAAAACATCTACATTAGACATAACATTTTCTTCTAAGCTAGAGGATGAAAAATATCTATTATAAAATTCTGCAGAGGTTTTGATTTGACTTAATAAATTTTGCTCTAAATTACCATAAAAATAAAGAGTAATAAATCTAAATAAAATTATTTCTAATATTAAAATACTAAAAAATATAACCTGTATGTAACTTTTCGTTAACCTTCTTTTTATACCCTTATTACTACAAACATTAAATTCTTTTCTCATAATTTATTTTTTTGACCATCTATACCCAACTCCCCAAACTGTTTCTATATATTTAGGATTTGATGGATCCTGGTTCTAAAAATATGTACAAATGTACTCAAATTAGATAATTCGCACTTATCACACCTTATGGTGGCTTAAAGTCTTGGATGTACCAGTACATTTATCTAATACAAAGTGGTTTATATTAAATAAATCTCCTACAACCGTATTTTAAAATTTTACAATGAAAGAATTATTTAACCCTCATTTCTGATAAAATATATGCTCTATTTTCATAGGGTACATATATTTGTGATTAAATATTCTTTTATATCACTTTAAATTAATTAATTCTATTTTCTAAAATCTCTTTAACTTTTTTATAATTTGTATACAAGGTAATTTCTTTATCATATTTTCTTTTTAATATATTTTTACTTGCATTAGTATCAGAATGAATTTCACCACATTTAGGACAAGTAAACAAATCACCATCTCGTTTGCCGAAACTTCCACATACATTACAAACTTTACTTGTATAAGCTGGATTAATATAAGTATATTTGATACTATTGTAATTACACTTATATTCTAATCTTTCTCTTATATATCCCTTTATCCACCTTGATAATTTACGTTTTACTGATTTAGGATACCTATCATTCCAATTAACAAAATCTAGATTTTCCATAACTATTTCAGTAGGTTTTTCTATATTTATTAACTGATTTAGTGAACAATTTATATAAGATTTAACAGTTTGGTCATGCTTCTTTTTATTGTGATTATATTTTACTTTACCTAAATTATTCTCTTTTATAGCATTAGCTTTTTTAATATTGTTTTGCTCTAAATATTGATTATATAAAGCCCAAAATCTATTCCTTTGAGAATTTATTTTATTTAATCTCTCAGTTTCTTTGGATAATATATTGTTTAAGCCTTCACCATAAAATTCATCACTTGATACTGCAAATAAATATTTATATCCTTTATCTATTCCTATAATATTTTCTTTATTATGATTTACCTTTGTTTTAATTTTTAAAGGACAATGAATTTCTATTTTATTATCTATTCTTTTAACTATCATAGTTCTATCATACTTATTATTATCAGTTAATTTAATAGATAATCGTCTACCTTTCTTAGTAGATGTAATATTTATATATCCATCCTTATACCTATATAAACCTGTATCGATAGAAAATGTTCTTCCTATTTTAGAATATGGTATTTGTCCTTTATATCTTCTTGTATATCTTTTAATAAGGCTATTAAGATATTTATAATTTAAGTTTTTCTCTTTAAATATTTTAGGAATTTCAAAAGATTTATTAGTTAATACTTCATAATAATCATCATTGAATTTAAGGATATAATTTATATAATGCTTATCTTCATTTGATAAATTATTATTTGCTTTACATTGTTCTTTAATTCTTTTCTTGATATTAGTCCACTCTGTTTTTATATTACCCATAGCTTCTGACAAAGCTAATTTCCAATATCTCGCAGGTAATTTCCATTGCTCTGCAAACTTTGTTTTTACCCATTCGTCTCTTATTTTCCTATGACGATCAATTAGTAGAATACTATTTATACCACTAAATCTTGAGTATACATAATTCTTTACACTTTTATATTTATTACCTATAAACAATAATTCTTGCAATATATTATTATCTAATTTATACGAATATTGTTTTACTGTTTTAATCATAGTATCCACTAATTCTCACCTCACTTATTGACTATAATTTTTTACTATATCAATATTTTTTATTCATATTAATATAGCTTTATAAAGTGATTTTATAGATATTAATAAAGATAATATAAAAGTTGCAATTTCTAATGAGCAATTGAAAATTCTATCATATAAACAACAATGTAATATTCTGTAATTAATTACGTTTATAATTTAATTGTTAAAGATTTTAAAAAATAAATAATTATAAAATTTTAAAATACGGCTGTTTTGCAATTCATCTAATTTACATTTGTAATATTTTTAGAGTGTTCACATAAGGTCGTTACTCTTACGCAGTTCTCTTATGAACTTCTTATACTTTCATATAAGCACAGACTATATCACAACCCTAAATAATTAGGGTCCTCCCCATTTCCCCTCACTTGAAGGTACGAGATTACTCTCTAGTCGTTGAGCCTTTTCCTATTCGGAACTTGGTTGCTGATTACCCATTGTCAATGTGTTTAGGATTTAACCTTGCACTATCTACATTATTTTTTCTACTTTCGTCACCTTCACGCTTAGACTTATTTCATTCTTACGTTGTGGTTAATGTAGCTTTAGGGACTTCCAGCAGTTAAAGGAGTTTTGGATGCTTTTTTAAACATCACTCTACACTCTTTACGAATGTAGGGAGCTTTTTAATAAAATATATACATTTAACTATAATTCTCTATATGTGTTTATATTTTATGAAACTATTTGTTGCTCCTCTATTTTAGTTCTAAGCCTTCTAATGTTTACATCTACAATCTTAGACTCTCCATAAAAATCCCACCCCCACACTTCATTTAAGAGCATCTCCCTATCAAATGCTCTTCCAGGGTTCTCCATAAAAGTTTTCATAATCAAAAATTCTTTTGGGGTAGTATCAATTTCAGCCCCATTTTTATATAACTTTTGTGAATACATATCTAATTTAAAGGGATCATTTAATATAAACTTATCTTCTTCTAAACTTTCCATACGCCTTAACACAGATTTAATTCTAAGTAATAACTCCTTAGGATTAAATGGTTTTACTACATAGTCGTCAGCTCCACTTTCAAGTCCCTCTATTCTATCATCATCTTGCCCTCTTGCTGTTAACATTATAATTCCCATATCTTTATGCTTTTTTCTTAAAACTTCACAGAGCTGAAAACCATCTATTCCAGGTAACATAACATCTAAAAGTACCAAATGAGGTTTTACTATTGTTATTTTTTTTAATGCCTCCTCAGCACTTTCAGCCTCTTCAACATTAAAATCATTATTCTTTAAAAATACTTTTATAAAACTACGTATACTTCTCTCATCTTCTACCAAAAGTATCTTATATGCCATTTTGAAATACTCCTTTAAATTTAATTACTATTTATTATTATAACTTATTAGAGAGTTTTATGGGGTTACAATATATTTAAATTTATGTTTTATAAAAATTAATAAATAAAGTTCTTGACGGTGACCTTACGTCATGTATTAATATATAGTTAGGAGTGAGGTGATATTATTTGGATAAGTATCTTACCACTGGCGAATTTTCAAATAAAGCTGGGGTTACAATTAGAACCTTAAGATATTATGATAAAATTAATCTTTTAAAACCCTCAAATTATAATGAAAATGGTCATCGATTATATAGTATGCAGGACTTTATAAAGCTACAAAAGATACTTACTTTAAAATTTATAGGACTTTCTCTGGAAGACATAAGCAAAATAATGCTGTTTGATGGTCAAAATGAAGATCTTAAAAATTCCCTAAGTCTTCAAAAGAAAATTATAGAAAATAAGATTTCCCATTTTAACACCATAGTTAAGGCCATTGATGAAGTTTTAAAAAACATATCTCATACAGATACCCCAAAATGGGATGAGATAATTGGCATTATTGATATAGTAAACAAAGACAATAAATGGATAGAACAATATAAAAATGCTACTAATTTAAGATCTAGAATATTTATACATGAAAATTACAGTAAGAATAAAAAGGGATGGATGCCTTGGTTTTTCGATGAAGTATTAAGTTTAAACTTAAATGGTGAAGTTAAAATACTAGAGCTTGGTTGTGGAGATGCTAGCCTATGGGTTAAAAACATAGATAGAATCCCCTCAAATTTCAAAATAACTTTATCTGACTTTTCAGAGGGAATGCTTAAAGATGCTCAGGATAACTTAAAAGATTATACTGATAAGTTTGAATTTAAACTTATTAATGCTGAAAATATACCTTACCCTTCTGAAGAGTTTCATATAGTCATTGGAAACCACCTTTTATACCATTTATCTTATATTGATAAGGCTTTAGAACATATAAAAAGAGTTTTAAAACCCGGTGGATACTTTTTCTCCTCTACTGTGGGGGAAAACCACATGAAAGAATTAAAAGTCTTAATTGATAATTTTAATTCAAATGAACTTACTTCTGATAGTTTAAAAAATACAAGAAGTTTTACTTTAAAAAATGGAGAAAATATTTTAAAAAATTATTTTAAAGATGTTATAATGAAAAGATATGAAGATGCACTTATTATTGATAATGCACTTCCTCTTATACATTATATATTTTCTGTACCAGACAATGTACATGATAATTTTAATGAAAAACTTTATAAAAAATTAGTAACTTATATTGAGGACATAATAAATAAAGCAGGTAAAATTGTAATAACCAAAGATACTGGTTATTTTAGATGTATTAAATAAAGAAAGGATGAAATCTATGAAAAAATATAACATTCCATTTTCCCCTCCAGATATTACTGAGAGAGAAATTAATTCTGTAGTTGAGGTTCTAAAATCTGGTTGGATTACTTCAGGTCCAAAGGTTAAAGCCTTTGAAGATGAAATTGCAAAATATTGCAATACCACTAGTGCTGTAGCTGTATCCAGTGCTACTGCTGCTATGGAACTTATTTTAAAAGTATATAATATTAAGGCTGGAGATGAAATAATAACAACTCCATATACTTATACAGCTACCTCTAGTGTAGCAGTTCATAGAGGTATAAAACCTATTTTTGTAGACACTAAAAAAGATAGTTTCTTAATCGATGAAGAAGAAATTAAAAAAGCTATAACTGAAAAAACCAAAGCTATATTTACTGTAGACTTTGCAGGTGTTCCTGTAGACTTTGATAAAATAAAAAATATGTTAAAGGAAATGGGAAGAGAAGATATTATCTTAGTATCTGATTCAGCTCACTCTTTTGGAGCTAAATATAAAGGGAAAAATGTAGGTGGCCAATTCCACTTCCATACCTTCTCATATCATGCTGTTAAAAATCTTACCACTTCAGAAGGTGGAAGTATAACATTTAACGATAATAATTTCCTAGGAAAAGAAGACTTATATAAGGAATTTAAAGTTACTTCCTTACATGGTCAAACAAAAGATGCTCTATCTAAAATGAAAGCTGGAGCTTGGAAATATGATATTGTAACCGATGGATTTAAATGCAATATGACTGATATACAAGCAGCTATAGGTCTTGTACAACTTGATAGATATGATGAAATTATAAATAAGAGAAGAGAAATATTTGAAGTTTACAATAGAATCTTAGAAAAGAAAGATTGGGCTATTATACCATTTATGAAGGATGAAGAAAAGGAAACATCTTATCACCTATATCCTTTAAGAATTAAAGGCTTTGATGAAGAGAAAAGAAGCTTAGTAATTCAAAAACTTGCGGAAATGGGTATTGCAACAAATGTTCACTTTATACCTCTTCCAATGTTTACGCTATATAAAAACCTTGGATATGATATTAAAGATTACCCTAATGCTTATAACCAATATGCAAATGAAATTTCCCTACCAGTTTATCCAAATCTTTCACTAGAGGATGCAGAAGCTGTAGCTAAAGAACTTGTATCTTGTGTAGAGGAACTTTTAAAATAACTATATTAAGAAAGGATAGTGTACAATGAAAGTTAATTTTTATACTTCTTTAAGAGAATATGAGGACAAAAAGCAAGAATTTAATGAAGCTATATTTAATGTAATTCAAAGAGGTGTATCAACCCTTGGACCTGAAGTTAAGGACTTTGAAAAAGCTATACAAGAATTTACTGGAGCTAAGCACGCAATTGGTGTAGCATCAGGTACTGATGCTCTTGTACTATGCTCAGATATTTTGGGCTTTAAGGATAATAAGGAAGTTATAACTTCACCTTTCACATTTTTAGCTTCTACTTCTTGTATTGCAAGACATAAAGGAAAACCTGTTTTTGTTGATATAGACGAAGAAACATTTAATCTTGATGTTAATCAAGTAGAAGAAAAAATAAATGAAAACACTGTAGGTATACTACCTATTCATCTTTTCTCACAAATGGCAGATATGGATAAGGTAATGGATATTGCTAATAAACATGATTTAAGAGTTTTAGAAGATGCTGCCGAAGCCTTTGGTATGAGATGGAAAGGTAATGGAAGTGACTATAAACATTCAGGAACCATAGGTGATATGGGTATATTCTCCTTCTTCCCTACTAAAACTTTAGGTGGCTATGGTGATGGTGGAATGATCGTAACTAACGATGATAATCTAGCTGAACTTGCAAGATCATATAGAGTTCATGGAGCAACCAAAAAATATCACTACGAGCACTTAGGATATAACTCTAGATTAGATACAATTCAAGCTGCTGTGCTTTTAATTAAGTTAAAGTATATGGAAGAATCCATAAAAAGAAGAGAAGTTATAGCATCATGGTATATGGATAGATTAAAAGATATTGAGCAAATTAAATTACCTGTAATTAAAGGTGATCAAAAACCTGTTTACTATGTATTTAATATACTAGCTGAAAACCGTGATGATTTAGCAGAATACTTAAAGAAAAATGAAGTTCAATTTAGCATATACTATCCAAAACCACTACATCTTCAAAAATGTTTTGAATACCTAGGTTATAAAAAAGGTGATTTCCCTGTAGCTGAAAGAGCTTGTGAAAAAGTATTAGCTCTTCCAATATACCCTGAAATAACCGAAGAAGAAGTAGACTTTGTTTGTGAAAAAATTAGAGAATTCTATAAATAAAAATTATAAGCTTACAGTAGATTATTTTCATCACTGTAAGCTTATTTATAATTATAAATCTTATCCTTGGACGTAACTGCTCTTCTTTCTCCCACTTTGAAAAATATAAGAGTGTTAGATAAGATAGTCATAGTATAAATTATATTAGAAAATCAGGTTTTATTCCCTCTTTCAGATATTCTTCTGCTAAATCTAAAGGTACTGGTTTACTAAATAAATATCCTTGAGCAAGATCGCAAGACTTAGACCTTAATATCTCATATTGCTCTTTTGTTTCAACACCCTCTGCTATTATGCTTAACTTCATATTCTTAGCAACTACCATAAGACCATCTATTATAAATTCCTTATTCTTATTTGTTCCTATGTCATCTACAAAAGACTTATCAATTTTAATATTATCAACTGGCAAAGTTCTTAAATAGTTTAGAGAAGAATATCCTGTCCCAAAATCATCTAAGGAAATGCTAATACCCATACTCTGTAATTGCTTTAATATGTCTATGTTCTTTTTCTCTGACTCTACTAAAATACTCTCTGTAATCTCAAAATCAAGATCTCTAGGATCTATGCCAGAGTTTTTGATTATTTTTTTTACACTATTTAAAAATTCCTTATGTTTTAACTGCTTTGGAGATACATTAATTGAGATTCTTTCATATTTAAGACCTTTTTCTCTCCAAATCTTGTTTTGGTTACAAATTTCATTTATAATCCAATAGCCTATAGGTACTATAAGTCCAGTTTCTTCAGCTACAGGTATAAACTCCGATGGAGGTATATAAGTTTCGCCTTCTCCTAAATTAAGCCTTAGCAACACCTCAAATCCATGTATATCTCCACTTTTAAAATATACCTTAGGCTGATAATACAATGTAAATCCATGATTTTTTAAGGCCTCTCTTAGTTTTAATTCAATAGTAGCTTTTCTATTTATTTCTAAAGTCATTTCGCTTTCATAAAATTCATATCTATTTTTCCCAAGTTCCTTTGCTTTGTGCATAGCTGTATCTGAATTTTTTAGTAAGCTGCTAAGATCAAAACCATCCTTAGGAAATATAGCAGTACCAATACTAACTGAGCAGTATACATACCTATTCCCAATTAAAAACTTATTGTTTAAAGTATTTAATATTTCCTTAGAAATTTTACGTAACTCTTTATGGCTCTCAATATGGTGTATTATAATTACAAATTCATCTCCACCATATCTTATAACTACACCCTCTTCATCTATAATTGCTTTTAATGTATCAGCGGTCCTTTTAAGTATTAAATCACCAAAGTTATGCCCCAAATTATCATTTATCTTTTTAAAATTATCTATGTCTATAAAAAGCATGGCACCTTTATTATTATTATTTAAAATATCTTTTATTACTTCATCCATGTTTTCTAAAAGATATGCCTTATTTGGCAACAGTGTTAAAGGATCATAATAAGCTAAAAATCTTATTCTTTCCTCATCTTTTTTCCTATATGTAATATCGGAAATACTCCCTGAAATTCTGTTAGGATTATTATTTTCATCCCTCTCAATAGTAGACCTTAAAAATAACCATTTATCCTTATTATTCTTAACCCTAAATTCTGTTTTAAAATTAGGATTTTTATCAAAAATATTCTGATTATATTCCCCAATAACCTTTTGTAAATCCTCATCATATACAATATGATAAAAAATCTCTGAAAACTTCCCATATTTTTTAGAATTACATCCCACTATATCTTTCCATTTACTTGAGCAAAAAAAGTCTTTATTAAAAATATCATATACCCAAATAACATCATTAGATCCATCAACAGCTAGTCTATATTTTTCTTCTACATCTTTTAATTCAGTCTCACTTTTTTCAAGTTCTGTATATTTAATTCTAAGTTCCTCTTCTGTAGAAGCTAGCTGACTATATACTGCTGAAAGCTCCACATAATTGCCATTTAACTCCTTTATCATGATATTAAAACTATTAGAAAGTCTTCCAAATTCATCTTTGGAATTACAAAGGCACTGAACATTTAAATCACCTTTAGTAGCCTTCTCCATATTATTCATAATATCTGTTATAGGATTAGTTATGGTTTTTGAAAATCTTATAGCAGCAATAATACCTATTCCTAAAAATATTCCAGAAAATAAAAATATATATTTAAGTATATTTTGAGCTGGCATATTTATTTCCTTAAGGCTTTGTCCTAAATAAAGTATCCACCCATACTCTTTTATATGATTATACGCTAATAAATCTCCAGAATTTCCACCTAATTGAAGAATATCAAATGAATTTTCACTATTTTCAATCTCTTTATGTTTCACTATTTCTTCTATTTCTTTATTTGACTTAGTTAAAATTTCTCTATTAGAATTAGCTAGGAAAACATATCCACTATCCCCCAATTTTATATCCTTTAATCTACTATTTATACTATTATAACCATACACGTTAATTAAGAGCCCTAAATAATCCCCACTTTTACTTTTAATGGGGTAGGTTATAATATATGAATTTTTTTGTATACTATCCGTTATACTTTTATCTGTAATAACACTATCATTTTTCATTAAATTTTTCCTATTAGAATCTATCCATTTAAAGGTTAAATTTTCTTTTAATGCCTTTTCTTTGTTATTAGCATCAATTACAACTTTACCTGATTTATCTACAATTAAGGTGTTTGAAATATCATTAGAAACCAATCTAGCATTTTTTAAGAAGTAATAAATATGCCTAGTTTTAGAATCAGTTTTTTTATTGGTAAAAAAACTCATGATTCTATCTTTTGTTGCCAAATTTTGAGTTTCTGATTTCTGTTTTACTATTAAATCTTCTATTTGATTACTAGCAATGCTAATTACTGTGCCTATATCTTTTTTACTATGATTTATTAAGGTTTTAGAAAAATATCTATAGGACAATGTACCTAAAAGAATTAATGGAACCATAATAAGTAAACTTATTACAAGCGGTAGCTTTTTTTTTATATCCAAGTTGTGACCTCCAAAATTATTAATTCATTTTTATTATAACACTAAAATAAGTAATATTATATAAAATTTTTTAATATATGATATAATGTATGAACAAAATTATAATCGCTAAGGGGGACCTATATATGTGTGAATTCAAAGAAATTTTATATAAGGATTTAAATCTTAATTTTAAAACCCCAAATTTTAAAACTACAAAAGATATTCCAATTTTCAAAAGTATAATAGGTCAAGAACAAGCTGAAAAATTTTTAGATATGGGGATTCAAATAAATAAAAAAGAATACAATATATATGTGTCTGGTCATAGTAGTAGTGGAAAAACTTCATATATAATAGATAAAATTAAACACTATGCCAAAACAATTCCTGCACCTAAAGATTGGTGCTATGTTTTTAATTTTGAAGATGAGAATAATCCTCATGCTATTTCACTTCCAACAGGTGAAGGTAAAAAATTCAAAACTAACATGGAAGAACTTGTTAATTACTTATACAAAGAAGCTCCAGACTACTTTAATTCTAATTCATATGATAAAGAAAGAAATAATATTCTAAGCAATTATGAACAGAAAATAATGTCTATCACAGATGAGTTAAACTCTAAAGCTAAAAATATGAACCTCTTAATAAAAGAAGACTCTGATGAGGGCTTCGTATTTGTACCCATAAAAGATGGAAAAGAACTCTTAAATGAAGATTATAATTCCTTAAGTGAAGAGGAAAAGGATATTATAAATAAAAACGCCTCTGAATTGCGACTCATATCTATTGATACTATAAAACAAACTAAACTTTTAGAAAAAAACATGGAAGATGAAATATTAAAGTTAGATAATAGTATTGCTGAAAAATTACTAAAAGAGAAAATGGAAAGCTTAGAAAAAACTTATTGTGATAATCCTAAGATTTGTAAGTATTTACATCAAGTAAAAAAGGATATTATAGAGAATATTGAAAATTTCTTAAATGATAACTTTGAAGATAGCAATGATGCTGAAAATAAAAAACTAGAAGCTAATTCTAAACTTTTAGAAAATATGCTAGATGACGCGTTTTCTAAAAGATATGAGGTTAATCTAATCATAAGCAATGATAAGGACTTAGGTGCTCCTGTTATTTTTGAAGATTCACCTGATTACTATAATTTATTTGGTAGGATAGAATATGAGAACAAAATAGGAAATTTAATAACAGACTTTACCCATATAAAAGCTGGAAGTCTTCACAAAGCAAATGGAGGCTTTTTAATAATAAATGCTCACGATTTATTAAATAATCCTGACTCCTATGAAAATCTTAAAAGATGTTTAAAAAATGAGAGTATTTCTGTAGAAAATATTAAAGGCAACCTAGAAATCCTTCCCATAGTAAGTTTAAAGGCAGAAAATATTCCACTAAACCTAAAGGTAATATTAATAGGTAGTAATCTTATGTATTCTATACTTTTAGATCACGACAGAGACTTTCAAAAACTATTTAAAATAAAAGCTGAATTTGATGATGAAGTAGAAAATAATGAAAAAAATATATATGAAACCATAGGATATATAAGTAACTATATAGAAACGAATAAATTTCTTCACATAGAGAAAAATGGTGTAGTTGAACTTTTAAAATATGGGTGTAGGATTTGTGAAAGTAGAAAATACTTGACCTCATCCATTGGCAAACTCTTAGATATTGTGGATATGGCTAATTATTTTGCAAAAAAAGAAGATTCACCTTTTATTAAAAAAGAGCATATAGTTAAATCTCTAAATGAAAATTTAGAAATGCACAGTTTAATAAGGCACAAAATAATAAAAATGTATAAAGATAAAAAATATTTGGTTGATACCTCTGGTTCTAAAATTGGTCAAATTAATGGACTATCTGTTATGGACTTTGGAGATATAGAAATGGGTATGGTTCATAAAATAACAGCTACAACCTATGCAGGAAGAAAAGGTATTGTGAATATTGAAAGAGAAGCTAAAATGAGTGGAAATATTCACAGCAAAGGAGTTATGATATTATCAGGATTTATTGGTGAACTTTTAGGAAGTAACACCCACCTTTCTTTTAATGCCAGCATAGTCTTTGAACAATTATATTCAGGAATTGAAGGAGATAGTGCTTCCTGTGCAGAACTTTTAGCTCTTCTTTCTTCCCTATCTGATATACCATTAAAACAAAATATTGCAATTACGGGTTCTATTAATCAAAGGGGAGAAATTCAACCAATTGGTGGGGTAAATGAAAAAATAGAAGGTTTTTTTGAGGTATGTAGTATTGAGGGATTAGATGGTTCTCAGGGTGTTATAATTCCTTATACAAATAAAGAAGATTTAATATTAAAAGATGAGGTTCTACAAGCAATTAAAGAAGGTAACTTCCATATATATACCGCTTCCACTATAGAAGACTGTCTATATATTTTATGCGAAAATAATTTTAAAACCTCTCATAAAGAATCCATAACGGATGTAATTAAGTATAGGATTCACTTAAAATTAAGTAAGTTCAATGAAATTTTAAACTCAAAAGATTCTTAGATTTTACTATATATTTTATAAAAATAAGGGCTATCCGCTCTAATTCCCCATATTTTTTCAAAGTTGGAGTAAAGAGCAACTACAGCCCTTGATAATGAGTTCTCAGTTTCAATTGGAATAAAAATTCTATCTGAAGCTGAGAACTCTGTTTATTACATAAAGAAAAATATTATTTTAAAGTTAATCTTAAATAGCTCTTGTTTGATATTTTAACCAAGCTCTATGTTCTTCATCTAAATATGGAGAAAGTTTATCATAAACTTCTTTATGATAATTATTTAGCCATGCTCTTTCATCTGAATTTAATAACTCAACAACTATACCATCTAAATCTATTGGACAGAATGTTATAGTTTCAAAATTCATAAATTGTCCTGATTCTGTAGACTCATCTTTTCTTACTACTAAAATATTTTCTACTCTTATACCATGTTTTCCTTCTTTATAAACCCCTGGTTCATTAGTTACTACCATACCCTCTTCCATTACTGCTGGTACATAGTTAACTCTTATAGCATGTGGCCCTTCGTGAACATTTAAGAAGAAACCTACTCCATGTCCTGTACCACACTTATAATCTATACCATACTCCCATAATGGTCTTCTTGCTAAAATGTCTAGGTTAGTTCCTGTAGCACCATATAAGAACTTAGCCATGCTTAGATTAATTACCCCTTTAACAACTAGAGTAAAGTCTCTCTTTTCTTCCTCTGTAAGCTCTCCTAAAACCATAGTTCTTGTAATATCTGTAGTTCCCTCTAAATATTGTCCGCCTGAATCTACAAGGAACATACCTTGATTTTGAAGTTCATAATCTGATTCTTTAGTAGCACTATAGTGCATCATAGCCGCATGTTCTTTATATCCTGCTATAGTTCCAAAGCTTATACCTTTAAAGTTTTCACCTTCTGCTCTAAAAGACTCTAGTTTTTCAGTAGCAGAGATTTCACTTATTTTATCTTTTCCTAGGGTGTTGTCTAGCCAATATAAGAATTTAACCATGGCAACGCCATCTTTAATATGAGCTATTCTCATATTCTCAAGCTCTACTTCATTCTTTATGCCCTTCATTTTAGTTGTTATATTTTGAGTTTCAATTTTATTAACTTCTTCTTTCATAGCATTATATAACCACATATTTGTTTTTAATGGGTCATATATTACGGAATCCTTTTCTGTTAATTTATTTAAGTAGGATTCTATATCATTATAATCCTTTATAATAATTCCGTCACATTCTAATTCTTTTCTAACTTCTGCTGGAACCTTCTTTTCATTTACAAATAAAATAGCTTCATCCATAGAAATTAATACATAAGAAATTACAACTGGGTTACAAGGTACGTCATTTCCTCTTATATTATATAGCCAAGCTATATCATCTAAAGAAGATAGTAAAAAGTGAGTTCCCTCTAATTTTTTCATCTCTTCTCTTAAATTATTTATTTTTTCTACTCTGCTAAGTCCAGCATACTTAACATCTAGAGTGAAAATTTCATCTTCAGGAATAGCTGGTCTGTCTTCCCATAAATTATCTAATAAATCCCATTTCAAATCAAATTTTATATTCTTTTTATATAAACTACTCTCCAAAGTTTCTGCAAAAGTTCTTGAAATAACTTTTCCATCAAATCCTATAGTTTGTCCTTCTTTTAAAACTGATTTTAACCATTCCTTAATAGTAGGTACAGAAGGTTGTCCCATTTTAAAAAGTTTAATTCCTGAACCTTCTAATTGTTTTTCTGCTTGAATAAAGTATCTTCCATCTGTCCAAAGACCAGCTTCATCTAAAGTGATAACAACTGTTCCTGCAGAGCCTGTAAAACCAGAAATCCATTTTCTTCCTCCCCAGTGTGGTGCCACATATTCACTTTGATGTGCATCTGAACTAGGAATGATATAAGCATGAATTCCCTTTTCCCTCATCAAACCTCTTAACTTTTCAACTCTTTCTTTAATGTTCATAAAATTTCCCTGAATATTAAGTTCTTGCACTAATATTTAATACAAATACTTACTACCAGGTTTTCACACCTACCTTTCTATAATTTTTACCCCAAGCTATCTTATTCTGTTTAGAGCCTATTCTAAAATTGACTCATCTCAAGGTAGTTTTCACATCATATTATATACCATTTACTTATTTTTTTGAATATTTAAACTGAATTATTTTATTAATTATTACTTATTACCTCATCCACCCTTTTATCCCTATCTTCTAATATTATCTTATCTAAAATTTGAAATTTATAAGCAAAGGCAATTATAGGTTTATTTTCCTTTAAACTAGCTATAAATTTATCGTAAAACCCTCCACCATATCCTATTCTTCCACCCTCTATATCAAAAGCAACTCCTGGTGAGATTATAAGATCTATGTTTTCATTTTCAGCCTTTTTACAACCCTCTTTAGGCTCCATAATTCCAAAATATCCTTCCTCAAGATCTTCCATAGAATTTATATAGTATGCCTCCATAATTTTTTTATTTTTATTTACCATAGGTATACATACTTTTTTGCCAGTACTTAACGCCTTATTAATTATACTATGGGTATCAACTTCCCCCTTAAAACTAACATATATAAATATGGTTTTTGCATTTTCATAAGCCTTATGAGCAATTAATTTATTGTATATCTCCCTATCCCATATTTCTTTATCTTCAATTTTCATCTCTTCTCTTAAATTATATATATAATTTCTTATATCTTTTTTACTATTTAACATAATCTTATTTAGTGAGTTTTTATACCTAGATCTTAACTCACTAAATTTCCCTCCCTTCTATTAATCTTCTGAAAGTACCACTGGATTATCTTCATAGCTAACCCAATCACTATAACTTCCACTATAAAGCTTAGTTTTAATTCCTATTTCATCTAAAATTATTATATTAGCACAAGCTGTTATACCAGAACCACAATATACTATTATCTCTTTAAATTCAGCTAAATTCTTAAATCTTTCTTTAATTTTTTTCTCTGGCTTAATTGTAAAATTTGCATAGTTTTCTTTCCATGGATAGTTTTTTGCATTTGGTATATGTCCAGGTTTTTTATCCATAGGTTCCTCTATACCTAAATATCTATTTCTATCTCTTGAGTCTATAATTAATGTATCTTCTGAATCTATTTTAGATTTTACATAATTTATATCACAAATCATATTCTTATCTATATCATATTGTATACTACCTAGTGTTCTCTTAGGTTCTATTTTACTCATAGGAAATCCCTTAAGACTCCATGAATAAAAACCCCCTTCTAAAACATAGACCTCTTCAAATCCTATATATTTTAGCATCCACCAAAATCTAGGAGCACTTGAAAAATCCCCATCATCATAAATTACTACTCTGTTATTATTAGAAAGTCCATAAGATTCCAGCTTTTTCACAAATTCTTCTACAAATGGAAGTGGGTGTCTACCCCCATGTTCACTAGGTTTTAAAGATAAATCTCCCTCTAAGTTTATAAAATGAGCATTTTTTATATGAGCTTCCTCATACATTTTCCTTCCATACCCTAAATTTTCTAGATTAAATCTACAGTCAAATATAAATAAATCTTCTCTGTCTAAATTATCTTTTAACCAATTAATACTCACAAAATTTTTCAATTTTATTTCCCCCATTTATGTTAATTTATTATATAAGTTAAAAAAAATATATATAGCGGAATCATAATCAAAGAACCTACAGTGGTTAATGCTATCATTAAAGCTGCATAATCCCCATCTACTTCATAAGCCTCAGCAATAATAGCTGTATTAGTCATAACTGGCATAGCTGCCTGTATAAAAAATATATTCCTAGGAAAAGACTCCACATTAAAACTCTGCGCAAAACCTAATAAAATAAGTGGGCTAATTATAAACCTTCCAAGTAAAACACCAATTACTTCTCTAGTAAATCTTAGTTTTTTTAAATTTGTATAATATAAGCTCTCTCCAATAAATAGCATGGCTACAGGAGTAGTTAAACTTCCTAAATATTTGCTACTATCTAATATAGCTTTAGGTAATTTAATATTTAAAATGGTAAATAATATTGCAAATACAAATCCTAATAGAGCTGGTGAAAATATATTTTTTAGTGTTTTTCTAATAGAATTCTTGGCTTTTAACTTTTTATTATCTAGACTTATTTCATATACTCCAAAGGTCCAAAAAAACATAGTATTTGCAACATAATAAATTAATACATAAGGTAGGCTATCTTCTCCAAATAGAGCTAAGTTTATAGGTATACCCATGAATATAGTGTTAGAATTAAAAAACATGGATTTAAAAAGCCCCCTATTTTTGTGAATTCTAAAAATTCTACAGTATATAATAGCTACCAAATAGGAAACCCCTATAGATACAAATGGTACATGGATATTATTAAAAGTACTTATAAGTGTTTCTCTATTAAAATTATTTACTACCGTGTTAAACATCATACAAGGTATGGAAAAATTCACAACTATTTTTATTAAGTTTTTCGAAGTTTCCCTTGTGTACCAACCTTTTTTAGTTAACATAAATCCAAAAAAAATAATAATCATCATGCTAATTATAGCTTCTATAGCCTTAATTATCGCCCCATATTTTCACTCCCCAATGGTAAAATTATATTTTAATTACATATAAAATTATATTTTAGTTATGAATCTATTTTACACTAAATATTAGCATATAACTAGGTTTGTAAATTCATTAAAACTCTAAATCTTCTTCCTTAATCGCCAAAATTTTTATTTGTTACACAATTGTAATTTAATATATGACAAAAAAGTGTATAATATTATTGGAATTATAATTTAGTTAGGAGAGAATTTTATGAAAAAAAGATTTGGAATTTTAATGTGTGTTTTAATTATAGCTAGTCTTGCACTTGTATACTTTAATAATAGTTCTGTTAGTAAACTAAAAGAACAAACATCTAAGTTAAATAGTGAAGTACAATCTTTAGAAAAAGAAAAAAATAATCTATCCCAAGAAAAGGACAAGCTTTTAAAAGAAAAACAACAATTAGAAGATAAACTTAAATAATATAAGGGGGTTCCACTAATGAGGCGTACTAATAGAAGAAGTAATAAAAAATCTTTAAGTTTAGTTAAAGTTGTGGTATTTTGTTTGTTTTTAGCTTCCTTCGCTATGGCAATATTTACACAAACACAAGCAATAATATCTAAAAACGAAAATAAAAAAATAGAATCAAAAGTATCTACTTTAAAAGAAGACAATAAAAAATCCTTAGAGGAAATAAATAAATTGCAAGATGACGTTAAAAAGTTAAAAGCAGATGTAGTTAAAAAAAGAGAAAATAGCAAAATAGCTTACTTAACTTTTGATGATGGTCCATCTAAAAATACTACTAGAATACTTAAAATATTAAAGGAAAATAACATAAAAGCAACTTTCTTTGTAAATGGACATCCTGGCCTAGAAGAAGAATATAAAGCAATAGTTGCAGATGGACATGTTCTAGCAAATCATACATATAGTCATGACTACGGAAAAGTATATTCTTCTGTAGATAATTTTAAAGCTGATGTTAAAAAGTTAGATAAATATTTAGAAGAAGTTACAGGCGAGGCTCCAAGTCATATATTAAGATACCCTGGCGGATCAAACAATACTATAAGTTATAATTACGGTGGCAGAAAAATAATGAGACAAATAGTAGATGAAATGGCTAAAGAATATACACATTTTGATTGGAATGTAGATTCTACAGATGCCTCTGCCATGGTTCAACAAAAGGACAAAATTGTTAGAAGTGTATTATCCGAAAGCAAACAAGTTAAACATGCTGTAATATTAATGCATGACTTAAATCCAAAGACTACTACTCCAGATGCACTTCCTGAAATAATAAAAGGTTTAAGAGAACAAGGATTTGAATTTGATAAAATGACAAAGGATTCTTACCCAGCTCAATTTGTTAAACCAAATATAAAATAGTAAAGAGACTCTACTGATTTATTCATAACATTTCAGTAGAGTTTTTTATTGTTTTTGAGCTATATCAATGATTTATCAATAATCGTTCATATTTTATTTACATTTTTATACTGGTAAATTAATGATATGATTCATTTCTATAGTAGATTTATACGGTTTTATGGCATGTCCTTCCTAACAGTCCAATAATTTTAACTTTGAATGAAAAAAATACTGTGTTAATATAGTCACAAGTCCTTACCAAACAAATCTTATAAAAAAAGGAAGGAATGATAAAATGAATAAACTATCAAAAATTTTATCAATCACTACTGCAACTTTAATTTCAATGTCTTTAAGTTCTTCAGTTTATGCAATTGGTCTAAATTGCAATGTAGCAACTAATTCAACTTGTAACCCAGTAAAAGTATTAAATTGTAACTCAGTAAATAATTCAAACTTTAAAATATTAAATAATACTTGCGGAAATTTAAACGCTAATACTATAAATAATATATTAGCAAACTGTGGTTTAAGTAAATCATGTAACCAAAATATATTAGGAACTTCTTGCAATAGTAACTCATGTACTCAAAACAACTTAGTTAACTCTTGTGCTGGTGGTTCATGTAATCAAACTGCAAAACCAGTTAAACCTACTGCAAAACCAGCTACACCTGTTACAAAACCAACTACTCCTGCTCCAAAGCCAGCTACCTCTGCTGTAAAACCAGTTGCAAACCCTACTACTCAAACTAGTAGTAATTTTTCTCAATACCAACAAGAGGTTTTAAACCTTGTAAATGCAGAAAGAGCTAAGGCAGGATTAAAACCTTTAAAATTAAATGCTGAACTTAATAAGGTTGCAACTTTAAAATCACAAGATATGGCAACTAAAAATTATTTCTCACATACTTCACCAACTTACGGTTCACCTTTTGATATGATGAGTAAATTTGGTATATCTTATAGAACTGCAGGTGAAAATATAGCTATGGGACAAAGAACTCCAAGTGAAGTTATGAACGGTTGGATGAATTCTGCTGGCCATAGAGCTAATATATTAAATGGAAGTTTCACAGACCTTGGTGTTGGAATTGCTAAAGATTCTAATGGAAGATTATACTGGACACAATCATTTATAGGAAAATAATAATTTAAGTAGATAAAAATTTGTTTTAATCAAAGGGATTGTTCTTAATTAAATTGGACAATCCCTTTGATTTTATTTTTTAGTTTTATTATATTCATATTTAATTTATCCCATGACTATCCACTCTAATAAAAGAAAACTAAACAACTTTTGGAAAACCCCTTGATTTTATATTAAATTCCATTTATAATATGCATATGCAATTCATTTGCATGTGCTAAAATTTTTGTAAAGGAAGATTAATATTATGCATATTTTAATACATAGTTTAACTCACGCACTGGAAGATACCATTAAAATGATCCCTCTACTTTTTATAGTATTTTTCTTAATGGAGTATCTAGAAAGTAAATATGGTAACAAATTTAACAATAAAATTAAACAAGCAGGTAAATTAGGCCCCCTATTAGGTGCCCTACTTGGAATCATACCTCAATGTGGTATATCAATTTTAGCTGTAGGATTTTATTCTGAAAGACTTATTACTTTAGGTACCATGATATCAGTTTTTATATCCACCTCTGATGAGGCCATTCCACTGATGATATCAAATCCAAAGGATGCTAAAACTGTACTTCCTCTTATTATAACAAAATTAGTATTAGGAGTTTTAATAGGGTATTCTATAGATTTCATATTTAAAAAGAATACTAAGTTAGCTCTAAATCCTATAAAAGACTTGGAAGTAAGTCCTTGCGATTGTTGTATAGAAGAAAGTGTCCATTTTCATAGCCAAAACCATGATCACCATCATGGTCATACACATAGTGATTTTAATACTGAAGAAGATCATACTAGTATAGGGCATATTTTTAAGCACTCTGGAAAAAAACTATTAAAAGTTACCCTATATATTTTAATAGTAACATTTATATTAAATATATTATTAGAAATAAAGGAACTATCCTCATTAATAGATATTGGCTCTAGAAATCTTACACTTCAAATATTGATTTCTTCTTTAATAGGACTTATTCCAAATTGCGCTACTTCTGTAGCATTGGTTTCTGTATATTCCATGGGAACCTTAAGTTATAGCGCACTAATAAGTGGTTTAAGTGCAAATGCAGGCCTAGCTCTTATTTTATTATTTAGAGAAAAAGAAAACAGAAAATCTGCTATTTATATAACCTTAGTCTTATACCTATCGGCTATAATTTGTGGATTTTTAACAAGTATATTTTTTTAGTAATATAATCTTATTTAGTACTTTTAAAAATTTGTAATTTACTAAAGACTAAGCCATGAAAATAACTTTCTTTAATAAAAACATCTTGTAATTTTAAATATTACAAGGTGTTTTTATTTTTTATAAAATTACAGATACTAATTTAAATATGTGATTTTTTATTATTATCATTGTGTTTTCCTTTTCCATAAAATTATATATACTCTAATATTTAATTTAACTTCCTAAAAGAACATTAAACATTATTTGTTTATACTATAATACAATGCTTATCTATAAATTCTTTCTATAGTTCTCCCCTTTTCATTGAATATCTTCTTATTTTATTATAGAATTGCTTTGGCTAGCAAAATAAAAGTATTTTCTACAAATATTTTGACATGTTAAGAAAATTATATACTCAAAGGTGATTTTATGAATAAAAAACTGCTATTTAAAAGAATATTAAACATTATACCCATGCTGTTTTTTATTTCTTTTGTTTCATTTATTCTTATGAATTTGGCTCCTGGTGATCCTGTACAAGCCTTTATAACTCCTGATATGGATTATAAAGAAATTCTAAGAATAAAACACAATATGGGACTAGATAAACCTATGGTAATAAGATATTTTATATGGCTTGGCAATATTTTAAAAGGAGATTTAGGTTACTCTATGATAACTCACCAAAAAGTTTCTATAGAAGTTGGTTCTAGAATGGGGCCTACACTTCTCCTAATGGGAAGTTCATTATTGTTATCAATAATAATATCTGTACCTTTAGGAATATATGTAGCAACACATAGAAATAAATTATGGGATACTATTTTTACTGTTATTACATATATAGGAATATCTATTCCTAGCTTTTGGTTTGGTATGATGATGATAAGTCTATTTGCTTCTAGGTTGAAACTATTTCCAAGCATAGGTATGCATACTATAGGAGTTGAAGACTCTATTTTAGATGTTATATGGCATATGGTACTTCCTTGTTTAGTACTTACCTTTCCTAATGTATCAGTTTTAACAAGATATGTTCGTTCTAGCATAATAGGACAAATGGAAGAAGATTATGTTGAAACCGCCTTAGCAAAGGGAGCCTCTAAAAATAGAGTAATGAGAAGACATGTACTTAAAAATTCACTACTACCTTTAATAACTATTTTATGTATGAGTTTACCCGGAATATTTACTGGTGCATTTATTACTGAAACTATATTTGCATGGCCAGGCATGGGAAAATTAGGTATGAGTTCAATTTTAAGCCTAGATTATCCTGTTATAATGGCTATTACAATGTTGTCATCTACATTACTTATAATAGGAAACTTAATTGCAGATTTACTATATGGGGTAATAGATCCTAGAATAAGGGTGGTGGGTGATGAAAATGAATAAAACCTTAGATAGAAAACAATTATTTACTGAAGAAAACTTTAAATTTATTAATAGAGATTTATCTTCTTTATCAGAAGAGGAATTATTTCTAGATAAAAATAGATATATAGATAATCTAATTAGAGAAATTAAAAGAAATAAACTAGCTTTCTTTTCATGTACAATTTTAATTGTAGTTTTTCTTTGCTCTATATTTGCATTTTTATCTCCATATGATCCAAATAAAATAACTATATCAGAAAGATTAAATCCACCTTCACTTAAACATCTTTTTGGTACAGATGAATTAGGAAGAGATTATTTCACTAGAATACTCTATGGTGGAAGGGTTTCCCTTACTGTAGGCTTTTTATCCATGATAATTTCTGTAGTTATTGGAACCTTTGTTGGAACCTTTAGTGGGTTTATTGGAGGAAAAACAGATAAACTTATAATGAGGTGTATTGATGTTTTAATGTGCATTCCAACCTTTTTTCTTATATTAATTGCAAATGCTTATTTAAAGCCAGGATTAAAAAATGTAATTATAATTATAGGTATATTTGGTTGGATGGACACTGCTAGAATAGTTCGTTCAGAAACTCTTTCCTATAGAGAAAGGGAGTATGTACTAGCTTCCCATTCCATGGGTGCTTCTAGTTGGCATATGATAAAAAAACATATAATTCCAAATGTTATGCCTACAGTTATTGTAGTATCTTCCATAGGAATTGCGGGCGCTATATTAACAGAATCCGCCCTAAGTTTCTTAGGTCTTGGAGTTCAAGCTCCAACTGCTTCCTGGGGAAGTATGTTGCAAACAGCGCAAGGATATTTATCACAATCTCCATTTATAGCCCTATTCCCGGGCCTTTCCATACTACTTACCGTATTAAGTTTTAATATACTTGGAGATGTCTTAAGAGTTGCCTTGGAGCCTAAGATAAATAAAAAATAATGTCCATTGATAAAAGTAATATAATTTATTTAAAAGTTTAAAAAGTATTATAAACTTAATAGTCTATAGTGCTTATTAATAAATTTTAATTTATAATTTTGGGGGGAACAAAATGAAAAAGAAACTTATTGCTACTTTACTTTCTGTCAGTCTAGCACTTTCTTTAGCTGCATGTGGTAATAAAGCTGCTGACGACAAGAAAAAAGATAATGGCAAAGCTCAAGAACAAAAAGCTGATACTGCCAAGAAAAAGGATGGAGGCACTGTTATTCTATCAGCATCTACAGACCCTACTAGCTTAAATCCATTCTTTAGATATAATAGAATTACTTATACTGTAAGTAATGCTCTATTTGATCCACTATTTAGAGAACATAATGGTAAAAAAGAATACTGTCTTGCAAAAGATTTAAAAATCTCTGAAGATATGCTAACTTATACCTTAACACTAAAAGATGGTTTAAAATGGCATGATGGTGAAAAAATCACTGCTGATGACATAGTTTATACAGTTAAAGCTCTGCTAGATAAAAATCAAAACATTGAGGCTAGAGGGAGCTTTGTTATAAATGATAAGGATGTAAAAGTTGAGAAAAAAGATGACTTAACTGTTGAATTTAAATTACCTCAAGTATATGTTCCATTTGAATCAGCTTTAGGTGACTTTAGACCTATTCCAAAACATATATTTGAGAAAGAAAAAAGCATGGAAAAAGCTGAAGCTTCAACAGCAAAACCTGTTGGTTCAGGTCCATTTAAATTTAAAGAATGGAAAAAAGGTGAAATGCTAACTCTTGAAAGATTCAATGACTATCATAATGGAAAACCAAGCGTTGAAAAATTTGTATTTAGAATTTCTTCAGACTCTAATGCAACTTCAGCTGCTTTCCAAAATGGTGAAATTACAGCAACATATCTTTCTGATGAAAAATATTTAAAATACTCTAAAGATGAAAACTTTAAAACTTACACTTTTGATGAAGGAATGGTTAATTACATAGTATTTAACACAAAAAATCCTATACTTCAAAAGAAAGAAGTTAGACAAGCAATTTCTTATGCTTTAAATAAAGAAGAAATATTAAAATCAGATGCTGGTACAACTGAATTAACTAAAAAAGCTTATTCCGTAATGCCACCTTCTGCAAAATTTTATACTGAAGATATAGAAAAATATGAACATAACATGGACAAAGCTAAAGAATTAATGAAAAAAGCTGGTGTATCTAAGGGAAAACTTAAATTCATGTATAAAGGTGAAGACGAAACTGAAAAGAAAATGGTTCTTGTAGTTCAACAACAATTAAAAGAAATTGGTATTGATGTAGAAGCTGTGTCTATAGACACTCAAACTTTCTTTGCTAAACTTATGGGTGAAAAAGAAAGAGATTATGATCTTATAATAAACGGTTACGTTATGGGAGATGAACCAAGTGCTTATGGCGAAGTTTATAGCACTAAAGCATCCTTTAATGCTTCTCAACACTCAAATAAGGAACTAGATAAATTATTTGATGATGCTAAAGTTGAAAAAGATGAAGCTAAGAGAAAAGAAATGTATGAAAAAGTTCAAAAAATCATAGCTGAAGATGCTTCTGTATACACTCTTGATTACTCTATATCAAAAGTTGGAGCTACTAAAAAATTAGCTGGAGTTGAAGAGGCTAAATTAGTTCCAATTTATATGTTTGAAGATTTATCTAAATTATACTTTACTGAATAGAATAAAAATACTTTTTCAAAATAAAATAAGCACTCCTATGGAGTGCTTATTTTATTTCTATTTATCTAACCAAACATAAGTAAATTCTGCTTCGGATGCTTTATCAGCAACATCTCCAGCTGGATGACCTTTTACATAAGATTTAACAACTAATTTTGCTCCTTTTTCATATAAGAACACCGCTGGTAAATCTTCTGATAATAATTTTTGTACTTCCTTATATACAGGTGCTCTATCTTCTTTTGATGATAGAGTTACTCCCTTGTTTAAAAGTTCCTCCATCTTAGGATTGTTGTATCCACCTAAATTCATTGATCCTTTAGCAGCAAAACGGCTTGATATAGCTGATATATCTGGACCTTGATATCCTCCAAGCATTGTTAATTCAAAGTTACGACCATTCCAAACCTTATCGTCATAAGACGCATCGTCCATTGCATTAACCTTTAAATCTATACCAAATTCTTTAAAATTCGACTTTAAAACTTCTACTATATCTTCAAATCCTGGATAAGTATCCATTGTTGTAGTAAAATAAATTCCTTTATCATCTGCTTTATATCCTGCCTCTTCAAGTAATGCTTTTGCCTTTTTAATATCTCTTTCTGGAAGTTTAGCATCTTTATTTATTGCCCAATCATAAAGTGGTGATATAAAGTATTCTGATTTTTGTCCCATTCCCTTTAAAGCTTTATTAAATATTTCATCTCTATCAATACCATACGCTACTGCTTGTCTAACTTTTAAATCTGCAAATTTGCCTTTCTTTACATTGAAATGTATATAACCTTTGTTTGGCCAAAGTTTGTTATATATTACATACTCTTTATTGTCCTTATACTTGCCAAGTTCATTTGTTGGTACTCCATTTCTAGTTTCATCAATTTCTCCGTTTAACCATGATTGATATGCAGTATTTTTATCAGGAATTATGGAGAATACAACTTTATCTAAATAAGGTTTATCACCCCAATAGTTATCATTTTTTTCAATTGTTACACTTTGTCCTTTTTTGTGTTCAACAAATTTAAATGGGCCTGTTCCTATAGGCTTTTGATTTGCTGGATTTTTAAGCCAATCAGTTCCCTTATATACGTGTTCTGGCATTATATATGTACCAAACCAAGCAATATATCCTAACAAACCAGAATTAGGTTCCTTTAGCTTAAATTCTACCGTATTTTTATCAGGACAAGTAATTTCTTTTATGTCTGAAAGAGAATCTGAAGCAAATCCTTTTTCTTTTATTATTTGATCAAAAGTCCATTTTACATCTGAGGAACTAAACTCTTTATCATCATGCCACTTTACATTTTCTTGAAGGTGGAAAGTTATTGTCTTACCATCTTCTGAAAAATCCCACTTCTTTGCAAGGTCTGGGATAACTTGATCGTTTCCATTAATTTTTACAAGTTTATTAAAAACATTTTGAATTACTATATATGCACCATCATCAGCTTGTGCATCAGGATTATATGTTTGTGGTTCCCTCTCCACAGATACTACAAATGTGCCACCCTTTTTAGGTTCTTTTGCAGTTTGCTGTGCCTTATTTTCACTATCTTTAGTGTTTTTGCTACTATCACTGTTAGCATTTCCACAACCCGCAAATAAGCCAAAACATAATAACATAGCCAATATTAAGGATATTCTTTTCACTTTTATTTCCCCCATTTATTTTAATATTTATTGGTACAGCTTTAGTAATAAACTATTAAGCTGAATTCCAATAATTGTACCTCTGTAGCTTAATAATCATTTTTATCACCTCCAGATTTAACTATTAAGATCTAAGTAAAAGCAACTTGCATAGTGTCCCTGTCCTACCTCCACCATAGGTGGATATGATTCTTTACAATTGCCACACACCTTATAGCATCTTGATGAAAAGTAACAACCTTGGTTTAGGTTTACTGGTGTTGGTGGTTCCCCACTAATTTTAATTACATTACGTTTTTCACCTGGATCTATAGAGCCACAATTCGATATTAAAACCTTTGTATATGGATGTTGTGGATTTTGAATAATATGATCTGTTTTTCCTATTTCAACTATTTTTCCAAGGTACATTACTGCAATATCATCAGATATATATCGAGTAGTGGCAATATCATGGCTTATAAAAACCATTCCTGCACCTTCTTCTTTTGTAAGTTTTGATAATACATTTATTATATCTGCACGAACAGATACATCTAGCATAGAAACAGGCTCATCTGCAATAATGAGTTTTGGATTTAAAAGCATTGCTCTGATTATAGATATTCTTTGAAGTTGTCCACCTGAAAGTTCATGAGGATATCTATTTAAAAAATCCCTTGCTGGTTTTATGCCTGATTTCTCCATGATATCTAAACAAATATCTATTCTTTCTTCCTTAGAACTTCCTATACTATGTATTTTTAATGCAGTAGTTAAAATATTTTTAATATTATTTCTTGGATCAAAGGTGTCAAAAGGATTTTGAAAAATCATTTGACAGTTTCTTCTAAATTCTAAGGGATCTTTCCTAAAAATTTTCTCTATTGATTCTCCTCCAAACTTAATGCTACCATGTGTTGGCTTATCTAATCCCACCAATAACCTTCCAAGAGTAGATTTTCCACATCCTGACTCACCTATGACCCCTAAAACTTTTCCCTTTTCTAGAGAAAAATTTACTCCATTAACAGCTTTAATAATTTGATTTTTCTTTTTTTGAACGTATTCCTTAGTTAAATTATCTACTTCTAGTAAACTACTCACCTTCTTCACCTCCAACCAAATGACATGCCACCTTCCACTCTTTAGATAAATCAATCATTTCAGGACTCTTTATAAAGCAAATCTCTTTGGCCTTTTTACACCTGTCTGCAAATATACACCCTTTAGGCTCCATACTAAGATTAGGTAGTGAACCTTTTATTCCAGTTAATTCTTCCTTTTTCCCTGTAAGAGAGGGATAGGAAGCTAAAAGTTCTTTTGTATAAGGATGCTTAGGTTTTATAAGCACATCTGATACATAACCAAATTCTAGAAGATACCCTGCATACATAACAGCAATTTTTTTACAGGTAGAAGCTACTATAGATACATCGTGAGTAATCATTATTCTTGTTAATTTTAGCTTTTCTTCAAGCATAAGAATTTCATCTAATATTTGTCCTTGAGTCACCACATCCAGTGCTGTGGTAGCTTCATCTAGTATTAATAATTTAGGATAAAATATTAGACTAAGAGCTATACTTACCCTCTGCATCATACCACCAGATAATTCATGTGGATAATAATCAAACACTCTATGAGGAAGATTTACAAGATTAAATAATTCCAATATTCTTTCCTTAATTTCCTTATCCTTTGTTTTTGGTTCATGAACTTTATATATATCACTCATTTGAACACCAATTTTATGTACTGGACTCAATGAATTCATTGATTTTTGAAATACCACCGCTATGTCTTTCCACCTAATTTTTCTTAACTCTTCTTCATTTATTTTTAATAAATCAGATCCTTGAAATAGAATCTGCCCTGTAATTTCAGATGTTTTGTGAGAAAGTAATTGTAAAATCGCCATGGCAAGAGTAGATTTTCCTGAACCAGACTCTCCCACTATTCCAATAGAATCCTGTGATTCTACATTTAATACAAAATCTTTTACTGCTTTAATTTCTTTTCCTTTAACTTTATATATAACATTTAAGTTTTTAATCTCTAGTAATGACATTTTATCTCCCCTTAATTTGTCTCATTATATTTAGGATTTAATATACGATTAATTCCCTCACCAATTAAATAAAAAGAAAGTACGGTAAATATAATTGCAAGGCCAGGAAATGTACATATCCACCAACTATTAGGAAGATATATCTTACCATGAGAAATAATCTTACCCCAACTTATAATATTGGGATCTCCAAGCCCTAGAAAAGACAAACCTGCTTCAGATAAAATGGCAGATGAAACTGCCATAGTAGAATCTGCTATAATAGGGAAAAGTCCATTAGGTATAATATGTTTAAATAATATTCTAGTATGACTTTCTCCAATTGTCTGTGCACTTTTAATAAAAGTTCTTTCTCTCAAAGCTATTGCTTGTCCCCTCATTAATCTTGCAGTTCCTGTCCAACTAGTTAAGGCCATAACAATAATTAAATTAGTTAAGCTACTTCCATAGATTGCAATAACTATAAGTATTAAAAAAAAGGTTGGTAGCATCATAAATATATTTAGGATTTCTGAAATTATTTTGTCAGTTTTTCCGCCAATATACCCTGATATACCCCCTACCAAAACTCCTATGGCAGATGAAATTACTGCAACTACAATTCCTATTTTTAGTGATGTTCTAGATCCATAAATCACCATACTAAATACATCTCTACCAAGACCATCTGTGCCAAATATATATTTAGATGATGGTTTTGCAATTAAATCTTCATTTAAAAAATTAGGATTTTTTGTAGCAATTAGTGGTGCACATACTGCCACTGATATTAAAATTATAAGAAGTATTATTCCTATTTTAAGTTCATTAACCGAATTTATTTTATTAGTTATGTATCTAATTTTCTTCCTCATAAACATCACATCCTTATTCAAACCTAATCCTTGGATCTATTAAGGCATAAATAATATCTGTAATTATCATAACTACACAAATAGATATTGATAGCATCAAATATATTCCTGTTAGCAGTGGGTAATCTCTTTTCATTATTGCATCCATTACAAGCCTTCCCATGCCAGGCCATGCGAAAACTATTTCTATAAGTGTAACTCCTCCAATCATAAAGGCCAAAGACATACTTAGTATTGTAATGGTTGGTATTATGGCATTTCTTAATACATATTTGTTAAATATCCTTCTCTCATTCATTCCTGTAGCTCTTAAAACTAATATAAAATCCTCTGACATAGTTTGTAGCACTGAGGCTCTTGAAATTCTAAAATATATTGGAGTCTGAATTATAAAAAGAGTGGTAACAGGCAAAATCATATGTTTAACAACATCTAAAACATAGACAAACCCTTTATTACCTGCTCTTATATCATACATTCCTGAGGTAGGAAGAATTTTTAATGTGGATGCAAATATGAGAATAAGAATTAGCCCTAACCAAAATCCTGGAAGAGCATCAAAAACATAAGAGATCCCACACATTATCCTATCTAATATGGAACCAACTTTCCTTGCAGCACATATACCAAGAAAAGTCCCAACTAAAACTGATAATATAGATGCTGTAAGTGTAAGTATAATTGTAGCAAATATTTTTTCTCCAATTAACTTTGATACAGGTTCATTACTTATATATGAATATCCTAAGTCACCTTTTAATATATTTTTAATATAATTTACAAATTGAACTGGAATAGGCTTGTCTAACCCGTATTTAATTGTAATATGCTGTATAAGCTCAGGATTAGGATTCTCTGTGCCTGCTATAACTTTTATAGGGTCACCAGGCGCATATCTTATTATAAAAAAGGTAAGACAAAAGGAAAATATTATGGTTATAATTCCTGTAAAAATACGTTTGCTTATGTATTTATTCATTGTGCTTCCCCCTTTTCAAACATATTTTTATAATGTTTTAGGTAAAAGGTAAGTCTAGAAACTAATTCTATATTTTCTATGTACTAGATTGCCCTCAATTAGTGTATCACTTAAGTTTTACTTTGTTAAATAGAAAATATCTCTAATTAAAATCTTTCAATAGATATTTTATATAGTATTTTTGAGGAATATTGTAAAAACTTCAATTTAAATTGCTATTAGTGTACTAAAGGTAGCTTTAAAAATACATAGAAATCAAAAATTTGCATAAATAAAAGGACGGTATTTACCGTCCTTCATTGTTTTTAAATTTTCTAAAGCTATATAATTAATAATCAATTATTTATTTTTACACTATATCCTCTAATTTCACCATATAGCTCTTTTCCTTTGGATTTTTCCAACTTAAAGTCATACAAGACCCTAAATCCGGCTTGTACATATTTACAGCAGCATCTTCCAAAAACATCTTTAGATTATATGCCGCATAAATTAAAGCTGCCTTTCTTTTAACTGAACTTCTCATCTTTCTTAAATTAATTAACCCACAAGCAACCCCTGCAAGATAAAAAGAAGGGTTATATAGAATATTTCTACTATCTGAAACTATAAGTTTTACATTATCCCTAAGTCTTGGTATTAACTGTCTTAAAAGAGACATTCCTTTCCCCCTTGGAATATCAACTTCCAATATACCTTCACTAACACACTTACATATTTTTTGCCAAAGTTCCCTATCAAACTCCGTATCAAAATCCAAGTAATCGGATAAAGTTATGGACTCCAAATATCTAATGTCATGAAATACATTACAGTTTTCTAATATATCACAAAAATCTATTATAATTGGCTTGTTTTCTGTAATAATTATATTATTACCTTGGAAATCTCCATGGGCCCAAGAGGTTAGGCATGTTACTTGAAGTCCATTCCAAGCATCTACATCACTAAAAAAGTAATAAGGATTTGGTAGAATAACTTCACTACCATCTAAAGAAATCCACTTAATATCTTTTCTAATACCTAAATCTTCAAAAGCTTTTATGTATTTTTCATCCATATATCTATAGGACATCTCTCCTTTTACTATTTCTTTAGGACATAGATATTGTTTTTCATGTTCTTTATTCCAAGTAAAAGCGAACTTAGTTAGCTTTGACATTATTTGATCCTTAAGTTCATCCTCATGGACTACTTTATCTAAAAAAGTTTCAGAATTATATATATCATCTCCTGCAAGATCATATAAATTAGCATATACAAAGGGTTCATTTTTAAACTTTATATCATAGGCCTTAACAAGTTTTGCAATGTATTTATGCATGTTATTTTTATTAGCTATTTCATAGGCTCTTTTAAAAGATATGGCCTCAGAACTACTACCTGTTAACTTTAAAATACCTACCTTGTTATCAGGTCCATACTCAATCATAAAAACTCCGGCACCGGATCTTCCATTGGTAAAGGCCCTTAAAATTTCCACTGGGGCAATTTTATCATTATTTTCTTCACTTTGTCTGTTAATTTCGTTTAGTATTTTTATAAGATTCATAAAATCACCTATTATTCAATATTTTAAACCATGTTAAATGTTTTGTATAACCATATTATACTTCATATTATTTAACATAGTATAAATAAATTATAACATATTTATTAATTGCCCCTGTGAAAATTAATTTTAATTTCTTATATTAATTATCCATAAATTTTATCACTTATGCCTTCCTTTAAAACTTTCTCAGCATACTCCTTAGCCTTCTTTAAAGAATGATCCCTATAGTTTCCGCATTGTACTTCATTTGCAGCAGGTACCTCTTCTGTTTCCATAACTTTTTTTAGAGAATACTCCAAGGCTTTTATTATAACTTTAGCCTCTGTATCTCCCCAAGTTATCATATAAAAACCAGTTCTGCATCCCATGGGTGAAATGTCTATTATTCCCTCCATATCCTCTCTCATATATCCAGCTAATAAATGTTCTAGGGTGTGAATCGCTCCCGTATCCATAACTTCTCTATTAGGCATCATAAATCTTAAATCAAATTTTGAAACTTTGTCTCCTAACTTCCCTTCTTGAACACCACATTTTCTAACAAAAGGTGCTTTTAACTTTGTATGATCAATTGTAAAGCTTTCAACTTTAACCATTTTAATTCCTCCTAGTTTTTATTATATATATTATTTATATATTCCTTTAGAAAAATATCTATCGCCCCTATCAGGAAATAAGGTTACAATATTTCCTGATCCTATGGTTTTTTCTAAGGTTAATACTGCAGCCATAGCAGCTCCCGAAGAAGGTCCTGCTATTATTCCTTCTCTTCTTGCAAGTTCACTACTAAAGTAAAATGCTTCTTCATCTCTTATTTTAATAACATCATAAACAAGATCCATATCCATAACCTTGGGTATAAAATTGTTTCCTATACCTTCTATGCTGTAACTACCTTCCTCTCCTCCTCCCATAGTGGATCCATAAGGATCCACTAAAATCCCTTTAACTTTAGAATTTTTCTCTTTTAAATATTTCATAACACCAGTAAATGTTCCTCCACTACCAGCACCTGCAACAAAATAATCAATGTCTCCATGTAGAGCATTATATATTTCTTTTCCTGTACCACTATAGTGTGACTCCGGATTATTAATATTTTCAAATTGCTTTAAAGATATAGAGTTTTCTATGGAACTTAAAAGTTCCTCTGCATATTCTAAAGCCCCTTTTATTCCTTTTTCTTTTGGGGTTAAAATAACTTCTGCCCCTAGAGCTTTCATCAAAGTTATTTTTTCTATAGAGAACTTATCTGGAACTACTAATATTATTTTGTACCCTCTGTTTAAAGCTCCTAATAGTACTCCTAATCCTGTATTCCCTGCAGTAGCTTCTACTATAGTCATTCCCTTTTTTAATATTCCAAGCTTTTCATATTCATTTATCATATAATATCCTACTCTATCCTTTACACTTCCAGTAGGATTATAGTATTCTAGCTTAGAAAAAATATTAACACTACTCTTTGTATGAAAATTATTTATTTTAATTAAAGGAGTATTGCCTATTAACTCTTTAATATTATTGTAATAGTTCATTTTATTTCTCCTTTGCCCTATTAAAAGCTCTTATTAAATCTTCTTTTAGATCTTCTTTATCTTCTATTCCTATGGAAAGTCTAACTAAATTTTCAACAATTCCAGCCTTCTCTCTTATCTCCTTTGGAATAGCCCCATGAGTCATGGAAGCTGGATGGCAAATCAATGACTCTACCCCTCCTAAACTCTCACCAAAAGTTATAATCTCTAGACTTTCAAGAAATTTTTTATAATCTATATTCTCTTTTATAATAAAGGAAAGTGTTCCTCCAAAGGACTTAGCTTGTTTTATATTTATATCATGACCTTTATGAGATTTAAGTCCTGGATAATAAACCTTTAATACTTCCTCTCTTCCTTCTAAAAATTCAGCTATATACTTTGCATTTTCCACATGCCTATCCATTCTAACTCCTAAAGTCTTAATTCCTCTAATTAATAAAAATGAATCAAAAGGTCCTAAAACTCCTCCTGTAGAGTTTTGAATAAAATGAATTTTTTCTCCTAACTCCTTTGAATTAACCACCACAAGTCCTGCAATTAAGTCACTATGACCTCCTAAATATTTTGTACCACTGTGAACTACAATATGGGCCCCTAAGTTTATAGGCTTTTGCAGATACGGAGTCATAAAAGTATTATCCACTATGGAAATTATTCCTTTCTCCCTTGCTAGGGCTGTTATTTCCCTTATATCTGTAATATCCATTAATGGATTTGTAGGACTTTCTATAAAAATTGCCTTAACATTTTCAGAAATTTTATCTTCTACTGAACTTCTATTACTCATATCAGTAATCTCATAAGTTATACCAAAATTATTAAAAATCTTATCTAAAACTCTAAAAGTTCCACCATATAAATTATCTGGAATTAAGATTTTATCCCCACTTTTAAAAAGAGATATCACAGCAGTTATTGCTGCAAGTCCTGAAGCAAATGCAAACCCCCTCTCCCCCTCTTCTAAATCTGCTATAAGTTTTTCTAAGGCGTCTCTTGTTGGGTTTCCAGTTCTTGAATACTCATATCCTGTATTAACTCCAAATGAAGGCTGTTTATAAGTTGAAGTTTGATAAATTGGTACATTTACAGCTCCTGTTTTTGCATCTCCATCTACGCCACCATGAATTAGTAATGAATTAAATCTCATAATATATCCCTCCAAAATTTATTTAATAGCCTTTGCTAAAAAAATCCCTGTTTCTAAAAACTCTCCCTTTGCTGAATAACCTGTGCAAGTAAGTCCTATATCTTTATATTTTACTTCTCTAAACTTAGACTCTCTAAACCAAAATAATATATCCTCTTCTTTAAAACCCAGCCATTTATCATACATCTCTTCTCGAGCCCACTGTCCATCATGCTCCATAACATCTGTAATAATTAAAGTACCCTTTGGCTTTAAAATTCTATACATTTCTCCGATAGATTTACTAGGGTTTACTACATGATGAAGTGCCATGTTTATAAAAATTACATCTATAGATTCATCAAACAATGGAATATCTTCCAAATCTGCTTTTATACTATAGAGATTATTGTAACCTTTACTTCTCGATTCCTCATTTAAAATCTTAAGCATATTTCTAGAACTATCCACGGAAAATACAATCTTAGCCTGGTCTAATAGAGCCATAGAAATAAAACCACTACCACAGCCTAAATCTGCTACAATTTTATCCTTTATATCAACTTCGCCAAAAGCCTTATATTTTAGTTCATCTTTAAAGTATCCCTCTCTTATTACATTCCACTTCTCTGCAATAGTATCAAAATAATTAACAGAATTCATAAATTCCCCTCCTTAAAATTCAAAAAATAAATCCTGCCTCCGTAATAGAGGCAGGATATCCCGCGGTTCCACTCTAATTATTGTATCTTTTCCTTCTAGATACAATATCTTATTTTTGGTACTAACATACCTCAAGGCTTTAACGGGCCTTCCCGCAACAGTCTACTATAATTTCGACATAGAGCTCAAAGGTGCATTGGCTTAAATTCCACTTGAAATCTCTTTCAGCCTAGGAGATTTCTCTCTGTAAGTTTTCTTTAAGTTACTATTCCTTATCATGGCTTTTACTTTAATTTAATACATACTTATTCGATAGGTTTAATGTATTTTAATTTGTTTAATATAATTATATGCATAAGCATTCCTTATGTCAACTATAAATTTTTATAATTTTTAAAACCTTCCTTTATGAGGTATAATTATTTTAGTTAAAAATCTTGGCTATATTTGGAGGATAAATATGATATTAAGATCTGAAATTCAAAAGTTAAAAGGGGAAGGTTTTTTAAAGCAAAGAGAGGGTGACTTTTTTTCTGTAAGAGTATTAAGTTCTGCTGGAAATTTTACAAGCAAAGAAATATCTAAGATGGCTTCTATTGCTGAGAACTATGGAAAAGGTTACTTAGGCTTTACTACCAGACTATCTTGTGAAATACCTTGGATAAAATATGAATATATAGAAAAAGTAAAAGAGGAGTTAGAGAATTCAAATTTAAGTTATGGAGGTACTGGTAAGAAGGTAAGACCACTCATGGCTTGCAAAGGTACAATTTGTACCCATGGTTTAATAGATACACAAGGGCTTTGCAAAGAGCTTCACGAAAAATACTTTGCAATGGATATGCCTTCAAAATTTAAAATAGGTATAGTAGGATGTCCTAATAACTGTGCTAAAGCTTCTTTAAATGATTTAGGAATAATGGGACAAGTTATTCCTAAGTTTAATGAGGAATCTTGTGTAAATTGTGGTATGTGCTTAAAGGTTTGTAAAGAAGGGGCTATTGGGAAAAAAGAAGGTAAAATATCCTATAATAAAGATAAATGTGTAGACTGTGGAGAATGCACAAAAGTGTGTAAATTCAATGCTTTTGAAGAAGAAAAATCAGGAGTTTCAATTTTTGTTGGTGGACGATTTGGACGTAACTACAGCCTAGGTCAGAAACTTCCAAAAATCTATGCTTTAGATGAAGCTAAAGAAGTCTGTGATAAAATAATAACTTATTACAAAGAAAATGGTATGCCTGGAGAGAGAATATTTAAGCTTGTAAATAGAATAGGCTTTGAAGAGTTTTTACAAAATATAGGAGAATACTAATTTGAAATTTTAAGCTATATATACTTTGATTTCAAATCTAGAAGTAATTGAATAATCTTATGTATAAAAAGTACGCAATCACTAACGATTGCGTACTTTTATATTAGAACATTCTATCTAATTCTCTTTTTCTGTTTTTTTGCTTTTGCTTTAAATTATTTAAATCTTCACTAGTCATATTTTCTGCGTTATGATTTATATAACCTTCCGTTTCAATATAGTTTTCTTTTAAATTTTCTGCTTCTTCTTTCCTACTTTGATTTGAAAAATCCCCACCATAAGTTATTTTATTTTTAAGGTTTTCCATTTCGTTTCTTCTAACTTCTTGTATTTCTCTAGCATTTTCTAAGTTTCCTCTAGATCCTATATCTGAATGTTGTTCTAAATGTCTTTCTGTTCTAACATAGTTATCCATAGTTTCACTTAATTGGTTTAATCTATTCTTTACTTCTCTCTTTTCTGCATTCTTCATTTGTATGACCTCCTATTTCTACCATTCTATGCCCTTTGAGCAAAATATTTGGACTCTATTTTTTTATATTTTACTTTAAACTATCTTTGTATTACAATAATATTTTGTCTCTTTTAAAAATAATAATACTAATAAAATTGTGGCATATATATTAAAATTTCGTTGATAATTTAAATTTATATTAATCTTATAAAAGTATAATATATAATAAACAAAATACCCCTAATACTATTATATACTATTAATACCATAATAAGGATTTATAACGGCATAATAACTGTCTATTATCTTTTAAAATAATGAATATTAAGTAGGATAGTCATAAGCTGAAATAAAAAAAGAATTTTCCTAAGGAAAACTTAAAGGTTTTCTAGAAAAATTCTTTTTATTTATGTAATCAATACTATTAAATTTAAACAGACTAATATTATTCTTGAGCTTTGCCCTTTTCTTTTTCAAGTATTACTATAAGTTCTGCAATATCTTTTTCCATAGCTTTAAAATATGCTAGTGCCGTTCCTAAAACCTTATCCGCATCAAATTCTTCATCTGAACCAACAAACTCATAAGTTACATTTACATTGTTTCTTTTGTCTATATAGTACTTTATCCCCTTAGTTCTCATATTAAATTCGTTTATGGTTTCAAGAGCTTTTACCATAGCTTTATGCCCAGTTAAGTTAACAACTTTTGTTACTACTTCAACTACTGGTGTTGGGTATATTATCACATAATAACTAAATTCTCCAAATTGATTTTGGAATACGCTCTTATAATAGTGAACATCGTCTTGCTCAGCTTTTTCAAAAGCCTCTTCAATATCCTTTTCTTCTAAGAAGTTTTCAAATATTTGAACTTTGCTCATATATTACTCCCCCTATTTATAAGTTTTAATATATATTAACACAAAGTTAACTTATATACAATTTATTTTTATCCGATGACTAGCCGCTCTGTTTATTATATTTCACTTACATTTTTGAAGCTATATCCTTGTTTTTTTAAAGTAGTTATAAAATAATCTAAGGCATCTGCATCAGACTTTGATAATCCATGTAACAGATAAATGGCACCATTATGAGCACTATCCACCATCTTTTTCTTTGTGACTTCTACAGATGGTTGATTATCTATGTCATAATCAGCATGAGCAAAGCTCCAAAAGAAGGATTTATATCCCATACTTTTTATAATTCCTAAAGATTTTTCACTATAATGTCCCATAGGATACCTAAAGAATTTTGTAATATTTTGTCCTGTAGTTTTCTTATATAAATCTTCTATATATATGATTTCTTTTTGAAACTTATCCTTATTATCTGCTAAAGTAGGCATAGAAGGATGATTAGCTGTATGATTTCCTATGGTATGTCCATCATTTAATATAGCCTTAACTAAATCAGGCCTATTTTTAAGAAAATCTCTTGTTACAAAAAAGGTAGATTTAATTCCATGTTTTCTTAGAGTTCTTAAATTTTGTTCTGCATAACTTTCAGAAACCCCCTCATCAAAGGTTAAATATATTACTTTTTCTTCGGTATCTCCTATATAGTAAGAATTATATTTACTTAAAAACTCCTTAGTTTCAGCAGCTCTTGGAACTTTATGCTCTTTATTAGGTATATAATACCATGATTTTTTTTCATTATTTAAAGAGTTAATATTTTTATCAGAGTTTAGTTTTTCTTCTTGTTCCTGCTTCTTTTTTTCCTCTTTTTCTTTTTCTTCTTGTTTTTTCTTTTCTTCTTCTAATCTCTTTTGCTCTTCTTCTTGCTTCTTTTGTTCTTCTTCAGCTCTCTTTTGTTCTTCTTCTAATCTCTTTTGTTCTTCTTCTACCCTCTTTTGTTCCTCTTCTAATCTTTTCTTATTTACATCCGTATTTTCTTCTATCTTTGTATTATTACTTTCTTCTATCTTATCAAATCTTCCACACCCTATAAAACTAATACTTACTATTATAGATAAACCTAAGCTTATTATTTTTTTCATATTCCCGTCTCCTTATGATGTTAAGAATTTAATTATATTTTATAATAATCTTAAGTCTAACTCCATACTATAAATCGATTTGTAATTATTCTGTTTCCTATTTGAAACCTTTTATACCATGACTAGCCGCTCTAATCTCCCATGGAACTCTGTGAAAGCAATTCCTACCAAATGGAAGATTTAGACTCTCTATTTATAAATTTTCTACATATTCTCTATAATATTCTTTATCCATTTATCAGAGCGAAGTCTTTTAAAGCAGAAAATTGATTTAATAATTTCCTCTACAGTAACCAATGCCACTACATACTGAACTGGTAATTTAATTATAAATGCTCCTATAAAGGCAAGTGGAACCCCTATAAGCCACATAGTTATAGCTTCTAATTTTAAAGAATAACCTGTATCTCCGCCACCTCTAAGTAATCCTACAATGCAAGTAATATTAAAAACTCTTATAATTAAGATAATTGAAACTACATAAAGTATAATTTTTGAAGTATATTTTACTTCTTGTGAAACATTAAAGAAAGAAAGTATATACCCTGACGTAGAGCTTAATAAAATTGCAATTACTATACCAATTAAACAAGATAATATAGAAATTCTTATGGCATCATCCTTAGCTTCATCCATAAGTCCAGCTCCTACCTTATTACCAATAAGTACAGTAGATGCACCGGCTATTCCAAAAATGACCACCATAAATAGGTTTTGTACTGTAGTACAAATTTGTACTGAAGCTAAAGCTTCTGTACTTATTCGCCCATAAATTATAGAGTAAACTATGGTTCCAATGCCCCAGCAAGCCTCATTTAAAACCACAGGAACTACAGTTTTAAATATATTTAATATAAATTCTACATTAAAATTAAGCATGTCCCTAATTTTTGCATTAATAACGTTATTTTTATAATACACATATAAAATTAAAACAATACACTCAAAAACTCTCGCAATTAAAGTTGCTAGAGCTGCTCCTTCAACTCCCATCGTAGGTGCTCCGAAGTTTCCAAATATAAACATATAATTAAAAAACATATTACATACGATAGCAAAAGCACTTACTACCATAGGTGGAACTGCATTATGTATAGCTCTTAGTGCTGTACTATAGTTAAAGCTTATAGCTGTAAATATATAGCTAAAACAAACTACCTTCAAATATCTAATACCAAGTTCTATTACAATAGTTTCCTTATTAAATAAACTTATAATACCGTAAGCACAAAAATAGGCTATTACAGTAAATACTATGGAAATGGCTACTCCCATAAAATTTCCAAAACCCACTACCTTTTTTATATTGTCCCTATCCTCTTTCCCCCAAAACTGAGCTATAAAGACCCCACACCCCGCATATATACCTATAATAAATAAGTTAAAAAGAAAAAAGTATTGATTTGCTATACCAACCGCTGCAATTTCCTTTTCCCCAACTTTTCCAATCATCAAGGTATCCACCATATTTAAGGATGAGGCTATAAAGTTTTGAATTACAATAGGTAATGCAACTTTTAAAAGATTTTTATATAATTTCTTATCCTTAAACATCCATGAAAAAATTTTTTCTTCTCTATTCATAAAATTCTCCCTTCTGTACATCTAGTTTATATACCTTAAGACAAAAAAATACAACCGCCTTGAAGTTTTTCAAAGTGGTTGCTTCTAATCACTCATATTTAAACATATTTTCTATAATAAATAATTATACAGTATTTTATTTTTTATTTCAATAAGTATAATCAGTGGTTTTCAATATTAAAGAGATTGTGAACCTGAAAACTAAATAGACCTATCTATATCATCTTTACTATTAATTATACCTTCTTTTTTTAATATATAATTTATTACACTGTTCTTTTCATTTGTACCTATAATATCTGTAGCATAATCCTTAAGTTCTTTCTTCGCATTTAAAACTGCTACGGCATTTTTAGCTATTTTAAACATAGGTATATCATTATAACTATCTCCAAAAACCGTAACCTCACTATTACTAACACCTTCTAGTTCCAGTAAAGTCTCTATAGCCCTAGCCTTAGTAGCTCTATTAGAGGTTATGACTAGCCAGTGCCAACCTGGGTAATATTGATCCTCTTCAAAGGTCATGTGGAGATACTTTCCATAGTTTTCTTTTAAAAATTCATATAAATCTATTAGATTTTCTCTCTTATTTATAATAGTGAGAGTAGTTATTTGATCTTTTAAAGCATCTTCTATATTTTCTAGCTTTGTAAGCCTCGGATCTTTATCATCTGATTTTTTCTTAAGAATTAGCTCCATGCCTTCATTAATAACCTCACCGTAATACAACTTGTCCTCTTTTCCCGTAAAAGCAGATACTAAGGGTGATGAACCATACTCCTTAGTTAATCTTATTACCTCCCTTGAAACCTCCTCTTCTATGCTATTTATTATTATATGTTTTCCTGTATTATAATCAGAAATATAAGCACCATTATGTTCTATTATAGGAAGTTTTAAAGGCACATCTCCTAATATATATTTTATAGAAGTATAACTTCTAGCTGAAGCTACAGTAAAATTCACACCTTTTTCTAAGAGATATTCCATGTTTTCTCTTGAATAATCAGAAAGTCTTGCATTATTCTTAAGTAGAGTTCCATCTAAATCACTTATGTATATTTTTCTCATATTCTTCTATTCCCCTTAAAAATTAGTTTATACTATTATTATTCTATGGATTAAATACTTTACTATATTATTCTACCATTAATTCTTATACTTTGTTATATAAAGATTTATTATCTTAAATCTATGCAAAATCTTTAAAATAACTAATATTATTTTCTTGTATTTTATTTCTGTACAAATTGTAAGTAGATGCATAATATATTAAGTAGCTGTTATAGTAATTATTTTTATATTTTTCTGAATATTTGAAATACTGTATGTACTTTTTATTGCAGTTGTTGTAAAATTTATATAAACATTTTTAAATCTTGAAGGAGAGATGCACAATGTTTAATAATAAATATCTATACAGGGAATCTTTAGGTACTAATTCAAAGAATCTACCTTATTTCTACGCTCTAGAAATAAAAGGGATTTCCAATTATAAATTGTATAAAGCTTATATACTAGAAGATTCTATCTTATTCACAAAAATTAGCGAAAATTTCTTTTTGCATAATCCAAATAATAAGAAATTTATAGAGTCTTTGTTGAGCAGAGAAATTTTTTATGATAACTTAAACTTGAATAAAAAAACATGTATTCCTAAGGATAATAGTAGTTTTGAAGTTAATTTAGAAAATGCCTCTGAAATTAATATTAAAAGTAGATCTTCTTTTAGAGTTTTTCCCTATAAAAGCACTGGAATTTTTACAATAAATTTTAAGGACTTAAACAATAGAAATTTTCACCTTATTGGAAGACAAGATACAAAATATATTTATGAATGTTGCAAAAAAATTTTCCCTAAGATAAGTCTTATAAATTGCAACTCCAAATATAATATCACAGAAATTGCTAAATATTATTCAAACCTAGGACATGATTATATGGCATTAAAGATTATTGAAAATTATATTAATAAAGTTTCAATGGAATCCATAGATGAAAGTATATCATTTGAAAGAGCTAGGCTATTAAAAAACGTAGGTAATTATAATGAATCTCTAAATGAACTATTAAATTTAGAAGATAATTTTAAAGATAAGAAATCCTTATTTAATGAAATTTCTTCTATTTATATTTTATTAAATAACTCTGATAAAGCATTAAAGTATACCAATATGGTCTTAGAGACATTTGGAGGTAATCCTTTAACTTACTTTAATATGGGAAAAGCTTTAAATCTTAAAAGTGAATATGAGAAAGCACTAGAAAATTTTAAGCTTGCAGAAGATTTAGGTTATAAAGATAATGACTTGATATTTAATAAAGCCTTAGTTTTTTTCAATTTGGAGGATTATAAAAAATCCCTATATTTTTCAGAAAAATATCTTCAAAGTTCTCCAAAAGATATTAAGGCTATGCTATTAAAAGCTGAGACCTTATATTTTTTAAATCAATATAAGGATGAGATAGCCCTTTTAGATAAAATAATTGCTGTAGATAATACTATATTTCATGCATATTGTTTAAAAGCTGATGCCTTAATTAAATTAGAGGATGATAAAAAGGCTCTTAAAATATTAAATAAAACTATTAGAGCTTGTCCTGAATATCCTCTTCCTTATTATATTAAAGCTTGTTATTATTCTAAAATTGCAGATAATGAAAGTGCCCTTAAAAATCTACAGCAAGCTATAAAGCTTTATCCTAAATATATAGACTATGCCCTAGATGATCCTAGGTTAAATTTCATTAAATTTACTTCTGAATTTAGAGAAGTAATTCTTAAATATGAAAACCTTGAAATAACTTAATATATTAAAAAATAGAAAAGTTGTCCTTCAGAAACTACTGGGACAACTTTCTTCTTTTATTATTTTATTGTTTTAAAGTTTTAATTCCATTTTTAGCATCTAAATCATTAGGATTTATTGAAATTGCTTTATTAAAATATTCCTTTGCCTTCCCTTTATCTCCCTTTTCTAAATAATTCCATCCAATACATGAATATAAATTTGCATTTTTTTCATCTATTTTTAAAGCTGTTTGACATATCTCTAGTGATTTATCTTGCTTACCTAAATTATTATATGTCCAAGCAAGCCCTCTATAAGCATCAAAATAATTGGGATTTAATTTAATAGCTTTTGTAAAATCATCTAATGCCTCATTATATTTTCTAAGAGAATTATAACTCCATCCTCTTATATTGTATGCTGAACTTTCCTTGTCGTATTTTTCTATAGACTTATTAAAAGAATTAATGGCATCTTTGTAGTCATTTAAATTATAATATGCCCATCCTTTATAAAGATATCCTAAGTAAGATTCTTCATTTTCTTTTATTATTTTTTCGCTTAAATTTATAAGTCCCTTATAATCTTTATTATTATCATAAGCATTAGCAATAGAACTCAAAACATCTATTGTTATATTTTCTTTTTTTAAAAGCTTCTTCTCTCCAAACTGAATAGCTTTATTGTAATCACCTTTACTAACAAGTAAATCTATTTCACCCTTTACTGCATAGTGATTTGTAGGGTTAAGTTCCAATGCCTTTTCATAATCCCTTATAGCTTCTTCATATTTTTTTTCAGAAGTAAAAAATTCACCTCTTCCAACATAAGCCATAGAGTATGAAGGGGATTTATCTATTGCCTTATTAAAGTATTCTAAAGCTTTATCTTTATTATTAGAAGTAATATAGATATTTCCTAGTATTACATAGTCTACTTCATTTTTAGGATTAAACTTTTTACTCTTATCTATTGCTATTTTTGCATCCTTAATATTTTTATCTTTTAAATCCATAAGGCCTTTAACTACATAGGGAAATTCTTCTTCAGGTTTTAAACCTATGGCTTTTTTTATATCTTCTCTGCCCTCTATATTTTTATTTAAAAGGCTTCTTACATAAGCTCTGTAGGAATAACTTCTATAGTCTTCATTTTCCTTTAAAGATTTTGAAAGTTCCTTTTCTGCCTCTTCCAATCTATTTTCTGTTATTAATGTATATATATAATTATATTCCTTTTTCTTTTTATTATTAAAATATAGACCCATACTTAAAGCAACAATAACTATAATAGTAATTATTATAAAAGGACTTTTTGAAGTTTTTTTATTTTTTCTTGTTGATTTCATAATAATATTCCTCCTCTCCATATGTTTCTAAGTTTTATCCTATGCCTATAAGATACTGTGTGTTCCGTTCTATTTTCTATAAGTGTATATAAATTATAATTTAATACACACTTAGTTTAGATTTATATTAGTATGTTATTATTATATATAATTTTACACCACTATTATATATAATCTTATATTATTATAATATATTTAGTCTTTATTTGAAACAGTTCATAAATAATCCTATTATAAAAACTCTAATCTTACTTATACTATTTAGGAAAATACTTTTAAGGAGCGTAGTTATTATGTGGAAAACTCTTATAAAAAAAACCTTACCAGCTTTACTTTGTATTTCTTTAGTATTTCCCAGTATTGGTAATGTCTATGCAAATAATAATGCTACTAATAAAAATAATAATATAGATAATTCTCTATCAGAGAAGGAAGAATTCACAAATTATCTACAAAAACTTTTTGACACAAAAAACGAAATATTTTTCTCTGGTGATTTAGAGCCCTTATTCGAATATTATGATACCTCTCAAAACTATGGAAGATATTCTGTAGATCATGAAATTAGGCGTTTTAGATATTTAAGGGATTGGGCTTCCATAAGAGGAATTAAATTTACAGAAATTTCTTCTCAAGCTATGGTTAAAAACGTAAGTGGTTCAGGAGATTTAAAGAAAATTAGAGTAGATGAAGAATACAAATTTAAATATATCTATAAGGATGATGAAAATCCAATTGAAAATGTCTTTGGTGTAGCTCTTTTTCACACTTTAAAACTTAAAAAACGTGATGGAAATTGGAAGGTTTTCAATGACTACTACTTAGATTGTTTTGAAGATGGACTAAAAGCATACAATGTAGATATAAAAGAAAAAAAACTTCCAGAGCCACAGCCGCAAAAATATGATTTAACAAAATTACCTCCAAGAAGCTCTTCTAATATTATACCCAGTCATAAATCCGCATACAATAGAGAAAAAGCTGCGCAATATGCAGATAGATATTCTGGGGTAACTTGGGCTAATGGTGGCATGACTCCAAAATACAACAAAAAATATAAGAACTTTACTGGTATAGGTGGAAATTGCACAAACTATATTTCTCAATGTCTAGGTGACGAAGAAGGTGGAGAGTTAAAACAAGGTAATGGATGGCATTCTGTAAAAGTATCTACTGGCGGTCATGAAGGCAGTTCTGCTTGGGTTAATGCCGATGCCTTTAAGAATTTTTTATTATATAGTGGAAAAGGTAGACTTGTTAAAAGAGGAGAATTTAAAGACTTTTTAAAAGAAAATGAGATTAATTCAACTTCTTGTTTTGAAAATCTATATCTTGGTGATGTGGTATCCTATGCTAAAAAAAATGATATAGATCATAATGCTATAATAACTGGCTTTGATTCCCATGGATATCCTTTGGTGAACTCTCATACAATTGATAGGTATCATGTTCCTTTTGATTTAGGTTGGGGTGATAAGGGAATTTATTTCTACTTAATTCACATAAGATAATGGCATATAACTAAAAATTAACCCATGCAAAAAAGTTTAAAAAACTTTATGCATGGGTTATATATTGCTTATAAACAGTTTAAATATAATCTAATAAAAATAAATTTGCTTTATAGTACTTTTTTATTCCTCTTAAGCTAATTGAATTCATCATCAAGATTTTCTAAAAAAGAATGCTTTTCTCCTTTTATTTCCCATCCTAATATGGAATCCATACTTACATTTTGTGCTGCCCTAAAAATAGATTTATCTACATCTGGAAATCCTTTTTTTAATTCTTCAATTAAATCTTTAATTTCATAACGCTTGTTTCCTATTTTCTTTGCAGCTACCATGCAAGCACAGTTTAAAGGCCATATTCCACTTTTTTGTATAAACTTCTTTATATGTATCTCTTCTATATAATACATTGGACGTATAAGTTGAATACCCTTAAAATTAGATGAATTTAATTTAGGGAGCATAGTCTTAAAATTTCCTGAATATAATACATTTAACATAGTTGTCTCTATAACATCATTAAAGTGATGTCCTAGGGCAACCTTATTACACCCAAGTTCCTGTGCTTTAGAATAAAGAGCACCTCTTCTCATTCTCGCACACATATAACAAGGATAATCCTTTGCTATGTTATCTACCACATCAAATATATCTGAATTATATATTTTTAAAGGTATATTTAAATACTCACAATTTTCCACCAATAACTTTCTAATATCTGCATGATAACCAGGATCCATACAAACAAATTCTAATTCAAAATTCATTTGCCCATGACGTTTTAACTCTTGAAATAATTTTGCAAGTAATAAACTATCCTTACCACCAGATATAGCTACAAGAATTTTATCCCCTTCTTCTACAAGTTTATAATCCTTTATAGCTCTAATAAATTTTGTCCAAATATGTTTTCTATATTTTGTTATTATACTTCTCTCTATATCTTTTAAAGGTTTTCTCTCATTAGAAGGGATTAAAACCTCGCAACCTTCTCCTGCTATACCACTCATAAAATCACCTCACTTTTCTACAAACCATTATAACATAAGGTAACCATTAGTTTATATAGATTATAAAATTTCAGTTTAACTAGAATATGTATAGGTTATTCTATCATAACCTTAGACCATTTTATATTATCTATGTACTTTTCTACAAAATTCTTGTTCATGCTAGGATGAATAGTGTCTTCATGAAGTATAGTTATAGTTGCCATAGTTATGGCATATATTACGGTATCTTCTATAGATAGTCCATTAATATAACCGTATCCTATTCCTGCTACAAAAGCATCCCCTGCTCCAGTGACATTTTTAACTTCTACATCTTCTGCCTTAAATTGTCCCATTTTTTCTCCATCGGAAAAGAAAATCCCCTCTTCATCAAGGCTTATAAATACATTTTTAACACCTAGTGAATGAAAATATTTAACTACTTTTTTCAAATCATCTATGCCATTTATCTTTATTCCACTTAAAACTTCTGCTTCATATCTATTAGGCTTTATGGTATGAAAATACTTAACTAAAGCCTTAACTTTTTCTGCTTTGCAGGCTGATACTGGATCCAATATAAACTTAGTTTTACCATAGAATTTTTTTAATATATATTCTAATATAGCTGGATTATCTGTATCTAGAATAGTATACTCTGCATTTTCTATAACTTCAGATTTAGAGTCTATAAATTCAGGAGAAATCTTATCTATGCTCTTCATGTCTGCAACTGCAGATACCATTTCACCTCTTTCATCTAAAATAGCCATATAAGTTGGCGTGGACTCCCCCTTTAAAACTAAAGAGTCGCTCATATTGTATCCAATATACCTAGAATGCTGAATCATGCTGCTTCCCTTTTCATCATCACCTAAAATGGATATAAACTTAGTCTTAACTCCTACCCTTGCCATATTTTCTGCAATATTTCTACAAACACCACCAAAAGACATTTTCACCCTTCCTGGTGTAGAATTACATTTGATATAATTTTCCACACAAAATCCAAATATATCAACTACAGAAGCTCCTAAAACTAACATGTATGATTCTTTTGTACTCATTTTTCTACCGCCTCTCTAATTCTTAACTAAATTATTTTAACATATTTATAAGGTTGTAGTGAATAGGTATTTTAAAATAAATCAAATTATTCAAACTTAATCTGTATATAATTTGGGGATTAATTAATACTATCTGTATATAATCTTTGAATTTAATAATACTATCTATATATAGCATTATTAAATTTTATAATTTTATGTAACTTATCTATTAATTTTGATAATTTTAATTAAAAAATTAGTTGTTTGATGATATAATATAAAAAATGAGTAATAAAATGTCATAAAAATGATAAATAAGGCATTTGGAGGTGTGGTATGAATTTAGCCACTGGAGTATTCTCTGAAATTACGAGCAAAATAGCTTTTATTATCAAAAATTATTCATATAGTAATAATAAAAATAATCTTTTTTTTATAAACTGGGATGAAATTAAATTTAAAATTTCTTCCTTAACACTAGTAGAGTTTTCCGACCTTATTCTTTATATATTTAAATTAAAAGACTTTACTGTGGATACCTTTTATCCTTTTTTTGAAGGTAAAAGATTTCACTTACATAAAGATTCCCAAAACTATGTTCTAGAATGTAGAGTTTTCTGTAAAACAGAATCATTATGTAAACCTCTAGCTGTGGACCTAAAAGAATTTATGATTGATAATAAGATTTCAAAGGGATTTATAGCATGTACTGGAAAGTATACTAAGGAGTGTATCGATTATTGTTCTCTTATGAATATAGAACTTCTAAGTATTGATGATATTATTTTTAATCTACAGCATTTAGATAAAAATGTTTTATCTTTAGTTTTAAATCATTTAAATCATGAATTTTATTATTAATAAAAACATATAAAGTAAAAATATGTTGCTTTTCCCCTCTTATCATATTTTAAAATAGAAAAAATATAGTTGGTACTAATAAAAATAGCCCAATTAGGGCTATTTCTATTAATACAATTTTTTAATTTTAAATAATCTATCTAGTGCTTCCCAGTTTTGTGGAAATGGTCTTCCTAATGCCCAGTAACTAACTCCCTTTAGTCCATACCTTCTAACTAAGTCTGCCTTACGTTCTATGCTCCTCACATCTTCAAACCAAACCACATGCTCTCTTCCATTCTGATCTAAATAAGTGTAATAAGGTGATTTGCTTTTTATGTCATATTTTATCTCTGCTCCATATCTCCTAGCCCTATCTATAGCTTCTACATTTCCTATAGACTCTGCAAATTCTCCTCCTGGAGTATATGGAAGAGTCCAATCATAACCATAATAAGGTACGCCCATCATTATCTTCTTTGGGTCAATTACTGAAACAGCATATCTAATAACTTTTTCAACTTCATTTACTGGAGCTACGGCCATTGGAGGGCCACCTGACCATCCCCATTCATAGGTCATTATTATTACAAAATCTACAATATCTCCTATAGTCTTATAATCATGAGCACCATGCCAACTTCCTTCTTTTGCATCGTAAGTCTTAGGTGCTAGGGCAGCTGATAGTTTATAACTTGCTGATATAGCCATTTTTAACTTTCTTAAAAAGTTATTGTAATCTTCTCTTTGATTTGGAGGTATCCTTTCAAAATCAATTATAACCCCATAATAATTTTTTGCCTTTAATACATTAAGAATATTATTAATTAAAGTTTTCTGTAATTCATCATTTTTTAAAATATCACTTATTAATTGTGTATCAAAATTTGCTCCAGATATATTACTTATAGAAAGCATTGGAGCAACTTTATTTTCCCTTGCTATAGCTAGGATATTTTCATCCTTTAATGGGGTTAAACTACCATCTTTATTAACATGATAACTAAAGGGCGACACATAAGTTAGGTATTGTATGCTTTCAGATAAAACACTTTTCTCTCTTTCCTCTGTACTAGGCTGAATAAATGCGTTTACTTCTATATCACCATAAGCTCTCTCCTTTTCAGGTATTCTTAAAACCTGTCCAGGATAAATAAAATCACTGCTAGATATATTATTCAGTTCTAGAATCCTCTCAGGTGGAACTAAAAATCTTCTCGATATACTCCATATGGTATCACCAGGATTTACTCTATAAGTTCTTTCTTTAGCCGGTATTATTAAACTTTGTCCAAGGACTAACTGGTTTGGACTTTGAATTTTATTCGCGTTTATAATATCCGCCTCAGTGACACCATAGTTTCTTGCAATGGAATAAATTGTATCTCCCCTTCTAACTATATGAATAACCAAAGAAATCCCTTCTTAAAATTGCTTTCACCATTAATATATTCCATAGATTATTTATGGTTAATTTAAATATATATATTTTACCCTTTCCATTTTTAAAATAATAGACTTATCCATTTAAAATATTTGAGTTGAAATTTTTATTATTATAGGGTAATCTCTTATTAAGAATAATTATTAATTAGGAGTGAGTGATTTGAAAATATATTCTTGGAACGTAAATGGCCTTAGAGCTATAATGAAGAAAAATTTTTTAGAATTTATAGAGGAATATGATCCAGATATACTATGTATACAAGAAACCAAACTTCAAGATGCAGACCTTACAGACTCTCTTAAAAATATAAAAGGATATCATTCTTATTTTTCCTTTGCAGAGAAAAAAGGATATAGTGGAGTTGCTACCTTTACTAAAGAAGAACCTATTTCCGTTAAACATGGTATTGGAATACCTGAGTTTGACTCTGAAGGAAGAATTTTTATAACTGAGTTCTCTAGTTTTACACTACTTAATATATACTTTCCAAATGGTCAAATGAGTGAAGAGAGATTAAATTATAAAATGGATTTTTATGATGCAATATTAGAATACTGTAACAAGGAAGTTAATAATGGTAAAAATCTTATAATTTGTGGAGATTATAATACAGCTCATACCCCTATGGATATAAAAAATGCAAAGGCTAACAAAAAAACCTCTGGTTTCTTACCAATGGAAAGAGCATGGATAGATAAATTTATTGGGGAAGGATACACAGATACTTTTAGACATTTTAACCCCGAAGAAATTAAGTATTCTTGGTGGAGTTATAGATTTAAAGCAAGAGAAAGAAACACTGGTTGGAGAATTGACTATCACTTTGTCTCAAATAATTTTCTAGATAAAGTTAAGGGAGCTAGCATTTTAAATGAGGTTATGGGATCAGATCATTGCCCTGTTGTTATAGAAATATAAAAAAGGTGCAAAAATTTTTGCACCTTTTTTATTTAGTTTCCGAGTTGAATATTACTTAAATAAGAATATTAATCGTCACAAGTTATCCCTCTTCACACCGTAATTCCAAATTGGACATTACTTAAATAAGAACCAACACTTAGTAAAAACCCATTTCCCATTTTCACGAATAAGCTTTAATTCTTGTTTTCTAAGCTCAGGACCATGCACAGTACCCCTCTTTTCAGTAAGAGATACCTTTATTTTATCTCCTTCTTGTATTGCCTTAAACTCTGTTATTGGTTGTCTATAGGTTATTACATCTCCTATTTGACCTACTATTATATAAAGCTTACCATCTTCTGTTAGAGATACATCGTCTGCTATTTTCTTAGCTTCACTTTCTGTAAAGGTTCCCTTAAACACATCTACTATTTGATCTTTTGATGTAAATCTAGGACTAGTATAACATATCTTTTCCTGTATAGTTTCATACTCAATGTTCTCAAAATTTTCTATACTTGAATACCATAAATCTAAGGCTGTTCTAGCTTTTTTTAGAATTTCTTCTTTACTTAATTCTGTATTATTTACATCTACAGGTTTTTTCTCATCCTTAGGTAACTTTTTATCTTCAACTTTATTTTTTTTAACTTCTTTTTTAGCTTCTTTTTTAACTTCTTTTTCTACTTTGTTATTATCCACTAATGCTGAATTATTTTTCTTATTATCTGTTGCCTTTAACGCCTGATTTTCATTATCTTTTTTCTCTTCGCTTACTGTTACTAAATTATCTTTCTTCTCTTCATTATTTTTTTTATCAGTTAATGGAATGTTTATATTATCTTTTTCAGAACTTTCCTTATTTTCTGATAACACTTTTGTTTTCTCATTCTCCGCTATAGACTTTTTATTTGATATACTATAGGCACTCACCCCTACAGTAGTTGTAATTAATAATGATATTAATAATACCTTTGATATCCTTGATAACTTTATCATGAATACACATCTCCTAAAATAATATTTTAAATCCTTACACTTATTATTATAGGTTAAATGCTATATGAATAAGCTACAATATTATTTAAAAGATGCTACAAATTGGTTACAAATAAGTTTGTATAAAAAAACCATATTAAGATTCATATCCTAATATGGTTTAAATAATCTATTTAGAAATAAGTTCTTTTGCAGATATTCCTGGTTCTGTCATTCCATTTGTATCTAATATTTTATCTAGTTGTTCTTCTGTGAATATCCCTTCTTCTATTGCAATTTTTCTTACAGGCTCTCCTGTTTTTAATGCAGTTTTTGCAATTTTAGCTGCTTCTTTATATCCTACATGTGGACATATTGCAGTGATTATACCTACACTATTTTCTACTAAGGATTCACATCTTTCTCTATTTGCAGTTATTCCTATTATACAATTTTTAATAAAGGTATTTACACCATTTTTTAATGTATCTATGGATTCAAATAAATTGTAGAATATTACAGGTTCAAAGGCATTTAATTCTAATTGTCCAGCCTCTGCAGCCATGGTTATAGTCATATCATTTCCTATAATATTAAATGCTACTTGGCTCACAACCTCTGGTATTACAGGGTTTACCTTTCCTGGCATAATAGAAGAACCATTTTGTTTTGGTGGAAGATTAATTTCTCCAAATCCAGTTCTAGGTCCTGATGACATAAGCCTTAAGTCATTTGCCATTTTAGATAAGTTAACTGCACAAGTTTTAATAGCTCCTGATACAGCCACAATTACATCTAGGTTTTGAGTTGAGTCAACTAAGTCTTCAGCTTGTACAAATTCTATACCTGTTACCTTAGCAAGAGCTGGAACTACCTCTTTAAAGTAATATTCATCAGCATTTATTCCAGTTCCTATAGCTGTTCCACCCATATTTACAACCCTTAAATCTTCTTTAACCTTTTCAATTCTCTTTATATCTCTTTTAATAGCAGAACTGTACGCCTTAAATTCTTGGCCTAATCTAATAGGCACAGCGTCTTGCATTTGAGTTCTTCCCATTTTTATAACATCATCAAACTCTTTAGCTTTTACTAAAAGAGCATCTTCTAATTCATTAAGTGATGCTAAAGCCCTATCTAGTAAATTTATAGTAGTTATCTTACCTGCTGTTGGAATAACATCATTAGTAGATTGTCCCATATTTACATGGTCATTTGGGTGAACCATATCATATGCGCCTTTCACTCCGCCTAATATTTCTCCAGCTCTATTTGCTACAACTTCATTTACATTCATATTTGCAGAAGTTCCTGCTCCACCTTGAATAGGATCTACTATAAATTCCTCATGTAATTTTCCACTAATTATTTCATCACAAGCTTTAATAATAGCTTCTTCAATTTTCTTATCTAATAATTTTGCTTCATAGTTTGCTATAGCCGAAGCTTTTTTTACCTCAGCAAGACTTATTATAAATTGTGTGTGCATAGAACGGTTTGTTATTCTAAAATTTTCGCACCCTCTTAAAGTTTGTACTCCATAATAAGCTTCTTTAGGCACATTCTTTTCACCTATAGAGTCACTTTCAATTCTAAATTCCATAAATACCCCTCCATTTTATATAAAAAACTTTAAACACATAAAAATATGTAAATCATAATTAGCTCTCTAAGCTTTAAAGAGATTTCTCCCTCCACTTAGACTCAAAACTAGTTATCCAATAATCATCTTCTCTTTACTAGCACTTTTTAAAAACATGTGAATATTAGTAAGCATAGTTATAAACATAGTTATCGGATAAAATGAATTAAATCTTTCATTTTAATTATAATACTAATATAAATAAATACAAGGTCATCTAGAAGCCTCTCATCTTTTTTATTCTTATTTAGAAGAGTTTTTGCAAGATTTCTTTTAAATTTCACTTAATTTCAAAAAATAAAAAAATCGCTTCTACTTTTAAATTGAAAGACTTTTTACATTCAGTAAAGGGAATTCTTAGCTTTAGAAATGTCTTTTGCTCTAACTTTGAAGAATACCATAGAATTAAAGCATATGTTTATGAAATAATTTAAATACTAAGTTTAAATACTATTTTGGTATACTTATTTGTAAATCTTTTATTAATTATTGAATATTTTAAATACTTATTGTATAATTAACTTTAATAATTATAAGACTAAATGATAATTAAAATCAAAGAGGTGATTGCTAATGAAAAAACTGGGTTTAATCCCCAAATTAATTGCCGCTATTTTTCTTGGCATATTAGTTGGGAACATTGCTCCAAAATTTTTAGTACAAGTTCTAGCTACTTTCAATTCAATTTTTGGCAACTTTTTAAACTTCCTAATACCATTTATAATTTTAGGCTTTGTAGTTGCAGGAATCGCTGACCTTGGGGTTGGTGCTGGTAAAATGTTAGGGTTAACAACCTTACTTGCCTATACTTCAACCTTAGTTGCTGGTTTCTTTTCTTACTTTGTATCTAGCAGTATTTTCCCTAACTTCATTAAAGCTACTGAATCCATAGGAAATGCTGCAAATCCTGAGGAAAAATTGCTGGGTCCTTTATTTCAATTGGAAATACCTCCTTTAATGTCTGTAATGACCGCGCTTATCTTAGCTTTCTTATTAGGTTTAGGTATTGCTTCTATAAAAGGAAAAACCCTTCATAATGCATCTATAGAATTTCAGGAAATAATTGAAAAAGCTATTTCTGTTGTTATTATTCCATTACTTCCTATTCATATAATGGGTATATTCGCTAACATGACTTATGCAGGCGAAGTACAAAAAGTCCTTTCTGTATTCTGGAAAGTATTTTTAATTATTATTGCAATGCATTTAATTATAATTACTGTTCAATTTGCTATTGCTTCTATAGTAGGCAAGAAAAACTTTGTTCAATGTCTTAAAAATCAAATTCCAGGATATTTAACAGCCTTAGGTACTCAATCTTCTGCAGCTACTATTCCTGTAAACTTAAAGTGTGCAGAAAATAATAAGGTTTCAAAGGGTATAAGAGAATTCGTAGTTCCACTTTGCGCTACAATTCACTTATCTGGAAGTACCATAACCTTAACTGCTTGTGCTACTGCTATAATGTTACTTAATAATCAAGCCCCAAGCTTTTCTCAAATAGCAGGTTTTGTTGCTATGCTTGGAGTAACTATGGTAGCTGCACCTGGAGTTCCTGGTGGTGCTGTAATGGCAGCTTTAGGTGTACTTAAATCTACCCTAGGTTTTACAGATGCGCAACTTTCTCTTATGATAGCTCTTTATATAACACAAGATAGCTTTGGAACTGCATGTAATATATGTGGTGATAATGCTATAGCTATTATAGTTGATAAATTTAAAGATAAATTAGAATAACCTTTATATAAAAAATAAACTCTCACACTACATTTTCACAAAATATGAGGGTATTAAAATCACTAGTTATATAATAAAAAGCTATCTCAAAAGTAGATTTTAAAATTCACTTTTGAGATAGCTTAATTTTAAACTTTAAGAACAGGATTTTTTTAATATTACTGCTCTAATTTCATCATAACTTACCTTATCTGGAAGCACTTCTTTTATAGGTTTTAGTCTTTCATACCCAACCTTATCTATAGCCTTTAAAATAACCTCTTCATTTTCTTCTTTAATAAGTTCCCCAAAATCTATTTCAAAATCTAAGGTTCCATTCTTCTTTAAATACTCATAAACATGAGAAAAAATAGTTCCAATAACTAAGCCTCTTTCTTTTGCTACTTCTCCTAAGGGCTTTTCTTTTAACATTTTAATAGTTATGTCACTTGATTTTTCTTTATCTATATTTTCTTCTTCCCTAAGACTTTCTTTTTTAATAATACTCTCATCCTTTGCTGTACTTAAAGATTTTTTACCTTCTTTTTTATATTCCCAGTTTACTTCTATATTTTTATCTATCACATAATCGCATATTATACTTACAAATTTCTCCCCATATTTTTCTTTTTTACTCTCCCCAACCCCTGTTATATCTAAGAATTGTTCTAAGGTTGTAGGATATCTAGTGCTCATTTCCTTAAGAGAACTATCTCCAAATACCACATAAGGTGGAACTCTGTCCGCTTCAGATATTTCTTTTCTAAGCCCTCTTAATATTTCATAAAGTTCATTATTTTTATTAGATTTTTTAACCTTTACAACTTCTTTTAAGAATACTTTTTCTTCTCCTTTTAAAACCTTAAGAGATAAATTATTTAACCTTAAAACCGGGAATTCTCCCTCTATGTAGTCTATAAATCTATGGGATACTAAAGTGTTAATAAATTCTTTTAACTGATCCTTGGTATAGTTTTTTACTATACCATAAGTGCTTATTTCATCTAGTCCAAGAGATTTTAATTTTTTATTAGTAGAGCCTCTTAAAACATCTACAATCATAGTAGTACCATAAGGCCTTTTCATTCTATAAATACAGGATAGAACTTTTTGAGCATCTACGGTTTTGTCTACTAGTTCCCCTTGTAAATTGCAATTACTACAATTATTACAATCCTCTTCTGATTCTTCTCCAAAATAATTTAGTATAAAGGATTTATAACAAGAAGTGGTATACACTAAATCCACCATAGTTTGAAGCTTTTTATATTCATTTACCTTTCTATCTGGATTTTCAATACTCATATCAATTAAATACTTTTGAGTATGAATATCAGAGGGTGAAAATAAAAGTATACATGTACTAGGCTCTCCATCCCTTCCAGCCCTACCTATCTCTTGATAATAACTTTCTATATTTTTAGGTATATTATAATGAATTACATACCGTACATTGGATTTGTCTATACCCATACCAAAAGCATTGGTGGCAACAATTATATTTAGCTTATCATATACAAAATCCTCTTGCGCCTTAGCCCTCTCCTCATTATTTAGCCCTGCATGATATAAGCCTGCAGAGTATCCTTTATCCTTTAGGGCTGTATATAGTGAATCACATTCCTTTCTTGTAGCTGCATAGATTATTCCACTGTCATCTTTATTTTTTTCTATGTAATCTAATATATAAGATTTTTTATTTACTCCCTTTAAAACCTCTATTTCTAAGTTTTCTCTATTAAATCCCGTTATAAACACCTTAGGCTCTCTTAATCCTAGTAACTTTATTATATCCTCTCTTACCTCTTCTGTAGCTGTTGCCGTAAAAGCAGCAACTACTGGTCTTTTATTTAATAAAGAAATAAATCTATTTATCTTTTTATAACTCACCCTAAAATCGTGACCCCACTGAGACACACAATGGGCTTCATCTATGGCAACTAAGGATACTTCCATATTACTTATTACATTAAAAAAATCCATAGAGTCAAGCCTTTCAGGTGCTATGTATAATATTTTAATTTCATTATTTCTAAGTCTATTCATAATATCCATAATTTCAGAATTACTTAAAGAACTATTTATATAATCTGCTTCTATACCTAGCAGCTTTAAACTATCTACCTGATCCTTCATAAGAGAGATAAGTGGACTTATAACTAAAGTTATAGATTGAAGCATCAAGGCTGGAATCTGATAACATATGCTCTTTCCTCCACCTGTAGGCATTATACATGCTACATCCTTGCCACTTATAATTTCCTTAATTATATTTTCTTGTCCTTTTCTAAAGGAGGCATATCCAAAATACTTATTTAAAATATCTAAAGAATTATTAGTCAAAAAATTTCACACCCTTTTACAATAATTATACCTTTAATTATAACTTATTAACTTAAATGTATACAAATATAAATATGATTATTTAATTTAAAGCTATCTTAGAAGAAAGTCTCCAAAAACTTTAATAAAAAACACTTAATTCTAAGACTATGCTAAAGGAAAATATTAATATGAAAGTTACTTCATCACAAGTTCATTACCTTAAAAATTTCTATTATTTTTAGATTTATAGAATTTATAAATATATTTTGATAATACTAAATATAGAAAACTTATCTTATAAGGAGAGGAATTTATAATGAGTATGTACACAGGAGTTGTAAAATGGTTTGATAATAATAGAGGTTATGGTTTTATTTCTTGTAATAATGGTAATGATGTTTATGTGCATGCATCTGGAGTTAAAGAAAAAACTCATAATAAAGATTTACATGAAGGTGAAGAAGTAGTTTTTGATATGGTTGAAAAAGAAAAAGGTCCTATGGCAATAAACGTTCAAAAAATATAGGGAAAACCCTTATCCAGAGACGTAGACACTCTTTTCTAGCACTTTTTAAAAAAGCAGAGAGTCCAAATATTCTATTTGGTAGGAATCACTTCCAAAGATTGCTATAGGAGTATTAGAGTAGATAGTCATGGGATAAAAGTTTATAGGGAAATACCATGAAGTATTTCCCTATATTTATATAGATAAACAGCTATTATATTTATATAGATAAGCATAAATTATATTTATATGTTTAACCTAGTATCTTCTCTATTGCCTCTAATTCTTCCCTAGAAAAAGAAGTATTATTTAAACATAAAACATTTTCCTCTATTTGGCTAACCCTACTTCCTCCTATTATAACAGAACTTATTCGCTTATCTTTTAGTATCCAAGCTAAAGCCATTTGTGGAAGAGATTGTCCTCTTTCTTTTGCTATATTAGACAGCTCACTGACCTTTTTTAAAACCTCTTCAGTTATATCCTCTTTGTTTAAAAAAGGAGATATACTAGCTGCTCTTGAATCCTCTGGAATCCCATTTAAATATTTCGACGTTAAAATTCCTTGAGCTAGTGGTTCATAGATCACAGTGCCTAAACCATTGTTAAAACTCTCTTCAATAAGCCCCTTTTCCACCTCCCTATCTAGCATTGAATAAGGAACTTGATTTACTATAAAAGGAACTTTCTCTTCCTTAAGCATTTTACATATTTTTTTAGTGTACTTCTCGTTATAATTTGATATACCTATATATAATGCTTTTCCACTTCTTATAATTTGAGAAAGAGCTAAAACTGTTTCTTCTAGAGGAGTCTCCTCATCGTACCTGTGATGATAAAATATATCTACATATTCTAAATTCATTCTTTTTAAACTTTGGTCTAAACTAGAAATTAAATATTTCCTAGACCCACCATTCCCATAAGGGCCAGGCCACATGTAATATCCAGCCTTTGTAGCTATTATAATTTCATCTCTAAAGGGTTTTAGATCCTTTTCTATAATTCTTCCAAAAGTCTCCTCAGCAGAGCCAGCTGGAAATCCGTAATTGTTTGCCAAATCAAAATATGTTATTCCAAGATCAAAAGCTTTTTTTACCACTTCTCTTCCTGTAGCATAGCAATCCTTTTCTCCAAAGTTATGCCAAAATCCCAGAGCTATGGCAGGAAGTTTTAACCCACTATTGCCACAAAAATTATACTTCATGTTCTCATACCTATTTCTATTAGCTATATAAGTCATGGCTATCTTCTCTCCTTTAAAATTCTTATGATTACTAACAACTCCAATGCTACATCTCTTCAAAATAAGAGAAAAAAGAGTGTGTGTCCCTGAATAATAATTTCTAAGCTTTATAAGAGTAAATACTTCTGCTAAATCTTAGAACTCTCTTTATTTAAAATCATTTTATCACAAATCTTTAGTAAATCACATATACACTTTTAAATATAAATCTCTACTAAGTCAATTACCAAATTGTACGGAATTCTTAATTTTTTTATTATAACTTTCTTAATATATTTATCCTAGTATAGAAGTATGAGTTTATTCAATGATTATCCACTCTAATATTCCATCTTCTTCAAAATCATAAATAAGAGCATCTATATCTCTAGATAGTATTTCTAAGCTTTAATAGGAATAAAACTCCTACTAAATTCAAAGCTCTACTTATTTTAATATAAAATTTTATTTAGGGGGAATGAGTTTATGCAATATGTAGATAGTAAAAAAACTAAGAAAAAACATAAGATAAAAAAATTTAATGGGACAAAATTTATAATATCAGCTCTTATACTAACAATTATCTTACCCTTAATTTATTTAGAGCAAAATTTAGATAATAAAAATAAGAAACATAATTATAAATTAAGAGAAAATATATATAATTCAATGAAAATTAAAGAAAACAGAGTTAAAGCATATAATAATGCTATTTATCTTAATAATGGTGATTCTTCTAATACCTGTGTCTATTTTCTAGCTGAAGTTCTTAGAATGAATGAGGAAAAAATACCTAAAGATGTTTGTAATACAACTGAGCTTTTAGGTATAATGAATAAAGAAGGTTGGAAAGTTGAAAAAGATTATAAAAAATTAAAACCTGGGGATATATGTTTTACTACAGATGAAAACTTAAATAAAAATGGAACTCCAACTCATGTGTATATATTTATGTCTTGGGTTGAAGAAGGTAAATATGACTATGCCTATATTTGTGACAATCAAGCAAAGGATTACAAAGGGAAAATATATCACACAAGAAATATTAAAAATATTTCAAATATAAAAAATAGCCAAAAGGAACCTTTTAGTTTTTTTATGCATAAGAATTGATAACTTATATATAAGTGAGGGGATTGTAGTGGATTATAACGTACTTATTGTAGATGATGAAAAGGAAATTAGAGATGCTATTGAAATTTATTTAAGAAGTATAGAAAACCTTAATATAATAAAAGTATGCGATGGTTTAGAAGCCTTAGATGTTTTAGAAAATACAGAAATACATGTAATATTACTTGATATTATGATGCCAAAACTAGATGGTATAAGAACCTGTATGAAAATACGTGAAAAAAGAAATATTCCTATTATAATGTTATCTGCTAAAAGTGAAGATACAGATAAAATTTTAGGCTTAGGTATAGGGGCTGATGATTATGTTACCAAGCCCTTTAACCCTTTAGAATTAGTTGCACGAGTTAAGTCACAACTTAGAAGATACTTAAGTCTAGGTAATTTTACTCAGATACCTTCAGAACATGAGATTATTATAGATACCTTAGTCATAAATAAGAGTAATCATGTGGTTACCCTAGATGAGGAAGAAGTTAAGTTAACTCCTATAGAGTTTAATATATTACTTCTTTTAGCTGAAAACCGTGGTAGAGTGTTTTCTTCTGAAGATATATATGAAAAAGTTTGGAATGAACCTGCTTTTAGAACTGAAAATACAGTGGCAGTACATATTAGAAGACTTAGAAAGAAAATTGAAATAAATCCTAAGGAACCTAGGTATATAAAAGTTGTATGGGGAGTTGGATATAAAATTGAAAAATAAAACTTCAAATAATCCAAAATTACAGTATTTACTTGAAAAAAGTGTTGTCTTAATTCTAATAATTATAATTTTTTCTTCTTTTAAAACACTAAGTACCATAAACCATATAACTACTGATGCTTTACGGATAAAAAGAATTGAAAAGTCAATCTCCGATAATAATAAAAAGTTAAGTGAAATAAAATCCTATAATAAGTCAAAGCCTAATCTTAGCTGGATGGATTATAGTCTTTGGGTTGAAAAATGTGCCAGTGTATCAAACTTATTTATATATAGGAACCTAGACAACCTAAGTATTTTATCTGAAAAACCTCAAAGTGAATTAGATAAAATAGGAGAGACTTTAAATATTGAAGAAGGTGGCAAAAATTATAATAACCTAGTAAAATTCATTATAATTGATAAGGATAAACAAACTTTCTTAAGTAATGACCTTAATAATATAGACTTTATTAAGAAAAATTTAAAGAAATTTTCTGTGGAAAACGGAGAATTATATAATTATATTTCAAGTAGGGGAAAATGGTACAATCTATCTTATAACTCTGAAAGTTCCCCAGCAAGTATGGTCTATGGCAAATCTTTAGTATCAGATTCTAAAAATTTTATAGAAGGTTATTGGTTTCCAAAGGATTATACATATTCTGAAAAAGAAAAGCCTCTAATTGAAAGCATTATTTATGATTTATATAAAACTACTGAAAAGGAAATAACCTCCGACAATACAAGGATAACTAATTTTAAAAATGGCATAGTTTCTTACAAAAAAAGGTTGGTAATATATGTCGTAGTATTTCTAGTAATGTTATTGTTTTTATATTTCCTAGGTAAAGATAGGATTAAAAATGGCTTTAAAAACATCTTAATGTTAAAGGTCATAAAATCCATAAAAATTTGGTTTGAAAGTAGATCTACACTATTTAAATTAGTAACATTTATTTTATCTAGTCTTTTTACAATATTCCTTATAATATTGGGGTTACTTAATTTAAAAAGCACCCTTATTTTATTATTTCTAGTACTCTTTCATTTTATATTTATTTTTTCTAAAGCAATTAAGTTCTCAACATACCTTGATTCTATAATAAGAGGCATAGAGAAGATAACTTCTGGAAACTTAGATCATGTGATTAAAGAAAATGGTGACTACTCCCTTTCTAAGCTTGCAAATAATATAAATAAATTAAATAGAGGCTTTAAGGTGTCAATTGAAGATCAAATTAAAAATGAAAAGCTTAAAAGTGAACTAGTTGCTAATGTATCTCATGATCTAAAAACCCCCCTAACCTCTATAATAAACTATACAGATATATTATTAAGAGAGGATATTTCCGAAGAAGAAAGAGAAGAATATTTAAAAATATTAAATAGAAAAAGCCTAAAATTAAAAAACTTAATAGAAGATTTATTTGAAATATCTAAAATAAATAGTGGGAAAATGGAGCTTAAAAAAAGCACAGTAGATATTGTAGAACTGGTAAATCAATCTCTAGCAGAGTACTCTGATACAGATATGTATGTACAAAAAGAATTAAAGTTTATTTTTAAATCCTATGCTCCTAAAATTGATATGAATTTAGACGGTAAAAAACTATCCAGAGTATTAGAAAATTTAATAAACAATGCAATAAAATACTCCTTAAATAATACAAGAGTCTATATAGAAATAGAAGAGATATCAAAAGGTATTAGAATTTCATTTAAAAATGTCTCTTCTACTGCACTTGATTTTGACAAGAAAGAGATATTTGAAAGGTTCACTAGAGGAGACAAATCTAGGAATTCTGGGATTGATGGAAGTGGCTTAGGACTTGCCATAGCCAAAAGTATAGTAGAACTACATGGTGGTACTATGTATATAGATTTTGATGGTGACTTATTTAAATCTATCATTGAACTGAATTTCGAAAATATAGAAGAACCTTTTTCTGATAAAATTATAGATTAAAATTATTTAAAAATAAGTCTGTCTTAGATGAAAATCTTTAACAAAGCAAAAATAAAGATTAAAATTGTAAATAAATATAATTTTAATCTTTATACAGAATTTTGTAATCTTTTTATAATTTTTAATTAATATATATATGATATAATATACTAAATGAAAAAGCTTTCTAGGTTTTAAATGAGGTATTCCCTCAAGTTAAGCTTAGAAATCCTTTAAAAATCCTAAAGAAAGAACTTCTTAAAGTGGGTAAGTTCTATTTGAACTATTCCTCAGATAAATAAAGGAGAATGAGACATGAAATTTAAAAAAATTATAAGTAAATTTTTAATTTTAGTACTTACACTATCCATGACCATAGCTTTTAAATCGCAAGAAGCCTATGCAGATTCTTTTAAAGTAGTTACCCTAGGAGCAGATTTAAGCAAAGAACAAAAAGAAGAAATGCTAAAATACTTTGGAGTTACTAAAAATGATGCCAATATCTTAGAAGTTACTAAAGCTGAAGAAGACAAGTATCTAGCTAATATAGCAACTAAAAGTCAAATTGGGACAAGATCCATATCCTGTGCCTATGTAGAACCAACTGATAAAGGTGGATTAAACATCTATACTCATAATATTTCTTGGGTTACTGAAGATATGATAAAAAATGCCTTAATAACTGCAGGTATAGAAAATGCTACTGTTAAAGCAGCTGCTCCCTTTGTTGTATCAGGTACAGCAGCCCTTACAGGTATTTTAAAAGGCTTTGAAAGTAGTAAGGGTGGAGAAAAAATTGATGAAAATAAAAAGAAAGTTGCAAATGAAGAGCTAATGGTTACTGGACAATTAGGTGAAAAAATAGGAAAGAAAGATGCAGCTAATTTAATAAATGAAATTAAAAAGGATGTTGTTAAGGAAAAACCTAAAAATGAAAAAGAAGTAGAAAAAATAGTTACTAATGTAGCTAATAACTACAAATCAAAACTAAGTGACGAAGATATAAAAAAAATAACTTCCTTAATGACTAAAATCAACGACTTGGATTTAGATTTTAACAAAATAAAAGATCAATTAAATGATGTTTCAAAGAAGTTAAAAGAAAACTTAAATAGCGAAGAAACTAAAGGTTTTCTTGCTAAAATTGGAACTTTCTTTGAAAGCATTAAAGACTTTTTTGTAAAGATTTTTACTGCAATTGGAGATTTCTTTAGTGGTATTTTCTCTAGCAATAATTATGAAAAACATACTAATGTTAAATATGCAAAATATGAAAATAAAACTTATATTATAGAAACTATGGACTATTATAAATATCATAGCGATTTAGGCATTAAGTCAAAAACTATATAAAGAGGCATGGACCAAAGAATTCTAATAATTATGTTAAAAGAGCTGTTGCATAATACATAATAGACTTAAATAATAAAAAAAACCATGAATAAATGGAAAACTAAAATGTACCCCTTTATTCATGGTTTTATTCATAGTAAATTAATGTATACTCCTTTTGAAGTATCCTATTCTTTTTAAATTTAACTTTTCTGCTTAACTTCTTATTTTTCTATAGCTAAAAGTACAACAGATGCAAGAATAAGTAGAGTTCCTACTATCATAGCAGCTGTAACCACTTCTCCAAAAATCAATATACTTAAAACTATACTGACAATAGGCTCAAAAGTAGATAAAATAGCTGCAGAAGATGCACCTATTATTTTTATAGCTTTTAAAAATAATACTACGGCTAAAATAGTTGATATTAAGGAAATACCTATGTATGAAAAAGCTAACTGAGAATTAATTTTCAATACTAATTCCCCTTTTAAAACCCCAATAATGACCATGGTAATTCCCGCAAACAATGAAGAATAAAAAGTAATAACCTTATTATCTAAGTTTTTAATCTCCTCCATACTTAATGCTATTATGTTACTTCCATAAGCAATCCCTGAAAAAAATGCTAATAAAACTCCAATCATACTTATTGACTTTACCTGTAATCCAACTAAAACATATACTCCTATAGCAGATAATATAAGTGCTATAACTTTATTTTTGCCTAACTTTTCCTTGAAAAATAAATATCCTATAATACACACAAAAGCAGGATAAACAAAGTGAATTGCAGTAACCAAGCCTACGCCCATATAATTATAAGCTCTAAAAAGCATTTGACATGTTACAGTATACCCTATAACTCCTATACCTAATAGAATTAAAAATTGTTTTTTTGTAACCTTAAAATTAGTTTTAGTAACCCCAAAATATACTAATAAAACTAAACAGGTAATTAAAAATCTAAAACTCAATACAGTAGTTGGATTTGATCCATTATTATATGCTAATTTTGCAAATATAGGCATAGCCCCAAAAGCCATAGAAGACAGAATAGCATATATAATACCGTTTATCTTTTTCATATCCTCCCCCCAAACTTAAATACTATATTACTATATTATGTTTAATATTTAACCATGTCCATTATATCACTTAATACATATAAAATTAACAGTTTGCTTATATTAAATTAAAATACTAAAAAAGTAGGAAATACACTTATTTATTATATCTCCTACTTTTTATTTATTATCTTTTATTTATCATCTTTTATCTTTTAACTTTATATTCTGCCGTTTCGGCTAACTTATTTAAATTATCAAAGGAATCTAAGAAAAATACTTTTATCTTAAAATCTCCTTCCTTTGGTATCGCTAATGAAGAGGATAAGACAACATCTTCATTTCCTTCTATCTCTTTTTCTATAATACATGTATTTATTAATGCTTCTCTTTCATTATATAAACATACAGAAAAATTCAATTTTTTTACTGTATCTGTTAAATTTGATGCTTTTATTTTTATTTCTGCATTCTTTCCATTGTAAAATTCTCTCTTACCAGTTATATTCTCTATTTTAATTTCTTTTCCATCAAGATCCCCTTCTTGTGCTTTTTCAATGTTTAGCTTTATAGCATTTGCATCTAATACTTTACCTTTAGCATCTATAGCTTTAACTGCTATGCAGTGTTCTCCTTTTAATAAACCATTTTTAATAGTATAAGAAAGATTTTTACCATTAATCTTAGAAGACTCATTATTGTCTGTTATCACTTCATAATGATCTATAGAAGATTCATCTAATGCATTTTGGGGCTTATATTCTAGCAAAATCTCTTCTCCCTCTTTATAAACTTCTTTATTCAACTTCATATCTATTTTTGAATTTGACGGACAAATTATCAAGGCATTTCCTACCCCCATATTATCTGCATAATCTGAAGCACCTATGTGAACCTCATAAGAAGATTTACCATCTTCTATAGGTAATTTAAGATTTTTATTATAGCTTCCTGTAACCTTATCTTTTTCAAGTTTAAATAACTTTTTATCCTCACCTTCCATATATTTTTGACCATTAACTAAGAATAAAAAATGTTCTATACCTGATCCATTTTTATAATCAAGTGCCTCAAATTCTATATTACAATTAGAAGAATCTGCAATAAATATTTTTGGTACCTTTACTGTTGGTGCAGTTTTATCTACTTTTATTGGAAAAGTTAGAATCTGCTCCTTAGCATTATCAATATCCGCTTTAACTCTTATATTAATATAATATTGTCCTTCATCTACAGGAACGCGTTCTCCTTTGTATTTATCATAAATTCTTCCATCCCATAACCAATCAAAATTCACCTTACTTGCTATTTGCTGCATTATAGGAATTTCTTTTCTTATATCTTTTTTATCTTCAATTATTTTTAGTACTTGCCCACTTTCATCACTTACATCTATTCTTAAACTTTTAGCATTCCTTAAAAATGACATTTGAGGCATAACATTATTATTAGCCTTAGGATCTTCAGGATTTATAGCAAAATTTTCAGGTTTCCCATCTTTGCCACCTCCTAGATAGTAGGTTCTATATCCCATACTACCTGGTTTAGCAGTATATAAAGAAGTTTCTCCAAAAATAGACTTTCCTGTGTATATAGGATTATCAACTATTTGCAGTTCATCCCATGCACCATAAAACCCCATAAAAGGCATTCCTATAGAAGGTTCATCTCCATTTATTGGATTGAGTTTTATAAATCCTTCTACAAATTTATTTTTAGAAACTCCTTCTCCCAGAATAAGTTTTCCATTAATTTTTACTGTTTCCCCTGGATTTACTGTTATAGTTTTATTAAACTCCAATTTAGCATCTTTAAGCTTTAATTCATAAGGCATATCTCCTTTAACTGTATCCACCTCTGTTAATACTCCTGATGGAACCTCTATATTATAAGTAATAGCTTTATCTCCATAATTCTTTAATTCTAAAGGAATTTCCGTAACCCTTTCTATAACCTTTAATGATGCGGAAGGGTCTCCCTTATAACTTAAAAGCACCTTATTTTTTAATGCATTTTTAGTATTAACAAGTCCTGCACCCTGTCTTCTTGGAGAATATGGTAAACTATCATGTTTCGTGTCTATTTGCACTTCTGCAGTATTCATAACTAAATGCTTAACAAATTTAACTTTATCTTCATTAGAATCAAATTTTATACCTAGTTTATTTACATGCTGCAATATTAAAGTAGTAATACCAGCTATATAAGGTGATGCCATAGAAGTCCCTGTCATATTCTTATATGAATTATCGTTTACCGTTGACCAAACATTTCCACCTACACCTGATATATCTGGCTTTAAATCAAGATTTGGAGTAGGTCCCCATGAAGAGAACCCTGACATTTCAAAGTTATTTTCATTAGGTACTTCTAAAATTTCCCCCTTAAAAGATATCTTTAAGTTTTTAGACACTACATTTTTTAACTTTACCCCATCTGAATTTTTAATAAAAATTGTGGGGATATTAACTTTACTATCCGTAGAAATATTGTTTAAATAACTTTCATCATCATCTCCATTGTATATAATAACTGCTTTAGCTCCTGCATTTTGAGCATTTAATTTTTTATATTTAAAGTCAATTTCTCCTCTTTTAATTAGAGCTATCTTTCCCTTTAATTCTTTACCAGAAAATTCATCTACATTTCCATGTTCTATGCTTCTACCCAAACCACAATCAACTAATTCATACTCATTTTGCAATTTTTTTATATCAAAATCAGATTCTACATAGGGCATTAAACCTTGTCCATCATTTGAATTATAAGTTAATGTATAAGCTGTTCTTTTAGAGTTATTTAAAGATGCAACTTGAATACTATGATGGGCAAGTCCAGGTGCCCCTACAACTCCAAGGTCTAAAACCCCTTCATGTTTATCAGGAAATGTTGAGTACCATGCATTTCCTGCCGCTGAAACTACCATTATACCTTTTTCTATTGCTGCTTTTATAGCCTGCTGTTGCCCCTCTTCTGGATCTTGAAAACCTGCATCAGAACAAAAACTCATATTTATAACATCAGCACCATGTGCTACAGAATCTTCAATAGCTGCAATTATATTTTCTTCTGAAGCCCCTATTTTATCCGAATCATTAGAAAACACTTTCATAGCAATAATTTGACATTCAGGTGCCACACCTTTTATACCTTTATTATTTTCTATTTCCTGTTTAACTCTGCAGTTAGCTCCTACAATACCCGCAACATGCATACCATGCATATATCCTATATTTTCAGAAGCCTTATCTATTATTTCAAAGTTTCTATCTGCAAAATTATATCCATAAGGTATTTTTTCTGTAAAATATTTTCCTTTTACCTTTTTATTAGACTCTTTTATTTTTCCTACCTCTTTCTCAGTTAACTTAGATTTAGATGGATTACTTAAAACCATATCTTTATGAGTATAATCAATACCAGAGTCTATTACAGATACAACCATACCTTCCCCATCATATCCATATTGTTCATATATATTTTTAATTTCTCCAATACCTATAGCATTTTTAACATCCCTATAATATTTTTTAGCTATAGATACATGTTTTACTCCTTGTATTTCCCCTATTTTTTTCATATAAGATTTTTTAGTTTCCACACTAAAACCATTAATAAGCAATGTAAAATCATTATTAAAAACACATTTACTATCCATCTTTCTTATCTCATTTTTGCAATATTCTTGAGATTTCAATACTTTTTTTTCAAGTTCAGTATTTTCTATACCTTCTTGTATAGACTTATTTCCAATATAATCACTAAGGGCTTTATCATCTAATTGTACTATAAAAGTTGCCTTCTCATCAGGATCATATTTTTCTACCTTAGCTAATTTATGTTCCTCTTTATATTCATTTAAACTTTCTCTAAACAAAGATTCTATTTCAATATTGTTTTTATTTATTTCATTAGCTTGTACATTTATAGGAGTAACAAAACTAATACTAAAAATCATAAAAAAGGCAAGTAAAATACTAATAAGCTTTTTATCCTTTTTCCTCACAAAAACCCCTCCCCTAATTTAAGGTAAAATCTTTTCTATTAAGCGTATTAAAATACTCTTTTGTAGGACTGTAATCCTTAATTTTATTTCTACTTAAATATAATAATTTTAATTTAGTCAATTTACTCAAAGCACTTATATCTTTAATTTCATTGTTATTTAAATATAGTTGAGTTAAATTAACTAAGTCTTCAATTGCACTTATATTTTCAATCTTATTATTTTTTAATTCTAAAATTGTAAGTTTTGTAAGTGCTTTAACTTGTTTTATATCCCATATTTCATTTTTTTCAGCCTCTAACCATTGTAAATTACTCATATTTTCTATACCATTAAGAGTTTTTAACTTGTTACCTCTAACTGATAATTTCTCCATCTTAGTTAGTTTTCTTAAAGAAGATATAGAGTATAAATTGTTCTTATCTAATTTTAACCATGTTAGTTCTGTAAGGTTTTCTAATGAAGTTATATCATCAATAATATTTCCATCTAACCAAAGTTCTTTTAAGTTTTTAAGATTACTTAAAGGCTTTATATTTTTTATAAATTTATTGTCTCTTGCATATAATATTTCTAAATTTTTAAGCTTAGAAACCTCACTAATATCACTAATACTATTTTCTTCTATGTGTAAATTTTTTAAATTAGTAAGTCCATCAAAAGCGCCATATTTTATACTAGCTAATTCATTGTTATCTAAAACTAATTCTTCTAGCTGACTTAGATTTTTAAACACGCCAGATTTTAAGACCCTTATTTTATTTTCCGCAAGATCTAAACTTTTTAAACTAGTTAAAGAACTTACAAGGGATATATCTGAAACCTTATTAGCCCAAAGACCTAACTTTTCTAATGAAGTTAAATTCTCAATACCTGTTAAATTTTCTACACCTAAAGCACTAAGATCTAAGTTTTTAAGATATTTAACATCACTTCTATAAATTTCACCATGAGGCTTATCTATAGCCTTTCTTATACCCATTTCTAACTTTTTATCTGGAAAATTGATTATATCATCATCTTTCAATGCATTAACTGTTAAATTAAAAGTTAATTTCTCTTCAGAACCGTCTATAGTTCCATAAAAACTTTGATTACCTCCTACATTTGTATTTACTTTTTCAGTATTCCATTTTACAAATACTTTTTTCTCTACTCCATTAAAATCAATCTTAACAGCTAAAGGTAATGTAAATGAATCTCCCTTTAAAATTGTATAATTAATTACTTTATTAGAATCTGCCTTATGTAATTTTAATTGAAAATCTGGCTGTTCTAATTTGTCATAATATTTAGCTGTTGGACTATAATCCTTAATATTATCATTTCCAGCTAACTTCAACTTTTTTAAACTATTCATATTAGCTAAAGGAGTCAAGTTAGTTATATTATTACCTGTTAAATTTAAACTCTCTATTTTAAATAGGTTTTTTAAACTTTCTATATCTTTAATCTTATTTTGTCCTAAATTTAAAACTTTTAAATTTCCTAAATTCTTTAGTGCAGTAATATCTGTTGTACCTGTAGAAAATAAACTTAAATTCTCAAGGTTAGTTAAGTTAGATAATACATTTATATCCTTTAATTCAGTCATACTTAAATCTAGTTCTCTTAAATTACTTAAATATCTTAAATCTTCAATATTAGTATCTTCATATAATAAATAAGAAAGATATAATTTTGTAATACTTTCTAAATCTTTTTTGTAAATATCCTCATCATAGATATTAATTGTATCCCTTATGACAGACTCTAATTCTTTATTTTTAAATATAATAGGTTTATTATCTTCTATAGAAGCAATTGTAATTACTATATGGATTTTTTTATCATATCCTTCTATAGTTCCTTCGTAAGTATATTTACCTGGAACATTAGTATTTATTTTATCAATATTCCACTTTACAGGGACATATTTTGTTATTCCTGTGTTCATAAAAGCACTTACTTCCTTAGGAAGATTGTAAATGTCATTTTGCATTAATGAAATATTTATATCCTCAATCTTTTCAATTTTATCTACTAATTTAACTTTTAAAACTAAGTTGATTTTTTTACTATATCCTTCTACAGTCCCTTCAAAATCGTATCTTCCTTCTTTACTAGTATCAGCTATTCCATTCCACTTTACAGGAAATTCCTTTAATTTTCCTGAACTCATTAAAGCTGATACTCTATTGGGTAATATGTACTTTTCTCCTTTATTTACTTCTACTTCTAAATCTTCAATATTTGAAATCCCCTCCACAATCACCGGGTTAGTTGTTGGAATTTCAATTACATTAGATATTATCTGATCATTATTTAATTCATCTACAGCAAAAGCCTTCACTTTAAATACCTGTGGTAATACATTTACATAGGATGTAACTTTTGAATTCTTCTTACCTTTTATATTTTCACAAGAAGTTATTATATTTATGTTCTTATCATTACTATCACATAGAGCTAAAATTAACTTACAATTCTTTTTATAATCTAAGTTATTATATAGATCGACTTCTATTTTTTTAACACCTCCTGTTTTAATTTTTTCCTTAACATTAATAAATTCTACTTTAATATCCTTAGAATTTAAATTATTTAATGTTTGTGCATAATAAGAAAAACAATTCAAAAATACCATGCAAATAATTAATAAACTTGCAATGTAACTTTTAATAAACATATTTTTAGCTTTTTTTCTAAAAATCTCTTTCAAACTTATCACCCCTAATATTTTTATCTTAAAATAAATCAATATACAGCAGGAAAGTTACCTCTGCTGTATATTGATTATCTTACTTAAATTGAAAATATTCTTCTATACACTTATTTTTTCCCACATTTAGTCTTATCATATACTTTCCTGGTGAATTATCCATCTGTGAAGGATTCTTACTAAAATCAAATTTCTTAGCATATATACCCTCTTCTACTTTTTCCACTTCATTTAGATAACTAATATCCCCCTCTTCATTTATTATAATAATAGGTAATTTAGAATTTGTAGTTATAACATTACTAGTCTTTAAAATAACCTCATCCCCATTAACTTTAACATCAAGTTTAGGTTCTTTTTTTGTTTCATTTTCTTTTTCATTGCTATCCCTTACTATTTAGTCTTTTAAGAACTAAATTTTGATAAGGTCCACACTATACATGCGACTTTCATCGCATACAGCGTTCTATCGACAATAGGAATTTTATATTAGGAAGCCATTAATATTTTACTACATATCTCTATCTTTTTTGGCATATATTACTTTAATCTATAAATGTTTAATTTATTATTATATTTTTCCTTTAGGCTTTATAATAATTAAATTTCTCATTAAATATTTCTAATTAAATAAAAAAATAAGGAAAACTTCTTATAAAATAACTTATGTATAATTGTTTCACAGATTCATTAATACCTTCCACAACATAATCCAGATATGTGCCTTTATTATTTTATCACTTGAAAAAACATTCATAATACAAATAGGTTTTTAATTTATATTATGTTTATTGATAATAAAAATTATCACTAGTGTTTAATTAATGGATTGAAAATCCTATTGACAATAATAACTTGTAATAAATTTCTATGTGTACCAGCAATATATAAATGAAAATAGTCAGCACCTTTGCTTTAATATAATTACCACAAT
>NZ_CABFVD010000010.1 GCF_902143515.1 Hathewaya massiliensis
TACTGACTTGAACTTGTTTCTTTATTTCTTTTCTTTTTCTCAAAAGAATGCGAGTTCTTTTATCTTACTCTGTTTAATTTTCAAAGACCAATTTCTTTAATTTTTGTCACTCTCTTCAAGCGACTTATTTATCTTATCAAACTTTTAATAACTTGTCAACACTTTTTTTATTTTTATTTTGAAAGTGTTTGTCGCTTTTTGTTGTTTCTTGTGTTCCCTTGCGACGAAGATTATCTTATCATATTATTTTCTTTAAATCATGGGTATATGTGTAGTCTGGTAAAATTATATCTGTATTTCTCTAAGTTTCTTTAAATTAATAAGATTTTCATTTGTAGATACACCTGGTACATTGTTCGCCAGATACATAACTAAGGATTAATATATAAGTTATTTTCTGTAATAAAAGTTTCAATTTATTTAAACCAATACATATGCTTAGCTATATATCTTTAATAGAAATATCTATATTTTCTACTTCTTTTATATGTCCACAATACTTAGTAAAACTTTTATTTCTATAGTATACATATATATCACAACTATTTAACCGTATATTTAACTTATTAAATTAATTATAGTATGGTGCTTTTACAAAATAAATATATTCTAAACCTAATAAATAAGTATTCTTTTAAATCCTTGTTAAATTGTAATAATTATTATATAATAATTATATCAACTAATTTTAATATTATTAATTCGAAAATACTATTTAAATATATAAGAAGTTTCTATAGAATACTATAATTATATTATTACATTACTTAGTATTTCTTATTTAGTATTTCTTATTTAGTATTTGTTATTCAGTATTTATTATTTATTATTTATATTGTATGAGGTGATAATTATGGAAAACTTAAAAGAAGGAATTATGGCACCAGATTTTAAAATCATAGGTTCTGACAATAAAGAACATAGCTTAGCTGATTATAAAGGTAAAAAGGTTGTACTATACTTTTACCCAAAGGATAATACCCCTGGCTGTACTGTTGAGGCCATAGATTTTAAAGATAATATTAATAAATTTGAAGAGCTTAATACAGTAATTTTAGGTGTTAGCAGGGACTCTTTAAAATCTCATGATAAATTCAAAGAAAAACACTGTCTACCTTTTGTTCTACTTTCAGATGAAGAGGAAGTTCTTTGCAACTTATATGGTGTTTTAAAGGAAAAAAATATGTTCGGTAAGAAGTGTATGGGAATAGAAAGAAGTACCTTTATAATAAATGAAGAAGGAATAATAAAAAAGATATTTAGAAAAGTTAAAGTAGCAAATCATGTAGAAGAAGTACTTTCTAACCTTTAAATCATATGTAAGCATAGAATAAGCTTTTATTTATTGCTTTGTTCACATATCTCTCTTAAATAATTAAATTAATCCTGGATTTAACTTTAATTGATTGATTATTGTTGACAACCACTCCCGTGAAGAAATAATATATTAGGTATGTATTATATTTTACGGGGGTGTTTTTTTGAATAAAACTACAGACTTAACAAAAGGTAGTATACTAAACTCTCTACTATCTTTAGCCCTCCCAATCATGGGTACTTCTTTCATCCAAATGGCTTATGGTATGATAGACATGATTTGGATAGGTAGGGTTAGTAGTCTTGCTGTTGCTGCTGTTGGGACTGCTGGCTTTCTAGTATGGTTTGGTCAATCTTTCATACTATTATCTAAAGTAGGTGCTGAAATATGTGTTTCTCAATACTTAGGAGCCAAAAAAGAAGATGAAGCTAGAAGCTTTGCAAATAATGCTATGCAAATTACTATTATAATGGCTCTAATTTATTCATTAATTATGATAATTTTTAAAAAGCAGATTATAGGCTTTTTCAGACTTAATAGTTTAGAAGTTATACAAATGTCTGAAACTTATTTAGTTATTGTATCTATAGGTATGATATTTAACTTTGTAAATCCTGTTTTAACTGGTATATTTAATGGAGCTGGTAACAGTAAGGTACCATTCTTAGTAAATACAGTAGGTCTTATATTCAATATAATTTTTGATCCTATTTTAATATTTGGAATAGGTCCTATTCCAAAGTTAGGTGTTGCAGGAGCTGCTATTGCTACAGTTTTAGCTCAAGTAATAGTTACATGTCTATTTTTACTGATAATGAAAAAGCAAGATACTCCTTTATTTAAAATAAATATATTTGCAAAACTTCATCTAGATCATGTTAAAAAACTAATAAAATTAGGTTTCCCTGTAGCTGTTGAAAATGGTTTATTTTCATTTTTCGCCATGTTAATTGGAAGAATTGTTGCAAGTCATGGAGATGCTGCTGTAGCTGTTCAGCAAGTAGGTTCTCAAATTGAAGCTATTTCTTGGATGACTGCAGGTGGATTCTGTACAGCTCTAGGAACTTTCGTTGGACAAAATTATGGAGCTAGAAAGTATGAACGTATAGTTAAAGGTTACTTTGTTTCAATGTGTATTGTTAGTGTAATTGGTCTCTTCTCTACCTTACTATTAACTTTAGGATCAAAATTTGTTTTTTCTATATTTATTTCGGAAAGCAAAACTTTAGGTATGGGAATTACATACTTAAAAATTGTAGGTTTATCTCAATTTTTTATGTGTATAGAGATAACCACTGCTGGTGCTTTTAACGGTATTGGCCGTACTACTTTGCCTGCTATAGTAAGTGGAGTTTTTAATGCCCTTCGTATTCCATCTGCTATAATATTATCAAAGCCTGAAGTTCTAGGGTTGAATGGTGTTTGGTGGAGTATTAGTGTAAGCAGCATGTTTAAAGGTATTGTTCTAGTATCTCTTTTTATAATTCTAGTTGTTAAGAATAAAGACTTTAAAAACTCTTTGAAAGCCAGTGAATTACTTGAAGAATATAATTAAAAATAATTAAATATATCTATATCTTTAGTGAAAAATCTTATATAAAAAAGAGAGAACTGTTTTATTTAAAAGTTCTCTCTTTTTTTATACTTCCCACAATTATAATTTTAAATGATTTAACTTAAAACCAAATTCTCCAACTAGCATAATTCCATAATTATAATTAAATTACTTTTAAAAATATAATTGAAAAATAAAAAACTGCCTTAAATTATTAAGACAGTTTTGGTGGCTAGACCAGGAATCGAACCAGGGACACGAGGATTTTCAGTCCTCTGCTCTACCGACTGAGCTATCCAGCCATATTGGCTCCGCAGAGAGGATTCGAACCTCCAACCTATCGGTTAACAGCCGAGTGCTCCACCATTGAGCTACTGCGGAATATATTACCTGGCGACGTCTTACTCTCCCACAGGGCTTCCCCTGCAGTACC